>CAVVNM010000014.1:0-1258150 GCA_963749575.1 uncultured Alphaproteobacteria bacterium
TTTGCGCCGCGCCCTATAGGCTGCGGCTCGTTCAGCAGGGGTCGTGGCGCGATCGCCGCGCGGTAGTGGTCCTGGCATCCGAGAACCTCGTATCTCGTGACGCGTCACGAGTGCAATGGAGGGGCAGTGCTTCTCTGTGTTGCTCTGCCCGACGTCTGCTGTTTTCGAACTTTTCTTGGTTGTTCCGTAGGTGTTGCTGATCGGCGTAGGCGAAAGATCCGGTCAGTTGCGCCCTTATGTCCGGCCTGTCACGCGGCGCTTGCCGCTGGCCATCATGGGGGTTCGCATGCGTGTCAGGCACCAATCTTCGAGGCGTGCTCGAGGCACATATTTTTTTCCGGTATTGCCTGAACTGTACTTGACTACAGCCTTTCCCATCACGCGGTTCAGCGTTTCCTGCCGGATCAGCCGAGCTTACGCCCGGCGCCCACCGCCCAGCGCCAGAACGTCACACCGCGGCTTCTGTTGCGGCCGCCACACGCCCTTTCGCCCGGTAGACCTCTTTACGCGTCATCAACGCCCATGCCATACGCGCCATCTTGTTTGCCAAGGCAACCGTTACCAGCCTGACAGGGCGGCGCTCAAGAAGCTTTCTGATCCATCCTCCGAGGGCGCTATTCCACTGGGGGGCTCGGTAAACCATCGAAGTGGCACCGAGGACCAGCAACTTGCGTATCTCCCGGTTGCCTGCTTTGGTAATCCGACCAAGGCGGGTCTTCCCACCGGTGGAATACTGTCGTGGCACCAGTCCCAGCCAAGCTGCGAAGTGCCGTGCGCTTTTGAACAGACTGATGTCGCCGACGGTCGTTGCGATCAGCGACGCGGTGATCGGACCAACGCCAGGGATCGTTTGTAGGCGGCGTGCGGTTTCATCTTGCCGGGCGTGAGCGACGATCGCAGCTTCGAGTGCTCCAATGCTTTCGGCCAGCGCGCGGCATTGAACGAATAGCCCCATAAACACCTGGCGCGCCTTCTCCGGGAAGGTCTTGTCCGCATCAACTAGCTTCAGAAGTTCGTCGAGCCGGCCAATGCCCCTCGGGACGGTCAGGCCAAATTCCGTCGCCAGGCCGCGCATAGCATTTGCCAGCATCGTCTGCTGCTTGACCAATAGGGATCGCGCCGAATGCACGGCAAGGATTCCCTGCTGCTCAATGTTTTTGATCGGCACGAACATCATGTCAGGCCGCGATGCAGCTGTACAAAGTGCTGCCGCGTCAGCTGGGTCGTTCTTCTTGCCCTTCTTCACGAAGGGTCTGACTGCTTCAGGTGCGATCAGTTTCACCTCGTGTCCGAGACCGCGCAGGATCCGGGCCCAGTGATGGGCTGCGCCGCACGCCTCTATGACGACGGTGCAGACCTCCTGCTTCTCGAAGAACGGGATCAGCTCGCTCCTTCGCAGCTTGCGCTTGATCTCCACCTTTCCGGTCTCGTTCACGCCGTGTACCTGAAAGACTGACTTGGCTGTATCCAGGCCAATCATGGTAATGCTCATCGCGGGCGGCTCCCTATCTGTAGGTTCTCACGACCCCTACTGTGGCACATTGATGCCGTCGGGGGCCGTCCACCCTGTACCAGTTAGGGCGCCTGGTTGGCGGAGGTTTTACGCTGTCCGGGCGGGCCACCCGTCGGGAGCAACCAGCCGTCCACCTCGTGCCCTTGAGCACCAAGATGGGACATGTGCCCCGGCGGGTTGGTCACGATGGATGCCCAGTAGGAAGTCGCGCCTTGAGCGCCAGTACAGGGACGGTAGGCATCGTGGCGGCTCGTGCATTCGTGGGGAGAATTGCCATGACCGAGGAGAACTTTGCGTGGTTTGCAGGCATCGACTGGGGCTCGGAGCGACATCAGGCGTGTCTTGTCGATGCACAGGGCCGCATTGTCGGAGAACGGGAGTTTCCGCATGGCGGCAAGGGCCTGGCTGACCTTTGCGACTGGCTGCTGTCGATGTGCGGAGCGGCGGACACGGTGGCGGTGGGGATCGAGGTGCCGCACGGCCCGGTAGTCGATACCTTGATCGATCGCGGATTTGTTGTGCACGCGATCAATCCGAAGCAGCTCGACCGCCTGCGCGACCGGCACAGCGTGGCCGGTGCGAAGGATGACCGTCGCGACGCCTACGTGGTGGGCGATGGCGTGCGCACCGACCGGCGCCTGTTCCGCCGCGTGCATGTCACCGACCCGCGGCTGGTCGAGTTGCGGGCGTGGTCGCGCCTTGCCGAGGAACTGACGGAGGAACGCGTTCGGTTGAGCAACCGCGTGCATCATGAGCTGTGGCGGTGACTATCCGCAGATGCTGAAGATCGCCGACGGCGACGTGGCGGCGACGTGGGTTCTCGATCTGTGGGATCTCGCGCCCACGCCGGCCAGAGCGCACCGGCTGCGCGCGGCGCTGGTCGAGAAATTGCTCAAGCACCACCACATCCGTCGCATCGACGCCGACACTGTGCTTCGCAACTTGCAAGAGCCTGCCATCAAAGTTGGCAAGGGCGTGGCCGAGGCAGCCAGCGTTCATCTGCGTTCGCTGTTTACCCGGTTGCGTGTCGTCAACCGCGAACTGCGGCAGGCCGACGCCAAGCTTGATGCGCTGTGCGCGGCGATCGGCGAGACCGATGCTGATCGGGAGAGGGCCTTCAACGACAGGACGTCATGATCCTCAGATCGATGCCCGGCATTGGCAGAATCAATCTCGCGACATTGCTGTGCGAGGGCTCTGGCCCCCTGAGCCGGCGTGATTATCCGGCGCTGCGAACTCTGTGCGGTGCTGCGCCGGTCACCAAGCGCAGCGGCAAGTCACACATCGTCATCATGCGCTACGCGTCGCACGTCCGGTTGCGCAACGTGGTGTATCATTGGGCCCGCGTCGCCACGCAGCACGACCCCAAAAGCCGCGAGCGCTATGCCGCGCTGCGCCGGCGCGGCAAATCGCATGGCCGCGCGCTGCGTGGCGTCGCCGACCGGCTGCTTGGCCTCGCTTGTGTCCTGTTGCAACGACAGACGCCGTTCGATCCGAACTTCGCCCAAGCCAAGTAGCGTGCGCATCGCTCGCAGCCACGAGACGGTGAACCCATCTGACCCTGAATCCGATCCCGAGCCATGCTTCGGGCGGCTGGCCGGGGTCAAGCCTCGCGAAGCGACCGCCGAAGGCGGCTTGGGCTTGACCCCGGTCGGCCGGCCGCAAGAACAATGAGCGATCGGACTGGGGGCAACGTCCCAGTTTCTCGCTTCCGCAACCCGCGGCCTGCAGCGATCGTTCATGCTCGCCAGCGACCTGACTTCAGGTGTCGAAAGTACACTCTGGATCGCGAACGCAGCCGTCGGCGGGCTTACCGCCCCGCCAATTTTTCAGTTGACCGTTGGTAGGAAGTCCCATCTTCGCCGCGCTGGTCAGCCATGCCCTGCTCGGGTCCACGGCCTGTTCGTCAGTAGAAATCTGGTTCCAGGACGAGGCCAGGGTCGGCCAGAAGGGCGGCCACGCCTACATCTGGGCGGAGGTGGGCTCGCGGCCACCGATGGTGCGCGACGTCCGCCACGACTCCGCTTATCTGTTCGGCGCGATCTGCCCTGATCGCGGCTGCGGCGCGGCCATCATCATGCCGACGGTGAACACCGCGGCGATGAACGAACACCTTAAGGAGATCAGCACCCAGGTGGCGGCGGACGGCCATGCAATCCTGATCTGCGACGGCGCGGGATGGCACCAGACCGGAGGTGAACTGATGGTCCCCGATAACATCACCTTGCTGCCACTGCCGTCCTACGCGCCGGAGTTGAACCCGATGGAGAACGTCTGGGAATACCTGCGCGCCAACAAGCTTTGCAGTCTGGTGTGGGACAGCTACGAGGAAATCGTCGCCGCGTGCAAAGCCGCTTGGGACTTCTTGATCCAAGACCCAGATCGCATCCGTTCAATCGGACAGCGCGATTGGGCGTGTGTCAAAGTCTAGGCGGGTTGGTATAAGTGATCAGGCGCACGGCGCGGTCATGTACCACCCAGCTGGCAGTCCATTCGGCAAGGCCCTGCTGACCTCCGCCGATCTCGGCATTCTCCCCTCTTTCCACTCCGAACCCCGGTACTGGCCGATCCGCGGCTGGCGCGGCACGGTGAAGCGAACCATCGACATCATGTTCGCCCTGCTGGGACTCATCGTTCTTTCGCTCCCCATGCTGGTGATCGCTCTGCTGATCCGACTGGAGAGCCCCGGCGAAGTGCTGTTCCGGCAGCGCCGCATCGGCTTCGGCAATGTCGGCTTCGAGATGTGGAAATTCCGCACCATGCGCCACCACCCGCCAGAGTTGGGCCAACTGACCCAGGCCACGCTGCACGACAGGCGGGTGACACACGTCGGGGCGTTCCTGCGCCACACTTCGCTCGACGAGCTGCCGCAATTGTTCAACATACTGCATGGCGACATGTCGCTGGTCGGGCCGCGGCCGCACGCGCCAGGGACCTGCGCCGGCGGCAAGCGGTTCGAGCTGGTCACGCCGCACTATCCCGCGCGCCACCGTGTGAAGCCTGGCCTGACCGGTCTCGCCCAGGTCCGCGGCTGGCGTGGTGAGACCGAGACCGAGGAGAAGCTGCTCCGCCGCATCGAGTCCGATCTGGAATATATCGACACCTGGTCGCTGTGGCTGGACCTCGTCATTCTCGCGCGCACGGCCGTGCCGGTGTTCGCCATGAACAACGCGTACTGAGCGGCCGAACGGAAGCCGGATGCACGATCATGCTGCACACGCTGGCGGATCGCGAACCTGACAGGCTGAGCCTGCCAACCGGATTCCGCATCGCGGTGGTGCGCAGCGAAGCCCCGCGAGGCAACGGACACGTGGTGCGCCGCAGGTTCGCCGACATCGAAGTCCTGCTGTGTCGTGTGCTCGGCAATCGCGTGATGCTGGTGCAGCACGGACGGCCGCCGCAATCGTTCGGGCTGACCGGGGCGGTGCGGTTCACGGCCACACTCGGACTTGGCGTTCCGGTCGTGCCGCAGTTGCTGCGCAGCGGCGTCGTGCCACGGTTGCCCACGGCCTTGCTGGCGACCGGCCTCGTGCCGGGTTCGTCGCTGTCCTTGGTCTGCCGCCTGGTGCTCGATCAGGTCGTGCGGGGGCGGAAGCGGTTGGCCTCCCTGGCGGTTGCCGCGATCGGCAGCGGCACATGACCGCGCGCCACATTGCCGGCGCCGTCGGTCCCGCGGATGGCGCATATGACGCCGATGTGGTGATCCTGGCGCTCGACCGCACCGAAGAGACCGTCGCGGCGATCCGTTCGGCGCTGGCGCAGATCGGCCTGTCGCGCCATGTGTTCATCGTCGATCAGGGATCGCAGCCGGAGTCGCTGGCCCGGCTCGCTGCCAAGGTCGCCGGACGGCATGACGCGACCTTGGTGGCGCTCGACCACAACCACGGCGTTGCCGGCGGGCGCAACCGCGGTTCGTCGCTCGGTCATGGCCGCGTCATCTTCGGCCTGGACAACGATGCGGAATTCGCCGACGCCACGACGCTCGCCCGCGCCGTCGCCGCGCTGGACGCGGATCCTGCGCTCGCCGCCATCGGCTGCCGCATCCTGCTGCACGCGAGCGATGCGGACGATCTTACTTCGTGGGGCTATCCGTCCACGCTGCTGCCGCGCGCCGGCGAGTCCTTCGATACCGTCACTTTTGTCGGCGCCGGACATGCGATCCGCCGCGCCGCCTGGGATGGCTATGACGCGGCGCTGTTCTTCTGCTGGGAGGAGTTCGATTTCTGTTTGCGCGCCATCGAGCGCGGCTGGCGCATCCGCTACCGCGGCGACATCGCCGTGCGCCACAAGGTGAGCATCGAGCAGCGCGTCGCCTGGTCCGGCACCCGTTGGTTCCACTTCGTGCGCAACCGGCTCTACATCGCCCGCAAATGGGGTGCCGCGTGGCCGACGCTGCTGCCGCGCTTCGCGTTCTATCTGATCAAGGGTATCCGCAACGGCCTGCTGCTGCAGACCCTGCGCGCCTGGCCTGCGGCGATCCGGCTGTCATCCGGCCTGTCGGTGCGGCGTCATTGTCGTGCTGCGCGCGACTATCTGCGGGTGAACGACGCGGCGCGCCGAGCCCATTGGCTGGTCAGACCATGGTGCGAAGGCCCACGCATCGGGCCAGCTCACGATGATCCGGCAACCCGCTCGCGCAGCAGCAGCGGCAGGATCGCCGGGCTGTCGATCAGGTAGCGTCGCGCCAGCCGTCGCGGATCGCGGCCAAGCCGGTGCAGCCACTCCAGCCCACCCCGCTGCATCCAGACCGGCGCGCGCGGCTGTGCACCGGCGATGAACTCCAAACTGGCGCCGACGCAGAGCCCGGTTCCAGTGGCGCGGCCGGTTGCCTTGATCGCCGCCGCCAGCATCTCCTGCCGCGGTGAACCCACTGCGAGGAAAACAAAGCGCGCAGGGTGCGCAATCACGAATTCCACCGCCGTCCGCAGCGCGTCCGGATCGCGCTCGAAGCCGTACGGCGGATCACAGTGCGCCGGTGACGCAAGGCGACAGCGCGCGACAAGCGGCGGCAGCCAGCGCGGCGACAATCCGACGATGGTAATGCGTTCTTCCGCCGCCAGATGCCGGACCAGCAGCAGCGCGGTGAGATCGCTCCCCGGCGCAACCTGCGGTGCCGGCAGCCCGACCAGCCGCGCTGCCAGCGCGACGACGCGGGAATCAAGCAGCCGCAGCATGGCGTTCTGATAGAGCTGCCGCAATTCAGGGCGGCGATGCAATCGCACCAGGTGGTCGGCATTCGGGGTCGCCACATAGCCGAATGGCGCGGACCCGGGACGACCGGCGAGCAGGTCGGCCGCCGCTTCCGCGTCCAGGTCGGCGAATTCCAGGCCCAGCAACTGCACGGCGCGGCTCCCCGGTGGTGCCGATAGTGTGCCGCGACGAAGTTAAGACTCCCTGATGCAGCCGTCGGCGATGGTGTCAGGCCACCGCCGTCGCCAGCACGTCCGCGGCGTGCCGACACTGGGCGAGATCGACGTTCAGATGCGTCACCGCGCGCACCGTGCGCGCCGCGAACGCCGAGACCAGCACGCCCTGCTGCTGTGCGCGCCGCACCACGGTCGCGGCATCCGGCAACGGCTCGGGCACGCGGAAGATCACTATGTTGCTCTGCACCGTCGCGAGATCGATCTGCACCCGCGTATCCGCCAGCCGTTCGGCCAGGATCCGGGCATTCGCGTGGTCATCGGCCAGCCGCGCGATGTTGTGCTCGAGCGCATACAGTCCGCCCGCCGCCAGAATCCCGGACTGCCGCATCGCCCCGCCGAACATCCGCCGCGCCCGCACCGCGCGCACCATGTCCGTTGCACGTCCGGCGATCAGGCTGCCGACCGGGCAGCCAAGCCCCTTCGACAGCGCCACCGACACCACATCGAATGGCGCCGCCAGTTCGGCCAGCGACCGCCCGGTCGCGACCGCGGTGTTGAACAGCCGCGCGCCGTCCAGATAAGTCGCCACACCAAGCTCGCGCGCCGCGCCGCAGATCGCCTCCACATCCTGCTGCGGGAACACCACGCCGCCACCGCGGTTGTGGGTGTTCTCCACCGCCACCAGCGTGGTCGGCGGGAAGATGATGTGCCCCGGCGGCTTGAACGCGGCGCGCAGGTCCGCCGCGGTGAACAGCCCGCCACGCCCTACGACGCTGAACTGCACGCCGGAATTCGCCGCCGCCGCTCCCGACTCGTGCCAGACGATATGCGCCTCGTCGCCCACCACGACATCGTCGCCCGGCCGGGTCAGCAGCTTCAGGCCGATCTGGTTCGCCATCGTGCCGCTGGGCACGAAGACCGCCGCCTCCTTGCCTAGCAGTGCCGCGATCCGCTCCTGCAACGCGCGCACCGTAGGGTCCTCGCCATACTGATCGTCGCCGACCGGCGCATTCGCCATCGCTGCCCGCATCGCGTCGGTGGGCAGCGTCACCGTGTCCGAGCGCAGATCGATCCGTTCCATTGGCTGTCCCCTCACCTCGCCGGTTCCACGGCAACCGCGCCGCTGTGACGATGGCTGCGTGCCGCGCGGCCCAGTCCAAACGCGAAGGCCGCGCTGAACAGCAGCGGTACCGCCGCCACATAGAACAGCTGATAGCCCGGCAGGTGCATGCGCAACAGCACCCCGCCGATCACCGGCCCCGCGATCGAGCCGATCTTGGCAACCGCCAACGCCCAGCCTTCGGCGTTGGCGCGATACGCGGTCGGATAGAACATCGGCGCGATCGCCGTGCAGGCGAACTGCGCGCCCACCACGAAGAAGCCCTGTGCAAATACCACCGCCTCCAGTATGGCCACCGACATCGGCAACCCGACAACGGCGCTGACCGCGGCGCCCGCCAGCGGCAGCACCGCAACCGCGCTCAGCCCGATCCGGTCGATGATCTGCCCGGTCACCAACCCGCCGATCGTGCCGCCCAACGAATACACCGATGTGGTCAGTGCTGCCTGCGGCGCGGTCAGCCCGAGGCCCTGGATCAGCACCGGCATCCAACTCTGCATGAAGAACACAGCAACCGAATTGAAGATGTAGAACAGCCAGAGCAGCGGCGTGATGAACAACAGGCTGCCGACGAACAACAATGCCGGTGTGAAGCGTTCGGTACGCGTCTCGTCATGGATCACGAAACGCCCGTCCGCCGGGATACCGGTGCGCGGCGACATGTGTCGAAGCACCCGCGCCAGCTCGCCCCAGCGGCGCTCGTGCAGGGTCAAGAACCGTACCAACTCGGGCAACGCGAACCACAGGCAGACCGACACCGCAAACGGCGCGATGCCGCCCACCAGGAACATCGCCTGCCAACCGAACGCCGGGATCAGGCTGGCCGCCGCCAGCCCCGCCACCACCGCACCGATGGTGAAGCCGGTGAACATCAACACGACCCAGGTCGCGCGCAACCGGCGCGGTGCGAACTCACTGACCAGCACGATGGCATTCGGCACCGACGCGTACAGGCCGACGCCGGCCAGGAAGCGCAACACCATCAGCGCGGTCACCGACGGCGCCCAAATGGACGCCAGCGTGAAGCCGCCGAACAGCCAGCAACCCAGAATGATGGTCTTCTTGCGGCCGATGCGATCGCCGACCCAGCCGAAGCAGATCGAGCCGACCATCAGCCCGAACACGCCGACGCCAAGGACGGAGCCGAAACTTCCGACCTCGACCTGCCATTCGCGCGCCACCGCAGGCACCACGAACGAAATGCCGGCGAAGTCGAAGCCGTCGAGCAGCATGCAGACGAACGTCCAGCCAAGCAGGTTCCAGGCAAAGCGCCCGATTGGCTGCGTCTCGATCAGTGCCGATACATCGACGACCGGGCGCATGCGTCAGGCGATGTCGCCCAGCCGGTAGAACCGCGCCGCCGTGCCGTGGCACAGCGCCGCCTTCTCGGCCTCCGAGCACCCGGCCGCCAGGCGCTTGAACGCGTTCCACACCACCGGATAGCTGCACATCCCCTTGTCCACCGGGAAGTTGCTCTCGAACATGCAGCGTTCGGGGCCGAACGCCTCGATGCAGGTCTCCATGAACGGACGCCATGCCGCGACCAGCTCGCCGGACGACGGCGGCAGCACCGCCTCATGGAACGCGAAGCCGCGGATCGTCATCGCCTGTCCGCCCAGCTTCAGATGCACGTTGGGACACGCCGCCAGCTCGCGAAGGTCGCGCTGCCAGTTGGCGAAGGTCTCCGCGCGGCGCTCGCGATACGGGCCGACGCAGATCGGGCCGCCGCAATGATTGGCCAGGATCGGCAGGTCGGGAAATGCACGTGCCAGATCGATCAGCTCCGGCAACTGCGGATGATACAGCGAGCACTCGTACGACAGCCCGAACCGTCTCAGCCGACCCAGGCCGACGCGGAATGCAGGGTCCATCAACAGATGCTGCGGCGCCGGAGCGGACGTGGTCATGACGACCGCCGCATCCCAGCCGGCGCTTTGCCGGATGCCCTTGAAGCGTCCGCCGCCGGCCTGGACGTGCGCCTCCAGCACGGCGTCGATCGGCGCGCCCAGGCGGAAGTCGCAGTAGCCGACGATGCCCGCACAGGCGCGGAGACCATCGGCCTCCGCGCGCGCAGCCGTGGCGGCGACGTATTCGGTCTCGCCCACCGGGCGCAGCTCCTCCGGTCCAGTGCTGCGATAGGCAAAGCCGCACTGGATGAACACCGTGGCCCGAACGTTGTGCCCGGCCGCCAGATCGGCGCGCAGATCCTCAAGCAGATAACGGCCGGTCGGACGCTCCCACAGATGATGGTGCGCATCGACGATCGGCAATGCCGGATCGATGATGTCCTCGCGCAGCCTGGCGAGCCAGGCATCGTCGACGTGCGGGTGTGGATATGCCTGTCGCTCTCCCGTCGCCGTGCCCATGCCGGTCTCCTCGCTCGGATTGGTACGAGAATAGGCCGAACCGGCGACTCACGAAACCGCGGCAGTCAGGCCAAGTGCCGCTTTGCGGGCGCGCACTGTCGGTGTGTCGACCAGCACACGTTCGTAGCGCTTCATCATCTCGACCGAGAGATCCTTCGGGGCGTCCCACTGTGGCCCTTCGCCCGCAATGACCCGGCGATGCAGCGCGGGGATTTCCTGGCGGTACGCCATGTCGCGTGCCTCCAGTCGGCGCTGGCGAATGTCGCCGCGGAACTGTTCACGCAGGAAGGCGTAGGCAAGCAGCTCACTCAGCAGGATGGTGATCATGTCCTCGGCTTGCTTCGGCTCGAACTCGACCAGGTCCTTGATCGCCTTGCGCGCACTCTCCAGACCGAGGAACAACATGTAGAGGACGCTGCAAACGGCCCGGTGCCAGTCATCGTCGCGCGGACCGTCCGGCTCCGGCGCCTTGATCTGAGCGAGTCTGCGCAGCGCATCGCGCATCACCTTCATGTAGGTGTAGAAGGCGGTCACGTACTTGACCACATCGGCCTCCAGCGCCTGAAGATCTGTCACCGATGAGTCGAACACCGGAAAATAGCTCTCCTCCGAGGTGAAGTGGCTGGTATCGTCCGGGCTCTCGCCGTCGATGACATGCGGTCGCCCGGCCTGTGGGCCGTTCTCGAACAGATCGACATAGCGGTGCACCACGTCGGACACCGCGACGACGCGACACAGCGTGGCAATCTCGCAGGCGAACAGATCGACCACACCCAGCCGTGCGCTGCCCGCCTGGTAGGTCCAGGCGAGCACGCCGCAACCGATGGCGCCAATCGCTCCTATGAAGGCTCCGCTGTCGGCAATTGCCGAGAACCCGAGCCGCAGCCAGATCCAGCCGCTTTCCCGCGCGCGCACGTCCTGCCAGTTGGTCATCACCTGATGCTCGAAGCAGAACGCCAGCGCCAGGACCGTGCTCACCATCATGATGATGATGCTGACCGAGAAGATGAGCCGCAGATCGGCGACGTGTCGCGACCGCCCAAGGCGGTTGAAGGTCGACGCTTCGGCACCCAGGCGAAGCTGCCTGATGATGGCGAATGGCGACAGCACGGACATGATTCCCATGAGCCTCACCATACGGATGCTTCATGGCAGCATAACTTTCGCCCGGTCCGCTGTGAACGGCCTCACGTCCGGCGGTGATTCTTTGCCCGCTCGATCGCTCGGCCGCAGGATCAGACCGCCACCTGCAGCTCGCCCAGGTACGCCTCGCGGATCAGCGGGTTCTGCCGCAGTTCGGCTGCGGTGCCGGACAGCACCACCTGACCGGTCTGCAGCACATAGGCGCGGTGCGCGATCGACAGCGCCATGTTGGCGTTCTGCTCCACCATGAAGATCGTGGTGCCCTGTCGGTTGATCTCCTGGATGATGTCGAACACCTGCTCGACGAAGATCGGCGCCAGCCCCATCGACGGTTCGTCCATGCACAGCAGCTTCGGCCGCGCCATCAGCGCACGGCCCATCGCCACCATCTGCTGCTCGCCGCCCGACAGCGTGCCGGCGATCTGGTTGCGCCGCTCCTTCACCCGCGGGAACAGCGAATACACGCGCTCGAGGTCCTGATCGAATTCCGCGCCGCGCTTGCGCAGATAGGCGCCCATTTCGAGGTTCTCGAACACCGTCATGCGCGGGAACAGCCGGCGCGCCTCCAGCACCGGGGCGATGCCGCGGCGGACACGTTCCGCGGTGGCCATCCGCTCGATCGCTTCGCCCTGGTAGATCACCGAGCCGCGGGTCGGTCGCACCACGCCCATGATGGTCTTCATGGTGGTGGATTTGCCCGACGCGTTGCCGCCCAGCAGCGACACGATCTCGCCCTCGCCGATCGTGTAGTTCACCTGCTTCAGCACGTGCAGGTCGCCGTAGTGGGTATCGATCGTCCTTGAACTCAAGCAGCATTCGCCGTCACGCCACCCCCGCCAGCGACGCCTGCGCGTTGCGTCCGAGATACGCCCGCAGCACCTCCTCGTTGCGGCGCACCTCGTCCGGCTTGCCGTGCGCGATCACCTCGCCGTGGTCGAGCACATAGACCGTGTCGGCCAGCGTGGTCACGACGTCCAGCTTGTGCTCGATCAGCAGCACCGTCAGCCCAAGCCCGTTCAGGCTCTTGATCTGCTCTGCCAGTTCCAGCGTCTCCGCCGGGTTCATGCCGGCGGTCGGCTCATCCAGCAGCAGAATGCGCGGACGCGAGGCCAGCGCGCGGGCGATCTCGATGCGGCGGCGGTTGGCATAGGACAGGCCCGCCACCATCTGGCCGGTGCGCGGCGTCAGCCGGTTGCCGAAGATCGCGAAGATCTCCATCGCCCACTCGCGCGCCCGCTTCTCCTCCGCCCGAGTGCCGGGCGGCCGCAGGATCGCCGCCAGCGTGCCGGTCTTCAGCCGCGCGTGCTGGCCGATCAGCGCGTTCTCCATCACCGTCAGATTGGGGAACAGCCGCAGGTTCTGGAACGTGCGCGCGATGCCCTTCGCCAGGATCTGATAGTCCGGCAGGCCCATGATCTCCTCGCCGTGGAAGCGGATCGAGCCTTCCTCCGCGTCGCACCAGTCCGGTGATCACATTGAACAGCGTGGACTTGCCGGAACCGTTCGGCCCGATCACCGCCACCACGCTGCCCTTCGGCACCATGAGTTCGACCTTGTTCAGCGCGGTCAGGCCGCCGAACTTCACGGTGACGTCCTGGATATCCAGCGCCGCCTCGCCGGTGCGCACATCGCCGCCCAGACCCTGCAGCTTCAGATCGGTGAAGCCGCCGCGCCTGATCTCGGCATGCTGCTGCTCGATGCTCAGCGCCGCCTGTGGCCGCGTCGCCGGGATCAGTCCCTGGCGTCGGAACAGCATCATGCCGACCAGGATGAAGCCGAAGATCAGCTCGATCGACGGCACCAGGTCGATGTGCTGCAGCCAGGCGTTGTCGACCAGGCGCCCGAGGGCGTGCAGCCACTCCGACAGGTCCTGCAGCCACCACGACTGCAGCAGCTGCAGGATGAACGCGCCCAGCACCACGCCCCAGACGCTGCCGATGCCGCCGAACACGATCATCACCAGGATCATCACCGAGACCGGGAAGCCGAACATCTCCGGCGTCGCGGTCTGCAGCTTGGCGACATAGAACACGCCGGTCATGCCGCCGAACGCGGCGCCGATGGCGAACGCCAGCAGCTTGAACTTGGTGCGGTCGACGCCCATCGCGCCGGCGGCGATCTCGTCCTCGCGGATCGCCATCCAGGCACGGCCGATGCGCGAAGTCTCGCAATCGGATGCTGATGAAGATCAGCAGCGCCACCATCGCGATCGCAACGTAGTAGTACGGCGTCGCATCGACGCCGAAGCTCCAGCCGAACAGGTGCGGCGCAGCCACGCCGTTCAGGCCGGCGGCGCCGTTGGTCAGGTCCGACCAGTTGCGCACCACGATCGGCACGATCTCGCCGAAGCCCAGCGTGACGATGGCGAGGTAGTCGCCGCGCAGCCGCAGCGTCGGCGCGCCGAACAGGATGCCGAAGAACGCCGCCAGACCCGCCGCCAGCGGCAGGCCGATCCAGAACGACAGGGTGAAGTGCACCACGCTGCCGTCGCCGGTCTCCGCCGGCATCTTGGCGACCAGACCCAGGAAGTGGAACGGCTCCCAGAAGCTGCTCCACTCCGGCTGCAGCTGGAACGCGGTCAGGATGCCGTAGGTGTAGGCACCGATGGCGAAGAACGCGGCATAGCCAAGGTCCAGCAGGCCGGCGAACCCGACCACGATGTTCAGCCCCAGCGCCAGCGTGGCGTAGGCCGCGGCGTTGGCCATGCTGTCGATGTTCGGCGTCGTTGTCGAGCAGGAACGGCATCACCAGGGCGACGGCGGTCAGCAGGATCAGGCAGATGCGGCGGCGCTGCAGCTCCGGAATGCGCGCGAACGGCCGGGTCAGGACAGAGACGGCGGCGGCGGCGGTGGCGTTCATGCGGCGCGCCCTCTCACGACTTGTTGGGCGCGATCCGCCCGAACAGACCGGCCGGCTTGAACACCAGCACCAGCACCAGGATCGAGAAGATGATCACGTCGGTCCATGCGGTGGCGATGAACTGGCCGCCCATCGCCTCGATCAGCCCGATCAGCACGCCGCCCACCATGGCGCCCGGCACATTGCCGATGCCGCCCAGCACCGCGGCGGTGAATGCCCGCAGGCCGGCGGTGAAGCCGATGATGAAGCTGGTGAAGTTGTAGTAGAGGCCGAAGATCAGCCCGCCGGCGCCGGCCAGCGCGGAGCCGAGGAAGAAGGCCATCATGATGACCTTGTCCACCTCGACGCCCATCATGCGCGCGGCCTCGGGGTCCTGCGCAGTGGCGCGCATCGCCTTGCCGATCCGGGACCGCTGCACGAAAATGTAGAGTATCCCCATCAGCAGCAGCGCGATCCCCCAGATCAGCAGGACGCGGAAGTCCAGCGTGGCACCGCCGATCTGCCAGCGGATCGTCGGCAGCGGGTTGGGGAAGTTCTTCGAATCGGCGCCCACCGTCAGCAGGATCACGTTGAACAGGATGTAGGAGACGCCGATCGAGGTGATCATCGCGGCCGGACCCTTGACGTTGCGCAGGGGGCGCAGCGTCACCCGCTCGATCACGATGCCGAGCCCACCGCAGAACGCCATGGTGACCAGGAACGCCGCCAACAGGACGCCGACCAGAGGCAGGCCGGTCAGGATCACCTCCTGGCCGGAGAGGCCGAACCCCTGCAGCACGAACAGCGAAATGAACGAGCCGACCATGAATACGTTGAAGTGGGAGAAGTTGATCAGCTCGAGGATGCCGTAAACCAGCGTGAACCCGAGCGCGAGCAACGCATACATCGCCCCCAGGCTCAGCCCGTTGATCGTCTGTTGCAGAAGAAGATCGAAGGTCGTCATTGTTCACTATGCCCCCGGACCGCGGCGCTCCGCCGGCGCGTTGGCATTGGCACAGCATGTTGCGCCGCCGCGCGAGCCGCCACACGGCACACCAGCATCCTGTAGTCTCCCTGCCGTGTTGCGGTCTGGCTCATTTGGCGGCCAGACAAGCAAGCGGCGTGCCTGTTACCCAACAAACCGCTCCTCGGCAATGGCCTTGTCGGCGCTCGACCCGAGGTCCTGCCCCCGGATCAACCCGGGGGCAGCGGCAATACCGGTCCTGCGACCGCTCCAATCAGGACTGTGGCGCCACCTCCAGGTACTTATATTGCGCCGATATGTCCGTCAGCGGCTTCGTGGTGTCCTTCTTGATCTGGAACACGCTGACGGTGCGGTCAGACAGGTCGCCGTTGGCGTCGAACGACACGATGCCCTGGATCGTCGGGACCTTGGCACTCTGGATCGCATCCCGCACGTTCTCGCGCGTCACCGGCTTGTCGGCGGCGGCGAGGCGCTTCACCGCGTCGACGATCACCAACGCAGCGTCGTAGGCGGTGATCGCGTAGTCGTCCGGCGAATCGTTGTACTTGCCCTTGAACTCCTGGACGAATTGCGCCGCCTTGGTGTCTTCCGTCAGATGCGGCGCGGCGATCGAGGTGTACCAGCCATCGACTGCCGGGAAGCCGGCGCCGCTCAGCAGATCCGAACTCACCATGCCGTCCGGTCCAGCCTTGATCACGTTCGGAATGATATCATAGGCCTGCTTGGCGAGCTTCACCCCAGCCTGGGTGACACCTCCATAGTACAGAGCCTGGGGGTTCAGCGACTTGATCTTGGTGAGGATAGCCGTGTAGTCGGCGGCCTTCGGATCCAGCCGGTCCCGTCCGATGACCTGCATCCCCTTGGCCTTGGCCTCCTTCTCGAACGAGTCCGCCACGCCGACGCCGAAGGCGCCGCTGTCGTCCAGGATATAGACCGACTTCACATTGAGCTTTTCGGCGAGGAAATTCGCCATGTTGGGGCCCTGATAGGCGTCGGTGGTCACCGTGCGAAAGTAGATCGGCTTGCCAGCCGGGCGGTACTGTTCGGCGAACTTCGGGTCGGTGATGTCGGGGTTGGTCGACGACGGCGTTATCGTGGCCAGTCCACCCTGGCTCAGGATCGGCGTCATCGCCTTGCCGGCGCCGCTCATTTGCGGGCCGATCGCGGCGACCACTTCCTTGTCCGCCACCATCTTGCGGGCGTTGGTTGCCGCCTGCGCCGGGTCATACTGGCCGGCCGTGGCGGTCCCGTCGTCGGTAACCAGCAGTTCGAACTTGTAGCCCGGAACCGCGTTTCCCTCGTTGGCGGCGTCGAACGCCATCATGATGGCGTTCCTGGTGCGGGCTGCACCCTGCGAGTCGGCGCCGGTGAGCGACAGATCGATACCGATCTTGGCCACCTTGTCGGCGGCGTGTGCCGGATCGGCTCCGGCGACCCCGATGACCGCCGTCGCGGTGGCGGCGAGGAGGGTTTGGCGTCTGGTCAGCATGTAGCGGTCTCCCTGGAGTGTTGATGTCGGTTTACGACTGCGGTGCGACGCCGATGTAACGGTACTGGTGCACCATGTCATCAGCGGCGTAGTTGGTGTCCTTCTTGATCTCGAACACACTGATCGTGCGATCCTGCAGGTCGCCATTGGTATCGAACCCGATCATGCCCTGCAACGTCTTTACCTTGGCGGTCTGGATGTAGTCGCGCACGTTGTCGCGGCTGACATCCTTCCCCGTCAGCGATCAGCCGCTTCACCGCGTCGGCGATCACCAGCGCCGCGTCATAGGCGGTAACCGCATAGTCGGACGGCATCATGTTGTACTTGACCTGGTACTGCTTCACCCAGCCATCGGCGGCCTTGTCCTCGGTCGTGTGTGGCGAAGTGATCGTCGCGTACCAGCCATCCGCGGCAGGGAAGCCGGCGGCGGACAGCATCTCGGCCGAGTACATGCCGTCGCCGCCGCCTTTGATCACCTTCGGCAGAATGTCGTACGACTGCTTCGCCAGCTTCACGCCCGCCTGGCTGACGCCGCCATAGTACAGCGCATCCGGATTGAGCGCCTTGATCCTGGTGAGGATCGCCGTGTAGTCGGCCGCCCTGGGATCCAGGCGGTCGCGGCCCAGCACCTTCATCCCCTTCTGCTCTGCCTGTCTCTGGAACAGGTCGGCAATGCCGACCCCGTAGGCGCCAGAATCATCCAGCACATACACCGACTTCACCTGCAACCTGTCGGCGAAGAAATTGGCAAGGTTAGGCCCCTGGAACGCGTCGGTGGTCACCATGCGGAAGTAGATCGCCTTGCCCGCCGGCTGGTACAGCTCGGCGAACTTCGGATTGGTGATGTCGGGATTGGTCGAGCTCGGTGTGATCGTTGCCAGGTTGCCCTGGCTCAGGATCGGCGCCATCGCCTTGCCTGCGGCACTCATCATCGGACCGATCGCCGCCACCACTTCCGGGTCCGACACCATGTTGCGCGCATTGGTCGCCGCCTGCGCGGGGTCGTACTGGCCGGCCGTCGCGGTGCCGTCGTCGAAGATCAGCGGGACCAGCCGGTAGCCGGGGATCGCGCGTCCGGCGTTGATCTCGTCGATCGCCATCAGCGCGCCGTTCTTGATCCGTGCCGCCGACTCCGCATCGGCGCCGGTAAGCGACAGGTCGAGCCCGACCTTGATCACCCTGTCCGCAGCCCGCGCGGACCCTCCGCCCAGCGCGACGGCGATGCCGACGGCGGCGAGAACCTGGGCGGCGGCCCGGCGTGTCAGCAAGCGCTTGTCTCCCTCCCGACAAACTGGCGCGCGCCATGCATAGGCGGATCGTGATCGTTGGTCACGCAGATTAATTTGCCAGAGTGTTGCGCGGCCGGCTAGCGCCTGAACCGCAGATCGAGGCCGCGGGCGATCCAGCCCGCCTCGATCGTGTCCAGGTCGATGAATCCCGCGGGATTGGCGCGCGACGGCTGGGCGGCCAGCCCCGGTGCGCGCTCGGCCCGCCAGATGCTCACCAGCCGGCGCAGTTCGGGCAGCGGCGCGGCGCTGTCGTCCACCCGCAGGTTGAGGTCGGGGAAGTCCTCAGTGGTGACCACCACCATGGCGGCGGACTGCCGGCCGCGCCGGTCGCCGCCGGCCGCCTCGCCGGCTTCCATGGCGGCCATCAGGCGTTCCGGCAGATCCAGCGCCGGGTTCGCCTGCCAGGCGGCGAGGGTCGTGGCGACGGTGGGCTCGCCCGACAGCATGTTCCCGGCGACGCTGATGCCGGGCGCGGCGACGCTGCCGCACCATTCAACGCAGTTCTGCCCGGTCCAGGCGGCGGTGCGGCCGTGCCGGTCCACCGCGTGTACCTGGCGCAGGCCACGGCCGGCATCGCCCGTCAGTGCGCCCTCGATCGCCGCATCCGGCGGCAGGCCACGCGCCAGCGCGTCCAGAATGGCAGGGCCGAGGTAGCGATTGGTGAACGACTGCGTCGACACTGCGCCGACGCCCGCGCGGACGAACGGGCAGGAGGCGCCGACGGCGAACGCCTTGGTGGCGACCGCCACGGCGAAGGCGCCGGTGGCGGGGTCGTGGGTGACGATGGACCAGGTCATGGCGACGATTTCACCACAAAGCCGGACAGACACGAAGCGATCACTCGGCTTTCCGGTCTTGGTGGTGCACTCGCTTCACCGCAGCTTCTGGTCCAGCGCATCGCGCAGCCCGTCGCCCAACAGATTGAACGCCAGCACGGTAATGAAGATCGCCACCCCGGGAAACAGCGTGATCTGGTCGGCCACTCCCAGATAGCTGCGTCCCTCGGCCAGCATCGCTCCCCATTCCGGGCTTGGCGGCGGCGCGCCCAGCCCGATGAAGCTCAGCGCCGCCGCGGTCAGGATCGACGTGCCCACGCGCAACGAGCAGTACACGATGACGCTCGGCAGCGTCCCCGGCAGGATATGCCGCAGCATCAGCAACGGTGCCCGCACGCCGATGCTGCGTGCCGCCTGCACGTAGAGCGTCTGCTTCAGCGCCAGCGTGCTGCCCCGCACCAGTCGGGAAAACACCGGCACGCTGAACACCGCGATCGCGTAGATCACGTTGTCGATCCCCGGCCCCAGCAGCGCCACCACGCCGATCGCCAGCAGGATGCCGGGAAACGCCAGCAGCACGTCCATCAGCCGCATGATCAGGCTGTCCCACAGCCCGCCGAAGAACCCGCTGACCAGCCCCAGTGCCACCCCCACCATCCCGCCCAACGCGACCGAAACGAACCCCACCGTCAGCGAGATGCGTCCGCCCCACAGGATGCGGCTGAATATGTCGCGGCCGAAGGTGTCGGTTCCGCAGAGATGCTGCCACGACGGACCCGCCAGCACGTTGTCGTAGTCGGGTGTCGCCGGCCCGTAGGGCGCGATCCACGGGGCCGCGATCGCACTCAGGATGATCGTCAGGAGCACGCAGCCCGACACCACTGCGACCCGCTTGCGGCGAAACCGCCGCCAGAACTCGGCCGAAGGCGAGCGCAGCGCCGGCGCGGCAAGCGCGAGGTCGCTCATCGCAGCCGGATCTCCGGGTTCACCACCGCGTAGAGCAGATCGACCAGCAGGTTGATCAGCACGAACTCCAGCGAGAACAGCAGGATCTCCGCCTGGATCACCGGGTAGTCGCGGTAGGAGACGCTGTCGACCAGCAGGCGCCCGAGGCCAGGCCAGGAGAACACGGTCTCCACCACGATGGCGCCGCCGAGCAGGAAGCCGAACTGCAGCCCGGTCAGCGTGATCACCGGGATCAACGCATTGCGCAGCGTGTGCTTCCAGACCACGCCGCGCTCCGGCACGCCCTTGGCGCGCGCGGTGCGCACATAGTCCTCGGCGGTGATCTCGACGAACGCCGAGCGGGTGAAACGCGCCATCACCGCGGCGACGGCGGTGCCCAGGGTGAACGCCGGCAGCACGAAGTGCTGCCAGCCGCCATAGCCGCCGGTGGGCAGCCAGCCAAGCCGCACCGAGAACAGATCGATCAGCAGCAGGCCCAGCCAGAAGCCGGGAAACGAGATGCCGGAGATCGCCAGCACCATCGCAAGCTGGTCCGGCCAGCGTCCGCGCTTGACGCCCGACAGCACGCCGATGCCGACACCGACGATCACCGACCACAGCATGGCGTATACCGTGAGCAGCAGCGTCGGCATGAAGCGTTCGCCGATCAGTTCCGCCACCGTCTGGTGGGTCTTGATCGACTTGCCGAGATTCAGTTGCACGGTCGCGCCGAGATAGCGGACGAACTGCACGATCAGTGGCCGATCGAGTCCCATGTCGGCACGCACGGCAGCAATATCCTGCGGCGTCGCGTCAGGACCGGCCACCAGGCGTGCCGGATCGCCCGGCAACAGATGAACGAACAGGAACACGAATGCGGCGACCGCGAGCAGCA
Source organism: uncultured Alphaproteobacteria bacterium (assembly GCA_963749575.1). Classification (GTDB taxonomy): domain Bacteria; phylum Pseudomonadota; class Alphaproteobacteria; order Acetobacterales; family Acetobacteraceae; genus JAMXLO01. The sequence continues at coordinate 20,726 of CAVVNM010000014.1, forward strand.
CCGGAATGGTGCCGGCCAGCCGGCGGATCAGGTAGTCGAGCACTTGCGCAATGCAACCACGGATGAACCCGGATACCCACGGATGATGTGTGCAGATGCACCGGCACAGCGGCCATATCCGCGTTCATCCGTGTGCATCCGTGGTTGCAAATTCCGGTCAGTCCAGCGTCGCGTCCTCGGTCAGATGGAACTGCTGATCCGGCCGTATGAAAGCGCCGTGCAGCTTCTTCGAATACGCCGCCAGGTTATGATCGACGCCGAGGAAGATCCACGGCACATCCTGCCACACCTGTGCCTGTGCCTTCGCATAGGCCGCGGCCCGCTTGGTCGGATCAACCGTGGCCAGCCCCTCCTCGATCGCCGCGTCAGTCGCCGGATTGCTGTACCACGCCAGATTGGACAGCACCGGCGGGAACGACTTGGTGTACAGCATCGGCCGCATGCCCCAGTCCGCGTCGCCGGTGGACGACGACCAGGCGGTATACTGCATGACGATCGTCGCATCCTCCGGTTTCTGCACATTGAACATCTTGGCCGTCAGCACCCCGGCCTCCAGCGGCTCGATCTTCAGCGTCACGCCGATCGCGGCAAGCTGCTGCTGCACGAACTGCATGCCGCGCTGGGCGAGCGTCGCGACGCCGCTCGTGATCGTGCTCTCGAAGCCGTTCGGATAGCCCGCCTCGGCCAGCAGCGCCTTGGCCTTCGCCGGGTCGTACGGATAGCTGCCCTGCTTCTGATAGAAGCCGAGCAACTGTGGCATCGGCGAGTCCATCGGATCCGAGTAGCCGCTGAACACCACCTTCGAGAACGCCTGCTTGTCGATCGCGTAGTTCAGTGCCAGCCGCACCCGGGGATCGCTGAAGGGCTTGCGCATATTGTTCAGCGCCACATAGCGGACCAGGATCGACGACTCGTTGAACACCGTGATGGTGGGGCTGTTGCCGAGGATTTTTATCATCTCCGGCGGCACCGGGTAGATGAACTGCGCCTCGCCCGCCTGCAGCATCGCGATGCGCGCGCCGTTCTCCGGCACGCTGCGATAGGTAATGCTGTCGAGCTTCGGCAGGCCCGGCTTCCAGTAGTGCGCATTCTTTTTCAGCTTCAGCGTGTCGGCGCTCCAGCTCACGAACTCATAGGGACCGGTGCCGGAGGGATGCCGCGTCACCTCTTTGCCGAACTCCTGCACCGACTTCGGCGACACGATCAGCGCCCCGGGATGCGCGATGTCATTGACGAAGGCGCCGAACGGATATTTCAGCACCACCTTCACCGTGTAGTCGTCCACCGCGTCGGTGTGGTCGATCATCACGTAGAGGCTCTGCCGCTTCAGGTGGTTCTCCGGATTGCCGGCACGGTCGAAGCTGAACTTCACCGCCGCGGCGTTGAACGGCGTGCCGTCCTGGAACGTGACGCCCTTGCGCAGGTGGAAGGTGAACTCCTTGGCGTCCTCGGTCGCTTCGTAGCTCTCGGCGAGCTGCGGCCGCAGCTGCATGTGTTCGTCGAGCATGTAGAGCCCCTCGAACATCAGCCGCACCGCCGACTGCGACAGGTTGTCATTGAGGTCGGCTGGATCCAGCCCGGTCAGGTTGCTGTCGACCCCGACCACGAGGTCCTTGGCGGCCTGCGCCGCGTCGGCCATACCGCACGCCAACGCCGCTGCCATCAGCATACGGCAAACAGTATGTCTCACCGGACAGTCCTCCTCGTGCAATGCAGCCGGCCGACCCTACGCCGGTTCGTCATCGGGCGCGTGCGGCTCCGCAAGTGTAGCATCCTCGGTGTAGTTGCTGGCGATGCTGTCTGCGACCAGCAGCACATTGCCGCCGCCCAACCGGCGCAGGTCCCACTGGGTGATCCAGCCCTTGATGTATTGCCGCAGCGTCCGCGTAGCCGTCCGCTCCGGGCGCGGCAACGGCGACGCCGGCCAGTCGTAGGCGGCGCTGTACAGCCGCTGCACCTTGTCGTGGCATGCGGTCAGGTCGTTCACCGTCGGCGGCAGCAGACGGTTCTGCTGCACCGTGCGCTCGATATGCCGGATCGCCGAAAGCGCCACCGCCGCCTCGGCCGAACGCCCCTTCAGCGTCAGCCGTTCCGGCAGCTTCTCGCTGTCCTGCCGGGCGTTGATGACAGCGGCGACAAAGTCGTCGGTGATGGCATACGCGGTGACAATGCCCGGGAAACGGCGTGCGCCATCCAGGCCGAGCAAGCCACCGAGAACCGCATAGGACAGCGCGCGCTGCAGCGGCGTGTAGCGGCCGATCAGCTCGATCTCGTCGAACAGGATGCACCAACCGGTATAACCCACGGCGCGGAACAGCAGCGGCACGAAGCGAGTAAGCTGTTCCGTCAGCGCCGCGGCGGGGACCGCCTTCAGCGAATACGTCCTGCCGGCCCCGCCTTCCACCAGCGCGCGACGGATAGCCGGGACGTTCGACCTGGCGCCGGACCACAGGCGCGCGATCCGGCGCAGCGTCTCGGGCGGCGTGGCCGCGCGGCGCACCAGGAACAGGCAGGCGGCAAAGATCGGCGCGAAACCCGCATCAGCCATGCCGATGGCGATTTCCGTCGCCTCCAGCGCCTCCGGTTGTTCACGCAGAGCAGTGACGCACGCCGCGATCGGGTCGTCCGGTCGATCCGGCAGTGCCGCGCCGCGCAGCGCGGCGGCGAGCACATGCCCGGGATGCGACAGCGGGGTTTCCTTGCTGACCACCACGTGGCTGACCACGAAGCGCTGCTGACGCGCCACTTCGGCCAGATAGCCGAGCAGATGCGACTTGCCGGTGCCGAAGCCGCCGGCCATCCCCAGCCCGCTGCCGCCACTCTTCCCGCGCGCCGGGACGGCATCGCCCCAGGCCGCCGACAGTGCGGCCTCGAAGGCGTGCTCGATTCCGGTCTGTTCCGTACCCATCAGGCGGATGGCGGCCCGGTTCGGTACGCCGGCCCGCAGCGCCTCGATCGCCATCCGCGCCTCGAGCGTCATGGCGCGAGCCATACCAGCGGGGCCACCGGGTTCTGCCGGTCGCCGGGCCGCACATCAGGCCACACCCGCATCTGCAACGCGGCATACTGCGCCAGCGCGCGACGCGGCTCGCCGGTCGCCAGCGCCGCGTCCGCCAGCACCGCCACCAACAGGCCGGGCAGGTGCTCGGCATCGTCGATGAGTTCCCGCAGCACCTCGTAAGCGTCCATCACCGCGGCCGGCGAGTAGCGCAGCATGCCCTCGATGGCTTCGGTATCAGCAAGCCGCCGCAGGTCCAGCACGACCAGCAGCCCGGTGCCACCCGCCTTGCGCAGGAAGTGGCACAGCGAGGCCAGCATGGCGCGCGCGTTGGTGCGGGACAGGCGAACCGAGATGTCGGCGGCGCGCAGCAAGGCAGGCGCCACCTTCTCCCCGCGCAGCCATTGTGCCACCGGCTCGGCGGTTTCCCCATCCTCGGAACCCAGCCGCGACAGGCACAGCGACATCAGGGCGGCGCGGAAGTCCTGCACCAGCCGGCGGTCCTCCCACACATCCGTGGTCAGCCACTGGTCCACACGATGCGACAGCAGATTGGGCGCCACGCCAACAGCGGCCGCGAGGTCGGTCATCGCCAGCTTCTCGCCCGGCCGCGGCCAGGCGTAGCCGTGCGTGCCGAACAGCCCTTCCAGATAGCGTTGCACCAGGCTGTCCCACGGCAGAGCGCGGGAAATTGCGAAGAACAGCTCATGCATCATGTGGACGCGGGTGTGTGCCGCCTCGACCGGTACCGTGAGCATGCCGTGCGCCCGGCCGAGCCGGGCCAGACCGTCCGCGGCCGCATCGATCGCCACGTCATCCAGGATGGCGAATTTCACCGCAGCGCCGCCCGCCGGCAGGAACTCCGCCAGGTATTCCCGATCGATGATCGACAGCCACTCAGTGAGCGGCAGCGGCGGGGTGCTCAGCACGTCCATCGGCCGGTTCCATGATGAAGCGAATCGCGTAGTAATCGTGCTGCTCGCCGGTCTCGTCGAACAGGGTCAGCCGTTTGCCACCCTTCCGTCCGGTGGATCCCCCCAGTTCGAAGCGGCGTCCGTGCCCGTCCCTCGCGTCGGGCTGGCGGTCCAGCCGCAGCAGGTCGGCCACGAATTCCTCCTGCGGATAGTCGGCATCGGCAGCCGGCAGCAGTGTCAGCAGATCATGCAGGTCCGCCAGCGAAACCAACGGGCCCTGACCCGGCTGGCCGGGACGCCACGCCGGATCCTCGGCGCGCGCCTTGCTCGCGTAGAGTGCGAACAGACGGTCGAGGAACTGCTTTGCGTTGAACCGCTCCGGCCGCTGCTGCAACGCCTTGAGCTGCGCAGCGACAAAGCTCGGCCGGATGCGCCTTTCAAGTTTGCGCCCAATCCGCACCCCCTGCGCCCGGGCGTCGAGCCGCAGCGCCACCGGGTAGGCCGTCACCCGCCCATCCCGTCGCACCAGGACCACATCGGCGGCCTCGGCCGCGACGGCCAGTTCATCGAGCCAGGCACCGCTGGCGAACGCGTCGGCGACATCGTAGTCGAGCGCCGCGGCGGCTTTGACCAGCGGTTCGCCATTCCGTTCGGCATCCGCCTGCGCGGCAGCGATCGCAGCGGGCAGACTGGCGATCGCACCTTCGCGTGCCGCACGGCGCAACCGCCGAACCGCCTTCAGCAGCGTCGCAGCCTGCTTCTCGGCTTCGGCCAGATGCGCGTCGAGCGCGTCAAGCGTGTGCTCGAGGCCCCGCGCCCGCTGGGACAAATCGGTGGACTGGGCATCCATGGCAGGAACTTATGAGGCTGCATCGTCAGCAACAAGAGACCGGCGTCAGGTACACCCCGCCGATCCGGTGGCGGGCAACGAAGTGATCCTCACCCACCCGCACCAGCGGCGCCACGACAGGCGGATCGTCGGGCCGACGCAATGGGCTGGGCACCTCGCTGTCGTCCAGCTCGATCGAATGATCGCGCCGGCGCGGATCGGGAATCGGCACCGCGGCAAGCAGCCGCCGCGTATAGGCGTGCTGCGGATCGCCGAACACCGCCTGCCGCGGCCCGATCTCCACGATCTGGCCAAGATACATCACAGCGACGCGGTGGCTGACCCGCTCCACCACCGCCATGTCGTGCGAGATGAACAGATAGGCGAGCCCCAGCCGCGCCTGCAGCTCCATCAGCAGGTTCACCACCTGCGCGCGGATCGACACATCCAGCGCCGCCACCGCCTCGTCCGCGATGATCAGGCTCGGCTCGGAGGCAAGCGCGCGGGCGATGCAGCAGCGCTGCCGCTGACCGCCTGACAACTCGTGCGGGTAGCGTGACGCATGCTCGGGCGGCAGCCCGACCAGCCGCAGCAACTCATGCACCCGCCGCTCGATCGCAGCCCCTGCAAGCAACCGGTGGGTGCGGATCGGCTCGGCGATGGAGAACCCGATCGTCAGCCGCGGGTCGAGCGAGGCAAGCGGATCCTGGAACACGTACTGCACGCCGCGCCGCAATCGCGCCTCACGTGCGGGATCGAGCCGCGTGACGTCTTCGTCGTTCAGCCTGATCTCGCCCGCCGCAGGATGCTCCAGCCGGATGATGCTGCGGCCGGTGGTGGACTTGCCGCAGCCCGATTCACCGACCAGCGCCAGCGTCTCGCCATGCCGCACGCTCAGGCTCACCTGCTCGACCGCGTGGATGCGGGCCGCCAGACGGAACCAGCGCTGCACATCGAAACGCGTGGTGAGGCCCTTCACGTCCAGCACCGGCGGCAGGTCCAGCCGCACTGTCGCCTGCGGCTGCGCCGGCCTGCCCGGTTCCGGAAACGGCGCCGGCAGCGCCTCGCCGGCAAGGCTGCCCAGCACCGGCACCGCATTCAGCAGCGCACGCGTGTAAGGATGCTGCGGCGCGTCGAATACGCGCACCGCATCGCCCTCCTCCAACTTGACGCCGTCGCGCATCACCAGCACGCGGTCAGCCATCTCGGCGACCACACCCATGTCATGGGTGATGAAGATCAGCGCCATACCGGATTCGCGCTGCAGCCCACGCAGCAGCCGCAGCACCTGCGCCTGCACCGTGACATCGAGCGCGGTGGTCGGCTCGTCGGCGATCAGCAGCCGCGGCCGGCAGGACAGCGCCATCGCGATCATCACCCGCTGGCGCATGCCGCCCGACAGCTGGAACGGATAGCGCTGCAACTGCCGTTCCGCCTCCGCGACGCGCACACGCTCCAGCAACCGCCGTGCCTCGGTCAGCGCGGCACCACGGCCAAGACCCTGATGCAGCATCACCGCCTCGGCAATCTGGTCGCCGACACGCAGTACCGGGTTGAGACTGCTCATCGGCTCCTGGAACACCATCGCCATTTCAGGGCCACGCATCCGTCGCATCGCTTCGGCGGGTTCGGCGACAAGGTCTCGCTGCCGTCCGACGCGGTCGGTGAACAGGATGCGTCCCGCCGCAATGTGCCCGCCGGTGTGGTCGATCAACCGCGTGATCGAGAGCGCGGTCACCGACTTGCCCGACCCGGACTCCCCCACGATCGCCAGCGTCTCGCCCTCGGCCACGTGCAGGTCAAGGTCCCGCACCACGGTCGCAACGCCCCGGTCCGTGGCGAAGGCGACGCTCAGGCCCTGGACGTCAAGCAGCTTCCGGGTCTGGGACAGCGTCGCATTCTCCACCGGGGACGGCAGACTATTGTAGGCGGACGGCACAGGACGGCGGAAGCGTTGGGCGGTCACAGACATTGATCCAGATCAAAGCTTTGTTCACGACCCTGGTCTAACCGCCTCCGAACAGTTCAACCCCGGGAGGCTCCCTTGACCGGACCGACACTGCCGGCAGCTCTGCTCGCATGCGCGCTCTGCCTGCCGCTGGCGGCAACACCGACCGCGTTCGCCGCGGGACCCGACACGGCGGCCGCGACGGACATGGCCATGATGACCCACGGCATGCCGAACGCGACCTTCACGCTGCGCACCGGTATTGCCCAGGGCAAGATGGTCTATATCGGCAAGGGCGGCGACATCGACGGCAAGGTAAATCCCACGCTGACCGTCCACGAAGGCGACGTCGTGCAGATCACGCTGGTCAACGGCGAGGGCGCCGAACACGACATCGTGCTGCCCGACCTGCACGCCGCCTCGCAGCACGTATCCGGCCCCGGTGCCAGCAGCACACTGACGTTCCGCGCCGGCGACATCGGCAGCTTCCTGTATTTCTGCTCGATCGGCGGGCACCGGGAAGCCGGCATGCAAGGCATGGTCAAGGTCGAGGCCGCAGCACCCAAGGTTGCCGAACAGGGCGTCAGCATCGTGCGCGACCCGTCCGACCTGCCGCCCCCGATCGCTGAGCGCGGTCCCACCGCCATTCGCTATGAGCTCGAGGCGATCGAGCGCGTCGGCCGGCTGGACAACGACACGACCTACGACTTCTGGACGTTCAACGGCAAGGTGCCCGGCCCGATGCGGCGCGTCCGCGTCGGCGACAGCGTGACGCTGAGCCTGAAGAACGCGCCCGACAGCGTGATGATGCACAACATCGATCTGCATGCGGTCGCCGGCCCCGGTGGCGGCGCCGTGCTCACCGAAGTTGCGCCGGGCGAGACCAAGGGGTTCACGTTCAAGGCAACGCAGCCCGGGCTCTACGTTTATCACTGCGCCACGCCAATGGTGTCCAACCACATCTCCAGCGGCATGTACGGCATGATCCTGGTCGAGCCCGTCGGCGGCCTGCCCAAGGTGGATCGCGAATTCTATGTCATGCAAGGCGAGCTCTACACCGCTGAACCGTACGGCAAGAGCGGGCTGCAGGAATTCAGCGTCGACAAGCTGATGGATGAGCATCCGGAGTACTTCACCTTCAACGGTGCGGTCGGCGCATTGACTACCGAGCATCCGCTGCGCGCGAAAACCGGTGAGACCGTGCGCATCTTCTTCGGTGTCGGTGGACCGAACTTTACCTCGTCGTTCCACGTCATCGGCACGATCTTCGATCGGGTTTACAACACCGGCAGCCTCACCACACCGCCGCTGACCGGCGTGCAGACCATCACCGTCGCGCCCGGTGGCGCCACCGTGGTCGACCTTTCGCTGCCGGTGCCAGGACGCTTCGTGCTGGTCGACCATGCGCTGACCCGGATGGAGCGCGGTCTGGTCGGTGCACTGATCGTGGACGGCCCACCGGCACCCGACATCTATCGTGCCGCCGACATGGAACCGACGCCGACCCAGCACGCTGGCCACTGACAGTCCTGACCGACAGGAGACCCGGAACGCGAAGACTTCGCTTGGAGGCGTGGCAACGGGCGCGCTGCGCGGGCTCGCTATCCCGCTCGGAGTGCCGCCACCTCGCGCTGCAGTGCCTTCATCTGTTCGAACCGCGTTGTGACGTCGCGCAGGATAGCGGCAATGCCGACCATCCTCCCATCATCGCCGCGAAACGAGACGATGGTGAATTCGACCGAGATCCGAGTACCATTTTTGCGCAGCGCCGGGACGGCAAGTATTTCGCCTGCACCGTAGCGGCTTTCCCCGGTGCGCATTGTTTCCGCGAACCCTTGCCAATGGCGCTCTCGCAGGCCCGGCGGAATGATCAGGTCGAGCGATTGGCCCACCGCTTCGCCCTCGGCGAAGCCGAAGATGCGCGCCGCGCCGACGCTCCAGAACCGAATCACACCGGCACTGTCGGCATAGACAATGGCATCGGCGGAGCGAGTGACCAGTTCAAGACAGAAAGGCGGAAGATCGAAGTCCATGCCATTTCCTCCATGCCGGATCTGAACGCCGACCGACGACTTGACGCAAACCCAACCATCGCGAGAGTCGCAACCTGGATCAACCGCCGGGGGGAACGGACAATGGCAGACGTACGCATCGTGGCGAGCAACTTCGGCTTTCCCGAAGGCCCGGTGGTGATGCCCGACGGCGCGGTCATCCTGACCGAGATCGCCGGAAGGTGCTGCACCCGCATCGGGTCCGACGGTGCGCGCTCCACTGTCGGCAAGGCCGGCGGCGGTCCCAACGGACTGGCGATCGGCCCGGACGGCGCGCTCTATGTCTGCAACAACGGCGGCGGCAAGTACCCGTCCGGCCACTGGATGGCGATCGGCCCCGCCGACGACTACGACGGCGGCTGCATCCAGCGCATCGATCCGAACACCGGCGATACCCGCGTGCTCTACACCCATTGCGACGGCCACAAGCTGTCGGCGCCCAACGACCTGGTGTTCGACAGGCAGGGCGGATTCTATTTCACCGATCTCGGCAAGCGCTTCGCGCGCACCCGCGACCACGGCGGCCTCTACTACGCGCTGCCCGACGGCTCGAAGATCGTCGAGGTGGCGTATCCGATCCTCAGCCCCAACGGCTGCGGCCTCTCGCCCGACGGCAAGGTGCTGTATGTCGCCGACACCGAACCCGCGCGGCTGTGGGCGTTCGACATCGCATCGCCCGGCGTCGTCACCAAGCAGGGCTGGCCGTCGCCGCATGGTGGCCGCATCATCGCCGGGCTCGGCGGCTTCCAGCGCTTCGACAGCCTGGCGGTCGAAGCCGGCGGCAACGTCGCGGTCGCCACGCTGCACGCCGGCTGCATCACCGTAATCGCACCCGACGGCAAGGTCGTGCGCTCGGTCACCATGCCGGACGAGTTCCCCACCAACATCTGCTTTGGCGGTCCCGATATGCGCACGGCCTATGTCACGCTCTCGGCAACCGGACGCCTTGGCGCATTGGACTGGGCCGAACCGGGATTGCGCCTGAACTTCTGACCCGCGAAGGCAACCCGCGCCCGCATCGTGCGTTGATGGCTCCTCTTCCATGGAGGACCACATGAGCGATTTCCAAGGCTCCGCCCGCGAAATGGGCGGCCGAGTGCAGCAGAAGGTCGGCGAACTCGCCGGCGACGCCAAGACCCAGGCGGAGGGCCTGTACAACCAGGCCGCCGGTCAGGCGCAGCAGCAGGTCGCCCGTCTCAGCGACGTGATCAAGGACCAGCCGATCGCCGCGGCATTGGTCGCCGTCGGCATCGGCTATCTGGTGGGACGTTTCACCACCTGACCAGGAAGTGTTTGGCTGACCAGGAAGTGTCTGGCTGACCAAGAAGTGTCTGGCATGACGGCGCCGACCGCCGCATCTATTCGCGGCAAGTAGGGGGAGTGCCAATGCCAGCGGCCATCCGAAAGTCGCGCTGTCAGCGAGGGTTCCCCAATTCCGCGCGGCGCGACCTGGGATGGTCTCGGCGTCAATTTCGCGCTGTTCTCGGCGAACGCCAGCAAGGTCGAGCTTTGCCTGTTCGACGATGCCGGCCGCACCGAACTCGAGCGCATCGAGCTGCCGGAGTACACCGACGAGGTCTGGCACGGCTATCTGCCCGACGCGCGCCCGGGAACCGAACTACGCCTACCGCGTGCATGGCCCGCACGACCCACGCAACGGCCATCGTTTCAATCCGCACAAGCTGCTGCTGGATCCTTACGCGAAGGCATATGTGGGAGCACTGCGCTGGGACAATGCGCTGTTCGGCTATACGATCGGATCGCGGGACGGCGATCTCAGCTTCGACCGCCGTGACAGCGCCCGGTTCATGCCGAAGTGCCGCGTGATCGATCCCGCCTTCACCTGGGGCCGCGAGCGGCGCCCCGAGGTGCCGTGGGACCGGACCATCTTCTACGAGACGCACGTGCGCGGCTTCACCAAACTGCATCCCGCGGTGCCGGAGAAACTGCGTGGCACCTTCTCCGGCCTCGGCCGCAAGGAGGTGGTCGATTACATCCGCTCGCTCGGCGTCACCTCGGTGGAACTGCTGCCGATCCACGCGTTCGTGAACGACCGCCACCTGCTGGACACGGGCCTGACCAACTACTGGGGCTACAACACGATCGGTTTCTTTGCCCCCGACCCGCGCTTTTCCGCTGTCCCTGCCTTCGTATTCGCCGAGTTCAAGGAGATGGTGGCGCGGCTGCACGACGCCGGTCTCGAGGTCATTCTCGACGTGGTCTACAACCACACCGCCGAGGGCAACGAACGCGGCGCCACGCTGTCGTTCCGCGGCATCGACAATGCGTCGTACTATCGGCTGCTGCCCGACCAGCCACGCTACTACATCAACGACACCGGCACCGGCAACACGCTGAACCTCAGCAATCGCAACGTGCTGCAGATGGTCACCGACTCGCTGCGCTACTGGGTGACCGAGATGCACGTCGACGGTTTCCGGTTCGATCTCGGCACCATCCTGGCGCGCCAGCACGACGGCTTCGATGCATCGCACGGCTTCCTGCAGAGCTGTCTGCAGGATCCGGTGCTGTCGTCGGTGAAGCTGATCGCCGAGCCGTGGGATATCGGTCCTGGCGGTTATCAGGTCGGCGGCTTTCCGCCCGGCTGGGCGGAGTGGAACGACAAGTTCCGCGACACCGCGCGTGCGTTCTGGAAGGGCGACGAAGGCAAGCTCGCCGAAATGGCGACGCGCCTTGCCGCATCGGCCGATGCGTTCGGTCGTCGCGGCCGCAAGCCGTGGTCCAGCGTCAACTTCATCACCGCGCATGACGGCTTCACGCTGCACGACCTCGTCTCGTACAACGACAAGCACAACGAGGCGAACGGCGAGGACAATCAGGACGGCCATTCGGACAATCTGTCGTGGAACCACGGCGCCGAGGGGCCGACCGATGATGCCGAGATCGTCGCGCTGCGCAACCGCCAGAAGCGCAACCTGCTGGCAACGCTGCTGCTGGCGCAGGGCACGCCGATGCTGCTCGCCGGCGACGAGTTCGGCCGCACCAGCACGGCAACAACAACGCCTACGCGCAGGACAACGCGATCAGTTGGGTGGACTGGAACATCGCCGAGGACGGCGCTGCGCTGATCGAGTTCGTGCGCCGGCTGATCGCGTTGCGTCAGGCGTTCCCGATCCTGCGAAGGTCGCGCTTCCTCACCGGCGAATACAATGCCGAGCTCGACGTGAAGGACGTGCGCTGGCTGACGCCGTCGTCAACCGACATCGAGTCCGATCAGTGGCAGGATACCAATGCGCGCTGCTTCGGCATGCTGCTCGATGGGCGCGCGCAGGCGACGGGAATCAAGCGGCCATCGATGGACGCGACCGTGCTGCTGGTGCTGAACGCCTATCACGATGTGGTCAGGTTCAGGCTGCCCGAGGTGGTCGGTGGCCAGACCTGGCGCTGCCTGCTGGACACCAATGCGCCGGACCGCACCGCGACGCCGCGGTTTGCGAGTGGCGACGAGTATGAAGTCACCGGCCGCTCGCTGCTGCTGTTCGCGCTGCAGCCGGACAGCGCGCGATCGGTTGCGCTGACCCGCGCCCGCGAAGCATTGCGGCAGGTGGCGGAAACTCCGATGCCGACGGTGCTGGTCGACGAGTCGGCGCAATGATGTCCGATCCGCCGCGGCCGCCCGGTCAGCCGCCCGACGAACCTGACCCCGACGCTCCGGTGCCGATCGAGGAACCGCCGCCGCCGATTCCGGTGCCGCCGATGGATCCGCCGGGCGAACCCCTGCGTGCGTAACTATTGCCGCCGGTCAATTCCAGTGCACGCGATATAGCCGCACGAGCTCGTCGGCGGCGGGCGTGAACGCCACCTGGTCGGTGTAGGCATAGTTCTGCACGAAGCTGAACAGCGGCAGCCAGTACACCCGATCGGTGATCCGCTCGATCGCCTTTGCGTACAGCTCCGTTCCGCTTCGTCGCATCCAGCGTCGCGTCGGCATCCTGCAGCCAGTCCTGCAACTCGGAATCGCGCGCATAGTCGCGCTTGCCGGGTTCGAAGTTGTAGCCGATCAGCTCCGACACATCGTTGACCAAATCGGCGTCCGAGCTCAGCAGGACCATCGCCGTACGGTCCTTGATCTGCGCCTCGTGCAGCGCGGGAGCCTCCAATGCGCGGAGCCGGGCGGTGATGCCGACCTTGGCAAGATCCGCCACCACGGCCTCGCCGGCCGCCTGCAGCGCCGGATCGGCATACAGGTCGAACGCCACTCTGCCGTCGTAGCCGGACGCACGCAGCAGATCGCGCGCTGTGTCGGGCGCATAGTCGTAGTGATGCGCGGCCGCGCCGACGCAGCCGAACATCTTCGGATAGCACGGCGCATCGAGCACCCGCGCCGGCTCGCCGATCAGGTTCTGCACGATCGCCTGCCGGTTCACCGCATGACCGATTGCGCGTCGTACATCGAGGTTTCCCAGTGCCGGAGCGTCGCTGCGTCCGGCCGCGTCCAGCCCGAGATAGCCGATGCGCATCGTCTCGGCCCGCGTCACCTTGAAGCCCGCATGAGCGGCGATCTGCCGCAACTGCTCGGCACCGAGGCCCCATATGATGTCGGCGTGATGCGCAAGCAGCTCGGCCACCTGCGTCTGCCGGTCCGCCACCTCGCGTATCTCGATCGTCTTGATGAAGTGATCGCCCTTCGGACCGCCCTTGAAGTAGTTGTCGTTGCGGACCATCCGGTACGCCTTGCCGGCCTCCACCGATGCCATTCGGTACGGCCCGGTGCCGATCGGATGTGCGCCCATCCGTTCCCGCCCAGCCTGGTCATAGCGTTCGGCCGGATAGATCGGCAGCACGTTGGCGATGTAGTCGAGCGCCGGCGGGAACGGCAGCTTGCTGACGATGCGCACCCGGTAGGGGCCGATCTGCACCGCGGCGGCGATCCAGTTCACGTTGCGCTGCACCGGCGCCTTGAAGCCCGGCACGGCGACAGTATTCAACGTCCCGACCACATCGGCCGCAGTGAACTTCGATCCGTCATGAAACGACACGTCGTCGCGCAGCTCGAACTCCAGTGTCGTATCGTCGATCTGGCGCCACGACCTGGCGAGCAGCGGCCGATAGGAAAAATCCGCCGGGTCGCGCCACACCAGCGTGTCCCAGATCAGCGCGGCGATCTCCATTCCGGTCCGCTTCGTGCTGAAGTAGAAATCTGCGCTCTCCAGCGGTCCACCGGCGCCCCACATCACACGCAGCGTGTCGTCCGCCTGGTCGGCATGTGCGGGCGCGGCGAGCGCCAACGTGCCAAGCCAGAACGCAAGCAATCACGCGACGCAGCATCGCAGCTTCCCCAACGATCGGTGCCAGGCTCGTAGTCCGGATCAACCGGCGATGCCATGGTACAGGACATGGTGGCGCCGCTGCGCCAGGCGGAACCCGCCGCGATCGAACAGCAGAGCGGGGTGAACCGTTGCCCCCTCCCCGGTTCACACCCGCTTCACATTCCAGAACAGCGGCCCGGTGTACTCCAGCTTGCCCGCCAGACTCTTGCGATACGCGGTGGGAATCTGGAACTGGCCGAGCGTGATCGATGGCACTTGGGAATAATTCTCAAGCCTGAATCGCCGCGGCGATCTTCTTGCGTCCATCTTCGTCCTGCGCGTCCAGCCATTCCTGCGTCAACTGCTCGATCTTCGGATTGTCGTACCAGCCGAACCACGCCGCGGCACCCTGGCCGCGGAACGGCGCGGTGACCACCGGATTGAGAATGAACCCGCCGCTGAACCAGGTGTGGAATACCGACCAGCCGCCCTTCTCCACCGGCTCCTTGGTCGCGCGGCGCTGCACCACCGAACCCCAATCGGTCGCCTGCAATTCCGCGTTGATGCCGATCTTCTTGAACATGTCGTAGGTGATGTCGCCGAGCGGCCCGATCGTGGGGAAGTCCGTCGGGTTGATGATCACCGCCTTCTGGCCGCCGTAGCCGGCCTCCTGGATCATCTTCCTCGCGGCTGCCAGATCGCCTTTCTGCACCGGCAGATCCACCTCGGTGCCATAGGTGGTGCCGCACGGGTACTGCGACCGGCAGATCTGCCAGGCCGAGTGGTCGTCACCCATGATCGCGCGCATGTAGTCTTCCTGGTTCACCGCGGTCAGCACGGCGCGACGCAGGCGAACATCGTTGAACGGCGGATTCAGATGATTGAACCGCATGCCGCCGATGTAGCCCTGCGGGTTCGACGGCGCGATGACGATATCACTGTTGCGCTTCAGCAGCGGCACCAGGTCGGCCTGCGCCTGTTCATACCAGTCCACTTCGCCAGCCTATAGCGCGGCCGACGCGGTGGCCGAATCAGGGATGATCTTCCACTCGATGCGCTGGAAGTTGGCGACCTTGCGCGCCAGAGGTCCATTCCGGCGGTTCCTGGCGTGGCACGTAGCCATCGAATTTTTCCCACGCCGCACTGCTGCCGGCGACGAACTCGTCCTTCAGGAAACGGAACGGACCCGAGCCGACCGATCTCGGTGATCGCCTTGAACGGATCGGTCTTCGCCAGCCGCTCCGGCATGATGAACGAGGTCTGCAAGGCGATCGCATCGATCAGCAGCGGAAACGGCCGCTTCAACGTGATCTTGACGGTCCGGTCGTCCGCCACGCCCCAGGCATCCACCGATTTCGCCGCGGTCTGTCCGAACGTGTCGCGTACCGCCCAGCGGGCCAGACTCGCCGCGCAGTCCTGCGCGCGCACCGGCTCGCCGTCGTGCCATTTCAGCCCTTCCCGCAGCTTGATCAGGTAGGTGCGGCCGTCGTCGGAAACCGTGTAGCCCTCGGCCATCTGCGGCCTCGCCTGCAGCGCGGCGTTCACGCCGAACAGCGTGTCCCACACCATCCAGCCATGGTTGATGGTCACCGCCGCGGTGGTGATGATCGGATCGAGCAGCGTCAGGTTCGCCTGCGGCACGAAGCGCAGCACGCGCGCGTTTGCCGGCTGCGCGATCGAGAACCGCGGCAATGTGGCCGCCGCAACGCCGGCCGTTCCGGTCCGCAGAAATGTGCGCCGCCGCATGATGTGCCCCCGGTTGATTATTGCCCGAAAGCATGTCGAGTTTCGCCGTCGGTCGCAAGCGAGGAAGGACCGGACGAAGGCGAACCGCCAGCATGTGCAGCGCCCTGGATGCAGCCGCATCCACCGCTGCCCGGCATGGCCGGCGATGACCTCAGATCGCGATATCCAGCCACCCGTGCGGCGTCACCGTCGCCCGATTGCCCGGCCGCAGCAGCACCGTGGTCATCGCTGACTCGACGATCGCCGGCCCCGCGATCGCCTGCCCCGGCGCCAGTCCGTCGAACTCGAACACCGGCACGGCAGTCCATCCGCGCAGCCACACGCGCCGCTCGCCGCGCGGCGCCGCATCGGCCTGCGCCGTCCGCACCGGTTCCTGCGGCACACCCGGCAGCACCCCGATCACCGCGGCGCGCGCGTTCACCAGCACCGCGCCCTGCTCGCGCAGCGCATACGTGTACAGCTCCTCGTGGCGGTCGTGGAACCGTTCGACGATCTGCGGCAACGGATCATCGGCATCCCAGTCGATGCCATCCAGCGGCACGGTGATCTCGAAGATCTGCTCGCCGTAGCGCATCTCCACCGAGCGCTGCACGCGCGCCGGACCATCGAACGACGCGCGCAATCGCGCCAGACCTTCCTGCTCCATCTCGGCGAACAGCCGCTTGATGCCGGCGCCGTCCAGCCGTGCGGTGTCGCCGATATGCGTGCGCGACACCTCGAAGCGCAGATCGGTCGCCAGCATGCCCCAGGCCGACAGCACCGCCGCGACGCGCGGCACCACCACGCGTGTCAGGTCGAGCTGACGCGCGACCTCGGTCACGTGCAGCCCCGCGGCACCGCCGAACGACAGCAGAGCGAAACGCCGCGGATCGACGCCGCGACGGACCGACACCAGGCGAATACCCTCCGCCATGTTGGTATTGACCACGCGATGCACGCCTTCGGCGGCGGCGATGCGCTCCACCTTCAGCGCCGCCGCCAGCCGATCCAGCGCCGCCGCCGCCGCCGCCGCATCGAGCCGCGCGCTGCCACCGAGGAAATGCGCCGGATCGAGATAGCCGAGTACCAGATTGGCATCGGTAACGGTCGGCTCGGCGCCGCCTCGGCCATAGCACGCCGGCCCCGGCACCGCGCCGGCGCTCTGCGGGCCGACATGCAGGATGCCGCCGGCATCGACCCGGCCGATCGAACCGCCGCCGGCACCGAGGCTGACGATGTCCAGGCTGTTCAGCGCGAGCCGATGGCCGCCGATGCCGCGGCCGCTGACCAGTGCCGGCTCGCCGTCGACGATCAGGCAGATATCCGTGCTGGTGCCGCCCATGTCGAACGGGATCAGATTGTTGCTGTCAAGTAATCGTGTCGCGTAGCGGCTGCCGGCGACGCCGCCGGCCGGGACCGGACAGCACGCCGCCGGCCGCAAGGCGTGCGGATTCGGCGATCGGCGCCACCCCGCCATGCGACTGGATGATCAGGATCGGACCTTGGTAGCCGGCCTCGATCAGCCGCTGCTGCAGCCGGCGCAGATAGCGCGACAGCGCCGGTCCGACATACGCGTTCACCACGGTGGTGGAGACGCGGTCGAATTCCTTGATCTGCGGGAATACGTCGGCGGACAGCGATACGTATGCATCCGGCATCGCCTGGTCGAGTGCCGCCGCAGTCTCGCGTTCGTGGCGCGGGTCGCGATAGGCGTGCAGGTAGCACACCGCGACCGCCTCGACGCCGGCGCGCTTCAGCGCCTCGATCGAGGTGGCGAGCGAGGTGCGGTCGAGCGGTGTCTCGATCGTGCCATCGGCGCGCATGCGTTCCGTCACGCCGAGCCGCAACGCACGCGGCACGAGCTGTTCCGGCGGCGGCATGCGGAGGTTGTAGCGGTCGTCCTTCAGGCCCTCGCGCATCTCGATGACGTCGCGATGGCCTTCGGTGGTGAGCAGGCCGACCTTGGCGCCCTTGTGCTCGAGCAGCGCATTGGTGGCGACCGTGGTGCCGTGCACGATGCGCTCGGTCTGCGCCAGGAGCTGGGCGGGAGCGAGGTGCAGAAGTTCGGCCAGGCGGTCGAGACCGGCCATCACGCCGATCGACGGGTCCTGCGGTGTGGAGGCGACTTTTGCCAACGTGGACTGGCCGGTCTCGTCCACCGCGACCAGGTCGGTGAAGGTGCCGCCGACATCGATGCCGATCTTCAGCATGGCGATTCTCCCCCTCCCCTTGCGGGAGGGGGTTGGGGGGAGGGGGCCGAGCACCGCTGAACGGCCCCCTCCCCCAACCCCCTCCCGCAAGGGGAGGGGGAGCACTGGGCGTGCACCTGTGTCCATATCACCGCACATCTCACACGAACCCATTGATCTCGTCGCTGCTCCGTGCCGCCGGGTCGCGCTTCGCCGGATCGCCCCAACCGCCGCCGCCGCCGGACTCGATCTTGAACACATCGCCCGGCCGGACCTCGATCCCCACTTCCTTGGTCTTCAGCGCCCGCTGCTGCCGCCCCTCCGAGTGCAGCACATAGCGATGCGGCAGCCCGTCGTTGCCCCCGAGCATGCCGCACGCGCCGTACTTCACCCCGTCGCCGGCGGTGTTGCCCTTCGCCGGCTCGTCGATCTCGGCCACCATCTCCAGCACGCAGCCGGGCCCGCCGCGGTACTGCCCATCGCCCCCGGATCCCGGGCGGAACTCGTGGGTGCGGAAGAACAGCGGAAACCGCACCTCGGTCACCTCCAGGCTGCCGAACTTGATGCCGCCGGCCGCCTGCCACTCGCCGCCCGCCGGCCAGCCATCGCCCACCGGCGACGCACCGCCGCCGGGCCGCGCCTGGAACATGTGCCAGATGAACGGCTTCTGGGTGCGCGGATCGCGGCCCTGGATGGCGATGCGGAACCGCCGCCCCCAGCCCGCCATCGCGCGATCCGGACAGGCCGGCGCCAGCGCCTTGATGATCGCCTCGATGAATCTCCTGCGAGCAGTGGTTGGTGCACAGCGTCACCGGCGCGCCCTCGTTCGCCCACACCACCGTGCCCGGCTTCGCGATCACCTCCAGCGGGCGGAACGCGCCGTCGTTCTTCGGCGTGTGCGGATCGATCAGATAGGCCAGCGCCACCACCACCGCCGACCGCATGTTCGGATACGACGAGTTGACGAACCCCACCACCTGCTCATGCGAATCCGACAGATCGACGATCAGGTCGCTGCCCGCGCTTGGTCACCGTCGCGCGGATGTGGATGTCGCTGTAGCGATGGCCGTCGTCGTCGAGGAACGCCTCGCCGTGATACACGCCGTCCTGCCACGTCGCGATCACCGCGCGCGCCTGGCGTTCCGCGCCATCCAGCACCGCCTCGATCGCCGCGTGCGTGATGTCCCAGCCGAACTCGCCCGCCAGCGCCAGCATGCGCCGCTGGCCGACATGCGCCGAGCCGATCATCGCCGCGAGGTCGCCGCGGAAATCGTGCGGGTGGCGCACATTGGTCACCAGCATCTCCAGCACGTCGCGCCGCACCACGCCGCGGTCGTACAGCCGCAGCGGCGTGACCCGGATGCCCTCCTGCCAGATCTCGGTCGCCGCGGCGTTGTAGGCGCCATGGGTGGAGCCGCCGATGTCGCTCTGATGCGCGCGGTTGATCGACCAGAACACCGGGCGATCGCCCTCGAACACCGGCACGAATGCGGTGAGGTCCGGGAGGTGGTTGCCGCCGTGATACGGATCGTTGAGCAGGAACACGTCGCCCGGATGGATGTCGCCCTGGAAGAACTCGGTGACCGCCTTCGCCGCCCAGGGCAGCGCGCCGACATGGATCGGCACATGCTCGGCCTGCGCGATCAGCCGTCCGCTCAGGTCGCAGATCGCGGTGGAGAAATCGCGGCTGGAATTGAGGATCTGGGAATACGACGTGCGCAGCATCGCCTCGCCCATCTCCTCGACGATGGCGTGCAGCCGGTGCTGCACGACCGAGACGGTCACCGGATCGACGGTGTCAGCCACGCTTTGCCTCCATGCATTGCCGCGGATACCATACGCAACAGGAGCACAGAGTCGATGATGCGCAGAGGCAAGGAAGCCGCCGACCCCCGCCGGCCGGAACCACCATGGCTGGCGGGCGCCGCGATCGGGATCGCGATCGTCACGCTGGCGACCAGCGCGATGCTGCTGGGCGCCGGGCTGGCGATCGCTCAGGCACCCATCAGCCGATTGCCCTCGCGATAGCCCCAGAAGATGTCGCTGCTGACCTCGTCCACGCGTGCGGCAGCCGGTATAGGCCATCGTCTTGTCGGCCTCGTTCTTCAGGATGTTGATCGCCTTCAGCGCGCCGGCCTCGCCGCCGACCGCGGTGCCGTACAGCGTCGCGCGCCCGGTCAACACCGCCTTCGCCCCCAGCGCCAGCGCCTTCACGATGTCGGAGCCACGCCGCACGCCGGAATCCAGGATCAGCGTCATGCTTGTCGCCCACCGCCTCGGCGATCTCCGGCAGCACGTCGAGCGTCGCCGCCGCGCTGTCCATATTCCGCCCGCCATGGTTCGACACCACGATGCCGTCAACGCCGTAGCTCAGCGCCTTGATCGCATCGTCCGGGCGGTTGACACCCTTCAGCATCAGCACGCCCGGCCAGATGTCGCGGAACTTCGCGATATCCTCCCACGCCAGTGAATCCGCCCGCATCGCGTCGCGCGAGCCGACGCCGCTTAAGATCGATTTCTGGTATTCCTCCGGATAGTTCTCGTGGCGCGGGAACCGGCCGGACGTGAAGTATTTCATCAGCACGCCGGTGGTCCAGGCGGGATGGCGCATCATGTCGACGGTAAACCGCATGGTCGGATTGAACGGCAGGCCGAAGCCGTTGTGGCTGTTGTATTCGCGGTTCGCCGAGACCGGGGAATCCACCGTGACGATCAGCGCCTCGAAGCCGCTGCGATGGGCGCGTTCGATCAACTGGTGCGACAGGTCGCGGCGCTTCCAGACATAGAGCTGGAACCACAGCCGGCCACCGACGGCGGCGATCTTCTCCATCGGCGTCATCGACGCGGTGGACAGCGTCAGCGGGATCTGCGCCTTCGCCGCGGCGCGCGCGAGTTCCAGTTCGCCTTCGTGCCAGCACAGGCCGGCCGCACCGGTGGGCGCGATCGCCATCGGCAGGCCCGCCGGCTTGCCGAACAGCGTGGTGGCGACACTGCGGCCGGACACATCGACCAGGGCACGATGGCGCAGCTTGATGCGCTCGAATGCCGAGCGGTTGTTGGCGACCGCGATGTGGTCCTCGGTGGCGCGGTCGACGAACTCGAACACGCCCTTCGGCAGCCGGCGCTGCGCCGCCGCGCGCAGGTCCCAGACATTCAGGCAGCGATCCAGACTGGCCATTTCTGGTAAACTCCCCCTCCAACCAACCCCCCCGCAAGTGGAGGGGGAGTCTCCATCAGAATGCCGCCTCGTCCATCACCCGCTCATACAGCCGGTTGCCCTGGCGGCCGCCGAAGAAGATGTCGGTGGTCACCTCCTCGACCGAGCGGCACCCGGTATAGGCCATCGTCTTGTCCAGCTCGTTGCGGATGAGGTTGATCGCCTTGAACGCGCCGGCCTCACCGCCGACCGCGGTGCCGTACAGCGTCGCGCGCCCGGTCAGCACCGCCTTCGCCCCCAGCGCCAGCGCCTTGGCGATATCGGACCCGCGCCGCACGCCGGAGTCCAGAATCACCGTCAACCGTTCGCCCACCGCCTCGGCGATCTCCGGCAGCACGTCGATCGACGCCACCACGCTGTCCATGTTCCGTCCGCCGTGGTTCGACACCACGATGCCATCGACGCCGTATTCGATCGCCTTCAGCGCGTCGTCCGGCCGGTTGATGCCCTTGATCATCAGGATGCCAGGCCACTTGTCGCGGAAGATCTTGATGTCGTCCCAATCGAGCGAATCCTGCCGCGTCAGCTCATGCGTGTTGGGGTCGCTGCGCGACAGCCGCTTGTACTCGTCCGGGTAGTTCTCGTTGCGTGGCATGCCGATGGTGGTGAGGTACTTCATCAGCACATTGGTGAACCAGACCGGATGCCGCATGATGTCGAGCGTAAAGGTCAAGTTCGGCGTGAACGGCAGCAGGAAGCCGTTGTGGGTGTTGTACTCGCGGTTCGGCGGCACGATGGTATCGACGGTAACGATCAGCGCCTCGAACCCGGCGCGCTGCGCGCGCTCGATGAGCTGGTACGACATCTCGCGCTTGTTCCACACATAGAGCTGGAACCACAGCCGCCCGCCCACGCCAGGTCCCGCCTCCTGGGCGATCTTCTCCATCGAGGTCATCGCGCCGGTCGCCAGCGTGAACGGGATCTTCGCCTTCGCCGCCGCCTTCGCCAGTTCCAGTTCGCCCTCGTGCCAGCACAGGCCGGCAGCACCGGTGGGCGCGATCGCCATCGGCAGCGACACCGGCTTGCCGAACAGCGTGGTAGCCATCGAGCGGCCGGATACATCGACCAGCGCACGATGCCGCAGCTTGATACGCTCGAACGCATTGCGGTTGTTGGCGACCGCGATGCCGTCCTCGCTGCCGCGATCGACGAATTCGAACACCGCCCTCGGCAGGCGACGTTTCGCGGCGGCACGCAGGTCATAGACGTTTAAGCAACGATCGAGCGCGGACATGGACTTCTCCCCAGATCACCGGATGATGAAGCCCATCAATCGGTTGTCAAGCGACCGACCGCACGTGTCAGCTTCGTTGCCGACGCGTCCGCGGGCTATGCATCGTTCTCGGTTGCCTGCACATCGCTTGCGCATCAGTTGCCCTCGGTGTCCGAAATGATCCGGCAAGGCCCGTTTGCCTTCGTTGACCGATGATCGATATGACACTAAGTCGATGTCGGCCTTGCGCCGGTCTGCGAACGCCCATCGGGCTGCCGGCCAAACGGGGGGAGCGCACTACGTGACCAACCAACGATTTCATCTCCGCAGTTCCGCTTGTGTCACCCTGCTGCTGGTCGGGCTTGCCGCCGGCGGGACCGCGGTAACCATCTCCGCGCCGGCCAGGGCAGACGACGCGGCCGTCGAAGTCCCACCGGCCAAGCCAGGTGAGACGCTCGCCGATGTCCTGCTTCCCGGCGGCAAGCCGGTCGGACTGACATCCAAGATGGTGCGCGAGCTGCCAGGCGGCGAACAGGCGGCGAATGCGCTGTTCAAACGGCTGACCGTCGGTGCGGCCACTGTTACGCCGTCGAAGTTCCCGGGCATCGTCCGCAAGCGGTCGGATGGTGCAACGATAACCTATCTGCTGCCGGTCAAGGGCGGCATACCGCCGACGATCCTGGTGCAAGCCCCAAACATGCCGATCCGCCAACTGCAATTCCCGCCCAACCCCGGCAGGGACGGCGGCGGCGAGGGTTAGGCGGCGCCAACGATCAGGCGAATCCGGCGCGGCGGCATCCGTCCAGCAGGTGGTCCGCCGCCTCCGGCACAAAGAGGCGACGCCACATCGCCTCCGGTTCCGGCGAAGTCGCCATCGATCTTGTCGCAACAGCGGCAGCAACGGCTGTGCCTGCGGCAGCCAGGCCAAGCTGACCCAACGCCGCGACCATATAGCGCACGGCTAGCGGGTAGCCTGGGTTGGCCAGCAAGGCCTGCTCGCACGCCGCGAGGCAATCCTTGTAACGGCCGGCACAGATAGTGGCTCGCGGCAAGATAGGGCAGCCACATGAAACGCCGCGGGTCATGCGGATTGAGGCGCAATGCCAGTTCGACTTCCGCCAGCCCCTCATCCGGGCGGTTGAGGTAGTTGAACACCTGGCCGAGATTGGCGTGCGCGAAGGCGTGGCTGGGATTGAGCCGGATCGCTTCCCGCAGTTCGGCGATCGCCTCCGGCATCCGCCGTTCGTTCATGCACGCCACGCCCAGCGCAAAGTGCGCATGCGGATCGCGCGGATCGTCGGCAACGGCGCGGCGCGCCAGGGTCAGCGATTCGGTGAACACCGCCCGGACATCCGGCACCCAGCGGCTGATCGCCGCGAAGTTGCGACACAGGCTGAGCGCGGCAGTCGCGCGCGCATAGCCCGGGTCGAGCTCCAGCGCCTGTCGAAACAGCGCCTCGGCGGCTTCCAGATCCTCGCGCGTGTTGCGATAGCGATGCCACATGCCGCGTTCATACAGATCGTATGCGCCGGCCTGGGTCGGCGGCCGCAGCACCGCGCGCTCGCGCTCCAGCTTCAGAACTTCCGGCGCCAGCACGCCGGCGATCGCACGTATCAGCTCGTCCTGCAACGCGAACGGATCCGCCGATGCGTACTCGTAGTGCTCGCTCAGCAGGTTCTCCGCGGTCTCGACATCGACCAGGCCCAGGTTCACGCGCACCCGCTCGCCCTGCCGCTGCACACTGCCGTTCACGATGTACCGCGCGCCGAGATCGCGGCCGATCACCCGCACGTCGCCACCGCGTCCGCGATGGGCAAACACCGAATCGCGGGCGATCACCGGGAAGCTGCGCCAGCGTGACAGCGCGTTGATCAGTTCCTCGGTCAGTCCGTCGGTGAACGGTTCGTCGCTCGCACCATAGCTGCGGAACGGCAGCACCGCGATCGCCGGTTGCCTGCTGAACTCCGTCGCCGCCGCAGCCTGCTCGCTCTTCGCCGGCGCCGCCGGCATGGCGGTGCCCGACCAGCAGGCTGACGCAGGGATGGCATAGACCAACACGGGGTCGCGAATGTTCTTGAGCCGCCGCTCACCTACCGGCTCGTACTGAGCCCCAACGATTCGTTGCACCTGGTCGTACACCACGCCCGACAGGCTGATGCCGCCGGGTTCGGCAAGCGCCTCCAGGCGCGCGGCAACGTTGACCGTGGTGCCGCCGGTGCGGTCGCCCTGCACCACGATCTCGCCCGAGTTGATCCCGATCCGGAACAGTATCCAGTCGTCAGGCGCGACCCCGATGTTGCGCCGCCCGGTATCGCCCTGAATGCGCAGTGCGCATTTCAACGCCTCGACCGCGCTGGGAAACTCGGCCATCACGCCATCGCCCGCGAATGTGAACACCCGCCCGTGCGACCGCTTGATTTCGCGGAACATCCGGTCCACTTCGGCGCCCACTCGCCGATGCGTCGCCTCCTCGGCGCGCCCCATCAGTGCGCTGTAGCCAAGAATATCGGCGCCGAAGATCGCGGCGAGCCGCCGTTCCAATTTTTGTTTGCTGCCGGCGCGCACACCTGCCGGAGCTTTGTGGTCTCCCGGATCCATGAACTTCTCGGCGTGGCGCCCGGATGGAGTTGGCGAACAGATGGCAGCGCGGGCACCATGTGGACACCAGCATAGGTCATGACTGTACACCCGCGCAACGCTCGACACCCGCGCAACGCTCGACCATCCCGAGGGATGGCAATAGGTTGGACACAAATCCACTCCGCCACGGGGGTGACGAATACGATGGATCGGAGCACAATCGCCGATCCGGGAATGGAGCAAAGTCCGATGGCAGCAGAGTTCGATCTGATCATCCGCGGCGGCACTGTCGTTGACGGCACCGGGCGCGCGCCGATCGAGGCCGATGTCGGCATCAAGGGCAACCGCATCGCCGCCATCGCCACACTCGCAAACAACGGCGCCGAGGAGATCGACGCCAAGGGCAAGCTGGTCACGCCGGGCTTTGTCGACATCCACACCCACTACGACGGTCAGGCGGTATGGGACACTCGCATGACGCCGTCCTCGATGCATGGTGTCACCACCGCGGTGATGGGCAATTGCGGCGTCGGCTTCGCGCCCTGCAAGCCCGCCGACCGCGAGAAGCTGGTGGAACTGATGGAAGGCGTCGAGGACATCCCCGGCGCCGTCATGCACGAAGGCCTGAAGTGGGAATGGGAGTCGTTCGCCGAGTACCTCGCGGCGCTGGAACGCCGCAACCGCGACATCGACCTGTGCGCACTGCTGCCGCACGCCGCGGTGCGCGTGTTCGTGATGGGCGAGCGCGCGATCGCTCTGGAGAATGCCAACCAGGCCGACATCGCGCAGATGCGCGAGATCGCCGCCGATGCGATGCGCGCGGGCGCGTTCGGTTTTTCCACCTCGCGCAGCCTGAGCCACAAGACCCTGAGCGGCGATCCGACGCCGACGCTGCGCGCGCAGGAGGACGAGCTGACCGGCATCGCGATGGGCATGCGCGACGCGGGCTCCGGCTTCCTGGAGATCGTGTCGGAATGGGCACCGGATCCCAAGGCGGAGTTCGACATGCTGCGCCGCGTGGTGGAGCGCTGTGGCCGGCCCTGCGTGTTCACCCTGACCCAGCGCCATTCGCGGCCGACGGTGTGGCGCGACCTGCTCGGCTATGCCGATGCGGCGATCGCTGCCGGCGTGCCGATCCGTCCGGTGGTGGCGCCGCGGGCGATCGGCATTCTGATGGGATTGGAGGGCAGCCAGAATCCGTTCTCCGGCACGCCGTCGTACAAGGCAATTGCCCATCTGCCGCTGGCGGAGCGCGTGCGGCGGATGCGCGATCCAGAGTTCCGCCGGCAGATGCTGTCCGAGGACCCGAAGAAGGAAAGCACCTTCGTGCTGATCAATCGGGTCTCCTACGCGCAGATGTTCCATTTCGGTAA
Source organism: uncultured Alphaproteobacteria bacterium (assembly GCA_963749575.1). Classification (GTDB taxonomy): domain Bacteria; phylum Pseudomonadota; class Alphaproteobacteria; order Acetobacterales; family Acetobacteraceae; genus JAMXLO01. Next base: position 47,033 of record CAVVNM010000014.1, read on the forward strand.
TCCGCCGAACTACCAGCCGCGGCGCGAGGATTCGTTCACCGCGATCGCCGAACGTGAAGGGCGGCGGCCGGAGGAGGTCGCCTATGACGCGCTGCTGGAAGACGACGGCCACGCGTTCATCTACATGCCACTCGGCGGCTATGCCGACTATGACTTCTCGGTGAGCGAGACGACGCTGGCGGATCGCAACACCATCATGGGTCTGGGTGACGGCGGCGCGCATGTCGCGTTCATTCTGGACGCAGGATATCAGACCTGGCTGCTGACCCACTGGGGTCGCACGACGAAGCGGTGGGAGATGCCGGAACTGATCCGTCGGGTCACGTCCGACACCGCCCATGCCGCGGGGCTGCACGATCGCGGCGTGCTTGCGGTCGGCAAGAAGGCCGATGTCAACGTGATCGACTGGGACCGGTTGGGCTGTGACAAGCCGTACGTCGTGCATGATCTGCCGGCCGGCGGGAAGCGGCTGATGCAGAAGGTGCACGGCTACGACGCGACCATCGTGTCCGGGTGTGTGACCTACCGCGATGGCGAGCCGACCGGCGAGTTGCCGGGCCGGCTGGTGCGCGGGCAGCAGGCCTAGAGCAGCGATCCGCCTTCGACCAGCAGAATACTCCCGGTGGTCGCCGTCATCAGCGTGACGGCGGCCAGCACCGTCTGCGCCACCTCATCGGCCCGAACCACGCGCTTGAGCGGCGTGCGCTGTGCCGCACGCTCCACCATCTCGGTGCTACGCCCCGGCACAAAGCCGGTGTCCACCGCGCCAGGCGAGACCGACAGCACCCGGATGTTCGGTCCCAGCACGCGTGCCAATGACCTGGTCATCGCGTCGATCGCCGCCTTCGAGCCGCCATAGGCGATGTTGCTGCCGCCGCCGGAGATTGCAGCGCCGGACGAGATGTTGACGATCACCGCATCGTCCGAGCGCCGCAGCAGCGGCACGAAGGCACGGATGGTGGCGAACGGCCCACGCACATTGGCGACGAAGATCGCATCGATCAGTTGGTCGGTCAGCGCTTCAAGATCGGCGTGCGGAATCATGCGCGTGAAGCCTGCCGAGTTCACCAGCACGTCACAGCGTCCGTAGTCGCGCTCCACCATTGCCGCGACGTCGCGCAGCACGGCACTGTCCTCCATCGGCATGTGCGCCGTCCGATGACCACTGCCCGGCAGGCCTGCCACAACCTGCTCCGCCTCGGCCGCACGGCTGTTGTAGCCGACCACCACCCGGCACCCGGCTTCGGCGAAACAGCGCGCAGTGGCGGAACCGATGCCGCCGCTCGCACCGGTGACGACGGCGACCTTGCCGTGCAGGTTCATGCAGAACTCCTCAGAACATCGGGCCGCGATTGGCGGCACCGCCGTCGATGGTGATGATCGTTCCGCTGGTATAGGCCGACCGGTCCGACGCGAGGAAGGCCACCATCCAGCCGATCTCCTCCGACGTGCCGGCGCGACCGAATGGCAGCGGCTTCATCAGTTCCTCCCAGCGGGTGGCATCGCCCAGCCGATCCTGCGCGCGCTGCTGCATGATGGTCACCAGCCGATCGGTGGCAATCGCGCCAGGGTTGATCCCGACAACGCGCAGGTTGTCGGCGGACGCGGCGCCGCCCAGTGTCCTGGTGAATGCCATCAATCCCGCATTGCCGGTGGAACCGGCGATGTAGCCGGCATCCATCCGCTCGCCGGCCATGCCGAGAATGTTGACGATCACACCGCGGCCACGCTGCTTCATCAGCGCGTAGTAGCGGCGGCACATGTTGATGTAGCCATACACCTTGAGATCCCACGCCTCGCGCCAACGCCGCTCGTCGATCTCCTGCAGGTTGCCGCCGGGAATCGCGCCGGCATTGTTCACCAGGATGTCGATGTCGGGATGCAGCACCGCCAGCCGGTCCACATTCGCGCTGTCGGAGATGTCGAACGCATGGACCTCCGCGCGCACGTTCCAGCGCGATGCGATGCTGTCGCGCACCGCCTCGAGGTCGGCCTGCGTGCGCGAGACCAGTATGACGTTGACGCCTTCCTCGGCCAGCACCTCGGCCGCACCGCGCCCGATGCCCTTCGATGCGCCGGTGATGAGCGCCGTCCTGCCACGCAAATTCAGATCCATCCCAGCCCCCATGTGCCATGCCGCGGCTTGTGGTAGCAGTCGGTTCCATGCCGGCACAACGACAGCTCGAGGTGTCCGACAGTGACCGCTGACACGGAGGATGCCATGCCGCTGGACGCATATATGACCGTGAAGGGAAGGATCTCCGGAGACATCAAGGGATCAGTGACCACACCGGGTCACCAGGACTCGATCAGAGTTGTTGCTGTCCAGCACGAAATCACCACCCCGCGAGATGCGCAATCGGGGCTGCCAACCGGCCGACGCCAGCACAAGCCGTTTGTGGTGACCAAGGAACTCGATAAGAGCTCGCCGATCTTGTACCGGATGCTTGCCACCAACGAGGGGATCACCAGCGTGGTCGTCAAATTCATGGCGCCTGCCGCCCCCTCGGGTGCCGCGATCAACGATTATACCGTCACGCTGACCAATGCGAGCATCGCGGACATCAGCTTCGTCATGCCGAGTACGGTTGACCCGAACTCGTCCAAATCGCCGGAGCTCGACCGGGTTTCGTTCACCTACCAAAAGATCGAATGGACCTGGACAGCAGGCGACATCTCGGCAACCGACGACTGGCCGGCTTGACCCCGGCGATCAAACCGTCAGGTAGCGACTGCGGATTTCCGCCTCCTCGGCACGGAACTGCTCCGGTGATGCGGCATACACCACGCGACCCTTCACCATGATGCGGATCTCGTCCGCCACCGCCTCGGCCAGACGCATGTTCTGCTCGATCAGCAGTACCGTCACCCCCTGACCCGGCAAGCGCCGGATCACCTCGGCCAACTCGCGCACCACCAGCGGCGCCAGCCCCTGGCTCGGTTCGTCGAGCAGCATCACCTTCGGATCGCTCACCAGCGCCCGCGCGATCGCCAGCATCTGCTGCTCGCCGCCCGACAATGTGCCGCCGCGGCTGGCAGCGCGTTCCCGCAACGGCGGAAACAACTCCATCAATCGCGGCAACGGCCACGTCCTCGATGGTCGACGCTCTGCGACACGGATGTTTTCGACCACCGTCAGATCGGGAAAGATCAGCCGCCCCTCCGGCACATACGCCACGCCGGCACGCGCGACGCGATGCGGCGGCCAACCGGTGATGTCGGCACCATCCAGCCATACCCGTCCCGCGCTCGGCGGCACCAGACCCATCACCGTGCGCAAGGTCGTCGTCTTGCCGACACCATTGCGGCCAAGTACCGAACAGATCCGCCCTTCCGACACCGCCAGATCGACGCCCTGCAGCACATGGCTCGCACCGTAATGCGTGTTGAGGCCTTCGATCGTCAGCATCAGGCGAGGCCGCCAAGATACGCTCGCTGCACCTCGGCATCCGCCTTCACCTCGTCCGGCGAGCCGTCGGCGATGACAGCCCCCCGGTGCAGCACAGTGATCATCCGCGCAAGCCGGAACACCACCTCCATGTCGTGTTCCACCAGCAGCACGGTCATCACGCCGTCCGACAGCAGGCCGGCGAGCGTTTCCACCGCCTGCTCCGTCTCCTCCACCGAAAGCCCCTGCGTCGGCTCGTCCAGCAGCAGCAGTCGCGGCTGCTGCGCCAGCGCCATCGCCACCTCCAGCAGTCGCTGGTCGCCATGCGACAGCAAACCCGCCGGGCGGGTCGCGACATGCGTCAGATCCAACCGTTCCAGCGCCGCATCGCCACGGCGCCCGGCATCACCGAACACCGCGCCACCGCCATAAGGCTGCCAGCGCCGCGCATGACGCGCCTGCGCCGCGAGGCGCGCGTTCTCGCGCGCGGTCATCTCGGGAAACAGCGCAGTGATCTGAAAGGTGCGCGAGACGCCGCGCTGACAGATGCTGTACGGCGACAGCCCGCTCAACGTCTCGTTGTCGAAGCGCACAGTGCCGGCCGACGCCTGCACCACCCCGGTGATCAGGTTGAACAGCGTCGATTTGCCGGCGCCGTTCGGACCGATCACCGCGCGCACCTCGCCCGCCTCGACGCGCATCGTCACGCGATCGACCGCGATGATGCCGCCGAAGCGGCGCGTCAGCCCGTCCAGTTCAAGCAGCGCCATCGGTCTCGTTTCGTGGTTGACGTCGCACCGGAGAAGACGCGCGTTGCCAGACCCCAGATGCCCTGTGGCGCGAACAATACGAACAGGATGAAGATCAGGCCGAACAACAGCGCCCAGGAATCGGTCCAGGAACTCAGCAGGTTCGACACCAGCATGAAGAACGCCGCACCGATGATCGGGCCGACCAGCGTGCCGGCACCGCCGATGATCACCATGATCAGCACCTGGCCCGAGAACAGCCAGAACAGCAGTTCGGTGTTGGCGAAGCCGGCGAACGGTGCGTACAGCGCGCCGGCAAGGCCACCCAACGCGAATGCGATCGCCACCACGGCGATCTTGTAGCGGCGCGTGTTGTAGCCGAGTGATACGGTCTTCGCCTCGTTCTCGCGGATGCCGCGCAGCACCGCGCCGAATGGCGAACCCACCAGCGCGCGGCAGCACAGCAACGCGCCCAGCAGGAACCCAAGCACGAGATAATAGAACCCCAGCTTGCCGGCGAACCAGGTGATGCCGAACGGGCCGGGACTGCGCGGGATGCCCGCCAGGCCGTCGGATGCGCCGGTGACCGACGTCCACTTGAACGCCACCGCATAGAGCAGTTGCCCGAACGCCAGCGTCAGCATCGAGAACGACACACCGGAAGCAAGCGTGCACACCCAGGCGACGCCGATCGCCACGATGCCGCTGACCACCGCAGCGATCGGCACCGCCAACACCAGCGGGATCGTGGTGTGCAGCAGCAGGTTGCCGCACGTGTAGGCGCCGATCCCATAGGCGGCGGCGTGGCCGAACGACAGCAGCCGCGTGTAGCCCACCATCAGGTCGAGACTCATGGCGAACAGGCCGAGGATCAGCGCCTCGGTCAGCAGCGTCATCGCATAGGGCGGCAGGCCCGCCGGCGCGAGTGCGAGCAAGCCGGCAACTGCCGCAACCCCGCGCCAGAAGTTCATCACGCTTCCTTGCCGAGCAGGCCGCCGGGACGCACCACAAGCACCGTCAGCATGACCAGATACATCAGCGCCAAGGCAAGGTCCGGGAAGTAGTAGGTTCCGAACACCTGCACGAACGCCACCAGCAGCGCGCCGATCAGCGACCCGGCGAAGCTGCCCATGCCGCCGATGATGACGATGACGAAGGTGTCGATCACCGCGTTCGGCGCCATGGCGAGCGAGGCGGTGACCAGCGGCGCGGCCAGCACGCCGCCGACGCCCGCCAGGCCGCAGCCGATGCCGAACACCGCCGAGCGCACCAGCCGCACATCGGTGCCCAGCGCGTGCACCATCTCGGCGTTCTGCGACGTGGCGCGGATCAGCAGGCCCAGCCGCGTGCGCTCGAGGAACTGCCAGATCGCGATCGCCACCACGATACCGGCGCCGACCAGGAACAGGCGGTAGATCGGGAACGGCTCGTCGAGAATGAACACGATGCCGGAAAGCGATTGCGGGGCAGGAACCTCCAGCGCGTTGACGCCCCAGATCAGGCGGATCGCCTCGCCCATGATCAGGGTGAGGCCGAAGGTCACCATCAGGAACGCGCTGTGGTCGCGGCGGTAGAGCCGGCGCAGGATGCCAAGTTCGAATGCCGCGCCGAGGCCGCCGACCACCAGTGGTGCGATGATCAGCGCGGCCCAGAAGTTGCCGGCGATCGCGACCGCGGAATAGCCGACATAGGCGCCCAGCATGAAGAACGCGCCGTGCGCGAAGTTCACGATGCGCATGATGCCGAAGATCAGCGTCAGCCCCACGCCGAGAAAGAACAGCAATGCCGCCTGCGAGAGGGCGTTGAGGCACTGGGTGACGAGGAAGCCGAGGAAGTCCATCAGGATAGGGTGGGCGCGGAATACTCACTCCCCCTCCCCTTGCGGGAGGGGGTTGGGGGGAGGGGGCCGTGGGGCTCTGTGCCGCCCCCTCCCCCCAACCCCCTCCCGCAGGGGGAGGGGGAGGTCCTTACACCTGCCGTCTGCATTCGCAGCTCAGCTGTCGAACGTCATCTGCCGGCACGCCGGCGTGACCTCGTCGCCGGGATACGTCGCGATGATAACCGGCACCGGCGTCTTGGCGCCTTCCTGCTTCACCACCTTCACCATGTAGCCGCCTTGCACCGCCTGGTGATCGCAGGCGCGGACCGCCACGTGGCCCTTGATCGAATCCACCGCCACCGTCTCCAGCGCCGGACGCAGCTTGTCGGCCTCGACGCTGCCGGCCTTCTCGATGCCGGCCTGCAGGATCTGGCACGCCTGCCACTGCTCGCCCTCGAACACGTCGGGTTCGGCGCCGTATTCCTTGCGCCAGGCCGCCACGAACGCCTGGTTCGCCGGATTGTCGATGGTGAAGGTGTAGCGGGTGGACCCCACCAGCCCGATCGACGCATCGCCTACCGCGTGGATGCTGTTCAGATCGACGATCGAGGTGAGCAGTTGCACCTTGTCGGACAGCCGGTACTCGCGCGCCTGCGACAGGAACGCGTTGTTGTCTGCGCCCTGCATGACGATGAAGCACGCATCGGCGCCGGCCTGGCGGATCTTGGTGATGTAGGTGGAAAAGTCCTTGGTGCCGATCGGCGAGAATACCGCCCCCACAAAGTTCTTGTTCGCCTTCTTCACCTCGTCCTGGAACACGTCGATGCTGTTGTGTCCCCACGCGTAGTCCATGCCGATCGCGTAGAAATTCTTCATCTCGCCGCGACGCAGCCAAAGCGAGATCACCCGCGTCTCCATCGGCCCGGAGATGTTGGCGCGGAAGAAGTTCGGCACGAACGAAGACCCCGTCAGCCGCCCATCGCCATTGTCCGACGACACGAAGATCGCGTTCCACTCGGCAAGTTTCGGCACCACCGCCAGCGCCTCGGACGACAGCACCATGCCGAACAGCAGATGGCAGTCGTCGCGCTCCACCACGAGCTGCGCCTTGCGCACGCAGGTGGCGGGGTCGCCGGTGGTGTCCTCGACATGCAGCTCGATCGGCCGGCCAATCAGTCCGCCCCTGGCATTCACCTGTTTGGCCCAGAACTCCGCGCCGTGTCGCATCTGCTCGCCGATCTCGGCCGCCGGGCCGGTGAGCGCAAGCGGCATGCCGATCCGGATCGGCGTCTCGCCGCGTGCGTGGCGCAGCACAGTGGGCGCGGCCACGGTCGCGAGCCCCACGCCCATCGCGGCGCGGCGCGTGAATGATTTTGTCATTGCGTCCTCCCTGCACTCGTCGCTCGTCGGCACAGTATCGTCGCGATGGCCGCGACGCTTCAACTCCCCTCGCCCGCGTCCGCCTCGCTCATGTCGTTGCTGCGTCGCGCTGCCGGCCACCGCGCAGGCGACGGCATGACGGCGGTCGCAGCGCCGATGCCAAACTGGAATTGGTCCGCAGAATTTCAGCCACCGGTATTTCAGCCACCGATCGCTTTGTTTACTGTTTGTTCTCATCTCTCCGGTATCATGCCCCGACCGCATTCTCAGCCAGGGCGCCGACAGTCATGGACATGCAGACCACACCGGACCACCCAATCGACCCAATCGGCCCAATCGACACCGGCCGCGCCGAGCCGGCCGCGCTCTCCCCGGTGTTGTCGCGCTGCCTGCACCGCGCGCTCGCCGCCGCCATACCGGCCGGTCCGGCCGACAGCGAGGCAACCCGCGAGGAGAACCGGCAGGTCGCACTCCAGCTGTTCGACTCCTTCGCCCCGCGCGATCCGGCCGATGCCCTGCTCGCCGCCATCGCGGTCGCCGCCGCCCTCGCCGCGATGGACGGTTTCGCCCGTGGCGCCCGACCCGGCATCTCCGACCAGACCGCGGCCCGCCTGCGCAGCAGTGCTCTGGCCGCCGGCCGCACCTACGCCGCGACCCTGCGCGACCTCCGCAGGCGCCAGCCCGCCGCCGAGCCGCCCACGCCAGCCTCCGCCCCGACACCCAGGCCCGCGGCACCCAGGCCCGCCCCGACACCCAGGCCCGCCGCGCAGCCCGAGCCCGACGTGCCACCCGACGTGCCACCCGACGTGCCAGAGGTACCGCCGGGGTTCATCGCACTGCGGCCGGGCGCGGTGCCGATCCCGGCGGTCGACACCTTCCAGCCGCGCGACCGGTTCGGCCAGCCGATCCCGGACTGGCGCACCGACCTGATGACGCGGGCGCAGGTGCTCGCCTCGCTCACCGTGCCGCGCGATCCCAAGCTGGACGCCGCGGCGCTGGCCGAGGAGGAGGCGATGATTGCCGAGCAGGCCGCAATCGATGCGGCGGCGCGGGGCGGATCGGGCTGAGGCCCGGCGGGCGCGCCAGGTCAGTGCGGCGTGAGTTGCCGGGGCAGACAATATGGTCGGAACGGTCCGCGCAATCCGGGCGGAAGCAGCGGCAACATGTGCGCGGCGGCGAGCAAAACGGCGCGCTTGGGGGTCGGACTGGCGCCAATCGAGTGACGCAGCCAGGCTCTGCCTTCCGCGGCTTTCCCGTGGCGGATGAGTTCGCGGCCGATGATCCATTCGTTCTCGGCCTCGGTGCGGCGGCAGATCGCGGCGAGCTTCGCCGCCCCGAACCGGGCGCACAGCACAGGGTTGCCAAAGATCGCATCCATGCACGGCGCGAACGCGGCAGGATCGGCGGCGAGGCGGTGATAGGCGCCCCCGGCGTGCTGGCGGACGAACAGGACGGGAGCTCGACCCCTGGTGGTCGCGAGCGATCCTTGCAGAGCGATGCGGATCCACAATTCCCAATCCTCGCCATAGGCGATACCGGGCAGGAAGCCGCCGGCGGCATACACCGCCGCGGTCCGCAGCAGCAGGTGACCGCCGTTGGCGAAGGGATTCCGCACCAGCAGGCGCTTCACGATGTCGCCTGACGGCGGCCTGCGGACCCGGTGCGATCCTGCGAACGCATAGGGTCCACTGGCAGCAACCGCGCCCGGCGCCTCGCCCAGTGCGGCAGCCAGACGCGACAGCGCGTCCGGCGCGAGCCAGTCGTCGGCATCCAGGAACAGCAGTGCCGGGCAGCGACCCTCACCGCGAATTTCTGCGGCGAACTGGGAAACCACCTGCGTGGTGCAGCCCAGCGCCCGCATCCCGGCATTCCGAGCCGCCGAAACTCCCGCGTTCAGCTGCCGGAAGCTGCGGATGCGCGGATCAGAGAACGTCGCGACCACATCGAAGGTCGCATCCGTCGACCCGTCGTCGACCACGACCAAACGCCAGTCGCGATGCGTCTGCGCCAGCACCGACGCGATCGCATCGCCGACCCAGGGCGCAGCGTTGTAGGCAGCAATGACGACGCCGGTGCGCACGCCGCCAGCGTGCGCTCCGGCTCACAACAAAGGCTTAACGGCAGACGGCGGCGATCAGGCCTCGGTCGTGTGCGCGATGCCCTTCTCGGCCATCAGCGTCTCCAGTTCACCCGACTGGAACATCTCGGTGATGATGTCGCAGCCGCCGACGAACTCGCCCTTCACGTAGAGCTGCGGGATGGTCGGCCACTGGGAGAACTGCTTGATGCCCTCGCGCAGCTCCATGTCCTCCAGCACGTTGGCGGTCTTGAACGGCACGCCGAGGTGGGTGAGGATCTGCACCACCCGGGCCGAGAACCCGCACTGCGGGAACATCGCGTTGCCCTTCATGTAGAGCATCACCGGAGCGTCATCGATTTCGCCCTGGATGCGTTCGAACACTTCGTTGGCCATCGGAAAAAGCTCCTAGTCTGGGGCTGACGTTTGCAACGCGAGGGCGTGCAGCTCGCCCCCCATTCGGCCGCGCAGCGCGGCATAGACGATCTGGTGCTGCTTCACCCGCGGTATGCCGCGGAACTGTTCTGAAACCACGGTGGCGGCGTAGTGGTCACCGTCGCCGGCGAGGTCCTCGACGGTAACGCGCGCATCGGGGATCGCCGTCTTGATCAGCGCCTCGATCTCGTTCGCCGCCATCGCCATGCCGGCTCTCCCCTAGGTTCCGTCCATCCAGGACGGGAAGAAGCGTTCGTGTGCCGCGCGCAACGCCCGCACCGATATTGTGCCCCCGTCGGGCAGTGTCAAATCCTGCCCGCCGGATGTGCCGATCCGCACTGCCGGCAGGCCAACCGCCTCGGCGGCCCGGATCAGCGCGCCGGCATCGGGGACGGCGAGCACATAGCGGGCCTGGTCCTCGCCGAACCAGTAGGCATGGCTGGGGATCTCCCGCGGGCCGGTGGACAGCCTCACGCCGGTCAGCCCCGACATCGCCATCTCTGCCACCGCGACCAGCAGACCGCCGTCGGACACGTCGTGGCAGGCGCGGACATGACCGGCAAGGATCTGCGCCCGCACGAAATCTCCGGTCGCGCGCTCGGCGGAGAGATCGACCGGCGGCGGCGCACCTTCCTCGCGGCCGGCGATCTCGCGCAGCCAGATCGACTGGCCCAACCAGCCCTTGGTGGTGCCGACCAGCACAACGTCCAGCCAGGGACCCAACGCGATCCCCACCGCCTGCGTCGCATCGTCAAGCACCCCCAGGCCACCGATCGCCGGCGTCGGCAGGATGGCACGCGCCGCGCCGGAGGGGTCGCGCGTCTCGTTGTACAGGCTGACGTTGCCGGACACGACCGGGAAGTCGAGCGCCTCGCACGCAGCCGCCATGCCGCGGATCGCAGCAGCAAACTGACCCATGATCTCCGGGCGTTCGGGGTTGCCGAAGTTCATGTTGTCGGTCAGCGCGAGGGGCCGCGCGCCCACGGCTGTCAGGTTGCGCCAGGCCTCGGCCACCGCTTGCTTGCCACCCTCTTCCGGGTCGGCGGCACAATAGCGCGGGGTGCAGTCGGTGGTCAGCGCCAGCGCCCGCGACAGACCTTCGAGCTTGACCACCGCGGCGTCCGCCGCACCAGGCCGCTTCACGGTCTGGCCGCCGACCGTGCTGTCGTACTGGTCCCACACCCAGGCGCGCGAGGCGAGATCGGGGCAGGCAACCAGCTGCCACAACGCCATGGTGAGGCCGACGCGGTCCTCGACCTTCACTGGATTGATCGGCGTGTACTTTTGCGGCTCCGTGGTCGTGCGGTGATAGAGCGGTGCCTGATCATTGAGCGGCCCCAGCGCGATGTCGGCAGCCACGGCGCCATGCTGGCGCACGACGATGCGGCCGGTGTCGGTCAGGTGGCCGATCACCGCAAAGTCGAGTTCCCATTTGTCGAAGATCGCGCGTGCCGCATCCTCGCGATCGGGGCGCAACACCATCAACATGCGCTCCTGGCTTTCCGACAGCATGAACTCATAGGCGGTCATGCCGAACTCGCGCGCCGGGACCATGTCGAGGTCGAGCTCGATGCCGACCCCGCCCCTGCCGGCCATCTCGACCGACGAGCTGGTCAGGCCCGCGGCGCCCATATCCTGGATGGCGACGATGGCATCGGTCGCCATCAGTTCCAGGCAGGCCTCGATCAGCAGCTTTTCGGTAAACGGATCGCCGACCTGCACGGTGGGGCGCTTCGCTTCCGCATCGGCGGCGAATTCGGCCGAGGCCATGGTGGCGCCATGGATCCCGTCGCGGCCGGTCTTCGAGCCGACATACACCACCGGGTTGCCGACGCCCGCCGCAACCGAAAGGAAGATACGGTCCTTCGGCGCGATCCCGACGGTCATCGCATTGACCAGCGGATTGCCGTCGTAGGCGGAGTGGAAATTGATCTCGCCGCCGACCGTGGGGACGCCGACGCAGTTGCCGTAGCCGCCGATGCCGCGCACCACGCCATCGACGATGCGTTTGGTCATGGGATTACCGGGCGAGCCGAAGCGCAGCGCGTTCAGGTTGGCGATCGGGCGGGCGCCCATGGTGAACACGTCGCGAAGGATGCCGCCGACGCCGGTGGCCGCGCCCTGGTATGGCTCGATGAAGCTCGGGTGGTTGTGGCTCTCCATCTTGAACACCGCGGCGAGCCCGTCGCCGATATCCACCACGCCGGCGTTCTCGCCCGGACCGTGGATCACCCAGGGCGCCTTGGTCGGCAGCTGCCGCAGCCAGACGCGCGAGGACTTGTAGCTGCAATGCTCCGACCACATCACGCTGAACACGCCGAGTTCGGTCAGCGTCGGCGTGCGGCCCATGATCTCCAGCACGCGCGCGTACTCATCGGCGGAAAGGCCGAATTCCGCGGCGAGCGCCTGGGAAACGGTTGGGGAGGTGCTGGCGTGGGTCATGAGATGCGGCTGGTATAGCGGCTTGGCTGGGACGCTGCCATCCGGGGTTCGGATGCGCTAGTCTGTTGCGATGGACGCTGTTAGCGAGACGGACATCCTCAGTCGCTACCAGGTGCCTCGGCACCGCCTGACGGTGCGCGACTATCACCGCCTCGGGGAGGCAGGTGTGCTGGACGAGGACTCTCGCGTCGAGCTGCTTGAGGGGCAACTGGTTGACATGTCGCCCATCGGACCCCGACACGCACTGGCGATTGATATACTGACCCGACTGCTGCTGAACGCCGTGGGCGAGCGGGCATGGGTCAAGACGCAGAACCCAATCGTGCTGGACGACACTTCGGAACCACAGCCGGACTTCTCCGTGGTGCGGCATCCCTGGCACGGCTATCCCCACGCCCATCCACGGCCGCCCGATGTCCATCTGGTGGTCGAGGTTGCCGATTTCGAGCCTGGAATTCGATCGCGGCGCGAAGCTGGAACTCTATGCGCGGGGGGGCATCCGCGAGTTCTGGATCGTCGACCTGACGACGAACCGGGTGCTGGTGCACCGTGACCCGACCGACGGCGCGTATACCTCGGTCACGATTGTCGACATGTCGGGCACGTTGCAGGTCGAGGCGCTGCCCGAGGTGATGATCCAGCACCTTGAGTTCTTCGGGAGCAGGCTACCAGCCGGTTGGCAAACGCGCTAAATTAGCTGCATGGACGACGTTTACCAGACGGACATTCTGAGCCGCTATCAGGTGCCCCGGCACCGCCTGACGGTGCGCGACTATCACCGCCTGGCCGAGGCCGGCGTCCTGGGCAAGAACGATCGCGTCGAACTGCTGGAAGGGCAATTGGTTGACATGGCGTCGATCGGGCCACGCCACGCACTGGCAGTCGATGCGCTGACCGAGTTGCTGGTCATGGCGGCCGCGGGCCAAGCCGTGGTGCGGGTGCAGAACCCGATTGTGCTGGACGATACTTCGGAACCCCAACCCGATTTCTCGCTGCTGCGGCGGCCTTGGCACGGTTATCCCGACGAGCATCCGCGGCCTCCGGATGTCTATCTGGTGATCGAGGTGGCGGATCCGAGTCTCGACTTCGATCTGGGGCCCAAGCTGGAACTCTACGCCCGGTCTGGTATCCGTGAGTTCTGGGTGGTGGACCTGACCGCCATCCGTGTCCTGGTACACCGCCATCCGAGCGCCGGCAGGTATGGCGTGATCACCAGCGTCGATATGTCCGGAACGCTGCAGGTCGAAGCACTGCCCCGCGTGACGATTCCGGTGGCCCAGATCTTCGTTTAGGGATTACGCCGCCGCCAGTGCGTCGAACAGCGGCTTGCCGTCGGTGCCGCCCATCAGCGGATCGACCAGGTCCTCGGGATGCGGCATCAGGCCGAGCACGCGCAGGTTGGGCGACAGGATGCCGGCGATGGAGCGCGCGCTGCCGTTGCGGTTGGCATCCGGGGTGATCCCGCCGGTCGGCGAGGTGTAGCGCAGCGCCACCAGGCCATCGCCCTCCAGCCGATCCAGCGTTGCGTCGTCGGCGAAGTAGTTGCCGTCGCCGTGCGCCATCACGGCACGAAATACCTGGCCACGCTGATACTGGCTGGTGAACACGGTGTCGGCGCGTTCGACGCGCAGGTGGCATTCCATCGACAGGAAGCGCAGCGCGGCGTTGCGCAGCAGCGCGCCAGGCAGCAGACCCGCCTCGGTGAGGATCTGGAAGCCGTTGCACACACCCAGCAGGTAACCGCCACGCGCGACATGCTCGCGTACCGCGGTCATCACCGGCGAATGCGCCGCCATGGCGCCGCAGCGCAGGTAGTCGCCATGCGAGAAGCCGCCCGGAATCACGATCAGGTCGAGACCGGTAAGGTCGGTCTCCCGGTGCCAGATCATCCGCGGTTCTGCACCGGAGCGGCGCAGCGCGATCGCCATGTCGCGCTCGCGGTTGATGCCGGGGAAGATGACGATGCCGGCTTTCATCGCTTCTGTTCCGCGCACGGAAAGAAGCGGACGATGGCCTGGCCGATGGCGGCTGGCGCCGGACCATCGTCATGAGTGTCCGCGTAGGCGGTCACCACCTGGGCGAGCAGTTCCGGCGAGAAGTTCTCAGGCGCGCACACGCCGCGCGGTGGCGTCGGCGCGAACTGAAGGTCGTAGACGCCGTAGACATAGCCCACGCAGCCGGCATGCTGGGCCGGGTCGGTTGCATGACACGCGGTGGCGAGCTGCTTGGAGGTCATCTGCTTCCAGCCAGGCGCGGGCTGCGCTTGGGCCCGCAACAGGCCAGCGATGGGAACCGCGAGAACAGCGAGCATAACAGTCCTCCCCCTCCTCTTGCGGGAGGGGGTTGGGGGGAGGGGGCAGTGGGGCTTTGGCGCGGCCCCCTCCCCCCAACCCCCTCCCGCAAGGGGAGGGGGAGAACCTTGTCCGCGGCTAGCCATCCACCGCCACTCGAAAGCTCTCGATCACCGTGTTCGCCAACAGTTTCCGCGCCATCTCCTCGGCGGCGGCGCGCGCGCGGTCCGGGTCGTTCTCGGCGATCTGCAGTTCGATCACCTTCCCTGCCCGCACCTCGCCGACATTGCCGAACCCCAACGTGTGCAGCGCGTGGCCGATCGCCTTGCCCTGCGGGTCCAGCACCCCGGGCTTCAGCATCACCGTCACCGTGGCCTTCACTGCATCAGCTCCGGGCCTTTCATGTCACGCACTCCCGCCTCGGGCAGGATGCCGAGGCGCTTGGCGACCTCCTGGTACGCCTCCTCGACCTTGCCCAGATCGCGGCGGAAGCGATCCTTGTCCATCTTCTCATTGGTCTTGCTGTCCCACAGGCGGCAATTGTCCGGGCTGATCTCGTCGGCCAGTACGATGCGCATCTCCTCGTTCTCCCACAGCCGGCCGAACTCCAGCTTGAAATCCACCAGCGTGATGCCGACCCCCAGGAACAGGCCGGTGAGGAAGTCGTTGATGCGCAGCGTCAGGGCCACGATATCGTCGAGATCGGGGGTGTTGGCCCAGCCGAAGCAGGTGATGTGCTCCTCGGACACCATCGGGTCCTCGAGCGCGTCGTTCTTGTAGTAGGTACTCGATGATCGAACGCGGCAGCCGCGTGCCCTCCGGAATGCCGAGACGCTTCGACAGGCTGCCGGCGGCGACGTTGCGGACCACCACCTCGAGCGGAATGATCTCCACCTCGCGGATCAGCTGCTCACGCATGTTCAGGCGGCGGACGAAATGGGTGGGGATGCCGATCTCCGCCAGCCGCATCATCAGGTATTCGCTGATGCGGTTGTTCAGCACGCCCTTGCCGGTGATCACGCCCTTCTTCTGGGCGTTGAAGGCGGTCGCATCGTCCTTGAAATACTGCACGAGCGTGCCGGGTTCCGGCCCCTCGAACAGGATCTTGGCTTTCCCCTCGTAAAGCTGGCGGCGACGGGCCATCACGATCCCCTTTTGGGCAGCGTTTCGGATATAGCAGCGCAGCGCCCGGGCCGCCATGCCAGGGCGGTCGACATGCCAGGGCGCTGGACCTGCGCCATGCGCTATTGCAGGTTCGACGGCTCACCGCGGCCCTGCGCCAGATCATTCGTTCTTCGTCACCTTCGCAGCCGCCTCGTTTCGTTGGTCGGTCGCCACCTGCTCGAACGCGGCCGACAGACGAGCGATGAGGCTCTCGCGGCCCTCGGGCAGAGGTGTTTCGAGGTGGATGTGGCGCAATTCGTCAGCGAACGCGCTCCAGAGTAGCGGGCCGCCCTCTTCCATCAACTGCTGACGGATCGCCAGCTCCGGAGAGGTCGGCAGATGTCGACGGCCCCAGGCGCCCAATTGCACCAGCACGGGCACCAGCTGGATCGCCTTTTCGGTCAGGCTGTAGATTGCCTTCTGCCGGTGGGCGGGATCGTCGCTGCGCGAGAGTAGCCCCGCCTCGACGAGCCGCTTCAACCGCGCGGCCAGAATGTTGGAGGCGATTCCCTCTTGTGAGCGCGCGAGCAGCTCGCGGAAGTGCCGGCGGTTCCCGAACATGATGTCGCGGATAACGATGAGACTCCAGCGGTCGCCGAGCACCTCGAGCGCAAGATTGATGGGGCAGCCGGAGCGGTTCTCGAGCATGACCGATTGCAATATAAAATCAGTTTGATAAACCACAACTGGTTGCAGTTCACAATCAGACGGAGGCCCCCATGGGCAAGGTGCGCGCAGCGGGTTTTGGAGTGTCCATCGACGGCTATGGGGCCGGCCCGGACCAGAGCCTGGAGCATCCGCTCGGCAAAGGGGGCAGGGAGTTGCACAATTGGTTCTACCCAACCCGGACCTTTCGATCGATGCTCGGGCAAGACGGCGGGACTGACGATCGCTTCGCCAGCGCCGCGGCGGCAGGCTTCGGCGCCTTCATCCTCGGCCGCAATATGTTCGGCCCGATCCGCGGCGAATGGCCGGACGACGCGTGGAAGGGCTGGTGGGGTGACAATCCGCCATACCACGCGCCGACCTTCATCCTCACCCACCATGCCCGGGCGCCAATCGTGATGCAGGGCGGGACGACCTTCCATTTCGTCACCGACGGGATCGGGGCGGCGCTCGCCCAGGCCAAAGCCGCCGCGGGTGAGCTGGACGTGAAGATCGGCGGCGGAGTTTCGACGGTCCGCCAGTACCTGCTCGCAGGAGCGATCGACGAGTTGCACCTGGCGCTGTCGCCCGTCGTTCTGGGCCGTGGTGAATCCCTGTTCGTAGGCATTGACCTGCCAGGCCTTGGCTATCGGGTGACGGAGGCGGTCCCAACGGAGCTGGCGACCCACCTCGTGCTGACGCGCTGACCGCCGGGAGAGAATGGCGATTGGTCCCAGCTTCATGTCGGCATGGGGCCGCTCTCCGCAAAGGTCCGCAATCCACGGAATGTCCAGTTAGAGTGCAGCGGCGAAATGGCCGGCCCGCTGGATCCGAGCACTTCTGAAGTGGACCGAAGACCTGCAGAATCAAGCTGTTCTGCGGCGGGCAGGAGAAGATCCGGTGAGCTTCATCGAAGGGCTAGCTAGACTGCGCACAGGTCAGTCTTCTTCCGCCGAGCATCGAAGATTACATTGCGCCCGCTGCACTGGTGCGAGTGGTGGACGCGTTCGTTGACACCCTCGACCTGAGCGAGCTCGGTTTCGAGCGCACCGTCGCCGTCGCGACCGGTCGTGCCGGCTTCCGGCCGGGCGTCATGCTATGCGTTTCGGCGTCGCCGATTAACCTCCAATCGGCGTCCAGGTTTGACCCCGCCTGGAGGTCAAAATTATTCGTAGAATCAATATCGTAAGAGACATATGAGGGGGTCAATGTCGGAAGCCGATCGCCTGCCGGTATGGAATGGATAAACATAAACTATTTCAATGGGATAAGCGTGGTCTGCCCGTGGTCAAACTTGGGCGCCGAATCACAGTCGGACGCGTAAAGTCCGAGCAACGGTGCATGTGCCCCGATTGCGGTCTCGGGATAACCCACCAAACAGAAGAGGTTGCTAGGGTTCTCCAAAACACGAATAATGCCTTGAATGACTGTCTCGGGCCCTTCAAACGTCTGCGCGCACGCCCATAAAGCTTCCAGGGCCTCCTCAAAACGGGGATTGAACCTGACGCGTTGCGGCTACCACAATGCCCCATGCCCAACCAGAAGCCGCTCCCATCACCGTCCGCCGACAACCCCGAGCAGTCGCGTCGGTTCATTGATGCGGCGCGGGCTGCGGAAGCGGACGAAACGCCGGGGGCGACAGAGCGGGCTCTTGAGAAAGTCATCCGGCCTCCTCCTGCAAGCGAGCCGCTTCCATCCGCGCAATCAGAAAGGGCAGATTCTCGCGGTCGTAAAGCCGAAGGTCGAGGTAACCGCTTTCGGGGTGTAGAGCATCAAGCGCCCGACGATTTCGGTTCTTAGAACTCCGGATACGTTTGTTGGCCTCGTAGGCAAGCACGTCGGCCGCTTGAAGCGGTACAAACTCGTCCTTGCGCCCGAAGGCAAAAGACATCCGGCAACCAAGCGGATTGTACTGCCGCTCCATGTGCTCAAAGGTATCCCAAGCCTCGCGCTTGAAGTCGTTGGTCTCGTGGAAAAATGCGATGCGCTCGCCATTACCTGACTTAGCCTTCTCGTCAAGAATGGTCGCCATCACCCAGTGGAGACACGCCCCATACGGATTGCCAAGCATTCGGCGAAGTTCCTCGCGCCCAGCAAGGGCTTCCTCGAAATGTTCAATTTGAATGCCGATTGCGATTCCCATCCCAACATTCTTTGGAATGATCGGAAGCGCGCGCGCCGCCACCGCAGCAACGCGTTCTTTTGTCCACCCCTCAAACTCTCCGTGGCAATTCGCCGCGTCGGCCGCATGATAGACCTTCACAGGACGAATCGCAGCCTTCCACCCGCGAGTAAAAGCTGCCCACTCTTTTGGGCGCGCAACATACGCCGCCACCGTGACAACTGGTGACCCGTCATGGATTCCGGATTCATCCAGAAAAACCTTAAGCACCGCTACAACTCCGCTGTGACCAGCTAAGACAGCGCGGCTAGTCTCCAATACATCCCGAGCCGCGCTCACGACGCACTCCTAGAATTTAGTCCGTCCGCTTGGGTCTGTGAAGTGTAATGTTGCCAAGATTACAGCGATCAGCCAGGCCCAGCTGAAACTGGAACTTAAGCGCAAGCTGGAAGAGAACAAGCGCAGATATCAAAGGAGGGATCGAGAACTCGTCCGCCAGTTCCCGAAGAGCGCGAGGAACGGTATCTTCGCAATCGGTATAACGAACATCGCAGGACGTTGGGTCTCCCGCCGCTCCGCGATGACCAACGTGTACCCCCCAGGAGGGAGTGGGATCCGAACGTGCCTCTCCTCGAATTATGAGCCACGTTCTTGGAGGTCGAATGAGCAACGACGCCCACCACCGCGCATCCGCATGGAAGCACGTGCTGTCGCTTTGCAACCACATCACAGCGGTCGGGGACGCGTGCAGCGATCCGCGCGCGAAGGCCGAACTGGGGCGGCTCATTGATCATCTCAACGAACACGCCTTGGAAATCGAGCTGTGCAAGCTGGCCGCGCTCCACAGGGGAGCGGCGCCCTGCTGCCATCTCCTGTTCCGTACAACCCTTGACGAAGTGAACTGATACCTTGTCGCATCATGACGACCGATGAGCGGCGTGACGAAGTTCTGCAAGGACTGCCGACACGCCCGACCGCCGGAGGGCAGGGGCGAGTGGATGTGCGGCCATCCGACGGTTGGCGTCTGGCGCGGCATCGACGTCGTCACCGGAGAACACCGCGTCGAGCAGATCCCGTGCCGGACCAACCGGCAGATCGGCAACCGCAACGATGCGCAGCACTGGAGCCGGAGGAGCTTCCAGGCTTCTTGTGACAAGCTGCAGAAAGGGCGCCTCACGGCGCCCCGACTTGCATTCAGGCCGATGGCTGCGTGCAGCACATGGAGGTAATTGTGGCCTTCGGATGGCCTACCGATTTCACTTGGTACAGGCTGCTGACCGATTGGGGCAGTTTCGTCGTGGGTGCTTTGCTCTGGTCGCCGGCACCGCTGCCTATGTCGGTGCACGACAAGCTGCTGCCCGCCAGATAGCTGCATTGACACGCAAGGACCGCATGCAGGCGCGCGGCATAGTCGTCGGTGTGTATCCCGAACTCCTGGAGGCGCGGGAAGAGCACAAGAGGGTCATGGAGGCAGTTAACCAACGGTTCCCCAGAATGGGATGGATGACGATCGTGCAAGCTATACAGAGCGCACAAATGGAAGTTCCGCCCTTCCTGTCCAGGAGCGTCGATAACCTTTTCGTGGTCGACCCGGGCGCAGCGAGCCTTATCCAGTTCGTCAGCTACACACTGCAATACAATCGGCGAATCCGCGACGTTGCGCAGCGGGTTGCCCAATCCCCCGGGGTTTCCGATCCGCCTGATATGAGGGACGAATTGTCCGGCGACCTGAAGCTCATTGCGATCGCGCTCGAGGATGCAATTCGCGAGATCCGCCCTATCCACGATGAAGCGACCGGGCCGTAGGTGTGCCTCCCCAGGCGATGGTGCGGGAATGACAGGTTATCCGACCCAGACAGTGTATGCACCGCATCGATACTGCATATGCACAACGGTGACTAACTGCTGCGGCGGCCTCTCGTGCATACAACTGATGCGTGGCCGCGAACTCTCCTAGGCACGGTTCGGGGCGTTACCTCCTCTGGCGCTTGGCCCGTCTGGGCACGGCCACGCAGAAAAGCGACCGTCTGCATTTGAGCCACGCGATCTCAGTCGTCACTCGAATTTCAGACCGTTGAAGCGCCGCGCGAGGTCGAGGACGGCCTCGTGCGGCCATCATTTTTAGCCCGAAGAAGGGTGACATGGCAGCCATCGACTACGCCACTTGTGGCATCAACGACGTAATCGCGTATTCGCTGAAGCTGCACCCCAAGGTGCTTGCGGACCGCCTTCGGTTCCACGCGCGGGTGCATGCTCAGTTCGCCGATGCTTACAACAACAGTGAAGTGATGCGGAACGAGCTTGACCTCGCCGGCCGACTACACTCCTTCGCCGATGCGATCGAGCTCGGCGACCACACGATACCCGGCGACTTCGATGTGCGCCGCGAGGCCTTCAGCTGCGCGGCGCGGCTGCAGGATCTGCACCCAATCATGCAAAAGGTGATCGCTAAGCGAGAAGATGCGCGGAATGCGCGTCCGGGCAGAAGCGGCTGAGTTGCGGCAGCAGGCCAGCGATGGCCGTCACGCGGGGCCTTGCAGCAGCCATCCAAGAGAGCGTTTCTGTGGCGACGTCAGCCCGGGGCAAAGCGGCTCAGTTCCTGCGCCACGACCTCGCGTAGCCAGCGATGCGCCGGATCGTGACGGCGCGTCTCATGCCAGATCATGTAAATCGGCAATGAAGGCAGATTCGAGCGGAAGCGGTAGAACCTGCAGTCCTAGCCGCTGCTCCATAATCGGGCCCATGCTCGCCGCGAATATGCCCACCAGGTCAGTGCTTGCCACGAGCGTGGGGATCTCGAGAAGCTCACTCACGTGCACCGTCTCGCGTATTCCGAGTTGCAGAAGCTCTCTGATGGCCATGGGCGCATGTTCGAACTCGCGTCGATGGTGAATGGAAACAAACTCCGCCTTCAGCAACTCCTCCATGGTGAGACCCACACCAACCGAGGGGTGACCACGTCTGGCCAAGAGCACCAGCCGATCATCGAAGAGTTTCCTGTTTACGAATGGGTCCAACTGGACCGGCAGCCAGTCGATGGCGATATCTACGACGCCATCACGAAGGCTTTCCTCGAGGTCCAGCGGCCGAGAAACAGTATCGGACGTCAGCACGATACCGGGGGCGGCGGCCGCTACGGCAGCTTGCAATGCCAGCGAGTAAAACGGCCCCATGGGATGCGGAATGCTGATCCGGAAGCGGCGTTGCGATGTGCCGGGATCGAACCCGCTGGCCTCAGCCAGGGTAGCGCGCAGGGCATCCAGCGCCTGCTTGATCGCAGGATACATCTCCTGCGCCGTCGGCGTCGGGGACAGACCTTGGCGGGCTCGGACGAAGAGATCGTCCTTGCATGCATCCCTTAGACGAGCCAGGGCATGGCTGGCCGCCGACTGGCTGAGCGCGAGGTGATCAGCGGCGCCACTGACAGTGCCGAGCTCGTAGATAGCCTCAAAGACTGTCAGCAAGTTGAGGTCAAGGCTGCGCAGGTTGAACATGACGCGGCGCCCTTGGTTTGACGTTGGCGGCTGATCCTAGTGGGCCAGGCGTGTGGCGAGAAGGAAGCCCGCACAGCCTGAAGGAGCCGCGCACATGATGCACGGTATCGATACTGCTTATGCACAACGGTGAGTAACCATTTTGCCAACTCTCGGCGCGCAAACTCATTCGCGCGGGCAATTCAGCCCGGAGGAATGAGGATTAGTCCGATGCGCAAATTGCTTCTGGCGGCAACTGCCGTCGTCCCACTTACGGTCGCTGCTTGTGCGGCCGGGCACCTGCTCCAGTTCAGACGGTGCAGATAAAAGACGCAATGATGGACTGCACGGCCATCAACGCTGAGATCGCTGCCGACACCACGCATCAAGGCGAGCTGGGTAGTGAAAAGGGTGGCAAGGTTTGCGGCTGCATTCCGGTGCTTTGTCGGGATGACACAGCGGCCGACACCGAAAGCCGGGCGCTCGATGCGCGAGACCAATACCTGTCGGCCCTCGCGCTGCAACGCTGCCCAATACAGCAGCAGACGGCGGCGGCACACTGACACGCGTCGGCGCACGGCGAATGCACAGGGGTCAGCCGCGTCGTTCCCTCTGTCCGCTCCGAGGCATGCTCCGGCCGGCCGGCCAGGGCGCTGCTGGGCGGGGCACGATCGGCGAGCATATTTCGTCTGCCTGAACCGTCGGATTGTCACGCGCAGCAACGTCCTCAGACTGACCGCTGAAGACTTCCTCGCGATGTACCCTGGATGACAGCGATCAGCAGCCGCAGGCGAGGCGCCTCGGCGAGCGAGAGCAAGGGCCCTCTGGCAGCTACGAGCCGACGGGGTTGAACGGCGCCGCGTGCGGCGGACCGGCAGCGAACAGCCAGACCACGGGGCTCGCCTGTGGAATCGCCACCAACGAGGAGCACACGGTGCCAAAGCCGCCGCGCGGCACCACGTTGATCTGCTCGCCCGGATCCCCGGAGCGATCGGCCAGGATGTGCTGCCAGGCGCGCCAGTCACCAGGTTCAGGCGCAGCAGCCGACTTGAACCGTGCCAGATGCCGGGCGACCCGGGGGCTTTCCAGATCGTCCGGGTCGTGCGCGGTCACCATGTGCAGGCCAGGCGCAAGCGGCTGCACCTGCGGGTGGCCGTGCCCCAGACCGCGCACGAAGATCGCACCGGATCGATCGGTGAGCACCAGGTTGAAGCTGCGCCAGCCACCGGCGTCGAGCGCGGCAATTGCGGCGGCGGCATGGTCGGCTGTTTGGTGCGCCAGCGCCAGCAGCGGCAGATCGCCGCGGCTTCGCTTGCCGGCGGCGGGGCCGAGGCTGCCAGGGCGGTTCAACACCGCGCCGACCACTCCGTCGCGGTTCACGCCCATCCAGGTGCCACCACCCGAGCGATCGCGACCGGCGGTCACATCCGGCAGTTCCGGCCAGTACATCCCCGGTGGGTCCCACGTCCGGTTCAGCAGCTCGTCGCGGTTGGCGGCAATAACGACCGGCCAAATGTGGCCGGGACGGATCAGCAGGACGACAGTGCACATCCGACGGATTTGGCTAGACCGGGCTGATGCGTTCCCAGGTCAACTCGCGGTAATGCATCACGCCGTCGATCTCACGCGGTGGCGGCCGCAACACCATGCGTTCGCCCTCGAAGCGCACGCCGCGAACCTGGACTGTGCCGACCAGCGCGGGGTTTGGCGATGCATCCACATGTGTGGTCAGCGCCGTCCCGTCGAATGTGTAGCCGCCGCAATAGCCACCGTAGTCGCGCCTCGCACCGGGCGGCAGTTCCGGGCGCCCGTCACAGAGCGCGGCGATCATGCGCTGGTCCGCGGTGAACACGATGCGGCCGATCGCCTGCGGCCCGTACGGCAACGGCAATGACCGTCCCTCCGGGTCGAGCGACGTCGCTGCGACCAGACGCCAGGTTCCGACGATGTCAGGCATGGGTTTCCCTTCACTCATTTCATGTCCGCGAGGAATTCTATCGCGGGTGCTCCTGGATGAACACACGGGCCGCTGCCTCGATCGCCTCGGATGGATGAGTGCCACAGTAATTGTCCATCCAGCCATACACGGCATCGGCTTGCATTCCATGCAAGGGATCCAGCTCGCCGAGCACCATCGAGCCGATTCCGGACAGAAACCCCACGACCCATTGCTCGCTCATATGCGTCGCAGCACTGTGAGGATCGCGCCGCGCTGCCATCCATGCTCCGCAGGACAGTGCGCCATCGCCGATCAGCGCGTAACCCGCCGCATGGTCAGCGACAGCCAAGGTTGCGAACGTCAGGGCAGCGCCCACCAAGGTGCGTATCATTCGCACGCGTCCAGCTGTTTCAAGGATTCGCCGTGATCCGATCCGGATACATTACCAGACGCCGCAGCGTCCCGGCCAGCCGCATCAGCCAACGGTGCCACCAGGCGTTGCCGCGCAGGTCGGACGGTATCGCTTCCGCATGGCGATCCCGGTCGGCGTCTCGCTGTTGCATCACTTTGCCGCGCTGTCCGATCCGCGTCAGCCTGCCAAGGTTCGGTATCCGCTGAACAACAGTCGAAACCGGACCGGGTGGAACGTCAATTACCCGGCGACGCTGATCCGACCGACCGCATGACGTTCAAGCGATTCGCCTGCCGGCCATGCCAGGGCGGAGCAGCCCGACAGCAAGGAGTAAAGCTTTCAACACGAAGGAAGATCGAGGACCACGGAGGGCCACGGAGCTCAATTCCGGCGTGCGCACTGCGCATTCAATCCATGCTCGGTGGCGCTCCGGCGTGCTCGATCTTCCTTGTGTTTGGATACTTCTGCGGTCCGACGGCTGCAACCATTCGCCCGATTGTGCGGTGAGGAAGGCCCGCCGCGAATGGACGAAAGCAGCCTGATGAAGTAGCCCTGATGCCCCCGTGCGCCGGCGGCGGCGATCGCAACGACAAGGACAACGTCATGGACTCTCCAGCAATCCTGGGCAGCGGCGACTTCCGCTATCGCGTGATCCCGGAGTGGGCGCGCCTCCCGGATGGCTGGGACTTCCATGAGGTCGCAGCGGTTGCAGTCGACTCCCGCGACCAGGTCTATGTGTTCAGCCGCAGTGCTCACCCGGTCACGGTGTTCGATCGTGACGGCAACTTCCTGCGCTCCTGGGGCGAGGGTGTTTTCAAGCGCGCGCATGGGCTCAGCATGGCGCCCGACGACACGATCTTCTGCACCGATGACGGCGACCATTCGGTGCGCCGCTGCACGCCTGAAGGCAGCATCCTGCTCACCCTCGGAACACCCGGCAGGCCGAAGCCATACATGGGCGGCGAGCCGTTCTGTCAGTGTACCCACACCGCGCTGTCGCCGAACGGCGACATCTATGTCTCCGACGGCTATGGCAACGCCCGTGTGCACAAGTATTCGCCGGATGGCCGCCTGATCAAGTCATGGGGCACGTCTGGCGTCGGCCGGGGCGAATTCAATCTGCCGCACAACATCTGCTGCGACGAGGACGGTTGGGTGTATGTCGCCGACCGCGAGAATCACCGCGTGCAGATCTTCGACGGCCAGGGCAACTACGAGACCGAGTGGCGTGATCTGCATCGGCCGAGCGCGCTGTTCATTCCGAAAGGTCGTTGTCCTCACTGCTACATCGGCGAATGCGGCCCGACATTCGGGTTCAGCCGGAACGCTTCGCAGCTCGGCCCGAGGGTCTCTGTCGTCAGCAGGGAGGACGGCAGGATCCTCGCCCGGCTCGGCGACCGGACGCCGGCCAATTTCCCCGGGCCGTTCACCTCGCCGCACGGCATAGCGGTCGATTCGCGGGGCGACATCTATGTGGGCGAGGTCGCGAAGACCGGCTGGGGCAATCTGTTCCCCGGCGTGACGCCGGAACAGCCGCGGCCCGTGCTGCAGAAGCTGGTAAAGCTGGACTGAAATGGTATCGCGCGGCGCACCGGCGTTGGCTGGTCCGCATGGATGGGAAACCGGTGATGGCGGCTGATCTGCTGGTCCGCAACGTGCGTCCACTTGGCGGAGATCGCGCGGATATCGTGATACTGGCAGGGCGCATCGCCGGCGGACCGGCACCGAACGGCGTGCCGGTTCTGGAGGGTGACGGACGCATCGCGCTGCCGGGTCTGGTGGAGGCCCACACCCATCTCGACAAGTCGCTGCTTGGCCTGCCGTGGTACCGCAACCAGGTGGGACCTCGGCTGATCGACAAGATCGAGAACGAGCGCACGGTCCGCAAGTCGCTGCCGATCGATCCGCGGCAGCAATCCGAGCGTCAGGCGCGCCTTTCGGTGTCGCATGGCACCACGTTCATCCGGAGCCACGTGGACGTGGACACGGAGTGCGGCGTGTCCGGCATCGAGGGCGTGATGGCGACGCGCGATGCGCTGGCCGACATCGTCGATATCGACCTCGTCGCGTTCCCGCAGAGCGGCATGTTGGTGCGGCCCGGCACGGTGGAACTGCTGGAACAGGCGCTGCGGCTTGGCGCCGAGACGGTGGGCGGGCTGGACCCGTGCGCGATCGATCGCGACCCGAAGGGCCACGTCGATACGGTGTTCCGCCTGGCCGAGAAGTTCGGGCGCGGCGTGGATATCCATCTGCATGAACCAGGCGAGATGGGCGCGTTCTCGATGGAGCTGATCATCGAACGCACGATCGCCCTCGGAATGCAGGGCAAGGTGATCATCAGCCATGCATTCTGCCTGGGTATGCCGGACGCGACGGTGGTGGATCCGCTGATCGCCGCGCTGGCGGAGGCGCGGATCGCGATCATGACCACCGCGTCGGCGTCGCGGACCGTCCCGCCATTGCAGCGCCTGGTGCGGGCCGGGGTGGTGGTGTGCGCCGGATCGGACGGCATCCACGACACCTGGGGACCGTACGGCAACGCAGACATGCTGGAACGGGCGATGTTCGTAGGCCAGCGCTACAACCTGCGGCAGGACGACGAACTGACCGTGGCGCTCGATGTGGTCACGACCGGGGGCGCGCAGGCGTTGCGGCTGGAAGGCTATGGGCTCGCCCAAGGCTGCCGCGGCGATCTGGTACTGGTGGCGGCCGAGACCGTCGCCGAGGCGGTTGCGCAGCGACCGGGACGGCGCACGGTGGTGAAGCGCGGCCGTATTGTAGCCCGTGATGGCGTGACCTTGCCCTGATGCGCGGCCGCCGCACGAAGCTGTCGGCCGACTGGGTGGTGGGCCACCGCGACGGGCGGCATTGTCTGCTGCGCAGTGGCGAGGTGGTGTTCGAGGGCGATCGCGTGGTGTTCGTCGGACACGGCTTCCCCGGTGACGTGGAGCAACGGCGCGACTATGGCCTGGCGTTGATCGCACCGGGATTCGTCGACCTCGACGCACTCGGGGATCTCGACACCACGGTACTTGGTTTTGACAACCAGCCGGCCTGGCGCAAGGGCCGGGTCTGGCCGCGCAGCTATCTCGAGCGCGGGCCATACGAGATGTATTTGCCCGAGGAACTGGCATTTCAGAAGCGCTATGCCTTTGCCCAGCTGCTGCTCAACGGCATCACGACGGCGTTGCCGATCGCCTCGCTGTTCTATCGGGAGTGGGGCGAGACGATTGCCGAGTTCAGCGCTGCCGCCACTGCGGCCGGCGAGCTGGGGCTGCGCGTGTATCTCGGCCCGGCCTATCGCAGCGGCGGTCTCGTGGTGGAGGATGACGAACGGATCGTGCCGGAATTCGACGCGGCGCGGGGACTGCGTGGGCTGGCGGAGGCCATTGCGTTCTGCCACGCATACGAGGGCACGCAGCAGGGGCTGGTGCGCACGATGCTGGCGCCGGATCGCATCGAGACCTGCACGCCCGAACTGCTGCGGCAAACGGCTGATGCCGGCCGCTCGTTGAATGTTCCGGTTCGGCTGCATTGCTGCCAGTCCCGGCTGGAAGTCGACATGGTGCGGCAACGCCACGGCATGAGCCCGCCGGAGTGGCTGGCTTCGCTGGGCTTTTTGTCGCCGCGCTCGCTGTTGCCGCATGGCACCTGGGTGTCCGGCTCGCGCGGGCTGCCGCAGCCCGGCCGTGACCTCGAGATCATTCGCGATGCCGGCGCGACGATCGTGCATTGCCCGCTGGTGTCGGCGCGCGGCGGCCGGGCACTGGAAAGCGTTGCGCGTTGCCGGGCCATGGGCGTTCGGTTGGCCATGGGGACCGATACGTGGCCGCCGGACATGCTGCTCAACCTGCAACTGGGGCTGATGCTGTGCCGTGTGGTGGAGGGAGACCCGGCAGCGGTGCGCGCCGAGGATCTGTTCGACGCGGCGACGATCGGCGGTGCCGATGCGCTGGGCCGTTCCGACCTGGGCCGCCTGCAACCGGGCGCCGCGGCCGACATGGTCGTGTTCGACCTGGGGGATGACTACATCGGCCGGTCGCTCGACCCGATCCAGGCGCTGATGGTGGGCACCGCCGGTCGTCGCGCAACAAGCGTGTTCGTGGCAGGCCGGGCTGTGGTGGAGGACGGGCGGATCCCGGGGTTCGACGTGACGGCGGCGCATGCCCGGGCTCAGCTGCAATTCGATGGTCTGGTCCGCCGCTATCCGGAACGCACCTGGCGGCACCCGCCGGTCGAGGCAATCTTCTCCTCCAGCTATCCGGTCATCGGCGACTGACCGATGCTGCCAACTGCAGAGCGTGCCTGGTTGAGCTGGCCGCCTTGCCGCGCCGGCCGATCAACGCTGTCGCGTCGGCGGAGGTGTGCCGCCGCAAACCTGCTCGAACACCCGAGCGAAGATGCGATCCACCGCCGTCAAATGCATCCCGGCATCCATCGCCGCGTCCAGTTCCGCTGCCGACACAAGCCGCGCCACCTCCGTGTCCGCCAGCAGGTTGTCGCGGAAGCTCCGCCCCTCCGCCGTCCCCAGCCGCTGCCACGTTGCCATCGCGTTGCGCTGCACGATGGCATAGGCGTCCTCACGCGAGATGCCGGCGCGCGTCAGCGCCAGCAGCACCTCGCCGGAATGCACCACGCCGCCGAGGCTCTCCAGGTTCGCCGCCATCCGCTCGGGATGCACCACCAGACGCTGCATCATCCCCGCCAGCCGCACCAGTGCGAAATCCAGCGCGATGGTCGCATCGGGCGCGATCACCCGCTCGACACTGGAGTGGCTGATGTCGCGTTCGTGCCACAGCGTCACGTTCTCCAGCGCCGGCACCACCGCGGCGCGCACCACGCGGGCCAGACCGGTCAGGTTCTCGCTCAGCACCGGGTTGCGCTTGTGCGGCATGGACGAGGAACCCTTCTGGCCGGGATGGAAGAATTCTTCCGCCTCCCGCACCTCGCTGCGCTGCAGGTGGCGCACCTCGGTCGCCAGCCGCTCCATGCCCGCGGCGATTACCGCCAGCGTGGCGAAGAACATCGCGTGGCGATCGCGCGGGATCACCTGCGTGGAGATCGGCTCCGGCGTCAGCCCGAGCTGCGCCGCGACGTATTCCTCCACCCGCGGATCGACGGACGCGAACGTACCGACCGGACCGCTGATCGCCGCCACCGCCACCTCGGCGCGCGCCGTCACCAGCCGCGTGCGGTCACGGGCAAACTCCGCATAGTGCCCGGCGAGCTTGAGGCCGAACGTGGTCGGCTCGGCATGGATGGCGTGGCTGCGGCCGATCGTCAGCGTGTACTTGTGTTCGATCGCACGCGCCTTCAGCGCCGCCAGCACCGCATCCAGATCCTTCAGCAGCAGATCCGCCGCCTGGGTGAGCTGCACCCCCAGGCACGTATCCAACACATCCGAACTGGTCATGCCCAGGTGCACGAAACGGCTGTCCTCGCCGATCGCCTCGGCGAGCCAGGTCAGGAACGCGATCACGTCATGCCGCGTCTCGCGTTCGATCGCGTCGATCCGGTCGATGTCGGTCTGGCTGATCGCCGCGATTTTGGCCGCGCCCTTCGCGCGGATGGTGCGCGCGGCGGCCTCGGGAATCGCGCCGATCCGCGCCATGCCCTCGGCAGCCAGTGCCTCGATCTCGAACCAGATGCGGTAGCGGTTGGCCGGCGCCCAGATGGCTTCCATCTCGGGTCTGGTGTAACGCGGAACCATCGCTGCCCTGTCCCGTGCCGGTGGAAGGCCAGCTAGACCACCGCGTCAGGTGCTGGCAAGGGCCGTTTCCGCATGGACCAGATCTCGCTGACCCATGACCTGGCTGCACTGGCGCAGGTGGTGCTGATCGACGTCACCCTCGCCGGCGACAATGCCATCGTGGTGGGCATGGCCGTCGCGGGCCTGCCGGACCGGCAAAAGCGCCCGGCCATCATCCTCGGCATTCTCGGTGCCACGGTGATCCGCATCGCGCTCGGCGCGATCGCACTGCAACTGCTGGCGGTGATCGGCCTGCTGCTCGCCGGCGGGCTGCTGCTGCTCTGGGTGTGCTGGAAGATGTTCCGCGAGCTGCGTCATGCGCGCGGAAATGCCGGACCGGACATCGCCCAGCGCAAGACGCTTCGCCAGGCGATGACGCAGATCATCCTGGCCGATCTGTCGATGAGCCTCGACAACGTGCTGGCCGTGGCCGGCGCGGCGAACGGCAGCACCTGGGTGCTGGGCCTCGGGTTGCTGCTGTCGGTGGTGTTGATGGGGGTCGCGGCCAACCTGCTGGCGCGCGTGCTGGAGCGGATGCGCTGGCTCGCGTGGGCCGGCCTGCTGATCGTGCTCTACGTGGCGGTGACGATGATCTGGCATGGCGCATTCGAGGTCGCCGACGCCGTCTCCGCCTGATCGCGCGCTGTTGATCCGGCGATCGATCGCGGCGCGGGAACTCACGACAAAGCGACCGCGCGGTGACCGATTTTCGCCACGAAATCCAGTCCCTCCTTGGTCCGGCGAAACATGCACCGTAACCATGGGGGAGTAAGCATCATGCCGAACCGGAGACCGATCCTGATCATCGAGGACGATGAGACGCTGCGCAACATGCTGACGGAATATCTCGACGAGACGCGCGAATTCGCCGTGTCCACCGCAGCGGACATCGATGCCGCCGACAAGGTACTCGGCAACGACGACGCGCATTTCGATGCGGTGATCCTCGACATCGGACTGCCCGATGGCGACGGGCGCGATTATTGTGCGCGGCTGCGGCGGCGCGGACACTGCATGCCGATCATCATGCTGACCGGTGCGATCGAGGAGGCGGACGTGGTTCGCGGTCTCAATTCGGGCGCCGGTGACTATATCGCGAAGCCGTTCCGCGCCAGCGAGCTGCTGGCCCGGCTGCGGGCGCAGTTGCGGGCGTTCGATCGCAGCGAGCAGGTGGTTTTCCCGGTCGGGCCATATACGTTCCGGCCGGCGAAGAAGCTGCTGCAGGACGCCGCGAAGAACCGGCGCATTCGCCTGACCGACAAGGAGACGGCGGTGCTGAAGTACCTGTATCGCTCGGACGCGGCGGTGCACCGACAGATCCTGATGCACGAGGTGTGGGGGTACAATTCAGCGGTGACGACGCATACGCTGGAGACGCACATCTATCGGCTGCGCCAGAAGATCGAGGTCGACCCGGCGCATCCTGCGCTGCTGGTGACCGAGGGCGGCGGCTACCGCCTGCGGCCGGAGACGGCACCGATCGAGCGCTGGTGAGCATCCGGCGGAGCACCAATCGTCATTCCCGTGCAAGCCGGGAATCCAGCGCGCGCGCAGCTTCGCCGCGGTGCTGGGTTGCCGGTTCCGCGGGGAAGGCGCTGACAGGTCGCCCGCACCGTCCTATCTTGTCGGGGCATCCTGGCAAGGAGGACCCGCCATGCTGAACCCGACCTCTCCGCTGCCGCTGAACGACCCGACGCTGTTCCGTCAGGCCAACTGCATCGATGGCAAATGGGTGCAGGCCGACAGCGAGCGCACGATCGTGGTGAAGAACCCTGCGACCGGCGAGGCGATCGGCGAGGTCCCGGCGCTGGGTGCTGCCGAGACCCGCCGCGCGATCGAGGCGGCGCATCGGGCGCAGGCCGGCTGGCGCGCCATGCTGGCGAAGGACCGCGCGGCGATCCTGCGCAGGATCAACGACCTGATGCTGGCCAACACCGACGATCTGGCGGTGATCATGACCGCCGAACAGGGCAAGCCGCTGGCCGAGAGCAAGGGCGAGATCGCCTATGCCGCGAGCTTCATCGAGTGGTTCGCCGAGGAAGGCAAGCGCATCTACGGCGACACCATCCCGCAGAACGCGAAGGGCCGCCGCATCCTGGTGCTGAAGGAACCGATCGGCGTATTCGCGGCGATCACGCCGTGGAACTTTCCGGCCGCGATGATCACGCGGAAGGCGGGACCCGGCTGGGCGGCGGGCTGCACCGGCGTGATCCGGCCGGCGAGCCAGACGCCGTTCTCGGCATTGGCGCTGGCGGTGCTGGCGGAGCGTGCCGGCATGCCGCCGGGCGTGTGCAACGTGATCACCGGGCCGTCAGGCGAGACCGGCGCGGAACTCACCTCGAATCCGCTGGTGCGCAAGCTGACCTTCACCGGTTCCACCGAGGTTGGCGCCAAGCTGCTCGCGCAGTGTGCGCCGACGATCAAGAAGACCAGCATGGAACTGGGCGGGAACGCGCCGTTTATCGTGTTCGACGATGCCGACCTCGACGCCGCGGTGGCGGGCGCGATGGCGAGCAAGTATCGCAACACCGGCCAGACCTGTGTCTGCGCCAACCGCATCCTGGTACAGGACGGCGTGTATGACGCATTCGCCGCCAAACTGAAGACGGCGGTGGAGGCGATGAAGGTCGGCAACGGCATGGAGCCTGGCGTGAGCCAGGGGCCGCTGATCAACGCCGATGCGGTGAAGAAGGTGGAACAGCACATCGCGGACGCAGTGAAGCGCGGCGCGACGGTGGTGACCGGTGGCAAGCGGCATCAACTCGGCGGCACCTTTTTCCAGCCGACGATCCTCGCCAACGTGCCGCAGGACGCGATGATCTTCCGCGAGGAGACGTTCGGTCCGGTGGCGCCACTGTTCCGCTTCAAGACCGAGGAGGAGGCGATCAAGCTCGCCAACGATACCGAGTTCGGCCTGGCGTCGTATTTCTATGCGCGTGACGTGGGGCGGGTGTTCCGCGTCGCCGAAGCGCTGGAATACGGCATCATCGG
The DNA here is from genome assembly GCA_963749575.1 of uncultured Alphaproteobacteria bacterium. Taxonomy (GTDB): domain Bacteria; phylum Pseudomonadota; class Alphaproteobacteria; order Acetobacterales; family Acetobacteraceae; genus JAMXLO01. Next base: position 80,109 of record CAVVNM010000014.1, read on the forward strand.
CATCAACGAGGGGATCATCTCGACCGAGGTGGCGCCGTTCGGCGGCATGAAGTCGTCGGGACTGGGGCGCGAAGGATCGAAGTACGGGATCGAGGACTACCTGGAGATCAAGTATCTCGCGCTGGGAGGGATTGCGACCTGACGATCGGCGTCGGTCTGGACTGCACGCACGCCGGCACGGAGTAGCGAACCCATGTCTGGCTGGCCCGTGCGCCCGACGCCGCAGGAGCTTGACCGCATCGGACAAGAGGTGGCAGCGATTCGCGACCTCCAGCAGCAATTGGTCGAGCGCGATGCGTCTCTGAAGATGCACGACCGCGTGGCCCATCAATACCAGATAGCGGGCGGCAGCATCGTGCTGAATATTGCCGCACAACTACCCGCGAACCTGATCGGTGTCGGATTGTTCGAACCCGGATCGACGCATATCGGCATCGGTCGGGTTTCGACCGGACTGGGATGTCCGCACGCGGAAACCGGCCCGGACTTCCTTGGTCTTCGACTGGCGTTCCGGACCAGGGCGGGCACCCGCGCCGACTTCATCGCGATCAACGACCCCGCGGCACCGACCGACACCCATGTTCAGTTCATCAAGCTGCTCGCAGCCACGGCGGCGGGTGCCGGCGAAGGAGTGTTGGCCAGCGGTGGGCAGCTTCTCGCAGGTCTGATCGGCAGCCTTGGGCTGGCGGAGGGGGGCAGGATATCCGCACACGTCTTGCGTCAGACGTCGCGCGCGGCACTGTCTTCCACTGCCTATCAGACCTACTGGACCGGGATCGAGGAAACCGGCGGCATCGCTGGGAAGTTCGTAATCGAGCCGGTTTCCCAGGAGAACCGGCACCGCGCGCCGTCGGCCGGCAAATATCACCTGACGGAGGAGTGGCACGCGCGCCAGGCACGCGGGCCGGTGATGTTCGATATGTACTGGATCCCGTTCATCGACACGCATCAGACGTCGCTCGATGCACTGACCAGTGCCTGGAACGAACAACGGCATCCGGTCGGCACCGTGACGTTTCCGCAATGCGATCCGGTCAGCGAGGATGCCGGCCTTTGGGCGGCGCTCGCCGCCGAGATGGGGGCGGATCCGGGCAACTGGGTTCACGACCAGGGCGACACCGTCCGCGAGCCCTCGACCGAGTTCGGCATCGCCCGCAAGATCGCCTATCGGAACAGCCAGGAGGGACGCGATGTGCTCCCGGAGGCGAGCTATGCACAGGTCTTTGTTACCGGCGTGATCGATGCCGACCTGGCCGCAGAGTTGCAACGGCGGCGCGCCGGAAAGCGGGACATCGGCCACATCGACGCGGCGCCTTAGCCGATCCCGCCAAGCTCGTGCCGAGCGCGATGTTCCAGTTGTTGTGCTAGCATGACGGGACCCGGCCAATAACACGAGGGAGGGCAACTCCAAGATGTCGGACAGCGATAGCTACGCGGTCGTACCGTATCCGCCGCCGGTCGGGCTTCAGGCGAAACTGTTGCTGGCACTGCACCGCGCACTTGAAGCGGGGCTGCGCTTCGAGCGCCGTCTCGAGCCGTTGTTTCGCGGCGGGTTGAACCAGGCGTTCCGCGAACCGCTCGCTGCGCTGCTGCAGCACCTGATCAACCGCAAGCGCCCGAACGATGGACTAAAGTTCGCCGAGGAGCGGATCGACCCCGACGAAGCGGCAAGCCTCGCCTCGATCACCGAGGCGTTCGGTGGCTACATGAAGCGCGCCTATGCACCGGGCAGCTTCGAACGGGGCGGCAATACCAAGACGCATGGGATCGTGCGTGCCGAGGTCGTCATCCGGGAGGGACTGCCCGAGCATTTGCGACATGGCGTGTTCGCCACGCCACGTTCATTTCCGGCCTTTGTCCGGTATTCCGGCCCGGGTCCCAATCTCCCTCCGGACATCAAGGATGTCGGTTTCGGCAGCATGACGCTCAAGCTGATGGATGTGCCGGGGCCGAAACTGATGGACGACGAGAAGTTCACCCAGGATTTCCTGACCGTATCGACGCCGAGTTTCGTTACGCCGAACACGCGCGAGAACGCCAAGCTGCAGTGGTGGAGCTTTCGCGCGATGCCGGTGTTCTATTTCCTCAATCCGTTCGACTCGCATTTGCTCGATTTCTTCATGCAGGGTCTGTGGAACGAGACGCTGCACAATCCGCTAGCTACCCGCTACTGGAGTTGCGTGCCTTATCTGCTCGGTGAAGGGCAGGCGATGATGTACTCGTTCGCCCCGAAGTCGAAGGTGATCACGCGGATTCCCGGAGTGCCATTCGGGCGGGTGCCGCCGGACTATCTGCGCGACAATATGGCGGCGACGCTGGCGCAACAGGACGTGGAATTCGATCTCCTGGTCCAGGTGCAGACCGACCCGCATCTGATGCCGATCGAGAACGCATCGGTGCGCTGGCCGGAGAAGCTGTCACCGTTCATTCCGGCGGCGACGGTGCACATACCGAGGCAGAGGATCGACACGCCGGCTCATGTGGCGTTTGCCAAGGTGCTGTCGCTCAATCCCTGGCACTGCCTGCCCGAGCACCGTCCGCTCGGCAACCAGAACCGCGCGCGGCGGGAGATGTACCATGAGTTGTCCCGCCTGCGCCAGGAGCGAAACCGCACGCCGCACATCGAACCTGTCGGGAACGAACTGGACACGTAGCGCCCGGGTCTATGCGCGGCACGCGGTTGCCGGTAGACCACGCCGATGAAGTCCTACAAGAACGACAGCTTCGGCGAACGACTGACCACTGCGGCGGACGCGAGGACTGCCGCGCTGAAGCGGTTCCTGGCGCGCCCCGGGCCGGACGACCCCGCGGTGCTCGAACGCCAGGCAGCCCAGAAGGCGATCAGCGAAGCCCGGGAGGCCCGAAACGCCGAGCGAATGGCCGTGCGTGCGGCCGAGGCGGCGCGGCAGGCCGCCGAGCAGAAGGCGCGGGATGTCGAGGCCGCTGCCCGCGTTGCCGCGGATGCCGCGGGCGCCGCCGCACGTGCGGCGGAACAGAAGGCGGCGCGCGACGCCCGCTACGCCGCACGGGCGGTGCGCCGCCAGCAAAAGGCGCGGCGCTAGGATTTCGGCGTCCCGGTCATCCTGGCGAACACCATGCGGTCCTTGTTGTCGCGCATGAGCATCGTGAAGCCTGGAATGGTCTCGAGCCCGAGGCCCAGCGGCAGTGCGGTATCGGGATCGGGCTGGACCTTGGCGTAGCTTTGGCCGGAGACCTTCTCCCACTTGCCGGCTGGCTTCTTCACTTCGAGATTGACGACCGTTTCCTTGAGCACCATCCGGACGATCGCCTCCTTGGGACGCGACGGCTTGGTCAGGCTCGGGCAGCCGGCGATCATCTGCCAACCGTTGGCCAGCGCCCAGCGGGTCAGTTCGTCCTTGTCCATGCGGGGTCCTCCCAGTCTGCGGTCCGTGGTATAGGCGGGGGGTGCCATGTCGGCCATGGCGTGGCGAGACAGCGGTCCTAGCCGAGCTCGCCCGGCGTCGCGATCAGGCGGTCCGCACCGGCCGCCACCAGTTCGTCGCGACTGCCATAGCCCCACAGCACGCCGATCGCGCACAGTCCGTTGGCACGCGCACCCACCATATCGTGCGAGCGATCGCCGACCATGGTGGTGGCGTGTGGATCGAGGCACTCATTGCGCAGCACGGCGGCGATCAACCGCGCCTTGTCGTCCATGCTGCCATCCGGTTCGGTGCCGTAGACACCGCTGATCGTGCCGGCGAACTCCAGCGATGCGACGATGCGTGCGGCGAAGTCGTTGCGCTTCGCTGTGACGACGAGGCAGCGAGCCTGTTCCGACACGGTGCGCAGCGCCGCTGCAATACCCGGATAGACCGTCGCCATATGCAGTCCGATTGCGCCGTAATGCGCGCGATAGGCCATCATCCCGGCGTCGACCCGGTCATCGCCGTAGCGCGCCAGCAGACGCGCGATCACCTGCGGCAGTGGCGGACCGATCAGCGGCGTCACATCGAATGTCGGATCAGGCGTGTGCCCCAGCGCGAGCAACGCCGCCTCGCAGCTCGCCGCGATACCGGGACGGGAATCGATCAGCGTTCCGTCCAGATCAAGCAGGAAGGCACGCGCGGTCGGGTTCATAGCGACGCGCAGCGCGCGATCGTTTCGCGCCAGCCGAGCAGGTCCTCGGGCCCGGCGAGCCTGCGCGCCAGGCCGGCGACGCCGGTGACCGGCAGCAGCACGCGCGACACGCCGGCGGCGGCGAACCCGGGAAGCTGTGCCAGGTCGTCCGGCATGCCGACGGTGATCTCCACCGCGGCGGGATCGCGGCCTGCCTCGCGGGCGGTGCGACGCACGATCTCGATCAGGTCGAGCGGCAGGCCGCGGCCAGGGAAGAAGCCGTCGCCGAGCCGACCGGCACGACGCGCGGCGGCCTCGGTGTGGCCGCCGATGATGATTGGAACCGCGCGATTGACCGGCTTGGGTCGCATGAATGCGTCCTTGAACCGGACGTAGCGGCCGGCGAAGTTTGGTGCATCGGCCGACCAGAGTTCGCGCATCGCGGCGAGGTATTCATCGGTGCGCCGGCCGCGGTTGTCGAACGCGGCACCGATCGCGTCGAACTCCTCCTTCAGCCAGCCGACGCCGATGCCAAGCAGGATGCGGCCGTTCGACATGTGGTCGAGCGTGGCCACCTGCTTGGCGACGATGACCGGATTGTGCTGCGGCAGGATCAAGATGCCGGTGGCCAGCTTTATTCTCGTTGTGGCCGCGGCGACGTAGGCCATCCAGATCAGCGGATCGGGCAGCACGAAGTCGCCCTCGCCGCCGGGCAAGCGGCCGTCGGTCGTGTATGGATACGCCGATTGATAACCCCGCGGGATGACGGTGTGTTCCACCGTCCATGCTGATTCAAAACCCGCGGCCTCGGCCGCCTGCAGCAGTTCGATCGCGTGCGCCGGATCCGCATAACGGCCGGTATTGCAGTAACGCAGCCCGAATTTCATGCCAGCGCACCGTTCCGCGAACGTGGCAGATCGAGCAACAGCAGCGAATGATCCGACCATCCCGATAGCCGCTCCTGGTGCGAATATCGGATCGTGCCGGCGCGAGCGGCGAGACCTGGCGACAGGAAGGCGTGGTCGATGCGGAAGCCATTGCCGCGATGGCTGTACCAGGAGAACTCGCGCCCATCCGGATAGCGATGCCGCCACAGGTCGCGAAACCCGATCGCGCCCATGCTGTCCATGAAATGTGCGTCGATCGCGCCGGACTCATCGACGTAGGCACGGCAGGTATTGAAGTCACCGATCGCCAGCGCATCGCCATTCGTGCGCGCGGCGAATGCATCGACCAGTGTCTGCCAGTACGGCACCTTGCTCCGCAGGTTCGGCATGTACACACCGGTCAGCCGCAACTTGCCGAGATCGACATCGACCAGCCGCCACGGCTCCTCGACATGCGCGCAGAGCGGCCCGCGTTCCACGAAACGCCGCCGCGCCGCGATCAGCACGCCGGTACGCCGCGGCGGCGGCGGCAGCTGCGTGACGTAACGATAGCCGGATGCCTGCAGCGCGACGCGCAATCGCTCGGCCGAATCGCCACCGCGATACTCCGACAGGATCAGCACATCGGCATCATGCCGCACGATCGCGGCGATGATGCCGGCGAGCCGTGTCCCGCCGCCTTGGCGAATATTCCACGCGAGCAGCCGCACGCCACGTCAGACGGCAACATACTCGCAGCGGAATCCGTTGCCCCAGCGCTTGACGCGGCCGCGCGACGGTGACGGGAAGTGCGCGAAGCAGCACAGCGTGCCGGTGTCGCAGTAGGTCTCCAGGAATTTGCGCCGCGTGTCGGCGCCCTGCTTCGGGTCGTAGTCGACCCGCATCGCCAGCTCCGGATACTTTGCCTGCAGCGGCGAATGGATCAGATCGCCGGTGATCACGGCGTCGTTGCCGCCGCGACCAAGCGCCACCGCGTAGTGATCGATGGTATGGCCGGGCGTGGGCAGCAGTGCCACCATGTCATCGACCGCATGGTCGCTGGTGACGAGGTCGCAGCGCTTCGCCTCGACGATCGGGATCACGCTGTCCACGATCGGCGGCAGCGCGGTCTTGTCGTTCTCGGCCAGCCAGTAGTCGAGCTCCTTCTTGGAGAACAGGTAGCGTGCCTTCGGGAAGGTCGGAACCCAGCGTCCGTTCTCCAGCTTGGTGTTCCACCCGACATGGTCGACGTGCAGATGCGTGCACATCACGAAGTCGATGTCGCTCACCGTCAGCCCCGCCGCGGCCAGGCCACGCATCCACGCGTCGTCCTTCTTCTGATGCCAGAGCGGGCGCGCGGCGCGGTCCTTGTCGTTGCCGATGCAACTATCGACCAGGATGGTGTGGCGCCCGGTCTGCACGATGTAGGACTGAAAGCACAGCACCAGATTGTCCTGTGCATCCATCGCCGCGGGCGCGAGCCAGGAACGGTTCTCCGCCAACACCTCGGGCTTGAGGTCGGGCAGGAATTCCAGTGCCGGAGTGAAGCCGCATTCCATCTCGACGATCCGGTGGATCGTCATGTCGCCGACGCGGAATGTGTTGGCCATTGGCTCGCTCCCTTGGATGGTTGGTCGGGTTGATGTTAGCTAGCGGCCCGCCCGCCGACAAATCCGCCCCCGGAGGCTCCGATGAACGACACAACCACTGTGGCGCTGAACCCGGAGACCGTGCTGCAGCACATGAAGCGGAACGGCGTCACCGACGTGGTCTGGCTGCCGGACAGCGAAACCAACTGGCTGTACCTGCTGATGCAGGCGGAACCGTCGCTGCGGCTGATCGGCGTGACGCGAGAGGGACACGCGTGCGCCATTGCCGCGGGGCTGCACGCCGGCGGGCACAAGCCGCTGATCTTGATCCAGAACACCGGGATGATGGAATCGGGCGATTCGATTCGCGGCTGGCTGCTGGGGATGAACGTGCCGGTGGTGCTGATGGTCGGTTATCGTGGCTGGACGCGACACGGGGTCAACACCGATACCGCGGCGAGCTATACCGAGCGGTTCCTGATGGCGTTCGGCATCAACTACTATCTGGTCGAGAGCGACGCCGATGCACCGCGCATCTCGGTCGCGTTCGAGGAGGCACAGCGCACCCAGCGGCCGGTGGTCGTGCTGGTGGGCGACGAGTACCACGGGTTCAACCGATGACGGGTTCCCCGCAAAGCGCGCAACCGCCGGCATTGCCTGCGCTCCTCGCAATCACGGCTTGAACCGGAGTTTCACCACATGATGCACACCGCCGAACTGCTGAAGGTGTTCGCCGAGCACCGCGGCGACGCGATCGTGGTGCCCGGACGCGGTGGACGGCACTGGGTGCAGCTGACCACGCGCGAGACGCTCGATGTGCCACTCGGCGATCCGGCGATGGGCGGACACGCAGGCTTCGCACTCGGCCTTGCGCTCGCGCAGCCCGACCGTCGCGTGGTGCTGTTCGATTCTGAAGGCGACATCCTGATGAGCCTCGGCATGCTGGCGACAATTGCCGAGCAGGCGCCGGCCAACTTCTACCATTTGCTGCTGGACAACGAATGCTATGCGACCACCGGCGGCCAGCCGGTGCCGAACGCGAAGACCGTCGCGTATGACGTGCTGGCACGCGGCGCGGGTTATCCGCGCGCCTTCGCCTTCACCCAGTTGGCGGAATTCAGCCAGCACCTGCCGGGGATCCTGGCGCAGCCAGGGCCGGTGTTGGTCGCACTGAAGGTGCTGCCGGAAGTCGAGAACACGCCGATCGGCCGGCGCTCACGCTGGCAGACGCGGACCCGTGACAAGGTGGTCCTGGACCTGCGCGTCGAACTGGGGATCGGGGCGGCGGCATAACCTCGGCTGCGGCAACCGCAGCTAGCGCGAAATCGGCCCGGCGAATGTCGCTGCGAACCGCCGCAACCCCGCCCATTGCTGGCGCAGATACGAGCCGCTGGCGAGCGCCTCCTCGCCCGTCGGATCCCCGGTCGCCACGTAGTCGCGGCTGAAGTCGGCGGTGCCGAAAACCATGTCCCACCACGGCAGCACCGCGCCGTAATTGCAGCTGCGCTGCCCCGCGGCCAGCAGCCCGTGATGCGCGCGATGGAACCGCGGCGAGATCAGCAGCCGTTCGCCCAGCCAGCCGAACGACACCCGCGCATTGGCGTGCGACAGGCTTTCGAGGAATCGCAGCACCAGAACCAGCAACGGGAACTGCAGGGGTGGCACGCCGATCGCCAGTGCGATCACGCCGAACCACAGCGCGCCGATGAGATCGTCCAGCAGGTGGTTGCGGTCATCCGACCAGAACGTCATCTGGCGTTGTGCGTGATGCAGCGAGTGCAGCGCCCACCACCAGCCGAACCGGTGCGACAGTCGGTGCCGCCAATAGTCGGCACAGTCCAGGATGATCGCGTACAGCACGAAGGTCAGCACCGGCTGGCCGAGCAGGAACGGCAGCAGCCGCTCCAGCGTCGGCGGCACCCAGCCATGGTCCGCCAGGAACCCGTTCAGCGCCACCTGAGCGCGGTAGAACAGCACGAAGGTGAACAGCGGCAGCACCCCGACGCGCGAGACGATGGTGTACAGCACGTCGACCGTCACGGCACGGGCATCCGGCCAGCGCTCCACCGGGCGCCAATACTCCAGCGGCACGCAGACTGCGAAGGTGATCGCCACCTGGCAGGCGCCATACACTGCGAACAGCGCCCAGCCATACGACACGTCCTCCCACTGCATCAGGCCCAGCGCATAGAGCAGCGGGAGCAGCAGATGCTCCTGGAGCCAGCCGGCAGCGAGATCGAACGGGTCGGGCATGGTTCAGCGCGCGGCGATACTCGGCGCCGCGCTACCCTTGGGGTTGAGGAACAGGCCGTGCGGCGAGCGGCCGACCTCGATGGTCTGGTAGTCGCCGGTGGTCGGATCCAGCACCGCGACCTTCTCGGCGAAGCGCCGCGTGATCCACAGCCGGCCGTCGGGCGCGAACGCGATGTCGTCCGGGCCGCCAGGGATCGGGTAGCTGCGGATCGGCGCCAGCGTGGCGGCATCGAGCGACGTGGTGGTGCCGCCGACCCGGTTGTTCACCCAGATGATCTTGCGGTCGGGCGAGAGGAACAGGTTGTGCGCACCCTTGCCGGTATGAATGCGCCCGGTCACGCGCCCGTCGGCCGGATCGACCACCGCCACATAGTCGGTACCCATGTCGGCGACCAGGACCTTGCCGTCGTGCCACAGCACCCCGGCCGGCGTCTTGCCGATCTTCGCGGTCCACAGGATGGCCAGTCGGGTCAGATCGATCGCCACCATGCTGTCGGTGCCTTGGAGGCTGACGAATACCCGCGAGGAGTCCGGCGCGTAGTCGAGGTGGCTCGGCATCGAGGCGATCGGGAACCGCTTCAGCAGCTGCATAGACGCGGCGTCGTAGACATCGACCTGGTTGCGGGCGAGGCCGTTGACCACCAGGAATTTGCCGTTCGGGCTGAACCCCAACTGGTAGGGATCGGCCATCGGCAGGCGCTTCTGCAAAGCGGCCGTCGCCGGATCGAGGAACAGCATCTCGTTGCCTACGGTGTCGCCGACCAGCAGGCTCCTGCCGTCCGGGCTGAGTGCGACGTGGTGCGGCTCACGCAGCACCGGGATGCGGCGCAGTTCCTTCTGCGACGACATGTCCACCAGGCTGATCGAGGCGCCGCCGGAGTTGATCACGAAGGCGAGGCCGGAGGCGGCGGCCGGGTACGCGATCAGCAGCGGCAGCAAGGCAGCCCAAATGAGGCGCATAGGGCACGGCTCCGGCAATAATGGGGGTGGGTACGCCAACTCTCCACGGTGTCGCAAGGCGGCTGGAGTCAAAGCGCCGCGTTGCCACTGGAACCAGTCGGGCGCGACATCGCCATATCGCGCCATCGCTGGAGATGGTTATGGTGCAGGGCACGCGACGAGAAAAGGGGATCAGCATGCCTGGGTCTGGCCGGCGAACGCTGGAAGCACTCTTGGCAGCCTTGGTGGCGACGCTGTGTGCACCACCTGGTGCATCGGGGCAGGCACCGGATCAACCCGTGCAACTTCCGACAGCTGACGTCACGGTGGTCTACCAGTTCGACAAGGTGCCAATGAATGGTCCGCACAAGCTGACGGTCACCTACGCCGAGGCCGGGCAGCGGGTCCGGACCGACCTGTTCCGGTGGATCGAGGCGAAGTCTCCTTATCGGTCGACAATCTTCGACCGCCCGGCAAACCGTCTGATTACTGTGGAACCCGAGAGCAGGTCGTACACCCAGTATGGCATCGGCAGTGCCGCCAATCCCGGAGAATTCATCAAGCCCGAGCTACATTTCAAGCGTGAGGGAACTGCCACGATAGCGCACGCCAAATGCACCGAGTGGGTGGTTGACGCAGTCGGCAAGACCAACGACGGAGACACGGCTTGTGTAAGCGACGATGGCGTCGTCCTCCGCCTGAGCTCCAAGAACCCGTCTGTCGCATCGCTGACTGCGACCGATGTTCACTATGGCGCGCCGCCGGATGGCGAGTTCGACCCGCCGGCAGGCTATCGCAATCGGACGCCGCACTGACCGCGGCGCCGCCGGATTTCCCCGGCGCCTGAGCCGAGCGCCGGGGCGGGGCCTCCAAACAGCAAGACGGCCCCGAAGCGGGGCCGTCCAGTTAGGCGTTGGTCAGGTGATCGACGTGATCAGCTGCGCTTGCGACGGATCAGGCCCAATCCGACCAGGCCGATGCCCAGCAGGCCGAGCGAAGCCGGCTCGGGGGCAGCGAAGGTCTTCTGCAGCGCCTGGCCGCGGCTGATCAGCGAGGGGCAGGCAGCAACGTTACCAGCAAGGCAGGCCGCATCGCCGCCAGGCAGGGTGAATTCGAACTGCAGCGTCATGCTGTAGAGCCCAGTGTCCGTCACCGGTCCCGCGAAGTTAAAGGAGTACCAGTTGGGGCTCCCTGTGTCGACGAACAGCGGGCTCGTGTCCAACAGCACGCCAGGCGACGCACAGGTGTTTCCCGGAGCGCACGCACCCGCCCCCGCGCCCTGGCCGTCGGTCGGATCATCATACCAGCGATTGATCATGGTGCCGCCGACTGCATCTTGGAAAGTGCCGCTGCCCGACGCAGCGAAACCGTTCCTCGGGCCTGCGAAGCCGGTCGCGCTGACGGCAACTGTGACCGTCACGGCAGTCGCGTTGGTGTTGGTGACGCTCAGCGAGGAGCTGTTCAGGATCTCAGTCGACCCGCTCAGCAGTGCGGTCGAGAGCGAGCCGGAGACCAGGACCCCGCCAGCGTTTACAGGGGTTAGACCACCGATCAGCAGCGAGTTGAGAGCGGGATCTTGATCGGCCGTGGTGACCGGCGGGCTGACGACGGTAACCTGATCCTGGGCGAACAGCTGCACGCCGTTCACATCGGCGGTAAGCTGCAGCGTCGCGTGCGCCTGCGACGTCAAACCAACGGCTCCGGCACCGAATGCAGCGGCACCGACCAAACCCAGACCTAGTAGCTTGCGGATCGGTCTCGTAGGTAGCTCCTCCAATGCGGTTGCCGGATTTCGGCGCCGCGATGCACGAAGGGATGATGCAATCACCGTGCCACGACTAGAAGTTGGCTTATATCAGCGGGTTACAGACGGCGAAACCGCTGCCTTTCCGAGAGATTGTAAAATCTGCCGACAGCGCAACCCGCGGGTCGCCTGCTGCGGCGCGGTGAGGTTCCGGGAACGGCCGGGCGTCTATCGCTCCGGCCGCGGCGCAGCGCGCTGACCAAGGCTCACCGTGCGTTCGTCGCCTGAGCCAGCGGATTGTCTGCCGCACCTCGCCCCCGACCCCGCGCGAACACGCCCGTCGCGAAAGTGAAAAACACGCAGGCGGTGGTCGCGATCAGCACGTTGTCGGTATAGGCGTGCACGGCGAAGCCAACGAACACCAGCCGCATGATCACCTTGTCGGTCCGACACAACCGACGCGTGTGCCCCACCACCCACAGCACGAACAGCACGATCAGCAATCCGCGGCCAAGCTGCCCGCCCTCCACTGAAATCCTCAGATATTCGTTGTGCGCCGCCCAGCTCTGAATGATCCGCGCCAGTGCGCTGTCGGGCGGGATGATCGCATTGCCCGCCCCGACCCCCCAGCCGAACCAGGGCGCCGCCGCCGCCGCCTGCTCGAACGGCGGCCAGAGCAGGTCGCGACCGCTGAAATTGCCGGCCTCGCTGTTCAGCACGTTGAACAGCCGCACCATCGACAGCTGCGGGGCCAGCGCTGCCAGCGGCGGCAGCAGGCAGGCGGCCAGCAGCAGGGGCAGGACGCGGCGGCGCCGCGGGAACGCGTCGGAGCGGACAAAGCCGAGGGTCAGGCCGGTCACCGCGGTCGCACCGACCAGCGGCGCCCGCGCCCCGGTCAGCACCAGGATCAGGAAATTCGCCGCCAGCAGCGGCAGCCAGCGCGACCGTCCGTCGCGATAGAGCTCGATCAGGCAGGCATAGATCGCGGCGAGGCAGATGCCCGCGAGGAATGCCGGGTGACCGAGGCCGGCCAGCCGCTGGCCGCCGCTGTCGACGAACGCCGCGCGCAGGCCCAGCAGGTCGAGCACCACGCCGCCGGCCACCGAGAGCAGCGGGATCCAGGCGGTGGCGCGCACCACCGCATTGCCCCAGCCGGGCGACAGTCGGCTGAATGCGAACGCGAACGGAGCCACCGAACCCAGCAGCGAACGCAGGCTGTCGGCCGGCGTCAGGTCTGGGTGCAGTCCGTGCGCCAATCCGGCAATGAACATCGCCAGGAACGCCAGGCCGGGATTGAACACATCGGCATAGAACCCGTAGCGCACGATGCACAGCAGTGCGAGGCCGAGTTCGCCTGCCTTCACCGCCGCTATCGTGGCCTGGTACGCGCCGGGGCCCACGATGTCGCCCAGGGTCATTTCCAAGGTCGCGCCGGCGATCAGCAGCCAGGCGACGCAGACGGCGACCAGATGACGAAATGCCAGGATGCCGGTCGCGGCGGCGGCGAATATCGCAAGCGGCACCCAGAACCAGCTCGGCGCAAGCATCGCGGCGGCGGTGGCGGCGGCGAAGGCGCCGCCGATCGCGAGCAGCACCGGTCGGCTCCGATCAGCCTGAGCGGACCAGGGTGTCGGCAGCGGGATCGCCATGGCCGGCATGCCAGCACGAAATCCCTAAGATTCTCCCCCTCGCCGCCCCTCGCCGGGCGGACGGGGGAGTATTCTTGTCGCGCACACTTGCTCTACGCTCACCGCAACAGCCGGGGGGAACGGACGATGAGCGAATTGCGGGTGGTGGCGACGGGTCTGTGTTTTCCCGAGGGGCCGGTGGCCATGGCCGACGGCTCGGTCGTCCTGGGCGAGATCGAGCGCCAGACCGTCAGCCGCGTGCTGCCGGACGGCACGGTGCAGGTGATCGCCCGCACCGGCGGCGGTCCGAACGGCTTGGCGGTGGGGCCGGACGGTGCCTGCTACGTCTGCAACAACGGCGGCTTCGCCTGGCGGCTGGAGGAGAACCTGTTCCGCCCGGCCGCGGCGTCATCCGACTACGTCGGCGGCAGCATCCAACGGGTAGATCCGAACACCGCCGTGGTCAGCGTGCTGTACGACCGCTGCGGCGCCAACAAGCTGAACGGGCCGAACGACATCGTGTTCGACGCCCATGGCGGCTTCTATTTCACCGACCTCGGCAAGACCCGCGCGCGTGATCGCGACAACGGCGTGATCTACTACGCGCTGGCGGACGGCTCGAGGATCGTCGAGGTCGCGTATCCCGCGCTGACCCCGAACGGCATCGGCCTGTCGCCGGACGGCGCGGTGCTCTACGTCGCCGAGACCGAGCCGGCGCGGCTGTGGGCGTTCGACATCGACACGCCGGGGGTGGTGAAGAAGCATGGATGGCCGTCACCGCATGGCGGCCGGCTGGTCATCGGACTGCCTGGGTTGCAGCGGTTCGACAGCCTCGCGGTGGCGGCTTCCGGCAACATCTGCGTCGCGACGCTGATCACCGGCTGCATCAGCGTGATCGCGCCGGACGGACGGCTGGTGCGGCAGGTGGCGATGCCCGATCCGGTGACGACCAACATCTGCTTCGGCGGAGCGGACCTGCGGACCGCGTACGTCACGCTTTCAGGCACCGGCCAGCTGGTCGCCATGGAATGGCCCGAGCCGGGGCTGCCCATGGCGTACCACACCTGATCACTGTTCGTAGGCCAGGAAGCGGATGATCTTCCAGCTGCCGTCGGGCTGGCGGGCGAACACGTCGGCTCGCAGCGTCGAGTGCCAGACCAGCCGCACGATGGCGAGATCGCCGGAGACCAGCACCTCGTTGATGCTCACGCTGTAGGACAAGCGTCGCGTCGGCTGGTCGAGCGCGCGGTGCAGCTGAGCGCACATGGCGGCATAGTCGCGCTCCGGCGCGCCGCGGAAATCGAAGCGCAGGGTGGGCGCGAACAGGCCGCAGATCCGGTCGGCCCGCCCGGCGTTGAAGTCGTCCATCCAGGTGAGCAGCGCGGCGCGGATGGTCGCCGCATCATCCTGGTGGGCCGGAGCGGCGCAGGACGTCACGCCGAGCAGCAGCGCGACGGCAAGGCGCAAGCTACGGCGCCCGCACCAGCCGGTGATGCTTGCGGCCCGCCGACAGCTTGATGACGTCGTCGTGCAGGTCGGCGATCGTCACCGTGTGGCCCTCATCGCTAACCGGCGCGTCGTTGATCCGCGCCCCGCCGCCGCGGATCAGCCGGCGCGCTTCGCCGTTGCTTCCGGCCAGGCCGGCCAGGGCGAACAGGCGGAACGCGGGAATGCCGGCGGCAAGCTCGCTGCGCGGCACATCGACGCTGGGCAGCGTATCCGCCGCCTCGCCTTCCTCGAACGCCAGCCGCGCGGTCTCCGCGGCATCGGCAGCAGCATCGGCGCCGTGCGCCAGCCGCGTCGCCTCGGTCGCCAGCAGCTTCTTCGCCTCGTTGATCTCCGCCCCGCCGAGAGCCTCCAGCCGGGCGATCTCGGCCAGCGGCAGGTCGGTGAACAGACGCAGGAAGCGGCCGACATCCTCGTCCTCGGTATTGCGCCAGAACTGCCAGTACTCGTAGGGCGACAGCCCGGTCGCTGGTCAGCCACACCGCGCCCTGCGCGGTTTTGCCCATCTTGGCGCCCGACGCGGTGGCGATCAGCGGCGTGGTCAGGCCATACACCGTCTTGTTGTCGGTGCGCCGCGTCAGGTCGATGCCGCAGACGATGTTGCCCCACTGGTCCGAGCCACCGATCTGCAGCGTCACGCCATGGCGGCGGTTCAGCTCGCGGAAGTCGTAGCTCTGCAGGATCATGTAGTTGAATTCGAGGAAGGTCAGCGGATGCTCGCGGTCCAGCCTGATCCGCACCGAGTTGAAGCTCAGCATGCGGTTGACGGTGAAATGCGTGCCGACCTCGCGCAGCAGCGGGATGTAGCCGAGCGCGCTCAGCCAGTCGTCGTTGTTGGCGGTGAGCGCGTCGGACGGGCCGTCGCCGAAGCGCAGGAACGGATCGAAGCAGCGGCGGATGCCGGCCATGTTGGCGGCGATCTGCTCGTCGGTGAGCAGCTGCCGCGTCTCGTCCTTGCCGGAGGGATCGCCGATCCGCGTGGTGCCGCCGCCCATCAGCACCAGCGGCCGATGGCCATGGCGCTGCAGCAGGCGCAGAATCATGATCTGCACCAGGCTGCCGACATGCAGGCTGTCGGCGGTGCAGTCGAAGCCGATATAGGCGGTCACGGTGCCGGCACGCAGCGCGGCGTCCAGCCCCTCGGGGTCGGTGCACTGAAACACAAAGCCGCGCTCGGTGGCTTCCTGGAGGAATTCGCTGTTGGCCATGGTGTGTGTCGGCTAGCACAGACACGGACGGGGGAAAATGCTGCGCACGATCGGACTGATGAGCGGAACCTCGCTGGACGGCGTCGACGCCGCCTGGCTGGAGACCGACGGCGAGCGGATCGGCGCATTCGGGCCGACGCTGACGCTGCCGTACGACGATCGGCTGCGCGCCGATCTGCGCCACATCCTGGACCATGCGCCGACGCTGGACCCGGACGACCCGCAGCTGAACAGCGCGGTGGCGCGGCTGACGGATTACCACGTGCGCGCGGTGGCCGCGATCGGACGACCGGCGGACCTGATCGGCTTCCACGGCCAGACCATCCTGCACCAGCCGGACCGGCGACGGACCTGGCAGATCGGCGACGCCGCCGAACTCGCCAGGCGCACCGGCATCCCGGTGGCGCACGACTTCCGCGCCGCGGACGTGGCGGCGGGCGGACAGGGCGCACCGCTTGCGCCGGTCTATCACGCAGCGCTGGCGCGCGATGTGGCGAAGCCGCTGGCGGTGCTGAACATCGGCGGCGTGGCGAACGTCACCTGGATCGGCGCCGACGCCGAGCTGGTCGCCTTCGATACCGGTCCGGGCAACGGACCGCTGGACGACTGGACCGCACGCCACGCCGGCGCCGCCTTCGACCGCGATGGCGCGCTCGCCAGGTCGGGCCGGACGGTTGACGTGGTGTTGGACCGGTTGCTGGCGGACCCGTACTTCTCGCGGCCGCCGCCGAAATCGCTCGACCGGCTGGATTTCGCCGCCTCGCTCGCCACGAGCGGCCTCGAGCGCCTGTCACCGGCCGACGGTGCGGCAACACTGGTGGCGTTCATCGCCGCCGCGGTCGCCGCCGCCGCGCTGCCGGCACCGCCGGCACGGTGGTTGGTCACCGGCGGCGGGCGACATAATCCCGCGATCATGGTGGCGCTGCGGGCCCGGCTGGGTGTGCCGGTCGACCCGGTGGAGGCCATGGGCTGGGACGGCGATGCGATCGAGGCGCAATGCTTCGGCTTCCTCGCCGCGCGCACCCGCGCCGGGCTGCCAATCAGCTTCCCCGGCACCACCGGCGCGCCGCACCCGATGACCGGCGGCAGGATGGCCGAACCCGGCAGAGCGTGATGCCCCGACCCGGACCACAGGCAAGGCTCTGGCTGGTCACCTTCGGCATGGCGGCGGTGATCATCTATGGCTCGCTGTATCCGTTCGAGTTCCGGGTCCCGCCGGGCGGCGTTGGACCGCTGGCAACCTTGCTGGGCAGCGTCTGGGATCGGCCAAGCCGGAGCGATGCGGTGGCCAACGTCCTGTTGTACATGCCGTTCGGCTGCTTCTTCCTGCTTGGTTCCCGCGGCGCCTCCCGCCGGCTCGGAGTACTCGCACTCGCCACCGCGATCGGCGGTCTGATGTCGCTGAGCATGGAGCTGACCCAGTACTATGATGTCGGACGCGTCACGAACTTCAGCGACCTGGTCACCAATACTCTCGGCACGCTGCTGGGCGGTCTCGTTGCAATCGCGATCGGCGCGAGCTTCCGGGTGCCGTTGCTCGGTGAAGTGACCGCGCGTCCCGTCCCGGCTCTGCTGATCCTGTCATGGCTGGCCTATCGTCTGTATCCGTATGTGCCGACGATCGATCTGCACAAGTACTGGAATGCGCTGAAGCCGGTCGTGCTGACGCCGTCGCTCACCGGCTACGACCTGTTCCGCCAGACCGCGGTCTGGCTCACTCTCTACGCGCTGGTCGAGGCGGTGCTACGCCGGCGGTGGTCCGCGTTCGTCGCGCCGCTGTTCGCGATCGCCGCGATGAGCGCCCAGGTGATGATTGTCGACCTTGGTCTCAGGCTGGCGGAACCGGTCGGCGCCGCTCTGGCATTCGGGATCTGGCTGCTGCTCCTGCTGGTGGCTCCCGCACGGTTGCGGACCGGCGCGGCCGCACTGGCGCTGTGCTGCTACGTCGTCGCGCTGCGGCTGGAACCGTTCACGTTCCAGACCGTCGGGCACCAATTCGGCTGGATCCCGTTCCTCGGCATGATGCAGGGTTCGCTGACGGTCGATACTTTGGCGTTCCTGGAGAAGTTCTTCCTGTACGGCAGCATGATCTATCTGATCGGCGATGTCCTCGGCCGCCGGCTGCCGGCAGCCCTGCTCACGGCCGCGCTGTTGTTCGCGACCAGCTGGGCCGAGACCCGGCTTCCCGGACGCTCGGCGGAGATCACCGATACGGTCATGGCGCTGACGATCGCGGCCATTTTCGCGCTGCTCGGGCCCGAGCGGGATGGCGGTTCGGCACCTGCCGCCGCCCGGCTCACCGCCCGCGAACGGCGGGTGCGCGACTGGCAACGCGAGCAGGCGCGGGCACTGGGGGTGGAATTGGATTGATCCCGGTCGCGGCCGCCGAAATGCGGTTCTGCCGCCTCACGGTCCAGGCAACGTCGCGTGCGCTCCGCCGCCTGCTGGCGGACAGTCCGGCCTAGTCCGCGGCCAGCGCCATCGCCCGCCGCGCGATCGACTTGCCGCAGTAGTCCTCGATCGACTCGGCGACCCTGTCGGCGTGCTCGGCGAACACGTGGTCGGCGCCCTCGAACACCCGGTAGTCGATGCTGACGCCCTTCTGGGTGTTCAGCTTGTCGACCAGCTTGCGCACCGCGTTCTCGGGCACCAGCTCGTCGATGTCGCCGTGCAGCATCAGCCCGCCGCACGGGCAGGGTGCCAGGAAGCCGAAATCGTAGTGGTTCGCCGGCGGCGCCACGCTGACCCAGCCGGAGATCTCCGGCCGGCGCATCAGCAACTGCATGCCGATGAACGCGCCGAACGAATACCCGGCGATCCACAGCCCGCCATGGTTCGGGTTCACCGCCTGCATCCAGTCGAGCGCCGCGGCAGCGTCGCCGATCTCGCCGATGCCGCCGTCATAGCGGCCCTGGCTGCGCCCGACACCGCGGAAATTGAACCGCATCACCGAGCAGCCGAGCCGCTGGAACGACTGATACATCGAGTAGGTCACCCGATTGTTCATCGTTCCGCCGTGCAGCGGATGCGGATGAAGGATCAACGCGACCGGCGCACCGGTCTCCTTCGAGTGGTGGTAACGGCCCTCGAGCCGGCCGTCAGGACCGGCAAACATCACCTCTGGCATGGCGTCCCGAAACCGCTTTCCTGTCGAAGCAGCAGACCCGAGGCGAGGCCCCCCTGGCCTCGGTCGCTCCCGCCGCATAAGCCTGTTAGCCCTGCTCCCCGCGCTCGATCGGGTATCACAGTAGAATGGTAACGCATCCCCTGCTTTTCAGTTCCGCGTGAATTCTTGACCTCTGCGGTCGGAATATCTAGCTTCATGCGGAGCGGCAATGGTGCCGCAAGGTTTGCTTCCTCCTACTGTCAGTTCGGCCCCCCGACCGACCGGCCCCCCGGGATTGGGCTCCAGTTCCCAGGGTTCGCATACTATAGAGTAGAAGCTTGGCTACTCCATAATGGAATTGTCGCATGGCTTTCATGTTCTTACGGGAGACGATACGGACATATCGGGAACGCGACCCCGCGGCGCGGTCCTGGCTCGAGGTCCTGCTGTGCTACCCAGGCGTGCATGCCGTCATGTGGCACCGGCTGTCGCACTGGCTATGGCGCCATGATCTGCACCTGCTGCGGGCGGTTCTCGTCGCATATCGCCCGCTGGCTGACCGGCATCGAAATCCATCCTGCCGCCAGGATCGGCCGGCGGCTGGTGATCGACCATGGCATGGGCGTGGTGATCGGCGAAACCGCCGAAGTCGGCGACGACTGCTACTTCTACCACCAGGTTACCCTGGGGGTCGCCCGCACCAGCGGCGGCAAGCGACACCCAACCGTCGGCAACAACGTGATCATCGGCGCCGGGGCCAAGGTGCTGGGGCCGATCACGGTGGGCGACAACGCGCGGGTCGGCGCCAATGCGGTCGTGCTGGACAACGTGCCGGACAACACCACCGTGGTGGGCATGCCGGCGCGCCCGGTGGACCGCGCGCCGACCCGCGGCCGCAAGGGGCCGGTGTTCGATCCCTACGGCATCCCTTGCGACGACAGCCTCGACCCGCTGCTGCGCGATCTCGACCAGATGCACTGCGAGCTGGCCGAACTCGAGGGGCGCGTCGCACGGCTGGCAGAGGAGCAGATGCGCCAGCGCCAGGCGGCGGCGGAGTAGCCGGTGCAGCTTTCCACCCGCGGGCGCTATGCGGTGATGGCGATGGTCGATCTGGCCACCCGCCAGACGCTGGGCTGCGAGTGCGGACCGATCTGCCTGGCGGAGATCGCGGCGCGGCAGAAGCTCAGTCAGGCCTACCTGGAGCAGCTGTTCGGCAAGCTGCGGCGCGCCGGGCTGGTGGATTCGGCGCGCGGACCGGGCGGCGGCTATCGGCTGGCGCGGCGGTCCGACGCGATGCCCATCGCCGACATCATCGCCGCGGTCGATGAGCCGATCCGCGCGACGCGCTGCGCGAACGGCAGTGCCGGCTGCATCGAAGGCAGCGGCGACGCCGGGCCGACGCGCTGCCAGACCCACGATCTGTGGGAGGAGCTGGGCCGGCAGATCCGGTTCTTTCTGCAGGGCGTCACCCTGGCCGACGTGGTCGCCGGCCGGATCATGGGCCGCGCCGTGAAGCCGGACCATGGCCGGACGCTGGCGGCCGACTAACCATGGTCTACCTCGACGCCAACGCCACCGAGCCGCTGCGCCCCGAGGCCCGTGCGGCCATGCTGGCGGCGCTGGAAGTCACCGGCAATCCTTCGTCGGTGCATGCCGCGGGGCGCGCGGCGCGGCGAATTCTGGAGGATGCCCGCGAGTCGCTGGCCGCCCGATTTGGCGTGGCGACGCCGCACCTGGTGTTCACCTCGGGCGGCACCGAAGCCGATGCGCTGGCGATCCATGCGCTGGGTGCCGGCCGGCGGGTGATCGTCGGCGCCACCGAGCACGACGCGGTGCGCTCGGCCGCGGCCGAGGCGTTGCAGCTGCCGGTGGATCGCGACGGGGTGGCCGATCTCGACACGCTGGCGGCATGGCTGTCGGAAGCCGCTCCGGCACTGGTCTGCCTGATGCTCGCGAACAATGAGACGGGCACGATCCAGCCGGTCGCGGAGGCCGCCGAACTCTGCCGGCGCCACGGAGCCTGGCTGCACGTCGATGCGGTGCAGGCGGCGGGGCGGATCGATGTCCGCCGATCCGAGCTCGGCGCGCACAGCATCGCCATCTCGTCGCACAAGTTGGGCGGCCCGACCGGCGCCGGCGCCTTGCTGCTGGCACCCGACGTTGCCGCGATCACACCGCTGATCGCCGGCGGCGGTCAGGAACGCGGCCGCCGGGGCGGCACTCCTCCGCTGCCCGCAATCGCCGGATTTGCCGCCGCGGCGTCGATTGCCGCGGGCGCCGCCCGGCTGGCGCCATTGCGCGATGCGATCGAGGCCGCCGCCGTGGCAGCCGGCGCCATGATCTGCGGTGCCGGTGCGGCGCGGTTGGCCAACACCACCTGCCTGGCGCTGCCTGGCGTGCGCGCCGACGCACAGGTGATCGCGCTCGACCTCGACGGAATCGCGGTCAGTGCCGGCGCCGCCTGCAGCTCCGGCAAGGTGACCGCGAGCCATGTGCTGGCGGCGATGGGGCTCGGTCCGCTCGCCGGCCAGGCGATCCGGGTCTCTCTGCCGTGGAACGCAACCGCGGCCGACGTCGCTGCCTTCGCCGCCGCCTACCCGCGCATGGCGGGCCGGCTGCGCGAGGTGCTGGCGTCGCGCGCCGCCTGAACCCACATTGGCCGCCATGACAGGACCTCCGCCACGCCCGAACCGCCCGGTCTATCTGGACAACCAGGCGACCACCCGCTGCGATCCCCGCGTGGTGGCAGCGATGCTGCCCTGGTTCACCGAGCACTACGGCAACCCGCACAGCGTCGAGCACGTGATGGGCACCGAGGCGGAAGCCGCGGTCGAGGACGCTCGCGGCGCATGTCGCCGCGCTGATCGGCGCCGATGCCAAGGAGCTGGTGTTCACCTCCGGCGCCACCGAGAGCAACAACATCGCCATCAAGGGTGCCGCCCGCTTCGCGCTGCGCGCCGGCAACGAGCGGCGGCGGATAGTCACCGTGGCGACCGAGCACAAATGCGTCCTCGAATCGGTGGCCGATCTGGCGGACGAGGGGTTCGAGCCGGTGTTCCTGCCGGTGCGCCCGGACGGGCTGCTGGATCCCGATGTGCTGCGCGCGGCGCTGCAGGTACCGACGCTGCTGGTCAGCGTCATGGCGGTGAACAACGAGATCGGCGTGGTGCAGGACATCGCCGCACTCGCTGCCATCGCCAAGCAGGCCGGCGCGCTGTTTCACACCGACATCGCCCAGGCAGCGGGCAAGATTCCGCTCGACCTGACCGGCTGGAAGGTCGACCTGGCGTCGATCAGCGGCCATAAGATCTACGGCCCGAAGGGCGTCGGCGCGCTGTATGTCCGGCGGCGGCCGCGCGTGCGGCTGACCCCGCTGTTCTCCGGTGGCGGGCAGGAGCGCGGACTTCGCTCGGGCACCCTGCCCGCACCCTTGATCGTCGGAATAGGCGAGGCCTGTCGCCTGGCACAGATCGAAATGGCGGCGGAGACGCAGCGGCTTGCCGGCCTGCGCGACAGCCTGCTGGACCGGCTGCGGACGGCGATCCCCGGCATCGCAGTGAACGGCAGCATGGCAGCGCGGATCCCCGGCAACCTGAACCTCAGCTTCCCCGCCGCCACCGCGGCGGACCTGATGGCGCGCGTGCCCGACCTCTGCGTGTCCACCGGATCCGCCTGTTCCTCGGCCACGATCGAGCCATCCTACGTGCTGCGGGCGCTGGGGCTGAGCGACGCCGCGGCCGCGCGCACCTTGCGGATCGGGATCGGACGCTTTACCTCGCCCGCCGATATCGACTATGCGGCGGCGGCGCTGGCTGCGGCGCATGACGGGGCGCCGGCTCCCGGCATCGAACGATTCGCCCAGGCCTGAACGGAACCGATTGGCCACATGCCAAGGATGACCTTCATCGAGCGCGATGGCACGCACCGCGACGTGGATGCGCCACTCGGCCTCTCGGTGCTGGAGATCGCGCACCAGCACGGCGTCGATATCGAGGGAGCGTGCGAGGGCTCGCTCGCCTGCTCCACCTGCCATGTCATCGTCGATCCTGCCTGGTCCAGGAAGCTCGCCGAACCGACGGAGGACGAGGAGGATATGCTGGACCTTGCGTTCGGCCTGACCGAAACCTCGCGGCTCGGCTGCCAGCTCGTGATCACCGAGGCGCTGGATGGCCTGGTGGTGAAGCTGCCCGCCGGCACCCGCAATCTGCTGAACGAATAGCGCCATGCGCATCCTGGTCGCGATGTCGGGCGGGGTGGACAGCAGCACCGTCGCCGGGCTGCTGCACGAGGCGGGCCACGAGGTGATCGGCGTCACGCTGCAGCTGTACGACCACGGCGCGGCGGCCGGACGGAAGGGCGCGTGTTGCGCCGGCCAGGATATCCACGATGCGCGCCGGGTGGCGGATCATCTCGGCATCCCGCACTACGTGATCGACGCCGAGACGCGGTTCGCCGATGCGGTGATCCGCGACTTCGCCGACAGCTATGCGGCCGGTGAGACGCCGGTGCCCTGCATACGCTGCAACCAGACGGTGAAGTTTGCCGACCTTGCCGCGCTGGCCCATGGCCTCGGGGCCGAACGGCTGGCGACCGGGCACTACGTGCGGCGGATCGATGGCCCGGAGGGGCCGGAACTGCACCGCGCCGCCGACCACGCGCGCGATCAGAGCTGGTTCCTGTTCGCCACCACGCGCGAGCAGCTTGCGTTCACGCTGTTTCCGCTGGGGGAGATGGTCGACAAGCGGACGGTGCGCGCCGAAGCGGAACGGCTCGGTCTGCCGGTGGCCGCCAAGCCCGACAGCCAGGACATCTGCTTCGTCATGTCGGGGCACTACGCCGACACGGTGGTACGGCTGCGGCCGGACGCCGGCGAAGCGGGCGACATTGTCGATCGGGACGGCCGGGTGCTGGGCCGGCATGACGGAATCGCGCGCTACACGGTTGGTCAAGGCAAGCGGCTGGAGGCGGCGGCGATGGATCGCGGGACGCGCCAGACCGTGGTTGCGCTCGATCCGACGCGGCGACGGGTGATCGTGGGGCCACGCGACGCAGGCACGCGAGTGGTGCGATTGCGTGAGGTGAACTGGCTGGTGCCGCCGTCCAATGGATCGCTGGCGTGCCAGGTGAAGCTGCGCGCGAGAGAGGCGCCGCAGCCGGCGACCGTGTCACCCACTTGCGCCGAGCTGACGGCCGGGGCGGTGGTGTGGCTCGATGCGCCTGCTCTGCCGGCGCCCGGACAGGCCTGCGTGTTCTACGCTGGCTCGCGTGTGCTGGGCGGCGGCTTCATCTGCCGGACCGCGGCGGCGGCGGCAGTTGACGCGGCGGGGGACGGCAGACTATCTCCCCTGCCCTTCGGATCGGATGGCGGCGTAGCTCAGCGGTAGAGCAGGGGAATCATAATCCCTTGGTCGGTGGTTCAAATCCGCCCGCCGCTACCAATCAGATCAAGGAGTTATACGCCGAAGCGAAGCTCGGATGGCCCCCATGGGAAAATCCGGGGCGCAGGTGGGGAACCGTGAACGCGTTTTTTATTGCGCATCCTGATTGGCCACCGTCGCCCGGTTGGCGAGACACGATGGTGCCCGAAGTTGCTCTGGAGCGAGGTGCCATATCTCATCAATGCTGACAGAGGCGCTTCCGTGGCGAGCATCACCATCCGCAACCTGGACGACTCGCTGAAATCCCGTCTGCGTATTCAGGCGGCGGTTCATGGCCGCTCGATGGAGGACGAGGCGCGTGACATTTTGCGCTCGTCACTCAATCAGAAGCCGCCGGAACCAAAGAACCTTGTCACGGCGATCAATGCCCTCCCTGCTGCGACCGTGTTCATTTCCGCCGTCACGCAAGCGGAAATCCTCCATGGCACTGGTGCCGGAAGGGAAGCGGCGAGAGGGGTTGGCACGGGCCGTCCGCACCGCGTTCGAGACCCACTTTCGCGGCCGTATTCTGCCCTTCGACTCGGAAGCTGCCTAGGCGTTCGTCCCCCTGGCTACCGGCCGCCGCCAGGCTGGCCGGCCGATGTCACAGGCGGACGTTCAGATTGCCGCGATCGCCCGATCCCGCGGTGCAGTCCTTGCCACCCGCAACGTGGCGGATTTTGCCGGATACGGGGGCGAGATCGCTAACCCTTGGGGTGGTTCCGCAAAGGAGCCGGCCTGAAAAGTGCCGAGGCCGATCCGCCGGTTTATTCCGGTACACCCGATAACTGGCTGAAATAGCTGATCTTTCGCCTCAAACCGGACGGAAGCAAATGGAACCGCTATTCAGCGCGCGATCGCCGCCGCACACGCCGGTGCGTGCGCGCAATTCGTTGCTGCGCGGATGTCGTCGGCGTCAGAGGGTCTTTGTGGTGTTGTAGGCTCTGATGGCCAGTGCCTGCGCGGTAAGATCGTCAACGGTTTGGAACGCCCCCACAGCCACGCCGCCCAGCAGCAGCAGCGCGGTGGCCACTGGACCTCCGGGGCTGGCGAAGTTGCCAGGGGATTCCGCGCTGGCTATCGCGGTCGGATAAAACGATGAGAGGTCAGTAGCCGGCTGCGACGTATTCGAGCCGGCCGACTGGTATGCGCCGGCGGTCGCCTCAAGCGCCCCCAGGGATACCGGAGGTTCCACCGCCAGCGCGGTCTGCAAGGTGGGTTGGGCCGCTCCGCTCCAGCCGGTGAAGATCCCGGCCTGCTGCGCAATGCTGGCGATGTCGGCATCAGGATCGGTGGCGGCCAGCTGGGTGGCCAGGGCGTTCATCGCGTTGATCGAGCGGGTGCCGGTGACGTTCGCGGCGATCTGCACCGCCGGGCTGTCGATCTCTCGCGTCAGCGTGCCGTTCGCCAGCCGCGTGCCGGTCTGGGCAACCACGGTAAGGCTCTGCGAGCCGCCGGTGCCGGTGACGTAGGTCAGCTGCGCGAACTCATCGGCGGTGAAATCGGTCTGGCCGGTGACATTGTTGCCGGCCAGCCAGAGCTGCCCGCCGGTGCCGCCGCCATCGCCCAGCGCCACGCGATATCCGGCGATCGTCTGTCCGGCTGCTGCGCCGGCCTTGAACAGACCGACCATCCGGTAGCTGTCGCCAGCCTGGGCGGTGAAGTTGCCCGCGGTCTGCAAGGTGGGTTGGGCCGCTCCGCTCCAGCCGGTGAAGATCCCGGCCTGCTGCGCAATGCTGGCGATGTCGGCATCGGGATCGGTGGCGGCCAGCTGGGTGGCCAGGGCGTTCATCGCGTTGATCGAGCGAGTGCCGGTGACGTTCGCGGCGATCTGCACCGCCGGGCTGTCGATCTCCCGCGTCAGCGTGCCGTTCGCCAGTCGCGTGCCGGTCTGGGCAACCACGGTAAGGCTCTGCGAGCCAGCGGTGCCGGCGACATAGGTCAGCTGCGCGAACTCATCGGCGGTGAAATCGGTCTGGCCGGTGACATTGTTGCCGGCCAGCCAGAGCTGGCCGCCGGTGCCGCCGCCATCGCCCAGCGCCACGCGATATCCGGCGATCGTCTGTCCGGATGCTGCGCCGGCCTTGAACAGACCGACCATCCGGTAGCTGTCGCCAGCCTGGGCGGTGAAGTTGCCGTCGGTCTGCAAGGTGGGTTGGGCCGCTCCGCTCCAGCCGGTGAAGATCCCGGCCTGCTGCGCAATGCTGGCGATGTCGGCATCAGGATCGGTGGCGGCCAGCTGGGTGGCCAGGGCGTTCATCGCGTTGATCGAGCGAGTGCCGGTGACGTTCGCGGCGATCTGCACCGCCGGGCTGTCGATCTCTCGCGTCAGCGTGCCGTTCGCCAGCCGCGTGCCGGTCTGGGCAACCACGGTAAGGCTCTGCGAGCCGCCGGTGCCGGTGACGTAGGTCAGCTGCGCGAACTCGTCGGCGGTGAAATCGGTCTGGCCGGTGACATTGTTGCCGGCCAGCCAGAGCTGCCCGCCGGTGCCGCCGCCATCGCCCAGCGCCACGCGATATCCGGCGATCGTCTGTCCGGATGCTGCGCCGGCCTTGAACAGACCGACCATCCGGTAGCTGTCGCCAGCCTGGGCGGTGAAGTTGCCGTCGGTCTGCAAGGTGGGTTGGGCCGCTCCGCTCCAGCCGGTGAAGATCCCGGCCTGCTGCGCAATGCTGGCGATGTCGGCATCAGGATCGGTGGCGGCCAGCTGGGTCGCCAGGGCGTTCATCGCGTTGATCGAGCGAGTGCCGGTGACGTTCGCGGCGATCTGCACCGCCGGGCTGTCGATCTCTCGCGTCAGCGTGCCGTTCGCCAGCCGCGTGCCGGTCTGGGCAACCACGGTAAGGCTCTGCGAGCCGCCGGTGCCGGTGACGTAGGTCAGCTGCGCGAACTCGTCGGCGGTGAAATCGGTCTGGCCGGTGACATTGTTGCCGGCCAGCCAGAGCTGCCCGCCGGTGCCGCCGCCATCGCCCAGCGCCACGCGATATCCGGCGATCGTCTGTCCGGCTGCTGCGCCGGCCTTGAACAGACCGACCATCCGGTAGCTGTCGCCAGCCTGGGCGGTGAAGTTGCCCGCGGTCTGCAAGGTGGGTTGGGCCGCTCCGCTCCAGCCGGTGAAGATCCCGGCCTGCTGCGCAATGCTGGCGATGTCGGCATCGGGATCGGTGGCGGCCAGCTGGGTCGCCAGGGCGTTCATCGCGTTGATCGAGCGGGTGCCGGTGACGTTCGCGGCGATCTGCACCGCCGGGCTGTCGATCTCCCGCGTCAGCGTGCCGTTCGCCAGCCGCGTGCCGGTCTGGGCAACCACGGTAAGGCTCTGCGAGCCAGCGGTGCCGGTGACGTAGGTCAGCTGCGCGAACTCATCGGCAGTGAAATCGGTCTGGCCGGTGACATTGTTGCCGGCCAGCCAGAGCTGCCCGCCGGTGCCGCCGCCATCGCCCAGCGCCACGCGATATCCGGCGATCGTCTGTCCGGATGCTGCGCCGGCCTTGAACAGACCGACCATCCGGTAGCTGTCGCCAGCCTGGGCGGTGAAGTTGCCAGCTACGAGTGCATTGCTGATGCTGATTACGTCAACCGGCGCTGAGCTCGAGGCAGGAGTGGTTGATGTCGCAACTGCGGACGCGGGCGTGGTGCTCGAAACCGACGCGTCCTGCGTAGCGGGGTTGTCCGTTGTGAAACTGTAGCCGGCTGGCAGCTGCAACGAGAATGGAAGGATGCTCAAACTCATAGCTTGCAACTCACGATGCGGTGCCAGTCTAGGCTTGCATGCTTTACGAGCGCTGAAATTCATCGCGGGGGAAGCACGTTGACGGGTCGGTGGTTCAGATCCGCCCGCCGCCACCATCCGATGCGGTGGTCCATGGCGCGGCACCCATGGTGAAGCGTCGCGCCAGGAAATCCAGCAGTACGGCAACGCGGGTTGGCCTTGGTCCGCCGGCCGGGGTGATCAGATGCAAAGCCAGCGCCGGCGCCGACCAGTCGTTCAGCACGATCTCGAGCCGCCCCGCTCGCACCGCGTCCCAGACGACAAAGTCCGGCTGCAGCGCCACCCCGCAGCCAGCCTCCGCTGCGAAGCCCAATGCCTCGGCGTTGGTCGCGCTGAGCGGCCCCTTCACGATCACCATCTCCTCGGTGCCGTTGGCATCGGTGAACCGCCAGGTCTCGCCGGTCGCGAGATACAGATAGCCGAGACACGCGTGATGCCGCAGATCGCGCGGATGGCTGGGCCGGCCGTGCCGGGCGAAATAGTCGGGCGCGCCGACCACCCAGCGGCGCACCGGGCATAGCCGGCGGGCGATCAGGCTGGAATCTGCCAGATCGGCGATGCGGACCGCGACATCGATGCCGCCGGCGATCAGATCGACAACCCTGTCATCGAGCTGGAGATCGACCGAGACCTCGGGATAGGCCGCCAGGAACTCCGGCAGCGCCGGCGCAACATGCCGCAGGCCGAACGACATCGGCGCGGCCAGCCGCACGCGGCCACGCGGCACCGCCGAGCTGGCGTGCGCCTCGGCCTCGGCCGCCTCGCCTTCGGCCAGGATGCGTGCCGCGCGCACCGCGAGCACCCGCCCGGCCTCGGTCAGCGCGAAACGGCGCGAGGTCCGGTGAATCAGCTTCTCCCCCAGCCGTGCCTCGAGCCGCTGTATGGCCTTCGACACAGTCGGACCGGACAGGCGCAGCTCCGCGGCGGCAGCGGCAAACGAGCCGGTCTCGGCCACCTTGGCAAAGACCGCCCAGGCTTCCAGGTCGGGCAGGCTCATTCCGATGCCCCCAAATCAGAAACGATGTCTTTCCATCCTTTCTGTTTTGCACGCCAGCGTCGAGCACCATGTTTCGCCCCGACTGAACAGGAGCACTGGCATGATCGAACGCAGGAAGTTCGCCGAGCTGGGTGGCGCGAACCACGGCTGGCTGAACGCGAAGCACCATTTCTCGTTTGCCAACTACTACGATCCCGCGCGCATGAACTGGGGCGCGCTGCGGGTATGGAACGACGACGAGATCGCCGCGAACTCGGGGTTCCCGCCGCATCCGCACGCCGACATGGAGATCATCACCTATGTGCGCGAGGGCGCCATCACCCATAAGGACTCGATGGGCAATACCGGCCGCACCGAGGCGGGCGACGTACAGGTGATGTCGGCCGGCTCCGGTGTGCGTCATTCCGAGTACAACCTGGAAGACGCGACGACGCGGATCTTCCAGATCTGGATCGAGCCGACCGAGCGCGGCGGCAAGCCGTCCTGGGGTGCGAAGCCGTTTCCCAAGGCCGACCGCTCCGGCCACTTCGTGACGCTGGCGAGCGGCATCGCCGGTGACGCAGCGGCATTGCCGATCCGCGCCGATGCGCGCGTGATGGGTGCCACGGTGAAGGCGGGCGAGCGCATCAGCGTGCCGCTGGATCCCACCCGGCATGTCTATCTGGTGCCTGCCACCGGCGCGGTGGAGGTTGGCGGTGTGCGTATCGACGCGCGTGACGGCGCTGCCATCACCGATGTCGAGAGCATCGACATCGTCGGCCTGCAGGATGCCGAGGTGGTGTTGGTGGACGCGGCGTAGCCGAAGGAGACGGAGATGCTGGATCTGGTGATCGAGGGCCGACGCAGAGATCTCGGCGGGGGGCTCGAGGTCGGGCGCGTGCTGCCGTTCGCCCGCCGGCGCATGGTCGGGCCGTTCATCTTTCTCGATCACATGGGTCCGGCGGATTTCCGATCTGGCGAGGGGATCGATGTGCGGCCGCATCCGCACATCGGCCTCGCCACCGTCACCTATCTGTTCGACGGCGAAATCCATCACCGCGACAGCCTTGGTGTCAGCCGGAAGATCCGGCCCGGCGAGGTAAACTGGATGACTGCCGGTGCAGGCATCGTACATTCCGAGCGCACCGATCCTGCGTGGCGATCGAACGGCGGCCTGATGCACGGCATGCAGGCCTGGGTGGCGCTGCCGCGGGAGGATGAGGAGATCGCGCCGGCGTTTGCGCACCACGACGCGGACCAATTGCCGGAGACATCGGACCACGGTGTCTGGGCGCGGCTGATCGCCGGCTCCGCCTACGGGTTGAGCAACGACGTGAAGACGTTTTCGCCGCTGTTCTATCTGCACGTCGAGCTTGCCGACGGTGCGAGGATCGCGATGCCGGTCGAGCACACGGAGCGCGCCGCGTATGTGGTGTCCGGGGCAGTGGAGCACGATGGCGCGCGGTATCCGGCCGGACGGCTGCTGGTGTTCGCGAACGGCGGCGAACCGGCGATCGTGGCCGCGGGCGCACCGGCGCGCGTGATGCTGCTCGGCGGGGCGAGCATCGGTCCGCGGTTCATCTGGTGGAACCTCGTGTCGTCGCGACCGGAGCGGATCGAGCAGGCGAAAGCCGACTGGAAGTCCGGCCGGATGAAGTTGCCGCCGGATGACAGCAGCGAGTTCATCCCGCTGCCGGAGGAGGGGCCGGCTGCGGTCTGATCGAGGATACAGCCGAGCCCTGCGCCATCGGGCCTCGCCGGGATGCAGCCACGGCAGGCGTGGTTCAGGAAATATCTGCCGCGTCGGTGCAAGCCGGGTGCACGCCGGGCACGTGGCCACTCCAGACGAACGAATCGAGCAGTGGTACGGCTGATTGCGCGACGAATGGACGGTGGCGGGCGAGGCCGTGTCAGTCCAGTACCACTGCCGTTGTCGTGTCAGTGGGAAGGAACGTCCAACCGTGACGATCGATGGAGGTGCGGAGTCCGCCTATGCCTGGCTTCGCCTTGCGATCGGCGTGGCGCTCAGCACCCTCGGCGGTATCAGCCTGTGGTCCGTAGTGGTCGTGCTGCCCGCGGTGCAGGCGGAATTCGGCGTCGACCGTGCCACCGCCTCGTTGCCCTATACGCTGACGATGCTCGGCTTCGCGGTCGGCGGCGTGGCGATGGGACGCATGGCGGATCGCTTCGGCATCATGCTGCCGGCGCTGATCGGTGGTGTGGCGCTCAGCCTGGGCTACATCGCCGCAGCCAATGCCACCAGTCTGTGGCAATTCGCGCTGGCGCACGGGCTGCTGATCGCGCTACTCGGCGGATCTGCATCGTTCGGGCCGATCGTTGCCGACGTGTCCCACTGGTTCACCCGCCGACGCGGCACCGCGGTGGCGGTCGCTGCGGCGGGGAACTATGTCGCCGGCACGATCTGGCCGCCACTGGTACAGCACTTCGTGCAGACGGTGGGATGGCGGCAGACGCATCTCGGCATCGGGGTCATCGCCGCGGTGACAATGATCCCGCTTGCGTTGGCGCTGCGCCGCAAGGCACCGGCGCAGCAGCACAGCGCGACGCATGGCATTGCGTCGTCGCAGGCTTCACTCGGCATGTCACCGACTGCACTGCAGATCGTGCTGGCGATCGCAGGCTTCTGCTGCTGCGTCGCAATGTCGATGCCGCAGGTGCACATCGTCGCCTATTGCGGCGATCTCGGCTACGGCGTCACGCGCGGCGCGGAGATGCTGTCGGTGATGCTCGGCTTTGGCATCATCAGCCGCGTCGGCACCGGCTTTATCGCTGACCGGATCGGCGGACTGCCAACTCTGCTGCTGGGCTCGATCGGGCAGATGCTGGCACTTCTGCTGTATCTCGGCTTCAACGGGCTTCCATCGCTCTACGTGATTTCCGCGCTGTTCGGCCTGGTGCAGGGCGGCATCGTGCCGAGCTATGCTATCGTGATCCGCGAATACCTGCCGGCGCGAGAGGCCGGGATGCGGTTCGGCGTGGTGATCATGGCGACGCTGTTCGGCATGGCGTTCGGCGGTTGGGTCTCCGGCGTAATCTTCGATGTCACCGGATCCTACAGCGCCGCGTTTGCCAACGGCGCGTTGTGGAACCTGCTCAACGCCGGCATTGCCCTGACGCTGCTGACCCGTGGCGTTCGACGCGTGGCGCCAGCCTGAATCGGGTGACGAAACATCACCCCACACCGATCAGTCCAGCCAGCCGCCGTGGATCATCGAGCAGTGGCTGGCTGGCGGCGTCGTAGACCAGCCTGCCGCGATCCAGAACGATCGCGTGCCCGGCGAATTCCAGCGCCAGGCGCGCATGCTGCTCGACCAGCACGATGGCAAGCCCGTCGTCCTGACGCAGGCGGTGCAGCGCGGCGAGCAGCGCATCGACGATGATCGGCGCCAGTCCCTCCAGCGGTTCGTCGAGCAGCAGCAGCGACGGATTGCCCATCAGCGCACGCCCGATCGCCAGCATCTGCTGCTCGCCGCCGGAAAGCTGGTTGCCCATGTTGCGGCGGCGAGCCGCAAGCGACGGGAACAGTTCGTAGATGCGCTCGCGCGTCCAGCGTGTGCCGCCGCGCGCGGCGACGCCCAGGTTCTCGTCGACGTTCAGCGACGGAAAGATCTCGCGTTCCTGCGGCACATAGCCGATGCCGAGACGCGCGCGCTGGAACGGTCGCAGCCGCTCGATCGACCGGCCACGGAATGCGATGCGTCCGGCATGCAGTGTGGTGTGGCCAAGCACCGTCGCCAGCAGCGTCGATCTTGCCGACACCATTGCGTCCCAGCACCGCCAACGTGCCGCCGTCCGTCACGCTGAGCGAGACGCGTTCCAGCACCACGGTCTCGCCGTAGCCCGCCGACACGTCGTGCAGCGCGAGGCAGTCAGCCATGCTGGCGCTCGCCGAGATAGACCTCGCGCACGCGCGCATCGGCGGCGATCTCCGCCGGGGTTCCCTCGACCAGAACGCTGCCCTGCACCAGCACCGTGATGCGGCGGGCGAAGCGGAACACCAGCTCCATATCGTGCTCGATGATCAGCACCGCGATGTCGCGCGGGAGCTGTTCGATCACCTCGAGGATGATCGCGCTTTCCGCCGACGGCACGCCGGCGGCCGGTTCGTCCAGCAGCAGCACCGTCGGCCGCAGACCGAGCGCGATGGCGATCTCCACCAGACGCTGCTTGCCGTAAGGCAGTTCCTGTCACCGGAACCAGCGCATCATCCGCGATGCGCAGACGTTCGAGCAGTGCATAGGCCTGTTCCAGCGACGCGCGACGCGACGCCGACCGAGCGGCAGCATGTCGCCGCCGATGCCGGCATGTTCGGCGACGGCGAGAGCAGACATTCTCCAGCACCGACAGGCCGCGAAACAGCGTGTTGATCTGGAACGTCCGGCCGAGCCCGCGGCGCACGCGTGCCGCCTGCGGCAGATGCGGTGATGTCCTCGCCGCCGAGCAGGATGCGGCCTGCCGATGGCGGCAGCCGGCCGGTGATCAGGTTGATGAACGTCGTCTTGCCGGCGCCGTTCGGGCCGATCAACGCGTGGCGCGCACCGGCCTCGAGGCGGAAATGGATGTCGTTCGCCACGATCAGCGCGCCGAAGCGCTGGTGCAGGCCGATGGTTTCCAGTGCCGGTGTCATCGGCGCAGCAGCCGATCGATCAGGCCGAGCACGCCGCCGCGCGCGAACATCACCAGCAGCACCAGCAGCAGGCCGATCCAGAAATACCAGAACGCCGGCTCGAGTTTCGCCAGCTGGTCCTGCGCGATCATGTAGAGGCTGGCGCCGACGAAGGCGCCGTACAGCCGGCCGATGCCGCCGAACACCAGCATGATGACGATCTCGCCGGAGCGTTGGAAGCCAAGCACGGTGAGGCCGACGAACTGCGTGGTCTGTGCCAGCAATGCGCCGGCGATGCCGGCGAGTGCAGCGGATATCGTGTAGACGGTGATCAGTCGCCGCCGCACCGGCGAGCCGATCGCATGCATGCGGGCGGTGTTCTCGCGGATGCCGACCAGCGAGCGGCCGAATGCGAGTGCACCAGGCGGCGCGCGAACAGCCAGGCGACGAACAGCACGGCCAGGCAATAGAGATAGGCGGTGCGACCGAACAGGTCGAAGCGGAAGATGCCGAGGATCGGATCGATGTCCACGCCTTGCAGCCCATCGGCGCCGCCGGTGACGAAGCTCGCCTTGTTCGCGGCCTCGGCCAGCAATGCGGTGATCGGCGAGGGTCAGCATCAGCAGCGTGAGGCCTTGGGTGCGCAGGATGACGAGACCCGACGCCCATCCGACCGCGGCGGCGGCGGCGGCACCGACCAGCAGGCCGGACAGCGGTTCGCCGGAGACGCGCACCGCGTAGATGCCGGCGGCATAGGCGCCGACGCCGAAGAATGCGGAATGGCCAAGCGTGACGATGCCGGCGTAGCCGAGCACCAGATCCAGCGACAGCGCGAACAGGATCATGATCAGGATCTGGCTGCCGAGAGACAGGTAGTCGTCGAAGCCGAAGTAAGCGGCGATCGCGATGACCCAGGGCAGCAGTTCGATCGCGCGCAGGCGGTGGCGGCGGATCAGCGCGTCGACGGGTGACACTCAGGCGCGACCGAACAGGCCCGCGGGGCGCCACAGCAACAGGACGATCATGGCGGCGAACACGAAGAAGGCGCCGAGTTCCGGCACCAGGTATTTGCACGCGGTGTCGCCGAAGCCCAGCAGCAGCGCGGCGACGAACGGACCGCGCAGCGAGCCGAGGCCGCCGATCGCGACGACCATCAGGAAGTAGACGAGATACTCGGTGGCGTAGCCGGGATAGATCGCCAGGATGTCGGCGCCGAGACCGCCGCCGAGTGCCGCGAGGCCGGAGCCGAGGGCGAAGGCGAGCGAGAACAGGCGGCGCGTGTCGATGCCGATCAATTCGGCCATGCGGCGGTTGTCGACTGCGGCGCGCAGCTGGGCGCCGAAGTTGGTGCGCTCGACGCCGAGCCAGAGCAGCGCGATCAGCACGAAGCCGACGGCGATCAGGAAGGAGCGATACATCGGGAAGCTGCGGAAGCCGAGATCGAGCTGGCCGCTGAGCATGGCGGGCAGATGGATGGGCTGCGGCAACGGGCCCCACAGGTAGCGCACGATGGCGACCGACATGAAGATCAGGCCGATGGTGAACAGCACCTGCTCCAGTTCGCTTGCGCCATACAGGCGAGCGTAGAGGGTGCGTTCGAGCACCACGCTGATCAGCGCGATCGCGATGAACGCCGCCAGCAGCGCGAGGCCGAACGGCACCGCGTAGGTGTTCATCAGCGTCACGGTGACGTAGCCGCCGGCCATCGCGAACACGCCGTGCGCCAGGTTGACAAAGCCCATCAGGCCCATGGTCACGGACAGGCCGACCGAGACGATGTAGAGGATCATCGCATAGGCGAGGCCATGGAACAGGATGGAGGTCAGGGCTTCCATCGGGGCTGCCCGCTTCCCGCGTCGCTGCGGGCGATGACAGGCGGGATCATTTCAGGTGGTTGATCTCCTTCCACGGGTCCTTGACCATCGGTATCGTTTCGAACTCAACGTTGGCCAACTGCCCGTTCACCTTCTCGATCCGGCGGATGTATTCGTTCTGCACGATGTCGCGCGTGTCGGGATCGATCATGATCGGCCCGCGCGGGCTGGCATCGTTCTTCCAGCCCTTCAGCAACTCCATCGTCTTCTCGGGATCGATGTTGCCCTGCTGCGCGATGATGGCGTGGAAGATCGCGGCCATGCCGTCATAGGCGCCGACCACCTCGAAGGCGGGCTGCTCAGTTGCGCCGAACTCGGCCTGGTACGCCTTGACGAACGCCTGATTGGCCGGCCGGTCGCCTGCCGCGGAATAGTGGAACGCGGTCACCACGCCGAGTGCCACGTCACCCATGTTCTGCAGTTCTTCATCGGTGGTGATGTCGCCGGTGCCGATCAGCTTGATCCCCGCCGCCTTCAGTCCGAGTTCGCCGAACGTCTTCATCAGCGCCGTCGCATCCTTGCCGCCGGGAACGAACACGAACACCGCATCGGGTCCGGCGTCCTTGGCGCGCTGCATGAAGGGCACATAGTCGGGATTGGCCAGCGGCATGTGCACGGAGCCGACGATCTGCCCGCCGGCATCGGTGAAGCCCTTGGTGAACGCCGCCTCGGCGTCGATCCCGGGCCCATAGTCGGTGACCGACGTGAATACCTTCTTGATGCCGTTCTTCGCCGCCCACTGGCCCAGCGGATAGCTCGACTGCCACATGGTGAACGACGTGCGGGCGATGTACGGGCGACTTGGTGGTGATCATCGCGGTGCCGGCATTCATGATGATGAACGGCACCTTTGCCTCCGTCGCCAGCGGTGCGATCGCCAGCGCGTTCGGCGTGTAGACCGTGCCGGCCAGAAGCTGCACGTGGTCGCGGGTGATCAGTTCCTGCGCCATGCGCTTGGCGACCTCCGGATTGGGCCCGGTGTCATCGCGGCGAATGATCTCCAGCTTCACGCCTGGCGGCAGGTCCTTCTCGTGCTGCTTCACGTAGAGCCGGATGCCGCGGTCGAGCAGTTCGCCCACGGCGGCGAATGGTCCGGAATAGGTATCGACGATGCCCAGCTTCACCGTCTGCGCGAGCGCTGTCGTGCCGGCGCCGGCCACCAGGCAGGCTGCCGCGACGGCGGATGTCCAGAACCTCATGCGCGCACCTCCCACTATTGTCCGCGTTCTGCCGCAGATCGACCGGGACAGCAACGGTGTGCGCGCGACGGCGACGGCGACGCGATGCGTCAGATCGGATGTTTCGCCGTCTGATTGAACAGGATCTGCCGCTCCGCCTCGCTCGGCGGCGCGCGCCGGCGCAATTCCTTGCCGAGATCGATGCCACGCTGCACCGCCGGCCGTTGCTTGATCGTCTCGCGCCAGCGCGCGACGTTGGGGAAATCGTCCAGCGCCTGACCCAGCGGCTTCGAGATCAGCACCCACGGAAACGACGCCATGTCGGCGATCGAGTATTCGTCGAGAATGTAGTCACGTCCCTCGAGCCGACGCTCCAGCACACCGAGGCAGCGGTTGTATTCATTGGCGTAGCGTTGGTGCGAATAGCTATGCTCGCCCTGCGCATAGTTCACGAAATGACTGAGCTGCCCCGCCATCGGCCCGAGATTGCCGACCTGCCAGAACAGCCACTCCAGCGTCTGCTTTCGCCCGCGCCGGTCGGTCGGCATGAACTGTCCCGACTTCTCGGCCAGATGCAGCAGGATGGCGCCTGATTCGAACACCGGCACCGTCTCGCCATCGGCGTCATGATCGACGATCGCAGGCATGCGGTTGTTGGGGCTGATCGCCAGGAACTCCGGCTTGAACTGATCGCCCTTGCCGATATTCACCGGCACCACCCGGTATGGCAGGCCGCATTCCTCCAGCATGATCGACACCTTCCAGCCGTTCGGCGTCGGCCAGTAGTAGAAATCGATCATGCCTCGATACCTGCCGTGTAGCCGATCTCGGCCAGGATTTCGTCGGTATGCTCGCCCAACGCGGGACCGCCGCGGCGCACGCTGGTTGGCGTGGCAGAGAACCGCGCCGCCGGACGGGCCTGGCGCAGGCGGCCGGCACCGGGATGCTCGGTCTCCACGACGATGCCGTTCGCCACCACCTGCGGGTGCTCGATCATCCGGCTGCGCGTCAGCACCGGCGCACAGGGAACACCGGCCGCCGTCAACCGCTCCAGCCACTCCGCGGCGGGGCGCGTGCGCAACACCTCCTGCGTCATCGCCAACCGCTCGTTGATGTGCTTCTGGCGCAGCGCCGGCGTGGCGAAGCGCGGATCTTCCAGCCATTCCGGCCGATCCAGCGCCCGTGTCAGCGCCACCCACTCGCGATCGGTCTGCACCGCTGCGCTGATGTAGTCGTCTTCCGTCTGATAGATCAGGTCGATGAAGCTGGCCGCCTCCTGCTGCGGCAGTTCGTCACCGACGAAGGTCTGGCTGCCCATGTCGGAGCCCCACAGGAACGCCACCACCGCATCCAGCATCGAGAGCCGCACATGCTGCCCCTGCCCGGTCCGCTCGCGCGCCAGCAGCGCCGCGGTGATCGCCTGCGCCGCCACCACGCCGGTCAGCTTGTCGGGCACGATGGTGCGCACCAGCCGCGGCCGTTCATGGTCGGAGCCGCCCTGGATGCTGGCGAGGCCGGACAGCGCCTGGATCAGCGGGTCGTACACCGGCTTCTGCGCGAACGGACCCTGCTCGCCGAAGCCACTGATCGAGACGTAGACGATGTCCGGCGCCAATGCCCGCACGTCGGCTTCGCCGAAACCCATCCGGTCGATCACGCCGCTACGAAAATTCTGGATGAACACATCGGCGCCGGCGATCAGCCGCTTCAGTGTCGCCACCCCGGCCGACGCCTTCAGGTCCAGCACGATCGAGCGCTTGTTGCGGTTGTTGTTGAGGAACGACGCCGAGAACCCGCCGCGTCGGTTGGCCGCGGCGCGGGTATGGTCGCCGCCGTCAGGGTTTTCCACCTTGATGACATCGGCGCCCTGGTCGGCCAGCAGCATGGTCGCCGACGGCCCCGACACCATCGAGGTCAGATCAACGATACGATAGCCGTGCAACGGTCCCGGCATGGCGTTTACTTCCCCCTGGTGGACAAGACCGTGTTCCGCCATCGCGCATGGCAGGTCAAGCTCACGAAAACGTGTTGCTGCACATGCGAAGGGAATGGCAATATCACTGTCGTAAGAAACCGGGGAGCTTCCAGGGGGCAGGACCCGTCCTGACTCAGACGTAGAGGTTTGCCGTGATGACTCAGCCGCACCAGGCGCCGTTTGGTCTGGTTCTTGCCCAGATCGGCCGCATGATCGCCGCCGCTCTGCCGCTGCCGGATCGGGCACCGCCGCCGCATGACCCGGTTTTCCTGCCCGACTTCGCCGACGCTGACCCCCGATCAGGCGCAGGAGATGCGCTATGGCAAAGGGCGCGACCGATGAGATGGCGCAGGCCCACCAACGAAACCGCGGGCGCGGGCGACGTCGCCCGGACCGCGTTGCTCGCCGGCCTGATCGCCGGCCTGCTGGTCAGCGGGGTCGCGGTGGTATCGGCCGCCACGACGCTCGACATGGGACCCAAGGTCGGCGACATCCTGGTGTTCCGCCAGGGGGCCCGGATGCCGGGCGACTGGGAGTTCACCGTCGCGACCAGGGCGTCGCCCGCGGCCACATGCAGTCTGCGGCCCGAGGTGATGGCATCCGAGGGCGGCAGCCTGGTCGTGGAGCGAGCGCTTGCAGCAGCCGCGCGCGTTCCACGTGCACTGGGCCGGTGCTCACACCAGCGAGGGCACTGCTGACTGCGGCAACAATGCCGAGCTGGTGCTGGCGGGCCCGGACCTCCAGTTGCTGTCCAACGCGGTGGGCGGCGCCGGCGTGGTGCACAGGACCTTTGCCGGATTCTGAGGTGTCGCGGCGACGGATTTCGCTGTTGCGAAACCCGGCGCGACGATCCGAGGGTCAGGTCTTGTCCAGCCAGAAGATGTCCTGCCGCACGACGTCGTAGACGCCGAAATAGTCGTACGGGTTGTAGCCCTTCACGTAATTCCACCAGACATCGTTGATCTGCTCCCAGCACAACGGCAACACCGGCGGATCCTGTTCCATGATCTCCTCGGCCTGGCGGATCAGTGCCTGGCGCTTGGCGGGATCGAACTCCGCGTCGATCTGATCCACCAGGGCATCGAAGTTCGGGATTGCTCCAGAACGAATAGTTCTGCGGTCCGCCGGTGCGGTACCAGGCGTTGAAGTAGTCCGACGGATCCAGCAGCGTCGACACCACGGCGCCGATCGCCAGGTCGAAGTGCCCGTTGGGAGCATCGTCGAACCACACCAACTCCACCACCGTGCGAAGGTTGCACTGCACATCGATGTTCTGCTGCAGCATCGCCTGGATCGCCTGCGCCCACAGCTTGAACGAGGCGACATCACGGACCATGAAATCGAGTCCCTTGATGCCGTTGGCGTAGCCGGCGGCCGCCATCAGTGCCTTGGCCTCCTTGATCGCTGCGGTCGGGTCCTCCTGGTAGCCGACCCGCTTGAACAGCTGATCGGTCGGCGTGGCGAACTCCGAGAACGGATACATGAAGCCGCCGACCCGCATCGGCGCCACATCCTTGGTGACGTCCACCAGGACGTGGCGATCGAGCGCCAGGTGGAACGCGCGACGCACGCGCGGATCGTCGAACGGCTTCTTCTTGTCGTTCATCCAGGTGCCCTGGATCACGCTCTGATTGAACGCGGTGGTGGACATCCCCGGCGTGTCCTTGGCCTTGCGCGCGGTCACCGGATCGAGGATGCGCGCGTAGTCCACGCGGTTGGACAGGATCGGCCGCGCCGAGTTCGGGCGAGAACGGGATCAGATTGTAGAACTCGATGCCGTCGAGATAGGGCAGGCCCGTGGTTCCAGTAGTCCTTGTTCTTCTCCATCACCCAGACTTCGTTCTCGACCCGGCGCAGCGGACTTGAACGGCCCGGTGCCGGGAATGTTCGACACCTTGCGCAGGTTGTAGTTGTTCTCTTCGAGCGTCTGCTTGCGCACGATGCCGTTCCAGCCGCTGGCGATCGCCGCCATGATGAAGCTTGCCGGCCGTGGCGCGGACAGCTTGAACTGCACGGTATATTTGTCCGGCGTGCTGATTTCGCTCACCGCCTTGAACAGGATGCTGCGCGGGATGCTGACGCCCGCGGGCGGCTTGACGATGCGATCGAACGTTGCCTTCACGTCATCGGCGGTCAGGTCGGCGCCGTCGTGGAACTGCACGCCCTTGCGCAGAAAGAACGTGTAGCTCGTGCCGTCCTTGGCGATCTCCCAGCTATGCGCGAGATCCGGGATGATCGTCTTGCCGCTGTCGCGCGGATCATGGCGGATCAGGTTGTCGTACATGCAGCCCTGAGCACCGAGGCTGCCGACGGTGCCGGACTGGTGGAAGTCGAAATGCGGCAGCCGGTTGAGGATGCCGACGCGCAGCACGCCGCCGCGCTTCGGGTTCGGCTCCGGCGCCGCGAGCTGGAATTTCGAGCCGTCGTATACGATCGGGATCTCCGCCAGCGTGTGGGCCGGTCGCAGCCCGTACGCCGCGGCCATCGCCGCGGCGCTGCCTTGCAGAAAACCGCGGCGGCTCCATCTCCGGTTACCGGTGTTCATTTCGCTCATTGGCGTCGTTGCCTCCCTATGGCTGTTGATTTGTGGTCGGGCTGCCGCATTGGTTGTCATCCCGCGCAGGCGGGGGATGACAATTTTGCGGTTACCGCCCCACTTACGTTGACTTGTCCATCCAGAACGTGTCCTGGCGGCAGACGTCGTAGGCGCCGAAGTAGTCGTCCGGCCGCAGTCCCTTGACGTAGTCGTACCAGATATCGTCGATCTTCTCCCACGCCACCGGCAGCAGCGGCGGGTCCTGTTCGAAGATCGCTTCGGCCTGCCGGATCAGCGCCTGCCGCTTCGCGGGGTCCACCTCACGATCGATCTGATCGATCAGCGCATCGACCTTGGCGTTGCTGTAGGCCGAATAGTTCTGCGGCCCATCGGTGTGATACCACGCGTTGAAGTAGTCGGACGGATCGAGCAGCGTCGATACCACCGCGCCGATCGCCAGGTCGAAGTGGCCGTTGGCGATATCGTCGAACCACACCAATTCCACCACGTAGCGCAGATTGGTGGTGATGTTCAGCGTCTGTTGCAGCATCGCCTGGATCGCCTGCGACCAGACGTGATAGCTGGCGAGGTCGCGGATCAGATAGTCCAGCCCCTGCATGCCGTTCGGATAGCCTGCTGCCGCCATCAGCGCCTTCGCCTCCTTCTCGGCGGCCGTTGGGTCGTCCTGATAGCCGAGCTGCTTGACCAGTTCCGCCTTTGGCGTGGCGAGATCGGAGAACGGATACATGAAGCCGCCGATCTGCATCGGCGCCACATCCTTGATCGCCTCGATCAAGGTCGGCCGATCGAGTGCCAGGTGCATGGCGCGCCGTACCCGCGGGTCGGCCATCGGGCCCTTCTTTGTGTTGGTATAGGTCGCGTGGATGACGCTCTGGTTGAACGATGAGACCTTCATCCCCTTGGTCGCCTGCGCCTTCTTGAAGGTCACCGGATCGGTCACCCGCGCATAGTCCACGCGACCCGACAGGATCCCCGAACCGAGTTCGGGCGAGAACGGCACCAGGTTGTAGAACTCGATGCCGTCGAGATACGGCAGGCCCTTGTTCCAGTAGTCCTTGTTCTTTTCGACCACCCAGAGTTCGTTCTCCACCCGGCGCACCGTCTTGAACGGCCCGGTGCCGGGGTAGTTCGGCACCTTGCGCAGATTGTAGTTGTTGTCCTCCAGCGTCTTCTTGCGCACGATGACGTTCCAGCCGCTGGCGATCGCCGCCATGATGAAGGGCG
Organism: uncultured Alphaproteobacteria bacterium; assembly: GCA_963749575.1. Lineage (GTDB taxonomy): Bacteria > Pseudomonadota > Alphaproteobacteria > Acetobacterales > Acetobacteraceae > JAMXLO01. Next base: position 122,625 of record CAVVNM010000014.1, read on the forward strand.
GCGGCCGCGGCTCGGACAGTTTGAACTCGATGGTGTATTTGTCGGGCGCGTTCACCTCGCTGACCGCGCGGAACAGGATGCTGCGCGGGATGCTGATCCCCTGCGGTGGCTTCACGATGCGGTCGAACGTGGCCTTCACATCCTCGGAGGTCAGCTCCGCGCCGTCGTGGAACGGGATGCCCTTGCGCAGATAGAACGTGTAGGTCTTGCGGTCCTTGGCGATTTCCCAACTGTGCGCCAGATCCGGAATGACGGCCTTGCCGCCGTCGCGCGGATCGCGGCGGATCAGGTTGTCGAACATGCAGCCCATCGAGCCGAGGTTGTTGTAGGTGCCCGACTGGTGCAGATCGAAATGCGGCACCCGGTTGGTGATCCCCATGCGCAGCACGCCGCCATATTTCGGGTTCGGATCGGGTGCCGCGAGCTGGAACTTCGTGCCGTCGAACTGATCGGGAATATCGGCCAGCACCGGACGCGGGTACAGCCCATAGCCACCAGCCGCCAGCGCGGCGCCGGTCGCCCAGGAGACCACGCCGGGTCAGCCGCGCACGCACGGCAGTACGGATCACTCATGGTGCTTTCCCTCCCTTTAAGGCTTTTCATAACCGCTGGCGGCGTGCTCAGATGGCGCGCTTAACCGGTCCGTTTTGCCAAAGATAACACGCCGGAATCTTGGGAGTCACGTCTTGAGTGAAGTGCAGTTGCCCACGCCCGGGAAGTCCGCTCCCGTCGCGACATCCACCCGCCCGCTGTTGGAGATCGACAATCTCCACACGCATTTCTTCACGCGCCGCCGGCGTGGTACGCGCGGTCGATGGGGTGTCCTATAACCTGCGCAGCGGCGAGACACTCGGCGTGGTCGGCGAATCAGGCTGCGGCAAGAGCGTCACCGCACTGTCCATCCTGCGCCTGGTCGCGAGCCCGCCGGGGCGCATCGTGGAAGGCGCCATCCGCTTCGAGGGCACCGATCTGCTCGGCCTCACCGAGAGCGAGATGGAGGACATCCGCGGCAACCGCATCTCGATGATCTTCCAGGAGCCGATGACCTCGCTCAATCCGTTGCTCACGGTGGGCCGACAGATCAGCGAGGCGATCGCGTTGCATCAGGGATTGTCGCGCCGCGATACCATGGACCGTGCGGTCGAGATGCTGCGCCGCGTGCACATCCCGGAACCCGAGCGCCGCGCGTTCGCCTATCCGCACCAGATGTCCGGCGGCATGCGCCAACGCGTGATGATCGCGATGGCGCTGTCGTGCAATCCCAAGGTGCTGATCGCGGATGAACCGACCACCGCACTGGATGTCACCATCCAGGCGCAGATCCTCGATCTGATGCGTGAGCTGCGCGACACGGCTTGGCACCGCGATCATCCTGATCACCCACGACATGGGCGTGGTCGCCGAGAATGCCGACCGCGTGGTGGTGATGTACGCCGGCCGCAAGGTGGAAGAGGCGAGTGTCGATGACCTGTTCGAGCGGCCGGGCCACCCCTACACGCGTGGGCTGCTCGATTCCATCCCGAACCTCGACCTTGCGGCGCGTGCCGATCCCGGCCGGACCAGGCTGAACGAGATCAAGGGCATGGTTCCGTCGCTGTCCAATCTGCCGAAGGGCTGCAGCTTCGCGCCGCGTTGCGGCTTCGCGACCGACCAGTGTCACGCCGCCTATCCGAGGCTGGAACAGCTTCGACCTGACCACTGGGTTGCCTGCTGGCACGCCGATCGCCTGATCGCGGGCGCAGCATGAGCGGATTGCCGTCCGAACGCCGATCCGACGGGAGCGCGAGCCCGTTGCTCGAGGTGGAGAACCTCAAGAAGCATTTTCCGGTCTACAAGGGCGTCTTCTCGCGGGTTTCCGGCCATGTCTATGCCGTGGACGGCGTGTCGTTTCACATCGACCGCGGTGAGACCCTGGGCCTGGTCGGCGAGAGCGGCTGCGGCAAGTCGACGGTGGGACGCACGCTGCTGAAGCTGCTCGAACCGACCGACGGAAAAATCCTGGTCCACGGCAAGGACATCACCGAATTCGACACCCAGCAGATGTTTCCGTACCGGGAACAGATGCAGATGATCTACCAGGACCCATACGCGTCGCTGAACCCGCGCATGTCGGCCGGCGACATCGTGGGCGAACCGCTGATCATCCACCAGGCCGGCACCCGCGCGGAACGCCAGGAGCGCGTCGCCAGCCTGTTCGAGCGCGTCGGTCTGCGGCCGGAGCACATGAGTTCGTTCCCCCACATGTTCTCCGGCGGCCAGCGCCAGCGCATCGGCATCGCGCGCGCGCTGGCGCTCGGGCCGGAACTGATTGTCGGCGACGAACCGGTATCCGCGCTGGACGTGTCGATCCAGGCACAGATCATCAACCTGCTGATGGATCTGCAGGACGAGTTCAAGCTGTCGTATCTGTTCGTCGCGCACGATCTGGCCGTGGTGGAGCACATCAGTCACCGCGTCGCGGTGATGTACCTGGGGCGGATCGTCGAGACCACCGACAAGGCCAGCCTGTTCGAGATGCCGCTGCATCCGTACACCGAGGCGCTGCTGTCCGCGGTGCCGATCCCGAAGGCGAGCGCACGGCGGCGCAATCGGGTGATCCTTGCGGGCGACGTGCCAAGCCCGATCAACCCGCCGTCGGGTTGCCACTTCCATGCGCGCTGCCCCTATGTGATGTCGCGCTGCAGCCACGACGTGCCCGCGCTGCGCGAGGTGGTGCCGGGACACTGGACCGCGTGCCACCTGCATGACGGCGGGGTGCGGTTTCCACTGTCGAAGCCCAATTGACTGTCATTGCGAGGAGCGCAGCGACGAAGCAATCTCCATCCAAGCGCGCATTTGGCTGGGGATTGCTTCGTCGGCTTCGCCTCCTCGCAATGACAGGTGTAGCTACACCGCGCCCCTCAGCCGCGGGTCCAGCGCGTCGCGGATGCCGTCGCCCAGCAGGTTGAACGCGAGCACCGTGATCGTGATCGCCGCGCCGGGGAACAACACCAGCCACCACGGCGGCACCAGCCCGGCATTCAGCGAATCGGCCAGCATGTTGCCCCAGGTCGGCGTCGGCGGCGGAATACCGACGCCGAGAAAGCCCAGCGCCGCCTCGATGATGATCGCCACACCGAGATGCGTGGTGGCAAGGATCAGATACGGTGCGACGCACTGCGGCAGGATGTGCCGTGCCATCATGCGCAGATGCGATGCGCCGAGGCCACGCGCGGCCTCGACATAGGACAACTCCTTCAGCGACAGCACGACAGCGCGGATCACCCGTCCGCCGAACGGTATTCGCGTGATGGCAATGGCGACGATCACGGTTCCCATCCCCGCACCGAGCGCCATCGCGATCGCCATTGCCAGGATCAGGTCGGGAAATGATTGCAGGAACTCGATGATGCGCTGGCTGATGATGTCGAAACGTCCGCCGAAATAGCCGCACGCCAGGCCCCACAGCGCACCGAACGTGGTGCCCAGCAATACCGCGCCGGCGGCAACGGTCAGGGACGCTCGGCTGCCGTAGATCACGCGGCTCAGCGTATCGCGTCCGATCTGGTCGGTGCCGAAGTAGTTCAGCGTGGACGGCGGCTTCGCCATGTGGCGGAAGTCGGCGCGGGTCGGATCGTGCGGCGCAAGCACCGGGGCCGCAACCGCCATGAAGACGATGCCGGCAGCGATGCAGCCCCAGAACGCCGACATCGGCGAGCGCCGGGCGAAGGTGCGCAGCACACGCAGGCTGCGCCGCAGCCAGGTCGGTTCGGCTACGGGGATACGCTCGAGCGGCAGTGCGGCGTCGGACTGGGTGACACTCATCGGTAGCGGATCCTCGGATCGAGCCAGGCGGAGGTCAGATCGACCAGGATGTTCAGCAGCACGAATACGATCGAGTACAGGAACACCAGGTTCTGCATGACGAAGATGTCGCGCTCACTCACCGCGGTGTACATCGCGTAGCCGAGACCGGGCGTGCCGAACGCGCGCTCGACCGGGATCGAACCCGCGAGCACGAAGCCGAGCAGGATGCCCGACAGCGTAATCACCGGCAGCAGGGCATTGGGCAGTGCGTGCAGCGCGATCACCCCGCGGCCGCTCAGTCCTTTGGCGCGCGCGGTGCGAACATAGTCTTCACGCACCACTTCGAGCAGGCTGGACCGAGCCATGCGCGCAATGTAGGCGGCCTGACCCATGCCCAGCACCAGCGCCGGCCCGATGACGATCTGCAGGTTCGACAGCGGATCGGTAAAAAACGCCACGTTGGCGAGCGGCGCGCGATAGCCGAAGCCGAACAACAGCCCCAGCACGATCAGCATTGCCAGCCAGAAACCGGGCACCGCGAGGAACAGGATGCTGATGAAGCGCGAGATGTTATCGCCGAAGCTGTTCGGCCGCAATGCGCTGACGATGGCGACGGGAATGCCGACCAGCCACGACAGAACCACCGAAATCGCGGCGATCTCCGCGGTCAGCGGTCCGCGGCGCGCGATCATGTCGGCGACGCTCTCGGAACGAAAGAATGAATGGCCGAGACTGCCGGTCAGGATATCGCCGATCCAGCGGAGGTACTGCACCACCAGCGGATCGCTCAGGCCAAGCTGCGCCATGTAGCTGGCACGCGCCGCCGGCGTGAGCTTGGTGAAGCCCTCCGGGCCGAAGATGGCGACCAGCGGGTCGCCCGGCAGTACGCGCAGCACGAAGAACACGACGATGGAGACGCCGAGCACCGTGATCGCACCGAAGGCGAGACGACGCAGAATGTAGCTGAACATAAGTCGCAGGTCCGCTTTCTTGTGGCGGAAATAATTGACGTTTGCCTCGGTTCCAGCCTGCGGCCCCGCAGGCGCGAAAGTCAAGCGCGGAAAAAGCGATTATCCGGCCGCGGCAGGCCGAGGTTCTCGCGCAACGTGGCGCCCTCGTACTCGCGGCGGAAGATGCCGCGTCGTTGCAGCTCGGGCACCACACGCTCGACGAAGTCGTCCAGACCGGCCGGCACGAACGGGAACATGATGTTGAAGCCGTCGCAGGCGTCGCTGAGCAGCCATTCCTCCATCTGGTCCGCGATCATCGCCGGCGTGCCGAGCAGCGCAGGGCCGCTATAGCCGCCCAGCCGTTGGGCAAGCTGGCGCACTGTCAGGTTCTCGCGTTGGGCCAGCCCAATGGCACGGTCGCGACCACTCTTGCTGGCGTTGGTTTCCGGGATCGTGGGCAGTTTCCCATCAGGATCGAAACGTGACGCGTCGGTCCCCAGCGCGATCGACAGCGACGCGATCGCGCTGTCGTAGTGCACCAGGCTGTCCAGTTTTGCGCGCTTCTCGCGGGCCTCATCCAGCGAATCACCGACCACGACGAAGGCGCCCGGCAGGATCTTCAGATGCTCGGGATCGCGGCCAAGCTTCGCCATGCGGCCCTTGATGTCGGCATACAGCGCGCGACCGCCGTTGATGTCGCCGGCGCCGGCGAACACCATCTCGGCGGTCTCCGCGGCAAGCTGGCGGCCGGCATCGGACGAACCCGCCTGCACGATCACCGGCCAGCCCTGGATCGGCCGCGCGATATGCAGCGGACCGCGCACCGAATAGTATTCTCCCCGATGGTTCAGCACGTGCATGCGTGACGGGTCGAAGAACTCGCCGGTCTCGACGTTGCGGATGAAGGCGTCCTCCGCCCAACTGTCCCACAGGCCGGTAACGACATCGTAGAACTCGCGAGCGCGACGATAGCGCTCGTCGTGGTCCATCGCATCGTCCAGGCCGAAGTTCAGCGCTGCGTCGGGATTGGACGTGGTCACGATGTTCCAGGCGGCGCGCCCGCCGCTGATATGGTCCAGCGAGGCAAAGCGGCGCGCGACGTGGAACGGCGCCTCGAACGTGGTGGAGCCGGTGGCGATCAGACCGATGTGCTCGGTGACCATGGCGAGCGCCGACAGCAGGGTGAACGGCTCGAACGATGTCACGGTGTGGCTGCGCTTCAAGGCGGCGATCGGCATGTTGAGCACGGCCAGGTGGTCGGCCATGAAGAACGCGTCGAACCGGCCGCGTTCCAACGTCTGGATGAACCGCTTGATGTGCGCGAGGTTGAAGTTGGCGTCCGGGTACGCACCGGGATAGCGCCAGGCCGCGGTATGGATCGTGGTGGGCCGCATGAAGGCGCCGAGGCGGAGTTGACGTTTGGCGGTCATGGTGTCCAGTCCATTCCTGACTGCAATAGGGAAGGCCCGAATGACAGGTCGGTCCATTATAGGCGATACGCCCCGGCGGCGGGAGGATGCCCGCTTCACCACCGGCCAAGGCCGCTATCTCGACGATCTGCGCGGCGATGGTCCGGCGCACGCCGTGGTGCTGCGCTCGCCGCACGCACACGCGCGGATCAGCGGTGTGGACGCGAGGGCGGCGCAGGCGATGCCGGGCGTGCTCGCGGTACTCATCGGTGCTGACGCGAACGCCGATGGGTTGCAGCCCATGCGCCCGACCGTGGAAGCCAATGTGCAGACCGGCGAGACGTTCGCGTTCGCGCCACAGCCGTTGCTGGCGGCAGACAAGGTCCGCCACGTCGGCGAGCCGGTCGCGCTGATCGTCGCCGAGACGCGTGCCCTGGCGCTCGATGCCGCCGAGCGGGTGGTGGTCGAGTACCTGCCGCTGCCGGCGGTCACCACGGCCGCCGACGCGTCCGCGCCAGGAGCGCCCCAGCTTTCCGCCGTGGTGCCTGGCAATGTCTGCATGGACTGGCGGTGGGGCGACGCGGACGCGACCGACGCAGCGTTCGCCGCCGCGGCACACACGGTCTCGCTGCGTCTCGATAATCATCGCATCGTCACCAGTCCGATGGAGCCGCGCGGCGCGGTCGGCAGCTTCGATGCGACGACCGGCCGCTATACGCTGTTCGTCTCCAGCCAGAACATCCACGGCAATCGCGACGCCACTGCCCGCGCACTTGGCGTGCCGGCGGCGGCGGTGCGGTTCGTCGCGCCCGATGTCGGCGGCGGGTTCGGCGCCAAGAACTTCACCTACGCCGAACATGCGCTGATCCTGTGGGCGGCGAGGCGCGTCCGCCGTCCGGTGAAATGGATCGCCACGCGCAGCGAGGGTTTCGTCTCCGACCACCAGGCGCGCGATCATCAGGCGGACGCCGAACTGGCGCTCGATGACGACGGACGGTTTCTGGCACTGCGGGTCATCAGCACGGCGAATATCGGCGCCTACATGGCAGGAGGTGCCGGCGCGGTGCAGACCAACCAGTACGTGCATCTGCAAGGCAGCATCTACGCGATCCCCGCTATCGCGCTGCGCGTCGTGACCGTGCTGAGCAACACCACGCCGATCGGCGTGACGCGCGGTCCTGGGTTTGCCGAGGCGGTGAACATCATCGAACGGCTGATCGACGCTGCCGCGCGGCAAGGCAACTTCGATCGCGCGGAACTGCGCCGTCGCAACATGGTGCCCGCCGCGGCGATGCCGATGACCAACGCGCTTGGGTTCTCCGTGGACAGCGGCAATTTCGCGCAGACCTTCGATCGGGCGCTGGCAGCGGCCGACGTCGCAGGCTTCCCCGGGCGGCGTGCCGAGAGCGAAACGCACGGGCTGCTGCGTGGTCTCGGCTACGCCTACCACATCAAGGCCACCGGCGGTTCGCCGCACGAGAACGTCGATATCCGTTTCGAGCCCGACGGTACGGTGTCGCTGATCACCGGCACGCAGACCATCGGTCAAGGCCACGAGACGACGTTCCCGCAGATCCTCGCTGACCGGCTGGGCATTCCGAACCCGCTGATCCGCCTGTGCCAAGGCGACACCGACCTGATCCCGACCGGCGGCGGCCACGGCAGTTCGCGCGCGACCTATATGGGCGGCACGGCGATCTGGCGGGCGTCGGAGACGATCGTGCGGAAGGGTCGGACAGTCGCCGCCGACACGCTGGAGGCAGCAGAGGCCGACATCGTTTTCGCCGATGGACACTTTGCCGTCGCGGGCACCAACCGTTCAATCGCGCTGCTGGACGTGGCCGCCCGCGCGCGCGACGCCGGCACACCCCTCGACACCTATCATGCATGGACACGCGAGCACATGACCTACCCCAACGGTACCCACGTGGTGGAGGTGGAGATCGACCGCGATACCGGAGCGGTCGCATTGATGCGTCTCACCGCGGTGGATGACTACGGCGTACTGGTCAATCCGATGATCGCTGCCGGACAGGCACACGGCGCGATCGCTCAGGGTGTCGGCCAGGCGCTGATGGAACACGCGGAGTACGACGCGCGATCCGGCCAGCTGCTGGCGGGTTCATTCATGGACTACGCGCTGCCGCGCGCCGACGATCTGCCGCCATTCCATCTGGAATTCAACGCAACCCGCTGCACCACCAATCCGCTCGGCGTGAAGGGCTGCGGCGAGGCCGGCGCCGTCGCAATGCTGCCGGCGATCGGCAACGCGATCATGGACGCGCTGCAACCACTCGGCGTCACGCATTTCGACGGACCGGCGACACCGTTCCGGATCTGGCGTGCAATGCAGGGAGTCAGCCGTTCACCGCGCGAATGATCGCAGCCCATCGATCAAGCACCGGCAGGATCGTTGCCGCCTGCTCCGACGGCAGGCTGACCGACACCCGGTTCACGTCCAGCTCCTGATACCGCCTGATCAGATCGACGTCCTCCGCCTGTCCGCCGATCGAAATGTCGAACCCGTGCGGGTCGCGCCCGGCCTCCGCCGCCATCTGGCGGAAGCGCGGGATCAGTTCGGTCAGCGGTATCGGCGATCCCGCGGTGACCTGCGGCATCCAGCCATCGCCATAACGCACCGCACGCCGTGCGCTGTACGGAAATGCCCCGCCCACAAGGATCGGAGGATGCGGCTTCTGCAAAGGCTTCGGCCGCGCCTGCATCGGACCGAAATCCAGGAACTCCCCGTGATATTCTGCGGTATCCTGCGTCCAGATCGCCTGCATCGCCTCGATGCGTTCGCGCGCCAGCTTGTGACGCGTGGTGAAGCTGGTACCGTGGTTCTCCATCTCGTCCTGGTTCCAGCCATTGCCGACGCCGAACACGAAGCGCCCGCCGGACACCTGATCGATCGAGGCCACCAGTTTCGCCGTCTGGATCGGGTCGCGCTGCGCGATCAGGCAGACGCCGGTGCCGATCTTCAACGTGCTGGTCGCGGCCGCGGCCATCGCCAGGGTGACGAACGGGTCCATCGCATCATAGTAACGTTTCGGCAGATCTCCGCCCAGCACGAATGGCGTCTTGCGCGACAGCGGGATGTGCGAATGCTCCGGTGCCCAGATCATGTCGAAGCCGCGTTGTTCGAGCGCGCGGCCAAGTTCCGCCGGAGCCATCGAGTAGTCGGTGAAGAACATCGACGCTCCGAATTTCATGATGCCTCCGGTATCCCGCGAGCAAGCGCGTCGGTCGGTTGACTCTACAGACCACATCCTGTCACGCTTTCCGCTGGGCCAACAACTGGGGGAATGGACATGCGCCGGATCGCAACAGCGACGGCTGCGTTCGTCGCATTGCTGCTTATCGCCTTGCCTGCCTCGGCGCAGGACGTGATCAAGATCGCCGCCGGTGCCCCGCTGACCGGCCCGCTCGCAAAACAGGGCCAGGAGGTCGCCAACGCCGTCAAACTTGCCGCCGAGGAATGGAACGCCAAGGGTGGCGTGCTCGGCAAGAAGATCGAGGTGATGGAGGCGGACGATCAGGGCAACCCGCAGATCGGCGTCGCCGCGGCCGAGAAGGTTGCCGCCGACCCAGCGATCATGGGTTCCATCTGGGGCATCACCTCCGTCACCTGCATTCCTGCGTCCGAAGTGCTCGACCGGTCCAACATCGTGCTGATCTCGCCGGGCTGCACCAATCCGAAGGTGACCGACCGCGGACTCAAGTCGGTGAACCGCGTCTGCGCCCGCGATGACTTCCAGGCACCGGCCGGTGCCGTATGGCTGATCGAGGAGCTCAAGAAGAAGAAGATCGCGGTGTTCGACGATGGCACCACCGGGCCGCGCGGCGGAGCCGATGAGTTCGAGAAGAAGGCCAAGGCACTCGGCGCCACCGTGATCCGCTATGTCATCCGTGCCGGCGACAAGGACTTCCGCCCGATCCTCGGCACCATTCCGAAGGACGTCGATGCCATCTATGCCTCCATCTGGGCGCCTGACGCGGCATTGCTGGTCAAGCAGCTGCCGGACGTCGGACTGAGCGTGCCGATGATGGGCCCCGACGGGCAGTTCGAGCCGGTCGACTATATCCAGGCATCCGCCGGCGCAGCGGAAGGCAACTACGTCAGCTTCCTGGTGCCCGACATGAGCAAGGTGCCCAGCGCACAAGCCTTCGCCAAGGCGTTCCAGGCGAAATACGGCACCGCCAGCTCGTATGGACCACTGGCCTATGAAGCGACGAACATCCTGCTCAACGCGATCAAGACGGTCGGCAAGCCGGACCGTGCCGCCATTCGCGACGCGGTGCGCGCCACCAAAGGCTATCAGGGAATGCTCGGCAACTCGGTGACGTTCAACGACAAAGGCGACATCGATACCCAGACGATCTACATCTATCAGGTGAAGGGACCGGATTTCGTCCAGGTGAAGACGCTGAATCTGGGAAGCTGAGCAAGCTCAGCCAACCAGCGTCGCGCCTTCATGGCGTCATCTGATCGCCGCGCGCCGCTGTTGGAGGTGCGCGGACTGTGCAAGGACTTCGGTGGCCTGCATGCGTTGCAGGCCATCGATCTCGATGTCCACGAAGGCGAGATCGCCGGCATCATCGGGCCGAACGGTTCGGGCAAGACCACATTCTTCAACGTGCTGTGCGGCATCCATCCGGCAACCTCCGGCCGGATCCGGTTCGGCGAGCACGCCGACATCACGCGCCTGGCGCCGCATCGCGTCACCCGCAGCGGTATCGCCAGGACATTCCAGAACCAGCGGTTGTTCAACCAGATGACCGTGCTGGAGAACGTGCTCGCCGGCATGGTGGCGCGCACGCGGGCAGGATTGCTGCCGATCATGCTCGGCATGCCCGGCGCACGCGCCGAGAAGGCCGCCGCCGAACAGCGCGCGGTGGAACTGCTTGGCCGGTTCGGATCGCGCCTCACGCCGCGCCGGGATCGCCGGGCCTATTCGCTGTCCTACGCCAACCGCCGTCGCCTGGAGATCGCACGCGCGATGGCCACCGAACCGCGCCTGCTGCTGCTCGACGAACCGGCCGCCGGCATGAACCCGAGCGAGACACGCGAACTGATGGGCGATATCCAGCGCATCCGCGACGCGGGCCTTACGATATTGCTGATCGAACACGACATGCGGCTGGTGAAGGGAATCTGCTCGCGCGTCGTGGCGTTCGACCACGGTGTGAAGATCACCGAGGGCAGCTTCGCCGACGTGCGCAATCATCCGGCGGTAATCGAGGCCTATCTCGGTCATCGCGCCGCTGCCGCCGCCTGAGCATGCCGCTACTGCAGCTCGACAACGTCATGGCATATTATGGGCCGGTCCGCGCACTGAACGATGTCAGCATCAACATCGAGGCCGGTGAGATCGTTTGCCTGCTCGGCGGCAACGCCTCAGGCAAGTCGACCACGATGAAGACGATCCTCGGCATGGTACGCGCGGCCGCGGGCAGCGTGCAGTTTGCCGGCGAGCGCATCGACCGCCTGCCGACGCAATCGATCGTCGCGCGCGGTATCTCTCTGGTGCCCGAGGCGCGCCGGCTGTTCGGCCGCATGACGGTGCGCGAGAACCTGATGATGGGCGCGTTCAGCCGTCGGCATGAATTGACCACCGATCTCGATGCCGACTACCAGCGTGTCTTCGCGCTGTTCCCACGCGTCCAGGAGCGGCTCGATCAGTATGCCGGCACACTGTCGGGTGGCGAGCAGCAGATGGTGGCGATCGGACGCGCACTGATGGCGCGACCGAAGCTGCTGCTGATGGACGAACCATCGATGGGGCTGGCGCCGGTGTTCGTCGATCAGGTGTTCGACATCATCCGCTCGATCAACCAACAAGGCACCACGATCCTCGTCGTGGAGCAGAACGCTGCCGTGGCACTCGGCATCGCGCATCGCGGCTACGTGCTGCAGAGCGGGCGCATCGTGGGCGCCGACACCGCTGCGGCGCTGCTCGCCTCCGACGATATCCGCCGTGCCTATCTCGGGGATGAAGACTGAATGCTGAGCTACAGCGACATACTTGCCATCCTGCCGCAGCAACTGGTGTTCGGCCTTACGCTGGGAACGGCGTACGGCCTGATCGCGATCGGCTACACCATGGTCTACGGTGTGCTGTTCATGATCAACTTCGCGCACGGCGACGTGTTCATGATCGGCGCCTATGTCGGCTGGGCGCTGCTCGGGGTGTTGTTCGCCTCGCACATCGTGCCGATGCACCCGCTGTTGGTACTGCCCATATTGCTGGTTGCGGCGATGGCGGTCACCGGTTTGCTCGGCCTGTTGCTGGAGCGGCTGGCCTACCGCCCGCTCTATCAGCGCGGCGCGACGCGTCTCGGGCCGCTGATCAGCGCGGTCGGCGCCTCGATCTTTCTGCAGAACGCGGTCATGTTGATCGCCGGCGCGCGCGAGAAGGTCTACATGACCTACGCGGTCTTTCCGCGCACCTGGCGCTTCAATCTCGGCGGCATCAGCATTTCGGTACTCGTCGTCGTCATCGGGTCGATCGCAGTGGCGATGATGCTCGGGCTCAATCAACTGGTGCAGCGCACCTGGCTTGGCCGCTCGATCCGCGCGGTGGCCGAGGACCGCGAGATGGCAGCGGTCATGGGCATCGATGTCTGGCGCGTCGTGGCACTGACCTTCTGCATCGGCTCAGCACTCGGCGGCGCCGCGGGCGTGCTGATCGGCTTCTACTACACGCAGGTGGATTTTTATATGGGCTACTCCGCCGGGCTGAAGGCGTTCACCGCGGCGGTACTTGGCGGCATCGGCAATGTGCGTGGCGCGATGCTCGGCGGACTGCTTCTCGGCGTGGTGGAAAGCCTGGCGGTGACCTTCATCAATCCGGCATTCAAGGACGCGATTGCCTTCGTGGTGCTGATCCTCGTGCTGACGTTCCGTCCCGGCGGCCTGCTCGGCGAGGCGCTGCCTGACTGGAAGCGCGTCTAGCGCGATGCGGGCACTGCTCGCACCATGGCACCGCCTGGCCGTGCCCGCGGCGGTGGCGGCAGCGCTGGCAATACCGGCATTTGCGCCGAACGCCTATGTCATGGGGGTCATCACCCGCATCTGTCTCTATGCGCTACTGGCACTGGGGCTGAACGTCGTCGTCGGGTTCGCCGGCCTGCTCGACCTGGGCTACGTCGCGTTCTTCGGCATCGGCTCCTACGTCTATGCGTTCTTTTCATCGCCGCATTTCGGACTGCACTGGCCGTTCCTGGTGGTGCTGCCGATCTGTGTGGGGGTGACAGCGATCTTCGGCATCCTGATCGGCGCGCCGACGCTCCGGCTGCGCGGCGACTACCTCGCGATCGTCACGCTGGGTTTCGGCGAGATCACCTACATCCTGCTGATCAATCTCGACCGGCCGATCGACATCACCGGCGGACCGAGCGGCATCATCACGATCGATCCACCGTCGTTCTTCGGCTTCGCCCTGCGCGACAACTGGCAGTACTACTATCTGATCCTGGTGCTGATGGGCGCGGCAGGTACTGATGTCGCGACGGCTTCGGGATTCGCGCATCGGCTGGGCGTGGCAGGCGATCCGCGAGGATGAGCTGGCAGCGCAGGCGATGGGCATCAACACCACCGTGGCGAAATTGCAGGCGTTCGCGATCGGTGCGGCATTCGCCGGCGCCGCCGGCGCGTTTCTCGCCTCCTGGCAGCGCTCGGTGTTTCCCGACAATTTCCTGTTCACCGAGTCGGTGAACATTCTGGCCATGGTGATAATCGGTGGTGTCGGCAGCCTGCCCGGAGTGATCCTGGGCGCGACGCTCATTGTCGCGCTGCCGGAGGTGTTCCGAGATTTTGCGCTGTATCGGATGCTGGCGTTCGGACTGCTGCTGATGGTGCTGATGATCTTCCGTCCGGGCGGGCTGCTATCCTTCACCGGGCCGCGCGAGGAGGCCGATCCCACCGAAAGCGCGCCGGTTCAGGCGGAGTAGATCGCGGGCGACCGCGACTACTGCTCCACCATGCCCATCCACCACATGGTGCGTTGTCCGACATCGATGTCATACGCGCGCGCGAAATGCAGCCCGCCATCCTCGCCGATGCGGAACAACGAGAGCTGCGCGCCTGTGATGTGCGCAACCGCCATCAGGCGACCGCTGGGATCGATGTGGAAGGTGCGCGGATGTACGCCGTAGGTATCGATGTGCTCGATCAGGTGCGGCTCGCCGCTCGATTGGTCAATCGTGTAGACCGCCAGCGAGTTCTCGCCGTCGGCGCTGCCGGCACGGTTGGCGACATAGGCGGTACGTCCGTTCGGATGCACGTGCACGGTGCCGACTGCCTGACGGGTTACCGGCGCCCGCCCCAGGGCGTTCTTCCGAAACCGCGGCGTTGGCGACAGCGCGCCATTCGCGAGCTCGAACATGTCAAGCGCATTCTCCCGTTCCAGCGACACATAGACCCACGGCTTCGACGGATGGAAATCCAGATGTCGCGGCCCAAAGCCATAGCCGCCGTCGGGCGCAACCGAGACACCGTTGCTCAGTACGCCGTCCTTGAAATCGAACACCTTCAGCGCGCCCGGCTCCTCCGGCTTGCCGTCGGCGGCATCGTGGCCGCGAGTGACCAGGATGACCTGCCGGTTGTCCGGCGTCGCGCGCACCTGATGGGCGAAGATGCCCGCATCGATCGGCCCAGGCTGCGCGACCTCCTCGCCGGGCGTTCCATCCGCATTGATCCGGTAGACGCGGAGTGCGCTGGGATTGTTGAACGCGACCAGCACGTACTGCGAGGGAATGTCGGTCGCCATGTGAATCGGCCGCGTCGGCAACCCGATCGGCGCGCCATGCGGGCTGAGCGCGCCGCTGTCGGGGTCGATGCGCAGCGCAGTCACGTGATGCGAGCTGCCGGCCGCGCCCATGCCCGACGCGCTGTCGCTGGTTGCCGCATAGAGGAATCGCCGCGACGCATGCGGCCAGACGTACTGCACGTTTGCCGGCAGTCCGATCGTGTCGCGACGGGTCAACGCCGCTCCTGCCACATCCACGTCGTAATGCGTCAGTTCCGGCCCGACGCTCGCGTACAGCGATATTTTGTTTGGCACGTTGCTACCCCCACGGCTGGACTATGATCTTGGCATGCTGCTCGGGGTTCGCCAGGTCGGCAAACGCGCCCTTCACGCCGTCAAGTCCGACATGGCCGGTGATCAGCGGCGACACGTCCACCTTGCCTTCGGCAATGTGATGCAGGGCGGCGGCAAATTCCTCGCCGGTATAGCCCAGCACGAACTGTAGATTGAGCTGCTTGATGATGCCGAAGAACGGCTCGAAGCGGTCGGTCTCCATGCACACGCCGACCACCACGATGCGCGCACCCGCCGGCGCGCCGTCGATGATCTGCTGGATCACGCCGGGGACGCCGACGCATTCGAACATCACCGCCGGCCGCTGCTTTGGGCCGCTGCCGAACAGCTGCGCATAGCGGCTGCCGTCATAGCCTGCGGGCGTCGCGGCATCCTGCCAGCTCTGATACGGCGAGGTCGCCGCCGGATCGATCACGACATCGGCGCCCATCCGCAGTGCGAGCGCACGCCGTCCCGGCGAGAAATCCGCGGCGATGATCGGATGCACGTTTTGGATCTTCAGACCGGCGATCACCGACAGACCGACCGGGCCGCAGCCGATCACCAGCGGCACATCGTCATCCGCAAGCCGCGCGTTCTGCACGGCGTGCCAACCGACTGCGATCGGCTCGGTGAGTGCCGCCTTGTCGGCAGGCAGCCCGTTCGGCACTTCGAGCAGCAGACGCTCGGCCAGCGGCATGTACTGCGCGTAGCCGCCGGCAATGTCGTTGGAATAGCCGATGCCCTGAACCGTGGTGCCGGCGATCGTCATCGGCATCGAGCAGACCAGCGTACCAGGCTTCAGGCGCTTGTCGGTAGCGGGACCATGTTCGACGATCTCGCAGCAGAATTCGTGGCCGAACACCACGTCGCGTGCCGGATCCATCGGCCAACGTCCGCCCGCGCGGCGCGAACGGTCAACGAACTGCTGGGTGTACTTCGCCGCGTGCAGATCGGTGCCGCAGATGCCGCAGCACAGCGTCTTCACCAGCACCTGACCCTCGGCCGGCGTGGGATCGGCGACGGTGTCGACGACGATGTCGCCGTTGCGGAAGATCGCGGCACGCATGGCAGTTCCCCCGATTTGTTCGTTACGAAGCCAGCATCGTGCGAATGTCGGGCAGGTGCTCGCTGCCCCAGAACAGTTCGCCGTCGACGACGAAACTCGGCACCCCGAATACGCCTTTCGCCTCCGCCGCGCGGCTAACCAAGGCCACCTCGTCACAGCCGGCTTGCGCCTGCGCGGCAAATGCTGAGCCATCGGCGCCGGACTCCGACAGCACCGCGGAGATAACCGCGACGTCCTCGATGTCCAGTTCGCGCTTCCAGAAGCGCTCGAATACCGCGTCGTGATAGCGGCGGAACACCGCATCGCCGACGCGCTGCGCGTACCGCATTCCGGCAGCGGCCAGCGCAGAGTCCCAGATCTTCTGCGGACCGCGGATCACCAGTCCACGTTTGCGCGCCTGGCGGCGACAGTCCATGTAGCTGTAGCGCACGCGGCGCCACTGATGGGCGTTGCGGTTCTCCTCCAGCACGCTGCCATCCGCGTCGAGCCGCGCCGAGCCAAGGAAGCTTGGGATGTCGAGCACGTAGGGCAGCCATTCCAGCCGCACCGAAAAATCGCGCTCCAGTCGGTATGCCAGGTCCTTGGCCAGATAGGCGTACGGACTCTTGTAGTCGGTGTACACCGTGATGCAGCGCATGGTGCGATCAGAGCGAAATGGTGCGTAGTTTCATCGCCTCGTCCCATAGCTTGTCGCGATCGGTATCGAACACCAGCTTCGGATCCTCCGGTATCGTGAACCAGCCGCCGAGTGCCAGTTCGCCGTCGAGCTGGCCAGCTCCCCAACCGGCATAGCCGAACGCGACGAGACTCTGCCTGGGACCTTGATGGTGACCGATATCGCGCAGCACCACAGGATTGGCGGTCATCGCAACGCGGCCGTCGATTTCGACGGTGCCGGCGCGGTGATAGTCGGCGCTGTGCACGATGAAGCCGATCTCCGGCTGCACCGGACCGCCGGCGAACACGCGCACGCTCCCCTGGCTGCCCTTGCTGTCGAGCCCGAGCGCATCCAGCAGTTTCGCCATCGGCATCTCTTTGAGCGGTCGGTTGATCACGATCCCCAACGCGCCGTCCTGGTTGTGTTGAACGATCAGGATGACCGTGTGTCGGAAGCGCGGATCACTCATGTCGGGGGTGGCAGCCAGAAGCTGGCCGGCGAGCGATCCGCCTGGCTGGGCGTCCTCGGGTTTCCCCAGCGCGACGTTGAACAGCAGCGGCGACACCAGCAGGACGCCGGACCACAGCACGACACGCCTGGACCGCATGAGCGCCATTGCCCGATATCCTGCCGCGATGAACGCGCGCGCGCAAACCGGTCCTGGGTTGGCCCGGCAGGCGGTCAGCGCGGTACCACGTTGCGGTAGAGATGCCAGGTCGCGTGCCCGAGTACCGGCAGGACGACCACCAGGCCGACGAACAACGGCAGCGACCCGAGCACCAGGGCGCAGGCTACGATCAGGCCCCATAGCGCCATGACGCCCGGGTTGGCCGCCACCGCGCGCACCGACGTCGATACCGCGATACCGATCCCGACATTGCGGTCGAGCAGCAGCGGGAAGGACACGACGCTGATCGCGAGCGCCAGCAGCGCGAACAGGAAACCGACGCCGATGCCGACGACGATCATCGTCCAGCCGGCCTGGGTGGTGAACACATCGCTGAGGAAGCTCGCGACGGAGGCCGGGGGCAGCGGGCCGAGCGTGGCGACGTAGATGATCTGCGCCACCACCAGCCATAGCAGGAACAGCGCGATCAGCATCAGGCCGAGCAACATGATCGAGCCGATCGACGGAGCGCGGAGGACACCGAACGCATCCACCCAGCGCACGTCGCTGCCTTGCTCGCGGCGCCGGCTGATTTCGTTCAGCCCAACGGCAGCGAACGGACCGATCAGCGCGAAGCCGGATGCCAGCGGGAACAGCAGCGGGAGCAACCCATGGCCGGACGCCAGCCGGGCCAGGACCAAACCGATCGCCGGGTAGATGACGCATAGGAAGATGACGTCGGTGCGGTTGGCCTCGAAGTCGGCAAGGCCGCGCGCGAGCGCATTCCAAAGATCGCCGGGGCCGATGCGACGCACGGCGGGCGGCGCTTCCGCGGCGGCGCCCTGGTGCCAGTATTCTTCCGGTTTGGCGGCGCCGATCTCGTGCACCGCGAGGCGGATCTGATCCCAGCCCCAACCGGGCGGACTTTGGATGACCATGCTTGTTCCTCCCCGACCATCGGTCAGGGAGCGGCAGCCCTCAGAGAGCCACGGCTCCCCGTGGGGGAACGATACGCTCAGGTCTGCCGGGGAAGCATCACAAAATGGCGACCGGCCGGTCAGCGCCCGACCGCTGCCACCGTGCGCGGATCGGCAGCCGGAACGGAAATCGCTCCGCCCCGGTCGGAGGCGAAGGTGCTGGGCTCCTGCACGCCGCGCCTGCCGAATGACTCGACCACCGGAACATCGGCCGGATCGATCGGCTGCATGCGCGGCTTGCGCGCCAGCGCCTGCTCGATGAACGGCGCCAACTCGGCTTGCTTCTGTCGCGCGCGCACTGCATCCCGCGCCTTGAACTCCGGCAGCAGCTTCGCTGCGAACAGCTCGAGCGAATCGCAGATATGCTCGTGTTTGTTGGTGCCGGACTGCTGCACGAAGATCACCTGATCGACACCGGCGGCCTCGTAACCCTTCAGATGCGCGCGCAGCTGGTCAGGCGTGCCGATGCCGCCGCGACCTGCGTTGTCCGGCAGCCGGTCCTTCACCTCCAGGAACTGTTCCCACATGTTGGTGACGCCGGGCTGATGTTTGCCGAAGATGGCGATATAGCCGAGCGAGTAGCCGAAGAAACGGAAGCCATCGAGGCCGCGGCGGATCGCTTCCTGCTCGTCGGTGTGGCACGACATGCCGGTGACCAGCGCGATATTCGGATTGACGCTGTGGCCGATCGGCACGCAGTCCGGCGACTTGATGATGTCGTAGTATTCCTGCACCCATTTCGCCGCCAGTTCCGGTTCCAGGAACGCGAAGGTCAGCGCGCCCAGGCCGGCACGCGCGGCGCGATGGATGGTCTCGCGCTTGGAGCACGCCACCCACATCGGCGGATGCGGCTTCTGCACCGACTTCGGCACCAGATTGCGGCATGGCATGTCGAAGTAAGTGCCGCGGAAGCCTGGATACGGCCGCATCGCCAGCATGTTGGCGGCCTGCTCGGTCGCCTCGCGCCACATCGCGCTCTTTTCTTCGGGCGTGATGTTGAAGCCTTCCATCTCCAGCGCGGTGGCGGATTCACCGGTGCCCCAGTCGGCGCGGCCGTTCGACACCAGATCCAGGGTCGCGATTCGCTCCGCCACGCGAGCGGGATGGTTGTATTTCGGCGGCATCAGCACGATGCCATGCCCCAGCCGGATCCGCTGGGTGCGCTGCGAGCAGGCGGCGAGGAAGATCTCCGGTGCGGAGGAATGCGAGTACTCCTCCAGGAAGTGGTGCTCGACCTCCCACACGTAGTCGATGCCGAGTTTGTCGCCGAGTTCGACCTGTGCCAGCGCTTCCTGGTACAGCCGGCGTTCGGAATCCTCGCCCCAGGGCTGCGGCAACTGGTGTTCGTAGAACATGCCGAATTGCATTGTGGTTCCCCTTGTCAGCCGCGGCCGGGTGCGATGAATTCCCACGGCGCGTATTCCTGGGTGATGTCGGTCATCACCTCGATCAGCGCCGGCGAGTTCGCTGCCAGCGCCTCGCGCAGCGCGCCGCGCAGGCCGTCGGCGTCGTTGGCGCGCCAGGACGGCACGCCGAAACTCTTCGCGTAGACCTGGAAGTCCGGGTTGCGCAGCTTCGAGCCGGCATCACGGCCCTCGAACAGCCGGCGCTGATCGCGCAGCACGTTGCCGTACGACGAGTTGTTGAACAGCACGGTCACCAGGTTGATGCCGAACTGCATCGCGGTCGCGAGTTCGGCGCCGCCGAACAGGAAGCCGCCGTCGCCGGTCAGCGCCACCACCGGCCGGTCCGGCATCGCCACCTTGACGCCGAGCGCGGTCGGGAAGCCGGCGCCGAGCGTGCCGGAGAAACCCGACGTGATCAGCGTGCGCGGCGAGTGGATCGGGAAGCCGAACCAGGACACGTAGCCGGCCTGGGTCATCTCGTCGCACAGGATGCCGTTCTCCGGCAGCACGTCGCGGATCGCCTCGAGGAACGACATCTGCGGCTGCACCTTCTGGATGGTCTGCGCGGTCTCCGCCTTGGCGCGCGCGATCGCCTCGGCGCGCGCGCCATCGTTGCGTGGCGCGACCACCGCCGCGAGCGCACGCGCGGCATCGGCGCTGTCGGCGACGATCGGCACATCGGCCTTCAGTCGCCGCATCTCGACCGGATCGATATCGATGCGCGCGACCTTCAGTCCGGCAGGTGCGGCGCCCCAGCGCGACATCGGCACTTCCAGCCGCGTGCCGAACGCGACCAGCAGATCGGTCTGCGGCCACAGCTTGTACGCCGACGCGATGGTGAGGCCGAGCGGATGGCGGTCATCGACGATGCCGCGTCCGCTGCGGAACGACACGACGGGCGCGTTGATGCGTTCCGCCAGCGCGCGGATCTCGGCTGCTGCGTGCAGCGCGCCGCCGCCGACCCACAGCATCGGCGCCTTCGCCTCATTCAGCAGTTTCGTCAGCGCGGCGATCCGGTCGGGATCAGGCAGCGGGTTCGGATGTCGCGGCAGCGGGTCCTGCGGCTGTGACCTCGGTCGAGGCGCCGAACTGATCCCACGGCATCTCCAGCGCGACCGGACCTGGACGACCCGACAGCATCTCCTGGAAGGCGCGCGCGGTGAGGTACGACGCCTGGCTCGGATGCTCGATACGCTCGGCCCATTTCAGCAGGCTGCGCAGCGTGGCGAGCTGGTCCGGCAGTTCGTGCAACTGGCCGCGGCCGCGACCGATCATCATGCTGGGCACCTGTCCGGTCAGGCACAGCACCGGCGCGTTGACGCCCCAGGCGGTGGCGAGTGCGGCGGTGGTGTTGAGCACGCCAGGACCGGGCACCACGGCATAGGCGGCCGGGCGGCCGGTGGCGCAGGCATAGCCGAGAGCCATGTAGGCCGTGGTCTGCTCGTGCCGCGCGTTGATCAGGCGCAGGCTGTTGGAGGCGCGCGCGAAGGCATCGAACAGCCCGTAGGTCTGCACGCCGGGCAGGCCGAACACGGTGTCGATGCCGTGCCGCAACAGGCTGTCGACGATGGCTTCTCCGCCGGTCATGCGTGGCATGGGCTGGTCCTCGCGCTGGTGGTCGTGGGCACGTTGGCATGGCGGGACAGGCGGGAAAAGCGGTCGGGCGATCCGCGATGTGCTTATGGCTGCGTTGCCCAAAACGCGCGCGGCCACACGCAAGGCGGGACGCTACGCTACTGGCGAGTAGCCAAGGAAGCGATGATGCCGCCCTCGACCACCACTCTCGCGTTCGAAACCACCACCATGCGCCGCGTCTCCTGGCGGCTGATGCCGTTGCTGCTGCTGGCCTACCTGATCTGCTACATCGACCGGGTCAACGTCGGTTTCGCCTCACTGCAGATGAACAAGGCGGTGGGCATCGACCCGAAGACCTACGGTCTCGGCGCCGGCATCTTCTTCATTGGCTATTTCATCCTCGAAGTGCCCTCCAACCTGGCGCTGGAGCGGTTCGGTGCGCGCACCTGGATCGCGCGCATCATGATCACCTGGGGCCTCGTGTCGGCGGCGTTCGCGCTGATCGGCGGGCCGATCTCGTTCCTGGTGTTGCGCTTCCTGCTCGGCGCCGCCGAGGCCGGGTTCTTTCCCGGCGTGATCCTCTACATCACCTACTGGTACCCGGCGCATTATCGCGCGATCATCGTCGGCATCTTCATGGTGGCGATCCCGGTCGCCGGCCTGATCGGCTCGCCGATCTCGGGCGGGATTCTCTACATGGATGGACTGCTCGGGCTGGGCGGCTGGCAGTGGATCTTCCTGCTGGAAGCGGCACCCGCCGTGCTGCTGGGCATCGCCTCGTTCATCTGGCTGACCGACCGGCCGGAACACGCGACCTGGCTGACGGGCGAGCAGCAGCGGTGGCTGATCGCGAAGCTCGACCTGGAACGCCGCCGTGCGCCGCGCATCTCGCATCAGTCGGTCTGGCGCGTGATGACCAACAAATACGTGCTGATCATGGCGCTGGTGTATTCCGGTGCGGCCGGCGCCTCGACGTCGCTGGCGCTGTGGATGCCGCAACTGGTGAAGTCGTTCGGCCTGACCAACTGGCAGACCGGTCTGCTGAACGCCGTGCCGTTCGGCATCGCCGCGGTGTGGATGATCCTGTGGGGCCGCAGCTCGGACCGCAGCGGCGAGCGGGTATGGCACAATGCGCTGCCGCTGGCGTGGATGGTGCTGGCGATGGTCGCGACATTCTTCGCGATCGGCAGCCTGTGGGCGATGATCCCGCTGCTGACCCTGATCGCTGCCGGCACCTACGCCAGCAAGGGGCCGTTCTGGGCACTGTCGTCCGAATGGCTGGGCGCGGCATCGGCAGCGGCGGGCCTGGCGCAGATCAACGCGCTGGGGAATCTGTCAGGTTTCGTCTTCAACTATCTGATCGGTTGGATTCAGGCCGAGACCGGCAGCTTCCCGCTGGCGCTGATGCCGATCGCGGCGGTGGCGACGATCGGCACGATCGCCGTGCTGGTGATCGGCCGGCACCAGCCGCGCACGGTTGCGGCAACGACGTAGGCTCAGGGCTCGGTCAGGCGATACACCCGCGCCGCGGTGCCACTGTAGAGCGCCTTCTTCTCCGCCGCCGACGCGCGGGCGGTGATGCGCTTGAAGGCGTTCCACAGCGCGGTATAGTTGCAGGACTGCTTGTCCGGCGGGAAATTGCTCTCGAACATGCAGCGGTCGGGACCGAACGCCTCGATGCACGGCTCGATATACTGGCGCCATGCCGCGGCAAGTTCCTCGGACCAGGGCTGCAGGGCGCGTTCGTGGAAGTCGAAGCCGAACGACGTCATGCCCATGCCGCCGATCTTGACGTTGACGTTGGGGCATTTCGCCAGCTCGGCGATGTTCTGTTTCCAACCGGTGAGGATCTCGCGGCGCTGCCCCGCATAGGGACCGACCCCCAGCACGCCGCCGACATGATTGAGAATGATGGTCGTGTCAGGGAAGGCGCGCGCCAGCTCGATCGCGTCGGGCAGTTGCGGATGATACTGCCAGGACTCGAAGCTCAGACCGAGCCTGGCGAGCTGGGCGAACCCTTCGCGGAATGTGGCGTCCCGCGTCAGATGCGGGGGCACGGCGCGGGAGACGAACCTGCCGATCGCCTCGCTGGCATCCCACGACACGCCGTACCGGATGCCGCGGAAGCGCCCGCCGCCGGCGGCGATCTGCGCCTCCAATACATCGCGCACGCGCGCGCCGAGGGTAAGGTCGGCATGGCCGACGATGGCTTCGGCGACGCGACATGGGCCGTAATTGCCCGACGCGCTCATGGCAGCGATGCCGTTGACGAACTCGACCTCGCCGACCGGTGCCATTTCAGGCGGGCCGTGCCTGCGGTACATCGCCTGGCATTCGAGGAAGACGGTGGCAACGATGTTGTGCCCGCGACCGATATCGGCCAGCAGCTCGGGCAGGAAGTAGCGGCCGCGATGGGGCGCGTCCCAGAAATGGTGGTGCGGATCGATGATCGGCAGCCCGGGCTCCAGCGCTGCCTCGATCAGCCGCTGGTCCATCCATGCCTTCAGTTCGGCATCGCTGCGGTGCATCAGGCCCCGGTATTCGCCCTCGGCATCACCTGGTCGCGCCATTTCCATCCCCTCGGTTGATCGCCGGATCGCAGGTTAGCCCACGCCGGTACGCGGTGTCACAGTGCGAAGTGCAGCGACGGCGGTGGGCGAGGCTCTGTCCCCCATTGCCGGCACGCGCGGATCGTTGCGCCTGGACGAAGACTTGGCGGCCGCACACAATCAGCTTGCGACGACGCTTGGGAATAATGCACGTGGTGTCTGAAGCGGCGCCACCAAATACAGGATCGCTGACATGTTTCAGATCAGGTTATGCATGGTGGTTCCGCTGCTGATGATCAGCGGATGCGCCGGTTCACTGGGGACAATTCACAGCAACCCGCCGCCGCCGCCCGTCACCTCGTTCGACGGCTCATATCGCAGCACGATTCAAAATACTCACCCCTTCGTAGGCCAGATGAATACTTGGTGTGACACGCCGGGCCAACCGCTCATCACGGTGGAAAGCGGGCAGTTCACCTACACGTTGCCGCACCCCAACGTCTCCGTCAATCTGGATTTGGCCTTCCCTGCGACGATCGCACAGGACGGCTCGTTCTATGGTGAGAATATCACTGGAAGCATCTCCGGGCGGGTAGATGGCACGCATATGGAAGGCAGGATCGATGGGTCGGCGTGTATCTATGTCTTCACCGAAGTCCGAATCTGATTTCACCGCCGGACGAGGGTGCGCAGCGGGAGGCGGCGGGGAGACGCCGAGCGCAGGCCGGACAGGCGGCAGCATCCGACAACGCACCCCCGCATTCCTGAAGTTTTCCCTTGCGAAGAGGGGGCGTCCACAGATGGAAAGCGGTCGGTCGGTAGTGCCATTTTGAGAGCTGGGTTTCCGGCAACTCGGGGACCTTGCCAGGAAGACCGATCAGCTGGTCCGAGGCTACCAGTCCTGCGCAGCGACCGTGCTCTCCGGCAGGCCGGCCACCTCCCACGCCTCGCGCCCACCGCGATACCAATATACGTTTGTATAGCCGAGTGCCACCAGCCGCAGCGCAAGATTGCGCCCGTCAATTCGCTCGGAATTGAAACCTGTCGCGACGATCGGCGTCGCGAGATCGCCATTCGTCAGCGCCTGCATCTTCTGGCGCAGGCGATCCTGTGCCGCGTCGGAATAGCTGCCGCCCGCCCCCGCGCGTTTGAGCCCGATCGCACCTGGGAGCGACCGTCCCCACCAGTACATCATGGTATCGATGATGATTGGCTTGTGCTCGGTTAGAAACAGCTGGAGCTGCGCGGTATAAATTGTCCTGGCCCCAGGCACGGACGTGGGCGTCGGTCGACCGAGTTCCTCGGGCAGGCTGTCATCAGATGCCGCTCCGAAGTCTGCATCCTCCCGCGCGTGATCGCGATGCCCGGCAAGTCGCAATGCAGCCTGGAAGCTCTTGATCTGCGCCACAAGAATTGGGCTGTTGTAGTCCTCAGGGAAGTGCGCTCGAACGGTGTCGTAGGGCCACGCCCGGTTGGCGTCGGCGATGGCATCGCGCGCCTCGTCCAGATGTCCAAGCCGGGCATTCGCCTCGGCGATGTGAATGTAGGAGAAGGCGCGAGTGGTCCGCGGGATATTGGGTGCCGCTGCCAGCGCGCGGCGCAACCAGAAGATGGCCTCTGCGTCCTTTCCGATCAGTAGATTGGCATACCCGAGCTGGTCATAGACGGTTCTGTTTCCCGGAATTTGCGGAGCACGCCTAAGCTGTTCCAACATGATCGGAATCCCCTGCTCGGGATGGCCGGTCCAGGTCAGGAGCATTCCGATCTGGCCGTAGCCCGTGTAATAGTTCGGATATCTCTCCACAAGATGTTGATACGCGGCGATCGACTCCTGGTATCTGTCCTGGGCGCGCAGCA
This sequence comes from uncultured Alphaproteobacteria bacterium, assembly GCA_963749575.1. Classification (GTDB taxonomy): domain Bacteria; phylum Pseudomonadota; class Alphaproteobacteria; order Acetobacterales; family Acetobacteraceae; genus JAMXLO01. Next base: position 148,551 of record CAVVNM010000014.1, read on the forward strand.
GCCAGGCAGCCGAGTCCAGTACTTCGGGGTGGTCGGGGTTGATTGCCGCGGCCGCGGCAATCAACCGGTCTGCGCGCTGCATGGCACCACCCGTGGTGTTATCGAAATTCACCAGGTTTCGGATCAGCGAATTGGCAACGCCGAGCATTGCCGGTAGCGAGGTCGGGTCGAGCTGCAGCGCCTGTTCATACAGAGCCGTGCGCTCCGCTTGTTCACGCGGACCCATCGGATGGAGCCCAATGGACCGCGCGCGTAGGATCAGGTCGAATGCGTCGGGATTTGTCGGCCGTTCCCGCTTGCTGCGGGCGCTCTCGGTGTCCACCACGGCCACGTTCAACGTCTGGCTGATGCGCCGGACAATCTCTTCCTGCCCAGTGCTGAGAGACTTCAACGGCTGGTCGAACCGATCCGCCCAAAGATGCGCCCCGGTCTCGGTGGCGATGAGTTGAACGTTCACGCGCAGCACGTCGTCCATCTTGCGTACGCTGCCCTCGACGACGTAGCGCACGCCGAGTTCCGCGCCGACAGTGCGCACATCCGCGGTCTTGCCGCGGTACGATTGAGCAGACTGGCGCGCGATGACAAATGACCCTGGCATGCGGGAGATATCGCTGGTCAGGTCATCGGTGATGCCGTCCGCGAGATAGTCCTCGTTGGGGTCGCCGCTCAGATTCGCGAACGGCAGCACGACGATCGAGAGACGAGGTCGCGCCTCGGGACTGGCGAACCAGCCCCCGTGCAACGCCACGATCATGGCTACCAGGGCAACAGCCGCGATCGCGCCCAGCCCGGCGCCCAGCCACAACCGGCGCATCGTTCGCGAACGCGCAGCAGGTGGAACATCGGTCTCCATCGGCCGTACCGGCAGCACGAAGCGGTAGCCCCGCCCAGGGATAGTCTGGATGCAGCTTCCCTCGGTCCGTCCGGCGTCGATGACGCGGCGCAGTGTCGAGATCTGAACGGCCAGATTGCTCTCTTGCACGGTGACGCCTGGCCATACGGCGTCCATGATCTCGCTTCTGGAGACGACGTCGCCCGGCCGGCTGGCCAACTCCCAAAGAACGTCGAGCGCACGGGCGCCGATGTTCGCGGGGGCCGCATCACCGCCCTTGTCCAACTGCAGCAGCACGCGGCGCCGACGGTCCAGCCGGAAACCTACGAACTGGATAGCATCGGGTTCGGCTACGGCATCCATTGCGGGGTCACCGCAATCGTGTTGGCCACGGCACTGCAGCACCGGCCCGGGCGGGGTGCAAGGCTGGCCCGCCCCGAACTCGCGCGCCGGTCATTCGTATAAGCCAAGTCATTGCAATTGCACACTTTCACATCTCTTCAAGCTATCTTCAAGATTATTTAGTGCTGCTTCATCGCGCTGGCTTCTGCGGTACGCCCACCATGCGGCGCAGCATACGCAGAAGGGGGGCGAACATGAAGCGGGTTCTCGCGAAGGCCGTTCCACGCCTCCTGCACGCTGGTGTTCGTTCACGCTGGTGTCCGTCGGGTCTCCGAGACCGGAGGCGAGCAGCGGCACATTTTCGAAGGAGGGTCCAATGAACAGAATCCTGACGGTGGCGCTCGCCGCCACGGCTATGTTTGCCACCAGTGATTTGGCGATGTCCGCCGTCCTGCCGTTCACGTTCGACCCCAACGCGGCCAGCCCGTCGCTGGCGGGAGCGGGGAGCGCGTTCACCGCCAATGGCATCTCGCTCAGCAGCTATCTGACGGCGGTAGTGCAGCCCGATTTCGCCTTCACCACCCGCCAGCTCCTCCCGGTCACCGGCTTCACCCTGGACGGTGCCCCCGTCGCCGCCCCAGGGCTAGGGTCCTCGTACGGACTGTATTTCGATATCACCACGGCGGGGAACCAACCGCCCGGAAGCTTCACCTATTCGTCCATCAGCGTCGCGCTGAAGGCGGACCCCGGGAACCTGGACGGCCTGCCGATCGCGACCGCGAGCGGGATCGACTTCGCCAACACCGGCGCGACCGGCGCCGCGGATGACGTCACGCTGGCGACCGGCTCGCTGGCATCGGCGACCCTGGCGTTCAACCCGGCGACGGGCGTGCGGAACGCGCACTTCATCGAGACGTTCGCCATCGCCCCCGGCGAGAGCGGATTCTTCGGGACACCGCCGCTCGACGGCTCGGCATTGCTCGATATCCGGCTCACGACCAACCCGGACACGTTCACGTTGGCGCCCGAAGGCGACTTCATCAACGGCGCCTTCGGGACCGCGCAATTCGTCCCCGAACCAGGTTCCATGGTGCTGCTTTGCTCCGCCGTGGCCGGTCTGCTCATAGTCCGGCGGCGCCGCGCGGCTGAACGGCCGGCCGAGGCGCCCGATGCAGACGCCCGCTGGCTGCTGGCACCTGCGCGCTGGCTTTGTGCCACGAGGCGGCACGCGTAGCCGGTTGCACCGCGGGCGTTCGCAGGCATCCGTTCCGCCGTCGGAAAGGGTCGGATAACCAGCGTCCGACCGCGACGGCCGCCACCGACGCCATACTCAGCGCGACCGACAGGGGCTTCGGGTGGGAGTTGACGGCGGCCGGCGGGCCGAGGTCGTGCCGGAGCTGGCGCGGCGTCTCTGATGGCGGCGCGACTGGGCAAAGCTACCTGGGCCACGCCGCGATTCAGCAGCGGCACCAGCCTGCGCTCATACCTTCGATCAGCCGATCTTCCAGCCGTCCTTCGTCTTGCATAGGTTGAGCGTAGTACTGCGGTTCGCGGTGCGGTTGGGCACGGTCCGCTCGTAGTGCACGACACGGCACACCAAGCCGTGTCGTGTGACGGCGTTCCCGGCGGTGACGGTCCCGCTTACGCCGGACTGCGGGTTGCTCCAGGTCTCCGAGGCGCCGGCAACGAGTTGCGGCTGATCCAATAGACGGTAGGTCGCATCCGTCAGCGCCGCGATGTCGTCGCGGTTCAGCGGCGTACCACTGCTACCGCGGAATGGGTTGATCTGTGCGAGCGCCGGCTGCGACAGGCAGACGGCAATCACCAGCAGCGTCAAGAGTCGTTGGAGCATCATCGCGTCCTCCAGGATGGCCACCGGCGCACCTCGGCTGTCATCAGCTTAGCCGACATTCCTCGGGCGGCAACGTCATCGCCGACGAGGAACTCCGACCTCGCGCGCTTGGCGCGACACATGCAGCGAGTTCGAGTGGCGTCACGTGACCAGCGAGACATTGCGAGAATGCAGAGCGTTTTTCGCTTGGCGGCACGGCGCGCGGAGCTCTCCGGTCAGGGCGAGCGGGCGGTGCGTCGAGCTGCGGTTTCGGTGCAGCCCATTGGCGCAGTTTCCGAGTTTTGCAAACCGACTGGAGACGGGAGACCTGCAACCAAATATCGAAATTATAAATCCTTGATTTCATTGGAATTTTGGTGCCGACGCTCGGACTTGAACCGAGGACCTGCTGATTACGAATCAGCTGCTCTACCGCTGAGCTACGTCGGCAACCGGGCGCGCCCGACCTATAGCGGCAAGCCGCCGATCGAGGCAACCGTGGTCCGGAGGCCGGCGCGCCGAGCTACGCGGCGGCGCGCATCCGGCGCAACTCGGCGCCGAGGAATTCCGCGATCGCTCCCGGACCCGACCGTGCCGTGCCGGTGCGCCCTGCCCGTACTTCCGCGTCCGGGTTGTAATTCGTGTTGGTGTTCACGTCGTAAACCAGCGTGCGACCTTCGATGTCGGTGATGAACTCGATACCCGCCACCTCCACGCCGGTTGCCGCCAGGAAGTGTTCCAGCCGCACGCGCAGGGCGTCCGGAATGCCATCGAGGATGGTGAATTTTTCGCGGCGCGGCGCCTCGCCGACCGGACAGTTCGCGTCGCCAATGGCGCACGCGTCGGCCGGGCAGAGTTCGAAACCGTCACTGGTATCGACCTCGACCGCATACAGGAACCGCCCGCCGACGAATTCGATGCGGGTAATGAACGGACGCGCGGCGCGGACATACTCCTGCAGCAGGTGCAGCCCATCCACCGGCGCCTCATAGGTGTCGCCGGCGACGTAGGCGGCGAGGCTCTCGGAGGACGCGAACAGCTGCACGCCCAGGCCCTTGCCGCCACGGTTCGGCTTCAGGATGACAGGTTGGCCGGCGAAGTGCCGCAGCGCTGCCGGGACGAGCCGCTCACGTCCCGAGATCAGGACGGTGCGCGGCGTGGCGATGCCGTGACCTTCCAGCGCGGCGTACTGGCGTGCCTTGCTGATCTCAAGGTCCAGCGCGCCCGGACCGTTGACCACGCGCCGGCCCCAGCGGGTGAGCCAGGCCAGCACCGCGGCGGTGAGTTCCGCCGCGAAGCGATGGCCGCGCGTGTGCGAGGAGGCGCTCATGCGATTGTAGAACACCCCCTGCGGCGGCGGAGCGGCAAGATCGAAGGTGCCGGCGTCGAGGAACCACTCGGTCCACGGCAGTCGGCGCTGATCGAAGGCCTGGGCGAGCGGCGGCAGCCAGGCGGCGTTCTCGTGCAGGACATGGATGCGGCTCACGTCAGGTCTCCCGTGGATCTGCGCGCATAGAGGAGGATTTTTCACACTCCGGCAAGAAGCACGGAGAGGTCAGAATGTTCATCCCTTTCGGGGCATCTTTACGCAAATATTTATCCCGGATGGACCGTTGTCGTGGATGGATTGCGCCGCTGTGTTGCGAGGTCGGGTTGCCGCTCCTATAACGCCCTCACGTTAGCGGAGAGGTGCCGGAGCGGTCGATCGGGGCGGTCTCGAAAACCGTTGTACCCCTATGGGGTACCGTGGGTTCGAATCCCACCCTCTCCGCCATAACCGCCCGCAGGCATACCGTCGCAATACCATGCATAAAACGGGCAGAATTCCGCCATTGATCCACGTCAAGCCAGTGCAATAAAATGCGCCCTGGGCGCCGGATGGGCCGGGGGTCAAGTCGGGGGTTATGGCGGAGTGTTCTCTCACCACCAAGAAACTGCGCGGCCTCGCGCCGGGCAAGCACAACGACGGCCACGGCCTGATCCTGCACGTGGTCACCGCCGATCGACGGTCCTGGATGCTGCGCTACACCCGCGCCGGCAAGGAACGCGTGATGGGCCTTGGCAGCGCCGCCGTGGTCTCCCTCGACGAAGCCCGTGAGAAGGGCGCTGGACGGCCCGCAAGCTGCTGGCCCAGGGGATCGACCCGATCGACGCCCGCCACGCCGCCCAGGCCGCCGCCCAGGCCCAGCAGGCGGCCCGTGTCAGCTTCGCCGAAGCCGCCGCGCTGTACATCGCCGCGCACGAAGCCGGCTGGCGCAATCCGAAGCACCGCCAGCAGTGGCGCAACACCCTGACCAGCTACGCGGAACCGGTGATCGGCGCGGTCCCGGTGGCCGACATCGACGCCAACATGGTGTTGCGCACCCTGCTGCCGATCTGGACCACCAAGCCGGAAACGGCGTCGCGGGTGCGCTCACGGATCGAGTGCGTGCTGGACTACGCCACCGCGCGCGGCTGGCGCACCGGCACCAACCCGGCGATCTGGCGCGGCAACCTGAAGCTGATGCTGCCCGCCACCGCCAAGGTGCGGACGGTCAAGCACCACGCCGCGCTGGACTGGCGCGAGATGCCCGCGTTCATGGCGCAGCTACGCGCCCGTGACGGCATGGGCGCCAAGGCGCTGGCGTTCGCGATCCTGACCGCCGCACGCTCGGGCGAGGTGCGCGGGGCACGCTGGACCGAAATCGACCTGGATCGGGCCATCTGGACGGTCCCGGCGGCACGGATGAAGGGCGGCCGCGAGCACCGTGTCCCACTGACGGACGCCGGCGCTGGCGATCCTGACGGCGCAGGCAGAACTGCGGGACGACAGCGGGCTGGTGTTCCACGGCCACCGCCCCGGCACGCCGATGTCGGATATGACGCTGACCGCCGTACTGCGCCGGATGGGGCGCGGCGATCTGACGGCGCACGGATTCCGTTCCAGCTTCCGCGACTGGTGCGCCGACGCCGGCCAGCCTGCCGACATTGCCGAAGCGGCGCTGGCGCACGCGATCGGTGACAAGACGGTCGCCGCCTATCACCGCACTGATCTGTTCGATCCGCGTCGCAAGCTGATGGCTGACTGGGCGACCTACCTGGCTCGTCCGTCGGCTGACGTGGTGGCGCTGCGCGCGGGCTGACCTCAGTGAAAGATGAATGGCAACCGCTGTTCGCGGCCTGTCTGATCGCGCTGTGTCTGGGTATCGGCATCGGAGTTGTCATTTGGACACAGTTCCCGTGGTTGCCGTATGGGCCGACCATCAACAATGAATTGGCCGAGCAAATCGCGCCACAGCCGTTCAAAGGCGCCCTTCGTGCCAATCCCAGTCACTGCTACGAGGACGAACATGAGGGTGAGTGTGCGGCGCGGATAGTCCAGAAAGGGATATCCGGTTTCTATCTCTGGTTGACCGTCGCTGCTGCCGCTTCCGCCATTGCGGCCGTATTCACCGTCTTGGCCGTTTTTAGACAAACGCGAATTTCCAAGCAGCAGACTGCCATTTTAGAGCGGCAAGCCAGTATCATGCAGGTGCAGGCCGATCTGGAGACACCGCAACTCTTCTCTGCGAGATTGCAGACCACAACTTCGTGGAAGTAACCGGAGATTTCGCGGCGAAGCTCTACACCGACGATACCGTCACAATGAGAGCGCCTCCAAAGGTCACCTTCCGCCTGCGTAATTTTGGTCGCAGCCCCGCAATCCTACGGTTGATCAAAGCAAAAGTGGAGCGGAAGCAAACAGCGCCGAGCGAGGATACTTCCTGCGCTCTGATCGATCTGCCCCCCGAGCGCATTCTCGGAAGGGATGACGTCACCAGCGACGTGACGGCGGGAATGTCGATCTTCAGGGCCACCTTGAAACGGTCCGAATATAACATGCTCATACGAGGCCAGACCTATTGGTGGTTCTTTGGGTCTATCGGCTTCGATGACGTGTGGGGTGGCAAGAGCGTGCTCCACTTCTGCTGGCGGTATGATCAGAGCATTCGCGTGTTCGATCCATACCCACCAGAGCGCAATAACACTGAGCGTCTGCAAAGGTCGGAGGAGCGGATTTGACATCCTCACGGCCTACCGCACGAGCCACGACCCCTGTCGCTGGGTGCGTCGGGGGTGGCCGTTACCGAGCCTGATCGTCGGTGCGATCCTTCCGGGGTGGCCATCGTGTCCGGGGCGGCCACCCGAAATATTCCGCCTCTCCATCCCACAACACGACGTCGCCGATGCAGATGATGCCGGGGCAGTCCCACCGGTTGGGCCAGCGCTCGCGTTCCTCGGGCGACAGGTGAGCGGGCGGGGTGTCGCTCATGCCGCCCGCTCCCGGCGCCTCAGTTCACGCTCGACCGCAGCGCGGACGAACTCGGCACGGTCCTCCAGCGGGCCGCGCACAGCGTCGATCCGTTCTATCGTCCCGGCCGGGAAGCGCATCAGCATCTTCTCGACGTAGCGCAGCAATCTGGCCATTCAATAGCGGATAGCTCTAAAGCAACTTGCATCGCAAGACGGATATCTCTAGAGTGAGCCGGATAACTGCCCTTCCTGCACCCACCGGAGACACTCGATGAAACTGACCTTCGCGGCACTGGCCTCATCGCTGGCCCTCGCGCCAGCCGCTCACGCCGCCGATGTCACGCTAAGCTGCACGAATGGCGGCAACGGCGGCCCCATCATCTTCGTCATCAGCGGCAAAACCGCGCGCGCCGACAGCATCGATGGCGCACCACCCTTCCTGTATCGCGTCGAGGAAACCCCGACCCAGTTCAAGCTGACCGAGACGGCAGAGACGACGGCAAGGTGGGCCTTGCCGGGCATGAAGGAGAGTGGCTCTATCGTCATCGATCGGATCACCGGCGAGATATTCTTCACCACCACGATCGGGACGTTTCCGCCGAACACCTCAAGCGGGCAATGCACGCTCGCGACGGCGAAGTTCTGAGCCATGCACGACCTGATCCCGCTCGACACCGTCCTGCCCGGCGCGCTCACCGTCGCCGAAATCGACGCCACCATGGCATTCGCAGAGGCGCAGAAGGCGGCGAGCACCCGCGTGGCTTACGCCGCCGACTGGGCCGACTATGCCGTCTGGGCCGCTGCCAGGGGCGCCACAGCCCTGCCTGGGCACCCCGGCCTCATCGGTGCCTACTTGTCGCACTGCGCGCTTGCCGGGCTCAAGGCGTCGACCATCGGCCGCCGCTGTGCCGCGATCGCCGACAAGCACAAAGCGGCCGGCATAGATCCCAGCCCGACGGCCACAGCCGGCGTGCGCGCCGTGTTGAAGGGCATTCGCCGCACCATCGGTACAGCGCCGGTCAAGAAACACGCCGCCACGGCGGACATCGTCATGCGCATGATCGCCCAATGCGGCGACAACCTGATCGGCAAGCGTGACCGCGCACTGATCGCGGTCGGCATGGCCGGCGCGTTTCGTCGCTCGGAATTGGTGGCACTCACCACCGACGATATCGAGCCCACCAAGGAAGGTCTGCTGGTCACCATCCGTCGCAGCAAAGGCGACCAGGAAGGCGCGGGGCAGGTCGTCTCTTTACCCCACGGCCATCATATCCGCCCGGTCGAAGCGCTCGCGCAGTGGATCGAGGCGGCCAGTATCACCACGGCGTACTGTTCCGTCACGTCAAGCTGGGCGGCATCCTGGGCGGCCCTCTCGCGGGCGACGCTGTGGCCAGACGGGTCAAGGTCCTGATCGCGCGTGCCGGCCTGGATCGTCGCGACTTTGCTGCGCATAGTTTGCGCAGTGGGTTCCTGTCCAGCGCGGCAGAGCACAAGGCCGACGTGTTCGCCATGCAGCGGCAGTCGCGCCACAAGAACCTCGATGTACTTAGGCGGATACGTGCAGTCGAAGAATTTGTTCCACGGCCACGCCGGGGCGGGTTTCCTATGACCGGCGGACGAAGGATCAGGCTGCCTGAACCTGTGGCTGCAATCTACCGTGCGGTGGAAGGAGCTTGAGGCCCCGCTATCCGACGAGGAGATTTACCCCCGATGGTCACCTCGTAGGTTCGATCGGGGAAGTGGTCGCGGCCGAGGCGTTGGGGCTGACGCTCTACCCCATGTCTCAGCCTGGGCATGATGCCTTCGATGCGAACGGCGATGTGCAGATCAAGCTAACGGCAGGCCGCAGCGTCGCGATGTATGCGGAGAGCACGCGGCTCGTGGTTCTTCGCGTCCTATCTCCCGAGGAAGCCGAGATCGTCTACGACGGTCCCGGCGCGCCAGCATGGGCAGGCGCGGGCAAAGTCGCCAAGAACGGTCAGCGGGTTATCAGCTTGGCGCGGCTGGCACGGATCACGGCCGCGCAACAGGCGGCGTTAAATCGACGGATATGCGGGCCAGCCCGGGCATCCTGGTCGACCCGGACGGCAACGTCGGGTTCGACGGCGAAGCCGAAGCCATGGGCGCGCCCCCGTTCAAGACGCGGGCCGAGATCGAGGCCGCCCAGGCTCGGCGTGGAAACGATGCTCGCCGCGCGGCGGAAGGAACGGGCAGGCAGAAGGCCGAACTCACCCGGGAGGGGAATATCCTGAAGCTCCGCGAGGAACGCGGAAAGCTCCCCCGGCATCGGCGTGGTCGACGGGCACGTCATCGCCGAGATCGGTTCGGCGAGCAGTAACGGCACCGGCCCGATGACCGATGACGAACTGCCGGGAGCAGTTGAAGCCGAAGCCGGCGCCGAAGTAGGGCGCAGAAAGGTTGTTCCCGAGCCTGACGAATCGGATCGGTCACGCGCAGTTTTATCGCGTTACCCATGGCCCCCCGACCATCAATTCGACCGGCCCTCTGACCCCTGCCGAGAAGCAGGCGAGATACCGCGCGCGGCACGGCAAGGCCATCAACCGCCGTCGCAGGACGCTCTACAAGCGCGCCCGCAAGCGCAAGACCGGCCGGGCGCCGGCTGTCCCCAGGTCGCAATCCAGCATCGTGCGATCTGATCATGACCCCGCCAGACGTTGCGCAAGAGCATCGTGGACAGCTTCGCGCCCACCGGTCGGCTACTCGATCCAGCGAGAGGTGAGGGGGCGTTCTACGAGGCCCTGTGCCGGCACAGCGCGACGATGTGCAGTTCTGCGAGATCGCGGAAGGCATCGACTTCTTCGCGTACCACGAAGACGTGCGATTGGGTCGTCAGCAATCCACCGTGGTCGAAGTTCCGCGCGTTCCTGAACCACGCCATGACCATCGCGCCCGAGATTGTGTTCCTGATCACCCTGCCGCACCTGACCCGTGCCCGGCTGCGCCGAATGTACGCACTGCCGGCTTCGGGGTGGTGCGGCTATTGCCGATCGACAATCCACCACCACCGTGGCCTGGGGGCGGATTTCAGATCGTGGCGGTGCACTTCGGCAGAGGCGCGCAGTCGGTGCTGTAGGCTCGGGATTAAACATTACATGGCTCGGAAGAACCGGTGGCCACGGTGGAACCGGTTCAGCACTCGGCCCGCACCAGCCGGTACGGCACGTCCTCACCGGCCAGCCCGGTGTTCAACCTCTCGACGATTGACTGACGGCCGGCTTCATCAGCTTCGGCGATGACGGAGATCAACACACCGCCGGCCAGCAACTGCCACATCCGATCCCGCTCGACCTGATCATCGGTGGCATCGTCGATGGTCTCGGCAGCATCGGCCACCGCTTGATCGATCGCGGCGTCGCGTTCTTCGTCGGTCAGCACGTCGGCCGGTCCTCGTGCTGCGGCTTTGGCGTCGCCGATGTACTGCGCCCTCAGCTTCCGCAACCGCGCGCGCAACTGCCCGGCGTCCCGTTCGGCCTTCACACGGCGCTCGCGCTCTTCGCTAAGGTCGCGCACCAGCTTGATCAGGCGCGGGTCCGGCTCGGTCATGGGCGATCTCCATCACTGGTAAGCGGGGCGCGAACGTCCATCCGCCGCCGGGGTGTTGTACGAACGTGTCGAGATACAACGGCGTGGCGTCGATGCCGGTCGGATCGATTTCCAGGTGCAACCCGGCCGGCAACGGATCGGGCGGACGGTTGCGCAGCACGATCTGGTCCAATGGCGGCTCGAAGAGCTCACGCGGCGGCATCGTTGGCGCTCCTTGCTGTTTGCAGGCGCATGTTGAGTAGCGCTAGCGCCTTCCTCAATCTGCGCAATTCGATGTCCTGTCGGCGGACCTGCATTTCCAACAACACACGCTGGCGTTGCTGGGCCTCGATCACACGCTGGGCTGTTTGCAGGTCGCGCGCCATCAGTCCTGCATCCACGTACCCACTGCCAACACACATTCGCTGACGTCGCGGAGGTTGCGCTGATTGATCGCGCGGCCACGCCATCCGCCGCCCCGCTCATACCTGCGACTAGAAGCTGAAATTAACCATCAGCATCGGTCCTTTGAGCGCCACGTGATCCACCACCGCGCCGCCGCGTTGGAACGACAGATAGCGATAGGTGGCCGACACAGCGCCCCATGAGTTGAACTGGTAGCCCAGACCCGATGCAATCTGCCACGTGAGTTGAGACCCGCCCGTGCCGATATCGAAGTAATACGGGACGAACAGAGGCGTGTCAGCAAAGCGGATACGGCCACGGAAACCAACGATACCGTCCAGGACAGTCCTGGCGGCGGTCACGTCACCGATGCCACCGAATGTCGCGCCATTGCCGAGCGGACCGGCGACCCGCAGTGCCAAGTTGAAATCCGTCCTGCTGTTCACCCATAACAAGCGCAGCCCGGCGATCAGGTCGAGGTTACCCCAGTCCTGCTGCACCACGGTGTAGCCGCCAGCCAGAGTCCAGATGATCATCTTGAGTGTGGTGCCTGTGCTGGTTTCCAGGTCGCGCGAGAGGGGAATAGGTGACCGACCGAAAAAGTCGATCGACTTGATGGTCACGTTGCTAGTGGTGGCGCTGAATCGCGCACCAACGAAGTCGGTCAATAGCGAGAACGGGCCATTTTGCGCGTCGGCCGAAACCATCGCGCCGATATCGAAGTGAGAATAGATATCGCCGGGTCCGACCGACACATTGGTTGGCAATCGGCCACCGAGCACGGGTGGCAGCCGGTAGTTTACCGACACGTCAACGGTGGGGAACCACAGGTAAGGGGCGACCCGGAAGTCCCAGCCGTTCGGGAGGTCGGCTTGCCCCGCACTCGTGGGCTGCTGAGCGCGTGCTGACCAACTCCCAACCAGTAGCAGAACTAATAAAGCGCCAGCGTATACTCGCATCAATCGCTCCAGTCGCCGGTTTAATGCATGATCGCAAGATCGTAGGTTTAGAGAGCCTCGATCACCCCGTGAAAAATCGCCTGGCGTGTTCGTCTGCCCGGTCACACGCGCAGTGGGCCAGGGGGCCGCTCAACAAAGAACATCCGCTCCAGCCTGCCTTCGCCGAGCGCCTCGCTGAGCACGCGGAAGGCGAAGAACGGGATCAGCACCAGGAGCATGATCAGGTAACCCGCCAACGTCTCAGCCAGTCGTGTGCCGAACAGATCGCTGAGTGAGACAGTGATCGACTGGCCGTGAAACAGACCGACGACGGCCTCCTCGATGATGGTCAAGATGATCAGCAGGACCAGGACGGCGGACGCCCTGCGTAGCGTCGGCCAAATCAGCGGGCCCGAGATATCGCGCCCACCGACATGCACGATATTGCCGAGCATCACGAACTTCCCCAGCACCACGGCCTTGACGATGGCGATGCCCCAGGGAATGAACTCGACACCACCCTCGGTGCGGAGCACCGCGGTCTTCATCATGATCACCGCGCCGATGGTGATGTAGAGGTAGGCGCTGATGATAGCGAGCTCCTTGAGCTCATGCATGACGCGGTCATGCATGGTCGCTTTCGCGTTTGTATTGGTTGTCAAGACAGCCTCCTTTGTTGGCTAACCGGCCGGCGTCGAACCCGTCTCGATGGGGCGGCCCGGATCAGCGGAACAGCACCCAGACGATGAGGAGCAGCACAGCGCCGGGCGTGGCGAACCGGACGAGGTCGGTCCAGAAGTTCGGGTCGGTGGTGAGCCAACTCACGGTTGCCGCTTCATGTAACCGCCGCCCATGCTGTTCAAGCTTTCGCCGCGGATCGATGGCGCGACCTGCGCGCCAACTGGCACCCCTCGTTAGAGCATCTCGATTAGGACTTCCTCGCGGCCCAGGCTCAGCGTCACGCCCTCCTGCGTCCCCCTCAGATGCAGCACCACGCCGGCCGCGTTGCGCAGCCATAGATCGCTGGCGCCCGACATGGCCAAGCCCGGCCCACCGCTGCTTTGCGTATACAGCCCTTTGAAGTCGGAAGTGTTGTGGAGGCCGTAGACCTCGCCGGAAGCCTGGGTGTTGGCCGCTCCGCCACCGCCAGTCACCCCGCCGACCAGCTTGAAGGGATAGGAGCGGCCCTGGAATGTCAGCGTGCCTTTTCCGCCCTCCGCGCCGGCCGCCATGATCTCCGTCATCCTGACTGTGCCGTCCGGCGACATCCCCGCCACGCTCTGTGGCCCCGGCTTTGCCATGTTGGAGCATCCGCTCGTCACAATCACCAGCGCGAGGGCAAACCCCCGCACATTCGAGGCCGAAAGTATTGCCATCATTGTGTGGCTTCTCCTATGCCCAAACGATCATGCAAGGCATGACGCAGGCACGCCAACGCGTGGAGCAGACTGGCCCGCACGGGACACTGAGCGGGGGGCCGCGCGCGGTTCGCCACCCGTTTCGGCTACTGCCCTTCGTGCGCTTTTATCATCTCCTCGACCTGTGCCTTGACCGCTTCTAGGTTGAATGATGCGGGCGCCTGCATCGGCGGGAACTCGATCGCCGTCTTTGCCAAATCCCCCACCGTTTGCTGCACGAGGACGAAGCGCCAGAACTCGCGGGCATAGAACTCGTTCATGTAGCCGCCGCCCAGCGAGTTTAGGCTCTCCCCCCGGATCGACGGCGTCCGCTCGAAAGGATCCTGGCGGATGTTGACGATCGTCGGCATGTCGGTCGTGACCTTCTCGCCAGGCCAGCCAAACGGCTGCTGATAGAACTGGAACTTGAAGTCGTCGACCCGGAGAGCGCCAAGCTTCGGCCCGCCGAAATAGAACAGCTCGTGCCGCGCCGACGGCCCTTTGCCCAGCAGCAATTCCGTCTGGTCATAGCCATCGAGATGGTTCTTGTAGGTCTGATCTCCCAGCCTGACGCCCTGCAGCAACTGCTTGGAGATGTTCGGATTGCCGGCGGCGGCGGAGAGGGTCGGCAGCCAGTCGAGCCCCGAGAAGATGCCGTTCTCTACCGTGCCGGGCTTGACCTTGCCCGGCCAGCGGATGATGGCCGGCACGCGGAAGCCGCCTTCGAACACGGTGCCCTTGGTGGCCCTGAACGGCGTCATGCCGCCGTCCGGCCAGGTGAAGACTTCTGCGCCGTTGTCGGTGGTGAAGATGACGATGGTATTGTCGGCCTCACCAATGTCCTGCAGATGCTTCAGCAGATCGCCGATGTCGTCGTCCATCTGCGCCATGCCTGCCTCTTCCAAGCCGTAGTTGCTCTGGTAGTTCATCTTCGCCTGGTATTTGGGCGGGATGTAGGTGAACACGTGCATGCGCGTGGTGTTGTGCCAGATGAAGAATGGCTTGCCGTCCTGCTTAAGAAATTCTACCTAGGCGAATCCTTGACAACAAGAGTCTAACAATTGTCGCTACGAAGGTCAGGCGGCAAGCAGATCGACGATCTGTTGGATGGCTTTGTCGGCGCGGTGGTATGCGGTTTCCAATTTGCTAGGCGGCTGGTGACGGGCGACAGGCCGGTGGTGGAAGCGGCTGTTGGCGAGTGGACCGCAGAGCCGCTTGTGGAAGAAGAGAAAGAGTAGCGCAACCTGGACGCCTTTTGGGGAGAGGCGGTAGGCGTAGCGGGATCCATCCCGCTGCAGCAAGCCGTGGCCTTTGAGTTTGCGCAGGTCGTAGCGCAGCTGGTTAATGCCGTAGCGTCTGTCGGAGAGCTGGAAGGTGGCGATTACGGCTTGATGGATTTGCTTGGCGGACCAGCCACCGACGTGGGTGCCACCGTGCAGGAGGACTTCGAGTAGGCGGATGACGCGCGGATCATGGAGCTTGATGCCGGGATAGCGGACTGCGCCGACGGTGACGGGGAGGGCGAGACGTTGCAGCAACGGGAAGTCAACATGGACGTTGAGCCATTGCGCCTGAAAGCTGGCGAAGCGATCTGTGATGGTCTGGAACCGCTCGCGCACGGCGTCGAGATGATCCAGTCCCTTCCTGAGCTGGAAATCGGCGAGGTTGTTTGAGACCAGCTCGTTGCGCAGATAGGTGGCGAACTTTTCGTATTGTTTGAGGAAGGCGTGCTTGAAATAGGCACGGAAGACATGGTGGCCGTGCTCGACGCGGTCGATGATGGTGGCGAGTTTGCCACGCATCCTGCGGTTCACCCGTGTGCCGAAGATTGCGGCGATCTTGTCGCCGGTAAGTCGCCACAAACCGAGCTCGCAGCTGCGGTCGAACAGTTTGTGGATGGGAAAGTGCCGCTTGAAGATGAAGTTGCGGCAGTATTCGATCTGGGCGATCGCGTAGAAGCGCGAAAGACTGAGCCGGGTGCGCTCCTTGGCGGAGAACTTCGGGCCGAGGATCAGTGTCCAATAGTCGAGCCGTTGGCGAATGATCTCCGGGCTCAGCCGATCGGCGGCGGCCTGCAACGCGGTCACGTCATCCACCGCGAGAAAGGCATTGTCGGTCTTGCGGAAGCCGATCTGGGCTCGGTTCAGCTCCTGCTCGATGAAGCTGTGGCCATTGAGGTAATACGTGGTCTGGAATGGCAGGAACGAGGCGACCCGCATGACCATCGGGCCGAGGGTTTCGTCGCGGATGTAGAAATAGTAGTGGGTGAAGCGGCTGCGCTGACGCGCCAGGATGCGATAATTGGCATCCTTGGTGGGGTATTTTGGCACGGTGACGCGAAAGGTCGGACCCTGCTCCATGCTCTTGAGGATGTAATAGACGCCGTAGCTATCCGCCCGCACCATGCGGCGTTGCCACGGCAGGACATGGTCTTCCTTGCGCACGCCCTTTTCGGCCCATTCGATCGGGATGCGATGATTGCGAGCGAAGGCTTCTACCCAGTTCTGGTAGTCGGCAGTGCGCTAACTCAGGATCTCCCTGCTGATCACGGGAACGCCAACGACTTGGTGGAAGAAGTTCACGACCCGCTCGGGCCGCGACAGCCCGCTGAGGTAGCCGTATATGACGATGCGGTCGAAGCAGTGGTAAACAAAGGCAAGCAAGTTGCCGAATAACTGGGTGAACAGTTCCATGGCACACCCCGCGAGACCCGATAGGGTTCGGAAAGCCGTCAAGCCTGGCCTAGGCAAGCGGATGGTGGAAGGCAAGACCCTTGGTCTGGCCGAGGAGGTGCGCCGTATTCAACGCCGCGCCGCCGACCATGCCGGCCGCATCATAACCATCGGTCAACTGGTGCTGTTCTCCACCGAGACCGGCGATGCGTGGCTGCTCGACCGCACGGATCGGCTTGCCGCAAGGCTCGCAAGAGATGGCGAAGCTGAACCGATCCAGATCGTGGAAACCGTGGCCACGTTTGCCATCGAATGGAAGGGCAGCTATCGGATCAATGGGCCGGCGTTCGTCTATTCGGATCGGGATACCGGTCGCGTCATCACCATCCTCGGGTACCCAACTGACAAACTCGTTGACCTCGAATAGTGCGGCAACCCTCACACCGCTCAGGCGAGAAATTTCAAATATGTTTGGCTAGCCTTATCCATGAAGTCAGAACTGGCCTTCACCAACACGCTGTCGAAGGTCTCCATGTCGTATCTGGCCTTGCGGCCTTCCTGCCAGTTCTGCCGCCCGGCCATATCCGGGAAAGGCGCTAACGGGCCTTCGTCCACGATCCGCTGCTTGCCCACCTTGCCCCAGCCGGCTGCACTGTGGCGTCGTCCGTATCGGTCGCATAGGAATGGATCATGTTGCGCGGGCCAAACTTGTCGATCCAGTCCTGCGGGTAGTCGAACCAGTAGGGATCGGACATGGCATCCAGGTGGTAGAGGTATCCGAAGAACTCGTCGAAGCCATGCACTGTCGGCAGGAACTTGTTCAGGTCGCCCAGATGGTTCTTGCCGAACTGTCCGGTCTCATAGCCGAGTGATTTCAGCACGGTGGCGAGCGTCACGGCCTGATCCGGCATACCGACATCTGCGCCAGCCTGCCCGACCGTGGTCAGGCCGGTGCGCAGCGGCAACTCGCCAGTGATGAAGTTGGCCCGACCCGCGGTACAGCTCGCTTCTGCATAATAGTCGGTGAACAGCATGCCTTCGGCTGCCAGCTTGTCGAGATTGGGCGTCTTACCTGACATGATGCCGCGGTGATACGCGCCGATGTTGAACCAGCCGATATCGTCGCCCATGATGACGAGGATGTTGGGTTTTCGCGCTTGCGTCTGGGCCTGCGCGGTGCCTTCGACCCCTACGGCGTCCACTAAGAACCCGAAAACGAGCGCTCCAAGAAGGCGGAATGAGTTTCGCAGCCTCATGAAACGATCTCCTTGTTGAGCAGAAACGCGAAATGGCGGCGGGCCACCGGCAGGACTTGCGGGCGTCGGTTTAACCGATAGCGCTTCAAAAGCTTTAGTGAGATTGGGACTAATGTCAAACCTGCGCCCCCTCTTACCGAGGCAGGAGGCGCACGGAGGTCGGCGAAGGCCCGATGGTGGCAACCGCCCTTGCACAGACCAGCAGCACGTCCGCAGGCCCGGCGTCATAGCCGGTGGTCGCTCGCCGCACCAGTTCGCGCCACAGCGCGTCGGCGGCCTCGCCGCGCCGCTGGGCCTCCTCCGGATCGGGCACGTCGGCGAATCGCTTTTACCGCGCGCTCTGTCACACAGCGTCGATCGACATCAGCCGTCGGCGCGAGATAAGTTCGACTGCCCGGTGCACGCTCCAACCGCGCTACCGGTAGGGGCCGGATCGGTGCTTGTGCAAACGCCGCCGGCCCCGCCACTCCATGCGTCGCCACCGAACCGCGACAGCCACGCGAGCATCGACGGCACGTCGCCATCAAGCGCGCGCTGCGCCAGCTTCAGACCGCGCAGTGCATCGACCACCTTGGCATCGATGATGTCGGCGCTACGCCGCGTCGTCTTCGGCTTCGGCTTCGATGGTGAGTGGCGGATCATCGGCCTCGATCCTCTCTGGTTCATCGCGTCGGTTCGACGGCATGAAGAAATGCACCACCTCGCCTGCGATGCTGACCGGCGGTGCATCAGGATCGCCGCCGATCGAGACATCGTTGCCCCCAGGTCAGCACGCGTCCGCCCGTGCCTGGGCGCAGCGGCGCATGGGGGCGGCGAACTGCGCGGGAGGCACGACGGGCGCGGCTCACGCAATATGCGCGGACATGGCCGGTATCGGAAGGTCGGAAACGCGGCCTCTGCTCGAATTTGCAGACGACCGCGCGGGAGACTGCCCGCCAACGACGCGTGGGAGACGCGGATAAATGCGATCTCTCGGCCTCACACCTTCATCGCGGTCGGAACCTTGCCGTCCACCAACTCACGCGACGCGATCACCCAGTCGCCCGGCCGCTCGCCCGCCAGATGCAGCAACGTGGCGATCACGTCCCGCGCGTCAGCGTAGCTGTTGCCAGCCGTGTCGTGCCAGACGCTGGTCTGCAAGCAGTCGTCGGAGAACACCTCGACGATGCGCAGCGCCGCGACCTCGGTGTGCTGCCAACTGTTGCCGGTGCTCTCGTAGTAGCGAGCGCTGTAGCGGGTCGCGGTCAGCGTCACCTTCCAGGCTGGATCGTCTGGATCGCTGACATCGCGCCGGAAGAAGACGCGCGCGGACGCGTACATCGCCTGCCCGTTGTCGATCGCCTGGATGTAAAAGTTCGGGCTGTAGGCGCGCTGCGATGCTGGCACCGACGGGATCGGCACGGCGTCGCGCATCATGATCGCGGGCCAAAAGGACATGGCGTTGCCTTTCGCTTCTCCGCGCAGTCTACAGCAGGCGAGTGGCGCGGATAACAACGTCTTCCCCAGCGTAGATCGTTGCGCCCTGCCGGGTTTCGTGCGACGCCGCACGCATGTCACGCCCCACCCTCAATCCAGACGGCCGACCGATGACTGCAACTGAACGGTCAGCGCGTCGCTATGCCCGCGCCCACAAGGCGATCAACCGCAAGCGCCGGGCGCTTCACAAGCGAGCCAAAGGCCGCCGACTATCGCCTGCGAGCAACGGCCCCTCGCACGACATGATCATGACGCCCGTCGTGCTCGCCCAGAGCATCGTGGACAGCTTCGCGCCGCGCGGCCGGTTGCTCGATCCCTGCCGTGGCAGTGGCGCCTTCCACAACGCGCTGCGGCGGCATAGCGAGACGGTGGACTGGTGCGAATTGAGCGAAGGCCGCGACTTCCTTCGGTACAACGAACCGGCCGACTGGATCATCAGCAATCCGCCGTGGTCGAAGTTCCGCGCGTTCCTAACGCACGCGATGGAGATCGCCGACAACATCGTGTGGCTGGTGACGCTGCCGCATCTTACGCGAGCGCGGCTGGACGACATGGATGCTGCGGGATTTGGAATCGCACGCATGATACGGTTCCCCAACCCACCGCCGCCGTGGCCGGGTGGCGGCTTCCAACTAATCGCGGCTCATTTCAGCAGAGGCGCGACGTCGATGCTGTAGAAAGCCGCCGGCACGTACCACTCGGCCCCGCCGAACCGCGACAGCCACTCGATCATCGCGTCTACGTCACCGGCCAGCGCTCGCTGTACCAGCTTCAGCCCGCGCAGTGCATCGAGCACCTCGGCACTGACGACCGTACCGCACTGCCCGGCCTGCCCGGTGCACGGCCGCCAACGGGCGGTGCTGGGCGGGCTGGCGGCAGGTCCAGATCGTCCGGCAGCATCCGGCCCTCGCACTTCGGGCAGCGGGGCGGCTTGGCGGTGTCGAGCACGTAGCGGCTGGCGAGACAGCGCTCGCAGACGAATTCGACGCGGATGGCGTGGCTGTCAGCGTCGAGCATCAGGCAACGGCCTTGGCGAGCTTCTTCGCGGCCTTGGCGAGCTTCTTGCGGGCCTTCCGGGCGTGCTTGTGACGCAGCCGCTTCGCCTGCTGGGCCTCGGTGCGGGGGCGCCGTGGCCCCGGCTCGCGTGGCGGACGCGGTACCGGTTCCGGGTCCCGCATGTTGCGGAACAGCGCGGCAGCCCAGATGGCGCCGGCCTCGGGGCTGTCGTCATCCGCCAGCACTGTCATCGGATCGGAGCGGCGACACGCGACCACGATGGTTCGGCCGCTGCGCAGGGAGACGCGCCAGACGTGGCGCGCCAGCGGCGCGGCCGACCCGCGAGCGCACTGGCGGACGATGCCGGTGTAGTCGCCGACATCGAGGCGGATGCCGTGGACGCGCCAGAGAGAGCGATGGAAGCCCCAGGACCGGCGTTCGAAGCACCAGCCGCAGGGGAAGCGGTCGGCGTCGTAGCTGACAGCGGCGGGCACGTAGGCCGTCGCTGGCGGCGTGGGGGGCTTGGCGGCGGCCTTCGGTGCGGCGGGCGGCTGGACCGGCCTGGGCGGGGCTGTGGCGGCGGCGTGGGGCTTCAGCGGCCGGGGTGGCGGCGGCGGATCGGCGAGCCGGGGATTGACCGGCAGGTCGGCGATGGTCAGCCGGCGGCGCGGTGCGTCATTGGGCACGGTTACGGTGCTCCTGTGAGGGTGGGGAATGCCGCGCAGTTTTGTGTGCTGAGAGCGTAACGTATCGCCGTATCGCCCCCCTTAAGAGAAGATACGGCGATACGACCCCACGAAGACACGAGGAGAGGGGGGTTAAACTCCCCCCTCGTATCGTGGGTCTGATACGGTAGGACGGATACGGCAACGATGGCGGAATTCCGCGGTTTTTTGCGGTTTTTCGCGCTGTCGTA
This sequence comes from uncultured Alphaproteobacteria bacterium, assembly GCA_963749575.1. GTDB lineage: Bacteria > Pseudomonadota > Alphaproteobacteria > Acetobacterales > Acetobacteraceae > JAMXLO01. The sequence continues at coordinate 169,427 of CAVVNM010000014.1, forward strand.
TCGCGCCGTATCATTGATCCGTATCCGGAAGATACGGGGCGGCCGGATGCCGTATCTTCCGGTTGCAGAACGAGGGGCCAAAATACGGCCCTCGGATACGGAACGATCGGCCTCATTTTGGGGCCTTTCCGCGCGGCTTGGCGGCCTTCCGTTTGGCGGGCTTGGCCTGGGCCGCGGCCACAGCCTTCGCCTCCCTGGCCTGCGCGGCGGCAGCTTCCTGGGCACGCTTGCGCAGCGCCGCGACTTGGTGGGGCTTGCAGTTGAGCCGGGCGGCCAGCGCCTCCCGGTTGAGCGACAGGAACTCGGCATCGGACATATCGCGAAGCCGTCGTCAAGTCGCCGATCTCGGCCTCGGTCGGTGGTGGAGTCGGCTCTGGCGCGGTCTTGGGCATGATATCGACGTCGGCATCCGTCCAGGGCTTCGCGGCGCTGTTCCCGCCCTTGCCGGCGACGGCTTCCTCGCCCTTCTCCGTGAGCATCCAGGGGGCGCCGTGTACGCACCTGGGTCACCAGCTTGTCGGCGGCGAGCACGGCGATGGCGCGCTGCACGCGGTGCTTCATGGGTTGGTCGTTCGTCGTCGACCCAGCCGGCGCATCGGCGATCTGCGCCATCGACCAGTCCGGATGATCGCGCAGCGCCATCAGCACCGCGTCCTCGTTGGCCAGTGCCTGCTTGGAATGATCGGCAATGGCCTCTTCGCTCATCGGCTCGGCGATGATGGTCAAGTCCGGGCCGGTCCTTTTCATCGGTTAGGCCGGTGGCGACTTGGCGTAGCCGGTAGCCGAGCGCCGCGAAGTCTGGTCCACGGATCTTGCCGCCCCAGTGCATTTCAGTGACTTCGCCCTGGCTCTGCGGACCAGAGGGTGAGATTGCCGTCCAATTCGTTCAGGAACGCGCTGCCGCCGCGCGGCAGCAGGTTTTCTCGGTCGGCGCCTTTGGTCGGATGGCACAGCGCCACGACGGCAGGATTGCCCTCGCATCTCGGTGAAACTGCGCAGCGTGCGGGCGTAGCCGCCGGCCTGGACGTTGGAGTTCTCATCATCGCCGGGGAAGAAGCTGTGACGCGGTATCGCCGATGATCAGCGCGAACGGCACGCGGAGCCCGGCGATCTCGCGCTTCAGCGCGTCGGCCTCCGCATCGGTCATCGGGAAACTGCCCGGCAAAACGTAGGGCAACCGGTCTAGCGGTATATTGTAGGTCTTCGCCATGCCGATCATACGAGCCTCCAGATCGGCGGGTTCTCGCCGGCGAGGAACAGCACGTTGCCTTGAAAGATATCGAGTTGGCCGATCATGCGGCCGGCGTGGATCATGCAGGCGTTGAACAGCCACACGGCTGTCTTGCCGTGCCCGGTGAGCGAGGTGCAGGCGTAGAGGCGCGAGCGCTGCACGATGCCGTCGATCAGCCAGACAGGCGGGACGTGGCTGGCGATGAAGTCGGCGCCCGACAGGATGCGGCCGGGGTGATGCGGATTGGGGCCGCCGTTCGTCGGCTTCCCTGCTCCTGGAAATCCTTGTTCCCAGCCCGGCGGCGGCTCGGTGGCGCTCATGCCCATCGCCTCCCCGCGAAGCGGTCACGGTCCGGCAGCGCGATCGGCCGTTTCCTCCCCTCGCTCAGCCCCCAGGCGGCGGTCCGTCGGGCGAGGTCCCAGTTCCGCGCCGACGGCAGGGCCGCGATCAGCATCTCGATCGCGGTGGCGTCGGACAGGCCGGCGCGGGCGGCGACGCCGCCGATCTGCAACGACGCGTTGCGCAGGGCGAAGTGCTTGGCGCCGTCCTGTGCGGCCGCCACAGCGTCCAGGGCGGCACGGATAAAGCGCTCGATGCGAACGTCGCCGACGTTGGCCGGCGCCGCGTAGCGGCTCGGGGCGGGCCGGGGTGGTGGCTCGGTGGCCGTCAGCGCCAGCCTGTGCAACCACCACGGCCAGTCGGCGATGTCGGTGACGGCGATGTCGTGGATCGCCGGCCAGCCAGATCACGTAGCCGCCCTCACCCCGGACATCGATGCCGGGCGCGATCCTGCCGGCGCTGTTGCGGACGCCGTCGGCGTGGCGGAACAGGTAGTGCCGCCCGCCTCCGCCGGTCTGATGGATGCGGGTTTCGCCGATCCGCCGGGCGTGTGCGGCTTCCCAGAGATGACCGCCGTGGCGGGGATCGACATCCAGCACGTCGAAGCCGCTGGCCGCCCCGGTCGGCACACCGCACAGTTTCGCGGCATCGCCGGCCTGTGCCCAGAGATTGCGGATGTGGCGCGGGTTGGTGGACGCGTCCCGGAACCCCTGCCCGCCCCGGCTTTTGGGGATGGCGGGCGCCTTGCCGCTGGTGCACGGGAAGGAAGGCAGTCCGGTGGCGGCAAGGCTGAGCGCGATGGTGAGCGAGGTTGCTTGCGACACGGCTCTTTCCCCTGGAGCCGACAACGCTTGCTTTCGGGCACGAAACGGTATATGCGGTAAGGCGTCCGCCAAAGACGCCACACCAGCATGCCCGCCGACGCGCCCGATCGCAGCGTCGGCGGGTTATGGCTGAACGGCGGTGGTGGCCTCCTTGGCGGCACTGGGTCGCTTGCGCGGCGGCCGGCTGGGGGCATCAAGCATGGCGCGGATGCTGGCCATGCTGACCAACGTGATGCGGCCGCTGACGCGGTGGGCCTTCAGCCGGCCGTCGTTGATCCAGGTCCAGATCGTGCGCTCGCCCATGGACAACAGGCGGGCGGCTGTCGGCACGCGGACCGCGAGCGGTTCCAGCAATGCCGGCTGCGGCCGATCCACGATAGCGGCGGGCTTCGCGGATCGCCGGTTTGATCGTTTCGAATGCGCGGGGCGCATCGAGCGCACGTCTCCCGAACGAGGTTCGGGGTCTTTTCGGTGCGCTCAGTAGACCCTGCGCGGGCCGGCGATGGCGTCGTGCCGGTGCGTTTGTGCGGTGACCTTTAGAGGGGTTGAGCCGAGCAACGCAATAGAGCGCTGGTTCCGTCGCTTGGCGGCACTCGGGGGTCAACTCGGGGGTCAGGATCGCCGCACTCAAAAAACCGCAATGATTTCAGTGGGTTCGAATGACGTTCGGGCGGACACCCTCTCCGCCAGTTGAGAACAGAAGCGGACATGCCGGGAACGGAACGGCGCGGCTCCCCGCTGCGGCATGCTCAGCCGCATTCCGGCTCACCCCGCGCGGCTGGCCCTGGGCGGCACAGCAGACCGAACAGCCAACGCTCAGAACGTCTTGTACACGACGTCCGGCGCAGGCGACGCGAGCAGCGTCAGCGCCGAAACAGCGACCGCGCTCATCGCCGTCACCCAGACCGTTCGGCAGTAGCGCGAGCGCAGCGCGGGGTTGCCCGCGACCCGCACTCGCAGGCTGGCTTCACGGATCGCAACTCCGGCGGTCAGCACAACGCCGGCAACCAACACCAGTGCCACGCCGGCCAGCGCCAGTCCGGTCGTGCCCAGGCCGGCGGCAAGTTGACCGATCACCGACCAATTGCCCCAGAAGAACACCAGGCTGATATTGAACCAGGCGAAGGTCAGCCCCCGCGCCGCAATCTGGTACCCAAGACGTTCGGTCAACGCACGGTAGCGTTTGCGGCCGAGCAGAGCGGCCATTTCCACCTGATACAGCTTGTTGACGCTGACGCCGAGACCAAGCAGGACGCCATAGACGGCGAATTCCGAGGTCTGACCGTGCCACAGCCCGATCAGAAAGAAGGTGACGAAGAAGGCCACCACGCCCAAGAACGGCGCAGCGCGGGCGGAGGGGAAGCGGGCCATCAGTGCCAGCACCAGCGGATTATAGACGTAGGCCTTCAGCCAGCCCGACAGCGTCATATGCCAGCGCGACCAGAAATCCAGGAAACTGGCGGCAGCGAACGGCCGGTCGAAATTTTCCGGCAGCTCCAAGCGATACCAACGCGCGACGCCGATGACGATGTCGGTATAGCCGGAGAAGTTGCAGTACAGATAGAATGTGTAGCCGACAGTCGCTGCCAGCACGGTCTGTATGTGGCCGTCGAGTGTGGTTTCGCCCGCAAACGCCACCAGCGTGCGCGTGTGCCAGCCATTCAGGACTGCGGCCAGGACCACCACCTTGAACAGACCGGTCGCGATCCGCTCGCAGCTGCGCCCGGCGACGATCCAGTTGAACGCAGGACGTTCAGCGGCCAGTTGTGTCGCCGCGTAGTCCTGGTAGCGCTGGATCGGGCCCGAGACGAGGCTGGTGAAGTTCAGCACGTAATTCAGGTAGGCGATAAGCGGGACACGCTCCGGCAGGTCGCCGCCATGCGCATCGATGACGACGTGAACGGTGCGGAAGAAAATATAGGACAACCCGATCACGCTGTAGGCAAAGGACAGAAAACTTGCCTGCGGCAGGAAGCTTTAGCGCTTGAGCCAGAAGAACAGCGCGATCATCACGGTCAGCACGATCACGTAGGTGCGGTTCGAGCGATCACGTTGCACCAGCCGTAGGCAGATGTAGCTGACGGCAATGAAGCCCAGCAGCGGAAGCAACGGCACCACTCCGCTGGCGAAGCTGGCCAGGAAAGCGCCGTTGCCGATCAGCAGCACGCCCTGCCGCCACCACACCGGCCGCGCCAGATTGTAGAGCAGTGCCACCGCGAACGCGAAAGCCAGGAACGCCAGCGATGCAACAGTCATGACTGTTCGGCGCCGCGACAGTCGCGGAACACCGCCACATCGCGGGTCAGGCGGTCCAGCACCGAACGGCTGAAGACCGCATGGCCTCCGGCGTCCATATGGCCATCGACGGCGTAGAACAGTGCGTCCGGGTCGGGCACCTGCGCGAATCCGTTCAGCGCGTCCTGAAACACCACCGCGTGCCGGACGGCGATGGCCGCAAGGCGGCGACCGATCTCGAATGGATCCGCGTTGGGTGGCAACACGGTAGGGTCGAGCAACGAGGCCTGGATGCGCTGCGGTCCCAGCACCAGCATCATGGGCACCCCGGCCGCCTTGCTGCGTGTCGCCATGCCGCCGAGCAACGTGTCGAAATCGCGCAGCCGCTGCTCCCAACCGGTGCTAAGCGGTACGCGGAGGTAGTCGGCATCCTCGCCGTGCAGCATGAACAATCGGACGAAGGTGGCACGGTTGAAACAAGCTGCGCGACCACATGTGTTAATGCCAGATCTGCGGCACCAACGATGGTGCGGCAGGGCCGGCGGCGGCGCCCCCTCAGGCAGCAGACGACGCACCAGCGCCCGTTCGGCCGGGTTGTCATCCAGGAACACCATCGCGTCCAGGCCGAGCGACAGCTCATTGGCGATCGCCATGATGTTCGTGGCCTTGTCGTTCCAGTTGGCGTGGAACACCGCGATATGGTCGCGCTGGAGGGCATCTCATCGGCCAGCGCGATCCCACCGGCGAAGTTCATCTGGCGGTGCAGCAGACCGCGCTGATGCTGCGCCAGCGTGGGATCTGCTGGCAGTGTCCTCGAAGAACCCACGACGAGATCGCGCGGCTGCCGTTCCGCAAGCATCAGGAGATGCTGCTGCGCGAGAACCATCGCCGATCACGCCTTGCCAGACGGTATTGTCCAAATCCAGGATCAGGCAGCGGCGGCTCTTGCCGCGCGCGGCGGCCAGCAGGCGACCGACGTGGTCGGCATAGAGTGGACGAACTGCTGGCGAACGCACTCCCTGCCCGTACTCGGCCTCGATACAGTCGAGCGCGATGCCGTGCCGAGCGGCGGTGGCGACCAAGGCAGGCGCCAGCAGATGCGTGGTGGCGTTGCTGATCAGGCCGAGGCGGAACGGTGCAAGTGGGGCCAGCGACCTGCCGCGTTCGCGCGCCCGTGCGATGGCACGCGCCAGCCGATGCAACTGGTTCTCGTCCAGCCCATGCCGCGCCAGCGCCTGGACGCGGCGGCCGAGCGACACTGCGGTGTCCTCATCAAGGCTCCGGCACTGCGCGACGAAATCCTCGGGCGGCGGCAGCCAAGCCAGCCCAGCGTGCAACGCGGTCACGCGGCGGCTCCGGCTCGAGGTTCCCCGTGGATCAATTCGATCAGCCCGAGCTGGTCAACGCTGTGGAACGACACCGGCACGCCTCCGAACAAAGCGGCTGGCTTGGCCGGGCCGGCCGGCACCACCTCCAACCCCGCCGCTGTCATGGCGTCTAGCGAAACGGCGGCGTCCTCGGTGACGTAGCACAGGTGATAGATCATGTGGCCGCGCCGGATCAGCTGGTCGATCGGCGAAGCGCCTTCGCCCGGCCAGATCACCTCCACATCCGGCATAGTCGGATGATGGCGCATGGCGACATGGACGTTCTGCAGTGGGTCGAACAGCGCCGCACCCGCCGTGTAGCCGAGTGCCTCGAGGAAGACCATCGCGGTGTCGGGTGCCGGCACTGCCAGCCCCAGATGATGGAAGCGCAGGCCGAAGCCCGCCAAGCCGTTGCCCATGTCAGCCCGTATCGCGTCAGGATGTCTTGGTCTGAATCAGCCGCGCCAAGTCGCCGACATTGGACAGTTGGCCGATTTCTCCGGCGGAGAACTTCACCGCGAACGCCTTTTGTACCGTCATGATGAGACGCAGATGGCTCAGGCTGTCCCATTCATCGACGTCATCGGCGGTGAGCTCCGGCCGAGCGACCAGAGCCTCGTCGTCAAACACCTCGCGCAGGATGGTGGTGAGCTGCGGATAGATGGCGTCGGCGTGCATGAAGTGTCCTGAGCTGGTGCGAACTGAAGAACCGGCCGTTCTGTAGCATAAGGCCGCTTGGGATCGGTCAAAAAATCTTCGCGCCAGAACCGCGATCGCGCGGCTCGAAGACCTGTTGCGGCCCTGCCCGGCCTCGGTCAGCCGAACGACATCACACGGTTACGCCGGCCATGGCAGCGGGCTGCGTGGTGAAATGCGGCATGACGTCGGTGATGAACAGCTCCAGCGAACGCCGCGCGGCCGCGTGCGGCAGCCCGAACGAGGCGCCGTAGCAGAACTGGTCCACCCCCACCGCCTGATACTGCCGCAGCCTGCCCACCACCTCGTCCGGCGTGCCGAGGATCATGCCGTCGCGGATCGCCTCCACCTGGTCCTCGGCGCGCAGCGCGGTCCGCGCCAGATCAGGCGGTTCGGCAAATCCGTTCCGAACTTCGCCGACATTGCGGAACAGACTTTCGAAGCGTGCCGAGTGGGCAGCGGCAATCTGCACCGGGAGCCGCCAATCGTCCGGCCTGGCGTATACGCAGGTGCGGCGCAGCATCAGGAAGCGTGGCCGCCTGATGTCAGGGAATTTCGCCAGCGTATCGGCATAGCGCTGGCCGAGAATGCCCACCTCGGCATGTGGACGCGACAGTGGGGTCGCCATGATGTTGGCGCCGGATGCCATGGCCCAGGCGAAGCTGTGCGGATCGCGGGTCGCCACCCAGATCGGCGGATGCGGCGTCTGCAGCGGCTTCGGCACCGAGGTAGCGGTCGGGAAGTTCCAGATCTCGCCGCGATGTGCGACGTCGCCGCGCCACAGTCCCAGCACCACCGGCAACATCTCGCGCAAATGCAGCCCGCCCTTCTGTTGCTCGAGGCCGCCGGCCATGCGGTCGAACTGGTACTGGAAGGCGCCACGGCCGATGCCGAATTCCAGCCTGCCCTCGCTGAAGATGTCGAACAACGCCGCCTCGCCGGCGACGCGGATCGGATGCCAGTAGGGCGCCACCACGACCGCCGTGCCGAGCCTGATGCGGGAGGTGTGCGCCGCCCAATGGGTCAGGATGGTGAACGGGTTGGGGCCGATGGTGAGTTCGATCGTGTGGTGTTCCGCTGCCCAGGCGATTTCGAACCCGCCCTGCTCGGCCATCTGCACGAGTTCAAGCGCGTCACGGACCACCTCGCGCATGTCCTGGCTGGGGTCGAAGCGCTCCATGTTGACGGCAATCGAGAACTTCATCCGCGGCTCCTTCACTCGGTCGAGGCCAGAAAATTCATCAGCATGGTCGCGACCGTCGCTGGCGCCTCGACCAGTACACTGTGCTTCAGGTCCGGCAGAATTTGCAGCCTGGCGCCACGGATCTGCGCTTGCATGAAACGCGCCATGCGCGGGTTGGAACCGACATCGTGTTCGCCGGTCGCGACCAGAGTGGGACAATAGATGGCGTGCAGACGCTCACCCAGGTCGCTGGTGGAAAACACGGTATAGGCGGCGGCATACGATGCCGGATGATTGTGCTGGAGCTGCTCCATGCGCTGCCGCACCAGCTCCGGATGGCGAGCGATGAAGCCGTCGGTGAACCAGCGATCCTGCGCCGCGCCGGAGATCGCCGCGACGCCCTGGGTGCGCAGGATCGCCAGCCGCTCGCGCACCCGCGACCGCTCCTGCTCGGTGCGGCCGGCGACCGCGCTCAACAACACCAGCCGGTCGACGCGGGACGCATGGTCCAGCGCCAGCGCCTGGGCGATCATCCCGCCCAGCGAGAACCCGACGATGTGAGCGCGCGCCGTGTCGGTGGCATCGAGCACATCGATGACGTCGCGCGCGAAGTCGCCGAGGGTCAGCTCGCTGCCGACATGGCCCGACCGTCCATGCCCGCGCAGGTCAAGCCGCAGCACGGTGAAGCGCGCGATCAATGCCGGCGCAATCTCGTCCCAGCTCGATCCGTCCGCACCCACCCCGTGGATCAACATGACCGGAGGGCCAGCGCCTGCGACCTGATAGAACAAGGTCGGGGCGTTGCCGCGCTTCAGGTATCTGTCCATCTAGACGTCCTTGAGCTCGATTCGCGCCAGAAAGCTGCGCAGCCGCTCGTGCTGCGCGCGCGCGCCGAACACCTCCTGTGGCGCGCCCTGCACCGCCACGCGGCCGCCGTCCATGAACACCACCTGTGACGACACGTCGCGCGCGAAGCTCATTTCGTGGGTCACCAGGATCATCGTCATGCCGTCCCGCGCCAGCGAGTGCACCACCTTCAGAACTTCGCCGACCAGTTCGGGATCAAGCGCCGACGTGATCTCGTCCAGCAGCAGCACTTTCGGGTTCATCGCCACGGCGCGGGCGATCCCGACGCGTTGCTGCTGGCCGCCCGACATTTCGATCGGCAGACTATTCAGCTTGTCGTCGAGGCCCACGCGCACCAGCCAGTGTTCGGCTGTGGCGCGAGCCTCGGCTTTCGCCATGCCACGCACCTTGCGCAACCCGAGCATGACGTTCTCGATCGCGGTCAGGTGCGGGAACAGATTGAACAGTTGGAACACCATGCCGATGTCGGCGCGGATGCGGGCGAGTTCGCGTTCGCTTCGCGGCTTGCCACCGTCGCGGTAGCCGACTTCAACTCCGTCCACCTGGATCGAGCCGTCGTCGTAAGTCTCCAGCAGGTTCACGCAGCGCAGCAGCGTGGTCTTGCCGCTGCCGCTGGCGCCGATGATCGACACCACGCTGCCCTTCTGCACGTCGAGATCCACGCCCATCAGGACCTGATTGGTGCCGAACGCCTTGGTGAGCCGCCTGCACCTTCACCAGCGGTTCGGCCGACTTCGTTTCACTCTCGGACATAGGCAAACCGCGCCTCAAGGGTCCGGCTGGTGAGGGACAGGGCATAGTTGATGACGAAATAGATCAGCGCGCCCAACACGTACATCGGCATCGGCTTGAACGTGCGGCCGATGACCTGCTGGATCGACAGCATCAGATCGACGATACCGACCAGAGAAACCAGCGCGCTGCCCTGCACGGTGGCGACCACTGTGTTGATCCAGGGCGGCAGGAAGCGCCGCAGTGCCTGCGGGAACACGACGTAGAGCATGCGCTGGGCGAACGTCAGGCCGATGGCTTTGCCGGCTTCGTGCTGCCCGGGCGGGATCGACTGCACCGCACCGCGCGTGACTTCGATGACATGCGCGGTCTGGAATGCCGCCAGTGCGGTGACAGCGGCCCAGAAATTGCTGACGTTCCAGCCGGTCAGCGGCAGCATGTAGTAGATCGAGAAGATCAACACCAGCAGCGGCAATCCGCGGATCACGTCGCTATAGATGCGCACTGGCCAGGCGATCCAGCGCGACCCGAAGCTGAGCCCGATGCCAAGCAGCACACCGCAGCCCAGCGAGATCACGACCACGAGGGCGGAGACGTGCAGCGTGACCAGCAATCCCTGCCACAGAAACGGCAGGCTGTTGAGCATGACGCTCATCCGCGGCGAACCGCGAAGCGATATTCCAGGCGCCTCAGGCCGAACAGCAGCACGAACCCGGTGACCAGATACATCGGTGCGACCACGGTCCAGACCTCCACGATGCGGAACGTGTTGGTGTAGATCCAGTTGGCCCCGTACATCAGTTCGGGCACCGCCAGCACGGTGGCCAGCGAGGTGTCCTTGAACAGCGAGATGAAGGCGTTGCCCAGCGAGGGCAGCACGATCCGGAACATGGTGGGGAGACGCACGTACAGCACCCGTTGCCACGGCGTCAGCCCGATGGCGCAGCCGGCATCGATCAGTCCCTTCGGGATCGCGTCCAGCCCGGCACGGAACACCTCCACCAGATAGGCGCCGGCGTAGATCGCCAGCGTCATGGTGAAGCTGGTGGTGGCGTCGTAGGCGAAGCCGCCGACGCTGGGGATGCCATAGAACACCAGATAAACCAGCAGCAGCAGCGGCACGTTGCGGATGAATTCGACGTAGGCGCCAACCAGGAAGCGCACCGGCCGGCGGGCGCCATGCGACACCACCGCAAGGACCAGCCCGATGACGCATCCGATAAGAATGCCGATCGCCGCCAGTTCCAGGCTCAGCACCAGGCCCCAGGCGAGACGATCGAAATACTTCCAGATGAAGTTATAGTTGAGATGATAGTTCAAGTCAGAACGGAGGGAATCCGGGCTTCTGCACCGGCGGCTTCTCACCGAAGAATTCCTCGAACGCGGCGGTGTAGATTTCCGGCTGATGGCCGTGCATGGCGACGTTGAAGCAGGTGTCGATCCAGTGGAGCCAGTCCGGGTCGCCCTGGCGCACCGCGGCGCTGTAGAGTTGCGCCTCGTAGGCGTAGCCGGGATCGGTATAATCGCCGGGATTCTTCTTCACCAGCCACTTCACGGTGGACGCATCGACCACCGCGACGTCGGCGCGGCCGGCGGTGACCGCCTGCATGACATTGGCCTGGCTGTCGAGCTGCATCACCTGTGCGTCGGGCAGGGCATTGTGCACCAGCGTGTCGGCGTCCACGTTCTGCAGCACTGAGGCACGAACCTGCTTGCCCGCTTCCTGCAGGTCCTTGTAGGTCTGCCACTTCGATTTCGGCGCCGTCATCAGCGCCGCGCCCTCGACATAGTAGGGCCGCGAGAACGCGACCAACTGGGCGCGCGCGGGTGAGACTGTCATGAACTGGATCACCACATCGACCTTGCCGGTGGTGATGTTGGGAATCCGGGCATTCGCCTCCTGGCGGACGTATTCGACCTTGGTTTCGTCGTCGAACAGGCCTTTGGCGAGGATCCGCGCCATCGCGATGTCCATGCCGGTGAGTTGGCCCTTGTCGTCCTCGAAATGCCAGGGAGGGTTGGTCGAACCGGTTCCGACGATCAGCTTGCCGCGGTCCAGGACGGTTCGGAGCAGGCTGGTGGGAGCGGCCTGGGCCGCCGCACGCGGCGCATTCAACAAGGCGCCGGCAGCCACCAGCCCCAAACCCGCACCGCCAGCCCGGAACAGGTTCCGCCGTTCGGTGGTGGTCTCGGTCATGTCATGTCTCTCCCCTATCGCTGCCCGACGCGTCGGACGCGGCACCGTATTCGCAAGTGGCCGGAATGGCCATGGCGCCCTCCTGCAATTATACTGAATTTCACAGTCAATGACTCATGCGACCGGTGCATCCTATCGTCATCCCCGCGAAAGCGGGGACCCAGGACCGCAGGCACCGGGCGATCCCCCTGGGTTCCCGCGTTCGCGGGAATGACATCTTTGTTGCCGCAGCCGCGGTACCATCTTTGTTGCCGCAGCCGCGGTACCATCTTTGTTGCCGTAGCGCGGTGCCTGCGGTCAGCATAATCGGAATTTGGTATCACCACACCGTCAGGAGGGAAGAATGCGCTTTCAGGATCGCGGGGTATTGGTCACCGGTGGCGGCAGCGGCATCGGCCAGCAGGTCTGCCTTGCGGCGGCGGAGGAAGGTGCCCGCATTGCGGTTGGCGATCTGGATCTGGAACACGCCGAGGCCACTGTCGCGGAAGTTCGCCGACGGAAGGGCGAGGCGCATGCCTTCCATGTCGACGTGGCCGACCCGACATCCGCCGCGCAATTCGTCAGTGCAGCAGAATCGTCGCTCGGCCGGCTCGATGTGCTGGTCAACTCCGCCGGTATCCGCGAGATCGTCAGCGTACTCGATCTTTCGTTCGAAGAATGGCAACGGGTCATTACCGTCAATCTCACCGGTACTTTCCTGACCAGCCAGGCCTTTGCGCGTCGCCTGGTACAGCAGGACCGGACAGGACAGATCGTCAATCTGGCATCGACCCTGGGGCTGATGGCCGCACCGAAACGGGCGGCTTATACCGCGTCCAAGCACGGCGTCGTTGGCCTGACGCGCCAGATGGCGCTGGAACTTGGCGAGAAGGGCATACGCGTCAACGCGGTTGCTCCCGGCGTGGTGCGCACGCCGCTGACCGAACGCTACTTCCAGGACCCGGATCAGGCGCAGGTGATCCGCGATATCCATGCCCTGGGCCGCTGGGCGGAACCGCGCGAGATCGCCAACGCGATCCTGTTCCTGGCCGACGAGGCCAACAGCTTCATCACAGGAACCATATTGACCATCGATGGCGGCTGGACGATCGGCAAGAAGATGTAACGAGCAGCCACCCCTATGCCGTTGGCATGTGCTCCCAGTAGTGATGCGCATAGTGCAGCCGACAGGCTGCCTTGAGCGCGTCCTCGCTCAATCCGCCCTCGCGTCCGGGCGCCAGCGGCGACAGATCCATCGGCGGCGCGCCGTCGGTGATCCAACTGGCCAATACCTCGCCGATCGCCGGCGAGATCGACAATCCACCGACGCAGCATCCACCGGCAACGTACAGTCCCCGAATCCCGGGCACCGGCCCGACGGTGTGTTCGCCATCGGCGGTCATCGTCGGCAGTCCGCCGCGATGCACGCGCAGCCTGATCTGCTCGGGCACGCGCTGGAAGATCGGCAACTGCTCACGCACGGCATCGGCAAATCCGCGCAGGACGCCGAGATCGAGCGGCAGGTCGGCGATATCGAACCGCGGTGGCAGGGCGCGCGCATCGTACTGCAGCGGATTCTGCTCGTAGCCGCCGAGCATCAGTCCGCCCTCATCCGGTCGCGCATATACATTCACATCGATGATGCGGGTGATCGGCTGCATCGCGTCGACGCCATCGATCGGCTCGGTGATCAGCAACTGGTGTCGCGTCGGCACCGCCGCGACCTTCGCACCGGTAAGCGCCGCCACCGCGCGCAACCAGGCGCCGGCGGCATCCACTACCGTCTCGCAGCGTATTGTCCCCTGCTCCGTCTCCACACTGTTGACCGCGCCGTTGTGCGTGGCGATTCCGGTCACCAGCGTGTGCGGCAGCATCGTCACGCCAAGTCGCTCCGCCGCGCGCGCATAGCCGGTGGGAATCTGCGACGGCTCCAGATAAAGATCAGTCGGCGAATAGATCACGCCGAGAATGCCAGTCGTGTTGAGGAACGGATTTTTCGCCCGCGCCTCCTCCGGCGAGACCATCTCGATCCCGGTGCCCATGCGCCGGCCGCGCACCACCTCGCCCTTGAGCTGCTCGACGTGTTCCGGCAGCCGCGCGATCTTCAGTGCGCCAGGCTGATGGAACACGATCTGCTCGCCGGTCTCCTGCTCGAAAGCCTCGATCTTGCGCACGGCGCGCTTGGCCAGTTGCGTCATCAGATCGGTGCCGCGTGCTTGCGAGGTAAGCCCGGCCGCCCGCGGCGAGGTCTGCGAACCGAGCGCATGCTTGTCGAGCAAGGCGACCTGCTTGCCGGCCTTCGCCAGATGAAACGCGACACTGGACCCCAACGCCCCGGACCCGATCACCACACATTCCACTGCGTCGATCATCCCTGCCTCCTCGCTGTCAGCTCGCGATCCGCCCCTGGCCCATCCGCAGCTCCAGATAGCGCGCGCCCTTCGCCAGCGGATAGGCCATTACCAGATACATCACGCCTGCCAGAACATAGAGTTCCATCGGCATGAAATACTCGCTGCTGAGATCGCGTGCGCGCAGCATGAGCTCCGGGGCGGAAATGAGCGACGCGACCGACGTGTCCTTCAGCAGCGACACAGCATAGTTGGCCATAGGCGGGACGACGATGCGCACCGCCTGCGGCAGGATGATGTTGCGCATCGCGAGCGCGTTGGTCATGCCGATGGCGAGTGCCGCCTCGCGCTGTCCGCGATGCACGGCTGCGATGCCGGCCCGGTACACCTCCGACATGTATGCGGCATAGTTCAGGCCAAGGCCGACGACCGCCGCGGTAAACGCGGGCAGGACGATGCCGGCCGAGGCTAGGCCGAAATAAATCAGGAACAGCTGGGTCAGCGCCGGCGTGCCGCGGATCAGCTCGACGTAGCATGTCGCGACGGCGGATACGGCGCGACGCCGCGAAGTCCGCGCCAGCGCGATCAAAAGACCGGCGATCACTGCCAGCGTGTAGGCGAGCACGGTCATCTTCAGCGTGCCGCCCGCGGCGACCAGAAGCTGCGGCAGCCATTCGAACAGATCCGTCCAGGTCACGCCAACCGGCCCCGCGCCATACGTCGCTCCAGCTTGCGTACCACATACGCGAGCGGCAGACTCATGGCGAGGTACAGCGCCGCGACTGTCAGGTAGATCTGCGTGCTCAGATAGGTCTGGTCCACCAGCATATGCGCCCGGAAGCTTAGTTCCGGAGCGGCAACAGACGAGGCCACCGAGGTGTCCTTGAGCAGGCCGATCGCGAAGTTGCCCAGCGGCGGCAGCACGACGCGCACCGCCTGCGGCAGCACGATGACCCGCAGCGCCTGGGCACGCGTCATGCCGATCGCAAGCGCTGCTTCGTTCTGGCCACGATGTATTGCTTCGATACCCGCACGGAACACCTCGGTCAGATAGGCGCCACCGTTGATGCCGAAGCCGATGATCGCCGCGGGGATCGGATCCAGCTTCACACCCAGTTCGGCGAGGCCGAAATAGATGATGAACAGTTGTGTCAGCACCGGCACCGAACGGAAGATGTCCACGTAGAGCGTGCCGAGTATGCGGACCGGCGCTGTTCGCGCGTTGCGAAGCAAGGCGCCCGCCATACCCAGGATCATCGCCACCACGAACCCGCCGAAGGTGACGATGATGGTCATCTCGACACCCAGCAGCAGGGTATCCATCAACTCCGGAAACTGCGCCGCGAACCGCTCCCACGGACCGCCGCTCATGCGGTTTCCGCCGAATAGACCTGCCGGTCGATGACCGCGCGCAGAAATTCCCGCGTGCGGGTCTCCGCGGGCGCGCGAAAAATCTGATGCGGTGGTCCTTGCTCCACAATCTGCCCGTGATCCATGAAGATCACCCGATCGGATATGTCTTCGGCGAATTGCATTTCATGGGTGACGATGATCATCGTCATGCCCTCTGCGGCGAGCCGGCGGATCACCGTCAGCACCTCGCCCACCAGTTCGGGATCGAGCGCGGAGGTCGCCTCGTCGAACAGCATCAGCGTGGGCTGCATCGCCAGTGCGCGTGCGATCGCGACCCGCTGCTGCTGGCCGCCCGACAGCATATCCGGATAGACGTCGCATTTATGCGCGAGCCCGACCTTGTCCAGCAGCGCTCTGGCATCGCAACGCGCTGCCTGCTTCGACTGGCGCAGCACCTTGATCGGCCCGATGGCGACATTGTCCAATGCGGTCAGGTGCGGGAACAGGTTGAAGCGCTGGAACACCATGCCGATGCGCGCCCGCATCCGCGCGAGTTCGACATCGCGCATCTCGATCCGCCGGTCGCCAGATCGCGTTTCGCCGATCGGCTGGTCGTCGATCAGGATCTCGCCGTCGCTCGGGCGCTCCAGCCAGTTGATGCAGCGCAGCAAGGTTGTCTTGCCCGATCCCGACGGGCCGATGATCGACAGCTTCTCACCGGGCCGCACCTGAAGGTCCACGCCACGCAGAACCTCCAGCGCGCCGAACCGCTTGTGGAGGCCGACGATGCGCAGCAGCGGTCGTCGGCCCATGTCATCCGGCATTGTTCAGGCGAACAGTGCTGAGAAATCCTTGGCCGTATGACCCCCGGGGCCGATGACGTTGCCCTGGGCGTCGCGATCCACCCCGATCCGGGGATTGGTCTCCGGAGCCACCAGGTAATCCGGGTTGGCGACGCCGTATTTCGCCAGCATCTGTGCGTTGGTCTTGGACTTCCACAGCCAGGCAACTCCGGCGTTGACCGCGTCGAACAGATCGTGGTTGTCCTGATTCATACCCATCACGGTGTGCTGCTTGCTGGTGAGCTGCGGAAACGCATCGTCGTGCACCACCGGGATCTGCTTCAATCCCCAGTTGGGATTCTGCAGGATCATATAGTCCACTGTCGGCGGATCGAGCATCGCGAAATCCAGCCGGCCGGCGACCACATCGCGGATACAGGCATCGCTGGTGTCATACAGCTTGACGTCGGTGGTGCCCGGCACCTTTTTCATCTCCGGGACGATGGTGAAGCCGGTGACGGTCCCGATGCTGTGACCCTTCATGTCACCGATGGCAAGCTTGGCGAGCGGGTTGTCACGCTTCATGGTGCCGAACGTGCCGGCGTAGTAGATCGCGTCGGTAATCGCCAGCACCTTCGCCCGCGTCGGCGTCCATCCCATGTTGCCGAGCATGATGTCGGTGCGTCCGGTGCGCACGCTTTCCACCGTGGCCGACCACTCCATCAGTGCCGGCTTGACCTCGAGGCCAAGCTTCTGCGCGATCAGCACGATCATCTCGCCGTCGGTGCCGATCAGCTTGCCGTCCTTGATGCTGGTCATCGGCATGTCGCCGTTCATCGCCACGGTCAGCACGCCGGGACTGACAGTCTTCAGGTTCGGCGCAGCACTCAGGCCGACGCGGGGCCGCAGTGCCGCCAACGCGACACCGGCCGTTGCAGCGACGGTCAGAAGCGACCGACGGTCGATCATGTTTGGCATTGCCTGTTCCCCCGCATTTTACGTTCCCATCCAGTATTCTCCGCGGGCAGCGCCGCATCAAGTCCGGCGCAGACCGGCCATCTTCCTGATTGCAGCGGCTGCCGTCCCTGTGTCATTCCTGCGAACGCGGGAATGACGTGATTTGCACCGCCGGCGAATCATCCGATCGCATCTGAGCACTAGGTTCTCAACCGAAATCTCTGGACTTTTCCGGTCTCGGTCTTCGGCAGCGTATCCAGGAACTTCACCGAACGCGGGTATTTGTAGGGCGCGATCGTTGCCTTGACGTGATCCTGCAAACGTTGCCTTGTCGCGTCGTCGGGTGCGACACCGTCGGCCAGCACGACATGCGCCTGGACGATCCAGCCGCGGTCGGCATCGGCCACGCCGATGACCGCGCACTCCTTGACGTCGGCGCAGGTGAGCAAGGCGGCTTCGACCTCCGGTCCGGCGATGTTGAGGCCGGCCGAAATGATCATGTCGTCCGCGCGCGCCACGAAATGGAAATAGCCGGCGTCATCCTGCGTGAAGGAATCGCCTGTCAGGTTCCAGCCGTTGCGGACATAGACTTGCTGGCGCCTGTCGGAGAGGTAGCGGCAACCGGTCGGCCCGCGCACGGCCAGATGACCGACCACGCCACGCGGCAGTTGCTTCATGTCGTCATCGACGATCCGCGCCTGATATCCGGTCACCGGCTTGCCGGTCGTGCCCGGAGCCATATCGTCGATGCGATTCGTGATGAAGATGTGCAACATTTCCGTCGCACCGATGCCGTCGAGAATCGGCTTGCCGGTCTTCCGCAGCCAATCGTCGAAAACCGGAGCAGGCAGCGTCTCGCCGGCGGAAACCGCGATACGGAGCGACGAAAGATCTGCGCCCTGGTCCATCGCCTGCAGCATGACACGATAGGCGGTCGGGGCGGTGATGCAGATCGTCGCCCGGTAGCTCTGGATGATCTCGATCATGTTCACCGGCGACGCGTTCTCCAGCAGTGTCGCAGCCGCGCCGAAGCGGAGCGGGAAGATTGCCAGGCCGCCCAATCCGAAGGTGAAGGCGAGCGGTGGCGAGCCGACGAACACGTCATCCGGCGTCACCCGGAGGACTTCCTTTGCGTAGCCATCCGCGATCATCAGCAGGTCGCGATGGAAGTGCATCGCCGCCTTCGGCTCGCCTGTCGTGCCTGACGTGAAGCCGAGCAGCGCGACATCGTCGCGTCCGGTGGCTACGGCCTCGAACCGGACCGATTTGCCAAGCGCCAGGCGGTCGAGTTCGGCATCGTGGTTGGCGGTCCCATCGAAGCCGACGACGGTCCTCAGGTGGGCACTGTCCTTCGCACAGATCACCAGTTCGTCCATCAGCCGCGTATCGCAGAGCGCCAGCGAGACCTCCGCCTTGTCGACGATCTTGCTCAATTCGACCGAGCGCAGCATCGGCATCGTGTTGACCACGACGGCGCCGGCCTTGGTGGCCGCGAGCCAGCAGGCGACCATGGCGGGGTTGTTGGCGGACCTGATCAGGATGCGGTTGCCTGGCCTGATCCCGAAGTCCTCGACCAGAGCATGCGCGATGCGATTGCTCCAGTCGGTCAACTCCTTGTAGGTGCGGCGGCGGCCATTGCCGATCAGGGCGGTATGGTCGCCGAATCCCTTGCGGACCATCGCGTCGGTGAGTTCCACTCCGGCATTCAGGTGTTCCGGATAGTCGAAGCCGTCGAGCAGCAGGTCCGGCCACTCGTCCGGCGGCGGCAGGCTGTCGCGCGCGAACGTATCCAGATGCGCCGATGGTCCCAGCATCACATCCCTCCGCAGGCGCACGCTCACCGGCGATGCGCCGGGCCTGTTCGGAGCAAATTAGGTCAGATATAACATGCCGACCAGAGGGCGATGTCACCGATGCGGATCGTTTGCGCGGGCGGCGGGCCGGCGGGCCTATACTTTGCGATCCAGATGAAGCAGCGCGATCCGTCGCATCGGATCACTGTGATCGAGCGCAATCGTCCCGATGACACCTTCGGATGGGGCGTGGTGTTCTCCGACGAGACATTGCGCAACCTGGAGGGTGCGGATCCGCCGTCCAAGCAGGAGATCCTCGACAGCTTCGCGCACTGGGACGATATCGACATCCACTTCAAGGGCCGGGTGATCACCTCCGGAGGCCACGGCTTCTGCGGCATCGAACGCAGGCATCTGCTGAGCATCCTGCAACGTCGTGCCGCGGCGCTGGGCGTGGAACTGATCTTCCGGCGCGAGGTGGACGACATCGCCGAATTACCCGACGCCGACCTGATCGTTGCCGCGGACGGCATCAACAGCAGGATCCGTAGCCGCAATGCGGCGCATTTCAGACCGAAGATCGACCTCCGGCTGAACAAGTTCGTCTGGCTCGGCACCCACCGGATGTTCGAGGCATTCACCTTCATCTTTGTGGAGACCGAGTTCGGCTGGTTCCAGGCGCACGCCTATCGCTTCAACCGCGACACCTCCACCTTCATCGTCGAGACCACGGAACCGAACTGGCGATCGGCAGGGCTCGATCGGCTCGACGCCGCCGACACGATCGCGTTCTGCGAGCGGTTGTTCGCGCCCTGGCTGGAAGGACACCGGCTGCTGGCGAACCTGAGCCATCTGCGCGGCTCGCAATGGCTCAATTTCCCACGTGTGAGCCAATGAGACCTGGGTGATGGGCAATGTCGTGCTGATGGGCGATGCAGCGCATTCCGCGCATTTCTCCATCGGCTCCGGCACCAAGCTGGCGCTGGAGGATGCGATCGCGCTGGCACGCGCGTTCGACACACATGGCGCCGACGTGCCCGCCGCGCTTGCCGCGTATGAGGCCGAACGCAAGGTCGACGTGCTGCGCGTCCAGTCCGCGGCGCGCAACTCCACCGAATGGTTCGAGAATGTGGCGCGCTATGCGCACCTCGAGCCGGAGCAATTCGCCTATTCCCTGTTGACGCGCAGCCAGCGCATCAGCCACGAAAATCTGCGCCTGCGTGACCGGCCGTGGCTCGAAGGGATGGAGCGTTGGCTGGCCGATCGCGCGGGACATCCGGCAAATCGTGCGATCCCGCCGATGTTCCTGCCGTTCCGACTGCGCGAGATGCAGCTTGCCAACCGCATCGTGGTCTCGCCGATGGCGACCTACAGCGCGCGGGACGGCATGCCCAACGACTTCCATCTGGTGCATCTCGGCTCCCGCGCGCTGGGCGGCGCGGGGCTGGTGTTTACCGAGATGGTCTGCGTCACGCCGCAAGGACGCATCACACCTGGCTGCGCGGGGCTCTGGTCGGCGGAGCAGATGTCAGGCGTGGGCACGCATCGTCGAGTTCGTGCACGCGCAATCGAGCGCGAAGTTCTGCCTCCAGCTTGGTCATTCCGGTCCGAAGGGTTCGACCCGGCTCGGCTGGGAGGAGATGGACGCGCCGCTCGGCGCAGGGAACTGGGAGGTAATCGCGCCGTCGCCGGTTCCCTGGAGCCCGCGCAATCAGATCCCCCGCACCATGACGCAAGACGATATGACCGCCGTGCGCGATGCCTTCGTGTCCGCCACGCGACTGGGTGCCGAGGCGGGTTTCGACATGCTCGAACTGCACGCCGCGCACGGCTATCTGCTGTCGGCGTTCATATCGCCGCTGACCAACCAGCGCACGGACGGGTATGGCGGCTCGCTCGAGCACCGCCTGCGCTTCCCGCTGGAGGTGTTCCGCGCAATGCGCGCCGCGTGGCCGGCGCACCAGCCGATGTCGGTGCGCATCTCGGCGACCGACTGGGTCGAGGGCGGCATCACCGCTGACGATGCGGTCGAGATCGCGCACGCCTTCAAGCCAGGCAGGCGTCGACCTGATGGACGTTTCCGCGGGCCAGACCTCGATCCGGGCACAGCCCGTGTACGGACGGATGTTCCAGACCCCATTCGCCGATCGGATTCGCAATGAGACCGGGATAGCCACCATGGCGGTCGGCAACATCACCGAACCGGATCAGCTCAATGCCATCATCGCGGCCGGCCGCGCCGATCTGTGCGCGCTCGCCCGGCCGCATCTGTCGGACCCGCACTTCGCACTGCGCGCTGCCGCCGGACTAGGTTACACTGAACAGTGGTGGCCGCGGCAATATCTGGCCGGCAAGGCGCAGATCGAGCGTCTGGTCCGGCGCGCGGACACGGATTATTCGGCGGTGATATGAGCGCGCCCCTGCGCGGCTGTACCGCCCTCATCACCGGTGGGGCGAAAGGCATCGGACTTGCCATCGCGCGCCGGCTTGCGGCGGATGGCGCCGCCATTGCGCTGATCGGCCGTGATGGCGTCGCGCTGGAACAGGCCGCCGACGAACTCGGTGCGCGTCACGCCATGGCCGACGTCACCGATGATACAGCGTTGCGCGCTGCCGTCGGCTCGTTCGGTCGGTGCGACATCCTGGTGAACAATGCCGGTGCAGCGATCTCGAAGCCGTTCGCGAAGCATGCCGTGAGCGACTTCCGCGCCATGCTGGAGGTGAACCTGTTGTCCGCGGTCGTCACCAGTCAGGTCGTGCTGCCCAGCATGCGCGCACACGGTTTCGGGCGAATCGTCAACATCGCCAGCACCGCGGGTCTGAAAGGTTACGCCTACGTCACCGCCTATGTGGCGGCCAAGCACGCGTTGGTCGGCTTCACTCGCGCACTGGCGCTGGAGACCGTGAAGGACGGGATCACCGTCAATGCCATCTGCCCCGGCTTCACCGACACCGCAATGGTGGCGCGCGCGGTGGCGACCATCAGTGCTGCGGGCGGGCACTCCCCGGAGCAGGCACGCGCGGCGTTGGCATCAGGCAATCCCGCCGGAAGGCTGGTCCGGCCGGAAGAAATCGCCGAAGCTGTCGCATTCCTGTGCCGCCCCGGCGCCGGCGCGATGACCGGCCAGGCGATCGCCGTCGCCTGCGGAGAGGTGTGACGATATGCTGGAGCAACCGACGCATTTCGGTTGGGAGGTGGCGGGCAAGGTCGCGACCATAACGCTCGACCGGCCCGAGAAGAAGAACCCGCTCACCTTCGAATCCTATGCCGAGTTGCGCGATACGTTCCGCGCCTTGGCACACGAGCCGACAATCAAAGCAGTGGTAATGACCGGCGCGGGCGGTAATTTCTGTTCCGGCGGCGATGTGTTCGAGATCATCGGGCCGCTGACCCGCATGAAGATGCCGGAGCTGCTCGCCTTCACGCGGATGACCGGCGACGTGGTGAAGGCGATGCGCGGCTGCCCGCAGCCGGTCATCGCCGCGATCGAGGGCGTGTGCGCCGGGGCGGGTGCAATCCTGGCGATGGCAGCGGACCTCCGCTACGGCACCGTCGCAAGCCGCACGGCATTCCTGTTCAGCCGCGTCGGCCTCGCCGGGTGCGACATGGGCGCGTGCGCGATCCTGCCCCGCATCATCGGCCAAGGCCGCGCGTCGGAATTGCTCTACACCGGTCGCTCGATGACCGGCGAGGAAGCCGAACGCTGGGGCTTCTTCAACGCGCTGCATCCGCCGGGACAGGTGCTGGCCGCAGCCCAGTCGATGGCCGCGTCGCTCGCCGACGGCCCCACCTTCGCACATGCCGTCACCAAGGCGATGCTGCACCGGGAGTGGAGCATGGACGTCGAAAGCGCAATCGACGCGGAGGCGCAGGCGCAGGCGATCTGCATGGCGACCGACGATTTCCGCCGCGCCTTCGAGGCCTTCGCGGGCAAGCGGCGACCGGAATTCAGGGGCGATTGAATGAGCGATCGAAGCGACCCCGACCAGCGCGTGCTGCAGCCGCCGGCATGGCGGCGTCCGCGCGGCTATGCGAACGGCATCGTCGCCGGTGGCGAGACCATCTTCCTCGCCGGCCAGATCGGCTGGGATGCAGCAGGGACACTTCGCGGAAGGCCTGGCCAATCAGGTTGGCCAGGCACTTGCCAACATCGTCACCCTGCTGGCGGAGGCCGGCGCGGAGCCGCGGCATCTGGTGCGGCTAACCTGGTTCGTCACTGATCTGCGGGCATATCGCGGCAGCCAGATGACCATCGGAGCGGCCTATCGTCGCGTCATCGGCAGGCACTTTCCCACCATGTCGGTGATCGGCGTGTCGCAACTGGTGGAGCCGGAGGCACTGGTCGAGATCGAGGCGACCGCCGTTCTGCCGGCCAGGCATGTGCCAGGAGCTTGACGCCAAAGCTGTCCTCGCCTGAAATAATCCCGCCCGCGTGCGCAATGCACCGGGCCAATCCTTCAGCAGGGAGTGTCGAATGAAAGCGCGTCTGTTCGCGGCCGCCATGGCCATCGGACTACTTGGCAGTTCGGTCGTGGCGCAGGCGCAGATCAGGATTGGCGCCATCCTGTCGATCAGCGGCCCCGGCGCGGCGATGGGCGTCGGCTACAAGGGCGCATTCGACTTCTTCCCCAGCGAGATCGCCGGGCAGAAGGTGGAATACATCGTCCGTGACGATGCGACGGATGCCAACACCGCGTTCACCATCGCACAGAAGATGATCTCCGAGGACCATGTGGACGCCTTCATCGGTCCATCGCTGTTCGCTTCGGACGCGGCGGTGGCGCCGCTCGCCAACCAGGCGCACATCCCGATGATCGCCATGGCACCCTACGAGTACGATCCGGCGAAGCAGCCCTACACGTTCAACGATGCGCAGCCGCTGTCGTTGATGGTGACCGCAGTGTTCAAGTACATGCAGCAGCACGAGGTGAAGGACATCGGCTATATCGGCTTCGCCGACGGCTGGGGCGACCAGGTGCTGGCTGCCACCAAGACGTCCGCACAGGCCGACGGGATCGCCATCCTTGCCGACGAGCGCTACGCCCGCACCGATACCTCGGTGGAGGCCCAGGCGCTGAAGCTGATGAGCGTGCATCCGCAGGCGATCATGATGGGCAACTCGGCAACGCCGGCGGCGCTGCCGGTTGTCGCGCTGCGCCATCGCGGCTTCAAGGGGGGCATCTACGGCAACCATGGCATCGTCAGCCCGGCCTTCATCAAGGTGGGCGGGTCGGCGGTCGAGGGCGTGATCGCCGTCACCTCGCCGTTGGTGGTCTACGACCAGTTGGCGGACGACAACGCGATCAAGCCGGTGGCAACCGCGTTCATGGCCGATTATGCGAAGAAGTTTGGGCCACAGAGCGTGAGCCCGTTCGCCGGTTACAGTTACGACGCGTTTCTGCTGCTGAAGAATGCCATTCCCATCGCATTGCAAGCGGCCAGGCCTGGCACCGAGGAATTCCGTGTGGCGCTGCGCGACGCACTGGAGAAGACGCAGGAACTGGTAGGGGTGAGCGGCATCTACACCATGTCGCCGACCAATCATAACGGTCAGGATCAGCGCGCCGCCGTGCTGGTCCAGGTAAGTGACGGCGCCTGGAGGGCCGTGCGCTAGGCGCCCATCGCGTACGGTCGCCGCGTGGACCTGTTCGTTTTCCTTGCACTGCTGCAGGACGGCATCACCACCGGCGCGATCTATCTGCTGCTGGCGATCGGATTGCTGATCGTGTTCTCGGTGACCCGGGTGATCTTCGTCCCGCAGGGAGACCTGCTGGCGTTCGGCACGCTGACCGCCGGAACGCTGCAATCGGGGCACCTTCCGGGCACGCTCTGGCTGCTCGATGCGGTTGCGGCGATGGCACTGGTCGCATCACTGTTCGGTGGACGACGTGCGGCGCTGCGCGGTGTGCTGATCTGGGGCGTCTATCCGCTCGCCGTAACGGCGGCCGCACTGTTGCTGGCGCCACGCCAGATGCCTGCGGTCTCAATACTGCTTGCCCTCGCCATCGTCACGCCAATGGGCCCGCTGATCTGGCGCTTCGCCTTCCGACCGATCGCCGATGCCTCGGTGCTTGCGCTGCTGATCCTGGCGATGGCGCTGCATTTCGTGCTGATCGGTCTTGGCCTGGTGTTCTTCGGGCCGGAAGAAGCCACCGCACCGGCGCTGACCGACGCCAGCTTCGACCTTGGCGTGCTGAACGTCTCCGGCCAGTCGCTGGCGGTACTGGTCTGCTGCGCCACGCTGGTGGTCGGCCTGCGTTGGTTCTTTGGCGCGAACCATCCACGGCAAGGTGCTGCGGGCCGCAGCCTCGGACCGGCTGGGTGCGCGGCTGATGGGCATCGATGCGGGCGCCAGCGGCGCACTGGCCTTTGGGTTGGCATCATTCATCGCGGCCCTGGCCGGCGTGCTGATCGGCGCGGTGACCCCGCTGTCGTACGATGCCGGCTTCGACATCGGTCTCAAGGGTTTCGTCGCGGCGATCATGGGCGGACTGATCTCCTACCCGATGGCCGCCGCCGGCGCGCTGCTGGTCGGCGTGCTCGAATCACTCGGCAGCTTCTGGGCGAGCGCGTATCGCGAGGTGATCGTATTCACCCTGCTGATCCCGATCCTGGTCTGGCTCTCATTGCGCAATGGTTCGCCCGAGGACCGGGCGTGACGCCCAGCGTGAAGCGCGGCCTCGTCGTGGCCGCGACGGTCGCCTGCATCGTGCTGTTCCCTGCATGGCTGCCCGAGTTCTATGTCACTTTGTTCGGCTACGTTGGTCTGGCCACGCTGGTTGCGCTCGGTCTGGTGCTGCTGACCGGCGTCAGCGGGCAGACGTCGTTCGGGCAAGCGAGCTTTGTCGGCCTCGCTGCCTATGCCACCACGTTGCTGACCAAGCTGGCAGACGCGCCATCGATGGTCGGACTGGCCGCCGGGCTTGCGGTTACCGGCGCGACCGCCTGGCTGCTCGGGCTGGTCACGGCGCGGCTGTCCGGCCACTTCCTGGCGCTGGTATCGGTAGCATGGGGCATCAGCTTCTATGCGCTGTTCGGCACGCTGCCCCTGCTGCACGGGTTCAACGGTATCGGCGACATCCCGCCGCTGCATATCGGCTCGCTGTCCGCCGCAAGCCGGCGCGTCAACCTTGGCGTCATCTGGGCGGCTGTTGCGATCCTGATGGCGATGTCCGCCGCTCTGCTGGACAGCCGGATGGGCCGCGCCATCCGCACGCTGAACGGCGCACGGCTGATCGCCGACAGCGTCGGGATCGACACCGCGCGACTGAGCCGTGCGGTGTTTGTCATCGCCGCGCTGTATGCCGGTATCGCGGGATTTCTGTTCGCGCATTTCCAGCGATTCATCAGCCCGACGCCGTTCAGCCTGGGTGCCAGCATCGACTACCTGTTCATGGTCATCATCGGCGGCGTCGGATCACTGTGGGGCGCGCCGGTGGGTGCAGCGCTCGTCGTGGTGCTGCGCGATCAGTTCAATGACTGGATTCCCCGCATCACCGGACGTGCCGGCGACTTCGAGGCACTGGTGTTCAGCGTCGTCGTGATTCTGTTGCTGCAACGCGCGCCGGAGGGGCTGTTGCCGCTGCTTGCGCGCCTCCCGCGACGGCATTCGTCACGCGACGGGGGGATGGCTGACGCGGCTGACGCGGTGCCGGCCGCAACCCCGGCAAGCAGCACAGCCGCGCCAGGTGCCGAGCTGCTCGCGCTCGAATCGATCTCACGCAACTTCGGCGGACTGGCGGCGAACCGGGACGTCAGCTTCGCTGTCCACGCGAGCGAGATTGTCGCGCTGATCGGACCGAACGGCGCGGGCAAGACGACGCTGTTCAACATGGTCAGTGGGGTGCTGCCGCCCAGTGCGGGGCGCATCCGCCTGTTCGGTTCGGTCACCGATCGGTTGCCGAGCAGACGGGTCGCTGCGCTCGGTGTCGCACGCACCTTCCAGCACGTGAAGCTGCTGGCGAACCGCAGCGTGTTGGAGAACATCGCGCTCGGGGCACATCTGTCGGGCCATGCCGGATTGTTGCGCGCGATGCTGCGGCTGGATCGCGCCGAGGAAGCGATGCTGCTCGCCGCGGCGCGCGCGCAGGCGGTTCGCGTCGGTTTCGGCAAGCTGCTGGATGTGCCGGCAGGCGACCTGCCGCTCGGTCAGCAGCGCGTGGTGGAGATCGCGCGCGCGCTGTGTCTGCAGCCTCGGCTGCTGCTGCTGGACGAACCCGCCGCCGGGCTTCGGCTGGCGGAAAAGCAACGGCTCGCAACCTTGCTGCGACAGTTGCGTGCTGAAGGCATGGGCGTGCTGCTGGTCGAGCACGACATGGACTTCGTCATGCAGCTTGCCGATCGCGTCGTGGTGATGGATTTCGGTCAGAAGATCGCCGAAGGCCCACCGGAGCGCGTGCAGTCCGATCCGGCCGTGCAGGAAGCCTATCTGGGCGGCGTGGCGTGACCGCGCCGTTGCTGCACCTGGACGGACTGCGCGCAGGCTACGGGCATGTGGAAGTGTTGCACGGGGTAACCCTGTCGGTGGCGGCAGGCCAGATGGTCGCGATCGTGGGGCCGAACGGCGCGGGCAAGACCACGCTGATGGGCGCGGTGATGGGTCTGTTGCCGCGGCGCGACGGTGTAGTGCGCTATCTGGGCGCGCCCGCCGGCTCGACCGAGGCGCTGGTCGCAGCCGGCGCGACGCTGGTACCCGAGCAGCGTGCCCTGTTCACCGACATGAGCGTGGAGGAAAACCTGCAGCTGGGTTTTTATCCGCGCCGGCGCGCGGGCGAACGCGACATGGCGCCAACGATGCGCGAGGTATTCGCGATCTTCCCGCGCCTGGCAGAGCGACGTCGACAACTTGCTGCCACACTTTCCGGCGGCGAACGCCAGATGCTCGCGCTCGGGCGCGCCCTGATGAGCCGGCCGCGCCTGCTGCTGCTGGACGAACCGAGCCTCGGACTGGCGCCGATGCTCGTGCGGGAGATCTTCCGGGTGCTGGTCGAATTGCGCCAGCGCGGCCTGTCCATCCTGCTGGTAGAGCAGAACGTGCGTGCCGCACTGCAGATTTCCGACTATGGTTACGTGCTGGAAATGGGTGTGGTGGTGACCGACGGGCCGAGCTCTGAGCTGGCACGCGCGCCGCGCATTCTGGAGACCTATCTCGGCCAAAGGCGTGGCAGCACCAGGGAGTGACGGCCGGCATCTGGCATCCCGCGCACCGGCCGGTCCATGATGGGTCCCGCCAAACCGACAGGACCGGGTGAATGAGCACTGCACCGAGCACGGATCCGTTGCTGCGGCCGTTCCAGCTCCGGCACCTCACTCTGCGCAACCGACTGATCAGCACCGCGCATGAACCGTACTACTCCGAGGACGGCATGCCGAAGGACCGCTATCGGCTGTATCATGTGGAAAAGGCGAAAGGCGGCATCGCACTGACGATGACCGCGGGGTCTGCCGTGGTGTCGCCGGATTCACCGCCGGTGTTCGGCAACCTGCTTGCCTACAAGGACGAGATCGTACCCTGGATGCGACGGCTGGCGGATGACTGCCACGCGCACGGCGCGGCGGTGATGATCCAGTTGACCCATCTCGGTCGGCGAACGGTGTGGAACAAGGCGGACTGGCTGCCGGTGCTGGCGCCATCATCGGTTCGCGAAGCAGCGCATCGCGCGTTCCCCAAGGCACTGGAGGATTGGGACATCGCGCGTATCGTCGCCGACTACGCGGCGGCGGCGGCGCGCATGGAGGCGGCCGGCCTGGATGGGATCGAGATCGAGGCCTACGGCCACCTGCCTGACCAGTTCTGGTCGCCGGCCACCAATCATCGGGACGACGCGTATGGCGGCAGCCTCGACAATCGGCAGCGTTTCATCCGGCAGGTGCTGGACGCGGTGCGCACGGCAACCACTACGCGATTCATCGTCGGCGTTCGCATGGTTGCGGACGAGGACTGGGAGATCGGGCTATCGCGCGCGGAAGGACTCGAGATTGCGAAGCGCATGGTGGCGACCGGGCAGGTGGATTTTCTGAATGTCATCCGCGGCCATATGGATACCGATGCGGCACTGACGCGCCTGATCCCGATCCAGGGCATGCCCGCGGCGCCGCATCTGGATTTCGCCGGCGAGGTGCGGGCCGCAACGCAGTTCCCGGTGTTCCACGCCGCACGCATCCAGGACGTCGCGACGGCGCGGTATGCAATCGCCGCGGGCAAGCTCGACATGGTTGGCATGACGCGCGCCCATATCGCCGAGCCGCATATCGGACGGCTGTTGGCCGAGGGGCGCGAGGCGGAGATCCGGCCGTGCGTCGGTGCCACCTACTGCCTCGACCGTATCTACGAAGGCAATGACGCCGTCTGCGTGCACAACGCCGCCACCGGGCGCGAGGCGACGATGCCGCATGTCATCGCGCCTGCCGCGAGCCCGCGCCGAAAGATCGTCGTGGTGGGCGCCGGGCCCGGCGGGCTGGAGGCGGCACGGGTCGCCGCGGCGCGCGGCCATGAGGTCACGCTGCTCGAGGCGGCGGACAAGCCAGGCGGACAGATCCTGCTGGCATGCCGCCTGGCACGACGCAAAGAGCTGATCGGCATCATCGACTGGCGCATGCAGCGGCTGGAGGCGGCCGGTGTGCGACCGCGGTTCGCGACCTACGCGGACGTATCCGATGTGCTGGCCGAGGGACCCGACGTGGTGATCCTGGCGACCGGCGGCGTGCCCAACACCGCGGTGCTGGAGAGCGGCAATGAGCTTGTCGTCTCCACCTGGGACATCCTCTCGGGCACGGTTGCCGCGGCGTCACGCGTGCTGGTGTTCGACGACAACGGCGGCCATCCTGCGATGCAGACAGCCGAACTGTTGGCCGCGGCGGGCAGCACGGTGGAGATTATTTCCCCGGAACGGTATTTCGCGCCGGAGATGGGTGGCATGAACCACACCCTGTATGCGGCCGCGTTCCATCGCCACGGCGTGCGGATCACCATCAACGCCCGGCTGCTGTCAGTGCGGCGCGAGGGCAATGCGCTGAGTGCGACGATCGGCTCCGATCACGGTCCGGAACGGTTCGAGCGTCTCGTCGATCAGGTGGTGGTGGAGCACGGGACATTGCCGCCGACCGAGTTGTACGACGCCCTGCGCCCGCAGTCGCGCAATCTGGGCGAAGTCGATCACACCGCACTTCTGGCCGGCCGACGCCAGGACGTGACGCGCAACCCGGAGGGACAATTTCTGCTGTTCCGCATCGGCGACGCGGTTGCCAGCCGCAACATCCATGCCGCCATCTACGACGCGTTACGCCTGGTCAAGGACCTCTGATACCAGACCCGATGATGCCGACCGATGGCACCACGCTGCGCCAACAACGATGTCATTCCCGTGAACGCTGGAACCCATGCTCGCCGCACGGTGCCTTGGGGTGCGCAGCGGCAGTTCACCGGTAGACGAACGCGCGATCATCGAGGTCAATCGCCGGCAGTTCGTCCTTCTCGCTCCAGTAGTCCTGCGTGTGTTGCCATTCGGGCTTGTCGCCACGTTTCGGCAGCAGGTGCATGCCGCGCATGAGGTAGCCGGGGTTGAAGTTCTCCGGATCGATCCAGGGCAGCAAGGGCATGTCCTTGTCCTCGGGTCGCAGCGTCGGCGTGACCTTCCGGGCGCCTTTGGCCTTCATGTGATTGAGCAGGCGACAGACGAAGTCGCTGACCAGGTCCGAACGCAGCGTCCAACTGGCGCGGAAGTAGCCGAACACCCACGCCATGTTGGGAACGCCGGTGAACATCATGCCGCGATAGGTGACGGTATCCGAGAATACCAGGGGCGTGCCGTCGATGGTGAAGTCGATGTCGCCGAGTACGTTGAGATGGAAGCCCGTGGCGGTGATGATGATGTCGGCTGCCAGAAGCTTGCCGGACTTCAGCAGAATGCCGGTCGGTGTGAATCGTTCGATCTCATCGGTGACCACCGACGCCTTGCCGGCGCTGATCCCCTGGAACAGGTCGCCGTCCGGAATGAAGGCGATGCGCTGCCGCCACGGCCGGTAGTTCGGCGTGAAGTCCTTCGCAACATCGTAGTCGGGCCCCAGATAGGCACGCACCCCGGCGAGCAGTTCCTGTTTTACCGCCTCCGGTTCGCTGAACGAACGGCGGGTGAACACGGCTTGATCGAACAGGATCTTCTTGCGCACGATCTCGTGGATCCATTCCTCGTTGATTTCCAGTTGGCGCAACTCGTCCGCGAGCTCGATCGCATTGCGGCCGGTCCTGAAATAGGTCGGCGAACGCTGCAACAGCGTGACATGGTCGCAGTCGGCCGCAATTGCCGGAATGAGGGTCGCCGCGGTGGCACCGGATCCGATGACGACCACCTTCTTGGCTTTGTAGTCCAGGTCGTCCGGCCAGGTCTGCGGGTGAACGATACGGCCCTTGAAGTCGGCCATCCCGTCCCATTCCGGCGTGTAGCCCTCCGAGTGCCGGTAATAGCCCTGGCACATCCAGAGGAAGTTCGCGGTGATATGCACGGCCTCGCCGGTGTCGGTCCGGGTGGCATCGATGGTCCAGAGATTCTCGCTGCTCGACCACCGCGCCGAGATGATCGTGTGCCGGTAGCGAATGTGCCAGCCGAGGTCGTTCTCGTCGATGACGTCGCCCATGTACTTGAGGATCTCGGCTGCCGTCGCGATCGGCGCGCTGGTCCATGGCTTGAAGCGATAGCCGAACGTGTACAGATCGCTGTCCGACCGGATGCCGGGATAGTGGTGGGTGAGCCAGGTGCCACCGAAGCCCGGTTGCGCCTCGAGCACGACGAAGCTGGTTCCCGGGCATTGCTTGGTGAGGTGATAGGCACCCCCCACTCCGGAGATTCCTGCCCCGACGATCAAGACATCGAAGTGCTCGGTGTGCTGCGGCGTGGTCACGACGCCTGCCGGTGTGATGTCCATCGGTTCAGATCATCTCTCTGGGTTGACGGCCTACTGACGACGGAGCGTAGCGCCTGGACGCGACACCGACCAGCGCAACGGCTCAGGAGCGACGCAGTCCGGCGGCACGCATCAGCGGGATGACCTCGCGCCCGAAGAACTCGAGGTCGGGCAGATAGTCGAAGAAGTTCACCTGCACGCCGTCGCAGCCAGCCTGGTGCAGCCTGACGAACCACTCCACGATCTGTTCGGGCGTGCCGACCAGGTGAACATTGCCGCCGATCACCCACTGCGAGCGACTGTGTCCGCGCCACGACGCAGTGTCGCCGCTTTGAAAGGTGCGCACGAAACTGTCGGCGGCGACGGTATCCTCGTGTTCCAGAATCGTCGTGTAGGCGGCACGCGCCGCCTGCTCGGTGGCACGGCAGATCACGTGCGGGTTGATGATCGTCTTGACCTCGCGCCGGTAGTTCCGGGCAAGCGCCTTGATCTTCGCGTTGTGGGCGGGCAGCGCCGCGCAGGCCTGTTCCGGATCGGCGCCGGCCGGACTGGTGATGAAGATCAGGTCGGAATGCCTCGCCGCGTAGTCGAGCCCGGCACCGGACGAGGCGGCGTTGACCAGGAACGGGCGCCGCTGTCCCGGTTTTGGCGCCAGGAAGGCGCGCTCGGTCTGCCAGAATTTGCCCGCGAAGCTGAGCTCCTCATCTTCGGTCCAAAGCCGCTCCATGATGGTGGTGAACTCGTCCGCCATCACGTAGCGGAGGTCGTGCTCGATCGGCTCGAGCCCGAACATCCGATACTCGCCTGGCTTGTAGCCGGTGACGATGTTGATGCCCCACCGTCCGCCGCTGATGTGATCCATCGCGGCGCCGAACTTCGCGAGATGCAGCGGATGCCACGCGTACAGGACGTGGACGGTATTGATCAGCACGATCGATCTGGTCAGCGCGGCGAGTGCGGCGTTGGCGATGATCGGGTCCACCTCGTGCTCGCGGAAGTGCATCTCGCCGCCATAGCCGCCCTTGCCGAGCCATTGCGCGAGGCCGAATGTCAGGTCGAATCCGAGCTGTTCCGCCAGCGTCGTGCAGCGGGCGATGTAGTCGAACGTCCACGATGTCGAACGCGGCGCCGTCGATGGGCTCCATGCCCCCTGCTGCATGGGCAGGAACAAGCCAAGCAGAAGCTTGTGGTCGGGCAGCCGGCCGAGCGGCGAGGCGACCTGCGGCGGGTCCGGCGCCGTCACTGCAGGGACCGGCAGTTGACTCGACATGCGTGGCTCCTTCGACGCAGGGCGTTATGTACCGGGTGGGTTCCGGGATGACTACGGCTACAACCGGTTCAGCGGCAGCTGATGGAAAGTTGGCTCATGCGGCGGAAGTCTTGGTCGGCGGCGACGCGGACGCGCGACCTGTGGCCTGGATTTATCGGATTTGCCATCCTCGTGGTTCTGCTGGTCGCATGGGTGGTGTCACCGGACAATATGCGCGACGCGCTCCGCGAGCGCGCGCTCGACCGGCTGTTGCCCCTGCTGGCGCGGCAAACCGCCGGTGCGCCCGGCGTGGTCATCGTCGATATCGACCGCGCCGCGCTGGCCCGCTTCGGTCCATGGCCCTGGCCGCGCAGCCGCATGGCTGAACTTGCCGCCGCCGTAGCCGCAGGGCATCCCGCCGTGGTGGCGTTCGACATCCTGTTCGCCGGCCCCGATCGATTTTCGCCGGATGGCGATACCGCGCTGGCGCAGACGTTGTCGGCGGTCCCGTCCGTGCTTGGGTTCGTCCTGGAGACTGCGAACTCCGGTCAGAGCGTGCCGGCAACGCCGATCCTCTCGCGCGGCCCCGTCTCGTTGCCGGACCTCTGGCATGCCAACGGCGTCATCGGTCCGATCCCGGTGCTCGCCGATGCGGCCGCAGGGCTTCGGCGCCCTGGTCGCGGCCGCCGATCCGGACGGCCCGATCCGCCGGGTGCCTCTGTTGGTGCTGGCAGGCAACATGGTTCGCCCCAGTTTGGCGATTGAGACGGTCCGGCTCGCGCAAGGGGCCAGCGCGCTGATGATCGATTCCGGAGACCTGCTGCACGTCGGCACGTTTGCGGTACCGCTTGGCAGCGATGCGATGCTGCGACTGTGGGGAGCTTCGGCTCCGACCACGATACCGGCGACACGGCTGATCGAGGACCCCGCGGCGCGCGACGCACTCGCTGGACGGATCGTGTTGATCGGCAGCAGCGCTCCGGAGTCGGGCAGCATGCGTGTCACCCCGGTCTCGCCGGCGACGCCGTCGGTACAGATCCAGGCCGAGGCGATCGAGACCATCCTGCGCGGGCAGGTGCTGAACCGGCCGGCCTGGGCGGAACTCGCCGAGCCCGCCGGCGCTGCACTGCTGGGCTTGATCTGCCTGCTGTTTGCGGCGCGACTGCGTCCCGCCACCGCCGCCATGCTCGCGGTATTCGTTTGTCTGGCGTGGACGGCCGCGGCGGCGGCGGCGGTTCCTGGCATTGGCTTGCTGTTGGATCCTGCCGGCCCGCCCGGCGTGGCAATCGTTGCCTTCGCCCTGGCCACGTTGGTTCGTTTCGTACGCGACGAGTGGCGCGCCCGATTGCTGCGGCTCAGCTTCGAGCAGCACCTGGCACCCGAGGTGGTGCGCCGGATCGCCGCCGACCCCACCGCACTGCGCCTGCGCGGCGAGATGCGCGAGATCACCGCGCTGTTCACCGACATCGAAGGCTTCACCGGCATGACCGAGCGCGCGGAGCCCACCGACCTCGTCGCCTTGCTCGATGCCTATTTCGATGTCGCAACGCGCATCGTCACCGACCACGGCGGCATGATCGACAAGATCGTCGGCGATGCGATCCATGCGATCTTCAATGCCCCGTTCGAACTGGCGGATCATCCGCAGCGCGCGGTCGCGGCGGCGCTTGCGTTGCTGCAGGCTACCGAGGAGGTGCGGCGGTCGCCACTCGGACAATTGCTGCAGCTTGGTCGCACGCGGGTCGGCATGGAGACCGGGCCGGCCATCGTCGGCGACGTGGGTGGCAGCCGCAAACTCGACTACACTGCGCATGGCAACGCGATCAATGCTGCCGCGCGGCTGGAGGCGGCGAACAAGGACTTCGGCTCGGCCATCTGCATTGGGCCAGGCACCGCGGCGCGGCTCGATCCCACGGGGCTGCGCCGGATCGGAACGCTGACCCTGCGCGGCCAGAGCGGGCAGATCTCCGTCTATACGCCGCTATCGCTCGCTGGACCGGAATCGGCCACAGGGGCGCCGCGGGACGTCGGATGACCGGCTTGGCCAGAGGGGCGCGGGACATGGGAACCGCAAAACCGCCATGCGGGCATCGTGGTCGGGCCTGGCGGGGGCGGCGCATCAGTCTGCCTTTCTGCATTTCGAGAGAATCTCATCCACCACTTGTTCAAGTGGTCGTGTGGCGTCTATTGTCACGCCGCTGCTGGGTATGGCCTCTTTCGTCTGATGCAATCTAGCAATGATTTCCCGTTCCGCTGGTTTTGCGCCCCAGTCAGTTGGGTCCAGTGCCACTCGCTCATCAATCCGCCGGTTCAAGGTGTCAAGGTCAATCTCAAGGACAAAAACGCCGTCAAATAAATCGATGAATTTTGCAGAATTCCTCGAGTTACCGCAGAAGAAGGTTACCGCCTCATCGCGGTTGGCGACCAAGCTTATTACTTTCTCTACATCCCAAATGTGGTGCTCGGACCTGAAAATAGCCGAGGGCTCGTGCGTGAGGCCATCCGTCGGCTTACCAGTTTCCGGATCGCCTAGATAAGCCAATTCACGGTCACCATTAATGGCATGGTAGCCGCACCGCCGCAATTCATTGCAGACCGCAGTTTTGCCGGTGCCGGAAACGCCTTCGATCAAATAATTCTTGACGCCCATTTCCCGGATTTCCGATTTAGCCGCAGACGCCATTTGGTGCCAGCCGCGAAATCGTCGCCTGACTGACGTTGTGGCTGCGCGCCACACTGCGCTGTGTTTCCCCGGTCGCAATACGCTTCTGCGCCCCGCGTTGCTGATGGGTAGTGCGCTTTTGGCAACCGGCTGTCTTGAGTTGGGCAGTCGAGCCGGTGAGGTCTTGCGCCTCCGTCGATACGCGGGCATAGCCGTAAATCATGCCTGGATTCTGCATCAGAACCGTGCATCAAAAAAGCCCCAAGAATTCAGCGGCCTGGGTTTGATGAAAATGCCCGTTCCCGCCGGCCGGCCAGCGAACAGAGCGGCCTGGCATCCACATACTGCAATAGAAATGGTGCTGTTACTCTGGCCCGGGAACGTCGAATATGCCATACGCCAAGGTTCGTAGTCGTGGCAGGTACCGGCGCCGCCGGCGTAGTAGTGGATTGCTTCGATCCCGGATTGCGTGAAGTGCCTGCGCCGCTTCCACCGCTGATATAGCTCCAAAAGCATCACCGGAAATGAGGGAAACGCGACCATGCCAGTTCATGCCAGGCCACCCTTCCGCGCCGATCACGTCGGCAGCCTGCTGCGGCCAAAGGAATTACAAACCGCTCGCGCCGCCTGGAAAGCCGGCACGATAACCCATGACGCGTTGCCCGATGTCGAGGATCGTTGCATTACAGCCGCGATCGCGAGGCAGGAGGAAATCGGCCTCCACGCCGCGACCGACGGCGAATATCGCCGCGCCTACTGGCACTTTGATTTCCTCGGTGGTCTGGATGGGATAGAGATCTACGAACCCGAGCAGAAAGTCCAGTTCAAAGGTGGCCTCGCGATCGGCCATTCGCTGCGGGTCGATGGCCGAATTGGCTACAGCAATCCGATCATGCTGAACGATTATAAGTTCGTTGCCTCACACGTCCACGGGTCGCTGCCTAAACAAACCATCCCGTCTCCGTCGGTCGTGCATTTCCGCGGCGGCCGCAACGTGATCGACAGGACGGCCTATCCCACCCTGGACCCCTTCTTCGCCGATCTGGGTGAGGCTTATAACAAGGCCGTCGCCTCGTTCGGTGCCGCCGGTTGCCAATACCTGCAGATCGATGAGGTCAACATTGCCTTTCTGTGCGACCCGGAACAGATCGCCGCTTTGAAGGCACGAGGCGAGCACGTCGACAATCTGCTGCACGTGTATGGTGCCATGCTGAACCGCGCGATCGAGGCGCGGGCACCAGGAATGATTATTTCCATGCATCTCTGCCGCGGCAATTTCCGCTCCACGTTCATCGCCACCGGCGGTTACGAGCCGGTCGCCGAGGTGCTGTTCAACCAGATCAACGCGGACGCCTATTTCCTGGAATACGATTCCGACCGTGCCGGTGGCTTTGAACCGCTGCGCTTCGTCCCGCGCGGACCGAAAATCGTCGTGCTCGGATTGATCACCAGCAAAACGGGAGCCCTGGAATCCAGGGACGAACTGAAACGCCGGATCGACGAGGCGGCGAAATACCTGCCCCTGGAGCAACTTGCGCTGTCGCCGCAATGCGGCTTTGGCTCGACCGAAGAAGGCAACACGCTGACCGAGGACGAGCAATGGGCCAAGTTGCGCCTGTGCGTCGATGTCGCGCGCGAGGTCTGGGGCGGAGTTTGATGCGATAACACCCCCGCGGCGACGCGAACATGTGGACCACTCCGACAAGATTTTCCCTCGATGCCCGCTGTCTCTTTGTGGCCGGTCGTACGCGCCGGGGCAGCCTCACGTGATACGGAACTGAACTGGCCAGGAGGTGCGGATCGATGCCCGATACAGACCCCAGGCGGCCGCCGGTCCTGGGCACCCCAGAGAACCAGCTTCTGGCGATGATGCTCGGTGTCGCCAGCACCCAGTTGATCGGGGTGGCCGCGCGGCTCGGTATAGCCGATCTGTTGAACGACGGGCCCCAGCCGGTCGAAGCGCTCGCGCGGGCTACCGGCACGCGGGAGCAGGCGCTGCTCCAGGCGATGCGCGCCTTGAATGCGCTCGGCGTCTTTGCCGAACCGCAACCTGGATATTATGCCAACACCGCCGTGGGCGACCTGCTTCGTGCGGACGCATCGAATTCGCTCCGGGACTACGCTGTTATGCTGTCCAGCGGGATTATGCTTCGCGGCTGGGCCAACCTCCGACACGCCCTGCGGACAAGCGAAGGCGCGCTCGACGATGCTCTCGGCATGGAGGTCTACGCGTACCTGCAACAGAACCCGGACGATCTCACCGTGTTCGACGCGGCGATGTCTTCGGTGTCCGGGCAGGAGGCCGCCGCCTTGCGCGATGCTTATAACTTCTCGCAATTCGGCACACTGGTTGATGTGGGGGGTGGCCGCGGCCTGGTGCTGGCTGGCCTCCTGGATGCATGTCCGACGCTTTACGGCGTACTATGCGAGTTGCCAAAGGTCGCCGAGGGCGCACACGCGCTGCTCAGGAGTTACCTGACCGAAGGGCGTTGCCGGATCGAAGGTGGGGACTTCTGCGTTGGCGTACCGGCCGGCGGCGATGCCTACCTGCTCAAGCGGGTCCTGGTTGTTCTCGATGACGATCGCGCCATGCGGGTGCTGCGAAACTGTCGCGACGCGCTCGCGGGCGGCGGTCGCCTGCTCGTGGCCGAGCCGGATCCTGCTACGCTTTACGGTCAACTCTACGACGTGTTCATGCTGATGGCGCACGGCACGCGCCTCCGCCCCGAGCAGGAAATGCGCGAGCTACTGGCTGGCTCGGGGTTCAAGCTGATGTGCGTGATCAACACGTCCTCGACGCTGCGCCTGTTCGAGGCCGAGCCGGCCTAGGGGCGGAATTCGACTTTCGCTGCCCGCGCCCGAACTATCGGAATAATTCGACCAGAGCGTTGTGTTGCACCACCAAGCGCATCCCGAGCTTTCCCCCACATCGACCATCCAGATGTTGCCGTCAGGGTGGATCACTAGGTGAAAGATCAACAGGTGAATAACCACGCTCTGTGCAAGCCAATCATTCCATGTAACCGTAGGCAAGATTTCTGTTGCGCAGGTAAGATCGACTGAGTTTCCTCCCAAATTGCTATTATACGCGACGCCAAATCTATTAATCATACGGGTGCCTATGGCGCCACTGAGATGGTTATCGCCGTCAGGCCATACGGTGTACTGAAGCCAATAAGTATCGTGCTCCTTGGGGGTCTGCTCTTGTCGACCGGTCCACGTCACCATCTTGCCTACTTCCGTCACCGGAGAGAGGCTGGGATAGCCCCGCTCATAAAACTTGACCCATGGCGTGCCATCAGGCTTGCGAAAGAAGATTGCTTGGGCCGAAGAACGCATTCCGTAAATAGGGTGATTTGGTATCCCCCCCAGCACGAGCGTTCCGGTGCAGGTCCTTTGCAGCATTGTATCAAGGATAGGCGACTTGACCGGATCGTTCGTTATGGTGAAGGGGCTCTTGGACAACACGGGCGTGTAACCGGCAGCCACCGGCTGATCGTGCCGGTGCGCCAGGACGTAGTGCAGCGAAATGTCTATATCGGCGTTCGGCTCGCCCTCGGTCGGAAACGGCCGCACGAACCCTCCGCGGAACACCGAGGAGCCCGCCGCGTCGAGCGAGTGCGATCCCGAGCTTTCCACCACATCGACCATCCAGATCCTGCCGCCAGGGAGGATCACCAGGTGGACTTTGACAGTGCCACCCTCATCGCTGTTCGACGCGTGTCTGGGATAGTAGGCGTGCGCGTCCCACCATGCCTGCAATTGCCTCATCAAGTCGCGGCGCCCCGCGTTCGCCGGCTCCACCTGGTTCGTGATGCTGAAGTCCTGGCACCACGCGGGTGCGTAGCCGGCGGCCACAGGCGTCAGAACAAAAGCTGCGGCAAGGGCAGATGAAGCGACCGACAACCGCATCGAGCATTCTCCGCTTTTTTAGAGCGTGTCCCCAATAGAACGATTTCGGCGCGGCGAGAAGATCGCGGTAAGCAAGGAGATGCAACCGCAAAACACGCAAAACACGCAAATAGACGCGGATGAAGCGAAGTGAACCGACGGTCCGATCGGCGCATCAGTGACACCCAGCCGCCTCGAAATCAAACGCATTGTCTAGCTCTGTGACGCATTGGCCTGGATTTGCGTGTTTCGCGTGTTTTGCGGTTCCATCTCCTTGCTCGCCGCGATCCAACTGGCCGTCGCGCATTTGGCGGTGCCGGACGCATGTCCAGGATTTTCGGCACGATCGACATCTTTCTGCCTGCGCAAAATATCTGGCGTGAATATCGGTATCTCGTGTCGGAAGGGTGGTGTTTTCACCCGGCCCTGGGGTTGCATCGGATCACCCGCCGCTGTCCGCCGGGCGGTAGTGCAGCGTCACCACGACATCAGCCGGCTGCGCGGGCATGCCCGCCGGGAACGGCGGCAGATGGGCGTTGCGAAACACCGCTACCGCCGCCGCGTCGAGCACACTCAATCCCGAGCCTTGCACCACTTCGATCGACGTGACCTGGCCGTCAGCGGCAATAACGATGTGGACTTTTACGTTGCCACCCTCATTGGTCTGCGACGCCTCCTTGGGATAGAAGGAGTGCTGGTCCCACCACTGCTTCAGCTTCCCCATCCAGGCGGCGCCATTGTTCGCATCGCTCGCGCGGCTCGCGGCATTCTGCCCGGCCGGCGCGTGCGCAGGCGCCCCCGCCGGGTTGACCGGAGCGCGGGCGGCGGCACGCTGTGGCGGCGCCCGCGGCGGGTGCACCTGCGCCACCGGCGGGGGTGGCGGCGGAACAGGCATTGGCGCGGGTGCCGGCGTCGGTGGCGGTATCTCAGCTTGCTGAACCGGTGGGGGCGGCGGGACGTCCGGTGCGGGTGCCGGCAGCTCAGCTTGCGGAACCGGTGCCGGCGGCGGCACGTCCGGTGCAGGTGCCGGCAGCTCAGCTTGCGGAACCGGTGGCGGCGGCGGCACGTCCGGCGCGGGTGCCGGTATCTGAGCTTGCTGAACCGGTGGCGGCGGAGCAATCGGCGCGGCGGTTGCCTCCGTCGGGGCGGGCGGCTCCGGCGTCGCCTCTGCCGGCCCTTCCCCCACAATAACATCCACCGTGAGCGGCTCCGATGCACTTGTTGGTGGCTGCGTCGGTGGAATTATCAGCAACGACAGGAATAACGTCAGGTGCAGCGCCAGTGAAAGCAAGATCGGCCAGCCCAGCGTTTCGCGGCGGTGCACGCGCACCGCCATTCGCTGGCTGCTGCTTAGCATCGATCGAACCGGACCGAGCGGTGTTTCATCCCAGGATGCACCACTGTTCGAGATCGACGATCTGCGCGGAGAGACGGAGCCGATCACTATCGGGCATGGTGGTGCTTTCCAATCGCCGCAACGGCAGGCTGTCTTTCCTACAGGTCGACTGCGGGGCCCTGCAACTGGCTGGAAATCGGCCCGCCTGCGACCCGATCGAGGCGCCCGCCCACGATCAATTGCTCAGGCGCAACGCGCCTTGCTCCCGGCCGTTGACGGTGCCGCTGACCAGCCATTCCAGTGAGGCGCGGAACAGCACCAGATGGTTTCGCTCCCACATCGCTGGGTGAGAGGAACAGGCCAACTCGATAATGACCTTCTTCTGCGTTCCAAGGTCCGCGTAGAGATCGCGGACCTTGGATGAAGGCACCACCTTGTCCAGTTCGCCCGTTACCATCAGCGTCGGGATGTCGGTCTTCGCGACAGCACTCTGGGTCCATCCCCAGTTCGTGGACGGAAACACATGTGGGGCACGCTGTACGCCGGTCCCCCATGTGACGTCGACTGGATCGGATTCGATCATCGCCGACCACACAGCATCGCGAACCGCCGGATCAAGCTGGCCGGGCGCGAAGCTCGCTTGTTGTTTTGGCGCGAGGTTGCACGGGTCGTTCATCGCGTTCGGCCGCGTCGACTTGCCGTATCCCGTAACCCGCACGCGCCAGGTACGCCATCCAGCTGCAGTCCTGGAACGGCACATCGAACGAGACTTCTCCCGGTACTCCAGCACCGTGTACGAACAAGGCGACACGATCCGTCCGCGCGGCACCGCGTGTGACAGTTGTCGACAGCGCGACTTCGCGCACATAGATCTGCGTGGTCTGCCCGGAGATGGCGGGCACGGTGGACCGAACGCCAACAAAGTGATCGATGCTGAGCAGGCAGCCGCCGTCGTCGGCCCACGCCGAGCGAACCATCCCCAGAGAAAGGATTGTTAGCGCCAAGACGACCAGATATGGTATTTTCACCTCCTCATTTCGCCCAGAGACCGGCGCCTGCGCGACGCGGCTGTCAATGCCGGAGGGTGGTCGGTTGGCGCGGCCTTTCCGACAGTCTTGATTACAGCAATGGACCAGCTGCCGCCGATTCCGAAAGGATGGACCATTGGCATGGCTCCGCTGTAGGCTGCAGACGCCTCTTCCCGCACAGGGGTGTTCCGCGATGCGACTGGACATGAGCGTCGGAAGCCGTGCGGCCTCGGAGAGGAACGCGTGATGACAGGTGAAGCAACCGTTGTGGCGAGTCCCATAACCGCGGCAGTTACCCGTTTGGCAACCGGATCGGCAGAATGGCAGACCCGCGTCCATCTCGCCGCGCTTTATCGCCTTGTGGCGCTGCAGGGCTGGGACGATTTGATATTCACTCACATTACCGCCCGCGTCCCG
The DNA here is from genome assembly GCA_963749575.1 of uncultured Alphaproteobacteria bacterium. Classification (GTDB taxonomy): domain Bacteria; phylum Pseudomonadota; class Alphaproteobacteria; order Acetobacterales; family Acetobacteraceae; genus JAMXLO01. The sequence continues at coordinate 211,797 of CAVVNM010000014.1, forward strand.
GGGCCCGAACACCATTTCTTGATCAATCCATTCGGGTTTTTCTACGAGGAGATTACCGCGTCCTCCCTCGTGAAGATTGATCTTGACGGCAAGGTAATCGGACAGAGTTCTGTTCCGATCAGCGCGACGGGCTTCAATATTCATTCGGCGATCCACGGCGCGCGTGAGGACGCACATTTTGTTCTGCACCTGCATTCCGATCCGGGGGTTGCCGTTGGAGCCCAGTCTGAGGGACTGCTTCCCCTCACCCAGAATGCTCTCCGGGTGATGCCTTTCCTAGCCTATCACGACTATGAGGGGATTGCGCTGAACTCAGATGAGCGTGTTCGGCTGGTGTCGGATATTGGGACAAAGACCCTGCTGATGCTGCGAAATCACGGCACGTTGTCGATAGGAAAAAGCGCGGCTGAAGCCTGGCTTGGCATTTACTTCCTTGAACGTGCCTGCCGCCAGCAAGTGATGGCGCTGTCGGCTGGCCGTTCTGGAGTGCTGCTGGCACCGGATGCGGCGCAAAGCACCTCATACGACCAGGCCATAAGCCTTTTTCCTCGCTTCGCGGAACGGGCATGGCCGGGTTTGCTGCGCCTGCTTGACCGGCGTTCACCGGGCTATGACGCGTGACGTTGCCCGTTAGTTGAACGCATAGCCGGTCAGCCGCGGTGCGCGCGGCAATCATGCTTGCGGTTGCCATCCGGATCCGCCGCTATACCCGCTAGGTGAGCGACTTTTTGGTGGTCGCGGGACATGTCGGACTGGCGCAGGAGCTGATCGGCCAGGGTGATTTTCCGTGGTCGAAATGGGCGATGGATGGAGGAGTCCTGTGCGCATGGTGCGTCAGCGCCGCTAACCAATCGCGCCGCCATGGCCATCGCCCTACATCTAACTCACCGACGCGAACGCGCTGGCGATGCGGGCCGCGTTCCACTGATGCGGCACCGTCGGCTCGGCGCCGGCGCCGGCGAGGTCGCTGCCAAAACTGGGCGCCACCGTCACTGCCGTGTTCGCCCCCACGACCATCACCTCGCCACGTTCCACGAACACACCGAAAACGCCATTGCTCGGACCGGCGAAGAAGCGAGTGCCGCGCACCGCGACCAGCCCGAACGGGACCCGCACCGCGACATTGCCCTGATCGGACTTCGGGTCGTGGTCGTACACCATGGCGCCGCTGTCCAGCACCAGCAGGCCACCGGCATTCACCACGAACCGGTCGATGCGAAGCCGCGCCTCGGCACCAAGCTTGACCTGCGTCGCGCTACCAAGACGCAGGCTGATGGCCGACTGTTCGCCGGTGGCGACCGTATCGCCGATGAACAGCTCCGCGGCGGGCGCCAACGCGCGGCGCATGGCGGATGTCTGCGCGTAGCATTCACCGCGCGAGGTATCGACCTCGCCCGCGGGCTCCCTGGCCGCGACACCGTGCGCGGCAATGCATGCGCCGGTCAGCCCGCCGAGCAGGGTACGCCGTGGAATCCGGTGCAACATTGGCATCCCTTCCTGCTAGCCGCGCGGCAGTTCAACGGTGGTGAGCCACCCGCCATATAGCACCGGCCCGGTCGGCTGACCGGTCGGGGACCCACCCTTCGGCTCCAGACTGACCAGCAACTGCGTATTCGGTGCAAGCTGCGCGACCAGCGTCCTGCCCGACGGCGGCAGCACGCCGAGGGAGCGCGGTCGCGTCTCGCCCTGTGGCAGCGCCCAAAGTTCCAGGTCCTGGTCGGTCGGCACGGTGATCGGTGCGGTCGGCTGCACCACCAGGCCGCCGCCACGTTCGGCGGTCGCCAGCAGCACCGGCGCACCGCCTGCCAGCGGCGACAGCACGGCAACGCGTGGCGGCTCCGGCTGATGCAGCAGCATGAACGCGGCGAGCGACGCGGCAATTGCCAGCGCCCCCGCTGTGGTCGACTGCCAGAACCGCACCCGCCGGCGGAACGGCAGGATGTCCGCGGTCGCAGCAGCCGGCGCAATGCCCTGCTCGATGCGCCGCCATAGCTCGGCGGGCGGCGCCACCGGCGCGACATGGGCGGCGAGCGGCGTCAGTCGCTGCTGCCAGGCAGCCACCGAGCGTGCGAATGCCGGATCGGCAGCGAGCAGCTGCTCCGCGTCCCGCCGCTCCTCACCCTCGAGCGAGCCCAGCACGAATTCGGCGGCGAGCAGATCGCGGTCCGGCTGGTCGCTCATGACGCGAGGCACCCCCGCAGCGAAATCAGGCTGCGCCGGATCCACGACTTCACCGTGCCCAGCGGCACGCTCATCCGCGCGGCGAGTTCGCTGTGCGACAGCCCATCGACAAACGCCATCACCACCAGCCGGCGGCGATCGTCCTCGAGCTCGCCCAGGCAGCGATGCAGCGCGGCACCCTCGGCCGTGCTGACCAGGCGGGCGAGCGCGTCGGGCGATGTGTCCTCGATCTCCTCCGGTTCGAAGCCCGGCACCTCACGCGGCTGGCGGCGCACGATGTCCAGCGCACGGTAGCGTACGATGCCGATCAGCCAGGCGTCCGGCCCGCCGCGGTCGGGGTCGAACCGATGCGCCTGCTGCCAGATCTGCACGAACGCATCCTGGGTCGCGTCCGCGGCCAGCGCGGCCTGCCGGGTGATCCGCAGCGCGATCCCGTACAGCCGATTGCCCCAGCGGTCATACAGCAGCCGGAATGCGGTACGGTCACCGCCGGCACAGCGATGCAGCAGCGCCTCGGTGTCGTCGATTTCGGCAGCGTGCGCGGTGGCGGACATCGGCTGGGGGTTTCCGGTTCGACATTAGCCTATACGCGGCTGACGCCGAAACGGATGCGATCTAGCCGAGCGGCCGCCGCGACGACGGAGCCGCGCCTGCCGCGTGCAGCACCGAGCGCACGAAGTCGCTTTTCGCATCGGTGTAGGCGTTCCGATCCGTGTGATGCTGCTCGGCCAGACGATCCTTCAGCACGGCATATGCCTGCCGCAGCGCGGGGTCGTTGCGCAGTGCGTCGCGGAACAGCAGCAGCTTGTGCAGCTCCGGATGGTCGTGCTGCATGATCTGGAGATGGTGGCTGCGCGCCGCGGGCGTCGGCCGCAGGAACCAAAGACGATAGCGGCGGTTGGGATCGTCCGCCCAGAACAGCCAGCCATCGCGTTCCAGCACCGGCACCGCCTCCTGTGCCGCGGTGAACGAGCGCACCGGCGCGATCATGTCCACGATCGGCTTGGCACGCAGGCCCGGAACGGCGGTCGACCCGACATGCTCGGGCGGAGCCGCGAGCCACGGCCGCAGCAGGTGCGACAGCACCACCTGCTGGGCAAGAAACCGGTCGTGCCAGGACGGATCAAAATCGACGAGGGCGATCGGCTGGTCGACCATGGCGAGCAGGCTATCACGCCTCGCCGGTGATGCGTCGCATCAGTTCGGGGGCGAGACCCGTCGCCGGCTTGGCGGCCGGGCGCGCGAAGCTGCCGCGTGATGGTGGACGAGGCCGCAGGCCAACCAGCGCCTCGGCCATCCGCACGGCGCAGCTGACGCCATCAAGCGTGGGCACCGGGATGTCGTCGCGCACCTCGCGTGCCAGGCCGGCGATCGGACCGCCGCCAAAGATGATGACCTCCGCCTCGTCCTGTTCGATCGCGCGCATGCACTGTTCGACCAGGCGGTCGCGGAACTGCGCCTTGGCACGTGTGATGTCGGCGATCGGCGCATCGAGCGCGCGCACGCTGGCGAGGCGCCCGGCCAGGCCGTGCTCCTGTGCGCATTCGATGTACCAGGTGCGCAGGCGCGGCGTCAGGCAGATGATCGAATAGCGCCGCCCGAGCATCCAGGCAGTGAGGATGGCGGATTCCTCGATGCCCACCACCGGGATGTCGGCGAATTCGCGCGCCGCGGCCAGGCCGGGATCACCGAACGCGCAGACGATCGCGGCGTCGCAGCCGGCGGCGTGTTTCGCCAAGGCGTCGAGGACGGCGTGCGAGGCGATCGCTGCTTCGGCACGGTTCTCGACGTATTGCGTGCCGAACACCGCAGTGACCGCGACGAAGTCGGTGCCGGGCGAGGCGAAGCGGCGGGCTTCGTCGGCCATCGAGTCGGTCATCGCCGCGGTGATGTTGGGGTTGATCAGGAGGAGTTTCACCGTCCCGTCAGAATCCGCTCGACCAGCTGCTTCACCGTGGGGATGAAGCCGTTCGAATAGTACGGATCCTTGGCAAACCGGAACGCATTGTGGCCGCTGAACATCAGGTTGCGCTCCAGCGCCGCCACATCGTCGCTCTCGTGCACGATGTTCTGCAGCGTCTTCTGGATGCAGAAGCTGCGCGGATCCGGCCGCTTGCCGGTGCTGTGGTCCGGCTCCTGCTGCTCCCAGTTGGAGAAGCGGCACTGGCTGAGGCAGCCCATGCAGCCGACCTGATCGGCCAGGATCTCCCTCGCCTTCTCCGGCGTGACGAAGATCAGCGTGCCGTCGGGCGTGCGCAGCGCTTCGTTGAAGCCCTCCGCCTCCCAGCCGCGCACGCGCGCAAGGTCGGTCGAGGTCAGGTAGACCATGCGCTTGCGCGGGCCGACGCCGTATTGCGCCACGTGATCGCCGATCACCTCGGTGGTGAACGCGGCCTGGCGCTCGTTGCGCTCGCGCAGCTCCTGGATGAAGCCGTTGTTCACCGCGCTGGAATAGAATCCGGTCGGGCTGAACTTGTTGAGGAACACGTCGCCTTCCCGCAGCGTGCGCAGCCGCTCCTTCCAGGCATCGCCGATCGGGCTTTCCTGGGTGAGCAGCGGGCGCGTGCCGAACTGGAACGCCACCGGACCGAGCTCGGGATTGTCGATCCAGTCCTGCCACTCCTCCAGCCACCACACGCCGCCAGCCATGATGATCGGCGTCTCGTGCAGGCCGAACTCGCGCATCAGCTTGCGCAGCGCGAGCACGCGGGGGAACGGGTCTTCCGGCCTGCGTCGGGTCCTCGCTGTTGGACAGGCCGTTGTGGCCGCCGGCGAGCCATGGATCCTCGTAGACCACGCCGCCCAGCAATGCCGCGGCCTTCGAGTAGGCGCGCTTCCACAGCGCGTTGAACGCGCGGGCCGAGGAGACGATCGGGTAGTAGTAGACGTTGAACCGGGCGGCGATGTCGGACAGGCGGTACGGCATGCCGGCACCGCAGGTGATGCCGTTGATGATGCCCTTCGCCTGCTCCAGCACCTCGGTGATGATGCGTTCGGCGGCGCCCATCTCCCACAGGATGTTGGCGTGGATCCGCCCCATGCCGCTGGCGAGCTCGTAGGCGCGGCGCGCCTGGGCCAGTGCGCCCTGGATGGCATAGGCGACCAGCTCCTCGTGCCGCTCGCGACGGGTGCGGCCGCGATAGACCTGGGCGATGCGGCGGCCGTCCTCGTCGAAGCTGTCGGCATTGACCGCGCTGAACGTGCCGACGCCGCCGGTGAACGCCCAGTTACCGGACGAGATGCCATTCGAGATCGAGATGCCCTTGCCGCCCTCGACGAGCGGCAGCACGTCCATCCCTCCCATGCGGATCGCGTTGATCAGCTTCATGGGCCTTCGCCTCTACCTCCCACAGGCCGTATGACACAACCGTTACGGCGGTTGTGGTTGGATGCAAAGTGAAATTGCGTGCCTCTGGGCCCCCTCCCCCCAACCCCCTCCCGCAAGGGGAGGGGGAGTGTCGCAACTGAAATACTCCCCCTCCCCTTGCGGGAGTGGGTTGGGGGAGGGGCCTGGAGGCGCTATTCCCCAACCACCGGCTGCTCGGTGCCCTCGGCCGGCGCCGGCTCGAACCGCTCGCGCCGCTCGCCGCGATCGCCGCGGTCGCGATCCCGATCACCCCGTCCAGGCTTGGCGCCGACCTTCTCGGTGATGTCCTCGCCGGTCGCCTGATCGACCACCCGCATCGACAGCTTCACCTTGCCGCGTTCGTCGAAGCCGATGACCTTCACCTTCACCTGGTCGCCGACATTCACCACGTCGGTGGTCTTGCCGACCCGGCCCTGCTGCAGCTCGCTGATATGCACCAGCCCGTCACGCGAGCCCAGGAAGTTGACGAACGCACCGAAGTCGGCGGTCTTCACCACCTTGCCGTTGTAGATGATGCCGATCTCCGGCTCCGCCACGATGCCGCGGATCCAGTCGATCGCTCGCTGCGCCTGCAACCCGTCGGTGGCCGCGATCTTGATCGTGCCGTCGTCCTCGATGTCGACCTTGCAGCCGGTCTGCTCGACGATCTCGCGGATCACCTTGCCGCCGGTGCCGATCACCTCGCGGATCTTCTCCTTCGGCACGTTCATGATGGTGATGCGTGGCGCGGTCGCCGCCACGTCGTCGCGCGCGCCGGTGATCGCCTTCGCCATCTCGCCCAGGATGTGGAGCCGCCCGTCGCGCGCCTGTGCCAGCGCGACGCGCATGATCTCCGGGGTGACCGAGGCGATCTTGAGGTCCATCTGCAGCGCAGTGACGCCGACTTCGGTGCCGGTCACCTTGAAGTCCATGTCGCCGAGATGGTCCTCGTCACCCAGGATGTCGGACAGCACGGCGAAGCCGCGGTCCTCCTTGATCAGCCCCATCGCGATGCCCGCCACCGGCCGCTTCAGCGGCACGCCGGCGTCCATCAGCGCGAGCGAACTGCCGCACACCGTGGCCATCGACGAAGAGCCGTTGGACTCGGTGATCTCGGAGACCACACGCAAGCGTGTAGGGGAACTTGTCCTTCTCCGGCAGCAGCGGATGCATCGCCCGCCAGGCGAGCTTGCCGTGACCGACCTCGCGGCGGCCCGGCGAGCCCATGCGGCCCGCCTCGCCCACCGAATACGGGGGAAAATTGTAGTGCAGCATGAAGTGCTCGCGGTACTCGCCCTCGAGCGCGTCGATGATCTGCTCGTCTTGGCCGGTGCCGAGGGTGGCGACGCAGAGCGCCTGCGTCTCGCCGCGGGTGAACAGCGCGGAGCCGTGCGCCCGCGGCAGGATGCCGACCTCGGCGACGATCGGCCGCACCGTTGTGGTGTCGCGGCCGTCGATGCGCATGCCGGTGTCCAGGATGGCGTTGCGGACGATATCCGCCTCCAGATCGTGGAACACCGACTTCGCCTTCTCGGCGTCCAGGCCCTCGGCAGTCAGCGTCTCCACCAGCCTGCCGCGGACCGCATCGACCTTGTCATGCCGCGCGCCCTTGTCCGGCTCGCGATAGGCCTCCGCCAGACCGTCACGGGCCAGAGCATCGACGCGGGACTTCAGCGCCTGTTCCTCAGCCGACGGTTCGGGCAGAGGCCATGGGTCCTTGGCGGCGTGTTCGGCCAGTTCGATGATCGCCTGGATCACCGGCTGGAAGGCCGCATGGCCGAAGGTGACGGCGCCGAGCATAACGTCCTCGGGCAGTTCCTGGGCCTCGGACTCCACCATCAGCACGCCTTCCGCCGTGCCGGCCACGACCAGGTCGAGCTGGGTCCGCTTCGCTCGGTCGGCCGTGGGGTTGAGGATGAACTGGCCGTCCTCGTAGCCCACCCGGGCGGCGGCAATCGGGCCGAAGAACGGGATGCCGGACAGCGTCAGTGCGGCCGAGCAGCCGATCATCGCGACGATGTCGGGGTCGTTCTCCAGATCGTGGCTGAGCACGGTGGCGATGACCTGGACCTCGTTGCGGAAGCCCTCGGGGAACAGCGGCCGAAGCGGCCGGTCGATCAGGCGCGACTTCAGGACCTCGGCCTCGGAGGGCCGGCCCTCGCGTTTGAAGAAGCCGCCAGGGATCTTGCCGGCAGCGAACGCCTTCTCCTGGTAGTTCACGGTCAGCGGGAAGAAGTCCTGGCCCGGCCGCGAGCTCTTCACTCCGACCGCGGTGCACAGCACGATGGTGTCGCCGTAGCGGGCCAGCACGGCGCCGTCGGCCTGGCGGGCGATCTTGCCGGTCTCCAGGATCAGCTTGCGGCCGCCCCAGTCGAGTTCCTTGCGGAAATAATTGAACATTCACACGTCCTTGCAGATGCGCGGCATCGGCGGACGGTCGAGGCTGACGTACCGATGGCCCATTTGGGCGGGAGGCGGCGTCTCGGGTCGCATGGAAGGCGCGGGCTGCGCATGCGTGGTGCGCGGACGCAGCCGCGGGCCATGTGGCCGGAAACGCCGTCGCGGATCCCGCACCTCGGGTCGCCGGAACGGCAGTCTGTCGGTCCGCCGCGTGACGCGGCGTTTGGGGGCGCAGGCCGGCCCCCACGGCGTTGCCCCGTCCCACCATGGGCCGGGGGTAGGCGCCACTCTGCCCCATATAAGGGGATCGGGCGGCAAAACCAGTTAACGGCGCAGGCTCAGACGGCCAATCAGCGTTTCGTAGCGCCGCTGGTCCTTCGCCTTCAGGTAGTCGAGCAGCCGACGGCGGCGTCCGACCAGCATCAGCAGACCGCGCCGCGAGTGGAAATCCTTGGCGTGGGTCTTCAGGTGCTCGGTCAGGTTGCCGATGCGCTCGGACAGCAGGGCGACCTGCACTTCCGGGCTGCCGGTATCCGCCGGCACGTTGGCATACTCGCCGATCAGCGCCGTCCGGCGCTCCGCAGTGATCGACATCGAGATGGTCTCCTCAGGTAAGGGTCACAGCAATCGCTCGGGCTTCATCCAGCCGTCCTCCAGCCGGGCCAACCCGATCACGCGGCCTCCCGCCATGGCACGGACCAATCCCCCAGAGGGATCGGCCGAACCTGGAATCCGGCCCATCAGCGCGACCAGGCTGATCGCCTGACCATGCCTCAGGCCGATGGCCTCTGCTTCGGTCAAGGCCAGCGCCGGGATGTCGGCCAGCGCGGTCACAACCGGAAGCAGCAGGTCCGGGGAAGCCGGCGCGGTATCGTCTGTTGCGCGCAGTTTGTCCAGAGGTATTGCCTGGGCCTCGGTGAAGGGGCCGACGCGGAGGCGGCGCAGCGCGGCGATATGGCCGCAGGTGTCGCAGGCCCTGGCGAGGTCGCGGGCCAGACTGCGCATGTAGACGCCCTTGCCGGAGGCGACCTCGAACACCGCGGTGTCCGGGTCGGGGCGTTCGACCAGTTCGAAGCTGTCGACCCGGGCGGGACGGGGATCCAGGCTGGCAGGGCGGCCGTCGCGCGCCATGTCATAGGCGCGCTCGCCGGCAACCTTGACCGCCGAAAAGATTGGCGGGGTCTGCATGATGTCGCCGCGGAATTGCGCCAGCGCGGCGCGGATCGCCGCATCGGTCGGCCGGACCGACGACGTGTCGGTGACCTTGCCGTCGGCATCGTCGGTGTCGCGTGCCTCGCCGAAGCGGAGGGTGAAGCGGTACAGCTTGGTGCCGTCCATCACGTAGGGCACGGTCTTGGTCGCCGCCCCGAAGGCGATCGGCAGCACGCCGGTGGCGAGCGGATCGAGGGTACCGCCGTGGCCGGCCTTCTGCGCATCGAAGGCACGGCGGACGCGGTTGACCACGTCGGTGCTGGTAAGCCCCGGCGGCTTGTCGATGATCAGCCAGCCGTCGAGCGGACGGCCGCGGGGCTTGCGGCGGGGCATGCACGGTCCTTCGGTCGGAACACGGGAGGCGCCCTATGCCGCCCAGGGATTCACCACGTCAACGCCGGCGTCGGCGAAATCAGCCGCATCGCGCGTGACCGGCGCCAGATGGTGCCCGCGGGTGGTGGCGGCAATCGGGTCGATCAACCCTTGATCCCGGTCAATGCCATGTTCTCGATGATCCTTCGCCGCAGCAGCAGAAACACGGCGAGCATCGGCAGCGTGCTCAGCGTCGAGCCGGCCATCAGCTTGCCGTAGTCCGTGCTGAAGCGGAACTGGAACGCGGTCAGGCCGACCTCGGTGTTGAACAGCAGCTGGTTGTTGACCACCAGAAGCGGCCAGATGAACGCCGCCCAGGCCTGGATGAAGGCAAAGATCCCCACCGCGCTGATGGCATTGCCGGACAGCGGCACCAGCACACGCCGGAACGTCCACCACTCCGAGGCGCCATCGACGCGCGCGGCCTCCATAAGTTCGTCCGGAATCGCCGAGGCGACGTGCTGGCGCACCAGGAAGATGCCGAAACTCATGACCAGCGTCGGCAGGATGATCGCCTGATAGGTGTTGATCCAGTGGATCCGCACCAGCTCGATATAGAGCGGGATCATGTAGGCCTCGAACGGCACGATCGCGGTCGCCAGCACCAGGGTGAACAGCACGGTTCGTCCGGGGAACCGGTATTTCGCGAACACCGCTCCGGCGATCATCGAGGTGACGACGCAACTGACCGTCGATGCCACCGAGATGAACACGCTGTTGACGAAGAAGCGGACGAACGGCGCAGCCTCGAACAGTCCGCTGTAGTTGGACAGCGTGGGTTGATCGGGAAACAGGCGCGGCGGCCAGGCGGCGATCTCGCCAGGCAGCTTGAACGATGTCGCCAGCATCCAGATCATCGGCAGCAGCATGAACACCGCACCGACGCCCAGCACGCCATGAACCAGCACCGCCGTCACGCGTGAGCGCAGCCGCCGCCGGCGTCGCGCGGGACTCATGTGGTCTCCTGCTCGCGAAACGAGCGGAACTGGATCAGCGTGAAACCCAGCACGATCAAGGTCAGCGTCACTGCCTCCGCCGACGCGTAGCCCATCCGGAAATACTGAAAGGCATTCTGGTAGATATCGTAGACCAGCACGCGCACCGCCTGACCGGGAGCGGCCTGCGACCCGAGCGTCATGACGTAGACCTGAGTGAACACGTTGAACGCGTTGATGGTCGACGTGACCAGCACGAACAGCACGATCGGCCGCAGCAGCGGCAAGGTCACCCGCCAGAACTTCTGCAGCTCGGACGCACCATCCAGGCTGGCAGCCTCCATATAGGAGGCCGGGATGTTGCGGATGCCGACCAGGAAGATCACCAGATTGTAGCCCAGCACCTTCCACACACCCATGATCACGAGGGCCCAGAGTGCGATATGCGCATCCGTCAGCCACGCGATCGGCGGGATGCCGACCAGGGACAGCGCATAGTTCAAGATCCCGTAATTGTAGTCGTAGATCCATTTCCAGGCGATCGACATCGGCACCAGCGGCGTGATCACCGGCAGGAAGTAGATCGTCTGATACACGGCTGACGCACGGCTGGGGCGGGCCATGAGCACGGCAAGCGGCAGCGCGATGATGGTGCTCAGGAGTACCGTCGACAGCGAATAGACTGTCGTGTTCCAGATCGCGATATGGAAGTTCTCGTCAACCAGCATGCGCGCGTAATTGTCGAACCCGACGAACGGGCGCACGCGTGCGATCAGCTTCCAGTCGAACAGGCTGAGCTCCACGCTGCGGCCGATCGGCACGATCCGCACATAGGCATAGATCGCCAGCACCGGCAGCAGCATGGCATAGCACCAGACCCAAAGTCTGGCGCGCCGGCCGAGACGCGTCATCGTGGCTCAGCCGTAGAGATTGGCGTCCTTCAGGATCTTGTCGGTCTGCTGCGCCATGTCGTGAATGCGTGCGGCGATCGCCTGCGGATTTCCCTTCAGCGACGGATCGACGTACGACGCGGTCAGCCGGTCCGCCAGTTTGCTCTCGACCTCGTCGAACGCGGTCAGCACGGGCTCGACATAGAACTTGATATCGGCCGGCGGCGCGACGAACACCTCGAACTGCGGCGTCTTGGCCAGCAGCGGCTTCCAGTCGATGTCGGTGCGCGGCGACAGCCAACCGGTCACTTCGGTCAGTCGCATTCCGTTCTGGGCATTGGTGAGGAACTTCACGAAGTCCCAGGCCGCGGCCTTGTTCTGGCTTTGGCCGTTCACATAGACCCCCTCGGGCTGCAACAGCATCTTGCGCGGCATGCCGGCCCGCCATGCCGGGATCGGCACCACGCCATAGTCCAGCTTGGGGTTCTTCGACTGGATCTCCCCGATCACCCAGGATTCGCGGAACAGCATCGCCGTGGCGCCGGAGGCGAACGCATCGGCGTCGTGGGGCACCTTGGGGTCATCGATATGCCAGGTCTGCACCGCATCGACATAGAAGCCCAGCGCGTCCTGGCCGGCCTGATTATCGTAGCCATTGCGCCATTTGCCTGCGGCGGTGCGCACGATCAACGAGCCGCCGGCCGCCTCCAGCAGGTAGCGGAACTTCTCGCCGATCCCGCTGCCCTGGCCGGACAGGCGCAGGCTGATGCCGCTGCGCGTCATCCGGCCCTGGCTGTCGAACTGCACCAGCTTCTTCGCTGCCTCGATCAGCTCGGGGAAGGTTGTCGGCGGCCCGGCAAGGCCGGCCTGCTGGAAATAGCTCTTGTTCCAGTACATCGAGGCGCGGCTCCCCTCGAGGAACGGCAAGCCGTAGCTCTTGCCATCCAACGACAGGAAATCGACCGTGAACTTGTCCCACACGCCGGACTTCAGATGGGCGTCGATATCGGGCGGATTGGGCTCGATCAGTCCATTGTCGATGAAGTTCACGCTGATATTCGTGCCGATATCGAACACGTCCGGCCCCGTCCCGGTGGGAACCGCCGCCGACAGTTTCTGCTCCGCCTCGCGCAGCGACGTGCTGAAGAAGTCGAAACTGACGCCGGGGTGGCTCTTGGCATATTCGGCAGCGACCGCCTGATACACCGGCTGGATTTCCGGATAGCCGGTCCAGATGGTGAGCTTCGTATCGGCGTACGCCCGGGTCCCGGTCAGTACGGCGGCGCCAGCCAAACCGAGCGCGTCACGCCGGCGCAGCATGCCGACTTTCGATTCTGCTATTGTGCTCACCAAACCCCCTCCACCCACCACTGGTTTTGGTTCAGCCTCGCACGCGCTTCCGCGTTGTGTCCAGAACCATGCCGCAGTGCCCGTGGCTGGCTGGCATGCCCTGCCGTGCCACACCCAACGCACCGGTCCGCAATGGGCTCAATCCTGCTTGGCGGCCTGAGGTTGCGGGCAGCGCACGATCGCTCCGGACGACTTCATCGGGTCGTCGCTGCGGCTCAGCGAGTAGGTGTTCGCATCGAGGAAGTTGATGTAGACCTGAGCAGGACGCGACTCTGTGGATGTAGTGGTGCCCCGCTCCGTCAGCACCAGCATATCCGGCTTCGCGGATATGACGTCGAACTCGAGATCCGTCACCAGGCTCGAACCAGTTTTGAACGGTTTCGCATACCGTACCGACAGGTTCTTGTGGTCGGGTGACACGACCACGGTCTGCGGATTTTCCGCGCAGGATTCCAAAAAGTCTGCCCGCCATCCCCAGACGCCCTGGATGACCCTGAGGACATCGAGATTGAGCCGAGGTTTCGCCGCAAGTTGCGCGGCGGCTATCACCTCCAGGTTCCGGCGGGTGAAATATGCTGCGACGGTGGCGCTGCACAGCAGCACCACGCCAGAGATCATTGCGATGCGCTTCCAGCCCGGCCGCCGCGAGCTGATGACCTGTCTGGCAATCGCAATTTCGTCGGTGAAGTTCTGCGTCTGGAGCTCGGACGGGACATACCGCTTCACGACCGTGCCCAGATTGACCGCCTCCAACCTCTCGGCGGCATCGATCACCTGGCCGTCCATTCGAAACCGCCACAATTTCGCAACGGCAAGGATTGTGCCGATGGCTGCGGCCAGCACGAGCAAGAACGCAATCGCGGCCGAAACACCCCACACACCAGAAACATAAAGCAAGACAGCTCACCGTCAGCACGTTCGTAACGCGCCCGACGATACGGCCAACATGCCCTACCCGCAACAAGCAATCGTCGCGCCACGCGTTGACGGCAGCGCTTGCCATGGTGCCTTCTCCGGTTGGCACACCATCCAGGAAAGCGGCCCATGAGAATTACCGAGATCCGCGCTCATCCGTTGTCGGTACCCTATGAACAGCCGCGCTGGACCGCGCACGAACGGATGGAGCGCGACCAGCTCGTGCTGATCGAGGTTCGCACCGACCTGGGTCTGGTCGGCTACGGCGAAATCGCCGGCGGACCGCAGCAGCTGCTGTGCGAGCTGATCCGCACCTTTGCCTCGGTGATTACCGGCATGGACCCGCTCGGCCACGTCGAGATCTGGCGCAAGCTGTTCTCGCTGACCTCGCCGCGGCCCGGCGGCATCGGCGGCTGGGACGGGATGCCTGCACCGCTGCCGCGCAATCAGCGACCACAGATCATGGCGGCGATCGGCGGCATCGACATCGCACTGTGGGATCTCAAGGGCAAGGCGGTGGGCCTGCCGGTATTCCGCCTGCTCGGCGGCACGCGCACCGAGGTGTTCAGCTACGCGACCGGCGGCTACTACCGCGAGGGCGAACCGCTGGAACGCTGCGCCGACGAGTTCGCAGGCTTCGTCGGCGACGGCTATCGCGCCGTGAAGCTCAAGACCGGCGCCCTGTCGCTGGCAGACGAGGTCGCGCGCATCCGCGCCGTTCGCGCGGCGATCGGGCCTGATGTCCAGCTGATGCTGGACATGAATGCACCCTGCGATGTCGCCGGCTGCATCCGCTTCGCCGAGGCGGTGGCGCCGTACCGCATCGCCTGGCTCGAGGAACCGCTGCACTGGTATCTGCAACCGGCCGATTACGTTCGCCTCGCGGCATCGTCGCCGATTCCGCTGGCGCATGGCGAACGCGAATGGCATCGCTACACGGTCCGCGACTTCATCGATTCCGGCGCGATCCGCTTCGTGCAGTTTGACTCGACCCGCGCCGCCGGCTTCACCGAGTCGCTGCGCATCGCGCACTATGCGGAGCAGCGTGGCGTGGTGATTGCGCCGCATTCGGCGCTGCACATCCACGCGCATCTGGTATCCGCGTTCGGCGACGCCGCGTTCGGTGCCGAATCGATCGGCGATCACGGTCGCCATCCAATCCACCACGGTATTCATCGTGGCGGTGCCGAGGTGAGGGACGGGATGGCGCATCTGACCGAGGCGCCCGGGTTCGGGATGGAGATTGACTGGTCATACGTGAAGAGGTGCCGCGCCGACGCATGATAACACAGGGTGCGACCAGGTGCAGTTCGTCCTGCTCGCCGCCTACACTCTGCTGGGCTGATCCGCACCGCGCGGCTGCATCCCATGCACCACCCGATCCGGTGGTGGCGCGCCGTTACCGGTGACCGGGACAGATCCGGCGATGATCGAGGTCGGCCGAGCGGTGCGGCCCGCGCACCGCTATCACTTGCAGCGCTCGATCGCTCCTGTGGTCTGAAACGGCCGGTCGCTGCTGGTCGCGATATAGGTATCCGGATCGAGAAACCTGATCGATATGGACGCCGGGTGCGGATTGGGGCGCGCGGCGAAAATCGGCCCCGACAGCACCAGCATATCGGGCTGCGTGGACACGACGTCGTAGTTGAAGTCGGTAATCAATGGCGATGGGGAAGCAGCCGGCTTGGTATAGTGCAGCACCAGTTTTCGTCGATCGGATGACACCAGGATCACCTGAGGATTCTGCTTGCACGACTGCAAGAAGTCCGCCCGCCATCCCCAGGTGCCCTGAATCGCCGCGAGAGCATCGCCGCTTGGCGGAGCCCTCGCCACAGCCGGGGCGACTGTCATGGCACGCAGGTTCCGTTGCACCAAGAATGCCGTGGCACCGGCGAAACACACGGTGAGCGCGGCGGATCCGATCGCCCAGCGCCGCCACCCGGGCCGCCTGGCTGCGATGTGCTGCTTGGCAAGCAGCAACTCCTCGGCGCGACGGTGCGACCGCAGCCGCCGGGGGACGTATCGCCTCACGATATGGCTCAGATTGACCGCCTCACGCCGTTCGGCGGCCTCGACCAAAAGGTGGTGTCGGCGCAATCGCGACAGTGACCAGACGGAGAATGCGGCGCCCGCCACTCCCAGGAGCATCAGGGCGAACGACACACCTGCAAAACCACTCAGTGCAGCAACGACAACAGGCAAGGCGGTCCACCGTCGGGTACTAAGCCAAGCAGACGACATAGAGCGAAGCTGCGCGACCTGCAACGCAGACGCCAGCCGGCACCTTGCAAATTCTCTGACATCGCTCTATCTCTGCGCGACAAATCAATCTTCCGCGGAGTTACGGAGGGTGGCCCTGACCGGCCGCCTTTTTTGTTTTGGACACACCAGACCCAACCCACATGAGCGTCGAGTCGCGGCTGGCCGCGATCGTCTCCCCCACGCTGGAAGGCATGGGCTACGAGCTGGTGCGGGTCGCCGTGCTTGGCCGCGAACGCCCCACCGTGCAGGTGATGGCCGACCGCGCCGATGGCGGCCAGCTCACCGTCGCCGACTGCGAGGCGATCAGCCACGCCCTTGGCGCGGTGCTGGACGTGGAGGACCCGCTGCCGGGAGCCTGGTCACTGGAAATCAGCTCTGCCGGCATCGACCGCCCGCTGACGCGCGCCAAGGACTGGAACCGCTATGCCGGCCACCTCGCGCGTGCTGAAACCGTCGTGCAGATCGGTGGCCGCCGGCGCTTCTCCGGCATTGCGCTGGGCGCCGACGACACGGCCGCCCGCCTCCGGCTCGACGACGGCAGCGAAATCACGCTTCCCCTGAATACCATCCGCCGTGCCAAACTGGTACTGACCGACGCGTTGATCGCCGCCACCGCAACCCCACCTCGTCCCAACTAGAAACAGAGGTCCAAATGGACACCGCCATTGCCCGCCCGGAACTGCTGCTGGTCGCCGATGCCGTCGCGCGGGAGAAGAACATCGACCGCGAGGAAGTCCTGGAAGCCATGGAGCAGGCGATCCAGAAGGCCGGCCGTGCCAAGTACGGCCACGAGAAGGACATCCGCGCCACGATCGACCGCAAGACCGGCGACGTGCGCCTGTCCCGCTGGACCGAGGCGGTCGAGACGGTGGAGAACGAGGAAACCCAGATCCCGGTCCACATCGCCAAGAAATTCCAGCCCGAGATCAAGCTCGGCGAACATCTGGTCGATCCGCTGCCGCCAATCGATTTCGGCCGCATCGCGGCGCAGACCGCCAAGCAGGTGATCGTGCAGCGCGTGCGCGAGTATGAGCGCAAGCGGCAATACGAGGAGTTCAAGGACCGCGTCGGCGAGATCATCAACGGCGTGGTGAAGCGCACCGAGTACGGCAACCTGATGGTGGAACTGGGCCGCGCCGAGGCGCTGTTGCGCCGCGATGAACTGATCCCGCGGGAAAGCTTCCGCAACGGCGACCGGGTGCGCGCCTACATCTACGACGTGCGCGACGAACCGCGCGGGCCGCAGATCTTCCTCAGCCGCACCCATCCGGGGTTCCTGGCCAAGCTGTTCGCCCAGGAGGTGCCGGAGATCTACGACGGCATCATCGAGATCAAGGCGGTGGCGCGCGATCCCGGCAGCCGCGCCAAGATGGCGGTGATCAGCCGCAATTCGTCGATCGATCCGGTCGGTGCCTGCGTCGGCATGCGCGGCTCGCGCGTGCAGGCGGTGGTGCAGGAGTTGCAGGGCGAGAAGATCGACATCATTCCCTGGTCGCCGCAATCCGCCACCTTCGTCGTGAATGCGCTGGCGCCTGCCGAAGTGACCAAGGTGGTGATGGACGAGGAGGCCGGCCGCGTCGAGGTCGTGGTACCGGACGAGCAGCTCAGCCTCGCCATCGGCCGGCGTGGCCAGAACGTGCGGCTGGCGAGCCAGCTCACCCGCTGGGACATCGACATTCTCACGGAAGCCGAGGAAAGCGAGCGGCGCCAGGAAGAGTTCCGCCGGCGCAGCGGCCTGTTCGTCGAGGCGCTCGATGTCGACGATGTGATCGCCGGCCTGCTGGTCACCGAGGGTTTCACCTCGGTCGAGGAACTGGCGTTCACGGCCGAGGATGAGGTTGCCGCGATCGAGGGCTTCGACGAAACGATTGCCGCCGAACTGATCCGTCGCGCTGCGGCCTTCATCGCGCGCCGCGACACCGAGCTGACCGAGAAGCGCGTCGAACTCGGGGTGAGCGATGACATCGCCGCGATCGAGGTGCTGACCCCGGCGATGCTGGTGGCGCTCGGCGAAAAGGATGTGAAGACGCTGGATGATCTGGCCGACCTGGCGTCGGACGAACTGATCGAGATTGTCGGCGCCGAGGCGATGGACGAGGCCACCGCCAATGAGGTGATCATGGCGGCGCGCGCACATTGGTTTGCTGACCCCGGGTCGGTTTCCGGGGCCGGCGAGGCGGCGACGCAGGAGGCGCAACACGACTGAGGCAGCAGCAGAGGCCGTCGAGGATGAGCCTGAAACCGGCCCGCTCCGCCGCTGCATCGTCACGCGCGAGCGGCTGCCCAAGGAGCGGATGATCCGTTTCGTCGTCGCGCCTGATCGCAAGCTGGTGCCCGACCTGACCGCAACGCTGCCCGGCCGGGGAATCTGGTTGAGCGCTGCCGGGGATGTGCTAGAAACCGCTCGCGCCCAGGGAGGACTGGGGCGTGCCTTCGCCAGGGCCGCGCGCGGGCCTGTCATCGTGCCCCCCGATCTTCCTGCCGTGCTCGAGGCGGCGCTGGTCCGGCGGATCGGCGAGTTGGTTGGACTCGCCCGCCGCGCCGGGCAGGCGGTTGCAGGGTTCGACAAGGCGCGCGAGTGGCTGCGGACTGGTCGGGGCAGATTGATTCTGCAAGCGTCGGACGGCAGCGCGGCGGAACGCGCACGATTTCTGTCCGGCGGCGGCGGGTCGGTCACCGTGGTGGACCCACTCCCGGCGGCGGCGCTTGGCCGTGTGTTCGGTCGTGACCATGTGGTGCATGTCGCGATCGCGCCCGGCCGACTGGGCGAGCGCCTCGCCGTCGAGGCGGAGCGGCTCGGGGGGTTGCGACGGAGTGCCGCCGGCGGCAGGACCGGAAGCGGACGAACAGATACGGACGGGGCCAGCGGGTAGTCGATGAGCGAAACCAACGATCAGGATACCGCCAAGGGGCGACTTTCACTGCGGCCCGCGGGCCGACTGGAGCTCGGCCGGACGGTCGACGCCGGCTCCGTGCGACAGAGCTTCAGTCACGGCCGCTCCAAGGTGGTACAGGTCGAGGTGCGCAAGAAGCGCGCCCCGGTCAGCGCGCCTGGCACCCCGGCCGCCGGCGCCGCCACGCCCGGAACAACGCCGCCGACGGCGCGCGCCGGCGCCGCGCCCGGCGAACGGCCGGCGGTCACCGCCGCCCCGCGTGCCCTGACGGTAACCGAGCAGGCGGCGCGGCAGCGCGCCCTGGTCGAATCGTCCCGCCGTGACGCCGAACGGCGGGAGCAGGAGAAGATTTCCATCCTCTCGGCCGCCGAGGAAGCGCGCCGGCGCGAGGAAGAGGCGCGCAAGGCGGCAGAAGAGGATGCCCGCCAGGCAGCCCAGGACGCGGCTCGGCAGGAAGCCGAGGAGACCGCGCGCAAGATTGCCGAGGCCACCGCGGAAGCTCAGCACACCGCGCCGGTGGAGCGCGCTGCCGAAGCGGCACCCGGTCAAGCCGCTCCCGTGCCGACAGCCGCACCGGTAGCGCCAACCGAGACACTGCGCCTCCGCCCCGGCACGCGGGTGCTCGAGGAAGAGGACGATTCGCGCCCGATCCGCCGACCCGGCGGTTTGGTGATGCCGCGCAAACCGCAGACCGTTGTTGCCAAGAAGGGCACCGATGCGGGCCGCCGCGCCGGCCGCATCGACGTTCAGGCAGCGATCGAGGGCGAGGACGAACGGGTCCGTTCGCTCGCGTCGGTGCGGCGTCAGCGCGAGCGCGAGCGCCGGCAGGCGGAACTGGAACGGCTGCGTTCGGACCAGGTGAAGGTGGTGCGCGACGTGATCCTGCCGGACAGCATCACGGTGCAGGAACTCGCCAACCGCATGGCCGCGCGCGCCGGCGAGGTAGTCAAGGCGCTGATGAAACTTGGCGTGATGGCGACCATCACGCAGACGCTGGATGCCGACACCGCGGAACTGGTGGTACAGGAATTCGGCCACCGCGCCCGGCGGGTCTCCGAATCCGATGTGGAGATCGGCCTGGAGGGTGAGGTCGATACCGCGGCGGAGCTGAAGTCGCGCCCGCCGGTGGTCACCGTGATGGGCCATGTGGACCACGGCAAGACCTCGCTGCTCGATGCGCTGCGCGCGACCGATGTCGCGGCAGGGGAAGCGGGCGGCATCACTCAGCATATCGGCGCCTATCAGGTGGAGATGCCCGGCGGCGAACGGATCACCTTCATCGACACGCCGGGCCATGAGGCGTTCACTGCGATGCGCGCCCGCGGCGCGTCGGTCACCGACATCGTGGTGCTGGTGGTAGCGGCGGACGATGGCGTGATGCCGCAGACCATCGAGGCGATCCGCCACGCCAAGGCAGCCGGCGCGCCGCTGATCGTCGCCATCAACAAGATGGACAAGGAGGACGCGAACCCCGGGCGGGTCCGCCAGGAGCTGCTCAGCTACGAGGTCGTGGTCGAGGAGATGGGCGGCGAGACGCAGGACGTGGAGGTGTCCGCGATCAAGCGGACCGGGCTCGACAAGCTGGCCGAGGCGATCTCGCTGCAGGCGGAAATTCTCGACCTGAAGGCGAACCCGGAGCGCGCGGCCGAAGGCACGGTGATCGAAAGCAGGTTGGACCGCGGCCGCGGTCCGGTGGCGACGGTGCTGGTGCAGAAGGGCACGCTGCGGCAGGGCGACATCGTGGTTGCCGGCGCCGAGTGGGGCCGTGTGCGCGCCATGCTGGACGACAAGGTCCGCCCGATCACGGAGGCAGGGCCGTCCGCGCCGGTGGAAATACTCGGCCTGGCCGGGGTGCCGTCGGCCGGCGAGCCGTTCGTCGCGGTGGAAAATGAAGGCCGCGCCCGCGAGATCGCCGAGTTCCGCACCCGCAAGCTGCGCGACAAGGCGGCCGGCGTGACCGCCGGCGCACGCGGCACGCTCGACCAGATGCTGGCCCGCATCCAGGCCGGCGAGCAGAAAGAGGTCGCGGTGCTGATCAAGGCCGACGTGCAGGGCAGTGCCGAGGCGATCCAGGCCACCGTGCTGAAGCTGGCACACGAGGAAGTGAAGGTCCGCGTGCTGCACGCCGCAGTGGGCCAGATCACCGAAAGCGACATCCAGCTCGCCAAGGCGTCGGACGCCTACGTGCTGGCATTCAACGTGCGCGCGACCGCGCAGGCGCGCGACCTGGCGACGCGGGACGGCGTCGATATCCGCTACTACTCGATCATCTACGAGGTGGCGGACGACATCGAGAAGCTGGTGCAGGGCAAGGTGGCGCCGAAGGAGCGCGAACGCTTCCTGGGCTACGCCGAGGTGCGCAAGGTGTTCAACATCACCCGCACCGGCAAGGTCGCCGGCTGCATGGTGACCGACGGCGTGGTGAAGCGCGGCGCCGGCGTGCGCGTGCTGCGCGACAACGTGGTGATCCACAACGGCGAACTGTCGCAGTTGAAACGCTTCAAGGACGATGTGCGCGAGGTGGCGCGCGGCTACGAGTGCGGCCTGTCGTTCGCCAACTTCCACGATTTGCAGGAAGGCGACGTGATCGAGTGCTTCGAGACGGAGCTGGTGCCGGCTTGAGAAAGCCGGTTGCCGGTCCGTCGCAGCGTCAGTTGCGCGTGGCGGAGGAGATCCGCCACGTGCTCGCCGGGCTGTTCGAGCGACGCGACTTCCGCGATCCCGAGCTGGCCGAGGCGCAGATCACGGTGACCGAGGTGCGCATCGGGCCCGACCTGAAACATGCGATTGCCTACGTGGCGCGGCTGGGACGCCAGGACGTCGATGCGCTGCTGCCGGCGCTGAAGCGCGCGGCGCCGTTCCTGCGTGGTCAGGTGGCGCATGCGGTGCGGTTGAAGTTCGTGCCGGAGCTGTCGTTCCAACCGGACCATGCGCTGGAATATGCGACCAAGATCGATCTCTTGCTGCACCAGCCCGAGGTCGCGCGGGATTTGGAGTGACGCGTGAAACGCTGATTCGGGGTTCGCCTCCAGCAGCGGAACAGGTTTGGTCCAGCGAGCAGCTTCGCGATGTGTCGAACGGCCGGATCTTATTCGCCACTGCCAACGCGTTTCGGCAGGAACCCCTCGAGGAACGCCGTCAAATTGTCGCCCAGCTTCTCCACGATGTAGCCGCCCTCCTGCACCAGCAGGGTCGGGAGACCCAGGTTGCCGATATGCTGACCGATGGCACGGAATCCCTCGCCAGTGACGGCAAGATTGGCAGTCGGATCGCCGACATGCGCGTCGAAGCCGAGTGAAATTATCAGCGCCGAGGCACCGAATTTCCTGATCGCAGAAAGCCCCGCATCCACCGCCTCGACATAGCCGGCATTCTCCGTGTCCGGTGCCAGCGGCAGGTTCAGATTGCAGCCGAACCCCCTCGCCGCCCCGGTCTCGTCGCGATAGCCCGCGTACCATGGATACAGCCAGCGGGGATCGCCGTGCACCGAACAGAAGAACACGTCGTCGCGCTGGTACAGGATGCTCTGGGTGCCGTTGCCGTGATGCACATCGACATCCAGCACCGCGGGTTTCGCGCCGCCGGCCACCAGTACCTGGGCGGCGATCGCGGCGTTGTTGAGATAGCAGAAGCCGCCGGCGAGATCGGCATAAACGTGATGGCCGGATGGGCGACACAGCGCATAGGCCTCGCGCGCGCCGCCGAGGATGCGCTTTGCTGCCTCGATCGCGACATGTGCCGAGGTCTTCGCCGCCTGCCAGGTCCCTTGCAGCAGCGGCACGGTTTCCCCGCTCAGATAGTATCCCGCCTGCCCGATGATGGCGTCCGGCAGCCGCTGCATCTGCCGCACCGCGTAGCCGAACGTCCGTACTGCCGGTCCGGCCAGCGGCGTTGCCTGCCAGCGCTCGAACGCGGTCGCCAGGAAGTGCAGGTACCCCGCGTCGTGTATTGCCGCGATCGGTGCCATGCCGTGATCCGGCGCCGGCGTCGTCGGCAGGCCGAGGCGGCGCACCGCGCCGAGCAACTGGTCCACCCGGGCCGCGCGATCGTAGAATGGCCGGCCGCTGGGCGACGGCGCCATGGTGGCAGGATCGTGCGCGGCATGTGCGCTCGTGGTGATGACGATCATGACGGTGTCCGGGAGTTCGACATGAAGCGCGCTGTCCTTGTGATCCTCGACGGGCTGCGGCGCGACTTCGTCGATGCTGCGCGAACGCCGCACCTCGCCGATCTCGCCACGCGCGCCGAGCAATTCCCTGGTTATCGTACCGCATTCCCGTCGGCCACCCGGGTGGTGACCGCGACCCTCGCGACCGGTTGCCATCCCGCCCGTCATACCCTGCAGGGCAACGCGATGGCGCTGCTGGAGGATGGCGTGCTGGTCCCGCATGACGCCGGCCTGCCGGACTTCCTGCAACACAAGCGCGCGGTCACCGGGCATTCGCTCGCGGTGCCGACGCTGGCCGAACGGCTGGCGCCGCACGGTGGAGCGATCATCTACAACAACGTCTCGCCTGGCGCCGCCTATGCGCACGATCCGGATGGCTATGGCCATGTCTACCACCGTGCCGGTTCGTTTGCGCCCGGCCGCGTCGCGCTTGATCCGCTGGACATCGACCTGGACACCGCGGGTGATCGCGGGTTGACCGAGCGCTGCATTATCGATGCCCTTGGCGAACGTCGGCCGGCACTTGCCGTGCTGTGGCTGGGCGAGCCCGACCACATCCAGCACAACACCACACTTGGCTCAGCCGAGCATCTCGCGGTGCTGCGCGAGGCGGATCGCCATGCCGGCATGGCGATTGCCGCGGTGGACCGCCGCCGCGCCGCCGGCGATGACGTGCTGCTGATCGTCGGATCGGATCATGGCCATGAGACGGTGTCCGGCGTGGTCGACATCGAGGCGGAACTGATTGCCGCCGGCCTGAAGTCGGCCGCCAACTCGAACGACGTCATGGCGGTGTCCAGTGGTACCTCGAGCCTGATCTACCTGCACCCCGACGCCGAGCGTTGCCGTGACGGTCTCGGCAATTTCCTGGCAGCGCAGTCATGGGCCGGCCGCGTGATCGACACTGCACATCTCGACACAATCGGACAGGCGCCCCACAACGGCCTTGCGTTCGCGGTGTCGCTCAAGGCCGATGCAGAGGCGAACGAATTCGGTGTTCCCGGCCGCTCGCTCGCTGCCAAGCCGCGCTGGGGCAAGCCCGACCGTGTCGGGTGCGGCCAGCACGGCGGGCTCGGCCAATTCGAGCAGTCGCCCGTGCTGCTGATCGAGGGTTCCGGCTTCGCCGCCGGCGCTGCGCGCGATGCACGGGTTCACGTCACCGATCTGGCGCCGACCATCATGCGGCATCTCGGCATTCCGGCGCCGGGGATGGACGGGCGGCCGTTGCAGCAAGCGCGGTAGCGACGCGCGCGATCACCGGCGCCCAGTCGCCGCTTTGCCGCTGGCGGAAGATGCGCAGCGACGGATACCATGGGCTGTCCTCGCGGCCGCGCAGCCAGCGCCAGCAGTTGTCATAGCGATCGAGCATGAAGACCGGCTTCCCCATCGCTCCGGCAAGATGCACGACCGAGGTATCGACGCTGATCACGAGGTCCAGATTGGCGACGATCGCGGCGGTATCTGCGAAATCGCGCACCTCGTCCATCACCTCAAGCAGATCGAACCCGCAGCCACGGGCCTCGGCCGCCGCCGGTCCCATCTGGAGACTGACCAGCCGCACGTGTGGAACAGCGGCCAGCGGCGCCAGGGTCGCCAGACTGGTGCTGCGCCGGCGATCCAGCCCGACGAACCCCGCCAGCCATGGCCGCGCCTGGCCAGCCCAGCACAGCCCGACGCGCAATCCATCGCCGACCGACAGCCGCTCGCCCCATTGGCGGGTCAGCGTCGGATCGGCTGCGAGGTACGGCACGGCATCAGGAATGGTCTCCAGCGTGGTCTCGAAGGCGCGCGGCAGGCCGTTGAACGAGCAATGAAAGTCGTGCTGCGGCACTGGGGCGTCACCGTCCGGCACTGCGGCAATGCCAGGGATGGTGCGCATCAGCCGCGTCAGCGCCGACGGCACCGCAACGACGACCCGCGCGCCACGCTGCGCCAGCAGCGGCAGATAGCGCATGAACTGCAGGGTATCGCCGAGGCCTTCCTCCTGCACCACCAGCACCGTGCGTCCGGTCAGATCAGGCAGACGCGACAGCGGCGGCAGCAACTGCTCCGCCGACAATATGGTGCGGTCCGGCGCGGCCAGGATCCAGTCCTCGTCCTGCCAAGCCTCCGCGAACCGCCCGGCATGCAGACGCGTCACGGCCCGGTTCACCCTGATCTGCCGATCGCCGGGTGCGCGCGCCAGCGCGCTGTCGTAGGCATCCAGCGCCGCGTCAAGCTGGCCTTCGATCTTCAGCATCATGCCGAGATTTGCCCAGAACGCCGCTGGCGCAGGGTCGCAGACGATCGCTTGGCGGAATTGCCCCTTCGCGTCGGCGAAGCGCCCGGCCTCGGCGAATGCGAGGCCCATCTGATCGTGCGCCTCCGCGCTGTCGGGATGCGCCCGGAGGACCGGGTCCAGCAGGCTCACCGCCTCCACCGCTTCGCCGGTTTCGCGCAGGAACCGGGCCAACGCATAGCGCAGCCGCAAATCGTCAGGCGTCAGGCTCAGGCACGCCCGGTACTGCGGCGCGACCAGCGGCACATTGCATTGCGCGAGCAGCATGCGCGCCAGGTCGCTGCATGGATGCGCGAACCGGTGTCGAGCCCGCGCGACCCGGTTCAGCAACGGTGCTGCCGCAGCGGCGCGCCCCTGCATGCCGAGCGCAAGGCCGAGTACCAGCAGTGCCTCGATATCGTCGCGATTGTGCTGGACGAGCCGACGGCAAATCCGCGCGGACTGCCCGTGCTGGCCATTTTCCAGCAGCACCAGGGCGGCGTTCAGGCGGCGCAGGCGTTCCGGCGCATCCACCATCCGCTCTCCGGCTCAGCGATAGCACGTGGAGTATCCGTCGTGGTGGATTAAGGGCGGGTTTATGCCGTGGAGCGATGGGTTGCGCGGTCGCTGCCGCCGCGTCTCACGTGCCCTCCCGCCGCCACGCGAGCACCATGAGCCCCAGCATCAACGGCAGCGCGATCCACGCCGGCAGCAGCACGAGCGAAGCGATCCCGGTGACGACGTGATCGTGCCGCCGTTCCAGCCCGATCCAGGAACTGCCGGCCGCCGACCGATCGGGCTCGGTGCGACGCAGGTCGGGCAGGTCGGGCGCCGCGCCGGGGACGCCGGTGCCGATGAAATGGATACCTCCGCCCAACTCGCGCACCAGCTTGCGCAGCAGCGTCGCGGTGGCACGCAGGTCGGCGAATTCCAACGGGTTTGCTGCCCCAGCCGCGGCATAGGCGTTGCGGTCGCCGTCTCCCACCTGCCAGACACCGGGCGTGGTGGCCGGCAACGCGGCCGTACCCTTGCCGGGGCTGGTTGCGGCAAGGTCCAGGGTCAGTGTCTTGCCATTCGGATCGGTAACCGTCACCCGTCCGGGCGGCGCGGGATCGGTCGAGCGGCGTTCGATCGCGAGCCGTCCATCGGCGACATGGGCGGTCAGCGCATTTTCCTCCAGCTCCGGCTCCTGCATCAGCCAGTGCGCCACCCGGCGCAGCAGCTCAGCCTGCGGACCGCCGCCCTGATGGCCGCGCGACCACAGCCAGATCTGATCCGACAACAGCAGCGCGACCCGGCCCTTGCCGACGCGGTCCAGCAGCAGCAACGGCTGGCTGTCGCGGGTTCCCAGCAGCACCTCGCCGCGGACATCGGTCGGCTGGATGCGCCGATACCACGATCCCCATCCCGCAACCGCGTCAGAATTGCCCGGCGGATTGGCGCCGACCAGCCCTTCGGTGACCGGATGGCGTTGTCCGAGATCGGTAACCCGGGGGCGGAACTGCTCCTCGACCACGGCATTCATCGACGCGGGCACACCCGGCAGCACCTGACCGATCGGCGTCGCTGCTAGGCTGCTCGCGCCGGAGAATTCCGGCCCGACGCTGAGCAGCAGCGCCCCGCCGTCGCGCACGTGTTCCGCGATGTTGGCGATGTACGGCATCGGCAGCAGGCCACGGTTCTGGAACCGGTCCAGGATGATCAGGTCGAATTCGTTGATCTTGTCGAGGAATAGCTCACGTACCGGGAAGGCGATCAGCGCCAGCTCGTTGAGCGGCGTCAGGTCGTCCTTTTCGGGTGGGCGCAGGATGGTGAAGTGCACCAGGTCGACCGATGGATCCGCCTTCAGCAGCCGCCGCCAGGTGCGTTCGCCCGGATGCGGTTCTCCGGAGATCAGCAGCACCCGCAGGCGGTCGCGCACACCGTTGATCTCGACCACCGCGCGGTTGTTGATCGCGGACACCTCGCCGGCGAGCGGTGACGCCGACAGCTCCACCACCGTCGGACCGGCGCGGGTAATCGGCACGTCGATACGCTGTTCCACGCCGATCGGCACGTTTTCGACCCGCGGCGGCTCGCCGTCGCGGCGGATCGTCAGATTGGCGGACGGACCGGGGTGCACCACGCCGAGGTCCTCGATGGCGACGCGCAGTGTGACCGACTTGCCGACGATGCCGTAGCTCGGTGCCTCGATCACACGCAGGCGGCGGTCGGTTTCCTCGCCCTTCGCCGGGATCAGCACGTTGAGCGGTGCGCCGCCGGGCGCGGCGTCGGGAATGTCGTGCACCTGGCCGTCGGTGATGGCGATCGTACCGGCCAGCCGCGAGCGAGGAATATCCGCCAGCGCCCGGTCGATGGCGCCGAACAGCCGAGTGCCGGCATCACCGCGCTCCGGTACAGTTACCGTGCGCAGCTCGAGCTCGGGCAGCTTCGCTGCCTGCCGGGTCAGCGCGGCACGCGCGGCATCGGTGAGGCGCGCGCGCTCGCCGACCTGCATCGACGCGGTCTGATCGACCACCAGCAGGCCGATGTCGGGGAGGTTGTCACGGCTCTCCTGCACGACCCGGGGGCCCAGCAGCCACAGCAGCAGGATGGCGAAACCGGCGAACCGCCACAGCGTGCCGCGCGCGCGCCGGAACGCGGCGAGCGCCACCAGCAGGAACGCCAGCAAACCAAGCGCGGCGATCAGCCAAACCGGCAGGAGCGGCTCGAAGCGCAGAGCGGCGATGACCGCGTCGGGACGCATCATTGTCCCAGCCTCTGCAGGATCGCCGGCACGTGCACCTGGTCGCCCTTGTAGTTGCCGGTCAGCGCGTACATCACGAGGTTGACGCCGAACCGATACGCCAGCGTGCGCTGCCGCGAGCCGCCCGGGATCACCGCGTAAGGGTTGCGACCGCCATCATCGACCGCCCAGGCCTCTGCCCAATCATTGCCGCCGATGATCACCGGGCTCACGCTGTCATTGGTGCGATCCTGATCACGCTGCACCCACACCGATTCGCCGGTGTAGCGGCCGGGGAAGTCCTGCAGCAGGTAAAAGGCGCGCGCCAGCACGTGCTCGGTGGTCAGCGGGGCGAGCGGCGGGATCACCAGGCCCTGGGCCACCCGCTGCAACGCGGACCCGGTGCCGGGCGCGAAGCCGGCGCCCGAGCCCGAGTCCCGGGTATCGACCAGAACGATGCCGCCACGGCTCATGTAGTCATTCATCGCCGCTGCCTGCTCCGCCGACAGCGGCTGCGCTTCGGCGCTGATCGGCCAATACAGCAGCGGATAGAAACTGAGATCGGTCTTGCCGGGTTCGACCGGGTCCGGTTCCGCCAGCAGCGCGGCGGTGCGCCGGTTGACATACTCCGACAGTCCCTCGAGTCCGGCGCGGGACACCGCATCCAATTGCGCGTCGCCGGTGACGATGTAGCCAAGTCGCGTCTCCAGTGCGGGGTTGGAATTGCTGTCCAGCGCCTGGGCCGGCGGCACCGCCAACAGCCCGAGCAGCAGCGCTGCCGCTATCCGGCTTGGCCGCAGCAGCCCGCGCAATCCGAGCGCGATCAGCAGGTCAAGCGCCAGCAGCGCCACGGCGACCGCCAGCAGCGCCGGTCCCAGCGCACGCTCCGGCACGGCAGCACCGTAGTCCTCGATGGAGGCGCCACGCACCGCCGGCGCGGCCTCCGGCGCCGGCAGGTTGGTGCCGAGGTTCAACGCGCGGCGCCCATTCTCCGGCCCATACAACCCCGGAGGATGGCGCGGCGAGACGGTGGTTCGGGCGATCTCGTCGGCGGCCAGACCGGTCGCAGCCTGCGGCGGCATGGCCAACAGGCCGAAGCCGTCCAGCGTCTCGGCCGGCGCCAGCACGGTATTGTCGGCGGTCGGCGCGACGCCCGCCGACAGCGCAACCAGTCGGCGC
Organism: uncultured Alphaproteobacteria bacterium; assembly: GCA_963749575.1. GTDB lineage: Bacteria > Pseudomonadota > Alphaproteobacteria > Acetobacterales > Acetobacteraceae > JAMXLO01. The sequence continues at coordinate 240,883 of CAVVNM010000014.1, forward strand.
AGCATGTCCACAAACAGGCCCGACAAAGGCAGGTTGGACCAGTCGGCGTTGGCGGTGACGTGGAACAGTACCACACGACCTGCCCCGCGCGGGGCCTGCGTCACCAGCGGCGTGCCGTCGGCCAAGGCCGCCCATGTGTGGCCGGTGAGATCGGCCGAAGGCTCCGCCAGGACTTGCCGGTTGACCTTTACCTCGTCCGGCACCGTCAGGCCGGCGAATGGTGAGCCGGCGGAGAACTGCGCGACCCCGGCCGGCTCCGCCCAGGACAGCGCACCGCCGAGCTGGCGGTCGCCGCCGAGCAGCTTCACCGGCATCAGCGAATCGGTCTCGCCGATCGGCTGTTCGGCGGTGCGCGGTCCGGCGAACCGGATCAGCAGCCCGCCCTGCTCCACCCATCTGGTCAGCGCATCTCGCTCCGCGCCCGCCGGCAGCGGCCGGTCGGCGAGGATCAGTACCGACACCTCGCGCTGCAGCAGCGTGGCGAGATCGGCCTCGCGCACCTCGGTAAATGGCGCCAGCGCGCGGCCCAGGTAATACAGGGATCCGGCGAACGGCGTATCTGCCGAGGCAAGGTCGCCGGCGTAGACCCCAACCGGCCGCCGCCGCCAACGTTCGTCCAGCAGCACCACCGACGCGGCGCTCGGTGGGCCTTCGAGTACCAAGCGGCTCAGCCGATTGCGCAGCTCCGGCGGCAACGCCACCGCCGCCGAGCCTTCGCTCGCCCCCGCAGGCAAATCCAACGTCGCGCGTGCCAGCGTGCGGCCGTCGCCGCTCTGCGCCAGCACCACCGCCTGGCCGGCGAGCGGACGCGGCGCCTGGGCGATCCGGGCGACCAGCTGGTCGGCCTCGTTGCGCGGCGGCAGCAGCAGCCGAGCCGGAGCAGCCAGGCTGCGCAGTTCGGTCACCGTCCCGGCGGCACTCAGCGCGGTGGCGAATTGCGCGAATTCGCCGCCGTGTGTCAGCCCATCGCCGAGATAGACCACGGCCGCGCCGGCCTGATGCCAGGCCAGCAGTGCCGCCGCCGCGGCGGCGCGCTCCGGTGGCCAGGGCTCGGGATGCAGCGCCGCCACCTTGGCACGGAGATCAGCGACCGGCATGGACGCGGTGAGCTGCGGCGGGGCTCCGGCACCGTCCGGCGCGGTGGCGAGCAGCGCCACCTGCCGCCCGGCGCGTTCGGCGCGATCCAGCACGGTATTCGCCGCCTGCATGCGACGCAGCCAGTCGCCAGCGGAGGCCCAGCCGTTGTCCACCACCAACAGTACCGGGCCGGAACCGGCAAGGGTCGAACCGGCATCCAGCACCGGGCGCGCCAGTGCCAGGATCACCAAGGTTGCTGCGACCATGCGCAGCACCAGCAGCCACCAGGGGGTGCGCGCCGGCGTCTCCTCGCGGGCGTGCAGCCCCATCAGCAGCCGGATCGCCGGAAACGACTCACTGCGCGGTGCCGGCGGCGTCACGCGCAGCAGCCACCACAGCAGCGGCAGGGCGGGCAGCGCGATCAGCACCCAGGGTGCGGCGAAGATCATCGTGCGGTGAGCGCCGTGTAGAGGCCGAGCAACGCCGCCTCGGGGGAATGGTCGGTGCGATGCACGGCAAAGCCGAAGTCCGCGGCGGCACAGATCGCCGCCAGCCCTTCCTGCTGCGCCTTCATGCGTCGGCCATATTCATCCCGCACACCCTCGACGCGAGGGATCAGGGTGTCGCCCTCGCGCTCGAGGCCGCGGAAGCGGACGCGGCCGGTGTACGGCAGGTCGGCCTCGGCCGGGTCCAGCACCTGCATCAGATAGCCGCTGACCGGGACCGCCGAAAGCCGGCCGACCGCGGCCTGGATCTGCTCGAGTGGTGAGAGGAAGTCACCGAACAGCACCACGCGGGCGTGCCGCGGCAATGGCACGCGCGGCGGCAGCCCGGCGTCATCGGCTGCGCTGCCCATCAGCGCTTCGGCCAACCGATCGAGACCGGCCCGGCCGGAAATCGGCCGGGCGTCAGGCGCGATCATCGTCACCCGCTCACCGCCGCGCAGCAGCAGCGAGGCCAGCGCCAGCAGCAACAATCCGGCGCGCCCATGCTTCTCGACCGGCGCGTCGCGCGAGCGCCAGTGCATCGACGCCGAGACGTCGCGCCACAGGCAGATGGTCTGCGCCGCCTCCCATTCGGTCTCGCGGATGAACCAACCGTCCGGCACGGGACGTCCCGACTTCGCCGACTGCCGCCAGTCGATGCGTGCGATTGGATCGCCGGCGACGAAATGGCGGAACTGCCAGAAGCTGTCGCCCTGGCCGACCCGGCGCCTGCCATGCACGCCCTGCGCGACAGTCGCCGCCACGCGCTCGGCGGCAACCAGCAGCGGCGGCAGGCGCGCACCGAGGGCTTCGGCCCGCCGTGCGTCCGCGGTTGCCTGAACCGATCCGCTAGGCAAGTCGCTCGACCAGCCGGTCGATTACCTCGGCCAGCACCACCCCGTCGGCCCGGGCTGAAAAGTTCAGCGCCATGCGATGCCGCAGCACCGGCCGGGAGAGGGCCACCACGTCGTCGATGCTGGGCGCCAGCCGGCCTTCCAGCAACGCCCGCGCCCGCGACGCCAGCATCAGCGCCTGGGCGGCACGCGGGCCGGGCCCCCAGGCGACATGACGCCGCACCGTCTCGTCAGCGGCGGACTCCGGGCGGCCGCCACGTACCAGCGACAGGATCGCATCCACCACCTTTTCGCCCACCGGCACGCGGCGGATCAGTGCCTGCGCCGCGCGCAATTCCTCGCTTGTCATGGTGGGTTTCGGTGCTGCCTCAGCCACGCCGGTGGTGGCGAGCAGCATGGTCCGCTCCGCCTCCAGTGCCGGATAGCCGACATCGACCTCCAACAGGAAACGGTCGAGCTGCGCCTCGGGCAGCGGATAGGTGCCTTCCTGCTCGATCGGGTTCTGCGTCGCGAGCACGTGGAATGGGCGCGGCAGCACGTGCTCGACGCCCGCCACCGCGACACGCTGCTCCTGCATCGCCTGCAGCAGCGCCGACTGGGTGCGCGGGCTGGCGCGGTTGATCTCGTCGGCCATCAGCAATTGGCAGAACACCGGGCCAGGCACGAAGCGGAAGCTGCGCCGGCCCTCTGCCTCGTCCAGCACCTCGCTGCCGATGATGTCCGCCGGCATCAGGTCGGGGGTAAACTGTACCCGCTTGGTGGCGAGCCCGAGCACGATGCCGAGGGTCTCGACCAGTCGGCTCTTGCCCAGACCGGGCACGCCGACCAGCAGCGCATGACCACCCGACAGCAGTGTGATCAGCGTCTGATCGACCACTTCGTCCTGGCCGAAGATCACCCGTCCGATCGCCGCACGGACCCTGCCGATGCGAGCGCCGAGTGCTTCGACCTCGGCGAGGATCGTGCTGGCGTCGATCGTGCCTTGTGGCGTGGCAGCCATAGTTACCGACATAGGGACGTACACCTCTGACAAAACTTACCAAGCCGTCATATAGGCACTTTCACGCGCGGGGGGATGCTACCTATATCGGCCCCGAGGACGAAAGATCGGCAGGGATGGAGACGGAGAAGTGAACGAGGTCAGCTCTCCAACGCCGCTCGCCGGCACCTTCGATCGTGGACCGGGGGGGCGGACGATCGCCGGAGTGCTCGCTGAACCGCTTGCTTCGGTTGCATGCCGTCAGTCTCGTCCGCGCCGCGTCCCGGTGGACTGCGGCGACATCCCTTTCCTGATCCAGCGCAACGGGGCCTGGCTGTACCGTGGCAGCCCGATCAACCGGAAGGAGCTGGTGTGTCTGTTTGCCAGCGTGCTGAAACGCGAGGCGGACGGTTCGTTCTGGCTGGAAACGCCGGCCGAACGCGGCCGCATCGAGGTGGAGGACGCGCCGTTCATCGCGGTCGAGCTCGATTGGGCGGGCGACGGCCGCCAGCAGACGCTGTCGTTCCGTACCAACGTCGATCAGATGGTGACAGCGGGTCCCAATCATCCGGTCCGCATTGCCCACGACCTGCTGACCTGCGAACCGACACCCTACATCCTGATCCGGCGCGGCGCGGGCGATCAGGGCATCGAGGCGCGGATCAATCGCGCGGTTTATTATGAGCTGGTCGCGCTGGCCGTGCCGGAATGGGTCGGTTGCCGCCGTATGCTCGGCGTCTGGAGCTGCGGCCAATTTTTCCCGCTGGGCGAACTGCCTCCCAACGAAGAGTGATTCCACAACGATGACGGCTGCCGAGCTGCGCTCGCGGCTCACCGCGATTGCTGCCGAGCCGCTGCCGGGCGCGGTCGCGCATGGCGACGATGTGCTGGAGATCCTGGACCGACCGCCGATACCGGCAGCGGTGTTGGTGCCGGTCATACTGGGGCCGATGCCGGGCATCCTGCTGACCAAGCGCAACGCACACCTGAACCAGCACGGCGGTCAGGTGAGCTTTCCCGGCGGCCGGATCGACGCCCACGACGAAGGCGCCGAGGCGGCGGCACTGCGCGAGGCCGAGGAGGAGATCGCGCTGGACCCCGCGCAGGTGGAAGTGCTCGGCCGAATGGCTGACTATGTGACCGGTACGGGCTATCGGATCACGCCGGTACTCGGGCTGCTGCCCGCTGGTCTGCAACTGCGGCCGGCGCCCGCGGAAGTGGAGGCGGTATTCGAACTGCCGATCGGCGTGCTGCTCGATCCCGATGCACCGAAGCGCCAGCGCCGCCACGTGCGGGGCGTCTGGCGGGAATACTGGGTGTGGCCACATCCCGATCACTACATCTGGGGCGCCACGGCGGCGATCCTGGTGCACCTTGCACAGCAGTTGCGGGCGGTGGGGCCGCATGCTTCGGCTGGTTGAACTGACGCTGTTCCTGGCGCCGTTTGTCGTGTTCGGCGTCTGGCGGTTCGCTGCCCTGGAGGGTGGGCCGTCGGTCCGCGTGGTGGTCGGCGCCGCCTGCGTGCTGGCGATTCTGGCCGGCATCCTGATCTGGCTGAGCCGCGACGATGCACTGCCGCCGGGTGCCAGTTACGAACCCGCCCGGTTGCAGGACGGCAAGGTGATCTCCGGCCGCGCAGCACCGCAATGAGCGACCCACCCACCCTGCGGATCACGCCGCCCGGCTTCCTGACAGCGCCCGCGCTGGCTGCGGTGATGTCGGCGCTGCCGGAGGCACGGGTGGTCGGTGGAGCGGTGCGCGACACACTGGCAGGCCGCGCTGTCGGCGAGATAGATCTGGCAACCCCGCGCACCCCGGAGCAGGTCGTTGAGGCCCTGCAGGCGACCGGGATCCGTGCCGTGCCGACCGGGCTGGACCACGGCACGGTGACCGCGGTGGCGAACGGCCACGGCTTCGAGGTCACCACGCTGCGCCGCGACATCGAGACCGACGGACGGCACGCAGTGGTGGCATTCACTGCTGATTGGCGGGCCGATGCGGGGCGGCGCGATTTCACGATCAATGCGATGTCGCTGACGCGCACCGGCGAGGTGTTCGACTATTTTGGCGGGATTGCCGATCTGCGCGCCGGGATGGTGCGCTTCGTCGGCGACCCGGCAACGCGCATTGCCGAGGACCATCTGCGGATTCTGCGGTATTTCCGGTTCTTCGCGCGGTTCGGCAGGGGGACCGCCGATCCCGCCGCAGTTGCGGCGATCCGTGCCGGCGTGCCTGGTATCGCCAGGCTGTCGGCCGAGCGCGTGTGGCATGAGCTGGCCCGGATCCTGCGCGCGCCCGATCCGTGCGACGCGGTCGGATTGATGGCGGAACTTGGTGTGCTGGCGGCGGCGGTGCCTGAAGGCGCCGACCCGGAACGGCTCGCGCGCCTGGTCCATGCGGATGCCCCGATCGACCCGCTGCTGCGTCTGGCGGGGTTGCTGACCGGCGATCCGGTGGCGCTGGCGGCGCGACTGCGGCTGTCTGCGATGGACCGCGATCGGCTGGTGGCGTTGCGCGCCGGTCCGGTGCCGCGGCCGGACGACGATGACGCGATGCTGCGCCGGCTGCTGGCCGATGCAGCGCGCGAGGTGCTGATCGACCGGACCTGGCTGGCCGGCGGCAATGCGCAGGAATCGGCGGCATTGCGGGCCCGGCTGGGCGCCATGCCGCGCCCGGTGTTTCCGCTGGAGGGGCGGGACATACTGGCGCTCGGCGAGCCCGAGGGGCCGCGGGTCGGCGCCCTGCTGCGCGCAGTGCGGCAGTGGTGGCTGGACCGTGGCTGCATCGACGGCAAGGCAGCCTGCCGCGCCGAGCTGGTACGGCGGAGGCAGTCGTGCGGCCAGGTGTCGCTGCCTCAGCGGCGGGGAAATCCATGATCAGCGGTTACGCGGGGTCGCAGGCCATCGCTGGCCGGCAACGCCCGGCAACGTGGTGTTGTTGCGACGCCGCGACGCGACGCTGCGGCATTCCGTGCCGCTTGAAATGGCGCACCGGGTGCAACTGATGAGCGGTGGAAAAAACCTGATCATGGGACTGTTTTCGGCCATGACATTCGATCAGGTGGAAAAATTCCTCGGATCGCTCAGGCGCACGGCGTTCCACGGCGACGTATGCGCATTCGTCGATGCGGTGACTCCAGCAACCATCGACACCCTGCTGGCGCACGGCATCAGGGTCGAGCGTGCGCGGCCATCGGCGCAACCGCATCTGCCACTCCTGTCGAGCCGCTTCTTCGATTATCTGGAATTCCTCGCCTGCCACGGCGACGGATACGACAACGTCATGTTGAGCGATCTGCGTGACGTGGTGTTCCAGTCGGATCCGTTCGCCGCGCCGTTGCCAGCCGACATCGTGTTCGCCCAGGAACGCTGCCCGGTCGGCGCAGCGACGGCCAACTACGGATGGATGTTGGATAGCTATGGCAAGGCAGTGACGGACAATATGCGCGACTGCTTTGTATCGTGCGCCGGCACGACCTTTGGCACGACGTCCGGCATTATGCGATATCTGGTCGCAATGACGCGCGAGCTGCGCGACAGACCTCCGCCGCTCGTTGGTGGGGTTGACCAGGCAGTGCACAACTACATTGTTCGCATGCGTCCATTGCGCAACGCCTGGCTGGATACCACCAATTCACTGGTGACCACGATGCACTTCGTGGCCGACGCATCGGTGCAGACGACGACCCGCGGTGTGCTGATCGACGGCAGGCTGGTCCCGGTGCTGCACCAATGGGACCGCAACAAGATAACCCTCGACTACGTCTGGACGGCGCCACAGTTCAAGCTGGAGGCGGCACGGCTGTCGCCGCGGCCCACCGCGCCTGCCGATCCGGCCGTCGCCGCGCCGCCGGCGCTGCGGCGCGACAACGCGGTCGTGGCATTCTACCATCGTCCGCGCGATGCGGGCTGGCTCGCGCCGTTTCTTGGCAGTCTGCGCTGCGCCGGGTTTGACGGCGGTCTCCATTGCGTGGGTGCGTTCGATGCGGACGAACGGGTCCTGCTGGCCCGGCATGGCGGCGTGGCGCATCCGATCGAGGACTGCGACCCGTCGCTGAACATCGAGAATACCGCGCACATGTTCATCAGCCGCGTGCTGGACGAGCTTGCCGCAGATGTAGCGGCGCGGCCGGATCAGGTGCTGGTGTTGGACACGGTCAAGGCCGGGTTCCAGCGCGATCCGTTTCAGGCCAGTACCAATTGGCCTGTCGGTATTCTGTGAAGGCCCAACGCGGATCGGTGAGTCGGACTACAATCTGCATCGGCTTGCCATCTTCACGCCGCTCGACGAGGCGCGGCTGCAACAGCCGATCATCTCGTCGGTGCTGTTGCGTGGCCCGCTGGATGTGGTGCGTGCGTTCTACCGCAAGGTGTTTGTCGAGTTCACCGGTCGCGCCGAACTGATGCGGGTGCAGAAGGTCATCCAGGGCACCATCAACAAGGTCTGCCATGATGACGGTCTCGAGTTTCCGGTGATCGCGTATCCGAATGCTGCCGAGGTCTATTTCGGTTTCTGGACATCCGGGCTCGACATCGACACCGCAGGTGGTATCCGGATCGGTGGAGCAACGCCTGCGGTGGTCCTGAGCGGATCGCTTGATGGCGAGCTGATGCAAGCATTGTGGAGCAGTCTCGGGATGGTGGCAGCGTGATCGATGGCGGCGTCGCCGGGTTCGGACCACGGAGCGCATAGTGGCAGACCAACCGACCGCGGTCATCGACCCGACGCGCCCGGACCTTGGCGGCAATGTCAGGCATGGGGATGCTTGGACCTACCACCCTGGCTTGTGGCGTTACCTGGTCGGCCGCTTCGGCGTGAGGTCCGTGCTGGACGTCGGATGCGGCGAGGGACACGCGGTGCAGTTCTTCCATCGTCTGGGCGTGATCGCGCACGGCATCGATGGGCTGCTGATCAACGTGCGGCGTGCAGTGTATCCGATCGCCCTGCATGATCTGCTTACCGGTCCGTACATCATGCCGGTCGATCTGGTGTGGAGCTGCGAGGTGGCCGAGCACATCGACGCGAACAAGGTCGATCATTACCTCGACTCGCTGGCCAACGGGATGGTGGTCGCGATGACGCATGCCGTTCCGGGACAGGGCGGCCATCATCACGTCAACTGCCAGCCGGCGGAATACTGGATCGAGCGGCTGCGAATCCGAGGTTACCGGCTCGATCCCGCGCTGCCGACCTATCGGCAGATCGCGGCCGCCGATCCCACCAACTTCTTTCAGCAGACCGGCCTGGTGTTTCTGCGCGAGTAGCCACATCCGCTGCCGACTGATAAACGCGGGCGATGGATGCTGTCGCCCCCCGCGCCGATGTCGCGTCGCGCCGCGATTCGACGCGCGTCCTGCTCGGGAGGCTGTGGCACGAGCACATCCGCCATCACCGGCCGCGTCTGCTGCTGGTATTGGTGCTGACCGGGCTGATGGCCGGCACCACCGCGCTGTATCCGGTGGTGATCGACCACGCCTTCGAAATGTTCACCGAGCGCGACCGGCGCATCCTGTATCAGATCCCTGCGCTGGTCGTTGCCATCACCTCGATCAAGGCGGCGGCGCAGTATTTCCAGAACGTCCAGGTACAGCAGATCGTGCTGCTGGTGATCCGCGAGCTGCAGGGTCGCATGTTCGGCCACCTCACCCGCGCCGACCTGGCACGGCTGGAACGCGAGGCGCCGGCGCAGCTTGCCGCGCGGTTCACCACCGACGCAGCGATCATCCGCGATTCGCTGACCCGCGCGGTGAACGGCATCGCCGATGCGGTCACGGTGGTCGGGCTGGTCACCTCGATGCTGTATCTCGACTGGCTGCTCAGCCTGATCGCGGCGGCGATGTATCCGCTGGCGGCGGTGCCGATCCAGAACATCGGCCGGCGCATCCGCCGTGCCTCGGGCGGCATGCAGGAGCGGATGGGCGAGGCCGCGGCGATGCTGAACGAGAGCTTTGCCCAGGCCCGCACGGTGCGGGCGTATCGTCTGGAGGCATCCGAAGCGCACCGGGCGGAGACCGCGTTCGCGCAACTCTATCGCGCGCTGATGCGCATGGCCAAGGGTCGCGCGCGGGTCGATCCGGTGCTGGAGGTGCTTGGCGGCGCCGCGGTTGCCGCGGTGATCGGCTTCGCCGGCTGGCGCGCCGCGATCAGCTCGCAGACGATCGGCAACTTCACCGGCTTCGTCGCGGCGCTGCTGATCGCTGCCCGTCCGCTGCGCGCGCTCGGCTCGCTGAACGCCGCATTGCAGGAAGGCATGGCCGGGCTGGCACGCGTGTTCAGCGTGGTCGACGAACGGCCGCGCATCGCCGACGCGGCGGACGCGGTGGCGCTGCCGCCGGGTCAGGGTCGCGTCGTATTCGACGATGTGCATTTCGTCTACCCGGATGGCCGGGTCGGCCTCTCGGGCCTCAGCTTCACGGCCGAACCCGGCACCATGATCGCGCTGGTCGGGCCGTCCGGCGCCGGCAAGTCGACCGCGCTGGCACTGATCCCGCGGCTTCATGACGCCACGGCCGGCGCCGTGCGGATCGACGGCAGCGATGTGCGACGGGTGACACTGGCCAGCCTGCGCGACGCCATCGCCTATGTCGCGCAGGACACGCTGCTGTTCGACGACACGGTCGAGGCGAATATCCGGATGGGCCGCCCGAGCGCCTCCCACGACGCGGTCGCCGCTGCGGCCGATGCCGCGGCAGCGGCCGGGTTCATCGCGGCGATGCCGGACGGCTATGCCACCCGGGTCGGCCCCGGCGGCCAGCGTCTGTCAGGCGGCCAGCGCCAACGCGTGGTGCTGGCGCGCGCGCTGCTGCGGGATCCGCGTATCCTGCTGCTCGACGAGGCGACCAGTTCGCTCGACACGGAGAGCGAGGCGGCCATCCAGGTGGCACTCGCGCGGCTCCGGCGGGGCCGCACCACGATCGTGATCGCACACCGGCTGTCCACCGTGCGCGACGCGGATCTCGTGGTGGTCATGCACGAAGGCATGGCGGTGCAACGCGGCAGTCACGCCGCATTGCTGGACCAGGACGGTCTGTATGCCAGACTGGTTCGCAGCCAGGCATTGGCCGAGCCGGACACGGTGCAGTAGCGTTCGTGCAACGTTTTCGCCTGCCGTACTTATGCTATGGTAAAAAATACTGCGGAGCGCCCGATACGGGACCATGGACGACCATACCACGACCGAACTGCCGCCGCCTGCGCCGACCGTGCGGAGCCATTTACGCTCCGATCAACGGGACCTGCTGTCGTCCCGGCAGGGCAGCCGGCGTGCCGCCTATGCCAAATGGGTGCTGCTGCTGATTGTGCTGGTAGCCGGAGCGGGCGCTACAACCCATTGGTATTTAACGAAAGATGAGGCCAGCACCGACGACGCCTACACCGACGGCCGCGCCATCACCGTGGCACCGCAGGTGGCCGGGACCGTGGTTGCCCTGCAGGTGGCGGACAACCAGCTGGTAAAGGCCGGCGACGTGCTGCTCGAGATCGACCCGCGCGCCTACATCGCCGCGCGCGACCAGGCCAACGGCAGTCTGCAGGTGGCCGAGGCGCAGCTGGCCAATGCCCGCATCAACCTGGAATGGGCCAAGCAGGAGTACCCTGCCAAGCTGGCCGCCGCCCAGGCGGCGCTCGCCGCAGCCCGCGCCGGCCACTTCAAGGCCGAGGCGGACGCGCGCCGCCAGCGTGGCCTGCCGAAGCAGGCCACCACGCAGCAGGAGGTCGACACCGCCACCGCGGCACTGAGCACCGCCGAGGCCCAGATCGACCAGGCGCAGGCAGCGGTACGGCAGGCCGAACTGGTCCCGCAGTATATCGGCGAGGCCGAAGCCCAGGTGCGCCAGCTCGAGGCGCAGGTCGCGCTCGCCCGCGCCCAGCTCGACCAGGCCACGCTGAACCTGTCGTGGACCAAGGTCACCGCACCGCAGGATGGCTGGATCACCAAGCGCAACGTCGAACAGGGCAACTACGTGCAGGCCGGCCAGTCGGTCCTGTCGATCGTGACCCCCGAGATCTGGATCACCGCCAACTTCAAGGAGTTGCAGCTCGACCGCATGCGCCCCGGCCAGAAGGTGGATATCGGCATCGATGCCTACCCGGGCCTGAAGCTGGTCGGCCACGTCGACAGCATGCAACTCGGCTCCGGCTCGCGGTTCACCGCCTTCCCGCCGGAGAACGCCACGGGCAATTACGTGAAGATCGTCCAGCGCATCCCGGTCAAGATCCTGATCAACTCCGGCATGGATCCCAACCTGCCGCTTCCCCTCGGCCTCTCCGCGGTGCCCACGGTCCATCTCGCCGACACGGTGTCGCGCTAACACCGAGTGGGTGCCGCATGAGTGACTGGCACGATGCAACATGGCGGCCGAGGGGGAGTGTCTGGCTGGTGGCCGGCGCCGCGACGCTGGCGCCGTTCATGGAAATTCTGGATACCACGATCGTCAACGTGAGCCTGCCGAACATCGCCGGGGCGTTGTCGGCGAGCAATGACGATGCGACCTGGACGCTGACTTCGTATCTGGTGGCGAACGGGATCGTGGTGCCGGTCGCGGGCTGGCTGGGCCGGCTGATCGGCCGCAAGCGGTACTTTCTGATCTGCATCGCCATGTTCACGGTGTGCTCGTTCCTGTGCGGCATTGCGACCAGTCTGCCGCAGCTTGTGGTGTTCCGGCTGCTGCAGGGGCTGTTCGGCGGCGGTCTGCAACCGAGCCAGCAGTCGGTGATCCTGGATACCTTCGAGCCGTCAGAGCGGGGCAAGGCGTTTTCGCTGGTGGCAATTGCGGTGATCTTCGCGCCGATCATCGGGCCGGTGCTGGGGGGGTGGATCACCGACAACTATTCGTGGCGTTGGGTGTTTCTGATCAACGTGCCGGTCGGGATCGTCGCATTCATGTCGGTGATGCAACTGGTCGACGATCCGCCATGGGTGCAGCGCGACCGCGCGCACATACGCGACATCGACTATGGCGGGCTGGCGTTGATTGCGCTCGGGCTGGGAGCGCTGCAGATCATGCTGGACCGTGGCGAGGACAGCGACTGGTTCAATTCCTCGACCATCCAGATCTACGCGCTGCTGGCGGCGGTGGGGATCGTCGGCGGCGTGGCCTGGCTGCTGATGGTCGAGAAGCCGGTGGTGGACCTTCGCTGCCTGAAGGACCGCAACTTCGGCGTCGGCGTGGTGATGGTGTCCGGGATCGGTGCGATCCTCTATTCGACCAGCGTGATCATCCCGGTGATGGCGCAGCAATGGTTCGGCTACACCGCGCTGCTGGCGGGGCTGCTGCTGTCGCCCGGCGCGGTGGTGATGATCCTGTTCATACCGCTCGTCGCGCGCATCGTGCTGCCGAACGTGCAGACGCGGTACGTGATCGCGTTCGGGTTCTTCGTGCTGGGATGCTCCGCCGCGCTCGCCCACCGGCTGACGCCACAGATGGATTTCTGGACGCTGGCATCGATCCGCGCGTTCCAGACGGTAGGACTGGCGTTTCTGTTCGTGCCGAACAGCACCCTGTCCTACTCGACGCTGCCGCGATCGCTGAATGCCGATGCGACCGCGTTGTATTCGATGTTCCGCAACATCTTCGGATCGGTCGGCATCGCGGTGATCACGGCACTGGGCGCCGAACGCCAGCAGGCGCATCGGGCGTACCTCGCGGGTCATCTGACGCCGTACGACCAGCCGTATCAGGAATTGCTGTCGCGACACATGCAGGCGCTGGAGTCGATGGGACACACTGCAGGCAGCGCGCACGACGCAGCGATGGGCCTGATCAACCAGACACTGAATCTGCAGGCGGCGATTCTGTCGTATATGGATCTGTATGCCTATACGGCGCTGGTGGCATTCTGCCTGGTACCGCTGACGCTGCTGTTCCGCGCCGGTGTGGCGGGACGGCCGCGGTAGCGTGGACTAGGGCCATTTCACCTCGGGCGGCAAACTCATCAGGATGGCCTCGACATTGCCGCCGGTCTTCAGCCCGAACAGGGTGCCGCGGTCGTAGATCAGATTGAATTCCACATAGCGTCCACGCCGCACCAACTGCTGTTCGCGTTCCGCCGCGGTCCAGGTTTCCCGCATCCGCCGGCACACGATGCGGGGGAACGCTTCGAGGAACGCCTGCCCGACGTCACGCGTGAACGCGAAGTCGGCATCGGCATCGCCGCTGCAGTGATGGTCGTAGAAGATGCCGCCGGCGCCACGCGGCTCATCGCGGTGCGGCAGGAAGAAGTAGCGGTCGCACCAGGCCTTGAACTCGGGATAGTAGCCGGGATCGTGGCGGTCGCAGGCGGCCTTGAGCGCGGCGTGGAAATCGGCTGCGTCCTCCGTGGCCTCCGGCGAACCGGGCCGCATCGGCGTCAGGTCGCCGCCGCCGCCGAACCAGCCCTTGGTGGTGACCAGCATCCGGGTGTTGAAGTGCGCCGCCGGCACCCGCGGGCTGTGCATGTGCGCCACCAGGCTGATACCGCTCGCCCAGAACCGCGGGTCGGTCTCGGCACCGGGGATCTGCGCGCGGAATTCGGGGCTGAACTCGCCCCACACCGTGGAGACGTTCACCCCCACCTTCTCGAACACCCGCCCACGCAGCACGCTCATCGCGCCGCCGCCGCCGCCCGGCCTTGGCCAGTCGGTGCGGACGAACCGGCCGGCCGGCCGCTCCGAGGACAGCGCGTCCTCGATTGCCTCGAACGCTGCGCACAGCCGGTCGCGCAGGCTCTCGAACCACGCCTGTGCGGCAGGTTTCAACGCCTGGTGTGGCGGTGGCGCAACGGATTGCGACATGAGGGCTTGTTCCTTGCTGTTCCGTAGGTTAGCCCCTCGCGGCGGTGTGTTGCAGGGGTGTGGGTGCGACCCTAGTATGCGCGCCGTCCGCGGCCGGGTTCGGCCGCGCGGCGATAAGGTTCGGGCGGGCCACCAGTTCGCCCGCGGTTTGGCACGCCTTGCGCCAGGCCGGAATTGCGATTGTATCGAGGGGAAGATGGCTGATTCGTCTGCCGCCGTTGCTCACCATGGCCATCCCGACGTCACCAAACGCGACTTCCTGAAGCTGGTAACCGGGGCCTCCGCGGCGATCGGCACGGCGGCGGTTGCCTGGGTCTTCATCGATTACATGAACCCGTCGCGGGATGTGCTGGCATTGTCGGCCACCGAGGTCGATCTGGCACCGATCGTGGCCGGCCAGGGGATCACCGTGCTCTGGCAGGGCAAGCCGATCTTCGTCCGCCACCGCACGGAGAAGGAGATCAAGGAAGCCGAGGACGTGCCGCTTAGCGATCTGATCGAGCCGCAGCCCGATTCGGCGCGCGTGAAGGCAGGGCACGACCAGTGGATCGTGCTGGTCGGCATCTGCACCCACCTTGGCTGCGTACCTCTCGGCAACAAACCGACCGATCCGCGCGGCGACTGGGGCGGCTGGTTCTGTCCCTGCCACGGCAGTCAGTACCGACACGTCGGGACGCGTGCGCCACGGCCCGGCGCCAGCCAACCTGGCGGTGCCGCCCTACGCGTTCGAGTCCGACACCAAGGTCAAGATCGGCTGACGAAGGAAATCGCCTGATGGCCGACCAGCACAAGAGCGAGTTCAGCAATCCGCTGATCAACTGGATCGATACCCGTCTGCCCATCTTCACGATGATGCAGAAGGAATACGGCGTCTTCCCGACGCCGAAGAACTTCAACTATTTCTGGAACTTCGGCGCGCTCGCCATGGTGGTCATGATGGTCATGATCGCCACCGGCATCTTCCTGGCGATGAACTACCAGCCGAACTCGGAGCTGGCCTTCGGCTCCGTGCAGCACATCATGCGCGACGTGAACTACGGCTGGCTGCTCCGCTACGTGCACCAGAACGGCGCGTCGATGTTCTTCATCGTCACCTACATCCACATCTTCCGCGGCATGTACTACGGGTCCTACAAGTCGCCGCGCGAACTGCTGTGGATGATCGGCGTGGTGATCCTGCTGATCATGATGGCGACCGCGTTCATGGGCTACGTGCTGCCCTGGGGGCAGATGTCGTACTGGGGCGCCACCGTCATCACCAACCTGTTCTCCGCCTTCCCGATCGTCGGCAAGTCGATCGTGACCTTGCTGTGGGGCGGCTTCAGCGTGGACAACCCGACGCTCAACCGGTTCTTCTCGCTGCACTACCTGCTGCCCTTCGTGCTGGTGGGCGTGGTGTTCCTGCATGTCGCCGCGCTGCACGTGGTGGGCTCCAACAACCCTCTCGGCATCGACGTGAAGTCGCCGCAGGACACGCTGCCGTTCCACCCGTACTACACAGTGAAGGACAGCGTCGGCGTCTGCGTGTTCTTCATCGTGTATGCCGTGCTGGTATTCTTCGCGCCGAATTTTCTCGGCGACGCCAACAACTTCATCCCGGCCAATCCGCTGCAGACCCCGGCCGACATCGTGCCCGAGTGGTACTTCCTGCCGTACTACGCGATCCTGCGCTCGGTGCCGAACAAGCTGCTCGGCGTGTGCATGATGTTCGGCTCGATCCTGGTGCTGTTCGTGCTGCCCTGGCTCGACACCTCGCGGGTGCGCAGCGCAAGGTTCCGACCGATCTACCGCCAGCTCATCTGGGTGTGGGTGGTCGCGGTGATCGCACTGGGCATCTGCGGCGCACACAAGCCGGAGGGCATCTGGGTGGTGATCAGCCGCGTCGCCACGCTGTACTACTTCCTGCACTTCCTGGTCATCCTGCCGATCCTCGGCAAGCTGGAGCGGCCGTTGCCGCTGCCCGAAAGCATCAGCCGTCCCGTCGTCGGCGGCGGAGGGCCTATACCCTCGGGGGCCACGGCCAAGCCGATG
This sequence comes from uncultured Alphaproteobacteria bacterium, assembly GCA_963749575.1. Lineage (GTDB taxonomy): Bacteria > Pseudomonadota > Alphaproteobacteria > Acetobacterales > Acetobacteraceae > JAMXLO01. The sequence continues at coordinate 257,080 of CAVVNM010000014.1, forward strand.
GAGAAGGCGTGATGCGCGTCCTTCGGCATCTCCTGGCAGCAGCGCTGCTTGCCGCCGCGCTGGCGGCACCGGCCTTGGCGCAGGACGCGCCCACGCCGCCGGCACAGCGCTGGAGCTTCGATGGCCCATTCGGCACGTTCGATCTGGCCGCCGCGCAACGCGGCTTCCAGGTCTATTCCGAGGTCTGCTCGCTCTGCCACTCGATGCAGTATCTGCACTACCGCGACCTCGCGGGCATCGGCCTGACCGACGATCAGATCAAGGCGATCGCCGCCGCAGTCACCGTGCCGCAAGGGGTCGATGACCAAGGCCAGCCGAAGGAAGGTCCAGCGACGCCGGCGAGCCAGTTCCGCTCACCGTACCCGAATGAGCAGGCAGCACGTGCGGCACTGAACGGCGCGCTGCCCCCTGACCTGTCGCTGATCGTCAATGCCCGCGAGGGCCACGCCGACTACATTTACGCCATCCTGACCGGCTACGCCGATCCGCCGCCCGGCATGCAGATGCAGGACGGGATGAACTACAACAAGATGTTCGCCGGCCATCAGATCGCCATGCCGCCGCCGTTGCAGGATGGTCGCGTGACCTACGCCGACGGCACCCCTGCCACGGTCGAGCAGATGGCCCATGATGTGGTCACGTTCCTGGCGTGGGCCGCCAATCCGGAGATGGTGGAGCGCAAGCAGATCGGCTGGCGCTGGGTGCTGTTCTTCCTGATCATGACCGGCCTCACCTACGCGGTGAAGCGCAAGGTCTGGGCGGATGTGCACTGATCCGCCTGTCATTGCGAGTTCCAAGACCCGACGGAACGAAACTGGCCGCCGACGATCCCCATCGCCATTCCCGCGGAAGCGGGAACCCAGGGGGATAGCACGTTGTTTGACGCCACTGGGCCCCGCTTTCGCGGGGATGACAACAGGGGGCAGTTGCTTGTTAGGAGTGCGCGCGCAGTACGACCGGGATTGCTTCGTCGGCTTCGCTTCCTCGCAATGACGGGTAGCCCGCAATGATCGACCCCGTCATCGGCGTCATCGGCGGCTCGGGCATCTATGACATCGAGGGACTCGAGGACAAGGCTTGGCGTCAGGTCGCCACACCGTGGGGCATGCCGTCGGATGCGCTGCTGTTCGGGCGGCTCGCCGACGTGCGCTGCGTGTTCCTGCCGCGGCACGGGCGCGGCCATCCGCTGTCGCCGACGCACCTCAACTATCGCGCCAACATCGATGCGCTGAAACGCTCCGGCGTCACCGACGTGCTGTCGCTCTCCGCCGTCGGCAGCCTGAAGCCCGAGCTGTCACCGGGGCATTTCGTCATCGTCGATCAGTTCATCGACCGCAGCTTCGCGCGCGAGAAGAGCTTTTTCGGCGAAGGCATCGTGGCGCACGTTTCAATGGCACACCCGGTGTGCTCGCGCCTTGGCGATGCGCTGGAAGGAGCGGCGCGCGGCCTCGGTTTGCCAGTCACGCGCGGCGGCACCTACCTCGTGATGGAAGGGCCGCAGTTCTCCACCAAGGCGGAGAGCGAATTGTATCGCTCCTGGGGCTGCAGCGTGATCGGCATGACCAACATGCCGGAGGCCAAGCTCGCCCGCGAGGCGGAGCTGAACTATGCGACCGTGGCCATGGTGACCGATTTCGACTGCTGGCATCCGGACCACGACCACGTCACGGTCGAGGCGGTGGTGCGCGTGTTGCTGGACAACGCCGACAAGGCACGCGCCCTGGTGCAACGGGTCGTGCCGGAGCTCGGCCGACCGCGCGAACTGTGCCCGGCAGGCTGCGATCGGGCCCTCGACAACGCCATCATCACCGCGAGCCACATGCGCGATCCGCAACTTGCGGCGAGGCTTGACGCGGTGGCAGGGCGGCTACTGTAGCTGCCCGGACCGGCGTGGCGGAATGATCGTCACCACGTAATCCACCGCCTTGGCGAGGTGACCCCAGAACGCATGGGCCACGGACAGCTCGGTCCGGGTCGATTCCGGCGTGGTGAACCCGGCGGTGGCGGCCAGACAGAAACTGTCGTCGCTGACGCAGACCGAAAGCAGGCCCCGCTCGGCAAGCGCTTCCGGGGTCACCCAGAGATTGCGGGAATAATCGAACAACACGAAGACCTGCGGCCGGTCCGGGCTGTAGAACGCGATCGCGTTGTCATACCAGGGCGAACCCGCGACGTAGGCCAGTGGCAGCGACGTCCGATCATGCCAGAGCCGCGTCGCCTCGGTCGCCACCTCCTGAAACGGCGCGGCGTTCTCGGCACCGGACGACAGCCGGCTGCGCGCCAGCGCGATCGCCGGCGAAATTGCCAGCGCGCCGAGCGTCACCGCTGCGGCCAACCGGGTACTGATCCGACACAGGCGATCGATATCCCGAGTGCCGGCGATCTCGATGGCCAGCAGCGGCACGAGCGGGAAGGTTCCGATCAGCATTTCCGACGTGACCCTGGTACGCAGCGCCAGGGCGCTCGCGATCGTCAGCGCCAGCGGCGCCAGGGCCAGGGTCGCCAGCACGCCCAGTGCCGGCGCGCGCGAGCTGTGGCCGACCGTTGCGGTCGCGTCGCGCCGCGCGAACCAGGTCACTGATCCGACGACGAGAACGACCCCGAGATTCATTCCAAGCACGCCTGACAGGGTCTGCCCTGCGTACCCGAGCACATAGTGCCATGCCTCATCCGAGATGCTGGCGAGATAGTGCAGCGGCGGCGCTCGATGGGTCATCAGCCACCACACATGCGGCGTGCAGACTGCCGCCGCCACGACCATGGCGAGATACGGCGACGCTGACGCAATGTAGTTCCGCCGCGAAGGATGCTGGAGTGCAGCCAGCAGGCAGGTCGCGACCAGGATCAACGCATAATATTTCGACATCATGGCGAGGCCGATCATCGCCCCGAACGCGACGGCGTCCGCGACACGACGGCCTTGCAGGGATCTCATGAAGTAATGCAGGGTCCACGGCCAAATGGACAGGAATATGACGTTCGCATTGTACTTGTAGGCATAGAATGTGTAGAGCGGCGTCAGCAGCAACAGCGCCCACGCCGCCACCCGCTTCGGACCCTGCACGAAGTCGCCGATCAGCAGCCATGCGCCGCAGAGGCCGATGCCCGCGTTCAGGCTGCTCAGCAGCGCGAAGGCCCAGCCGGTGCGCGGAAAAATGGCAAACCACAGACCGCATATCCAGGCCCAGAACGGCGGGTGCTGATTGTAGCCGAGTTGGAATTCCTGGCCCCAGGCATAGGCTTCCGCCATGTCGTGTTTGATCGCCACCGGCGCTTCGGTTATCGTGAAATACAATGCCCATACCGTCACGAATGCCGCAAACAGGGCAAGCATTGTTGGAACACCCGGTTGCGCCATCGTTCCGGCAACGGCAGTGCTCGAGCGGGGTGCGATCTCATGGTGGGTTCGTTCAGCAACGTTCATGTCGTTCAACGGTCCCCGCCGATTCCTTGGCGCGCTCGATGGTGATGGAACAGGCTTGCGTTCACCCATATCAATTGGCGCCGCGGTAGGACAAGACCGCTTGGCTGCTGCTTCGATCGCGGTGGTGCTGCCGATGCGCGAGCAGGTGAGCAGCGGACGGGCCGGCGCCGTGGCGCTCAACGTTATGGAGCTGGGCCGGGCGAGCGCGTTTCACGACCGCATTCTGGTCGTGGGCGGGACCGAGCCAGGTGACTTCACTCTGCCATATCATCACGCCAAGCCAGCGCATCGGACCGTGCTCGGCGTGTCCTGGCCGTTCTGGCGCCGCGCCAGCGATCGCTATGCCGATGCGGTCGCTGACGTCATTGCGGCGCACGGCTGTGTCGTGGTCGAGGTACACAACCGCGGGCGCCTGTTCCGCCGGCTGACGGCGCGCCTGGGCTCACGGGTCCGGGCATGCCTGTATCTCCACAACGATCCGCAAAGCATGGAGGGCCTGCACACTACGCCCGCGCGGGCGCAAATCCTTGAGCGTGCCGCGTTGGTCTATTGTCTCAGCGACTACATACGCGACCGCTTCGTCGACGGCATCGAAGGCCCGACGGAGCGCGTGGTGGTGCTCCCCAACGGCATTGCCGCGTTGCCGGCGGAGCGACCGCCGAGACGGAGATCGATACTGTTCGTTGGCCGCCTCATCCCGGAGAAGGGCGTCGATGAACTCTTCGATGCCCTGCGACGGATTGCCCGGGAGTTGCCGGATTGGCGGGTGGAGATCATCGGCCGGGCGCCCAGGCGCCACCGGTCGCGCTACCAACGGGCGCTGGGAGAACTCAAGACCATTTGGGGAGAACGGCTTGTCGTGATGGAATCGTTGCCGCACGCGGAGGTGATGCGAGCCTATGCGTGCGCCGCAATCACGGTGGTCCCCTCGCGCTGGCAGGAGCCGTTCGGACGAACGGCACTCGAAGCCTTGGCTGGCGGCTCTGCCGTCATCGCCAGCCGATCGGGCGGCCTCCCGGAGATTGTTGGTAACGCCGGGATGCTGCTCGATGCCGTGACCCCGCAGGCCATAGCATCGGCGATCCTGGCCCTGGCACGCGACCCGATGCGGCGCGACTCGATGGGCAGGGCGGGCGAAGCGCGCGTGGCAGCCTGCTTCGATCTCGGTCTACTGGCGCACCGCCTCGACGGTTGGCGCGAAGGCTTGCTGGTTCGCTGACCGCTGTTCCGGCAGGTAGGACAAGGCCCAGCCAATCGCGAGAAACAGCGGAATGGCCGACCAGTTGTGAAAGAATGAAGTGGTCGATGCCAGCGGCCAAAGCCGCATCAGAATGGTCGCGACCAATCCGGTGAACAACAGATTCCTGGTGTCGCCGTACGCCAGCAGGTCGCGCAGCAGCAATCCCATGGCCACCACAAAAGCCGCCAGCGCCGGGACGCCCCCCGCGATCATCCATTCGAGATAATAGTTATGCGGATGCGTGCTGCAGCGCGGATAGTCGTGTACCCCGAGCAACGGACCAAAGGCGGGATCCGGGCACACGTTGCGGTAATTTCGCATGCCGACACCGAAGATCGGATGCTGCGACGCGATTGCCAGGCCACTGCTCCAGAGGACGCCATAGGGTGATTGATCGACCGCCGAGACGACCTGCCAGGTTGAGTTGACCTGACGCTGGTACAGCGACGGTCTGGCGATCATCACTACCAAGAGCAGTGCTGCGCAGCAGCCGACTGCGATCAGAATCTGGCGGCGCCATTGCGGCAGCAGGATCAGCAGACCGATCACGTCGAGCCCGAGTGTCGCAAGCGACATGCGTTCGCCGCTCAGGGTGATTGCGAGTATCGAGGCGGCGCAGAGCGTTGTCGCCCATAGCCAGCGGCGGCGCTCTACCAGTGCGAGCACGGGTGGCAGGAACAGCCAGGCGATCATGATGCCGACGCGCGGTCGACCGAACGGACCGGTCAGCCGCAAGTCGTCCTGCTCCGGACGTGCCGCGATATCGTAACCCACGAAATACTGAGCTATCGCATCGAGTGACAGCAAAAGAACCGACCATACAGTGATCATGATGAAGCGCTGCCGGTCACCGTCTCGCCGCAATACCTTGCTGGCAGCAATCGCGAACACCGGATAACGCAGCCAGATGAACGCCTCACCCAGACTGGCAACCGGGTGAACCGCGAACACGCTGCGGATGCCCAGATAAGCCCACAGTACCACGAGGGTGATGAACCAGGGCCGGTTGAACGCCGAGCCGTCCCGACTGATGGCTGCCCGCACGACGAACACTATCGCCACCACCGAGCAGAACACATCGGCCACACCGCTCAGTGTGACCAGTGCGATCGGCACCAGCGGAATCAGCCAGCGCTCGGTCGCCGCACAGATCCGTTCGGCCCGCCGATCGTCCCGTCCGAGCCTCAATGCACTTCCTCTGGGTAGCCGCCGTCGATGAGGGGAGCGAGTCCGATCTCGGAGGCGAACTGGTTCACGCAGGCGATGACCTGCTCGACGCTGAGCTCGATGATCGGGCGAGGTGCGCGATACGGCACCGACTGATCGGCGCCAATTCCCGAATGGCCAGCAGGCTGCACCAGCAGCGTGCGCTCGCCCCAGGGATGATAGCGCGCCGGTGGTGTCGGACCGAACAGGCCGACGGTGGGGGCGCCGGACGCAGCGGCCAGATGCATCAGCCCGCTGTCGTTACCGATGTAGAGACGGGCACGTTCCAGGATGGCCGCGACGACCGGCAGCCGAGCCTCTCCCAGCACGGCCAATGGCGGTCCGCTGCCAGGACGCTCGGACAGAGCGTCACATATGGCTTCGACAAGCGAACGTTCATCGGCAGCGCCAAGGATCACTACCGCGAGTTTTGCGCCCACGGCATGATGCGCCGTCAACCGGTCGATCATTGCGACGAACCGGTCGGGTGGCCAGCGCTTCTCGGGACTGCTGGCGCCCGGAGCCACCGCAAGAAAATCGGTGTCCGGAGGGACAATGAGCGCCGCCGCCTGCCGGTCGCGCTCATGGATCCAGAGGCGGGGCGCCGGAGGCGGGTTGGCGCTCACAAGATTGCCCAGTTCCACGACCCGCGATTGCGCCGGGTCGGAACGGTTCATGATCCGGCGGTGCCTGGTCGGAACCATCCAGGCAAGAGCCGAACCGCGCAGATCGATCACCAGGTCCCAGGGACGGATCAGGCTCAGATACAGGTCCAGCCAATGGCGATTGTAGCGCTTCTTTCGCAGCGGGATGACACGATCGACGCAAGGGGCGCCGTCGAACAGCGAGCAGGCGAGATAGCCGGCGACCACGGTGATCCGCGCGGTTGGAAAAGTATCGGTCAGCAACCCCAACAGCCCGGTCGAGAGCACGACATCACCGATCCGCGTGTTGGTAATGAACAGGATGCGCGCTCCGCGTCGCAACGAAGGAAGCCGCATCAGCAGTACCTGCGGTTACGCGACATTGGTATGCAATCCGGCGACCCCCGAACAATCATGCCATCTGTATCCGTCAGCCTTCCCGCCGCGCCGCTCCGCCTGAATAAGACAATTGCGGGAAAACCAACCAATCGACAAGGCTGACATCGGCCACCGTTCGCCGCTCATGCAGTGGCGACTGCATAGTACGGGACCGGCCGCGTCGGCTTCGCTGCTGGCATCGCAGAACAACTCGGTGCGCAGCATTGCCTGGACACCATGTTGCGAAGTCTGGTGCTGTGCCGTGTTCTGCGTGCTGATCCTCAGCCGCACCGGGGACCCGCCGTCACTGGTGCTTTGGCTGCCTGTATCGTCATGTCGGTGCGGGCGGGCAGCGCCGTCGCCGCCGCGCCGGATTTGCTGTTCGGTGCCGGCAAGCGATTGCGGCGGTCGCAAAGGACATCGGGATGTTGGGACGGTTACGCGGATTACCCACGCGTCGTCTACGGATTGCCTGCCGCACTCACCGTGCCGCGCGGATCGCTCTCCCGGTTGTGCGTGGGGTACTGGCCGCGCAAGATGGCGATATGGGCGAGATCGTCAACCTGCATCGGGCGAAGCAGCGGCGGGCACGGCAGGAAGCGGCGGTGACAGCCAAGCAGAACCGTGTGCGACACGGTCGGACCGGGGCCGCAAAATCGAACGAGAGGCGGGCCGAGGAGCGGCGCCAAGCCAGGCTTGATGCGTTACGGCGCGGCGTAACCGACGAATGATGCGGCGAGGATTCGATAGATCGGCCGCTTGAAAGCCACCGCCAGCGCCGGCAGCTCTGCCAGCTCCGCCCAGCGCCAGGCATCGAACTCGGGATCCGGATCGGCGTCCAGCCGGATATCGCCGTCCCCGCCGGTGAAGCGAAGCGCGAACCAGCGCTGCGTCTGGCCGCGGTATCGGCCGCCGAGCGCCACGCCGACCAGCTCCGGCGGCAGGTCATAGGTCAGCCAGTCGGGATGCTCGCCGATGATCTCGGCACGGTCGGTGCCGATCTCCTCCGCCAGCTCTCGCAACACCGCCGCGCGCGGGTCCTCGTCCGGATCGATGCCGCCTTGCGGGAGTTGCCAGCCGCCGGCCGGGCCCTCCGCGTTCGGCAGGTCGGCGCGGCGGGCGACGAACACCCGGCCATCCCGGTTGAACAGCACGGCGCCGACATTCCGTCGATACGGCAAAGTGCTCATTGTGCCGCCGGCGCCTGCACCAGGGCGCTCACCGGGGCAAGCGCCAGACCATCCGCCGCCAGCCCGTTCGCCCAGGCGGCGAGGCGCTGCGTGGTCACCGGCCGCACCGCACCGGCGAAACCGAGCGCGCTGCCCTGTTCCCGCGCCAGTCGGGCAAGCCGCGCCAGCTTGTCGTCAATGTCGGCAGCGGCGCCTGGTTCATCGATCACGAGGTCCACTCTCCTGCTCCACACCAGCGGCAGCGGTGCTGCTCCGGGGCGCGGATCGACATATAGCAGGCCGCGCCGCGCGAGCTCCGCAAGTACCGGGTTGATCTCCTCGGGCAGCGAGGCGAAGCGTTCACCGCGCAGCCTGCCCTCCGCGCCAACCGCCCCGGCATAACCGGCGAAGCGGGACAACGCCCACTCCAGCCGCGAGCTGTTCTGCTCCACCGACAGGCTGGTCATCAGCGCCTGCTTGCCGGGATCGTTGAGCGGAAATCCCTGCGGCTCCATGGGGATCGACACCAAGTACTCGTGTTCGGCGGACCGTGCAGCGCCCAACAGCTTCGCGGGATCCGGGGCATAGGGCGAGATCGCCAGCGTCACGCCGCCGGGCAGTAAACGGATGGCCGCCTCGCTGTCAGCCTGATTGAGGCCGACACCTGCCAGCAGCAGGCCGACACGTGGCCGCCGCGTGCTGCTGTCGAAACCGGCGGCATAGACCTGCATTGGCATGCGCCCGTCGGCAGCGATGCGTGGCAAGAGGTCGGACGGCGACCCTTGCGCCGGTTCCAGCAAGGCGGGATCGGGATCCGCGATAGGTCCCGGCGTATCGCGACCGGGCCGCGGCCCCGGCAGCGCATTCACCGCCTGTCGCGGGACCGGCTGCTTCGGTTCAGTGGCCGAACGCACCGGTGGCAGCGCTGCCTGGTTGGCGGCCAGGCGTAGCGCAGAGGGAGCGGGCGGCCCGATCAGCTGCAGCGCCACGCCGCCCACCACCGCCAGCACCGCGATGCACAACCAGAACCATCCGAGGCCACGCCAGCCGGCGAAAAACTGCCGCGGCCCCGCGAACACCGCGAAGCGTCAGTTGGCGGTGACGCGGTTCTGCGCCGCCATCGCCTTCGCCAGCAGCAATCCCTGCTGCAACTGGAAGTCCGTGTCGTCAGGCTTCGCGGGATCCGGCTTCGGGAAGCCCTCCGGCGGCTTGTCCGGTATCTCCTTGGCAATCGGCGGCAGGTCGGTGCGCGGCGCGGTGGCGGCATCCGGCGTGCCGCCCTGGTTCTTCAGCACGTGGTTGAGGTCGGCCTCGCGCTCCGGGCCGAAGCGTGGGGTCTCCTCGCGGGTCTCGGCCACCGTCACGTCCGGCGCGATGCCCTGGCCCTGGATCGAGCGCCCGGACGGCGTGTAGTAGCGCGCCGTGGTGAGCCGCATCGCGCCGTTGCCGGGCAGCGGGATCACCGTCTGCACCGAGCCCTTGCCGAAGCTGCGGGTGCCGAGCAGCACGGCGCGGTGGTGATCCTGCAAGGCGCCGGCGACGATTTCGCTCGACGAGGCGGACCCGCCGTTGATCAGCACCACCAGCGGCAGGCCGTCGATGACGTCGTTGCCCTTGGCGTCCCAGCGCTGCGCGTCCTCGGTGTGGCGGGCGCGGGTGGAGACGATTTCTCCCTGGTTGATGAAGTCGCCGGAGATTGCCACCGCCTGATCCAGCAGGCCGCCAGGATTGTTGCGCAGATCGAGGATCAGCGCCTTCAGCTTGCCGCCAGCCTGCTGCTTCAGCGCCTTCACCGCCTGCTTGAGCCCTGCATCGGCCTGCTCGGTGAACTGCGTCAGGCGCAGATAGCCGATGTTGTCGGGCTCCATCCGCTGCTTGACCACCTGGATGTGGATGACCTCGCGCAGCATGGAGACCTCGACCGGCTTGTCGACGTTCTCACGCTTGATGGTCAACGTGATCTTCGAGTTGGGCGCGCCGCGCATCTTGTCCACCGCGTCCTGCAGCGACAGGCCCTGCACGGTCTTGCCGTCCAGCGCGGTGATGATGTCGCCCGCCTTGATCCCGGCCTTGGAGGCCGGCGTGTCGTCGATCGGGCTGATCACCTTGATGAAGCCGTTGTCCTGGGTGACCTCGATGCCGAGACCGCCGAACTCACCCTTGGTCTGCACCTGCATGTCGCGGAACGCCTTGGGGTTCATGTAGCTGGAATGCGGATCGAGACCGGTCAGCATGCCGTTGATCGAGTTCTCGATCAGGTCCTTGTCATCGACCGGATCAACGTATTCCGCGCGCACGCGCTCGAACACGTCGCCGAACAGCGTCAGTAGCCGGTAGGTATCGCCGCGGCCGCTGTCCTGTGCCGCCAACGCGGCGAAGCCGAACCCGTGGCCGAGATGGCGACTGATCAGGCCGGAAGCAGGGCCGATGGCGATGCCAGCCACGAAGGCGGTGCCGGGCAGCAGGCCGGAGCGCAGACGCCGTGAGCGATGGTCCATACGTTTCATCCTTCGAGCGCGTTCGCCGAAACGGCGGGTGCGCGTGACACAACCAACATCATCTTTTCGCGCGCGCCTGGCTCCGCCGTCCAGTATTCAAATCTTACGTGTACGAGAGCTTAACCGCTCGCTCTCAGCCACGGCGCCGGGTTCACCGGCTGTCCATCGCGTCGCAGCTCGACATATAGCGCAGGTCGGTTGCCGGTTGAACCGGGTTCCCAGGTCGGCATGACGCCGACCGGTTCGCCGGCAGCCACGGCCTGCCCGACCTTCACATCGAGCCGGTCGAAGCCGGCGAGCACAACATGGTAGCCGCCGCCGCAATCGACGATCAACAGCAACCCGTAGCTGCGGAATGGGGCGGCGAATGCGACGCGGCCGCTGCACGCTGCGACGACACGCGCCGCCGGCGGTGCCCGATACGAGATGCCGGTGGCCGGGCCGCCTTCCGTGGCGTCCCCCCACGCGCGAACGATGGTCCCGGCAACCGGGGCGGTAAGCTGGCCGTGAGGTTGCGCCGAGCTGGCGATGGTACCGACGCCGGTCGGACGCTCCAGGTCGGCTTGGCGCTGCCGGGCCGCGGCGACTTCGTCGCTGCGCTTCTGGCGTTCGGCGCGCGCCGCTTCGTCGTGCGCCCGAACGCTCTCCGCCTGACGCTGGGCCTCGAGCTCGGTCAGCATTCCCCGCAGGGTGTCCGCGCGTGCCGCTGCATCGGCCACGCGCTGCGCCGCCGTCGCGGCATCGCCTTCCGCCCGCCGGCGTCCGGCGTCGGCGCGGGCGATCTGCTGATCGAGCGCAGCGGCTTGCGCCTGCTGCATTGCCTGTGCGGCGGCCAGCCGCGGGGCTTCGACCGCCAAGGCCTGGGCCGCCGCAGCGAGCTTGGCCTGCTCGCGGCGCAGCGCCACGGCGTCCTGGCCGAGCTGCTCCGCCAGGCCGCGCAGCACCAGCACGCCACGCAGCGTGTCCTCCGCCGATGCCGGCACCGCCAGCAAGGTCTCGGCGGGGAACAGCGACAGCCGTTCGATCAAAGGCAACAGCGGCTGCATCGTCTCGGCGCGTGCGGCGAGGCTCGCCTCGGCCTGGCGACGCTGCGTTGCCAGATCGTCCATGCGGGCAGCGGCATCGCCGGTCGCTGCCTCAGCCTGGCGCAGCCGCGCCGCGGCCGTGATGCGTTCCGCCGTCAGTCGCTGCGCCTCCGCGGCGGCCACGGTGGCACGGGCCACCGCGTCGTGCTGCGCCGCCTGCTCGGCCGCGCGGGCACGTTCCGCCTGCTCCATCTCACGATGGGCCGCAGCCTCCTTGGTCGGTCCGGCCGGGTGGGCGGCGACCGCGGTCAGGACGATCAGCGCGAGGAGGCTATTCCGCCGCGCGCGCCGCATCGGCACGGATCAGCGAGCTGCCGGTCATCTCACGGGGCTGCTGCAGCCCCATCAGCGCCAGCAGCGTCGGCGCCACGTCGGCGAGCCTGCCGTCCTGCAGTCCAGTTGCGTCACCGCCCATCAGCAGCACCGGCACCGGGTTGGTGGTGTGCGCGGTGTGCGGGCCGCCGGTGTTCGGATCGCGCATCAGTTCGCAGTTGCCGTGGTCTGCGGTGACCAGCAGCGCGCCGCCCTGCCGTGCCACCGCAGCGGCGATCCGGCCGAGGCCGACATCCACCGTCTCCACCGCCTTGATCGCGGCAGGCAGGCTGCCGGTATGGCCGACCATGTCGGGGTTGGCGTAGTTCAGCACGATCAAATCGTACCGCTGCGAATCGATCGCCGTTACCACCCGGTCGGTGAGTTCCGGGGCCGACATCTCCGGCTGCAGGTCGTAGGTCGCCACCTTCGGCGAGGGCACCATGATGCGGTCCTCACCCGGGAACTCGGTCTCTTGGCCGCCATTCAGGAAGTAGGTGACGTGGGGGTATTTCTCGGTCTCCGCGGTGCGGAGCTGGGCGCGCCCGGCCTCCGCCACCACCTGGCCCAGGATGCGATCCAGCCGCTCCGCCGGGAACAGCACACCAAGATACGGCGCCAATTCGTCCGAATACCGCGTCATCCCCGTGGCGGCGGCGAACCTGATCACACGCTTGCGCGGGAAGCCATCGAATTTCGGCTCCAGCAGCGCACCGAGGATTTCCCGCACCCGGTCGGCGCGGAAATTGAAGCACAGGACGCCGTCGCCATCCTGCATGCCGTCATATTCGCCGATCACCGCCGGAACGATGAATTCGTCGCTGACATCGTGATTATACCCGTCCTGCACCGCCTCGACCGGATCGTCGAATTTCGTCCCCTCGCCCTCGGCCAACGCGGCATATGCCCTGCCGACGCGGTCCCAGCGCCGGTCGCGATCCATGGCGTAATAGCGGCCGATGACCGTCCCGATCCGCACCTCACGCGGCAGCGCCACGCGCAGCCACGTCAGGTCGTCCGCGGCGGAGCGGGGCGGGGTATCGCGGCCATCGGTGAAGGCGTGAAATACTGTCGTCACACCGGCCTCATGCAGGATCTTCGCCAGCGCGACCGCATGGTCCTGATGCGAGTGCACGCCGCCCGGCGACATCAGGCCCATCAGATGGCAGGTGCCGCCCGACGCCTTCAACTTCGCGATCAGGTCGACCAGTGCGGGGGCGCGCGCCAGGTCGCCATCCCTGGCGGCCTGGCTGATGCGGGGCAGTTCCTGCATCACTACCCGGCCGGCGCCGATGTTGAGATGGCCGACCTCGGAATTGCCCATCTGGCCCTCGGGCAGTCCGACATCGCCGCCGGAGGTACGCAGGAAGGCGTGCGGGCAGTTCTGCCATAGCCGGTCGAAGTTCGGCTTGCGCGCCTGACGGACGGCGTTGTCGGCGGCTTCCTCGCGCCAGCCGAACCCGTCGAGGATCACCAGCATCACCGGCCGAATCGCCTGCGCCATGGATCAGCTCCTTTCGCCAGACCGCAACTGGGTAGCGCCCGCCACATGGCAGAACAAGTGCGCGGCGGACCGTCCACGATCATGTCCGTTGCATGTGGCTGACCCCCCACCCAACTTGACCCCGTCACCTGAAAGGAGGGGTTAACGATGGCGGTCAAGGCCAAGCCCGACGGCTATCACGCCGTCACGCCTTATCTCGTGGTCGATGGAGCGGCCAGGTTGATTGACTTCTTCGCGGAGGTGTTCGATGCCGAGGAGGTCGAGCGGTTTGCGGCACCCGGCAACCGTATTGGCCACGCCGAACTGCGCATCGGTGATTCGCTGGTGATGCTGGGCGACGCGCACGGCGAGCACGGACCGGTGCACGCAATGCTCTACGTCTACGTGGATGATATCGACGCCCCGTATCAGCGCGCGCTGGCCGCAGGTGCCACCTCGGTGCAGGCACCGGTCGACCAGTTCTATGGCGACCGCAGCGGCGGGGTGAAAGACGCGTTCGGCAATCTCTGGTGGATCGCGACGCACATCGAGGACGTGCCGCCGGTCGAACTGAAGCGGCGTGCGCAGGCGGCGCTGCAAAAGGCCGGCGGCTGAGGGGCCGACGGCAAAGCGAGCTACGGCAGGCTCAGCGCGACGTGATCGCGTCGAGACCTGCCTTCGCCGTGACGCCGTCCTGGGTCGCGATGCCGCCGCTGGCACCGATCGCGCCGATCAGCTTGCCATCCACCACGATCGGGAAGCCCCCCTCGGACGCCGCGCCGTTGGACGCGGAAAGCACGGACAGCGTGGCGGGTGAGCCGCCATTGATCGCGTCGGCGAACGCCTTGCTCGGGCGACGGAACTGCGCGGCGGTGCGCGCCTTCGCCTGGGAAAACTCGATCGAGCCATACTGCGTGCCGTCCATCGTGGCGTGCGCGACAAGCTGACCGGCCGGCCCGACCACCGCTATCGCCATCTTCCAGTTGTGCTTCCTCGCCTCCGCCTCCGCGGCCATGATCGCCTGCTGCGCGGTGTCGAGACCGATTGGCGTGCCATACGGGATATCGAACGGCATGGCCTCGGGTACCGCGGCGGGCGCCTGCGCCCGCGCGACCGCGAATGCGCAGAGCAGGATCACGATGGTGGCGGCCAGCGGCAGCGCACGGCGTGTCGGCATGACGGTCTCTCCCGGTCTGGTCGGCGGGGTGCGACGCGGTGTCGACCCGGCTACTCGCGATGCGCGAGCGCCAGCCCGATGCCGGCACCGATCAGGAACCCGCCGGAAACACGGTTGCGCAGCCTGCCGCGGATCGCAAGTACGCCGCGCACGCGTCCGGCCAGCAGTGCCCACCCGCAGTCGAGGCCGGTCGCGATGGCAAAGAAGGTCAGCGCCAGCAATGCCACCTGCGGCGCGATCGGCAGATCGGTCGCGATGAACTGCGGAAACAACGCACCGTAGAACAACAGCGTCTTGGGGTTGGTGAGCGAGATCAGAAATCCGCGCAGCGCGATAACGCGAAATGACCGCGGTTGCGGACGGGTGCGCGTCAGATCGACCGGCGCCGCGGTCCATTGCCGGATGCCGAGATAGAGCAGATAAGCAACGCCGATCCAGCGGACCCACTCGAACCAGCCGGCCAGCACGCCGAGTGTGGCAGTGAGGCCGAGCGCGGTCAGCGCAAGCTGGACCACGATCGCCGAAGCGGTTCCCACGACTGTGAGCAGGCCGTAGCGCGTGCCGTGAGCGATCGAGTTCGCCACGATCAGCGAGACGTTCGGACCGGGGATCAGGATCAGGATCACGGTGGCGAGGACGAAGCCGAAATAGAGATCGAAGTGCATTGCGTGGCCTTTGGTTCGAGCAGCCATGCGGTGCAAAGCGACGCCCCGCCGCACGGCGTGTGGGGCGGGGCGTTGCGTCTGGTAAGAGGATCGTCGCGCCGGTCAGTTTGCGGCGCGAGCATCTCCGGACCGTACGCCGCCGCCGCCATTGCAGCGGTTATTCGGATTTCGGCGCACGCGGTGAGAGCGAACCATGGCGCGACTATAGTGATCGAAGGGTGCCGGTCAATCCGCCGGTGACGGCGCACGCGCAATCGGGTGAATGGTTGGAGCCGTCGAACCGCAGAAGTATCCAAACACGGAGGAAGATCGAGGGCCACGGAGCGCCACGGAGGTCAATTGCGGCGTGCGCACCGCGCATTCAATCCATCTCCGTGGCCCTCCGTGGCCCTCGATCTTCCTCCGTGTTGAAAGCCTTGCTCCTTGCTGTCCGGCCGCTGCCGCGGGTATCGGCATGCGGACCAAGAGCGGCCGTTCAAGCCCAACACCGAATGCTCAATTCGTGCAATATCGACGCTGGCAAGGCATCCCAGGTCGGCATGCCTTTCACCCTGGCGAAGGAGTCACCATGCCCACCATCACCACCAAGGACGGCACTGAGATCTTCTACAAGGACTGGGGTTCCGGCCAGCCGATCGTGTTCAGTCACGGCTGGCCGCTGTCGGCCGACGATTGGGACACGCAGTTGCTGTTCTTTCTGGGTCATGGCTATCGCGTCATCGCCCACGACCGCCGCGGCCACGGTCGCTCCACCCAGACCGCCGACGGTCACGACATGGACCATTATGCCGACGACCTTGCGGCACTGACCGCACATCTCGATCTGCGGAACGCGATCCATGTCGGCCATTCCACCGGGGGCGGCGAGGTGACGCACTATCTGGCACGGCATGGCGACGGCCGGGTCGCCAAGGCAGCGCTGATCAGCGCCGTGCCGCCGCTCATGTTGAAGACGGCGGCCAACCCGCTCGGCCTTCCCGCGGCGGTGTTCGATGACCTGCAGGCGCAACTCGCCGCCAATCGCTCGCAATTCTATCGCGACGTGCCGGCTGGGCCGTTCTACGGCTACAATCGCCCCGGCGCCAAAGCCTCGGAGGCCGTCATCCAGAATTGGTGGCGCCAGGGCATGATGGGCGGCGCCAAGGCGCACTACGACGGCATTGTGGCGTTTTCCCAAACCGATTTCACCGAAGACCTCAAGCAGATCGCGGTCCCGGTGTTGGTCATGCATAGCGAAGACGACCAGATCGTGCCGTATGTCGCTGCCGGGCCGTTGGCTGCCAGGCTGCTGAAGAATGGCACCCTGAAGACCTACCGGGACTTCCCGCACGGCATGCCGACGACGCATGCGGAGACGATCAATTCCGACCTGTTGGCGTTCATCAAAAGCTAATCCGTCGGCAATCCCGGGCACCGCCTGCGAGCCTCGCGTCGACCCGACGACATCCGCAACCGGCTATTGCGGTGCCCAGCCGGTCATGCATGCCAGCCGCAGGGTTGCCGCCACGCGGCCGCCCGGTTGCGGCAATCCCGCCAGCGCTGCCGCGAACAGCGCCCGCGGCGGTACCCGCCGGTCGCGCACGCGCAGGGCATTCGCCTCCCCGGCGGCGCGCAGGTCGTGCAGCAGCGCGAGCGGGTCCGCATAGAGCAGTCGCATATCCTCCACATCGGCGACCGGCAGCGCGAACCCCGCGCGTTGCAGCAGCGCGGCACAGTCGCGCAACTCGACGAACGGCGAGACCCGCGGCGCGGCGCCGCCGGTCAGCGCGGCCTCGGCCTCGGTCAGCGCCTGCCGCAGCTCCGCCAGCGTGCCAAGTGCCGGCAGGCTGGCCAGCAGCAGCCCGCCCGGGCGCAGCGCGAGACGCAACTGGATCAGCGTACCGGGCAGATCGTTGACCCAATGCAGCGACAGGCTTGCCACCACCAGATCGAAGCTGCCTGGCGCGAACGGCAGGAACTCCTCGTCCGCTGCCACCGCCGGCCCGCCGTTCAGCACCGCCATCGCCGGTGACAGATCGCTGCTCACCACCGCGATGCCGCGCGCCCGCAGCAGCGGCGCCACCACGCCGCGGCCGCCGACATCGAGTGCCTGCGTGAACCGACGCGTCGTGTCCTCCAGCCGGTCGAGCAGCCGCTCGGCCGCGTCGCGCAGCAACTCGGCGACGCTGCCTACCGCAGGCGCGGCGCGATCGCGGTGCCGCCGCACCGCGACGCGGTCGAACACCTCGGGGTCCATCACCTCCCTGTGCGCCCACCGCCCCTCGTTGCCAAGCGTTCTCCCCCGCGCCTAGGCTGCCGCAGGAGGGCCATCATGAAACGCATCGACGCGAAGACGCTGCATGCCTGGCTGCTCGACGGCCACGAACTCGCGCTGCTCGATGCACGCGAGGACGGTGAGTTCGGCGCCTCGCACCTGTTCTGGGCGGTGCCTTGCGCGCTGTCGAAGCGCGAGATCCGCGCCCGCGCGCTGCTGCCGCGCCTCACTGTGCGCATCTGCTGCGTCGACGATGGCCGTGGCGTTGCCGAACAGCTTGCCGCATGGCTGGAGGGCATCGGCTGCAACGATGTCGCCATGCTGGACGGCGGCACCAAGGCCTGGGAGGCGGCCGGCTACGAGCTGTTCTCCGGCATCAACGTGCCATCGAAGGCGTTCGGCGAATGGGTCGAGCACCACTACGGCACCGAGAGCGTCGATCCCCCGGACCTGAAGGCGTGGATCGATGCAGGCCGCAACATCGTGGTGCTCGACAGCCGCACGCACGAGGAGTTCGTGCGCATGTCGATCCCCACCGGCGTCAGCGTGCCGGGCGGCGAGCTGGTCTATCGCATCGGCGATATCGCACCTGATCCGGCGACACTGGTGGTGGTGAACTGCGCCGGCCGCACGCGCAGCATCATGGGCGCGGAGAGCCTGCGCCGCGCCGGCATCCCCAACAAGGTGATGGCGCTGCGCAACGGCACGATGGGCTGGGAGCTGGCCGGCTTCCGCTGCGACCGCGGCCGCACCGACAGGTTTGCGCCCGGCACGCCGAAGACCGCGGCGACGGCACGGCAGCGCGCGCAGGCGTTCGCGGAACAATCCGGCGTCGGCGTGATCGGCGCCATCGACCTCGCCCGCTTCGAGGACGATTCCGACCGCACGCTCTACGTGCTGGACGTGCGCGACCCGGCCGAGTACCGCGCCGGCCACCGTCCCGGCACCATCAGCGCGCCGGGCGGGCAGCTGGTGCAGGCGACCGATCAGTGGGTCGGCGTGCGCAATGCGCGCATCGTGCTGGTGGACGATACCGGCGTGCGCGCCCGCATGGCCGGGTCGTGGCTGCGCCAGATGGGCCATCGCGACGTGTTCGTTGTGGAGGGCGGGCTGGAGGCGATCCGCACCACCGGCCGCGAACGGCTGCCGGTGCCGGAACTCGGCGCCAGGGTGTCGGCGATCGATGTGACCGGTTTGGTCGCGCTGTTGGACAGCGGCAACGGCACCGTGGTGATCGACCTCGCCCGCAGCATCGAATTCCGCGACGGCCATATCCCCGGTGCGATCTGGGGGGTTCGTACCCGTCTCGGCAAGCTGCAGCCGCAGTTGACCGCGGCGAAGCACGTGGTGATCACCTCGCCGGACGGGATCGCCGCGCGGCTGACGGTCGATGAGGTGAAGGGCCTGTGCACGGCGCAGGTGCGGGTGCTGGAAGGCGGCACCGATGCGTGGCACGCGTTCGGCCGGCCACTGGTGAAGGACCGCACCACCCCGCCGGACGAAGCCTGCATCGACAGCTACCTGCGCGCCTATGACCGCAACTCCGGTGTGGTGGAAGCGATGAACGCCTATCTCACCTGGGAGATCGAACTGGCCAACCAGATCAAGCGCGACGACACGGTGGCGTTCGGTGTTGGCGAGGCCTCTGCCGCACATTGACCTTGCGCGGCGGGGATTTTGCGTGGCGGGCCGGTCGCGCGCTGCTCGATCTGCTGCTGCCGCCGCACTGCGTCATCTGCGACGCGCCGGTGGACGCGCCGGGCCTGCTGTGCGCCGAGTGCTTTCGCCAGACCGGCTTCATCACCGAGCCGTTCTGCGCGCGCTGCGGCGTGCCGTTCGCGACTGCGGCGCTGGGTGGTGCCGAGCAACTTTGCCCAGGATGTCGTGCCGCCGCGCCGGTGTTCCAGCGCGCCCGCGCGGCGCTGCGCTATGACGCCCAGGGCCGGCGGCTGATCCTGCCGTTCAAGCATGCCGACCGCATCGAGCTGACCGCGATATTGGCATCGCACATGGCCCGCGCCGGCGCGGTGCTGTTGCGCGATGCGGACCTGCTGGTGCCGGTGCCGCTGCACCGCGTTCGGCTGTTCCTGCGGCGCTACAATCAGGCGGCGCTGTTGGCGAAGGCGGTCGGGCGGATCGCCGGGCGGCGATGCCTGCCCGACGCGCTGCTGCGCCGGCGTGCCACGGCGTCGCTGGGAGAGAAGTCGGCAGAGCAGCGCGCCGCCGAGGTTGCCGGTGCGTTCGCAATGCGTCCGTCGCGGGCCGGCCAAGTGGTGGGAAAGCGGGTAGTGCTGGTCGATGACGTGATGACGTCGGGCGCCACGGCAAATGCCTGCGCAACCACGCTGCTTGCCGGCGGGGCAACTTCGGTCGATGTTCTGGTGGCGGCACGCGTGCCGGATCCGCGGTTGAACTAAGGAGACGCGTCAATGGATGCAGTCGTCGGCCGGACCTGGCCCGCCGGCCTCACGCGGGTGCCCTACTGGCTCTACACCGACCCCGACATCCTCGCACTCGAACAGAAGCGTGTGTTCGAAGGCCCGGTCTGGAACTATCTCTGCCTCGACATCGATCTGCCAAACATCGGCGATTACCGTACCACCTTCGTCGGCACGATGCCGGTCGTGGTGGCGCGCGCCGAGGACGGCGAGCTCTGCGGATTCGAGAACCGCTGCGCGCATCGCGGCGCGCTGATCTGCCTCGACGATGGCGGCAGCGTGAAGGACTTCCAATGCGTCTATCACTCCTGGCGCTACGACCTGCGCGGCAACCTGCGCTCGATCGCGTTCAGCCGCGGCGTGAACGGCAAAGGCGGTATGCCTGCCGACTTCGACATGACCTGCCACGGCCCTCGCAAGCTTCGCGTCATCACGTTTTGCGGCATGGTGTTCGGCACGCTGTCGCCGGACGCGCCCGAGTTCGAGACCTGGCTCGGCCCCGAGATCGTCGGCCGCGTCCGCCGCGTACTCGGCAACCGCAGACCTGAGATCATTGGCCGCTTCACCCAGGCGCTGCCGAACAACTGGAAGCTGTACTTCGAGAACGTGCGCGACACCTACCATGCCAGTCTGCTGCACCTGTTCTTCGCCACCTTCCGCATCACACGGCTCAGTTCCGGCGGCGGCGTGCTGGTCAGCGAAACCGGCGAACATCACGCGTCGGCGACGCTGGCGCCGCCGCAAGGAACCGACAGCAGTTACCAGGGCCTGCGTTCCGAGCAGGCGAGTTTTCGCCTCGCCGACCCAAGCCTGCTCGGCATGCATGACGAATTCCACGACGACATCCAATTGCAGATCCTGTCGATCTTCCCCGGCTTCGTCCTGCAGCAGGTGCACAACGCGCTGGCGGTGCGCCAGATCGTGCCGCGCGGCGTCGCTGCGACTGATCTGAACTGGACCTATCTCGGCTTCGTCGACGACACGCCGGAGCTGCGCGCGCATCGGCTGAAGCAGAACAATCTGGTAGGACCGGCGGGCTATGTGTCGATGGAGGACGGCGCGGTCGGCGGCTTCGTGCAGCGCGGCATTGCCGCGGCGGCAGATGAGCTGTCGGTGATCGAGATGGGCGGCGCCGACGCCGCGACGCAGGATACGCGTGCCACCGAGGCTTCGGTGCGCGGCTTCTGGAAGGCGTATCGCATGCACATGGATCTGTGACAGCGATGAATGCCGAGACGTGGTTCCGGCTGGCTGCGCTGAACACGGAATATGCCAACTGCATCGACGCCGATCGGCTGGAGGAATGGCCCGGCCTGTTCCTGGAGCACTGCCTCTACAAGATCACCAGCGCTGACAACCATCGCCGTGGCTACGCGGCCGGGCTGGTCTATGCCGACTCGCGCGCGATGCTGACCGATCGCGTAGCGGCGCTGCGGGAGGCCAACATCTATGAGCGCCAGAGCTATCGCCACATCGTGGGGATGCCGGCGCTGCGTACCGGCGAGGACATTACGGCGGAAACCCCGTTCCTGGTGGTGCGCACCATGCGCGACGGCCGGATGGACCTGTTCGCCGCCGGTCTCTACCTGGATCGCGTGCGCGAGGCCGGCGGGACGCTGCGGTTCGCCGAACGTGTCGTGGTCTGCGACAGCTCGCGCGTCGATACGCTGCTGGCAATTCCGCTGTAGATGTCGGCTGGCAAGGACAGTGTGCCAGCATGCCTCTGAACGATGACGAACCACGACGAAGCCAACGAATTCGACCCCAGCACGGTGCTGAACCAGGGCGTCATCGCCCGTGTCGCGCCAACCGGCGGAGCTACCCGTGCCGTTGCGGAAAAGACGCTGCTGATCACCGGCCTCGCGCGCTCCGGCACCAGCATGCTCGCCGCCCTGCTGCAGGCGGCAGGCGTCTGGCTCGGTGACCATGTCTACCAGCCGATCAACGAGGATGCCGAGATCACGCAGATGCTCCGTGCGCGCGACTTCACCCGGCTCGACGCGCTGATCGCGCAACAGGACGCAAAGGCGGCGATCTGGGGCTTCAAGATGCCCGATCTCCACCAGTTCCTGCAGCACGATGAGATGTCACGGTTTCGCAATCCACATCTGCTGGTGATCTTCCGCGATCCGGTCGCGGTCGCAGCGCGCAACGCGCTGTCGGAGCACATCGATGGCACCCAGGCGATTGTCGAGGCGACCGCAGCGATGCACTCGCTGACGCAGTTCGCCCGGGTCTCGCACCTGCCGTTCCTGCTGCTGAGCTACGAAAAGGCGCTGGTGTTCCCGCGCATGTTCATCGACAACGTGCTCGGCTTCTGCGGTATCGCGATGGACGAGGCCGGGCGTACCGACCTGCTGGGCCACGTCCAGCCTAACCGCACCCAGTACGTGCTCACCGCGAATCGCACCTTCCAGGGTCACCTGGAAGGCGTGCTCGATGGCAGGCTGTATGGCTGGGCGCGCCATGTCGGCAACCTGACGCCGGTGCTGCTGGATCTGGTGATCGACGACAGGCTCGCCGCGACGTTCCCGGCCGGTGAATTCCGCGCGGACCTGCTGGCGGCCAATCTCGGCAACGGCAACCACGCCTTCTTTCTCGACCTGGACGATTTCGAGGTGGCCGACAATTCGGTGATCCGTGTCAGGGTCAACCGTCGCAGATTCGAACTGACGAACAGCGGTCGATCACTGGCGGAGCTGAAGGCCTTGCGCGGACCGCAGTGAAATCAGAGTTTGCGGCCAGGAAGGAATTGCGAATGCCAGACATCGAGATTTACACCCAACCGTGGTGCCCGTACTGCGCCCGTGCCGTCAGCCTGTTGAGCGCCAAGGCGGTGGCGTTCCGCGAGATCGATGCTCCGCACGGCACGGCCGAACGCGAGGCATCGATCCGCCGTTCCGGGGGGCGTACCACCGTCCCGCAGATCTTCATCGCCGGCCGACACATCGGCGGTTGCGACGAGTTGGTGGCGCTCGATCGGGCCGGCAAACTCGATCCGTTGCTGCACGCCGGATAGCAACATTTGCCGGCAACGCTTTGGCACTCCCTTGCCACGAGTGCCAGAGTTCGCCATCTAGGGTAGCGATGATCCATTACGATCTACATTGCAGTCAGGACCATGCGTTCGACGGCTGGTTCAAGGACAGCGTCGCGTTCGAGCGGCTGGCCAAGCGTGGCCTGCTGGAATGCCCGCACTGCGGCGACGCCAAGGTGGAGCGCTCGCTGATGCGGCCGGCGGTCACCAAGCGTGCGGCCGCGCCGGTTCCGGTTCCGGTCCCGGCGCCGCAGCCCCCCGCGCAGCCCGATGCCGTGGCTGGTGGTCCGATACCCGCGCATGTGCGCGCGATGCTTCAGCGCATGCGGTCCGAGGTGGAGAAGCACTGCGACTACGTCGGACCGCAGTTCGCCGAGGAGGCGCGCAAGATCCACCGCGGTGAGAGCGACAAGCGCGGCATCTACGGCGAGACCAGCCCGGAGCAGGCCGAGGCGCTGGCTGATGAGGGCATCGAGATTTCGCGGATACCCTGGGTCCCCCGCGCAGACGGGTAGTCAGCCCGCCGCGGCGATAAGATAGTTCACCGAGAGATTGCGGCTCGCGGCCCAACGCCCGGTGAGCGGGTCAGCGACCAGGCCGGTGAGGTCCGTCACCCGCAATCCGACCTGTCGCAACATGGTGGCAAGCTCGGTGGGCGTGATGAAGCGGCGCCACTGATGGGTGCCGACCGGCAGCCAGCGCAGCAGATATTCGGCGGCAACCTTGGCGGCGAGGAATGACTGCGGCGTCCGGTTGAGGGTGGAAAGGAACAGCGTGCCCCCGGGCAGCAGCAGACTGGCGAGCGTTGCCAGGAAGGCGGTTGGATCGGGCACGTGCTCGATCACCTCCAGGGCTGTGATGACCGGGAACCGCGCCGGCTCGGCCAACAGGTCCTCGGCGACCCCGGTCCGATAGGCGAGCGGCAGGTTCTGCCCCTCGGCATGGGCACGCGCGGCCTGGATCGCCGCGTCGGCGGCGTCCAGGCCCAGCACGGCGAAACCGCGGCGGGCGAGCGCTTCGGCGGCCAGCCCGGCGCCACAGCCGACGTCGAGGACGCCGGCAGGTGCTGCCCCTCCCCCCACCTCCGTTCCGCGCGGGCCGGGGGAGCACGCCACGCGATCCACGATCCACGCCACCCGCGTCGGGTTCATCCGATGCAGCGGTCGCATCGGGCCGTCCGGGTCCCACCAGCGCGGCGCGAGCGCGTCGAATCTGGCAACCTCCGCAGCCGAAGCCGTCATGACTGGCATGGTTGCCCCTGCTGTTCCGCGCCAGTATGACCACCCGCACCCGACCACTGGCAACTGGCAGGAATGTCACGCATCGTGATGAAGTTCGGCGGCACCTCGGTCGCCGACCTCGACCGCATCCGCAACGTCGCTACCCGCGTGAAGCGCGAGGTCGAGGCGGGGAACCAGGTCGCCGTCGTGGTCTCCGCCATGGCGGGCGTCACCAACCAGCTGGTTGCGTACTGCCAGGGCCTGTCATCGCTGCACGATGCCCGGGAATACGATACGGTGGTGGCGACCGGCGAACAGGTCACCACGGGTCTGCTGGCAATCGCGCTGCAGGAACTCGGCGTCGAGGCACGATCCTGGCAGGGCTGGCAGATCCCGATCCGCACCGACAACGCCCACGGCAAGGCGCGGATCGCCGGCATCGAGGGGAGCGAACTGATCCGCCGCATGGGGGCGGGCCAGGTCGCCGTGGTGTCCGGCTTCCAGGGCATCGGCACCGACAACCGCGTCACCACGTTGGGCCGCGGCGGATCGGACACTTCGGCCGTGGCGCTGGCGGCCGCGCTGCGGGCCGATCGATGCGACATCTATACCGACGTCGATGGCGTCTACACCACGGATCCGCGCATCGTGCCGAAGGCGCGGAAGCTTGCCCATATCAGCTACGAGGAGATGCTGGAGCTGGCATCGGTCGGCGCCAAGGTGTTGCAGACCCGCAGCGTCGAGCTGGCGATGAATGAGCGGGTGCGCATTCAGGTACTGTCAAGCTTTGCCGACGTGCCAGGCACGCTGGTCGTGGACGAGGACGAGATCGTGGAAAAACAGACCGTATCGGGCATCGCCTACTCGCGCGACGATGCCAAGATAACGCTGCGGCGGGTACCGGATCGGCCGGGGATCGCTGCTGCGGTGTTCGGCGCGCTGTCCGAGCACAACGTCAATGTCGACATGATCGTGCAGAATATCTCCGCCGACGGGATGACCGACATGACCTTCACCGTGAGCAAGGCCGACCTGCCCCGCGCCCAGGCGACGCTGGCCGAGGCACGGCCACAGATCGGATTTGCCGAGGTTCTGGCGGACCCTGACGTGGCCAAGATCAGTGTGGTCGGCGTCGGCATGCGCAGCCATGCCGGCGTGGCCAACACGATGTTCCGCGCACTCGCCGACAAGGCGATCAACATCCAGGTGATCTCCACCAGCGAGATCAAGGTGAGCGTGCTGGTGGCGGCCGAATACACCGAGCTGGCGGTGCGCGCGCTGCACACCGCCTATGGCCTCGATGGCGCCTGACATCGCCGCACCTGACCTGGCGCTGACCGCGGCCCAGGCGGAGCTGGACCGGCTGTGGGCACGCGGTACCGCGCTGCTCGGCTGCCGCTTCGCCATCATGGGCGGGGCGATGAGCTGGCTGAGCGAGCGGCACCTGGTGGCCGCCATCTCCAATGCGGGCGGCTTCGGCGTGATCGCTTGCGGCTCGATGGAGCCGGACCTGCTGGCCGCCGAAATCGCGGGAACGCAGCAGCTGACCGACCGGCCGTTCGGCGTCAACCTGATCACCATGCATCCGCGCCTCGACGCGCTGATCCGTGTCTGCCTCGAGGCGCGGGTCGGCCACGTCGTACTGGCCGGCGGCATTCCGCCCAGCGGTGCGGTGCGGGCCGTGAAGGACGGCGGGGCAAAGCTGATCGCGTTCACACCGGCGCTGGTGTTGGCAAAACGACTGATCCGCTCCGGGGCGGACGCGCTGGTGATCGAGGGGTCGGAGGCCGGCGGACATATCGGTCCGGTGTCGCTGATGGTGCTTGCCCAGGAGATCCTGCCGCAGATTCGCGCCGTGCCGGTGTTTGTCGCCGGTGGACTGGGACACGGCGAGGCGGTTCTGGCGCTGCTGGAGATGGGCGCATCGGGCGCGCAGTTGGGCACCAAGTTTGCCGCCGCCACCGAGTTGATCGCCCATCCGAACTTCAAGCGTGTCTTCATCCGGGCGGCGGCGCGGGACGCAGTGCCCTCGGTGCAGCTGGATGAGCGGTTCCCGGTGATCCCGGTGCGCGGACTGGTCAATGAGGGCGTAAAGCGCTTCCTGCGCTTCCAGGCGGCGACGCGCGACCGGTTCGAGGCAGGCGAACTGACCAAGGAAGCGGCGCAACTCGCCATCGAGCACTTCTGGGCCGGGGCGCTGCGGCGCGCGGCGATCGATGGCGATGTCGAGACCGGGTCGGTGATGGCGGGACAATCGGTCGGCATGGTGACGGCCGAGCAGCCCACGGCGGAGATTATCGCGGAACTGGTCGGGCAGGCGGTCGCGGCATTGGTCGCGCGCAACGGACCAGCCGGGCCGCGATGACCACCCCCCGCAGGCTGCTGGCCAGACTGCGCGAGACGATGGCGCATGGCTCCGCTCAACTGCAGGAACTCGTCCACCTGATGGCGGCCGAGTTGGTGAGCGAGGTCTGCTCGGTCTACGCCGCGCGCCCCGGCGAGATCCTGGAGCTGGTCGCGACCATAGGCCTGAACCCGCAAGCCGTCGGCCGCACCAGGCTCCGCGTCGGCGAGGGCATCGTGGGACTGTGCGCTGCCACGGGCCAGGTGATGAACCTGCCGGATGCGCAGAACCATCCCGCCTTCGCCTACCGCCCCGAGACCGGCGAGGAACCGTTCGCCTCCATGCTGACCGTGCCGGTGCGGCGCAGCGGGCGGACGCTGGGCGTGGTCGTGGTGCAGAACCGCAACCCCCGCGGTTACTCCGAGGAGGAGGTCGACGAGCTGGAGACCGTGGCGATGCTGCTGGCCGAGGTGCTGGCGTCGGCCGGCGCCTCCGATGGGGCGGAAGAGGGCGTCGCCGCCACGGTGCCACGGGTGTTCGCCGGCGCGACGCTGGTCCCCGGCATTGCCATCGGTCCGGTCGTGCTGCACGGCCACCGACGGCGTCCGGTGCGGCTGCTCGCCGACAATCCGGAGGCCGAGCTGGCGCGGCTGCATCTGGCTGCCCAGCGGATGCAGCAGGGTCTCGATGAGTTGATCGCCGGCGCTCCGGACGGTGTGTCCAGTGGCGCGGCAGCATCGGCGTCCCGCGAGGTGCTCGAAGCCTATCGCCTGGTGGCGGCCGACGCCGGCTGGCTGAGGCGGGTCGCCGAGGTGATCCACGGCGGGCTGTCGGCCGAGGCAGCGGTGCAGCGCGTCGCCGGCGAGCTGCACGACCGGATGCGCCGGATCGCCGATCCCTATCTGCGTGAACGCCTGGCCGACCTGGAGGACCTGGCGGGACGGCTGCTGGGTACGCTGGCCGGCGATCAACCACGGCCTGCGGTGCCGCCCGGTGCGATCCTGCTGGCCCGGCGGCTCGGTCCGGCCGAGCTGCTCGATTGGCACGCCGCCGGCATCGGCGGCGTGGCGGTGGAGGAGGCCAGTCCCGGCGGCCATGCCGCGATCCTGGCCCGCGCCCTGGGACTGCCGTCCGTGGGTGGCACACGAGGTATGCTGGACACCGCAGAGCCAGGCGACGAGGCGGTGGTGGACGGTGACGAGGGCCAGCTCGTGTTGCGTCCGGAGGTCGAGGTCAGGACGACATTTCTCCGTGCGCTGGAGGCAAGGAATGCGCTGGAGGCCGGCTGGGCGCCGTTGCGGGAGCAGCCGGGGATCACCGCCGACGGTGTCAGGGTCAGCCTGATGCTGAATGTGGGGCTGACGATGGAGGTGGCGCAGCTCGACACCACCGGGGCAGAGGGCATCGGGCTGTACCGTACCGAGATCGGCATGCTGGCGCGCGGGGCCATCGCCGATGTCGCCGAACAGGCGGCGAGCTATGCCCGTGTGCTGGATGCCGCTGCCGGGCGGCCCGTGCTGTTCCGTACCCTCGACCTCGGCGCCGACAAGCTGCTCCCAGGCGATGCACCGCAGGAGGAGAACCCGGCGATGGGCTGGCGCTCGCTGCGCATCGGCCTGGACCGTCCGGCGTTGCTGCGCCGGCAGTTGCGCGCGCTGCTGTTGGCGGCCGGCGGCCGCCCGCTCTCGGTGATGTTCCCCATGGTTGCGACCGTGGCGGAGTTCCGTGCCGCTCGGGCGTTGCTGCTGGCGGAGGCGCGGCGGGTGCGCCCGGCGCCCGAGCGATTGTCGATCGGCACCATGCTCGAGGTGCCGGCGCTGTTGTGGCAACTGGATGAACTGCTGCGCGACGTCGACTTCATTTCCGTCGGCTCGAACGACCTGCTGCAATTCCTGTTCGCGGCCGATCGCGGCTCGCCATCATTGTACAACCGCTACGACCTGCTGTCGCAGCCGGTTCTGAGCCTGCTGGAACAGCTCTTGCTTGCCGCCGCCGCGGCGAAGGGCGGCGCGGGCGTGCCGGTGTCGCTGTGCGGCGAGGCGGCATCGCAGCCGCTGGAGGCGCTGTCCCTGGTGGGTCTTGGCTTCACCAGTCTGTCCATGCCCGCGTCGCGCATTCTGCGGATCAAGGCGTTGCTGGCCGACCTTGATCTTGCCGCGTTCCGTCCCGTGCTGACGTCCATTCGCCGCAACGCCTCGGGGGCCGCCAGCCTGCGTGAGCCGATTGCGATCTGGGCGCGCGAGCATGGGCTATCGGTCTGACAGAACGGTTTGGTTTCGCACATGGCGGAAATCACGATTCGACTGAAATGACGAACCGAGTCAAGTGTAGGGGCGTTGGCAGGCAACAAGCTCACGGGGTCGGGCCGCACCTTGCTGCATGATCGCAAATCAGGACTGGCGGAAAGCCGGAGCATGATGTCGTCCGCGATCGAACGAGAGACACCGCCGCCTGTCGCGCCGCGCGCGGGGGCCGATCTGCGCGCCGCTCGGGAGCGGGTCGGGTGGTCGTTGCAGGACGTCGCCGCGGCGCTGCGCATCCGCCTGCAGTATCTCGAGGCGCTGGAAGCGGGTCGCATCGACACCCTGCCCGGCAACGCCTACGCGCTTGGTTATCTGCGCACCTACGCGAGGACCTTGGGTCTCGATTCCAATGAGACCGCGAGGCGCTTCAAGACCGAGGCGGCGGCGGTGACCAAGAAGACCAGGCTGGCGTTCCCGATGCCGGCGCCGGAGCGTGGCGCCCCGGCCGGAGCGGTGGTGCTGCTTGGCGTGCTGCTGGCGGTCGGCGCGTACGCCGGCTGGTATCGGCTGTCCGGCGAGGGCAGGCTGCCGGCCGAAACCAGCACGCAGGTGCCGCTGCGCCTGGCGCCGTTGGCCGAACAGGCAATCCAGCCAAGCGCGGACCGTCCGGCTCCCGTCGTCGTTGCGTCCGCGCCGGCAGAAGTACCACCGGTACCGCAGGCCGAGCCACTGCCGACGCCCACGATATCCCCCAGTTCCGCGGCGGCAGCCCCAGTCACACCACTGCCGGCCGCGCCGGGCCCCAGTGGGCAGCCCGGCCAATTGCGCATCGTGGTGCGTGCGAGCGCTGATGCCTGGGTGCAGGTGCGTGACCGCGCCGGACCCGTGCTGCTGACGCGCCTTCTGCACACCGGCGAGACCTGGGAGGTACCGGCGAAGCCGAACCTGCTGCTGACCACGGGGAACGCCGGCGGCACCGACCTCGTGGTGGACGGCGTGACCGCGCCATCGCTGGGCGGCAGCGGCGTGGTGCGGCGTGATCTGCCGCTGGATCCGGACCTGATCAAGGACGGCAAGCTCGCGGCGGCGAACCTGCGGCCCAATCCCCAGTAGCGACGCGGCGGCGGAACCCCCATTGTATCGGCGTGTTCCCGCGCCGCAGCATACGGAGAGCCAGTTCATGAGCTATCGGCCGTACCAGGAGATCATCCGGCGGAGGTCGCGCCGCGTCCATGTCGGGCGGGTGCCGGTGGGCGACGGTGCACCGATCACGGTGCAGACCATGACCAACACGCTGACCACCGACGTGGCCGGGACAATCGCGCAGATCAGGCGGTCGGAACTGGCCGGGGTCGATATCGTCCGGGTGTCCTGCCCGGACCAGGCAAGCGCGCTCGCGCTCAAGCACATCGTGCCCGAGGTGAACGTGCCGATCGTCGCGGACATCCACTTCCACTACAAGCGGGCGATCGAGGCCGCCGACAGCGGCGCGGCATGTCTGCGCATCAATCCCGGCAACATCGGCAGCCCGGAGCGGGTGAAGGAGGTCATCAAGGCCGCCCGCGACCACGGCTGCTCGATGCGGATCGGGGTGAACGCCGGGTCGCTGGAGAAGCACCTGCTGGAGAAATACGGCGAGCCGAACCCCGAGGCGCTGGTGGAAAGCGCGCTGTACCACGCCGACATCCTGCAGCAGCACGACTTCCACGACTTCAAGATCAGCGTGAAGGCGTCGGACGTGTTCCTGGCGGTGGCGGCATACCAGCAGCTGGCCGAGGTGTGCGACCACCCGCTGCACATCGGCATTACCGAGGCGGGCGGCCGGCGGATGGGTACGGTGAAGTCCGCGGTGGGGCTGGGCTCGCTGCTGTGGGCCGGGATCGGCGACACGCTGCGGGTGTCGCTCTCGGACGAGCCGGAGGAGGAGGTCCGGGTCGGCTGGGACCTGCTGAAGACGCTGGGCATCCGCCATCGCGGGGTGAAGGTGATTTCCTGTCCGTCCTGCGCGCGCCAGGGCTTCAACGTGATCGAGACGGTGCGGACCTTGGAGGACCGGCTGGCGCATATCGAGACGCCGCTCACGCTGTCGATCATCGGCTGCGTGGTGAACGGCCCGGGCGAGGCGCTGATGACCGATATCGGCCTGACCGGCGGCGGCAATGGAAGGCACATGATCTACCGCGCGGGGAAGACCGACCACACGATCGCGGGCGCCGACATGGTGGAGCACATCGTCGAACTGGTGGAGGCGAAGGCCGCGGAACTGAAGTCGGCGAAGGAGGTTGCGGAGCTGGCGGCGGAGTGAATGAGCGATCCGGTCCCATCGCTTGATATCGCCTCGCTCGTCAACGCGGTGGCGCGGCTGCGCGAAGGGCTCGAACGGCATCGCAGCGAGCCGCACGATGAACAGTTGCGCGATGGCCTGATCCAACGGTTCGAGGTCACCTACGAACTCAGCCACCGCATGCTCCGACGTTACTTGCGCATGATTGCGGCCTCGCCGGACAGCCACGGCCAGATGCCGTTCCAGGACCTGATCCGCACGGCGAATGAACAAGATATGCTGCGAGGCGATTGGCCGGCGTGGCGCCGCGATCGCGACATGCGCACGCGGACCAGCCACGCTTATGCCGCCACCGTCGCAGCACAGGTCGTCGCGGGCATTCCCGATTTTCTGGCCGAAGCGAAGTATCTTGTCGACCAGTTGCGACAGCGCCTGCAATGACGGCCGCGCTCGATCTGCGGGAAGACCATGCCGACATCGTGCGCAGCGTACTTCGTGCGCACTTGCCGCAAGGCGCGCGTGCCTACGTGTTCGGATCGCGCGCCCACGGCGAAGCGCGGCGGTATTCCGACCTGGATCTCGCGCTCGAGTGGGACCAACCGCTCGGACTGGACGTCATGGGCGAGATCGCCGAGGCGCTGTCCGAGTCCGATCTGCCGTACAAGGTTGACATCGTCGACCTCTTGACGGTCGATCCCGCCTTCAGGGCGCGGATCGCCGCTGACTGCATGGCTTTCGATACCATCGAAGCGGGAGGATGATCGTGGCGGGTTTGAAGGTGCGAGACTTGGCGTATGGCCGGCTGCGGTCGCCGGACCTCGATGCCCAGGAGGAGTTCCTCACGGCGTTCGGCATGGTGCGCGCGGCACGGACGCCGACCGCGCTGTATATGCGCGGCACCGATCCGGTGCACCACATCCACGTCACCGAGAAGGGCGACGCGAAGTGCCTGGGCTTCGCCTGGCTGGTGGCCGGCGAGGACGACCTGAAGGCCGCGGCGAAGCTGCCCGGTGCATCGGGCATCGAGACCATCGACGAGCCGGGCGGCGGGCGGCGGGTCCGCCTGACCGAACCGAACGGCTACACGATCGAGATCGTGCACGGGATCGACGCCGTGCAGCCGATCCACGTCGAGCGTCAGCCGATCAACTCCGGCGTGGAGCCGCTGAAGCGGGCCGGCGAGGTGATCCGCTTCGCCGCGGGCCCATCCAGCGTGAAGCGGATCGGTCATGCCGTTCTGGGGTCACCGAACAACCAGGAGACGGTGCGCTGGTTCCGCGAGACACTCGGCCTGGTGTGCTCGGATGATGTCTACGCCGGCGAGAAGGACAACCTGATCGGCCAGTTCAGCCGCATCGACGCCGGCGACGAGTATGTGGACCACCACGCGTTCTTCTGCATGAAGAACGAACGCGCCGGCCTCAATCATTTCTCGTTCGAGGTGCAGGACATCGACGATGTGTTCATCGGCCACGAGTATCTGAACGGGGTGAGCAAGTACGAGCACATGTGGGGCATCGGCCGCCACCTGCTCGGCAGCCAGGTCTACGACTATTGGGCCGATCCCTGGGGCCGCGTGCACGAACACTGGGCCGACACCGACCGGCTGAACGTGCGCAACGGCGGGAACCTGGTGCCGGCGGAGGAGGGGCTGCGCTCGCAATGGGGCACCCGGCCGCCGGAGAAGTTCCGCGGGCATGTCAGTCCCTGATCGGACATCGTCAGATCGCGCGGCGTGACCCTACCGCCCGTCCGCAATGTCCGTCTGGTCGAAGTCGTCGCCCTTGAAGAGCAGGGGCAGCCCATGATTCTTCGCCATCGCATACGCGAAGCAGTCGCCTAGATTGAGCTGGGCGGGATGGCCGCGCCCCTTCCCATATCGGGCGAAGGCCGCCAGTGCCGTGTCGCCGTCCGCCGCCGCGACCGCGACCAGGCTGGTGCCGGTGACATCGAGGAACTCCCCGACGTCCCCGCTGGCCTCGGCCACGCTCGACTGGCGCTTGCGGCAGATCGCCAACGTGGCCTCGAACACCGCGATTGGCGAGGTAATGCAGCCGGGCCTGCCGTCCAGTCGGTCGGTCAGCGCGTCGGCTTCCGCCTCACCCGTGAGTATGGCGACGATGGCAGAGGCGTCGACGAACATCAGCAGTGGCCGCTGAGCGAGTCATAGAATGCCTTGTCCGCCTCCAATCCCGTGGCTGCGCGCGACATCACCCGGTCCCGCAACGGGCGCAGTCGCTCCCGCAGCGGGACCCGCTGTTCGATCCGTTCGAGTTCATTGCGCAATGCCTGCTTCACTGCGGCCGTTTTCGTCGAGCGCATCTGGCTTGCCAGCTTCTCTGCCAGCCGATTGGTATCCTCATCCCTGATGTTCAACGGCATCGCGGGCTCCTGTGTAGACACCAGGAGGGTATTGTCTTCGCATCATGAACTCAATGCCGAGCGGGCGCGACCTTGCGTTCAGGCGGCTTCGGACTAGCTTGCCGCACCCCCATATCGGGGACCTGCACCATCCGGAAACGCCCGTGACCCAGCTCCAGCCCGCCCGCGGCACCCACGACCTGATCGGCGACGACCAGCGCCGCCATCAGCACGTGGTCGACACCGCCCGCCGGATCGCCGCCGGCTACGGCTTCGACGAATGGACCACGCCGATCTTCGAGGACACCCGCGTGTTCTCCCGCACGCTGGGAGAAACCTCCGACGTGGTGATGAAGGAGATGTACAGCTTCGAGGACCGCGGCGGCGACCCGATCACGCTCCGTCCCGAGGCCACCGCCGGCATCTGTCGCGCCCTGGTGACCAACGGCCTTACCCAGTCGCTGCCGCAGAAGGTGTTCTGCGCCGGTCCGATGTTCCGCTACGAACGCCCGCAGAAGGGCCGCTATCGTCAGTTCCATCAGATCGACATCGAGGCGATCGGCTCCGATGAGCCGCTGGCCGATGCCGAGGTGATCGCCTGCGGCTGGGACATCCTGCAGGCGCTCGGCGTCGCCAAGGACACCGTGCTGGAAATCAACACCCTCGGCGACCAGGCAAGCCGGCAGGACTATCGCGGCGCGCTGGTGGCGTATTTCACCAGCCACCACGCGGAGCTGTCGGCCGACAGCCAGGCGCGGCTGGAGCGCAATCCGCTGCGCATCCTCGATTCCAAGGACGAGCGCGACCGCCGCATCATCGCCGATGCACCGACCATCGCCGGCTTCCTGACCGAGCCCGCCGCAAGGTTCTACGCCCGGCTGCAGACGCATCTCGATCGCTTCGGTGTGCCGTTCCGTGAGAACCCGCGCATCGTGCGCGGCCTCGACTACTACGGGCACACCGCCTTCGAGTTCATCACCGGCAAGCTGGGCGCACAGGGCACGGTGATGGGCGGCGGCCGCTACGATGGCCTGGTGGAAGAAATGGGCGGCCCGCCCACGCCTGCGGTCGGCTGGGCCGCCGGGGTCGAGCGCCTGGCGATGTTGCTGGAGGACCCGCCGCGCACGCCGGCGCCGGTGGCGGTGGTGCCGGTGGGCGAGGCCGCCGAGGCAGCGGCACTCGACGTGATGCAGTCACTGCGACATGCCGGCATCCGCGCCGAGATGGCGTATCGCGGCAACCTGCGGCGACGGATGGAACGCGCCAACCGGATCGGCGCCCGCGCCGCGGTGATCATCGGCGAGGACGACATGGCGCGCGGCGTGGCGCAGGTGAAGAACCTTGCGACGGGCGAACAGGAGGCGGTGGCGCTGGCGGAGCTCGCCGATCGCCTGCGATGAACCTGGCACCGAAACTCGACCGCATCGCCGCACGCGCCGAGGAGCTGCGCGACATGCTGACCCAGGGACTGTCGGGCGAAGCCTACGTGAAGGCGTCGCGGGAACTCGCCGACATCGAGCCGGTGGTGGCACGCATCGGCGACCTGCGTGCCGCCGAGCGCGCGCAGGACGATGCGGAATCCATGCTGGCAGATCCCGAGATGCGCGAATTGGCCGAAGCCGAACTGCGCGAGCTGAAGCAGCGCATTCCGACCCTGGAGCACGAGATCCGCATCGCGCTGCTGCCGCGGGACGCGGCCGATGAACGCGCCGCGATCCTGGAGCTGCGCCCCGCCGCCGGCGGCGATGAAGCGGCACTGTTCGCGACCGAGCTGTTCGCGATGTATCAACGTTATGCGGAAGCCCGCGGCTGGCGTTGCGAGATACTCGAATACAACGACACCGAGCTGGGCGGACTGAAGGAAGGCATCGCCGAGATCACCGGCCGCGGCGTGTTCGCCCGGCTGAAATACGAATCCGGCGTGCACCGCGTACAGCGGGTGCCGGCGACCGAAAGTCAGGGCCGCATCCACACCTCCACCGTCACCGTCGCGGTGCTGCCGGAAGCGGAAGAGGTCGACGTCCAGATCGACGAAGGCGACCTGCGCATCGATGTGTACCGCGCCTCGGGTGCCGGCGGGCAGCACGTCAACAAGACGGAAAGCGCGGTGCGGATCACCCACATCCCGTCCAACATCGTGGTGACGATGCAGGAGGAAAAGAGCCAGCACAAGAACCGGGCCAAGGCGATGAAGATCCTGCGCGCTCGGCTGTACGAGCAGCAACGTGCCACCGCGCACGCGACCCGTGCCGCCGACCGCCGCGCGCAGGTCGGCACCGGCGATCGCTCCGAGCGCATCCGCACCTACAATTTCCCGCAGGGCCGCGTATCCGATCACCGGATCAATCTGACCCTCTACAAGATCGATCGCATCATGGCGGGCGAGCTCGACGAGTTCATCGATGCGTTGACCGCGGAAGATCAGGTGACGCGTCTGGCGGCGGAGGACTGACGCCGTGGCCGCCGCATCACCGCGATGGTATCGGTCGCCGCCGCGGCACCAGCGCAGCGGTAATGACCTGACAGCCCGCCAGCTGCGACAGCACCGAAACATCCGCCTGCGTACCGCGAACCACCAGCCACCGCAGCCCTGACAGCCGGTTCAACGGCGCAAGATCGATCACCGGCGTGTTGCTGAGGTCGAGATATTGCAGTCCGGTCAGTCCCGCCAGCGACGTGACATCGCCGATCCGCGTATCGGAAAGGTCGAGGCTGCGCAGGCTGCGCAACCGTGCCAATGGCCTGGCGTCATCGATCCGGGTGCCGCCGAGATCGAGCCGCTCCAACCTGACCAGCCGATCCAACGGTGCGATGTCTGCGACCAGCGAGCCGGTCAGGAAACAGCCTTCCAACTCGGCCATCCCGGCAAGCGCCGTCACGTCGCTGACCGCCGTGAACGACAGATGCAGCCGCAGCATCCGGGTCAGCGCCGCCAACGGCGCAATATCGTTGATGCGGGAGCGCGTCAGCACAAGGCATCGCAGTGCTGTCAGCGTGGCGAGTGGCGACAGATCGGTGATGTAGCTGCGCTCCAGCCGCAGCTCGACGATATGCGGAATACACCGCGGCGGCGGCAGCTCACCCGCAAGGATCAGCCGCGCGACCTCGGCCGGATCAATGCGCACGATGGAACGGCTTGTCGCCCTTCACCGTGACGCGGTAGCCCGAGCGCACCTGCGGGAAATAGTCCCACATCGCGATATGCTGCACGCAGCGATTGTCCCAGAACGCGACCGAATCCGGCTGCCAGCGGAACCGCACCTGCCAGTGCGGCCGGCCGCAATGTTCGTAGAGGAAGTCGAGGATCGCCTTGCTCTCCGCCTCCGGCGCGTCCTTGATCGAATGGGTGAACACCGGGTTGACGAAGATCGCCTGCCTGCCGGTGACAGGATGCGTGCGGATCACCGGGTGCTCGGCGCGCGGAAACGCCTTCGGCCCTTCGGCGCCGATCAACCGGTTGGTGCGCGAGTAGTTCATCGATCCGTCGTGGATCGCGGTCAGGCCGGACAGGAACTTCTGCATCGGCTGCGACAGCGCATCATACGCCGCATACATGCTGGCGAAGATCGTGTCGCCGCCCACCGGCGGCACGATCTTGAGATTCAGGATCGAGCCCATCGGCGGCTCCGGATCGCACGACACATCGGAATGCCAGCGCTCGCCGGCGATGCGCTTGGAGTTGGCATCCGCGTGGACCGGCAGGATCTCCGGGTGGCCTGCGGGGCCCGGTGTATTCGGATGGATGTGCAGCTCGCCGAACCGCCGGCCGAACGCCTTGTGCTGATCGAGCGTCAGCTGCTGGTCGCGAAACAAGATCACCTGATGCGCCATCAGCGCGTCGTGCAATTCCTGGAACTGCTGGTTGCCGAGCGGCCTGCCGAGATCGACGCCGGAAATCTCCGCGCCGATCGCCGCGGTGGCCGGCTTCACCTCGATGGTCTCGTACCGCATCGGATCGCTCCTCGGCAACATTTACGTGAACTATCCGCCGCAACCGGTCGATAGGCAAATTCGTCCTACACTATTGTTCGTCTGCACCACACATGCAGAGCCTGCATCAGCGGGAGGTCCGATATGGCAATCAAGCGCCACGCCAGCGCCGAATGGCAAGGCAGCGGCAAGGATGGCAAAGGCAGCCTCGCCACCCAGAGTGCGACGCTGAAGGACACGCCGTATTCGTTCAATGCGCGCTTCGGTGACGGCAAGGGCACCAACCCCGAGGAGCTGATCGCGGCGGCACACGCCGGCTGCTTCAGCATGGCGACGGCGTTCCAGCTCAGCGGCGCGGGCCATCCGCCCGAGCACCTGCACTGCGATGCCACGCTGACCATGGAACAGGAGGGCGCCGGCTGGAAGATCGCCGCGGTGCATCTGGTGCTGCGCGCCCGCGTGCCGGGCATCGACGCGGCGAAGTTTCAGGAACTGGCGGCGGGCGCCAAGGCGAACTGTCCGGTGTCGAAGGTGCTGAACGCGGAGATCACGCTGGACGCGAAGCTGGAGTGAGCGCGATCGGCTAAGCCGCCGTTCGAAGAAAGACGTAGTCGGCCGAGTAGGGCTCGGCATGCAGATCGCCGGCCTGCCCGCAGGTGCCGGCAAAGCTGCCGCCATTCGTGTTGATGCGCTGTACCGTCGTGACGTTCCGCAATGGCCCGTCGCCATGTCGCTCCGCAACGTCCAGCTTCAGCCACGCGATGTCTTTCGCGCTGGCGCCGGGCGCGTTGCCTGCCACCTTGCCCAGAACGACGCTGCCGCCGATCTCCCATCGCGGCCCCGCATAGTGCCTGCCCACCGTCGCGCCGTCGTGAAACAGCGAGGCGATCGGCTCGCGAAACTGCCAGGTCTGCTGCCCGCCGGCAGCGGTTCTGCACTCATAGATCTGTGCGCCTTCGGCATGGACCTGGAGCACGACGGTCTCGCCTTTCGCGGCGATCGTATCCGGCAGTTCGGCCGCAACGGCGAGCGGTGCGGATAGCAGGAGCGCCAGTGCCGCGCCACTCCGAGGAAACGCCATCATCCGGATGCTCCTGCCTGGCTACACGTTGAATCGAAACAGCAGCACGTCGCCGTCCTTCACGACGTACTCCTTGCCCTCGACGCGCATCTTCCCCGCATCCTTCGCGCCGGCTTCGCCGTTGCAGGCGAGGTAGTCGTCGTAGCCGATCGTCTCGCAGGCGATGAAGCCGCGCTCGAAGTCGCCATGGATCGCACCCGCGCCCTGCGGCGCCTTGGTACCGCGCACGATCGTCCAGGCATGCGCCTCCTTGGGACCGACGGTGAAGAAGGTCAGCAGCCCCAACAGGTCGTAGCCGGCGCGGATCACGCGATCTAGCCCGCTGTCGTGCAGTCCCAGCCCTTCCAGGAACTCGGCGCGATCGGCTTCCGCCAACTGCGCCACCTCCGCCTCGATCGCGGCCGACACGATGACGACACGCGCGCCTTCCGTGCGCGCCCGCTCCGCCACCCGAGCGGAGAATGCATTGCCGCCCGCGGCAGCCCCCTCCTCGACATTGCAGGCATACAGGACCGGTTTCGAGGTCAGCAATTGCAGCCGCTGCACCGCCTCCGCCTGCTCCGCCGCAACCACCGACCGAACCGGCCGACCCTCACGCAGCGCGGCCACCAGCGGCTCCATCAACGCCACCGCAGCGATTGCCTCCTTGTCGCTGCCGCGGGCACGCTTCTGCGCCGCCAGCAGCCGCTTCTCCAGGCTGTCGAGGTCGGCGAGCATCAGTTCGGTTTCCACCACCTCGGCATCGCGCAGCGGATCGATGCTACCCTCGACATGTGCGATGTCCGGGTCCTCGAAGCAGCGCAGCACGTGGATGATCGCGTCCACCTCGCGGATATGCGCGAGGAACTGGTTGCCCAGGCCTTCGCCCTTGCTCGCCCCGCGCACCAGGCCGGCGATATCGACAAACTCCAGCGACGTGGGCACGATCTTCGCCGATTTGCCGATTGCCGCCAGCGTGGTCAGCCGCGCATCCGGCACCGCGACGCGGCCGACATTCGGCTCGATGGTGCAGAACGGATAGTTCGCCGCCTGTGCCGCCGCGGTCGCGGTCAGCGCATTGAACAGTGTGGACTTGCCGACGTTCGGCAGCCCGACTATGCCGCAGTTGAATCCCATCTAAATTTCCCGTTGAAACCACCGATGAACACGGATGCACACGGATAGGTCGTGTGGCGGTGCGGTACTAAGAGCATCCGTGTTTATCCGTGTGCATCCGTGGTTTCAATTCTTCTACTTTGCTTCCCGCGCCAGCAGCGCGACCTTGGTCATGAAGTCCTCGGGCCTGCCCTGCACCAGCAGTGGCGCGGCGTCCGCCACCGCGTCGAGCAGCGGCAGCAGCCAGCCGCGGTCCTCCTTCACGAAGTCGCCCAGTACATGGCCCAGCACGCGTTCCTTCTGTCCGGGATGGCCGATGCCGAGCCGCACCCGCCAGTAGTCCTGGGTGCCGAGAATGCGGTCCATGCTGCGCAACCCGTTATGGCCGGCGGCGCCGCCACCGCGCTTCACCCGCACCTTGCCCGGCGCCAGGTCCAGTTCGTCGTGGAACGCGGTGACCGTATCGGTCGGCAGCTTGTAGAATGCCGCGGCCTGCTGCACCGACGCGCCCGACTCGTTCATGTAGGTTTGCGGCTTCAGCGCCAGGATCTTCTCGCCGGCGACGCTGCCTTCGCTGACCAGGCCCTTGAAACGTTGCCGCCACGGCGCAAAGCCATACCGGATGGCGATCGTGTCGATCGCCATGAAGCCGATATTGTGCCGGTTCCGGGCCATCCCCGGCTCCGGATTGCCGAGGCCGACCCAGAGCAGCATGACACGTCAACGCCTCGGGCGGTCGCCCCCGCCGCGCGCGCCGCCGCGTGCCGGTGCCGCCGCCGCGGCCGGCGCGGCCGCCGCCGCCGGAGCCGCGACTGCCGCGGCTGTCGGTTCGGCCGAGACCTCGGCCTGCTTGGTCGGCGGCGCCACGGTCGCGACCACGAAGTTGCGGTCGATCACCGAACGGGTGTTCTCGGTGCCCTTCAGGTCCGCCCAGCGCACCGCGTCGTTGAAGTCCAGATTGGCAAGGTCGGCGGTGAACTGCTCAGGTATATGCTCTGGTTGAGTATAGACCTCGACCGTGTGGCGGATCACGTTCAGCACCCCGCCTCGCTTGAGGCCGGGACTCAGCCCATCATTGTCGAAATGCACCGGCACCGACACGCGGATCCGCTCGCCGGGCGCCAGTCGCTGGAAATCGACGTGCTCCGGCGCGTCACTGACCGGATGGAACTGCACGTCGCGGATCAGCGCCTGCGTCGCATCGCCGTTGATCTTGATCTCGTAGAGCCGCGATTGCCACCCGGGCCGATGCAGTTCGCGCAGCACCGCGCGCGGGTCCAGCGCTATCAGGCTGGGCGTCTGCCTCGCGCCGTAGATGACGCCGGGCACCTTGCCCTCTCGCCGGGTCGCCCGCGCCGCCCCCTTACCGGCTCGCGCGCGTGCCTCGGCCTCGATGGTCACGACATTGGCCATGGTCCGCTCCCGCAAATGCAAGCGCCGGCCTCCAGGGGTGCCGGCGTGGCGGGGGATGTAGCGAGGATGGCGCCCGCGGGCAAGCGGTCCGCCTCGAGGTCCTTAACCCACGGCGCTCTCGATGTGAGTGCGGGCGAAATCGTCGGCTTTGAACAAGAGCCGGGCGCCATTTGCCCGGGCGCAGGCATCGGCGAAGCAATCGCCCATCGCGAATTCAGGTTCACCGATGCCAACGAAGGTGAAGTCCATGGCATCGAGGAACAGATGGACGCGAGCCCTCACTGCCGGCGCCGGGAACCTGTAGGAGCGCGCAACACCCGCCACCGTTTCCCAAGCGGATGATGCTGAGCAGATTCGACGCGGATCAGTGCCCAGACAGACCACCCTCTCCTCGCGCGCCAATTCGGCCTCCACGGCCAGTCGGACGGCCCGCTGCTTGGTGAGACCCCGTCGCCGCGCAAGCTCGTTGACCAACCGGGTGGTCGTCTCGTCCTTGATATAGAGCGGCATCGCACCAGGCCGGCATCGCAGCCCGCCTACGCCACCCTTCGGCTAGCCAGCGCACTCGGCAACTGCGCGATCGCGTGGTCGATCAGCCGCCCATCGGCATCCGCCGTCAGCCCCTCGCCGATCACCTGCCGCGCCGCCGAAGTGGCCACCTCAACCGCGGTCAGCCGCACCTCGTCTACCGCCGCCTTCTCGGCCGAGGCGATCCGGTCCATCGCCATCTGCTCTCGCCGCCGCGCTGCGGCTTCAGCCTCCGCGGCGGCGGCGGCGGCAACCCGGCCGGCCTCCACCTTGGCGCCCTCGATCAGCGCCTGTGCCTCGCGCAGCGCCTCGGCCCGCCGGGTCTCGGCGTCGCGCAGCATCGCCTCGGCCTCCTGGCGCAGCCGCGCAGCCTCGTCCAGTTCCGCCCGCACCTTGGCCGCGCGGTCGTCCAGCATCGCCGCCAGCGCCGACCACAGCTTATGCCCGAAAATCGCGAAGAACAGGATGAACGCGATGATCACCCAGTTGCGGGGTTCGGCGAAGAAGCCCGGTTCCTCGTGCATGGTACCGCCCCCTCAGCCGATCCGGCGCGCGGCCAGCGCCGCACCGATCGCGCCGTCCAATCGACCCTGATCGGGCGGCGCGCCGGTCAGCCGGCCGATCACGGTGGCCGCCGTCTCGGTCGCCACCTCGCGCAGCGCGCGCAATGCCGCAGTGCGCGCCGCGTGGATCTGCGCCTCGGCTTCATGCAACTGCCGCTCCAGCCGCTCGTTCAGCGCCGCGATCCGCCCCGCCGCTTCCTGGTTCGCCACCTCGAGCGCCGCGTTGATCGCCGCCTGCGCTTCGGCTCGCGCGCGCGCCGTTGCCTCCGCCACCTCCTTCGCCGCAGCATCGGAGCGCGACTTGGACGCCTGCGCAGTCGCCAGGTCGGCGGCGATGTGCCGCGCGCGCTGTTCGAGCACCTCGCCCACCCTCGGCAGGCCGATGCGCGCAAGCAGCACATACAGCACCGCGAAGATGATCGCGCCCCACACCACCTGGCTGGTGGTGAGCGGATTGGCGAAGTCGAGCTGCGGCATGCCCTCCGCCCGCGCGGCAGCCGGCAGCAGCAGTGCGGCGAACAGCGCCCACACAAATCCGTCATTCCCGCGCAAGCGGGAACCCAGGCGAAGCACCGCGCAAGCTGCCCCTGGATCCCCGCTTGCGCGGGGATGACGATCTTGGCGCATCAGACGAACAGGATGATGAACGCGATCACCAGCGCGTACAGCGCGACCGCCTCGGTCAGCGCGAACCCGAGAATGGCGAGGCCGAACACGCGCTCGCGCGCCGCCGGGTTGCGCGCCACGCTGCTCACCAGGGCGGCGAAGATGTAGCCGATGCCGACGCCGACGCCCGACAGCGCAATCACGGCGATGCCCGCGCCGATGGCCTTTGCGGAAGCGAGATCCATGTTCGAGATTCCTTTTGGTTAGTGGAGATGCACCGCGTCGTGCAGATAGATGCAGGTGAGCACGGCAAACACGTAGGCCTGCAAGGTCGCCACCAGCAGCTCGAAGCCGATCAGCGCCACGTTCACCGACAGCGAGAAAGCGGCCGGGATCCAGAAGATCACCCCGGCGGCGCCCAGCATCACCACGAAGGCGCCGAACACCTCCAGCATCACGTGGCCGGCCATCATGTTGGCGAACAGCCGCACCGACAGCGAGATCAGCCGTGAGACGTAGGACAGCACCTCGATCGGCACCAGCAGCGGCAACAGCACCGCCGGGACGCCCTGCGGCACGAAGTAGCTGAAGAAATGCCAGCCATGGAGGCGAAGCCCCACCACCGTCACCAGCCCGACCACGAACACCGTCAGCGCCAAGGTCACCGCGATGTGGCTGGTGAAGGTGAAGAACAGCGGGAACACGCCCAGCAGGTTGCCGAACAGGATGAAGAAGAACAGCGTGAACACGAACGGGAAGAACGCGCGGCCTTCCGGGCCGATGGTCTCGGTACACATCCCGAGCACGGTCTCGTATGCCATCTCCGCGGCCGCCTGCAGCCGCCCCGGCACCATCGCGCGCGGCCGCATCCCCAGCCACAGCAAACCGAAGGTCAGCAGGCCGGCGACGACCATCATCAGGTTGGCCTGGGTGAAGTTCACCGAGGCGCCGATACGGCCCAGCGCGGGATGCAACTGGAACTGGCCCAGCGCGTCGATCGATCCTCCGGCCGCCACTATCGTCCCCCGTCCTGGACCTTCGGTCCTCGTGTCGGTCGTGGCGCGAACAGGCGCCAGACATTGAGTATCCCAGCCGCGCCGCCCAGCAGGACGAACACCGCAATGAAGATGGGCTTGCCGCCGAACAGATATCCCAGCCCCCAGCCGATGGCGACCGCCACGACCAGGGCCGAGACCAACTCGGCGCCCACCCGCAGGCCGATCCCCCAGGGACTCATGCCGCCCATGTCACCGGAATCCCGGGCTGACAAAGGCGGCGGGGCATCGAGCCCCTGCCTGCCGCGGGCGGCTTTCAGCCTCTCCTCGAAGGAGGGAGGCTCGTCCTCGCCCGGTTCCTCGCTCATGTCCGCTCCTGGCAGGATGCCCCGCCGGAAGGCGGGGGCTTGCTACAGTTGGGGTCGGACAGTGTCAAGAATGCAACCACCGCGCCGCGGCGGCATAGCCGGCCCGTTGCGTCGGCGGTACGGCACGGGTGGTGGCCTCGTGTGCGATCATGGTCGAGACCACGTCGCGGCGCTCCGCCTTCATGGCGGAGTCGACCAGCATCTGGAAGAACATGTCGCGCTGCGCGTTGCTGCCGCCGAGCAGGCGAATCCGCGCCTGGCGTGGCGCCAGCAGATCGACCACCCGGGCATGGTCGCCGCGGCGGTGCGCCTGCGCCGCCTCGCACACCGGAATGACCACATCGGCGATCGCCGGCGCGGT
Organism: uncultured Alphaproteobacteria bacterium; assembly: GCA_963749575.1. Classification (GTDB taxonomy): domain Bacteria; phylum Pseudomonadota; class Alphaproteobacteria; order Acetobacterales; family Acetobacteraceae; genus JAMXLO01. Next base: position 301,482 of record CAVVNM010000014.1, read on the forward strand.
CCACAACGAGGGGTCGGCGGCGAGGTCTCGCAGCGCGGCAACGAATTTAGCCGCCGCCGCGTCGCGCCCGGTCGCGACCAGCGCCAGCATCAGATGCGGCACCATCAGCAGATGCCCGGCCTCCCCGATGCGGGCCTCGGCCTTGTCAGCCAACTCGTCCCACCGGTTGCCCACATCGAGGCCCAGCTGTTCAGCCGCCACAGCAGCGCGGCGGCGTTCTGCAGATCGACGTAGTGGTCGGGTGTCGCCTTGGTCATCGGGTCGTCGAAGTTGCGGATGTCCTGATCGTAGCTCGCCATCACCGCGTCCACTTCGCCGAGATCGAGCCGCAGCAATGCGCGGTGCCACCACAGGTGATGGATCAGGTTGTTGCCCAGCGACCAGTTGCTCACCTGCGTGCCAAGCCAGTCGCTGCCCTCGCGCGCGCGGCAGTCGGTGTCCATGACGTGCGCCTTCACATGGTGCGCGAAGTAGTTGGTCGGATCGCGTTCCAGCGCCGCATCCACCGCCTTCTCGGCGCCTTTGGTGTCGCCGACCTCCTCATGGGCGAACGCCCAGATGGTCTGCGCACAATCGTAGCCGGGCAGCTCGGCGGACCAGCGTGGCGCGACGCGGTCTGCCTGCTCGAGGATCGGCTGCGTCTGGCCATGACGGAACCAGATGGTGTCGCAGATACGGAACGCCAGCAGATCGGTCGAGTCAGCGTCCAGGATCTGCCGCCATGATGCGAAGGAGTCGTCGAGCGATCCGCGATGCCAGGCGTCCGCGGCGGCGAGATGCATTCGTTCGCGCGCGGTGACATTGGCGGCGCCCGCGTGGGCACTCGCCAGTGTCGCATCGATCTGCGCCCGATTGGCGGGATTGGCCGCCATCAGCAGCAGATAGGCCTTGAGACAGTGGCCCATGACGAAGCCGGGGTCGGCGGCGATCGCGCGGTGGGCGAGCACCATCGTGTCGGCATGGAACTTAAGGTAGTGCTCCACCCCGCGGTCGAACAGCGTCACCGCCTCGGCGCTGTCGGTGGATAGTGCCAGACCTCGTTCATCCGGTTTCATGGCGATGCACCGATCCTCAGTTTGTTGCCGGATTCCGCACCCAGCGCGTTCCGCAATGCGGTGAGCGCGGCGCCGATCGACGGCGCAGCACGCGGCGGGCGATTGGCGGCGCGTCGCTCCGGCGTGTGCAGCAGCCAGCGGATCGGGCGCATGTCGCGCGGCGCGCGCTGCAACAGGAAGGTGCTGTTGTTTGCGACGATCTCGATGCCATCTGTGCAAGCCACAATCCGCGCATCGATCTGCCACAGCGAGGCACAATCGATCAGCAGCGCGCGCAGTTCAGCATTGGTGGGTCCAAAGTCCTCCCCCTCCCCTTGCGGGAGGGGGTAGGGGGAGGGGGCCGGGGAAGCGGCACGGCCCCCTCCCCCTACCCCCTCCCGCAAGGGGAGGGGGAAACTCATATCATTCCGAATCCACCATCACTGCAACATCGGCCCCGCCAGCAATTCCGGGGCGATCTTCCGATGCTGCCATTTGCCGTCGGCCAGCGAGCCCTGCCACGCGCCGTTCTCCACCACCACCTTGCCGCGCAGCACCGTCAGACATGGCCACGCCGCCATCTTGCGGCCTTCCCACGGCGTGTAGTCCGCCTCGTGCAGATCCTGCGCGCGGATCACCCGCTGGTCCGCCGGATCGAGCACGCAGATGTCGGCATTCGACCCCGCCGCCAACGCGCCCTTGCGCGGATACAGCCCCATGATCTTCGCCGCGTTGGTCGACACCAGATCGACATAGCGCGACAGCGAATAGCCGCGCTTGCCCACCATCTCGGTGTACATCAGCGCCACCCGAGGCTCGACGCCGGCATTGCCGCCGGTAGTGTCGTCGATCCGCACGCCTTGCAGCTTCTTGGCCAGCGTGCAGCAGATCTCGTCGGTGGCGACGCAGTTGATGCAGCCATCGAGCGTGCCCGCCCACAGCGCCGCCTGGTCCTCGGCCGACTTCAGCGACGGATAGGTGTGATAGATCTGCCCGTTCGGCCGGTTATAGTCCTCGCTGGTGTAAAGCATATACTGATGTAGTGACTCGCCGTAGATCGGCACGCCGCGCGCCCGCGCCTCGCGGATCGCGCTCACGCCGGACGCGGCCGAGGTGTGCATCATGTAGAGCGTCGCGCCGACCTTCTCCGCCAGCCGGATCACGCGGCGGAACGAGATGTCCTCGGACAGCGTGTTGTGCACCTCGGCCATGTTGGCGAAGCCGGTGCGGCCCGCGCGGATCAGCTTGCCGTACATGTGCATGACGATGTCGTTGTCCTCGGAGTGGATCACGCCGAGACCGCCGTTTGCCTTCAGCACCTGGAACACTTCCCAGATGTCGCCGAAATCCACCATGCGTCCCTTGCGCGACGGCGTGATGTCGGTGGTGAAGATCTTCACCGTCGGAAAGCCGGCCTGGATCGCTTCCGCCAACTGGCCGGGCAGGTCCAGCGGCAATGCGCCTTCCACCATGATGTGCTGCGCGTAATCGCATGCGCAGTGGCCCTTCCAGTCAGCCTCGCGCTGCGCGATCGCGTCCTGGATGTTGGCGCCCTGGCTGGCGCGCGTGAAGTCGATCATCGTGGTGGTGCCGCCATGTACCGCGGCGCGACCCACCACGTCCGGCGGCTCGGTCAGTCCCGCGCTGCCGTCGGGATTCGGCAGGTGCCATTTGCAGTGTACATGCGGATCGATGCCGCCGGGCATGACGATTTTTCCCCCCGCATCGATCAGCCGCGCGCCATCGGGCACCGGCAGGCTGCCCTTCGCGGCGACCGCGACGATCTGCTCGCCGGTGACCGCGATGTCGTAGGCTCCCACCCCTTGCGGCGTCACCACGGTGTCACCGCGCACCACCAGATCGACCATGGCTGCTGCCCTCCCGACTTCCGCCTCATGGTTCCGCGTCTGGGCCGATCAGGCAAGCACCGACACAGCGCCGCTTCAGCCGCCCGGACGCTCACCTGCGGAAGCCGCGCTGATCGCATTGCGATATTGCCACGCACCGATCCGCGGCATATTCGCAGCACGATCGAAGGCACGAGTGCACCGAGGCTCGAACCAGGGGACCAGCGTCATGGCGCGTGTGTATCTTCCTATCATCCTGCTGTTGCTGCTGCCGTCGCTGGCCTTGGCAGACCAGACCGCTGACGCTGCCAGTTGCCAGCAGGCCGACGGCAGCCTTCTCGTCGGCACCGTCACGGACGGGCCGTCGTTCCGCGGCGGCAGGCCGTTGCACGGCGTGCATCTGTCGCACACCCATCTGACGCTGCGTGGCGACGACGGCACTAGCTATGACGTCGCGATCGATAACGTCTTCGCCAACGGCTACCACCGAAATCAGAACGGCGTCCCGGCGCCGCTCGATTCCATCCGGACCGGCGACCGGCTGGAGCTGTGCGGCGAACCTTACTCCGGCGGCGATGTCGGGATGCACTGGGTGCACACCAACTGCGGCGCCGCCGCGAGCCCCGACAAGCCCGACGGCTGGGTTCGCAAGCTCGATGCCAGCGGGGATGTCGGCGACAATATGGAGGCCAATCAGGCGTTCTGCAGCCTGTTTCCGAATTGACCGACCGTCGCGCCGCGTCGACCGCCGGGGGCGACGCCGTGCGGATGCGGCCTACGCAGCCTCCCCGCGGGCGCAGAAGCACGATACCGACACCGGCACATCGGCGCGGGCCGCCGCGAACTCCACGCGCTGGCGGATCAGCGCGGCCTCCGCGGTCTCGCCGCGGCGCTCCAGACAGTCGAGCAGCCCACGCTGCGCCCACAGATTGTCCGGATGGATCTGCGCCCGCGGCAGCGCGCCGCCAAGACCCAGATCCTCGCGATACACCACCTCGGCCTCCGCCGCGCGGCCCTGCTCCAGCAGCAGCGCGCCCAGTGCGTGGCGGACCGGCTGCATCCAGCCCCACGGCTCGTCGTACGGCAGGTCGTCCTCCAGCGCGATCGCGGCACGCAGCCGGGCGAACGCCGCGTCGTGCTCGCCGCGGCGGTAGGCGATCTCGCCCGCCAGCATCTGCTCGGCGATCGCCAGCAGCTGCTCGCACTTCACGTTGTGGATCTGCCGCGACCCGGGCACACGTTGCGCGGCCGCGCGGAACAGCGCCTGTTCGGCCTCCGCCGCCGGCACCTCCCCCAGCGCCGCGTGAGCGACGCCCTTGGCATAGTGCATCATCGCCACGGTGTTGCAGTACAGGTCGCGGTCCGCCGGCAGATCCTGCGCGATGATCTCGCGCCATTTGCCGAAGCGGATCAGCACGTGCTGGCGGATGGCAACGTAGCTCTCGAAGAAATCCGCCATCGGCGGCGAGGGAATCCGCAGCATCGCCTCGGGCATGGTCTCGATCAGCTCGTCGGCCGCGGCGATGGCGGGCGCGTACTGGCCGAGGAACATCGCGCCGTGGGCGGCGAAGTGGTAGTTGTGGATGCGGTAGCCGGAGTAGAAATTCATCGGCCCGGCGCGGTCGTAGAACTTGCGGTCCGCAACGATCGCCTTCTGGTTCCAGTGCAGCGCGTCGCGGTAGTGGCCGCATTGGATGTCGATGTGGGTCGGCATGTGCGTCAGGTGGCCCATGTCGGGGGAAACCTCGCGCAGCCGGTCGCCGGTGACCAGCGCCGCCTCCGGATGCGGCGACATCTCCATCAGGTGGACGTGCAGATGCAGCAGGCCGGGGTGGTTCATCGCCCCGGGCAGATCGCGGAATGCGGACTCCAGCACCTCGCGCGCCTCGAGCGTGCCGGCGCCGGGCGCGGGCCCGCCGCTGCGCAGGTCCCACATCTGCCAGGGCGTCCGGTTGAGGATCGCTTCCGCGAAGATGCAGCGCAGATCGAGGTCGTCGGGATGCGCGCGGTGCACGAGCCGCATGGCGTCGGCGAAGGCGTCGTTCCACGCGCGCTGGTCGTCGATCGGGTCGCGCTGCGGATAGCGGGCGGGCAGCGCCTCGATCAGCGCGCGTTCCGGCGCGGTGACGCCGCCGGCCAACGCGAGGGCGGCGCGGGAGGCGTCGTAGGAGCGGGCCAGTGCCGCGGCCTTGCCGGCGGGATCCATCAATTCCCAGGGGAAGTTGTAGTTCGGCCCAGCGGCGTAGCCGACGCCCCAATGCGCCATGGCAAAGTTCGGGTCCGCCTCCAGCGCCTGCTCGAAGCAGCGGATCGCCTCCTCGTGGTGGAAACCGAAGCACCAGTTGAGGCCATGGTCGAACCAGCGCTGGGCGTCCGCCGAGCCGGTGGTCACCGTCCGGGAGTAGGGGCCGAGGTCATAGGGATAGTCCATGTCGCCTCCGATCTCTGCGGCTGAAACCGAACTGTATCGATCGCGGGCGCCATTCCGCAACGATTTACCTGATGGCGTCGCTCGGTTCGGACTTAACACCAAGATGGACTTTGGCCGAGGTAGGTGCGGAGTGCGAAACCGGCGGCCTTCTGCCATTTCGCCAACAGCATCGGATTAGCCAGCGGCCCGGTCGACGGCGGCAAATAGTCGCCATGCCCGTAATCCTCGGCATCGGGGATTTGCCAGGGAGACAGGACAGGGGACGCGGCCGGTACTGGTGGTCCGACGTATCCGAGTGCCGCCTCGATCAGCGTGTGGTCGGCGTGCAAGAGATCAGCGATCGGGTCGCCAACCGGATAAGCGAGCCGCAGCACGAGATCGCCGTGCGACGCCCGGAGCGTTATCGCCCCGCTGCCGGCCGCGGCGTCGGCGTATTCGCTGACCAGGCAGTCGCGGTTGATCGCCGCCGCCATGAGGCAGACCGAGCGGGCACGTCGCGACATGCCCGCGCTGCAGCAGGGTTTCCTCCGCCGGTTGCGCGCCCATGGCGGCGTGCTGGCGCTGCGCCATCGCGCCGGGCGCATCGAGCGTCGCGACGGGACCTGGGATGTGCACACCAATGCCGGCGACGTGTTCCGCGCCCCGGTGGTGGTGAACGCCGCCGGCGCCTGGGGCGACGAGGTGGCGGGCATTGCAGGGGTCGCCCGGCTCGGCCTCACGCCGTGCCGGCGCACCGGCGTCATCATCGATCCGACGCCCTGGCACGTGGACCACTGGCCGCTGCTGAACGACGTGCACCAGACCTGGTACGCGCGGACCGAGGCGCGCACGCGGCTGATGGTCTCGCCGGCCGACCAGACGCCGATGCACCCGCACGACGTGCAGCCCGACGAGATGGACGTCGCGATCGCGATCGACCGCATGCAGCAGGCACTGGACATCACGGTGCAGCGGGTCGAGCGGAGCTGGTCAGGGCTGCGCACCTTTACCCAGGACGGCAGCCTGGCGTTCGGATGGGACCGGGCGGGGGAGGGCTTCTTCTGGTGCGTGGGGCAGGGCGGCTATGGCATCCAGACCTCGCCGGCCGCTGGGCGGCTGGTGGCGGACCTGGTCGCCGGGCGCGACCCCGGTGCGGCGTCCGGTATCGTCGCGGCGATCGATCCGGCGCGGTTCGCCGGCCAGTAGCCTGTGCCGGTCCCACACCGTCCGTGCGGCCTAGGGCCAGGACGGACGCTGACCCAGCCAGGTGCGCAGGATGAAGTTCGCGGCGCGTGGCCATTTGGGAGCGGGGCGCGGATCGGGCAGCGGTCCCGACGACGGCGGCAGGTAGTCGCCGTGGTCATACCCACAGCTGTCTGGGATCTGCCACGGCGACAGGACCGGAGACGCGACCGGCGCGAGTGGTCCGGCATATCCCAGCGCCGTCTCGAACAGCTGGTGGTCGGCATGCAACAGGTCGGCAACCGGATCGCCGGCCGGGAAAGCGAGCTTCAGCACCAGATCGGCATGCGAGGCGCGCAGCGTGATCGCGTCGCAGTTTGCCGCCGCGGCGTTGTATTCGGTGGCGAGACAGTCGCGGTTGATCGCTGCGGCCAGCAGGCAGACCGAGCTGGCACGACGCGACATGCCCGCGACCGCCTGCAACACGACGCGCGCTCCCAGGCTGTGGGACACAAAGGAAATGCTCTGCGCCGCGGCGAGCTGGTTGTTGCAGAAGGCCGCGACGCGACGGCCGCAATCCATCGCATGGCCGCCCTCGAACGGGTAGTTGATGACCGGAATCCAGAAGTCGCCCGGCCACAGCAGGCCGAGGTAGAGATCCGACGCGGTGAGGCCACCGAGCGATGCCAGGTAGGCATCGAGATTGCCCAGCGAGCACGCCCCGTGTTGATACGAGACATTGAAACCGTGCGTTGCAATCAGGACATTTCGCCCGGCCACCAAATTCTGGAGTTCGATCGAACCGATTGCGCGCAGCGCGGGCGGGCTGGCGGTGCCGTCGCCCTCCAGGATATAGGGATCGACGACGCTGCCACCGACCGCCTGACTGCGGCAGTTGATAAAGTAGGTCATCGCTCAGCGCTTGACTGCGCTGATTGCCTTGGTGGCAGCGGACAGTGACGACGCGAGGTCCTTCGCCACCGGCGCCAACGGTGTTGCGACGACGCCAACCAGAAGGCCTACCGCCGCGTTGGCGCCGACGATCGGCGCGCCCACCAGCCCCAGCACCACGGAGACGCCGAACGCGAGCGCCTTGGCCGCATTCCGGTAGCGCTGGTCGGCGCGCTCGAAACCGGTATCCAGCTTGGCCGATACGATGGCGTCGAAGCGCCCGAACAGGGTGACTTCGTTCGGCAGCAGCGCCTCGCCGGTCTGGACCTTCGTTGCCAGCGCCGTCAGAGCAGCCGCGTCGAGACCGGTTGCCTGCGCGAGAGCGGGGGCGCCGGCAGACGTGAGGCCCAGATGGATCAGCGCCTTCGCGGTGGCCTTCTGATCCGCCATCGCCACGCCGTTCAGCCAGTTCGCCTTCAATGTGTTGAGGAAGGCGACGCGCCCGTGCACGCCGCCAGCATCGGCGATGGCCAGAGCATTGGCGAAGGGCTCCAGGCATTCCTGAATGAACCCGAAGCCGAAATTGGACGGGCCGCCCCAGAACGCCTTCGAGGCGTCGACCAGGCCGTAAGCGGCAGTCCCCAGTGCGCCGATGGCGGCGATTGCACCTGGAAGGTCCACGACGTTGCTCCCCGCTTTTTTAGTTTGCAGCCTTTTTGGCTGGTTAGCGGGAGTTCCGTTCGCCGGTCAATATATTTTCGGGGCGCCGACGGATTGCACCGTTGCCGTCATGGCTGGAGCCCCGATCGGTTTAAGGATCGGTCCAGTCATTCGTCGCAGTAATCTGTGATGCGGTTGGCCGGCACGCGCCCAGCCCCTTACACCACCCGCCCGCTGTCGGGCTCCATCAGGTGCATCTGGTTCAGGTCCGCGGTCAGCGGCAGCATCTCGCCAGGTTCGGCGTGGGTCGCCGGATCGACGCGGGCGCACACCGGATCGTGGCCGACGAAGAAGTGGACCATCGTCTCCATCCCCATCGGCTCGACCACGTCGACCGGCAGATCGACGCGCGCCCAGCCGGGACGGCCGGTCTCGTGGTACTCGAACAGATGCTCCGGCCGCAGCCCAAGCACCATCTCGCGGCCCTTGTGCTTGCCGTAGCGATCCACGCGCGCCGGCGGAACCGGCAGCACGATCTGATCGGTAACGCGCACCGCCAGTCCGCCGTTGCTGCCGTCCTGCACGCGCACCGGCAGAAAATTCATCGCCGGCGAACCGATGAAGCCCGCCACAAACCGCGTGGTCGGATTGTGGTACAGATCCTGCGGCGAGCCGACCTGCTCGATCACGCCGTGGTTCATCACCACCACGCGGTCGGCCAGCGTCATCGCCTCCACCTGGTCGTGGGTCACGTACACCGTGGTGGTGCGCACCGTCTGGTGCACCTTCTTGATCTCGGTGCGCATCTGCACCCGCAGCTTGGCGTCCAGGTTCGACAGCGGCTCGTCGAACAGGAACACCTTGGGGTTGCGCACAATCGCGCGCCCCATCGCCACGCGCTGCCGCTGCCCGCCCGACAGCGCGCGCGGCTTGCGGTCGAGCAACATGCCGATGTCGAGGATGCGTGCCGCCTCGTCCACCCGGCGCTTGATCTCGTCCTTCGGGAACTTCCGCAGCTTGAGCCCGAACGCCATGTTGTCGAACACGCTCATGTGCGGATACAGCGCGTAGTTCTGGAACACCATGGCAATGTCGCGATCGCGCGGCGGCACATCGTTCACCACGTCGCCGCCGATCCAGATTTCGCCCTCGGTAATCTCTTCCAGGCCGGCGATCATGCGCAGCGTGGTCGATTTGCCGCAGCCCGAGGGTCCCACCAGCACGACGAACTCGCGATCGGCGATCTCGAGGTCGATACCCTTCACCGCTTGCACGCCGCCATCGTAGTTCTTGACTACCTTGCGGCAGGAGACTTCAGCCATGGTCTTGTCGTTCCCTCGTGGTTTGCGGTTAAGGCTGTCATTCCCGCGCACGCGGGAACCCAGGGGCAGCTGACGAACTGCTCCGCCTGGGTCCAGGCTTGCGCGGGGATGACGAGATCGTGCGGCAGTGCACCAGCACTATCCCTTGGTGGCGCCGGCCGTCAGGCCGGCAACGTAGTAGTCCATCAGGAAGGCGTAGATCAGGATCGGCGGCAGTGACGCAAGCACGACGGCTGCCATGATCTTGCCCCACAGGAACACGTCGCCGCGGATCAGGTCGCTGATAATGCCGACGGTCAGCACCATCTGGTTCGCCGTGTACAGGTAGGCCAGCGGGTACAGGAAGGCGCCCCAGCTCACCGTGAATGCGAAGATGGTGGCCGCTATGATCCCCGGCATCGCCACCGGGATGAAGATCGTCCACAGCATCTGCAGATAACCCGCGCCGTCGATCAGCGCGGCCTCGTCCAGCTCCTTCGGGATCGAGCTGAAGTAACCGATCATGATCCAGGTGCAGAACGGTACCGCCAAGGTGGGATACAGGATCGCCAGGCACCAGATGTTGTTGATCAGCCCGAGCCAGCCGATGATCTTGAACAGCGGCAGGAACAGCAGCGAGGCCGGAATCAGGTAGGTAAGGAACACCCCGGTGGCGAGCGTCTGGCTGCCCCAGAAACCCATCCGCGACAGGCTGAACGCGGCCAGCACGGCGATCGTGATGCTGATCGCGACGACCACGATCGTGATCAGCACCGAGTTGATGTAGTAGGTCTGGAAGTTCGGATAGGTGATCAGGTACCAGAAATTCTCGAACGTCGGATGATGCACGATCCAGGGGCTGCCCGACTCCGCGCCGATCTCGGCCGAGGTCTTCAGGCTGGTCATCAGCGTGTAGAACGGCGGCACCAGGAAGATCACCACGAACACGCTCAGCGCGATATAGCTGCCCCACAGCGCCCAGGTACGCTGACGGTGCAGGCTGTTATGCGTGCGCCGGGCACGCGGAACCTCGCCGGCTATGGCCGTTGTCGAGCTCATGCCGCGATCTCCTTGGTGCGACGGGTGACGCCACGCAGCACGAAGAACGCCGAGACCGCCAGGATCGGGAACATGAACAGGCTCACCGATGCGCCCAGCGGGATGTCGCCCGACTGGATGCCGACCTGGAACGCGTAGGTGGCGAACACGTGCGTCATGTCCTGCGGTCCGCCGCCGGTCAGGATGCGGACGATGTCGAAGTCGGCGAAGGTGACGATCAGGCTGAACAGCACGGTGATGGCGATGATGTTGCGCATCATCGGCAGGGTGACGAAGAACAGCTTCTGCACCGCGCTGGCGCCGTCGATCGCCGCCGCCTCGTAAAGCTGCTCCGGCACCGACTTGAGCGCGGCAAGATACATGATCATGAAGAACGGCGTGCCGAACCACACGTTCACCGTGATGGTGCAGAACCGCGCGATCCAGCCGATGCCGAGCCACGGCACCGAGGCAAAGCCGAATTGGTTCAAAATCCAGTTGAACGCCGAATAGGACGGATCGAACATCCACCACCAGGTCAGCGTGGACAGCGCCAGCGGAATCACCCAGGGCACCAGCAGCAGGCCGCGCCAGATGCGCTGGTTCTTGCCGGGAATGTTGTGCATCAGGTGCGCCAGGATGAAGCCGAACAGCGCCTTGAACACCACCGCGGTGACCGCGAACAGACAGCTCTGGAAGATCACCAGCTGGAAGGTGTTGCGCTTCAGCAGGAACGCGAAGTTCGACAGGCCGACGAACGCGGTCATCTTCTTGTTCAGCATGGAAAGCCAGATCGCATAGAACGCCGGATAGACCACAAAGCCGGCGACCAGCACGATCAGCGGCAGGCACAGAAAGAACGCGATGGTCGACCGCCGCTGGGTGAAGCGCCTCATGCTGCCGGCACGGCGGCTGCCCACCATGCCCGGCGTCATCACGCCAACAGGAACGCTGGTGCCGTCGGCCATTCTATTCTCCCTTACCCCGCCGCGACGGCGGACATTCCCAACGCATCATTGCTCGCCAACGCATCATTGCGCGCCAGGCTCCGCACGCGCCCGGGCCAGGCAGCCGCGATGCGCTCCCAATCTTGACGGACTGTAATGCGAGCCGCGATGCAGCCTCGCCATCCACGTACCTCCCGCGCCGGTCCGGCGTTATCGGACCGCGCCCAAAGCCAAACCCCTGCCCGTGGCGGTTGTCCCGCCCTCGTCGACTGCACCTCTGCCGCAAATTCGAGCAAAGGATCACGGGGTATGTTATTATTGTCTCACCACGCTAGCGGCTGGCGTTGCATTGTGCAACGCCAGCGTTGCAGCCGCCTGGCGCGAAACGGTCAGCGTGCAAAGCCTTCCAACTCGTCCTGCGCCCAGTCCTGCACCTGCTTGATCGACTGGCCGCCCTGCAGCTTGGCAAACATCGTCGACAAGGTGCCGCGGTTGTAGATCTGCACCGCGACATCCGGCGGAGCCGGAGCGACGGCGATGCAGTTCTCCTGCTGCTGCGACTTGCGGATCGGGTAATGGTAGACGGTGCCTTTCGGCGGCTCGACCTCATCCCAGATCTTGAAGTCGGTCATGCTGGCAAACGGCGGGATGTCGTAGCCAAGCGAGGCGTTGCATCGCTCCTCCACCTGTTCGCGCTGACACAGATATGCGATCAGCTCCTTGGCGGCTGACTTGTTGGGGGAAAAATTCCAAACTCCCCAGGCGAACGCGCCCAGCGGCACGTAGCGGCCCTTCGGACCCTTCGGCGCCGGGAACGTCCAGCAGTCGGCCGCGATCGTCGGCGCGTCACGCTTCGCCACCGCCCAGGCGGACGGCGGGTTCCAGATCAGCGCGCTCTGCCCGGAGATCAGCGCGCGGTTGTTGGAGGCATCGTCGTAGCTGACCGCATCGGCGGGCAGGAACTTCACCAGCCTCTGGGCGTACTCGAGCACCTCGCGCACCGCGTCGGATCGCACCGTGATGTCGCCCTTGGCGCTCACCACCTCGGCCCCGAAGGCGGCGAACAGCGCGCCCGCGGTATCGACGGAATTGGCGGTGACGCCGAGGCCGATGCCGAAGGTCTTGCCGATCTTGTGGCAGGCCTCCGCCGCCTTCAGCATCGCATCATAGGTCCAGTCCGCTGCCTCCGGCGTCGCGTCCGCCGATGGCGGATACAGCTTCACCACGTCGATGCCCGCCGCCTCCTTCAGGATCGAGATGCGCCCGCACGGCCCCTTGTTCTGCGTGCCGGAGCTGGCCGGCACCGCCATCCAGTGGCCCTTGACCTTGAACAGATACTCGCTCGCCGCGCTGGTCGGTCCGAATTTGGCGGCGAGCCCACTCATCACGTCATCGATCGGCTCGAGCTGGTCGGCGTGGTTCTGCACTTCCCAGCCGGGGAACTGCTGCACGTCGTGGCCCGTCTTCGCCTGGCCCTCGGCCGCAATGGTCAACAGGTTCTTGGACCCGACCGAGGTGATGAAGTCAGCCTGCACGTCCACCTGGTTCGCCTTGCCGAATGCCGCGCATTGCAGCTTCATTACGTCATTGGCCGCAGGCACCCAGTGATCCCAGAAACCGATCGAAACCTTCCCCGCGGCACCCGCGGTCCGAATATGTACCAGTGGCAACGCCGCAGCCGCCGCTGCCATCTTCAAAGCGCTGCGGCGCAGAACCTGCTTCGACTTGATCACTCACGTTCTCCTTGGTCACCCGGCGGCGTCGTGCGACGCCCTGTTCGTCTGGGATCGACGCCGCCCCTGCGCTGGCCCGTCCCGACCTCCCCTTGCCATGCGAACCCGCCCGAGTCCACTGGTGCGTAATGGTTTCAAGTGGGACCATCCCGGAATTTCCGCAGGCCCGCACGCCGTTCTTGGTGATTCTTGCCTTTGGTCATTTCTGCTGCCTCAGCCCACCGTCCGCGCCGCGCGGAGCACGCGGTCGACGAACCCATCCGCGCTGCCGAGATAACCCGCCGGATCGGTCAGACGCTCGATCGCCGCACGATCGAGCCGGCTCGCCACCGCCGGGTCGCGCGCCAGCGCAGCGGCGAGCGGAATCTGCTCGGCCAGCGCCGTGTCGCAGGCGTGTTTCACCACGTGGTGCGCTTCGCCGCGGCCAAGCTGCGGCGCCAGCCCCATCATCACCGCCTCGGCCATGATCAAGCCACCGGACAGGGCCAGGTTGCGGCGCATGCGTTCGGCGTCGATCACCATGCCCTCGGCGATCGCGCCGGCGTGCTGCAGCGCGCCGTGCGTCAACACGAAGGCCTGCGGCAGCGCGAGCAATTCGGCCTGCCACGGGCCGGTGGCACGCTCGTGGTCGGCCGCCATCGCGCCGAACATCACCGGCACCAAAGCGTGCACCGCGCGGGCGGCGGCCAGGATGTATTCGCTGGCGATCGGGTTGCGCTTCTGCGGCATGGTGGACGAGGAGCCACGGCCGGCGACATAGGGTTCCGCAACCTCGGCAACCTCGGTCTGCGCCAGCAGGATCATGTCGGTTGCCACCTTCGTGAGGGTGCCGCAGACCAGGGCGAGGAACGCCGCCGTCTCGGCGAACCCGTCGCGACTTGCATGCCATGGTGCGGCGGGCGCGGCGAGGCCCAGTTCGCCAGCAAGCCCCTCCATCACCGCGATACCCCGATCGCCGAGCGAGGCGAGGGTGCCGGCCGCGCCGCCGAAGCTCACCAGTTCGACGCGTGGGCGGAGTGCGTCGAGCCGCTGCAGGTGGCCGATCAGTGGCTGCATCCATACCGCGCATTTCAGCCCGAACGTGACCGGCAGCGCCTGTTGCAGATGGGTTCGCCCGGCCATCACCGTGTGGCGGTGCCGCTCTGCCTGCACCGCCAGCGATCCGGTCACGCCGACCAGCGCGTTGCGGATCAGCGTGAGACCCGCGCGAATTTGCAGGACGGTCGCGGTGTCCATGATGTCCTGCGTGGTGGCGCCCCAGTGCGTCCAGCCGCCGGCCTCGCCTGCGGCGCGGGACAGGCCGGCGACCAGGCCGACCACCGGATAGCCGACATTGCGCGCGCTGGCGGCAAGTTCCTCGGTGTCGAGGTTCTCGACCCGGGCGGCTCGGGTGATCGCTTCGGCCGCGGCGGCCGGGATTATGCCGAGACGCGACTGCACCCGGGCAAGCGCCGCCTCGACGTCGAGCATCCGTTGGAAATACGCGCGTTCGTCGAACACCGCGCGCATCGCGTCGCTGCCGTAGAGCGTGCCCAGGATGGGGCTGTCAGCGGGATTGGTGGGCATGGACGGGCTCCTGGCGGTGACGCGGTCACTCCACCCCGGCTGGTCCGACCTGCCAAGCCCGGCCGCCGGCACCGGCCCAACCCGATCGTCGTGGCCGGGCTCGGCCGGGCCCTCCACGTCTTTCCTTGATGCCCACTGCAAAGACGCGGACGGGCAGCGACGGGTCACCGCCCCCGGGACGGATGCAGGCGGGTGTCCAGTGCGAAGCTCTCCTGTTGTGTCGTGTCGTACAATCCGCCCGCCACCGCCGGGTCGAAAACCACATTCCAGCTATGGGTGGATACCACGCTCGGGATCAGGACGAACGGATGGACCCGCAGAAGGACATCGCCGAACGACTGTTGGCCGGCACTGACAGCGCCGGGCCGCAGCCAGTTGGGGTTCGGCACATCGACAGGTGTAATGACGTGCGCATGGCTGACGTCCGCGATGCGCGCCGATGTCAGAACGTGAGGCACGGTATCAAGCGTCCTGAAGGTTGTGTGAACGGCGACCTCCAGGATGGCGGTCGCGGGATCCAGTGCGGCGTAAACGGCGCGAACCCCACGTGAACTCCACCGGCCGCCGGCACGATAGCTGCCTTCGCCACTGTCCCACGTTCGCCTGAATCTGGCCTGATCAAGCCGCCAGAAAACCACCTCGCCGGACCCAAGGGGCGGCGGGAGCGGCGTCAACTATAGACGCCGTATTCAAGTCGCGTCAGATGGTCTTCGAGCGATGCGACGCCGGCGGGCGTCGACAACAGGTCGATCGGCCTGCGTTGGTCAAGCGCCATCGCAGGGCGTTCGAGCCATGCTTCAGCTTCCGCCTGAGACCCAAAAACCTCGATCGCGCGACCGACGATTTCGGCAAACTTCCAGATCCGAGCACTCTGCTCGCGACTTAGCGGCTTGCCGGGCGCGTCTTTGTGGCGTTGGTAGGTCCTTAGGCTGATACCGACGGCCTTCTCCAGGCTGCCGTGGTGGGGCGCGCCAAGCAAGCCAATGTTGCTCACCAAGTACTTGAGTGCGTAGCCCGGCAGACCGCTCTGCAGCAGGTCATGCGCTTCCAGACGGTTACGGACCGCGCGGTGCAAGGCCCGTCGACCGCCGAGCAGCGCGACCGTCCGGCTGACAGCAACGTCTTCCGGAATATGGTCGAGGGGCACCGTGGGCTTGTCCGTCATCTGTCGCGAAAAATGTGACAGTTGGCTTGGCACATTTCAAGTCTGTCCTTGACCCGCCTTCGGGCCGCGGGCGGGCCAACGCGGCTTCGGCGGCGACGCCCTCCATCACCGCGATGCCCCAGTCGCCGAGCGAGGCAAGCGTGCCCGCGGCACCGCCGAGGCTCACCTGCTCGACGCGTGGCCGCGTCGCGTCGGTGCCGCAGAGCGTGCCGAGGATCGGACTGCCGGCTGGGATGGTGGGCATGGGGTGCACCTGTGCTCTGGAATTTCGGCAAGTCGATATGCGCAAACGGCCCCAGCTTATCGACCAAGTCCGCTGAGCCTGCCAGGTCGGTCAAGTCCGACAACCCGCCTTCCCGGGCTGTACCCGAAAACGATGGTTCCGGGTACAGCCCGGGAAGGAGGTCAACCCGGAAGACCGCCGCCGAGACCGAGCTCGTCGTGCAGGCTTGCCGTTGCGTTACCCGGCGATTGTCGCTGCGTTCTGCCAAGGCAAGGGCGCGCGCCGCACACCGCAACCGCAGCGCCGATCGCCCATGCTCCGCCACGATCCGCTCCTTTCCAATCGAGGTCCTGTTGGCGTCGGGCAGGTTATTAAATAAGACTATTGAACGCACATATACTAACTACCATCTCCGCTCTTTCCGCCTGCGGCAAAGGAGCGCCTCCGCCATCATGTTCGTGATACCCAACATTCCGGAACCCCTCTCCCGGGCGATTTACGCCGACCTCCTGAACCACCTTCCGTCGCCGGCCGATGACACCCCGGAAGCCCGCGCCCTTCGCGACGAACGCGCCGTCACCGCCGTCGCCCACCTGCTGCCGGAAAATGCCGCCGAGGCCGAAGCGCGGTACTGATCGTCGGCGCGCAGTTCCACGCCAGGGACGCGCTCCGCTCCGTTGCCGCACACGCCGGCACCGATCCGGCCGAGGTCCGCCGCTGCCGTGCCCAGGCCGCCAGCATGATGCGCCAGGCCGACAGCGGCATACGCACACTGATGCGCATGCAGGCCGAACGTCACAAGGCCGAGGACGCGCTGCGCCCGTTCGCGATGCAGCGCGCCGGCTACTGGTTCAAGCCGGTCGCCGGGCCCGAGCTGCCGCCTGAACCGGCCCCGGTGCCGGAACCCAGCGAACCGCCCGGGAAGGAATTCGCCGCCATGACCCCGGCAGAGCGCTACGTCTCGCTCTACCCGCGGCGGGCAGCTTCCGTCCTGGCGCATGGTGGCATGCCGCCGCAGCCCGACTTCCCGCCGCCGGACCGCGAGGAGCCGGAGGACCTCCTCACCAGCACCAGCCCGATCGTCCGCGAGTTTGCCCGGCGCATACAGGCCGCGCCGGCCGCAGCTTGACGCAGCGGGTGGGATTCAATCTCAGGAACCGCTACAGTGAGACGCTGCCGATCCGCCGCCGCCGCAGATCGCGGCCGGTCACGGCATTCGGGCGCCGGCAGGACCTACACGTCAAGGAACACCGTCTCCCCTTCACCTTGCAGCCGCACATCCATCCGCCACGTCCCCGCGCCCGCCGGCCGCGCAACCAGCGTGGCGCGCCGTGCCGGTTCCTCGATCGACAGCAGCAGCGGATCGGCGTCATTCAGCTTCTCGCCCTGGAAATACGCCCGCGTCACCAGCCCGCGCATCAGCCCGCGCGACAGGATACACAGCGCGATATGCGGCGCCTGCTGTGCATTGCCACGTCCCGCCACCGGCCCGGGCTTCACCGTGGTGAAGCGGTACATCCCGGCGCTGTCGGTATTGCTCCGCCCGAACCCTGGGAAACTGTCCGACGCCGGCGGATCGGACTGCCAGATCTCCACGCAGGCGTCCGCGCACGGCTTGCCGTCGCCATCCAGCACCGCGCCGGTCAGCGTGATCTTCTCGCCCACCGCGCCGAACCGCGTGAGGTCGGCCCAGGACGGATCCTCCAGCAGGTGCCAGTACGGCCCGATGGTCTGGCTGGCGGTGGCGCTCGGCATCGCTCAGTGCCCCATCGGCGTGGCGTCGCGACCCCGCAGCACGACGTCGAAGCGATAGCCGAGTGCGTAGTCCGGCTCGGTGATGTCGAGATCGAATGCCGCAATCAACCGGTTGCGCGCATGCTCGTCCGGCACCGCATGGAAGATCGGATCGAACGCCAGCAGCGGGTCGCCCGGGAAGTACATCTGGGTCACCAGTCGGCTGGCGAACGCCGGCCCGAAATACGAGAAGTGGATGTGGTTCGGCCGCCACGCGTTGCGATGGTTGGGCCAGGGATAGGCGCCCGGCCGGATGGTGAGGAACCGGTAGCGACCGTGCTCATCGGTGAACACCCGGCCGGCGCCATGGAAATTCGGATCGAGCGGCGCATCGTGCTGGTCGGCCGGATGGTCGTAGCGACCGGTCCCATTGGCCTGCCAGATCTCCACCATCGTATTCGGCACCGGCCTGCCGTCCTCATCGGTGATGGTGCCGGCCACGATGATGCGCTCGCCGATCGCCGGCCTGCCGTCGCTCATCGTCATGTCGGCGAGCGGCGGGAACTGGCCGGCCGAAAAGCCGGGCCCGGTGGTCTCGGTGACCGTGTGCGGCAACGGGTGCAGCTTTTGCTTCGGATGCCGCTTGATCGTCCCGCGATAGGCCGGCGCGTCATACGGAGGCTGCGTACCGGGCGCGTAGGGGCGGAACGGCGTCGGATCGAGCATGGGATCTCTCCTGCTTTCGTCACCTTCCCAGTGCGCTTACCAGTCCGCGTGCTTTGACCGCAACCGTCTCCGGGCTGTCGCCGGCCCGATAAATCGCCGAGCCGATGCCGAAGCCGGCGGCACCCGCCGCGCGCCACGCCGCCAGGTTCGACGCATCGATGCCGCCCACCGGCAGCACGGCCGTCGCCGGCGGCAGCACCGCCCGCAGCGCACGCAGCACCGCGGGGCTGGCCGCCTCCGACGGGAACAGTTTCAGCCCGTCCGCTCCGGCCGCCAGCATGGCGAACGCCTCGGCGGGGGTGAAGAACCCCGGCACCGCCAGCAGACCGTGCCGCTTCGCCGCCCGCACGATCGCGCCGTCGGCGTGCGGGGTGACGATCAGCCTGCCCCCGGCACCGGCAATTTCCGCCACCTGCACCGGCGTCATCACCGTGCCGGCGCCGATCAGCAGCCGTTCGCCGAACGCCTGCGCCAGCAGAGCGATGCTCTCCATTGGCTGCGGCGAGTTCAGCGGCACCTCGACGCCAACAATTCCTTCGCCCTCGAGGGTCGCACCGATCGCAACCACCTCAGCGGGTTGCACCCCGCGCAGGATCGCGATCAGCGGGCAGCGCTCGAGCCAGGACGTCAATTCCATGCGGCGTGCCCGCCGATCAACGCCAGACCGCGCGCCGCCGCCTCGCCGTCGTGCCGCTCGGGGTAGCCGCCGTTCGCCGCGATCGCCCGCGCATACAGCGTCGTCAGCTCGGCTGTGCCGATCACGTGCACCACCTCGCCCTGACACTCCGCCAATGCCGCGCGAACCTCGTGGCCGATCAGGATGCCGGACAGGTAGGCGGCCGCAGCGGTCTCGGCCAGTCCCCCCGCCAGAACCAAGGAGCGCGCGCCGAAGATGTGGTGCAGCAGCCCGCCCGGATCGGCGGACCGCCGCACGCCCGCGTCGAACGGCGCGCCGTCCGCGGGACCCTCGCGCATCATCCGCCCGAGAATCGTGTGGCCCCGCAACGCCCCGAACGTTTCGCCGGTCATGTGCGTGGTGAAGCCGATGATCCGGCCGCCCTCGACCCGCACCCATTTCGAGTGCGTCCCCGGCAAGCAGGCCAATCCGCTGCCGCCCATCGCCCCCAGCACGCCGAACACCTGCGTCTCCTCGCCGCGCATCACCTCGGCGACACCCGCAGCATCCGCGGCGGACAGGCCGGGCACCAGCTTCACCTGCCCCCAGTCGAACTCGATCTCCACCAATCCGGCGGCAACCTCGGGCGCACCGATCGGGCACGGCAGATAGGGTGCTTCCAGCCAGCCCTGTCGGCTGCCGATCATCCCCGCCAGCAGCACATGGTCCTCGCCGGCGGCGAGCCACGGACCGACCTCCTCGCGCAGCGTATCGGCAAACCGGTTGTCGGGCACGTTGAGCAGGCCTCGCAGCGCGGTGCGGCGGTCGCGAATTGTCCCATCCTTCGCAATACGGAAGGCGCGGAAGCTGGTGGTGCCCCAGTCAACGCCGATCATGGACCGTCTCCCCAAGCATTTTTCCCGCTACCCCTCATCCGAGGCAAGCAGTGCCGCATTGCCGCCTGCCGCCGCGGTGTTGATGGACACCACCCTCTCCTCCGCAAATCGATACAGCGTGATCGGCCCGCCGGCCTTCGGTCCGGTGCCCGACAGACCACGCCCGCCGAACGGCTGCACGCCGACCACCGCTCCTATCTGGTTGCGGTTGACATAGCTGTTGCCGATGCGCAGCCGCGCCGCAATGCGCCGCTGGGTGGCTTCGTTGCGGCTGTGGATGCCGAGGGTCAGGCCGTAGCCGGTGGCGTCGATTGCATCCATCAGCTCGTCCAGCCGGTCGGCGGCATGGCGCACGATGCACAGTACTGGCCCGAAGATCTCCGCCTGGAGCGCGCTGGCATGCTCAAGCAGAACGGCGCGTGGCGCGAAGAAGCTGCCATGCTCGCTGCCGGGCGGCAGCGGCAGCGCGAACAGCGGTGCGCCATACTGCGCGCAGGCGCGTTCCAGCGCCGCCCGGGCAGCCTCGTCGATCACCGGGCCGACATCGGTCGCCGGGTCGAGCGGATCGCCGATCAGCAACGTCTCGGCAGCACCGTGCAGCATGCGCAGCACGCGGTCGGCGATGTCATCCTGCAGGCAGAGCAGGCGCAATGCCGAGCAGCGCTGACCGGCCGAGCCGAACGCGCCGGTCAACACGTCCGACACCACCTGCTCGGCAAGCGCGGAGCTGTCCACGATCATCGCGTTGATGCCGCCGGTCTCGGCGATGAACGGAATGAGCGGCCCCCGCCGCGTGGCGAGCGATCGCGCGATCGTCTGTGCCGTCTCGGTGCCGCCGGTGAAGGCGACGCCGCCGATCCGCGGGTCGTTCACCAATGCCTGGCCGACCGTTCCGTCACCCGGCAGCAGTGCCAGCACCGAGCCCGGCACGCCCGCCTCGATCAGCAGACCGACGGCGCGGGCCGCGACCAGTGGCGTCTGCTCGGCGGGTTTGGCGGCCACCGCATTGCCGGCGGCGAGCGCAGCAGCGACCTGGCCGGTGAAGATCGCCAGCGGGAAGTTCCACGGCGAGATGGCGGCGAACACGCCTCGGCCGCCGAGCGTCCAGGTGTTCCGCTCGCCGGTCGGTCCCGCCAGTTCACGCGGCTCGGCGAAGTCCTTGCGCGCCTGCAAAGCATACCAGCGGCAATAATCCGCGGCCTCACGGATCTCCGCGATGCCATCGGGCAGCGTCTTGCCGCCTTCGCGCGCCAGCAGGAACAGCAGGTCCTCGCGAGCCGCCTCGATCAGATCGGCGGCGCGCTCCAGCACCTCGGCGCGGTGCGCCCCGCCGGCGATGTCCCACTCGCGCCAGCCACGCGCGAGCACGTCGAGTTCCGCGTCGATCTCCGCCGCACCGGCATCGTCGATCGCACCGACCAGCACGCGGCGATCAGCCGGATTGCGGATCTCGCGGGTGCCTTGCGTCACGCGACTGGCGCGCCGGTGGACCGCGGCGAGCAGATCCGGCCCGACGCTGCGATCGGCGAGATCGACGCCGGCAGAGTTGCGCCGGTCCGGATAGAGGTCGCGCGGCAGCGGAATGCGCGGATTGCGATCGGCGCCGAGCCCGCGCAGCCGCGCCACTGGATCGGCAACGATCGCCTGTTCCGGCACCGACGGATCGACCAGGCGATGCACGAAGCTGGTGTTGGCGCCGTTCTCCAGCAGCCGGCGCACCAGATAGGCGAGCAGGTCCTCGTGCGTGCCGACCGGCGCATAGACCCGCACCGGATAGCTCGCATCGTGGTACAGCGCCTCGCCCATGCCATGCAGGCGCTGCATCTCGAACTCGCCTTCGCCCGCGCATTCCAGGACGAACGCCAGGCTGTGCGCGTTGTGCGTGGCGAAGGCGGGAAGGATCGCGTCGCCGCATTCCAGCATTCGCCGCGCACAGGCCAGCCAGCTGACGTCGGTTGCGGCCTTGCGGGTGAACACCGGATAGTCCGGATGGCCCTGCACCTGCGCCTGCTTGATCTCGCTGTCCCAGTAGGCACCCTTCACCAGCCGCGTCGGGATGCGATGCCGGGTACGCCGGCCCTGTTCGGCGAGCCAGTCGATCAGCGGCAGTGCCCGCTTCTGGTACGCCTGCACGGCGATACCCAGTCCGTTCCAGCCCGCCAGCATCGGATCGCCCAAGACTGCGGAAAAGATGTCGAGGCAGAGCTCCAGCCGGTCCGCCTCCTCGGCATCGACGGTGAGCCCGATGTTCGCCGTTTTCGCAGCGAGGGCGAGACCGCCCAGCGTGCCGATCAGCGCCGGCACGCAACGCGTCGCCTGCAACGGCTCGTAGCGCGGATGCAGAGCCGAGAGCTTGACCGAAATGCCCGACGCGCTCGCCAATGGGCTGCGACCGACGGCGCCGATCGCTTCCAGATAGGCGAGCCGGTAGTGTTCCGCATCGGCATGCGTCTTCGCAGCCTCGCCCAGCATGTCGAAGCTGTAGCGCCAGCGCCGGTCGGCGCGCGCCAGCGCCTCATGGATGGTACGGCCCATGATGAACTGTCGCGCCAGCACGCGCATGCCGCGCCGCAACGCGCCGCGGATCACCGGTTCGCCCATGCGTCGGATGACGCTGCCGATGACACCGGCCACATCGTCCAGCGCCAGCACGCGGCCGGTCAGCATGAACGCCCAGGCCGACGCATTCACTGCCAGCGAGTTGCCGTGGCCGATATGCACCTGCCAGTCGGCGGCGGCGATCCGGTCGTCGATCAGCGCATCGGCGGTGGCGGCGTCCGGAATGCGCAGCAGCGCCTCGGCCAGGCAGAGCAGCGCGACCCCTTCCGCGGTGCCGAGGCCGTATTCGGCCAGGAAGTCGGTGACGTCCGCGCCGGGCCGGTGCGCGGCGCGCGCGGCATGGACAAGCGAGCGGGCGCGCAGGTCTACGCGCGCAGCGAGATCGCCTGGCAGCGTCGCCGCCTCGAGCAACGCTGCGAGCACATCCGGTTCGGCCGCGCGGTGCAATTGCCGCATGTGGGTCCGGTCGTCCGACATGCCGCCATCCTGCCACGGATCCTCGGTCGCAGGCGATGCGGCCCGCCAAATCGGCGTCGGGCGAGCCTATCCTACCCGATGACGTCGTTGCCGCTCAAAGCTGGAACACCTGTACCGATACTGCCATGCCGCTGAAGGCGTTGCCCGGACCTTCCCATATGCCGGAAATCGGGCACGCGCGCTCCTGCTCACGGGCGACGGCGACCGAGATATGTTCGGCGCCAACCATCTTGTTGTTGGTGGGATCGAAGCCATGCCAACCGGCACCGGGAATATAGATCTCGGTCCAGGCGTGGGTGGCACCATGCTGGCCTTCGCCCATCTGCACATAGCCGGTGACAAATCGCGCGCCAAACCCCCAATGCCGCGCCGCCTCCATCATCAGCACCGCGAAGTCGCGGCATGAACCACTGCCGCGCCTGAGCGTCTCGCAAGGCAGCTGGACGCCGGGATCCTCGCGCTGCACGTATTTGACCGACTGATGAATGTGGCTGTTGAGGTTGCCGAGGAGCTCGAAGGTTTCGATCAGCTGGCCGGGGCGGTACAACACCTGTAGCCATTCGTAGAGTTTCGGTCCCTCGTATGGATAACTCGGCAGGCGGTACTGAACCAGTTCGATCTGCTCTTCAGGAGCATACTGGAACGGAAAATATCGGGCGGCCGGATCGATCAGGCACTCGACCGGACTGTCGCGAATGTAGTCCACATCCACTTCGCCCAGAATGCTCAACCTGTCGGACGGTTCAGCGAAGCTCAGAACGGCGATCGAGTTGCCATAGATGTCGCGCAGCCAGCGGACATTCGCCTCCGGCTCCACGGTGAGAGCGCCGCGCACAATGTGGATATCGTGTCCCTCGCGCGGCCGCATCATCACCCGGTGCGGGCCGAACCTGACCGGTTGAAGGTAGTGATACTCCGTCCTGTGGACGACCCGGATCCGCTTCATGGCATGTGTCCCGTCGAGATTGTGTTGGCGATGACGCGATCCGGCCGGCGCGGCGCGGAACGCCAGCGGACCCTCAGCCGCGAACAATGCGGCCGATCTTCAGTTCGTCCACCGTAAGCTGGCCGACCCGCAAGGTGCCGACGCTGCCGCGGCGGATCACCAGGCGGCCAACCACCAGGCAGCCGATCGCGAGAGCGCCGATGGCAAGCGCGCCCAGTGCGAGCGCACCCACAGCACCGGCGCCGAGTGCGCGCGCCGGCAGCTCGGTCTGGGGACGGACTGCGTCGGAGGTCATCTACGGTTCACCCTGTCATTGCTCGCAATGACCGTTGTGCCGCTACCTAGGCAAATCGCGATGCGTCGAAACCGTCGGGCAACGTCCCGCGCGGCTTGATCATCTCGTACGGTCCGCGCGGCAGGAACTGGCCCGTCCCCGGCTCCGCCTGCACCTTGCCGTCGCGCATCGCCACGCGTCCGCCCTTTACGGTGGCGACCGGCCAGCCCGTCACCTCCATCCCCTCATACGGCGTGTAGTCGATCACGTGCTGCATCATCGCGTTGGTGATGGTGACGCGCTTGCCCGGATCCCACAGCACCAGATCGGCATCCGATCCAGGCGCGATGGTTCCCTTGCGCGGATACAGTCCGAACAGCTTTGCCGGGTTGGTCGCAACCAGCCGCACATAGGTATTGAGATCGATCCGCCCTTTCGACACGCCCTCGCTGAACACCAGAGGCAGCCGCGCGGCGAGCCCCGGCACGCCGTTCGGAATATCCGGGAACGGCGCGTTGTCGCCGTGGATGCGTTTGCCTCCCTCGCCCTCGTAGCTGGCACCACTGTGGTCCGATGAAACGACATCGAGCGTGCCGCGCTTCACGTCGCCCCACAGCGCCTCACTGGTCGCGGCGTCACGCGGGCTCGGGCTGCACATGAACTTGGCACCCTCGAAACCCGGCCGATCCATGTCGGCGGCGCCAAGCACGAAATACTGCGGGCAGGTCTCCGCCCACACCTTCAGCCCGCGTGCCTGCGCCCGCGCGATCTCCTCCGCCACCTCCGAACACGACACGTGGAACACCTGGATCGGCTGGTCCACCATCTCGGCGAGCGCGATCGCGCGGTAGGTCGCCTCGCGCTCCACCACCTTCGGCCGCGACCACGAATGATACTTCGGCGCGCTGCGCCCATCCTCCATCAGTGCCGCGGTGCGCCAACGGATCGCCTCGTAGTTCTCGCAATGCACGGTCACCAGCGCGCCGGTGCGCCGTGCGGCCGCCAGCACGCGGATGAACTCGCGGTCGTCCAGATGCGACGGTTCGTAGGTGAGGAACACCTTCAGGCTGCGCACGCCCGAAGCCACCACTTCCGGTATTTCATCGCGCACCACGGTATCGGAGGGATCGGTGATGATCTGGTGGAAGCTGTAATCCACCATCGCCCGGCTCGCGCGCCGATGGTACTCGGCCAGCGTGTCGCGGATGCCGTGGCCCTTGAACTGCGCGGCGAAGGTGATGACGGTGGTGGTGCCGCCCGCCAGACAGGCGGTGCTGCCGGTGACAAAGCTCTCCTCGTCCGCACCGCCGTTGGGGCGCAACTGCTCGATGTGGCAATGTGTATCGACGCCACCCGGCATCACATAGAGGCCGCCGGCATCCAGCGTGTCGGTGCCTTCCAGCTGCTCGCCGATCGCGGCGATGCGGCCGTTCCGCACGCCGACATCGGCGCGGTACGTGTCGGCGGCGGTCACCACCGTGCCGCCGCGGATCACCAGGTCATAGTCGGCCATGTGCTGCCTCCGGTCAGATGCGGGAACTCGGGCGATAGAATGGCGCATGTGGCGACCCGGATCAAAATACCCAGCATAGAACGCCTTCACGTGCGGCAGCAGTGCCTTCGACAGCTTGCGCCGCTCTACCTCGTCGTCCGCCAGTGCCCGGTTCAGATCATCGTGCAGCGCCCGCAAGGCGCCGCCGCGATCCACCTTGGTGAATGTGCCATCGGCGTAGATCACCTCGCCGTCGCAGATCACGGTGCGCACGCCCTGCGCCTTTGCACGTTGCAGTACCGCATCCAGCAGTGGCGTCTCGGCATCGAGATACGGCCAGCTCACCTGCTGCCAGTCGATCAGCACCAGGTCCGCGGCGCGACCAACCTCCAGCACGCCCAACCGGTCGCCGAATGCCGTGGTCTTCGCCCCGCCCGAGGTCGCCATCCGGAACACCTGCGCCGGTGTCGGCACATCGTCCTCCATGCCCGGCACGCGATGCGCCCGCAGCACCATGCGCATCTCCTGCAGCATGTCGCGGTCGTCGTTGATGCCGGCCTCATCGAGGCCGATCGCGGTGTTGATCCCCTTCGCCTCGAACACGTTCAGCGCCGCCACGCCGGAACGCAGGCGGAAGTTCGACGAACAGTTGTGGCAGACGCAGGTCCCGGTGGCGGCGAGCCGGTCGATGTCCGCCTCGTTCAGCCACACGCCATGACCCAGCGTCATCTGCGGCCCGAGCAGGCCGAAACGGTCGATGTACTCCACCGCGGTACAGTCGCCGCGCCGGCGCGCATACTCCTTCTGATACGCCGTCTCCAGCAGATGCATGTGCAGCGGCACGTTGAACTTGCGCGAGGTCTCCGCCAGCCGCGTCAGCGCCGCGTCGGAACACCAGTGCAGATTGGCCGGCGACAACTGGACCTTCACCCGGCTCTTGTTGTGGTGTCGTCCATGCAGATCCTCGAACACCGCAATGAAGTCGTCGAGCGAAAGCTGGAACCGGTCGTACCAGCGCTGCACCGGCCCGCGCAGTTCCGCCGGCAGGCTGGCGACGAAAGCCGCATCGTCCTGATACACCAGCCGGTTCTGGTCGCGCACCGAGAACGAGTACGACACCCGCATCCCGACATCGTGGTAGGCGCGGATCACGTCCTCGCAGCGCGTCTCCACCGCGGCCAGCTTCCCCGGCGCCCAGCCGTGCAGATGCTGCACCGTGGTGATGCCTGACGCGATCATCTCGAACGCCGAATACAGCGTGTCGAGGTACATGTTCACGTTGCGCATCACCATCCGGGTGACGAACCACAGCTCCAGCGGCATATCCGGTGAACCGAGCTGTACCGGCGTCAGGCCGACATGGTGGTGGCCGTTGACGAAGCCCGGCAGTAGAATTTCGTTGCCGGTGCCGATCACCGGGACGGTCGGATGCTGCCGTCGCAGGTCGGCGAAGCTGCCGATCGCGGTGATGGTGCCGTTCTCCTGGAGCACCGCGCCGTCGGCGATCTCGTCCCAGCGATGGCGATCGATCGCGCGCGTGATCATCGCGCGGCTGCGGATCAATGATGCGGGCATCGTGTCCTCCCGGTGTCGCCGCCCCCTCCCCCCAACCCCCTCCCGCAAGGGGAGGGGGAGTATTCAGACCAAGATGCTCCCCCTCCCCTTGCGGGAGGGGGTTGGGGGGAGGGGCCAATCGTCATTCCGCCATTCCGCCAGCAAAGCCACCTGTTCAGCAATCGCCGCGCCATTTGCGCTGCCGCGATCGTCGTCACTTGTCCCGATCCGCGCAACAACTAGAACCCACCAAATGCGCCTGTCTCATCCGACCATCCGGCCAGTCGGCCGCGCCATCACGCTCCGGTTCGACGGTTCGCCGATTGCCGCACTCGAAGGCGAGACCATCGGCGCCGCGCTGTCTGCCGCCGGCATCGTCGCGTTCCGCCGCACCGCCGGCGGCGCGCCGCGCGGCCTACATTGCGGCATGGGTGCCTGCTTCGACTGCGTGGTGACCGTGGACGGCCGCATCGGCCAGCGTGCCTGCATGACCAAGGTGGCGGACGGCATGGTGGTCACCGGCGACGCGCCGCTGCCGCTGGCGCCGCTCGGCCGCGAACCGGAAGTCCCGCAGGCCGAACACCGCGGGTGCGATGTCCTGGTGGTCGGCGGCGGCCCGGCTGGCCTGTCCGCGGCGATCGCCGCCGCCGAGGCAGGGGCATCGGTCGTGGTGCTGGACGAGCGCAGCGCCACCGGCGGCCAGTACGCCAAGCCGCTCGCCGACAGCCACGCCGACCTCGCGCCCGATCCGCAGTTCCTGCTGGGAGCACGGCTGCGCGACCGCGCGCTCGCCGCCGGCGCGCGGATCGAAACCGAGGCCACCGTCTGGGGTGGCTTCGCCGCCGACGAGATCGCCGCGCTGGTGGACGGACGCGCAGTGACGTTCCAGCCGCGCCGGCTGGTGCTGGCGCCCGGCGCGCATGAACGGCCGGTGCCGCTGCCCGGTTGGACGCTCCCCGGAGTGATGACCACCGGCTCGTTGCAGACGCTGGTTCGCGCGCAGCGCGTCTGCCCCGGCGAGCGCGTGCTGATCGCCGGCAGTGGACCGCTCAACCTGCAGCTCGCCTGCGAATTGCTCGCCGGCGGCGTGACACCGCTCGCCGTGGTGGAAGCGGCGCCACGGCCCTCGCCTGCCACGTGGCGCGCGGCATGGGCCATGGCGCGCAACTCGCCCGACCTGGTGCGCGAGGGCTTCGGCATGCTGCTCAAGCTGAAGCGTGCCGGCGTGCCGGTGCTGTGGTCGGCACGGGTGAAGCAGCTTCACGGCGACTGCCGCGTGCAGTCCGCGCACATCGTGGGCCGCGCCTTCGATCGCCGCTGGGATGTCGATGTCGTCGCCCTGAACCTGGGGTTTCAGCCGGAGACCGGTCTGGCGCGTGCGCTCGGGGCGAAGCAGCGCTTCGTCGACGTCGGGCTCGGTCACCTGGCGAGCGACACCGACGCGGACGGACGAACCTCGGTGCCCGGCGTATTCGCGGTCGGCGACGGCGCAGCGCTCGGCGGATCGCGGGTCGCCATGGCGCGCGGCCGGCTGGCGGGCCTGGCGGCGGCACGCGAACTTGGCCTCGGGGCGCCGGACGAACCGGCCACGCGCGCAGCGCTGCGGCGGGCAATGGCATTCCAGGATGCGCTGTGGACGCTGTTCGAGCCGATCCGCCTGCGTCCCGGCGCGCTTACCGACGACACCATCGTCTGCCGCTGCGAGGAGGTGACCGCCGGGCGCGTGCGGCAGGAGCTGGCCAATGGCCTGACCTCGCTGCCGGCGCTGAAGAAGGCGACGCGCGCCGGCATGGGACGCTGCCAGGGCCGCTTCTGCTCGGCCACCATCGCGCGGCTCTGCCCCGATGCGCCGGACGATTACGCGTTCGCCGCACCGCGTGCACCGCTGCGTCCGGTGCCGGCTGCGCCGCTGATGTTCGCAGCACCCGAGTTCGAGGCCCCGCTGCTGGAACTGCCCAACCCGACGGTGCGACTGCATCGCGTGCCGCCGCTGCCGCAGGAGACGCGGCACTGCGATGTGCTGGTGATGGGCGGCGGCCTCGCCGGCCTGTGCAGCGCGTATTTCCTGGCGCGCGACGGCGTCGATGTGTTGCTCGCCGAACGTGACGAGGCGGGCATGGCGGCGAGCACCGCGAACGCCGGCAGCCTGCATGTGCAGCTGCTGTCCTACGACTTCACCGACGAGACGCCCGAGGATGGCGGCCAGGCAGCACACACGCTGCCGCTGGCGCCCCGCTCGATCGCGCTGTGGCAGCAGTTCGCGGCCGAGGCCGGCGAGGATCTCGGGATCCGCACCGAAGGCGGCCTGATGCTCGCGGAAGACGCCGCGGGGCTGGAATGGCTGCGTCGCAAATCGGCGATGGAGCGGCGCTGGGGCATCGAGAGCCACGTGCTCGGTGCCAACGAACTGCGCGCACTGGCGCCCGCGCTGTCGGAGCACATGGTCGGCGCCGACTTCGTTCCGGCGGAAGGCTACGGCGATCCGCTGCGCGGCACGCTGACGGTGCTGAAGCTGGCGCAGCGCGCCGGCGCCCGGCTGCTGCGCGGTGCCGAAGTGCAGGCGATCGAGCGCGCGGGCACGGCGTGGCACGTGCAGACCTCGAAGGGGACGATCGTCGCCGGCCGGGTGGTGAACGCCACCGGTCCGTGGTCGGCACGCATCGGCCGCATGGTGGGGCTCGAGCTGCCGGTCACCGGCACCGTGCAGCAGGTGATCGTCACCGAGCCGGCACCGCCGCTGACCAAACACCTGATCGCGCTCGCCAACCGCCACCTGTCGCTGAAGCAGCAGGCGAGCGGCGGCTTTCTGGTCGGCGGCGGCTGGTTCGGCGGGTTCGATCCGGCGAGCGGGCGGTCACACAATCTGCGCCGCAACATCGAGGGCAACCTGTGGGTCTGTGCGCGCGCCTTGCCGGTGCTGCGTTGCCTGTCGTTCGTCCGTTCATGGACCGGGATCAATTCGTCGATCGACCGCGCGCCGATATTGGGCGAGGCGCCGGGGCTGCCGGGGTTC
Organism: uncultured Alphaproteobacteria bacterium; assembly: GCA_963749575.1. Taxonomy (GTDB): domain Bacteria; phylum Pseudomonadota; class Alphaproteobacteria; order Acetobacterales; family Acetobacteraceae; genus JAMXLO01. The sequence continues at coordinate 331,766 of CAVVNM010000014.1, forward strand.
TTCAACGCGGTCAGCGCGAACGGCTACACGCTGGGGCCGATCATCGGGCGGATCACCGCCGATGCGGTACGCGGCGAGACCGTCGATCCGCACTATCGACTGGAGCGGTTCAGATGAGGCACCTACCGCGCGATCGGCGCACGGGTTCCAACCCCGCTGGTCGCACGCAAGGGTCGTATGGCGCGCGATATCAAACTTGACATTTGAGCTTGGTGCTCACTGCGCTGTATCAAGCCGAACGCCGATCGAGGTCGCTGCACTGCTGCAGTCCGCGTTGAACGACGCAACGCTATATTTGTACGCTTTCGCGCAGATGTGAGACTCCGGCGCTATGCGCCAATAGCAATCCACTCGGTGGAACTCTGCGTGCACTCGGTGTAACTCTGTGTCCGATGACTTGCTTGCTTTGCCACGGGGGTGACGTCCGATGTCCACCAGCTTGCCGTTGCGGCGGCCCATCGAAGGCCCCTCCGCCTGGATCGGCGCGGACATGCGCGGACGTGAGGCGGAGTGGAGCTATCGCCTGTCGCCAGCGGAAATAGCCGAGATCGAAGCGGCACTGAAGTCGGTGCAGGCGCGTGGCCTCGATATCGCCGCCATCCGCCGCGAGGACTTTCCGCTGCCAACGCTCGGTCCGGTGCTCGATCGGTTGCGCGCCGAGGTGCTCGACGGCCGCGGCTTCGTGCTGCTGCGCGGCGTGCCGGTCGAGGATCGCCCGATCGCCGAGAGTGCCGCCACCTATTGGGGCATCGGCAGCTATTTCGGCAGCGCCCGCTCGCAGAACGCGAAGGGGCATCTGCTCGGGCATGTCTACGATCTCGGCGGCAGCAGCGCGACCGATCCCACGGTCCGCAGCTATGCGACCTCGGAACGCCAGAATTTCCACATCGATCGCTGCGATGTCGTCGCGCTGCTGTGTCTGCGCCGCGCGAAGTCGGGCGGGCTTTCCGCTATCGTCAGTTCGATGGCGGTGCACAATGTCATGCTGGCACGCCGGCCCGATCTGCTGGAGCGACTGTATCAGCCGTTCCCGGTGGATCGGCGCGGCGAGGTGCCCGAAGGCAAGGCGCCGTTCTACCGGGCGCCGGTGTTCAACCCGCATGCCGGCAACACCTCGGTGTTGTATTCCCGGCTCCATATCGGCTCGTCGCAGCGGTTTCCCGACGCGCCGCGGCTCACGCCCGAGGATATCGCCGCGCTCGATATGCTCGCCGACCTGGCAGGCGACCCGGAGCTCCGGCTCGACATGAACTTCATGCCGGGCGACATCCAGTTCCTGCACAACCACACCATCCTGCACGCGCGCACCGGATATCAGGACTGGCCCGAGGCGGAGCGCAAGCGGCATCTGTTGCGGCTGTGGCTCGCGCCGCCCGGCGCGCGGAAGCTGCCGCCGGTGTTTGCCGAATGCTATGGCGACATCACGCCCGGCGACCGCGGCGGCATCATCTGCAAGGACACGCGGCCGCACGCACCGCTGGTGCCGGAGTGAACGGGTGGCGAGCGACCGCGGCCGGCGCCGGCGAGCGCGTGGACGAACTGCGGCAGGTTGGCGGAGCGTAACGTGGCCGCGGCGGCGGTTTCACGAGGGATCGGCGTTCGACGCCGCGCAGGCAACGCTCAGCGCGACAGCAGCCGGCTCAGCGCTGGATCGACACCGGCCGTGGTGTTGCCGCCGGTCAGCGGTGGAACGCCGGCCCGCTGGCGGAGCCCGAGCCGCACCAGCAGCTCCGCCAGACCGACCGCGCAGGCGATCCCGTCCAGCAGCGGCACGGATACCTGCGCGCGGAGCCGGTACGCGATGCCGGCAACCGCCGCGCCCGCGACCACCACCGCATCGGCACCGGCGGCGATCAGCCGCTCCGATGCGGCAACGACGGCGGCATCCTGTCCGCCCTCGTTCAGATAGGAAGCCGAGTTGGTCAGCTCGATCGTTTCGAATCCAGCCAGCCGTTGCGTCAACCCGGCACGTTGGACGAGATCCCGGTACATCGCGTCACTGCTGCGGCCGAAGCCGATCAGGCCGAACCGCCGCCCCAGCAGACAGGCGGTCAGCAGACTGGCCTCGGTCATGCCGACCACCGGGATGGCGACGATCTGCCGCGCCCCCAGCAACGCCGTATCGAACGAGATCGCCAGGATGGCAGCGTCGTGCCCGGCGACATGCGCCGCCAGCGCATCCAGCACCGCATGCCCGGCGACCGCATCCCCGGCCTCGGTCGAGACAATGCTCACGCCGAACCGCGCGGTGATGCCGGCGACCTCGGTGCCCGGCGCGGCGCAGCGTGCCGCCTCGGCCACCACGCGATCGGTCACCGCCTGCGTCGTATTGCCATTGACCAGCAGCAGTTTCATCGCCCGTCGCCCACCCAGCGTGTGAACCCCACGTCCGTCGCCACGGCGCGCTGATACATCGCCCGCCAGTACGGTTCGAGCCGCGCAGCCTGCCGCGCGGTTGCCGCGATGGCGGCGTCGAGCTCCGGCTGACGCGCGCGGAGCTCGGCCCGCAGCGCGCGCTCGTCGACGCCCAGCACGCGTCCGTCACGCATCACCACCTCGCCGGCGACCATCGTCATCACCACGGCCGAGCCGTTGTGTGAGTAGACCAATTGCCGGCGCAGGTCGTTCATCGGCGTGAACGGCAGCGAATCCGGATCGAGCAGGATGATGTCGGCCAGGCAGCCCGGCGCGATGCGACCCAGGTTGCCGATCCGCATGCCACGCGCCCCGCCCGATGTGGCAGCGTGCAGCAGTTCCGTCGGCGTCGGCCACAGTTGGTAGTCGGGCTGGCCGATCTGGTGCACCAGTCCCGCCTGCTTGAGCGCGGCCCAACTGTTCACCGCATCGTCGGCCGCGCGTTCGTCGGTGCCGATGGCAATGGCGATGCCGCGGTCACGCAGCGCGCGGAACGGCATCACACCGCTGCCCAGGCGCAGATTGCAGATCGGATTGTGCGCCACCGTGCAGCCCGCGGCGGCCAGCAGGTCCATGTCGGCGTCGTCCACCCAGATCGCATGGATCACCAGCATTCGCTCGTCGAGAAAGCCCAGTTCGTGCACCAGGCGCACCAGCGACATGCCGAACCGTTCGATGCCAAGCACACGCTGCGTCTTGGTCTCGAGGATATGGATATTGAACGGCAGGTCATGCCGGCGGCTGAACGCAGCGAGGAAGGCGAAATATTCCTCGCTGACGCGCTGCGGCGCAGAGTTGCTGACGGCGATGCGCAGCCGTCCATCGGCCGCGCCATGCCAGGCGGCGTGAAACCATTCGTAGAGCCCGGCCAGCTCGTCGAGCGGCGTGATGCGGATAGCCTCGATCTCGGCTCGGATGTCGGGCGGCAGCAGCTCGGTCAGGAACGGCAGCTTGTCGAGCTCCGGCCGGTTCTGGTGATTGATCGCCACCGTCGCGCGCAGCCCGCTGTCGCGATAGGCGGACATCACCGCATCGATCGCCGGCCGCGTCGGCCACGGATTGTGGAACGCGTCGTCGTGCACCGCGGTGACGCCGTTGCGCAGCATCTCCACCGCACCCAGCATCGTCTGCAGATAGATCAGCCGTGGGTCGGGCAGGCAATCGCCGAGCGGCGGCACCTCGTACAGCATGAACAGCTCGAGCGGCCGGCTGGCAACGCTGCCCGCCATCAGGCTGACCTGCGAATGGAAATGCCCGTTGATCAGACCCGGCATCGCAATCCGGCCTGCGGCGTCGATCACCGTCGCGCCGGGCGCCGCGAGCGCCGGTCCGACCGCGGTGATCGTTGCGCCGTCGATCAGGATATCGGCGCGGGCATGCTCGGTATCCGCCGCATCCAGCGTGAGGACGCGGGCGCCGCGGATCAATGTCGTCATCCGAGCCGCGGGTCGGTGAACAGGCTGCCCCAGCGGCCGCCGGGCGAGACCGGCTCGCCGATCAGCCGGAGGCATTTCGCCACGCAGGCCGAGACCGAATCGTAGACCGCGATCCCGGTCTGCGCCTCCAGCTCGGCCACCAGATGCGCGCCGGGAAAATTGGTGCAGTACAGGATGATGGCATCCGGCCGCCCGCCCGCAACGCCGCGCACCATGGCCGCGATGTCGGCGTCGGCGATCGTGCAATAGGCCAGGTTGTCGCTGCGGCCCGCATGCGCCTCGCTCACGCAGGCATAGCCCTCGGCCAGGAAGTGGGGCGGGATCCGGCCGGCATAGCCGGTCTCATACGGCGTCACCAGGCCGAACCGGTGGACCCCGGTGACGGCGAACGCTTCCAGGATGGCGAGGCTCGATGTCGTCGCCGGCGTTCCGGTCGCCGCGGTGATGCGCTCGCACAGGCGCCGATCGGCGCCGATGCCGATGCTGCCGCCCTTGCTGCCGTTCCAGCAGATCACATCGGGCGCGGCGTGCGACAGCAGTTCGGCGGCACGCATCATCCCGTCCCAGTCATAGTCGTCCTGGTACGCGTCGGTGGACCCAACCACCTCGATGCGGGAGAAATGACCCGACACGGCAGGAAACTCCGCCAGGATCGCCGTCGTCATGCGTTCGACGACGACATTGCCCGACGGCGTGATGGTGCCGATGCGCTTGGTCTGCCGGCGATACCAGGACCGCGGATCGCTGGCCGCCGGGCGGTGAACAGGTTCAGGCATCGTCGTTCCGCCGCAGCACCGACCGGCAATCGCGGACATTCCGGCGGCCACTTCGCGCGGTTCGTTCGACGTCATCTTGCCGGCTGCTGCACACCTCACAGCTTGAGCAGCCGCGACAGCGTACCGCCGAGGACCGTCAGCTGCTGCGCCGGCGGCAGGCCCAGCGCCGCCACCGCTTCGACCGGATGGTCACACCCCATGCCGAACGGATGGTCGCTGCCGAGTACGACATGGTCGATGCCGATACGGTCGAGCAGGAACCGCAGCGCCTGCCGGTCATGCGTCAGGCTGTCGCAGTAGATGTTCCGGAGATAGGCGCTCGGAGGTTTCGGCAGTTCAGTGAACGCCGCCGGTCGCACCCGGTACGCGTGGTCCAGGCGGCCAAGCTGGTAGGGCAGGTATCCGCCGCCATGCGCGAGCACGACGCACAGTGCCGGATGTCGTTCGAACACGCCGGTGACGATCAGCCGGGTGGCCGTGATCGCGGTTTCCAGCGGGAAGCCGATCGCGTTCCAAAGATGGTGGCTCGCGATGCGGCGGATGTCACCGGCGTTCTGCGGATGCAGGAACACCGGCACGCCAAGATTCTCGGCGCCAGCAAATATCGGCGCGAAGCGTGGCTCGTCCAGATCCACGCCTTCGACGTGCGTGCACAGAGCGACGCCGCGCAAACCGAGTTTCGTGATGGCGCGATACAGTTCGTGCACCGCCAGATCGGGATCCTGCAACGGCAAGGTGGCGAGCGGCAGGAAGCGGTCCGGGTGCGCCCGGGCCAGTGCTGCCATGCCGTCATTCATGGTGCGCGCAATGCGCCCGCCAAGCTCGGACTTCGCCCAGTACAGGAACAACTCGGGGGGTGGGCTGATGGCGGCGGCGTCGAGCCTTCGTGCATCCATCGCGCCGAGCAGATCGCGTTCGTCATATTGGTGCGACCGCACTGACACGTTCGGTTCGATTGCGGTGGTTGGCGGAGCGTGGAACACCAGGGCGTCGCGATCAGACAGTGTCTGCGCCTCGACCGCGGCGCGAAAATCGCCCCGGCGCAGCGCTTCGAGGAAGCCATACGGCACGACATGGAAATGCACGTCGATGGTGGTCATCGCAGCCATCGTCCGCCCAGCCGTTCGCGGTCGAGGCGGCATGCGATGCCGTGCGCGACCATGGTCTTCGCCGGGAACACCGGTTCGCACATGCCGGGTATCATGCCATCGCTGCTTCGCGTGTCCGGTGCGGGGTGGTCACAGGCGACACAAGTCGCCCGGTCACCATGCAGGGACGCCGCACGCCTGCTGTCAACCGGGCGCCGTCTCCAGCACATAGCCCTTCCCCTCCATGCAGGTCCGGATCGCGGCACGCACCGCCGGGGGTCCCGTGATCGGGGAAATGATCCAGCGCCCAGGCGTAGCAGCATTCCTGAGACGCACGGTCTCGGTCGATGACGCCTGGCACTTCGCAAGATCGGCCTGGTATTGGTCCGCCGCGTGATCCCCCTGGACCGGCGGGTCGTAATCGGCACACCCGGTCACCGCAGGCAGCAGAGCGACCACCACCAGCGCGGCGCGAAGTGTTCGGGGCAGGATCGGCACCTCAGGTCCGCTTGACGATCCAGGGGTTGAACATGCCGACTGCCGCCCCGCTGGAGGACCGTCGATCCCCCCAGAACGTGACCGAGACCGGCTGCTGCGCCGCGTTGTAGGCCGGTGCCGCCTGGCCAGCCGGACACCACAGCAGCCGCAACTCGCCATCCCAGGGGTCGCAGACGCAGAGATACCGGCCACCGATCCAGGAATGTGTCTCGTCAATCACCATCGCATGCTCGCCGCCGCCAGGGTAACCCACCACCACGATCACCGGCGCACCGTTCCTGGTGGCGTCCGTTACGCCCTGCGCGAAACCCACGGGTCCGGTGTCCACCCCGATCCAGCTACCCAGCCCGAGCGCCGCGAGCACCTTGGGATATTGATCCCATCGCGCGCCCTGGGAGTTCAGGTCCACATCGAGGCCGGAGGCCGCGACGTAGGCCTGCCGCACTTCCTCCTCGGTCTTCACCGCATCATCCAGCGCCGCCTTGGCCAGCGTCGCGCCGAGGTAGCCGCCGACCACCGGCACCACCGAGACCGCGGTGCCGGCCGCCATCCCTGCCGCCAGCAGCCCCTTCTTCAACTTGCAGTTCACCATGGCGACCGAGCTGATGCCGCAGCCATAATTGGCATCCTGCGAGCGTACCATATGGCCACTGCCGAACCGGTCGAACCGCGCGAACCATCCCATGCCAGCAGCGTCCCTTCCTGTCGCCTGCCGAACGCTACTGTCCTCGCGCCGGGGCCGTGGTCCCCGGACGAGGCTGCCTCCGGTCATCGCGGGCCGATGTTAACGCGGCCGCCTGGGTGACTGTTAACGCGGCCGCCTGGGTGACGACACCCCTTGCGCAATCAGCACATTCGCGCTGATCGGCCCGCGCTCATCAGCCGCCTGGCGCGCCTTAGCCGCGGCGCGCCCGCATCGCCGCCACCTGCCGGCAAAGCCGCCATTTTCCCGTCATCCCCGCGCCAGCGGGGATGACGGCGTTGGAGTACTGCCTCGGCTACGCCTGAATCGTTTAATTCGCGGCAAGCCCTAGGCGGCGTGGCGCGGTTCAGCGTTGACCAGGTACGCCATGCCGCTGACGCCGGCACGGATTTCCAGCGTCCTTGGACCATCGTGCGCAGGCAGCGGGAGCAGGGCGTTCCCGTCCGTCCACCGGCGCAGCGCCGGGCCAACTCGCTCGACCGCCCACCAGCCCTGGGACAGCCCACGATGGTCCAACGGAATGTCCTGAACGTCACTGCCGCTGCGCAGCACGATCCGCTCGACGTAGACGCCCAGATTGCGGCGATCCTCCAGCCATGGCCGGGCGTCGGTTGGTGCGCCGGCGCGCGAAATCAAACCAACCTCGGCCACGCCGCCCGGCAGGACAAAAATGTGCAACCCGCCGTCAACCTGCACCGGCCGCAGTTCACGCCCCAGGGCGCGAACCCGGAGCGCCGGTTCGTGCGTCGCATCGCGCGCACTCACCGGCTGACCGAGCGCGGCGGCACGTTCCGCCAAGCGCTGCCAGATCGGCCGCACGCTCGCCTCGTCCCAGACGAACGGACGGCACGATGCCGCCTCACGCGTCGGGAAGTCTGTCTCGCTGGTCAGATCAGGATGCAGCACGCGCGGCTCACCGGCATGGTCGAAGAAGCCGCGGTTGCCGGTATCGAGGTAGCTCTCGGCCGGCAGCCCTTCCGCGATCAGGATGGCATGCCCGGCCAATTCGACATGGAAGTAATCGACCGATGCCTGGCCACACTCCTGACGGAGCGTCTCGCCATTTACCAACTGGCGGGCGCAGACCAGCTTGCCATCGACCAGAATAGCATGGTCGGGTGAGACCAGCAGATCGCGGTGCGGCACGGTATCGGCAACGGCGCCACGCTGTATCCGGATCGGCGCGACCTCGGTCGGGCGGGGATGGGCGGCGAGATCGATGCGCCTGCGACCTAGCCACTGCACTGGACGAGCCACCAGTTCGTCGCCCACCACGGTCATCACCATGTCACCAAGCCGCAGGCTTTCTACCGCGCGCTCGCCCGCGGCGGTTAGTATCTGCGTCCCGGCAGCATAGCAGACGCTCGCCAGGAAGATCTCGGTCCCGCCGTGTCCATCGGATGCGGTTTCGGCAACCCAGCCCTCGGTGAGGTTACCGGTGATTCCGGTCAGGGCCAGGGTGTCGCTGTTCGACAGCACCACGCTGCCGCTCGTCCCCAAAACTGTGCCGCTATTTGTGATGGTGACGACTTCATTGGCCAGACCGACGAAGTTGGTGGGGACGGTCTTGGAACTGCCGGCGTTGAGACCAGTGATATCGAAGTGCACACTCTTGTCGCTGGCACTGTCATTGTACTGGAATTCGCCGGCCGCACCGAGAAATTGGATCGGCACATGGCTGCCGAAGAACAATGCGCCCGTGGTCTCGAATACAGAGGACGCCGAATTGGAAATGACCGCGTGAACGGTGGCGTTGGCCAGGGTGCTTGCCACCAGCAGCGTGCCGCCATTCGCCTCGAGCGTTCCGGTGCCGGAGATTGCCGCGAAGTTGACCGTCCCGGTGCCGCTGGTCGCTTCGATCTCGCCGCTCAGCGCGAGCGAGTCCGCGGTCGCCCCGAAGGCGGAGGCCCCGGTCATGTCCACCAGGCCACCGATGTTGCCGCTGTTGTAGGTGAGTGTGCCGCCGGTCCCGATATTGATCGTGGTTCCTGCCGACGTGGTGAGACCACCTGCATTGAGCGTGCTGCTGCTGTTCAGCAGATCGATCGTTCCGGCCTTGAACGTAGTCGTGCCAAATGAGGTGAGGGAATCGCTCGCATTGAACACCAACGTCGCCGCAGCACTGTTTATGGTCAGCGAATTGACCGATTCTTTGGTCTCATCGTAGGTGATCGTGTAGCTGGGGCCGGTCGCGTTGATCGTCGCCGTGTCGCCGCCGAGGGCACCGGGAACCCCGTTGGGAGTCCAATTGGTGGCGGTGGCCCAATCACCACTGGTTGCGGTGGACCATGAATATGATGGCATCTCTGTCTCCGTGGGTCTGAAAGACGGTGAAGGTGATATATTCCGCCGAGCAATAGAACTTCAGTGGGCGGCTGCCGTGAATATCGTGTGAAGTCGGATCGGCGCACGTCTTCGTGATGACGCGCGGACTACAGCCCCCTGTGCGAATGGTTTCGCAACGTTCTGCTATGCTCGACCGGATATTTTCCAACTTCGTGGTCTTGCTCCGGAAATCGGCCGGCCCCGGAATCTCCGGAACCCGTGGACAGAAGATCAGCAGCCGGACAGGACGATTGTCGGACGGAAATACAGCTTGCCCTGCCGAACATCGGCTACGCGCGTGTCAGCACCGCTGACCAGGATTCCGGCGCCGCAACACGACGCGGTGCGCCAAAGTGTTCGAGGATCGTGCCTCGGGCGACCGCGCCGGGCCGCAGGCCGCGCTCGTGGACGAAGAAGCGTGCTCATGCGCCGGCTCCGCTATCTTGCGCCAGGAATGACGATATGATTGCGTGATCGGATTGCGGATCGCAATGGCCTCGTCCACAAGGGAGGATAGGGTGGCGATTCCCGATGTGAGTAGCGCGACATACGGGTTTTCCGTTCCGGTAAGCGCGCGCGATCGCCGGTTCCGTCTGATGGGAATCCACTTCTCGCGAGTTTGGCAGCGGCTGCGGCCGCTGGTGGCGCTCGGAGGTGCGGCCGTCATCTTCCTGGTGGCGGCACTATGGCGATGGCAGCCCAGCTTGGGCCGGTGCGGGACGGGTTTGTTTTTGGCGTTCGTGTGGCTGGCGGTGCTTTGGTCGCTGGACCGGAGATATCGGCTCGGCGCGCTCGAAGTGCCGGAGGCGCTGGTCAAGCGGGGGCTGAGCGGGCTGGTGATTTCGCGTCAGATCGTCGCCCAGGCGCGGCCGGTGCTGGCGACGCTGCCGCTTGAGCCGGTGCCGGTTCCGATCGATTTCACGCCGCCGTTTTCAGCCGAAATCGCGGGCACGAAGCTGTCTTTCACCCAGGTCGCCGAGATGGTTCGAGCGTTGCGAGGAGTGTTTTCCAATTCGATCCACGGCGAGGTGATAACCGAGGGGGACGGGTTCTCGATTCGGTTCACGATCGAGCGGGAGAGCAGGACGAGTACGCCCGTGCGGCTCGGAGCAGAATTGGCGGAGAAGGACTTCGTGGCGGCTGCTCGCGCGCTGATCCGGTTCGCGGCGCCCTTCCAGGCCGGCTGCGTGCTCTACCTTGCCGGCGATCGCAGAGGGGCTGCAGAGCTCGTGCATGGGGCGGGACGGGAACGGCGCTACCCAGCCACAATGCGGGCGGCGTGCTGGCGGCTGATGACGCTGATGCGAGCGGAACGAGGTGAACTGGAGGGGGCGGCGCGGGCGCTGCACATGGCGGAAAGCAGCGACCCAGCGAACGCCGTTACCCTCGCGATGATCGTGAAGCTGCTCGGCGCGAAGGCGACTCTGACGGACGATGTCGCGGCGTTACAGGCGGTCCGGGCGGCGCAACGCGCGTATCGGAGGTCGGGCGACACCAAGGGCGCCGCAAGCGGGATGGCGATACGCTTCGCGATTGCGCTCAACACTGCGGTAATCAAGAGCGGACGCGTGCGCGCGCTCGCCCGACAGGAGGCCCTACTGAACGGGGAGCGGTCACAATTCGAGCAAGCGCTGTCGGGAGCGCTACGACCTGATATCGGCGCGTCGCAGGCCGACAACTCCTTGCAAGTGTTCGCCGAGGTGATTGGCCGCATGCAGAGTGCATTCCGACCCGGGCCGGACGATAGCGGCAGCTTTCTCGATGCCTACCGGCGGGCTTGTGAAACAGCGTCCGAGGTCGTTGCGCTGGTACTGCGGTCGGCAGAGGATCTGGCGGCGCTTCGCGCCGAGGCCGAAAGTTGGAAGAGGGCGCTAGAAGCGGAGAAGGAGGGCACAAGGAAGTCGGATCCCGAGCTCTACAAGCAGTGGGTCGAGGACGAGCGCCGCGGGGATGAGGCGATGAAGGCAGCAGAGCAGCAACACGCGGAGAGCAAGCGATTGAGCGCACTGGTCCACGAGACGAGCAACTGGCTGCGGCAGCAGACGACGTCATTGCGCGACGAGGCTGCGCGGGTGGAGGCGCTCCGGGCCGAGTGGGATGCGGCGGAAGCCACGCCCTTCGAAGACTGAAAGCCGTTCCGGGCGAGCCAAGGCGCAGCCTTCGGCCCCGAGGTCGGCGATCTCACGACAGATAATCCTCAAGGCGAGACGACACGCAATGTTCAAAGCGACACACTGGTATCAGCATTAACCGATTGTTCACGAAATGTTCGTATTATCGCCCGGCCGCATTGCCTCGCGGCTGGAGGACCCTCGATGGACATGCAGACGCCGGATCACGCCCCCACCCGTTCCGCCCCCACCGGTCCGCCGTCGCGCAACTTCATCGAACACCTGCTCGACATGATCGCCGCCACCGCGCCGGCCGGCACCAGCGACAACCCTGCCGCCCGGGCCAGGGGCCGGGAGGCCGCACGCGAACTGTTCGAGGTCCTCAACCCCGGCGATGCGGCTGACGCCCAACTTGCCGCCATCGCAGTGGCCGCCGCGCAGTCCGCGATCGACAATTTCGCCCGCGCTGCCCGCCCCGGCATGTCCGACGAGACGGTGGTACGCCTGCGCAGCAGCGGGCTTGCCGCCGGCCGCACCTATGCCATGGCATTGCGCACGCTCCGGAAACGCCAGCCCGCCACGCCGCAGATCGAGCCGGCCGCCGCGCAACCGCGCATGCCCATGGCCAACGCTTCGACTGATGCCCCGGCTGACGCGCCGGCCGCAGCATCCGCCCCTGCCGCGGCGGAGGTGCCGCCGGGGTTTATCGCCCTGCAGCCTGGCGCCACACCGATCCCGGCGGTCGAGACGTTCCAGCCGCGCGACCGGTTCGGCCAGCCGATCCCGGACTGGCGCACCGACCTGATGACGCGGGCACAGGTGCTTGCCTCGCTCACCCTGCCGCGCGATCCCAAGCTGGAGGCGGAGGCGCTTGCCGAGGAGGAGGCGATGATAGCCGAGCAGGCGGCGCTCGATGCGCGTGGCGGGAAACCGGATGTGGAGGGCGGCGGCTGAGGCCGCCGCGTCAGTCCTCCGGCTGAATGTCGAGCCGGTCCGCCAGCACCTTCTGTCTGTCGGTCTTGTGCGGGCTGCCCTCGATCTCGACGATGGCATACGGCACCAGCCTGTCCGCCGCGAGGCCGTGCTTCAGCAGCCCCGCCTTGTTGTCGCGCAGGAACACGCAGTTCGCCTCGTCCACGACGCGGATCACCACCAGCGTGTGGTCGGGCCGGAACTCCACGCGGACGATCGGTCCACCCATCGAGACGGTCCGGTCGGTGTCGTATGCTGTCTCCGGTTCGTACTTGTCGTCGTTGCAGGCGGTGATCGAGCTGGGGTCGGGGCCGAACATCTGGTCGTCCAGCTTCCACCCGTCGCTTTCCTTCACGAAGCCCAGGGTCAGTTCGCTGTGCAGCGTGCTGCCCGGCGCCGGCCCGCCCGGCGGGATTTTCGCGTGCGTCGGTATGGTCTTTGCCGCCACTGTGATGATGCTGGCCTTGTCCCCCGCGGTGTTGATGCTGGCATGCGCCACCTGGAGCGTGTCCGGCACCATCGTCCTGGCCATCTCCAGGAAGCGCTGCCGGGCGGCGGCGGTCGGCATCTCCTTCTGCGCCGATGCTCGGGTCTGGGCCGAACGCAGCTTGATCGCATCGGGCAGTTTTCCGGCCAGCAGCGCCTTGTTGTAGCCGTCATAGACCCCCAGCAACTGCTGCTGGAGTGCTGCATCGAGTGGCGCGGCTCGGGCGGCCAGCGGAACCGCGAGCAGCAGCGCCAGTGTGACCAGCCATCGGCGCATGGTGCCTCCTCCGGTTATCTGCGGCCCCGCCATGCTACACCCCACCGGGCCGGCTGGCGCTTGGTTGATTTACCGGCTGCCTTCGCCCAGAAAGCGCCGGCACAACCGCGGGACCTGTTTTATGACCACAGGCTATCACTTCGAGGACCTGCAGGTCGGCCAGACTGCCAGCCTGGGCAAGACCATCACCGAGGCCGACATCCTGCTGTATGCGGCGGTGTCCACCGACACCAACCCGATCCACATCGACGCCGAGGCGGCGAAGCAGTCGATCTTCGGCGAGCGCATTGCCCATGGCATGCTGTCCGCCGGGTTGATCAGCGCCGTGCTCGGCACCAGGCTGCCGGGACCGGGATCGCTCTACATGCGCCAGTCGCTGCGGTTCGCTGCGCCGGTGAAGATCGGCGACACCGTGAAGGCCACCGCCACGGTCACCGCACTGAACCCCGAGAAGAAGCGCGCCACGCTCAGCACGGTCTGCACCGTGGGCGACGCGGTGGTGATCGAGGGCGAGGCCTACGTCCAGGTCCCCTCGCGCGCCACGGTGGCGTCGCGCGGCTGATGCGGGTCTTCGGCGACTGGCAGGAGCTGCCCGGCGACGCGCGCGGCGCCACCGTGGCGCTGGGCAATTTCGACGGCGTGCATCGCGGCCATGCCGACGTGATCAAGGCAGCCCACGCGGCGCGACCGAAGGTGCCGCTCGCGGTGCTGACCTTCGAGCCGCATCCGCGCGAGCATTTCCGCCCCGACGATCCGCCATTCCGCCTGACGCTGTCGGCGGAGCGGGCGGCGGCGCTGGCCGCGCTTGGGGTCACGCTGATCTACGAGCTGCGCTTCGATCACGAATTCAGCCTGATGCCGGCCGAGGAGTTTGTCAGCGATGTGCTGCACCGCGGGCTGGGTGCGCGACACCTGGTGTGTGGCCCGGACTTCGCGTTCGGCAGGCGTCGGGGCGGTGGTAGTGAGTTCCTGGCGCAGCGGGCCGAAGCGCTCGGCATGGGGCTGACGCTGGTGCCGCTGCTGGCTGATGGCGCCGGCCCGATCTCGGCGACGCGCATCCGGCGGGTGCTGCAGGACGGCTATCCGGAGCGTGCCACCGCCGATCTGGGACGGCCCTGGACCATCCGCGGCGTAGTGGCGCATGGCGACGCGCGCGGTCGGACCATCGGCTTTCCCACCGCCAACATCGCGCTCGGCCGCCATCTGGAGCCGGCGCGCGGGGTGTACGCGGTGACGGTGCGGCTGCCGGACGGGCGGTGGCATCGCGGGGTGGCGAATATCGGCCGCCGGCCGACCGTCAACGAGGGGCCGGAGAGCCGGCTCGAGGTCAACATCTTCGACTTCGACGCCGACATCTATGGCGCGGAGCTGTCGGTGGCGCTGCACGCCTATATCCGCGAGGAGCGGCGCTTTCCCGGCCTCGATGCACTCAAGGCGCAGATCGCCGCCGACGCCGCCGAGGCGGGGCGATTGCTGCAGAGGTAGGCTGTCATTGCGAGTTCCCACCGGTCAGGAAACCGGAATCGCACCGTCGGGCCCCGGCTCTCACGCGTCTGTACGGCAGGGTGGAAGGTGACGAAGCAATGACAGGGGACCGCTATAGCTGCTCGCGTGCCATGCGTGCCACCTCGTCCGTGGTGGTGCGCCAGATCTGCCCGCGACCCAGCACCCGCGACAGCGCCTCGCGCAGCCAGCGGATGCGATGCGCCTGCCCGGCGATCCACGGATGCAGCGTCAGGTTGAACGACGCGCCGCCCTCGTCGTGCAGAAACGCGAACCCGTCGGCGATGTTGTCCGCCCACACCGGCGGCGCCACGCGACGCAGCCACATGCATTCCAGGTCGTTCCATTCCGGCTGCGGCGGCAGCGCGACCAGCCCGCGATCCAGTAGGAACGGCCGATCGTCGCTCGCCCAGTCGGTGGTGTAGGTGAAGCCGGCCTCCGCCAGCAGCACCGGCGTGCGGTCCGACTCGTTGAAGTCCTGACCGCACCAGCCGAGCGGCGCCTCGCCCGCCGCCACACCAACCGCATCGCGGCTCGCCACGATGAACGCGCGCTCCTCCGCCTCGCTCATGCGGCTGCTGATACGACGCGTCGCGTAGCTGCCGTGCGCCAGGAAGCAGGCGTCTCGACGGGTCAGCTCATCCACCAGTTCCGGGTAGCGCGTCGCCGCCGCGGCGCCCAGCGCGACACTCGGCGTCACGCCGAACCGGTCCAACACATCGAGCACGCGGAAGATGCCGACCCGCGCGCCGTATTCGCGCTGGCTCCAGGTCAGCCAGTCGGGAAAGAATTGTCCCAGTGGCGAAACGATACGCGGGTCCCGATCGGCATCCTGCGGCGGCGTCAGTTCCCAGTAGTCCAGCACCAGTGTCACGGTGAACGCGATGCGCGCATCGTCCGGCCAGGTGAAGCGCGGCGCCTCCGTCAGTGTGCGATAGGCGTGATGCGTATGGTCCATGCCAGGGCGGCGCGGTTCGCCGACCGGCGGGGTGTCGGCGGGCTCAGCCATTGGCCGCCTCGCGCGCCGCAAGATGCGATTCGATCAGCGGCAGGTGATGCGCGTTGAACCAGTCGGTGATCGCGCCGGCGGTGGTGAGCCAGACGCCCGGATGCGACAGGACGTATTCCATTGCCGCACGGAACGCGCGGATGCGGTGCGGCTGGCCGACCCAGTAGGGATGCAGCGCGATGCACATCACCCGGCCCTGTTCGGCGCCTTCCTCGTACAACGTATCGAAGGTGTCGCGGATCTGGCGCGCGAAGTCGGCCACCTCCTGTCCGCGGCGATGCAGGATCACGTCGTTGAGGTCAACCGAATACGGCATCGAAATCAGTTTTCCGACCTTCACGTTCAGCGGGAACGGCTGGTCGTCGTGATACAGATCGGCCGTGTAGTCGTAGCCGCATTCGCCGGCGAGCTCGAACGTGTCGAGCGTGTTGGTGATCGCCGGGCTGAACCAGCCGCGCAGTCGGCGGCCGGTGAGGCGGAGGTGGATGTGCTTGCTCTCCTCCATCGCCGCGCGTTCCTCATCGCGCGAGAAATTCCAATGGTAGCGCGTGTTGTAGATGCCGTGCGACATGTACTCCCAGCCACGCGCCTCCATCGCGCCGAGGATCTCCGGGAAGTGCTCGAGCACCGCCATGTTGAGGCTGACGGTGCAGCGGATGCCCAGCGCATCGGTGACTTCGAACAGCCGCCACAGGCCGACCCGGTTGCCGTAGTCGCGCTGGGTGTAGCCCAGCACGTCGGGATGCGGCGAACGCGGCCACGGGTCGCGGGTGCGCACGAACTTCGGCAGGTACTCGTAGTGCTCGATGTTCGGCACCAGCCACAGCGCCACGCGCGCGTCGTTCGGCCAGCGCAGTGGCGGGCGGTGCAGGATCGGAGAATAGGCGACGAGGTTGGGTTCCATCTCGGTGCCTCCGCTGGGAGCAGCCTAGGGTACGGAACCGGCATTTGGCCAGAACCGCGATCTGGTGAAGGTCGGTGTGGCGAATAGGTTTTCTGCCGTATGATCACGGCTGACCGGCAGCGGGAGGCAGCGCCATGGACACCACGCTCGACGAGATCGCCGACGGCATCTATCGGCTTTCGACATACGCGCCCGAGGTCGCCCCGCCCGCCGGCCTGACCTACAACGTGTTCCTCATTCTCGGCGACGATCCGCTGCTGTTTCATACCGGCAAGCGCAGCATGTTCCCCTCGGTGTCGGCGGCGGTCGCCCGCGTGTTGCCGCTCGACCGGCTGCGCTGGATCACCTTCGGCCACTACGAGTCAGACGAATGCGGCGCGATGAACGAATTTCTGGCCGCGGCGCCGCGCGCGGAAGTCGCACACGGGCAGACCGCCTGCCGCGTATCGCTCAACGACATGGCCGACCGCGCACCGCGCGCGCTCGCCGACGGCGAAATGATCGACCTCGGCGGCGGCAAGCGTGTGCGCTATCTCGATACGCCGCATATCCCGCACGGCTGGGAAGCCGGCGTGCTGTACGAGGAAGGCACCGGCACCCTGCTGTGCGGCGACCTGTTCACCCAGCTCGGCAACGCGCCGGCACGCTCCGACGGTGACATTGTCGGCCCCGCGCTGGCAGCCGAGGATTTGTTCCGGTTCTCCACTCTGCATCCGAGCACCGGACGCACGATCCGCCGGCTGGGCACGCTGGCGCCGCGGATGCTCGCACTGATGCACGGCCCGGCCTTCACCGGCGACGGCGCGGTGGCACTGCGCGCGCTCGGTGACGAGTACGACCGGCGCATCCGCGCAGACCTGATGCGCGACAGCGATTGATCGGCACTCCCCGCTGGACGCACTCTGCTATGCTGCCGGCATGGCCGCGGCCTGGAAGCTACCCGCGGGATGACGCCGGACGCGTTCCTGGCCGCGGTCGCCTGAACGGCAGCCACCTTCCGGCGCGGCGCTGACGTGTAGGAGACAATCCATGGCGAACACCCAGGCTATTGCCGATCTGCTCAAGCGGGCGACCGATGCCGGCGATGTGCCCGGTGTCGTCGTCGCGGCCGCAACCGCGGACGGGCCAGTCTTTGCCGGCGCCTCCGGCGTGCGCGACACGACGTCGGGCGCGCCGATGACGGCTGACACCGTGGTCTGGATCGCCTCGATGACCAAGGCGGTTACCGGCGCCTGCGCCATGCAGCTCGTGGAGCAAGGCCGGCTTTCGCTGGATGCGCCGATCGCGACGGTGCTGCCGCCACTCGGCAACGTGCAGGTACTGGAAGGCTTCGCATCCGACGGTTCGCCGCGGCTGCGCCCGCCCAAACGGCCGATCACGTTGCGCCATCTGCTCACCCACACCGCGGGCTTCGTCTACGATATCTGGAACGCCGAGATGGCTCGCTATCTGGAATTGAGCGGCACGCCAGGCATCATCTCCTGCACCAACGCGGCGCTGTCGATCCCGCTGGTGTTCGATCCCGGCGAACGCTGGGACTACGGGATCGGCATCGACTGGGCCGGCAAGGCGGTGGAGGCAATCAGCGGCCAGCGTCTCGGCGACTATATGCAGCAGCACCTGCTGCAACCCCTCGGCATGACCGACACGGCGTTCAAGATCGGATCGGCGCAACGCCAGCGCCTGGCCAAGGTGCACAACCGTACGCCGGATGGCTTCGCTGCCACCGACATGGAACTGCCGCAGGAGCCCGAATTCGAAATGGGCGGCGGCGGGCTGTATTCGACGGTGGGCGACTATCTCCGCTTCACGCGGATGATCCTGAACGGCGGCACGCTCGACGGCACGCGCGTGCTGGCGCGCGAGACGGTCGCCACGATGTCGACCAACGCGATGGGCGATCTGGCCTGTCGTCCGCTGAAGACGGCGGCGCCACCGTTCTCCAACGATGTCGACTTCATCGACGGCATGCGGTGGGGACTGAGCTTCCTGATCAATCCCCAGCCGATGCCCACCGGGCGTTCGGCCGGATCGCTCGCCTGGGCGGGCCTCGCCAACTCGTACTTCTGGATCGACCCGGCGCGGCAGGTGACC
Source organism: uncultured Alphaproteobacteria bacterium (assembly GCA_963749575.1). Classification (GTDB taxonomy): domain Bacteria; phylum Pseudomonadota; class Alphaproteobacteria; order Acetobacterales; family Acetobacteraceae; genus JAMXLO01. Next base: position 350,363 of record CAVVNM010000014.1, read on the forward strand.
GGCGTCTACGCGACGCAGCTATTGCCGTTCTGCGACGAGAACGCCGTGCGGCTGTTTCAGGAGTTCGAGACTGCGGTGTATCGCCTGGCGTAGCGTCGCCGCATGGCCGGCCGCAATCCAAACGGGCTGTGATGGAACTGCTCGACCACCCCGGCTACGCGACCTCCGCGATACCGATATGACCTCGGCACTGCACCGATGCGCCTGCTGATCCTGGGTGGCACCGGTTTCATCGGCCCGCACCAGATCCGCTACGCGCTGGCTCGTGGGCACCGCATCACCATCTTCAACCGCGGCCGGCAGAAGGAGGCCTGGCCTGGCCCGGTGGAGGAGCTGATCGGCGACCGCGACGGAGACCTCAAAGCGCTGGAGGGTCGTGACTGGGACGTCTGCATCGACAATCCGACCTCGTTGCCGATCTGGGTACGCGACGCCGGCCGCGTGCTGAAGGGTCTCGTCGGCCATTACGTCTTCATCTCGACCATCTCGGTCTATGCCGCCAACGACAGGCCGGCCGACGAGGCGGCTCCGCTCGCGGTCTACCAGGGCGCCGACCCGATGGCCGAGACAACCGGGTCGCTGAGCGCCGACCGGCGGCTTTATGGACCGCTCAAGGCCGCGAGCGAAACGGCGGCGCAAACTATCTACGGCGCGGCCGCCACCACAATTCTCCGCGCCGGACTGATCGTGGGGCCGGGCGACGGGACCGACCGCTTCACTTACTGGCCCGCCCGACTGGCGCGCGGCGGCGAGATACTGGCGCCCGGCGACGGGAGCGATCCAGTGCAGTTCATCGACGTCCGCGACCTGGCCGAATGGACCATCCGCGTGGCCGAACGGCGCATCACCGGCGTGTTCAACGCCGCTGGTCCCGACCATCCGATCACCATGGCACAGATGCTGGCGGGGATCGCCCAGGGCATACAGGTCCAACCCAAGCTCGTCTGGGCACCCATGGCGTTCTTGCAGGAGAACAACGTCTCGCCCTGGGGCGACATGCCGGTGTGGCTTCCCGGTCAGGGTGAGACCTTCGGCTTCCACCGCCGCGACATCCGCCGCGCCATCGCGGCGGGCCTCACCTACCGGCCTCTGTCGCTCACCGCCGGCGACACCCTGGCCTGGCTCCGCACTTCGCCGGAGCGTCAGGCGAGACTTCGCGCCGGTCTCGTCCCCGAGCATGAAGCTGATCTGCTGACGCAGCTGAAGGCATGGAATCGCTCCCGGTTCGGAGCCCGGGAACCGGGTGGAGGAACCCGCGACCGGTAGCGTGACCAAGCGGCGATATCTCGCCACGCGAACATTGCAACTGCCCAGGCAGCCACTGCCCACGTCATCCCGTCGTGCCAAAACTCTGCACCAGACTGCCCGATACCAGCCGCCAGCCGTCCACCAGCACGAAGAAGATCAGCTTGAACGGCAGCGACACCACGCTGGGCGGCAGCATCATCATGCCGAGGCTCATCAGCACGCTCGCCACCACCATGTCGATCACCATGAACGGCAGGAACAGCAGGAATCCCATCTCGAACGCGCGCCGCAGTTCGCCCACCAGGAACGCCGGCACCAAGGCGCGCCACGGCGTATCGTCGGCGGTCGCCGGCGCGGGCAGATGCGCGATGTCGAGGAACAGCTGCAGATCGGCCGGCCGCAGATTGGCAGTCATGAACTTGCGGAACGGCTCGATCGCAAGCCGCAACCCCTCGATCTCGCCGACCCGTCCCTCGGTAAGCGGCAGCACACCGGTGGTCCAGGACGTCGTTCAGCACCGGCTGCATGACGAAGAACGTCAGGAACAGCGCCAGGCCGATCAGCACCATGTTGGGCGGCGTCCCTTGCGTGGCCAGCGCACTGCGCAGCAGCGACAGCACGATCACGATACGGGTGAACGCGGTGACCATCACCAGCAGGCTTGGCGCCACCGACAGCACGGTGACCAGCGCGGTGAGCTGCACCAGCCGCCCGGTGGCGCCCGCCTCGCCGGCCGCGCCCAGATCGATGTTCAGCGACTGCGCCTGCGCGATCACCGGCAGCAGCAGACCGCCGGCGACCGCCAGCGCGCGCGACAGGATCATGGCGTCGGCTCCTCGGGATCGAGCCAGCCGACCACGACATCCTGCGCGCCGCCGGTCAGCAGCAGCACGCGTCGCCGATCGCACGTGATCGAGATGCAGACGCCGCCGCGCATCGAGCGCCAGCACGTCCTGCACGGCCAGCAATCCGCCGCCGGCGGGACGCCGCGCCATGCCGCCGAACCGTGCCATGCGTCCGGCAAGCCAGATCAGCGCCGAGTACCGCGATCAGTGCGGCGGCGGCGGTGAGGATCGAGTTGTAACCGATGACCATGGCGCGGCCTTTTGCCGGCGGGGAAGCAGCGCTCAGCCGGATGGCGCTGCGTGCGCCGCAAGCGCACGCGACAGCGCCTCCATCGCACCGGACAGCGCGATCAGCCGCGGGCGCACGCGACGGCCTTCGTCCGGCGGCAGGTCGAGCGATTTGGCGCACAGCAGGCCGACCTCGGTGATCGAGGCCGGACAGGTCGATCACACGACCGGACTCCGCCAGTGCGCAGGCGACGCCGATCGGTGTTCGTCAGCTCGGTGGCCAGCGCGCACACCGCGGCGATCGGATCGTATGGGTGCGGGTTCGGTCATCGCGGCCGATTAAAGCGCAGCGCGATTACCGAACCCTTTATTGCCAAGCTGTCGCTCGATTAACCGCGTGTTCAATCACCCGGCGCAGACTGTCGCGCATGGACCCGACGCAAATCGGCCTGCTCGATCTGGCGGAGCGGCGGCTGGCCTGGGCCGATCAGCGACAGGCGGTGCTGGCGCAGAACATCGCCAACGCCAACACGCCTGGATACAAGCCGCACGATCTGCAATCGTTCGCCGCGACGCTCGACGGTGCCGGCGCGGTGGTGGCTCCGGTCCGCACCCAACCCAACCACCTCGCCGGCACCGCCGCTGCGACGGCGCCGAACGAGGTGGTCGATCGCACGCACCCGCAATCGCCGGACGGCAACGCCGTCGCGCTGGATGAGCAGCTCGTGAAGGTGGCGGACACCGATACCACGCATGCGCTGGTGACCACGATCTACACGAACGTACCTCGGCATGATCAGCATGGCGCTCGGCCGTGCAGTTCATCGAGTTAGTCAGACCATGGATCTCAACAAGGCACTCGACATCGCGGCCAGCGGGATGGACGCGCAGACCACGCGGCTGCGGGTGATCGCCGAGAACCTGGCCAACCAGGACACCACCGGATCGACGCCAGGCGCCGATCCGTACCGCCGCAAGACGGTCACGTTCGAAAACCGGCTCGATCGGCAACTCGGCACGGCCACGGTGCGGGTGAAGCAGGTCGGCCGCGACAGCGGCGACTTCCAGCAGCGCTACGACCCGTCCAATCCCGCGGCCAACGCCGACGGCTACGTCAAGCTGCCGAACGTCAATAGCCTGGTCGAGGTGATGGACATGCGCGAGGCCGAGCGCTCGTACAGCGCCAATCTCGCCGTCATGCAGGCCTCCCGCAGCATGCTGACGCGCACCATCGGTCTGCTGAAATGAGCACCATCCCGACCATTGTCGTCACACCCTCGGCCGCGGCCGACGCCTACGGGCGCGTGGACCGTGGCGAGGCCGGCGGCGGCTCCGGCGATTTCGGCGCCACGCTGCAACGCGCGCTGCAGGGAGCGGTGGACAACTTCCATGCCGCCGACGCCAAGACCATGGAGGCGCTGAGCGGCGGCGGGAACCTGACCGATGTCGTCACCGCGCTGTCGCGCGCCGAACTCACGTTGCAGACCGCGACCGCGGTGCGCGACCGCGTGGTGCAGGCCTACCAGGACATCATCAAGATGCCGATCTGATGCGACGCAACTGTGGTTGCTTCGCCGCTTGGTTCCCCGCAACGACAACGTGAGCCGATGAACGACACCGACATCGCCCTGATGTTGCGCGATGGCATGCTGGTGATGCTGAAGCTGGGTGGTCCGCCACTGCTGGTGGCGCTCGTCGTGGGCCTGCTGGTCGCGCTGCTGCAGGCGGTCACCCAGATCAATGAGGCCACGCTCGCCTTCCTGCCCAAGGCGCTGGCGCTCTGCGTGGCGCTGGTGCTGCTGGGGCCGTTCATGCTGGCCACGCTGTCCGGCTATACCCACACGCTGCTGGACCGCATGGTCGCCATCGGCGGCTCATGACCGGCGACGATGCCGCCCTGCTCGCCACGCTGCCGGCGTGGGCGTTCGCATTCGTGCTGGTGATGGCGCGCATCGGATCGGCGATGGCGCTGCTGCCGGGCCTGGGCGAGGCCGATCCGCCGGCAATGGTGCGCGTCGGACTTGCCCTCGCGGTGACCGTGCTGCTGCTGCCTGGGATTGCGCCATCGATCCCGCCGGTGCCGGAAGCCAGCGCACAGGCTGCGTTCATGGTCGTGGCCGAAGTCGTCACCGGGCTGTGGATCGGCTGGCTGGCGCGGCTGCTGGTGCTGGCGCTGCCGATCGCCGGCCAGTTCATCGCCTACATGCTGGGCATCGCCAACGTGCTGCAGCCGGATCCCGATCTCGGCGGCATGGCGACGCCGATCGAACGGCTGTTCGCCATCGCCGCGCCGCTCGCCATCCTGGCGACCGGCCTCTATGCGCTGCCGCTGGCGGCGCTGGCCGGCAGCTACCGGCTGATCCCGCCCGGTACGCTGCTGCCCGCCGCGGACACCGCCGAGACCGCGGTGCGCGCCGCCGCTGCGGCGTTCGCGCTGGCCGTGCGCCTCGCCTCGCCGTTCCTGCTGGTCGTCCATCGTGTGGCACGTCGCGACCGGACTGCTCGCCCGGCTGGTGCCGCGGCTGCAGGTCTATTTCGTCGTCATGCCCGGCGCAGATCCTCGGCGGCATCGCGCTGCTTGCGGTGGCTGGCGACCGCACTGCTGACCGCCTGGCAGGCCAGCGTCCTTTCCGGCTTTGCCAGCCTGCCGGGCCTGTGAGGCTGCGTGGCCGACGGCTCACAACAGGAAGACCGCACCGAAGCCGCCACCCCGCGGCGGATGCAAAAGGCGCGTGAGGAGGGCCAGGTCCCGGTCTCGCGCGAGCTCACCGGCTTCGCCGGGCTGGCGGCGGTCACCCTGGCCATGGTCATCGCCGCACCGGGCGTGGCGCACGAGCTGGCGCTGCGGCTCAGCGTGTTCCTGGCACGCGCGCACGAACTCACAGCGGGTACGCCGGCGCTCCGCCTGGCCGGCATGGCGTGGTGGCGCGGCGCGGCGCCGTTCGTGCTGGCGGCGATGCTCGCGGGCGCGGCGGCGGTGCTGGTGCAGACGCGCTTCCTGCTGAGCGGCAAGGCGCTGAAGGCGGATTTCTCCCGCGTCAGTCCGCGGGCCGGCCTGAAACGTCTGCTGGGGGTGGAAAGCCTGGTCGAGGCGGCCAAGTCGCTGGCCAAGATCGCTGTGCTCGGCGTCGTCCTGTGGCGGGTGCTGCGGTCCGACCTGCCGGGGCTGCTGCTGGCGCCGTTCGGCGACCCCAGTCAGATTCTGACCCGTGCAGCGAGGCCGGTGCTGCACGTGATGCTGGTGGTGCTCGCGGCGCAGGCGGCCATTGCCGTGCTGGACTTTGGCTGGGTCACATTGCGCCACGGTCACGGACTGCGCATGAGCCGCCACGACATCCTGGAAGAGCAGAAGGAGACCGAGGGCGATCCGCGGGTGAAGGCGCGGCTGCGGCAGATCCGCAATTTCCGTGCCCGCAAGCGCATGCTGGCGGCGGTGCCGAAGGCGACCGTGGTGATCACCAACCCGACCCACTACGCCGTGGCGCTGGCCTACGACCGGGCGAAGCATGCCGCGCCGCGCGTGGTGGCGAAGGGGGTCGATACGCTGGCCGCGCGCATCCGCGAGGTGGCGGAGGCGAACCGCGTGCCCGTGGTGGCCAATCCGCCGCTCGCTCGGGCGCTGTATCGGGTGGAACTGGATGCCGATATCCCGGCGGAGCACTATCAGGCGGTGGCGGAGATCATCGCTTATGTGTGGCGGTTGGGGCGCGCACGCGGCGTGGCAGCATAGCAGGTTTCACACGGAGGACGCCGAGGGCTGGCGGAGCGCCAAGGAGGCGCGATGGCATCACTGCATGCTGGTTGATGCGCGATCCGGCAACCCTACCGCCCTGAGAGCCTCGTACATTTTCTCGGGGGCCGCCTGATCGCGATAGGGATGAAGACGTCGCCATGCATCAATGGTGAAATTCGGGTCGATGTCGAGAACGCGCGCCGCGGCAGCACGCGCCTCACTCACGAGGTTGAGCCGGGCGAGCTGGTGCGGGGCAAGCTGAACCCGAACTACCATATGGAGAATCGGCCGTATTTCGACGCGATCGAGATGAAGGGGGGCGGCGACGCGGTATCGGCTGCTCGCGCCGTGCTGCAGACAGGCGAGTACGACTTCGGCTCGAACATGCAGGTCGAGGACGAGATCCTCAAGCGGCTGGAGGCGAGCGGGAAGGGCGAGGTCATGATCATTCCGGGCGGCAGCATCGAGCAGATCCAGCTCAACTTTACCGATCCGTGGACGGAGGTCGACGGCGAGCGGTCCAGCCTTAAAACGAAACACCCGTTCCTGACCGATCCGATAGTGCGCAATGCGCTGAACCTGCTGGTGGACCGCGCGTCGGTGCACAAGTACATCTACGGCCGCGCCGGCGTCGACACCGCCAACTTCATCAATGCGCCAGACAAGTTCGTTTCTAAAAATACCCAATACGAGTTCGACATCGCCAAGGCGACCGGGTTGCTCGACGAGGCCGGCTGGAAGCCTGGTCCTGACGGCATCCGTGCAAAGAACGGCGTGAAGCTGAAGGTGGTGTTTCAGACCTCGATCAACGCATCGCGCCAGAAGAACCAGCAGATCGTCAAGCTGGCCTGCCAAAGGGCCGGCATCGAAGTCGAGCTCAAGTCGGTGACTGCCTCCGTGTTCTTCTCATCTGATGTCGCGAATCCGGACACATATGCTCACTTCTACTGCGACCTGCAGATGCACGCCCCGATAATGTTTTCACCTGACCCTGGCGTGTTCATGCGGCAGTTTCTGTCGCAAGAGGCGGCGAGCAAGGCGAACAAATGGCAAGGGCGCAACATCACGCGTTGGCAGAGTCCGGAATATGACCGGCTCTACCAGCAGAGTGAGACCGAAATCGATCCAGTCAGGCGGGCGGCGCTGTTCATCGCCATGAACGACCCGGTGGTCAGGAACGTCGTGGTCATTCCCGTGGTCGCCCGCCCGCAGATATCGGCGGTGGCGAATAACCTGCACGTGGTGCTGAGTGGCTGGGACGCCAGCACGTTCGCGATCCAGGACTGGTATCGCGATGTCTGAGCAGGTTGCGCGTTGCGCCGATGCCTGGACACACTGCGCAGGGGCGGCATGGACGTCGATGTTCAATCGATGGATTTCGGGTATTCGCAGCAGACCCGCTACCGGCGGACATTGACCGACGTGTCGAAGGGCTTCCCGCTGTTCTTCGGAGTGCGTCCGGCGTGACGGCAACGCAACTCGCGGCCGCACGCACGATGCGCGCGATGATCACCGCCGGTCATCGGGCGCGCATGATCCAGGTCGCAGCACAACTCGGCATTGCCGACGTCCTCGCCAGGGGCCCCGCGGATGCTGTGCCGCTCGCCGCGGAATGCGGCTGCGACGCGGAGGCGCTCGGCCGTCTGCTGCGCGCGCTCGCGGGGATGGGCGTGTTCCAGCAGACCGCGGGCGGCGCGTGGCAATTGACCGAGCTCGCGGAAACGCTGTGCACTGACGCGCCTGCCTCCTGCCGCGCGGCGGCGCTATATTGGGGCCTCGACAGCATGCGGGCCGCATGGGACCACCTGGAACACAGCATTCGAACCGGCGAGCCGGCTTTCGACCGCGCGAACCGGAGGGGTTTCTTCGAGCACCTGGAAGCGGAGCCGAAAGAGGGCGAACTCTTCAACGCCTTCATCACGCAAAACCAGAACAGACGCGCAGCGACCCACGCAGCTGCGATCGACTGTACCCGATTCCGCCATGTCGTGGATGTGGGTGGTGGAGAGGGCGCTTTCCTGGCCGAACTCCTGAAGCGCCACGCGCACCTGACGGGCACCGTGCTGGACCTTCCGCGTGCAGTCGCCGCCGCGCGGGCAACGGCGTGCCGCGAACATCTGGACAGTAGGATGGATGCCGTCGAGGGCAATTTCTTCCACGAAATTCCGTCGGGCGCGGATGCCTATATTCTAGCGTCGATCTTGCATGATTGGCCGGACGAGGCGGCAGTTCGCATACTGCGCGCCTGCCGCGCGGCCATGTCGCCTGACGCCAGGCTGTTTGTGATCGAGCAGGTAATCGGTGCACCGCATGTGGACCCGCTCTTCTCCGCTGAATCGGATGTGACCATGATGGTGCTGCTTGGCGGCAAGGAGCGCACGCGGGAGGAATTCGTCGGATTGTTCGAGGCGGCGGGTCTCACACTGGCCGATGCCGCTTACACACCTACTTCGTTCAGCCTGTTGATCGCGCGTGGCAATTGTTGAGCGCCGAGCGTCTGCCGATGCATGATGCCGGAATGGCGTGTGTCGGGAAAATGTCTTTGCGGTAGGCTAACCTATAGTGCAGACGCTGAATCAGCCGGCGAAAAAACAACGTGAGGTCGGCGCGACGCCAACGTCGCATTCGACCGTGTTTCGGAGGTAGCTGCGTTTGCTCGCCGGCTACCGCTCTCCTTCGGCTCTCCTTCCGCTCGCCCGACGACCTCACGACGGCGGCGGGCAAGAGCGCCTGCGCGGGACGCACCGAGCGAGCGTTCGCTGCGTGGCTGGGTCCGCCGGATAACCCTTTCGTAACCCTGCGCGTGTCCATTGCGTCGAACTCGCATTGCGGGTGAATGAGTCCAAATATTGGCTTGACGAACCGGCAGGCGATATGTTGCTATTTTGTTCGCTTGCTGGCGCGATCTGGCGGATGCAATCTATACGCGAAGACTTACAACCATCTGAGACGTATGGTTGTAGCACGAGGAGCCCCTGATGGAAAAGAACAAGGCGCTGGAAGCCGCGGTGGCGCAGATCGAGCGGGCCTTCGGCAAGGGATCCATCATGCGCATGGGGGCGCGGGGCATCGATGAGCAGATCGAGGTCATTCCGTCCGGTTCGCTTGGCCTCGACCTGGCGCTGGGGATAGGCGGCCTGCCGCGCGGGCGGGTCATGGAGATCTACGGGCCGGAAAGCTCCGGCAAGACCACGCTGGCGCTGCACGCCATAGCCGAGGCGCAGAAGCGCGGCGGCACCTGCGCCTTCATCGATGCGGAGCATGCGCTGGATCCGGGCTATGCCCGCAAGCTGGGCGTTGACGTGGACAATCTGCTGATCAGCCAGCCGGACGCCGGCGAGCAGGCGCTGGAGATCTGCGACACGCTGGTGCGCTCCGGAGCGGTGGACGTGGTGGTGATCGACAGCGTCGCCGCCTTGGTGCCGCGCGCCGAACTGGAAGGCGAGATGGGCGACAGCCACATGGGCCTGCACGCGCGGCTGATGAGCCAGGCGTTGCGCAAGCTCACCGGCAGCGTGTCGCGCAGCAACACGATGCTGGTCTTCCTCAACCAGATCCGCATGAAGATCGGCGTGATGTTCGGCAATCCGGAGACCACCACCGGCGGCAATGCACTGAAGTTCTACGCCTCGCTGCGGATGGAGATCAGGCGGATCGGGCAGATCAAGGACCGCGACGAAGTGGTGGGCAATCAGACGCGGGTGAAGGTGGTGAAGAACAAGCTGGCGCCGCCGTTCCGCCAGGTCGAGTTCGACATCATGTATGGCGAGGGCATCAGCAAGGTTGGCGAGCTGATCGACCTCGGCGTGAAGGCGAGCGTGGTGGAGAAGTCCGGGGCGTGGTTCAGCTACGACAGCCAGCGGATCGGCCAGGGCCGCGAGAACGCCAAGCAGTTCCTGCGCGACCACAAGGATATTGCGGACGCGATCGAGCACCGCATCCGCGAACAGTCCGGCGTGGTGGCGAACACCATGCTGGCGACGAATGGACGAGACGGAAGAGGCCGAGGCCGAAGCGGCGGAGTAACGGCACCGTTCCACTGGCAGGCCGGCATATGGTAGACTTGCGCATGAATTCCTTGGATTTGCCGAGTTTACCCCGCTGAGCCTCGCCATTTCTCCAGCCGATCACGCCCTGGTCGCCGCGGCGCACGATGTGCTGGCGCGGCACTACAAGCCGTTCTGGCATACCGTTGCGGCGGCGATCCGCGGGCAGGACGGACGCATCTGGACCGGCCTGCATCTCGGCGCGACGGTGGGGCGGCTGGCGGTCTGTGCCGAGGCGGTGGCGCTCGGTCGCGCGCTGCTGGAGGGCGACGGCAAGATCGACAGCATGGTGGCGGTACGCCACCCGAAGCCCGACGAGGCCAACCGCGAACTGGCGGTGGTACCGCCGTGCGGCGCCTGTCGGGAGTTGTTCCTCGATCACTGCCCCGATGCGCTGGTGATCGTGCCGGGAGCGAACGGCCTGGTGAAGCTGCCGATACGGGAGCTGCTGCCGGTGCCGTACCGGCGATAGCGCAGCGACTACCGTCCGCCGCCACGCGAGAACAGTCGCCGGAACCGCACGAACCAGCCACCGCGCCGTTGCGGCTCGCTCGCGACCACGTTCGGCGTCGCCACCACCTCCGGGGCGACCGGGTCCGGCATCGCCGCGCGGCCCGGCGCCGCAGCCTCGTCCGGATGCTCCACCTGCGTGCGCCGTAGGAAGTTCATCGCCGACTCGACCCTGGGCGTGGCTGCGATCCGCGCCCTGATCGCATCCAGCCGCGCCGCGACAACGTCGAGATCGATGCGCCAGGATCCGCTCGTGCGCGTGGCCTGCACCGGCGGCTTCGAACAGATCGGCCCAATAGTTCAGGCCCGCCGCCTGCGCGAGCCGGTTGAAAGCGGCGTTCGGATAATGCCTTGGCAGTAGCTCGTAGACGAAGCTGCCGCTCTGGCAGAACACGATGTTGCTCATGCCCGCACCATGCGGGCCGATCACCAGGCGGGCGGCGCGGAATGCGGCGATCTGCTCGGCGACCGACAGCGCACCGGGCACCACGATGCGCACGCCTTGCCGCTCCAGCAGGCCGATCAGCTCCGCCTCGTTCTCGCTTACGCGGTTCCGCGCGTCGGTGCGTGCGACGTAGATCTCGTCAGCGGCATCGCGCGCCCATGGCACCGCCTGGCTCAGCCGGTGAAACGTCGCCATGGTGGCGCGCGAGACCATGTCCCGGCGCCTGCCCGCCGAGCAGGTCGCTGAACTCCGCACTCGGCAACAGGAAGGTGTCGGACACCTGCAACGTCTGCCGGGGGATGTCCTGACAGCCCAGCAACGTCAGCGATTCGTTCCTGCCAGGGCTGCAACGACGACAGCACGAGCGTCACCTTGCGGTGGCTGCCATGGCGCAGGCCCAAATCGATGGCCGGCAGCGACTGGATCAGCCAGTGGTAGTAGTTGTGCCACGCCCGATTGCAGCCGATGACGTAGTGGTCCGCGGGATCCAGGGGAACCGCATGCAGCGGCTTGACCAGCGTATCGGCATATTCCTGATCGGTAACGAGATAGCGCGTCTCGGTGATCCGGCTGCGGCCACGCAGCAGCAACATCAGCGAGGCGTCCAGCGTCACGTCGCGCATGCGATAGAGCCGGATCGCGCCGGTCTGCTGCTGGCGCGCAAAGTGTGCCCGCAGTTCGGGGTCGGCGAACGAGTTGCCCAGCGTTATGTCGAACTCGCCATCCAGCGGAACGCTACGTTCCAGGTCGAGAACCTCGTGCGCCGCGTTGCCGATCGGCAGGTCGATGATGTCGGACGGCATGATTGAGCCGGCGTCGACCCGATCGGGACTACGCCAGCCCGTCACGTGCGGTCAGACGATGCTCCTGATGCCTTGACACCCAGAATGCCCTCCCGGAAGGTTGCAACCAATATGCACATGCGAGCCGCGTGCCGCACGTCGCCGAATTGGGGGAAACAATCATGCACGTCAAGCGTCGTGGCCTGCTGCTGGCGGCCGCATCGATCACTGCCCTGGCCGGCCGGCATGCGCGCGCCGACAACAAGGAGATCACGATCGGCGTCAGCATCCCGCTGACCGGACCGGGCGCCGCGACCGGCATCACCACGCAGCGCACGCTCGAGCATGGCGTGGAACTGATCAACGCCGACGGCATCCAGATCGGTCCCGACCGCTACACGCTGAAGCTGGCATTCTACGACAACAAATACGTGCCTGCCGAGGCGGTCACCATCGTCGAGAAGGTGCTGGCCGACGGCGTGCGGTTCCTGATCTCGCTGGGCTCCGGCAACTCGGTGCCGGTGGTGGCCAAGACCACCGCGGTGAAGGCACTGCAGCTTTCCTACGCATCCGGCAAGGGACATCTCACCGCGCCGGAGTTCCCGCTCAGCTTCCGCGTCGCGCCGACCAACGAGACCGCCTATGCCGTGTATCCATGGCTGCGCACCGAGTACAAGGACGTGCAGAAGGTCGGCCACATGAACCCGTCCGACGAAGCCGGATTCACCGAATCCGAGGATCGCCGGATGATCGCCGAGAAGAACGGATTTACCAATGTCGCCAACGAGTACTTCAAGCGCGGCGCGACGGATTTCTACCCGGTGGCGACCCGACTGGTCGCCGCCAATCCGGACCTGATCGATTTCGGCGGCACCATCGGCCGCGACCAGTCGCTCGGCTGCAAGGCGCTGCGCGAACTCGGCTACAAGGGCAGGATCATGCTCGGTTATTCCGATGCCAAATCGTTCGTCGAGGTCGCCGGCGCCGATGCGGCCGAGGGCACGCTGCTGTTCGACACGCTGGTCGATCCGCAGAACGCGCAGCAGAAGGAATTGCAGGAGTGGTGGCTGAAGAAATACGGCCCGCCATTCCCGACCTTCGCGTTCTCGGTGTGGGACACGCCGTTCATCCTGGCGATGGGCATGAAGCAGGCGCAGTCGGCCGATCCGGAGAAGATCGCCTCAGGCGCTGCGCGGCGCGCACTGGGACGGACTGTACGGACCGGAGGCGTTCGGCATGAAGTCGGTCTACGGCATCGACACCACGATCACGCGGGCGATCCCGATGGCAGTGATCAAGGGCGGCAAGCCGGTGCAGCTTACGGTGGTGACCTGGCCGCCGGGCGTGTGACCGCACCGCATGACGCTCGCGCTGCAGATCGTCACCAGCGGGCTGGTGACCGGACTGATCTACATGCTGATCGCGCTCGGCGTCACGTTGCTGTTCGGCATCATGCGCGTGGTCAACTTCGTGCACGGCGAATTGGTGATGCTGTCCGCGTTCGCGGTGTATTTCCTGGGCAGCGAGCAGGCCGGGTTGCCGTTCGGGCTGGCGCTGCTCGCCGCGATCGCCGCCGCGGCCGGGGTTGCGGTGATCTGCCAGTACCTGCTGTTCCGGCCGCTGCACTATGAGATCCTGAACTGCTTCATCATCGGCATCGGCGCTTCGTTCGCGATCCGGTCGGCATCGTGGGCGATCTTCGGCCCCGAGCCGATCGCCATCCCGGCGACCATTCCGGGCGTGCTGCACGTCGGCGGCGTGTTCATTGCCAAGCAGCGTCTGTTCGCCGCGGGGCTGTGCGTCGTGCTGGCGGTTGCGCTGTATCTGTTCCTGCACTTCACCCGCCCCGGCAAGGCGATGCGCGCGGTGGAACAGGACCGCGAGGCCGCGCTGCTGATGGGGATCAGCAGCGAGCAGGTCTATCTCACCGCGTTCGTCATCAGCGCGGCGCTGGCGGCGGTGGGTGGCGCGATGCTCGGCTCGCTGTTCGGCATCGATCCCGAGATGGGCGCCGAACCGCTGCTGAAGTCGTTCATCATCGTGCAGATCGGCGGCATGGGCAGCATCGCCGGGACGGTGCTGGCGGGGTTGTTCATCGGGCTGTCGGACAGCGCGACCGGCACGCTGTTCGGCGGCGAGCTGGCGTTCATCATCGACTTCGCGATCCTGATGCTGATCCTGATCATCCGGCCGCGTGGGTTGTTCGGCTACGATGTGTCGCATTGATTTGGAACCGCAGATGAACACAGATGAACACGGATAGGCTACCGAGCGCTTCACTGCCGGCGCGTCGGTCGCCGGCATCTTATCGGCGTTCATCCGTGTTCATCTGTGGTTTCATTATACTTTTAGTCCTGCCGCTGTTCGTGCGCGACGCCTACTTCCTGCACGTGCTGATCCTGATCAGCATCAACGTGATGGTGGCGGTCAGCATGTGGCTGCTCGGCATCACCGGGCTGATCTCGTTCGGTCAGGCCGGCTTCATGTTCATCGGCGCGATGACCACCGCGTTGCTGACCAAGCAGGCGCACTGGCCGTTCTGGCTCGCGCTGCCGCTCTCCGCGGTCATCCCCGCCCTGATCGCAGCACCGGTCGGCCGCCTGAGCCTGCGCGTGAAGGGCGTCTATTTCTTCCTGGTGACGCTCGCCTTCGGCCAGGTGGTGAACGGCATCTTCGCCTATTTCCAGGACCCGTTCGGCGGCTGGTACGGCATCCGCGACATTCCGCCGCCGCAACCCGCCGCGCTGTTCACCACGTTGAACAAGGTGCCGTTCTACTACCTGGGCCTCGTGCTGACCCTGCTCACCTGCGCCGTGGTGTATCGCGTCAGCCGCTCCTGGTTCGGCAACGTGCTGTGGAGCATCCGCGAGAGCGAGCTGCTTGCGGCTTCGGTCGGCATCGACGTGCCGGCCACCAAGCTGATCGCGTTCATCGTCTCGGCGCTGTTCGCCGGCGTGGCGGGCAGCTTCTACGCCGCCTACTTCGCCTATATCAGCCCGCTGGTGTTCACCTTCGAGTATTCGGTGAACATGCTGATCTTCATCGTGGTCGGCGGCTTCGCCTCGATCGCCGGGCCGATCGTCGGCGCCGTGGCGCTGACCCTGGTGCCGGAACTGTTCCGCGTCACCGGCAAGTACCAGTTGCTGGGATTCGGACTGATCCTGCTGCTGTCGATGCGGTTCATGCCGCAGGGCATCATCGGCAGCTACGCCGCCTTCCAGGCGCGTCGGGCGCACCGCGCGCTGCCGCGGACCGCGCTGTCGCTCGGCATCGATAACGAGGCGTGAGCGTGGCGCTGCTGGAGGTCGCCGACCTGACGCGCCGGTTCGGCGGACTGATCGCGGTCAACAACGTGAGGCTGTCGATCGAACCCGGAGAGATCCGCGGCCTGATCGGCCCGAACGGCGCCGGCAAGACCACGCTGTTCAACCTGCTCACCGGCGTGCTGCGTCCGACTGCGGGGCGCGTGCGCTTCGACGGCGCCGACATCACCGGCGAGCCGACCCACCGCCTGGTGCGTCGCGGCATCGTCCGCACCTACCAGCTCTCGCAGCTGTTCGCCGGCTTCACCGTGTATCGCAACGTGCTGAGCGCGCTGCACGTGCATGCGCGCGGCGGGTTCTGGGCCGGATTGCTCGAGCTGCCCGCGGTGCGCCGGCACAACGATGCGCTGCGCGAGCGCGCGCTGGAGATCATCCGCTTCGTCGGTCTCGCCGGGCGCGAGGACGACGTCGCCGGCAGCCTGTCGCACGGCCACAAGCGGCTGTTGCAGGTGGCAGTGGGCCTGGCGCCGTCGCCGCGCCTGTTGCTGCTCGACGAACCGGTGGCCGGTCTGCTGCACGAGGACGTGGACCGCATGATGGCGCTGGTGCGGGACCTGCGCGATGTGCAGGGCATCACTGTGGTGCTGGTGGAGCACAACATGCAGGCGGTGATGGGCGTGTGCGACCGCATCACCGTGCTGCAGTTCGGCGGCGTGATCGCCGAGGGCGCACCGGCCGCGATCGCCGCCGATCCGAAGGTGATCGAGGCCTATCTCGGCGTGTTCGAAGACGATGCTGCTTGAGCTGCGCGGCATGGCGGTGGCGTACGGCACCGCGCGCGTGCTGAGTGCGGTGTCGCTGGCGGTGGACGAAGCCGAGTCGGTCACGCTTGATCGGCGCCAACGGGGCCGGCAAGACGTCCTGCCTGCGCGCGATCTCCGGGCTGGTGCCGCTGGCGGAGGGCGAGGTGTGGTTCGCCGGCGAGCGGATCGACACGGTGTCGCCGCGACGGCGCGTCGAGCTGGGCCTGGTGCACGTGCCGGAGGGCAAGCGGCTGTTCCCGCGCATGAGCGTGCGGGAGAACCTGGAACTCGGCGCCTATCTGCGCGGCGCGGCGGCATCGCGCGGCGACATGGAGGCGATGTTCTCCCGGTTTCCCATCCTGGCCGAGCGGCGCAGCCAGGCGGCCGGCAGCCTGTCGGGCGGCGAGCAGCAGATCCTGGCGTTCGCCCGCGGGCTGATGGCGCGGCCGAAGCTGCTGCTGGTGGACGAACCGAGCGTCGGCCTGGCGCCGCTGATGGTGCGCGAGCTGTCGCGCACACTGCGAGACATCCATCGCGAGGGCGTGGCGATCCTGCTGGTCGAGCAGAACGCCGCGATGGCGTTGCGGCTGGCGAGCCGCGGCTACCTGCTGGAGACGGGACGCGTGGTGGCGGAGGGGGATACCGCGACACTGCGGGCGAACGACTACGTGCGGAAGGCGTATCTCGGGGTATAGCGCCGGCCAGTCTTCGGCTACAGGAGACGCCGATCAGACAACCCTGAAAGGGGAGCTCATGCCCGGCCAACGGATCCAGGACCATTATGCCCGCTCCGGCTCCGGCGCCACGATCGCCGCGCGTGCCATCGCGGCAATCCGTAGCCATGCCGGCGCCGATGTGGCGATCACGCCGGAGACGCTGGCGCCGGTTGACCACCTGCACGGCCGCGGCGCGCTCGCGACCGAGGAACTGGTCGCTCTGCTGGAACCGCAGTCGGGCGAAATGATCCTCGACATCGGCAGCGGCCTCGGCGGCCCGGCGCGATGGATCGCGACGAAGTTCGATTGCTCGGTGACCGGCGTGGACCTGACCACCGAGCATTGCGACGCAGCGCGGGAACTCAATGCCGCCTGCGGCCTGGCGGATCGCGTGCGTATCCTCGAAGGCAGCGCGCTCGCTCTGCCGCTGCCGGACACCAGCTTCGATCGTGCCTACTCACACAACGTGGTGATGAACATCGCGGACAAGGCCGGCGTGTACCGCGAGGCGTTCCGGGTGTTGAGGCCGGGCGGGCGGCTGGTGCTGCTGCACGTCAATGCCGGCCCGAATGCGCCGGTCGAGTACTTTCCCGTGGGCTGGGCGTCGGTGCCGGAAAACAGTTTCCTTGCGACCCAGGAAGAAACCCGCCGCGACCTCGCCGCCGCCGGGTTCGCGATCGTGACGTTTCGCGAGATGGCGGTCGGCGCGGAAGCGGCGGCCGTGGCGCGGCGCAACTTGGAGACCGCGGGACTGCCGCCGCTCGGCCCGCATGTCGATTCGCGCCGGCGATGGTCTGCAAGTGCAGATCAACGGCATGCGTGCCCGCGAAGACGGACGGGTGTGCGAGGTGCAGATCGTCGCCAGAAAGCCTGGCTGAGGGGGGCCGATCGAACAGCACCGCGGACCGCCACTCGCGTCATGGCGGGGCGTGGCCCGGCCATGACGATTGGTGCATCAGTAACTTGGCGGCGATGGCGGTGGAGACTGTCGGTAATAGCGAGCAGGTGGCGAGTAATAGGCGGGCGGGGGGTGTGGAGTGGTTACGGCCCCGCCGACCGCTCCAACCGCGCCGCCGATCAAGGCTCCGGCTGCGGCGCCGGTTCCGCCGGCGGCAACGGCGCCGATTGCCGCGCCGGACCCTGCGCCGATCAGCCCACCTGCGAGCGCGCGCTGCCCGGGGTCGTATGGATTGGTGCAGGCAGTCAACGTCAGGAGCAAAGCAATAACAGTGGCCGAAACTGCAACTGGGCGCTGCATCGGATTGCAATCTTTCCGCTTCTATTGTTCGGCACGACTGCCGCCATCAATACACGATCAGAAACTACGCGAGCCGACCGTGATACGACCGAGACCCGTGGTGGTCGCCGTATGTGTCGTGCCGGTCGTCGCAGCGCCATGGCTGGTGCCGGCAGGGACGACCGGGCTGCTGTTACCGGCCGTGACGAAGCTGTGCGAGCCACTCGACACGCTGCCGAGGCCCGTGGTGATTACGCTGGACTGAGTGGTGGGCGTCGTAGCTGCATGACTGCTGCCACTGGCAGCGGCGATCTGACCACTGTTGCCTGCTGTGACGAAGCTGCGCGAGGCGCTCGACACGCTTCCGAGACCCGTGGTGATTGCTTTGGACTGAGCGGTGGAACTCGCTGCCGCATGACTGCCGTTCGTTGCGGTCGTGCCGGTGTTGCCCGCGGTCACCAGGCCAGCCGAGCTGCTCGATACGCTGCCCAGACCCGTGGTGGTCGCCATGTGCTGACTACCGGAGGTCGCAACCGCATGACTGCCGTTCACCGCGGTCGTATTGCTGTTGGCTGCGGTCACCAGGCTGGGTGAACTGCTCGATACACTGGCAGGACCTGTTGCGGTCGTCATGTGCTGACTGCCGGATATCGGGGTTGCACGACTGCCGTTCACCGCGGTCGCACCGCTGTTGCCTGCGGTCACCGGGCTGCGCGAACCGTTTGACACCGTGCTGATGCTCGTGGCGCTCGCAGTGGATTGGACATTGACGGTTGCGCTGCCATGGTTGACGCGAACCACCGTGGTCGGACTGCTGACCCCGGTGGTCGAGTTGCCCACGTCCGACACGCTGCTGCCGGTCGCCGGCGCCGGCGCACCACCGGACGCGGTCGTGACCTGTCCGCTGGTGCCGGCACCGGATTGGCCACCGTTCATGCCGGTGACCGCGCCGCCCGATCCCATTGTGGTGCTGCCAGTCGCGGTGGTGGCCGTCGTCTGTGTCGCGGCGGGCATTGCAGTCGTGCGCGGACCTCCGGCGCCCGGAGGCGTGGCTGCCGCCGTGCCACCAGTACCGACCTGTGCCGCGTCCTGATCTGGCCGGCCGGCAAAATTCCGTTGCGTGCCACGCGCGTCGTCCGGATCGGAGCGTCGCGTTCCGTCATTGTCGCGAACGCGGACGTCGTCACGATCGGCGCGGCGGTAGCTATCGCGATCGCGCTGTCGCATTCCGTCGTGGTCGGCACCCCGAATATCGTCACGATCGGCGCGACGCGCCGAATCATGATCGCCGTGGCGATCATTGTCGCGATCGAACCGCCGTGGTCCGTCATGATCAAAGTCCCGGCCGTCATCGCGGCCGGACATGCGGGCACCATCATGATCCGCCCGCGGCAATCCATCATGCCGGTCAGCATTCAGGTCATGCCGCGATCCGCTTACCACGCTGCCAAGGTTGTTCGCATTGGTATCGCCGTCGGCCCGCATCTGGTGCAGGACCTGACCGAACCCCATCCCCGACTGCTTCAACGTCGCGATCTGATTGAGGCTCAATGGTACCCTGCCGTCGCGTCGCACCTCCGATGCAGCGAGCGCTCGGGCGATCGACTGTTCGCCAGGCGACAGATTGCTGAATGCGCCAGGCGTGCCGGTGACCGCCCTGTCGCTCCTGCTGTCATAGGGAGCGTCCTGCGCCCACGCAGACGAGATCAGGAAAAGGGCGCCGCACGCTCCATAGATGACCTCGCTCCGCATGGCTCTCTCCTATCGCTCCGACAAACCCATTGGATTGCCGCCTGACATCGTTCGCTAGCTCCGCGCACTCGATCGGTGATCGAGCATATCGGCGGCTTCGTCGATGATTGCGGCCTCGGTGGCACGGTCTTTGAAGATGACGCTGTTGGTGGCGACGACGCGCATGCGCGTGGTCCGGCCGGTCAACCTTTCCAGATCGATATCGATTTCCCGGCCGTCGGCGGTCGCAGCGATCGTCCAGCCGGTGTCCGACTTCTTGTCCTGAACGACCTTGATGCCCATCCGGTTCAAGCCGCTCAACGTAGCCTGTCGCACAGTCGGCAGCGGGGAAACGAAGGTCTTGTACGCAATGCCGTTCAGCGTGTAGTCGACGCTGGTACCCATCGCGATGCCGGTGCTGGCGCTGAACAACGCCAGACCTGCCGGCGCGGCGCAGGCAGACAACGGCAGCATGGCCGCCAGCAGTATCAGCGGTACGGCTGATGCCTTGAACCTTCCATCGGGTCGCAGTGCGGCCATGCTGCCCCCTCGCTTCGTAGCTTTGGTCAAGAACACAGTGACAGTAATTGGCGACAGTGATTGATTGGCGACAGTGATTGGCAATCGGGAACGAAGAGCTAGGCCGGTCACCGCAGCCTGACAATCCGTGTCCCCGCTTTGTCACAACCTGTGATCTGGTGGGACTTGTCGGGTTGGCCCCTCGTGATCCAACCTCCGGTCGAAGATGCGAGGCAAAGCGCGGTGCTGGCTCGAGTGACGCGTGCGGTCGAGGTTATCGGGATCCTGGCGGTCGCAGGCTGTGCCAGCATCAACCGGGCGTACTACACTGTCACGGACACCGTGGAGTCGGCTTTTACATCCCCCCGCCGCGCGGTACCGGCTCGGGTGCCGCGGCCGCCTGCCCCGCCGCCATCGACCCGGGCCCCCGCGAGCACCGCGGAAACCACGGCGCCAACGCTGCCGGAGGCGCAGCCGGTGGTTGTCAACGGCCTGTCCGGGAACGCCGTCCGCGCCATGCTGGGTCAGCCGACGGCACGGACCGGACCCGCCCCGGGCGAGACGTGGACCTATCGCTCCGGGTCCTGCGCGGTCGACCTCTTCCTGTTTCCCAACGTGACCCATGGCGGTCTCCAGGTGCTCGACTATCGGGTCAACGGCACCGGGTCAGGCGAGGATGCCAAACAGGCGTGCCTCCGGCGGTTGCGCGATGCCCCGAGCAGTTGATCTGGCGGAAGCGGGGCCCCGCACCGCGCGCATCGCGCTGGTGGACGATGATCCCATGTTCGTGCGTGTGTTCGCCGCCAATCTACAGGCCGCGGGATATCAGACCGTGTGCTTCGATGATCCGAAGCAGGCTCTGGCAAGGCTGCAGCATGACGCTCCGCTCGACGCATACGTACTGGACTGGAACATGCCGGGCCTGGACGGTCTCGCGTTGTTCAAGCTGCTGCGCGCGCGCGGCGTGGCGGTGCCGGTCCTGTTCCTGACATCGTATGGCCAATCGATCTTCGAGGAAGCCGCGCTCGACGCCGGGGCGGCAGACTTTGTCGACAAATCGCGCGGTCCGGCCATCATTCTGCGCCGGCTGTCGCTTGCCCTGGCGCGGCGCGCCGCACCTGACGCGGCGCAATCCGGAGCAGATCGGGCGGACCGGCAGATCGGCGAACTGCTGCTGTCGGAGTCGTCGAAGCGCGCGATCTGGCGTGGTCGCAATGTCCCGCTCAGCCGGAACGAGTTCGATGTGGTCGCATTGTTGGCGAACACTGCCGGCCACGACGTCGGGTATCGCCAGATCTACGACGTGGTCCGCGGCAATGGCTTTGCTGCCGGCCAGGGTGAGGACGGTTACCGCGCCAATGTACGCGCGATGGTCAAGCGGATCCGGCGCAAGTTCATCCAGCTCGATCCGGATTTTGCGGCGTTGCAGAATTATCCCGGCTTCGGTTACCGCTGGCACCCGCATGGGTGACGCGCTGGGCCGGCGAGGCGCGCGCTGGCTGCGATCCATCCGCCTTCAGGCTGTCGCGCTGGCAGTCATCCTGATCGCCCTTCCGGCGTTGATCTTCACCGGTACTGGGCAATGCCGACGTGGAACGCCGACTGCTGATCCTCAACGCCGTTGCGGACGCCGGCGATGCCATCGCTGCCGGACTTGCGCCCGCGCTGCACGATCTGCGTCCGGCCGAACTCGACACGCTGCGACGCGAGTTGGCGCGGTTTGCCACCGAGGATCGCAGCATCAAGGTGCTGCTCAGGCCGGCGAGCGCCACCGCGGCTGAAGCGTTCTATTTCGTCGCCACCGCGCCGCCGATCTCGCCCGCACAGACCGAGGGTCAACTGCAGCAACTGCTCCGGCTGGGCATTCTGCCCGGGCTGTCGCAGGGCTGCACCGCTCGGCTGCTGCGCGACCGCGACGCATCGTTGCTGGACAATGGTGCCCAGGTTCTGACATCCGTGACGTCGGTTGCAGGGGTTGCCGGCTGCTGGGCTGTCGTCATCGCAACCGGCGAGCGTCACGTGCTTGGCGCGATCGAGGCCCGGCCGTACTGGTCGCGCCGGGAAGTTCGCATCGCCATCGCGATCTACCTCCTGATGGCGATCCTGATCGCTGCGATCTTTGCCGGCGTCTGGACCAGCCTGCTTCGCTTTCGCCGGCTCGCATTGTCGCCGACCCAGCGGGCGGGCTTTGCGCGTACCACAGGCATACCCGAGCTGGCGCCGCTGGCGGCAGCGTTCGACAGCATGGTGCAACGCATGAAGCGCAGTGCGGACATGCTGCGGCAGGCGGCCGAGGACAACGCCCACGCCTTCAAGGGGCCGATCGGCACGATCCGCCAGGCGATCGAACAGCCGCTGCGACAGGCACTGTCTGGCGACACGGCACTGCATGGCTCGCTGCGGACGGTGTCCAGCGCGCTCGATCGGCTGGATGGCCTGGTGCAGTCGGCGCGATACCTGGACGGTGCCGCTGCGGAACTGTTGGAACCGCAGCTTGCGCAGGTTGATTTCTCTGCTCTCGCCCAGGCCTTCGTGCGCAGCTACGGAACGATGAACGCTGCGCGCCAGGTGCGGCTGGATGTCCGGATCGCAGACGGGATTCTTGTCCTCGGGCAGCCGGAGACATTGGAGACGATCCTGGAGACCGTCGTGGACAATGCGGTCAGTTTCTCACCGTCCGGTGGGCGCCTATCGGTTCGGCTTGAGCCGGACGGCGACGCAGCGGTTCTCTCGGTGGAGGATGATGGACCAGGTGTGGCACCGGATCGTTTGGACCGCATCTTCGATCGCTACCACACACATCGCCCGCAGAGTGCGTCGCACTCGGGCCATGCGACCGACGCGCAGCACTTCGGCATCGGACTTTGGCTGGCACGGCAATATGCGCTGTCGTTGGGCGGCAGGATCAGCGCGGTCAATCGGCAGCCCCACGGCCTGTGCGTAACAGTTGTTCTGCCAATGTCGAGACGACGTTGCCACCCTGGGCCGGGAGGCGAAATTCTACATGAGCCGCCACCCGACAGGGTGACAGACCGCCCCCCGCGCGCTACCTGATCCTCAATCGCCACCTTTCAGGACCCTGACCCGCCTCCATGGCCAGCAGCAACGACATCCGCGCCGCCTTCCTCGACTACTTTGCCCGCAACGGGCACCAGGTAGTCGAAAGCTCGCCGCTGGTGCCGCGCAACGACCCCACGCTGATGTTCGCCAACTCCGGCATGGTGCAGTTCAAGAACGTGTTCACCGGCCAGGAGAAGCGCCCCTATGTACGGGCCACCACCGCACAGAAATGCGTCCGTGCCGGCGGCAAGCACAACGACCTGGACAATGTCGGCTACACCGCGCGGCACCATACCTTTTTCGAGATGCTGGGGAATTTCAGTTTCGGCGACTACTTCAAGGAGATGGCGATCCCGTACGCCTGGGAGCTGATCACCAAGGACTTCGGCCTGCCCAAGGACCGGCTGATGGTCACGGTTTATTCCGAAGACGATGACGCCGCCGAGATCTGGCGCAAGGTTGCCGGGTTCGGCGACGACCGGATCATCCGCATTGCGAGCTCGGACAATTTCTGGCGGATGGGCGATACCGGGCCGTGCGGCCCGAGCTCGGAGATCTTCTACGACCATGGGCCGTCGGTGCCCGGCGGGCCGCCCGGTTCGCCGGACCAAGATGGCGACCGGTTCGTCGAGGTCTGGAACCTGGTGTTCATGCAGTTCGAGGAGGGGCCGCCCGGCACGCGGGTGGCGTTGCCACGGCCGTCGATCGACACCGGCATGGGGCTGGAGCGCATCGCCGCCATCCTGCAGGGCAAGCACGACAACTACGACATCGACATCTTCCGCGCGCTGATCCTGGCGAGTGCGGAGGCCACCGGGCAGGCGCCCGACGGTCCGTTCCGCGTCAGCCATCGCGTGGTGGCCGACCATCTGCGCAGCGTCGCGTTCCTGATCGCCGACGGGGTGCTGCCGTCGAACGAGGGCCGCGGCTATGTGCTGCGCCGGATCATGCGGCGTGCGATGCGGCATGCCCACATGATGGGCGCGCGCGAGCCGCTGATGCACCGTCTGGTGCCGGTGCTGGTGCGGCAGATGGGTGCCGCCTATCCCGAGCTGGTGCGTGCCGAGGCGCTGATCGTCGAGACGCTGCAGCTGGAGGAGACGCGGTTTCGCCAGACGCTGGACCGCGGTCTGCATCTGCTGACCGAGGAGACCGAGCAACTCGGCGATCGCCAGCCGCTGCCCGGCGCGGTGGCGTTCCGGCTGTACGACACTTACGGCTTCCCGCTCGATCTCACGCAGGACGCGCTGCGCGAACAGGGCCGCGAGGTGGATCTCGCCGGTTTCGAGACGGCGATGGAGGAGCAGCGCCGGCGTGCCCGCGCCGCGTGGGCGGGCACTGGGGAGGCGGCCACCGAGCGGGTCTGGTTCGAGTTGAAGGAGCGGGTCGGCGCATCCGAGTTCCTCGGCTATTCGACCGAAACGGCGGAGGCGGAAATCGTTGCATTGGTGGTGAACGGCGCGCCGGTGGGTACCGTGGCCGCGGGTGCCGAGGTCGCTGTGGTGCTGAACCAGACGCCGTTCTACGGCGAGAGCGGCGGTCAGGTCGGCGATACCGGCGCGATCACCGGCGTGGATGGGCTGCGCATCGTGGTGACCGATACCCAGCGGAAGCTTGGCGATCTGTTCGTGCATCTCGGGCGCGTCGAGGCGGGCGCGGCGCATGTCGGTGCGGCTGTGCTGGCGGAGGTGGACCACGCGCGCCGCACCACGATCCGTGCGCATCACTCGGCGACGCATCTGCTGCACGAGGCACTGCGCCGGCGGCTGGGGACGCACGTGACGCAGAAGGGCAGCCTGAACGCGCCGGATCGGCTGCGCTTCGACATCTCGCAGCCGCGCCCGCTGACCGCCGACGACATCGCCTGGGTGGAGACCGAGGTAAACGCCCGGGTGCGCGAGAACAGCGAGGTGACCACGCGGCTGATGACGCCGGATGCCGCGGTCGAGACCGGCGCGATGGCGCTGTTCGGCGAGAAGTACGGCGAGGAGGTGCGCGTCGTGGCGATGGGGCGCGGCGAGGGCAACAAGGCGGCGTATTCGATCGAACTGTGCGGCGGCACGCATGTCCGCCGCACCGGCGACATCGGCTACTTCAAGATCCTGTCGGAGAGCGCGGTGGCCGCTGGAGTGCGGCGTATCGAGGCGGTCACCGGCGGGTTTGCCGAGGCGGTGGTGGCCGAGGCGCAGCACCGGCTGAACGGCATCGCGGGCGCGCTGCGGGCAAGTCCCGTCGAAGCGCCGGAGCGCGTCGCCGCGTTGCTGGAGAACCAGCGCAGGCTGGAGCGGCAGGTCACGGAGCTGCAGCGCAAACTGGCGACCGGCGGTGGTGGCGCCGAGGTGGAGACGGTGAACGGCGTGAAGCTGGCGGCGCGCAATCTGGGCGAGGTGCCGGCCCGCGACCTGAAGGGCCTCGCGGATGCCATCGGCAAGCAGATCGGGTCTGGCGTGGTGGCGCTTGTATCTACAGCGGAGGGCAAGGCCAGCATCGTGGTTGGCGTATCGCAGGACCTGACCGGGCGGTTCAACGCGGTGGAGCTGGTGCGGACGGCATCCGCCGCGGTGGGCGGCAAGGGCGGCGGCGGACGGCCCGACATGGCGCAGGCCGGCGGGCCGGATGGCGGGCGCGCCGATGACGCACTGGAGGCGGTGCGAGGAGCGCTGGTGGTGTGAGCGCCAGTCCAGCGCCGGGTTGCTGCGTCGCTTCGCTGCTCGCAATGACAGGCCGGGTTTACAGGCAGTTTCAGTTCGCCGGTCGGATCATGTATGCGGCCATGTAGCCGTCGGTGCGGGGGTTGTACTGAAGTCCTCGGCGCACAGCGAAGATGTTATCCTGGTGGAACAGCGGCACGATCGCCTGGTCGTGCATGGCGATCTCGGAAACCTCCTGCAGCAATGCCTCGCGGCTCCCGTCGTCGATGGTCGCCATCGCCCGTCCCAGCACCTCGTCCACCAGCGGGTTCGAATAGCGCGCGCGATTCGATCCGCCCATGCCTTTCTGCGGATCCACCGTGGCGAACTGCACCCGGAGACCGAACGACGCCTCGCCGGTGGTCGCCGAATTGCCGATCAGCAGCATGCTGTAGGCGTAGGTCGGCGCGCTCGCCTGGGTGATGAAGGTTGCCCAGGGCAACACGACAACCTTGGTGTCGATGCCGATGCGCACCAGCATCGGCGCGATCGCCTGCAGCACCAGGTTGTCGTTGACGTAGCGGCCGATCGGCCCATGGATGGTGACCGCGAACCCGTTGGGATAGCCCGCCTCGGTCAGCAGCCGGCGCGCCGCCTCGGGATCGAACGTATCCGGCTTCAGCCGCGGGCTGGATCCGAAGAACCCGTCCGCCAGCAGGCTGGCCGCGGGAACCGCAGCGCCCTCCATCGCCCGCTCGACGATCGCGGCGCGGTTGATCGCCTTGGAGATCGCCATGCGCACGCGCCGGTCCTTGAATGGATTCGCGGGCAACGGCGCGCCCGACCTGTCGGTCGCGAACGGGGTCTGCTCGCGGAACTGATCCATGTGCAGGAACAGCACGGAATTGGACGGTCCGCGCAGGACGGTCACGCTCGGGTCGGACTGCAGCTTCGCAAGGTCGGACGGCGGCACGTCGTCGATCGCCTGCACATCGCCGGCAAGCAGGGCGGCGACCCGCGAGGGTTGATTGGTGATCACCCGCAGCGTGACATTCTGCCAGTGCGGCTTCGTCCCCCAATAGGCGTCATTGCGCTGCAGAGTGACCCGGTCGCCCGGGAGATACCCAACGAACCGGAACGGCCCGGTACCGACCGCGGCCTGGCCGCTGTTGAAGTCGGCGGTCGGCGCATGTTCGTAGCGGCGCGAGATGATTTCCACCGACGCCAGATCGTTCGGCAGCAGCGGATACGGCGCGGCGGTACGAAAGCGGACCGTATAGGGATCGACGATGATCGTCTCGGTGATCGCGCGCGTGTAGGTGACGAACGAGTTCGGACTGTTCGGCACCCAAGGCACGCGGCGCAGCGTGGCGGCAACGTCTTCGGCGCCGAACTCCTGTCCGTCATGGAACCGGACACCGCGGCGCAGCGTGAACTCCCATGTGGTGTCGTCGATCGTCTTCCAGGCGCTGGCGAGGTCGGGCACCGGGTGCTGGCGCTCGTCCTGATCGACCAGCGGCTCGAACATGTGCATGGAAATCTTGATGTTGGACGCGAGATTGTGGAAGTGCGGATCGAGCGACGTCACCGCGGTGCCGAGCCCGAGCGCGATGTCCTGCGCCATCGCGGGCGGTGCTGCCAGCAGCGTGGTCACGACGGCCAACCGCAGACTCGAATTCAGTGTCATTGCGGATCACCTGCGCTACAATGATGTGAGGCGTGCATTTACGTGCGGAACCGGCGCCGCGACAAATCCGCCGGCACGCTCGCAGCCGCCATCGTCACGACAACGCCGGACCAAGCGAGCAGGAGCATGCCATGACGTCAGCCCTCCATTATCTCGAGCTCACCGAATTGTCCCGCCGCATCCACGCGCGCGAGATTTCGCCGGTGGACGCCACGACAGCGCAGCTCGCACGTATCGAAAGCTCCGACGGCGTGCTCAAGAGCTATGCGCACACGATGGCCGAGGCAGCGCTGATCCAGGCGCGCGCGGCCGAGACCGAGATCATGCGCGGCGAGATCCGCGGGCCGTTGCACGGCGTGCCGATCGCGGTGAAGGATCTGTGCTGGACACAGGGGGTGCCGACGGCTGCCGGCATGACGATCTACCGGGACTTCCGTCCCACCGAGGATGCCACGGTGGTGCGCCGGCTGTATGCGGCGGGCGCCATCATTCTGGGCAAATTGCAGTTGACCGAGGGCGCCTACGCCGATCATCACCCGACGATCGCGCCTCCGTTGAATCCCTGGCATGCGGCGTATTGGTCCGGCGCCTCGTCGAGTGGTTCCGGTGCGGCGACGGCCGCGGGGCTTTGCTACGGCTCGCTCGGTTCCGACACCGGCGGTTCCATTCGGTTTCCCTCCGCGGCCAACGGCGTCACCGGCCTCAAGCCGACCTGGGGCCGGGTCAGCCGTCATGGCGTGTTCGAACTGGCGGCGACACTCGATCATATCGGGCCGATGGCACGCAGCGCGGCGGACTGCGGTGCGATGCTCGGTGCCATTGCCGGCAGCGATCGCAATGACCCCACCGCGGTGCAGGACGCGGTGCCAAATTACCTCGCCGGTATGACACGCGGACTGCGCGGACTTCGTATCGGCGTCGATCATGCCTGGAACACCGCTGGCATCGACGCTGTCACGATTGACATGGTGACCGCGGCTCTGGCGACGGTGCGCGACCTGGGCGCCGAAATTCGCGACGTCACGTTCCCCGCCGTGGACCAGATCATCACCGACTGGTTCCCCGCATGCGGTGTGGAGACCGCCGTGGCGCATGAGGCTACCTACCCCGCGCGCAAGAGCGAATATGGCCCGGCGCTGTGCGGCCTGATTGAACTGGGCAGGGGCCTGTCGGGCCTCGAGTATCAGAAGATCATCCTCCGTCGGGCGGCGTTCCGGGGACGCGTCGCCGCGATATTCCAGGATATCGACCTGTTGCTGGTGCCGGCGCAGGGCGTCGCGCCGCTCACCACCGCGCAGGTGACACGCCTCGGCGAGGATGCCGGGATGCTGCAAGCCCTGCTGCGTTTCACCTGTCCGTTCGACATGACCGGCAGTCCCACCATTACTCTGCCCTGCGGGTTCACCGATGCCGGAGCGCCGGTCGGGTTCCAGTTTGTCGGTCGCCATCTCGAGGAGGAATTGCTGGTGCGCGCGGGATACGCCTACCAGTCGGCCACGGACTGGCACCGCAGGCATCCGACGCTGCCCGCCGATTAGTTTTCACATCATGTCGCCGCCGTTGACGTGCAGCACCTGGCCGGTGACGAAGCCACCGGCATCGCTCGCAAGGTAGGTGCAGGCGGCCGCGATGTCGTCGACATGGCCGACGCGCCGCACCGGCAACTCCTTCACCCGCTCGCCGTAGCCATCGCGGAACTGCGGATACTGGGTCCAATCCCGCGTGGTATCGATCAGGCCGGGCGAGACGGTGTTCGCGGTGATGCCGAACGGACCGAACTCGATCGCCAGCGCCTTGGCCATGGCGTACACCCCGGCCTTGCAGGTGATGTTGTGCACCCGGTTGGGGATCGGCATGAACCCGTCGCGTCCGGAGATGTGGATGATCCGCCCCCAGCCGCGTCGCTGCATGCCCGGGATCACTGCGCGCGCCAGATAGAACGACGCGTTGAGATTGGACTCGATGATGCGCTGCCATTCCTCCAGCGATATGTCGAGGAACGGGGTGTGCAAGCGGACCGCGGCGTTGGAGACCGAGATATCCACTCCGCCAAATGCCGCCGTGGCCTGATCGACCATCGCCTGCACCGCGGCCGCGTCCGCGACGTCGGAAAGCACGGCAAGTGCGCCGACACCGAGAGCGCGTGCCTCCGCCGCGACGCCATCGATGGCGGCCTGGTTGCGATGTCCGTTGATCACAACGTTCGCACCGAGCCGCGCGAAGGCGAGTGCGATGGCTCTGCCGATATTCTGGCCGGATCCAGTAACCAGCGCGGTGCGGCCCGCGAGCGGCTTGGGTGTTGTGTCGGACATTGCCGGTGCTCCTTGGTCGCGCAAGACTATCGCGGAACGGCAACCGGCATGTCGAGGAGCGGGCCAGCCCGCGAACGGACTGGCCCGTCTCCTACCGTCGACCGATGATAATCGTGACGCGAATGCGCAGGATCACCACAAACTTCGGCAGGAGGCTTCGCACGGCGGTCGGGCCTATCCCGGCCGGCGTTTCATCTTCGGGCGGCAGCGGCAGGCTCGGCGCTGCTCCTGCTTCGCGTCGGCGGCATGACGACCATTCCGTCTCAGCGTCCGCGGAAATTCGGCCTGCGTCGTTCGCGGTGGGCGCGAATGCCTTCCTGCATGTCCTCGCTGGTGCGCACGCGACCGAGCGTCTGGCTAACGGCGACCATGCGTTCCACCGGACCGATCGGCAGCACCTCGCTCGCCAGGCGTTTCAGCGCGCCGACCACCAACGGCGCGGAATCCAGCATCTCGTTGGCCATCGCCAGCGCCTCGGTTTCGTGTTGTCCGTTCGCTACCACGCGGTTGACGAACCCCACCTCGTAGGCGCGCTGCGCAGTGACCTTGCTGCACAGCAGCATGATCTCCATCGCCAGCTTGTGCGGCATGCGCGAGACCAGCGAACTGATCATGCCGCCGGTGACCCCGAGCTTCGCCTCCGGATAGTGGAACACGGTGCTTTCGGTTGAAACCATCAGGTCGCACATCATCACCATGACGATGCCGCCGCCGATACACCAGCCGGACGTGGCGGCGATGATCGGCTTGTCGGTCGTGAAGCCAACGGTGGGGATCGCGCGCCAGAGTTCCGGCAGGTCGGTGACATCGGCGCCCGACGTGAAGGCGCGTTCGCCGGCGCCGCTGAGGATCGCGACGCGCTGATCGGAGGCGTCGAATGCCTGGAACGCCTGCTGCAGCTCGACTGCCACGGCGCTGGAGATCGCGTTCAGCTTCTCCGGGCGGTTGATGCGGATGATCGAGACGAGCCCGCGCTGTTCTGTCGTGACCACGGTCATCGGGTGGGTTCCTGGATATGATTGGGCCGAATTCTGCAAGCTTGTCGGGAAGGATTCAACACGGAGTAGTCCGAGGACCACGGAGCGCCAGGGAGGAAACGAGTGGCGCTTCGCGCGAAGCGTTTTCATTCTATCTCCGTGGTCCTCCGTGGTTCTCGCACGTCCTCCGTGTTGAATCTTTCCTACGGATCGCGCAAGGTCAGCGACCTTGAATGCAGGTACAAGACCATGACCGAACACGTATCCATCTGCGAAGTCGGCCCCCGCGACGGCCTGCAGATTGCCAAGACACGCATGACCACGGATGCCAAGGTGCGCTGGATCAAGGCGATCGCCGGGGCCGGCGTGAAGGAGATCGAGGTCGGCAGCTTCGTCCCGCCACGCGTGATCCCGCAGCTCTCCGACACACCCGAGGTGGTCGAGCAGTGCCTGATGATCCCTGGGCTCATCGTGCAGGCACTCGTCCCCAACCTGCGCGGCGCGCAGAACGCCTACCACGCCGGCGTGCACAAGATCAGCATCCCGGTCTCGGTCAGCGAGGGCCACAGCATGGCCAACCTGAACCGCATGCCGGCACAGTCGATCACCATGATGCGCGAGATCATGGACTGGCTGCACGCGCAGCCGCGCCGCGTGCCGGTGGTCGCCGGCTGCTCTACCGCGTTCGGCTGCTCGATCGACGGCGTGGTGCCGACGGCCAAGACGGTGGCGCTGGCCAAGGGCCTGGCGGATGCCGGTGTCGATCAGATCATGCTGGCCGACACCGTCGGCTACGCGCATCCGGCGCAGATCAAGGAGGTGGTGCGCGCCACCCGTGATGCGATCGGCGACACGCTGTACGGGCTGCACCTGCACGACACCTGCGGCCTCGGCATCGCCAACGCCCTGGCCGGGCTGGAGGAGGGCATCCGCGCCTTCGATGCCTGTCTCGCCGGGCTGGGCGGGTGCCCGTATGCGCCTGGCGCCTCGGGCAATGTGGTGACCGAAGACCTGGTGTTCATGCTGGAGAGTATGGGCTTCGCCACCGGCATCGATCTGGCGAAGCTGATCGAGGCACGCCGGCTGCTGCACGAGGGATTGCCGGAGGAACCGATGCACGGGCAGGTGCCGAAGGCCGGTATTCCGCGGACGTTCAGGGCGGCGGCGTAGCGCCAGTTACCGTCCGCATGCCCCAGGCATACTCGAGCGATTTCTCAGCATGCCGTGAGCCGCCTGTCTGCGATAATAATCAACCCTCAGTTCAGGAAGATCTTCCCCGGGTTCAGTATCCCCCGCGGATCCAGCGCCTGCTTCACCGAGCGCATCACCGCCAGCGCCTCGGCGCCGTGCTCCTGCTCGAGGAACTCGCGCTTGCCGATCCCCACGCCGTGCTCGCCGCTGCACGATCCGCCGAGCGCCAGCGCGCGGGCGACGATCTTCTTGTCGAGGTCCCAGGCGCGCTGCAGCCCATCCGGTTCCGGCGGCACCAGGATCACGGTATGGAAGTTGCCGTCGCCGACATGGCCGACGATCGGTGCGGTCAGGCCCGACGCGGCGATGTCCTGCTTGGCGCCGAGGATCGCCTCGTCCAACCGCGAGATCGGCACGATGGCGTCGGTGGCGATCCCCTGGTGCCCCGGCCGCAGCGCCAGGCACGCCCACAGCGCATCATGCCGTGCCTGCCACAGCTTGCCGCGTTCGGCGGCATCGGTGGCCCAGCGGAACCCCTGCCCGTCGTAACCGGCGGCGATCTCCTCCGCCTGCTGTGCCTGTTCGGCGACCGCCGCGGTGGTGCCGTGGAATTCGAAGAACAGGCTGGGCAGCCGCTGCAGCCCTTCCAGTTTCGAATACGCGATGCAGGCCGCCATCTGCACCTCGTCCAGCAGCTCCATGCGCGCCACCGGGATGCCCATCTGGAGGATCGCGATCACCGTCTCCACGGCGCCGCGCAGTGTCGGGAACTGGCAGGTGGCGGACGACATCGCCTCGGGGATGCCCTGTAGCCTCAACTGGACCTCGGTGATGACGCCGAGAGTGCCCTCGGAGCCGATGAACAGCCGGGTCAGGTCGTAGCCGGCGGCGGACTTGCGCACCCGCCCGCCGGTGCGGATCAGCCGCCCATCGGCCAGCGCCACGGTCAGCCCCAGCACGTTCTCGCGGATCGTGCCGTAGCGCACCGCGTTGGTGCCCGAGGCGCGCGTCGCGCACATGCCGCCGACGGTACACAGCGAGGTGCCGGGATCGACCGGGAAGAACAGCCCCTGGTCGCGCAGGTGCTCGTTGAGCTGATCGCGCGTGACACCGGCCTCGACGCGGCAGTCCATGTCGGGCTGGCTCACCTCGATGATGCGCGTCATGCGAGACAGGTCGAGCGTGATGCCGCCGCGCACCGGCGTTACATGGCCTTCCAGCGACGTGCCCGCACCCCACGCCACCAGCGGCACGCGCGCGGCGTTGCACAGCGTGAGCAGGTGCGCGGCCTCGTCGGAGGTTTCGATGAACGCGACAGCATCAGGCAGCACCGGCGGCTGGGTGTCCTGGCCGTGCGAGTGGTGCTCGCGCAGTGTGGCATTGGTGGTGATGCGCTCGGCCAGAAAGGCGCGGGCGCCCTCGATCACGGTCTCGACGGGGGTTGCCATCGCGGGGTCCTCTGGCGTCATGCCTGCTGCCCCATAGGACCTGCCGGCGCGGGCTGGCAAGGGATCGGCTCGCGATCCTGCCGATCGACGCGCAACACACGCAGGCGCGGGCGGCTGACCGGCACCGTGGCAACCGCGGACGCGGCGGCGATGAATTCCCTGCACAGTTCCCGATTGCGCCCGCGGGGTCAGCGGCGCGTGACGCCGGACGTCGGCCGGTGCCGGGACAGCAGCGACGCCATGCCGACGCGGCGATCAGGGTGTCGGGGCGGTCAGCGTGTCAGGTTGACCTTGGCAAGATCGATCAGCTCGCCGGCTCTGCCGCTCAGCACCGCCTTGACCATGAACAGGCCGAAGTGCTCCGCCTGGTCGAGCGTTGCCTTGGGCGGCAAAGCGAGTTCCTGGCGGGCACTGACGACATCGACGAGTGCCGGCCCGTCATGGCTGAACGCCGCCGCCAGTCCTTCCCGCAGATCGCGCGGCCGCTCGATGCGCACACCCTTCACGCCCATCGCCTCCGCCATGGCAGCGAAATTCGGGTTCTTGAGATCGCACCCCCGATCCAGAAACCCGTTGGCCTTCATCTCCATCTCGACGAAGCCAAGGGTGCCGTTGTTCAGCACCACGACCTTGATCGGCAGGCCGAGCTGCGTCAGCGTGATGAAATCGCCCATCATCATGGTGAAGCCCCCGTCGCCGGAGAGCGAGATCACCTGGCGTTTCGGGTCTGTCGCCTGGGCACCGATCGCCTGCAACAAGGCGTTGGCCATGGAGCCGTGATTGAACGATCCGATCAGCCGACGCCGTCCATTCATCTTGAGGTAGCGCGCCGCCCAGACCGAAGGGGTACCGACGTCACAGGTGAACACCGCATCGTCGGCCGCGATTTCGTTGACCAGACGTGCCAAATACTGCGGATGGATGACCGTGCTGTCGGGACCGCTCTCGGCCAGCGCGTCGAGCGCCTGGCGGGCCTTCCTGTAGTGGTCCAGCGCGCTGTCCAGATGCGCGCTGTCGGTCTTTTCGACGACATGCGGCGCGAGTGCCAGCAGCGTCGCGCGGACATCGGCCAGCACGCCCAGCGTCAGCGGGCAGCGGTTGCCCAGCGCTTCCGGCCGGATGTCCACCTGCACGATGCGCGCGCGCTCGGGATAGAACTGCCGATAGGGAAAATCCGTCCCCAGCATCAGCAGCGTGTCGCATTCCTTCATGGCGGCGTAGCCGGACGAAAATCCGATCAGCCCGGTCATGCCGACGTCGTAGGGGTTGTCGGTACTCGACGTGTTGCTTCCCCCGCAGGGAGTGGACGATCGGTGCCTTGAGCCTGCCGGCAAGCGCCACAACCTCGGCGTGAGCGCCCGCGCAGCCGGCTCCGCACAGCATGGTGACCCGGCTCGCTTCGTTCAGGATACCGGCGAGCCGCAACAGTTCGTCCAGGTTGGGACGGAGGTCGGGCGGCCCGGGCGCGATCCAGGTCGGCGGCGGCGCGGCCAGCGGTCTCAGCGCGACGTCGCCCGGCAGCACCACGACGGCCACGCCCTGCCGCGCGACGGCAACGCGCATCGCGCGCTGGAGAATTTGTGGGACCAGGGCTGGATTGGAAACAAGTTCGACGTAGTGGCTGCATTCCCGAAACAGGATCTCGGGATGGGTCGCCTGGAAGTAATCGATGCCGATTTCGCTGCTCGGGATGTGTGCCGCGATCGCGAGGACCGGGGCTCTGCTGCGATGGCAGTCGAACAGCCCGTTGATCAGATGCAGGTTCCCGGGTCCGCAACTCCCTGCGCAGACGGCGAGTTCGCCGGTCAGCTGCGCCTCCGCGCCCGCGGCGAATGCGGCCGCCTCCTCATGCCGGAGATGCAGCCATTCAATCTTGCCTCGTTGGTACAGCGCATCGGTGAAGCCGTTGAGGGAATCGCCGACCACACCGAAGACGCGTTTCACGCCGGCCTGCTCGAGGGTCGCGGCAATGAACTGTGCGGCTGTGTCGGTCATGTTGCGCTCTCCGTCAGGGGTTCGATGTGCTGGGCGCCAAGCGGCCTCGCGCGGCATGTTCCAGTTGCGGCAGATCCTCTTGGTGGCAATGGCCGGTGTGGGCTACACCGGCGCGGCGCCGACAGATTGGACCAACCCGGCGGCTTTGTCGCAAGTCGCTGCACCAGCCCGCGGTCCCGGCAAGGTGTCCGGGCGGTACGCCGGATCAGCGAGCGGCTGACGATGCGGGGAGAGCTTCCGACTGAGCGACGACCGGGACAGCGTGCTGAGCGTCGAACACCTGCGGACCGAGTTCCGCATCGGGGGCGCCTGGCACGCCGCAGTGGACGATGTGTCGTTCGCGCTGGCACCACGCGAGACGCTGGCGCTGGTGGGCGAGTCCGGCTGCGGCAAGTCGGTGACCGCGCTGTCGGTGATGGGTCTGGTGCCGGCGCCGCAAGGGCGGATCGGCGGTGGGCAGATCGTGCTGGAGGGGCGCCAACTGGTGGGCCTGCCCGAACCGGCTCTGGAGCAGCTGCGCGGTGCGCGGATGGCGATGATCTTCCAGGAGCCGATGACCAGCCTGAACCCGGTGATGACGATCGGCGCTCAGGTGGCCGAGGCGTTGAGCGTGCACCAGGGTCTGTCGCGGCGGGACGCGGAGGCCAAGGCGCTGGCGGTGCTGGACGAGGTGAAGATCCCCTCGGCGGCGCGGCGGTTCCACGAGTATCCGCACCAATTCTCCGGCGGCATGCGCCAGCGGGTGATGATCGCCATGGCGCTGGCGTGCGAGCCGGCGGTGCTGCTGGCCGATGAGCCGACCACCGCGCTCGACGTGACGATCCAGGCACAGGTGCTGGGGCTGTTGGCCGACCTGAAGGAGCGGCATGGCATGGCGATGCTGTTCATCACCCACAATCTTGGCGTGGTGGCGCAGATCGCCGACCGGGTGGCGGTGATGTATGCCGGGCAGATCGTCGAGCAGGCGGCGGTCGCCGCGATCTTCGCGCGGCCGGCGCACCCCTATACGCGCGCGTTGTTCGCCGCGATCCCGCGCATGGATCGTGACGCGCAGGAGCTTGCCGCGATTCCCGGCCGGGTGCCGCCGTTGGACGGGATGCCCGAAGGGTGCCGTTTCGCGCCGCGGTGTCCACTTGCACGCGAAGGCTGCGAGCGACCCCAGGTGCTGGCGCGGTTCGGCAACGCACATCTGGCGCGCTGCCATGTGGCGACGGGGGCTACGGTTGCGGCTTGAGGCTCGTTCTGGAATATACTATGTATAACCACTGGGACAGGGTCATGGCGATGCCGGGGACATTGCAGAAGTGGGGCCACAGCGTCGGAGTGCGGTTGCCGAAGCCGATGCTGGAACAGATCGGCCTTGCCGAAGGGTCGCAGGTCGATGTGCTGGTAGAGGGTGACCACCTGGTCATCCGCCGCGCCCGCCGTCGCCCGACGCTCGATGAACTATTGGATCAGTGCAGGCCGGAGAACCGGCCCGAGCCGATCGATTGGGGTCCTGATGTCGGACGCGAAATCGTCCCGGAGTGAGAAATCGTCCCGGAGTGATCGGTACATACCGGATCGCGGCGACTTCGCGCGCATGGTGCTGCATCCGCACACCGGACGCGAGCAAGACGGTGAATGGCCGGTTCTGGTCCTGAGCACGAAGCGGTTCAGCTCCGTCACCGGCTACGCTCTCGTCGCGCCGATCACACGGACGGTGCGGGACTGGCCTTTTGAAGTGCCCATTGAACCAGGCCACCGGGTCGGTGGTGTCGTGCTGTCGGACCAGGCAAGGAGCGTCGATTTCATGGCGCGGCACGCTCGCTTCCTTGGCCGGGCGCCGGCACGGTTGACTGAGACCGTGGCGGAACGCATCACGACGATACTCGAGACCTGACGACAAGAAACCACGGGAGACTTCGCATGCTGATCCGGGCAGCCCTTCTGGCCACCGCTGTCGCCTTCACCGCGCCGGCCATGGCGCAGCCGAAGACCACGCTGAACTTCGGCATGTCGGCGCAGGACATCGGCCAGCTCGATCCGCATTTCGCCGTCTCCACCATCGACCGCGTGCCCGCCGCCATGATGTTCAACGGCCTGGTGCGGTTCGCGCCCGGCAGCGCTGATCCCGCCACGCTGGAACCCGACCTCGCCGAGACCTGGGAAGCCACCGAGGACGGCAAGACCTGGACCTTCCACCTGCGCCACGGCGTGCAGTTCCATGGCGGCTTCGGCGAACTGACCGCCGATGACGTGGTGTTCAGCCTGAAGAAGGCGGGTGATGCCAAGACCTCGGCGTTCGCATCCGAACTGCGGCCGTTCCAGACCATCGAGGCGGTGGATCCCTATACCGTCCGCCTGGTGCTGAAGGACAACGTGCCCGAGCGTACTCGGCATCCTCACCAACTACGCGCAGGGCTTCATCGTATCCAAGAAGGCGGTGGAGCAGCGCGGCGACGACTTCAAGCGCAACCCGATCGGCACCGGGCCGTTCGCCTTCGCCTCCGTCACGCCGAACCAGTCGCTCGAACTGGTGGCGAACGACGGATATTTCCGCGGCGCGCCGAAGATCAAGAAGATCAGCTACCGCTTCATTCCGTCCGATGCCTCGCGCGACCTCGCGTTCCAGAACGGCGAGCTCGACGTGAACTACGGCCGCGCCGACCAGGCCTGGGTGAACCGCACCAAGGCGCAGCCGCACACCATCGTCGATGTGTTCGCGCCGGCCGAGCTGGCGGAGCTGCATCTCAACACCACGATCAAGCCGCTCGACGATATCCGGGTGCGCCAGGCGATCGCCTACGCGATCAACCGGCCGGAACTGGTGCGCTGGCGCGGCGCCGATGTCAGCCGCGAGGGCCAGGGCGTGATTCCGCGCGGCTATCTCGGCTTCACCACCGATACCGGCCTGCTGCCGAACAATATCGAGAAGGCGAAGGCGCTGCTGAAGGAGGCCGGCTACCCGGATGGTCTCACCATCAAGATGATCCAGTCGCAGCTTCCCGAGATGCTGACGGCGGCGCAGGTGTTCCAGGCGCAGCTCAAGCGGGCGGGGATCAACCTCGACATGCAGGTGGTCGAGCACGCCACCTACCACCAGCAGATCCGCCAGGACCTCAGTCCGATCGTGTACTATTCGGCCGCGCGGTTCCCGGTGGCGGACGTCTACCTGACGCAGTTCTTCCACTCGCGCAGCATCGTGAAGACGCCGACCGCGGTGACCAATTTCAGCCACTGCGACGTGGCCGACAAGGAGATCGACGCCGCGCGGGGCGAGACCGACAAGGCGAAGCAGCTGGCGCTGTGGGCCGAGGCGCAGAAGAAGATCGTGGCGCAGGTGTGCGCGGTGCCGATGTTCGAGACGCTGCAGGTGTACGCGCGGCACGACGACCTGGACTACGGCTACAAGCTGGAAGGCTCGATGTCGCTCGGCCCGATGATCACCGAGGCGACGCACTTCAAGTGAGCGGCGGATGATCGTCTACATCATCCGCCGCCTGCTCGCGGCGATCCCGACTCTGCTGGCCGTCCTCACGCTGGTGTTCCTGATCGTCCGCGTCGTGCCGGGCGATCCCGCGATCGCCATCCTCGGCGACCGCGCGACCCCCGAGGGCGTCGCCGCGCTGCACGCCAAACTCGGGCTCGACAAGCCGATCTGGCAGCAATACGTCGACTTCCTTGCGCAATCGCTGTCCGGCGACTTCGGCCGCTCCATGGTGACCGGCCGGCCGATCCTGTCGGACGTCAGCGCCGTGCTGCCGCACACGCTCGATCTCACGCTGGCCTCGCTGATCGTCGGCTGCGTCATCGGCGTGCCGGCCGGCATCTGGGCGGCGCTGCATCGCAATCGCCTGATCGACTACGCCGCGCGCCTGCTGTCGCTGATCGGGCTGTCGTTCCCGGTGTTCGTCTCCGGCATCTTCATCCTGCTGGTGTTCGCGCTGCACTGGCGACTGTTCCCGGTGATCGGCAACGCGAACCTGAGCGATCCGATCGACCGGCTCGACAAGCTGGTGCTGCCGGCGGCGACGCTCGGGCCTGGTCATGGCCGCCTACATCACGCGCGTCACGCGCAGTGCGATGCTGTCGGTGCTCGGCGAGGACTATATCCGCACCGCGCGCGCCAAGGGCATTCCGTGGCGGCGCGTGGTCTGGCGCCACGGGCTGCGCAATGCGGCGATGCCGGTGGTGACCGTGGTCGGACTGTATATCGGCATCCTGATCGGCAACTCGGTGCTGACCGAGATCGTGTTCAATCGCCCGGGCCTCGGCAAGATCATCGTCGGCGCGCTGAACCAGCGCGACTACACGATGCTGCAGGGGCTGATGGTGATCTACTGCTTCCTGATCGTGGTGGTGAACCTGATCACCGACCTCACCTACGGCATGATCGATCCGCGGGTGAAGCAGTGAGCGGAGGGGCGGCGCCAGTAACGCCGGGCCCCCTCCCCCCAACCCCCTCCCGCAAGGGGAGGGGGAGTGTTGTGCCGCTACCTTCGCCTGTCTCCGCCACCCTTCGCTTTATCGCCGCCTATCCCGCCACCACGATCGGCGCCCTGCTGTGCGCGCTCGTGGTCGCCGGCGCTGTGCTCGCACCCTGGCTCGCGCCGTTCGATCCCAACGACCAGAACATCATCGACCGCTTGCAGCCACCTGGCGGCGACTACCTGCTCGGCACCGATTCGTTCGGCCGCGACGTGTTCTCGCGCATCCTGTGGGGCGCGCGCATCTCGCTGCTGGTGGCGGTGACCTCGATCACTGCCGCCATCATGATCGGCGGCACGATCGGCATGGTCAGCGGCTATGTCGGCGGCCACGTCGACCTGATCGTGATGCAGACGATGGACGTGCTGCTGTCGTTCCCCAGCCTGATCCTCGGCCTGATCGTGGTGGCGCTGCTCGGCCCCGACCTGATCAACCTGGTGTTCGCCATCGCGCTCACCGCCATCGCGCCGTTCGCCCGCATCGCGCGCGCGCCGGTGCTCAGCCTGAAGGAACGCGCCTTCATCGAGGCCGGCCGCGCGCTGGGCTTCTCCCACACGCGCATCCTGTTCGTGCACGTGCTGCCGAACATCATGAGCGAGGTGCTGGTGATGGGCTCGCTCTGGATGGCGACCGCGGTGCGCACCGAGGCGTCGCTGTCGTTCATCGGTCTCGGCGTGAAGCCGCCGACCGCGACCTGGGGCGGCATGATGCGCGAGGGGTTCGAGAACATCCTCGACGCGCCTTGGCTTTCGGTGTGGCCGGGTCTCGCGATCCTGGTGCTGGTACTCGGCCTCAATATGATCGGCGACGGACTGCGCGACGCGACCGATCCGCGGCTGCGGGGGGAGACATGACAAACCGCAGATCACGCAAATTGAATTTCATTTGCGTGCATTTGCGTGATTTGCGGTTCAATTCCTTGCCATAAGGTTGACCGCAGACCATGCTCAGCGATCGCCTCGAGGCTATCATTTGTGCCGACCCCGGCCTCATGCATCTGCTCGAGCGGCTGCGGTCGCTTGGCCTGCCGCAATGGCGCCTGGTCGCCGGCTGCCTGTACCAGACCGTGTGGAACGTGCTGACCGATCGCCCACGCGGCACCGGCATCAAGGACTACGACCTGATCTACTACGACGGCGAAGATCTTTCCTGGGAAGCCGAGGACGCCGTCATCCAACGCGTCACCGCCGCGGCAACGCCGACTGCGTCGGCCCGGTGGAGGTGCGCAACCAGGCGCGGGTGCATCTGTGGTTTGCCGACCGCTTCGGTTGCGCCTATCCGCAACTCGCCAGCGCCGACGAGTCACTGCGCTATTACGCCTCGATCGTGCACGCCGTCGGTGTCCGGCTGGAGGATGACGGCAGGCTGGACATCGCCGCGCCGTTCGGTCTCGACGACATGTTCGCCATGGTCATCCGGCCCAATCGCGCTCTGGCCAACGCCGCGTCGCACACCGGCAAGGCTGCGCGCGCGAAAGCGATCTGGCCGGAAGTCGTGGTGGAGGATTGGGAAGCGACGTGACTTCCGTGCTGCAGGTCGATGGACTGGTCAAGCACTTCACGCTGCGCAAGGGATTTCCGCGTTCAGTCACCACCACGGTGCGCGCGGTCGATGGCATCAGCTTCGCGGTCGACGCCGGCGAAGCGTTCGGCCTGGTCGGCGAGTCCGGCTGCGGCAAGTCCACCGCGGCGCGCGCGGCATTGCGCCTGATCGAGCCGGACGCGGGCAGCGTCCGGTTCGGCGACACCGACGTGCGCGCTGCCAGCGGTGCTGCGCTGAACACGCTGCGCCGGCGCATGCAGATCGTGTTCCAGGATCCGTATTCGTCGCTGAACCCGCGTCGCAGCATCGGCCGGACGCTGGCCGAACCGCTCGCCGTGCACGGCATCGCGCGTGGTCGTGCCGGACGGGAACGCGCAGCCGAGCTACTGGCGGAGGTCGGACTGCCTGCGAGTGCACGCGACCGCTACCCGCACGAATTCTCCGGCGGGCAGCGGCAACGCATCGGCATCGCGCGCGCGCTCGCGTTGCGGCCGGAGCTGATCGTTGCCGACGAACCGGTGTCCGCGCTGGATGTGTCGGTGCAGGCGCAGGTGCTGCTGCTGCTGAAGGAGCTGCAACGGCGCCGCGGCCTCGCGTTCGTGTTCGTCAGCCACGACCTGGGCGTGATCCGCTGGTTCTGTTCCCGCGTCGCGGTGATGTATCTGGGGCGCATCGTCGAACAGGGGCCGGTCGCACGGGTATTCGCTTCGCCGCGCCATCCCTATACGCACATGCTGCGCGACGCCTCGCCGATCCCGGATCCGGCGCAGCGCGGCGTGCTGCCGCGGGTGGTCGGCGAGATCCCGTCGGCTGCCGATCCGCCGCCGGGCTGCCACTTCCATCCACGCTGCCCGCGCGCGACGGAGTTGTGCCGCAGCACCTATCCGGAGTGGGCCGATCCGGACGGCCACGGCTTCGCCTGCCATCATCCGCTGGAGGACGATCCTTACTCACGGATGAACCCGGGTGCACACGGATGATCACACCGCGATCTGGTCGAGATCCTTGCGCGCGTGTTCCGGGCTGCAGAACCAGATGATCGCCGCCATGGTCAGCAGGATCACAGGGATCAGCAGAAACGCGGCGATGAACGACCCGGTGGTCTCGCGCAGATAGACCGAGACGTACGGCCACAGCACCGCACCGACCAGGAATGCCACCGCCCAGGAGAAGCCGTTGCCGACGCCGCGGATCCGGGTCGGGTACATCTCCGCGGTGTAGGTGGTCACCGGACCCCAGACCCCGATAAATCCCCAGGACCACGCCATGCCGAGGAGCCACAGGGCGAGCCGGTTCTCGGCGAAGATCCAGATCGTCATGAAGATTGCCGCTTCGATCAGCAGAATTGCGAAGCCGAGCCTGCGGCCGAAACGGTCGATCATCCAGCCGCCGGCCCAGAAGCCGGTGGTCGCGAACAACGCCCACGCGATGTAGAAACTGCCGTACTCGGCGGTCGTCCAATGATGCTGCTGCGCGAGGAACAGCGGCATCCACAGACCCACGGTGCTGTACGACACCAGCGCCATGCTGGCGACGAAGGTCGCCATGATTGTGTTGCGCAACAGATCGGGCAGGAACAGTTGCCGCCATCCCGGCCGCTTTGTCTTGGCGATCCATTCCTGGTCATCCTGCGACAGCGGAAGCTGCGCGGAGAGACTCTCGCCGATCCGCCGCTTGCGATCCTGTGTGCGCACCCAGTAGGGCGATTCCGGACACAGCAGCCGGACATAGATCGCCAGGAATGCGATCGCCATCGGCAGGAGGAACGCCGCCCGCCACCCCCACACCGTCACGATAAAGGTCACGATCACGCCGGCGAGCGCAGCGCCGACACCCCAGGCCGAGCGATCGAAGCTGAGCACGAGGCCGCGCAGCCGGGCCGGCCAGGTTTCCGCGACCAGCATGGAGCCGACCGCCCACTCGCCGTTCAG
The DNA here is from genome assembly GCA_963749575.1 of uncultured Alphaproteobacteria bacterium. Classification (GTDB taxonomy): domain Bacteria; phylum Pseudomonadota; class Alphaproteobacteria; order Acetobacterales; family Acetobacteraceae; genus JAMXLO01. Next base: position 393,712 of record CAVVNM010000014.1, read on the forward strand.
TGCGAAGCGCACGATGGTGTAGGCGGCGACGAAGCTGCCCCAGGTCGGTGACAGCGCGACCAGCGGCATCGCCAGCGAGAACACCGCGATGTTGATCGCCAGGATATTGCGCCGGCCGAACCGATCGGCCAGCCATGGCCACAGATACAGACCGATGATGCTGATCAGCGCCGAGAGCTGCACACCGTTGCGGTAGGTGCCGAGACTGATGGCGAAGTCGTGCATCAGCAGCGGGGCCACCAGTGCCAGGATCGCGCCGTCCATGCCGTCGAAACCCCAGCCGAGACCGTTGGCCCAGGCGATGTGCCAATGCGTCGCGGTGATCCGGCTGGAGCCGGCGACGTTGCGGTAGTTACGCGAGCGGAGGTGGTCCGCCTCCAGCGGACCGGCAAGTTCGACGGTGCCCGCGACCGCCGCGGTGGCCAGGACGTCTCCCATCGTCGCGATCTCCCGTTCCTGGGGCTGGCCCGACAGGTGCGCAGCCGGTTTGGGTAGAGATCCGTTGTTGCCGGCATCTAGCGCGCGTTACGCCCCGGTAGGCAAGCCTACCGATGGGCATGGAACGGAAAATCGCCGTGAGAAATGTGTCAGATCAGCCGGCTCGCGCCGATTTCACTCGGCGGGCGCGACCACGTCGTGGGTCGGCACGGGGGCCATCGTCTCGAATACGCCATCGCGTCGGACCAGTGCATGAAACAGCGCCGCCGCGGCATGCAACAGGATCAGGGCAAAGAACAGGAAAGCCAGGTAGAAATGCGCACTCCAGAGCAGCGCATGCAGAGTGTCGCTCTGCGGGAGGATCGCCGGAAGGCGCACGCCCGCGAGCAGCACGACGGGATAGGCAGCCGCCGACAGCATCCCCCAGCCGATCAGCGGCATGCCGATCATCAGGGCGTAGAGCGCGTAATGCGACAGGTGGGCCGCAAGCTTCATCGGCTCGGGCAGGTCAGCCGGCAACGGCGGCGCACCATCGCGCAGGCGCACCATCAGGCGGACCAGGGCGAGCAGCAGAATGGCAATCCCGAGCGACTTGTGGATGGAAACCAGCTGGAGATATTTCGGCATGACGGTAGACACCATGCCCACGCCGATGAACAGCATGGCCAGGATGCAGACCGCCATAAGCCAGTGCAGCAGGCGCTGGCGCGGGGTGAAGCGTTGGCGGCTGCCGATCATGGCTTGGCGTCCGTTGCGGTTCGCGGATAGTCCTTGGTCTCCGCCGTGCGACGGTCGTATGACTTCGCGTAGGCGGCTGAGCGTGCGGCAGGGAACGGGTCGTCCGACGTCCGTATTCCAGAAGGCAGCACCGTCGGATCAAAGTTGATATCGCGACACGGGCCGTCCCGCTCGGCTTGGATCTGCTGCACGAGCAGCGTGCCAACCTCGACGGTGCGGCGGTCTTCCGGCCAGGCCTTGCTCGGGTCGGCAGTGGGATCGCCCGGATTGGCAATGGTCACCACCATGGTCCAGCGCAGCGGACCGCCGCCGACCCGCTTGGTGATTTCCTGTTCGAGGAAGTCGGGGCCACGCTTCGATAGTTCATCGGGCGATACTGCGACAGGTGGCACTGCCGGCAGCAGTGACCAGCGCACCGTATGCTCCGCCTCGGAAGCGTCGATGAAGACGAAGCTGTTGAGACTGTTGTAGCGTTGTTCCGCATAGCTGCCGGTCCAGGGTGCACTGTTGGCCCAGGCGCCGAATGCCGCGATCTCCGGATGCGCGGCAGCGAATGCCTTGATCGCGTCCGGGTCCTTGCTCGCCGAGGCCAGCAACAGCTGGTAGAAGGCCTGCGGTGTCGCCACCGGAAAGAATGGTGGATCGATCATGGCGCTGCGCCATTGCTGCCCGTCCGGCGTCGAGATGCGCAGTCCCAGGCCGCGCACCCGAACTGTCGCATCGGGTGCGTTCGGATCGGGAGTGCCGAGATTGAAGCGTCCGACGACAGGATACTGACCGCGGATAAAAACCTGAGCATATGAGAGTGCCGAACCGGCCCCGTTCGCTTCGAATGTGCCGGTAAAGCAGATGCCCTTCGCATGGTTCTTGCGATGGCCGAGCGGCTCACCCGTGGGCGGCGTGAACGCATCCACCAGCTTGTCGGGTGTGAGGCGCTGCGGCGAGAACCATCCCGCCGTGTAGGCGAAGGCTGCGGCTCCGCCGGCGATGACGACAGCGATCAGCACCAGCGATCCAAACACGGAACGCGAGAGCGATCGGCGCGGCTGGGCCATTCGAACCTCACTGATATGCGGACCGCTTTCGCCCCAACCAACCATTCCTGTGCGTCGCGACCGGGCGCCAACGAGATCAGATTTAGCGGCGTTACCCAGATTCAGCGGCGTTACCCAGATGAACCGTGAAGGTCGGATGCTGAGGAAATACTATCGTTACGTCCGAGCCGTCGCAATGGCTTGACCCGTTTTGGCGCGCTCCCCATAGTCCGCCCCATGGCCCAGGTGTATAGGCAGGCGCGAATTACCGGCCCGGCGGCTCGCTGAGCCCCGGGATTATCGCGACGCCCCGCCCACCCCTGAAGCGGCACCGGCCGCCCGGACACGCCATGAACGACGCCCCCGCCGATCCCGCCCAACGCGACTACCGCGACACCGTGTTCCTGCCGCAGACCTCGTTCCCGATGCGTGGCGATCTGCCGAAGCGGGAGCCGCAGATCCTCGCCCGCTGGGACCAGATGGACCTGTGGTCCCGCCTCCGCGCTGCGTCACGCGGGCGGGAAAAATTCATTCTGCACGACGGCCCGCCGTACGCGAACGGCAACATCCATATCGGCACCGCGCTGAACAAGATCCACAAGGACGTCATCAACCGCACCCGCCAGATGGCCGGCTACGACGCGGACTACGTGCCCGGCTGGGACTGCCACGGCCTGCCGATCGAGTGGAAGATCGAGGAGCAGTATCGCGAGGCGAAGAAGGACAAGGACGCCGTCCCGGTGCTGCAGTTCCGCGCCGAATGCCGCGCCTACGCGGAGCACTGGCTGGACGTGCAGATGGCCGAGTTCCGGCGCCTCGGCGTCGAGGGCGCCTGGCGTGAGCGCTATGCCACCATGGACCACGGCTCGGAGGCCGCGATCGCGGCGGAGATCTGCAAGTTCCTGCTGAACGGCGCGCTGTACCGTGGACTGCGTCCGGTGATGTGGTCGGCGGTGGAAAAGACCGCACTTGCCGAGGCGGAGATCGAGTATCACGACCACACCTCGACAACGATCTGGGTGCGGTTCCCGCTGCTGTCGGCGCCGGCCCACGACCTCGTCGGTGCGTCGGTGGTGATCTGGACCACGACGCCCTGGACGATGCCGGGCAATCGCGCGATCGCGGCTGGTGCCGCGTTCGATTACGCGCTGGTGCATGTGGACAGCGTCGAGCCGAACGCGCTGGCGCGCGCGGGCGAGAAGTTGCTGGTGGCGCTCGATCTGCTGCCGCAGTTCTGCCAGGACGTCGGGATCGCGACGCATCACATCCAGCGCGTGCTGAAGGGCGCCGACACCGCCGGCGCGATCGCCGCCCATCCGCTGCGCGGCCGCGGCTACGACTACGACGTGCCGGTGCTGTTGAGTGGTCACGTCACCACCGAGGCCGGCACCGGCTTCGTGCACATCGCACCCGGCCACGGCGAGGAGGACTTCGATCTCGGACAGCAATACGGACTGGAGGTTCCCGACACCGTCGGCCCCGACGGCACGTTCAACGCCTGGGTGCCGCGGTTCGCCGGCGTGCATGTCTACAAGGCGGCCGAACCGGTCTGCGCCGCGCTGCTCGAGGCCGGCGGGCTGCTGGCGCGCGGCAAGCTGGTGCACTCCTATCCGCATTCCTGGCGCTCCAGGGCGCCGCTGATCTTCCGCGCCACGCCGCAGTGGTTCATCCGGCTCAACGGACCGGAACGCATCCGCGACAAGGCGCTGGAGGAAATCGCCAAGACGCACTTCGTGCCCGAGCAAGGGCGCAACCGGCTGGCGAGCATGGTGGCGGCGCGGCCGTCCTGGTGCATCAGCCGGCAACGTGCCTGGGGCGTGCCGATCACGGTATTCGTCGACCGGCGCACCAACGAGCCGTTGCGCGACGAGGCGGTGGTCACGCGCATCATCGAGGCGTTCCGGACCGAGGGCGCCGATAGCTGGTACTCGTCGCCACCGTCGCGCTTTCTCGGCAACGACCGGAACCCGGACGACTACGAGCAGGTGATGGACATCGTCGATGTCTGGTTCGAGGCCGGCTCGACCCACGCTTTCGTCCTTGAAGCGCGCGGCATGCCCTGGCCGGCGGACCTGTATCTCGAAGGCTCCGACCAGCATCGCGGCTGGTTCCAGTCGTCATTGCTGGAGGCTGTCGGCACGCGCGGCGCGGCGCCATTCAAGGCGGTGCTGACCGACGGCTTCGTGATGGACGAGCAGGGACGCAAGATGTCGAAGTCCCTGGGCAACGTCACCGCGCCGCAGGAGGTCGCCGATAAGTACGGCGTCGATATTCTTCGCCTTTGGGTGATGATGTCCGATACGTCGGAAGACCTGCGCATCGGCCCGGAGATCCTGAAGCAGCAGGTGGAACTGTATCGCCGCCTGCGCAACACGCTGCGCTGGCTGCTGGGCAGCCTCGCCGGCTTCAGCGACGCGGAACGCGTGGACTACGTGGACATGCCGGAACTGGACAAGTGGGTGCTGCACCGACTGGCGGAACTCGATGCGCGCGTTCGTGGCGCGGTACAGAGCTACGACTGGACCGGTGTGTACCCCGAGCTGCACAATTTCTGCGCCACCGACCTGTCGGCATTCTACTTCGACGTGCGCAAGGACGCGATCTACTGCGACCGTCCCGACTCGCTGCGACGCCGCGCCGCGCGCACCGTGCTGGACCATCTGCATCGCTGCCTGACCACCTGGCTCGCGCCGGTGCTGTGCTTCACCGCCGAGGAGGCGTGGTGCGCGCGGTTCGGCGAACCGGACAGCGTACATCTGCAACTATTCCAGGAGGTGCCGGCCGAGTGGCGAGACGATGCGCTGGCCGCGCGGTGGGAGACGATACGCGCGGTTCGGCGCCGGATCACCACGGCAATCGAGAACGAGCGCGCCGACGGCAAAATTGGTTCATCATTGCAGGCAGCGGTAGCGGTGCCACTGATGTCCGGAGAAGCTGGCCTGCTCGATGCCTCCGAATGGGCAGAGATTGCCATTGTGTCCGCGGTGGAACTCGATCCGAAGATGGGTCGCCCGCTGGTTCAGGTGAGACAGGCCCCGGGGAGCAAGTGTGCGCGTTGCTGGCGCGTCCTGACGGAGGTGGGCAATCATCCAGATCATCCGGCGCTGTGCGATCGTTGCGCCGATGCCGTCGAATCGGGGCTGGTCTGTCGTCCCGCCGCGTGATGTTGCCTGGCCGACGGCAGCGCTCCCCAACGGCGTGGCGTGCGAAGCCCTGGTATGACGGCGAACCCCGTGGTGCATAACCGCCTGACCCTGCTCGGCATCGTCGCCGCCCTGGTGGTCCTGGCCGCCGACCAGGCCAGCAAGTGGTGGATCCTCGACGTCGTCCGCCTGCCCGACATCGGCCAGATTGTTCTGCTGCCGGTCCTGAATCTCACCATGGTCTGGAATCGCGGCGTCACTTTCGGGCTGCTGAACGGCTTCGGTGAGTGGAGCCACCTCCTGCTCGCGGCTGTCGCCCTCGCCGTGGTGGCTGCCCTCGGCGTATGGCTGCGCCGCGCCGAATCGCGCCTGGTGGCGACCGCACTCGGCGCCATCGTGGGCGGCGCACTCAGCAACGTCATCGACCGGCTGCGGTTCGGCGCCGTGGTGGACTTCATCCACGCCCATGTCGGCGGCTGGTCCTGGTATGTCTTCAACCTCGCCGATGCCGCCATCGTATGCGGCGTGGCCGCGCTGGTGCTCGACAGCCTGCTGCCGCATGCACGCCGGGCCGGCTCGACCGGATGACGTTCTTGCGACCCGCCACGGTCTGCGGCTACAAAATCGCGCGATGCCGCTAGCGATCAGACATTGCACCACTGTCCTCGCGCTGGCCGCCGGTAGCGCGATGCTGGCCGGCTGCAGCGGGGACGAGATCAGCCGCACCTTCGGCTTCGTCCGCGACGCCCCTGACGAATTCACGGTGACCACCCGCGCGCCGCTGGCCATGCCGACCAGCTTCACGCTGCCGCCGCCGCATCCGGGGGCAATCCGGCCGCAGGAGCAGTCCGAGCGCACCCAGGCAGAACTGGCATTGGTGCCACAGATGGCGCTGGGCGGCCCGGACGTGGGCAGCAGCCCGGGCCAGGCGGCACTGGTCCAGGCGGCCGGTCCGCCGGCGGACCCTGCGATTCGCGGCGAGGTGGATCAGGACACCAGTCTCAATCGGCCACAGCAGAGCCTTGGCGACAAGCTGATGTTCTGGCGCAAGCCGCCGCCGCCCGGTATCGTGGTTGATCCCGAGAAGGAGGCGCAGCGCCTGCGCGAGAATTCCGCCCTCGGCCAGAGCCAGGAGACCGGCGACACACCGATCGTTCAGCCCAAGCAACGGGGCCTGCTGCAAGGGATTTTCTAACGATCGCGCCGGATCGGGACTTACCGCATTGCGTCCAGGTCGGGTAGCGGAGGGCAATCCGCGCTGCACCGGCGAGAACCCGATCCGATTGGGGACGACGCAGACTGCCTGAGCGCCGCAGGAGCCTCACCAGCCCTGGACGGCGTGACGGCTTTGCCGCACGCTCGCGCCGGTCCGGAGGAGCACTCGCCATGAGCCATCGCCCCACCGTCTACGGCACGCGTCACGCCGTCTCGGCCGGCCACTACCTGGCCGCCTCCGCCGCCTTCTCAATCCTGGAAGCCGGCGGCAATGCGATCGATGCCGGCTGCGCCGCCGGCATCGCGCTCGGTGTGCTGCAGCCCGACCTGGTGAACGTCGCCGGCGTGGCGCCGATCATGATCCGGCTGGCCAACGGTCACGTGGAGAGCGTCGCCGGCCTCGGTTGGTGGCCGCAGGGCGTTGCCGGCCGACATCTTCATGCGCGAGCACGGCGGCAAGATACCCGACGGCGTGCTGCGCACCGTCATCCCCGCCGCACCCGACGCCTGGATCACTGCGTTGGAACGCCATGGCACGATGCGCTTCGCCGATGTCGCGGCCTCCGCGATCCGCTACGCCGGCGAGGGTTTCGCGGTATATCCGCTGCTCGCCACGTCGATCGCGTCCCATGAGCACGAGTACCGGCGCTGGCAATCCAACACAGCGATCTTTCTGCCGAACGGAAGTGTGCCGAAATCGGGCGACAAGTTCGTGCAGTCCGACCTCGCGCGCACGCTGCAGTACATGGCGGACCAGGATCTCGCCGCCGGCCCCGACCGCAAGGCGGGACTACGCGCCGCGCACGATGCATTCTACCGCGGCGACATCGCGCGCGACGATCGTGCGCTTCCAGCAGCAGGAGGGCGGCTACCTGTCGATGGACGACCTCGCCGAGTACCGCTCGCGGATCGAGCCGGTGGTGCGACGCGGATGGCGCGGGCATGAGGTGATCACCTGCGGCCCGTGGTGCCAGGGTCCGGCGCTGCTCGAGGCGCTCGCGCTGCTGGAGCGGGTCGGCGTCGCCGGGCTGGCGCATAATTCAGGGACCTACCTGCACCGCATCGCCGAATGCGTGAACCTGGCGATGGCGGATCGCGAATACCACTTCGGCGATCCCGCGTTCGTCGATGTGCCGATCGACCACCTGCTGGACCCGGCGACCATCGCCCGCCGCGCCTCCGCGGTGCGCGATGACCGCGCGTTCGGCGAGATGCCGGCGCCGCTGGACCGCACCAACCTGCCGCACCTGGCCAGCGCGGCCGACCTGCCGAAGGTCGAGGCCGATACCTCGTATTGCTGCGTGGTCGATCGCTGGGGCAACGCGTTCAGCGCCACGCCATCCGACGGCTCCGGCAACGTGCCCGTGGTGCCGGGGCTCGGCATCTCGCCGTCGGGCCGCGGCTCGCAGAGCCGGCCCGATCCGCGCCATCCCGCCGGCGTGGCACCGGGCAAGCGGCCGCGGCTCACGCCGAATCCGGCGATGGTGGTGACCGAAACCGGCGGCGTGATGCCGTTCGGCACGCCGGGCGGCGACGTGCAGACCCAGGCGATGCTGCAGGTGCTGCTCAACATCTTCCAGCACGGCATGGAGGTGCAGGACGCGATCGAGGCACCGCGCGTGGCGTCATATTCGTTCCCCTCGTCGTTCGCACCGTTCGAGTACTTTCCTGGGCGGCTGGCGGTGGAGGGGCGGATCGATCCGGCGGTGCGCGCCGATCTGGCTTCGCGCGGGCACGACGTGAAGGCGTGGCCGGAGTGGACCTGGCTCGCAGGATCGGTGGAGGCGGTGCTGCGCGATCCGGTGTCGGGGCTGATCGCGGCCGGCGCGGATCCGCGGCGGCCGGCCTACGCGATCGCGATCTGACGGATCCACCACGGAGAGCACGGGGATCAAGGCTACCGGGAAGCTACGGCGCTGATCCGGGTCGTCGCCTCATCAAACCTCATGCGTGTGAAAGCTCGTGAAGGAAGGCGTATAGTCGTGCCATGCGCAAGCCGAACTCGCCGGGCCGCAATGGCCCACTTGACCGCCCTCGCAGCGCGTCCGGACGGTCGCCGCATCACGCCGTTGTTCGCCGCCAGCCCTGAGCGCGCCCGGAGGTTCAGCGCAAGCCTCGACGATCTCACCCTCGACTACTCGAAATCAGCCATCGACACCGACGTGCTGGACGCCTTGTTCGCGCTGGCCGAAGCGGCCGACCTGGAAGGCTTCCGCCGTCGCCTGTTCGCCGGCGAGATGGTGAACGCCACCGAACACCGCGCCGCGATGCACATGGCGCTGCGCTCGCCGCCGGCCGCCGGCCTGAAGGCGGCACTTGCCGGCGGCGTCGACGACGCCTCCAGGCTCGCGGCCGCCGAGCGCGACCGTATGCGGGGCTTCGTGACCGCGATCCACGAAGGCAGCCAGCGCGGCGCGACCGGCGAGCGGCTGACGGCGGTGGTGAACATCGGCATCGGCGGCTCCGATCTTGGGCCGCGCGTTGCGACCGAGGCACTGACCATCGGGCGGACCGATGCCCGGATGGAGGCGCGGTTCCTGTCCAATGTGGACGGGCACGCGTGCCAGGCGGCGCTGCAGGGATTGGATCCCGCGCAAACGCTGTTCCTGGTGGCGTCGAAGACCTTCACGACGCTGGAGACCCAGACCAATGCCCGGGCCGCGCGGGCCTGGATCACCGGCGCGCTGGGCGAGGCGGCGGTCGGCAAGCACTTCGCCGCGCTGTCCACCAACCTGAAGGCGGTTGCCGGGTTCGGCATTTCGCCGGAACACACCTTCGGCTTCCGCGACTGGGTCGGCGGGCGCTATTCGCTGTGGTCGCCGGTCGGCCTGGTGATCGCGCTCGCGACCGGGTGGGAGAAGTTCCAGGCACTGCTGGACGGTGCCTGGGCGATGGACTGCCACTTCCGTGACGCGCCGCTGCGGCAGAATCTGCCGGTGCTGTTGGGACTGGCCGGCATCTGGAACGTGAATGCGCTGGGCTGTGCGACGCATTGTGTGCTCGCCTACGACGATCGGCTGCGTCGGCTGCCGGCGCATTTCCAGCAGCTCGAGATGGAGAGCAACGGCAAGCACGTGACGCTGGCGGGCGATCCTGCCGGCTGGGACACCTGCCCGATCCTGTTCGGCGAGCCCGGCACCAACGCACAGCACAGCTTCATGCAGCTGGTGCACCAGGGCACGCGGCCGGTGCCGGTGGATTTCATCCTCGCCGCCAATCCCGACCACAACCGGGCGGAGGCGCATCGCGCGCTGGCCGCCAATGCCTTCGCCCAGGCCGAAGCGCTGTTGCGCGGTCGATCCGCAGCGGAGATCCAGGCAGAGATGGCAGCGAAGGGCGCGACGCAGCAGGAGATCGATGCCGTGACGCCGCACCGGGTCTGCGTCGGTGAGCGGCCGTCGAACACCATCATGTTCAGGCGGCTGGACCCGTTCAGCCTTGGGCGGCTGATCGCGCTCTATGAGCACAAGGTGGCGGTGCAAGGCTGCATCTGGGGGATCGACAGCTTCGACCAATGGGGGGTGGAACTGGGCAAGGAACTGGCCGGCGGCATCCTGCCGGAGCTGGAGCCTGGGATGGTTCCGGGGGCGCATGATTCGTCCACCACCGGGCTGATCGCCCGGTTTCGGGCGCTGCGGGCGGAAAGCTGAGAGTGCCTGCGTGGTGCGGGCAGGTGGTCGGCACGAAGGCGCCCGCGGTGCGCGCGCGCGGACCGCTGCCCGAGCTGTATCCGATGCTGTTGGCGCCGGCCTGAGCGCGTGCCCGCAATCCGCATCCTGCCGCCGCACACCGTCAACCGCATCGCCGCCGGCGAGGTGATCGAACGCCCCGCGGCCGCGGTCAAGGAACTGGTGGAGAACGCGCTCGACGCCGGCGCCACCCGCATCGCCATCGCCCTCGACGGCGGCGGCATCGACCGCATCGAGGTGACCGACGACGGCAGCGGCATGGACGCCGATGGACTGGCGCTCGCGGTGCTGCGCCACGCCACCTCGAAGCTGGCCGACGACGATCTGGTGCACATCGCCACGCTGGGATTCCGCGGTGAGGCGCTGCCCTCGATCGGCGCGGCGGCGCGCCTGTCGATCACCTCGCGCCCCCGCGATGCGGCACATGCCTCGCTGATTCGCGTCGAGGGCGGTGACGTGTCCAGCGTCGCGCCCGCTGCCGGCGCGCCGGGCACCCGCGTGGTGGTCAGCGACCTGTTCTTCGCCACCCCGGCGCGGCGCAAGTTCCTCAAGCACCCGCGCACCGAGGCAGACCATGCCGAGGCAGCGGTGCGCCGCCTGGCGCTCGCCGCCCCGTCGGTCGCGTTCCGCCTGGAAAGTGACGGCCGGGTCGCATTCGATCTGCCGGCGCAGGACCGCGCCGAGCGCGTCGCGGCGCTGTTCGGCGCCGAGGCGGCGCAGGCGATGGTCGAGGTGGCCGGCGAGCGCGGCGCGCTGCGGATCGCCGGCTACGCCTGCTCGCCGGCGGTCACCCGCGCCACAGCGGCGGCGCAGGCGTTGACGGTGAACGGCAGACCGGTCGCCGATCCGGTGCTGAAGGGTGCGGTCCGCGTCGCCTATCGCGAGGTGATCGCCGTCGGCCGCCATCCGATCGTGGCGCTGTGGCTGGATCTGCCGGCCGACGAACTGGACGTGAACGTGCATCCGGCGAAGGCCGAGCTGCGCTTCCGCGATGTGGCCGCGGTGCGTTCGCTGGTGATCGGCAGCATCGGCCGCGCGCTGGCCGGCGGCGCCGGCACGTCGCTGCCGGCACCGCGGCCCTCACTGCACCTGGCGTATTCGCGGCCATCGCCGGTGCCGTACCGCGCCGTGCCGCTTCCCGGCATGGCGGAAACCCAGCTCGCGTTCGGCACCACGCCGGCCGCGCGCATGCTGCCGGTCGCGGAACCGCGCGCGGACCATCCGCTGGGCGCGCCGGTGGCGCAGGTGCTGGATACCTATGTGATCGCGGTCGCTTCCGACGGCTCGCTGGTGCTGGTCGACCAACACGCGGCGCACGAGCGGCTGACGCATGAGGCGCTGCGTGAGCAGATGCTGGATGGCGGCGTGCGGTCGCAGCCGCTGCTGCTGCCGGCGGTGGTGGACATGCCGGCGGCTGACGCGTCGCGGCTGCTGGCGCGTTGCTCGGAACTGGCACAGCTCGGGATGGAGATCGAGGCGTTCGGTCCCGGCGCGGTAATGGTGCGAGCGCTGCCCGCATCACTCGGCTCGCCCGAGCCGGGACCGCTGCTGCGCGACCTGGCCGATGAACTGGCAGAACTCGACGAGACCACCGTGCTGAACGCGCGGCTCGACGCGGTGATCGCGCGGCTGGCGTGTCACGGCTCGATCCGCGCCGGCCGCCGGCTCAATGCGGCGGAGATGGATGCGCTGCTGCGCCAGATGGAGGCGACGCCGCGCGCCGCGACGTGCAGTCATGGGCGGCCGACGTTTCTCAAGCTGTCCAGGGCCGAGATCGAGAAACTGTTCGGGCGGCGGTAAGCACGGTCCGCCACCGGGACGCCAGGTCAAATTCTTCGTGGCCTGGTGGATTTGTAGTACACGATTGCGGATCGAGTCGCTGGGAGAAGCATGATGCGATGGTTGATGACGGCCGCCGGCGTGGCGATGGCGACGTGCGTGGCATGCGGCGCTATGGCGGACAACCCGGGCGTTACCGCGACCGAGATCAAGATCGGCAACACCATGCCATACAGCGGTCCGGTCTCGTCCTATAGCCCGATCGGCAAGCTGGAGAGTGCGTTCTTCGGGATGGTCAACGAGCAGGGCGGCATCGCCGGACGCAAGATCGATTTCATCTCGCTGGACGATGGCTACAGCCCGCCAAAGACGGTCGAGCAAGTGCGCCGGCTGGTCGAGGAGGATCAGGTCGCCTTCCTGTTCAACACTCTCGGCACACCGACCAACTCCGCGATCGTGCGCTACGTGAACCAGAGGAAGGTGCCGCATCTGTTCGTCGCGACCGGCGCCGCCAAGTGGGGCGAGGAGAAGCAGTATCCCTGGACCACCGGCTTCCAGCCCGACTACCGTACCGAGGCGCAGATCTATGCCAAGTACATACTGAAGGAGAAGCCCGACGCCAAGGTCGCGGTGCTGTATCAGAACGACGATTTCGGCAAGGACTACCTGATCGGCCTCAAGGCGGTGTTCGGCGATCGCTATGCCGGCATGGTGACCGAGGCGACCTACGAGCCGACGGATCCGACGATCGACAGCCAGATCATTACGTTGCAGGGATCCGGCGCCGATGTGCTGGTGGTGGCCGCCGCGCCGAAGTTCGCCACGCAGGCGATCCGCAAGGTGCATGACCTCGGGTGGAAGCCGATGTTCATCATGACCAACGTGTCGATTTCCGTGGGCTCGGTGATCACGCCGGCCGGCGCGGAGAATGCGATCGGTCTGATCAGCACTGGATACCTGAAGGATCCGACCGACCATCAGTGGGACAATGATGCAGGGATGCAGGAATGGCGTGGCTTCATGGCGAAGCACATGCCCGGCGCCGACCTGACCGATGCCAACTACGTTTATGCCTACGCCGCGTCGAAGTTGATGATGCAGGTGCTCGATCAGTGCAATGGCGACTTCTCGCGCGAGAACGTCATGAAGCAGGCCGAAAGCGTGCACGGTCTGGAGCTGCCGACGGTGCTGCCGGGGATCAAGGCGAGCACCAGCCATACCGATCACCGGCCGATCAAGGCGATGCGGCTGGAGCGATGGGACGGCAAGACCTGGGTGCTGTTCGGCGACATCATCGAAGCGACGGGTTCCTGACCGCAGCGCCCGGCTATGGCTCCCGCCAGATGCTGATCCGCGCGGCGCCATGCGCGCGTTCGGCGAGCAAAGGCGCCGATGTGGGCGGTGGCCCGTCGCGCGCTGTTTCCGCGATCAGAAGGGTGCCGGGCGCGACGAAGCCGGCGGCACGCAGGTGAGCGATCGCGCGGGACAGCAGATCGCTGCGATAGGGCGGATCGAGGAATACCAGGTCTGCGGCCTCGCCCGGCGGAACGGCGAGCACATCGACCGCGAGAACGGTGCTGCGGCCCTGGGCGCGGCAGGCGGCGATATTGGCGTGCAATGCGGCGAGTGCGGCCCGGTCGTACTCGATGAAGGTAGCGTGCGCGGCGTCGCGCGATAGCGCCTCCAGGCCGAATGCGCCGGTGCCGGCGAACCCGTCGAGCACCCGGGCGGACGCCATCGTGTCGCGTCCGAACCACGGGGCGTGCAGCAACATGTCGAACAGCGCCTGCCGTACGCGGTCGGCGGTGGGGCGCGTCGCGGTGCCCGGCGGGGCGATCAGCGCGCGGCCGCGCCATGTGCCGGCGACGATCCTCATCGGCAACGCCGGTGCGGCGGGTTGCGGCTTTTGCCACCGCGTTGCCCGGAGTTAGAATCCTGCATTCCCATCACGCGGCAACTGATCGCGCAGCACGCGGGCCGGCACCTCGTCCACTGCGCCGCGCGGCAATGTGCCGAGCTGGAACGGCCCGTAAGCGACACGGATCAGCCGCGTCACGGCGAGCCCGAGATGCGCCATCACGCGCCGCACCTCGCGATTGCGCCCCTCGCGCAGGCTGACGGTGAGCCAGGCGTTGTCGCCCTTGCGCGCATCCAGCCCGGCGTCGATCGGGCCATATGCGATGCCCTCGATGCTGACGCCTTTGGCCAACGCCGCCAGACGGCGCTGATCCGGCGCGCCGTGCACGCGCACGCGGTACCGCCGGAGCCAACCGGTCGCCGGCAGTTCCAGCTTGCGGGCGAGCGTGCCGTCGTTGGTCAGCAGCAGCAGACCCTCGCTGGTAAGATCGAGCCGGCCCACGCTGACGACGCGCGGCATGCCTGGCGGCAGCTTCTCGAACACCGTCGGCCGGCCCTGCGGATCGCGATGCGTGGTCACCAGGCCGACCGGTTTGTGATGGCGCCACAGCCGGGTGCGATCCGGCGCGTCGACCATCGCTCCGCGCACCATCACGATGTCGCCGGCGGCGACGAAGGTGGCGGGATGGGTCACCGCCGTGTTGTTCAACCGCACATGGCCCTCGGCCAGCAGCTTCTCCGCGTCGCGCCGGCTTGCCACACCCGCGCGCGCCAGCCACTTGGCGATGCGTTCCCCGCGTGGCGCCGGTTCAGTCATCCATCACGCGTGCACGAACGGGCAGCCACCGTCCGACAGCGGGCGGAAGGCCTGGTCGGCGGGCGTGCTGCCGGCGAGCTTGTAGACATCGCCCGGGCCGCGTGATTCGTCGGGGCGCTTCACCTCCCACAGATAGGCCGGATGCAGCTTGCGGCCGTCCTCACGGATCGATCCGGGACCGAAGCAGTCATCATCGGTCGGCAGCCGCTTCATCGCGTCAACGACCTCGCGTCCCGATGCCTTGGCACGCGCCACGCCGATCGCCTGCACAGTCTTCAGATAGTGCAGCGTGCCGGCGTAGTCGCCGGCGTGCAGCATGTTGGGAAAACTACCCGCCCCCAGCCGTGGTTTGACGCGGTGGTAGAAGGCGCGGGTGCGGTCGTTGAAGTCCCAGTAGAAGTTCTCGGTGATGGTCAGTCCCTGCGCCACCGGCAGGCCCATGCTGAGCACATCGGTGATGAAGCCGGTCATGCCGACCACGCGCGCCTGCTTGGTCAGGCCGAACTCCTGCGCCTGCTTGATGAAGTTCACCTCGTCGGTGCCACCGATCGCGAATGCCACCACCTGCGCGTTGCTGCCGGCGGCCTGCACGATGAACGAGGAGAAGTCGGTGGTTTCCGGGAACGGAAAGATCGTGGCGCCCAGCACCTGACCGCCGGCGGCCTCGATGAACTTCGTCGCATCGCCCTGCAACGCCTTGCCATAGGCGTAGTTCGGCGTGACGAAGAACCAGCTTTTGCCGCCGGCCTTGATCACCTGTGTGGTGGAGGAATGCGACAGGTTCCAGGTGTCGTAGGTCCAGTGCACCAGGTTGCGCGAGCAGGATGGCCCGGTAAGCACCGAACTGCCGGCCGAGGTGTTGACGCACACCTTGTTCTTGTCGGTGATGATGGTGGTGGCAGCAAGCGCGACGGCGGAGTTGGTGACGTTCAGCACCATATCGACGCCGCTTTCGTCGAACCAGGAACGCAGGATCGACACCGCGACATCGGGTTTGTTCTGGTGGTCGGCGCTGATGGTGGCCACCTTGATGTCGGGATTGGCGGCGGTGAACTCGGCAACTGCCTGCGCCAGGCAGGCGACGCTGGTCGGACCGTTGATGTCGCGGAACGGCCCCGAGAAGTCGGTGAGGAGGCCGATACGGATGGTGGCGGACTGCGCGCGGGCACGGCGACGGCCGCTCGCGAGCGTAGCCGCGCCGGCGGCGAACGCGGCACGTCTGGTGAGCTGCATTTACCTTCCCCCGTGGCGTCAATCCGCTTTGCAGGCGGCGATCAGTGCGTCGAACATGCGGCGGTCGCCGGGATCGATGAAGAACTCAGGATGCCACTGCACGCCGAGACAGAAGCGGTAGCGTGCGTCCTCAACACCTTCGATCACGTTGTCCGGCGCGACCGCGTTCACCACGGCGAACGGGCCGGGATCGCGCACTGCCTGATGATGCGCCGAGTTCACCCGCATTTCGGCGGTGCCGACGATGCGATGCAGCAGCGTGCCGCTGCGGATTGCGACCGGATGTCCAGGTTCGTGGCGCGGATTGAGTTGCTCGTGCTCGAGCGCATCGGCGAACGCGTCGGGAATGTGCTGGATCAGTGTGCCACCCAGCGCCACCGCCAGAAGCTGCTCGCCGCCGCAGATGCCAAGTACCGGCATGTTGCGCGCCAGCGCGCCATTGGTGAGCGCAAGTTCGGCCGTGGTGCGACCTTCCTTCAGGGTAACCGTCGTGTGGCGGTCGGCATCGCCGTACAGCGCGGGATCGACATCGAAGGCGCCGCCGGTGACGACGAGTGCATCCAGGCGGTCGAGATAGTCGGCCGCCAGCGACGCTTGGTGCGGCAGCGCAATCGGCAGACCGCCCGCTGCGGCGATGGCGTCGGCGTAGTTCTGCCGGATCGCATACCAGGGGTATTTCGAGTAGCCGCCGGGCGGCTCGGAATCCAGAGTGACGCCGATGATGGGCCGTTTATTCATGACGTGATCGCTGGTCCGTCCTGTTCGCGATCAGTGTATCAGCAAAGTCGTCGATTGACACGTCATCGGGTTTCAGCTTCGGCGGTCTGTGCTGTTGTGGTTAAGCGGGTGCGTGGCAGGCGGATCGCGAATTCGGTGAACTCGCCGACCCTGCTGTCGACGTCGATCGTGCCGCCATGCTGCTGGGTGACGATGTCGTAGCTGATCGACAAGCCAAGTCCGGTGCCCTCGCCGGTCGGCTTGGTGGTGAAGAACGGCTGGAACAGCTTGTCCCTGATCTCCGGAGCGATTCCGACGCCGTTGTCGCGCACCCGCACTTCGACCGCGTCGCCCAGATCGCGCGTTGCCACGGTCAGGGTCGGATGGAAGTCCGCCTCCGCGCCGTCGCGCTGCCGCTTGGAGGCCGCATAGAACCCATTGCCGATCAGGTTGATGATGACACGGTTCATTTCCTGCGGGACCAATTGGACCCGACCGAGGCTCTGGTCGTAATTGCGTTCAAGGGTGATATCGAAGGCCTGATCCTGCGCGCGCGCACCGTGATAGGCGAGGTTCAGTGCTTCCTCGACGAGGTTGTTGAGGTCGACCTCGCGACGCTCGCTGCTGACCCCGCGCGAGTGTTCCAGCATACTTTTGACGATGCCGTCGGCGCGTTTACCGTGCTCGGCAATCTTGCCGAGGTTGCCGGTCAGCATTGCGATCGTCTCGTCGATCACGGCGCGCCTGTCGCCGTCGAGCGCGGCCATCGCCGGTTCGGCGGCCTCCTTCAATTCGTCGAGCAATTCAACCGACAATCCGGCGAAGTTGTTGACGAAGTTGAGCGGGTTCTTGATCTCGTGGGCGATGCCGGCGGTCAATTGGCCGAGCGATGCCATCTTCTCCGCCTGGATCAGACTGGCCTGCGCTGCCTTCAGGTCACGATACGCGGCCTCGGCAGCGTCACGGGCCGCACGGATTTCGGCCTCGCTGCGTTTCCGCTCGGTGATGTCAGTGTAGATCAACACGAACCCACCATCGGGCACCGGATTGCGGCGGACCTCGATCACGCGGCCATCCGGCCGATTTCGCTCGAATGCATGGTGCTCTCGCATATGCTGTTGGAGACGACGAAGCTGCGTCTCCGTGTCGACGCCCAGACCGAACTCACCACGTTCGGTGAGATAGCGGATATACTCGGCGTAGGTCAGCCGCTCGGCGAGAACTCCATCGGGCACATCGAGGAGTTCTTGAAACTTGCGGTTCCATGCTACGAGTCGTGGCGTTTCGTCGAACATGGCGACCCCGTCGCCCATGTTCTCGAATGTAACGCGAAGTTCTTCCTGGCGCTGGCCGATTTCATCAAGTAGGCGTGCGTTTTCCATCGCGACGACCGCCTGGGCGGCGAAGTTTTCCAACAGCGCAATCTCCTTGTCGGAAAACAGCCGGACCTCTACCCGCATTGCGGTGATGAAGCCGAGCAATTTGCTGTCCTTGCGCAATGGCACCCATAGAGAGGTCCGTACATTCGTGTTGTCGGCCAGGCTGCGTGCCGCCTCATGGTCACCTACGGCGACCACCCTTACATCCGGAATGTGGACAACCCGTTCGCCATCCAAAAGTCGTCGAGAATACACGTTGATACCGAACCCCTGCCGTAACAACAAGGCATGACTGTCAGGTAGACCACGTGTCGAAACGGCGCGGAAACTCTCACCATCGAAAACCACCAAGGTTCCAATGACAGCACCGCAGAGGCTGTGTGCTTTTTCCAGAATTGCCTCGAACACGGGCACCAGATTGCCGGGCGACGCGTTGATCACCTGCAACACCTCAGCGGTCGCAGTCTGCTGCTCCAAAGCCTCGCGCTGTTCGGTCAGCAGACGTGCGTTCTCCATCGCGATCACCGCCTGGGCGGCGAAGTTCTGCAATAGCGCTGTCTGTTTGTCGGAAAACGGACGGACTTCCCGTCGGTAGATGACGAAATGACCGAGAAATGCATTGTCCTTGCGCAGCGGGACCGCGAGCAGGGTGCGGCCGCCACCCAGCTCGACAAGAGCGCGGCGGGTCGGATCGCCAGACCGGTAGGCCTGATCCGCCACGGCATCTGCAATATGGACCACCGACTCGCCACCCAGCAGACGGCCGGGCGCGTTTTCTGGACCGACCGGATGTGGCGTTCGTGTCAAGAACTCCGCGTACGCCGGCGGCACGCCACGCAGCGCCGCCGCATGAGCCAGCTTTCCATCATAGGTCCAAAGGACACCGAAAGCGGCGTCGCACAATCCCAAAGCCTTGTCGAGCATCGCATCGAAAACCGGTGCCAGTTCACCACGCGAGTCGGTGATGACCTGCAGCACCTCGGCGGTGGCGGTCTGCTGCTCCAAGGCCTCGCGTGTCTCGGTGATCAGCCGTGCGTTCTCCATCGCGATCGCCGCCTGGGCGGCGAAGCTCTGCAACAGCGCGATCTGCTTTTCGGTGAACGGCCGCACTTCCTGGCGGTAGGCGCAGACGGCGCCAAGCAGGGTCCTCTCCTTGTGCAGGGCAACCAGCACATTCGTATGGGCACCGGCGAGGTCCACGAGCGGGCGCGCGCCCGCGGTTTCGAGGTAGGCAACCTCCCGAGCCACATCTTCGAAATAAACGACGTCCTTGCCGGCGAAAAGCTGTGACAGGCCGGCCCGCCCTCCTGGCTGAGGGACAATCGCTCTTCCGGCCATATACTCGGCGAAACGGGGCGGCGCACCGTGCAAGGCGACTGCACGGAACGCCTCGCCGTCATAAGTGTACAAGATGCCGAAATGGAAATCGCAGAGCCGTCTCGCTTTTTCCAGTATCGCGTCGAACACCGGAGCGAGATCGCCGGGCGAAGAATTGATGACTTGCAACACCTCGGCGGTGGCGATCTGTTGGGCCAGCGCTTCATCGAGCCTTTGTTGCAACTCCGCGTTGGCACGTAGAAGACTGGCCACCAACGTGTCGGGCGTCTCGGTCGTGTCGCCGGCCCGCAATGAATTGCTCACCGGTGCACCTGGCGGGCGGGTTCGACCAAAGCGTGATCGTCTCCCATGCTCCCATCCCCCTGAGCGGCATCGACGCGACCGAGGAGCAATAAATCAGCCAAGGACGACGATATCGCCGTGCCTTTTGAGTTGCCAGCGGCAGCCGGCAAGACGGCCGCTGGTCGGGATCACAAACCGAGCGGCTATCTTCGTGCATCTCCAGCATGACAGAAATCGTCTCGCAATGACAGGTTGCGCCTAGTCTGCCGCGCCGCGACCAGGCATGGCCGTCAACGGCGACTTCTCACCTTCCGGCACGCCGATCTCGTGCGCGTTCAGCGTCAGCGCGACCATGGCGTAATAGCCGATCAGCGCGGTCAGTTCGACGATGCCGGCGGTGCCGTGAGCATCGAGGATGCGCTGATAGGTCGCGTCGCCGACGCGGTGGTCGCGCAGCAGCTCGATCGCATAGTCGTGGATCGCCTGTTCGTCCGCAGCGGGAAATATGCCTCCGCCGTGGCGCAGCGTTTCGATGGTCTGCTCGGACAGGCCAGCCTTGCGCGCTTCGCCCTCGTGCGAGAACCACTCGAACTGGCAGTCCCAGTAGCGACCGGTGAGCAGGATGACGAACTCGCGCAGGCGCGGCTCGAAGCTCGAGTTGAAACGCAGCACAAGCCCGAGATCGGACCATTTCTCCGCGAGGTCGGGGCGGTGCATCGCGGCGGCCAGCGGTCCCACCGGTGGCGAACGGCGGGGACCCGACATCATCGCGTCGTATACGCGGCGCTGCGCGTCGGTCATGGTGGTCGCGGTAACCAGGGGGATGCGGGGCATCGGGTTTCCTCCATTGTTTGGGAACAGTGTGGCATGACGCCGATGGAGATCGCACTGGCCGAGGCGCGCGCGGCGGCGACGCGCGGCGAGGTGCCGGTGGGCGCGGTGGTGCTCGACGGCAGCGGTGCGGTGCTGGCGCGTGCGGGCAACGAGGTGGAGGCGCGGCACGATCCGACGGCGCATGCCGAGATGCTGGCGTTGCGGGCGGCGGCCGCGGCGCGGAGGGAGACGCGGCTGCCGGATTGCGAGCTGGTGGTGACGCTGGAGCCGTGCCCGATGTGCGCGCAGGCCGCCAGCCTGTTCCGGGTGCGGCGGCTGGTGTTCGGGGCATACGATCCGAAGGGCGGCGGCGTGGAGCATGGCGCGCGGGTGTTCGATGCCGCGTCGTGCCTGCACCGGCCGGAGGTGGTGGGAGGGATGCGCGAGGGCGAAGCCGTGGCGTTGCTGCAGGCATTTTTCGCGGCGCGACGATAGCATAGGGGCCGCTCGCCTGCTTTGACCGCTTTGCCCGGCTGCTGCTACGCTTTGGCAACAGGGAGGCCACAGAACGTCCTGATCGCTGCAAGGGAGACTGGCCATGACCAATTCGATCCATCGTCTGAACCGTCGCACCATCCTGGCGCTCGGCGGCGCCGCGATTGCGACCGTTTCCCTGTCGCGGGGGCACGCCGCGGACAAGGTGCTGCGCATCCCGATCAACATGCCGTTCACCGGCGAGGAAGCCGAGGGCGCGGCGCTGATCAAGAACGGTGCCTACCTCGCAATCGACGAGATCAACGCGAAGGGTGGGGTGGCCGGCTACACGTTCGAGCCGGTGCTCATGGATGACGGTACCGCCAACGCCGGCGGTTACGATCCGGGCCAGGCGGCAACCAATGCGCGGAAGATGGTCAATGACCCGCTGGCACTGGTCGCGCTCGGGCCATACAACAGCGGTTCCGGCAAGGCGATGTCGCCGATCCTGAGCGCCGGCAATCTGGCGATCATTACGCCCACCTCCACCAACCCCGACATCACCGATCCGAAGTTCGCGCAGATCTATCGCCCGCAGGGTCCGGCGATCTATTTCCGCACCGTCTCCACCGACGCGTTCCAGGGGCCGAACATGGCCAATTTCTACGCGCAGGTGTTGAAGGTGCCGACGGTCTACGTGCTGGATGACGGCGGCGCCTATGGCGTCGGTATCGCCGACACGTTCGAGGCGCAGGCGCGCAAGAAGGGGATCAACGTGCTGGGCCGCGATCGGCTGGACCCGAAGGCGGCCGACTATTCCTCGGTGTTCACCAAGATCAAGTCGCTGGGCGCCGCGTCGCTGTATTACGGCGGCAATCCGCAGGCCGGCATCAAGGTGATCAAGCAGTCCTACGATTTCCTGCCCAACATCGCGAAGGGCGGCGGGGACGGTGTCTACGAGCCGGAAATGTTGGGCGGCGGCGGATTCCCGGCGGCCGAAGGCTGGTATGCGACGATCGCCGCGCCGCATCTGCTGGACGATCCGAACTCGGCCCCTTGGGTGAAACGCTACGTCGAGAAGAATGGCAAGCAGCCGAACGACTATTGCATCACCGCCTATGACGCGGTGCTGGTGATCGCCGACGCGCTCGAGCGCGTGGTGAAGTCCGGCCAGACGCCAACCCGGGCGACAATGCGCGATGCGATCGAGGCGACCAAGATCGATACGCTGCAGGGCACGGTGTCATTCGACAAGAACGGCGATCTGGCCTCGCGCATCATCAGCGTGTTTCAGATCAAGCACGACACCGCGTACCCGCAGAACGACATGGCGCACCAGTTCAAGTATATCGGCGTGGCGCCACAGGACCCCGGAGCGTAGCCGAGCTACGCGCGTTTGTTTCGCCGGGCCGCGGCAGCGCGCGCGCATCAAGCATTGCACAGCGCATCGATGGCCGCCTGCATGCGAGCCTGCGAGAGATCGCCGGCATCACGATCCAGCATCATGTAGCGCTGCCGACGAGACTGCGCGAGCAGGTAGAACCATGGACGCGGCAACGTCTCGCCGTCCAGCCTCAGATTCAGCTCCAGCACACGCAATGTGCTCGGACCAAAAAGAATGTTGGTCAGGCCCGACCCATGTACGCCGATAACACACTCGGCATTGAACAGCGCCTCGGCCTGCGCGTGGAAATCGAGTTCATGCGGATGCAGTGCGGTGAAGCCGTACCGGCTGGCCAGCTCCTCGACCAGCCTGGCTTCCGCCGCATCGATGCGCGTGTCACCCGCGCGGGCGCGCGAAAGCAGCAGGCGTCGCGGCAAGTCCGGACGTACCCGCAGTCCGCGCCGAACGTGCGCGAACACTTCCTGGAACGCATCGAGGTAGGTGAGGTCGGTGGGTTCGTCTGGCTTGGTCCAGAACATCCGGATCGCGCCGGCGCGATAAAGCCCCGGCGGCAGCAGGCGCACTTTCCCTGCCAGCCCGAACGCGTCGAGCGACTGCTGCCATGAGGTCGCGCTGAACGCGACCGACTGCCGCGTCCAGTACTCCGGGAATACGATCTGCGTGGGTTCGCCGAGGAACCTGGTGGCGATCGCTGATCGTCCGAGGGCGAAACAGAGCCAGTGATACCAGTTCGCCCAGCCACCATCGAAGCCGAGGAACACGTCATCCAGCACGATTTGGGATTGCGGCAGATCGATCGGCCGTTGCGACACCGAGCGATCCGTCAACCGCGTGAACATCGCCGTCTCGCGGACCGCGTTGCGGTCGCGGGTCAGCACCAGGCCGTCCAGTCGATCGCCGACCGCGAACCACCCGTTCCGTATCGTGACCATGTCCAACCGGACGGCCGGTATCAGCGGCTGGGACCGCTCGCGTGGCCGGAATCGGGGCAGACGCGACGCCAGATTTGCAAGGTCCTGCGTCTCATATGCTGGCAGCGGCGGACGGAATGCGCCCTTCGAAGGCTGCAATATCACCAACTGCCGCTCCTGGCATTCGTCCACGCCGATGCGGCCGGCCAGGTGCATCCTGGCCGCTAGCGCACCAGCGCGCGCCAGCCGATGTCGTGACGGCAGAAGCCCTCGGGCCAATCAATCATCTGAATCGCGGCGTACGCAGCATCACGCGCGGCACGCAGATCGACCCCGGTGGCGCAGACATTGAGCACCCGCCCTCCGGACGCACGAACCTGACCGTCCGTATCCGCCTCGGTGCCGGCGTGGAACACCACAACGTTCGGCAGCGCCGCCGCGCGGTCGAGACCGCGGATCGCGCTGCCGTGCTCCGGCGCCTCCGGGTAGCCGCGCGCCGCCATCACCACGGCGATCGACGCGACCTCGTTCCAGCGCAGATCGAAATTTTTCAACTCGCCGTCGTACGCCGCCTGCAAGGCCGGCAACAGATCCGACATCAGCCGCGGCAGCAGCGCCTGGCATTCCGGGTCGCCGAACCGGGCATTGAACTCGATCAGCTTCACGCCTTCGGCGGTCAGCATCAGTCCGGCGTACAGGATGCCGCGGAATGGCGTGCCGCGCCGTTTCATCTCGGCCAGCGCGGGACGGATGATGCCGTCCATCGCCGCTTGCTGCAGCGCCGGCGGGAACGACGGCGTCGGCGAATAGGCGCCCATGCCGCCGGTGTTGGGTCCCGTCTCGCCCTCGCCGACGCGCTTGTGGTCCTGCGCGGCGCCGAGCGGCAGCGCGGTTTCATCGTCGCACAGTGCGAACAGGGAAACCTCCTCGCCGAGCAGGCATTCCTCGATCACCACCGCGGCGCCCGCCTCGCCGAACGCGCGCGCTGCCATGAATGCGTCGATCGCCGCGAGTGCCGCGTCCTCGGTCGCCGCCACCACGACCCCCTTGCCGGCTGTCAGCCCATCCGCCTTCACCACGATCGGTGCGCCACGCCGGCGCACGAATTCGCGCGCCGCTGCCGCATCATCGAAGCGCTCCCATTGCGCGGTGGGGATGCCGGCCGCGTCGCACAGTTCCTTGGTGAAGGTTTTGCTGCCTTCAAGTTGGGCCGCGGCGCGCGAAGGTCCGATGCAGGGGATCGACGCCGCCGCCATCGCATCGGTGATGCCCGCGACCAGCGGCGCTTCGGGGCCGGGCACCACGAGGTCGATCTCGTTGTCCTGCGCGAAGGCCACCAGCGCGGGGAAATCCAGCGCGCCGATCGGCACGCACTCCGCCACCTGGGCAATGCCGGGATTGCCCGGCGCGCACCACAGCT
Organism: uncultured Alphaproteobacteria bacterium; assembly: GCA_963749575.1. Classification (GTDB taxonomy): domain Bacteria; phylum Pseudomonadota; class Alphaproteobacteria; order Acetobacterales; family Acetobacteraceae; genus JAMXLO01. Next base: position 418,394 of record CAVVNM010000014.1, read on the forward strand.
TCGTTAGCAGTGGGCTGGCAGCGATCGACCAACAGAGCGCGTGCTCGCGTCCACCCGATCCGATCACCAGAACACGCATCCCGCTCTCCTCACCTCAGGTGTGGCAGGCTGTAACACGGGCCGGATCGACCGGGTTCACGTCCGGTCCGATCGTGCTGCCTCGTGCAGGCCATAGGTCGAAAGCAGATCATCCACCATCCCGCGTGCCGCAGCCCAGTCATAGGTGCGGTAGCTGTGCGCGGTCGTGACGAAGCGGGCACCGGCATAGAACATCTCATACTGCGTGTGGCGTGACGCGAATTCCGAGCCGATGGCATCCCAGGCCGCCTTCACCAGCTTCACCTTGGCCTGCGGATTGAAGTTCGCGGAGCGCTGCGTCCGGTGGATGATCGGCGCGATCGCCGGGTTATCCCAGTCGCGGAACGACGATGGCAGCATGATCAGCGAGCCGCCGGCCAGATCGCGGATGAGGTTCACCAGACGCGGATAGAGCTCCTGCGTCGTGACGTGAGCGGCATACACCATGTGCCGGTTCGGCAGGTAGTAATCGCCGCGCATGCCGCCCGCGGCCTCCATGCCGGCGACCATCGCCTCCAGCATCCCCGCATTCGCTGCCAGGCTTCCGAGCTGCTCGCGCACCTGCGGCATGCCGGTGGTGCCGATCGCCTCGGTGATCTTGTGCGCCAGTCCGACCAGGAACTTCAGCTTCACCGACAGCCGGATCTGCGCCTGGTAGTTCTGGAAGATATGGCCGGGCGTATCATGAAACTGGGCGCGGCACATGTCGGTGTCGCGATGCACGAACACGCGATCCCACGGCACCTTCACGTCGTCGAAGTACAGCAGCGCATCATTCTCGTCGAACCGCGCCGACAGTGGATTGTCGTAGACCGAGACCGCATGCGCCTCATAGCTCTTGCGCGACAGCACGCGCAGGCCCGTGGCGTTCATCGGCAGCGCGCAGGAGAACGCCAGCGCCTCCTCGCCGGGCTTCAGCGGCTGCAGATTGGCGACGAACACCTCGTTGGCCATGATCGAGCCGGTGCCCAGCAACTTGGCGCCGCGGATGGTCAATCCCGCCGTGTCCTCGTCGACGATCTGCGCGACCAGCTCGTCGTCCTGGTCGCCCCAGTCCTTGGCGCGGTCGGCCTGCGGATTGACGATCACATAGGTCAGGAACAGGTCATTCCTGGTGGCATACTCCACGTAATCGACCAGCGCCGCGGCACGCGCCGCGCCATGCCGCTGAAACACCTCGATGCCCATGCGCTGGCCGATCATCGCGGATGCCACATGATCGGGCGAGCGGCCCATGAACCCGTAGCTTTGCTGCGCCCAGGCCTGCAACGCTTTGCGGCGCTCTACCAGATCTGCGTAGCTCCGCGGCATCTGCCAACTTCGGTTCACCCGCCGCGCGGCCCCATCAGGCAAGAATGTCATCAGGTCCGGATTTTCGGACTGGTAGTCATACAGGGAAGCGACCGAGGCCACGGCGTTGCGAAACGCCGGATGGGTCGTGACGTCACCCACCGACGCGCCATCGATGTAGACGGTCCGGCCGTCGTTCAGCGAGCTGATGTGCTCCGCTCCGGTTTTGCAATGCATCGATGAATCCCCAGATAGTTCGTTGGCTGCCGCGTCGTGCACCGGCGTCCGGCGCGGCAGATGACTATAACGGCTCGACGGAGACCGCAGCGATGGCCATTCGCAACCGCCTGACCGACGTACTTGGCATCGAGCATCCGATCCTGCTGGCGCCCATGGACGTGGTGTCCGGCGGCCGGCTTGCCGCGGCAGTCAGCCAGGCGGGCGGCCTCGGCCTGCTGGGCGGTGGCTACGGCGACGGCGACTGGATCGAGCGGGAATGGACACGGGCCGGCAATGTCCACATCGGCTGCGGCTTCATCACCTGGAGCCTGGCGAAGCGCCCGGAGTTGCTGGACCGTGCGCTCGCCCGCCAGCCCGCTGCGGTCATGCTTTCGTTCGGCGATCCGCGCCCGTTCGCGCCTGCCATACACGCGGCCGGCGCACGGCTGATCTGTCAGGTGCAGACGGTGGCACAGGCCCTGGAGGCGGTGGAAGCCGGGGCAGATGTCATCGTTGCGCAAGGCACCGAGGCCGGAGGACACGGCCTGTCGGAACCGCTCCTGCTGCTGCTGCCGCAGGTTGTGGACGCCTGTCCCGGGACGCCCGTGGTCGCCGCGGGGGGAGTTGCCGATGGTCGCGGCCTCGCCGCTGCCATGATGTATGGCGCTGAGGGCGTCCTGATGGGAACACGCTTCTACGCCTCGCAGGAGGCGGAGGGACATCCGGAGGCCAAACGGCGCATCGTTGCGGCGAACAGCGGACAGACCGTCCGTTCGATCGTGTTCGATCTGTCACGGCACAATCGCTGGCCCGGTCCATATACCGGCCGCGTCCTGCGCAACCGTCACACCGAGCGGTGGCTGGGTCGTGAGGCTGAACTGGAAGCTCGGTCGGAGGAGGTTGCTCGCGACTACGCCGCCGCACGGGAACGCGGCGATTTCGAGGTGGCCGCCGTCATAGTCGGTGAGGCGTGCGCCCTGATCCATGACATTCCACCGGCGGGCGAGATCGTGGAACGCGTCGTCGCCGAGGCCGAACGCGCAATCGCGGCGCATTGCAGTGGCAGCCGCTCGCTGAGTGGGACGCCCTCGCGTACAGTTCCGGCATGAACGACCTGCCTGCCCCGATCGTCTCCAACGTCCCTGAATACACCGTCTCGGAAATCTCCGGGGCGGTGAAACGCACGCTGGAAGGCAATTTCGGCCGCGTCCGGGTGCGCGGCGAGATCACCGAACTGAAGCGCTACCCGTCCGGGCACATCTATTTCTCGCTGAAGGACGAGGGCGCCAAGATCGCCGGCGTGGTGTGGAAGTCCGCGGTTTCCCGTCTCGGCATGGTGCCGGAGAACGGCATCGAGGTGATCGCCACGGGCCGCATCTCGGCCTACGCCGAGCGCTCGTCGTATCAGCTGATCACCGAGCGGCTGGAGTATGCCGGCGCCGGCGCGCTGCTCGCCCGGATCGAATTGCTGCGCGTGCGCCTGGCGGCCGAGGGGCTGTTCGACACCGACCGCAAGCGCAAATTGCCGGTGCTGCCGGCGCTGATCGGCGTGGTGACCAGCGAGCGCGGCGCGGTGATCCAGGACATCCGCACCACGATCGCACGGCGCTTCCCCCGGTCCATCCTGCTGTGGCCGGTGCCGGTGCAGGGCGAGGGCGCCGCCGAACGCATCGCCGCCGCCATCGCGGGCTTCGAGCGCGTGACGCCGCGTCCCGATGTGCTGATCGTGGCGCGCGGCGGCGGCAGCCTGGAAGACCTCATGGCGTTCAACGAGGAGATCGTGATCCGTGCCGTCGCCGCCTGCCGCATTCCGCTGATTTCCGCGGTGGGCCACGAGACCGACACCACGCTGATCGACTTCGTCTCTGACCGCCGCGCGCCGACGCCGACCGCGGCGGCGGAACTGGCAGTGCCGGCCCGCGCCGATCTGATCGCCGATCTGGAGCACAAGGCGGCGCGGCTGATCGCCGGACTGAACCGTATGGCACAAGGCGGCCGGCTCCGGCTGTCGCGCGCGGAACGCGGGCTGCCCGACCTGCCGGCGCTGCTCGGTGGCGCGCGGCAGCGGCTGGACGACCGCGGCGAGCGGCTGGTGCTGTCATTGCCCAATCTCCTGGAGCGACGGCGTGCCGCGCTGACCGCGATCGAACGACGGCTGCCGGATCTGCCTCCCATGCTGGCGAGTTCCCGCGAGCGAGTGCGGGAGCGAGGCGTCCGGCTCATCGTCGCGCTGCCGAATTTCGTGGCGCGACGGCATGCTGCGCTCGACCTGTGCGGCCAGAAGCTGGGCGCCGGCCTGCGCCACGCGGTGGCCGGCATCCACGGCCGCGCCGGCCGCACGATCGGGCGGCTGTCCGATGCGCCGCTGCGCGGGTTGCTGCGCGAGACGCGCGCGAGGCTGGACGGCACGGCGGCACGGCTGGAATCGGTGTCCCCGCTGGCCGTGCTGCAGCGCGGTTACGCGGTGGTGTCCGATGCCGCGGGGCATCCCTTGACCAGTGCGGGCAAGGTGGCGCCCGGCGCACGGCTGCGGCTGCGTTTCGCCGACGGCGAGGTGGGCGCGACCGCCGATCGTCCGGAACGTCAGGGCAGACTGGCCATTTAGGCTTTTGGCTGGGTGGCGACACCGGGCAGCGCCAGCTCGCGCACGATCTTCAGCAGGGCCGCGCGCGAATAGGGCTTCATCACGATGGGGTCGCTCAGTGGAACCTTGCCCGGTCCCAGCGTATCGCCGGCGCCGGTCACGTAGATCACCGGAAGATCGGGCTGGATCGTGCGCGCCAGGCGCACGAACTCATAGCCTGACATCATCGGCATCGCGTAATCGACCAGGGCCAGCGCGATCCGGCCGGACGCAAGAATGTCGCGCGCCTGGGGTCCGTTGCCGGCTTCCTTGACGGTGTAGCCGGCCTCGCGAAGGAAGATCGCCACGATCTCGCGGATCTCCGGATCGTCGTCCACCACCAGAACGGTACCGCCGCCAGTGGCCACGTCGGTGGCATGCGACTCCGCTGCGGCGACGATCTCCTGTGCCGCCAGGGCACGCGGCAGGAAGACCTCCACCGTCGTGCCGGCGCCAGGTTCACTGGAAAGCCGAACCGTGCCGCCGAACTGGGTTGCCACGCCATAGACCTGTGCAAGCCCAAGTCCGCTGCCCTTGCCGATCCCCTTGGTGGTGAAGAATGGCTCGAACGCATGCTCCAGGACGTCGCGGGTCATCCCGGTTCCGCTATCGATCACCGCGATCCGCACGTAGTCGCCCGGATCGAGCGCATGCATCAGGGCGACTTCAGACTGCTGCACATTGCCTGTCGCGATGCACAGCCGACCGCCATCCGGCATCGCGTCCCTGGAGTTGATGGCGAGGTTGAGGACAACAAGCTCGAGCTGCGTCGGATCACTCGTCGCCGGCCAGAGATCCGCGGCCAGATCGGTCTCTACCTGTACCAGGCCGCCGAGACTGCGTTGCAGGAGTTCGCCCATGCCGATGATGACGGCGTTCACGTCCACCGGTCGCGGCGACAGGTTCTGGCGGCGTGCATAGGCCAGCAGTTGCTGGGTGAGCTGGCCGCCGCGCAGCGCGGATCGCATCGCGGCGTCGACATGAGCCAGCAGGCGCTGGTCGGTCAGTCGCCCCTGCAGCAGTTCCAGATTACCGATCACGGCGGTGAGCAGATTGTTGAAGTCGTGCGCGACGCCGCCGGTAAGTTGCCCGATCGCCTCCATCTTCTGTGCCTGCCGCAGTTGCGCCTCCACCCGCCGCATCTCGGTCAGATCGACGGAGGTCAACAGCACATGCTCGATGTGTCCGCTGTCTCCCGGCAGCGGCACCAGGAAGGAGCGGCGCGATACCTCGCCGACCGGGAACTGCGCGGTGTACTGGTACTCGACCGGCTGCTGCGATTCGATCGCGCGGCGGTATTGCATAGTGGCGAATTCGGCCTGTTCGGGCGGCAGGACTTCCTCCAGCGACCTGCCGACGACGAACGCGCGCGGATAGCCCGAATGGCGCTCCCAGGCGGGATTGGCGTCCTCGCAGACGATCCGGCCGTCCGGCTGGACTGACATGAAGACAAGATCGACCGGCGAGTTCTCGAAGATGGCGCTGTAGCGCGCGCGTGACCGGTGCAGTTCGTCCACCACCTCGCTCAACGCGCGGGTGCGCTCGGCGACTTCACGCTCGAGCTGCTCGGCGAAACTGCGCAGCGCCCGCTCGGCCTCGATCCGTTTGCCGATGTCACGCCAATAGACCGTGACACCGTCGCCCGACGGGCCGACATTGACCGAGACCCAGACCCCCATGGTCGGCGACGGCGCTTCGAACGTGATCATGCGCTGCTCGTCACGCACGCGGCGCAGCACCTGCTCGTTCAACGTCCCGACCATTTGCGGAAACCGCTGCCAAAGGACCTGGCCGATGACGTCGGTTGCGGTGGTGCCCCAGAATGCCAGCGCGCGTCGATTGGCATAGACTATGCGCCACGCGTCATCGAGCGCGTAGAAGGCGTCACCCATGCTTTCCAGAATGGCCTGTGCGTCGGCCGACAAGGTGGCCGACGCCGGCTTCGCGGCCGGAAGCTGTTTTGCGATAATCACCTCCGTGTGACGGGAGTCTCGGTGAAGCCTAACCCATGTGGCTAGCGAGGGACATGTTGGCCGGATATCCAATCGGACGCTGGATTGTGTGCTGGCTTGCCATCGCCCTCATGTCGGATCGCGCGTCCGCGGCCACGCCGGTCGCGGTGCAGCTGGTGCTTGCGGTCGATGTATCGGGCAGCGTCAGCCAGGACCGGTTCGAGCTGCAGCGCGAGGGCTATGCCGCGGCATTCCGCAGCGCCGCGGTGCTGCAGGCGATCCGCTCGACTTCGACCGGCTCGATCGCGGTCGCGATGGTGCAGTGGACCGGTCCGGCGTTGCACGTCATCGCGGTGGACTGGACCTTGATCGACGATGCGGCGGCGGCCGAGCGCTTCGCCGCGGCGGTCCAAGGCGCGCCGCGGGCGCTGTTCGGCGGCGGCACCTCGATCAGCGGTGCAATCGACTATGCCATGGGGATGCTGGAGCATGCGCCGTACCGAGGGCAGCGGCAGGTCATCGACGTGTCCGGGGACGGAGCGAACAACCGTGGCCGACCGGCCGAGGATGCGCGCGATACGGCGGTGCAGGCGGGCGTGATCATCAACGGCCTGCCGATCCTGACGCTGGAGCCGGAACTGGACGTCTACTATCGGCAGAGCGTGATCGGCGGCCCCGGCGCGTTCGTGATCGCGGTGAAGAGCTACCAGGAATTTGCCGCCGCGGTGCGCGGCAAGCTGATCACCGAGATTGCCGGCTTGCGTTCAGGCGAACAGGTTGTCGATGTCGGTCTGCGCGAGGTCGGGCGCGGCGGGCGCAGCGTGCTGCTCGGCGGGCGCAGCGTGCTGCTCAGCCGGCGCATCGTGCATCATGCCCGACAGCATGGTTTCGACCTGCTGGAGGTGCTCGATCGCGCGGCGGATCCGCTGGCCGGTGAGATCCTGGAAGGTGCAGGCCTCGAAGATCGCGTTGACCTGCTGTGTCACCGCCGCCAGCGCGGCGGGATCGCCGCCCGCCTGTAGCCAGGTGCCGATCGCCTCCGCTGCTTCCATGATCTGGTTGGCGGCGTGTTCGGTGGCCTGCACCACCGCCTCCAGCTCGATGCCGCTGTTATATGTCGCCGCCACCGGCGGGGCGACCACATGGGCGATCTGGTCGTGGATGCTCGCCAGCTTCGCCGACAGGTTGGTCTCGCTGTAGTCGACCAACTGCACCGTGGCGTGGATTTCCATGCTCAGCTCGGCGATGCGCCGATCGACGAAGCGGCGGAGATCGTCGATCTCCGCATGGACGCTGGTGCGCACCAGCGCCTCGAGGCGGTCGGTCAGGGCTGACATGGCGCCATCAGACGCCACGCGGTTTAAGGTCGGGTAAAGGGGGTGGCGGCGCGAGGCGAGTTTGGCTGCGCTCCAGCCCGCGTCACACGTCCAGATTCGCCACCTTCAGCGCGTTCCCCACGATGAAGTCCCGCCGCGGCTCGACCACGTCGCCCATCAGTGTGGAGAACACCTGGGCTGCGTCCTCGCTGTCGCCCACCTTCACCTGCAGCAGCGTCCGCACCGCCGGATCGAGCGTGGTGCGCCACAACTGATCGGGGTTCATTTCGCCCAGCCCCTTGAACCGCTGCACCGTCAAACCTCGCCGCCCGTGCGCGATGATCCGGTCGAACGCGGTGGCCGGTCCCGGCACCGTCACCTCCAGCGCGTCCAGCTTCAGCTTGGCCGGCTGGGCGAACCGGCGGCTCAGTTCCTCCGCCGAGGCCATCCAGCCGCCGCGCGTCCTCGCTGCGCAGCGAGGCGGGATCGAGCGTGTAGCGTTCCGCCACACCCCGCACCATGCGCGACATGGTGAGGCCGCCGTCGGCGCTGACCACCCAGCCCTGCTCGGTCGGCAGCGACACCGCGTTCAGCCGCCGCGCCAGCACCGGCGCCGCGGCGATGGCGCGCGACGGATCGGCGCTCAGCGCGCCGGCAATCGCGACCTGTTCGAGATAGGCGACCGGCGCGGTCACCGACAGCCGGCGCAGCAGCGCCGCGACATAGCGGAGCCAGCGGACATGCTCGCGCAGCTCCTCGCTCTCGAACACCGTGCCGTCGGCGTAGGTCAGCCGCGCATCCGCCAGCGCCTTGTCCAGCAGGAACGCCTCCAGCGAATCGTCGTCCTTCAGATACCGCTCATCGTTGCCGCGCTTGGCGCGGTACAGCGGCGGCTGGGCGATGTACAGGTGGCCGCGATCGATCAGGTCCGGCATCTGGCGGAAGAAGAACGTCAGCAGCAGCGTGCGGATGTGCGAGCCGTCCACATCGGCGTCGGTCATGATGACGATGCGGTGGTAGCGCAGCTTGGCGACGTCGAACCCGCCCTGCTCCGGCTCGCCGCGGCCGATGCCGGTGCCCAGCGCGGTGATCAGCGTGCCGATCTCCTGGCTGCCCAGCATGCGGTCGAAGCGGGCGCGCTCGACGTTCAGGATCTTGCCCTTCAGCGGCAGGATCGCCTGGTTCTTGCGATCGCGCCCCTGCTTGGCGGAGCCGCCGGCGCTGTCGCCCTCGACGATGAAGATCTCGCACTTCGCCGGATCGCGCTCCTGGCAGTCGGCGAGTTTGCCGGGCAGCGTCGAGATATCCAGCACGCCCTTGCGCCGCGTCAGCTCGCGCGCCTTGCGGGCGGCCTCGCGCGCTGCGGCGGCGTCCATCACCTTCTGGACGACGCCCTTGGCCTCCTTGGGATGGGTCTCGAACCAGTGCGCGATGGCGTCCGCCGTGGCCGCCTGCACCACCGGCTGCACCTCGGACGACACCAGCTTGTCCTTGGTCTGCGAGGAGAACTTCGGGTCCGGCACCTTCACCGACAGCACCGCGGTCATGCCCTCACGCATGTCCTCGCCGACCAGCTGCAAGCCTTCCTTCTTGCCCATGCCCTCGGCGTATTTGGTCACCACGCGGGTCAGCGCCTGGCGGAAGCCGGCCAGATGGGTGCCGCCGTCGCGCTGCGGGATGTTGTTGGTGAAGCACAGCATGGTCTCGTGGAAGCTGTCGTTCCACGACAGCGCGAACTCGACGCGGATGCCCAGAGCGTCATCGGCGGCACGCAGGTTGATCGGCGGGGTGAACACCGCGGTCTTGCCGCGGTCCAGCCACTCGACGAAGGCGACCAGCCCGCCATCGTAGCGCATCACGCTTTCGACCGCCGGCGCGTGGCGTTCGTCGCGCAGCACGATGGTCACGCCGGAATTCAGGAACGCCAGTTCGCGCAGCCGCCGCTCCAGCAGGGCGAAGTCGAACTCGATATGGGTGAAGGTCGCCGGGCTTGGCTTGAAGGTCACCTCGGTGCCATTGCGGTGCGGGCCGGACCCGACCACGGCGAGCGGCGCCTCGGCGTCGCCATTGCGAAATCGGATCAGATGCTCGACGCCGTGGCGCCAGATGCGCACCTCCATCCACTCGGAGAGCGCGTTCACCACCGCCGCGCCCACGCCGTGCAGGCCGCCGGACACCTTGTAGGAGTTCTGGTTGAACTTCCCGCCCGCGTGCAGCCGCGTCAGCACGACCTCGGCCGCGGAAATCCCCTCCTCGGGGTGGATGTCGACGGGAATTCCTCGCCCGTCGTCGCTCACCGTCACGCTGCCGTCGCCGTTCAGCACCAGCTCGACGCGCGTGGCGAAACCGGCCTGCGCCTCATCGACCGCGTTGTCGATGATCTCGAACGCCATGTGATGCAGACCCGAGCCGTCGTCGGTGTCGCCGATATACATGCCCGGGGCGACGGCGCACCGCGTCGAGGCCCCGCAGGACCGAAATGGACGCGGCGTCATAGGCGTCAGAATCAGGCTGCGGCGCGGTGTCTTCGGACATGCCGACGGACGACTCCGGAGGTCGGTTGGGGTAATCTAGTCATATAGCCGCTACAGCGCGCCGGGCACAGGGGTTGCGGCGCGAATCCGGCGGTGGAAAACGCTGATCAGGCAGCAATTCTCCGCCACGCACACGGAGCCCTTCGGCGTGTCCGGCGAGCGGCAGAAACGTCTCCGCGTCGGTGCCGGTGATCAGCGTCTGCGCCGGCAGCCGCAGCAGCGCCGCGAACAGCGCTCGCGCGCCGCTCCGGATCGAGATGTACCGCCGGCTCGTCCAGCAGCAGCAGCGGCGCGAAGCCGCGCGCCTCGGCGATCAGCGCGGCATGGCGGAGGATGACGCCGATCAGCAGCGCTTTCTGCTCGCCGGTCGACGCGAGCGCGGCCGGTGTGCCGGTCACGGCATCGGCGAGCACCATGTCGGTGCGGTGCGCGCCGAATGCGGCGGACCCGGCGGCCGCATCGCGGGCACGTGCGACCGGCGAGGCTGGCGCGCAGCCATTCCTCGACCGCCAATGCCGGCGCTGCCGCCAGCCGATCGGCGATCGCGCAGGTCAGGCCCATGTGCGCCGTGGGAAAGCCCGGCGAACGGCGTGCACAGCGTTCATCTCGTGCCACCAGTGCCATGCGCGCCGCGGTAGCCGCCACGGCGTGCCGCGCCATCGCATCCTCCAGCCCGGCAAGCCAGGCCGGATCGGCCCGGCGGTCCGCCAGCAGCCGGTTGCGCTGCGCCATGGCGGCGTCGTGCGCCGCGACCTCACGCGCGTGGCCGGGCTCCAGCGCCCACACCAGCCGGTCGAGAAAGCGGCGGCGGCCGGACGTGGCCTCCTGGAACAGGCGGGCCATCTGCGGCGTGAGCCACACCGCGGCGACACGGGCGGCGATCTCAGCCTGGCTGCGCGGCGCGGCGCCGTCGAGGCGGAACACGCGGCGATCGAATGGGCCGTCCGGGGCACTGCCGGTGCCGATGTCCACCTCGCCGTCCGCGGTTGCGAAGCGGCCGGCTACCGCCCAGCCGCCGGCACCGCCGCGACGCGGCAGATCGCCGTTGCGCGCCCCCCGCAGGCCCCTGCCCGGCGTCAGCAGCGAGACCGCCTCCAGCAGATTGGTCTTGCCGCTGCCGTTCGGTCCGAACAGCACGCTGATCCGCGCCGTCAGGCCGCCATGTCAGCGCCGGGTAGCTGCGGAATTCGGTGAGCGACAGGCGGAGCAGGCGCATGCGCCGATGTGCGGTCGCGTTACTCGCCAGGTCAACATTTGACTGGCCGAGCAAAGTCGTTGCTAAAGACAATGCTGTCATTTGAGTATCAGCGAAGTAACCATGAATAATAGTCTTACCGCAGATCGATCACGTTGAGGCAAACCAACGCGCGCACGCAATCGGCTGGCCACCGACCTCGCTCCGACTTGATAATCGGCCAGTGTTGCCAGCCCGGATATGAACGTGTATTGCGAATGAATGCGAGGGCGAGGGTCACGACCGACCCGTGCTCTGGCGACCTGGGTTGGAATGCTCGCCGCTGTTCTTGCAGCGGTGGGGAGCTATTCTGTTGCCCAGGCGCAGAGACCGGGCGAAACGGCAGACCAGACCGCACTGGCGGTGCCGCGGGTCGGGCTGCGCGGCGCGGCGGGCGTGGGGCTTCCGCAACCGCTTTCCCCCAGCGAGGCTGCCCAGATCCGGAGAATATTCTCCCTGCAGGGCGCGGGTTCTGAGGCCGAGGCCGCGCGCGAGACCGCGCGGGTGCAGAATGATCTTCTGCTTGGGTGCAATTCTGGCGGACCGCTACCTGCGCGGCCGGCCGACTCCGGCGGAGCTTGCCGCCTGGCTCGATGCGGTTCGGCGATCAGGCGGAGGCGCCGTCATCCGCGGCCTGCTGGAGCGTCTGGCACCGACGGGGACGCTACCGACGGGGACAATACGCGAGAGGCTGCTCCGCTGCCGTCACCGCGCCGGAGCGCCGGGCGCGCCTCGTCCGCGCCCCGCTCGCTGTTCGTGCAGAACCGCGACGCCGAGGCGGTTGCCGCTGCCCGGATGCGGCCGGCCGACGCCGAGGCGCAGTTTGTCGGCGGGCCTTGCCGCGCTGCGGCTCGGCCAGGACGAAGCCGCGGCGTTGTTCGATGCTGCCTATCAGGCCGCGTCTAACGCCGGCGCTGCGGGCGGCAGGAGCGTTCTGGGCGGGCCGGGTTGCGCAGCGCGGCGGGCGATCGCGGGGGATTCGCCGTCTGGATGCGCCGCGCCTCCCTGGAGGGCGACACGTTCTACGGCTTGATCGCCCGTCGTGCGCTCGGCCCCGCGGTCGCCTGCGTGCCGAGTGAGACCCTTGGCAACGCCGACATGGAGGCCCTGATGGCAACGCCGCAGGGCCGCCGCGCCTTCGCTCTGTTGCAGGTTGGCGAGAAGCGCCTTGCCGAGGCGGAGCTGCGCGCACTCTGGACGGATACCGCGCAGGATGGCGTGTTCGATCGCTCGATCGTGCTGGCCGCGCGTGCGGTGGGCTTCGCCCAGTTGGCCGCCGAGATCGAGCAGAATGGCATCCCGCGGCCGGATGGGGCGAACCGTGGTGCGGCTGCGGCCGGCGAGCGGCTTCCTGGTCGATCCGCCGCTGGTCTATGCCCTGGTGCGCCATGAATTCGAACTTCCACGCCGCGGCGGTATCAAGCAACGGCGCTCGCGGCCTGATGCAGATCATGCCCCGCACCGCCCATGCGGTGGCCGGCGGACAGGCGAACCACCTGCAGGATCCAGAGGTCAACCTCGCCATCGGCCAGCAATATCTGCTGACGCTGGCGGACGGACGATGCGATCGACGGCGACCTGATCCGGTTGCTGGCCGGCTATGGCCAGGGCCAGGGCGGGTTGCGGAAATGGGTCGATGCGGTGCGTGACGAGGGCGATCCCCTGATGTTCATCGAGGCAATTCCCAATGGACACACCAGGGCGTTCATCGAGGACGCTCTGGTATACTCCTGGCATTACGCGGCCGAACTGCACCTTCCCGCGTCGAGCCTGGACGCGCTGGCCGCCGGCCATTATCCGCGGCTGGTGCGTGCCGGAGAAAAACCAAGGCCTGCCAACGGCGACACCTGCGCGCCCACCGCAACGCGGTAGTGGACACAACACCCACGCATTGAAACCTGCCGCCTCGTGACGCATATCGCGGCGCGCAAGGAGGTGCGGCGATGAACGACGTGGTTGCGGAAAGGCATGATTTCGGCGCCGAGGTCGGGCGGCTGCTGGATCTGGTGGTGCACTCGCTCTATTCCGAGCGGGAGATTTTCTTGCGTGAACTGGTGGCGAACGCCGCCGATGCAATGGACCGGCGCCGGTTCGAGGCGCTGACCGATCCTGCCCTCGCGCCACCGGCCGAAGCGAAGATCCGCATCGTGCCCGACAAGGATGCCCGCACACTGCTGATCGCCGACGACGGCATTGGCATGGGGCGGCAGGAGCTGATCGACAACCTGGGCACCATCGCCCGCTCCGGCACCCGAGCGTTCGGCGCCGCGCTGGCATTCGGCCAAGCCCGAGGAACGACCGAGCCTGATCGGCCAGTTCGGTGTCGGCTTCTATTCCGCCTTCATGGTGGCCGACCGGGTGGAAGTGACCTCGCGCAAGGCGGGCTCCGAGGAGGCGTTCACCTGGGCCTCGGACGGCGGCGGCCAGTTCACCATCGCGCCGGCGGCGCACGAAACCGCCGGGACCGATATCTTGCTGCACATCAAGTCGGATGCCGACGAGTACCTCGATCCGATCCGGCTCGAGGCGATCGTGCGCAAATGGGCCGACCACATCACGCTGCCGATCACCATCGTTCGCGACGGCAAGGACCTGCCGGCCAACGAGGGGACTGCGCTGTGGCGCAAGCCGCGGGCGGACATTTCCGAGCAGTCGTACCACGAGTTCTACCGCCACCTCGGCCATCTGTTCGACACGCCCTGGGCCACGCTGCATTGGCGCGCCGAGGGTATGCTGGAATTCCACGCGCTGCTGTTCCTGCCCGGCATGAAGCCGTTCGAACCGTTCGAGGGCGACCGCGATTCGCACGTGAAGCTGCACGTGCGGCGCATGTTCATCACCGACAAGGCCGAGCTGCTGCCGTCCTGGCTGCGCTTCGTGCAGGGCGTGGTGGACACCGAGGACCTGCCGCTGAATGTGTCGCGCGAGATGCTGCAGACGACGCCGGTGCTCGGCCGGATCCGCAAGGCGCTGATCGGCCGCGTGCTGTCGGAGCTGAAGAACCGTGCCAAGGACGCCGACGATTACGGCAAATTCTGGGACAATTTCGGTGCCGTGCTCAAGGAGGGCGCCTGGGAGGACGCCGAGCACCGCGCCGAGATCGCCCCGCTGTTGCGGTTCCGTTCGTCCTCACAGGAAGGCTCGACCTCGTTGCCGGAGTATCTCACGCGGCTGCAGGAGGGGCAGGACACGATCTGGTACCTGGCGGGCGACAACCCGGATTCGCTGCGTGCCTCGCCGCAGCTCGAGGGGTTCCGCGCCAAGGGCATCGAGGTGCTGTTGCTGTCCGACCCGATCGATGCGTTCTGGCCCGAACGGCTCGATAGTTTCGAGGGAAAGCACCTGAAGAGCGTCACCCAGGCGTCCGAGCCGGAGAAGGATGCGGACCTGCCGGACATTTCGCCGCTGCTGGCCGCGTTGAAGCAGGCGCTGGGCGACGCGGTCGCCGATGTACGCTCGACCGGCCGCCTGACCGACAGCGCCGTGGTGCTGGCGGCCGGTGACCGAGGACCCGATCTGCAGATGCAGCGCCTGCTGCGCCGTGCCGGCCGCGCGATGCTGCCAACCGCGCCGGTGCTGGAAGTCAATCCGCACCACAAGCTGATCGAGTCGCTGGTGGATAAGCTGCAGGACGCGACGCTGATCGCTGATGCCGCCGGCACGCTGCTCGATCTTGCGCGCGTACAGGAGGGTGACCTGCCCCGCGATCCGGCACAATTTGCCCGACGGGTCACATTGCTGCTTGGGTCGTCGCTGCGTTAGAGCGGCGTTGCTGATGAAACGTTTCGCTGCGCCCGGCGCATCCTGCCGCCACAAGGCAGGACGGGATGAGCGCAGCGAAGCCGCTCGGCGCGACGCGGCAGGGGGGTTCGATGCTGGATCAGACACTGGAATGCCTGGTTGATACCGCCGCCACGACACGGCCGCTCAATGCGGTGCGTCCCTCGGGGCTTGCCGCATTCCTGGACGGCCTGCCGGCAGCTCAATCGCGCTTCCTGCGCCAGCTCGATTTCACCGCGGCGGCGCAGGAACTGTTGTACCTGCCCGGCGACGAAGGCGTGGTCGGCGCGGTGCTCGGTCTCGGTGATGACGCCTCGCCCGCCGCGTTCGGCAATCTGGCGTTCCGTTTGCCGGAAGGCATGCCGTGGCGTCTGCGGGCCGGCGATTACGATTCCGCGACCGCCACTCTCGGCTTCTGTCTCGGCGCCTACCGCTATGGTGAGCTGAAGGCAGCCAAGCGCGGCCCGGCACGGTTGCTGGCGCCCGCGGGACAGACGCTGAGCCGCTCCGCGGCGGCCGCCACCTGGATGGTGCGCGACCTGGTGAATACGCCGGCCAACCTTCTCGGCCCGGTCGAACTCGCCGACGTCGCCGTCTCGCTTGGCAAGCGCTTCGGCGCCGCCACCGAGATCATCGCGGGCGACGCGCTGGCCGAGGACTACCCGACCGTCGCCGCGGTCGGCCTGGGGTCGGCACGCCCGGCGCAGGTCGCGATCCTGCGCTGGTCCGGCAGCGCCGCGCGCGCCGGCGCACCATTCATTTCGCTATGCGGCAAGGGTGTCTGTTTCGACACTGGCGGCTACGACCTCAAGCCCTCGAGCGGCATGCTGCGGATGAAGAAGGACATGGGCGGCGCTGCCACTGTGCTGGGTCTGGCCAGGATGATCATGGAGGCCGACCTGCCGGTGCGCCTTGCGGTGCGAATTGGCTGCGTCGAGAATTCCGTCTCCGGGACGGCCATGCGACCGCTCGACGTGATCCGGACACGAAAAGGCTTTACCGTGGAGGTCGGCAACACCGACGCCGAGGGCCGGTTGGTGCTGTGCGACCTGCTGGCGGATGCGTGCGACGAGTCCCCTGCCCTGTTGGTCGACTGCGCCACGCTGACCGGCGCCGCGCGGGTTGCGCTCGGCCCCGACCTACCGGCCATGTTCTGCAATAACGACGACTGGGCGGAAACGCTGCTGCGGGTCGGCCGAGAACAGCATGACCCGCTGTGGCGCCTGCCGCTCTGGGCGCCCTACGACCGCTGGCTGGACAGTCCGGTCGCCGATATCAACAACGTGTCGTCGAAGCCGCATGCCGGGGCGATCACGGCGGCATTATTCCTGCAGCGGTTTGTTACGCCGGGCATTGCATGGGCGCATTTCGATCTGTATGCCTGGAACGACCAGACCTCGCCGGCACATCCCGAGGGGGGCGAGGCGTACGCTATGCGGGCGCTGTTCGCCGCCGTGGCAACACGGGCGGAGAGTGCGGAGCCGGATTGAGCACCCCGGGTAACGTCTCCGCGAGCGATACGAAAAAGGCTTCGTTCCTGGAATGGAATTGCCTAGGATCGATCGTGCACCGGCACTATTGGGTGCCCCATCATCGATACGAACAAACTGAACCTGTCCGGGACCTTGAAAGGAACCACCATGGCTGCCAGCCCATCCGCCGATCACATGGTCGGCATCCTCCGTGAGACCATTGTCGCCCTGGTGCGACGCGACGGCGCCGATCTGTCGGCACGCCAGCTCGGCGTATTCCTGACCTGCTATCTGCGCGACGGCGGGCACACGGTGCGCGGGCTCGCGGCCGAGCTCAATGTTTCGAAGCCGGCGATCACCCGTGCGCTCGACCGGCTGGGCGAGCTCGATCTGGCTCGGCGCAAGGTAGACCCGCTGGATCGCCGCAGCGTCCTGGTGCAGCGTACGCTGAAGGGCGCCGCCTTCCTGCGCGACCTGCGCTCGATCATGGGTGATGCCGCGAGCACGACGAAGAAGGCGCCGCATTCGATGTCCGGCGAGACTTCGAGCCGGCGCACGGCGACCGCCTGATTGCTTCCCCGACTCGCTGGACGACGTCCGGGGGGTCGGGGTTCAGCCCCAGCGCGCGACGCCCGCCCGTCGGGCCCGGCGTGCCACGAAGCCAAGCCAGCACAGTTGCGGCGGCAGCGTCAGCAGCGGGATGAACGGTTTGACCGGTGTAGGCGCGGCCAGGAACAGCAGCGCAGACACCCCACCGAACACGGCGAAGCCCCAGTGCAGCAGCGAGACCGCCACCGCCGGCACGCCGGAGCGCTGCGCCACCTGGTACAGGTGGCCGCGGTGCGGCTCGGTCAGCCGCTCGCCGGCCAATGCCCGGCGGACCAGAGTGAAGGCAACGTCGAACAACACGCCGGATAGCAACAGCGGCACGATCAGGAACGACAATTCGACATTGTCCAGACGGCTTGCCACCACCGCAAGGACAGCCAGGACGAAGCCGCAGAACTGGCTGCCGACATCGCCCAAGAAGATGCGCGCGCGAGGGAAATTGAATGGCAGGAAGCCGGCCAGGCCCGCGGCCAGCAACAGCGCCGCGAAATAGGCGAACCAACCCCCGTGTACTGCGGCAATGGCGGAGAGAAAGCCTGCCGTGATCAGTGCCACACCACCGGCCAGGCCGTTCAGACCATCGATGAAGTTCATCGAATTGGTGGCGAACAGCAGCCATACCACGGTCACCGGCGCCGCCAGCCAGCCGATGAAGAGTGGCCCGACATAGGGGATGCGGTAGTCCACCACGTAGATGCCGCTGGCCACCGCTACGACAGCGGCCAGGATCTGGGCCGCCAGCTTCACGGTAAATTTCCAGTCGTACAGGTCGTCCAGGAAGGCCACGATTGCGATCGCCACGGAAGCCTCGATGACACCGACGAAGTAGGGATCCGCCAGACGGGCGAATTCCGCGAAACGGTAGAGCACCGCGATGCCGACCAGGAACGCCACCACCACGCCGACGCCGCCGCCCTTGGGCGTGTCCTCGGCGTGAACCTTGCGCGGATGCGGCCGATCCAGCACGCGCACGGCGATCATCCCGCGCACCACAGCGGCGGACAGCAGAGCCAGTGCAATGGCGAACGCCAGGTGGCGCAGCACGGCGGCAAGGGTCATGCGGGCTCCTCACGTGGCAGGAGCCGATAACAGCGATCCGTGGTCGATGGCCAGCTACCGCCGGCCGGCAGATGTCAGCGGACGAAGCCTTCCAGCTCCTCCTTGCCCCAGGCAAGCGACTCCTTGATCGACTGCCCTGTCAGCAGTCTTCCCACCATGCCGGGGACCAGATAGCGGTTCCAAATCTGCACCGCGATCTCGGGAGGGGCGGCGGAACCGGGGACATAGTACTCGGCGTCATGCCACGGTCGCACCGGATAGTTGTAGATGGTGCCCTTCGGTGGCTCGACGTCACTCCAGACATTGAGGTCCGTCATGGATTGGAACGGCGGAATGTCGTAGCCCGAAACCGCGGGGGCAAGCTGTTCTACCTGCTCGCGCTGCGACAGATACTCGATCAGTTCCGTCGCCGCGGTCTTGTTCCTGGCGAACTTCCAGATGCCCCAGAAGAATGGGCGATGCGGCACCAGGCGGCCCACCGGCCCGCGCGGATTGGGGAACGTCCAGCAGTCCTCTGCCACCTGCGGCGCATCGCGCTTGGCCACTGCCCAGGCCGAGGGGGGATTCCAGATCAACGCGGCCTTGCCCGATATCAGCGCGCGATTGTTGGAGGCGTCGTCCCACTGCACCGCATCCGACGGCATGAACTTCACCATCTTCTGGCAGTATTCCATCGCCGCCTTCACGTTGTCGGAATCGATGGTGATATCTCCCTTGGCGTTCACCAGATCGGCGCCGAACGCGCCGAAGGTGGCACCCCAGGTCTGATTGGCGTCGGTGCTGTTCTGGCCGCAGCCGAAGCCGATCGGATAGCCGGCCTTGAACATGGCTTCCGCCATCTTGAGCTGGGTATCGTAGGTCCAATCCTTGCTCGCCTCCGGCGTCCCGGGCTGAGCGGGGAACCAACTCTGCACGTCGACGCCGCAAAATTGCTTAAGCATGCTGATCCGGCCGCAGGGCGGCAGTGGTGCGGAGCCCCAACTGACCGGCACCGCCATCCAGTGTTGGTCGACCACCGCGAGGTATTCGTAGGCGTGGCCGAGCTTGCCGTACTTGGCGATCAGGCGCTGCATGAGATCGTCCACCGGATCGAGGACTTCGGCGTATTGCTGCACCGACCACTGATCGAACGCGAAGATGTCGTGCCCGGACTTGGCCTGTGCTTCGGCGGCTCTGGTCACGATGAGGTTCGCGGACAGGAAGTCGAGCTGCACGTCGACCTTGTTCTTTTCGGCCCAGACATCGACCAGTTTTTTCAGTGCCACATCGCCGGTCGGAACCCAGTGGTCCCAGACCGCGAAGCTCAGCCTGCCGGCCGCGCCGGCGCTGCGGATATGCACCAGCGGCAGGGCGGTTGCCGCCGCGCCGAGCCTCAAGGCGCTGCGGCGTGTCACACGACGCGGATCCGACATTGCGCAATCTCCCTTCCCGCCCGAATTGGCTTCGGCGGTTGTTGCAAACTTGGTCGAAACGACCCGGACAGTATCGGACAGAACCCGCCAGGGCGCGAGAGGGGGAGTGTCGCAGGCCTGCAGTCCCGCCTTTCCCGCAAGCGGGAGAGGCGGGACTGTCAGGCGCTCAGCGAACGAAGCCCTCCAGTTCGTCCTTCGCCCAGGCCACCGACTGCTTGATCGACTGGCCCGACATCAAACGCGAGACCATGCCGGGCTGGATGTTGCGATTCCAGATCTGCACTGCGATATCGGGCGACGCGGACGAGCCGGGGACGTAATATTCCGCATGGTGCCATGGCCGCACCGGGTAGTTGTAGATCGTGCCCTTCGGCGGCTCGACCTCGCTCCAGATCTTCAGGTCGGTCATCGATTCGAAGGGCGGTATGTCGTAGCCGGCCACCGCTGCGGCCAGCGACTCCACCTGCTCGCGTTGCGACAGGTACTCGATGATCTCCTTTGCCGCGGTCTGATTCCGGGAGAACGACCAGACACCCCAGAAGTACGGCCGATGCGGCACCAGCCGCCCCTTCGGCCCCAACGGATTCGGGAACGTCCAGCAATCCGCCGCGACGTCCGGAGCATCGCGCTTGGCCACCGCCCAGGCGGACGGCGGGTTCCAGATCAACGTCGCCTTGCCGGAGATCAGCGCGCGGTTGTTCGACGCATCATCCCAGCTCACCGCGTCCGACGGCATGAACTTCACCATCTTCGCGGCGTACTCCATCGCCGCCATCACGTTGTCGGACTCGACCGTGATGTTGCCCTTGGCGTCAACCAGATCGGCGCCGAACGCACCGAACGTGGCGCCCCAGGTCTGGTTGGCGTCGGTGCTGCCGGAGCCGCAGCCGAAGCCGATCGGATAGCCGGCCTTGAACGACGCCTCGGCGAGCTTGAGCTGGGTGTCGTAGGTCCAGTCCTTCGCGGTATCCGGCGACGCTTCGTGCGCCGGATACCAGTCCTGCACGTCGATGTTGGCGAACTTCTTCAGCAGGCTGATGCGCGCGCATGGTGTCAGCGGGGCAGAACCCCAGCCGACCGGTACCGCCAGCCAGTGCCCGTTGGACACGCCGAGATACTCATAGGCGTGCCCCAGCTTGCCGTATTTCGCGATCAGCGACTTCATCACGTCGTCCATCGGCGTGAGGCTGTCGCCGTACTGCTGCACGGTCCACGAATCGAACGCGAACACGTCGTGGCCGGTCTTGGCCTGCGCCTCGGCTGCCATGGTGATGTTGATCTTGCTGCCGACCGAGGTCAGGAAGTCCAGTTCCACCTCGACCTTGTTCTTCTCGGCCCAGGCGTCCACCAACTTCTTCATGGCGGCGTTGCCGGTGGGCACCCAGTGATCCCAGAGCGCGAGGCTCAGTTTTCCTGCCGCGCCGGCGGTGCGGATATGCACCAATGGCAGCGCGGTCGTTGCCGCGCCCAGCTTGAGCGCGGTTCGGCGAGACAGGCGACTATTCGATGGCATGAAGTACGTTCCCTTCGCGGCCGGGACCGTCCCGGCCGTTTGTGTGTGCGAGACTGTTGCGAGGAGGCATGGGCCGCACGGGCGGTGTCCCCACGCATTCGTGAGTATCGTGTGAATCGCCAGGGATTGCGATAGCCGAATCGATCCGCTGACGGGCATTTGGGGCGGCACGGCGCGCCGGGCTATACGGAGCCGCCATGGCAGCACGTCCACCCGTGCGAATCGCTCTGAACATCGCAATCGACGGCGCATTGGCGGCGTTGGCGGTTCCGATCGCCCGCGCGGTGGCGGACCCGTCGGGCCAGTGGCTGCATCCGGCATGGCTGCCGGCTGCCGGTGCGGCGATGCTGCTGCTGGCGGGACTGCCGTTCCGGCTGCCATGGCAATTCTGGCGGTTTTCCGGGATCGACGATCTGCTCGGCGTGACCTGGTCCAGCGCCGTCGGTGCCGCCTTGTTCTCGCTCGTGCTCTCGCTGACCGGCACGGCATCCGGCAATCCCGCCTTCCCGGTCGTGTATGCGCTGACCCTGCTGGTGCTGCTCGGCGCGCCGCGGGTCCTGTACCGCCGCTGGCGCCACCGACGCGGCGCTACTCCCGTTGGTGGCTACGCGCCCGACATCCCGACGGCGCTGGTCGTCGGTGCCGCGGAGGACATCGACCTGTTTCTGCGTGCGCTGGCCTGGGATCGGCGACAGTCGCTGCAGGTCGAAGGGCTGCTGGCGGTCGGCTCGCGCCAGACCGGGCGGCGGATCCACGGCTGTCCGTACCTCGGCACCATCGAGGATGCCGCGGCGGTGCTCGACAGGCTGGCAGGCGAAGGCAGGCTGCCGGACACGCTGGTGGTCACCACACCGGACCTGGCGGGCCAATCGCTCGCCGTCCTGGTCGCGCAGGCGGAGCGGCACGGCGATGCGGGTCCGGCGCGCGCCGCGCCCGACCGCGCTGGACCCCGCCGGGACAGCGGATCGTTCGCGCGAGCTGGAGCTGCGGCCGATGGCGATCGAGGACCTGCTGAACCGCGCGCAGGTGCCGCTCGACCGCGAGGGCATGGCGCGGCTGATCCAGGGGCGGCGGGTGATCGTCACCGGCGCCGGCGGCACGATCGGCAGCGAGCTGGCGCGGCAGGTCGCCGCCCTTGGGCCCGAGCGGCTGATCCTGCTCGACAACGGCGAATATGCGCTGTGGCTGATCGATCTCG
Organism: uncultured Alphaproteobacteria bacterium; assembly: GCA_963749575.1. Lineage (GTDB taxonomy): Bacteria > Pseudomonadota > Alphaproteobacteria > Acetobacterales > Acetobacteraceae > JAMXLO01. The sequence continues at coordinate 440,683 of CAVVNM010000014.1, forward strand.
AGTTGGCGGAGCGTCATCCGCACGTTCCGCGCGTGTCGCTGCTGGCCGATATTCGCGACGAGCCGCGGGTCCGGGACGTGTTCGAGCAGTGGCGGCCGGAACTGGTGTTCCACGCCGCGGCGCTGAAGCACGTGCCGATGGTGGAGGCCAATCCGCTGGAGGGCCTGCTGACCAATGTCGCCGGCACGCGCCACGTGGCTGATGCGGCGCGCAATGTCGGCGCGCGGGCAATGGTGTTGATCTCCACCGACAAGGCGGTGAACCCGACCTCGGTGATGGGCGCGTCGAAACGGCTGGCCGAGATGTACTGCCAGGCGCTGGACATCGCCGCCCGTGTCACCGGCCGCGGCATGCGCTGCATCACCGTGCGGTTCGGCAACGTGCTGGGCAGCACCGGCTCGGTGGTGCCGCTGTTCCAGCGCCAGTTGGAGCGCGGCGGTCCACTGACCGTCACGCATCCCGACATGCAGCGCTACTTCATGACGGTGCGCGAGGCGGTGGGCCTGGTGCTGCAGGCGAGCGTGGTCGGCGCCGGCGATGCGGTGCTGCCGTCGGGCGAGGAGGGCGGCATCTTCGTGCTCGACATGGGCAAGCCGGTGAAGATCGTCGATCTGGCCAAGCAGATGATCCGGCTGGCGGGGTTGACGCCGGAGCGCGACGTGGAGATCCGCTTCACCGGCCTGCGTCCGGGCGAGAAGCTGCACGAGGAGCTGTTCCACGGCAAGGAACCGCCGGTGCCGACCGGATTTCCCGGCCTGTTGATGGCTTCGCCGCGCACTGCCGATCCGGCGATCGTCGGGCGTGCGATCGACGAGATCGCCGCTGCCTGCCGCGGTGGCCAGTCGCGCCTGGCACTCACCTTGCTCGGGCGCCTGGCGCCGGAATTCGAACACAACTGCGGAAGGACTGATGCCTGTGGTGAACCGCCCATGACCGCGACATTCTGTTCGTCGACCTGAAGGCGCAGCAGGCACGCATCGCAGGCGAACTGCGCCGGCGGCTGGATGGCGTGCTGGCGCACTGCCAGTTCATCCTCGGCCCCGAGGTCGCCGAGCTGGAGGCCGAGCTGGCACGGTTCTGCGGCGCCAGGCATTGCGTGGCGGTCAGTTCCGGCACCGACGCGATCCAGATCGCCTTCATGGCGGAGGGCATCGGACCAGGCGACGCGGTGTTCCTGCCGGCGTTCACCTACACCGCGACGGCCGAGGTGCCGCTGGTGCTGGGTGCCACGCCGGTGTTCGTCGATGTCGATCCGCGCACCTTCCAGATCGATCCGGCGCATCTGGAACGGCGCATCGCCGAGGTCCGGCGGGATGGCAAGCTGCGGCCGCGGGCACTGATCGGCGTCGACCTGTTCGGCCAGCCGGCGGATTGGCCGGCGCTTGCCGCCATCGCACGAGCGCGAAGGCCTGTTCACGCTGGATGACCTGGCGCAGAGCTTCGGCTGCACGCTGCATGGCAGAGCTGCTCGGCGCGGCGGCGGATGCCACGGCGACCAGCTTCTTCCCGTCGAAGCCATTGGGCGGCTATGGCGACGGCGGCGCGCTGCTCACCGAGAGCGACGAACGCGCGGCGCTGTATCGCAGCCTGCGCACCCACGGCGAGGGCACGTCGCGTTACGAGGTGCTGCATACCGGCATGAACGGCCGACTGGATTCCCTGCAGGCAGCGGTGCTGCTCGCCAAGCTGACGGTATTCGGCGACGAGCTGGAGGCTCGCGAACGCGTCGCGCGCTAGCTATGATTCGCGGCTTGGCAACGCAGTGGCGACGCCGGCGCGCGTGCCCGACAGCACCAGCGCCTGGGCGATCTACGCCATCCTGCTGCGCGATGGGGCGACGCGCGAGCATGTGCAGACGTCGCTGCGCGCGGACGGCGTGCCGACCGCGATCTATTACCCGCGTCCGCTGCATCTGCAGCCGGCCTATCGCGACCATCACGACGGCGCCAGCCTGCCGGTATCGGAGGACTTGGCGGAGCGCATCCTCGCCCTGCCGATCCATCCTTATCTCAGCGAGACCGAGATGGCGCACGTATGCGATCGTGTGCTGGAAGCGGTGAGCTGACGGAGAGCGTCATGGCCTCGGTGCGCTATCTCGTGCACGATGTCGGTGCGGCGATCGCGTTCTACACCCGCCTCGGCTTTACGCTGCGCCAGCAGTTCGGGCCGGCGATGGCGATCGTGGCACGCGACGACCTGACACTGTGGCTTGCCGGGCCGCATGCGTCGGCGGCAAAGCCGATGCCCGACGGCAGGACTCCCGAGCCGGGCGGCTGGAACCGCTTTGTGCTGCAGGTGACCGATCTCGCTGCCCTGGTGGCGACGCTGCGCGCGCAGGGCGTGGCGTTCCGCAACGATATCGTCGAGGGACCAGGCGGACGGCAGATCCTGTGCGAGGATCCCTCGGGCAATGTGGTGGAACTGTTCGAGCCGCCAGCGTCGCGGTAGCGCGCGCTCACTCGGCGCGGGCGCGCTGCCCGGCTTCACGGTCGATCGCCGCCAACGCAAATGCGCGCTCGATCGCCGTTGGGATCAGTCGTTCCTCGTCCGCACACGGTGCGACAGCGCAGTTCGAAAAAGATACGGGCGACGCCTGGGGGATCGAGGGGCGTCGCAATCAGCGGCATCAATGCACTGCGACGAAGATCATGTTGCCCTCAGAAGCCAACTCCATGGCAACTTCGAGGTCCTCCACCACAGCTATCGCCGTGCCGTCAGCGGCATGAATGGCAAAGGCCGTCTGACCGTCAAACGATCCGCGCCGCAGGTACACCAGCCTTGGCATGCCGAGGCGCCGCAGCTGCGAACGTGTCATCTGCCGGGGGTCGGCAATTCGCACCGCCTCTTCATGTGCGGCGGATTCGAGAAATTCCTCGGCTTCGGCAAATGGCATGGCACCGATCCAGTCCACAAAAGGTCCGCCACTCCCGGCCGACGCGCATACGATATTTTGCGGGTCCGATCGGCGCATTGATGTGGATCAACCGTGCCGGCGATATGCGGGCGGCGGGGCTCGAACCCGCACGGCCGAAAGGCCAAGGCGTTTTAAGCGCCTTATGTCTGCCAGTTCCATCACGCCCGCGTGACGCAAACCCTAGCATAGCCAACATGCGTGGCCATCGCGGCCGCATTGGCCAATAATTGCGGATTGGACTAAATCAGGCCGTTCGTTCCGGATATTGGGGGAGAGATCATGGCAACGGCGGTGGATCTGATCGGGACCGTGCCGCTGTTCGAGCGGCTGGACGCGTCCCTGCGCGGGCGGATCGAGGCGATCACCAAGGTGGTGTCGGCCGAGGCCGAGCAGGTGCTGTCGCACCAGGGCGCCATGCCGGAGTTCCTCTATGTTCTGTTGGAGGGGCAGGTGGCGCTGTCCAGCACGGCAGCCGACGGCACCACCGCCCTGGTGGAGGTGCTGCACCCGATCGATCATTTCGTGCTGGCGTCGGTGTTGACGCGGCTGCCCACTCTGATGACCGCTCACACGGTGACCCCATGCCGGCTGCTGGCGATCCATGCCGGCGGATTGCTGGATCTGGTGGAGTGCGAGGCACTGCTTGCCAACACGCTGCTGCGTTCGGTGTCGCGCGAGTTCCGCACCATGGTGCGCCAGGTGCGCGATCTGAAGCTGCGCACCGCGGCGCAGCGGCTGGGGTGCTACCTGCTGGCGCGGGTAAAGGATGGCGAGGCGCTCAAGGCCGACTTCCGCCTGCCGTTCGACAAGGGGCTGCTGGCAGCTCGGCTGGGCTGTCGGCAGGAGAACCTTTCGCGTGCTTTCGCCACGCTGCGTGCGTACGGCGTAGAGACGCACGGGGCACGGGTCATCCTGCACGACATACCGCGGCTGAAGGCGTTGGCGGTCCCGGACGATCTCGGAGATCTCGCGGCGGGATAAATCCCGGACAGGAGAGCGGCCTGCGCTGATCTGCCGTTGCCGCGGCTCGACTGCCCTGGCAGCAGCGAAGGACTGGGGCGATCGGCCTGCCGAGTTCAGAACTCCAGCAGATTATCCCGCAGCTGCCGGTGCGCGTACGCCCGGCGCGTCAGCCCGCGACGCTGCAATGCCGGTGCCAGGCCATCGGCTATCTCCGCCGTCGTGCGACGGCTCACGTTCCCCATCGAAAACAGGAACCCATCGCCGCGGACCTCCTCCATCGCCTCGCCCATCTGCGCGGCGACAGCGTCGGGCGAGCCCACCAGATCGACCGACCCACCGCTGCTGGTGTAGCTGACGATCGCCTCGCGCAGCGTCCGCTTGCCCGCCTTGCGCAGGAACTGCGCCAGGCTCTGCTGATGCCCGTTGGTGGTCAGTTCGCCCACCGGGGCATCGAGGTCGAAGGTGGAAAAATCGATGTTGGTGATCCAGCCCAACTGCGCCAGCCGCTGGTCCACGTTCTGCGCGGATATTGCTGCGCGCTGCGCCGCCTTCGCCTCGGCTTCCCCGGTGGTCTCCGCCAGGATCGGCGACACCAGAAACAGCACCTTGCAACTGTCCGGATCGCGACCGCACGCAACCATCTTGGCGCGCACATCCTCGCGATACGCCTTCATCTGCTCCACGCCCTTGACATGCGCGACGATGGTGTCCGCGTGCTGGGCCGCGAAGCGCCGTCCGCGGTCCGATCCGCCGGCCTGGGCGATGACCGGCTGGCCTTGCGGACAGGGGCCCGAATTCAGCGGTCCCCGGCTGCTGTAGTAGCGCCCCTCGTAGTCGATCGTGTGCACCTTGGCGGGATCGATCAGCACGCCGTTCTGGTGGTCGCCGACGATCGCACCCGGTTCCCACGAGCCCCACAACTGCTTGCAGATCGCGATGTATTCGTCCGCCATGTCGTAGCGCTGGTCGTGCGGCGGCAGACGCTCCATGCCAAAATTCTTCGCCGACAGATCGGAGCTGCCGGTTACCATGTTCCAGCCGCCGCGCCCGCCCGAGATCTGATCCAGCGTGCCGACGATACGCGCCGTCAGGTAGGGCGCATAGGCGAAGGTGGAGAGCGTCGGCACGATGCCCAGCCGCGTGGTAGCCGCCGCCATCAGCGTTGCCACGATCGTCGGTTCCTGACGCGGGATCGACATGCCGTTCTTCAGATACATGTCGCGCGAGTTCTGCCAGGTCTCACCGACATAGATAGAATCCTCGAGCAGCAGGTAGTCCATGCAGGCCCGCTCGCAGCCGCGCGCGAGGTCGAGGAACATGTCGCACGACATCCAGTCGCCGGTGATCGTGCCGGTCCATGGTTCGCCCCAGGCCTGGATCGAGGAACCTTGCAGGAACCAGGCAAGATGGAACGGATCGGCGGGCATGCACGGGATCCTTTCGTGGCTCAGGTGACGATCGATGGCAGGAGCGCTGCGTCGGTATGCGTGGCAGGGGATGGCTCGAGATGGCAGGCCACCTCGTGCGACGTTCCCACCCCACGCAGCAAGGGCATTGTTGTTGCACACAGCGACGGCAAGCGATGCGGGCAGCGTGCCACGAATGGGCACCCCGACATCGGTCCGGCGATTGGCTCACCCTGTGGCGGCTCGTCCGCAGCGGTATCCTCGGCCACCGCCGCGAGCAGCATGCGCGTATAGGGATGCCGCGGCGACCCCAGCAGATCGGCCGGCGTCCCGGTCTCGCAGATGCGGCCGTGATACATCACCGCGATGCGATCGGAGAGCTGCGCGACCACCGCCAGGTCGTGCGAGATGAACAGGTACGCGAGGCCGAACTGATCGCGCAGATCGGCCAGCAGGTTCACGATCGCCGCCTGCACCGAGACGTCGAGCGCGGACACCGGTTCGTCGCAGACGATGAAGCGAGGTTCGGTGGCCAGCGCCCGCGCGATCGCGACCCGCTGGCGTTCGCCGCCACTGAGCTGATGCGGGTAGCGCTGGCGGTAGGACGGCGGCAGGCGCACCATGTCGAGCAGTTCCACGACCCGCTGGCGCCTTGCGCGCGGCTTGGTCAGGCCGAACAGCGCGAGCGGGCGTTCGATCGCTTCACCTACCGACAGCCGCGGGTTCAGCGATGAACCGACGTTCTGGAACACGATCTGCGCTTGTTTGCGAAATGCGGAAAGATCCGCGCCGGCAAGCTGGCTGAGGTCGGCACCGTCGAACTCGACGCCGCCATCGCTTTGATGCAGCAGTCGCAGGGCGAGTCGGCCGAGCGTCGATTTGCCGCAGCCGCTTTCGCCAACGAGACCCAGTACCTCGCCCGGGGAGATCGACAGCGACACGCCATCCACCGCTGCCACCTGCGCGGGCTGGTAGCGCAGTCGAGGCCGGCCGCCGGCGACGGACAGTCGCCACGCCGCGAGGCCACGGCGGGTGGTGAAGGTCTTGCGCAACCGGGTGATGTTCACCAATGCGTCGCCGGCACGGAACGGCCCCTGGTCGATCGCGTCGACACCGCGGCGCGGCCAGTCGTCCAGTCCATCGGCCTTCCAGCAGCGTGCCAGGTGGCCCGGCGTGGCGACACTCAAAGGCTGTGCGGCTGCGGTGCAGCGTGCTTCGGCGTACGGGCAGCGCGGCGCGAACACACAGCCCGCGTCGGGATGCGGCGCTATCGGCATCTGGCCCTCGATGGCCGGCAGCCGGCTGCCACGCGATGCGGCGCGCAACGGCGGGCGTGAGGCCAGCAGCCCTTTGCTGTAGGGATGCGCGGGCCGCTCCAGCACACCACGCACGCTGCCGAGTTCGACGAACTGGCTGGCGTACATCACCGCAACGCGGTCGCAGAGGCGCCGCACCACGCCGAGGTTATGGCTGATGAACAGCAGGCTGACGCGCTTCTGCTGCCGGAGCCGCGCCAACAGGCGCAGGATCTGTGCCTCCACCGTCACATCGAGCGCCGTGGTCGGTTCGTCGAGGATCAGCAGCGGTGGCTCACACGCCAGCGCCGCGGCGATCAGCGCGCGCTGCTTCATCCCGCCGCTGAGTTGATGGGGAAACGCGCGCGCCGCGTCCTCGGCGCGATGGATGCCCATCTCGCGCAACAGCGACACCGCACGGCGAGCTGCCTCGGACGGCTTCACGCCGAGATGCCGCACGATCGGTTCAGCGATCTGCCGACCGACGCGCAGCGCCGGATTGAGCGCGGTGAACGGGTCCTGGAACACCGCGCCGATCTTGCGTCCGAGCACCGCGCGGTGGTCACTGCGCGACAGCTGCGTAAGGTCTCGCCCTGCGAACAGGAGCTGGCCGCTGATCCGCGCGGCTGGGCCCAGGAAGTCCAATATTGCGCCGGCGATGCTGCTCTTGCCGGAGCCGGATTCGCCGACGATGCCGAGCGCCTCACCTGGTTGCAGACGAAACGACACGTCGCGCACCGCCGCGGTCCCGCCGTACCGCACCGTAAGATCGCGGACCTCGAGCAACGCCGGTTCGGGCGCGACCGCGTCGTTCATCGCCGATTGCCAAGGCGCGGATCCAGCACCTCGCGCAACCCGTCGCCGAGCAGGCTGATGCCGATTACCGTGATGCCCATGGCGATGCCGGGGGCAAGCGAGATCCATGGCGCCTGATCGACGAAGGAGCGGCCGTTGCTGATCATCAGGCCCCAGTCGGCGGCGGGCGGCTGCACGCCGAAGCCGAGAAAGCTCAGCACCGCGCCCAGCAGCACAGCGAACACCACGCGCAGGCTGGCCTCCACCATCAGCACCGGCCAGACATTCGGCAGCAATTCACGCCACAGCACGTACCAGAGGCGCTCGCCACGGGCGCGGGCGGCCTCCATGAACTCACCGCTCATCAGGTCCAGCGTGACGCTGCGGGTGACGCGCCCGATCGGTGGCGCCGACAGCACGCCGATGGCGAAGGCGGTCTTCAGCAGGCTGGGCGGGGTCACCGCGATGATCAGCAGCACCAGCATGATCGGCGGGAACGCCAGCAGCACATCCAGCACCCGCATGATCACTTCGTCGGTCAGTCCGCGGCGGTAGCCGGCGAGCAGCCCGAGCGGGACGCCCAGCCCCATGCTGATCAGCGTCGCGCTGACGCCCATCAGCAGGGAAAGCTGCGAACCGATCAACAGACGGCTGAACACGTCGCGGCCGTATTCGTCGGTGCCGGCGAGGTAGTGGAGGCTGGGCGGCGAGAACCGGTCACGGATGTGCATCTGATCGAACGGATACGGCGCGAGCACCTGCGCCAGCGCGGCGGCGACCAGCAGCACCAGCACGATGGCGGCACCGACCATCAAGGGCAGCGGCAAGCGCGGGCGCCGCGCGACCGTGCCGGCCAGGGCGACGACGTCAGTCAACCGCGCCGCCGTGACGGATGCGTGGATTGGCCACGCCGTAGAGCAGATCGGCGCCCAGATTGGCGAGGCAGAACACCGCCGTCAGCACCAGGATCGCGGCCTGCATGAGCGGCAGGTCCTGGCGCTGGAGGGCGAAAATCAGCAGCCGGCCAAGTCCGGGATAGGCGAACACGGTTTCAATCGCAACGATACCGCCGATCAGGAAGCCGAAATCCTGTGCCAGCACGGTGATCGTCGGCACCAGCGCGTTGCGGAGCGCGTGGTGCACGATCACCACGCGCTCCGGCAGGCCGCGCGCGCGCGCAACCCTGACATACATGCTGTCCAGTTCCTCAGCCATGCTGGAACGGGTCAGCCGCGAGACATGGGCGAGGAAGCCCAGCGTCAGCGTTGCCACCGGCAGCACCAGGAACGAGACGTAGCTGGCCAGCCCGTCGCTCAGGTTGCCGATGCCCGAGGTGGGCAGCAGATGGAAGGTGCTGCCGAACACCAGGATCAGCACCAGGCCCCAGTAGAATTCCGGCACGGAAATGCCGAGATAGGCGAATACCGAGACGGCGTGATCCTGCCAGCGTCCGCGCCAGACCGCCGCCACGACGCCGGACGTGACTCCCAGCGTGGCAACGATTGCCATGGCGGCCACGGCGAGGATGGCGGAGCGCCCGAACGCATCCCACAGCATCGGCGCAACCGGTCGCTCCATCACCAGCGACTGGCCCATGTCGCCATGCAGCATCGCACGCGCCCAGTGCCAGTACTGCACCGGCAGCGGCAGATCGAGGCCAAGCTTGTGCTCGAGTGCCGCCAGCGTTTCTGGGGTGGAATATTGCCCGAGGATCAGCGCCGCGGTGTCCGACGGGAGCGCGTGCGTGGCGAGGAACACCAACAGCGACATCGCGACCAGGATGAACAGCACGGTACCCAGTCGGCGCAGCGCGTAGCTGGCCATGGCGTCAACCGGCGCGCATCATGCGCTCAGCGACACGTTGTTGATGTCCACCCACATCTGCGGCGAGCCGATGAACCCCTGCACTTTTTTGCTCACGCCACAGGCGAAATTGCGTACGAAGACGAGACAGCCGGGCCCATCCTTGGCGACGATCTCCTGGAACCGGCCGTACAGCTTTTCCTGTTCGGCCTTGTCGCCGGTGGAACGCGCCGCGGTCAGGATCTTGTCGACCTCGGGATTGTTGTAGTGCCACAGCGTGTTGTTCCACGACCCGCTGCTGTGGTACCACGCGTAGAGCATCGTATCCGGCGTGGGACGGCCGAAGAAACCATCGACGCTGAAGGCGATCTTGCCTTCCATTTCGGCGTCGAACTTGTCGCCCGGCACGATGCGCAGCGATACCGTCACGCCGACCTGTTTCGCCGCGTCGCGGAACGCTGTGCCGAGCCGCTCCTCCCAGGGCGAGCCGGTCGCGATGATCATCTCGATCGGGAAACCGTTGGGATAGCCCGCTTCGGCCAGCAGCTTCTTGGCGCCGGGAATGTCGGGCGGCGTCACCAGATCGGCGCGGAAGAAGGGATGCGTCGGCGGGATCGGCGTGACCGTGGGCGTGCCGTGGCCGAACATCGCTATATCGGTGAACGCCTGCCGGTCGACGATCTTGATGAACGCCTCACGCACGCGGGGGTCGTCGAACGGCTTGAACGCGTTGTTGAGGATGATGCCTTCCCAGCTCCCGCACGCGACCTCCTCGACCCGCGAGACCTTGCTGTTCTTGAGCTGATCGATCTGCTCGGGCGGCAGATCGTAGACGAGGTCGAGCGCCCCGCTCTCCAGCCCGGCGACCGCCGTGGTGTATTCCGGAATGATCCGCATGATGACGCGATCGACCTTCGGCGAGCCGGGCACGAAGTAGTCCGGGTTCTTCTCCACCACCAACTGATCGCCTGGCCGGTACTCGACGAAGCGGAATGGTCCGGTGCCGATCGGCTTGGTGGTCAGCGTGTCCATTGTCGCCGCGCTGAGGATCTGGGTCTGGTAGGCCGCGGTGACCGCGGCCAGATCCGAATAGGGGGAGGACAGCGTGAACCGGACGGTCAGCGGATCGACCGCCTCGACCTTGTCGACCACGCCGAGCGAGGCGCGCACGACGGAGGCGATTTCCTTGTCCAGCAGCCGCTGGTAGGTGAACACGATATCGCCGGCGTCGAGCGGCTTGCCGTCGTGGAACTTCACGCCTGGCCGGAGGTGGAAAGTCCAGACCTTGAGGTCCTCGCTGGCCTCCCAGCTCTGGGCCAGATCGGGGATCACCTGGAGCTTGTTGTCCTGCGCGGTCAGCCGGTTGAACACGCAATGGGCGTAGTTGTACTCGAGGCCGCCGACGCGGAACTTGGCCGGATCGAGGGTTGCGACCGGCAAGGGGTAGGCAACCCGAAGCGTGCTTCCCTCGGCGGCGCGGGTCGGTGCGAGCGTAGCGGACAACGCGGTCGCGCCGGCGGTGGCGAGCGCGGTCCGGCGGGTAAGGCCTGAACGCGGCGATCCATTGCTCATCGTAAGCCCCCTTGTTCTTATCATGTCCCGGAATGGCGTCGAGGCGAGCAAGCCGCGTGCCAATTCGGCGACTTGCTCACCATTTGATCAAAGAGGCCGCTCCAGCCGCGGCTAACAGCGGGCCAGAGCCGCCATTTCGGCTCTATTATGATTATGTCTTGCGCGGCCTGGATAATTATGGCGGCCTAAGTAGGCAATATGGCCTATTAAGTACTCTTAGTGATCAGAAAGACGTCAGCCAGACGAGCGCAATCCGCCGGGTGCACGTGTTGCCGGCCGGTGCTAGTTTCGCCACGTCATGCCAGCGCACGGATTCGCGTTATTTGCTACCGCGGTGGGACCGACCGGCATCGCGTGGAGCGACCGCGGCGTTGCCGGCGTCCAGCTGCCGGAGGCGCGGGAAAGTGCGACGCGCGCACGTCTGCGGCGGCGATACCCCGGCGCGAGCGAAGGCTCGCCGCCGGATCACATTCAGCCGGTGATCGACCGCATCACCGAACTGCTGGGCGGCGAGAAGCGCGATCTTTCGACCGTTGCGCTCGACATGGAGGGCGTGCCGCAATTCCATCAGCAGGTTTACGCAGTGGCACGAACCATTGCTGCCGGGGCCACGCTCGCATACGGCGACATCGCGGCGCGGCTCGGCGACCGCAGTGCGGCGCGTGAGGTGGGGGAGGCGATGGGGCGGAACCCGTTCCCGATCATCGTGCCGTGCCATCGCGTGCTGGCGGCCGGCGGCAAGGTGGGCGGCTTCTCGGCCGCCGGCGGTGTCACGACCAAGCTGCGACTGCTCGAGATCGAAGGCGCCCAGCCAGGCGACGCGCCCACTCTGTTCGACCACCTGCCATTGAGTGCCCGGCCGCGACGACGCTCATGAACCCGCTGCCAACCCTCGGCAGAGTCCAACCCCAACGAGAGCAAACAGCGCGATCAGCCCCAACGCTGCCGGCAGGCCGGCTAGTGCATAGGCGACCGCACCGCCGGCCACACCGATGCTGCCGCCGAGAAACGTGCACGCATTGATGATGCCGGAGCCCGCGCCGGCACGCGTGGTCGGCAGGGTCGATAGGGCGAGCCGCGGTGCCGTCGCATACGGCAATGCCAGACCCATGCCGACGGTGAACAGGCCGATCACGAGCGGCACCCACATCACGAGACCGATCGAAACGGCAATCAACGCACTGGCTGCGACGATCAGCAGATTGCTGCCGCCGAGCGCGCGCCGTGGCCCGAAGCGGCGAACCAGGCTCGGCGCGGCAAACGCAAAGATCAACAGCCCACAGCTCATCGGCAGCAGCGACAGGCCAGCCTCGACCGGCGTCAGCGACAAGCCCGCCGGGCTCTGGGCGTCCAGATTGTAGAACAACAGCAGCCCCAGAATGCACGCCATGGCAAGCGACCCCACGGCGACCGCGCGCACAAACACAGCTTCCCCGAACAGGCCGAGGTCGATGAGCGGATCGCGGATGTGACGCTCCACCGTCAGCAGCGCAACCAAGGCGGCGACTGACAGCGCGCCGAGGGCTACGAAACCAAGCGGTGCGCTGGCCACCGCGGGCAATGCGTGCAGCGCTGAGACCAGCGCGATCATGAAGGTCGCGAGCAGCACGAAGCCAATCCAGTCGAACCGCTGGGCCGGCCGTGCGCGCAATGGCGCGTTCGTACCTGGGTTGACCGCCAGGCCGCCGGCAGCGGCGAGCATGGTCGCGCCGCTTCCCCAGAAGATGACGCGCCAGTCGACGTAATGGGTGAGCGCACCTCCGATCAGCGGACCGAGGCTGAAACCCAGCATCAGGAGGCCAGCCCAGGCTCCAATCGCGGATGCCCGGCGCTCGGTCGAGCTGGCCTCGCTGACGGCTGCCAGCGTGCCGGGGACGCTCATCGCGGCCGCCAGGCCTTGCAGCGCACGGCCGACCAGCAGGATGGCGGGTGCCTGTGCCGTCGCCACCACGATCGAAGCGAGCGAAAACAACGCCAGTCCTGCGATCGCCACCCGTCGCGGACCGAACTGGTCGCAGGCCTTGCCGCCGGGGATGATGCAGGCGGCGGAGCCGACGAGATAGGCATTGATCACCCATCCGAGCTGCGCGGCACTCAGCCCAAGATCGTGGCGCATGGTGGGCAGCGCCGCCATGATCGCGGTGCCGTTCGCGCCGAGCGTCAGCATGCCGAGACAGCACGCGGCGAGAGTTTTACGCGCGTATTGTTCGGCGGCCGCCGCCTGTGCGCTGCTCATGGCAGCACGTGATTCACGCTGACATCCCGATGGCCCCGACCGTTACCTCCCCAGCGTCGGCATCACATACTCCGCGCCGCGCCGTGCACCCGTCGGCCAGCGCTGGGTGATCGCCTTGTAGCGGGTGTAGAAGCGAACGCCTTCCGGCCCATAGATATGATGGTCGCCGAACAGCGAGTGCTTCCAGCCGCCGAACGAATGGAACGCCATCGGCACCGGGATCGGCACGTTCACGCCGACCATGCCGATGTTGATCCCGGCGGCGAAGTCGCGCGCCGCGCCGCCGTCCGAGGTGAAGATCGCGACGCCGTTGCCGTATTCGTGCGCGTTCACCATCCGCACCGCGCCTGCCATGTCGGGTGTGCGCACCACACCGAGCACCGGGCCGAAAATTTCTTCCCGGTAGATCCGCATGTCGGTGCCGACGTGGTCGAACAGTGAGCCGCCGAGGAAATAGCCGCTCTCATAGCCTTGCAGCGACAGCCCGCGGCCATCGACCACCAGCTTCGCGCCCTCCTTCACCCCGAGATCGATGTAGCCCCTGACCTTCTCGCGGTGCTCGCGCGTGACCAGCGGGCCCATCTCCGCGTCCGGGTCGGTGCCCGGCCCGATCTTCAGCGCGCGCACCCGCGGCTCCAGCTTCTGCATCAGCCTGTCACCGGCCGCGCCGACCGCGACCGCGACCGACACCGCCATGCACCGCTCGCCCGCCGCGCCGTACGCCGAGCCCATCAGCGCATCGACCGCATCGTCGATGTCGGCGTCGGGCATCACCACCAAATGGTTCTTCGCCCCGCCCAACGCCTGCACGCGCTTGCCGTGCGCGGCGCCGCCCCGATAGATCGTCTCGGCGATCGCGGTGGAACCGACGAAGCTGATCGCGGCGATGTCCGGGTGCGCCAGGATCGCCTCGACCGCCTCGCGCGCGCCCTGCACCACCTGGAACACGCCGTCCGGAATGCCCGCCTCGGCCAGCAGCGCGGCGAGCTTCAGCGCCGCGGACGGGTCCTTCTCGGACGGCTTCAGGATGAAGCAATTGCCGCAGGCGAGCGCCACCGGAATCATCCACAGCGGCACCATGAGGGGAAAGTTGAACGGCGTGATGCCGGCGACCACACCCAACGGCTGGCGAATCGACCAGGCGTCGATGCCGGTGCCGACGGCTTCGGTGAATTCGCCCTTCAGCAGGTGCGGGATACCGCAGGCGAACTCCACCACCTCGAGGCCGCGCTGCACCTCGCCATCGGCGTCCGACAGCACCTTGCCATGCTCGGCGGTGATGATCGCGGACAGCTCCTTGCGGTCACGCTCCAACAGCTCCTTCAGCTTGAACATGACGCGCGCGCGGCGCAGTGGTGGGGTAGCGGCCCAGGCAGGCCACGCAGCCGACGCGGCGGCGACCGCCTGGTTCACCTCGGCCGTACCGGCCAGTGCGACACGGGCGCTGATCTCACCCAGTGCGGGATTGAACACGTCGCCGAACCTGCCGCTGGTTCCTGCGACCGGCTTGCCGGCAATGAAATGGCCGATTTCCCGCATGTCTGCCTCCATTCGGATCGCCGCTGGGATTAGGCCGATTTCGCGGTGTCGGCTAGACACTGGCTGCGGCTCGGCCCGATTACCGACCGAGCCATTGCAACATTGGGGGACGGCGATGACCGCCAACAGGCTCGGCGCAATCGGTGCGGTGTTGCTGTCGCTTGCTGTCCTGGCACCTTCCGCGGACGCCGCGCGTCCGACGCTCGACGTCATCGAGCGCGTCCAGGTCAGCCGTGAACGCGCACTCGGACAGACCGCGATCCCGGTCTACGGGTTCAAGGTCGTGCAGACCTATCCCCACAGCACCGGCTACTTCACCGAGGGCCTGACGGTGCGGGATGGCGTCGTCTACGAAGGCACCGGTCTGTATGGCGAGTCACGGTTGCTGCAATACGATTTGGCGACCGGACGGGTGATCCATGAACTGCCGCTCGACAAGCATCTGTTCGGCGAGGGCGTCACGCTGCTGAATGATACGATCTACCAGCTGACGTATATCTCCAACATCGGGTTCACCTATGATCGGGCAAGCTTCAAACCAACCGGCACGTTCCGGTTTCCGACCCAGGGCTGGGGGCTGACCACGGACGGCAAGTACCTGATCATGAGCGACGGCTCGTCCGCTATCCAGTTCCTCGACCCGAAGACGTTCAACATCGAACGCAGCATCTTCGTATCCGACAATGTCGGGCCCGTGGGTTTTCTGAACGAGCTCGAGTATGCCGATGGCAAGTTGTACGCAAATATCTGGGAGACCAACGTCATCGCAATCATTGCACCGGACACCGGACGGATCATCGGATGGATCGATCTCGCCGGCCTCAATCCGGATCCGAAGGTACTGCAGGATCCGTTTGTGCCCAATGGCATTGCCTACAATGAGGCAACCGGCCGGTTGATCGTCACCGGCAAGACCTGGCCGGCACTCTACGAGATCGAACTGATCCCCCGGTCACGGTAACGTTGAACATGCGCGCACGCGACCTGGATCTGGCCTGTGGTTCCTTGCCGCCCGGCTCCCGCAACAGTATCGCCGACGTGCCCGGCGTGACCGCCGGCCACGCGACGCTGATCGAAGGCGATGCGCGTACCGGCGTCACCGCGGTGCTGCCGCATGACGACAACCTGTTCCGCGACAAGCCGGTGGCGGCCGCCTGCGTGCTGAACGGCTTCGGCAAGAGCGCCGGCCTCATACAGGTGAACGAGCTCGGCACGCTGGAGACGCCGATCCTGCTCACCAACACCTTCGCTGTGGGCACCTGCGTCACCGCACTGGTCCGACGTGCGATCGCCGCCGATCCGGAGATCGGCCGGCAGACCGCGACGGTCAATCCGGTCGTACTGGAATGCAACGACGGCTACCTGAACGATATCCAGGCGATGGCGGTGACCGAGGCGCACGCCGATGCGGCGATCGCGGCGGCAGCTGAGGAGTTCGACGTCGGTGCGGTGGGCGCCGGCACCGGGATGAGCTGCTTCGGGCTGAAGGGCGGCATCGGCAGCGCCTCGCGCCGGCTGCGGCTGGATGGTGCGACGTATCACCTCGGCGTGCTGGTGCTGGCGAATTTCGGTCGTGCCGGCGATCTTCGCCTGCCCGACGGGCGACGGATCGATCCCTCGGGCACGCCGGGGCCGGAGACCGGTTCCTGCATCATCGTCATCGCCACCGATGTTCCGCTGGACCACCGCCAGCTTGGCCGGGTGGCGCGGCGCGCCGGCGTGGGGCTGGCATGGTGCGGCTCGTTCTGGGGCAACGGCAGCGGCGACATTGCGTTGGCGTTCACCACTGCCAATCGCATGCCGCACGACACCGATCAGGATCTGATCGAGCACCGCATACTGTCGGAAGGTCGGATCGAACGGCTGTTCCAGGCCGCCGCGGAGGGCACGCAGGAGGCGGTGTTGGATGCGCTGGCGGCGGCGGAGACGATGGTGGGACGGCAGGGGCACCGGCGGGTCGGACTGGCGGACCTGCTGGAGCGCTGACAGCCGCGTACTGCGGCGGCGGTATGGCGCCTCAGCTTTTCCCGGCGTAGCTCTTCGCCATCCCCTCGGCCGGTTCCGCCTGCGGGCCAAACGGCATGATCGGATAGCGCAGTCCCGCCCTCGACAGGCCCTGGAGACCAGTCACCGCACGTTGCAGGTCCGCCGGCGCGCAGGCCATCAGCATCTCGTCGTCCGCCACTCCGCCGTACCGCCGTTCCGCGTAGCACGGGATCGACAACGACACCTCGCGTGTCTTCAGCGCGTGGCCCCAACTGTCCGCGCAGGCGCTCTCGCCGGTGATCGAGAAGTCGTAGCGTCTGTAACTACGCCACTGCAGACCGTTGATGAACAGGATCATCTGTGCCGGGTTGCCGTAGAACAGGCAGATGTCCGGCGGATCGAGCCGCGCGGTGCGCAGCGGCGACACCGCCATGCCGTGATAGCGCCCCGCCGGCACGCGCGACATGCCGGCCTGGTGCGCCGCGGCGGCCTCGCGGTTCTCGAACCACACACCGTCCATCTTGCGGCCCGAGGTGTAGACTTCGCCGACCTCATCCAGTCCGATCACGCTGGAGCAGGAGGAGAACGACGGAATGTTCTCGGTGGTGATGCCAAGCGTGAAGCCGGCCATCCGCGCCTGGGTGACCAACTGGCAGGTGGAGAACGTTTTTCCCCGTGGCGGCCGGCGCAGACCGGGCACATTGGCCATGGCGTCGAGGTCCTCGAACAGCTTCATGCCGATCGGGAAGGTGCGCAGGCGCAGCAGCTGGTTGAGCTGTTCCGCCAGTTCGGCGATCGCCTTGCCGTCGAGCGATGGGGCGTCGGCGATCGTTGGGGCATCGTTCATCGGTGGTTCCTCCCGGGCGAAGTCAGCAGCCTAATGCACGCCCCTGCGCTACGCCGCCCGATGCCGCTCGCGCAGGAACTGGAAGAACTCCACGCCCTCGCGCAACCGGCGCTTCATCATCTGCGGGCTGCGCACCATCTCGCCCACGATAGATGCGATCTTCGGTGCGCGGAAATAGAAACGCTTGTAGAAGGTCTCGACGTTGTCGAAGATCTCGGTATGGGACAGGTGCTGGTACGACAACGGCGCGATCTGGATGCCGTTCTCGTTCACCAGCTCGGCATGCGTCTCGTCGAGCCAGCCGTTCTCCACCGCCTGGCGGTGTAGATACGTCCCGGGGTACGGCGCCGCCAGCGATACCTGGATGGTGTGCGGATTGATCTCGGTGGCAAACCGGATCGTCTCCTCGATCGTCTGCCGCGTCTCGCCCGGCAGACCGAGGATGAAGGTGCCGTGGATCTTGATGCCCAGTTCGTGGCAGTCGCGGGTGAAGCGCTTCGCCACCTCGATGCGCATGCCCTTCTTGATATTGTACAGGATTTGCTGATTGCCGGTTTCGTAGCCCACCAGCAGCAGCCGCAGTCCGTTGTCCTTCAGCACCTTCAGCGTCTCGCGCGGCACGTTCGCCTTGGCGTTGCACGACCACGTCACGCCCAGCTTGCCCAGCTCGCGCGCGATCGCCTCGGCCCGCGGCAGATTGTCGGTGAAGGTGTCGTCGTCGAAGAAGAATTCGCGCACCTGCGGGAAATAGCGCTGCGCCAGAGCGATCTCTTGGGCCACGTGACCAGGCGAGCGCACCCGATAGCGATGCCCGCCCACCGTCTGCGGCCACAGACAGAACGTGCAGCGCGACTTGCAGCCGCGGCCGGTGTACAGCGACAGGTATGGATGCAGCAGATAGCCGATGAAATAGTCCTCGATGCGCAGGTCGCGCTGATAGACGTCGGTGACGAACGGCAACTGGTCCATGTCCTCGAGGATCGCGCGGTCCTGGTTGTGCACGATCCTGCCCGCTGCGTCGCGATACGAGATGCCGTCGACCGATGCCCAGTCGCGGCCTTCGGCGATCTCCTTCACCGTGAAGTCGAACTCGTTGCGCGCGACGAAATCGATCGGAGCACCCTGCGCCAGGCTTTCCTCCGGCTGCACCGCCACCTTGGCGCCGACGAACCCGACCTTCAGCGCCGGGTTGGCAACCTTGAGCGCCGCCGCCACCTTCACGTCGGAAGCAAACGACGGCGTCGAGGTGTGGATCACCGCAAGCTCGAAATCGCGCGCCTGCGCCGTAACCGTGTCCAGACCGATGCGCGCGGGCGGCGCGTCGATCAGCTTGCTGCCCGGCACCAGCGCTGCGGGCTGCGCCAGCCAGGTCGGATACCAGAAGCTACGGATCTCCCGCCGCGCCTGATAGCGCGAGCCGGCGCCGCCGTCGAACCCGTCGAATGACGGCGGATGCAGGAACAGCGTCTTCATCATCGCGGGTCGAACCCCTCCGCCTGTAACGTGTGGCCGCGCCAGTCCACCTGGCGGCCGGCGTAGCTTACGAGCATCACAGCCACCGACATAAGCTCGCGCAGCGGCAGAAGCCAGAGCGGTGAGCGGTTGGCAAGCCGCAGGGTCCGCTCCATGCCGCGGACGGCGAGGGCACGGATCACCCAGACGGTGGCGAACCAGGCAAGCGGCCACTGGGCGCCGCCGGCCAGTGGGATCGCCAGCGCCGACCAGAGCAGCGGGTATTGCAGCACGGCGGCGGCGAACTGGACCGGCACCAGGGCACGGATGGTGCGCGCCCAGCGCAGTTCGTGCCGCCAAAGGGCACCCAACGTGGCCTCCGGGACGGTGGTCGCCGGCACGGTGTCGGCGAGCGCGACAGTCAGCCCGAGGCCTTGCACCAGCCGGCCAAGCACATTGTCGTCAGCCAGGTGGTCAACCAAGGCCCCGAACCCGCCGACGCGCTCCAGCGTCGGCCGCCGCAGCATCATGGTGGCGCCGAGACAGTCCTGCCGCCCCATCGCGCGCGCCAGAAGGGCGCCGGGGAGGAAGTAGTGGTTGATCTGCATGGCACCGAGCGAACCAACCACCCCCTCCCCCCATCCCGCAAGTGGACTGCTCCCCCTCCCCTTGCGGGAGGGAGCGGCGGGGATGGGGCGGTTGGCGGGCTGCCCGGTATAGACCGTCGTCACCAACCCCACGCCCGGTGCCTGCAGCACCGTGACGAGCCGTCGCAGCCAGTCCGCCGCTACGTGCACATCCGAATCAACGATCACGAGCAGGTCGTGCTTCGCCGCCGGCAGCATGTTGATCAGGTTGGCGACCTTGCGGTTCGGTCCGTGTGGCGTCGGGTCCACCACCAGCATGATGTCGCACTCGGCGAACTGCGCCTGCACCCGATGCACCACCGGCAGCGCCGTGTCGGCCGCATTCTGCACACCGAACACCACCTGCCAGATCGGGTAGTCCTGCCGGCAGACGCTGGCCAAAGCCTCCTCGAGCAGTGGCTCATCGCCATACAGCGGCTTGAGGACGGTCACCGGCCCCAGGGTCGTGGTGGGTCCGGAGCCAGCTGTCGGCACACTGGTCCCGCGCCGAGCGAATCGCGACACGGCCGCCCAACCGGCGATGGTCTGAACAATCCCGATAACGGACAGCGCAGCCGCGACACCGGCAGCAATCATGCAATCGGTAGAAGATGACGACGTCGCAGTTGTGATACAGCGAATATTCTGCGGTCGTAAGCGACCACGATCATGCCTTCACTGGGCCGCGAGTACCGGCTATTGTTGGGCATCGACAACATCCAGGCTGCGGCAGCGTTGGATCGCGAAACGGGCGTTCCATCCATGCCCGCAGTTTAGCACCGGCCACATGCGCGGCCAATGGCATCCGCAACGAAGTGCTTGACCGCTCCCGCCTTGCCGGCGGTTAACTTGCCGCACGGCATGTGCCAGACTGCCTGCATGACGGGCAGAAGCCCCGTCTCCAAGGGGAACGGCGGACCACGCCGTTTCACTGCGTACTAGGGAGTGAAGGTTCAGTGGCAACACATAAAGTGCTGATCATGGGCGCGTCCTACGGGTCGCTGCTGGCTAGCAAACTGCTGTTCGGCGGGCATCAGGTGACGCTGATCTGCCTCCCCGCCGAGGTCGAGGCGATCAACGCGGACGGCATCCGTGTGCGCATGCCGATCAAGGGCCGCGCCGATCCGGTCGAGCTCGACTCGCGCAAGCTGCCGGGCAAGGTTATCGCCGCCGGTCCGGCCGGGATCAATCCATCCGATTACGATATGGTCGCGTTGGCGATGCAGGAGCCGCAGTACCGCTCGTCCGGCGTACGCGAACTGCTGGACGCGGTGGCGAAATCGCGCAGACCGTGCATGTCGATCATGAACATGCCGCCGCTGCCGTATCTGAAGCGCATCCCCGGCCTGAACACCGACGCGCTGACGCACTGCTTCACCGATGCCAGCGTATGGGCGAACTTCGACCCCGGCTGCCTGACGCTGTGCAGCCCCGACCCGCAGGCGATCCGCATGCCGGACGACAAGATCAATGTGCTTACGGTGACGCTGCCGACCAACTTCAAGGCGGCGCGCTTCGATTCCGAGGCATCGACCAACATCCTCCGCCAGTTCCAGCGCGAGATCGAGGCGATCCGCTTCGACGCCGGCGACGCGAAGCTCGATCTGCCGGTGAAGCTGAAGGTACATGATTCGATCTTCGTGCCGCTGGCCAAGTGGGCGATGCTGTGCACCGGCAACTATCGCTGCGTGAAGCAGGACGCGGCAGTGTCGATCAAGGAGGCGGTGCACGCCGACCTCGAGGCGTCGCACCGCATCTACGACTGGGTGCGCGAGCTTTGCCTGAAGCTCGGCGCGGCGCCCGACGACCTGGTGCCGTTCGAGAAATACGCCGCCGCAGCAAATGGCCTGATCCGCCCCTCATCCGCCGCACGTGCGCTGTTCGCCGGCGCACCGAACATCGAGCGCGTCGACCGGCTGGTGCAGAGCATCGCGGCGCAGCACGGCATGCGGAACCCGGTGCTGGATGAGACGGTCTCAATGGTCGATGCCAGGCTGGAACTGAACCGCAAGGCGGCGGCCTGATCGGTCAAGCTATCCCGCCAGGCCTGTCGCGCGGTGACATCGGGGGCAGCGCTCCCGGTGGCACGCGCGACAGAACGCCTTGCCGCACCCGGCGCAAGGCGCGAGGCCGTCAGCCCGCACCAGATGCAGTGCCTCGTCGCAGACCAGCCGCGGCCGATCGGTGGCATAGCTGAACTCGCACGCGGGCGTTTCCAGCCGTCGTGCCAAGGGGTTCCAATCGAGATGGATCACCCGCTCCGCCTTGCGGCGTCTGATCTGCACCGAGAAGCGCTGCACCGCCATGACGAGTTCCAGTGTCTGCACCCACTCGACGGCGACGCGCATCGAGTATTGTCGCGACAGATCGTCCAGCTTGGCCTGATATTCTCGCCGGATCGCTTCGATCCGCAGTTCCTCTCGCGGGCGTCCCGCATCGTCTGCCGCAAGCAGAGCGAGACGCCGCGCCGCGTCACGATGCAGATCGTTGTGGTACGCATATAACCGCTCCTGATCGCGGGCGAGCCGACGGCGCAGCACCTTGACGAAAGATTCCAGCGCCGTATCGAGCCGCGGGCGCAAGGCGCGGTCCACCAGTTCGAGCAGCCGGCCGCGTTGCCAATCCGGCGGCAGAACCGCGTCCGCCGGCAGCGCCCCCGCCGCACCATCGGCGACCATCCAGGGAGCAATCTGCGCAAGCAATGCGTCGGGCAACGCGCCGGTTGCCAGGTTCACGCCAAGTCGCAGCACGCCATCACGCTTTTCGTCGGACACCGCGGAATACCGGAAATCCAGCACGACATAACGCGTCCAACACGGGGCCACGTCGAGCAGCCGGAACGTCGCGTTGTCCAGCACCAGAGCGTGCTCCAGCACGCGTTGCGGGTCCGATGGCGCGCGGGCGTCCGAATGCAGCACCAGGCGCGCGCAACGACCGTGTGGGCCGAGCAGATGTCCGAACCGCTCCAGCCAATCACTCTCGATCCCCACATGCGCCGCGCCGGCGGGGAGTGCCGCGCCGAAGCCAACCCGGAAAAACTCGCTTACGCCGAGCGCCTGCTGCACCGGCGGCGACGCCAGCACCTCCAGGCCTTCCGGCTCGATGAATTCCACCAGCGCGCCCTGCTGCGCCAGCAGATCGGCCACGAAGTGCTGCATGCGGCCAATTTCAGGCGGCATCGAGCTCGTTCCCGAACAGAGCATCGTCCAGTACCTTCGCGCCGTCGTATTGCTGTCTGGCGGCGACCAACTGTCCCTCCAGCGCCGCGAAGGCGGTGGCCCGCGCCGCCTCCGAAGTCCGCAGCCACGCATCCAGCACGAGGGTCGAAAAATCGTGCCGGTCCTCGAATTCGCCGAGAATCGCACCGACCTCGCCGACCACCAGTTCGAACATGTTGATCTTCTCATCGAGGATGCGCAGCACCTCGTCTTCGATCGTCCCGGCCGTCACCAGGTTGAACACGAACACTTCGCGGGTCTGGCCGATCCGGTCGATGCGGCCGATGCGCTGCTCGATCGCCATCGGGTTCCACGGGATGTCGAAGTTGATCAGCGTATTGCAGAATTGCAGGTTGCGACCTTCGCCGCCTGAACTCGCTGCACAGCAGCACCGGCACCTCGGTGCGGAACGCGTCGATCGCGGCGTCCTTGGTGGGGCCGGTCATGCTGCCGTCGAACTGGGCGAAGCCGGTTCCCTGCCGGTGCAGCAGATCGGCGAGATGCACCATGGAATCGTGATGGTGCACGAACACCATCTTCTTCTCGGCCGGGTTCTGCGCCAGCAGCGCAAGCAGAGCCGCCTGCTTCGCGCCGACCGCGCGGGCACGATAGCGGTCGAGCAGGGCAGCCCATCGCGGATCGTCAGGATGCCGCGCGATGAAGCGTGCGACCGAAGCGGCCGCGGCCGCCGGCGACGAACCGGCCGCGGTGAGCAGATGCTGCACCACCAGACGATCCCGGCCACCGGCCGCCACCTCGCGCGCCAGCGCCGAAAGATCGCGATAGCAGCTCGCCTCGACATCGTCGGGCGCGGCCCGCAGCGTCGACGCATGGCGCCGTGGCAGGCGCAGCGCCGCCAGCGCGCGGGTGTTGCGCACCATCGCACCACGCATCAGGTCGCGCAGCCGCTCGCGGTTTGCCGGCTCGCGCGGTTTGCCGGGCACCATGTAGACTGAGCGGAACTCCTTCTGCGTCCTGAAGATGCCAGGCTTGAGCAGGGTCAGCAGGTTGTAGAGTTCCAGCAGGCTGTTCTGCACCGGCGTCGCCGACAGCAGCAGCAGGAAGCGCTTCTGCAGGCTGTTGACCAGCCGGTAGCTGGCGCTCGACTGATCGCGCAAATGGTGCGCCTCGTCGACAACGATCACGTCGTAGCGCATGCCGCCGAGCAACTCCGCATGCTCCTTGCGGCGCGCCGCGGCGATCGATGCGATTACTTTAGGTTGCGCCCAGAACTGCGCCGGATCGCTGCGCAGCAACGGGTCGTGACTGGTGGCGAAATCGATGCCGAACTTGCTGGCCATCTCGTCGCGCCACTGCCCGACCAGCGACGCAGGCGTCAGGATCAGGATGCGCTCGGCCATGCCGCGCAGCGCATACTCCTTCAGCACCATCCCGGCTTCGACTGTCTTGCCGAGCCCCACCTCGTCGGCCAGCAGCACGCGGCCGCGGTACTGCTTCAGCACCTTGCGCACCGTCTCGATTTGGTACCAGTGCGTGTCGACGCCGCGCAGTGCCGGCAGGCAGAGCAGTTCGTCGAAGCCCTCGAACAGGCTGAGCCGAAGCAGTTCGCCGCGCAGTCTGAACCAGTGCATGTCGGTGGCGGCGCCGTCGAGCACGATCGCCTGCGGGTTGGCGATCTCGACCTGCATGTCGAAGCTCGCGTCCAACCGGGGCAGGTCGGGCACCACCATCCCGGGTGCCACAGGCGCAACGCCGGCCCGCTGCTGTCGTGGCGCGGGCGGTTGCGCCGGTGTACGCGGCCGCATCGGAGGCGGCGCGACACCGCGCGTACCGCTGCGGTTCTGCTCGAGGCGAATCTCCAGCAGCCGCTCGCGCAACCAGGGCAGCATGACATCAGCGCCGACGAACCAGCGCACGGCAGTGGGGAAGCTCTCGATCCCGTCCGCGCGCAGCATCGCCCAGGCGCGGGCGAATTGTCGTTGCTGCGCGAACGCAACGGCGGAGAGCAAACTGACGGCTTTGCCTGGCACATAGCGCTTCTGATGGCGCTTGAGGAAGGCGTGCGCGCGCAACGGCTGCCCTGCCGCCAACGCCGCGAGTGCCGCCAGCAGGAGCAGCTCGAACTCACCCGGGTGCGCGCGCAGGGCATCCTCGGAGATACCCAGGGCGGCGTCCGGCTGCCGGGCGAGGGCGCTTCTCACGCGATCGGCCCAGCGGGCCTGATCGGAGTGCTCCACTGCCGGGTCAGCTGGCCCGGAAGCGCCTGGATACGCTGAGGGCGGCTCACCAACGCTTCGTAGGTGGGCGAGATCGTCCATTGTGGCCCGTTCTCCTGACCGAGTGGCACCTGACCGCGCAGCGTCACTGCTTACGTCGAGCCGGCAATTCGCACGAAATCAGGCCCGCCTCGCTGTCCTCCGCCCAATCATCCGGCCGATTGCCCGCCAGTCGCCGGCGCCGAGCACCACAGCGGCGGCGCCATAAGCCACCAGCCCCACGCAGACCAATGTCGCCAGCGCAGCCATCCGCATCAAGCCACGCGGTTCCCCGGCGAACAGCAGGTGCTGCGCCAGTGCCAGCGCCGCGCCCATCGCCGCCGCCGCGGCGGCCATCCGCACGCAGCGCCGGCGCACTTGCGCGTCCAGCCGCAGATGGCCTTGCCGCGCCAGCGCCACGCCCATCCATCCGACGTTGAAGATCGCTGCCAGGCTGGTCGCCAGCGCCGGACCGATATGCTGCAGCGGCACCATGAACGCGACATTCATCGCCAGATTCAGCGCCACCGCGGCGATCCCGATCTTCACCGGCGTCGCGGTATCGCCGCGCGCGAAGAAGCCCGGCGCCAGCACCTTCACCAGCACGAACGCCGGCAGCCCCAGCGCGTAGGCGGCGAGCGACTGCGCGGACAGACGCGCGCTCTCGGCATCGAATGCGCCACGGCCGAACAGCGTCCACATCACCGGATAGGCGCTCACGATCAGCGCCGCCGCGGCCGGCAGCGTCAGGAACAGCGCATACTCGATCGCGCGGTTCAGGGTGGCGTGCGCGGCCTCGGCCTCACCGGCGCGCACCTGACGCGACAGCAGCGGCAGCAGCGCGGTGCCTACCGCAGTGCCGATCACCCCCAACGGCAGCTGCTGCACCCGATCGGCGTAATAGAGCAGCGACACCGTGCCGGCGGGCAACAGGCTGGCGATGATGACGTCGACCGCCAGGTTGAGCTGGGTCACACCGGCGCCCAGCAGCCCCGGCAGCATGCGCCGCAGCAGCACGTCGATCTGCGGCGTAAGGCGTGGGCGCGGCAGCGACAACCCCATGCCGGCGCGGCGGAGCGCCCACAGCAGCAGACCAAGCTGCGCCACGCCGGATGCTGTGATGCCCCACGCCAGCGCATGCCCGACCGTCGGCACATAGGGTGTCAGCCACAGCATGCAGGCGATCGAGACGACGTTGAACAGCACATAGGACGCCGAGGCTGCGGTGAAGCGGTCGAGCCCGTTCAGCACCCCGGACACCAGGGCGGCGAGGCAGATCAGCAGCAGGTAGGGAAACGTGATCCGCGACAGCTCCACCGCGAGCGCGAACTTATCCGGGATGGCGGCGAAGCCCGGCGCCAGCACCGCCATCAACTGCGGCATGAATACTTCACCGGCGATGGTCACCACGCCCAGCCAGAACGCCATGACGGCGAACGTCTCCTCGGCGAACCGGCGTGCTGCCGGCCGGCCTTCGGCAGCGAGCATGCCGGAGAAGGCGGGGACGAAGGCGGCGTTGAACGCGCCCTCGCCGAACAGGCGGCGGAACAGGTTGGGCAGCTTCAGTGCCACGAAGAACGCATCTGCGATCGGCCCTGCACCGAGCATGGCCGCGATCAGCATGTCGCGCGCGAAGCCCAGTAGACGGCTGGCCATCGTCCAGCCGCCGACGGTGAGGACGCCGCGGATCATTCGTCCCGCCGCGGGCGCGCCAACACGGCCGCGATCGCGTCGGCCAATGTGGTGCGCCCTGCCAGCAATGACGCGACCGCGCCACACACCGGCATGTCGACGCCTTGGGCACGCGCCACCAGGGCGGGCGCCGTGGCCACACCCTCGGTGACCGAGTTGCGGGCAGCCAACACGTCAGCGAGCTGTTCGCCGCGGCCGAGTGCCAGGCCGAGGCTGTAGTTGCGGCTCGCCGCGCCCGTGCAGGTCAGCAGCAGATCGCCGAGGCCGGACAGCCCCATCACGGTTTCCGCGTGTCCCCCGAGTGCCACGGCGAGCCGCGCCAGTTCCGCCAGTCCACGCGTGATCAATGCGGCACGGGCGTTCTCGCCGAGTCCGGCACCGATCACAGCGCCCGCCGCGATGGCGATCACGTTCTTTGCCGCGCCACCCACCTGGACGCCGATCGGGTCGTCGTTGCCATAGAGCCGAAAGGCAGGCGTGCCGAGCAGCGCGGCGACCGACTCGCGCAGGGTCGGATCGGCGGCAGCGACCACCGCGGCGGCCGGCAAGCCGGCGGCGATCTCGTGGGCAAAGTTCGGTCCGGCAAGGACGGCGGCAGGCGTCGCGGGGTGCAGTTCCGCGACGATCTCCAACGGCAGGCACAAAGTCGCCTGCTCCACGCCCTTGGCGCACACCACCAGTGGCGCAAGGCCGGGCGGGAGGCGGCCGGCAACGCCGCGCAGGTGCTGCGTGGGCACCGCCAGCAGAGCCAGGTTGGCCGTGTCGGGCGGCACGGTCGTCACCTCGATTGGCGCGGGCAGGCGCACACCGGCCAGGTGGGGATTCTCCCGGCTGGCCGCGATCGCCCCGGCGCGGGCCGGATCGCGTGCCCATAAGGTGACGTGATTGCCAGCCCGTGCCGCCTGGATGGCGAGCGCGGTGCCCCAGGCGCCAGCGCCGATCACCGCGACGCTACTCATCGATTGGGGGTGGACTCAGGGTCACGCAGTGGAACTAGCCCATTGATCTGTGCAACGTCACGCAACAATGCGGCTGCGCTCAGCTGGCCCGCTGGCGGTGCCGCATGGGGCAGGGCAACAGCACCGGACCAGCGCATTGCCGGTAGGGACCAGCGCGGCCATGACGAGGGGCCAACGCTGGAACCCGCATGTCCGGGTTTTCGGTCCCGACGGAATGACGTATGCAGGCAGCCATGACGTCCAAGCCAAGAAACGTGAGCGAGGCGCGTGCGCTCTGGCTGATCTCCGCCGCGCACCTCGTCAGCCACTTCCACTACCTGGTGTTCCCGCCACTGTTCTTCCTGCTGCGCGAGCGCATGGGCGTGGGCTTCGTCGAACTCGGCCTCGCGATCACGATCACCAACGTGACGTCCGCCCTGGTCCAGGCGCCGATGGGCTATATAGTGGACCGCTTCGGTGCGCGCCGCGTGCTGATTGCCGGGCTCTGCCTGTCCGGCGTCGCCTATGGCTCGGTCGGGGTGTTCCCGTTGTATTCGTGGATGCTGGGCGCGTCGGTGCTGATCGGCATCGCCAACGCGGTGTATCATCCGTCCGATTACTCGATCCTGGGTGCGGTGATCGACCCGTCGCGGGTCGGACGCGCGTTCTCGGTCCACACCTTCGCCGGCTTCTTCGGCGGCGCGATCGCGCCGACCGTGATGCTGGTCGTCGCCTCCACCGCAGGGTTCCGCGTCGCGCTGCTGTTCGCCGGCATGATCGGACCGGTCGTTGCCGTACCGCTGCTGTTGTCACCCGGCCTGGACCTGATCGCGCCTCGGCCCGCGGCGAAACGGCAGGAGGCCGACCACCCGTCCGCGCGGGTCCTGCTGTCGCCCGCGGTGATCGGGCTGACCGGCCTGTTCGCGCTGCTCAGCCTGTCTTCCGGGGCGATATCCACGTTTTCTGTGGTGGCGCTGGTCGCGCTGTACGGCATCCAGTTCTCAGTCGCGAATGCCGCGCTGTCCGCCTATCTGATGGCGACCGCGGTCGGCGTGCTGGGCGGCGGCTTCATCGCCGATGCGACGCGCCGCCACGCCGAGGTGGCTGCCGTCGGGTTCGGCGCCGCGGCGGCGCTGATGTTCCTGATCGGCACGTTCGACCTCGGCGTGATCCTGCTGCTGGTGGCGATGGCGGCGGCGGGCTTCCTCTCCGGCATGATCATGCCGTCGCGCGACATGCTGGTGCGCGCGGCCGCACCGCCCGGCATGGCCGGCCGCGTGTTCGGCATGGTGACCACCGGCTTCAACATCGGCGGCGCGATTGGCCCTATGCTTGGCGGCTGGTTCATGGACAATGGGGCACCACGCTGGATTTTCTACAGCTCGGTTTGCTTCATGGCGTTGACCGTTCTGGCAGTCCTGTTCGGCGATCGGCGGTCGCGCCGTAGGGCGCATGGTATGGCTTTGGCACAGGCGGAGTGATGGCGATGAGCGTACGGACCCGCGGCGACGAAGAGCAAGCACTGATCGAGTTGGCGCAGCGCGTGCTTCCGGCCGGCAGTTTTGGCAACCTGGCCGGCGACATCGTACTCCGCGAGGGCCGCGGCGGGCGGGTATGGGATGTCAGCGGCAACGAGTATGTCGATTTCCTGCTTGGCTCCGGTCCGATGTTCATCGGCCACTGCCATCCCGACGTGATGGCGGCGGTGCAGGCACAGGTTCCCCGGGGCACCACCTTCTTCGCCAACAACGAGCACGGCATCAGGCTGGCGGCGGAGATCGTCGATGCGGTCGCCTGCGCCGAGAAGGTGCGCTTCGTCAGCAGCGGCACCGAGGCCGATGCCTATGCCATGCGCGTCGCGCGCGCGTTCCGTGGCCGCGACAAGATCCTGAAGTTCGAGGGCGGCTATCACGGCATGAGCGACTACAGCCTGATGAGCCTCGCGCCGAAGCGGCCCGGCAACTTCCCGCAGGCTGCGCCGGACTCGCCGGGCATTCCGCGCAGCGTGCGCGACGAAATGCTGATCGCGCCGTTCAACGATCCGGCGATGGCCGCCAGCCTGATCCACGAGCACCACGACGAACTCGGGGGCGTCATCGTCGAGCCGTTCCAGCGTCTGTTGCCGCCGAAGCCCGGGTTCCTGCAGGCGCTGCGCGATGCCACCAAGGAGCACGGTATTCCGCTGATCTTCGACGAGGTGGTGACCGGGTTCCGCTTCGCCTATGGCGGGGCGCAGGAGTTCTACGGCGTGACGCCCGATCTGTGCACGCTGGGAAAGATCATCGGCGGCGGCTTCCCGCTGGCGGCGATCGCCGGGCGCGAGGACATCATGTCGCTGTTCGATCGTGGCAAGGCGGGCGACGAGAGATACCTGACCCAGATCGGCACGCTGTCCGGCAATCCGGTGGCCGCCGCGGCTGGCCTGGCGACGCTGGAGGTGCTGCGGCGTCCGGGTGCCTATGAGAAGGTGTTCGCGACGGGACGCCAGTTGATGGCAGGGATGTCCGGCATGCTTGAGAAGGCCGGACTGCCGGCGCAGGTGATCGGCGTGCCGCCGCTGTTCGACATCGTATATGCGACCGGCGACATTGCTGATTATCGGGGGTGGCTGCGCGCCGATACGGAGATGCAGCGCCGGTTTAATCGTAACTTCCGCGAGGGCGGCATCATGAAGGGCGAGAGCAAGTTCTACGTCTCGCTGGCACACGACGCGGCGGACGTGAAGCACACGCTGGGTGTGGTGCAGGCGGCCATCGAGGCGGAGTTGGCCGAGACACGCGTGCCGGCCCAGTAGACGCGGACGCTCCTCAGGGGTTGTCGCTTCCGATAACGTCCGCGGGCCTCGACCGAACGGGCCGTGGCTAGTACCTGCAATCATCACTGCCTGATCCGCGAGCCTGGCCGCCACGTGTCATTGCCAGGCCCGGAAGGTGTTCGGCCGAGCGGCGGTTCCTGTAACATCACTCGCGCGCCACTCCAGCGATGACCGCATTGTCGCGAATGGTTCAGGCCGGCGCAGGCCCGGTGACAAATTCCGGCAGAATAGTGCTAAAGGTCGAGCTCGACGGCGGCTATTGGCGTTGCGCAGCAGATCAGCGCATTGCCCTCGGCTGGCGGGTCCAACGGCTCCGGCGCGTAGGCGAGTTCGCCTTCGATCAGGCCGCTCTCGCAGTTGTGGCATACCCCCGATCGGCATGACCAGCGCACGGGAACGGCGCAGGCTTCTGCCAGCTCGAGCAGGCTGCCGAAGCGGGAGTCCCATGGCACGGCGAGACCGCTTCGCAAGAACGTCACCATGGGTCCGCCGCCCGCAGGACCGTCAGGACGATGAGGTAAGGCTGCGGCGACACGGGAGATGCCCGGTGTAAGAGTGGGCGGGGGCCCGAATACTTCGACGTGGACCCGAGGCCAGGGAATGCCCCATGCCGCCAAGCCTTTCTGGAAATCATCGAGAAAGCGGGCCGGACCACACAGGTAGAAATCAGCGTCTTGGGAAATCCCGAGTTCCTGGAGCACCTGGAGCGAGAGATGGCCTGGTCGATCGAAGTCCTGG
Source organism: uncultured Alphaproteobacteria bacterium (assembly GCA_963749575.1). Classification (GTDB taxonomy): domain Bacteria; phylum Pseudomonadota; class Alphaproteobacteria; order Acetobacterales; family Acetobacteraceae; genus JAMXLO01. Next base: position 471,734 of record CAVVNM010000014.1, read on the forward strand.
CCAAGCCTGTCTCCAGGGGCAGGCCCACTGTAGATCACGCAACGATGCGACGTCCGGAGCGCAGCGAGCAGATCGTCCGCCTCCTCGGCAAACGAATGGTGCGCCCGATCGCGGGCTGAATGCAGCCACCAGACCGGCCGAGACGCAGCGGCGCCTGCAGCGGCCGCACCATGCAACATCGCCAGCATCGGCGTGACGCCGACACCGGCGCTGATGAGGACGACGGGAGTCGCACCAGCGGCGAGCGTGAACGAGCCGCGGGGAGCGCTGACCTCCAGGCGACTGCCGGCCCGGACGCTTTGGTGGAGAAAGCCGCTTGCGCGGCCGTGCTCGTTCTTGACGGCAATCCGATAGTGGGGGGTCCCGGGCGCACCGCACAGCGAATAGCTCCGAGTGACGGCGGGAGCATTCGGGTTTGGCCGCATGCGGACCATGATGTGTTGGCCCGGTTGTGCCGGCGGCAGCGGCGAACCGTCGGCGGCAGCGAACTCGAACGATCGGACGTCCGCGCTTGCCTCGTCTGAAGCAACGACCGCAACCGGGCGGAAGCCTCGCCACGCGACGGGCGCCGACGCGCCGAGCCCGAGGCCGGCGTTGCCAGTCGTGCCTCCCGCTTCGGCAGCGTCGAGCAGCGCCTGCATCGAGCCTTGCCAGTCCTTGCTGAGGGCCGGAATTCGGATTGCACGCCGCAAGGCTTCGAGCGGGTGTTCGGCAGAATATAGGTGCGCGTCGATCTCGGCGACGGTCATGCGCTCGGGGCCGTCAGCGAGCTTCTCGATGCGATCGCCGGCGCCGATCTCACCTTCCTGGATGACGCGGAAATAAAAGCCGGGCCGGTGGTGCGCAACCAGCTTTGCAGCAATCTCCGGGTGGTTCAGCCGGATGCCGACCCGATAGCAGGTGTCGCGTGGCTGACTGACCTCGACGACCGCGCCGCCGATTCTGAAGCGATCGCCGATGCAGACCTCGTTATCGGCGAGGCCCTCCACTGTGAGGTTCTCGCCGAAGTTCCCCGCCACGAGATCCGACCGCCCAAGATAGCTCGCCCAGTAGCGGTAGGATTCGAGCTGGTAGACCATAATTGCACGTTGCTCGCCGCCATGGCCTCTGAGGTCGCCTTGGCCGTCGCCATCGAGATTCAGCCGGCGGGCGAAAATCCGTCCAGCCACCGGTGTCTTCCAGACTGCCGTCCGGACAGTCCTGCCCTGCCACGCGACGTCCTGAGGAAGTCCGACATTGACCGAAACGATCACGCCCACCATAGGATCTCCGGTGGCGCATAGTGCAGCGTATCGGCGGTTGCCATGCTCAGACCCTTTGTTGGTTCGCTGGGCGCGGCTTGCGGAGAAACAGCACAAGCGGGCTCACGATCAGCATTGCGATCATCATGACCTTGAACTGGTCGATGATCCCGACGAAAGCCGCCTGACCGGTGACCATATCGTTGAGCGCGGCAAGCCCGGGTTCGGCGATCGAACCCGTGACATGAGCGGCGGCGCGGTAGGGCGGTAGGTCCTTGGCGAGCGCTACGGGCATGGCCTGAGTATTGTCGTAGAAGAAGAAGATGACCAATGCGATGCCGATCGTGCTGCCATAGAGGCGCGACAGATTGAACAGCACAGTGCCCTCCGGACGAAATGCCGGATCGAGCGTGCTGAAAGCCGACCTGGTGAGCGTCGGCAGCAAGATGCCCAGGCCGGCGCCCTGAAGCATGCCTGCGATGAGAACCGGCCACCAGTCCATCAAGGGCGAATAGCCGAGCATCGACCAATTGGCGCAGATGACCAGGACAATCCCGCCAAACACGAGCAGCCGGTTGTCGATCCGCGCCGGCACACGTCCCGTCAGGAGCAGCGCCCCCAGCAGTGCGAGGCTGCGCGGAATCGCCAGGTAGCCGGATGCGGCTCCAGGTAACCATGCGCGCGTCGCACGGTACGCGGCGAATTTCCATCCAGCCAATCGACTATCTGTCATCCTTCGGCGTTACTTCCCTCAGTTCGCCTGTTGACAAATCGAACACAAATCCACGAATTACCACCTTCGAAGGAATCCACGGGTGCGACCTGAGTTTCAATACCTGCTTTTGTGTCGCCCGATTCACGTCGGAATAGAAGTGGAACCTATCGGGAGCTACTGCCCACACGCCGCATTTTGTGTGGAGCTGGTTCTCGAACTCTTCTTCCGAAAACAGTTCCATTCCGCAGCCGGTGTGCCCGATGATCATGACCTCTTCCACGCCCAGAACGTGAATCGAGAACATGAGAGACCGCACAACATCTTCCGTTGCTGCCGTTCCGACGTTCCGACGTTCCGACGTTCCGACGTTCCGAATCACATCCGCATCGGCAGGTTTGATGTCTAGCCATTCGAGCAGTTCGTTCAGGCGGGGGTCCATACAAGTGAGGATTGCAATCTTCGGAGCCGGCTTGTGTGCCAGCGCAGAATCATGGTGCTCTGCTCTCTTGCGGTTTGCCGCAATCGCGCGTTCGATCAAGCTCATTGGGATTCTCCGAAATCGCGTCGCAGGTCCGGGATTGGGTTTGCGACAACGCGTCGTGTGATGTTGTTTATGCGGATCCAACTCTCCCGTGCGGACAGTCCCGGGTCGCTTGAATGAACGCCGCGAGCAGCGCTGGACCGGCGAAGACTATCGGCTGGCGATCGTCCGTTCGCCGACGCCCCGCGCCAGCCGTTCCGCCGCGGCGACGATCTCCGGCACTGACAGGCCGACATAATCCAGCACGTCGGCGGGGGTGCGGCCGCTCTTCGGGATGCGCCGCACCCCGAGGCTTTCCACCGTAATCGGCGCCGCAAGGGCGGCCGACGCCTCGGCCAGCTCGCTGCCGAGCCCGCCCGCGTAATTGTCCTCGACTGCGAGGACCGCGGCGCGTGCGTGCCTCGCCATTTCGAGGATCGGTTCCGCATCAAGTGGCAGGGCATAGGCGTCGACCACCGCGGCAGCGATGCCGCGTTGCTCGAGCACCACGGCGGCGTCGAGGCAGGAATGGACGAGATAGCCCGACGCCGCCAGCACGACCGCGGGAGTTTCGACCGACCGGCGCACCACCTTCGAGCCGCGCAGCGGAAATAGCTCGTCGTCGCGATAGAGTATCGGTAGGTCACCGCGGACCGCGCGCAGATAGGCCGGGCCGTCATACTCCGCCATGGCCAGCACGAGATTATAGGCGCTGACGGCGTCCGACGGCGTCAGCACCGTGAGTGATCGACCCTTGGCGTCCGCAGCGTGCGCGAGTGCGCGTGCGAAGGCGACGTCCGCCAAAGCCATCTGGCTCGGCCCGTCGGCCGCGAGTGTCACGCCGACGTGCGTGCCGACGAGCTTGATGCGCGCCCCTCCGATGATCGCCATCTCTATCTGGTCGAAGGCGCGTTCGAGAAAGCGCCCAAACGTGCTGACGAACGGGATCTTGCCGGCGGCTGCCAATCCGGCCGCCACCGACACCATGTTCTGCTCGGCGATGCGCGCCTCGAAATAGCGGTCGGGATGCGCCTTGGCGAAGGTTTCGGCGTAGGTCGAATTCTTCACGTCCGCGTCGAGCGCCACCACCGCCTCGTTGGCGTCGCCGAGCGCGGCGAGCGCCATGCCATAGGCGCGGCGCGGCGAAAGCTTCTTTTCCGACGCCAACGCCGGGTGCTTGGCGAGCGCCGCGCCGAAGCCCATGGGCGCGTGTGGGGCGGCGCGCGCCGTCGGCGCCGCAGCGGGCGGCGCGATCTTGAGCGCGGCGAAGTCCTGCGCCCCGATGTCGGTGACACCCAGGTGCCGCGCCGTCGCATCGAGCTCGGCGAGCACGTCCGCCAGCGCCTCGGGTTTCACCGGTGTACCGTGATGGCCGGGGCCGCCGAGACTCGACACGCCCCATCCCTTGACGGTGCGCGCGATCACCGCGAGCGGCCGCTGATCCTCCGCGATGCGGAGCGCGTGCTCGATCGCTGCCGGATCGTGGCCGTCGATGATTTCGGTCCGCGCGCCGAACGCCGCCGCCTTCGCCGCGAGATGCTCCCAGTCCTGCGCCGGCGAGACATAGTCGCTCTGACCAAGCGTGTTGCAGTTGAAGATGGCGACCACCCCGCCGAGGCGCTGATCGGCGCAGAAATCCATCGCTTCCCAGATCTGTCCTTCGCGCGACTCGCCATCGCCGATGAGACAGAAGATGCGCTTCGGCACGCCGTCGACCTGCGCCGCGCACCGGAGGCCCGCCGCAACTGACAAGCCCTGGCCGAGCGACCCGGTCGCAGCGTCGAAGAATGGAAAGCCAAGCACCGGATTGGGATGGCCGTCGATCGGCGACCCGATCTCGCGGAGCGTCATCAGGTCGCGCTCCGTCATCGCCCGGCGCTTGCCGTCGGGCCCGAACGCGACGCCGAGATCGGTGCACGCGGCATAGAGGATCGGCACCGCGTGCCCCTCGCTCAGGACCAGGCGGTCCGACCCCGGGTTGCCGGGATCGGTCGGCGTCCAGCGCATCACGCGGTACATCAGTACCGTGACGAGGTGCGCGAGCGACAGCGCCGTCGTCGGATGGCCGCTGCCCGCCGCTGTGGTGGCGCGGATCGCGAGCCGACCCAAGTCGATTGCCTTGGCATGAAGGACACGCGTGAGATCGGCCATCCGTTTTCTCTTGCGTTGCTAGAGGAAACGCCGGGCTCGGCGAGGGGATTCTTTGTGGCCCAAAAGCGAAACAACCTAAGTCGATGCTTGGTTTTGCTCGACCAGGAGATAAGCCGGCTCGCCGTGGAATCGAATACACGCTCTCCGGCATGTACTCTTCCGCCAGGCGAGCGAATGCAGGATCGAAGGGTTCTGTCAGATACCGCGCCAGCGCGGGACCGGCCGTCTCCGTGAGCTGTCCTCGGTAGGATCCGGGCTTACCTGGTCGGGGCAGAGCAACAAATGAGGTGCTTGAGCTGCGGCTCGGCGCAGGTCGCGGAGCGCCGGGAGCGAACGGCCCAGGGCTATCGCAGTTTCGCTGCCGCGAGTGCGGGCGGCAGTTCAATGAACGCATAGCAGGCGTGGTGAACAGAACCCAATTCCCGAGCGACGTCATCGCGCTCGTAGTCCTCTGGCGTCTGCACTATGGGCTGACCCTGCGCGATCTGTCCGAGATGTTCTTCACCCGCGGTCTCGTGTTGAGCGATACGTGGCCTTCACCAGCAATCGCCGATGATACTTTGGTGTCAGTCCGCCGGAGAAAGCCGAAGAGCTTCGCTGTAACGAAGCCCAGATGTTAGGGCGTGTCCTCAATTGGAAAATTCTGGCGCGGCGAAGACCGCAGTAAGCAAAGAGGTGGAGCCGCAAAACACGCAAAACACGCAAATGGTCGCTGATAAAGCCGCGGTGAACCGATGGTCCGGTCGGTGCGTCAGTTACGCCCCAAGCCCGCAATTGGCCTGGATTTGCGTGATTTGCGTGATTTGCGGTTCCATTTTCTTGCTGGTTGTGACCCAACTCGCCGCCACCGTCATTTGGCTCAATTGAGGACACGCCCTAGCACTACTTTGGCAGAATTTAGGTAATGACATCGCTTTTGGGATTCCCGAATCGGCAAATCGGTGATTCCTGGGGGATCGGCTTATTGGAGGCCGATCGCGGTGGTCACGGAGTTCGGTTGGAGCGAGGAACTTGAACACTGGCTGGGGCCATTTCTGGCCCGCCTGGAGCACAAGGCCCGGCGGCGGATGTGCCCGCTCTATATTGCAGGACTGATCGGGCCGGGCGAGCGGAAGAGCATTCAACCGATGGCGGAGCGGCTGGTGCCGGGCGAGTATGATCAGTTGCATCATTTCGTGGCGGCTGGAGTTTGGGATGCGGCACCGCTGGAAGCAGAGCTTCTCATCCAGGCGGACCGACTGGTCGGCGGTGATGACGCCGTGTTGGTGATCGATGACACGGCGCTGCCGAAGAAGGGCAGCCATTCGGTTGGCGTTGCTGCGCAATATGCCTCGGTTCTGGGCAAGACGGCCAATTGCCAGACGTTGGTCTCAGCAACGCTGGCGGGCGGCGAAGTGCCGGTGATGGTTGGCTTGCGCCTGTTTCTGCCAGAGAGTTGGACGAGTGATCCTGTTCGCATGGCGAGAGTGGCGGTTCCAGCGGATCGGCAGACGTTCCGGAGCAAGCCTGAGATCGCGATTGACGAGATCGACCGGGTGAAAGCTGCCGGCGTACGCTTCGGATGCGTTCTGGCTGATGCGGGTTACGGCCTGAGTGCGCCGTTCCGGCACGAGCTTAGCGAGCGCGGTTTGAAATGGGCCGTCGGCATACCGCGGCATCAGAAGGTCTATCGAGGCGATGTGGCCCTGATCTTCCCCGTTGCAGGTCGCGGCCGCCCACGACAGCGACACATTCCCGACAGCAAGTCGGTCTCGGCGGAGGCGATGCTTACGGGCACATCATGGCGCTCGGTCAGCTGGCGCCGTGGCACCAAAGGCCGACTATCGGCACGCTTCGCCGCCGTGCGTGTGCGGGTCGCCGATGGGCCGCCGCAGCGCATTCGCGATAGGGGTGCCCAGCACATGCCTGGCGACGAGGTTTGGTTGATCGGGGAACGTCGCGCCAGCGGCGAACGCAAATACTACCTCTCAAACCTGCCGATAGGCACGCCGATCAAAGTGCTCGCTCGCACGATCAAGGCGCGCTGGATCTGCGAGCAGGCCCATCAGCAACTGAAGGAAGAACTCGGTCTCGATCACTTCGAAGGACGATCCTGGCATGGCCTCCACCGCCATGCCCTCATGACGATGATTGCCTACGCCTTCCTGCAGCATCGTCGCCTCGCAGTCGCGAGGCGGGAAAAAAAGAATCGATGGACCACCGCCACAGCCAAGCTTACCAGCAGTGCGTCATCTCATCATCGCTCACCTCACTCGCGCGCCACTCCAGCGATGCCCGCATTGTCGCGAATGGTTCAGCTCAGCGTAGCCCAGTGACAAATTCTGCCAAAGTAGTGCTAGCTAGGCTGGGCGATACCAAAGTATGGGCGATACCATCGTTCAATAGACGCCCCTTCAGGCTTGGTCCAATTGTGGCCTGACCCGGTGAATCGGCTCACGCAAAAGGCAGCCGCTCACAGCAGGACTTGGTGGTTACCCATAGGAGAAGAGTGCGGACATGGAACCCAGCCCGCTCTCGCACAATCGCTTTCGCTGGCGTGATCAGCAACCCCCAGGCAGAACGAGGAGAGCAGCCCGTGCGAAGCACCTATCAAGCACTTTCTGGAACCCAGTCGCAGGTCGCCCGCTTGGCCCATTCTTGGCTTTCGGGGCTGCGCGAGCGGTTGTTTTGTCTCGGGCGGACCGGTGCAGTGCAGTGACTATGCCCAGCCGAGCGACGTAGCGCCGGCGCCGGCGCACTACCTGCTCCTGTCGCCCGTGCCGAACCGCAGCGCGCCCGACGGAACAGCCACTGGATCTTGGAGTTCTGAGCCCATGACACGGTTGATGCCAGCCCACCGGATGCCCCGCCAGGCAGCCGACTGCGGACGATGCAGGACTTTGAACTCCGTCCGAAGTGAGGACAGAACAGTCATGCGCCCGTGCATTATAGTCGCCATAGTCGCATTGGTGCTCATCGTGTTTTGGTCCGCGACCCTCCCGCTGACCGCTCAGCCTGCCCCCGCCCAAGCCAGTGTCATCTCGCCCGCCATGTCGAAGGCCCTGTTTCTCTGCCGCGGTCCAAACGGCATCGATCGCACCTGCACCGCCGCGCTCGCCAGGGCACTGGTGCTGGACCCGTCTGACGATGCGGTGACCCACGTGAGTGACCGCCTCTGCCGCGTGGGTTGGCAGATGCTGGTCATCCTCGAACGCCAAAAGTGACCGCCGACAACCCAGAGATTGCCGACCGAAAGGCCCGCTCTTGATGCCCCGGATCGGGCAATGGATACTCGCCGGTATACGATGCTGCGGCCAGGCACCGAGCCTTGCGAGGAAACGAGCATGCCACGAAGACGCATCCGTTTAGCCGGGGCGCCACCTCCGCGCCCGTACACCTGACATCCTGCCGTGGGACCACGGCGCGAAACATGTGCGACAATGCCCCTCCTGACGAACGAAGCGCCCGTCAAACGACGCAGCGCGCCGGACCGGCATGGGCGAGCACCACCCGATGTTGCGAGCAGTAGGAGGCCGCATGGCGACGACGGCGATCGAGACGGCAGGCTCACTGGACCAGGCGACGCTCGACGCCTTGCGGGAAGGCATCGCCGCCGTGCTGACGGAGCAAAGCAGCAGCACGGCTGTGCACGCGTTCATCGACGGCAAGAACTCGCTCGATCGCGAACTGTGGTCCCAGGCCGCCTCCCTCGGCTGGCTTGGCTTCGGCATTCCGGAGCAGTACGGCGGGCTCGGACTGGGCGCCCATGGCCTAGCCATCCTGCACACCGAGATTGGACGACAGGCCGCGCCCGGACCGTACATTGCCACGCTCTCCGCCGCACAGGCGATTGTCGAAAGCGGCGCCGACGCGACCCGGAATGCGTGGCTGCCGCGCATCGCGTCCGGTGACATCAGCGCGGCGGTCCCGGCCACGCCGGGGGCGACAGCCCTGACACGGTCCGGCACGGGTGTGTCAGGCGCGCTGCGCTGCCTGGGCGCGCGCGACGCCGCGTTCGTTCTCGCTCCCGCCGGCGGCGCATGGGTCATCGTCGAACTGGCCGGCGCCGAAGTGAACGCGATGCCGATGTGGGACCGGACCCGGGAGGTGATCGACATTCGCATCCAGAATGCGCGGCCCGCCGCCGTGCTGGAGGATCCCGAGGCAACCAGCACGGCGCTGCTCCGGGCCATGTCCCTCGCGACCGCGGCGGACAGTTGCGGCGCAGCTCGTTCCGTCACCGAACGAACGATCGCGTACATGAAGACGCGCGAGCAGTTCGGACAACCGATCGCGGGCTTCCAGGCGCTCAAGCATCGCGCCGCCGACCTCGCCACGAAGCTGGCGGTGATGGATGAGATGGTGGCGCACGCCGTCCACCGGGCTAGCGCGGACGAGCCCGACGCGGACATCTGGGTTTCGCTCGCCAAGGCCGAAGCAACCGAAGCCGCTGTCTTCGTCACCACCGACTGCGTGCAGTTGCACGGGGGCGTCGGCTTCACCTGGGACTTCGACCCGCACATCTTCCTCAAGCGCGCGCGCCTGAACGAAGTGCTGATCATGCCGAACACCGCGATGCGCGATCGGGCCGCCGCCGGGCTGGCAGCGATCACACGCAGCGGAGGGTCCGCGTTGGAGCTTGAACCATGATGATTCTGGACGCGCAACACGATCTGCCGGCCTTCCGGCTGGCGATTCGCGACTGGCTGGCAGAGGTCGTGCCGCCAGACTGGAAGGCCCGCATGGTCCGGGCCTCGAATGAAGAGTACGTCGCCTTCCAACGCTGGTGGATGGCGGAACGCAGCAGGGTCGGTCTCGCTGTTCCGCACTGGCCAAAGGAATATGGCGGCGCCGGACTGACGCTGCGGCACCTGGTCGCCATCGCCGATGAGATGGCCCGCGCGGACGCGCCGCAGGCCCGCATATTCACCATTTCGCTGATCCATATGCCCGGCACGCTGTTGCCGCACGGAACGGAGGAGCAGAAGCGCCGCTACCTGCCTGGTGTGGCCAACGGCGAACTCTGGTGCCAGGGATTCTCGGAGCCGAATTCCGGCTCCGACCTCGCGTCGTTGCGCACAAGGGCGGTTCGCGATGGCGATCATTACATAATCAATGGGCAGAAGATCTGGTCGTCGTCGTCCATGTACGCCGATCATTGCCTGCTGCTGACCCGCACCGACCCGAACGCACAGAAGCATCGCGGGATCACCTATTTCATCATGGACATGCACGCACCTGGCGTCGAGGTAAGGCCGATCCGGCAGGCCAACGGCCGCTCCGAGTTCGGCGAGCTCTTCCTGACGGATGTCCGGATTCCCGCCGAAAACATGATCGGGGCCGAGAACAATGGCTGGCGGGTCGCGCTGGCGACGCTGGGCTCGGAACGCGGGGTGATCGCGTTCGAGGGCGCCGAGCGTCAACGCTATGAGATCGAGGCGTTCTACCGCAAATCACTGGAGACCGATGCGGCCTGGTTGCGGGACACGCAACTCCACCGCGAGTTCGTGAGCTTCCTGGCGGAAATGCAGGCGGGACGGCGTTTGTTGCGACGCGTGCTGGAGGAGCACGAAAAGCCCGACGCATCGGCCAGCGTCCTGCCGTCGATCATCAAGCTTTCCGTGACGGCGTTGCGGCAGCGGATCTGCTCCTTCATGGTCCGGATCGCCGGGGTCGAAGGCCAGGAATTCTCGATGCTCGCGGAACAGCCTTTCGGCAGCCCAATGTTCGAATTCGTGAGCGCGTTTTCCGGCACGATCGCCGGCGGGACGAATGAAATTCAGCGCAACATCGTCGCGGAGCGTGGCCTCGGCATGCCGCGGGTGTGACGACAATCGCGTTGCCGGCATCCTGCGCCGCTTGCACAGCCATGGCCGAACCCTCGCCGAAAGCACAGGAGAACACCAGGCGTTTGCCTGTTGCCTCCGCCAACTCACGCAACAGGCCACCTTCGCTGATGTTCTCCTGAAGCTCGGGATACGGCGCATGCAGAGCTCGCAGAATGCATCCGTGCCGTTCGCGCTCTGCATTTTCGCGCAGATCGATCAGCACGTCGGGTTGTGCGACCAGGTCCAGCGCCTGCTGCGCCGAGTATGCCCAGCCGCGGCGAGCGACGTCCTCCTGATGCGGGCCGTGATGCATGTTCGCGGGAACTGCGACGTCCATCATCGTTGGATTGGCGAGGTTCAATCCATTCATCAGCGTGACCATTCTGGAAGTCGGTACGCCCGGTGCGCTGCTCTGCTCGCCCATCACAGTGATCCAGTGTGTGCGGTCACGCAGCGCCCCCAGCCCGGTGATATGATCGGCGTGCAGATGCGTATCGACCGTCTTGACCAGCTGCAGGTCCAGCTCGCGCATCAATTGCAGGTAGCGATCGACCTTCTCCAGCACGGGATCGATGATCAATGCCTCACCGCCGCGGCGACTCGCGATCAGGTAGGAGTAGGTGCAGGAAACCGGCTCAAAGAGCTGGCGGAAGATCGTTGCTTGCCTCCTCCGGTGCCGCTCGTGATCGCCAGTCTGGTCGACTGGGTGATGAACCGGTCGACCAGACTGATCGCATGACCGAAGTATCAGTTGCCTGGCTGCGCGACCACGCGGAGATACGGCTTCACGGTCCTCCAGCCGTTCGGGTACTTCGCCGCGGCCTGTTCGTTGGACACCGCTGGCGGAATGATGACGTCGTCGCCGGGTTTCCAGTTCACCGGCGTCGCCACCGTGTGCTTCGCGGTCAACTGACAGGAATCGAGCAGCCGCAGCACCTCGTCGAAATTGCGGCCGGTGGTCATCGGATAGGTCAGCATGGCCTTGACCTTCTTGTCCGGGCCGATGACGAAGACCGAGCGCACGGTGGCGTTGTCCGCGGCGGTGCGACCATCCGACGTAGTGCCGGCGCCTTCAGGCAGCATGTCGTACGCCATCGCCACCTTGAGTTCGGTATCGCCGATCATCGGGTAGTTGACGGCGTGACCCTGGGTTTCCTCGATGTCCCGGGCCCATTTCGCATGGTTATCCACCGGATCGACGCTGAGGCCGATGATCTTGGTGTTGCGCTTGTCGAACTCCGGCTTCAGCCCGGCCATGTAGCCAAGCTCGGTGGTGCAAACCGGGGTGAAGTCCTTGGGATGCGAGAACAGGATCGCCCAGCCGTCGCCAATCCAGGTGTGGAAGTCGATCGAGCCCTGGGTGGTGTTGGCGGTGAAGTTCGGCGCTTCGGCGTTGATCCGCAGAGACATGTAAGTAGCCCTCCTCATTGTCGTGCTTGCCGTGGCCCTCCCGGTGGCAGTCGGTCAGGCATACGGTGTACGCAATGACAGGTTGCCCAACACCCGGCCGCCAGTCCTGAAGCCGCTCGGAAGAATTTCCGAAATACTTCCGAATTGGCTATGTTCGGCGACGTGATGATCTACGCTCTGGGGCCATTCCGCCTGGACACCCAGGACAACCTCCTGTTCCGCGGAAGCGAACCCCTGACGCTCGGCCGGCGGGCGCTTGCCTTGTTGCATGCGTTGGTGGAACGGCCCGGGGCACTGGTTTCGAAGGACGCGCTGATCGAAGCGGCATGGCCGGGCCAGGCGGTCGAGGAGAGTAACCTCACGGTTCAGATCGCGGCGTTGCGTAAGGTCCTCGGCGAGGTTCCCGGCGGCGACCGCTGGATCGAGACCATGCCTCGCCGCGGGTATCGGTTCATCGCCCCCGTTGTCGCGGCGGACGCGAACGGCATAGCGCCACCACCGATCGAGGCCAAACGGGATCCCACGCGGGATCCCTCCCCGCGCGCTGACGCCGAACGTCGGCAGATCACCGCCATGTCCTGTGAGTTGATCGGAACATCGGCGCGCGCGCGACGGTGTCGGTCTTGAGGACCTGCGCGACGCGATCGCGGCTTTTCAGCGCTGCGTCGCGGAAATGATCGATCGCCACGGCGGGTTCGTGGTCGACCATCTCGGCAATGCCGCGCTCGTCCTGTTTGGCTATCCGGTGGCGCAGGAACACGACGCCGAGCAGGCGGTCCGTGCGGGGCTCGCATTGTGCGCGGCGGTCGGCACCGCGAGACATGGCGCGGGCGCGCCACTGCAATGTCGCGTGGGGATCGCGACGGGCATGGCGATCATCGGTGACCTCAGCCGTGGCGGCGCGAGAGAGGACCGCGAGATCGTCGGCGACGCTCCGAACCTGGCAATGCAGCTCCGGCTATCGGCGCAACCGGGCATCGTGGCGATTGAGCCGGCCACGAGGCTGCTGATCGGCGGCCTGTTCGACTGTCGCGATCTTGGCACGATCGACTCCACCGACGGCAACGAGCCCGTGCGGGCCTGGAAGGTACTGGGCGAGACCGTCACGGTGAGCCGCTTCGAGGCGCTGCGCGGTCCGGCGTTGATGCGGCTGGTCGGCCGCGAGGAGGAGACCAATCTGCTGCTGCGCCTCTGGGCGCGTGTCAGCGCCGGCGAGGGTCAGATCGTGCTGGTCTCGGGGGAAGCCGGCCTCGGCAAGTCGCGCCTCACTGTGGCGCTGGAGGAGCGCCTCACCACCGAGCCGCATTTCCGATTGCGCTATTTCTGCTCGCCCCATCATCAGGACAGCCCGCTGTTTCCGTTCGTCGACCAACTCGGACGGGAAGCGGGGTTTGTGCGCGAAGACACGCCCGCGTCGCGGCTCGAGAAGCTCCAGGCCCTGGCGGCACGCGCCGATCTGCCGGATGAGGACGTGGCCTTCGTGCTCGATCTGCTCATGTTGCCTGTGCCCGAGGGTCAGTCCCTGCCGAACCTCAATCCCGCGCGGAAGAAACAGCGGATCCTGGAGGCGTTGAGCCGGCACCTCGAGGGTCTTGCGCGCCAACAGCCCGTGGTGGTGATCTTTGAAGACGCGCACTGGATCGACGCGACCTCGCGCGAGCTGCTCGACATTATTGTCGAGCACGCCCGCGACCTGAAGGTGCTGCTGATCGTGACGTTTCGACCCGAGTTTCAGCCGCCCTGGGCCGGCCAGCCGCGGGTGACGATGCTGGCCCTGAACCGCCTGGACAGGCGCGACCGGATCGCGCTGGTCGCGCAGGTCGCCGGTAAGGCGCTCCCGGATGCCGTCACCGACCAGATCGCCGATCGCACCGACGGCGTGCCGTTGTTCGTCGAGGAACTGACCAAGAGCGTGTTGGAGAGTGGGCTGCTGCGGGCGGAGACGGATCGTTATGTCATCGATGGAGCGCTGCCGCCGCTGGCGATTCCGACCAGCCTGTATGCCTCGCTGCTGGCGCGGCTCGACCGCCCGCAGTCGGCGAGGCTGGTGGCACAGATCGGCGCCGCGATCGGACGCGAGTTTCCCTACGGGTTGCTGCGAGCGATATGGGCTCTTCCCGAGGATGAACTGCAAGCCGCGCTTGCTCGACTGGTCGCGTCCGAGCTGGTGTACCAGCGTGGCATGCCGCCCGACGCGGTTTACAGTTTCAAGCACGCGTTGGTGCGGGACGCGGCTTACGGCAGCCTGCTGCGCGGTTCTCGGCAGAATTTGCACATGCGCATCGCCCAGGCGCTTCAGGCACAGTCCGGGGAGCTGATGGGGACCCAGCCCGAACTGTTCGCTTGGCATTACGCCGAGGCTGGCCTGGTGGAAAAATCCATCGAGTTCTGGGCCATGGCGGGACGGCGGTCGGTCGCGCGCTCGGCGCTGGCAGAGGCGGCGGCACAGTTCCAGAAAGCGCTGGACCAGGTGATGCTGCTGCCAGACGGTCCTGCACGGCCACGTCGAGAGCTCGAAATTCGCAGCGCACTCGGCGCCTTGTTACGCTTTCTTAAGGGGCAGGCTGCGCCTGAGGTCGACCAAGCATATGCCCATATGTGCAAGCTCTGGAAACAGCTTGGTTCGCCGCCGGAGTTCCGTCAGGTGGCCTATGGGCAGTCAATGGTTCACGTGTATCGCGGCGAACTCGATCAGGCGCGGCGTGTGGGCGAGGAATTGCTGCGCCTGAGCGGAGATCGAGACGATTCAGCTGGTCGCGTGCTGGGTCACAGCGCCTGCGGACAAAGTCTTTTGCTGGCGGGTGGGTTTGCAGATTCCCGACCGCATCTGGAGCAACTGCTGACCATTTATGATCCGGCCATCCATGGCGCGTTGGTCCATCAGGCCGGTTCCCACCCGCTGATGACGCAGGCATTCCTGGGACTCGCGCTATTCTGTCTCGGCTATCCGGACCAGGCGCTCGCACGGAGCGCCGCAGCGATCGCTGACGCACGGCGATTGGCCCATCCAACATCCCTGGCCGTGAGCCTGGCGATCGGCGCCCTGCAGGCTTCGCTCGCCGGGGACTCCGCAGCGTTGCACAGCCGGGCGAACGAACTGACAGCGGTGGCGACGGAACAGGGTTTGCCTTTCTATCTTGCCTGGGGGGCAATATTCCGCGGCCGCGCGATGGTTCCGGACGGTGACGTGGGAGGCGGGATAGCGCTGCTGCGCAGTGGTGTGGCGGCCTACCGGGAAACCGGAGCGGCGATGTGGCTGCCGCATTTCATCGGCCTGCTGGTCGCAGGATACGAAGCCGCTGGACGGGTTGGGGAAGCCGAGACGCTGCTGGACGATGCAATCAGGTTGGTCGCGCAAACCGGGGAGCGCTGGTTCGTGACGGAGCTGAACCGCCGCAGAGGACTGTTGCTGCTGCGCCAGGGGAATGCCGCGGGCGCCGAGGAATTGTATCGCAAGGCCCTGAGCATCGCCCAGGAGCAAGGGGCCAAGCTCTGGGAGATTCGGGCCGCCACGAGCCTCGCCCGGCTCCGCCGTGAACAGGGCCGCCGTGCGGAAGCCCGCGATGTCCTCGCGCCGATCTACGGCTGGTTTACCGAAGGCTTCAACACCGCCGATTTGAACGAGGCGAAGGCGCTGCTGGATGAACTGACGTGAGCCGGTCCGGCAGCACGACCAACGATTTGCGGCGAATGACCTCTCCCCGAGCGGTCCGACCCGTCGCCGGTGCGGACATGAAGGTCGGCTTCGGGGTCGTCAGCGACCGTAAAGTTTGGCCGCTCCGACCCGTTTGCCCAGCCGCACCCACAGGCGAACCATGACGTTTCATGGTTGCGCCGGCAGGCGAACACCCCCCGGACCGATCAGGCCAGGATAGGGCGCCTTGAAGCGCCAGAAGGTCCCGCTGTTGGCACCCTCGAAGTAAATGTACTGGTTATCGGGCCCGCCGAACGCGAAGTTGGTCGTTGCGGCGTCGCCATTCGGGATCGGCACGAAGCCCAGGATCAGACCGCGCGGATCAATCTCGACAATGCCGCCGAGACCACCCAACTGCGCCCACAGATTGCCATGGGCGTCGTAATGGATGCCATCGGGACAGCTGTTGCCAGGCACATAGGTGCCTGCCTTGACCCCGGCAAAGGTCAGATGCAGCGGATCCTTGGAGCATTGCGGGCAGCCCATCGTGGGGCCGGTCATGAAGGCACTGTACCAGACGCGGCCTTCCCGGCAGTCGCCGATGGCCAGTACGGCATCGTTGGGTGACACCGCAATGCCGTTCGGGAACGAACCGCTGTCCATTACCCGGCGCAGAACACCGTCGTGTGAATACTGATAGACGGCACCCGTGCGGTCAGCCGCGCTTGGGCCGGGACCGGTTCCCCAGGGATCGGTGAAGAACAGATTGCCTTCGGCATCGAAGTCGAGATCGTTGGGGCCTTTGAACAATTGGTTACGGTAGGTGTAGACCAGGGTGCTGACCTGCTTCGTCTGCGGGTCGTAGACCAGAATGCCGCGGTGCCGCGACGTGAGGTAGAGCTTGCCGTCGTACCACCGCGTACCCTGCGGCTCACAGGTTTGACCGAGATCAGCCGGGGGATTGCAATTGAATACCGGTACCAACTTGGCGTCCGGGGTCAGATACGAAACCCACCCACTGCCGATCGCCACGAACCACAGATTGCCTTGAGTGTCGAACGCTCCGCCTTCGAGGAACTGACCCTGCGGCGTGTTGCTGATGTCGGCGAATTTCTCGACTGGACCGATACCTGCCGGCAATGGCGGTAGACCCCATGGTTGAACCGGACCGGGGGTCTGTGCCTGCGCAGCGCCTCCAGCGCCGGCGATCGCAAGAACGATACCGAACAGCGCGGCACTCACGGCCTCGGTAAAAATATGGCGCTTGGTCATGATGTTTGTGCTCCTTCCTCCCACAGCGCCAGAAATGCTGCCGATCGTCAGCGCCGCGCACAACCCCGCTGCCCCGACCATTCAACGGCCGCTCGGTCGTGACCTTGGGGAGCCCAAAGACTGGCAGCAAATGGCAACTCAGGGTCGAAGCCGCCGTTCCCCGCGCCGAGACGAACAGCCCCTGTTATCACGTCGGGTCGGTGATTGCGTTTGAAGCACAAGCTCAGGCGGCGCGGGGGCGGGGCCTATCCACCGAATGGTTCGACGAGGCGCGGTGTCGTTGGATGCGGTCCAACCCGGATCCGCCGGTGGAGATGATACAGCTGCTGCGGAAGGGGTGACGTGGCCGAAAGTTGTCCGGCCCTGTCACTGAGCGTTTCCCACAGATCCGTCAGGTCAAGGGGCGACTGCGCTCGTGTGTTCCGAACCTCAGCCTTCGGACAGTAGCGCAATTGCTCTGTCAAGTTGAGGATCGCCGGGCTCTCCGGAGGTCGGACCGGCCTGCACTTCGATCGTCGGTGCGACGCCAACACCTTCCAGTCGGACGCCGTCGATCAGCACGTCATCGACCGCCAGAAGCAGCAGGCCACCGCCGATCAGGAACGCCGTCGCAGCCAGCACCGCGCCCTCCGTGCGGGTACCGATCACCTCGCCCAGGCGATACTTCTTGAAACCAAATGCGAGGATTTCCTTGCCGCTGCGGGTGCCGCCATTGACCAGCATCGCGACGGGTTTGCGCCACTTGACGTCTTCAAATTCATGGGCGCCATTGCGATCTGTCATTTGCATCGTCGGCGCCCGCGTGTTGAACAGGTCCAAGTACTCGGGGATTGCCCCGCCCCAGCCGTCGCGAAGGTCCCAGATCAGCGCGTCGGCATCTTTCAATGTGCCGTCCGCGATGAGATGTTCGAGTGCGCGCTGGTAGGGATAGCCAGCATAGCTCCAGACGTGGACGTAGCCAATACGCCGGCCGTTGGCCTGGATCACGCGGGCACTGGTTTGCATGCCATTGAGGAACATGCTGTTCGGTTCGATATCCGCAGGCGTGACCGTTACCTGCACCACCGTGCCGAAGCGCCGCAGTGCCAGGACGACCGGCTCGCCGACCTTGCCCCTGAACGACCCAACCGGCTGGAACGATGCACCATCGGCGGAGACAATTTCATCGCCGGCAAGCAGGCCAGCCTGCTGCGCTGGCGTATTCTCGATGACGCCGCTGACGAAGCTGCAGCCATGCGCATTGGTCCGGGAGAGGATGCCAATACCAGGATAGGAGATGTGGCCGCCCGGGAAGGCACGCTCCAGTCCGCGCCGCCGCAACGCGCCGGCGAAGATATCGGCCAGCTGGTAGTATTCAGGCTCGTCCGGCGTGTAATAGCGTGTGTGCGACGCCTGGAGCTCGGACAGCATGCGGTTGATGACGTCGGCCAGCGCGTCCTCCGACGTCGCGCTTGCGGCGTCCGGGCTGTAGCGCTCCCGGACTGCGGTCCAGTTCAGCCCGTGCAGCTGTGGATCATAGAACCGGTCTTTGACAGTCTGCCACACTTCGTCGAACGCCGTTGCGCTTGCGGATGCGGCGCGGAAACTGACCGGTGCGCCTGCGTCTTGCTGCCCGGCGTACAGTGCCCTCGGCGATGCGGCGGTAGCCACGGCCGCACCTGTCAGCCGCAATAAGCGGCGACGCGAGTGCGATGTGCTCATGATATCCTCGACCATACGAACCTCTCCATGGCAATATCCGCTTCTTGCGCTGTGATTATCGAGATCGCGGTGCGACCGACCATCAAGAGTGCTTTGCAGTGACGATAATCGCGGCGGAGGCGGCCGACGTCTACATACCTTGCCGCTCCGACGCACGACGGGTCCTGCTCCGGGGTCGTCGAGGTGTTGACGTTCAGGAGCGCGTCGAAGAACCGGCGCAGCAGTGGTGCGTTCCGCGGAATGTCACCAGGTGACACCCCGACATAGATCGCCATGGGTTCTCGTCGGATGTCACGGAGATCGAAGTCCGTTGTGCCGGTCGTAGACCGCTAGTGCTAACTTAAGCGCCTGCGGCCAACGGCGTGAGCCAGGCGTGTCCGTTCGCTGGTTCCAGTGACCGACCAGGTCCTCAGGCTGGGCCCGGATGATCCGGTGGCGCTCCACTGGCTCTGCGAACACTGGGGCACGACCCAGCCACTGCGGCATGTCGCCGAGGACATTGTCACCGGTCAGGAGGCGCAGGTCCGGTCCGGGCTGGCGACCGAGCACGATACCTTCCGTGTCACGTTCTGGTCGGCAGATTGGACTCCCTGGCGCGCCCTGCAAGTGCTGGCCGAGCGTTGGCCAGGGCTTTGCTTCAATCTGCGTCCGACGTACGGCGGATCGTGAGGCAGCAGCAAAGCACGATGATCACGGCAATCGGGGCCCCACCTTGCTGAGTAGTCAGACTGCGCGCGCGAAGCGTCGAACCATTCGATCGCAGCGCGGCAGAGTGTCTGCCGAATATCGAGTATTTGCTCCAGCTCGACTGATCTTAGATGGTCGGTGAGTGGGCGCGGTGGGCGCACTCCACGACCGCGGCGGAGAATGCGGCATTCACCAAATGCGCGACCGCATGCTGGCCTCAGACGCGGTGAGCGGCAGCGGCTTGATAAATTCCAGCCGCTTCCCGCCAGTAACCTCGATGACGATATTTGAGCAGAACCGGGAACTGGCTCACTGCTTCGGATAGCGGATGAGACATATGCACGGATAGCGGAATACCGATTTTGCGTGCCGTGTCTATTTGCGTGTCACACAGAACTGGGAGCGAGTTCAATGTCTGCGCTCGACTTGCGCGATGGCCTATGCGGTCTGGCGATGATCGTGCCGCTTTCGGCGGCGGTTGCGGCGCCGGCGGCATACGCAGCTACCCGGCGGGCTGCCCGATGATGCTGCAGCGCCTGCTCGCTTGGGTGGTCGAGGAGTGCCGGCGCCACGCCCGGCTCGTGGTGCTGTTTGGCATCGTACCTGGCCGGATTCGCCGCCATCTATTCGGCCGGCCATCTCAGTGTGAGCACGGATACCGCCAAGATGTTCGCCGACAGCCTGCCCTGGCGGCAGCGCCAGGCAGCATTCCAACGCGCGTTCCCGCAGTTCAACGACCTCCTGGTGGCGGTCATCGACGCCGCGGAGCCCGAGCAGGCAGACACCACTGCCAAGGAGCTGGCGGCGAAGCTCGCCGCGGATCCAGCGCATTTCGCCAGCGTACGCCGGCCGGATGCCTCGCCCTATCTGGAACGGGAAGGGCTGCTGTTCCTCGATACCAAGCAGCTCGCCGATCTGATGGACCGCACCATTGACGCGCAGCCGTTCCTCGGCCAGCTCGCCGCCGATCCCACCGCGCGCGGCCTGTTTTCCGCGCTCGGCCTAATGGGTACCGGCGTCACCAAAGGCGATGCCGACCTTGGACCATATGTGGGTTCACTCGGCACCTTCCATGAGGCGCTGGCACAGGCCGTCGCGGGGCATCCGCAGCCGCTTTCCTGGACCCGGCTGCTCGGCGGTGGCCTCGCCGATCTCGGCAGCAAATACCGGTTCGTCCTGGCACAGCCGAAGCTGGACTATGGCGCGCTGCAGCCCGGTGGCGCGGCAACCGTGGCGCTTCGCTATGCTGCGGAGAGCCTGCCGTTCGTCCAGTCCGGCCAGGCGCACGTGAACGTGACCGGCTCAGTTGCGCTGGCCGATGAGGAATTCGCCACCGTCGCCCAAGGCGCCGTCGCCGGGCTCATCGCCAGCGTGTTGTTGATCACGCTCTGGCTGTTTCTGGCGGTGCGCAGCTGGCGACTGATCGTGCCGATCCTGGGCACGCTCGGACTCGGGCTGATGCTGACGTTGCTGTTCGCCGCCGCAGCGGTCGGCACGCTCAACCTGGTCTCTGTCGGGTTTGGCATTCTGTTCGTCGGCATCGCGGTCGATTTCGCCATCCAATTCAGCGTCCGCTACCGCGAGGCGCGACACGAGTACCCCGATCCAGCGCGGGCGATGGCCGCCACGGCGCGCCGCGCCGGAAGCGCCATTCTGGTGGCGGCCGCCGCGACCGCTGCGGGTTTCCTCGCCTTCGCGCCGACCGCTTTTCGCGGCGTGGCCGAGCTCGGGCTGATCGCCGGCTTCGGCATGCTGATCGCGTTTCTTTGCACCATGACCTTCTTGCCGGCGGCGATCACCCTCTGCCGTCCGCGCGGTGAGCAAGTGGAGGTTGGCTTCGCCTGGGCTGCGCCGATCGATCCGCTGGTGAGTCGGCGTTGGATGCCGATCCTGACGGTATTTGGTGTGCTCATCGTGGTCGCATTGGCGGTGGCCCCGCGGTTGGCATTCGACGCCGACCCGCTGCACACCAAGAATCCGAACACCGAGGCGATGCGCACGCTCTACCGGCTGATCGACGATCCGCTGACCAACCCTTTCACCATCGACATCCTGGCACCGAACGTGCAAGACGCCGCGACATTGGCGGCACGGCTGAAGGCGCTGTCCATCGTCTCGCGCGTGCTCTCTATCCAAAGCTTTGTGCCGGGTGACCAGGAGCAGAAGCTCGCTCTGATCGCCGACGCCAATACGATCCTGGCGCCCACCTTGCTGCCGCCGCAGGCACCGGCTGCGGCAGTGACCGCTGAGCAGATCCGCCGCGCGGCCGTATCGGCGCTGGCTGAGATCGACCCAGCTCTGGCCCGGCTGCCCGCCAATCATCCGCTGGCAGCCATCGCGGGCGATCTGCACCGGCTCGCAGCGGCCCCTGATGCGGTGCTCCTGGCCGCTAATGGCGCACTGACCCGCTTCCTGCCCGACGAGCTGGACCGGTTGCGCGCTGTACTCGCGGCCGAACCCGCGACGCTGCAATCGATCCCGCCCGACACGGCGCGAGACTGGCTGTTGCCGGATGGCCGGGCGCGGGTGCAGGTGGTGCCGACATCGGCTGCACGTTCCACGCAAGGGCTGCGGGAGTTCGTAACGCAAGTGACGCAGATCGCGCCCGACGCTGGCGGCTCTGCGGTGACGATCGAGGCAACCAGTGCGACGATCGTCGGCGCCTTCCGCTCCGCGGCAATCGCGGCGGTGCTGGCGATCGCAGCGATCTTGCTGGTGGTGTTGCGCCGGGTATTGGACGCGGCCCTCGTGCTCGCTCCGCTGCTGTTGTCGGCGCTGCTGACCGTGCTGGCGATGGTCGCGTTGTCCCTGCCACTCAACTACGCCAACATCATCGCGCTGCCGCTGCTGCTCGGCGTGGGCGTCTCGTTCAACATCTATTTCGTGATGAACTGGCGCGCGGGACGCCGCGCACCGCTGGGATCAGCGACGGCGCGGGCGATCGTGTTCTCGGCGCTCACCACCGGCACGGCGTTCGGCTCGCTCGCCCTCTCGCAGCATCCCGGCACTGCTAGCATGGGCGCGCTGCTGCTGATCAGCCTGGGCTGCACACTGATTGCCAGCCTGATGCTCCTGCCCGCGCTGCTTGCCGCGCTCTCTGGCTGGCGTGTGGGGTCCGCGCTGCGGCCGGCAAGCCAATCCAGCAGAGGATGACTGCGATGATCCGCACTCTGAGTTTGCCGGCTAGCCTCGCGCTGATACTGGTATCGCTGTTGGCGGTAGCCAGAGCGGGCGGCACGCCGCTCGGTACCTGGTCGACCCAGGGAGGTCATGGCGTGGTTGAGATCGCCCTGTGTGGCGATGCCCTGTGCGGCCGGATCGTCGGCATCGACCGCGCGCCGGCCGAGCCGATGCCAACCGATGTGCAAGGCCGGCCGCAATGCGAGCTGACCATTATCCGGAACGAGATCCCGACAGCGGACGGGCGCTGGCTCGGCGACGTTACCGATCCGCGCAATGGCAAGAACTATCGGGCGCAGCTGTGGGTGGACGATGCCGGCCGGCTCAATTTGCGTGGCTTCATCGGCATTCCGCTACTGGGTTCGACGCAAATCTGGAACCGCTACTCCGGCCGTCTGTCCGACGGTTGCCGCATCGGGTGATGGAGAGGGGTAACGAGACAAGCTCGCCGCGATGGTTGCAATCTGATCGGGCGGCGCAAGCTGCTGGGTCTCGCGACCGGCGCGCTGCTGGCGGCTCCAACAATCGGATGGAGCGGCGTCCCTGTCGGATGCTGCGCTGCCGGTCCAGCGGCTTGAGGACGCATTGCTGGCTGCGATGAAGGCTGGCCGGCAGACGCCGTTCTCACGCCCGAGCAGAAGAGTCAGGTGTAGGATACGTTCCGCCGCTGCACGGTGTCCAGTCACACCGGCACTTTCGACAGCTACTCCGGCCAGACATTCCGCATGACGCCGGATCTGCGCAATGTCGGTGCCCGTGTCATCGTGCAGAGCTGCATTGTCCCCGCGGGCGGAACGCCGAACGAACTCAGCTACGTCATGCGGCAAGGTCCGTCCGGCTGGAAAGCGGTCGGCGTGCTGGCGGATGGATCGATCAGCCGCGTCTCCGTGCAGCGTTCGGATTTCCGCAGCCTGCTCGATAACGGTGGCGCTCCCGCGCTGGTCGCGGGACTGGAGCGCACCGACCTCTGCAACGGCGCCGCAACCGGCCAGCCGCGCAAATTGACGGTCATGAATATCCTCGGTCGATCGCAGCACGAGAGAGTGTCCCTCTATCGATGAGTATTCACGGGCTTCCTTGATTGATAGCAGTATCGTCCTCGTTGTCGCAACGAGACGACGTTCGGGATCCGGTGAGCCGTCGATAAGGAAGGCATCCGAAGCATGAGAAAGAACCCACCATCAGCCAGTACAGGTACCGGTTTGTCGTGGTACATCAGCAGGATACACAGTTTCCCCATACTGGGGGCCGAGGTGGAGCGGGAGCTGTGCAGCCGCTGGCGTGACCACCACGACGTCTCCGCCGCCCACACGCTGGCCAACTGTCATCTGCCTCTCGTAGTGCAGATCGCCCGAGCGTATCGCGGCTACGGCCTGCCATGGGAAGAGCTGCTCGGTGAGGGCCATGTGGGACTGATGCGCGCGCTTTGTCGGTTTGATCCAGATCAGGTGTACGATTTACCACGTACGCCACATGGTGGGTGCGAGCAAGCATCCAGCAATACGTTCTGCATAACTGGCCTTTGACAATAATGGGCACAACCGCTGCGCAAAAGACGCTGTTCTTCAACCTGCGAAGGATGCGGGCCAACTTGCAGGAATTCGACAATGGCGCACCGAAAGTCGAGCACGTCAGCAGTGTGGCGCGGACTTTACGCGCGTCGAAACACGATGTCATCGGCATGGTCCAGCGCATGGCGGGGCCCGATCGCAGCCTCAATGTCCCGCTCGATGCGGACAGTCAGAGGCCGAGACACCAGTGCGACGATTGCCGTAATAGCTGATGAAGCTGGCGAAGTCGGTGACGAAATTGGGGAGGACGACGGACCGTGATCCCCCCGGCCTGACGGGCCCATTACCGCGCTGGCAAACCGGCGGTCCCTCGATCGCCTGTGTCCGTGCAACAGCGCGATTCGCCTCCGCAGCCGCGCCACGACATCGCAATCCGCGTCGTGGACTGGACTGTTCACCATAACAGCTCGCTCCATCGGGAAGAGCGGAGTCGCCCCCTCGCGGCCACAGTTGGTCACTGCGATCCGGCATTACTCCGACGACCTCTGCAGCCCTCGGATGGCACGGCGTGTTTCCGAACCCAACCGCATTGCGGAAGAGTGTCTGCCGACTGGCGAATATTTACTCCCTTACGAACGGAACATACCTAGTCGCTGCCGCGGGGGCCGGTAGGTTGGCCGCGGCACGGGCACCTGCGGAGTGTGCGGCTCAGATCTCGGAGGCAAGCATGAACGCCATAACAAATCCGAGACAGATCCGTCTCGTGCGACGTTCGGCGTCTTACTGGCGAGCTACGTTTGATCACCCGCCACTGAATATCTTCGGTCCGGAGACCGTTCCGCAATTGAACGCAATTATCACAGCACTCGAAACCGATGAGCATGTCAAGGTTGTTGTTTTCGATAGCGCCGTCGAGGGCTTCTTCTTGACGCATTATGACCTACTGGCGAAACCCGAAGACACAACGAGCCTGCCTCCAGGCCCGACGGGGTTGCAGGCGCTTCCCGATATGCTGGTGCGTCTAAGCCGCGCTCCTGTGGTCTCAATTGTCCTGATCCGCGGACGCGCCACGGGGGTTGGAAGCGAGTTATCACTCGCGAGCGATATGCGCTTTGCGAGTCGGGAAAAAGCTATCTTGTCGCAATGGGAGGTCGGTGCCGGCCTGGTCCCGGGCGGCGGACCGATGGCACGACTACCCCGCCTCATAGGCCGTGGGCGTGCGTTGGAAGTGCTGCTCGGGGCGGACGATATTCCAGGCGACCTCGCCGAGCTTTACGGCTACGTCAATCGTGCTTTGCCGGACGAAGAGCTCGATGGCTTTGTCGATGCGCTTGCAGTGCGCATTGCTTCGTTCGACAAACAGGCCATCGCGGACACAAAGCACTTGGTCAACATTGCTAGCCTGCCGCCCGATGCGGAAATCGCGCCTGAGTGGGACGCCTTTCTTGCGTCTATTGACCGCCCGGCCAGCGAGACGAGGATAAAGGCGTTGATGGAGCGCGGCTTCCATAGGGCGGGGGATGTTGAAAATCGACTGGGATACCATGTGGGCCAGGTAGGTAGGTGATTGCCCGGGCAAGTCGAGCCTGATCATGAACGTGCATCCGTCTGAGGAAATAAATCCGCCGTGGCCCGCCACCGCGGAAGTGTTCGCGCCTGAGGCGTTATGCGAGCTCAAGATTGACACGGATGGAAATGCCATTTCCGATATCGCGTTCCGGGTGCGCTCGTCCTCCGACGACGGTGCGCAGACCGCGACACTGCGCCGGCTTGCCGGCGCGCCGGCCGCCGGGATGGGCGATGGCGGGCAGATTATCGTCGAAGGAACCCCGGTCTCAGCCGGTCGGGAGGCCGGGGTGACGGATGCTGGCGGCTACCGCCTGTTCGCGGTCCGGCGCGGCGATGAAGCCGTTTTTCTTGTGGATCTGCGCTGCCATTTCTTCAATACGCAATGATCGTCACCCTCGCCTGGCCTCATGGGCTGGCGACCGAGATCCACGCAACCTTTGACACACTGCCCAGCTCTGCATTTCGTGCCCAAACGTCCACTTCGACGAGGAATTGTCATCGTACTGACATCGCAGGTTGCCAGCCTTTCGCTAGAACGGATGCACAAGCCACCGCTCTTGCATACCTCACTGCCTATAGTACCATTCACTGTGTTGCCGCGACATGGCTGCATGCAGACACGGGCTCATCCGACACTATCCGCAGCGCCGCCTACGGGAACGTGGGCTCAACCGACGACCCTAGGGATATGCTCAAATGCTACTGGCCGGTGATATCGGCGGAACGAAGACCTTGCTCGCACTCTATGCACCCTCGTCAGGGGTGAGACAGCCGGTCGCAGAAGCGGAGTTCCATAGCGGCAGCTACCCCGGCCTGGATGCCATTGCGCGTGAATTCCTGACGCGACAGAACCAGACCGCCGAGTATGCCTGCTTCGACGTTGCGGGACCGGTGATCGGCGGTCGTGCGCACCTTACCAACCTGCCCTGGGATATGGACGAAGCTGCGCTGTGCCAGAGCCTCGGGCTGCAGCGTGTCATGCTGCTGAACGATCTGAAGGCGATCGCCTATGCTGTGCCACAGCTCCGGCCGACGGAGCTACACTGCATCAACGCAGGCGGAGCGGAGCCGAACGGGCCGATTGCCGTGGTCGCACCGGGGACCGGTCTTGGGGAAGCGTTCCTGGTATGGAACGGCACCGGCTACATCGCCTGTTCGTCGGAGGGCGGCCACGCGAGCTTCGCGCCCACGGACGAGCGGCAGTCCGCGCTGCGGCGGTATCTCGCCGATCGCTTCGGACATGTGTCGTGCGAACGCGTCTGTTCGGGTCTCGGCATCGCCAACATCTATGACTACCTGCGCGAGAGGCAGCCAGAATTGGAACCGGCCGCGTTCGCGGCTGAATTGTCACAGGCGGCGGACCGGACGCCGCTGATCTCGCAGGCCGGCGTCGATGACGCCTCGGGCAATCCACTGGCGGCGGCGGCGCTGGAGATGTTCGTAACGATCCTCGGCGATGAGGCCGGCAATCTGGCACTGAAGGTGCTGGCAACGGGGGGCGTTTATCTGGCCGGCGGCATTCCGGCCCATATCCTGTCGAAGCTTGCCGACGGACGTTTCGTGCAGGCGTTCGTCAACAAGGGTCGGATGTCGGACCTGCTTGCGGCGATGCCGGTACATGTCGTGACCGCTCGTGCGGCGCTGTTGGGCGCGGCACTCTATGGCCTGGATCAGATGCGAACAAACACGCGAGGTTGAGGCATGGCACGTCATCCCGATCTGGACCAGCTCGCCGCCTCCAGGCAGGCGATCGGGCGATTGCCGGCATGAACCAACACGCAGGTTGAGGAGAAGCACGATGGAACTGGGCATGATCGGGCTTGGCCGCATGGGCGCCAACATGGTCGAGCGGCTGATGAAGGCGGGCCACACGTGCGTGGTTTACGACAGCCACGCCGACACGGTGCAGCAATCGGTCGCCAAGGGTGCGAGGGGCGTGACCAGCCTGGCGGATTTCGTCAAGACTTTGTCGAAGCCGCGCGCGGTGTGGCTGATGCTGCCGGCCGCGGCGGTGGATTCCGTGCTGCATGCGCTGGTGCCGCTGCTGGAGCGGGACGACATCGTGATCGAAGGCGGCAATTCCTATTACCACGACGACATCCGGCGTGCCGGCGAACTCAAGGTCAAGGGGCTGCATTATGTCGATGTCGGCGTGAGCGGCGGGGTGTGGGGTCTGGAGCGCGGGTATTGTCACATGATCGGCGGCGAGGACGCGATCGTGAAGCATCTTGATCCGATCTTCCGTTCGCTGGCACCGGGTGTCGAGACGGCACCGCGCACACCGGGCGCGAGCGGCGAGCCGTCGCAGGCGGAGTACGGCTACCTGCATTGTGGCCCGAACGGCGCCGGTCACTTCGTGAAGATGGTACACAACGGCATCGAGTATGGCATGATGGCGGCGTTCGCCGAGGGCTTCAACATCATCAAGAACGCCGATATCGGCCTGAAGACGCATGAGGTGGACGCCGAAACCACACCGCTGCGTGAGCCGGAGCATTACCGGTATCAGATCGATGTGGCGCAGGTCGCGGAACTGTGGCGGCGCGGCAGTGTGGTCGGCTCGTGGCTGCTGGATCTGACTGCGGGCGCGTTGCGGCTGGACCCGGCGCTGGCGAATTTTGCTGGCCGGGTCTCGGATTCCGGTGAAGGGCGCTGGACGCTGCACGCCGCGATCGATGAGGGTGTGCCGGCGCCGGTGATCAGCGCGGCGCTGTATGCGCGGTTCGAATCGCGCGGCAACGCCGAGTATGCCAACCGTCTGTTGTCGGCGATGCGTTTCGCGTTCGGCGGCCATCTCGAGAAGAAGGCATAGGAGGCGGCGATGGCGGTGCAGCCGTCCGACGCGATCGTGTTCTTCGGCGCGACCGGTGATCTGGCGTACAAACAGGTCTTCCCGTCGTTGCTGGGATTGATACGCGACGAGGGGCTGAATGTGCCGATCATCGGCGTTGCCAAGGCTGGTTGGACGCTCGATCAGTTGAAGTCGCGCGCGGCGGACAGTCTGCAGCAGCACGGTGCCACCGACCGGAAGGCCGTGCAGCGTCTGTTGGAGCTGCTGCGCTATGTCGACGGCGACTACAACGACACCGCCACGTTCGCGGAGCTGCGCAAGCAGCTTGGCGAGGCGAAACGGCCGCTGCACTATCTTGCCGTGCCGCCGAGTCTGTTCGGCACCGTGGCCGAGGCGCTGGCGCAGTCGGGTTGCGCGGCCGACGCGCGGCTGGTGATCGAGAAGCCGTTCGGTCACAACCGGGAGACGGCACGCGAGCTGAACAGGCTGCTGGCGAAGTTCTTTCCCGAAGAGGCGATCTTCCGGATCGACCACTACCTGGGCAAAGAGCCGGTGCAGAACATCGTCTACACGAGGTTCGCCAATTCGATATTCGAACCGCTGTGGAACCGCGACCACGTCGGCAGCATCCAGATCACCATGGCGGAGGATTTCGGCGTGGACGATCGCGGCCGCTTCTATGATGAAACCGGTGCGCTCCGCGACGTGGTGCAGAACCACATGCTGCAGGTACTCGCGCAACTGACGATGGACCCGCCGACCGGCGAAGAGCACGAGGCGATGCGCGATCAGAAGGCGGCGCTGCTGAAGGCGGTGCGGCCGCTCGACCCGGCGCATGTGGTGCGCGGGCAGTATGCCGGCTATCAGTCGGTGCCCGGCGTGGGCGCGGGTTCCACGGTCGAGACCTTCGTGGCGGTGAAGCTGTTCATCGAGAGCTGGCGCTGGGCCGACGTGCCGATCTTCATCCGTGCCGGCAAGAAGCTGCCGGTGAACGCGACCGAGGTGGTGGTGCATTTCAAGCGGCCGCCGCGGGAGACCTTCGACGAACTGGTGCCGCTGAGTTCCGGCCACGTGCGGATGCGGATCAGCCCGGATGTCAGCATCGCGATGGGCGTGCGGGTGAAGCTGCCCGGAGAGCGCATGGTGGGCGAGGATGTCGAGCTGATCCTGACCGAACATGCGCCGAACCTGTTGCCGCCGTATCAGCGGCTGCTGGGCGACGCGATGCGCGGGCTGGGCGAACTGTTCGGGCGCGACGATATCGTCGACGCCCAATGGCGCATCGTCGAGCCGATCCTGGACAACGCGGCACCGGTCTATCCCTATCAGCCGGGCACCTGGGGGCCAGAGGAGGCGGAGGCATTGATCGGTCCGGATGGACCATGGCGGAATCCGCAACCCGCGTAGGAGGCTGCAGGATGATGCACCAGTGTGTCTTCCTGTTCGGGCGGGCGTTTCGGCTGTATCCGGCGAAGCACTGCGCCATGATCGATGACAAGCTGCGCATCCTCGAAAGTTATGAAAAGGGAGACGAGCAGTGAAAGCGACACAGAAACTGCACGCGCTGGGTCAGAGCCTGTGGCTCGACAACATCACCCGCGATCTACTGACCAGCGGCACGTTGCGGCGCTACATCGACGAGCTGTCGGTCACGGGACTGACGTCGAACCCGACCATCTTCGACCATGCGGTTGCGCACAGCCATTCGTATGACGACGACATCAGGCGGCTGGTCGCGGGAGGCAAGTCGGATGAGGCACTGTTCTTCGAGCTGGCGGTCGCTGATCTCACCCAGGCGGCCGATCTGTTTGCACCGATTTATCAGCGGACCGCTGGGGTGGACGGATTTGTCTCGCTCGAGGTCTCGCCTTTGCTGGCACACGACACCGCCAGGACCGTGGCCGAGGCGAGGGCACTGCACGGCAAGGCCAAGCGGGCGAACCTGTTCATCAAGATCCCTGGCACCACCGAAGGACTTCCCGCCATCGAGGAAGCGATCTATTCGGGCGTGCCGGTGAACGTCACGCTGCTGTTCTCGCGCGACGACTATATGAGGGCCGCGGATGCCTACATGCGCGGACTCGAACGTCGCGTTGCGGCGGGACTGAGCCCGGATGTGCGCTCGGTGGCGTCGCTGTTCGTCAGCCGCTGGGACAGGGCGACGATGGACAAGTTGCCCGGCGAGTTGCGGGATCGGCTTGGCATCGCGATCTCGCAGCAGGCCTACAAGGCGTATCGCGATCTGCTCGAATCGGATCGCTGGCAGCGCCTGGAAGGCCAGGGGGCACGGCCGCAACGGCTGCTGTTCGCCAGCACCAGCAACAAGGATCCGCAGGCCTCCGACGTGCTCTACATGGGCGCGCTGGCGGCGCCGAACACGGTCAACACGGTGCCCGAGGAGACGCTGCTTGCCTTCGCCGCTCACGGTGTGGTGGATCAGCCGATGCGCCGGGATGGCGACGACTGCGAGCAGGTGCTGGCCAGAGTTGCCCGTGCCGGCATCGATGTCGCGGCACTTGCCAGGCAGTTGCAGGACGACGGCGCCAAGGGGTTCGTCAATTCCTGGAAGGAACTGCTTGGGGCGATCGAAGCGAAGAGCAAGGTGCTGGCCTAGACTGTCACGGAGGGATTGATCATGGCGGATTCACAACAGTCAAACGAGACCGCTGCGTGGCGCGCGCTGGCGGCGCACCACCAGACGATCAAGGATGTGCATCTACGGCAGTTGTTCAGCGACGATGCCGGGCGCGGTGAGCGCCTGACGGCGGAAGGCGCGGGGTTATATCTGGACTATTCGAAGAACCGCATCAGTGACGAGACGATCCGTTTGCTGCTGCAGCTGGCGCACGAGCGCGGCGTGACGCAACGGCGCGATGCGATGTTCCGCGGGGACATGATCAACGTCACGGAGCGGCGTGCGGTGCTGCACGCGGCGCTGCGGGCGCCGAAGGATGCAAGCATCATGGTCGATGGCCACGACGTCGTACCCGACGTGCACGCCGTGCTGGACCAGATGGCCGACTTCGCCGGGCGCGTTCGCTCCGGGGCGTGGCTCGGGCATACCGGCAAGCACATCCGCAACGTGATCAATATCGGCATCGGCGGTTCGTATCTCGGGCCCGAGATGGCGTATCGCGCGCTGCGTCCGTTCAGCGACCGGTCGATGACCTTCCGCTTCGTGTCCAACGTGGACGGCGCCGATTTCACCGAGGCCACGCTGGGGTTGAACCCCGACGAGACCTTGTTCGTAGTGGCGTCGAAGACCTTCACCACGCTGGAGACGATGACCAACGCGGCCACTGCGCGAAAGTGGCTGACCGGTGCACTGGGCGATGCGGCGGTCGCGAAGCATTTCGTCGCATTGTCGACCAACACCGCGGCGGTGAAGAAATTCGGCATCGACACGCACAATATGTTCGGCTTCTGGGACTGGGTCGGTGGGCGCTACTCGATGGATAGCGCAATCGGGCTATCGACCATGATCGCCATCGGCGCCGATGGCTTTCGCGATATGCTGGCGGGCTTCCGGGCGATGGACGAGCACTTCCTGACCACGCCGCCGGAGCGCAACCTGCCGCTGCTGATGGGATTGTTTTCAGTCTGGTACAACAACTTCTTCGGGGCACAGACCATCGGCGTGATGCCGTATTCGTCGCACATGGCGCGCTTCCCCGCGTACCTCCAGCAGTTGCAGATGGAGAGCAACGGCAAGCACGTGAACCTGAAGGGTCAATTGGTGGCCGGACAAACCGGCGCGATCGTCTGGGGTGAGCCGGGCACTGACGGGCAGCACTCGTTCTACCAGTTGCTGCATCAGGGCACGAAGCTGGTCCCGTGCGATTTCATCGGCTTCTGCCGTCCGCTCAGCCCGCTGGCCGATCAGCACGACTTACTGATGGCGAATCTGTTCGCCCAGGCCGAGGCGCTGGCGTTTGGCAAGACGGCAGAAGAACTTGCCGCCGAGGGTTCGCCGGCGTTCCAGACGCCGTTCCGGGTGACTGAGGGCAATCGTCCCAGCAACACCATCCTGGCCGACGCGCTGACGCCGCACAGCCTGGGCGCGCTGGTCGCGCTGTACGAGCACAGCGTGTTCACCCAAGGCGCGATCTGGGGGATCGATTCCTACGACCAATGGGGCGTGGAGCTGGGCAAGGTGCTCGCCCAGCGGATCATCCCGGAACTCGAAACCGCTTCGGATCCGAAGCTGACGCACGACGGCTCGACCAATGCGCTGATCCGACGCTACCGCAAACGGCGTCGCTAGACCGCCGGTCACCAGCAAAGGGGCCGCTTGCTCACTCCGCGGAGCCTGATGCCGTACGCTATGGACTGCCGTGATAATAGCGGCTCGCGGCAGTGATTTCGGCCGGCGTCATCCCGCGTGCTACGTTACGCATCTGCTGGTCAATATCGTTTCGCCTCGTTCCGTCGGCGAAAGCGTCGAGCTGCGCGCGCAGGTATGTGACGGGTTCGCCTTCAAGCCACGGAGCGCCGATCTTGTTGCCCAGCTCGCCGTGGCACGCACCGCATGGTGCGATGTTGCGCATCGGTGCGCCCTCTGCGACGATCTGTGGTGTCCCCCCCTCGGAGGCGTGTTCGTCGAAGACACGTGGCAGATAGGCATAGTACGCGGCGAGATCTCGCATATCGCGGTCGCTCAGGTCGGCCACGAGAGGCATCATGATCGCGCTGTTACGCGCGCCGCTCTTGAAGTCCGCCAGCTCCTTGTAGATCGCGCCCGGATACTGCCCGGCAAGATTAGGCGCGTTTGCCTCGCTCATGCCGCGTGCGCCGTGGCACATGGTGCAACGCAATGCCAGTGTCGCACCGCGACCGATCGACTCCGCACTGGCGTCACGCAGCATGCCGGGGATGACTTCGACCTGGGTGACCGGATAGCTGGCCTGCACGACGGGTTGACTGGCTGGAACAGCGTGGATCAAGCCGGCCGCCGAGCAGATCGCATCCCAGAGGCCACGGAACCGCGCACCGGGTTGCTCGTACGGCAGCCATGCGAACCCAAGGACGATAGCAACGACGGCAGTGCCCGATGTGACTCCGACGCTGGTGGCGACCCAGCGATCGCGCAGCAGCGGACGCCAGCTCCAGTTCACGGTGCTGCTCCAACGCGTATCACCGGCACTTCGGTGCCGGGTGTCGCGAGAAGATGTGCGATCGGAAAGCCGTAGTTAACGATAGTAAGGCCGATCATCAGACTGAGCCATAGACCGAAGCCGTTCAGCGCAGCGGGGAGCGTGCGTGGCGGATGCACGGCGACGCTGAAGCGGTAGTTGCCGGGCTCCACGCGCGCCGATATCTGGCCGCGTGCCAGCACCACAAGGAACAGCACCGCGGAAATAACCAAAATGGCGCCGCCTATCACCGACATCACGACGGATGCCGCTTGCTGGGCGATCACCGGATCGGTGTAGTCGTAGAACGCCATGCGGCGCGGCATGCCGAGAATGCCGACATAATGCCACGGGAATGTCAGCACGATCATGCCGATGAACCACAGCCAAAGCTGCGTCCGCATCAGACCGAGACTGTCCAGCGCACGACCCGTCAGATGCGGCCAGGTATCGTAGGCGATGATGAAATACATGATGACGATGGCGCCAGCGAAGATCAGGTGGAAGTGTCCGGTGACCCACTGCGTATTATGGATCGTGCTGTTGAGTTGATAGCTCATGTTGATAATGCCGCCAGCGCCGCCAAAACCGAGCATGATGAAGGAAAATGCCGCGCCGAGCATGACCGGGTTGCGCCATGGCAATTTCGTG
The DNA here is from genome assembly GCA_963749575.1 of uncultured Alphaproteobacteria bacterium. Classification (GTDB taxonomy): domain Bacteria; phylum Pseudomonadota; class Alphaproteobacteria; order Acetobacterales; family Acetobacteraceae; genus JAMXLO01. The sequence goes on from CAVVNM010000014.1 coordinate 505,706, forward strand.
AGCCATCCCAGCGGTCCCCTGCCGCCGCGCCGGCGTGCCGCGATCTCGACCGATGCGCAGATGGTGAACACGGTCAGCAGGGTCGGTATCGTAACCAGTCCGGTGAACACCGAGTGCAGGAACTTGAATCCGGAGCCGACCTGCGGGTCCTCGAACATGTGGTGCGCACCAATCGGCATCGCAACAACGAGGAACAGGATGAAGGAGATCCTCCCCATCTGGTCGCTGAACAGCCTGCCGCCTATCGCTCGTGGAACGATTGTGTAGTAGGCAATGTAGGCTGGTATCAGCCAGAAATAGACGATTGCGTGCAAGGTCCAGGAGAAGAAGACGCGCGCGAGACCGGCGTCGATCGTGTTGGTCAGGCCGACGGCACCGGGGATGATCTGGAAAATCAGTTCGAGAGCGGCGCCTACTGCCGTCCAGCCCCAAAGGTAGGATCCCGCGACCGTTGCGAACATCGCGAATGGTACCGGCGCACCAGGGTTCTGTCGCTTCCAGATGTGCAGGTTCACTGACATCAGCGCGACCCAGATCCAGGAGCCAACAACGACGAGTACAACCCCGATGTAATAGAATGCATTGCCGATCATCGGCGGGTAGAAGGTGTACAGCACCGAGGCTCGACCCAACGCGACAGGCACCACGGCAGTGACCATACCGATGGCAACGAGGGCAAAGCCGGCCCATGCCCAGCGCAAGCCGACCAGCGGGCGGTGCAAGGAAGCTTCGGTTGCGAAGTACCCGAACCCCATCCCGACGAGTGTCGGAAACACGTAGGCCATCGTGGTGCCGTGCGCGGTGACAGAGCGGTAATAGAGTTCGGGGTCGCCGATCCACGCGTGCAGTGGGCTGCGCACGAACATCTGCCATTCGCCGAGCAACAGCGCCGCGCCGAAGCTTCCGAAGGCCAGCCAGAAATGCGCCAGGATCATTCGTCTACTGGGCAACACAGCTCAACCTCCTGGTATCGGCGGCCAGTCGCGCGAAGTCTGCCTTGTCGATGACCTTGATCCGGCCCCACATGCCTTCATGCCCAAAGCCGCAAAATTCGTGGCATGGCATGTGCCGATCGCCCGCGGTGGAGAAGCGCGCCGGAATGCTGGAGATGTAGCCCGGCACCAGCATGAGATTGATGCTGGTCCCGGTAATCAGGAACCCATGCACCACGTCGGCGCTGGTTACGCGGAACGTGATGTGTGTATCCGTCGGCACCAGGATGCACTGCGGCGTGAACGAGTATTGCTGGCCGATCGCGCGCACGATGACTGAGCCGTCTGGTTGCAGGTCACTGCCGAGGTTGCTCTCGATGAACTCGCCGCCGAGATGCAGCGTGCGAGGATCGGCGGTCTCAACGCGGCTTTGCGGAAGCACCGCCTGGTGCACGCCGGCGAACACCGCCATCGCGATCAGCAAGACAACGATGGAGGTGGCAACTGCCGCCCAATGATGCTCAAGGCGCTCGCTTCGGTTCTCGTCTTGTTCGGGCAGGGCGTCGTCGCTCACGGTGCCCCCGCGCGCGGCACGAACACCAGCAGATAGAAGGCAAACCAGATCGCGACGACAATGAACGTTGCGATACCAGCCAATGCAATCGCTCCGGCGGATCCCTGGCTCGGGGTATGTTGCCCGAACGCGTCCTCGGTGCCGGTTTCGATAGGTTCCGAGTTCAGCATGGCGGCATCAGTCCAAAGGTGCGGTACGCAGTTCATTTGCATCGCGCGCAGATACCGGCGTGCCACGGTTGCCCCAGGCAGCCCGTATATACGTGACGACCGCGGCAACCTCGTCGTCGGACAGACTCTGTGCGAAGGGCGGCATGCCATAAGGCCTCGGGTTGCCTTGCGTGCTCGCCGGGAAACCGCCGTTCAGCACCATGCGGATCGGGTTCACCGCAGACTGCATCTGGATCGAAGGATTGCCCGCCAGCGGCGGATACGCGGGCGGCATGCCGCGGCCATCGCTCGCATGACAGATGGCGCAACGCGCCTCGTAAACGGTCTGGCCGAAATGCACCAGCAGGCTGCTCTCGGGCGTCGGAATGCCGGTGATTTCCGTCGCGGGTGGCGTGCCCTGGCTGAGGCTCTTCAGATAGACCGCCATCGCGCGGACATCGGTGTCGTTCAGATATTGCATGCTGTCGAACACGACTTCCGACATCGGCCCATAGACAGCGCCTCGATGTGACACCCCGGAGCGCAGAAGTTCCACGATCTCGTCGATGCTCCAATCGCCCAGGCCGGCCTCCTTGTTTGAGGTAAGCGACGGCGCGTACCAGTTCTGCATCGGGATCAGGCCGCCCTGGAACGCTTGCGACTGGGAGTTGCCGCCCAGCGCGTTGATCGGCGTATGACACATCCCGCAATGGGCAAGTCCCTGAACGAGATAGGCGCCGCGATTCCATTCGGCTGATTTGGTCGCGTCAGGTTGGTACTCGCCTTCGCCGAAGAACAGAGTGCGCCAGCCCAGGATGAGCGAGCGGTTGTTATAGGGGAAACGCAGGTCCTGCGGCCGGTTCGGCTGATGCACCGGCCGGACCGAACGAAGATACGCGTAAATGGCGTCTAAATCGGCACGGGTAACCTTGGTGTAGGAGCCGTAGGGCATCGCCGGGTACATCAGCCCGCCATCCGGGAAGCGTCCGGTATGCAAGGCGGCGTAGAACTGATCCTCTGTCCAGGTGCCGATGCCGGTCTCGCGGTCCGGTGTGATGTTGGACGAATAAAGCGTGCCGAACGGCGTTGGCATGGCAAGTCCGCCGGCGAACAGCGCACCGCCAGGATTGGTATGGCAGGCAATGCAGTCGCCGGCCCGGGCCAGGTATTCGCCCCTGGCCAGCAGCACCGCATCCTGACCGTGCGCCGATCGAGATCCGCCGATATGCAGCAGGCCCGTGAGAAGGATGGTGGCCAACAGGGTGCGGCAGTTGCGCATGACGCTCACCCCGGTCTCAGTTCGGTTCGCTGCCGCACGTCATGGGCATCGCCAACGAACCGTGCGGAACAGGAGATGGATCGGCTGGAACGGGGCGGGACGCGAGCCAGGCAGCGACGGCAGTCACGTCGCCCTCGGTGAGGCTGGCGGCAACCAGTTGCATACAGTCAGGCGAGGGAGCGGTGCGGGTGCCGTAGCGGAATGCGCCGAGTTGCGCACTGATGTAGCTCGCATGCAGCCCGACAAGGCCAGGAATGGCTGGGTCCATTCCGGTGAGCCTGGTGCCGTGACACCCCGAGCAAGCGGGCACGCCGCGCGCGGGATCGCCTTGTGCCACAATCGCCTGACCGCGCGCCAGGATGCCGGAACTGACATCGGCGATGGTTGGCGGTGGCGGCGGCGGCCGCAGTCCCGAGAGGTAATCGGCCATCTCCTGCAGGTACGAGTCGGGCATGTATTCGAGCAGATAGTTCATCGGCGGGTAGCGGCGCCGGCCGTCCCTGAAGGCGACAAGCTGGTTCATCAGGTAGCCAGCAGGCTTGCCGGCGAGGCGTGGGAAATAATCGTTGGCCGTGCCCTGGCCCTGCTCGCCATGGCAAGCCGCGCAAGCCCGCAGGCGCGCCTCCATCGTGTCAGGCGGACGATCCGTGACCTGCGCGGACGCGGAGAAAAGGAGAAGGTTGGTCAGGCCAATGACCAAGCCCAGCCATAGCATGCGTCCGATAAGGGCGTAGCCTGCATCCCGGCAGCCGAACGGCCGGATAGACACGTCCGCACATCGCGAGCGTTGCGACACTCGGCAACCTCCTCCTCACCGCGTCGGAGAGTATCGCGGGAACGGCGACGGTGCTTTCAAAATAGCACTGGCGCCGGCGATGGGGCCGGCTTCGCGATAAATTGCGTAGGACGGCTCTGCGAGCAGGCAAACCCGATTTTCATGCATGATCATACCCGTCGGCAGGTGCGGTGGTCGGATGTGGCCCGAGCGGTGGCCGGACGGGGTGGACCTTGCGTCAACCAACGGCAGAGCCTCACGTGCGTCGGCGAAACCGCAGCGCCTCCATATGGCAATGGATGTGCTCCGTGGATCGAGAACCAGCTATATCGTATGGTATTCCACCTTGTCGGCTCGTGCCAACGTATGCTGCAGCGGGATGGGAGCGAACATCCGCGCTCCGGAAGACACTCTTCCCCTGCTCGATTGAATGCGGGACCAAGCCCTGCGATCCGACTGTTGCTGGCAGATCCCGTTCGCGGTCAGGGTGGTGCTCCGCAAATACCGGCGCGCCGGCGTCGGCACGCGCACAGCCCACCTGGCGTTCCGCCGGATGCCTGGCTCGCCTGGTTTGCTACGCCGCTCGCACGGCGGCAGCGGCATTCCTGTCTCCGGTACTGTTGCTGTCCCGTTTCCGACAAAACGAACCGCACCAACAGACATCCACCCGCCGCCACAAGCGCCAGACAGAAGAACGCAACTCTCGTGCCCCAATGCTCGGTAACGAACCCGGCGATGGTTGTGCTGAATGTCGCTCCTGCGGTCATAGCCAAACCCACCAGCCCCATCGCCAGGTTGAACCGTCCGCCACGATGTGTGATATCGGCCACGACCAATGGCACCATAACCCCGACCGTCGACGCGCTGATCCCGTCCAGCACCTGGCAGGTTACGATCGAGGCCGCGCTTCCGTTGATCGCCAACACCAGGCAGCGCACCGCCAGTGCCACAAAGCCGGCCAGTAGAACCAGCTTGCGCCCACGCGCCTGAGCCAATCCACCCAGCCGTGGCGCGATCAGTGCAGCCACCCCCTGCGACACCACCAGTGCGATCGACACCAGCGTATCCGTATCCTTGAGCCCGGTGGCCTCGATCGCCGCTACCGCGAATGGCAGAACGGCAGCGTTGCTGAGTTGGAACATGAACGCACAGGCCGCGAAGGCCAGCAGTAGCGGATCGCGCCACAGATCGCGCCGCCGCCGCAACGGTTCCTTGCGCGCGTGTTTTGGCCACGCCGTCGGATGCGAGGTACGGTGCGGCGCATTCATGATATCGACGCCGCTGATCATCAGCAGGCAACCCAGCGCCATCCCGCCAAACAACGCCGAAACATAAAACACCGCGCCCGGCGCGATGTGGGTGCCGATATATCCCATAAGCAGGGCCGCCAGCATGCTGCCGAGTGACTTGAACCGCACATTGCCACCCAACCGCTCGGCGAATTTATCGCTTCGGCTGAGTGCCAGCGTCATTGCCGCAATGGCCGGTGTCAGCAACGACGCGGATACCCCCAGCAGCAGCTCCGCCACCATGACAGGCCATTGCCAAGGGAACGCTGCGAGCAGCAATGCGGAGACGATGATCACCCCAACTCCTGCGGCTGTGATCAGGCGTTTCAGTGGAACCGCGTCTACCAGCAGGCCCGCCGGCACCTGGCCGGCAATTGCGGCCATCGAGCCGAGGCTGAGCACGAATCCAACGTCCGTCGGATGCCAGCCATTGGCAGTCAGATAGACCGTGACGAACGGGCCAAATCCCGTCAGCATGTCCGCGACGAAGAAGTTCAGCCCATTCAAACCAGCCAGGCTGCGCCGCTTCAGCTCGCCTGCCTGTCCCTTATTCGATTCCGCGAGAGCCATCGTCGCACGTCCGATTTTTTGAATGATCTACTGCTCCGGTCTGTTGTGAAACGCAACTTTGCTTCGGTGCTGGCGTTGCCACGCGGACTGTAGCGCGGCGTCCCGGAGATGCGGTGCCCGGTTGTCCAGCCGAACAGTTCTGCCGCAGGACTTCGACACATTCAAGGCAAGGCCGCCGCGCCTGGGGACCCAGTCTGTCGCAGATTATCGAAGGGATGACGCGATGGAGTGCCGTTCGAGACGGATTTGTCGATTGTAGCTGCAACGCTTTTGTGTGAGTGAGGCCACGTGTCGCGGCCGAACGGCGTAGAGATACGCTTCGACGGGACGGCAGTGAACTTTCGCCGTTCGGCAGACACTGTTCCGCTGTGCAGTTGAATGCGGTCGCAGATCCGGGACCCTCGCCTTCACGAGGCGTGACGATGGGACAGTGTCCGGGCCCTAAGAGAGCCGGGCTGAACCCGACCGCAAGCCGAGTTTCGCACTCATGGTCACCAGGTCAGCGAGCGAGGCCGCCCTCATCTTCCGCATCGCCTGGCCTCGGTGCGCCTTCACCGTGATCTCGCTTATACCGAGTTCGCCGCCGATCTGCTTGTTCAACAAACCGGCGACCACCAACGCCATGACCTCTCGTTCGCGGCGACTGAGTGAGGCGTGACGGTCCCTGAGCTCCCGAATGTCCGCTTCGAGATCAAGTGCGGACTGGCTGCGCTCGATGGCCTGCCGGATGGCGTCCAACAACACGCCGTCGCTGAAGGGCTTGGTCAGGAACTCGACGGCGCCCGCCTTCATGGCCCGGACCGTCATCGGCACGTCGCCGTAACCCGTGATGAAGATGATGGGCATATCGATCCGGTCCGCCGCAACGCGCTTCTGGAGATCCAGACCGTTGAGGTCCGGCAGGTTGACGTCAAGAATCAGGCAGCTGGGAGCAAGCGGCGGCGGGCGAGAGAGGAATTCCAGCGCGGACACAAATGTCTCAGGCTTCCAGCCTGAGCTGCTGACCAGAAGCTCCAGGGATTCGCGCACCGACACGTCGTCGTCGACGATGAACACAATTGGTTGGCCATACGACATGAACGACGACCTTGGTTCGTGGTCGGTTATACATGTTCGAAGCCTATAGCGCTTTTTGCCACTTGGCAAAACCGGACGTGCTCAATCGCTCTGTTCAGTTCACCGCGGCATTGAGCGCTCCAAGCAAGGCCGTGTCGCTGAATGGCTTGAACAGGCATTCGACGGCGCCCTGCCCGAGCAGGCGTGGCCGCAGGCTCTCATCTCCGTGAGCGGTGATGAAGACGATCGGGATCGCCTGCCCGCGCAGCATCAATTCCTGCTGGAGAACGGGTCCGGACATGCCCGGCATGGCGATGTCGAGAATCAGACACTTGGTCTGCCCAACATAATCGGACGCAAGAAATTCCTCGGCCGAGGAGAACGCCTGGGCCGCAAAGCCAAACTCCCTGAGCAAGTCGGGCAGCGACTCGCGCACGGATTCGTCGTCATCGACGACCGACACGAGTGAACGTGTGGTCATTGGTGCTTCCTCTCGGCCTGCTGCCTATCCGCCACAGCTGACGTCCAAATTGGGTTAGGACCTTGGTCGTCGAACACACCCTCGGATCGCCGAGGAATGGAAAATGAGAACGTGGCTCCCGGCCCGTCATTGGGCGCCGCCCACAGACGGCCACGATGACTCTCGATGATGGAACGGCTGACCGACAGGCCAATTCCCATGCCGGCGCTTTTGGTCGTGTAGAACGCATCGAACAGCTTGGTCATGGCCTGAGGCTCGAAACCCACGCCGGTGTCCTGCACGGACAGGCGTATATGATTGTCCGTGTCGCGTTCAGTTCTGATCACCAGCAATCGCGGACGATCATCGATGTCGTGCATCGCGTCCGCGGCGTTCAGCAGGAGATTCAGGATGACCTGCTGCAGCTGGACACGATCGCCTGTGACCGGCGGGAGGTCGTCGGCAAGCTCCTGCCGCAGGGTCACCTGGCTTCTTTGGAGTTCGCTCAACGACAGAGCAACCACCTCGCGCGCAGCCTCATTCAGATCCACTGTCTCGGTCGAGGCATTTTTCTTGCTGAACAGAGCGCGTAACCGCGTGACTACTTCGGCTGCGCGGTTGCCATCGCGGATCGTGCGCCGTGCGGTTTCGCGCGCGCCGTCCACGTTGGGAGGATCCGCAGCCAGCATCCGCAGGCAGGTGCTGGCGTTGGTGATGATGCCGGCCAGCGGCTGGTTGACCTCGTGTGCGATCGATGCCGTCAATGCGCCGAGTGTCGTTACCCTGGCCACATGCGCGAGGTCCGAGCGGGCCTTGGCGAGCGCCTGTTCCGCGAGACGGCGCTGCGTCACGTCCTGGACCGCCGCCATATACTCCGGTTGACCGTCCTGGTCGCGCGACGCATGAGCGACCACGTGCAGATACTTGATCGAGTGGTCCGGCATCAGCAGCCGGTAATCGTGCTCATAGTCGGTGCCGCGCCGCTGCCGATCGAGCATTTCATTGAACGAGTGGATGTCGTCCGGATGGACCCGGGTCAGGATCCGCTCGAGCGTCAGGGGCGTAGCCGCGTCGAACCCGAATATGCGATAGAGCTCCTCTGACCAGATCATTTCCCCCGTCGCGATACGCTTGTAAAAGCCGCCGGTTGAACTGAGGCGCCGGGTCTCCGCAAGAAATGCCTGACTGCGTCGCAATTCCTCTTCCGACCGTTTGCGCTGCGTGATGTCGCGCAGATACCCGGTGAAATTCGGCGGCCCGTCTGATTGAATGCGGGTGATCGTGAGCTCGACAGGAAATTCGCTGCCGTCGGCGCGTATCGCCGTCATCTCGACCCGCTTGCCGAGGAACCGCGCTTCGCCCGTGGCCAGATAGCGGGCCAATCCCTGTCGGTGCTTCTCGCGGAGTGATGGCGGGATCATGACCTCAGCCAGTGATCTGCCTACGACCTCGTCCCGGCTGCGGCCGAAGGTGTGCTCCGCGGCAGGATTGAACTCGGTGATGCGACCTTCGTGATCGATCGTCACAATGCAGTCGAGCACCGAGTTCGAGGATTGCGACCTTGTGCGCCTCGCTGCGCTTCAGTTCCTTCTCCTCCTGACGCAGCCTCTCTTCCGCCAGCCGGCGTTCGGCAACTTGCCGCTTCAGTTCATCGTTGGCGGTGATGAGTTCCCTGGTTCGCTCGGCAACCCGCTGATCGAGTTCGCTGGCGACCCGCTTCTCGTCGACCAGAAGTCGTGCCTCCTGCAGTCCAATCGCCGCCTGGTTTGCCGCGACATTCAGCAGAAGCCTCTCGGTTTCCTTCGGGAAGTCGGCGCGCCGAGACCCTGCCACGATGATCCCGATTTCACCTTGCAGCCCCAGTCGCATAGGCAGAATCGACAAGTCTCCGTCGCCAGCGGGGTTCCGTAGCAGCGGAGGCCACAGCCGCAGGTCCTGTTCCAGCCAGCGGCTGATGTCCTCGACAATCTGATCCGGCTGGAGCATGCCTGACTGTGATTGACCGACACGAACCATCTCTATCGGGGCCTCGCCAACCCGATCATTCATCCGCACATAGGCGAGATCCAGGTGAAGCATACTCACCAGCACGTCGAGCAGGGTGCGGGCGATCCCGAGATGGATCGCCGCCACTCCAGATGGCAGGCAGCGCCAGGAGACTGACCAGATCACTGATGCAGCGCTGAAGGCGCTTGATCTCCTCGCCGGATTCTTCGAGTTGCATTGCCATGTCAGGCCATCATCCGAAGCGACAAGGTCTATCCGGCTCGCCGTTCGCGGAACTCCCGCAGAAACTCCTGCGGCGGCACAAAGAAGGGATTCTGCTGGAGGATGCCGCCGATGATAACGATCGGGTGGGTACGCATGATGTCGATCACTGTATCCCCGCTGAACTTCCTGAGATCGTACACGCATATGACCGCATCGTCGTGACGATCCCACACATCGTTCACCCGCGATTCAAATTGAATCAGGCTGTCGATGTGCGACTGACCGTCGGCAGCCCAGTCCATCTGGCAGACGATGCGGCTCAGCGGAAATCCGCTCTTGGCGCTGTCGCTGGCCAGCTGCTCGAACACCTCGAGCATCCGATCCGGATCGAAATTTCCGTCCCGAAGGTAGGTTTCGACGTTGGTCCGGAGCTCGAGTCGCCCGCTCTGCTGGGCGGCCATCGCGTCAATGCCCACCGCGGCCAGCCGTTTCAGGTGGTCGTCGCGTTGCTCCGGATTGACGACGTGAACCGCCTTGTCGCCACATTCAAATCCGCCCTGAATGAACGGGAGCAATACGCGATAGGCTTCGTCGTCGCTGTGGAAAAATGCACACACATGACGCGATGTGCTGAGTTGGGAGCCGGCAAAGGGAATGGGTGCAGCGATCTTCCTCATGATAACTGTCTCTCGCTTTGATCTCCTGCGATGCGGATGTCTGCACGATTGCGGTCCGCCGAGGGGGTTCATGCGGTTGATCATCCTGTCGCGGCCTGGTTGACGCAAGCGGTCTCTTCGATTGGAGATGAAAAGTCTGAGGCCCTTCCCCGACTCTGCGCAGCAGCCACGTCCCGTATGCATCCGCAAGCTTACTCGACACCTGGGCCGGTATTTTCGCATCGGTCCGGTCATTTCGTACCGGTCACACCACGCCAAGATGCGTCGCCATGACGCAAGCGTCTATTATACTTTGGTGTTGGTTTGTCACCGATGTCGTCGGCAGCGTGCCGCGCGCCACGGCGTTGATCACATTCGGCAAAAAGCGCCGCACGCGCCTCTGGCAGTGGGTCGACCCGTGAAGCGCGATTATCCAGCCGGCTGATACCAAGGTATCGACGATACCATCGTCCAATAGACCGACCGCAGGGTCGGTGACATTGCTGGCCACCACACCGCGGTCCGTTCGACAGAACATCCGAGACCGGCAGGCAAATGAATACGGGAGTTACCCAGATGGACGAGCCGGCAACCGGTTCCAATGTGCTCGCCGGGAATGTCTCGCCAAATGGGGAGGTGGGTGTCGGCGGGTGCGTCCGATGAAAGCTCTGGCCGTGTTAGTTCGCTAGTTCCTGAAGGAGAAGAACCATGGACCGCATCGATGCCATGAAGGTCTTCGTCACGACGCTCGACGAGGGCAGCCTGGCCGGCGCCAGTCGGAAGCTCGGCCGTTCCCCCGCGGCGGTCAGCCGCGCCATCGCGTTTCTCGAGGCGCGCGTCGGTGCCGAACTGCTGCATCGGACGACGCGGTCGATAAGAATGAGCGAGGCAGGTGAGCAGTATGCCGTCGCCTGTCGTCGGGTCCTGACCGAGCTGGAGGAAGCGGAAATAAATGCTGCTGGCGATCGCTCCTCGCCGCGCGGCAACCTCACGTTGACGGCCCCAGAAATCCCGGGTGAAGCGATTCTGCGCCCGATCCTCGAAGCATTCATGGACGCTTACCCAGCAGTGTCCGCTCGGCTTTATTTGCTCGACAGGCCCATGAAACTTATTGACGAGGGTATCGATGTCGCACTCCGTATAGCGTATCTCCCCGACTCGACTCTGGTCGCGATACGGGTTGGTGAAGCGCGTCGGGTAGTAGTGGCTGCGCCGCGTTACCTTGCGCAGCATCCGCGCATTGAGAAACCGGGGGATCTGGCCAAGCATCGGATCATTGCATATACCCATTCCGGCGTCGGCTCCTGGAGCTTTCCGCCGACGCGAGGCTCCGCTGTGCCACGGACGATCTGCTTTACGCCACGGCTGGTGATCAACAACGCTCGAGGCGTGGTTGCCTCCGCCGTTGAAGGGCGTGGCGTGGCGCGTGTATTCTGGTGTCAGATCGCCGAGCAGGTGCGCGAAGGGCAGCTCGATATTGTGCTCACAGGGGACGAAGAGCCGCCGTTGCCAGTACACGTGATTTTGCCGAACGGTCGGCTCTCGCAGCGGAAAGTCCGTGCGTTCGTGGACTTTGCGGTCCCCCGGCTTCGGAACTACTTTGCGAGTCAGGCAATGGGCGTAAGCGAACTTGCAACCGCCGCTCGACCTCAACGCGAAAGAGCGTCTGCCGTATGGCAAGTATTTGAGTCCAACTCGAGCGATCTTGGTTCTCGGCTCGGCGGCGCGATCGGCCAGGCTGCACATAACGCCACGGGCCTGACAAGCGAGGCATCCGTGCGGGTTAGTTAAGAGCCAGCAGGCCGACGAGGCTGTGGCGTACTTTCCGCTCTCGATGCGATCGCCGGCGCCGATCTCGCCTTCCTGGATGACGCGGAAATAAAAGCCGGGGCGGCGGTGTGCGACCAGCCAGTGAGTTTGCCCGCCATGCGCCGCCGGCGTACATCCAAGGCAATAATCCTGGAAGAGCTCGAAGACTGGATCGATCAACCGGTCCCGCCGCCACTGGCCGAGACCGGCGTCAGGTCGGCACCCATCACCCCGATAGAGTAGACCTCAGCGTGCTACCGCGCCGCGTCTGTCACCGCGCGGACTATTTCATCCACCGACAGGTGGACATAGGCCAGGACATCCTCGGGGGTGTGTCCGCTCTTGGGAATATTGCGCACGGTGAGCGCATGCACCTGCGGGGCACCGCCGGGCGTCGCTGCGGCGGCCTCGGCCAATTCGCTGCCGATGCCGCCCACATAGTTATCCTCGACCGTCAGCACGATGCCACCTGGCCCCGCCAGCGCCAGCACCGAAGACGCGTCCATGGGCAGCGAGTAGGCGTCCACCACCGCCACCGCGGTGCCTCTGGCCGACAATGCGTCGGCCGCCTTGAGGCAAGAGTGGACGACGTAGCCGGAACCCACCAGCGCGACGCGCCTGCTGCCGTCGCCGGCCTTGCGCAGCACCTTGTGCCCTCCGAACGGGAACGCCTCGCCCTCGTCGTAGAGAATCGGCAGGTCCGCCCGCACGGCGCGCAGGTAGCAGGCGCTCGGGAATGCGGCCATCGCCAGTACCAACTTGTAGGTACTCACCGCGTCACTTGGCGTGAGCACCGTGGCAGCGGGATTGCCTCGGCTGTCCTGTGCGTGTGCAAATGCACGCATGAACGCCACGTCCGCCAGCGCCATCTGGCTCGGCCCGTCCGAGGCCAGCGTGACGCCGACATGGGTGCCGACGAGCTTGATGTTGGCGCCGCCGATGATCGCCATCTCGATCTGATCGAAGCCTCGCTCCAGGAAGCGGCCGAACGTGCTGACGAAAGGCACCTTGCCGCCACTGGACAGCCCGGCCGCCGCCGAGATCATGTTCTGCTCGGCTATGCGCGCCTCGAAGTAGCGATCCGGATACGCCGTGGCGAACTCCAGGGCGTAGGTCGAGTTCTTCACATCGGCGTCCAGCGCGACCACGCTTGGATTGGCGGCCCCAAGAGCCGTCAGCGCCAGCCCGTAAGCGCGGCGGGGCGACATTTCCTTCTTGCTTGTCACGGTCTCGGCGAGCTTCGGGTCCTTGGCGATTTGGGCCATGAAGCCCATCGGCGGTCCCCCCGCCTTGGCTGTCGGCGCCGGCAGTGGCGGGGCGATGCGGAAGGCCGCCTCGCTGGCCGCGGTGTCCACGTTGGCGATGCCGAGTTCGGCCGCGCGCTTGTCCAGCTCGGACAGCACGGACTCGAGCTGGTTCTTGGGTACCGGCGTGCCGTGGTGGCCCATGCCGCCTAGGGCGGGCACACCCCACCCTTTGACCGTGCGCGCGACGATGCACAGCGGTTTGCCGGCACCCAACTCTTCGCGTCGACGGAGCGCGTCCTCGATCGCTGCCGCGTCGTGGCCGTCGATGACCACCGCGGTGAAACCGAACGCCTCCGCCTTGCGTTGCAAGTGCTGCCAGTCCTGGGCGTGGGAGACGAAATCGCTCTGACCGAGCGTGTTGCAATTGAAGATCGCGACGACGTTGGTCAGGCCGTGGTCAGCGATGAAATCCATCGCCTCCCAGTTCTGCCCCTCGCGAGATTCACCGTCTCCGATGATGCAGTATATCGCCTTTCCGATGCCGTCGATGTGCGCCGCTGCGCCGAGCCCGGCGGCGACCGACAACCCCTGTCCCAGCGAGCCGGTTGCCGCGTCAAAGAACGGAAATCCCAGCATGGGGTTGGGATGACCGTCGATCGGGCTATCGATGGCGCGCAACGTCATCAGATCGTCGATTGTCATTGGCCTGGCATGGTTCCCCGGCCGGATCGTCACACCGAGATCCGCACAGGCGGCGTAGATGATTGGCACCGCGTGGCCCTCGGAAAGGACCAGACGATCAGCACCAGGTGCATCCGGGCGCGTCGGATCCCAACGCATGACGCGATACATCAGCACTGTGACAAGATGCGCCAGTGACAAGGCGGTGGTTGGGTGGCCGGCGCCGGCCGCGGTGGTTGCCCGCACTGCCAGCTTGCCCAACTCGATCGCCTTCGCGGCAATAGCGCGCTCTTGCGCGGTCATATCGGCACGCTCCGTGCTACCACGGGTGGCACAACAGGAATTGCCTTGGCCTGCTCCGATAGTAACCGCGGAGCCAAGGCGAGTTCGCGCGCAGCGCGGCCAGGGGGCATCTCGCGGCAGACGCAGCGACTGCTGGGGGAGCTCCCGAGTAGCCGAAGCATACCGTTATTCACCATGGTCACGACTCCTCTCGATCAGTGCCGGCCGAACATGGACACTCAGTCTCAGTCGAGCAGTGTTGCTTGATGACCCAGATGACTCTCCATGTGCCCGAAGGTTCAGGGCGGTCAAGGTTTGTAGCACGCGCCGGACTGTCGCGGTAGACTGATCCCCGGCAGTATCCAGGCCAGATGGGATGATCCAGTGCAGAACGGCAACAACGTGTTGTCAAAGTTCAACTGATCACCATGATCTGCGGCAATAGCGACAAATACAACGCCTGCATTCCGCTGTGAATGCACGCGGAGGCTTCTGAAACTGCACCTGTCACGGCGGGCTGAACGCGAAACTGTTCGTCAAGCTGCTGCGGCGGATGATGCGACACCGTACGAAGTCGGGACATTTGGTGGTCGATCGACTTCCCACGCACACGACCACGCCGGTGAAAGCCTATGTAACACCCGCGCATGGAATGCTGACGCTGCATTTTCTTCCCGGCTATGCCCCGGCGGATTTTAACCCAGTTCAGCCGTCAGCGCCCGTTCACGTGATCGCAAAAACGGCAGTCCACGAGGCAGCCCTTCGCCCGAGGCCTGGCCTCTTAGGCGATCATCCGATCGTCGAGCATCACGAGACCCGTGTCGGCTGCTTTCTACCCACTGCCGCTTGCTGTCTCGCTAGAAGAAGACAAAGGCCCGAACCACGACGTTCTTGCGGCACCGGGCGTCTGCGGGCGCGGTCGGATCGATGCAGGCAGTATGGAACGACCAGCGCGACACGGAGCCGTCGGTCACCGAGTCATAGCACTTGAGCATCGAGACCTCGGTGGGCGTCTGCTGGGGAAACCAGTACCACTCGTGCTCGGCACGGTAAGTGAACCGGGTGGTCTCGCCAACGCGATCGTCGTAGATCCGATAGTTGGTGATGTATGGCTGGTCGGCGAAGGAGGGCCAAGCGCACAGGATGAAGGGAAACTGCTCAACTGTCTCCATCGGCTTGGCGAGATTGATCGACACGAACCGCCGCGACATCTTCTCGTCGGCCTCTTCCTCGGTGTAGTGCTGCTCCCGCCCGAAGTTCCGCAGGTTCTTGGTGAGCAACTCGCGGCAGCGCACGCGCCCACTGTTGTCGTTCAGGTCGTTGTGCACCAGGGTGGCGTAACGGGCGTTCACACCCGGGTTCTTGTTGTCCTGGTCTTCCGTGCGATCGCCCGCGTAGTCCTTGTCGAAGACGTCGTGGTTGTAGACCAGCGCATCGGTCGCGCCCGGGAAGAACTCGAGCAGCAGCGCCTCGATCTCGGGGTAGAACACGCGCTCCACCTCCGCCGCATCGTAGAAGTTCGCGCACTTGGACTCGAGGTGCGCCAGCGAAACGCCGAGCCGGTCCATGCATTCGGGGCTGTCGGGCGACAGGCCCGGGTAGTACTCGCCGATACGCCGCGCGTCGCGCATCACCTGCGGGAACCAGAGGTCCCGCCGACGGTTGTCCTCCTCGTTCTTGCGCAGGATCGACGCGACACCGGCGCGCGCCGGATCCCGCCAGACAGCGTTGGACGGGACGACGGAGTATGTCGGCTGCTCGTAGACGGTATAGGGCAGCGGCACCGCTACGCCGCCTTCGGGGGCCTTGATGGCGTTGTTCCTGCGGATGTAGTCCGCGCACTCGTCGAATTTCCGGAATCCGAGGCCCCACCGTGTCTTGATCGGAGCTCCCGGTGGCGCGTTGTTGATCATGTCGGCAACGCGCTGACCCTCGCCCTCAGCGATTAGTGCGAGCGCGTCCTCGATCGCCTTTGCGGTTCCCGCATCACCGTCCCGCTCGAACGCCATGTAGGACAGGCCGCCGTTCGTCGCGATGGGGGGCGGTTGCCCTGCCGTGCGCTGAAGCGGCGGCACATAGGCCGTCGAAACTCTCGCCGAGTTCGCCGCAGCGGTGTCGTCGGGGACGTCGAGCTGGCTCATGGCACACCTCCAGTTATCTCGGCGTCACCGTGGCACACCCAGCCCGCGCCTTCCAGTCCATGGACTTTCACGCGCCCATGGGCTTTCAAGGTCATGCGATCTGGATCACCTTGGCGGCCACCCTCACCATCCTTGTCACCACATCTCGACCCGCCTGCTGCGCCGCCACGAACACGCCGACCCCTGACCCGAGGACACGCCATGACCAAATATCTGCACACCATGATCCGCGTCAGTTCGCTGGAGGACAGCATCGCCTTCTTCGAGGTGCTCGGCCTGCACGAGATCCGCCGCCGTCCGGACGAGAAGGGCCGCTACACCAACGTGTTCCTTGCCGCCCCCGGCGACGAGGCGGCTGCCCTGGAACTCACCTACAACTGGGACCCCGAGCCTTACACCGGCGGCCGTAATTTCGGGCATCTCGCCTACGCCGTGGACAACATCTACGACACCTGCAACGCCTTCATCGCCCGCGGCGTAACGATCAACCGCCCGCCGCGTGACGGCCGCATGGCCTTCATCCGCACGCCGGACGGCATCTCCCTCGAGCTGCTGCAGGCCGGCGGCGCGCTACCACCTGCCGAACCCTGGACCAGCATGGCCAACACAGGCTCCTGGTAGCGCCAGACCCCTGGCGCTGATTGGATCCACCGTGATGTCCTCGACCTTGCCGGGAAACGAGACGCCGGCGTTGTTGAACAGGATATCCAGCCGTCCGTGCGCCGCCATCGCCGCGTCCACCATCTGGGCCCGGTTCTGCTCCGATGTCACGTCGAGGTGCAGGTAACGCGCGTCATGGCCCTCGCCGCGCTGGGCAGCCGCTGCGCGCTCGCCCAGCTCATCGCGGATGTCGGTCAGCACCACTTTCGCGCCCTCGCGCACGAACAGCTGCGCCGCCGCGCCGCCGAAGCCCATCAGCTCGCCCCTGATCGCAGCCGCCGCGCCGGTCAGCAGCGCTATTTTTTCTGGAGCCGTAACCTGCCCTCCCGCTTCATCGTGGATCGGCGGGAGGAGCTCAATCGGCTTACGGGGCGCATCCCATCCTCGACGGCGGCACCTGGTCTGGCGGCCGGACAGAACCGATGCTCACCGCATGTGATCACGAGTCCGACACCGACCGCTTCGATCACCCACTTCTACAGCCCAGACATCGACTCGGTGATCGAATGGCTCCCATACTGCGCGGCGGCCGACACCCGCCAAGGCTTTCGAAAGCGGTGTATTGCGACTTGGTGCTCGAGTCCTATCGCGCCAGCTACTTCCGCCACCAGCACCATAAAATCTGAGGCTGCGCTGTCCGCTGTCGAGTAATTGTCGAAGGAACCACCAACGATGAAAGTTTATGAAGCAATCGCACTGTCCCTTATCGCTGAAGGCGTTACGGATTTCTTCGGGCTGATGGGCGACGGGAACATGTGGCTCTGGGGTGCCCTATGCCAGAACCCTTCCGTCAAACCGTACAACGCCCGCCATGAATCCATGGCTGTATCGATGGCCGACGGCTATAGCCGCACCACCGGAAAGATCGGCGTTGCGATGGTCACCTGCGGGCCGGGTCTGACGCAATGCGGCACCTCGCTCATTGCGGCTTATCGCGGCAAAACACCTCTGCTACTGATCGTGGGCGAGATCGAGGCCGGGGCAAAGAACAGCACTCAGACAATGGACCAGCGACGCTTCGCCGAGGCGAGCAGCGCACGGTTCTTCACCGTCACCAGCATCGACAACATGGCCGAGGAAATCGCCGAGGCGTTCTATGCGGCGCGCACGGGCCGCGGACCGATCGTGCTCAACCTGCCTATGGACCTGCAGGAGGAGGACTTCGACTGGGACTACGAATATCGTCCGTCCACCCTATTCCTGCCTCCGCGGGTGGAAGCGCCGAGTGCCGACCTGCTGGGACCGGTAATCGAAAAGCTGATCGCGGCGGAACGCCCGGTCATCATTGCCGGTCGGGGTGCGAGGGCAGCAAACGCAAAGGATGAAATCGTCAGGCTGGCCGACCGCGTCGGTGCCTTGCTCGCTACGTCGCTGCAAGGCAAAGGCTACTTTGCCGGCCACCCATGGGACATTGGCATTGCGGGCGCCTTTGCTTCGGCGCCATCCGAGCAATTGCTGGCGGATGCCGACTTCGTACTGGGTGTGGGCGCGGAGCTTGGCTACTATACCACGGAAGGCGGTCTGCTGTTCCCGTCAGCCGAGGTCGCGCGTATCGACATCAAACCGATGCCCGAGACGATCGGCGTCATTCCAGGCCTTTATGTGCAGGGAGACGGCCGCAAGGCGGTGGCCGCGATCAACGCAGCACTGGAGTCGCGTCAGGTCCGTAAAGAGGGCCTGCGCACCGCGGCAAACCGCGCGGTACTCGATGCCCCACCGTACCAGTTCGAAGCACCGACGGATGGACTGGATCCGCGAACGCTGGCCTGGAGCCTGGGTGCGGCGCTGCCCAAGGGTTCGCTGTTCACTTGCGGCGCCGGCCATTTCTTCTCATGGGTCGCGATGTACTCGCCGTTGCCGGAAGCGGTGGAGATCCAGGTACCTGGTACGGCTTCGGCGCGGTGGGCCAGGGAATCGGTGTCGCAATCGGTGTGGGTGCCGGCAATCCCGGTCGCCAGCACATCGCGGTCGAGGGCGACGGCAGTCTCATGTTCAACCTCCAGGAACTGGAGACGATCGTCCGTCACAAAATGCAGATGGTGCTGGTGGTGTGGAACGACGCCGGGTACGGTGCGGAGGTCCACAAGCTGGTGGCAAGAGGCTTCAATGAGAAGCTGGCGCAGTGGGAGTCACCGGATTTTGTTGCCCTGGCCCGGGCGTTCGGCGGCGACGGCGTGCTGCTGAAGGATCCATCGGAGCTTGGGGGCGCGATCGCCATGGGTCTTCGAAAGGGCGGTCTCTATCTGATCGATGCGCGCGTGTCGCCGAGTACCCCGACTGATCCGTATGCAAAGGTGCATTTCGGCCGCGAGAGCCGCGCGCCGCTGCTTCGGCCCGTGCACTGAACAATGCATTTTGAGGGAGAATTCAGCGTCCCCGGCGTACCGGACGATGTAATCCGGCGATTCGCGGACGTAGAACGTATGGTGCGCTGCATGGCAGGCGCGGTGATTGAGGGCCGCGACGCAGAGGGCAATTATCTGGGCAGCATGTTGGTCGCGTTCGGCCCGAAGAAAATCAAGTTCCGGGGACGTGTCGCGGTAGAGACCGACTTCGTCGCCCACAGCGGCTCGCTGCGTGGGCGCGGCGCCGCTGACATGCGCGCGGCACGGATAGAAGTGCGCATCGCCTACGTGTTGCGCTGCGATCCAGCCAAGCTTGGCACGACGCTGGTCAAGCTGACATCGGACGCGGAACTGGGTGGCGTGCTGGCGGACTTCGCACGCACCGGCGGCATCCCGTTCGCAAAGGCTCTAATGGTTGATTTTTCCAAGCGCGTGGCTGAGGAGTTTGCGACCGATGCGCCATCGCAGGCAGCGCCGTCGGAACCTGCGCCACTCGCCGCGCACGGTCTGTTATGGCAGGTGATCAAGGCGAAGCTGATACACTTGGCCGGCTGGCTCGGTTTCATGAGGGCCTGAGGGGGGATCGAGGGCGTCGACCAGTTCCGCAGCGGGCGAAAAGGAACTATCGGTATATCGACGCGACATAGGAGTACCCACCGCATGCCACATCTCCGCTTCGGCGCCTTCCTCGCCCCGCACCACCCGGTCGGCGAGCATCCAATGTTGCAGTTCCGGCGCGACCTCGATCTCGTCGAGTTGCTGGACAAACTGGGCTACCATGAATTCTGGTGCGGAGAGCACCACTCCAGCGGTTGGGAAATGATTGCGTCACCTGAGATGTTCCTCGCCGCGGCGGGAGAGCGTACCAGGCGCATCCTGCTGGCGACCGGCGTCGTCTCGCTGCCGTATCACCATCCATTCAATGTCGCCCAGCGCATGGTGCAGCTCGACCACATGACGGGCGGACGCGCGATCTTCGGTTCGGGACCCGGCGCACTGGCGTCGGATGCACACACGCTCGGGGTCGATCCGATGGTCCTGCGTGACCGCCAGGACGAGGCGATCGGCGTCATTCGGAGGCTGTTCAACGGCGAGCGCGTCACCACCCGATCTGAGTGGTTCACGTTGCAGGATGCGGCCCTGCAGTTGCTGCCACTGCAGGAGGAGATGCCGTTCGCCGTCGCCTCGCAGATCAGCCCATCCGGCATGACGCTGGCCGGCAAGCACGGGATCGGCATCATCTCGATCGGATCGCTGTCGGAGGCAGGTCTGAACGCGCTGCCGACGCAATGGAGCTTCGCCGAAGCCTCGGCCGCCAAACACGGCAAGACGGTGGACCGCAAAAACTGGCGCGTGTTGCTCAGCTGGCATATCGCCGAGACACGTGAAAGGGCGCGCGTCGAGGCCCGTGACGGCCTGATGCGGCATCACAACGAATACATCACCGGCACGCTGCAGCGCCCTGGTGCCCGGCCGTTCAAGACGCCCGACGAGGCCGTGGACAAGACGGCGTTCTCGGATAACGCCGTGGCCACGATCGGGACACCGGACGATTTGATCGAACGGATCAAGTCGGTGATCGAGATCAGCGGCGGGTTCGGTACCGTTGTTGGTTTCGTGCACGATTGGGCCAATCCGGAAAACACCCTGCGCAGCTGGGATATGGTGGCGCGTTACGTCGTGCCGGAGATCAACGGATACCTGGCCGGACTGCGGCAATCGCAGGACTTCGTCACCAGCAACCGCGCCGTGTTCGATCGTAGCCGTGAAGCGATCATGGCCAAGATCGTCGAGAACGAGGCAGCTGTTGCCGCGCTGGCGGTCACGCGCTCCCCGATGTTGAGCGCCTCGGCCAGCAATGTGCCCGACCTGACCAAATTCCGGACCGGGACGTGATCCATGGTTGGACCTCTCGCGGGCATCCGTGTACTTGGTCTGACCACGGTGCAGATGGGTCCCTGGGCACCCCCATCCTTGCCGACTATGGCGCCGACATGATCAAGGTCGAGGCGCTGGAAGGCGACTCGTACCGTTACACCGGTGTGCGGCGCCAGCGCGGCATGAGCGGCAGCTTTCAGCATAATACGCGTGGCAAGCGCAGCATCGCCATCGGCCCTCGAGCAACCGACGGCCGGTGAGGCGCTGCTGTGTCTGGTGCCGACCGTCGAAGCGTTCGCCGCGAAACTCCGTCCGGAGGCATCGGGCTGCTGTGGACCACAGCCGGTACCTCGACGCCGCATTCACAAAGGCCGGTCGCAAACGCGGCACAGCGTTCCAGATCATCATTACGCCGCCGGCCACAATGCCGATCGACGCGATGCAGGGATACGCTGAGGTTGGTGGCGACCGTCTGGTGGTGAGTGTGGGAAGCCAGCGGCCCGAGCGGGTCGAGCAACGCAGTTCGTGAATCATCAAGCGAGTGCTGGGGGTCCCGCAACTCAATCGGGGAAGCCACGGCAAGGGTCAGGCGGCTCACGCCAAAGTGCGCACAGTCGATACTAAGGTTATTGCTTGACCGTCTATTCTGCGTATACTTAGGTATATGCTTAACCAATCGCCCGATCTGGACCGCCTGTTCCACGCACTCGCCGATCCGGCGCGCCGGGCGATCGTGGAGCGGTTGAGCCGCGGGCCGGCGCCGGTGAGTGAGCTGGCCAGGCCGCTGCCCATGTCGCTTCCCGCGGCCATGCAGCATCTCGGCGTATTGGAGGCGGCGGGCCTGGTGCGCTCGGAAAAGGTCGGGCGGGTGCGTACCTGCGCCATCGACCCTCAGGTGCTCAGCCAAGCCGAGCAATGGATCAATGCCCGACGGATCGAGTGGCAGCGTCGGCTGGACCGGCTGAGCGAGTACCTGAAAACCGCGGCAAACGAAGGAGATGACGATGGCTCGGGGATTTGAGGCAAACAACGACGCAGCCGCGCGGCAACCGCCGCCACTGAAACTCTCCCGTGTCTTCCACGCACGCCGGGAGACGGTGTTCAAAGCATGGAGCTCCGCCGAGCACGTGAAGCGCTGGTTCAGCCCCGAGACCTTCACGGTTTCTGACGCCAATGTGCAGCCGCATGTTGGCGGCCGGTTCGAAATCTGCATGCGCTCGCCGACCGGCGAGGAACACTGGATCCGCGGCATGTTCGTCGAGGTCGTGCCGAATACCAGGCTGGTGATCGACATGAATGTGACCGACATCGCCGCCACGCCGCTGTTCCGCGCCTATACAGAGGTGGACTTCTCCGATGCACTTGGCGGTACCCGATTGGACGTGGTGCAGACCTACACGCTGATCGAACCGTCGATGGCGTGGATGGTGACGGGTGCGCCGGAGGGATGGCGCACCACGCTGGACAAGCTGCAGAAGGAGGTCGTGGGTATGCAGGGTGGGTCTGAGACCGGCGTCCGTTCGGTGGCGCATGCGACCTTCCATCTGGAGCGCACCTACGATGCACCGGTCGCACTGGTGTGGAAGGCGTTGACCGATGAGTCGGTCAAGCAAAAATGGTTTGGTGGTACGCCTGGCAGCTGGGAATTGCTCGATCGGCACATGGACGTGCGCGTCGGTGGACACGAACGATTGAAGGGCCGCTGGGAGAGTGGGGTGGTTACAACCTTCGACGCCACCTATCACGACGTGATCCCAAACGAGCGGCTCATCTACACCTACGAGATGCACATGGACGACAAGAAGATTTCGGTGTCATTGGCGACCATGCAGTTGAAGGCTGCCAACGGAAAGACCACGCTGATGGTCACCGAGCAGGGCGCATTCCTCGACGGCTACGACGACGCGGGCTCTCGCGAGCACGGCACGGGTCACCTGCTCGATGCGCTTGGAGCATCGCTGACGGAATGAGCGAGCCGGCGATGTGCAGGAGTGCCGCTCGCAGGGACAGCGTTGATCTCGATCGGCGGGTCAACAGCGCCAATCTGGCGTGTTTATGTTCACCTCGGTGTTCGCGCTGCTGCGGTCACGAGAATCTGCACACTGACAAATGTGTCATTCGTCTGATGTCGTCCTCCGATACTGATCCGGTGGCCCAACGAAGCGTAGGACAGGCCGGCGCGCCGTTGGTCAGGTTGGCGACCTATATCCTGGGGGTGCCATTAAATCGGGACGCCAGATCAGTGAGGCGGGGCCGGCTGTGCGCCGGCCCCTCACAACCGCTTGATCGACATCCGTCCAGTCAGGGCGTCGTGCCGTTACACCGGCCGCCGACATCCATGGCGATGATGGCGGGAATTTCATCCACCTGACGCGGCTGCGATTGGCGCCGGGAGCGTCCTCTCCATACGTGGCGGTAGCGTCAAACTGGAAAGGAGAGCCGATCGATGCGTGAACTGGATGTACGGCTGAACGCAAAGGCCACCGCCTTGTCAATCATCAGATTGCACGGCCGGCGCGCGCAGGCTGTGGCGCTCGAGCGTGTCGCCGAGCTGCGCCTGCAGGGCGACGTGGCCGGGCACGATCAGTGGCAGCAGGTCTACGCCGCAATATGCGAACTGCGGCGGACGGCGCCTGCCATGGAGCATATGCGGGCGTAACACCGGGTGCCGGTTTCGCAGAATTGGACAGCCTCAGGAACCAGCTGGAAGCAGATGAAGCTGCCCGGGCGGCGGGGAGTACGCCGGACGACGTCGACGATCCTGAGGCGGACGCCGCGATGCAGGCATGGCTCGACAAGGCGAGCGGGGCAGCGGCCGGGCGGCGGGATGACGGCGCCACCGGTCCCGAAGCGGCACTGGCGCAACTACGACGACGATCATTTGCCGACCGACCGGGAAGCGCGGGACGCGCCGTTCCGCGCGTTCCCGTCCTGGTCAACAAGGCTTTTGAAGAGCGGCGGTGCTCGGTTTTCTCATTACTTCTTCTTGGAAGGATCGTCGGCCGGATTGATGTAGTGAAACGTCGCTGGACTACCACTATGCACCTGCACGATTGTCGGCTCGGTAAAATAGACATAGTGCGCATGGTTGCCGAGCA
The DNA here is from genome assembly GCA_963749575.1 of uncultured Alphaproteobacteria bacterium. Taxonomy (GTDB): domain Bacteria; phylum Pseudomonadota; class Alphaproteobacteria; order Acetobacterales; family Acetobacteraceae; genus JAMXLO01. Next base: position 529,798 of record CAVVNM010000014.1, read on the forward strand.
TTGAGAAAAAGCCGCCGGCCGATATTGGTGTTGTCGTCGCTTTGTCAAACTTCTCGCCCATCCCCATGTTTACGGTACCGCTGAGGACCGTGACGCTTTCGATCTCATCATGGGTATGCGGCAGGACGGCATATCCAGCCGGGAATTTGAAACGAATGACCCAGGGACCGGTTTTCATATCACCTGAGATCAGAGCAAATTGTGCGCCGTCAGCCTGAACTAACATCTCCGGCATCGGCTCCCATTTGATGCCATCGGGTTTTTGCAATACGGTTTGCCCATAAGCAAGCGGCGCGCCCAAGACGAGTACGCTAGTAGTGAACGCAAGTTTCATAACCGAAATCCTCCCAGCCCCCTGTTGATCACGCTCGCTGCAACCGCAAAACCCGCCAACGAGGTCATGCCGATGTCGAGCCGGGTGGTTGTGGCAAACCGCCCCAGCCAGCACTAGTCCAGAATCTGGAGCCGCCCCGTGCCGCGATGTCCGCCGAGCGACGCGAGGCGTGACAGAACCCACCGGTGACTATCCTGAGCGATGGTGTCGAAAGGTCCGCGTTTGCCCGGCAAGTCTCGGAGCGACTTGATATCGCAGCGCGGCATCCCTCAGAGCGGGTGATCGCCGTGCCGGCGAGATAACTCGTAATGACCGGCGCAGCGATGGTGGCCGTGCCGCAGCAAGCCGATGGGTTCGGCGACGGGTGGGGTCGGGCTGGCGTCTACGGTGGTGTCACGACCATCCCGGGCCTGCCGGCCATCCGGCGGCCGAGGCGACCCATCTGCGGGAAGATGGGGAGATCGAGGGCTGCTCCGACAGAGCTTGTGATGCGACCAGCTGCGGCAGTGGAAGAAGTATCGATCCTGTCACCGTAGATTAACCGACAATACTTCGCCCAACTCGCGGCGGTGAGCAGGTCTCCACTTTCATTTCCAGCTGGTTGAGTTACGGTGCCGTGCGCCGCAACAGTGGCGCAGGGGCGACCGATAGCAATAATCGACGGGAGAATGTCCATGCACAAGACAAGGCAAGGCTTCGCGATCGGTGCGGTGCTCGCGATCGGCACGGCACTCGGCGCCACATCAAGCCCGGCACAGCCGATCGACACGGCGCGGATTACCGCCGGCAGCCCGAACGACTGGCTCACGTACCATGGCGCCTACAACGGCTGGAACTACAGCGGTCTCGACCAGATCAATGCCAACAACGTCAAGGATCTGAGTGTCGCCTGGGTCCATGTCCCGGGTCGCTCGACGCGTGGCCTGCAGTCGGTGCCTTTGGTCGCCGACGGAGTGCTCTACTATACCGGCTCCTACAGTCGCGTCTTCGCACTCGACGGTGCTACCGGCGCTGTCCTCTGGTCATACTTCCCGGAACTCGATGACACGCTGGTGGCGCGTCAAACCCACTCACCGTACAACCGCGGCGTCGCGCTTGGCCAGGGCAAGGTGTTTGTCGGCACGGTGGACGGCCGGCTGATTGCGCTCGACATGAAGACCGGCAAGGTCGCCTGGGACACCAAGTTGCAGGATTCCCAGAAGCTGACGGTAGGTTTCACCGGCGCCCCGCTCTATGCAAAGGGCATGGTCGTCATCGGCAGCCAGGGCGGCGAGTGGCCCGGCCGCGGGCCGATCTATGGGGTAGACGCGGAGACGGGTCAGGTAAAGTGGACATTCATCACGGTCGCTCCCACCGAGGACTCTAAGAAGAGTTGGGGCAACGATTCATGGCGCACCGGCGGCGGCGGCGGTTGGATGCCAGGAACCTACGATGGCACCACCAACACGTTGTATTGGGGCACCGCCAATCCGGCCCCACTGTACGACTGGTCGGGGCCTGATTGGAAGACCACTGGCGCGCGTCCGGGCGAAAACCTGTACACGACGTCCGTTATCGGGCTCGATCTCGACACTGGCAATCTCAAGTTCTACCACCAGGAACTGCCGCACGACAGCTGGGATTTCGACAGCGCGGTTGGCGAGTTTGTGTCGATTGACCGCGACGGACAGAAGTACATCGTGCATCCCAACAAGAGCGGTTTCATCTTCGTTTATGACCAGAATCTCAAGATCAAGAACATTTACCCTATCGTTTCCAACATCAACTTCGTCAAGTCGATCAATCCTCAGACCGGCGAGCTGATCGGCCGTCGCGACTTCAGCGCCGGCAAGCAGGCCGAACCGCTGTGCCCCGCGATCAGCGGTGGTGTCAGTTGGAATTCCGGCAGCTACGATCCAAAGACCGGACTTTATTACAAGATCGGCAACGAGTGGTGTATCGCCCTGGACGTCGTCAAGACCACGCCGGTGACAGAGCCGGTGGCACAGCTCAACATCGGTGCGAACTTCAAGCTGGTGGCGCCACCGAACGGGCAGATCTATGGCCATCTTGATGCCCGCGATCCGATCACCGGTGCGAAGAAATGGGAGGTACGGTTCCCCGAGCCACCGATGGCGAGTGTACTGTCGACCGCCGGGAATTTGGTATTCGTTCCCGACAGTCGCGGCACCATCCACGCCTACAACGCGGACACCGGCGGCGAACTCTGGAGCCACGGCGATGGCCTTGGCCACCAGGGCGGCATTGTCAGCTATGCCGTCAATGGCAAGCAATATATCGCGGTGGTCGCCGGCTTTGGCGGCATGGTCAGCGACGATTTCGCGCCAACTTTTGGCGAGCCGTATAAGAGCATGCCACGCGATGACGGCGTGCTCGTTGTCTATTCGCTGAAGTAGCCACGGCGGCCGGGCCTGCTGGAGAAACACCGGCGGTCCGGCCCGCAGGTTGGGACTGAGAAGAAGCCCCGTACAGTCATGATCCATGTCGTGCTTGCACTTTTCGCTCTCGCGGTCGGGGCTGCGCGGCCAGTCCTGGCGCAGCAGTCGGCCACGGCGAATGCGAAACCGTCTTCACTGGACGTGCGGCAGCTGTTCGCCTCTACTTGCGGCTGGTGCCATAGCGATGCCGGACGTTCCGCCGGCAAAGGGCCGCAACTCATGAACACCACGCGCAGCGACGATTACATCCGGACCCGGATCAAGATGGGCAAGGAGGGCGCCATGCCTGCATTCGGGAACACCTTCAGCGATGCCGATATCGACGCGATCATCAAGTACATTCGCTCGCTGAAGCCGGAGCAGGGATGAGTACTTCGGCGCGCTGTTGCAGTGCTCGCAGGATAGCGGCGCTGGTCTCGGTGGCTTTGCTCTGCCTCGCAGACGCGGCGTCCGCTCGCACGCTCGCGGTAATCCGGGAGCGTGGATCGATCAGCCTCTGCGCACATCCCAACTCGCTGCCGTTTGCGAGCAGGACAGACGAGCCGCCCGGATTCCAGATCGAGCTTGCCCGCGCGCTCGCACAGCAACTCGGTGTATCGCTCGCGGTGGAGTGGATCCTCATCAGCTATCAGATCCCCCGCACCGACTGCGACTTGATCCTCGACACGATCGACGCAAGCGACGCTCCCCCGGACTTCGGAATCAAACTCTCGAAGCCGTACTACCGCAGCGGTGTGGCACTCGCCGTACCCACCGGAAGCGCGATCACTTCGTTCAAGGATCTCAACGACCATACCAAGATCGCGGTGCAGACCGGCTCACTCGCGGCCATGAACATCGATCAGCGGCACGTGCCGATCTCGGTGTTCGGCTTCGAGGAGGATATGCTGGAAGCGCTTGCGACACACGAGGTGGACGCTGCCGCGGTGACACCGTTGACCGCCGGCTACTACAACCTCCGGCACGGCGACCGGCCGATCACGCTGTTGCCACCTGATGAGGCGGAGCCCGACCTGGTGTGGAACGTCGCCATCGGGATGCGCCGTCCGGACGACGCTCTGCGCCACGCGATCGACCAGGCCATCGACCGTCTATCCGCGGACGGTACGATCGCCACCATTTATCGCCGCTATGGTGTGACCCTGCAGGCGCCGAAGTGAATTCTGGCGGCATGGCGTCGCCATCCCTGCTTCTGGGCGATTGCTTGGCGGGAGACGTGCTCGCAACGTCCAGTCCGGTCGCGCCAACCTGCTCGATGGACGGCTGCTACGCGCGACCATAGGACATGGTGAAGGCTGGCGAAGCAGCCATGCACGCCTCTAGACCTGAGCGACGATCGCCCGCCGACCCACTGCGGCCATCCGAGAGCCTTCATCGCTCTCCCGGGAGCGGACGAAGATGGACGGGGCGTGCCGGCCGAAATGGGTGGTTGGCGCTCATTCACGCGGCGCCGTACGCGTGGGACGTTGGGCATGCGGCGGAGCGGAGCCATAATCGGAGCGCGGCGGCGCACGTCATCGGGTAGTTACGTACCGGTCCGGCACTGTATGCTCGTGGCGGGAACAAGCGAGGTCGCGCCATGTCGACAACGAATAGAGCGCCGGCTGCCACTGCCACCCTCGGTGCGCCGGGGCCGCTCCTGACCGCGTTCGATGCGATCGCGGCCAAGGGCGGCGATCCGACGGCGATCGCCGCCCAGCAGTTCGGGTACATCATGGATCAGATCCGCAGCAACGCGCTGCCGTTCTTCCAGGAGCTGCGCGATAACCGGCCGATCCTTCAGAGCCCTGCGGCCACGCTGGTCTCGCGATTCCGGGACGTCGAGGAGATCCTGCACCGCGAGACGATCTTCTCCGTCAGCCCATACCTGCCGCGGATGATGGGCGTCATTGGCCCATTCGTCCTGAGCCAGGACATCACGCCCGGTTACGATCACGACATCTCGGTTATGCGCCTCGTCGTGCGGCGCGAGGACCTGTCGCGCGTGAAGGAGATCGTCTCGCGCTGTGCCGTCGGGATCGTCCAGGCGCTGTTCCAAGGAGGGCCCGGGCCAGTCGAGATCGTCCAGACGCTGACCCGCAAGGTCCCGGTGCGGCTGGCGGCCGAATATTATGGCTTCGATGCACCCGACGATGCGCAGATGATGGATTGGGCGCGGGCCTGCTTTCGCGAGTTCTTCATCAACCTGATGGACACACCCGACATGCGCGCCCCTGCGGTGGCCGCGGGCGAGGAGATGGGTGCGCGGCTCGATGCGTTGCTGGCGGCACGCCGCGCCGCGGGCAGCTACGGCCAGGATGACGTCATGAGCCGGCTGCTGCGCCTGCAGGCCGCGGGCGAGGTCGACGGCGTCGATGACGAGGTTGTCCGCCGCGCGCTCGCCGGGCTGGTCATCGGCATGGTCGAGACCACCTCGCAGGCCGCGATCCAGGCGCTGCTGGTGCTGCTCTCGATGCCCGACGCGTTGGCCAAGGCCGCTGCTGCCGCCAAGGCCGACGACGACGATGCACTGACGGGTCTGGTGTTCGAGGCGCTCCGCTTCCGTCCGATCAATCCAATGGTCGTCCGGGTGGCCAAGGAGGATTACCATCTCGCGGCTGGCGAGCCCCACGCGACCCTGATCCCCAAGGGCTCGAAGGTGTTCGCGTTGACCTGGTCGGCCATGTTCGATCCGCGCGTCCTGGAGCGACCGGAGGAGTTCCGGCCCGGCCGGCCCGATTACCACGACCTGCACTTCGCCACCGGGCTGCACGCCTGCTTCGGCCGCTACATCAGCCAGATCCAGATCCCGCAGATTCTCAAGCCCTTGCTCAAGCTGCCTGGCCTGCGCCCGGCCGGCGCGCCGGAGTACGACGGCACCTTCCCGCAGAAGCTGCTCATCAGTACGTCTTGAGAAACTCCAGCAACGCCATGCGGTCGGGCTCCGACAGATCGGTGCCCCAAAGGTGGCCGCCATTGCTGTCGCCGGTCCGCGTGGTGTCGACGAGGCAGTCCTGCGGGCTGCAGGACGTCTCGACGGCGAAGCCGAGCTTGACCGGATTATATTGGCGTGCGCCGAGCGCGAAGGTCTTGGGCCGACGCTCGGGGGGCAGCAGCAGGTCGTACAAGGTCGGCACCGATCCGTTGTGCAGGAACGGCGCCGCCGCCCAGATCCCGTAGAGCGGCCGCGCCGCATAGGGGCCGTACGGCGCCTTGGTGTCGAGCAGCGTGTCGCGCCAGGTGACGGCCTTGCGTCGGTCGAGATCCTCCATGACCCGCTGATGCGCCGCGTCGATCCCGGCCGCGCCGTAGGCTTTCTGCTTGATCCCGTCGACGGCGGCCTGCACGGTCCGGGCGAAGGAGGCGCCATGGAACGCGGTGCCCGCCGTCACGCCGGCGCAATCCTTCAGCAGCCGCGAGTCATCGACGCTGTAGGCCCGCGACGGGATCGAAAGCGCACCGGTGTCGGGCACCGGGCAGGAGATCCGGAGCGCAGCGGTGGCGTCGGTACCGACCTCCTCCGGACGCCTACCGCGCAGCTGGATCAGCCCGGCCGGCGTGCGCTGATCATTGCCATACTCGTGGCACCCGGCGCAGGTGGTGCGGAAGATCGTCTCCCCGGCCGCGGCCAGATCGGGCTTGATCGCACCGAACGCCGCCTCCGGCCAGCGGGGCGGGTCGATATAGTAGGCCAGCCACTCGAGCGTGTGCAGGTTCGCAATCGGAATGGAGCTGTCGAACAGCGAGCCGCTCAGGTTGGGATCGAGCACGACGGTGGCACCCGCGCCCAGCGTCTCGGTGATGTTGCGCTCCATCACCGTATCGGTGTCGATGGTCCATTCGATCCAGTCGTAATCCTTGAAGCCCCACACCGAGGGAAAGCGTCCGGGCTGGTCGCGATACGCCTCGATCGGCCCCGGCGGCGTGGCCTTGCGCGACCAGAGCGGCGGGAACTTCACCGCCGCATCGAGCTTGACCAGGTTCGCACGGTTGACCTCGAATGCGGCGCCCGCGTCCGCCTTGCGCAACCGGGTGAACAGGAAGTTGCGGGTGCCGTCGAACGCATCGAGGCGGCCGAAGCCAGTGGTCGGATGCTGCTGATCGCGCTGCGCCTTGGCGACACGGATGACGTCGATCAGCTCGCGACGCGCAGCGAGCCGGTCACGATGCAGCAGGACGTTGGCCCCATAGTAGACCAGGGTCGCGGGACGGACGAAGGGTGCCGCGACCCCGTAGCGCTGCCAATCCTGTCGCCCCAGGCGCTTTGCCGCATCCCACAGTTTGCCGCGGTCGCTTGTCGTCGCAACCAGCGCATCGACGGCGTCCGAGTAGAACAGCTGCAGGTTGAACATGTTGGGGGCGCCGTCGACGCGCACGGCCTTGCCGTCGTGGCGCAACTCGCCCACGTGACACGCCGCGCAACTGACGCCCACGAAATCCATGCCGAAGGTGAACGGGTTCGTCGCCACCGTCAGGCCGACCGGCAGTCCGTCGTCGCGCCCGGGGTCGGGCAGCAGGCCGTAGCGCGAGAGGTTTTCGACGAAGGGCTTGCGCGAGCCAGGATCGGCGACGTCGACCACGGTCAGCAGGATCCAGGGCAGGATCTCCGAGCCTTGTGAGAGGTGGTAGTAGGATTGCCGCTGCTGTTGCGACAGGCCGTTGCGGTAATCGGCGACGATGGATGGATCGGCACGGTCGAACTTGACTTCCATGCTGTCGTCGAGCGCACCACTTGCGACCGGTATCGCGTAGATGACGGCCGCGAGCAGGTAGACCCCGACAACCACGATGAGCAGGAGTTTTACGAGACGCACGGCGTTGCCCTCCCCGGAGTTACTGCGCGATGAACGCCTTCAGCGCGCCCAGCAGCGCTCTCGGATCGTGATCGCCTTGGTAAACGTCCGGCGGCTCAGGGCCACGTTGCAGCAATGTGTGGATCGCTTCCCAGGCCGTGCGAGCCGAATACTCGATGGTGAACGCCACCTCCTGCTCGACTTCGACATACTGGCCAATCAGACCGAGATTGGTGGACCCCTCCGGGAACCGGTCGCGGACGGTTCGTGCGCGTCCGCGGCATCCAGATGTTGTTGACGAAGGGCATGTCGCAGGGAATGCAGATCGAGGACGCCATGATCGCGTCGAACTGCTGGTCGAACCGCAACTGCCGCAGCACCTCTTCCAGGATCTCCTTCCCGGTGCACTCGGTCATGCGCTTCTTCACGAAGTCGCCGGTCTTGTCGGGATACAGGCCGTAGCCCCACCAGACTTTCGTGCCATCCGGCTGCCCAAGGACCTCCGGCTGGTGGAAGATCGAAAGCGAAAGCACCCAGCCAGAGTCCTTCAGCGTCACCAATCCGCCCCGCCCGGGCTCACTGTTGGTCAGCTTGTTCAACCGGTCGATGAACTCGTTGCCCGTGGTGGTGACAGTGAAGGTGATCCACCGTGAGTCGGCTATCGCCGCGTCGCCGAAGAACACGCTCGGATCGCCGAAGCCAGGCCGGCTCTCGGCCAGGCGCTGCCACAGTGACCATGTCGCACTGCCGGTGCGCTTCGGCGCCGGCTCGGTCATCGACCCGGCCGAGAGGTCTGCCGCCTGCGACCCGGTCGTCAGCAGCACGATGTCCTGCGGCCCGACTGCCACGTCGCTGACCACACCGGCCCGCTCGCATGTCAGCCGTTCGACCGTGATGCGGTCCGTTACCGGCGCCAGACCGATGTCGCGGACGAAGGTGCCGCTCTCGATCTTCACGCCGCGCGCCTGGATCCAGGCGACCAGCGGCTCGATGAAGAACTGGTACTGGCAAATCGGCGTGCGCAGGATGTGCTGCATGTCCTCGAGGTCCGGGAACAAGCCCAGCGCGCGCTTGATATAGCGGCGGAACTCGGTCGCGCCGTGCTGCGGAAGCGACCCCATGATGGTGGACCAGAGCAACCAGAATTCGGTCTGGAAGAAATCGGTAGGGAAGAACTCCTGGATCCGGCGCCCGTCCATCTCGGCTTCCGACATCAGCGTGAGCTTCACGAGGTCGAAGCCGTGGTGCAGGCTCAGTCCGTAATGCGGGCTGTGCAGGATCTGGCCGTTGCGGTCGATGACGTGCGCGACGTCATGGAACTGGTTCTGGTTGTTGAAAGTGAAGAAGTCGTCCTTCACCGACACGGAAGGAGTCGCGGTTCGATGGGACATCCGCCATCAGGGTGAATGTACAGCGGAACTCCGAATCGAACACGGAGCCGGGCAGATTGTAGCCGCTCGTCGCATCACCGCCCAGGAAGAAGCCGCCGCCAAGCCGCGCTTCCGCCTCATAGACAGTGATGTCCGGGCCGGGCACGCCTGCGTTCCGGATGAGATATGCGGCTGCGGCCAGTCCGCCGAACCCACCGCCGACGATATGCGCCTGCATCGCTCTCCCCTTCGGCTGCCCGCTTCGGCAACGGGCCGTCAATATAGCAAATCAATGCGCAGTTGCCATGTGACTTGTGTCACAGTTGCGACGATCGCGCCGAGCCGCAGTCGGACTGGCCTCGCGCCCGGATCAACGCCGATTCCTCAACGTTTGACCAGCTCGGACAGCTCAGCCTACGGCGGTTAATAGCGAGCATGGTTCGCAGTCGGCAGCGTCGCAGACGAGCTCGCGTCAACCGCTCACGAGTGCTTCAACCCGCTCAATCTGTTCCCGGATGGAGACTTAGAAAACCGGATCAGTCGGGGGATGGTGTGGGTCCTGAGCATCGATGTTCACCTCGTAGTCCAGGGGAAAAGTGCTTATGACTCTAAGCCGGCCGTTTTCAATGCTGATCGAGTAAAGACCAGCTCCGACACCGTTGGGCGGTATGCATGCCGCTATCTCGCCAACGCGGCGGGTATTCGTATCGATCGTTCTGAAGGTACTGTGCATGTAATCTATGTTATCCTTCGTCATGCGAGCCGTACCGATGGCTCTGCCGAAAGCCGCATCCGTATCCTTTACGCAAAACCCATGGTTGTCGACTTTACGTGAAGTCACGTCGTCATAATGACAGGATCCATCCGACGATTTTCCCCACATCTTGTGGGCGTAATAAAATACGCCGCCTTCGAATTTGATGAATGCAATGGCCAGGCACCGGTAATGACCCAATATCTGCCTGCTTCGAGCGTTTACGCTTCTGACTTCGCCGTAGTAGACCGGGTCACCGGTTTCCTGCGCCCAAAAGTGCAGACGCGAAGCGATTTCATTAGGATCTGTGATCGTCTGGGCACCGGCAACTGATATCGTGCCCAAAGCTATTATGATCGAAGCGATCGCTTTCCACATGACATTGTCCCGTTCTCAGAGGGTGGTATGAACCTGAGGCGATTGTAGCGGCTTGCTTGAGCATGAGGCACGCGAAGGCGACATGGAGTTCAGCCAGCGTGCTGGCGTATCGTTCATAGTCTTTGACCAGCCTGCAACATCGCGTGGCGCATGCGAACGACCGCTCACGACCCATTTCCTGGGCAAATGAACGAATCCCCGCTTGGCTTCGGGGAGTTTGACGGCTTCGAGGGCCATGCCGTGATCGCGAGCGGCCTCACCAGCCAAAGCACATAACACCCTCTGGTAGCTTCAGGCGTCGGAGTTTGTCACCGAAGTTAGGATTTCGCAACGGCCATGCACTCCTCGCTCCCCGCATCTGAGCCGGGAACACGCGGCACGGCGATCGCCATCTTCGCTCCTCTTGCGCTCGGGATCGCAGTCGGCGACCCCGCCCGACGATTTCGTGCCTGATCAAACGCGGTGCGGCAAACTGACGCCGCACAATCTCGCGTGCCCCCATGGCACGGCGGAGATCGTGCGGCAGGCCGGGGTCGCCGAGACCGCGGTGTGGCTCTGGCAGGAGCGCTACATGCGTGCACGGGTCGAGGGTCGGTTGCGCGACAAGACCCGTCCGTCGCCCAATCCCGCCGCGGCCGCCGGAGGTCGCTGAACGGGTCGTGACGCTCACCGCGGCAGCAGTCGCAAACAGACTGGCCCGTCGGCCCGGTTGCCGCGAGCGATACGCATCAGCATGTCGCTAGCCAAATTTCGAGGCCATTCACCAGCACGAAGCGCGCGGCAGGTGACCGGGCTGCCGTTAGCAGCAGAGGCGAAAGGAATGCTGAACGCGGCCGGCGATGGCGACGTACCGCGCCGGGCGATGCACATTATCCGAGCGTCCCTTGATGCGGCTGCACGATCAGTGCCCGCCGCCTCGACCGACACCAAGGCAGCAATAGCACTATCGTTCAATAGACCTGCGTCCGGATTAGTGGGATTGTGGTTGCATCCGATGAGGCCAATAAGTGGAAGGACACTCGCATCGGCAAAGAGAACGGCGACCTCGCGTTTACCAGACGCGCGGCTGATCGGAAGTCCCGGCACTGCAAAGTGAGGGCAACTTGGTGCTGCCACGCCTCACACTGTCTCGGCGTGGTAGTGCTTTCGACGGGGCGGCCGCAAATGCTGCATTCCGTGCTATCCGACGTAGCCGTGATCTTGACCAAACAACCTGAATTGATGCCGACTTAAGCAATCCAGCCAGAAAGGGGCAAGTGTGATGACGACTGACGAGATGAGTGCGCAGATCTCCACCAAGGATGGCTTTTTCGCGGCGCTGGACCAGAGCGGCGGATCGACGCCCGGCGCGCTGCGCCTCTACGGCATTCCGGACAGCGCCTATAGCGGCGACGGCGAGATGTTCGGGCTCATGCATGCAATGCGCGTTCGCATCATCGGTGCGCCGGCATTCACCGGCACCAAGGTCATCGGCGCCATCCTGTTCGAGGGCACCATGGATGGGCAGGCGCGGGGAAAACCGGTGCCGGCTTTCCTGTGGGAGGATCGCGGCGTTGTTCCCTTCGTGAAGGTGGACAAGGGTCTCGAGGCCGAACGCAACGGTGTCCGACTGATGAATCCAATGCCAAAACTCGACGTGGTGCTCGAACGGGCGGTGAAGCTCGGTGTTTTCGGTACCAAGATGCGTTCAGTCATCAACCTGGCTTCCACGGACGGAATTGCCGCCGTGGTGGCGCAACAGTTCGAAGCGGCAGCGCAGATCGCGGCGCATGGTCTCATGCCCATCATCGAGCCGGAAGTTCTGATCACCAGTCCGGAAAAAGCATCCGCCGAAGCAATTCTTCTGGCCGAGCTGGCGCGGCAGCTCGATGCCTTGCCCGAGCCACGTCAGGTGATGCTGAAGCTCACGATCCCGGACGTTCCGGATCATTATTCTGAGCTGATCGAGCACCCGCGGGTGGCAAGACTTGTCGCACTTTCCGGTGGCTATGCGCGGGCCGATGCCTGCAGGCGCCTCGCCGCGAATCACGGTATGATCGCGAGCTTCTCGCGGGCTTTGGTCGAGGGGCTCACGCACTCGATGAGCGATGCGGAGTTCGATACCGCCCTCGCCGAATCGATCGACGAGATCTATCGCGCCTCGACAGTGAAGGTGTGACCGACCGCGCCGCTCGCGGAACCGGCGAATGAGGTCGTTGTGGAGCCATCAGCCCCGAGGGTGAATGGAGTCAGAGCGTCCGCCAGAATCATGCTGCTCGGCCGATTGCCCTCGGTCGCTCCGAGTATTTCGGCCGCGCCGTGGCGCTCAGAGCCCGCGTTTCCCAGACCGTGGACGGTGGGCCGCGCAGGGTTGCGTCCGGCAGCATAGTCGTTACTTCAAAACAATGGTGATGGCCGACACATGCAGCGCCTTGCTGCTTCGGTGCTCCACATCGAACAGCAGCCCACGGCGGCGCGTGTAACACCACCAGGTGATGCCGATGCAGCTCACGTAGAATGCCAGGAAGCCGTACAGCGCGCATTCTGCACCCGCGGTCGCGGCGATCGACGTCACGAAGCTCTTGGGGATGAAGAAGGCTCCGAACGCCGCAACGGCCGACGTGAAGCCTATGATGGCCGCCGATTCCTTGTCGGATTGCTTGACCAGGTCTGCGCCTGACAGATTGGGTTCAAGCCGGGTGATTTCCTTGCGCATGATGGCCGGAATCATCTGGAAGGTCGACGCGTTGCCGACACCACTCGCCGCGAACAGAAACAGGAAACTGCCAAAGAACATCGGGACGCGGTCGGGTCACCTTTCACGCCGATGGCGTAAAGTATGCCGACGGTTCCGAGGCTCGCGCGCCCTTCTCGAGACCGAGATCCGGGTCCCACAGGCCGATGAAGCGTCGTGCCACCGCTACTACCAAGCCAATCAACGGCGGTTTTGGAGTGCGGACCTGTTCGAGCCGCTGCACATCCTGTCCGAGCGGCCCGCGACGATCAGGTCGCCTATGCGGCCGTGATCGAGCGCGCACAGTTCGTGCTCGCTGAGCTTCGAACCAACCGGGACCGGTTCGAAGGCTTGGCTCGCGACCTGTCGGACTGCCCGTCGGGCGGCGTGGGCGACCGCCTCGGCCAGGTGGTGTGCGGCGACACCACGCCAGAATTCGAAGCCGCGCTGGCGGCGACGGACGCTGGGCAGATTGCCGTTCGCTCAGGTCCGCGAGCGCATCGCAACCTACCTGGAGGACAGCGCCTGGCGTCACGCCGTTGCGCAATATGTCGCGGTTCTGGCCGGCGCGGCGGACATCGCGGGCTTTGACATGCCGGGTGCGTCGCCTTTGGTGCAGTAGGAGTTGCCCGTGGTACGGCATCTTGTCGAGCACGGTGCCGAGGACATCTGGCTCGACCTTCTCGGCACGATGTCCGGCTCGGCGCAGCCCGGCGCGGTGGCAATCGAGCGCATGCTCGCCTATGCATTTCCGGACAAGCTACGGGTGCGTGTCACACGGAGCGGTCAGTGAACGCCATTGCCCCCGCCTTCGGATACGTCACCGGCGCAGTCTGTGCCATGCACTGCTCGGGGTCGACAAATATCTACGGCCAAAGCAGTTGGCTGACCAACTACGCCAGACGATCCCCGCCGGCCGACGATGTGCCCTTGCCCGAATGCGCCATGCCCCATCATGCCGGATTCAAAGGCAGCTCAAAGCCCGCAATATCGCCGCATACCTTCGGTGCCATAACGCCTCGAACCAACCAACTCGATCGCCTGAATATACTCTATTTCGTCCGGCTGCGGACGGCTGCGGCAGCATGAGTTTCGCGGTCCTCACCGCTACATCAGTTTAGCCGACATGCGTTGTTCTTTCGTTGGGACCCAGCAAGTCTGAATGGCGTCAGCTGACCGTAGCGGGCCATCCCGCGGACCACCAAGACACGTAGTCCATAGCTTGATTCGCCAACACTTGATTGCGGCACAGCGGAGCATGGAACGCTGTAGACTACGCCCCGACCGCTGCGCTCCGTGGACAACCCTCCCGATTCGGTGCACACAGCCGCCATCCCCGAACCGCCCAGGACCAAAAGATGCCGCAGACCGATGTGGGACGCTCCGAGGACCTTCTGGCCGAGCTGGCCACCTGGGTGACGATGGAAACCCCCACCACGGATCCCGCTTCGGTCAACCGCCTGATGGACGTGGCCCATGGCGAGCTGGCGTCGGCAGGTGCCGTGCTCACCCGCATCCCCGGTCGCGACGGCTACGGCGACAACCTGATTGCACGCACACCGGGCGAGGGGAAGCCGGTGCTGGTGGCGGGGCATCTCGACACGGTATGGTCGCACGGCACGCTGGACGACATGCCGTACCAGGTGAACGGCACGAAGGCGCACGGGCCGGGCATCTACGACATGAAGGCAGGCAGCTTCCTTGCGTTCCACGCGGTGCGCTCGATCCTGCGCCAGAAGGTGGCCACGCGCCGGCCGGTTGTGCTGCTGCTGACGCCGGACGAGGAGGTGGGCAGCCCCACCTCGCGGGAATGGATCGAGCGCGAGGCGGCGGCGGCCACCTGCGTGCTGATCCCGGAACCCGCCGGCCACGGTGGCGCCTGCGTTACCGCGCGCAAGGGCGTGGGTCGGTTCGTGATGCGGGTGGAAGGCCGTGGCGCGCATTCCGGCGGGGCGTTCGAGGAGGGCGCATCGGCGGTGGTGGAGCTGGCGCGGCAGATCGTGCGCATCCACGACATGGTCGACCTCGACCGCGGTATCACGCTGAACGCGGCGCCGGTGTGGGGCGGGTCGCGGCCGAACGTGATCTCGCCGGATGCCGGGTGCGAGATCGACCTGCGGGTGAACTCGGCGGAGGACGGCGCGCATATGGAGCGGACGCTGCTGGCGAGCACGGCGTTGACCCGGGGATGCCGCGTGGTGGTGGAGGGCGGCATGAACCGCCCACCTTACACGGAAGCGCCAGGCATCCTGGCGCTGTACGACAAGGCGCGCGACATCGCCGAGACAGTCGGAATCGCGCTGCCGCGGCAGCATCGTGGCGGCGGGTCTGACGGTAATTTCACCGCGGCGATGGGCGTGCCGACGCTGGATGGACTTGGCTGCCCGGGCTCTGGTGCGCATGCACGCCACGAGCACATACTGTGGCAGCAGCTCGCGCCGCGTGCTGCGCTGATGGCGGGACTGCTGGAGACTCTGGAGTAACGATTTGTCGGCGACAGCGCCATGCTGTTCAACTCCCAGGTATTTATCTGCGGCTTTCTACCAATCGTGCTGGCACTGTACTACGCGTGCGCCGAATACCGGACTGCGAGACAGGCAATCGTCGTGGCCGCGTCGCTGCTGTTCTATGGTTGGTGGGACATCCGCTTCGTCCCGCTGCTCGCCGGACTGACCGTCGCCAACTGGCTGATCGCACGTTGGTTTGCGGCCGCCCGCGCCAAGTGGATTCCGGTACTCGGCGTGGCACTGAACCTTGCCGTCCTCGGCCTGTTCAAGTACGCTGACTTCTTCCGCGGCACCGCTGACGCGCTGCTGGGCGAGGCGTTCCATCCCTGGAACCTGATCCTGCCGCTGGGCATCAGCTTCTTTGTATTCCAAAAGATTTCCTACCTGATTGATGTCCGCCGCGGCGACCGGCACATTTACGGCTTCCTCGACTTCTGCATGTTTGTCACGTTCTTCCCACAGCTCATCGCCGGCCCGATCGTCCGCCACAACGAGATCATCTATCAGTTTGGCCTCGATCCGCGCCGCCCGGAAGTGTGGGAGAACCTGTCACGTGGCTTCGTGCTGTTCGTGATCGGCGTGGCGAAAAAGGTCGCACTGGCCGACACGCTGGCGATGGTTGGCGATCCGCTGTTCGCCAAGTCAATCGGCGCGTCGCTGTCCGCGGCCGAGGCCTGGACCGCCACCGGCGCCTACACGTTGCAGATCTATTTCGATTTTTCCGGGTATTCCGACATGGCGATCGGCCTTGCGCTGATGTTCGGTCTGCGCCTGCCGCTGAACTTCAATGCGCCCTATCGCGCCGTGTCGATCCGCGACTTCTGGCGACGCTGGCACATGACGCTGTCGCGCTTCCTGCGCGACTATCTCTACATCCCGCTCGGCGGCAACCGCCGCGGCCGGTCGCGCCAAGCGGTGAACGTGATTGTCACCATGCTGCTCGGCGGCCTGTGGCACGGTGCCAACTGGACGTTCGTCGCCTGGGGCGGACTGCATGGCGCGGCGCTGGCAGTGAACCATGTCTGGCAGGGCACCGGCTTCCGCATGCCGCGCCCCATCGCCTGGGCGCTGACGCTGCTGTTCGTGATGGGATCCTGGGTGCTGTTCCGCTCCGCTAACTTCGCCACAGCTGGCGACGTGCTGCTGTCGATGCTCGGACAACATGGCGCCGGCAAGGTCTCGCTCGACCGCGAATTCGTCGTGGCGCTGATTGGCGGCGCTGCCATCGTGCTGGTCGGCCCGACCAGCCAGGAACTGGCGCTGGAGAAGCTTAACCCCAGGGCGTGGATGGCGATGCCGGCCGGTATCGGGCTCGCCTATCTGCTGCTACTGGTCGGCGGTCGGCTCCCGAATGTCTTCATCTACTTCCAGTTCTGACTGGCGCCGCTTCTTCTGCCTCGCCGCCGGCACCGCGGCGCTGGCGGTCGCGGTGATCTATGCGTTTGTCGTGCTGGTGGACCCGTTCGACACGCTGCCGCTGTCGCCGCCCGCCGCCCGCGTGCCGGTGGCATCCAACGCGCGCTTCGCCTTTCCGGCGCTGGCGCGCTCGGACCGGTTCGACAGCGCGATCTTCGGCACATCGACCACACGCCTGCTGCGCCCTGCCGTGCTGAACGCGGAATTCGGCGCGCGCTTTGTCAACCTCGCGATGAACGCCGCCACGGCGTATGAGCAGTCGCGCCTGATGGCGGCGTTCCGGCGGGCGCATCCGACCGCGCGCCTCGTGCTGGTCGGGATCGACATCAGCCACTGCGAGCCTGGCGAAACCGAACAGCAGTTCACGCCGCGAGCGTTCCCCGCGTGGATGTACGACGGCAGCCTGTGGCGCGGCTATCGTGAGATGTTCAACCTCTATGCCGTGCAGGAGGCTGGCCAGGAGTTCGCGGTCCTGACCGGCCTCAAGCGGCAGGTGTACGGCAGCGACGGTTACACCAGCTTCGTTCCGCCCGACAGCCAATACGATCCGGCGCGCGTCGCGATACATCTGCGCGATGACCCGCCGGTTATCCCCACTCCCGGGCGCGGCGAGCCTGCGACCTGGCGCTACCGCGCGATCGATCGTCTGCAAGCGGACCTGTCGGCATTCGCCGACAGCACGCGCAAGATCCTGTTGTTCGTACCCTACGACGACAAGGTGATGCCGCCGTCCGATTCTCCGGGCGCGCTGGCGTGGCGTGAGTGCAAGCTGCGCGTGGCCGCGTTGGCGGCACACGTGCCGAACACGATCGCAGTCGACTTCATGCGGCCGAGCCCGATCACCAGCGTGGACGACAATTACTGGGACGGAATGCACTATCGCATCGCAATTGCCGACCGTATCGCACGCGACCTGGCGGCCGCCGACCGCGGCGAGGCTTCGCCGGACTACGTGCTGCTGCCTACGAACGACCTTGCCTCAGCCGAGCGCTGAGCGTTCCACCAGCTTCATCAATACCGGCACGGCGGCGGCGAGGTCGGCCACTCGCACCTTTTCGGTTGGCGTGTGTGCCTCGGCGATGTCGCCTGGCCCCAGCACAACGCACGGTGCGATCGCCTGGAGTTCGGAGGCATCTGTGCCGTACGGTGCGGTACCGGCAGGCTTGCCCACCAGATCGACGCAGCGGCGCACCAGGGGATGCTCCGCTGGCAATTCCGGCGGGAAGCCTTCGCGCGCCTCGCTCACCGCGATGCCGAAGCGGCCAGCCGCCCCGTGTACCGCGTGCAGGACCGGTGCCGGATCGACCTTGGCGGAGTAGCGGAACTTGATGCGCGCGGTAGCCTTCGGCACGGTCACATTCATCGCCGCGCCGTGATTGTCTATCACCAGGTTGAAGTCGCTGAACGGTGGCGTGTAGTCCGCATCCTGCAGGCTGGCGTCGCTGCGCAGCCGCTCGGACACGGCCTTCATCTCCATCAGGAACGGGATCAGCGCCCAGTTGGCGTTGCGTCCGCGCCCGGTGCTGCTATGCGCCTGCACGCCGGTCGCGACACAGGTGAACGCGATGTGGCTGCGATGCCCGCGCACCGGGACTAGCCCGGTCGGTTCCACCACGACGATGCCGTGCGGCTTCACCCGCCGCACCAGCTCCGATGTCTGCGCAATCAGCCGCGCGCCCTGCTTGGTGGTCTCCTCGTCGGTGGTGATCAGCAGCGTGACCGGCACGCCGTCCGGCAGTGCGCGCGCCGCGACAATGGCGGCCGCGACCGGGCCTTTCATGTCGGTGCTGCCGAGACCGTGCAGGATGCCGTCGGCGTCGAGACGCGCCGACCATGGGTCCTCCTGCCAGCCGGTGTCGGGCACGGTGTCCATGTGGCCGGACAGCGCGATGCCGCCCATCGGGCCGCGATGCGCGACCAGAGCGCGCTTCGCCACGCCGGCTTCGTCGGTATAGTCGATGCGCTCGAGGTCGAAGCCGGGGAGCGCGGCTTCGACCCGGTCGGCGACCGCGAGGTTGGAGACGAAGCTGCGGCTGTCGAGCGCGATCAGGTCGCCGGCGAGTGCGACGACGTCGGTGGTGATATCGGTCATTACGAGAGGCGCTCATAGGGCAGGCGGCGCGCCAGCCAGCAGCCGACATCGACGCCGGACACCGCACCCGATGCGTCGCGACGGAACGCCAGCGTCCAGTCGCCGGGCGGCGTATGGTCCAGCGCACGCGGGCAGGGCAGCACCCAGACGTCGCCGCCGACCGCGCCGAGGGTTTCCATGCGTCCTTGCCCCAGGAAGCCCGAGAAGCTGCCGTAGAACACCCCGCCGGCGTCGGCCACGGTCAGCTCGGCGTCCAGCTCCGCGCAGCGGTAGCGGCCGGCGATGTCGTTGGCAGGCGCGCCGTCGATGGAGCGCAGGCGAGACGTGTGGTTCTCGTGCGTGCGGTCCATCCACAGTCCGCCACCGGCGGGGCGGAGCCGGATGCCGTCGTTGTCGCCGCTGGCCGTGCCATCGGCCCGCAGGTCGAGCCGTTCGGGATGATGGCCGTAGCGCAGCCGGAGCCTGCCATCCGGTGCATCGATGCGCACTGCGAGGCCGGTGTCCGGCTCGGTGTAGTTGCCGAGCCAGTCGGGCGCCGGGAGCGCGGCAGCGGGCGGCGGGCACACCTCGCCAAGCACGGCGGCGAGCAGGTCCACCGCGGCGTCGTGCGCGTCGGCTAGGTGATTGAACATGACGACGACGGACACGCGCTCCGCCGGCACGTTGATCCGGTGGCTGCGCCAGCCGCGCAACGCGCCGCCATGGGCGGTGACCGGGCGACCCAGTTCGGTGCCACGGTTAAGACCGAAGCCGTAGACGGCCGGCGCGCCGTCGGCGAAGCGCACCGGCGCGGACAGGCGCCGGTACAGCGCGTTCGTGTCGTCGCGCGTGGCGTCGATGTGGCGCTCCCAGGCGATCATGTCGTCGAGACTGGCGCCGAGGCCGGCGTCGCCGGTCCATAGGATGCGGTTCTCCGCGGCACGGAAGCCACCCGTCGGCGTACCCTCGTAGCCCTCGGTACCGTCGGGCATGGCTCGCGTGTCGGCAGCGAGCAGCGCGGTCGCCATGTCGGCGCGCTCGAACACGCTGGTGCGCAGCAGCTCCGCGAAGCTGTGGCCGGTGCGGGTCTGCACGATGTCGGACAACAAGCGGAAATTTTGGTTGACGTAGGAATGGCGGGTTCCGGGCATGAAGTGCAGCGTGCGGGCGGCGGCGATCACGCGGGCGGCCTCGGCATCGCCGAACGGGGCATCGGCCGGCGAGCCGTGCAGCATCGCCAGCGCCCAATAGTCGCGCAGGCCGGACTGGTTGTGGCACAGGTGCAGTGCGGTTGGGACGGGCTGCTCCAGCAGCGGCAGGCGGGCGCGCACGTCGCCATCCAGCACCGATGGGTCGGGGAAGGCGTCCAGCACTACGGCGCAGGTGAACTGCTTGGTGATGGAGCACATGCGGAACAGCGAGCGCGGCGTGAACGGAATCCTGCGTTCGGCGTTGGCCCAGCCCCAGGCGTGGCGCAGCAGAACCTCGCCGTCGCGAAGCGCCGCGATCGCGCCGCCGGGTCCGGGGTAGGCGCGCGGCAGGGCCTCGGCGATGCGGTCGAGGCGGGTGGAGAGGGGGGAGGTCATGGCGGGCACTGTCGCGCGCGGGGTTGGGGGCGTAAAGACGGGTGGTTCGAAACGTCCATGACAAGCTGGCACACATCCATCAGAAGCCTGTGCAGCCGTCGCCCCTCGTCAATTGCAATGATCGAACGAGGCGGGTCAACAGCGACACGCGCGTCACTCTCTCCAGCCAGGCCTCGAGACGTCGCGGCTCAGCTGCCAGGCGCGAGGTGTCGAATGTGCGGCGTCAAGCTGGTCGTCTCCGACGTCCACCAAAATACTGTGGGTCACATGGCAGCGCTGCCGCGTGCACTTCGTGCGCGATGTCATGGCCTATGCCGGCAAGCCACAGCGGTGCATCGTCGCCGCCGGGGTGGGCGCCGCGTAGATGAACTCCAAGCACCGGCCGCCGCTGGCCGGCAATACGGTGACACCAGGCAAACGCGCGACGCACGGGGATTTCGACCGGCGCTCAGTATCGGATTGTCGACCAATGATCATGCGACTGGCGGTTCAGACAACGATTTGGCTTGCGGGCATGGGGGGCCTCCTCTTCGTCGCGGCCGGCGACTGGAGTTGGCCGCAAGGTTGGGCTTTCCTGATCGAGATTGCGATTTCCAGTTTCGCTGTAAGCTTGTGGCTGGCACGACACGATCCGGCGCTGCTCGAGACACGCCTATCCGCGCCGGTACAGCGTGATCAGCGGCCATGGGACCGCGTTTTTATGGCCGCAGCCGCGCTGGTCTTTGTGGGCTGGCTGGTGCTGAGCGCCCTCGACGCCCGTCGCTTCCGATGGTCGCTCGTGCCACTTTGGGCGCAGGTTCTGGGGGCCGTGTTGATCGCTCTGTGCATGATCCTGGTTTGGCAGACGTTTCGCTTCAACACATTCGCCGCCCCGCAGATCCGTATTCAGAAGGATCGGGAGCAGCGGGTGATCACCGACGGGCCTTACCGCATCGTTCGCCATCCGATGTATGCCGGTGCTCTGCTGATGTTCGTGGGTACGCCCTTGCTGTTGGGTTCCTGGTGGGGCCTGCTCTGCGTGCCAGTCGGCGTCGTTGGCATCGGTATTCGTGCGGTGGGCGAGGAACGAATGCTGCGCCGTGAGCTACCAGGATACGACCACTATACCCAGCAGGTCAGGTTCCGCATGGTTCCCGGCCTTTGGTGAGAGGACAAGGCGCCCGCACGCGAAAGTCCGCCAATAACCATCTCCCGCTGAAGGGTGTCCACCGCCGATAGGCGAGTTGACTGCCCCGACGACGACCGCACCGTGGCCCGTCCGAACTCGTCGCCCGTGATGCTCGTTACTCCGTCAGCGCTTGATACACCAACGCATTGATGAGCGGCCGGAAACGTCGTCGTTGTTCGCCCGGTACCTGGGCCATGAAAACCACCGCCAGGTCCTCCACAGGATCGGCCCACCAGAGCGTCCCGTAGGCGCCGTTCCAGTAGAACTCCCCCACACTGCCCATCAGCGTGCCCGCCCGTTCGCGGACTGCGACAGTCAGACCGAAATCGTAACCGTCCGAATTTGGATCAAGTTCGGCGATCCTGTTCTCGATGTCCGACGCCATGCGGCTGGTCCGCATCGCCTCCACGGTCTTGCGGCCCAGGATGCGGGTGTCGCCAAGGATGCCGCCCGCCAACAGCATTTGCGCGAAGCGCAGGTAATCGAGCGCGGTCGACGCGAGCCCCCCGCCACCGCACTCGAAACGCAACGCCTGGGCGCGGTCCGGCACCGATTGTGCCTCACCGGTATCGGAGTCGCGCGGCAGCGGGCGGGCGAGGCGTGTTACCTTGCCGGCAGGCACCTGAAAGCCGGTGTCCACCATGCCGAGCGGGCCGAACAGCCGCTGTTCCAGAAACATGCCCAGGCTCTGGCCGGAAATCGCCTCCACGGCGAGGCCAAGGACGTCAATGGACAGCCCGTAGTCCCAGACCGTCCCGGGTTGATACAGCAGCGGCGCGGCCGCCAGCCGTTTCAGGAACGTCGCAGAATCGAGGGAGGCGCCCGCGGCGTTGGAAGAGGCGGGGTAGAGTGCGTGCACGGCGGTCGTGCCGCGCCCGCCATAGGTGATGCCGGAAGTGTGGCGCATCAGGTCCAGCATCGTGATCGGCCGGTTGGCGGCCACGGTCTCGATCGGTCCCTGTCCGGCGAGTACACGCTCATTCAGGACCGCGACGCGCCGGTCTCCGAGTTGCGGGAGAAATCGCTCGATCGGGTCGGCCAGCCCGAGGCGCCCTTCCTCCCATAGCAACAGCGCAGCCACCCCCGTGACGGGTTTGGTCATGGAAGCGATGGCGAACAAAGCATCGCGCGGCATGGGAGCGCTTCGGTCCGGGCCGAGGTGGCCAACAGCTTCGTGGAACACGAGGTGCCCCCGCCGGGCGACCGCAACGACCGCGCCGGGCAGCCGGCCAGCTTCGATCTCGGCGTTCAGTGCGGGGATGACCCGGTCGAGCCGGGTAGCGGACATGCCGACAGCTTCCGGCTCGGCGCGCGATAGTGAGGCGCCGGCGGGTGAGCGGACGGCGCGGTCGTGCACGCGGGATTCGGTCATGTGGCTCCTCCCGGGTCGGTCAGCGTTCTTTCAAGGCGTTGTGGGAAGCCTGTCGGACGGGGAAGGCTGGGTCAATCGCCGGTGCGGGTCTCTGACAAGCAGGCCTCCATGTGCCAGGATGTCACGCGCCAAGCGAGGGCCCCAGAGATGACGTCGCTCCGTTCCCCAGATCTCCAGTTGTTCATGACTTTGGCCGAAGCAGCGATCCACCATGGCTGCGGTGTCGACGGACGGGTGCCTTTGGCTGCCGAACGGATGTTTGCGGCGCTACAAGCCGTGCACACAGGCGGGGGGCCGACAACGGCTCGGTTGCCCGTCTGCCGCCATCTGCCAATGGCGCTGGAGCAGGCGCACCGTCAGCCAGGCCCTGTCGGTGCCTTGGCCGATGCGTTTGCCGTCATCGAGCCGCAGCTCAACTGGACGATCCGGGCTGGTGCCGAGACGCAGGGCGAGCAATTCCTGAACAGCCACGCCAATGCGACAATCACTGGTCCGGAGGGGCTCGAGATACGGTCCGATGTTCGGATCGGCGTGAGTCTCATGGCGCCGCATACGCGATACCCTGACCACCGTCATCCGCCAGAGGAAATCTACGTCGTGTTGTCGCGTGGGGAATGGCGCCAGGCGAGCAATCCATGGCACGAGCCGGGCATCGGTGGCCTGGTCTACAATCCGCCGAACATCGTTCACGCGATGCGCTCAACGGAACGGCCACTGTTCGCACTTTGGTTCCTTTGGCTAGCGCAGAGCAACGCCTGACGTTGAAGGGTCAGGCCGCGACGACCCGCATCACACCGCCGTGCGTCCGCCATCGACATATAGATTGACCCCGTTGATGTAGCTGCCGGCGCCGGAGCACAGCAGCATCGCAGCGCCCACCAGATCGTCCGGCCGGCCGAGGCGCCCGGCGGGGATGCGTTGCACCAGGGCCTCGCCCTCGACCGCCAACTGATCTCGATTGCGTGCCGTCGAGAATCACGCCGGGAGCAAGATTGTTTACCGTCACGCCCTGGCCACCGAACTGGCGCGCCAGGCTCAGGGCCCAGTTGAGTTGCGCGGCCTTGGTCCCGGCATAGACAAGCATCGCAGGGTGTGGCCGCTCCTGCTGCACGCTGCCGATGGTCACGACCCGGCCCCAACCGCGTTCAGCCATCGCGGGTACCAGGGTTTGCAGCAATTCCATCGTGGTGCGCAGGTTGACGGCGATCTGGCGGTCGAAGCGTTCGCGGGTAATGGCGCGGAAGTCCTCCGGCAATTCGATCGAAGCGTTCAGTACCAGGATGTCGATCGGCGCCCATGCGGTGACGGCGGCGGCGAGATATCGGCCGGCGTCGTCCTGGGCGAAATCCTGGCCGAACGCGGCGGCTTCCCCGCCCATCGTCTGGATTTCCCGGACGACGGCGGCGGCATCGGTGAGTTCCTCGATCGTACCGGCGTGATGAATGGCGAGGCGCGCGCCGACGCCGGCAAGACCCAAGGCGATCGCGCGACCGATTTCGCGGCGGCCGCCGGTCACCAAGGCGGTGCGGCCAGTCAGACGGAACGGGGCGAAGGGATCGAACATGCCGGGACTCCGAGGACGCGGTAGGGCAGTCGATATCTCGCGGCCGGCGACGGCGAAGGCAAGTGCCGCCGGTCCAGGATCTGCTGGTGACGCCGTGCTGGGCGCACTCTCTCGTCTCCGCCTTCACGGTTCGGTGTGGCAGCACCCTTGCTGGGCGGCTCGAGCCTGAGTTACGATTGCAGCCACGCAGCGGCCGGCTCCCGTGCTGAAGTGACAACGATTCCAAGCGCTGTTATGGGTACAAGATATGGATCCAACGATTGGTCATAATCAATTCAAGGAACCATTCCGGGATCAGTTTGTCCTCCTTTTGAAGGCGGTACTGCAAGCATTCGCGACGACAACTCCGGGGTATGCGCATGATAAGCGGTCGAGATGGGCTTATGCCTTCAACCCAATGCCTGGCGGAGATACGGAAAAGCCGGTGTATGCGACGATGGCTGCACTCAGAGCACCCAACTTTGCGGCTTTACGCGTCGGCGTAACGGAAGGCGGGCAAGTAGTCGTCGAAGTCGAGTACCGTAAATTGGTGACTCCATATATTACAAATGATGTTGAGAATCCAAACGAGTTCCGCAAGATCCAGAATGGACTTAGACAGATAATCGAACACTTCGAAAGAGTGGCCGGTATTGCGCGCCACGGTCTTTTCAATCGCTTTGCGTCTGATCCTGAATACCGAGAGCTAGCCGAGCAGCGCCTTGCTGATGCCCGACTTGGCTAAATCGCAATGTACCCCGGCAGCGCCGATATCCCGCCCCGCGATTCGGTAATGCCTCATCCCCCAACTTCCCCCGCGTTGCCTTCTTCGCACGCCCGCTCCTTGCCCGATGACGCCACCCAGGCGGTGTCGAATGCCTGGACGGATGGCGGCGGACTCGGTCGTCGTGTGTAGCAGCAATCGATCCGATTGGCCAGCGGCGACCGACGACTGGTGCGGTTGGAGTCAAGCTGGATCTTGGTGGCCCAGGACCCGCATGTCGACCCGGTCTTCCGAGTCCACGCGGGCAAAACGTATCTGTCCGGTGGCGATCGCCTTGTGGTCCCTGGATCGCGTCCGGCACCTGCCTCCTGTTGCGCCCGGTAAGCGATCGTCGAATACTGGCGATGCGATGCTCGTGCAGCGAAGCGAGTTCACCCCGCTTGTCGATGACGGCGCGGCGCTCCGATTGCCCGATGGAGGCCCAAGACCCACGCCCATGGAGGAAGATCGATGTCATTCTACCGAGGCATGACCTGCGAGAACGTGACCATCAATGGCGACAAAGGCACACCGATAACGGCCTACGT
Source organism: uncultured Alphaproteobacteria bacterium (assembly GCA_963749575.1). Classification (GTDB taxonomy): domain Bacteria; phylum Pseudomonadota; class Alphaproteobacteria; order Acetobacterales; family Acetobacteraceae; genus JAMXLO01. The sequence goes on from CAVVNM010000014.1 coordinate 555,531, forward strand.
GGCGAGGCCATCAGGTCCTGGCCCGTTTCCAGGCGTGGTGCTGATCCACCATCTCCCGGGCTGGAGCGAGCTCTACATCGAGACGACGCGCCGGTTCGCACATCACGGCTATCTCGCGATCTGCGCCAACCTATACGAGCGCGAGGGTGGCGGCAGCGACGGCAACCCTGACGATGTCGCCGCCAAGGTGCGCGCCGAGGGCGGCATCGCCGACTCCCAGATGGTCGGCGATACCGAAGCCGCCGTGAAATGGATGCGCGCACAGCCCAATTGCAACGGCAAGGTTGGTCTGATCGGCTCCTGCTCGGGTGGCCGGCACGCCTTCATCTACGCCTGCCAGAAGAAGGACATCGATGCCTGCGTCGAGCAGTGGGGCGGCCGAGTGGTGATGGGCCAGGAGGAGCTCAATCCCAAGACGCCCACAGCACCGATAGACATGACGAAGGACCTAAGCTGCCCGCTGCTCGGCCTGTTCGGCAACGACGATCGCGCGCCGAGCCCGGAGCAGGTGAACCAGCATGAGGCCGAACTCAAGAAGCACGGCAAGACCTACGAGTTCCACCGCTACGACGGCGCCGGACACGGCTTCTTCTATTGGCACCGGCCGCTCTATCGGCCCGAGCAGGCGATGGACGGCTGGAACAAGATATGGGCCTTTTACGGCAAGCATCTGGCGAAGTAGGAGTTTGCGGCATGTGCACGTCGATCATCGAGATCGCACGCGCGGAGGGCATGGCGAAGCGCGGGGACCAATGGTTCCCGCTCTCGCGGTCGGTGGTCGCCTATGACCACGCGCGCCATGCGCCGCTGGGCGATGTCATCACGCTCGACTTCTACAACACGGACCTCGACCCCGGTGCGCGGGCGGGGATCGAGCTGACGCTGGAGACGGCAAAGGATCTGCGTGCCGCGCTCGACCGGGCGATCGCCGCCGCCGAGTACCGAGGAAGCGGAAGTGCGGGGCAAGGGCGTCCTGCACAGCCTCGTTCGTGCTGCGTGACGAGTTGGCTGCGAAATAACCACACCAACGGGAGCTTGGCTCGCGCTTCATCGTCATGGCGGCGATCGGGCCGCTGATCACGTCTGCGTCCTCGCTCGAAACCCCTGGGTGCCAATGACGAGAAGTGCCGACATCGAGCATTGGTCCGGTATTTCCAGCCAGTGGATCGAATGGGCGCGGGCGCCGAATCACGACGCGTTCTGGGCGTATCGAGAAGCCTTGATCGCCTTCATTGGTCACGGTGCCGGCGAAGCGCTCGATGTAGGATGTGGGGAGGGTCGCGTCTCGCGCGAGCTAAAGGCCCGTGGCTACAGGGTCACGGCATCAGACCCTGTCCCGGAGTTGGTCGACGCGGCCAGGAAGGCACGATCAGCAGACGACTACGCCATCGCGCCGGGAACCGATCTGCCGTTTGAGGACGCCCGCTTCGACCTCGTCATGGCATATAACGTGCTGATGGACGTTCAAGATGTTCCGGCAACCCTGAAGGAAATCAGACGTGTCCTGCAGCCCGCAGGCGTACTGGTCATTTCAATTGTGCATCCGCTTTCCGATCATGGACGCTTCGCCACCACGGAGACCACTTCCCCCTTTGTCATCCAAGACGATTACTTCGGCTGGAGGTGGATTGAAGGCACAGAAGAGCGCGATGGTTTACAAATGCATTTCGCTGGATGGTCGGGGCCGCTGGAAGCCTACACAACCGCTTTGGAGGACGCGGGGTTCGCGATCACGTCACTCCGCGAACCCGTTCCCCGAGCCGGGGATCAATGGCAGCACATGCAGCGGTGGACCCGGATTCCTTTATTTCTCTGGCTGAAGGCACGGCCCTTGCCCTGGAAATGACCACTGGAGGGCTGCTGACACATCTTGCATGTACGCACTGATGCTACGTCGGGCACCCGCGAGCCTCGCCGCGTCCGTAGCGACGGCACAAGGTTGTCAGTACATCGACGTTGTCCCAATTCTCGCAGTGATCGACGGCCTGTTCCACCAACCCTACGCCCTCCCGGGTCAGCACAGTACCGGCAAGTTCACGGAACTTGTCGTACAGCTCGGCCTCGGCAAACGGCTGGTGAAAATCGCCCCTGTGGCTGTCGCGTGCGCGGGTAACGCTGCGGCCATCGGTGAAAACCAAGGTTACTCGCGCTTGCCTGAGCCGCGGTGCCACCGCGCTCATTGCCGGATCCTCGGTGACCGCGACACGGTGACGAAGTGCCACGATCGCAGGGTCATGCACCGCGGTATCGTCGAGCGCCGCGTGTCCCGCGTGCCCCCGCACCACCATGGTGGCAGCGGCATGCGGCAGCGAATATTTCGAGGCGAAGAAGTTCGGCGGGTCGGGATTGCGCATGGCAGCGGCAAACCGGTAGGTGGCGAAGTCGATGCGCGCAATCTCGTCTGAGCGCGGCCGCAATTCGGCCATGGCCTGTTGCAGGCAATCGAGCGCCGGATGGATCGGATTGCAGCACGCGTAGAGGCGAAAGTAGTTGCGTGTGATATGCCAGGTCGAGCCGAGATCGTCCAACAGGCCCGCGGCGGTGAAGCCGCCGCCGACCAGTTCGCCCAGCGCCTGCTCGACCGCGTCATCCTGCGCCTCGAAGCCAGCGAGCGCCAACTCGGGCGCCAGCGCGGCGGCAAAGCCGCTCATGCCGCCGGCAACGTTCAGCGCGGTCGCACCCGCCACCGCGTTGGTATAGCTGGGCGTCAGCAGCAGCGTCGTGGCAATGCGCATGGTTCGGCTGATCGTGCTCGCATCCAGGCCACGCAGACGAGCTCCCGCAGCTGCCGCAGCCAACAGCGACACCTGCCCGTTCTGATGCGCCAGCGGCCGCGGTGTGAACCCGCCGGCAAGCCGAGCTGCGACATCGTAGCCGAGTAGCAGAGCGGACAGCATGTCGCGGCCGGTGCTGCGTACCTGTTCGCCGACCGCCAACACGCCGGGCAGCACTTGCATGGCAGCCTGACCTGAGACGAGCCGCAGCCCCTCGCACAGTTCGATTGACCGTCCGGCGATGCCGTTCAGCAATGCGGCGGTGCGCGGATCATGTGAGGGAAAGCCGCTCGCATAGACCGTGGCGCCGCGGCCAGTGCCAAGCTGCTCACGAAGCCGGCAAACCTCCGGCCGGTTCGCGCCGGCCAGGATCACGCCGAACGTATCGAGCAGTACCAGTTTGGTATGATGCTGCACGGACGCGGGGACCTCATCCCAACTCGTCTCTGCGACGAATGTCGCCAGTCCCTCGATCTGCCGCGCCACCTCAGATCGCCGTCACGCCGCTATCGCCATCGCGACGTTTCATGTCTTCCGGTCCCCGCTTCAGCTTTGGCGGGAAGCTTAGGGAGCCGACCCTCGCAGGGCAAACCACCGTCAGTGATGGAGGCCCCGGGCATTGCCAAACCGCGGGATCGCCGACCAGGATTGTCACCGGCCACAAGGAGCTCCGACCGTGCGCTTCGGCTTCTACCTCCCGACCCGCGGTCCCACCGCCACGCGAGAGGGCGTGCTCGCCCTGGCACGCGAAGGCGAGCGCCTCGGCCTGCATTCCGCGATGATCGCGGACCACATCGTGTTTCCCGTCGAAAGCGACTCGAGCTATCCCTACACACTGGACCGCAGGCATCCCGGTGGCGGCGACGCGCTGGAGGCGCTGTCCATTCTCGGCGTGGTGGCAGGCGCGACGGAACGACTGCGCCTGGTTACGTCGGTGCTGGTGCTGCCTTACCGCAATCCGGTACTTACCGCGAAGATGGTGGCATCGCTCGATGTCCTCTCCGGCGGACGTGTGACACTGGGAGTGGGTGTCGGCTGGTTGAAGGAGGAATTCGCGGCGCTGGACAGCCCCGACTTCAACCAGCGCGGCGCCGTGACCGATGAGTGGATTGCCATCTTCAGACAGCTCTGGACCCAGTCGCCCGCCAGCTTCACCGGCGAGCATTACAGCTATTCCAATATCCGCGCGGAACCCTTCCCGCTGCAGAAGCCGCACCCGCCGATCTGGGTCGGCGGCCATTCGGCCGCGGCCTTGCGTCGCACGGCGCGCCATGGCGACGGCTGGCACCCCGTGGGCGCCATCGCCGCCTCCCCGCTGCCACCGCAGGAGATGCGGCAGCACCTGGCTACGCTGAAGCGCTTGACCGAAGCCGAGGGACGCGATTTCTCGGCGCTCACCATCTCCTACAAGGCGCCGCTGTATGACACCGCCATCCCGGATCGCGACGGCACCCGCAGAAGCTTCTCCGGCAGTACTGACGACATCGCCGGCGACATTCGTTCCTTCGCTGCCATTGGTGTGCACGAGCTGATCCTTGACTTCCGCGGCGAGTCCGTCGCCGAAAGCGTTGCGCGGCTGCAGCGCTTCGCAGCTGAAGTGATACCGCTGGTGGGCGAATAGCCCCGTCACCCATCGGTGGGGCTCCATCTTGGCGCTAAACATAACGCAGCGCGGCCAGCGAGTGGGTCGGGATCAGGCCGAAGCGGACTACCCGCTTCAGCCCATTGGAGCACCAAAGCGGCCATTGCGGCTGCCGCCGGTGGACACCGGTCGACACCAGTTCTCACGAATCATGCCCCGCTTGCCCAACAGTCTCGATCGTCTGTCGCCGGCGCGATGTCGATGCACGACATGACAGCGCGAATAGCCCTCCGACCATGGCGCGGCGGTGGGTCTGTATCGTAGAATTCCGTCTCGCGTAATCCACACCCGGCCCCGGAGGGCATATGACCGACACCACCACCCTGATCGCCCGCCGCAACCACGCGCTAGGCGCCGGCACCCCGCTGTTCTACGAACACCCATTGCACATCGTCCGTGGCGAGGGCGTCTACCTGTATGACGCCGACGGCCGCAGCTACCTCGATATGTACAACAACGTCCCCTGCGTCGGTCACGCCAACCCGCGCGTGGTCGAGGCGATGGCGCGCCAGCAGGCGACGCTGAACGTCCACAGCCGCTACCTGCACGAAGCCGTCGTCGACTTCTGCGAACGCCTCGCCGCGCTGCACGGACCGGAAATCGAAAGCGTCATCCTGAGCTGCAGCGGCACCGAGGCGAACGAGGTCGCGCTGCGCATGGCGCGGTTCGCCACCGGCAAGCGCGGCATCCTCTGCACCGACGCCACCTATCACGGCAACAGCGATTTGGTCGGCTCGCTCACCCGGCTCGGCAAGCAGCCGTCCGCGAACCCGTCGGTCCGCGCCTTCCCCTTCCCGGAGACGTTCCGCCCGATCGCGCCAGGCCGCAGCGAAGCCGACCAGTGCGAGGCCTATCTGGAAAAACTCGCAGCCTCGATCGCCGATCTGCAGGCATCGGGCGAGGGCGTCGCGGCGATGATCGTCTGCTCGATCCTGGCGAACGAGGGCCTGCCTGACATCCCCGCCGGCTTCATGGTCCGCGCGGCGGCGATGGTGCGCGACGCCGGCGGCTTGGTGATCGCCGACGAGGTGCAGGCCGGCTATGCCCGTACGGGAAACTGGTGGGGCTACCAGGTGACCGGCTTCACCCCCGACATCGTCGTCACCGGCAAGCCGATGGGCAACGGCCTGCCGCTCGCCGCCACCGCCGCGAGCCGCGCGCTGGTCGAGATCTTCCGCACCAGGACCCGCTACTTCAACACCTTCGCCTCCTCCCCGCTGCAGGCGGCGGTCGGCATGGCGGTGCTGGACGAGATCGAGCAACGCGACCTGCGCGGCAACGTCGCCACCGTCGGCGCCGCGCTGAAGGCCTCGCTTGCCCAGCGCAAGGGCGCCAGCGACGCGATCGGTGACGTGCGTGGCCACGGTCTGTTCGTCGGCGTCGAACTGGTAAAGCCCGCGGACCAGGCGCCCGACACGGACCTCGCCAAGCAGGTGATCAACCGGCTGAAGGACAAGGGCTTCCTGACCAGCAACGCCGGCGCCTTCGCCAACGTCGTGAAGATCCGCCCGCCGCTGCCGTTCTCGCAAGCCGACGCGGCCGCGTTCCTGGTTGCCTGGGACGAGACGATCGCCGAACTCGCGGCATGACGACAACGCCTGAGCAGGCCTATGCGCCCGCCGCGCGGCAGGCGCTGGCGGCGTTCGGCGTCGTGGCGGCGGAGCTGCGCTTTGTGCATCTGAGCGAGAACGTCACCTTCCGCGCGATTGATGCGCGCGACAGGGCGCCGCTCGTGCTGCGGCTGCATCGCCCCTGGTACCACGATATCGCCGCCCTGAGATCAGAGCACCTGTGGACCCGCGCTCTGGTCCAGGCGGGCATCGCAGCCCCCGAACCGCTGCTGACGCAGGCGGGCGAGAACTTCGCCCAGGTCGAGATCGCGGCAACCGGGGAACGGCGCTGGGCTGGCCTCGCGCGCTGGGTGGAAGGCGAGTTGCTCGCCGATGTGGTCGCGCGTGAAACCGACACCGCCGCCAACGCACGCCACTTCGCGCGCATGGGCGCGATCATGGCGGCGATGCACGACCAGGCGACCGGCTGGACACCGCCCGCCGGGTTCCAGCGTCACGCGCTCGACGCCGACGGGCTGATGGGGTCCGCACCATTCTGGGGGCCGTTCTGGGACCACGCCATCTTCTCCCCTGCCGATCGCGACATGCTGCTCGGCACGCGCGACCGGCTGCACGCGGCGCTGAGCCGCTACGGCAAGCCGGCTCGCACGTTCAGCCTGATCCATGCCGACCTGCATCCGCGCAACGTGCTGATCGACGGCGCGCGCGCTGCGGTGATCGACTTCGATGATGCCGGGTTTGGTTGGCACCAGTACGATCTCGCGGTGGCGCTGGTCGCCTACCAGGACCATCCCGACTTTGCCATGTTCCGCCACGCCTGTATCACGGGCTATCGGTCGCGGCGCGCGATCTCGGACGCGGACCTCGCGTTGCTGCCGATGTTCCTGCTGATCCGCGACATGGTGCAGATGGGCTGGTTCCACCAGCGCCCGGAATTGCCGCGTGCGGCCATGCTGCCGCGGCTCAAGGAGCGCATCAGCGCCAAGGCGGCGGGCTTCGAGCCACTTGTCTGAGGCGCGGCGGACGCGCCAGATCAATGCCTGTGGGCCAGCGCCGAAGCGGCCGGCTGACCACCGCGTTCTCCGCTTGCAGCATGCCGTACCGCCACTCCTTCCCGGGTTCTCGCCGAGTGTCCGGAGCCGGAGGGCCGCAATGCGACGATGGTCGCGGGACAGATTGACACGCCTCGCCGTTCTGACCCCATCATGCGGCGGCCATGCGCCAACCGCGAAGCGAGGCGAGTGACCTACGGGAAGCGCTGAAGGTAAGTGGAACAGCTTGACCCCGGACGCCCCGATCAGAGAAAACACTAAAAGCAGGGAGACTTGGCATGTTGAAAAGACGGGCGTTGATTGCGTCTACGGCGGCATTGCCGCTGACCTCGGCAATTCCGGCGGCGTGGGCGGCCACGCCGAAGGACACCGTCGTGTTCGCGAGTCAGATCGACGACCTGATCACCCTCGATCCGGGCGAAGCCTACGAGATTTCGGCGCAGATCAACCTCTCCAATGTCTATGACCGCCTGGTGCGCTACGAAGCCGAGGACATGGCCAAGCTGGCCGGCGGCGTTGCCGAGAGCTGGACGGTTTCGCCCGATGCGAAGACCTACACGTTCAAGTTGCGGCCGAACCAGAAGTTCGAGAGCGGTGCGACGGTGACAGCCGACGACATGGCCTTTTCGCTGCAGCGGGTTGTCCTGCTCGACAAGACCCCGGCTTTCCTGTTCACCCAGCTCGGCTGGAACAAGGACAACGTCAAGACCCTGATCACCGCGCCCGACCCGTCCACCCTGAAGTTCACCATCACCGAGAACTTCGCCCCCTCGCTCGTGCTGAACCTGATGGCGACCGTGGCCGCCTCGGTCGTCGAGAAGAAGGTGGCAATGGCCAATGAGGCCAACGGCGATCTCGGCAACACCTGGCTGAAGACGCATTCCGCGACGTCCGGCCCTTACCGGCTGCTCTCCTGGAAGGCCAACGAGTCAGTATCGATGGAGGCCCATCCGGCCTATCATCTCGGCGCGCCGCACATGAAGCGGGTGATTGTCCGCCATGTTCCCGAACCCGGCACCCAGCGGCTGCTGCTGGAGAAGGGCGACATCGACCTCGCGCTGACCCTGCTGCCGGATCAGCTCGTACCGCTGGCCAAGGACAACGACATCAAGATCGAGTCGTTCCCCTATTCCGGCACCTGGTACGCGGCGCTCAATCAGTCCGACGAACGGCTGAAGAACCCAAAGGTCCGGCTGGCGCTGAAACACCTGGTGGACTACCAGGGCATGGTGAACACGTTTCTCAAGGGGCGATTCCTGGTGCAACAGGCGTTCCTGCCGATCGGCATCTTCGGTGCCATTCCTTACAATCCGTACCAGCTCGATGTCGCCAAGGCGAAGTCTCTGCTGGCCGAGGCCGGCTATCCCAACGGCTTTGAGCTCCGGCTTGACGTGCCGAGCATCTCGCCGTTTATCGATATCGCCCAGTCGGTGCAGCAGACCATGGGGCAGGCCGGTGTCAAGGTGAACATTGTCTCAGCCGACCAGAAGCAGGTGCTGGGCATCCACCGCGGCCGCAAGCACCAGATGCTGCTGACCAGTTGGACACCGGACTATCTCGATCCGCACAGCAACGCCGACACCTTCGCGCATAATGATGACGACTCCGACGGCGCGAAGTCGCATCCACTGGCGTGGCGCAGCCACTGGTTCATCCCCGACATCACCGCCAAAATGAAGGCAGCGGCACAGGAGGTCGACACCGCCAAGCGCAAGGCCGACTACGAGGCGCTGCAGAAGCAGGTGACCGACGACGGGCCGTTCATCCTGATGTTCCAGCCGGCCAACCAGGTTGCCTCGCGAGCGAACGTACATGGCTACAAGCCCGGCATTATCGAAGACCTCTACTTCTACCGGACCATTACGAAGACATGATTCGCCACCCGTGAGCGCCGCGACCGCGGCAGAGGCTGCGCCTAACGAATGGGTCCGGCACCTGATCGGGCCCATTCGTCGCGTCATCAACGTACTGTTCTCGGTGGCGCTGACCTTCCTGGGGCTGACCTGCGTCACCTTTTTCATCGGCCGCATCATCCCGATCGACCCCGTGCTTGCCATCGTCGGCGACAAGGCGTCGCGCGCGACCTATGACCGGGTTGCCGCCGAGATCGGCGTCAACCTGCCGATCCCGGTGCAGTACTGGCGCTATCTGATGAAAGTGCTGCACGCCGATTTCGGCGTTTCGCTGATCACCGCGCACCCGGTGCTGCAGGACATGACCCGCGTGTTTCCCGCCACCATGGAGCTGGCCCTCCTGGCGCTGTTCGTGGGCACGGTGTTCGGCGTGCCACTCGGCGTGGTCGCCGCCACCCATCGCGGTCGCTGGCAGGACCAGGTGGTCCGCTTCGGCTCGCTGCTCGGCTATTCGATGCCGGTGTTCTGGCTCGGGCTGGTCGGGCTGCTGCTGTTCTACGCCAAGCTCGGCTGGGTCGAGGGTCCGGGGCGCCTCGACGTGTCCTACGACGACATCGTGCCGACCATCACCGGCCTGATCACCATCGACAGCCTGATCGCCGGCGAGAGCGAAGTGTTCTGGAACGCGCTCAGCCATCTGGTGCTGCCCGCCTCCATCCTGGGCTACCTCTCGCTCGCCTATGTGGCGCGCATGACCCGCAGCTTCATGCTCGGTCAGCTCAGGCAGGAATACGTGCTGGCAACGCTGGCCAAGGGATTGTCGCCGTTCCGCGTGGTGTGGATTCACGCACTCGGCAATGTTTGGGTGCAGCTGGTTACCGTCATCGCGCTGACGTTCGGCAGCCTGCTGGAGGGCGCGGTGTTGACCGAGACGGTGTTCGCCTGGCCCGGACTTGGACTGTACATGAAGAATTCGCTGTTCAATGCCGATCTCAACGCAGTGCTCGGCGGCACCATGGTGATCGGTGTCGTGTATATTTTCCTCAACATGCTATCCGACGTCATCTACCCACTGGTCGATCCGCGCGCACGGGGCCGCGGATGAGCTCGGCTGGGTTGCGCATTGGCGCGCCGACCGGCTGGCGTGGCTGGCTGCTCGACCCTGCGCCGGCCAGCCGTCACCAGGCTCGGTTCGGCCGCTGGTATCGTGCCTGGCTCGGCCTCTACCGCAACGGGCTCGCGATGACCGGCCTCGTCATCGTGCTGGCACTCGTGCTGATTGCGATCTTCGCCCCGCTGTTTGCCAATCACGCCGCCGCCTTCACGCAGACGCTGGAGGACCGGCTGCAGCCGATGTCCTGGGCGCATCCGTTCGGCACTGACGAACTGGGCCGCGACATCTATGCGCGTGTCGTTTTCGGCAGCCGCATCACCTTGACCATCGTCGGTCTGGTGAGCGTCATCGTGGTGCCCGTCGGCCTCGCGATCGGCCTGCCGGCCGGGTATTTCGGCGGCTGGATCGACGCCGTGCTGATGCGCCTCACCGACATCTTCCTCGCCTTTCCACGCCTTGTGCTGGCGCTTGCATTTGCCGCCGCGCTCGGGCCGGGCATCGAGAATGCGGTGATCGCAATTTCGCTCACCGCCTGGCCGCCCTATGCCAGGCTGGCGCGCGCGGAAACGCTGACGCGGCGACACGCGGAGTTCATCGAGGCGGCCGAACTCCAAGGCGCCTCGCACCTGCGCATCCTGCTCACGCAAATCATGCCGCTCAGCCTGCCCTCGGTCATCATCCGCCTCACGCTCGATATGGCCGGCATCATTCTCACCGCCGCCGGCCTCGGTTTCCTCGGGCTCGGCGCTCAGCCGCCGGCGCCTGAATGGGGCGCAATGGTCTCGTCCGGCCGGCAGTACCTGCTCGACCAGTGGTGGGTCGCGACCATCCCGGGCATGGCCATCTTCATTGTCAGCCTCGGCTTCAACCTGCTCGGCGACGGCCTGCGCGATGTCTCGGATTCGCGCGCCGGATGACCGGTGGCCCGGTTCTGACCATACGCAATCTGCGCGTCGTCTATCCTGGCGACGATGGCGATTTCCGTGCGGTGCGCAACGTTTCCTTCTCCCTAGGCCGCGAGCGTCTTGGCATCGTCGGTAAGTCGGGGTCGGGCAAATCGACCACGGGCCGTGCCATCATGGGCCTGATCCCCTATCCGGGCCGCGTCGAGGCCGACTTGATGCGTCTCGGCGAGATCGACCTGACCGGGCTCGACGAGAAGGGATTTCGCCGCCTGCGCGGCAAGCGCATCGCCATGGTGCTCCAGGACCCGAAATTTTCGCTCGATCCGGTGATGACCGTGGGTAAGCAGATCGCCGAGACACACCGCTACCATTTTCGCAGCACCAGGCAGGCCGCTCGCGCTGCCGCGCTGGAAATGCTCCAGGCCGTCCACATCCGCGATCCCGAGCGCGTCTACCACCAATACGCCCACCAGGTTTCCGGTGGCATGGGCCAGCGCATCATGATCGCCATGATGCTCATCGCGGGCCCCGACATCCTGATCGCAGACGAACCCACGTCGGCACTCGACGTGTCGGTCCAGCAACAGGTGCTCGCCGTCATGGACGAGATGGTGAAAAGCCGCGGCATGGGGCTGATCCTCATCAGCCACAATCTCCATCTCGTCTCATCGTTCTGCGACCGGGTGCTCGTCATGTACGCCGGCCAGATCGTCGAGGTCTGCGATGCCGGCCGGTTGCACGAAGCACGACATCCCTACACCAAAGGGCTGCTCACCGCGCTGCCCGAACTCGGCCATCGGCGTGCCGAGCTGCCGCAGTTGCGGCGTGATCCCGAATGGCTGATCGATCTTCCCGCCGCGGTGGGCGCCGGCTCTTGATCGAACTCGAAGACGTCTCCGTCACTTACGGCGCCGGTCCCACCTTCGTACGCGCCGCCCGCGACGTATCGCTTAGCATTCCAGCCGGCGACGCGCTGGGCCTGGTCGGCGAATCCGGCTCCGGCAAATCCACCGTCCTGCGTGCCGTCGCCGGCCTGATCCCGCACGCCGAAGGAAGCGTGGTGATCGACGGCCGCGAATTGTCCAACCGCCGTCCCCGCGAATCCCGAAAGATCATCCAGATGGTGTTCCAGGACCCATACGGATCGCTCCATCCCAACCAGACGGTGGACCAGACACTGAGTGCTCCCATCGCCATACACCGCCTCGGGAACGCCGAGAGCCGCATCATGGCCGGTCTCACCGAGGTGGGGCTTGGCCGCGAGCACCGATATCGCTACCCCCACCAACTCAGCGGTGGCCAGCGCCAACGCGTGGCCATCGCACGCGCCCTTATTCTCGAGCCCAAGGTGCTGCTGCTCGACGAGCCCACCTCGGCGCTCGACGTCTCCGTCCAGGCCGAGATTCTCAACCTGCTGACCCGCCTGCGCCGCGATCACGGCCTGACCATGCTGATGGTCAGCCACGACCTCGCCGTCATCGCTCATATCTGCGACCGTATCGGCGTCATGCACAGTGGTCGGCTGATCGAAATGACCACCGCTGCCGCCCTCGCCGAGGGCCGCGTCACCGACCCCTATTCGCAACAACTGCTGCGCGCCAACCAGGGCTTCGACGCCAGCGGCGTCGTCATCGACGTCACCGCCTGACCACCGAGGACATTCCCCATGGGCACCCGCCTCACCGGCAAAGTCGCCATCGTCACCGGCTCAGGCCAGGGCATCGGCCGCGCCATCGCGGTCGCCTTCGCGCGCGAAGGCGCCGTCGTCGTCATTGCCACGCGCACCGCCGCACATGGTGAGGAAACCTCGCGCCTGATCGAGGCCGAAGGCGGCAACGCGATCTTCCGGCAGGTCGATATCGCCGACCATGACGCCACCCGCGCCATGGTCAACGAGGCCGCCGCCGTCTGCGGCCGGCTCGACATCATGGTCCACAACGCCGCCGCCTTCGGCCGCCGCAGCATCGAGGAGATGGACCACGAAACCCTCGATCGGCTGTTCAACGTCAACGTGAAGGCCTGCTTCACGCTGACCCAGGCGTCGCTGCCGCACATGCGCAAGCAAGGCGCCGGACGCATCATCGTCACCTCCTCGGTCACCGGTCCGAAGGTTTCGATGCCCGGTTCGGGCGCCTATGCCACGTCGAAAGCCGCGGTCACCGGTTTCATCCATACCGCGGCGATCGAACTGGCCGCGGACAACATCACCGTCAACGCCATCGAACCCGGCTACATCGATACGCCAGGTCTCTCAGGCCTCAAGTCTCGCTTCGGCGCCGAACGGCTCTCCCACTTCATCCCGGCCAAACGTCTCGGTCGCCCAGATGAAATCGCCGGCCCGATGGTGTTCCTCGCGAGCGATGAGTCGAGCTACATCACCGGCGAAACCATCGTCGTCGACGGCGGTGCCCGCCTGCCCGAAAGCCCCGTCTTCGCCGGCTGACGCCATCGTCCATGCACCCGATGTGGTCGCCGGCGTGCCACACGCGGTCAATCTCGTGGGTGAGCTTCTTGGTGACGGTGTTGAAAACCGCATAGCGGAGACTGCGACGGTGCTCATCGGCTGAACCGGTTGTCGTTCATGTCGCACCGGTCGATGATGGCTGCCCAAGGGAGGACAAGACCGCGATGCGGATTGGATTTGTGGGCACCGGAACGATGGGGACCCCGATTGCGGGCTGCCTGATCCGCGCCGGCCATTCGCTTTCGGTCTATGACCGCCGCCCGGAGGCTACCGCGGCACTGTGCGCGCTAGGCGCGGCAAGAACCGACAGCGCATTCGCCGCGGCGCGTGACGGCGAAGTGGTGTTTACCTCGCTTCCCGGCCCTGCCGAGTTTGAGGCGGTGATGCTGGATCCGCAGACCGGGATCATTGCCGGCCTGCGATCGGGTGTCGCTCACATCGACCTCACCACCAATGCGCCGAACACTGTCGCCCGCGTCGGCGGCGCCTGCCGATTGCGCGGGATCGAGCTGATCGATGCGCCGGTCAGCGGCCGGCCGCCGACGATGACCGTGATGGTCGGCGCCAGCGACGCGGCTTTTGCGAGATATCGGCATTTGTTCGAGGCCATCGCTGTCAACGTTTTCCACGTCGGCCCAAGTGGCGCGGGGGCAACGGCCAAGCTGGTGACGCAGTACCTGGGCTACACCAACTTCATCGCTGCGATCGAGGGGATGCTCATCGCCGCCAAGGCCGGCATCGACCTCGACACCCTGGCCCAGATCGTGCCGGTCAGTGCCGGACAAAGCCGCACCTTCGACAACATCGCCCGTGGCGTGTTTCCGGGCACCTTCGCCGCTGGCGGCACACTCGACATCGTCGCCAAGGATGTCGAACTCGCCTGTCAGCTGGCCCACGACGTCGACGCCCCGGCAGCACTGGGCGCGCTTGCCTCCGATTTCTACAAGCGCGCTCAGGCGCAAGGCTGGGGCCAGGAAGGCTTCCCTGTCGTCGCCCGCGTGCTCGAAGCACTGGCCGGGATCGAATTGCGGCCCGGCAAAGGACCTGGAGGCAAACGATGAGCGATGACCGCGTCGCCCGGCTGCTGCTGACCCAGGAGATCGCCGAGTTCCTCTACGCCGAGGCTGAATTACTCGACGAACGGCATTACGATGAATGGCTGGCCCTGCTTGCCGAGGACATCCGCTATTGGATGCCGATGCGGCGCAACGTCAAATTTGGCGACACCACCCGCGAATTCACCCGCGAGCGTGAGGACATCAGCTGGTTCGACGAGGGCAAGCAAACCCTGACCCGGCGGGTGCGCCAGATCCAGACCGGCATCCATTGGGCGGAGGAGCCGCAATCGCGGATCACCCATATGGTGTCGAACGTGCAACTTCTTGCCGCGACGCCCAATGCCGCGATGGCACAGGAGGTCATGGCCAAGTGCCGGTTCCTGATCTACCGCAACCGCCTCGAGACCGAGACCGACCTGCTCGTCGGCAAGCGCGAGGACACGCTGCGCCGCGTCGGTGACGGCTGGATGATCGTCCGGCGCAAGATCATCCTCGACCAGAATGTGTTGTTGACGAAGAACCTGACCTTTTTCTTTTGAACGGAGGCACGGCGATGACGATGTCCACACCGCGGGGTTACCATCCCGGCCTCGTCGATCTCGCGTCGGGTGAAATCAGCCGCGAGATCTTCGTCAATGACGACATCTACGCCGAGGAGCAGGAGCGCGTGTTTGCCCGTTCCTGGTTGTTCATCGGGCATGAAAGCCAGATCCCTAATCCTGGCGATTTCTTCGTCTCGCGGATGGGCGAGGAGTCGGTGATCCTCTGCCGCGACCGTTCCGGTGCAATGCATGTGTTGCTCAATTCATGCCGCCATCGCGGCATGAAGGTGTGCCGCTACGACGACGGCAACACCACGGTATTCACCTGCCCCTATCACGGCTGGAGCTACGGCACCGATGGCGCGCTGGTTGGCGTGCCATTCTTCCGCGAGGCCTATCATTCCGAACTCGATAAGGCCAAGTGGCGCCTGGTCGAAGTCGCACAGCTGTGCTGCTACAAGGGCACCGTGTGGGCCAATTGGGATGCCTCGGCGCCGCCATTTCTCGAATATCTCGGCGAGTTCCAACGCTTCCTGGACTTGATTCTCGATGGCTGGGATGGACGTGAGGGGCAGGCGGAGCTTCTCGGCGGCGTCCAGAAATGGATCATTCCATGCAATTGGAAGTTCCCGGCTGAGAATTTCAGCGGCGATACCTATCACAACATTTCGCACCGCTCGGTCGACCTGGTCGGTGCTGGCCCAAGCGGCCGCAGCCGACGCGATTACAGCGAGCTCAATGCGGCCCGCAAGCTGCACGTCGCTATTCCCGATCGCGGGCACCAGACGATCACCTACGTTCTTCCCAAGGACCACCAACCTCAGGCGGCCTATCAGAACTCGCCCGAGGTCGCTAAATATTTCCGCCATTGCGAGGAGGAGCGGCGTCGGCGACCGGGCGCCAGCAGCCGGCTGATCGGCGCGCCCGGCGAGATCTTTCCCAATGTGGCGCTGCTGCCTCGGCAGCCGCGCACGCTGGCGGTGTGGCACCCGAAGAGCGCGCACGAGACCGAGGTATGGCGGTTCTTCTTCGTCGACCGCGATGCACCGCAAGCGGTAAAGAATTTCCTGCGCGATTACTACATTCGTTATTCGGGACCGGCGGGCATGACCGAGCAGGACGACATGGAGAACTGGAATTATGCACACTCCGCCAGTCGCGGGGTGATCGCGCGGCGGTATCCTTACACCTACCAAATGGGGATGGGCCATGCGGTCGAGAATTACGAGTGGGAGGGACTCAGAATGCCGGGCCGGGTCGTCGACCTGACCAAGGCGCAGGCGAGCGAGGAACCGATGCGCAACCTGTATCGCCGGTGGTCCCAGTTCATGGAGGCCGATAGTTGGGATCAGCTGATGACGTGGCGCCAAACCGCGGCGCGCGCAGCCCAGGCGGCGGAATGAGCGATCCGATCAACATCCGCGATCTCGCCGTCGGCACTCGGGTGGTACTGGGAACCGGCGCTGAGGCTGAGATCGTCGCCAACCCGCAGGACGGGGTGTGGTTGTTCGCCCGCTATCTGTCGTCGGATGGCGATCCCGCAATGGTAGGAACCGAAGAAATGATCTTCGCGCAGGACATCGTCGAGGTCCGATCTTAGTGTCACGGCACGGCGATCTTGGCGGGCTGTCCGAGCGGAGGGAATCAGCGCAATGAAGCTCAGCCTGATCGTTCGCGGCCAGCATTTGCCAGGGCACACGGTTCAACACCTGCACGACGACCTCGAACTGGTGCGATGCGCCGACCGGCTGGGCTTCGACGGCATCGTCAAGGGATCGCACTACAGCGCTCACCCGTTCGAATCGATGCAGCAGAATTCCATTCCTGTCATACTGCGCCGCGATCGCGCCGCGTCTGCGGATCATCTGCGGGCTGGTGCTGGTTCCGTTGCACAAGCCGCTCGATCTGGCCGAACAGCTGGCGACGCTTGACCTGTTGTGCGGTGGCAAGCTGGTCTTCGGCGCCGGGATCGGTTATCGCGACGTCGAGTTCAAGGCATTCGGCGTACCGCGCGGCCAGCTTGGCGCCCGCTTCGAGGACTGTCTCACTGCCATCCGCCGTCTGTGGACGGAGGACTTCGTCACCATGACGGGGTCCGGATTTCGAGCTTGACCACGCCACCTGCTCGGTCAAACCGTTGCAGAAGCCAACGCCACCAATCTGGATCGGTGCCAACGCCGATGTCGCGATCCGGCGCGCAGCCCGCCTTGGCGATTGCTGGTACATCAACCCGCACAACACGCTGGCGACGATCGAGCGGCAGATGGATCTCTACAAGCGCGCGCTGGACGAATGCGGCCGGCGGTTCCCGGACGAGGTGCCGATGCGGCGGGAGGTTTTCGTGGCGAAGACCCGCGCCGAGGCGATCCGCCTTGCGCAGCCCTATCTGGAGGAAAAGTACAAGGCCTACCGTGCCTGGGGTCAGGACAAGGTGATGCCCGACGGCGATGATTTCGATCATGCGTTCGATGAATTATTGCAGGATCGCTTCCTCCTCGGTTCGCCAGCCGAAGTCGCAGATCAACTCCACCGGCTCAACCGCCGGCTCGGCGTGAATCACCTCGTCGCCTCGATCCACTGGCCCGGAATGCCGAACAGCCTCGCCCTTGAGCAACTGCATATTCTCGCCGAGGAGGTGCGTCCGCTGGTTCGCGCCACCCGTGACGGCGGGACGCACTACTCCGCCGCCATCATCCGCAGCTCCTCCTGCGCCGATCGGATCGGCAGGCCTTCGATGGACCTGGAAGGCTTGCCATCGACGCCGACCAGCGGCTCGCCCACCAGCGTGATCCGGTAAAGCTGCCGGTCGAAGTCGGATTGAAATATGTCCCGGGGCGCCAGGTGCGCGGTCGAGCGATTGTCCCAGAACGCTATGTCACCCGGAGTTCCATTTGAAGCGCACCGTGTATTCGGGGCGAACGACATGCTCCCACAGGATCTCCAGTATCTTGGCGCTTTCCCGCGGCGTGAACCCAACCAAGGACTTCAGGAAGGACGGACTGGCGAACAGCACCCGCTCGCCGGTCTCCGCATGGACAGTCACCAGCGGATGCTCGCTCTTCAAGGCACGCCGTTTGACACGCTCATTGTATGCGCTGCCCGCCTTGGCATCACCGCGCGGCTCGAAGGCATGGATGCCGCGCAGTCCGTCGACGAAGGCGCGCATCGGTTCCGACAAACCAGCGTAGGCGGCGACCAGGTTGGTCCAGAACGTGTCCCCACCATAGGGCGGGATCGTCACACCTCGCAGGATGGAGGCGCATGGTGGATTGACCGCGGCCGTGACGTCGGTATGCCAGCCAAACCAGGGCGTCACCATCATCGCGTCGTATTTCTCGTTCGCGGTCCGGTTCTTGGCGACCGAGTAGATCTCGGGATGGCCTTCGACATGGCCGAACACCGCATGACCGATGGTCGGCTCGCCGAACTGGCGCGCCATGGCGACATGCTGTGCGTGATCGAGATTTTGGTCTCGAAAGAAAATGACCTTCCACTTCAGAAAAGCATCCCGCACCGCCTTCAGTTGCTCGGGCGGCAGCGGCCGGGAGAGATCGACGCCGCGGATTTCCGCACCGATATGCAGGGTCAGGGGAACGACTTCGATGGACTCGTGCATGTTGCCACCGATCATCGGCTGAGGCGTCGAGACCACGTGCAATCCTCCTCGATCGTCGGTTTGGCAGGAACCTGATCTCCCTGCGAAAGCTGTCAAATTCCACGTGACGATGCTTGGTGGAAAGCGGAGATTTGCTGAAATCGCGGCATCTTCCTGATCTTCGCGAGCAAAACCGGAAAGCGGATCTGTGAACCGTCTTGCTGGCAAGGTCGCAGTGATGGGTGCCGCTCGCGGCATTGGCAGAGAGACCGCCCAATTGATGGCCAAGGAAGGCGCCAAGGCTATATGAATGGTGTATGGCTGATCGTGGCGGCGTAACCGCGACCTGAAACGGTAAGTTTGGAGGGATCGGCCATGACGACTTCTGGAAAGGTTGCGGTCATTACCGGGGCCGGCAGCGGCATCGGACGTGCGACCGCACTGGCGCTGTTCGCCGACGGATTTTCGGTCGTGTTGGCCGGGCGTCGCCACAACATGCTGGAAGAAACGGCTGGGCTCGCCAAGGCGACGCCGCCGCAAATGCTTGTGGTTCAGACCGACGTCACCGACCCGGCATCGATCGCGTCACTGTTCGACACGGTCAATACGACCTACGGCCGGATCGATCTCCTGTTCAACAACGCCGGGACCAGCACCCGCAACATCGCGCTCGAGGATCTGACCCTCGAACAATGGTCGAATGTGGTCGCGGTCAATTTGACCGGTTCGTTCCTCTGCGCACAGCACGCGTTCCGCATGATGAAGAGCCAGCAGCCGCGCGGTGGACGCATTATCAACAACGGCTCGGTCTCGGCGCATGTGCCCCGGCGGAACTCGACCGCCTACGCTGCGACCAAGCACGCATTGACCGGGCTGACCCGATCATTGTCGCTTGATGGGCGCGAGCACGACATCGCCTGCGGTCAGATCGACATCGGCAATGCTGCGACCACGCGCAATGAAGACACGGCCCGAGGTCGTCTGCAGGCCAGCGGCAAGGTCGAGCCGGAGGCGCGCATCGATGTTGACGATGTGGCTCGCGGCGTCGCCTATATGGCGAGCCTTTCGCTCGAAGCAAACGTCCAGTTCATGACAGTGATGGCGACAAGGATGCCTTATATTGGCCGTGGTTGATGACCGCCCTGACCCCTGGTTGGCGCCGTCGTCGCCGGTATTCCGTTCAACATCGTCGACCTGCGGCGGACGTGAAATCCACTCTCGCGACAGCGATGCCGCTTTCGCCGCCGACTGCGTGGAGCAGATAGATCACGCCGGCTTCCTCATGGGCCGCCGGATCGCGGAGTTGGTTCACCTCGGGGCGGACAGTGAAGTCGATGCCGTCCCGGGAGATCGCCACCCGCGAGACCTGGTGGCCGATACTGTCCAGGCCGTGGAAATACATCACGATCCGGCGGTGTTTCGCATCGACATGCACATCCGGCGCGGCGATGTGCGGCGTCGTGATCTCCGAGGAGACGCCGCGCGAAATCGTCATGCCGCGGGCGCGATACTGCGCCTCGAAACGCGCGAGCTGATCGGGGGAGACGGCGGGCGGGGCGGTGAGGAATCCCGACTGCGCATGCGACTACTCCCTGTGGACGACCGGTGGCACGATGAGACGCAAGAACCAGTGACAAGGAAAGACGTGATGACGATGCGCATTCTCTGGCCGAACCTTCCGGCCGAATTCCACCAGATCGCCCGCGACGCGATCGGCCCGGGCTTCGAAGCCGAATTCTGCACCAATGCCGCGGAGGTGACGGACGAACAATGGGCCAACGCCGACGCCGTCGTCGGCTCTTGCCCGCCGCAATATATCGACCAGCTGCGCAAGTGCCGCATCTTCGTGAAGTACGGGGTCGGCTACGACGATGTCGACATCGAGCGCTTCGGCAAGCTGGGCATCCCCGTCTGCAACACGCCCGACTACGGTACGCGCGAAGTCGCCGACCACGCCATCGCGCTGATGATGACGCTGGGCAAGAGCATTGCCTATCACGACCAGGAGTTGCGGGCGGATCTCCGGACGAACTGGCGCCCGGCGCATAACCCGTTCGGCCGGCGGCTATCGGTGTGCACCTTCGGCGTGGTCGGCATGGGTCGCATCGGTACCGCCGCGGCGCGCCGGGCCAAGGCGTTCGAGATGGACGTCGTGTTCTACGATCCGTATCAGCCGAACGGCTACCAGTTCGCTATCGGCGTCCGGCGCGCGGACTCGCTGACCGAGCTCATGGGCCAGTGCGACTTCGTCAGCATCCATGCGCCACTCAGCCCGGAGACGCGCAATCTCATCGGGCCTGCCGCCTTCGCCGCCGCCAAGCGCGGCATGATCCTGATCAACACCGCACGTGGGCCGATAGTCGACATCGATGCGCTGTACGACGCCATGAAGGATGGCACCGTGCTCGCTGCCGGCCTCGACGTGCTGCCCGATGAGCCGGCCAACCCGCAATCGCGCCTCATCGCCGCCTGGCAACACAACGAGGAATGGATCCGCCACCGCTTGGTGCTGACGCCGCACTCGGCCTTCTACACGCCCGAGAGCATGCGCGATAATCGCGCCTTCTCGTCGCGCACGGCCGCGCGTTATCTGCGCGACGGGCGGCTCGAGAATTGTGTCAACCAGCAATTCCTTGCTGCGCGCAACTGAGGGGCCAAGGCTTGAAGGACAAGGTCCGCCCACCGGGCCGATAATGGCGATGGAGCTCGCCAATGGGTAAGAAACCATGCCCCAGGATCCGCTGGAGGGAACGGTCTCGCCATGAACCGGGATCGCGGGGCTCACCTTATCCGGAGTGACGCCGGTGGACGCCATCTCACCATTCAAAACCAGCGTGTGCGGCATCGAGGAGCTGGCCGGCCACTGCGAGAGCCGTGTCAGCCACGTCCTCTCCATCCTCGACCCCGACCGGCCAGTACCAGACGCATTTGGCGCCTACGGCGAGCACGCGAGGCTCGAACTCCGCTTCCACGATATCATCGAGCAGGCCAACTCTGACATGATCGCGCCGCAGCAGGGGCATGTCGCGGACCTTCTCGCCTTCGGGCGCGGACTGTTGGAGCACGACCACGTGCACCTCCTGGTGCATTGCCATGCCGGCGTTTCCCGCTCCACTGCATCGTTGGCGCTGATCCTTGCCCAGGCTTTGCCCGAGGTGTCGGCCGATCGGATCTTCGAGGAGGTGCTGCGCATCCGCCCGCAGGCCTGGCCAAATCTGCGAATTCTCGAATTGGGCGACGCTACGTTGGACCGGCGCGGCGAGCTTGTTGCTGCCGCAGCGGGGGTCTACCGGCTTCAGCTCGACCGGCGCCAATACCTGGCCGAGCAGATGCGGCTGGGTGGGCGCGGTCGAGAGATCGAGACGGCGATGCGCTGACACGCGAACACTTGCTCGAGGCCAAACCACGCGGGCCGCTCGTACGAGGGGTGTCGGCACGCCGGTTGCTCGATGGCAGCGCTTCAGATCGGCCGCGCAAAGCTGAGTTCGTGTCCATCCGGATCGACGATGTGGAAATACCGCTCGCCCCATGATCCATCGTGCGGGGAGAACTCGGGCCTGAGGCCGGCGGATACAGCGCGCGCATGCTGCGTGTCGACGTCGTCAACATAGAAGATCGCGCGGCCCCACCAGCTCCAGATGCGCTCCGCCGGCATTGAAATCAGGTTCAGGTAGCCACTGCCGACTTGAAAGCTGGTGAATCGCGCGTCCGGACCGCCGAACTCTAGCACGAACCCAAGCGCCTGGTAGAATGCAACCGCGCGATCCATGTCGTGCGTCGCCAACGTGATCGCGCCGATGCCTGTCAGCATCGATGTTGCATCGTGCCGGACGTGCCCATCGCGGCAACATCGGTGACGAATTCCGTGGCACGCACGCATGCCAGCTGCGAAGGTCGGCGAGCAATTGCGTCAGAAGATAGCTGCTGCCGTCGCCGGGCCAGCCATTCGTCGTCCACCCGACCCCTGAAGCGTTCCTGTTGAGCCATCGCGTTCCCTCGTCCGTTCGCGACCAACTTGGTTGGCACCACGTTCCCGGATGTCCCAGGGTGACGAGCGGCGCCCAAGATCGTAGACCGATGACACCGTTGCCGAAGTCCCGTGTCAGTCATCGCCGATCCGCCACCAATGAAGCGCGCATCGCGGACGATGCCCAACCGGTTGGCGGCCGCCTCGGACAGCACGCTGTTCTGCGAACCGGTGTCCAGCATCATGATTGCAGCGGGAGTTTGGGCCGCAGCCGGCCAGCGTCGGCAGGAGCAAGCAGCACGAAGAGCAGGAGTGATTGAGCAAGCCGGTGATCGCAAACCGCATCCGCGGGACACTGGACCTGGGTATGCACTCGAGCTCCCCCCATCGCGGGGTTCGAATGTGGTGTCGGTTACCTGGGCGGTGGCAGACTCTGCTGCTGCACTGCCGCGGGCGGCTGCAACTGGGTCGGGGCGGAGGCGGCCGCCGGCGGCGGCTGATAGTCCGTCGCCGGCGCCGCGGCCTGCTTCACTTCGCCGGTGCCGTAGCGGGTCAGCACGTCGCGCAGCGGGTCGGCCCCGGGATTGGACGCCTGCATGTCGATGACGATCTGCCGGGTCCCCATGTCGTGCCCGTAGTAGGCGCGGTTCGCCTCGCTGCGCTGACCCATCAGGCTGCCCTCGATCGAAACGCCGCCATACAGACCGCGAGTCTGCGAGAACGCGATGATGTCGGCGCCGAACGCCGCCGTGGTCGATCCCTGGATTCCCGCGCCGAGCGTGGCGATGGCGAGCGAGGCATCGGCGCCCAGCTTGAACTGGCTGTCCAGGACAGCGCGCAGCCCCTTCTCGGTCATGATCAGCATGATGAACTGGGCGTCCTGGATGCCGATCTGCAAGCCGAAACTGCCGCTGCCCATGCCGTAGAACGCCGGATAGGACCAGGTGCCGTTGCCGGCGCGCGCGAGCAGCACGCAGGCGCCGCCCTCGCCGCCGAAGAAGAAGCCGGCCTTGAACACCCGCGGGCAGATCATCACCGCCCGGGCGCGCCCGAGCATCCTCCGCGGGTCATCCGTGGCGGACTGGTTGACCATGTCTTGCAGCGCCAGGGTGGAGCGATCCACCAGGCTCTGTTCGTCGCTCTGCGCGTGCGCCGGGCGCGGCGCGAGCCAGGGCAGCACGGCCAGCGCGGCTGCGGCCAACAGGATACGGATCATTTCGCGTCTCCCTCCACCACCGGGCGCGCTGGCGCCCGATTCGGGTCCTGCATACTACGCTTACCCGAGGTCGAGGAAGAAATGTGATAAAATCAATATCCTGGGAGCTCATTCACGCAGATTACCCGCCAGCCGTCCGGGCTGCGTTCCAGCCGGGTCAGCGACAGGTTCTGCACCGACAGGTGCAGGGCGTTGTCGGGGCCGATCCGCAGGCAGTGCGCCACCGCGGCACGGATCGCCCCGCCATGGCTGACGGCGACCACGTCCTGATCCGGATGCTGCACGGCCAGCCGTTCGAGCGCCGACCCGACCCGGTCGATCACCTCGACCAGCGTCTCACCGCCCGGCGGCCGTTCGATGGCCGGCGAGCGGCCAGAAGGCGTGCTTCGGCAGGGTCAGCCGCGCCGGCAGTTCGGCGTGCGGCAGGCCCTGCCACTCGCCCAGGCTCTGCTCGATCAGGCCCGGCTCGACCTCCGGTTCGGCGTGCGGATAGCCGGCGGCGAAGATCGCCTCGGCGGTGCGCCGGGTGCGCGACAGTGGGGTGACCCTCCACACCGCCGGACGCGGCAGTCGCGCGGCGAGCGCCCGGTACATCGGCGCCTGTTCCAGCAGGCTGGTCTCGCACAGCGGCACGTCCATGACGCCGTACAGCATGGCGCGGGCGTTCTCATCGACGATGGCGTGGCGGATCAGCCAGAAGTGGGTCTCGGTCATTCCCCGATGCTCATCAGTGCCCCGCGCAATCGGGCCTGGCGGAACTGGCGGGCGAACAGCAGCGCTGCCCCGGCCAGCCAGACCGCGTTCAGGGCGAAAGCGGCGATCGAGATGGTCCCAACGCACCTCGCCGTTCAGCACGATCGCCGCGCATGCCCTCGAACACGTGCGCCGACGGCAGCGCCAGCGCGATCGGCTGGAGCAACACCGGCAAGCACGGCGACTGGGTAGAACACCGCCGAGAACGGCGTCAGCCCGAACAGCACCGACCAGGCCAGCGCCTCGGCGCCCGCGCCGTGGCGCAGGATCAGCGATACCACGCCCAGCGCCACCGCCCAGCCCATGATCATCAGGTTGATGAAGAACAGCACCACCACCGGCCCCAGCGCGAACAGGTTGTAGGCGTACAGCAGCCAGGCGACCAGGATCGCCGGCAGCACGCCCGCCGCCATGCGGATCACCGACATCAGGATCAGCGCCGCCACCAGCTCCCAGGGTCGCATCGGGCTGACGAAGACATGGCCCAGGTTGCGCGACCACATCTCCTCCAGGAAGCTGATCGCCACGCCCATCTGGCTGCGCAGCGCCACCTCCCACAGCAGCACGCCGCCCAGCAGCGTCGCGCCCGCCAGCACGGCCGGGCTGCCGATGCGCGTGGCAAGGAAGCTCGCGGTGAAGCCCCAGATGCACATCTGCAGCACCGGCCAGTAGGCCAGCTCCAGCAGCCGTGGCCAGGAGCGGCGGTACAGCGCCAGATGGCGGTACATCAGGCCCCAGATCCGGCGCGCTGCGGCATGGGTCATGCCGGCGCCACCGCCCGGCGGCGGTCGCGGGCGATGTCCAGAAACACCTCCTCCATGTCCTCGCGGCCGTAGCGGTCCAGCAGGTCCTGCGGGCTGCCGCGATCCACGATGCGGCCCTGCTTCAGCATCAGGACGTGGGAGCACAGCCGCTCCACCTCCGCCATGTTGTGCGAGGCGAGCAGGATGGTGCAGCCGCTCTCGTCGCGGTAGCGCTCCAGCCAGGTGCGCACCCAGTCGCCGGTGTCGGGGTCCAGGCTGGCGGTGGGCTCGTCCAGCAGCAGCAGCTCCGGCCGGTTGATCAGCGCCTTGGCGAGCGCCACGCGGGTCTTCTGGCCGGCCGACAGCTTGCCGGCGGCGCGATCCAGCAGATCACCCAGGCCAAGTTCCAGCGACAGCTCGGCGATGCGGCGCTCCAGGTGCGCGACGTTGTAGAGGTGGCCGTACACCCGCAGGTTCTCCGCCACCGACAGCCGCTGCGGCAGCGATACGTAGGGCGAGGAGAAATTCATCCGCGCGAGGGCGGAAAAACGGTCGCGCGCCATGTCGTGGCCCAGCACCTCGATCGTGCCGGCGGTGGGGATCAGCAAGCCCGAGCAGCATGGCGATCGTGGTGGTCTTGCCGGCGCCATTGCCGCCGAGCAGGCCGACGGTCGCGCCCGACTGGCACCGAGAAGGTAATGTCGTCCACCGCCAGGGTCTCGGCATAGCGCTTGGTCAGGTGGTCCACGCGGATGGCGTCCATGGCGGGGGCATATTCCGCTCCGGACGCATGGGGAATTGGCGATTTGCGCATGGCTGCCTAGGTTGTGCGCCGATGATCGATTTCACCCCGGCCCCGGCGAGCCTGCCGCCCGGCCAGCGAGTCTATGCGATCGGCGACGTGCATGGCTGCCTCGACCGGCTCCAGGCGCTGCACGAGCTGATCGCCGAGGACCTTGCCACGCGGCCGGCCGACGAGGCTGTACTGGTGCACCTGGGCGACTACGTGGATCGCGGGGCGGACAGCGCCGGCGTGGTGGCGCGGCTGGCTGAGGGCGCGGTGCTGGCGGGACGTGCGCACCGTCAACCTGATGGGCAACCACGAGCACATGATGCTCGCCGCGGTCGCCACCGGCGAAACCGAAGCGACCGAGCTGTGGCTGGCCAACGGCGGCGCCGATTCGCTGCTGAGCTGGGGCGTGCCGCGGTCGGCGCAGCCGAAGGAGTGGCCGTCCTATCTGCCGATGCCGCATCTGGTGTTCCTGCGCGATCTGGCGGTGCGCCACGTGGTGGGCGGCTATCTGTTCGTGCATGCCGGGATCCGGCCTGGCATCCCGCTCGAGCGGCAGAGCCGCCACGACCTGATGTGGATCCGCGAGCCGTTCCTGTCGTTCAAGGAGCCATTGGGGCCGGTGGTGGTGCACGGCCACACGCCGCGTCAGGAACCCGTGGTGCGGCCGAACCGGATCGGCATCGACACCGGCGCGGTGATGGGAGGCGTGCTGACCTGCGTCGTGCTGGAGGAGGACCGGCTGGGGTTCATCACGGCATAGCACTGGACTTCGGCCGCCACCGCCGCAACATCGCATGGAGTTGGCCAGTGACCGCCACTGTTCGACACCTGCCAAGCCAGCACCCGACGACCGAACCAGTGCATCACCGCGGCCAGATACACGAAGCCATGGCCGCAGGCAGATAGGCCGCAGGTAGATAAATCGTGTCCATCGTACGGATCTGGCTGATCCACCCAACCGCCATGCTGCGCAGCCGATAAGGAGATACCTTGTCTGCCGGTCTGCCAGTTTGCCAGTCTGGGTGGGTTCGGCGGTCAGCGGCAAGCGGCTCGTCGGCATCGAACGCCTTGTTGGCGAGCAAGCAAAGATCCTTGCGGAGATCGTGAAAACCCAGGGCGTTTTTCGGAGGCCCAGCGGATAGATGCCTGCAGCGTGCTGTTTCACGACACACCCGCGCAGTTTGCCTTCGATACCGGCGAAGCGCATTCCGACCAGAATCGTGCGGACACAGGCCTGTCGCCGCCGCTCGGTAAGGTGACCAACGTGCTCTTCCCGCTCGCTCGCGCTCTCGGCCAACTCGACGACAAAATCTTCCTGGGTGTTCTCCTGCGCAGCCTGTTCTGGTCGGCTGCCTGCTTCGTCGCACTGCATATCGGGGCCATTTGGGTGCTGCACCGCCTGCTCGACCTGCACGGCTGGCTCGGTTGGGCCGTCGACCTGCTCGGCGGCATCGGCGCCTCCCTCCTCGCCCTGTGGCTGTTCGTACCGGTCGCCGCCATCATCGGCACCCTTTACATCGAGCGCATCGCGAGCGCAGTCGAGCGCCGCCACTACCCGGCATTGGCCCCCGCGCACGGGACTCCGATCGCCTACCAGGTCTGGGAGGCCATCGGCATCGCTACCCGTATCCTGTTGCTCAACCTGCTGGCACTGATCGCAGCGCTGATCCTGCCGGGCGCCGGGCCTGATCCTTGCCTGGATCATCGGCGGCTATGCCATCGGTCGCGGCCTGTTCGCCGCGGTGGCGATGCGCCGCATGCCGCGCCAGGCGGCCAAGGGGCTGTATCGCCGCGCACGCCTCACTGTCCTGGTGCAGGGCTGCATCCTTGCGCTGGTCGCCTATGTCCCTATTCTCAACCTGCTCATTCCGGTGCTCGGAACCGCCGCCATGGTGCATGTGCTCGAGCAGGCGCTCGTGGCCCATGCAGATCGTTGTGGATAACCCGCGCGAGGCAGGTTGTTACACCGCGTCCGAGCGTGTTACCCCGGCCGTGTCGTCGCGACTCCTGATGTCTGCCAGCCGAGCGAGGAGCCGGTGTTCAAACGTCGCAAGCCTGACGATCAGCATGAGGTCGCGCCGGGCACTGCCTTGCCTGCCGGCCTGTCGAATTCTGACCAGGGAGACACCGTGGATCGCCCCAGCGCCCAAGGCGGACCGATCGACAACGGTTTGGGCGTGCCTCCCTTCCGTTCGGCCCAGCCGCAAGAGGTCCAGACCATGTCCCGGCAACCATTCACCACCGCGCCCGCCCCGCAGGCCGCCGTTCCGCCCGTAGGCGTGCGTCCAGGCTTGCCGCCGATTCGCCCTGCGTCGCGCGATCCGTCGGAACGCCGCACCCTGGTCGTCGGGCGTGGGATCAGCGTGCAGGGCACCGTTCAGGATGCCGAACGTCTGGTGGTAGAGGGCACGGTCGAAGCCAGCATGATCCACGCCACCGAGTTGGCGATTTCGCCCGGCGGAGTCTTCAAGGGTGAGATTGAGGTGGAGGACGCTGAAATCGCTGGCACAATCGACGGGACACTGACTGCGCGCGGCGCCCTGATCGTCCGCACCACCGGCAAGGTGCTGGGCACCGCCCGCTGTCGCCGCCTGCAGGTGGAAGATGGCGGGCAGATCACCGGTCACATCGAGATGCTTACCGACCAAGTGAGATCCGAACCGACACAACGCCCGGTGAGCGAACCGACTGTCTAGGGCAGAACAGCGAACTGCTGCACGCGCTACGCAAGGAGCGTTTCTCTTTCAACTCGGGCACATTGGGCGACCCGGTCGGGAGTTGCGCCCGGTGCGCAGTCGTGCCCGGTGCGCAGTCGTGACGGAAACGCCCCATTGACCCAGATCAATGCGGACGACAACGGACGCCATTAGCTTCCGTGCATGCGGCCACAACAGGTGAAGCATGCGCATTTACAAAACGATCAACAAAGTTCCCGGCGGGCTCATGGTCGTGCCGCTGTTCATCGGCATGGTCATCAACACGTTCTTCCCCACACTGCTGAAGATCGGCGGTTTCACCGAGGCGCTGAGCAACGTTGGCTATCCGACCATCCTGGGCATGTACCTGTTCACCGTCGGCACCAAGATGACGGTGCGCACCGCGCCGCGCATGCTGAAGCGAGGCTTCGGCATCATGGCGGCCAAGGTCGGGGTCGCAACGCTGATCGCCGTGTCGGTCGGGAAATTCTTCGGCGGCGACCTGTTCGGGTTCAGCACGCTCGCCCTGCTGGTGGCGATGAGCGACACCAACGGCGGCATGTTCATGGCGCTGACCAGCGTGATGGGCGACAAGGAAGATGCTGGCACCTACGTGCCGCAGAGCATCGAGACCGGCCCGTTCCTGACCATGCTGATCCTGGTCGGCGCAGGGCTGGCCAACATTCCCTGGCTCACCATGGTCTCGGTGATCGCGCCAATTGCTGTCGGCGCGGTGCTGGGCAACCTCGATGAGGACCTGCGCGACTTCTTCGGTTCGCATGAGCCGATCATCGTGCCGTTCATGGCGTTCACGCTGGGCCAGACGATCAATCTGTCCGCGGTGGTGACGGCCGGTATTCCGGGCGTCGTGCTGGGCGTCGTGGTGGTCATCGTCACCGGCACCGTCTGCATCCTTACCGACCGGCTGCTTGGAGGCTCCGGCATCGCCGGTGCCGCCGCATCCAGTACCGCCGGCAACTCGGCCGCGGTGCCGAAGGCGGTCGCAATGGCTGACCCGAGCTTTGCTGCCATCGCGCCGATCGCGACGGTGCAGGTGGCCGCCTCGGTCATCGTCACCGCGGTGCTGACACCGATCCTCACATCATACGTCTTCAAGCGGGTGCAGCGGCAGCGTGCGTTGGAGGAGCAGGCTGCTCACCCGGCTGACGCGGTTGCCGGACGCGGCCTCGGTATCGCGTCGGGCAACGACTGAGTGTTACCGCCTCGCCGCCTGATACGCGGCGAGGCAGGTGAGATCGACGATCTGGCTCACCGAGGCGTCCATCGGCATGATCTGCACGGGCCGCTCCATGCCCATCAGGAGCGGCCCGATCGTCGTTCCGCCACCCAGACGGCGCGCCAGGCTCGAGGTGATGTGCGCCGAATGCAGCCCCGGCATCACCAGCACATTGGCGTCCCCGGTCAGCCGGCAGAACGGATACAGCGCACGGATCGAAGGCTCCAGCGCCACGTCCGGGCTCATCTCTCCGTCGTACTCGAAATCGACCTTGCGCTGATCCAACAGTGCGATCGCGTCGCGCATCGGTGCATTGGCCGGCTGGATCGGATCGCCGAACGTCGCGTGCGACAGCAGCGCCACGCGCGGCTCGTGCCCGAGATGACGCGCCGCCCGTGCGGCACCGATGGCGATGTCCGCCAACTCCTCGGCGTTGGGCCGGAAGTGCATCAGCGTATCGGCAATGAAGATGGTCTTCCCGCCCATGCCGAGGACCAGCGTCAAGCCAAACGCCAGCCCGCCGACGGCCGGTTCGATCGCGTGGCTGATGTCGTCGAGGCATACCGCGGTGGAACGGGTCAGCCCGGTCACCATCGCGTCGGCATCGCCGGTCGCCACCATGCACGCAGCGAACACGTTGCGGTCCTGATTGACCATGCGCTGGCAGTCGCGTTGCAGGACGCCGCGGCGCTGCAGGCGGCCATACAGGAAGTCGACATACTTCTGGTTGGCGCTGGACAGCCGTGCGTTGTGGATTTCGATCCCGTCCACCATGCCGAGACCGAGGCCCGCCATCGTCGCCTTCACGCGATCCTCGCGACCGATCAGGACCGGCCGGCCGTAGCCCGCGTTGCGATAGGCGACCGCGGCGCGCACCACCTTCTCCTCCTCGCCCTCGGCGAACACCACCCGGCTCGGATGGATCGCGCACGCTCTCCATGATGGCATCGAGCGCGCCGGCGGTGGGATCCAGCCGACCCGACAATTCGCGCGCATAGCGGCGCAGATCGAGCAGCGGCTTGCGTGCCACGCCCGACTCCATCGCCGCGCGCGCCACCGCCGGCGGCACCCACGAGATCAGCCGCGGATCGAACGCGTTCGGAATGATGTAGTCGGGACCGAAGGTCAGACGCCGACCTGCCGACGCCGAATGCACCTCATCCGGCACGTCCTCACGCGCCAGTTTGGCGAGCGCCTCGGCAGCGGCGATCTTCATCGCCTCGTTGATCGTGCTAGCACGCACATCGAGCGCTCCGCGGAAGATGTAGGGAAAGCCGAGAACGTTGTTGACCTGGTTGGGATAGTCGCTGCGGCCGGTGGCGATGATCGCGTGCGGACTGGCTTCGCGTGCTTCTTCCGGTGTGATCTCGGGATCGGGATTCGCCATCGCGAAGATGATCGGCTTGTCGGCCATCCGGCGTACCATGTCCTTGGTCACCGCGCCTTTTACCGACAGCCCGAAAATTACATCGGCGCCGTCCAGCGCATCGGTCAGCGTACGCGCGTTGGTGGCCGCGGCATGGGCGGACTTCCACTGGTTCATGCCGTCGGTGCGGCCCTGATAGACCACGCCCTTGGTGTCGCAAAGCACGACGTGCTCCGGCCGCATGCCCATCGCCTTCAACAGCTCGACGCATGCGATGCCCGCGGCACCGGCGCCGTTCACCACCAGCTTAGTGTCGCGCAATTCGCGGCCGGTCAGGTGGCAGGCGTTGATCAATCCCGCGGCGGCGACGATGGCAGTGCCATGCTGGTCGTCGTGGAACACCGGGACGTCCATCAGCTCGCGCAGCCGCTGCTCGATCACGAAGCACTCCGGTGCCTTGATGTCCTCCAGGTTGATGCCACCGAATCCGACCAGGAAGCGGACGGCGTTCACCACGTCATCGACGTCCTCGGAGCCGATCTCGAGATCGATGCCGTCAATGTCGGCGAAACGCTTGAACAGCGCGATCTTGCCTTCCATCACCGGCTTCGCCGCCACCGCGCCGAGATTGCCCAGGCCCAACACCGCGGTGCCGTTCGACACCACCGCGACCATGTTGCCCTTGGCGGTGTAATCGTAGGCGAGCGCCGGATCGCGCTGGATGTGCAGGCAGGGCTCCGCGACGCCAGGCGAATAGGCAAGCGACAGATCGCGCGCGGTGGTGATCGGCTTCGAGATGCGCGTCTCCAGTTTGCCGGGTCGCCCGGACGCATGCAGCGCCAGCGCCTCTTCCGCCGATATGTGTGCGGTTCGCGTATCGATGCTGCCGTCTGCCATGTATGGTTTCCCCATGGGGCGCCATTGAGCGCTGTCCATAGACATCATGCCGACGTCGACCGCGTTATGGAAGCGGTCGGAAATCTGACCTGGCTTGCGAGCAGGTCGCCGCTTGCTCCGTCCGGCATGGCTCCCGCCGCCACTGATGCTTGACTACCCCTGGGTCAACGTCGGAAATGTCGGATTGAGAATTAACCAACGCCTAGGCATTTCGGCCGCAGTGTCAGGTTTCGGCGCCGGCGTGTCATTGATCGGCGAATTGCGCGGGCCATCCACGACCAGGAGGAAACCAATATGGATGCGAGTGCATCAACTCTGCATTCAATCGAGCCAATCGAACGAGCGACCATCAAACGAGTGACCTGGCGGCTGATGCCGCTGCTGATGCTGGGTTACTTCTGCGCCTACCTGGACCGGTCGAACGTCGGCATGGCCGCAACGACCATGGTCAAGTATCTCGGGTTCACCAACGCGGTGTTCGGGTTCGGCGCTGGGTTGTTCTTCCTGGGCTACTTCCTGGCAGAGATACCGAGCAACCTGATCCTCAATAAGGTGGGCGCTCGGCGCTGGATCGCCCGCATCCTGTTTTCCTGGGGCGTCGTCGCCGCCCTGACAGGTTTCGTGTGGGACGAGTGGAGTTTCTACGCCAACCGTATTCTGCTCGGGCTGGCGGAGGCCGGGTTCTACCCCGGCGTGCTGTTGTATCTGACCTGGTGGTTCCCCTCCTACTATCGCACGCGGATGATGGGCGTGTTCCAGTCAGCCAGCGTGATCTCGCTGTTCGTCGGCCCGCCGATCGGCGGGCTGTTGCTGCTCTTGCAGGGTTGGCTGGGCCTGGAGGGCTGGCAGTGGCTGTTCATCATCGAGGGGCTGCCGCCGATCATCATGTGCTTCGTGATTTGGAAATGGCTGACAGACCGGCCGAAGGACGCGGCTTGGCTGAGGCCGGACCAGCGGACCTGGCTCCAGCAACGGCTGGACTCGGAGCAGACGCAGCGCGAGGCAGTCCGAAAGTACTCACTCGGCCAGGCGTTCAGCAATCCGAAGATGTGGCTGCTGACGCTGGCCTATGTCGGCCAGAATGGGTCCAGCTACGGACTGGTGTTTTTCCTGCCGCTGATCGTCAAGGGACTTGGGGTACCCACCGACTGGATCGGGCTGGTCAGCGCGCTGCCCTATATGTGCGCCTTCGTGGCGATGATCTACTGGGGCTATCATTCCGATATCCACGGCGAACGGACTTGGCATGTCGCCGGCGCCGCCCTGGTAGCCGCCGGAGGTTTGGCGGCTTGCGTCCTCATCGGCGTCGGCCATCCGGTCCTGACGATGATCGCGCTTTGCATCGCGATGATGGGTCAGCAATCCCTGGTGCCGACGTTCTGGTCGCTTCCCAGCGCTATGCTGACCGGCGTCGCCGCGGCGGGCGGTCTCGCCATGATCAATGCCGTCGGCAATCTGGGCGGATGGCTCGGACCATCCGTCTATGGCTTGATCAAGGATGCGACCGGCAGCGCCGACATCGGGCTGCTGTGCCTGGCGATAGGGCCGCTTATTACCGCCATCGCGGTAGTACTGGCTGGCCACGATCGCCGGCTGGAACGCATGATGGTCCGGGCCTGAAAAGCGCCGGGCGCCGCCGTCCCCGAGACTACCGTCACCGTCAAGTCACGGATTGCAGTGCAGTGACGGCGGGGTCGAAGCAATCGGAATCGCCCGTGGCACCATCGATCGTGGCCGGGCGGCACTGCATGTGGTTGTGCAGTACGGCTGCAAGCCTGCAATCGAGGCGCTGCCTGGACATCCCTCGATTTGGGGCGATCCCCAGGCTGCCTCGCGATGGATCAGCGATAGCCCGCGGCGTCTGGCCATGGTGTCGGATTATACCGGCAACGACACGAGAGGGCCGCCTGCGATCGCCACGGCGGAGGTGATCTCCGCCAGCGTGCTGCCAGTGCCGGTCCAAGACCGCTGGCTGGGGCGAATCCCGCCGGAAACTGCGCTAGTAGCGCTCAGCCAATCGTCTCGGCGTGATGGCAGGCGACCTGAATGCCGCCAACCTCGCGCAGCACCGGGCGTTCTGCTACGCACAGGTCAGTCGCGTGGGGACAGCGTGAGGCGAAGACGCAGCCGGCCGGCGGATCGATCGGCGAAGGCGGCTCACCCCTCACCGTCACCACAACCTTATGGTGCGCCGGATCGAGCGACGGGGTCGCCGCCAGCAACATGCGTGTATACGGATGTCGAGGCGCGGCGAAGATGGTCTGTTTCGGGCCGTGCTCAACCGCTCTGCCGCAATACATCACCAGCACGTCGTGCGCGATGTGGCGCACCACCGACAGGTCGTGGCTGATGAACAGGTACGCCAGGTGGAACTCATCTTGCAGATCCATCATCAGGTTCAGCACCTGGGCCTGGATTGAGACGTCGAGCGCGGAGACCGGTTCGTCCGCCACCACGATGCGCGGCCGCAGCATCAGCGCACGGGCGATCGCGATCCGCTGACGCTGGCCGCCGGAGAACATGTGCGGATAGCGACCATACTGATCCTGCCGCAGCCCGACCTTGTCCATCATTGCGCGCGCTGCTGCCTGCCGCGCGTGGCCATCGCCACGGTGGTTGATGGCCAGAGGCTCCTCCAGGATCGCACCCACCGTTTTGCGCGGGTTCAACGAGCCATAGGGATTCTGGAACACCATCTGGACCGACAGCAGCAGCTTTCGCCGCGCCGCCGCGCTTATGCCTTCCGTCGGCTCGCCGTCGAGCAGGAGATTGCCCGCAGTCGGCACCTCCAGCAACGTTGCCATGCGCGCCAACGTGGATTTGCCGCAACCGGATTCCCCGACGACCGCCAAGGTCTCGCCGGCGCCCAGGGTGAACGACACGCCATCCACTGCACGCACGGTTGCCTTGCGCGCGAACACTCCGGTGCCAGCGCGATAATAGCGGCGCAGCTCGCGTGCCTCCATCAACGCTGGCATTGCACGGGCTCCGGCAGCGGAAAGTGGCAGCGCACGCGCCCGGTCGCACAGGGGGTGACCGCAGGTTGCTCCGCGGTACATCGCTCCGCCGCGAAGCCGCAACGCGGGTGGAACACGCAGCCCGCCGGACGATCATCGATTCCCGGCACGACGCCTTGGATCGTTGCCAGCCGCTGTCGGTCGAGCGCACGCTCGGGCAAGGCAGCCAGCAGCGCCGCGGTATAGGGATGGCGCGGTGCGGCAAACAGGCACTCGGTCGCCGCCTCCTCCACCATCTGGCCGGCATACATCACCATGACACGATGCGCCGTCTCCGCGACCACGCCCATGTCGTGGGTGATCAGGACCAGCGCCATGCCGCGGTCACGCTGCAGCGATATCAGCAGATCAAGAATCTGCTTTTGGATCGTTACGTCCAACGCGGTGGTCGGTTCGTCGGCGATCAGTAGCAGCGGATTGCAGGCGATCGCCATCGCGATCATCACCCGCTGGTTCATCCCGCCGGAAAGCTGATGCGGGAACGCGCCGAGCCGCGTCTCGGGTGCCGGGATGCCGACCTGGCGAAGCAGGTCGATCACCTGCCCGCGCACCGCGCTGCGCTCCACGGTGTGGTGCGCGCGAAGGCTTTCGGCGATCTGCCAGCCGATCGGATAGCACGGATTGAGCGAGGTGGTCGGCTCCTGGAACACCATCGCCATGTCCTTGCCGATCAGGCGGCGGCGCTGGCGCGGCGACATATGCAGCAGATCATGGCCGGCGAAGTGGAGCCGGTCGGCGCGCACGCGGCCGGGCCAGCCGATCAGCCCCATCACCGCCAGCATCGCGACGCTCTTGCCGGAGCCTGATTCGCCGACGATGCCGACGATGGACCCACTGTCCAGCGTGAGGTCGAGGCCGTCTACCGCGCGAAACACGCCGCGCGCGGTGGTGAACTCGACCGCCAGGTTGCGGATTTCCAGCAGCGCCATCAGCGCTTCAACCTGGGATCCAGCGCATCGCGCAGCCCGTCGCCGAACAGGTTGAACGCCAGCACGGTGAGCAGAATCGCCAGGCCCGGAAATGCCAGCACCCACCAGGCGCGCTGATAGAATTGCAAGGCGCCGGCCAGCATGGTGCCCCATTCCGGTGTCGGCGGCTGCGCGCCCAGACCGAGGAAGCCCAATGCCGCCGCGTCCAGGATCGCGGTGGCGAAGCCGAGTGTGGCCTGCACGATCAGCGGCGCCAGGCAATTCGGCAGCACGGTCTTGAACATCAGGTGCAGCCTCCCGGCACCGGCGCAGCGCGTCGCAGTAACGTAGTCGCGCGCCAGTTCGGACATTGCCGCGGCGCGGGTGAGACGCGTGTAGCTGGGCAACGTGACGACGGCGACCGCGATCATCGCGTTGAACAGGCCGGGACCCAGGATGGCGACGATCACGATCGCCAGCAGCAGGCTGGGGAACACCAGCACGACGTCCATCAGCCGCATGATCCCGGTATCCACCAGTCCGCCGGCGAAGGCGGCGGTCAGACCCAGTACGATCCCGCAGGACAGCGACAGCGTGACCACCGAGATGCCGATCAGCAGCGACAGCCGGGCGCCGTAGATCAACCGCGCCAGCACATCGCGTCCTACATCGTCGGTGCCCAGCGGGAACGCGGCCGTGCCGCCCGGCTCCCACATCGGCGGGGTGAGGAAATGGTCGCGGAACTGTTGAATTGGCGAATGCGGCGCCACCACGTCGGCGAACACCGCGAGCAGCAGCAGGACCACCATCACCATCAGCCCCAGCACCGCGCCACGGTTCTCCGCGAACGACCGCCAGAACAGGGTCAGCCTGCCCGGCATCGGCGCGACAGTTTGTGCCGCGATGACGGTCGGCGACATCAGCGGCGAATTCTGGGATTGAGGAAACCGTAGGTGAGATCAACCCCCAGGTTGACCAGCATCACCAAGGTGGCGATCAGCAGCACGCCGCCCTGCACCACCGGGTAGTCACGCCGCTGCACCGATTCCACCAGCCAGTGGCCGACACCGGGCCAGGCGAAGATCGTTTCGGTCAGGATGGCGCCCGATAGCAGCGCGCCGACCTGGAGGCCTATCACGGTGACCACCGGGATCAGCGCATTGCGCAGCGCATGGATCACCACCACGCGCGCCGCGCCGAGGCCCTTGGCGCGCGCGGTGCGGATGTAGTCCTCGTTCAGCACCTCGAGCATGGCCGAGCGGGTCATGCGCGCCACCACCGCCAGCGGCACGGTGCCGAGTACGATCATCGGCAGCACCAGATGACTGGCGGCGGATCGACAGGCGCCGGCATCATCGGAATACCAGCAGTCGATCAGCATGAAGCCGGTGACCGGCTCGACGAACATCGCGTCGCTGATCCGGCCGGACACCGGCGTCCAGCCAAGCATGACGGAGAACAGCAGGATCGCCATCAGGCCCCACCAGAAGATCGGCATCGACGCGCCGGTAACCGACACACCCATCAGCCCGTAGTCGAACGCGGTGCCGCGACGCACCGCCGCGATCACGCCCAGCGGCACACCGATCAGAACCGCGAACAGAATGGCGCAGACCGACAGCTCCACGGTCGCCGGGAACAGTTGCAGGAATTCCTGCCACACCGAATCCTGCGTGACGATCGACGTGCCGAGATCGCCGCTGGCCACCTGCTCCTCATAGTGCAGGAACTGCTCCCACAACGGCTGGTCAAAGCCGAACTGGTGACGAAGCTCAGCCAGCCGCTCGGGCGCTATGCCGCGCTCGCCGGACCGGGTCTCGATCGGATCGCCCGGCACCAGGTGGATCAGCATGAAGCTGAGGAACGTGACCGCCACGAAGGTCGGCACGATCACGCTGATCCGCCTGATGAGGAAGCGCAGCACCTCCGGTGCGCCAGGGTGCCTCTACTGTAGATCGACCGCGTCGAACTGATGGCGGCCGAACGGGCTCATCTTGTAGCCGATCACCTCCTTGCGCATCGGCATGAACACCACCGAATGCGCAATCAGGTAGAACGGCGCCTCCTGGTGCATGATCACCTGTGCCTGCTCGTACAGCTTGGTGCGTTCGGCCTGATCCGTCAGCGTCGCCGCCTTGTTGATCAACGCGTCGAACTCCTGGTTGCACCACTTCGAAGCGCTGCCGCCGCCCGGCCGTGCCGCCGCACAGCTCGCCAGCGGCACGAAGAAATTGTCGGGATCGCCGTTGTCGCCGGTCCAACCCAGTTCGGCCATCTGATGCTCGCCGGCCTGGACGCGCTTGCGGTATTCGCCCCACTCGAAGCTGACCACCTTGGCCTTGACGCCGACCTTGGCGAGGTCAGCCTGCATCAGCTCGGCGATACGGCGAGCGTCGGGATTGTATGGCCGCTGCACCGGCATGGCCCACAGATCGGTATCGAAGCCGTTGGGGAAGCCGGCCTCGGCCAGCAGCTTCTTCGCCCCCTCGGGATCGTACGAAAAGTCCTGGATCTGGTCGTTGTACGACCACATGGTCGGCGGAATCAGGTTCTTCGCCGGTTGACCGGCACCCTGATACACCGCCTGCAGAATCGCCTGCTTGTCGATCGCCATGTTGAGGGCGATGCGCACGCGCTTGTCGGTGAACGGCGGTTTCTGGTTGTTGAAGGCCAGATAGCCGATGTTCAGTCCCGGTTGCTGCAACAGTTGCAGTGTAGGATCCGCCTTGATCGCCGGCAGGTCGGCGAGATTGGGAAATGGCATGATCTGGCACTCGTTGGCGCGCAGCTTGGCAAGCCGCACCGCGGGGTCCTTGTTGATCGAGAACACCAGCGCGTCGAGCTTCGGCTTCGGCCCCCAGTAACCGGCAAAGGCGCGGTACCGGATGGTGGAATCGCGCTGATACTGCACCAACTCGAACGGCCCGGTGCCGATCGGCTCCTGGTCGATCTGCTCGGGCTTGCCCTGCTTCAACAGCGCATCGGCGTATTCCTTCGACTGGATCGAGGCGAAGTCCATCGCCAGGTCGGACAGGAACGGGGCCTGCGGCTCGGTCAGGGTGAAGCGCACCGCGTCCTCGTCCACCACGTCGATCGAGGCCAGCAGCTTGTTGAAACTCATGTCGTTGAAGTAGTCGTAACCACCGCCGGAGACCTTGTGATAGGGGTTGGCGTCCTTCCATTGCCGCTCGAACGAGAACACCACATCGTCGGCGGAGAAGTCGCGGCTCGGCTTGAAGGTCTTGTTGGACTGCCACTTGACGCCATGACGCAGGTGGAAGGTGAAGCTCTTGCCGTCGGGCGATACCTCCCAGCGGTCGGCGAGCGCCGGGGTAATCTCGGTCGAGCCTGGCCTGAACTCCACCAGGCGGTTGTAGATCGGCCCATTGGCATCGAAGGTGGTACCCGTGGTGTTCAGCATCGGGTTGAAGTTCTCGGGCGACCCTTCGGAACAGTAGACCAGCGTCTTGGCCTCGGCCGTAGCCAGAAGGCAGGAAAGCGCCATGCTGCCAGCCAAGGCGGCCGTACGGTGTAAAGTGTGCATCCTGAACCTCCACGCTGTTGCGAGATGCTCGCGCCATTCTCGCTATATGTCTCATACCGCCAGATCGAGCGGATGGCTATCGGCCACCCCGGCCTGGCAGCTGCGCTGCGCGACATATCGTCCCGTATCAAGGCGCATTTGATTGCCGCTGCAGCCATTTTTGGTTATGTGGCGGCACTTCACCGATGGTACACGGTTGCCACCTTCACAGATGCCGCGACGATCAGCGTTGTTGTCAATCCAGCCTCGGTCGCCAATCGATGCTGGACTTCCGGCGGTCGCTCACCTATGGGGCAGCTCCGGGCGGCGCGGGCGCACTGAGCAGATTTGCCTGCCCGGTCTTTGCGTGCGGCGAAGCATCGAAACCGCTTCGACCGTGGTGAGCAGCTTGCTGATGCCCGTCTCGGTGTAGCCCGAAGGCCTTTACGCAGGCGCCCGTTCCGTCCAGCTTTGCGCGAACTTCAACCAAACCGCTCAGTGTTGCTTCGCCTTGACCGGCTTCGCATTATTTTGGTTCGAGACGGCCGAAGTGCTTGGGACGGCTTGCCGCATAGCTCCGACCGGGGTGTCGTTGCAGCCCGGCGGCGGCGGTCCGAAGCGAGTGTCGTCCCACCGCCGATACGCCTCCAATTGGCGCTGAGTGGGGATGGAGGTAGTGATCACGCCATTCGAATTGCGGAACTCGACAACGACCAGTCCCAGCGCGGCATCCAGCTGCAAACTTGGGTTTGTCATTGGCACGGTCGGGGGGGAGTGCCCGACCTGAGCAGAAGGCGCAGTTGCCGCCACCACCCTCGGATCCGGCATGGCCTCGTTTCCAAGTTGCACCGTGGCGACGGACGAAACTGTGAGATCGTCTGGCATTATGGCTTTGAACGCAGTTGCTGCGTCGTTCTGGCGCCTGGGACCTGCCGACCATGCACGCGCGCGGTTAATTCCC
Organism: uncultured Alphaproteobacteria bacterium; assembly: GCA_963749575.1. GTDB lineage: Bacteria > Pseudomonadota > Alphaproteobacteria > Acetobacterales > Acetobacteraceae > JAMXLO01. The sequence continues at coordinate 596,178 of CAVVNM010000014.1, forward strand.
GGTTAAGTCCAAATACCGCTCAACGAGAAACATCGCTCCTGCGGCTGAATGCTGACCGGCAGTCTGCCCATCGCCGCTCCGCACGCGAGCGACAACAGCGGGTTTGGCGCGGCGATCGGATAGGATCGCTTCAACACCCTGTGACTGTCGCGGTTGCCAGGCGGCGTGAGCCTGCGCCGATCACTGCTCGGATTATCGCGTCCACATCACACTCGTCCGATCGGTGGTTGACGAATGCGGCTCGCAGCGCTGTCCGCCCTCCGATAATTGTGGTTGAGAGCACCACCTCGCCCGCTTCCTGCAGATCGGCGGCGATTGTGGTCTGCATCTCATTATCACCAGGACGATAGCGAAAGCAGACGATATTCAATCGAACTGGCGCCATCCGATCGAGCAGCGGTTCAACATCGATCGCCGCCGCCAGCCGTTGCGCCAACAAACAGCTCCGTTCGGCGACCGCTCCGAGCCGGTCCGCACCAAAGGTCTTGATCGTCATCCAGACCTTGAGCGCACGAAAGCCCCGCGACAACTCGGGTCCAAGATCGACCGGCCAAGGCCGGCCGGCCGCCAAGCCACGGGTCTGGTACCGCAGATAAGCTGCTTCATGGACAAACGCCGCTTGATGTGCCGCGGCATCGCGCACCACGACGCAACCGGCGTCATAAGGAACCTGCGCCCATTTGTGAAAGTCGAATGCCACTGAGTCAGCCCGCTCGATCCCGTCGAGCAAAGGCCGCAGTGTCGCCGACAGCATGGCGATCGCACCGAACGCCGCATCAACATGAAACCACAGTTGCTGTTCCGCACAGACATTCGCGATCTCCGCGAGGTCGTCGATTGCGCCGGTATCGACACTGCCCGCCGTCCCGACCACGAGGAACGGGGCCAGGCCTCGATCCCGGTCAGCGGCAATCGCATCTCGCAAGGCGGCAATGTCCATCGCGCCCGACGCGTCGCATGGAATGAGGCGCAGCGCCTGCGATCCGATGCCCGTGATGTCGAGCGCCCGCCCCACGCAGAGATGAACCGTCGCCGATGCGTAGGCGACCAGTTGCGGTCCGCCGATGCCATCACGTCGCACCGCCGGCCCCAAAGCCACGCTGCGTGCAACGATGACGGCGACCAGGTTCGCGACCGACGTACCCGTAACCACCAGGCCGGACGAAACTCGAGGCAGGCCGAGCATCTCGGCGGCCCACCGGATCACCTGCCGCTCGCACTCGATCGGCGCATGATCGCGGCCACCGCAGTTCGCATTCAGACCTGCGGCCAGCATCTCGGCCAGGACGCCCACAGCCGTGCCGCCGCCATGCACCCAGCCGAAGAACCGCGGATGTCGATTGCCGACCGCGTAGGGTGCGACCAAGCGCTGGTAGTCGCCGTAGACGTGCATCAGAGGCAGGCCAGCGTGCGGCAGTGGCTCGTCCCAGGCGTCGCGCACCGCGTCCGGCATCGGCCGCCAAACCGGACCGGCCCGGATGCCCTTCAGTTCGTCGAACACATCGTCGAGCATTCGGTGACCGAGTGCGCGCAGGCTGGACCATTCAGCCGGGTCCAGCGACCGCTGCGGCGCAGCTTGATCGGCCACAGCCGGCATCGCATTCTGGTTATTCGTCCGGCCATCGAAGCCCGCCACAATACGTCTCTGCTTCCGCGCAAGGTGTTGCCACAGCAGAGCACTCGTCCAATCGAGAGCTCGCGCGCATTCGCGCAGATTGGACGATTCGGACTAACCGTCCGTTAAGCAAATACTCGCAGGATGAGGCCTGACAACGGAAAACACCGGTGGCCGTGTTGACCGCAGACCCGATGCCATGCCTTTGCGATGTGTGCGATCCGCCCGCAGTGATCGGTACGGCCGCGCTGACGACCGCGGCCTCGCTCGGCGCCGGCGCGGACGAACTGGCCGACATGATCGACCAAATGGATATCGACCCGATCGCCCGGCTCTACGACACCTCCATTGCCTATCAGCTCGCATTCCGTCGCGCCGAAGGTCTGGCACTGCAGGATCAGGCTGTGGCCGCGTCACAGGTATTTCGTATCCGGCGAGAAGGCCGACGCCGCGCTGGCATCCGGCTGCTTGCGCTGATGGCGCCCGGCGACCTGATGGTCAACACGCCGTTGGATTTCATCACCAACCATCTGGACGTACGGCTCGATTTGCTGTTCCTGTTGCCCGATCAAAGTCTTCCGGCGACCGTTCCTGACCACGACATCATGTTCTGCGCGGCAGGTGAGGCTGACGGCATCATGCGCGCCCGCATGCACCGACTGTTCACTTCGTGGCCACGGCCTGCCTTGAACGATCCGAATGTCCTGCCCGCGCTGGCGCGCGACAAGCTGGCTCTATCACTGGCTGACGTACCCGGCATCTGCAGCCCATCGAATGTGTCGGTGAGCCGTACCGAGCTCGAGAGTTTGCTCCACGGTGGCGGCTCGATCGATACTCTTCTGCCGAACTGTTCCTACCCTGTTCTGATTCGCCCGCACGGCTCGCACGCCGGCGCAGGTCTCAAGAAGATCGACGATGCCAATGATCTGGCCTCCTATCTGCTGTTCTCGTTCGCTTCATCCTACTTCCTGACCGCTTTTGTGGACTACCGATCGGCGGACGGATTGTACCGGAAATATCGGATCGCGTTCATCGATCGTGAGCCGCACCTTTGCCATATGGCCGTCTCGCAGAACTGGATGATTCATTATCTGAACGCGGGCATGACAGAGAGCGCGGACAAACGCGTGGACGAAGCACAGGCGATGATGCATTTCGATGCAGCGTTCGCCGTCCGTCATCGCGATGCGTTCACCGCGCTGCATGGGCGGTTAGGGTTCGACTGTTATTCGATTGACTGTAGCGAACTGTCAGACGGGCGGTTGCTCGTGTTCGAGGCGGACAGCGCGGCCATCATTCACTTGATGGATCCGGAGGAGATGTTTCCATACAAGCACGTGCAGATGCGGCGCGTGTTCGACGCATTCGGCGACCTGTTGCGTCGCCGAATGGCGGTTGCCAAATCGGCACCGCCTCGTGTCAGGGTCATGGCGCAATAGTGGCAAGTTTCGCGGCCTCCATCACGTCCGTCAACTAGCTGCCGCGTCAACGAAGCGTCCAGCGGTAGCCTTCGCAGCAAGAGCGGCGCGGGGTAAACCAGCGCGATGCCCGCATCCCCCCGCACGCCGAACGCTACCGGCGCGACACCCGCCATGGCGCAATGGTTCGCCGCCAAGGAGGCGCATCCGGACGCGCTGGTGTTCTTTCGCATGGGCGACTTCTACGAACTGTTTTTCGCGGACGCGGAAGCGGCAGCCGCGGCGCTCGACATCGCACTGACCCAGCGCGGCGAGCACAACGGCACTCCGATCCCGATGTGCGGCGTGCCGCAGCACGCGGCGGAGGCGTATCTCGCAAGGCTCATTCGTCGTGGCTTCCGGGTCGCGGTGGCCGAGCAGATGGAGGACCCCAAGTCGCGCACCGGCAAGGCGCCGCTTCGCCGCGATGTGGTGCGTCTGATCACACCCGGCACGATCACCGAGGAAGCGCTGCTCGAGGCGGGCCGGGCGAATCTGCTGCTCGGATTGGCGCAGGACCGCGACGGCATCGGTGCCGCCTGGCTCGACGTCTCCACCGGTCTGTTCGAAACCGCGGCGCTTGCGCAGGCGGACCTGCCGGGTCTGCTGGGCAGGCTGGAGCCAGCGGAGATCCTGGCGCCGCCGGGGCTTCCGCTCGGCGATTGGAACGGCAGGCGAGCGCCGGATATCGCACCGTCGCCACCGTTGGTGGCACGGCGGCGGCTGTCGAAGTCGTTCGGCGTTGCCAGTTTGGACGCGTTCGGCAGCTTCACTGATGCCGAGGCGATCGCCGCACTGATGGCGGTGGACTATGTCCGCGCTACCCAGGCCGGCACGCTGCCGCGGCTGGCGCGGCCGATGCCACAGGGACACACAGGGCTACTGGCGATGGACGCCGCGACACGAGTCAGTCTCGAAATTCGTCGCGCCCGCGACGGCGGCGAGTTGCACACGCTGTATGGCACGGTGCAGCGGACGCTGACGCCGGCCGGGGCGCGCTTGCTGGCGGGATGGCTGGCCGCTCCGCTGACCGATCTGGCGGCGATAGCGGCCCGGCAGGATGCGTGGGTGTGGTTGGTTACAGAGCGCAAGACAGCAGACCGATTGAGAGTCGCGTTACGGATGGCACCCGATATCGCACGGGCGCTCGCACGGCTGTCAGTGGGGCGGGGCGGCCCCAGGGACCTCACCGCGATCAGAGATGGTCTGCGCGCAGCTCAGGCAGCCGAAACAGCACTTGCGGTCGGCGAGCAGCCGGAGCCAGCTGAGGGTCTATCCGCCGCACATGCACCCCCACCCGGCAATTCGCGCCAGCCGCTCCCACAAGCGGCAGAGGTGAATGCGACGGCGGTGCCGCCACTGTTGGATACCTCGCGAACCGCCCTCCACGTCCACCCATCACTTGAACAATCGCTGACCGCCGCTCTCGCGGATCCTGCGTCACATCGCCTGGACGACGGCAACGCCATCCGTCCCGGCTTCGACCACGAACTGGACGCCGAACGCGCCCTCCGCGATGACAGCCGCCGCGTGCTGGCCACCCTCCAACTCGACTACGCGCAGCGCTACGGCGTCGCCAGCTTGAAGATCCGCCACCACGCGCAACTTGGCTACGTCATCGAGGCGCCGGCCGCCGTGGTGGAGAAGCTGCGCGACTACCCGGAACTAAGCCTTCGCCAGGGCATGGCCAACGGCGCGCGCTTCACCACGCCTGAACTCTCCGATCTCGATCGCCGTATCTCGCAAGCCGGCGAACGCGCCGCTGCCCGCGAACGCGCGGTGTTCGCGCACCTGGTGCAGACCGTGCTCGGCCACGCCGACCCGCTTGCTGCCTGCGCTGATGCACTTGCCACGCTCGACGCCATCCAGTCCGCAGCCAAGCTCGCCGAAGCCGGCACATGGTGCCGGCCGCAAGTCACCGACAACGATGCGTTCCTGGTCTGTGCCGGCCGCCATCCGGTGGTGGAAGCCGCCCTTGCCGGTCATGCGCAGTTCGTACCGAACGGCTCCGACCTGTCGCCCGACCAACGCGTGCTGCTGTTGACCGGCCCCAACATGGCCGGCAAATCGACCTTCCTGCGGCAGAACGCGTTGATCGTCGTGCTCGCACAGGCTGGCCTTCCGGTGCCGGCGGAAAGCGCCACCATCGGCGTGGTCGATCGGCTGTTCTCCCGCGTCGGCGCCGCCGACGACCTGGCCCGTGGGCGCTCCACCTTCATGGTGGAAATGACGGAGATCGCCGCCATCCTGCATCAGGCCGGACCGCGCTCGCTGGTGGTGGTGGACGAGATCGGGCGCGGCACCGCTACGCTGGATGGCCTCGCCATCGCCTGGGCGGTGTTGGAGGCACTGCATTCGGCGATCCGCTGTCGCACCATTTTCGCCACACACTTCCATGAACTTGCCGAACTCGCCGATCGGTTGCCGCGGCTGAAGCCGCACACCATGCGGGTGAAGGAATGGAAGGGTGCGGTGGTGTTCCTGCACGAGGTCGCCGCCGGCGCCGCCGGCCGTTCCTGGGGCGTACACGTCGCGGAACTCGCCGGCGTGCCCGCCACCGTGGTTCGGCGCGCCGCCTCACTGCTGGCCTCGCTGGAACAGCACGGCGGCCCGCTGGGCGCGGCCGGCTCGCCGCTTACAGCCTTGCCACTGTTTGCGTCTGCACCTGTTGCGGCGCAGCAAGCGACGCCATTTGCAACAGAGACCGATCCGCTGGCCGATGCGATCGCCGCCTTGGATCCGGACCGGATGACGCCACGCGACGCGCTCGACGCATTGTATCGCCTGAAAGCGATGCTGGCAGTTCCCGACGCGGCGTCAAGCTAGTACCGATTGCAAAAATGCTGACCCCAGTTACCCTGCCGAAGCCGCCTGAGGCATCCGTCTCCGCCCTCTCAGCCGCCCTCGCCGCGTTGGCCGAGGATGGCGTCCCGGTCGCGCGTGAAGCCGCGCTCGGCGCATTCCGACGCCATCTCGCGCGGATCCAGCAGCACGTTCAGCACGCGTTTGAGCAGGAGCAGATCACCGGCCTGCAGGCCGCACGCATGCTGGGCAAGCTGACCGACGGGCTGATTTCCGCGCTCTATGAACACGCCACGACGGATAGTGGCCTGGGCGAACCCGAGCATTTGTCGGTGGCGGGCACCGGCGGCTACGGCCGTGGCGTGCTCGCACCGTTCAGCGACATCGACCTGTTGTTCCTCACCGATACCGAGCCGTCGCGAGCGACGCTGCAGGTGGTGGAGTACATGCTTTACTTCCTGTGGGATCTCGGGGTGAAGGTCGGCCACGCCACCCGTTCGATTGAGGACTGTCTGGTCGAAGGTGCGAAAGACACCACGATCCGCACCGCGCTGCTCGACGCGCGGCATGTCGCCGGTGACGCGAAGCTGTTCGCAGATTTCCACGTCCGTTTCCGTACCGCCTGTAAGGAAGCCGGCGTCGCCGACTACATCGCCGCCAAGCAGGCCGAACGCGCTGTGCGCCACCGTCGCTATGGCGAGAGCCCATTTGTCGTCGAGCCGAATGTGAAGGAGGGCCGCGGCGGCCTGCGCGACCTGCAAACGTTGTACTGGATCGCGCGCTACGTATACGACACCCAGACCATGGGCGAGCTTGCCGATGTCGCCGACGTTCTGACTCCGACCGAGGCCAAGCATGGCCGGCGTGCCTGGGAATTCCTGTGGACCGTTCGCTTCCATCTGCACTACGTCGCCGGCCGCGCCGAGGAGCGGCTGACATTTGATCTACAGCCGGTGGTTGGCGCGCGCATGGGCTACACGAGGCACGGCCGACAGGACGGCGTCGAACGCTTCATGCGACACTATTTCCTCACCGCCCGCGAGGTCGCCCGCCTGACCCGCATCCTGGAGCCGGGGATTCTGCGCGAGGCGCTGGGTCCGCCGGCGATCGCGGCAGAAACCGACCAGCCGTTGCTGAAATGCGGCTTCCTGCTGGCCGACGGACAGCTGCTGCCGATGCCAGGTCGCGACTTCGACAAGGAGCCGCTGCAGATGCTGCGCATCCTCCAGGTGGCGCGCGACCGCAATCTGGAGTTGCATCCGCTTGCCATTCGCTCGTTGATCCAGAACGAGCGCCGTGCCGTCGGACTGCGTGGTGATCCCAAGGCGGCCGCAGTGTACATGGACCTGATGTGCGGCAAGGAGCCGGAGCGCCATCACACCAGCTCGCATCCCGACGGCGCGCACTGGCTGTCAATCATGAACGAAACAGGCTTCCTCGGCCGTTTCATTCCCGACTGGGCGCGTATCGTCGGGCAAATGCAGTTCGATACCTACCACGTGTTCACCGTGGACGAGCACACGATCGAGGCGATCCGCGTGTTGAACACGCTGGAGCGTGGCGAACTTGCGGATGTTGCTCCCGTCGCCACCGGCCTGATCGAGCACCTGCAATCGCGCCGCGCGCTGTATCTCGCGATGCTGCTGCACGACATCGCCAAGGGTCGCGGGGGAGACCACTCCGAGATCGGCGCCGAGATCGCGCTGAAGGTAGGGCCGGATCTCGGGCTGTCGGCGGAAGAGACGGAGACGGTGTCTTGGCTGGTTCTGCACCACCTGCTGCTGTCGGCTGTCGCGTTCAAGCGTGATATCGACGATCCAAAGACCATTCTCGATGTCGCTGACACGATCCAATCGCCCGAGCGGCTGCGTCTGCTCCTGGTGTTGACTGTGGCCGATATGCGTGCCGTCTCGCCCAAGGTATGGAACGGCTGGAAGGCCACACTGCTTCGGGAGCTCTACGCCCGGGTGGCAGAAGTTCTGGCGGGCGGGCTGTCCACCACCGAGCGGGACGTACGCGTGGAGCGCGCGCGCCACGCCGCCGCGGCATTGTTGACAGACTGGTCGAAGCGGGAGATCGAGAATTTCACGTCGCTCGGCTATCCCGGCTACTGGCTGTCGTTCGATCCCGAGACCCATGCGCGTCACGCAAGGCTGGTGCGCGACGCAGAGGCACGCAAGGCGCCGCTGACAGTTGACACGCAACCTCTGCCGGCGCGCGCGGTAACCGAGGTCACTGTTTACTGCGCCGACCACGCTGGACTGTTCAGCCGTATATCCGGTGCGCTCGCAGTAGCCGGTGCGTCGATCGTTGATGCCCGGATCCATACCCTGACCAACGGGATGGCGCTGGATACGTTCTGGATCCAGGATGCCGCCGGCGGGGCCTTCGACGCACCGCACCGGCTGGCGCGGCTCGCGGTGCTGATCGAACAGGCGCTCTCTGGGCGCATCCGTCTGGCCACGGAAATCCGCAAGATGTCGAAAATGTTACTAGGCCGCCGGATGCGCGCGATTCATGTGCCACCACGAGTAGTGATTGACAATCACGCCTCAAATACGCATACGTTGCTAGAGGTGAACGGTCGCGATCGACCTGGGCTGCTGCACGATGTGACGGCGGCGATCAGCGACCAGGGGCTCCAGATCGCTTCTGCGCACGTCACCACTTACGGCGTGCGTGCCGTGGACGTATTCTACGTCAAGGATGTGTTCGGGCTGAAGGTTGAAAACGAGCGAAAGCTGGCCACATTGCGCGACGCACTGCTGAAGGCTCTGGCCAACCCTGATGAGGCGCCATTGGTCCAGGCGGTGCCGACCCGAAAGCGGAGACGCGTCGCGGTCGCGTAACGGTTGGCGGGCGGTAGAAGACCTTCCAACACGCATAAAACATTCTATCAGAATGGCTCCCGGTTCGGTGAAACGTGCTCCGGGACAGGGAGTCCAAGCAGAGACAGCAGCAACGTGCGGCTGTGGTTGCCCGCGGTCGGGAAAGAGGCTTAACGTGCCGTCACAGTCGACAACCCAATGGAGACTTCTCATGCGCCAACTGCCTAAAGCGGCATTCGTTGCCCTCTTGCTCGGCTCAACGATCGCTGCATCAGCATTTGCTGCCAGCGGCCCGTCAGCCGGCTGTGTTCCAGGTGTCCAGCGCGCTCAGGGTGAGGGTGGCCCGAAGTCCGGTGCCCAGCTCGCTCAGGGTGAGGGTGGCCCGAAGTCCGGCGCTCAGCTCGCTCAGGGTGAGGGTGGCCCGAAGTCCGGCGCCCAGCTCGCTCAGGGTGAGGGTGGCCCGAAGTCCGGCGCCCAGCTCGCTCAGGGTGAGGGTGGCCCGAAGTCCGGCGCTCAGCTCGCTCAGGGTGAGGGTGGCCCGAAGTCCGGTGCCCAGCTGGCTCAGGGTGAAGGCGGCCCGAAGTCCGGTGCCCAGCTCGCTCAGGGTGAGGGTGGCCCGAAGTCCGGCGCCCAGCTCGCTCAGGGTGAAGGCGGCCCGAAGTCCGGCGCCCAGCTCGCTCAGGGTGAAGGCGGCCCGAAGTCCGGCGCCCAGCTCGCTCAGGGTGAGGGTGGCCCGAAGTCCGGCGCCCAGCTCGCTCAGGGTGAGGGTGGCCCGAAGTCCGGCGCCCAGCTCGCTCAGGGTGAGGGCGGCCCGAAGTCCGGCGCCCAGCTTGCCCAGGGTGAAGGTGGCCCGAAGACAGGCGTGCAAATGGCGGCGGCCACGGCGCCCTGCCCGTAACTACCTGGCGGCCCGACCAGTCACGTTCGATTCGAATTCGGATGTGAATGGTTGGGCCTCGCCTGCGCTGCAGGGCGGCAGGGGACTTCAATCGCGCCATCCCGTGTCAGGCCCGGTGCCCAGTCGTAGTCAGCCGGTCGGCGGCGAAAAGCCGTCCGGGGCTACGACGTCGGCAGTAATACCCACTGACATTCCATTACCTCGCAAGCGGCCCATTACCCCGCAGGCGGCCTTTGCGTTCAGGGTAGCACGGGCGGGTGTCCGAGGGGGATTGCAACCTTCACGCCAGGGCACCGGGGACCGGTGCGGCGACTTCCACGCGATAGCGGGTATAGGTCGCGCCGAACCGCTCGGGGAGGAGGCGCTACTCGATGACGACCTTGCGCAGGAAAGCGGCGGTGATCGCCGCCAGTGCGACCGTGCCGCGCCATTCGGAGCGGATCAGCGCGTGATCCTGCTTGAGTGTCGCTACGCTGCTCCAATTGCCGCCCAGCCAAAATCAGCCCTCGGATCTCGGCAGGAAGCGCGCCGCGAGCCTTGGGACCGGCTCGCGCACGGACAGCAATACGATGCCCAGAGCCAACGGAACAATGTGCGACAGCCGCGCGACGATGCCCTTCCGCTGGCAGGTCGCCTTCGCACCAATCGTGGCGGCACTCCAACAAGCCAGCCGCGCCACCCACAGCGCCGTGATCGAATACCGCTGCAACGCACGCATCACTTCGCGCGGCGCGGCTTCTCCGCAGGAGGTGGGGTCTTGTCGGGATACTTGCACCATTTTGCTGCCATGCAGCGCCAGCACTCGGGCACGCGTGCCTTGCACACATAGCGCCCATGCAGGATCAGCCAGTGGTGCGCGTCGCGCAGCAACTCCGGCGGGATACGGCGCACCAGCGCGTCCTCCACCGCACGCGGCGTGGCGCCGGCTGCGATCCCGGTGCGGTTACCGAGACGGAAGATGTGCGTATCCACCGCCATGGTGCTTTCACCGAACGCGACGTTCAGCACCACGTTGGCGGTCTTGCGGCCAACCCCGGGCAAGTGTTCCAGTGCCTCGCGGTCGCGCGGCACCTCGCCGCCGTGGTGTTCGATCAACCGGCGCGACAACTCGACGACGTTGCGCGCCTTGCCCTGCCAGAGGCCGATCGTGCGGATATATTTGGCAACGCCGTCGACGCCGAGACTCAGCATTGCCTCGGGTGTGGCGGCTTCCTTGTAGAGTGCCTCAGTGGCGCGGTTCACCGAGACGTCGGTCGCCTGTGCCGACAGCACAACGGCAATCAGCAGCGTGAACGGATCGACGAAGGTCAGCTCGCTGCGCGGATTGGGGTTAGCCTTCGCCAGCGCCTCGATGAAACCACGCACCTCCTCGCGCGTCATGCTGCGTGGCCTGCGCGGTTTCGCCTCGCTGTGGCGCGGTCCTGTCGGCATGGCAGCGCTTGTCGCGCGCTCACGTCCGATCGGCAAGGGTTTGCCAACGGCGCGGTCCCGCTACATGGTCCGGTGTGGATCGCGAAGCCACCCTGTTCGAAGCGGTGATCGTGCCGTATCGCAGCCTGTCGCCGCGCGGCTTGGTGATTCTGATGGCGGCGATCAGCCTGCTGTGCACGCTGATAGTGCTGCGATTCTGGTTGATCGGAGCTTGGCCGGTGGCGGTGTTCGGTGTGCTGGAGATCGGCCTGGCGTTGTTCCTGTTGCACCTGAACGCCAGCCGGGCGCGCGCCAGCGAACTGATAATGTTGTCGGCAAGCGCGCTGCAGATCGTGCGCACCGATCGGCGTGGCCGGAAGGAGGAGCTCGCCCTGTCCGTGGGCTGGCTCAACGCTACGCTGGAGGAGCCGCGAGGTCAGGTGCCGCGGCTGGTACTGGTTGCGCGCGGTGTGCGAGAGGAGATCGCGACAACGCTAGGCGAGGCGGAAAAGCGTGATCTATGGATGGCGTTGCGTGACGCCCTTCATCGGCTGCGCAGCCCGAGGTTCGATAACCCCCAGTTGCGCGGGGCCGAGGTCAGCTCTCCGCCGGCCCCATAGACTTGATCAGGTCGAACACGCGCTTGCGCACCGCCGGATCGGTTATGCGGTAGTAGGCGCGCACCAGTTCCAACGTCTCGCGCCGGTTCAGCGCATCGTCAGTGAACCCGTCCTGCATTTCGGAGAAGCCGGCAGTACGGCGGGTGAGATGGCTACCATAGGTGGTGGCCAGGCTCTCCGGCAGGTCGTCGAAGAAGAAGCTGATCGGCACGTCCAGGACACGCGACAGATCGAACAGCCGCGAGGCGCCCACGCGGTTTACGCCACGTTCATATTTTTGCACCTGCTGGAAGGTCAGGCCGAGCGCCTCGCCCAGGCGCTCCTGCGACATGCCCAGCAGCGTGCGCCGCAACCGGATTCGCGAACCGACATGAATGTCGATCGGGCTGGGGCGCCCTTCCTTCTCGGCTCCCACGACGTGCTCGCCGCGCGCCATATCCGAATTCCCTTTCACTTCATCCAACATAGAGGCTCCTCGTGCGAGCCGGCACAACCGGCCACCGGGCTATCGTTAATACGACATTAACCGCACAACCATCAATTGTCAACTGCTGTATCACCACAAGATACTCGTATAAAATACGCTACCATAACCCAGCGATTTATCGCGAGCGCCGGACTTTCATCAACCGGACGGTGCAATGTGTCTTGCCATAAGCCCTGCCCCGAGTGCAACCAATCCCGCAATGGCCGGCAGCCAGAGACCGAAGCGGGCGAACAACGTAGCCGGCAGGGCACCCGGCAACGCCACGGCCAGCGTGCCGGCGGTTTGCATGCCGATCCTGGCGAGTTCGTGGCCGTGTGCGTCGAACGCCGCCGAAATCCCGGTGTTGGCAGCGCGCAGCAGCGCCAGCCCCTCCTCCACCGCGCGCATACGGGCCGCCGCGAGGTGTTGGCGCGGGCCAGTCGAGTTGCCGAACCACGCGTCGTTGGTGATGTTGACCAGCCAGGCGGGCCGGTTGTCTCGATCCACGATCTGGCCAGGAAAGATCGCCTCGTAGCAAATCAGCGGGCCGAACGGCGGCAAGCCTGGGACCTGCAGCGTGCGCGGTCCGGGACCCGGGGCGAAGCCGTTGCCCGGCATCACCATGATCGGCAACGGCAGCCAGTCCGGGATGTACTCGCCGAACGGCACCAGATGCCACTTGTCGTACACGCCGGCAGTGGCACCACCGGCAAGAACCACGAACAGACTGTTGCGCGGTCGCCGTTCTGCATCGAACCGGATGCTGCCGATCAGCGCCGGCACTCCCCCGGTCGCCTGATCGATAGCCCGCCGCGCCGGTTCGTCGACATCGAGCAGCCCGGGGAAGGCAGTCTCAGGCCAGATCATCACGGCGGGCGGCGCGGCCCGCGCCTCAGTGCTCAGGTCCAGATAGTCCCGGAAGATCCGGACTGCGAGATCTTGGTTCCATTTCTGACCCTGCGCGACGTTGCCCTGCACCAGCACCACTGTCAGCGGCAGCGATGGGACAGTCTGCTGCAGTCGGATCAGGCCGAACGCGGCCCAGGCGACGAGCAGACCTGCGCCCGCCGCGCGCCACCGCCAGCCGAGGATTGGAGTGGCCGCGAGCAGCAGCGTCGCGAGGGTGAGGCCGTGAACGCTGATCCACGCGGCAGGCTGGATGAATATGTCGCCGATCGATCCGGGCATTGCCCAGACGCTGCCCCAAGGGTTCCACGGAAAACCAGTGAGCACGAATTGCCGCGCCAGGTCCGCCAGCACCCAGGCGCCGGCCAGCGCCAGTACACGTGGCCAACCTGGGCGGGCCAACCGAGCCATGAAGCAGGCGGCGGCAATGAACAGCGCCAGCGACGCTGCCAGCGCGGGCACGGCGAGCGGCACCAGCCACCAGAATCGCGCTGCCTCGTACAGGATAGCCTCGGTCACCCAGTATAGGCCCAACACGTGATGACCGAGCCCGAACCACCAGCCGCGCCGTGCCGCGACCGCGGGCGAGCGAGCCGCATCCAGCAGGATGAGCAGGCCGGGTACCGAGACCAGCAGCATTGGAATGATATGAAACGGCGGCAGTGCGGCGGCTGACAGCGCACCCAGTACGAACGCGGCCAGATCAGCACGCAGGCCGCGCGCGGCCGCGAGACGCGACTTCAGGCGTGAGAGCATGCTGGCCCGCTACACGGCCATCGATGCGCAGGCAAGGTGGGCGGAAATGACGTCCGGCCCGCCCGGGCAGCCATGCAACAACATTGCGGCAGGCGCTCGCGGTCACCGCCGAGAATTGGCGAGAATATTTTTTGCCTCTCCCCGTCATCTCTGGCTTCTTCAGCCGGTGAGTTGACTTGCCGGCTGATCGCCCGCCCACTGCGCGCGGAAGGACCTTGCCATGACGACATGGGAAAAACGACGCGTCGGACGCACCAACCTCCACGTGACATCGCTCGGGCTCGGCACCGCCACGCTGGGCGGCAGTCGGATCAAACTGACCAACGAGGAGCGCCTGAAGCTGGTCGATGCCGCATGGAACGCCGGCGTGCGCTATGTCGATACCGCACCGTTCTATGGCGTCGGAGCAGCAGAGCGGGCCGCGGGCGACGCGTTACGCGACAAGCCGCGCGACGAGTGGGCGCTGTCCACCAAGGTGGGGCGTCTATTGCGCGCGCACGACAGCGGCGACCGCACCGCAGATGGCAGGCTGGCGCCGCTGCCGTTCGAGGTGACATACGATTATTCGTACGACGGCATCATGCGCTCGATGGAGGACAGCTATCAGCGCCTCGGCCTGGCAAAGATCGACATCCTGCTGGTGCATGACATCGGCATTTATCAGCACGGCGCCGAAGCAAATGCTGCGCACATGAAGGTGCTGCGCGATAGCGGCTATCGCGCGCTCGAGGAGCTACGACGCACCGGTGTGGTCAGCGCCATCGGTGTCGGTGTCAACGAGAAGGCGGTGCTGATCGAGGTACTCGGCTGGGGCGAGTGGGACGTGTTCCTGCTCGCGGGCCGCTATACGCTGCTGGAGCAGAGCCCGCTCGACGACCTGCTGCCGATGTGCGTCACGCACGGCACATCGATCGTGGTGGGCGGACCGCTGAACTCCGGCATCCTGGCGGGGCGCGAGACATGGAACTACGTCGCGGCGCCGCCAGACATAGTCGCGCGGGTGGCCGCGATCAATGCGGTGTGCGACGCGCACAAGGTGCCGCTGGCCGCGGCGGCGTTGCAGTTCCCGCTGGCGCATCCGGCGGTGGCGGCGATCATCCCGGGACCGCGCTCAGCGGCGGAGTTTGAGGAGAATGCGAAGCTGATCAGCCAGCCGATTCCGTCCGCGATGTGGGCGGAGTTGCGCGACAAGCAATTGTTGCATCCCGAAGCGCCAACGCCTTCCTGAATCGCCTCAGCCCTTGATTGCGCCTAGTGCCAGGCCGCGCACCAGGTGGCGCTGCAGCGCCATCATGAACGCCACGATCGGCAGCATGATGCCGACCGCGGCGGCAGCCGACAGCGACCAATAGTTGATGTCCTCGCCGCCGTATTCCGCGATCGCAACCGGCAGCGTCTTGGTATCCGGACCGGTGAGCACCAACGCGAACAGGAACTCATTGTAGGCCAGCAGCAGGCTGAACAGCGCGGTCACCCACAACCCGGGCCGCACCACCGGCAATGCGACCCGGGAAAACACCTGCCAGGCGTTGCCGCCGTCGATCGCCGCCGCCTCGTACAGCTCGTGCGGCACATCGACGAAGAAGCTGCGCATCAGCCAGATGGTGAACGGCTGATTGATCGCCACCAGCGCCAGGATCATCGCCGGATAGGTGTTGATCAGGCCAAGGGATTTCGCCAGCACGAAGAACGGGATCGCCAGCAGTATGTGCGGGAACATGCGCATCGCCAGCAGCCCGAACAGCAGCCCGCGCGACGCCTGGTTGCGCATGCGCGACAGGCCATAGGCCGCCATGGTGCCGATCGATACCGAGGTGACCACGGTGCACACCGAGATCACGGCGCTGTTGATCAGGAAGAGCCAGAACCCCTTCTCCACCCAGACCTGCCGGTGAAACTCGAAGGTCGGGGTGAAAATCAGCTTCGGTGGCACCGAGAATGCATCGACCGGCTGCTTGATCGAGGTCAGCACGCCCCAGAGCACGGGCGTCAGGTTCACCGCGGTGAAGGCGCACAGCAGCAGAAACAGTGGAAGCTGGGTACGCATCCGCCGCGGCATCAAAATGCGCCCCGTTCGCGGCGGTACACCAGGCGGATCATCACCGCGACCAGTGCAGCGACGAACAGCAATGTCAGTACCCCCAGTGCCGATGCCTTGCCGATCTGCAACAGCCGGAACGCCAGCGCGTAGGTGTAGAGCGTGATGGTCTCGGTCGCGGTGCCCGGGCCACCCGAGGTCAGCACGTAGATCGTATCGAAGAAGCGGAACGCGTCCATCAGGCGGATCGCGAGCACGAACACGATCAGCGGCCTGATCGAGGGCAGCATGATGCGGAACAGCAGCATCCAGATGCCGGCACCGTCGATCTGCGCCGCCTCGATCTGACTCTGGTCCACCGTGTTCAGGCCAGCATACAGCACCAGGATCATGAACGGCGTGAACTGCCAGGAATCCGCCAGCACGACCGTCACACGCGCCCAGGTGGGATTGCCGAGAAAATCCGGCGGGAAGATGCCGAGACCGATCAGCGTGCCGCTCAGCAGTCCCCAGCGGCCGATGAATATCCAGCGCAGGAACAGCGCGGCTACCACCGGGGTGACGATGTTCGGCAAGAACATCAGCAGGTTCAGCGTACGCACGCCGAAGCTGAGGCGATACAGTCCGTACGCCACCAGGAGGCCGAGACAGAACTCCAGCCCGACCGCAGTCAGCACAATCAGCACCGTGCGGTTCAGCGTGTCCCAGAACCGCGCATCCACGAGCAGCGCCGCGTAATTGCCGAAGCCGATGAAGTCGCGTGCGCCGCTGCCGAGGTCGTAGTTGAACAGGCTCAGCCAGATCGCGTAGCCCAGCGGGTACAGCATGACCGCGGCGAGCACCAACGCGCTCGGCACCAGAAACAGCCACCAGCTTCCGTCGGGTCCGGAGAAGGCGCCGCGCCGGCGGCGCTGGACGTCACCGGTAATAGCCGTGACCCTTGAGGAAGTCCGTGGTCTCCGTCGCCGCCGCGTTCAATGCATCCTTCACCGGCATCTCGCCAGTGACGGCCTGCAGCACGCGGCGGGTGATGAATTCGCCGACAGCGTAAAATTCAGGCAATGCCGGGAAGGCAAGCCCAGTCTCCACTGCGGCGAGCGAAGCCGGATAGAACCGATTGGCCGCCTTCAGGTCTGCGTCCTTCAGCACCGAGTAGCGCGGCGGCAACGCCAGCGAGGCCGCGCCGCGCATGTTCTCCTGCCGCGTCGCAGTCGCCAGGATGCGGAATAGCGTATCCGGGTCCTGTTTTGAGAAAGCGGAGATGGCATAGCCGTCGGAACCGATCCGGGCATGGCCCTGCGGCGGCGCTACCCAGTCGATCTTGCCCACCACGCGCGACTTCGCGGGATCGTCCATCGCCTTGGCACGGGTCGCCCATTGCAGGCCCATCGCGGCAGTGTCCTGCTGCAAGGCGATCGTGCATTCGTCATTCGCCGCAGCGGTGAAACCTTGCTGCGCATACCGCACGATATCCTTCATCGTCTCGATCGCCTCCACGCCGCGGGCGTCGTTGAAGATCGGCTTCCAGTCCTGGTCGAACCAGCCGTCGCCGATCGTGTTAATGTACCAGTGTGCCTCATTGAGCCCGGCATCGACTGGCTTGGCGCAACTGATTGTGCCCGACCGCATCGGACTGTTGAACGATTTCGCCAGGTCACGATATTCGGCGATCGTAGTCGGGGGCTGTTTGCCAGCCACGTCGAACAGGTCTTTGCGGTAGAAAAACAGCATCGTGTTGAGCGTGAACGGCATCAGGTAGAGCTGGCCGTTGCGCCGATAGGCTTGCAGCACCGACTCGGGAATGTCGCCCAGGTTGAACTCGTCCTTGTACTTCGTCCAGAGATCGTCAAGCGGGCGCAGCCAGCCATTCTTGGCAAAGGTGAGTGAGGTGGAATCGTTGGCATAGACGATGTCCGGTGTCTCGGCCTTCGAGGAGAAGGCAATGGTGCAAAGCTCCAGCGCCTTGTCGAACGGCATGAGCTGGGTGTTGACGGTGACGCCGGGAACGGCGGTGCGCATCTTCTCGGCGTAGTACTCGAGTGCGGGATAGCGGTGGCTGATCATCTGAATGGTCGCGGCGGCGCGGGCGCGCGCGCCGAGCAGGGCCGGGGCCGCCAGAGTTGCCGCGACAATGCTGCGCCGGCTGAGATGAAGCCCGCTCATGGTTGGTTCCTCCCGCAACTTTGTGCCGATCCTACGCGGGGACCACCGAATGCGCTATGCTGGCGTCCGCACACCAGGCGGCAGAGGAGCACAGCAATGCCTGAAGTCTATGTACATGCCATCGAGGGTCGCTCGAAGGAGCAGAAGCGCGCGCTGATCAAGGACATCACCGACGCGGTGGTGAAGAATTTCGGGGTGACGGCGGACGCAGTACTGGTGGAGATCCTCGAAAGCTCACGCGACAACAAGGCGAAGGGCGGGGTGCTATTCAGCGAACGCTGAGCAGCGCCAGCAGTCCCTGCAGCAACTGCGTCGGCGTCGGCGGACAGCCGCGGATTACCAGATCGACCGGCACCACGTTCGCGACGGCACCGACGCAGGCCGGGCTGCCGGCGAACACGCCGCAGCCGGCGGCGCAGTCGCCGACCGCGACCACCCATTTCGGATCGGGTGTGGCGTGCCAGGTGCGTTCCAGGCCCTGTCGCATGTTGCGTGTCACCGGACCGGTGACCATCAACACATCGGCGTGCCGGGGCGAGGCGACGAAGCGCAGCCCGAAGCGCTCCAGGTCGTAGAACGCGTTGTTGAGCGCATGGATCTCCAGCTCGCAGCCGTTGCACGAGCCCGCATCGACCTCGCGGATGGAGAGACTGCGGCCAAGCCGACGCTGCGCGGCGCGGTCGAGATTGGCGGCGAGCGCGGCGATCTCGGAGTCGTAAGGGACCGGTTCGGTGACCGGCGAACGCAGGCCCTGGAGAAGGGTTCTCAGCATGAGCCGGCACTCCCGTGCGGTTTCACAGGTCGTGCCCCGAGTACGAGCAGTTGAACGACTTGTTGCAGAGCGGGAAGTCCGCGACAATGTTGCCCTCAATCGCGGCTTCCAGCAGCGGCCACTGGAACCATGACGCGTCGCGGAGATGACAGCGCTCGATATGTCCTGCCGCGTCGAGCCGCAGCCAGACCAGGACGTCACCGCGGAAGGCTTCGGACAGCGCGATGCCTTCGCCCGGACCGCTCGGTTCGACCGCGACCCGTCCATCGCCCGGAGGCAGATCGTTCAGCATCTGCTCGAGCAGCGACAGACTCTGCTCGATCTCCTTGATACGGATCAGGGCACGCGCGTTGACGTCGCCCTCGGTCCGCACCGGCACCTCGAAGCGAAGCCGATCATAGGGGGGATAGCCGATCGACCTCCGCGTATCGAAATCACGTCCCGACGCGCGGCCAACGTAGCCGCCGGCGCCAAAGCGGCGTGCCAGTTCGGTGGACACGATACCGGTGCCGACCGTACGATCCTGCAGCGACGCGGTCTTGTCATAAAGCTCCACCAGCGCCGGAAACCGCGCGCGTATCTCGTCGATCAGCGATCGGATGCCGGCATCGCCATCGGTGGTCAGGTCAATGGCAATGCCGCCCGGAACGATGCAGTCCATCATCAGGCGATGTCCGAAGCAGGCGGCAGCACAGCGCAGCACTCGCTCGCGCAGCATGCCGCAATGCGCGAGCATGAGACTGAACGACGCGTCGTTGCAGATCGCCCCGAAATCGCCGAGGTGATTGGCGATTCGCTCCAGCTCGGCCATCACGCCGCGCAGCCAGACGGCGCGCGCCGGTGGTTCGATGTCCAGCGCACGCTCCACGGCGCGGGCAAAGGCGAACGCGTAGGCGACCGTCCTGTCGCCCGAGGTGCGGCCGGCCAGTCGTGCGGCGCGTTCAATCGTCGCGCCGTGCATCAGGTGCTCGATACCCTTGTGCACGTAGCCCAAGCGCTGCTCCAGCCGCACCACCGTCTCGCCATCAGCAGTGAATCGGAAATGGCCAGGCTCGATGATGCCAGCATGTACCGGGCCTACCGGAATCTGGTGCAGGCTCTCGCCTTCCACCGAAAGGAACGGATACGCGGTCGGGTTGGCGCCGTGATCGAGCCACGGACGGGTGTCGGGCAGGCCGATGGGATCGAGGCCGAACAGATCGCGTGCCGCGCGCTCCAGTCGGATGGCAGGGGCATGCAGTGCGCCAACGGATGGATAACTGCCGCCCGGACAGTCGAGGCTGAGCACGACAACGGTGTTATCGAACACCGCCATATGGACGCGTCCGGGCTCGCCCCAGAGGCCAAGCAGCGTTATCTCGCCGGCGGCCAGGCATCGCGTCGCATCCTGCCAGTACTCGGTGCCAACGAGGGTCATCCCAGCAACGCCGCCACGTGTTGGAACCAGGCGACCAGCGGGCCAGGCAGCCAGATGCCGGCGATCAGCACCAGGGCGAGATGTGCGAACATCGGCACATACGATGCCGTGACCGGTCCGGTAGGACCGCGCGGCTCGCCGAACGCCACCGATGCCACGCGCAGGAACAGTGCGCCGAACGACACCAGCAGGCCAAATACGAACAGGATGGCCAGCAATGGTTCACGCGCGAAGGTGGAGCTGATCACCACGAATTCGCTGGTGAAAATGCCGAACGGCGGCAGGCCGGCGATCGCCGCGACGCCGGCGATGAGGCCCCAGCCCAGGATCGGATGCGTCACCGTCAGTCCGCCCATCTCGGCGATGCGCTGCGTGCCTTTTACCTGCGTCACATGGCCCACCGAGAAGAAGATCGCCGACTTGGTCAGGCTGTGCATGGTCATTTGCAGCAGGCCGGCAAAATTTCCCAGCGGTCCGGCCATGCCGAAGGCGAACACGGTGATGCCCATATGCTCGATCGACGAATAGGCGAACATGCGTTTGATGTCGCGCCGGCGATACAGCATGAACGCGGCGAAGATCAGCGAGATCAGGCCGAGCGCGATCATCAGCGGGCCGGGCGCGATGGCGTCGGGATTGGCGGCGAGCAGCATCTTGAAGCGCAGCAGTGCGTAGAGCGCGACGTTCAGCAGCAGTCCGGACAACACCGCAGAAACCGGCGTCGGGCCTTCGGCATGCGCGTCCGGCAGCCAGGCGTGCATCGGCGCAAGGCCAACCTTGGTGCCGTAGCCCAACAGCAGAAAGATGAAGGCGATGTTGAGCAGCGCCGGGTCGAAGTCGCGGGCACGGGTGATCAAGATGGTCCACACCATGGCGTCGATGCCTTCGCCGACAACGGGGAGCGCGGCGAGGTAGACCAGGATGGTGCCGAACAGTGCGAGCGCAATGCCAACGCTGCCGAGGATGAAGTATTTCCAGGCGGCCTCGATTGCCTCATGGGTACGGTAGATGCCGACCATAACCACGGTGGTGAGCGTGGCGAGCTCCACCGCAACCCACATGAGACCGATGTTGTTGGCAAGCAGCGCCAGGTTCATGCCGAACAGCATGAGCTGGAACATCGCATGGTAGAAACGCAGGTGATTCGGTGTGAGGCGGCCGGTTTCGAGCTCGTGGCCGATGTAGCTGGCGCTGAACGCGCTGGTGGTGAAACCGACGAAGGTGTTGAGCAGGATGAAGACGATGTTGAGGTCGTCCACCGCGAGGAACCGGCCGCCAACGGGGCGATCGGCCAGGAGAAGCAGCGCGGCCAGCAACGAAAGTCCGCAGGCCGCAACGTTGATACGCGCGGAGAGGCGGTAGTCGGCGATCAGCGACAGAAGCGCGGCCGCAACGAGCGGAATGAGGAGGATGACGAGTTCGCTCATGTCAGAATACCACCTCGCCCGCACAGCGGGAGTGGTGCAGGTAAGTGTGCGTCGCCTTCATTGCCGTTCCCCGCGGAACGCATCGAGCGCCTCCAGATCGACCGTGTCGAAGCGTTCGCGGATGCGGAACAGGAAGATGCCAATCACGATGAACGCGATCAGAATGGAGAACGCGACACTGATCTCCACCACCAGCGGCATGCCTTGCGCGCCGGCGGCGGCGAGGTTCACCCCGTTCTCCAGCGACAGGAAGCCGGCCACCTGGCTCACCGCGTTGCGCCGGGTCACCATCATCAGCAGGCCGATGAGCACCACCGACAGCGCCAGCGCGATGTCCTCTCGCGCCACCGGATCGGCGTGCGCGGTGACGGGTAGCATCACCATCAGCGACAACGCGACCAGCCCGATGCCGGCCAGCATGGTGAGGCCGATGCTCACCACCGCCTCGATCTCGCGGTGGATGCCGAGACGGAACACCATCCGGCGCAGCGCCATGGGTATGACGATGGCCTTGAAGCAAAGTGCGATCGCCGCGGTGATATAGAGGTGCGGCGCGTGCTGGATATACGCCTGCCATGCCACCGCGGCTGCCAGGACGAACGCGTGCAGGCCGAGCACGTTGATCAACGCATACAGCCGGTCCTGGTACAGCATGGCGAAACTGAGCAGCACGAGACCGCCGGCGAGCATATGGGCGACATCGAAGGCAAAACCGTGCGTCACATGCCCCCCGAGACGAACAGCAGCAGGACACCGAGCAGGCTCAGCATCAGTGCGGCGCCGAGGAAGTTGGGCACGCGGAACACGCGCATCTTGGCGATCGACATCTCGAATACGCCGAGCAGCACGCCGGCCACGCCAAGCTTCAGTAGGTAAGACGCCAGCCCGATGGCGTAGCCACCAGCAAAGCCCACCGGAAAGAAGATGCAGGCGATCACCGAGACGTAGAGCAGCAGCTTCAGCGAAGCGGCGAGGTCGATCATCGCCAGATGCCGGCCGGAGTATTCCAGCACCATCGCCTCGTGCACCATGGTGAGCTCCAGGTGCGTCGCCGGATTGTCCACCGGAATGCGCCCGTTCTCTGCCAGCGCCACAACGATGAATGCGACCAGCCCGAGCGCCAGCGACACGCGCAGGCCCACGGCGGAGAACGCCATATAGTCGGCGATGGTGGAAAGCTGGGTGGATCCGGCGATCAGCGCGACCGACAGCACGATCATCAGCATCGCGGGTTCGGCGAGCGAGGCGATCATCACCTCACGCGAGGCGCCGATGCCGCCGAAGCTGGTGCCGATGTCCATCGCCGCCAGCGCCTGGGCGAAGCGCGCGCTGCCCAGCAGTGCGGTGATCGCGATCAGGTCGCCCGACCAACTGAACAGCAGGCCGGTGGCGAAGGTCGGCACCAGGGCCGCGGCAACCCACGTGACGGCGAAGATGACGTAGGGCGCGACGCGGAACAGCCAGGATGCGTTCTCGGCCAGCACCACCTCTTTGCCGAGCAGCCGCTTCAGATCGCGATAGGGCTGGATCACCGACGGCCCCTGGCGGCGCTGCAAACGCGCCTTCACCTTGCGCACCAGGCCGGTGAGCAGTGGTGCCAGCAACAGCACCAACGCCATCTGCACGCCCTGCACGAGCAGGCCCTGGATCACTGCCACAGGGCGAGCGCCAGCAACAGGATCACCAGAGCGGCGAACACGAAGCCGAGATAGCGGCGGATGGTGAGAAACTGCATCGCATTCAGTACCAGCGACAGGTGCCACACTGCACCGGCTACCGGGGCATAGAACACGTCCCAGACCGGGTCGCTGATGTGTTTCTCGATGCGCGCCGGCGCGGTGTCACCGGGTGGCGGTATGGTCACCGTCTCATGGGTGCGGAACACCACCGTGCCGTAAACGCGGCGGATCGGCTGGGCGAAGCTGGCGCCGGTGTACTGCGTCTCGGGCCGTGGATCGGGGAAGCCGCAGTCCCACGCCGGCGCGCGCCGTAGCGCATGCGAGGCGAGGCGGTGAACCGTCAGCACGGTCAGCGACGCGGACACCGCGACGAACACGAACACCAGCAGGCCGTTGTACGAGCTGCGTGCGCTCTCGACCGGCACGATGGACAGCCACTCCACGCCGAGCTGGGTTGGCATGTGGGTGCCGGTCAGCGCCTGCGTCACCGGGGCAAGCAGGTCGATCACCACACCGGGGAAGATGCCGGCGAGCAGACACAGCGCGGCGAAGCCGAACATCGCGGTGAGCGAGCAGCGGTCCACCTCGCGCGCATCCGCGGCCGTGCGCGTGCGGGGACGGCCAAGGAAGGTGATGCCGAACGCCTTGACGAAGCAGGCGGCGGCGAGTGCCGCGGACAGCGCCAGCAGCGCGCCATCCGCCGGGATGGCGATCTTCAATCCCCATTGCGGCAGATCGGGGTGCAGCAGGATCGCCTGGAAGGTAAGCCACTCGGAGACGAAACCGTTCAGTGGCGGCAGGGCGGAGATCGCGACGCAGCCGACCAGGAAGGCGAAGGCGGTCTTTGGCATGCGATGGATCAGGCCGCCCAAGTGGTCCATGTCGCGCTCTCCGGTCGCGGTGAGCACGGCGCCGGCGCCGAAGAACAGCAGACTCTTGAATACCGAGTGATTGAACACGTGAAACAGCGCCGCGGTCAGGCCGAGAGCCGCGGCGGTTTGGAGCTGGTTGGCACCGAATGCCAGGGCAAGGCCGAGACCGATGAAGATGATGCCGATGTTCTCCACCGTGTGGTACGCGAGCAGGCGCTTCAAATCGTGCTCCATCAACGCGTAGAGCACGCCCAGCACAGCGGTGATGCCGCCGACCGTCAGGACCAAGGTGCCAGACCACCAGGTGGGCGCACCGAGCAGGTCGAAGGCGATCCGGACGAAGCCGTACACCGCGACCTTGGTCATCACCCCGCTCATCAGCGCGGAGACGTGGCTGGGTGCCGCGGGATGCGCCAACGGCAGCCAGGCGTGCAGCGGCACCACGCCGGCCTTGGATCCGGCACCGATCAGCGCCAGCACCAGCGCCAGCGCGGCGATGCCGGATGACGGGTGGACGGCACGCATCGCGGTGAAGGTATAGCTGCCGGTGGGGCCGGCGAGCAGGCCGAAGCACAGCAGCAGGGCGAGGCCGGAGAAGCTCGCCATGATGATGTAGACGTAGCCGGCGTGCGCATTGCCGCTCTCGCGGTGGTGCGACATCACCAGCGCCCAGGAGGCGAGGGACATCAGCTCCCATGCGAACAGGAAGCTGAACGCGTCGTCGGCGATCACGACGAGGTTCAGTCCGGCGAGGAAGGCGGGATAGAACGGCAGCACGCGCTGCGGTTCGTGTTCGTGCCGGCCATAGCCCAACGCATAGAGACTGGCACCGGCGCAGCCGAGCCCGACGACGACCAGGAAGAACGCGGCGAGCGGATCGAGGCGGAAATGCGCGCCGGTCCAAGGCAGGCCGATCGGCAGCGTCACGCTTGAAGGCGCGGCAGCGAGCGAGAGAAGCGCGATCAGCAGCGAGACCGAGGAGATGCCGAGGCTGCCGCCATAGACGATATTGCGCCCGGATGGCGCCTGAGCGGCGAACGCGGCGAAGACAGCGAGACCCAGAAGCAACGCGATGCAGGCGAGCGTCAGTGCGATCATGCGCGGCGCAACTGAGCGCGACGCGGTGTCGGCGTCGTCAAGCGCACTCCCCGTCCACCCTGACCGCTGGTCGTTCCCTCGGCGATCAGCTCGATACCGGCCGCTTGCAGGGCGCCGACCAGCTTCATCAGCAAGTCCACGTTGCCGCGCACCACGCCGTCGCTGCCTTCCATGCGTTGGATGGTCGGCAGGGACAGGCCGGACAGGGCGGCCAGCGTACGCTGGTCGATCCCGAGCATTGCGCGGGCAGCGCGCATCTGGGAGGCCGTAATCACGTCCTTGGCATGGATATTAATGTTATGAGCATCAGAAAAGATGGTACATCATGCTCTTCTTCGCTTCAAGGCCGCCAAACCGACTCCGTGGACGCATACAAAGGCAATTCGCCGTCAATCTTTGGCTAGGGATTTGCTGCCTACAATCGCGCAGCCAAAGAGGCGGGATGACATGGGTCTGTCGCAGTCATCGTCGCGCAAAATGCGCTGGTTGCTGTCCTGGCCGCGAATGGATGTCGCGCTGCCGTACGCCCTCCTCCTACTCACAGGGGTGATGATCGCCGGGGCTGTGTGGGCTGAACGCCGGTCCACCGACCAGAACATCTACCTGATGACGTCTCGGTTGGCAGCAGCAGCGGCACACGACATTGCGGGCAGCATACAGCAGTTCGATCGCTCCTTGCAGGCAGTGATCGACAGGCACCATGCATCGGAACTTCAGAGCCAGGATGCGCAAGTCCGGAATGCGCCGCTGTTCGAGCGCATTCAGCGTGAGCCATACTTTGGCTTCGTCGACATACTGGATGAGAAAGGCGATTCAATTGCCGGCTTGCCGCAAAATGCAAACAATTGGGCGGATCGCGACTATTTCAGGACGTTACAGCATCACAATCTTGACAGCCCTTTTATCGGGGGACGTTTTTCGGTTGATAACGAGAAAAACGTGGGGTTCACCGTCAGCCGTCGCATGAACGATACAGGTGGCAGCTTCGCCGGCCTGATCGTCATGGGCGTGCGGCTCGCGTACTTCCGTGACCTGCTCCAGCATCTTGAGCTCGGATCGGGCGAACTCGGTAATGCTGATGCGAGACGATGGTGTCGTTCTGATGCGACTGCCGTTCGACATGAACATCGTTGGTGACGTGGTGGATAAAGCCACGCCGTTCCGCGCGGCCGTCGAAGCCAACGAGGCATTCGTCACGGCGTCCGATCCGATCGATCATGTCGAGCGAAGGTTCGCGTTCCATCGTGTCGGAACGTTGCCGTTGATCGTGAGTGTCGGCGTGCCGACCGAGGGAATGTCCGCCAGCCCGATGCTGTGGTGGTTCGTGGCAGCTGGCATCGCAGTGGTAGGTGCTGTGATTTATTTGACACGCCGCCTGTCGAACGAGAAACGACGGCGCGATGCGGCCAAGCGGGAAAGCCGGGAGAAGTCACGGTTTCTCACCACGCTGAGCCACGAATTGCGTACGCCGCTGCACGGGATGCTCGGTTACGCCGATCAATTGTCCAAGAACGGTGGGCTTGGCGCGGCGCAGCTGCAGCAGATTGCCGAGATCATCCGCGCCGGCAGGCACATGCGCGATGTCGTCAACGTCGTGCTCGATTACGCGCGCATCGAGGCAGTTGGCCCCGCACTCCACATGCGTCGCGTCGACGTGCGGAACCTGGCCGAGGAATGTGTTGCCGTCATCGAACCTGGCGCCAGAGCGCGGGGACTGGAGACGCAGGTCACCATGGCACCCGGGTCTCCCGCGCAGTTTGTGACCGACGAGATCCAGCTTCGGCAGGTTCTGATAAACTTGCTGAGCAACGCGGTGAAATACACCCCGCTGGGCATGATCGAGCTGCGGCTCAAGGGCGACCAAGAGCACCTGACCATCGAGGTCGCTGATAGCGGCATCGGCATTCCCGAGGGCCGGCGCCACCTTCTGTTCAAGGAGTATGAGCGCTTCGGCACGGAGCGAACAAGCATCGAGGGTACCGGTCTTGGGCTGGCAATCGCGCATCGGTTGACCCGTCGCATGGGCGGAAACATGGGTCACCGCAATAACCCCGGCGGGGGCAGCGTCTTCTGGCTCGAACTACCCGCCGGCGCGGCAGATCAGGTGGAGGTCGCTGCCGAGGCAGGAAAGCAGGAGCTGAATCGCCCGCTCAACGTGCTGGTCGTGGACGACTCCGAAGTCAATCGGAGTGTCGCCGCGGCGTATCTGAAAACGGCAGGATATGACGTGGTCGAGGCGGCGGATGGCAGTGAAGCAGTTCGGCTCGTCGACGCCCGGGACTTTGACGTGGTGTTGATGGACATGCGCATGGCCGGCATGGACGGCCTGGAAGCGACGCGACGCATCAGGGCGCTGGACGATCCGCGTGGACAGGTTCCAATCATCGCGGTGACGGCGAACGCACTCGACCAGCACGCGGAAGAATGTCGCCGTGCCGGTATGTCAGAACATTTGGCAAAGCCCTTCACGCAGGCGGAGCTGACAGCCGTGGTCGCGCGCGCAGCATCGCAATGCCGGTCCCGATCGTGCGACGCCGACCCTACGATTGATCCCGAGACTATGGCGTCCATTACGTCCGCCATTGGCGAGGAGGGTGTCCAGCACCTCCTCGACTGTCTTGCCTTGCGAATCGAGTCACTGCTCCGCGCGCTCGAGGACCCGGCCGCGTTTGCCTCGCCGGACGAACTCGCTGCGCTGGCGCACGAACTGAAGGGAAGTAGCGGGACGCTCGGCTTTACCCGACTTGCCTCGGTCGCCAGCCGTTTCGCGAGCGCGGGCGCGCACGGCGCCGCCGATGCTCAGGAGATACGGCGCGAGGCGTCTGCGGCCTTGACCGAACTCCGGCGCAGGCGGTCGTTGGAGGCTTTGCTGTCAGTTTGAATGTGTCTCAGCGGCGACAGATGTTCAGCACCCTGCGGCCCTTGGACAGCTCGACCGGCTCGCCGAATAGCGGCGGCGGTTCCTGCCGGCGCTTCCAGACCAATGTGAACGGCTCGGGTCCCGCTTCGCCCTGGCCGGGTGAACACCCCAGCAGATCCGAGATGACGCGCAGCAGATCGACCGGCTTGAATGGCTTGGCAAGGACCGCCGTGACGCCGGCCTGTCGTGCCGCCGCGCGCGTTTCCTCATCATCGAATGCCGTAAGAATGATGATCGGCGTGGCGGCATAGTCGGGTAGCCGGCGGATCTCGGCGCAGGCGCTGATGCCGTCCAGCCTGGGCATCTTGTAGTCCAGCACGACCAGGCAGGCGCGCGTGCGCATCGCGTAATCGATCGCCTCGAAGCCATCGATCGTCTGCAAGACAGTGAAACCCTCACCCTCCAGGACCGAGCGCAGGATTCCACGGATGATGTAATCGTTGTCCGCAACAATGACGTCCTTTGCGCTGGCATCGTCGGACATGGCTGACACCTTACTGCTGTCGGCGTCATCATGGGCGCGCTGGATTGCGGTGCGGTTAATCGGGCCCGATGCCCCAGAAACCAACGATGCTTTCGGCGGCGCCCCGCGGCCAGTCGTGCGCCAGTCCGGGAATGTTCCAACGCTCAATAACCGGCTGTTCGGACACGCTCCATCGGTCCCGGCGCATGCCGAGGAGCTCCACTGTTTCCGCCGCCGCCGGATCGAGGCCATTCAATGCACACCATTGTACCGCGAGAAGATGCGAGTTGGCAGGATCGACGACGCGATCCGCTTCGCCGTGCCAGATCGAGAGCCTTGGCCACGGCCCCGGATAGCCAGTCGGCGCGGCGTGACGCACCTGCTCGGCCCAGGCAGCAGGCGGCCGATCAGGGCCGGCTTCGGCCATTCGCCGCAACGCTTCGGAAACCCCGCCTGCGGCACCAACGGGCAGGCCGGCGACCACAGCGCCGCCGGCAAATACGTCCGGATATGCCGCCAGCAAGGCCGCCGTCATGGCGCCACCGGCCGACAGGCCGGCGACGAAGACGCGGCTGGTGTCGCCGCCGAACCGCTCTATCGCGGCGGCGACCATTTGGCGGATCGACAGCGCTTCGCCCAGCCCGCGTCCGGTGTGCGATGGGAGGAACCAATTGAAGCATCGCCCACGATTGTTCTCGTCCGACTGCTCGGGCAGCACCAGGAGAACGCCAAGCCGGTCGGCGAGATCGATCCATCCTGCATCGCGGGCGAACGCGGCTGCTGGCTGGCCACAGCCGTGCAGCAGCACAATCACTGGCTGGTCCGACCCCGGCGGATCGGTCGGCAGGTGGGCCAGCATCGACAGCCGCCCGGGATTGCTGCCGAAGTCAGTGACTTCAGCAAAGCGCTGACGATGCGGGCCGGGTGCGGACCTGGGAATCACTCGCAGCGGTTCGGGCAACTTCGCTCTGGCAGTGGCCATGACGGATGCCGCCTTGATGGCGGTGCGCAGGCTCCGGCGGGCAATCCGCAATTCGCGCGACCATTTCATGCTGGGTCAGCACTCCTGTATTTTATACCCGATCAATAAGGGAGTTTGCTGCGGTGCAGCAAAGGCCTTGACGCACCGGCCGCGCGACCAGTCGGCGTCACCTCGCTGTGACGGGACCTTCGCTAGCGCTACATCGTGCCTTCGAGCGTATCCCCAAGCGGCTCTCGGCAATTCCACCGGGAGCCATCAGGGGCCACAATGCTCATACGCGGGAACTCTGGTGGGCGCGTCTCGCCGTCGCACGCCGCCATCAGCCCGACCAGGGGGCGCGACCGCTGGCACGGTCGCGCTTCCTGGCTATTTTGACTGGCGTAATCCTATCTGAGTGGCCGGAACATTTCGTGCATGGCTACCGTACCGCGCCGAGCACCCAGGCCAGCACGCCCTTCTGGGCATGCAGCCGGTTCTCAGCCTCGTCGAATACCACCGACTGCGGTCCGTCGATCACCTCCGCGGTGACCTCTTCGCCACGATGCGCCGGCAGGCAGTGCATGAACAGCGCATCTGTCGCAGCCTTCGCCAGCAGCGCGCCAGTGACGCGATAGGGTGCCAGCATGTTGTGGCGATTGGCGTTGGGATCGTCCGACATGGAAACCCAGGTATCGGTCACCACACAACGCGCACCGGCAACCGCCTTATCGGGATCGTCGGTCAGCTCGATCTTGCCGCCCTGCGCGCGAGCCCATTCGATCAGGTCCGCCGGTGGACGGAGCGCATCTGGCGTCGCCAGCCGCAGTGTGAAACCGAACCGCACCGCCGCCTCGATCCAGCTTCGCGCGACGTTGTTGCCGTCGCCGCACCAGGCCACCACCTGGCCAGCGATCGGTCCACGATGCTCCTCGAACGTCAGCACATCCGCCATGAGCTGGCACGGATGCGAGGTGTCGGTCAGTCCGTTGATCACCGGCACCGTGGCGAATTCCGCCAGCTCGTGCAGCTTCGTCACGTTATCGGTGCGCAGCATGATCGCATCGACATAGCGCGACAGCACCCGCGCCGTATCGGCTGGAGTCTCGCCGCGCCCGCTCTGCATATCGCGCGCGGACAGCACGATCACATCGCCGCCCAACTGGCGCATGCCGACCTCGAACGACACCCGGGTGCGCGTACTCGGCTTCTCGAAGATCAGCGCCAACGTCTTGCCGGCCAGCGGACGCGACGACACCCCGCCGCGCTTGTAGTTGGCGGCGACCTCCAGCATCTGCCGCAACGTCGGCGTGTCGAAGTCGCGCAGGTCGAGGAAGTGGCGCCGACCTGCAACCACATCGTCTGACCGCTCGGTCCGTCTGAGCGAGGCGCTCATTTCGCGGCGGCCTTGGCGGTGGACGGCAGCACGCGACGCGTCGCGCGGCGCAGCATGACCATTGCCTCGTCCAGGTCCGCGTCGGTCACCACCAGCGGCGGCGCCAGGCGCAGCACGTTCTCGCCCGCGGTGATCGCCATCAGGCCTTCTGCGACGCAGGCCGCCTGCACCTCGCCTTGCGGCAGCACGCACTTCAGGCCCTGCAGCAGGCCCATGCCGCGCGCGTCGTCATAGACCTGCGGATATTCTCGGGCGATTTCGTCGAGTTCGGCGCGCAGCCGGCGCCCCTTGCGCTCGACCTCCGCCAGGAACCCCGGTGCCAGGATGATGTCCAGCACTGCATTGCCGGCGGCACAGGCAAGCGGATTGCCGCCGAACGTGGTGCCATGAGTGCCGGGCTTCAATGCCTTGGCGAACTGCTCCTTGGCCAGCACGGCGCCAAGCGGGAAGCCGCCGCCGATGCCCTTCGCCGCCGACATCACATCGGGAGTGATGCCGGCCCACTCATGCGCGAACAGTTTGCCGGTGCGGCCCATGCCGGACTGCACTTCATCCATGCCGAGCACCAGGCCGTACTCGTCGCACACCGCGCGCAGATCGCGCAGGAACTGCATATCGGCGGGACGCACGCCGCCTTCACCCTGGAGCGGCTCGACGATGATGCCGGCGGTGGCGGGACCGACCGCGTTGCGCACCGCGTTCATGTTGTTGAACGGCACCTGGTCGAAGCCCTCGACCACCGGGCCGAAGCCTTCCAGGTACTTGGCGTTGCCGGTGGCGGCCAGCGTCGCCAGCGTGCGGCCGTGGAACGCGCCCTCGAACACGATGAACCTGAAGCGCTCCGGCTTGCCCGCGTCATACATCGCGCGGCGCATCATCTTGATCATACCCTCGTTCGCTTCCGCGCCCGAGTTGCAGAAGAACACGCTGTCCGCGAACGTCGCATCCACCAACCGCTCCGCCAGCCGTTCGGCCTGCGGGATGCGATACAGGTTGGACACGTGCATCACCTTGGCGGCCTGCTCGGCGATCGCGCGGGCGAGATGCGGATGGCCGTGCCCAAGCGACGCGGTGGCGATGCCGGAGCCGAAATCCAGGAATCGTCGGCCGTCCACCGTCCACAACCAAGCGCCTTCGCCCCGCTCGAACGCGAGGTCAGCACGGGCGTAGTTCGGCAGCAGCGCGGAAATCATGGGTATGCAACCCTTCTTTTGGTTTCCTCCAATGGATCACCCACCCGCGACCTTTCGGGGCGGGTCCAGAGGAGGCGCGGATCATTGTCGGTTGTGCGGATCAGAGTTCAAACCAGTCGTCGCTGTCGCCGTCGCCGCCGGCACGTTAGACTGTCGGCGCAGAAAACCACCGAGTGAGAAACATGGCGCAGCAGGATGCCGAATGGCTTGGGCTGAAGGACCGGGTCTGCGTCGTGACCGGCGCCGGTGGCGGCATCGGCCGCGCTGTTGCGCTTGGCATGGCGCAGGCCGGCGCATCGCTGGTGCTGCTCGACAAGGACGAGGGCAATTGCCAGGCGACGGCCGAGGCACTGCGTCCGACCGGTGCCAGAACGCTTGCGCACGCCTGCGACATCGCGAACCCGAACAGCGTCGCTGCCGCGGAACGCGCATCCCACGCCATCGGACCTTGCGACATCCTGGTCAACAATGCCGGGATGCTGCTGCCTGGTTCGCTGGCGACCGTGCCGCTGGACGAGTGGAACCGGCTGCTGTCGGTCAACCTGACCGGCTATCTGCTGTGCGCACAGGCGTTCGGCAAGGCGATGATCGAGCGCGGGCGCGGCGCCATCGTGCATACGGCATCGATCGCCGGCAGCAACGCGCAGGCGTTCTCCGGTGCCTACAGCGTCAGCAAGGCCGGCGTGCTGATGCTCTCGCGACAGCTCGCGGTGGAGTGGGGACCGCATGGCGTACGCAGCAACGTCCTCAGCCCCGGTCTGGTGCGCACGCCGATGAGCGAGAGCTTCTATCAGGCCCCCGGCGTGGCCGAGCGGAGGGCTGCGGCCATTCCGGTCGGGCGAATCGGCACGCCGGAGGACATGGCGCAGGTAGTGTTGTTCCTGGCGAGCGACCGGGCCGGCTTCGTCAACGGCCAGGAGATCATTGTCGACGGCGGATTCGAGCACATGCTGATGAGCCTCGTGCCGCGGCCCGGGTTTGAGCGCGGGAATTAGCGCTTGCCCCAACGCGTCTGTTCGACTGTTTCCTCTTCGATAACGTAGAACTGCTCGAGCCCCACGAGATCCTCGATCTGCTGGCGGGCGTCCATGCACTCCTGGGCGCTGAGGCCGGCGAAGGTGCCGGTCTCTCGAATTTCGGTGAAGGCGCGCTTCATTGCGGCGAACGCCACCACAAGGCTGGTCACCGCGTCGATGCAGGCCTTGTAGCCCATCGCTTCGAGCTCGCCGATAGTCGGCAGCGGGCGCTGGTCACGGTTGCCGCGGCTCATCACATAGACCAGCGGTACTTTTGCCAGCTTCGGCGCCTGGCGCAGCTCCTCGTCGTTGCGTGGAAACACCAGTCCCATGTCGGCGCCGACATCGGCGGCGAGGTTGATCCGGTCAACCGCCTCCTGCAGCCCCTCGAAGCGACATGCGTCCGATCGCGCGATGATGACGAAGTCGGGATCCGAACTCGGCACGTTGGCGACAGGCATAATCGATCTTGGCGACGAACTCGTCGCGCGGCGTCACATGTGCCACGTATTTGTGGTAGTGCGCGCGCTTCGGGTAAAGCTGGTCTTCGATGTGGATGCCGGCAACTCCTGCACGAATGAACTCGCGCACCGAGCGCATGGTGTGCAGCGGTTCGCCGAAACCGGCGCCGCCATCGGCAACCAGCGGCACCGTAACCGCGGCCGCTACGTCGCCGGCGACCCGTACCTGCTCATCCATGGTCAGCAGCGGCTCCGAGGTGCAGCGGGAACCGCCGGTCACGAAGCCGCCGGTGTAGACGGCGGGAAACCCCAGGCTCGCGATCAGCCGGCCGCCGATCGCATCGTAGGCCGATGGCATGTTGATGAAGCTGTTGTTCGACAGCAGCTCGCGCAGTGCGGTGGTGGAGCGTTGCATGGCCGATCCTCTCCCTATGTCGCAGGGTGGCATACCTGCACGACAAGCTTGCCGGTGTTCTCGCCGCGGAACAGCATGCCGAGTGCGGCCGGCGCGTGGTGCAGCCCATCCAGGATATGGAGGCGCTGATGCAGCCGCCCCTCGCGATGACGCGCGGCGAGCCAGGCGCGGGCTTCCTCATACCGGTCATGGTAGCGGAACACCTGGAAGCCCTGCATCCGTCCACGCCGTGACAAAAGCTGCCCGAGATTGCGGATACCATATGGCGGATCGGCGACGACCTGGGAGATGCGTCCGCACAGCACGACCCGTGCTGCCTCGCGCAAATGCAGCAGCGCCGCATCCAATGTGGGTCCGCCAACATTGTCGAAATAGAGATCGATGCCGTCGGGGCAGGTTCGGCCGATCGCCGCCGCCAGGTCGTTTTCCGCCTTGTAGTCGATGACGCCATCGAGGCGCAGTTCATCGGACAGGAAGGCGCACTTCTCCGTCCCGCCGGCGATGCCGACCACACGGCAGGCCTCGATGCGCGCGATCTGTGCGGCGATCTGCCCGACGCCACCAGCCGCCGCCGACACCAGCACCCGATCACCTGGTTTCACGGCGCCAATATCGCGCATGCCGAAGTAGGCGGTCACCGCGCTGAGGCCGAGCGGACCGATCCAGGCCAGCGCATCGCCACGCGCCAGATCGACCTTCTGCAGGTATTTCGCAGGCAAGCTGGGATGGGTCTGCCAGCCGAGCCGCGCCTGGACCAATTCGCCGGGACGGAAGTCGTCGGCTCGGCTCTCAAGCACGCGCGCGATGCCGCCGCCGCGCATGACTTCGCCCAGTGCCACACCGGTGGTCATCCACGACCGCATCGCCGGATCGATCGACAGAAAGATCGTCTCCAGCAGCACCTCGTCCGCAGCGGGCGCGCTCACCGCGACGCTGTCCGCAATGAAATTGTCCGGCGCCGGGATTCCCGCGGGCCGCGCACGCAACAGAATGCGGTGGTTGATCGCGGTCATCGCTGGCGTACCATCTCGGCGATGCGTTCGGCGATCATAATGGTGGGGATGTTGGTGTTGGTGCGCGAAACCTCCGGCATCACCGACGCATCGGCGACGAACAGGTTGGTCGCGCCCACGACCTTGCCGCCGGGATCGACTACCGTGCGTGGGTCCGCCGGATCGCCCATCCGACAGGTGCAGGAAGCGTGCCAGGCAGACTGCACATTGTCGCGCACATGGCGCTCCAATACGGCGTGGTCGGCGAGCAGTTCCGGCAGCGGACGAGAATCGCTGATCACCTTGTCAAACAGGAATTTCCGCAGGCTGGCCGACGAATCCATCATCAGCGCCGCCATGTTGGTGATCGCCATGTTACGGAAGTTCTTTAGGCTGACGTTGCGCACGCGTTGGGAGAATTTCGAGGCGAACAGGTTCGACATGTACTGCGGTACCGGATCGCTGACCAGGATGCTCGCCATGCGACGGAACGCATCCATCATTCGGTCCAGATCGCGTCGGTCGCTCAACCAGTTGAAGTCAACATACGGCTCGTGGTCCGGATCGGGCGAGGTAAGCCGAACCTCGCCGGTCGAGTACCGAACGGCCGATATAGGACGACAACGTGCCGATGCGCACACCGATTGCATGCCACGCGGATCGGCAGACCGCCATCATCACCATGTCCGCCTCCGGCACGTCCGGCAATCCCGAGGACCAGCGCAAATAGGTATAGTTCCGTCGCAGCACCATCTTGTGCCGGGCCACCGGCGGCAGGTAGCCGGAGATGTGGATCGCCGGGTGATCCATCAGATTGCTACCCACGCCAGGCCGGTCCAATTGCACCGCGATGCCGTGCTGGCGCAGATGCTCCGCCGGACCGATGCCCGACAGCATAAGCAGCCACGGTGTGTGCAGCGCGCCGGCGGAGACGACGACATTGTCCGCGGTGATGGTCTCGATGGCGCCGTTGCGCCGCACCTCCGCACCGTTGGCATGGCCGCTGGCAAACAGGATCCGCCGCACCTGCGTTTCGCCGAGGGTCTGCAGGTTGGGACGGCGACGCGCTGCCGCATCCAGATAACCCACCGCAGTGGAACGCCGTGCGGCGCCATCGTTGGACAGCGGCAGCGGTGAGTAGCCTTCGCCGAATTCACCGTTCATGTCCGGGCGCAGGGGATAGCCGAGGTCGTTCCATACTTTGGTGACGGACAGCGTGAAGTCGTCCCACTGTTCCATCGGCATGCGGCGAACGGTGATCGGCCCCTGTGCACCGTGCAACTGGTCAGTGTAATCGAGGTCGGTCTCGAGACGCCGGAAATAGGGCAGCACCGAGTTCCAGTCCCAGCCCTTCGCGCCGATCGCGTCCCAGTGATCGTAGTCCTCCGGCGCGCCGCGCAACGCCACCTGGCCGTTGACGGACGACCCACCCCCGAGCACGCGGCCCTGCTCATAATAGACCGGCGCAGCATCGGCTCTGCGGCGGACCTTCAGGCCCTTCCAGAAATAGCTCGGGTTCGTCAGCGCGCTGCCCGAGTAGGTGTCACGGATGTCCTCCGGCATCTGATCCGGCGGATGTGCGCGCCCGGCTTCCACCAGGACCACCTTGTTCCCCGGCGCCTCCGACAGCCGCGCCGCCATGACACAGCCGGCCGAACCGCCGCCGATCACCAGGTGCGTGGCGTGCATCGTGTTACTTCCCCCTCGTTCGTCGCCGGGTTGCCGTTCAAGCCAGAAATAGCAGAACATCCCCATTGGAGTTGCCCGGCCGATCCGGCCCTGGCTCCGCCAGCGGGAACACGTCACGGAGCACCAGCCGTCCATGCCACACAAATGGGACATCGAAGCCGATGTCGTCGTCGTCGGATTTGGCGCCGCGGGCATGGCCGCTTCCGTCACCGCACACGATCTCGGAGCCAGGGTCGTGATCCTGGAGAAAGCACCAGAAGGTCAGGAAGGCGGCAACACGCGCGTCGCGGGCCAGGGATATCTGAATACCTCGTCGGTCGAAAAGGCCATCGCCTATCTCACCGCCCTGTGTGGACCCTACACCGTGCCGGAGACCATGGTGCGTGTGTGGGCGGAGGAAATGTGCCAGAACAATGCATGGCTCGAAGGTCTCGGCGGCGATCCACAAGAGCATCAGCATCCGCCGGTCGGGATCGAATTCCCGGATCTGCCCGGGTCGGACTGTGTACACAAGTTTCACGACGGACCGACCTACGGCTATTCCTACACGTGGCAACTGTTCGAGCGCCTGGTCAAGCAACGCCCGATCCCCATCCTGTACGAAACACCGGGGCGCGAGCTGATCCAGCACGACATCACCAAGGAAATCCTCGGCGTGCGCGCCCAGAGTGGTAGTCGATCTATCAAAGTCAAAGCGGCAAAAGCGGTGGTGCTGACATGTGGCGGCTTCGAAAACAATCAGGAGATGATCCGCAACTACCTTCCGGGTGTTCCCTATTGCTACACCTCCGGCACGCCGCACAATGAAGGCGATGGCATCACGATGGCGATGTCGGTCGGGGCTGACCTCTGGCACATGAACAACTACGCTGGCCCCTCCATGGCGCTGAAGGTCCCGGAGATCCGCACCACATTTTCAATGCAGGCGCTGCACTACAGCAAGGAGACGCCCGGCGGCATGATCGTGGTGGGTCCGGACGCCAGGCGATTCACCGACGAAAAGTTCAAGACCCGCCATGGAAAGATCCCGGTGAACGGCCGTTGGCTGCCCTTGTCCACCCCGTGCCCGATGTTTCTGATCTTTGATCACACGTTGTTTTCCGCTGGCCCACTCTATGACAAGCACCCGAGCCACGGTTGGACCCAGATCATCGAGCGCTACCAATGGAGTGAGGACAACAGCGCCGAGCTGGCGAAGGGTTGGATCAGCACCGCTGACAGTCTGGCGGCTCTCGCCATGGCGGTGGGTCTCGACCCCGACACGCTGGCGGGCACCGTCAACCGGTGGAACCGCTACTGCGATCCGAAATACGATCCGGATTTCGGCCGAACCTTGATGCTGGCGCCCATTGTCACCGGGCCGTTCTATGCAGTCGAACTCTCGCCTTCCATGCTCAACACTCAGGGCGGCCCACGCCGTAATGAGAAGGCGCAGATTGTGCGACCCGATGGCACGCCCATCGCACGGCTGTACAGCGCGGGAGAACTCGGTTCGATCTATAGCTATCTGTATCAGGGAACCGGGAACATCGGGGAATGCCTCGCGTTCGGCCGGATTTCAGGGCGGAATGCCGCAGCGGAAACGCCCTGGGAGTAACATAGGAGCAACGGGAACGGAGAGTGACGATGACCTTACGCGTGCCGATGGTATCGCTGGAGCGCGCCCGCGAGCTCGGTGATGCGATGGGGATGCCCGCACGGCGAACCCAGAGCGAGGCATTCCGCGTGGTGGCCAACAACCCCGGTGTGGCCAGAGTGGCGTTCGGCCAATTGATGCAGCTTCTGGAGAACAACAAGTTCGACACACGGCTGCGCGAACTGATGATCATGCGCATCGGTTGGGTCACCGGCTCGGCGTACGAGTGGACACAACATTGGCGGGTGGCGACCACGGCGGGGATTCCGGCCGAGGATATCCTCGCCGTGCGCGACTGGCGCAACTCCGCGCGATTGACGCCGGCGGATAAGGCGATCCTCGCCGCCACCGATGAATGTCTTGCCGGCAAATCGATTTCGGATGCTGCGTGGACCGAGGTGGCGAAGCATATTATCGACCCGGGACAGCAGGTGGAGTTCATCATAGCCATGGGCAACTGGATGGCATTCTCCATGTTGTTTCGCAATCTGCGCATTCCGCTGGCGGTCGGGATTGCGGTCTGGCCACCTGATGGTCTGGCCTCCCCGGCCGCGGACGCATAATGATCGAACACGAAGGAGACATCGATGTCCGAGCAACCGAGCATCAAGCTGCTGGATCATGAACTTGCAGAGGATGAACTGGCGTGGATGAAAGCCGTCTACCAGGACTTCAGCAAGATCCGCGCTGCGTTCTCCGGGCGCAAAGAAGACTTCAACCCGAAGCAGACGCTACGTGAGGTGCTCGGCCGCGAAGAGCACAGGCTGACCAGCCAGGCGGACCTGTCAGGATCCGGTCCCTGGCGCCTCGGCCAGAACCGCCACGGCCGCGGCGTCGCCGCTGTATTCCTGCCAAAGGTAGAACTTCATAAGCACGCGTACAGCAGAACCGACCAGTTTCCCATGTATGTGGTCGGCGAGGCAGATGCGTTTTCGACCGATGAGGACGGGCTTCCCATCCTGACGCCGGTGGTCGGCGGCGACCATTTCCACAATGCGCCAGGCGCGCCGCATGCTTTCCTGCCGAGAGTGGGACGGCCGATCCCTGAGAACTGGGAAATCGCCTTCATCGCCATCACGCCGCGCAATTTGCGCGACGACACGCAAGAGGTCTCCGACGAAGTCCGCGCGGTCTATCAGCGCGTTGTTGGGATGGAAGCGCCACCAGGCGCGTAGGCGACTTCGGCGGGAGGGACCAATGGACGCAATGACCGACGACACGCGCCTACCGGTCGATGTCGACGCGCAACCCGTGGTGCAGGCAGCGACCGCACTGCAGCCGGCGCTCCGCCGCCACCATGATGAAATCGAGCGTGAACAGCGCCTGCCGCCGGTTTTGGTGGAGCAGCTGCACGCTGCCGGCTGCTACCGAATGGTGTTACCGCGCGCGTTGGGCGGCCTGCAGGTCGATCCGCTGACTTACCTGCGCGTTGTGGAACTGCTGGCCGAGGGCGCCGGCTCGGTCGGCTGGAACGTTTGCAACAACAGCATCGGGCAGCTTGTCACGCTTGGGTTGCCCGACGAGGGCGTGCACGAGATCTACCCTTCTGGGCATGCCACCGTCATCGCCGGCACCGCGGTGCAGGGCGGCGGCCAGGCGGTGCCCGTGCCAGGTGGCTACCGCATCAGCGGACGCTGGACGTTTGGCACCGGCTGCCAGGAGGCGGCCTGGATGCTGGGCAGCTTCCAGATCCTCGACGACGGAAAACCGCGCCGCCGACCGGACGGTGGCTCCCTGTATTGGAGGGCGGTATTCCCGCGAGCGGAAGCGGAGATTGTGCCCGGCAGTTGGGACGTGACCGGCTTGCGCGGAACCGGCAGCTTCGACTGGACGGTCAAGGACGTGTTCCTTCCGGAGCGTCGGACGATGGTCCACGCCGGCATGCCGCTGGACAACCAATGGTCGCGCTGGCCCGGCATCACCTATGCCTTGCCGAGTGTGTGCTGGGTCGGCCCGCACCACAGCTCGGTGATTACCGGCATCGCGCGCGCCGGCATCGACGCGCTGATCGCGCTGGCCGCGGACAAGACACCGCGCGGCCGAACCGGCCTGCTGTGCGAGAACCCACAAGTGCAGGAAGCCGTCGGACGGGCCGATGCGGTCCTGAACGCAGGGCGCACCTACCGTAGCGCGATGATCGCCGAGCTGTGGAACACGATCGCGGCCGGCAAGGAGACCACGCTCGAGCAAAGGGCGCGCTGCCGGTTGGCCTCGACCTACGCCGCCGACAGTGCGCGCGAGGCTATGGACCTGGTGTACCGGCACGGCGGCAGCACATCGTTCAAGCGCGAGAGCCGCCTGGCCGAGTGCTGGCGCGACCTGCACGTCGTCGGCCAGACGGTCACGGTTGCGCCGGAATGGTACCCGATCGGCGGCCGCGTCTACCTGGGCATGGATCCGGGCTCGCGCCTGCGGTAGCGGATGAAACCCACCTCCAGACCGTGGTTGCATCCATTGAAATGAAGCCCGCCGGGTGCTCGACCCGATGCGCAACAACGAAAGGAGAGTCCGCCGTGCAGATAGTCGACGCCCAAATCCACCTTTGGGGGACCGGCTTGCCGAGCAACCTCTCGCATCGGCAGGTGACGCACTTCACCCCTGAGGAGGCCATCGTTTTGATGAATGAAGGTGGTGTCGATGCCGCCGTCATTCATCCGCCAGGCTGGGACCCGGGTTCGACCGACATGGCACTTGCGGCAGTGCAGAACTACCCTGGCCGGTTCGCGATCATGGGCGCGCTGCCGCTCGATCAACCGGACTCGCGTGCGCGCATCGCGCGCTGGCGAGAACAGCCGGGCATGCTCGGTCTGAGGTATGGGTTCCTGAGCGATCCGGCGCGGCGCTGGCTGGCCGATGGCACACTCGACTGGCTTTGGGCGGCGGCCGAAGCTGCCGGCGTTCCGATCGCCGCGCTGGCGACCGATTCGCTGACGGAACTGGGCCGCATTGCCGAGCGACATCCCGGACTTCGGTTGACGATCGACCACCTGGGCGGTCGAGGCGGCCTGACCACGCTGAAAGACGCCGAAGCGATGACCCACATGCCGAACCTCCTCGCGTTGGCGAAGTTCCCGAATGTGGCGGTCAAGGCAACCGGCGCGCCGGGCTATTCCAGCGAAGCCTATCCGTTCCCGAAGATGCACCTGTATCTACGGCAGATCTACGATGCATTTGGCCCAAACCGCATGTTCTGGGGCACCGACATCACCAAGATGCCTTGTTCCTGGCGCCAGTGCGTAACGATGTTCACCGATGAGTTGCCGTGGCTCGGTGACCAGGACAAGCGACTCATCATGGGTGAGGCGTTATGCGCCTGGTGGGGCTGGGACCGTTTGGCTTGAACGCTGGCAACGGTAAGGAAACGTTTTCCAATGAGCGAAACTCGCAAGACGAACACGCTGGGCAAGCAGGTCGCCGTGGTGGTCGGTGCCACATCCAAATGGCAGTCGGATGGCCGCAATACTTTGCTGGCGCATGGCAGAACTGTGGACGACAGCAACCTGCCGGTCGGCGTGCGCTGGGGCGTCGGCGGTGCGATTGCGCAGAAGTTCGCGCGGGAAGGGTTCTTCGTCGTGCTGACGACCCGCGCCGAGGCTAATGCTTCGCCGCTGGCCGCAGCGATCCGGGCGCAGGGCGGGGACTGCACGATCGCCGAGCTGGATCTCGTCTCGCAGGAATCCATCGCAACGGCGTTCGCAACGATCCGCCGCGACGCAGGCGATCCGGACGTCCTGGTCTACAACGCAGGCTACCTCGAAGGTCGTGATCTGCCGCCCGAGAAGGAACTGCTCGAACACATCCCGGTGGAGATGTTCGATACCGCGCAGCACATTGCAAGTCGCGGACCGTTCCTCGTCGCCAAGGAAGTGCTGCCCGCGATGCGGCAGAAGGGCGCAGGATCGTTCTTCTTCTCTAACAACTCCAGCTCGCTGCGCGGGCGCAAGCGCATGACCGGACAGTCGCTGTACTATCCCAGAGTCATGATGCGCACACTGGCGCAGGTGCTCACCGAGGAGTACTCCGAGCACGGCGTGCACGTGGCCAACGTGGTGATCGACGGGACCATCGACTCGCCTGGCACAAGGGCGCTGCCCAGGGTACAGAATCGACCCGAT
Source organism: uncultured Alphaproteobacteria bacterium (assembly GCA_963749575.1). Lineage (GTDB taxonomy): Bacteria > Pseudomonadota > Alphaproteobacteria > Acetobacterales > Acetobacteraceae > JAMXLO01. The sequence goes on from CAVVNM010000014.1 coordinate 638,656, forward strand.
CTCGTGATCAATCCGGTGAAGATCGCCGAAGCGTTCTACTATCTGCACACCCAGGACCGGTCCTGCTGGACCCACGAGCTTCAGCTTACGCCATCCTCGACCAAGCCGAGCTATTGATGGCGTGCCGCGCTGGCAGATGAACACAAACGGGAGGTGAGAATGGCCCTCAGGATCGAACGGTTTCAGCCGCACGGAATGAACGTAAGGATGTCCGGCGGGCAGCCTTCGTACTCGCACGTCGTGACGGTGAGCGGCACCGGCAAGCTCGTCTACACCGCCGGCCAGTTGGCGCGAGATATCGACGGCAATTGTGTCGGCAAGGGCGATATGCGCGCCCAGATGGAACAGACCTTCCAGAACCTCGACCGGTGCCTCAAGGCCGCCGGCGCGACATGGGCCGACGTCGTCAAGACCAACACGTTCGTTACCGACTTCGACGAATTCCAGAAGTGCGGCGATGTGCGCATGCGTTATCTTGGCGTGGCGACCCCGACCAGCACGACTGTCGGCGTCACCCGCCTCGCCAGTCCTGATTTCATGGTCGAAATCGAGGTTGTTGCTGTCGTCAACGAGTGAGACGGAGGAGGTCGGCCGAGGGGAGCGAAACAATGGAAGCACAGACGTTCGACTACATCGTGGTGGGCGCCGGCTCGGCCGGCTCGGTCCTCGCCAACCGCCTCAGCGCCGACCCGAAGCACCGCGTCCTGGTGCTGGAAGCCGGCCGCGAATCCCACCCCTGGTCACGCATCCCCGTCGGCTTCGCCAGGCTGATCGAAAACCCCGCCGCCAACTGGCTGTATTCGTCGGAACCAGACGAGGGCACAGGCAATCGCCGCATTCCAATCCCGCGCGGCAAGCTGCTCGGCGGTTCGTCGTCGATCAACGGCATGGTGTTCGTACGCGGCCAGTCGCAGGACTACGACCAATGGGCGCAGCTCGGCAATCGCGGCTGGAGCTATCGCGAGGTGCTGCCGATCTTCCGCGACATGGAAAGCTACCAGGGCGACGCGGACGATGAATATCGCGGCCGCAACGGCCCGCTGAAGGTCACCGAAAGCTTCGAAACCGGGCCGATCTACGATGCGCTGATCAAGGCCGCCGGCCAGGTCGGCATCGAATACACCAAGGACTACAACGGCGTGCAGCAGGACGGCATCGGCATGACCCAGGCGACCATCCGCAACGGTCGCCGGATGAGCACCGCCTTCTGCTATCTGGACCCCGCGCGCACCCGGCCCAACCTGACGATCCGGGCCAACGCGCTGACCGAATGCCTGCTGTTCGAAGCCAAGCGCTGCGTCGGCGTGCGCTACACTGCGAACGGCCAACAGCACGAGGCGCGCGCAGGCAGGGAGGTCGTCGTCAGCGCCGGTTCGATCAATTCGCCACAACTGCTGGAACTGTCTGGCATCGGCCAGCCCGACCTGCTGAGAGGGCTCGGCATCGAGGTGCGCCACGGGCTCAACGGTGTCGGCGAAAACCTGCGCGATCATTACTCGCCGCGCATGAAGTGGGCGATCCCGGCTTCACTCGGCATGACCTACAACGACAAGGGGCGTGGCCTCGGCCTTGTCTGGCAGGCGCTGAAATATGCGCTGACCAGCAAGGGGCTGCTTGGCCTGCCGGCGGCCCCGATCCGCGCCTATATTCGGACCCGTGCCGGGCTGGATGCGCCGGATGCTGCGATCTCCTGGGTTCCTTTCCTGGCCGACACGAATTTCAAGCTGGCGAAAAAATCCGGCGTCACCGCGATCACCAACATCCTGCGCTCGGAAAGCACCGGCAGCATTCACGTGTCCTCGAAGTCGCCGAACCAGCAGCCGGCGGTCCGCTTTAATTTTTTGACCGCCCAGCTCGACCGCGACGTGACGCTCGAGGCAATGCGCATCACCCGGCGCATCATGACCGCGCCCGCCATGCAGGGAGTCGCGACCGACGAGATCGCGCCGGGCGTGAACTTCCAGTCAGACGACGAACTGCTTGATTGGGTGAAACAGCACGCCGAGACCACCTACCATCCGGTCGGCACCTGCAAGATGGGATCGGACCCGATGGCGGTGGTCGACGACCAGCTTCGCGTGCATGGCATCCAAGGGTTGCGGGTTGCCGATGCCTCGATCATGCCGACGCTCACCTCGGGCAATACCAACGCCCCGTCGATCATGATCGGCGAGAAGGCATCCCGAATGATGTTGGCGGCGGCATGATGGACAGTCATGCCACCCCTGTGGAGGGGAATGGATATGCTCAAGCTGGGGATCACGCCTTAGCGCGTCGACCAGCCACGCGGGGCGACACTCCACAGATCGTGCATTTCCCTGCTGGCGACTTTGCTGACCCTATCCCTGGACGAACGCCATGACCGACACCCGAACAGACCCGCCCACCGCCCGGATTCTCGCCGCCTCGCCGCGACGGCCGGCGCCGTCACCAGGACCATGTGCCATGGTAATCTTCGGCGCCAGCGGCGACCTTACCCGGCGCCTGCTGGTGCCCGCGCTGTACAATCTGGCAAGCACGGGTCTCCTCCCAGAGCACTTCGCCATGGTCGGTGTCGACATCACCGAGCGCAGCGCGGACGACTGGCGCGACAGCCTGCGTGAGATGCTGCAGAGCTTCGTCGGCAATCCAAACAGTGAGAACCGCATTGATGCCATCGACAATGCGGTGTGGCAGCGCCTGACCGGCGGCGTATCGTATACGCAGGGCGATTTCAGTGATCGCAACCTGTTCGAGAAGCTGAAACTGCACCTGCACGACGTAGCGAGCGACCAGCAGACCGGCGGCAACTGCCTGTTCTACCTCGCAGTGGCCGACAGGTTCTTCGGTCCGATCGTTGAACAGCTCGGCCATGCCGGTCTGCTGGACGAGGAGCTGCGCGACAACAAGCCGCAACGCTGGCGGCGCGTGGTGATCGAGAAGCCATTCGGCCACAGCCTCGATTCCGCGCGCGAGCTCAATACGCGGATCCGCCGGGAGCTGCGCGAGGAGCAGATATTCCGCATCGACCACTTCCTCGGCAAGGAGACGGTGCAGAACATCATGGCCTTCCGATTCGCCAATGGGCTGTTCGAACCGATCTGGAACCGCGACCGGATCGACCATGTCCAGATCACCGTGGCCGAGACAGTCGGTGTCGAACATCGCGGCAGGTTCTATGAGGTCACCGGCGCGCTACGCGACATGGTGCCGAACCACGTATTCCAGCTTCTGGCCATGGTGGCAATGGAACCGCCTATCGGGTTCGGTGCGCGGGCGGTCCGCGATCGCAAGGCTGACGTGATCGCCGCGCTGGGCACGCTGAAGCAACAGGATGCTGTGCGCGGCCAGTACGGTCCAGGAACGGAGCTGCGAACCGACGTCCCCGGTTATCGCGCAGAGCCGGACGTGGCCAGCGATTCAAATGTCGAGACCTTCGTTGCGATGCGGCTGACGATCGACAATTGGCGCTGGGCGGGCGTGCCGTTCTATCTGCGCACCGGCAAGCGCATGTCGCGCCGCTACAGTGAGATCGCGATCCGGTTCAAACATGCGCCGTATGCGCCGTTCGAAGCTACCCATGTCGAGGAATTGCCGCCGAACTGGCTCATCGTGCGAATTCAGCCGGACGAAGGCATCGCTTTGCAGTTCGAGGTGAAGCGGCCGGGGCCGGTGGTGGACCTCGCCGCCGTCCATATGGACTTCAACTATCGCGACTGGTTCCCGCGGGAGCCGAATGTCGGCTACGAGACGCTGATCTACGACTGCATGATCGGCGATCAGACACTGTTCCAGCGCGCCGACATGGTGGAAGAGACCTGGCGCGTAGTGCAGCCGGTGCTGGATGCCTGGGCCGCCGAACCGCCGGCGCATTTTCCGAACTATGGCGCCGGCAGCGATGGTCCTGACGCCGCGGACCTGCTGCTACAACGTGATGGCCGTGCATGGCGGCCGGTTTGATTTCGCGACTCCCGTCATAGTTTCCGCCCGGCTCCGTCCCGAAGCTGCCTGGGTGATCCACGACCCATGAGGGTGCGCGTCGCCTTGGCGGGGCTCGCGACGCTGCTGCTGTTGGCGCTGGCAAGCTGCCCGCCGGATGCCGCATGCGATCTCGTACGGGTCGCTCAAGTGCCGCTTGAGTTCGCGAACCACATCTTCGTCGTCCCAGTCTCCGTCAATGGCCAGCCGATCGGCATGCTGCTGGACACGGGAGCGCAGAAGAGTTTGCTTGGGGAGGCCGCGGTTCAGCGGCTGAACCTGGTCCGCGATGCGCGGTCCTATACGTCGCTCATGGGTCTGAGCGGCAGTTCGGCAACACCGGATGTCCGGATCGACAGCATGGCGATCGGCACGGCGGCGCTGCCGGTGGACAGGTTGTCGGTGAATTCGTTCGGGGGCAATCAACCATTCGACGGTATCCTCGGCCTGGACATCCTGCGAAATTACGACCTCGACATAGACGGACCGAAGCGGGTGCTCACGCTGTACCGCGTCCGCCGATGCGAAGCGGCCGAACCGCCTTGGGACGAGCCGACCGCACCGATCGCCGGATTCTCCACCCGAACAGGGGCGTTGAAATTACCCTTCAGGCTCGACGGCATCGAGGGAATCGGCTTCCTGGACACCGGCGCATCCAACACGGTGATCACACCACGAATGGCGCAGCGGCTTGGCCTCACCGATCAGGTCCTGGCAAGTGACCGCATGATCAAGCTTCATGTCATAGCCGGCGACGACACTCCGTCGCACGTCCATTGGTTTGATATCATGCAGATCGGTCCGGTGGTGGCGCGACACCCGTATGCCTATGTGCTGGCGAAGGAGCCGCCACCGCTTGATGGCGATCGGAACTTTGGCGATGGCGTCATCGGTGTTGATTTTCTGGGCAGCCAGCGCCTCTGGCTCTCGATCAGGACTGACCGCCTATATCTGGCACCGCAATGAGCTTCTCGAAGAACACGCTCGTGGCGATCGCTTCCGACGGCATGGCGGCGTAGGCGCCGAACGCCGGACAACGATGAAATCCGGCCCGCGCATAAAGCCGCATCGCCGCTTCCTGTCGATCCCCTGTCTCCAGCCGCACGACCGCAAGTCCCGCCGTCCGCGCCTGCGTCTCGATACGCGCCAGCAAAAGCTGGGCAACTCCTCTTCCCCGTGCGGCGTCACGCACGTACATACGCTTGACCTCGGCGAAATCCGCAAACAAGGCAACGCCACCGCATCCGACCGCATGACCATTCAGCCGCGCCAGGAAGAACCGCACGTGCGGTTGAAATATTGCGTCCAGCGCCAGGCCGTGCCGCTGCTCCGGTGGGTATTCCGCTGACAACGTCCGATCGAGCTCGGCGATCAGCGCGCGCACCTCATCGGTCGCGGTCGGCACCGCCTCAATCAGAATATCCTCGCCATCGCTCGTCATGGCATTGGGCTGCTCCATCCAATTGTCCGAATTCATGCCGCCGCATTTGACCCGATGCAATGCTCGGGCATATTCGCAGCCAACGACGTGAGCGGAACGTGGTTCGTAGTCCCGGGAAGGCGCCAATGGTGATCGCGGTAACGGGACCGGATATCGGCAGATCGGCGCTGATCATCGGCGATATGCAGAACGACTGGTGCATCCCGATGGCGGCTTCGCGCATGGTACGCGCGAAACGCCTCAGCTCGGCTTCGACATGCCATTTGTCATGGGCGCGATCGCCTGCACACATTCCTCGTCGAGGATGCGATAGCCGAGCTGAACCGCGAGCTCCACGCAGCGCAAGTGAAGTTCATCGGCCGTGCCTTCGCCCGATGTGACGACGATCGATGGGGTGATAGCAATGCTCGCGGATGCTACGATGCGAAGAAACCAGGCTCCACCATGACCATCCAGATCGCCGTCCGCCGCCTGCCGCACAACTCCGACCTGCCGCTCCCCGCCTATGCCACTGCGGGTGCGGCTGGCATGGACCTGCTGGCCGCGGTCGAAACCCCTGTCACCATCGAACCAGGCAAACGCGTGTTGATCCCCACCGGCCTCGCTATCGCCCTTCCTCCCGGCTATGAGCTGCAGATCCGCCCCCGCTCCGGCCTGGCGCTGCGCCATGGCATCGTGCTGCCCAACAGTCCCGGCACGATCGACGAGGACTATCGCGGTGAAATCCAGGTGATCGTGCTGAACGCCGGCGAGGTACCGTTCACCATCGAACGCGGTGCGCGGATCGCCCAGGCAGTGTTGGCGCCGGTGGTGCGCGCCCGCTGGCACGAGACGGACGGCCTCGACGCCACCCACCGCAACGACGGGGGCTTCGGCAGCACCGGCCACTGACTGCCGCGGCGCCGATGGCTCTCGCCCAAGATCTCGGCCAGGTCACCGGCTTATGATTTCGCAACCAGATGCAGACCGCGGCGCGCGTGACGAGAGCGAGGTACGAGGCACACCTCGCGCCGTGTCGGCGGAACACTTTCATGAGTTCACGGCGTGGCATGGTGGAGCGGGCGGTACTGGCCGCGTCGGCCACTGACGGCCGTCACGGGATTGCCACGGAACCTGGGGGTGACTTTGCGCACCGGGCCGGGTTAACAGGGCGCGCCGCAACTCCGCCCGAGCCAGATGTCAGCCACCATCCATCCCGCCCTCACCCAGGGAAGGCGCCTGCCGAACCTGTGGGATGCAGCCGCGATCCTCTGCGTGTTCGCGGCGCTGATCGGCATGGCGCAGGTGGCGCGCGGCACCTTCGCTCCAATCAGTTCGCCCGGCGCCGTTGAGGTCAGCCTCGACCCCGTCAACCTGCCGGGTTACGCGATGCGCACCACACTGCGCATGTTCGCCGCACTGGTGGCGTCGCTGCTGTTCACCTTCACCTACGGCACCGCCGCGGCGAAGAGCCGTCGCGCCAGTCTGGTGCTGATCCCGCTCCTCGACATCCTGCAGTCGGTGCCAATCCTGGGCTTCCTGACCTTCACCGTGGTGTTCTTCATGAGCCTGTTCCCCGGAAAGGTGCTGGGGCTCGAGCTGGCCGCGATTTTTGCGATCTTCACCAGCCAGGCGTGGAACATGGCGTTCAGCCTGTACCAGTCGCTGAAGACGGTGCCGGCGGACCTGAAGGAAGCAGCCGACAGCTTCCACCTGACGGCATGGCAGCGCTATTGGCGTCTGGAGGTGCCGTTCGCCACACCGGGTCTGGTGTGGAACACCATGATGTCGATGTCCGGCGGCTGGTTCTTCGTGGTCGCATCCGAGGCAGTGTCGGTCGGCGACAACACCTGGAAACTGCCGGGCATCGGCTCTTATGTCGCGATGGCGTTGGAACAGCGCGACATCCTCGCAGTGCTCTATGCCATCGTCGCGATGCTGCTGGTGATCCTGGCGTATGACCAGTTGCTGTTCCGCCCGCTGGTTGCCTGGTCGCAAAAATTCCGCTTCGAGACGACCGCGGGCGCGACTGCGAGCGATCCCTGGCTGTTGCGGCTGATGCGGCGGACCCGGCTGCTGAGCCTGGCAGCCGATGCCGTGGGCGACGCCGCGACCACACTCGGCGGCCTGCCGCTGCGCCTTTTGCCGCGCCACCGAGGCGTCGCGGGCGAGCGGTCATCGCGCCTGCTGGATGTGGCATTGATCGTGTTGCTCGCTGTCGTGGTGGCCTGGGCACTGACAAAGATCGTCACGTTCGTCTCCGGCGAGTTGAACTGGGGCGACCTGTGGCAGACCCTGATCCTGGGGTTGTTTACCCTGCTCCGCGTGGTGATCCTGATCGTGCTGGCGACATTGGTCTGGGTGCCAATTGGCGTCTGGCTTGGGCTGCGGCCGGTCTGGGCGCGGCGGGCGCAGCCGCTGGCGCAGTTCCTCGCTGCGTTCCCGGCCAATCTGCTGTTTCCGCCGGTCGTGCTGTTCATCGTGTATTTCCACCTGAACGCCGATATCTGGCTGACGCCGCTGATGATACTGGGCACCCAGTGGTACATCCTGTTCAACGTCGTCGCCGGCGCCGCTGCCTATCCCGGCGATCTGCGCGAGGCCGCAAGCAATTTCCGCGTCAGCGGCTGGCTGTGGTGGCGCAAGGTGATGATCCCTGGGATCTTCCCGTATTACGTGACCGGTGCGATCACCGCCTCGGGCGGTTCGTGGAACGCCGCCATCGTCGCCGAGGTGGCGTCGTGGGGCGATACCAGGCTTACCGCGCACGGTCTGGGTGCCTATATCGCCGCGGCGACCGACAAGGGCGACATGGCGCGCGTCGTGCTGGGCGTGGCTGTGATGTCGTGCTTCGTGCTGTTGTTCAACCGCTTGCTGTGGCGGCCGCTCTACGCCTATTCGGAACGACACCTGAAGCTCGGCTGAACGAGGGGCGCGCATGGACACCAACGTTACCCGTCAGTGCCTGCTCGAGGTGCGGGGCTGCAAGCAGGCCTACCACAAGGAAGCCAGCGCCGATCTGGTGGTGCTCGACGATGTGAACCTCACCCTGCGCGAGGGCGAGATGGTGGCGCTGCTCGGCCGCTCCGGCTCCGGCAAATCGACGCTGCTGCGTATCGTGGCCGGCTTGTTGGCGCCGACCGCAGGTGAGGTGCTGTGGCGCGACCGGCCGGTTGAGGGGCCGGCCGAAGGGGTCGCGATGGTGTTCCAGAGCTTCGCGCTGTTCCCCTGGCTCACGGTGCAGGAGAATGTCGAGCTGGGCCTCGAGGCACGCGGCGTCGCCCGCGCCGAACGCAAGAGCCGGGCCGAGGCGGCGATCGACCTGATCGGCCTGGGAGGGTTCGAGAGCGCCTATCCGAAGGAGTTGTCCGGTGGCATGCGCCAGCGTGTCGGCTTGGCGCGCGCGCTCGTGGTGTATCCTGACCTGCTGCTGATGGACGAACCGTTCAGCGCGCTCGATGTGCTGACCGCCGAGAATCTGCGCACCGACCTGATCGATCTGTGGTCGGAAGGCAAGCTCCCGGTGAAGTCCGTGCTGATGGTGACGCACAACATCGAGGAGGCGGTCCTGATGTGCGACCGCATCCTGGTGTTCTCGTCGAGTCCCGGCCGCGTGGCCAGCGAGTTGCGGGTGCCGTTTCCGCATCCCCGCAACCGGTTGGATCCGGCGTTCCGTCAATTGGTGGACGACATTTACGGCCTGATGACGCGCCGGCCGGTGCCGAGTGTCCGGGCGGTGGCCGCGCCGGTCGTCAGCATCGCAGCACCGTTGCATCGGGTCGGCACCAACCAGATGGCCGGCCTGATGGAGGCGCTGGCGGGGCCGCCATACAACGGCCGCGCCGACCTGCCGGCGCTGGCGGCCGCGCTGCAATACGAGGCCGACGAACTGCTGCCGCTCGGCGAGACGCTGCAGTTGCTGCATTTCGCGGTGTTGGAAGAAGGCGACGTCCACCTGACCGAGGAAGGCCGCGGGTTCGTCACCGCTGATACCGAGGAACGCAAGCTGCTGTTCGCGGCCGCGCTGACCGGATATGTGCCGCTGGCGCGCTTGATCCGCCAGGTGCTGGACGAACGCTGGAACCATCGCGCCTCGGCGGTGCGCTTCCGCGACGAGCTGGAGGACCACATGTCACCGGACTACGCCGAGGACACGCTGCGCACCGTCATCGCCTGGGGCCGTTACGCTGAACTTTTCAGCTACGACGAGGAGGCGGAACAGTTCAGCCTGGAGGACATCGGCTAGTTGTTTCAGTCGGTGCCGATGGTGCAAACTGTTCGGCCATGTCGAATACAACCGTGTCTGCTGACCGCCGGAACCCGGCTGACCCGCTGACCCCTCAGGGGGAGCGCAGCCCGACCGTCGCCGTGCTGATCCCCTGCTACAATGAAGCAGTGGCGATCGGGAAGGTCGTGACGGATTTCCGCGCCGCCCTGCCTGATGCGATGATCTATGTCTACGACAACAACAGCACCGACGGAACGGTCGACCGGGCCCGGGCGGCGGGCGCGGTCGTGCGGCTGGAGTCCCAGCAGGGCAAGGGACACGTGGTGCGGCGTATGTTCGCCGATGTGGAAGCCGACATCTATCTGTTGGTCGATGGCGACGATACCTATGACCCGACCGCGGCGCCCGACATGGTGCGCATGCTGTTGGAACAACAACTGGACATGGTGGTCGCGACTCGAGTGACCGACGAGCATGCGGCCTACCGAATGGGGCATCGCTTCGGCAATGCGATGTTCACCGGCATCGTCCGCCGCGTGTTCGGCAAGCGGATCAGCGACGCCTTGTCGGGGTATCGTGCGTTCAGCCGCCGCTTCGCCAAGTCGTTTCCGACCTTGACCGCGACTGGATTCGATGTGGAGGCGGGCTTCTCGATTCATGCGCTGGAGCTGAGGCTGCCGATCGGCGAGCTGTCGACCGCCTATCGCGCGCGGCCTGAGGGCTCGGTGTCGAAGTTGCGGACCTATACCGACGGCCTGCATATACTGGGCGAAATCTTTCTGCTGATCAGGGATGAGCGGCCGCTCCAGTTCTTCGGCATCGCCGGCCTGGCGCTACTGGCGGTCGGCCTTGGCTTTGGCGTTCCGGTGATACTGGAGTTCATCCGGACCGGACTGGTGCCGCGGCAACCGACCGCGCTCCTGGCGACCAGCGTTGTCATGCTGGCGTTCCTGTCGTTCGGCTGCGGCCTGGTGCTGGATTCGGTGGCGCGAGGACGCAAGGAGAGCAAGCGCCTCGCCTATCTTGCCATTCCGGGCGTGTTCGCGCACGACCCGCGCTCCGGCGCTTCGTTGAGATGAAGGCGTGACCGTCAAGGACGGAACAATGGACGCTGCGGACGCAGGTCTGCAATCAAACCCAGTCGAGCTATGTGAGCTGACGATCCTGATGCCGTGCCTGAACGAGGCGGAGACGCTGGCGCGCTGTATCATCAAGGCGCGCGCCTTCCTGATCCGCAGCGGCACCGTCGGCGAAGTGCTGATCGCCGACAACGGCAGCACCGATGGTTCGCGGCAGATCGCCGAAATCCAGGGTGCGCGCGTCGTTGCCGTAGGCGAAAAGGGCTACGGCAGTGCACTGCTCGGCGGCATTCGCGCCGCCCACGGCCGCTACGTGATCATGGGCGATTCCGACGACAGCTACGATTTCAGCCGGCTCGACGGATTTCTCGAAGAGCTGCGTGGCGGCTGCCACCTCGTCATGGGCAACCGATTCCGCGGCGGTATCGCGCCTGGGGCGATGCCGCCATTGCATCGCTATCTGGGCAATCCCGTGCTGAGCGCGGTGGGTCGCGTGTTCTTCCGCAGTCCGTGCGGGGATTTCCATTGCGGGCTGCGCGGCTTCGAGCGGAATGCCGTTCTGGCGCTCGATCTGCAGTCGCCCGGAATGGAGTTCGCCAGCGAAATGGTCGTGAAGGCGACCATCCGCCAACTGCGTATTACCGAAGTGCCGACCACGCTGTCGCCTGATGGCCGGTCTCGCACGCCGCATCTGAAGAGCTGGCGCGACGGCTGGCGGCACCTGCGTTTCCTGCTGCTGTTCAGCCCGCGCTGGCTGTTCCTGCAGCCAGGTGCGGCAATGTTCCTGGTCGGCCTGGCGCTGATGATCTGGCTGCTGCCCGCGCCGCGGCGCGTGGCCGGTGTGACGCTGGACATTCACACCCTGTTCTATGCCTCGCTCGCCGTGGTGGTGGGCTTTCATTCCATGCTGTTCTGGGTGTTCGCCAAGATGTACGGCATGCGCGAAGGCATAGTGCCGCCAGATCCGCGATTCATCGCCACAATGCGTCACGTCACGCTGGAGGCCGGGTTGATCGTTGGCGGGGTGTTGCTGCTGTTCGGACTGGCGCTGGGTTTCTATGCGCTCAGTGAGTGGGACAGCGTGGAATTCGGCACACTGTCGCCCGACCGCGGATTGCGCCTGGTGATTGCATCGGGGACCGCGATCCTGCTGGCTTATCAGATCGCGTATGGAGCGTTCTTCCTCAGCGTGCTGGAGATCCGGTCGGGGCGGGGTTCACCTTCTGGTTGAGCAGACGAAACGGACCTCATTCGGCAACCACGAGGATCAGCGGCGGCGGCGGTACCAGGTAATCGTGCGACCAGTACAAGACTGCTGTCGCAGCATCGGCCCTGGTAGAGCGACAAATGGATCTCGGGCCGTTACCTGGCCGGCGTCTCGATCGGCGCGCAATTCGTTCGTCCCGATGCCACGCAGTCCTGGATCTGTGCCGCCTGATTGAGCCGGTGCATGATGAACCACACGGCGACGATCAGCCCGACGATCGCCAGCAATCCGACCAGCGCGCGACGTGGGTTGGGCTCTGGCGGTCCGGTTTCGCTCACTGTCTGCCCCTCAATGATCGACCGTCAGGGCTTCCTCGGCCTCGGCCCACTCGTTGATCAGCGTATAGCCGATCCCCAGCAGCACCGGCCCCAGGAAAATGCCCAACAGGCCGAACGCCAGCGCTCCGCCCAACACGCCCAGTACCGTGAGCAGGAACGGAAGCTGTGCTCCACGCGCAATGAACCACGGTCGGATCAACGAGTCGGCGCCGGACACGGCGACCACGCCATAGACCGCCAGGAAGATCCCCCAGCCGAGATGCCCGCTGCTCATCAGCCAGAGTGCCGCCGGGATCCATACTACCGGCGCGCCGATCGGCAGCACCGAGAGGAAACCTGCCACCGCCCCCAGCAATACCGGCCGTGGCACGCCGGACAGCCACAGGCCGAACGCGGTCAGCATGCCCTGCACGATGGCGGTCAGCAGGATGCCATATACCACGCCGCGTACCGTGGCGCCGGTGACGGCGATCAGCCGCCCCGCCCGCGGGCCGGCAATGCGCTGCAGGATTGCCCGCAGCCGCGCAGAGATCGGCTCGCCATAGAGGTAGAAGAAGAATGCGATGAACAGCGCCAGCACGAACAGCAGCACGCCGTTGGCGAGGCCGAGCAGCAGTCCCAGCCCGCCTTCCAGCACGATGCCGAAATAGGGACGCAGCGCCTCCACCATTACGGTGATGTCCGCTGCCCAGCGGTTCCACAGATCACCCAGCGTCTGGCCGATCAGCGGGATCTGGAACACCCACTGCGGCGAGCCGGGCAGTCCGGCGCGCAACGCGTCCTCGATGACGCCGCGCAGATGGTTCACGTCATTGGCGCCGCCGGGTGCGGCCAGCGCCAGCGGCAGCACCAGCACCACCGCAGTCAGTGCCACCATCACGCCGGCGGCAGCGCCACGGCGCAGGCGGGCCTGGTGGTGCAGCCAGTCGCACACCGGCCAGGTAGTGAACACCAGGATCGCCGCCCACAGCACCGATGAGAAGAACGGATACAGCACCAGCACGCACCCGATGCCGATCCCACCGAGCAGCAATGCCAACAGCACGCGTTCCGCGGTCATGCGCTGGTCAATCCCCCCGCGCGCTTGTAGCCTCCCGCCGCTCTTCCGGGGAGGTCCGCGATGCCGCGCCTGGCTGCCAACCTGTCGATGATGTTCAACGAGGTGCCGTTCCTCGACCGATTCGCCGCCGCCCGCAAGGCGGGGTTCGACGGCGTGGAATTCCTGTTCCCCTACGAGCATCCTCCGGCGGAGCTGCGCAAGCGGCTGGATGGCGCCGGCCTGACCCAGGCGCTGTTCAACATGCCGCCAGGCGATTGGGCGAAAGGCGAGCGAGGGCTGGCCAGCCTGCCAGGGCGGCAGGCGGAGTTCCGCGAAGGCGTGAAGCAGGCGCTCGACTACGCCGGAGCGCTGGGCTGCAAGCTGGTGCACAGCATGGCTGGCATCGTGCCGGCGGGCGTGTCGTCGGTGACGGCGGCGAGCGTTTATGCCGCAAACCTGGCCTGGGCGGCGGAGCAGGCGATGGCTGCCGGCGTGAAGCTGGTGATCGAGCCGATCAACCACCGCGACATGCCGGGCTACTTCCTCAACACCGAGGCGCAGGGGGCGGCAGTGGTCGAGGCGATCGGGCGCGACCGGCTCGGCCTGCAGTTCGACGTGTATCACTGCCAGACGACCGAGGGCGACGTCACCAAGCGCATGGAGCAGTTCATGCCGGTGATCGCGCACATGCAGATCGCCGACGTGCCCGCGCGCAACGAGCCCGGCACGGGCGAGATCGGCTGGAAGTTCGTGTTCCGGCGGATGGATGAGCTTGGGTATCGGGGCTGGGTCGGGTGCGAATACCGACCGGCCGGGGATACCGTTGCCGGCCTGAAGTGGCGGCAGGAATTTGGTGTCTGAAGCACTTGCGGGAGGCTTGACATGAAAATCGGATTCGTCGGCCTCGGCATCATGGGCCGGCCCATGGCGCTGAACCTGCACAACGCTCAGCACTCGCTGCTGGTGTACGACCGGGCAACGCTGCCGGACGACATTCGCGCCGTGGCCGAGGTCGAGCCGGACGGCAAGACGGTCGCCCAGGGGTCCGAGGTGGTGATCCTGATGGTGCCGGACACGCCCGACGTGGAGAACGCGCTGTTCGCGCCGAACGGGGTTGCCGAAGGGCTTGAAGCCCGGCACCCTGGTGATCGACATGTCCTCGATCAGCCCGATCGAGACCAAGACGTTCGCCAAGAAGATCAACGCTCTCGGCTGCGACTACCTGGACGCGCCGGTGTCTGGCGGCGAGGTGGGCGCGAAGCAGGCGACGCTGACCATCATGGTGGGTGGCCCCGAGGCGGCGTTCGCCCGCGCCAAGCCGCTGTTCGAGCTGATGGGCAAAAACATCACCCATGTCGGCACCGCCAACGGCGACGGCCAGACCTGCAAGGTGGCGAACCAGATCATCGTCGCGCTGAATATCCAGGCCTGCGCCGAAGCCCTGGTGTTCGCGGCCAAGGCGGGCGCCGATCCGGCCAAGGTGCGGGCGGCGCTGATGGGCGGGTTCGCCTCCTCGCGCATTCTGGAGGTGCACGCCGAACGGATGCTGAACGGCACGTTCAACCCAGGCTTCCGCATCCGGCTGCACCAGAAGGACCTGAACCTGGCGCTGTCGGCGGCGAAGGAACTTGGCCTGTCGCTGCCCAACACGGCAATCGCGCAGCAGATGTTCACGTCCTGTGCCGCACATGGCGGGGCTGATCTGGACCACTCGGCCTTGATCCTGGCGATCGAGGGTCTGGCCGACTTTTCTATTCGTGAGAAGAAATAATCAACGGGCACACCGTCGCGTCGCGTCGCAGTAGCTGGACAGTGGTTGAAATTACGAGCAGTGTAGTCAGAAGCCTTGCTGTCCGCCCCGATTCTGAGACTCCGGTAATGTAACGCTGGGACTGCGGGCACACGGCCAGGGGGAAGGCCCGATGTCCATGCGCTTCACCGAGATCGGCCAGCAGTTGCGCGCCTATCGCCTGGAATCCGGGCTGCGTGCCGAGGAGATCGCCGCGCGCCTCGGCGTGTCACGCGCTGCGCTCTATCGCTACGAAAAGGGCGAGGTGATCAAACTCGACACGATCAAGCGGCTAGCGGAGCTGCTCAAGATATCGCCGCTGTCGCTGCTGGGAATCGGGGTCGAATATTACCACCGGCCGATCGGCTATTTCGAGCGCGTCCGCCAGGTCGAGGAGACCGCCGACCAGATCCTTCAGCTGTTCGGGCCGGTCTGCTACCTGACCACATCGGACGCGTATGACAGTGCGCTGGCGCAGGTGTTCGACGAGGCGGCCGACCAGGTGACGGCGGAGCGCGCGGCGATGCGCTCGATGGCCGAGCAGGTGCTGGGCATCCTCACCGCGCGCAAGCGCATGTATGCGATGCGCCGGCCTGGGATCATCGCCATGGTGTCGCTGTCCTCGGTGCAGCGGCTGCTGGAGACCGGCGTGGCGGGTGGCATCCAGGTCTCCGACCGGGTGCGCCGGATCTGCCGCGACGTGGCGGTGACCGAGGTCGAGAACATGGCCGCGCTGATGGAAGCCGAGCCGATGGGCCTGCAATTCGGCCTGCTGACCGGAGCGGAGCCGTCGTCCGCGTTCAAGATCCTGCGGGCGCGCGACCGGGTCAGCCTGGCGATCAATCCGTTCCGGCCGGACACGCATCCGTCGGCCCATACCGGGGTGGCAATGATTACCGGCGCCGATGAGGCGATCGCCGCGCACCAGCGGGTGGCGGAAGCGAGCTGGCGCGATGCGCTGAAGGGTTCGGCGGGTGCGAACCGACTGCGGCAACTGGCGTCGACGTCCGTGCCGGCCTGACGGCGGGGGTGGGCGCTGCGGCGCCCCTTCTCTATGCTGGTCGCATGCCGTCACTCACCCGTCCTTCTCTGCCCGCGCACCCCGATGTGACAGTCTGCTCCGAGCAGCGCGTGTGGAACGGCCGATTCCCGCTCGATGTGGTGCGCTTCCGCCATCGCCGCTTCGACGGCACCACGTCCGGGCTGAAGACCTGGGAGGTGTGGCGGCGCGGCCGCGCGGCGGCGGTGCTGCCGTACGATCCAGTGGCGGACGTGGTGGTGCTGATCGAGCAGTTCCGGCTGCCGGCGCTGATGGCGGGCCTCGACCCGGTGCTGGTGGAACTGCCCGCGGGCCTCTGCGACGATGGCGAGACGCCCGAGACGACAGCGCGGCGCGAGATGATGGAGGAGATGGGGCTAGCGGTCGGCACGCTGCGGCGGATCGGCGGCGTCCTGCTGACACCTGGCGGCGCGGATGAGGTGTGCGAGCTCTACGCGGGTCGCGTGCAGGCGCCGGAGGCCGATGGCGACGGCATCGCCGGCCACGCCGGCATGGCCGAGGAGCACGAGGACATCCGCGTGCGGGTCTGGCCGGCGGAACGCGCAATCGCGGCGGCGCTGGGCGGGCAGATGACCAATTCAGTGACGATGATCGGTTTGCTGTGGCTCGCGGCACAGCGCGACTCGCTGCGGAAGGAATGGATGGCGGCATGACGGAAAAGCTGTTTCTCGGCGACCCCCGGCTGCGGTCCGCCACCGGCACGGTGCTGGCGAGCGGACCGCAAGGGATCGTGCTCGATCGCACGGTGTTCTACGCCCGCTCCGGCGGGCAGCCCGGCGATGTCGGCGTGCTGCGCTGGGCGGACGGCGAAACCACGATCACCGACACGGTGAAGGGGGAAGGTGAGACGATCCTGCATCTTCCGGCACCTGGTGCGGCTCTGCCGCCGGCCGGCGCCGTGGTGGAAGGTGAGATCGACTGGGACCGCCGCTACCGGCTGATGCGCATGCACACCGCGATGCATCTGCTGTGCAGTCTGATCAAGGGTGCCGCGGTGACCGGCGGTTCAGTCGGCGCGGACCGCTCGCGGCTGGACTTCGACCTGCCCAATCCACCGCCCAAGGAGCAGATCGAGGCCGGGCTGAACGCGCTGATCGAGGCGGATCATCCGGTACGGATCGAATGGGTGGACGAGGCGGTGCTGGATGCCGATCCGGGGCTGGTGCGCACGATGTCGGTGGCGCCGCCGCGCGGCACCGGACGGTTGCGGCTGATGCGGATCGGTGACGGAGACGCGCCGGTGGACCTGCAGCCCTGCGGCGGCACCCATGTCGCGCGCACGGGCGAGATCGGGCGCGTCGCGGTGGTGAAGATCGAGAACAAGGGCCGGCAGAACAGACGCATCATCATCGCGCCGGCGGAGTAACAGCCAGGAACCGAGCGGTTGCTGCGCCGCCAGGCTTCATGTCGGGGTTTCGCCCGGCTCCGCTTGGCGCGCAGGACCGGGGTCCAGTTCGGCGACGGTGTGTTGCCCGGCCGGCGTGGTTCGACCGGTCGCGCGTTGCGTCGGTGATCGACGCGTCGGTCGCACCGCATGCACCACCGGGGACACCTCGCACGACTGCTCAGTAGGTCTTGCGCACTCAGCCGCCCGTGGATTTCGGCTCACAGGGTGCAGCGTCAGACTTGCCGGCCTGCATAGTATGACGACACGGTCGTGCTGGAGCATGATCAGTCGCAGCACGACGCTGCGGGTATTTGTCCACGATGGCAAAGCCGTGGCAGGCTGCTCGCAAATGCGGATTCATATCCAGAACCCAGTCGACGATCCTCAGTTCCTGTTCTCCCGCGACATGTGGGATGCGGCGGTCGCACGCGCGCCCGATGTCGGCACCGGCCACGACGTGACGATCGGCGACGGCGACGCCGACTTCGCCGCCGGCATCGCCGAGGCGGAGGCGCTGATCACCGACGTCGATGTGGTGGCGGCGAATTTCCCCTGCCCTGCCCCACGGCTCAAGCTGCTGCAGGTCACCAGTGCGGGCCTGGACCGGCTTGCGCCGTTCGACTGGGTGCCGCCGGGAGCCACCCTGTTGAACAATGCCGGCATCCACGCGGCGAAGGCCGGCGAGTTCGCCATCATGTCGATACTCATGCTGGCCAACCGTGTACCGGAGATGGTGACGCACCAGCGTGCCGGCCGCTGGCAGAAGCTGTGGGGCGCCGTGCTCGACGGGCGTCGTGTCACCGTGGTGGGGCTTGGTTCGCTGGGGGGTGCCGCGGCGATGCAGGCGGCGCGATTCGGCATGCACGTCACCGGCGTGCGCGCGACGCCGATGCCGCATACGCACTCGGCCGAGGTGATCACCATCGCCGACCTCGATCAGGTACTGCGACGGACTGAGTTCCTGGTGCTCGCCTGTCCGCTCACCGATGCGACGCGAGGGCTGATCGATCGCGCCCGGCTGAACCTGTTGCCGCACGGCGCCGGAGTGGTGAACATAGGCCGCGGTGCGCTGATCGATCAGAATGCGCTGTGCGATCTGCTCGACGATGGCCGCCTGTCGGGCGCGGTGCTCGATGTGTTCACGCCGGAACCGATCCCCCCCGGGCATCGCCTGTGGAGCACGCGCAACCTGATAATCAGCCCGCACACCTCGGCCGACGATCCGAACACCTACAATGCGCGCAGCCTGGATCTATTCTTCGACAATCTGCGTGCCTGGCACGGCGGCAACCCCATGCCCAACCTGTTCGACCCGGCACGTGGATACTAAGGACACCGGCATTCAAGGGAGAACGAAGACGATGGAATTCGGCATGTTCCATGAGTTTCAGCGAGTGCCGGGGCAGACCGAGGAGGAGGCGTTCGCCGACTCCTTCGAGCAGGTAGATGCTGCCGAACGCTATGGCCTCGACGTGATGTGGCTGGCCGAGCTGCATACCGCGCCGGAACGGTCGGTGTTGGCCTCGCCGCTGATGATCGCCACCGCGATCGCCGCGCGCACCAAGCGGATGAAGATCGGCACCGCGGTGCAGGTCCTGCCGCTCTGCCACCCGCTGCAGCTTGCCGAGGAAGCCGCGACGGTGGATCAGATCAGCCACGGCAGGCTGATTTTCGGTGTTGGACGCAGTGGCTTTCCGCGCGTGTACCAGGCGTATGGCGTGTCGTATGCGGAAAGCCGCGAACGGTTTGTCGAGGTGCTCGAGATACTGAAGCGTGCCTGGACACAGGACAAATTCAGCTTCGACGGCAAGTACTACCATTTCCACGATGTGTACCTGGTGCCGAAGCCGTATCAGAAGCCGTATCCGGAGATCCGCGTCGCGGCGACAAGCCCCGACACCTATCCGGCCAACGGCGCGCAGGGCAATCCGATCTTCTGTGCCACGCGGCTCGGCGATCTGTCGGAGCTGGGACCCAACCTGAAGGCGTACCGCGAGGCATGGTCGGCCGCCGGGCACCCTGGTGATGGCCAGATCTTCCTGCGCGTGCCGGTCTATGTCGCGTCAACCGAGCAACGCGCCAGGTCGGAGCCCGAAGCCAGCGTGATGCACTTCTATCGCTATCTCGGTGAGCGGATCGAGGAGTCCGCCAGGCTGGAAGGTGCGCGCGCGATCGAGAACCGCGCCGAGCGCGGGCAGCGGCTGCAGTCGATCAACTATGACGAGGTGTTGGCCAGCAAGATCATCGTCGGTACGCCGGCGCAGGTGGTCGACCGGCTGGGCGCGCTGCGCGAGGAACTGGGTCTGAGCGGCATCCTCGCCGAAATGAACTGCGGCAGCCAGATTTCGCACGAGCGGGTGCTGACCTCGCTGCAACTGCTGTGCGAGGACGTGATCCCGAAGTTCAAGTCCTGAGTGGAGCCCGGCACCCACTGCATCGCGAGAACCGAGGAAGCAGAGACAGCGCGGCTCACACCCGCATCGGCATCAGAACGTACAGCGCACTGGCGTCCGCCGCGTCGCGCACCACTGTCGGTGCCGATCCGTCCGCGAACCGGAACTCGACGTCCCCCTCGATCTGGTCGGTGATGTCGTTCAGGTAGCGCGCCTGAAAGCCGATCTCCAGCGGACCTGCCTCATAGGTCACGTGATCGGAATCCAGCTCCTCGGTCGCTGTTCCCTGCTCGGGGCTCGCCGCCGACAGCACCAGCAGGTCGCGCGCCAGCGACAGCTTCACCGGCCGCGAACGCTCAGAAGAGATCGCCGACACCCGCCCGACAGCATCGGCGAAATCCTTTTTACCGACCCGCAATACCTTGTCGTTGCCACGTGGGATCACCCGCTCATATTCGGGGAACGTGCCGTCGATCAGCTTGCTGGTCAGCAGCACCGCATCCGCGTGGAACTGGATGCGCGTGTCCGACAGCGCCACCTCCACGTTGCCGGTCACCTCGTCCAGCAACTTGCGCAGCTCGTTCACCGTCTTGCGCGGGATGATCACGCCCGGCATCGATCCGGCGCCTTCCGGCAGCGGTTCTTCCACTCGGGCCAGCCGATGTCCGTCCGTGGCAACCGCGCGCAGCACGCGCGTGCCTTCGCTTTCCGCAGCGTGCACGTAGATGCCATTGAGGTAGTACCGCGTCTCCTCGGTGCTGATGGCGAAGCGGGTGCGGTCTATCAGGGCGCGCAACACCTGCGCCGGCAGGTTGAACTTGTGCGGCAGTGCGCCCGCGGTCATCGAGGGAAAGTCCTCGGTCGGCAGCACCACAAGGCTGGTCGAGTAACGGCCCGAGCGCAGCGCCAGCTGGGCGTCGCCGCCTGGATGGTCCAGCTCGACCTCGGCCCCGTCGGGCAGCTTGCGGACGATCTCGTAGAGCGTCGCGGCCGGCGCGGTGCAGGAGCCGTTGCGCGTGGTGCTGGCCGGCACGTCCTCGACGATGGCAATCTCCATGTCGGTGGCGGTCAGCGTCAGCTTGCCGTCGCGCACGGCGAGCATCACGTTGGCCAGGATCGGGATGGTGTTGCGGCGCTCCACTACGCTCTGCACATGGGCCAGCGCCTTCAGCAGGGTAGCCCGGTCGGCCTTCAGCTTCATGGCATCCATCCTCAAAGGGCCGGGTTACAGTGGTGCCCAGACGAATCCGTGCGCGCACTGTAGCAATGGCGCGGTCCGGCGGGGAAGGCCGGTCGCGCTACGGCCCCGAAGGAGGCACGCGGCTCAGGATTCCAGCAATCGCCGCAGCAATTCCACGTCCTCGGCGAAGCCCGCATCGCGTGTCATCAGCTCCCCCACACGGGAGACTGCGTGCATCACCGTGGTGTGGTCGCGGTTGCCGAACCTCCGGCCGATCTCCGGCAGGCTGCGCTGGGTGAGCTGCTTGGCCAGGTACATCGCCACCTGCCGCGGCCGGGCCACCGCCCGCGCGCGCCGCGCCGACGACATGTCGGTCAGACGAATCGAAAAGTGCTCTGCGACGCGCTTCTGGATCTCCTCGATCGTCACGCGGCGATCGTGCGCCTTCAGGACGTCGTGCAGGACTTCCTGCGTGGTCTCCAGCGTAACCGGACGGCCGAATAGGTTGGCATGCGCGACCAGCCGGTTCAGCGCACCCTCGAGCTCGCGCACGTTGCTGGTGATCTTGTGCGCCAGGAAATCCAGCACCTTGGCCGGCACCGCGACGCCGGCGCGCGCGGCCTTCGCCTCCAGGATCGAGATGCGCAACTCGAATGTGGTGGCATGCAGATCCGCCACCATGCCATAGCCGAGCCTCGTGCGCAGCCGGTCATCGAGCCCCGACAGGTCGGACGGCGATTTGTCGGCCGACACCACGATCTGCTTGCCGACATCGACCAGCGCGTTGAATGTGTGAAAGAACTCCTCCTGCGTGTTCTCCTTGCCGATCAGGAACTGCAGGTCGTCGATCATCAGCACATCGACACTGCGGAGTTGCTCCTTGAACTGCATGGTGGACTGGCTGCGGATCGCCGCGATGAAGCGGTACATGAATTTTTCGGCCGACATGTAGGTGACCGAGACAGGGCGACCGACACCGGTATTGCCCCGCGCCACCAGCTCCCATGCGATGGCGTGCATGAGATGCGTCTTGCCAAGACCGACGCCGCCGTAAAGGAACAGCGGATTGAAGCCGGGACTGGACGGCTGCTCGGCGACACGGCGCGCACAGGCGTAGGCAAACTCGTTGGGTTTGCCGACCACGAAAGCATCGAAGGTGAAGCGAGGATCGATCGTCAGTTCAGGGCGCTGATCCATCCGTTCCTCGAGCTTCGGGACCACGGGAGGTGGTTCTGCTATTGTCGCGAGGCTCTCGGCCAATCCGGACACGGGCGCCACCCCACCGCCCACCCGAATGTCGACCCGGCGCACCGCCGGGTTCTCCTCATGCCACAAGGAATTCAATCGGTCACCGTATCGGCTGCGCACCCAGTCGCACAGGAAGCGGGTCGGCAATAGCACGGTGATCTCATCGCCGTCGATCCCGGCGAGGGTCATCTGTCGCAGCCAATTGCGGTATTCGAGCTCCCCGACCTCGCCTTGCAGACGGCCGCGGATGCGTGCCCATTGGGGCGGCAATTGCGCGATGTCCACGATCGGCTGTTCCATCGTCGTGGACAAATCGTGTTCCATGCAATCGCTCCCCGACGCGACGAACCGTGCCCCACCACGACGGTCTTGTCGCCGCCGCTCAGTCAATACGCTTGCCGTCGATCCCGGCGGCGGGCGATAGATCGAGAGATCGAGAGATCGGCCAGCCGCTGATCGACCTGCCTAGAAATGATTATGTCATCCGCATGTACACTGGCAACGGGAATCTGGCCGGCCAAGCAGCGGCCAAGTAAAACGCAACAAGATTGCCGAGTGCTGTGGATAATATTGTGGGCGCATGAAGTATAAATGCCCCCAACAACTCGAGGTTCTCGTTGCGGTTGCAGAGCGACCCCGTCACGGCTCATTATCGGCGGCGCCCCCGCTCCGGTCAACCGGAACGGTAACAGCATTCACCCCACCGGTAACGCCTTGATCCGCGCGGACAGCCGCGACAACTTGCGCGCGACCGTGTTGTGATGCGTCACGCCCTTGCCAGCTGCGCGCTGCATCTCAGGTTGCGCCGCGCGCAACGCCACGGTGGCCGCCTCCTTGTTCCCGCCGGCGATCGCCAACTCGACCTTCTTGACGAAGGTGCGCATGCGGGATTTGCGCGCCTGGTTGCGCTCGGTGCGGCGTTCGGTCTGCCGATTGCGCTTACGCGCGGAAGCAGTATTGGCCATGAGTCCTATCGCTTGGTCAAACAGAGAAGCCCCGCTACCAGCTCTGCCAGCCGGCGGGGAACGGCAGTTCTATGCACCCCTCGCCCGCAAGTCAAGGAAGCCGCGGCACGTCACGCGATGAGGCTCGGTGACGTCGCTTCGTCGAGCGGCCAGATCGGCCGCAGCACCTTGGTGTAGCCGATGTCGCGGTAATCTCGGCTCAGCGGGCCGTCGGAATCGACATAGATCACCTTCTGCGCGATCGGCCCGAACGCCGCCATGAAATGATTGGTCGACTTCACCACCACCAGCTTGCGCTCGGTAGGCTCGATGCCGAGATTGCGGAACAATTCCAGGCCGAGCGCTTGCGTTCGGTTGGAGATCAGCACGACCTCGACGCCACCGATCCTGACGGCGGCACAGTCACCAAGCGGCACCTGGGTCGGACCAAAGCTTTGCCAGCAGTCGCGCTTCAATCCCACCACGGTGACAATCGCGTCGACCGGCTGACCGGAAGTCGGACCGATCTTGCCGCCGATGCGAAGCGGAAAGTCGGTGCTCAGGCCCGCATCGAAGCAGAGCCGCACAGCGATCGGATCCCAGATCGGGCCGAGCGCCGCGTTTTCCACCTTGCGTTCGACCAGCCGACGCAGAATCGTGGTGTTGTCGGTGGGTGCACCGCCGCCGGCATTGTCGGCCGGATCCGCCATCACCACCGGGCTGCCGTTGAACGCCAGCGCAGCGCGGATGCCTTCGTCGCAATCCAGATAGTCAGGGACCGTGCGGCCGCGCATGGCAACGAACTCCTGGCCTATCTCGCTCGCCAGCTTATCCGCCTTCGCCTTGTCGTGGTCGGTGATCACAAGGATACGACCGGTGAGTTCGGGCACATCCGCATACGGGAAGCAGTGTCCTATCGAAACCGACAGCACGCCGTCCTTACCCTCCATCCCTGCTGTCTTGTCGACGAACGCGCGCATCAGCGGCAGTGTGGTGGGATAGCTGCCGATCTGACGGCAATCGAAAAGTGACGTGGTCGGCCGGATTTCCTTCCGGATCGTGCGCAACACGAGCGTCAGAAGGTCCTCGGCGCGATCCACCACATCGGTATGGGGAAATTCCTTGTAAAGAATGGTGATGTCGGCAAGCCGCACGCGCTTGACGGTAAGATGGCAATGCAGATCGAGTTCAACGCCGATCACGCAGTTGTGCCCCACAATCGCACGGGCGTGCTCCAGCACGTCACCCTCCACATCGTCGTAGCCGTGCGCGACCATCGCGCCATGCAGCCCGAACAGCACCCCGTCGAGCGGCAGTGCGGCCTTGAGCTGGCTCATGATCTCGTCCCGCATGAACTCGTAGTCGGCACGGTTGGTGGTGCCCGCCGGGCTTGCGGCGAAGCAACTTCCCTCGATCAAAGTGAAACCCTCCGCGTCGGCGCGTCGGCGCGCGACGAACAGCGGCGCAGTGCACATGCGCGGCGCATCGGCAGGGTGTTCTCCGGGGCGGAGGAACACGCTTTCCTTGTAAGCCTCCAGGCTGGTCGGCAACGGCGAGAAGGTGTTGGTCTCGGTGGCGATCGTGGCGCTGAACAGGCGCATGCGTGAATTCCCTGATTGACGCGGGCTACATTCAATTCTACCCCCGCTGGCGGCGAACACCATCGGTGTCGCAGACGCGAGGACATCGGATACGGGAGGACACGGACACTTCTTGCCCGGAGGCCCCGGCGATGCCGCGCGTACCCGTCCTGCCCGGACGAACCATTCCCGCTCTGCTGCTGGCATTCGCCTTGCTCCACGCCACCCCATTGCGCGCCGACGAACCACCGCTTGCCGCCTACAACGCCGATATCGCACAGACCTCCATTTCCGGCATCTCGTCCGGCGCCTTCATGGCGGTGCAATTCAGCATGGCATGGTCGTCCATCGTGATCGGTGTAGGCGCGGTCGCGGGTGGGCCGTTCGGCTGCTCCGACGGATCGGCCTCGGCGGCGCTCAGCACCTGCATGACCGGCGAGCCCGCACCGGACGTCGCGGCGCTGATCGCACGCACCGACGCGTGGAGCCGGAGCGGCGCAATCGACGACGCCGCCAACATCGCCAGGCAGCGGATCTATCTGTTCAGCGGCTACAACGACAGTGTCGTCATGCGCCCCGTGAGCAATGCGCTCCATGCGTTCTACGACCACTACCGACCCGGCAGCCTGTTCTATCAGACCGCCATCGGGTCAGGTCACGCACAGGTGACCATCGCCTACGGCGGCGGCTGTGCCGACAACGGCGGCGAGTTCATCAACCGATGTGACTACGATCAGGCCGGCATCATCCTTCAACACAGCTACGGCGTGCTGCAACCGCGCAATGACGGAACGCTGGGTGGCCATGTCGTCAGCTTCCGGCAAGCCGACTTCACCGGTTCGCGGATGCCGATCGACGACAGCCTGGACGACAGGGGATTTGCCTATGTTCCTGCCGCGTGCGCATCGCGAGAGCAATGCCGTGTCCACGTCGCCCTGCATGGCTGCCTGCAATCCGAGAGCGACATCGGCGAGGATTTCGTCCGCCATGCCGGCTACAACGAATGGGCCGACACCAACCGCATCATCGTGCTCTACCCGCAGATCAAGGCGGTGGACCTGACGCAATTCGGCGTCACGAACCCGCAATCGTGCTGGGACTGGTGGGGCTACCTGGATGCCGATCCAATGCAGTCGCCCACCTGGCTGTTGAAGACCGGGAGGCAGATCGTGGTGATCAAGTCTATGATCGATCGGGTCACCAGCGGCGCGGTCGCGTCCGTCACGCCGATTGCTGCAACCCTCGCGCCGCCGGCAACGGTGCTCGCGCTGGATGCCAGCGACAGCGGTATCGACCTTGCGTGGACGGTCGTGCCAGGTGCCACGGGCTACGATGTGTTCCGGGCGGCTGGCACCGATCAGGCGTTCCGCCAGGTCGGCACGGTCGGCGGACCCGGCTATGGCGATGCCGGGCTGACGCCGGCAACCGCCTACCGCTACAGGGTGCGCGCCGTAGCGGGGGCTGCAACCAGCGACTTCTCGGCGATGGTCGCGCAGCGGACCCGACGCAGAGTGCCGCCGTGCGCGGACCCGGGAACCTGCGCCGTGCGCTGATCAGAACTGGCGCAGCCGGCTGCCGATGATCGCGGCCTGTGCGGCCGTGAGCGACACCGGCGAGAACACCAGCACGCCTTCGTGCCGGCGGCCGAGTCCGCACTGGATCGACGGATCGTTCGCCGCGAGCTGCGCCGCAAGCGCGTCGGCGTCGGCGGTAGTGATCTCGAGGGTCGGAATCGGCGTGTCGAGGATGCAGCTTTGCACAGCATCGCCTGCCGTCGTGACGATGGTCCCGAGAATGCTGCGCCATTCCGCGCGTTGCGCCGCTTCGTCGCCGGCGGCAAAGCGCTCCAACGCGACCAGCAAGCCGATGATCGCCTCTTTTCCCACCTTGCAGGAACGACCGACGCCGTGGTGCGGCAGGCCAGGCAGTTGCCGCAGCAGCGCGAACTCGGTCGGCGCGCGCCACAGGTCGGGGAACACATCGAGATCCAGCATCTGGAGCAGCGCGGAGCCTATCAGGTCGGCGCGGCCGCACAGGATGCCGGAGGCCTGCGGTCCGCCGATCGCCTTGCCGCCACTGAACGCGACGAGATCCGCATCCTGCGCGAGAAAGCGTCGCAGATTGTCCGCGGGCGGCAGCTGTCCCGCGGCATCGACCAGTAGCGGAATGTTGTGTTCGTGCGCCACCGCCGCCACATCGGACAGCGGCGGCAGCGACTGCGGATGCGCGAGGTAGTAAATGCCCGCGGTGTTGCGGGTTATCGCGGCGGCAATCTCCCAGCTCGCGGCGTCGCGCACCCCGGGACCGCTGTAGCGATCGGGAATCCCGACCTCCACGATGCGCCCGCCGGCCACCGTCAGCGCGCGGTCGTACATGTTGCGCTGGCTCCGCACGACGATGAACTCGTTGCGGCCGTCGGGCACTTCCGGCAGCCGGTTCATGCGCGCCGGATCGAGACCCGCGAGACAGGCCGCGGCACCCAGCAGAATGCCGGCCGACGCGCCCGCGGTGACAATGCCGGCCTGCGCGCCAGTGACACGCGCGATGACGCGACAGGCAGCGGCCTGCAGCTCGATCATGTCGACGCATTCGCCGGAGGCAGCGACCATCGCCGCCGTGACCTCGGGATGCATGCGCCCACCCGACAGACGCGTGACCGTCCCGCAGGCGTTGATGACGGTGCGAACGCCAAAGCGGGCGTAGATGCTCATGCCGCCATGCGCATCGGCTGACGCACCAGGTCGGCGGCCTTCTCGCCGATCATGATGGTCGCGGCATTGGTGTTGCCTGATATCACCGTCGGCATGATCGACGCATCGACCACGCGCAGACCCTCGATGCCGTAGACGCGCAGTTCGGGATCGACCACCGCCATCGGATCGACGCCCATCTTGCAGGTGCTGGTCGGGTGGAACACCGTGCCGCCGGTGTTCTTCGCGTGTTGCAGCAATTGTTCGTCGGTCCGCACCGACGGGCCAGGCTGGTATTCCTCGGTGATGAAGTGCTGCATCGGCGGTGTCGCCAGTATGTTTCGCGCGATCTTCAGGCCATCGACGATGGCGCGGCGATCGGTCTCGGTCGCCAGATAGTTCGGGAACATCGCCGGCGGATCGGACGGATTGGCCGATCTCAGCCTGATCTCGCCGCGGCTTTCCGGGCGAAGCTGGTAGATCGTCATCCCGAACCCCGACCACGGATGCAGCCCATCCTGAAGTTTGTCGGAGCTGAACGGCGCCACCGATATCTTCACATCAGGCGAGGCAAGTTCCTGCCGCGTGCGCACGAACAGCGCGGCGGGGCCGGCAGCCATGGTCAGCGGGCCGGTGTGGAACAGGTAGTACTGAAGCCCGACCTTCAGCTTCTTCAGGTTGCTCTGCATCACGTCGTTGACCGTGATCGGCAGCCGGCACTTCAGCTTGATCGGCGCGGAATAGTGATCCTGCAGGCTCTGGCCGACGCCGGGCAGGTGATGCACGACGGGAATACCGAACTGCTCAAGCTGCTCCTGCGGTCCGACGCCGGAGAGCAGCAGAAGCTGCGGCGAGTTCACCGCACCGCCGCACAGGATCACCTCGCGTGTCGCGCGCACGGTGCGCGGCTGGCCGTTCTCGCGGAACGCCACGCCGACGGCGCGCTTGCCTTCGAACAGCACCTTCTCGCCCAGCGCGCCGGTGACGACGCGCAGGTTGGCTCGGTTGCGCACCGGATGCAGGTAGCCGACCGCGGTGGAGCAACGCTTGCCGTTGCGCGTGGTGGTCTGGTGGTAGCCGACGCCGTCCTGCCTGGCGCCGTTGAAGTCGTCATTGCGCGGATAGCCGAGTTGCATCGCGCCTTCGATGAACGCCTCGCAGATCGGGTGGTGCTCGGAGGTGTCGGAGACGCAGAGCGGACCACCGGTGCTGTGGAACTCACTGACGCCACGCACCTGATGTTGGGCGCGCTTGAAGTACGGCAGCACGTCGGTCGACGACCAGCCGGCGTTGCCAAGCTGGCGCCACAGGTCGAAGTCCTCGTGCTGGCCGCGGATATACACCATGCCGTTGATCGAGGAGGAGCCGCCGAGTACCTTGCCGCGTGGCCAGAAGATGCGGCGGCCGTTGGCGCCGGGATCGGGCTCGGCCTCGTAGCACCAGTTCACCGACGCATCGGCGAAGGTCTTGCCGTAGCCGAGAGGAATGTGGATCCAGCGGTTGCGGTCTTCGCCGCCGGCTTCCAGCAGCACGACGCGCGTCGCCGGGTCCTCCGACAGCCGCGTCGCCATGACGCATCCGGCGGACCCGGCGCCGACCACGACGAAGTCCGCCTCGAAGTCGTATTTTTGATCGGCCATCGCGCTTCCCCCGATTATGCGGCAAGCCTATCCGCCATCCGTTGCCCCTGGCGAATCAGGCCCGCCGCCTTCTCCGCAATCATGATCGTCGCGGCGTTGGTGTTGCCCGACACCACGGCCGGCATGATCGATGCATCGACCACGCGCAGTTGGCCGATGCCGTGCACGCGCAGTTCCGCATCGACCACCGCCATCGGGTCGCTGCCCATCTTGCACGTGCTGGTGGGATGGAACACCGTTCCGCCGTACTGCCTCGCGTAGTCCAGCAGTTCGTCATCGGTTTGCACCTGCGGACCGGGTATGTGCTCGGCTGCGACGAAGTGCTGCATCTCCGGCGTGGCGAGCAGGCGGCGACCCAGCTTCAGGCCATCGATAATGGTGCGTCGGTCGGTCGCGGTGGCCAGGTAGTTGGGATGCAGCGCCGGCGGATCGGCTGGGTTCGCCGTCTTCAGCTTCAGCTCGCCTCTGCTCTCCGGTCGAAGCTGATAGCCGACCAAAGAGAAGCCGGAGAACTTGTGCAGACCTTCAGCCGGACGATCGGCACTGAAGATCACCGTCGCGTACTGGATGTCCGGCGTGGCCAGTTCAGGTCGCGAGCGTGCGAACAGCCCGGCCTGCGCCGCGGCGATGCTGAGTGCACCCTTGCGGAACAGCAGGTATTGCAGCCCGGTCCTCACCATGCGCGTCTTGCTCAGCATGATGTCGTTGACGGTGATCGGGAAACGGCACCTGCAGACGATGCGCGCCTGGTAGTGGTCCTGCATACTCTGGCCGACGCCGGGCAGAGCGTGCGCCACCGCGATGCCGAGATCGGTGAGATGCTGCGGCGGACCGATACCTGATAGCAGCAGCAGTTGCGGCGAGTTGATCGCGCCGCCGCACAGGATCACTTCACGCGCGGCACGCACGGTGTGCAGCCGGCCGTCCTGGCGGAATGTCACGCCGCTGGCGCGACGGCCATCCAGCGTGATCCGCTCGGTCAGTGCGTTGGTGATGACGCGCAGATTGGCCCGCTTCATCGCCGGGCGCAGGTAGCCGACGGCGGTGGAACAGCGGCGGCCGTTGCGCGTGGTGAGCTGGTAGTAACCGACACCTTCCTGCGTGTGGCCATTGAAGTCGTCGTTGCGCGGATAACCGAGACCGAGCGCGCCCTTGATGAACGCCTTGCTGATCGGATCGTAGCTGTCCATGTCGGACACCGAGAGCGGACCACCGACGCCATGTAATTCGCTCTCACCGCGCGTCTGGTGTTCGGCGCAGCGGAAATACGGCAGCACATCGTCGAACGACCAGCCGGTGTTGCCGAGCTGACGCCATTGGTCAAAGTCTTCCTTCTGGCCGCGAATGTACACCAGGCCGTTGATCGAGGACGATCCACCCAGCACCTTGCCGCGCGGCCAGAACACACGACGCCCGTTCAGGTTGGGTTCCGGCTCGGTCTCATAACACCAGTTGACGCGCGGATCGGTGATGGTCTTGCCATAGCCGAGCGGAACGTGGATCCAGAAATGCCGGTCATGGCCTCCGGCCTCGAGCAGCACGACGCGCGTGGCCGGATCTTCGGACAGGCGTGCCGCCATGACGCACCCGGCGGAACCGGCGCCAACGATGACGAAGTCGGCGTCGATCGTTGTTTCCATTGCAGCCATTCTGGTTCCCCCCAGTGCGCGCCCACCGGACCGAGATTGCTTCGTCGCTGCGCTCCCCGCAATGACGGCTAGCCGGCCGCCCGCATCACCGGCTCGGTGCGGAACGCCGGCATCACCTCCTTGGCGAAGCGGCGCAGGTTGTCGCGCGAGGTACCGCCACCGTTCAGCAGGATGTATTCCACTCCCAGGTCGCGCAGCGTCTCGATCTTGCGCGCGATCTCGTCGGGATTGCCGTACAGCGCGCTCTCCTCGCTCGCCGCGCGGGTGTCGGAGAACGCCATGATGCTGGCGGTGTTGTTGCCGTCCGGTCGCTGCGAGATCGTGTGCAGCCTGCGCTGCGCGGCGATCCGCCGGTCCAACGCCGCCTCCTTCTCCGCGGAACTGCGCGCCACGTAGAAGGCGCGCGCCACACCGACCTGGCTCGGGTGGAACGCGAACCCGTTCGTCTGCATCGCGTCGCGATAGGTGGCGAAACGCTTGCCGGTCTCTTCGAGCGAAGCGAACTGGTCGAGCAGCAGATTGTGACCGCGACGCGCGACGCTGCGAATCGATTCCGGATGGCCGGCGGCCTGCCAGAACGGCGGATGCGGCTTCTGGATCGTCGGCGGCTCGACGATAATGTCGTCGAACTGCCAGTAACTGCCGCGGAACGAGAACCGTTCGTTCGAGGTCCACGCCTTGGTGATGATGTCGATCAATTCCTCGAACCGCGGCTCCGCCTCCTCCATCGGAATGCGGAAGCCGGCGAACTCGTTGTGGCGGTAGCCCTTGCCGATGCCGAAATCCAGCCGGCCGCCCGACAGCAGATCAACCGTCGCGGCCTGTTCGGCGAGCAGCACCGGATTGTGCCAGGGCAGCACGATCACTGCGGTACCAAGCCGCAACGTGCGGGTGCGCGCGCCGATCCAGGTGAGCAGGTTCAGCGTCGCGGAGACCTGGCCGAAGCCGGTGAAGTGATGCTCGACGATGAATGCGCTCTGGTAACCGAGCGCCTCCGCCTCGATGACATACTCGATGTAGTCCTTGAAGCCGGCGGCGCTGTCCACGTCAGGGCCGCCACGCTGTGCCTGCGCTGCGCCAAAAAGTCCGAATTGCATGGCCTGCTCCATTGCATGGCGCGACGTTATCCCGACGGAGTCGCGATTGAAATATCCGCAGCAGCCTGCGGCAGGATTCGGCGGTGACCACCAACGCGGCGATCGGTCATGTGCTGCGCCACCGCGATCAAGGCGGGCGCCGGTGCGGTGGGATCCTGCACCGCTGTCCGCATTGCCTCCTCTGACACATCAACCGCGGTTTCCAGCCCGATCTGGATCTCGTCAGGGGTCATGCCCGGAGGCCTGGCCGGCCAGATTGCGGCCGCCAGCATGCAGGCTCTGTGGCGGCGGCCGCCCCCCCTCCCTTGACAGTCGCCGCGACCCGGCGCTGCCATTTGCCCGCCGTGCCGCAGCTTTCGCTCCATACCCCGATCGGCGACATCTCCGTCTCGGAAGAGGATGGGGCAATTGTCGCTGTCGATTGGGGCTGGGGCAGCGTGCAGGCCAAGACACCAGTGCTGCGTCGGGCATGCGAACAGCTTCACGCGTATTTCGATGGTGAGCTGACCGAGTTCGCCCTGCCGCTTGCCCCAGCAGGCACCCCGTATCGGCAGCGCGTATGGCAGGCGCTCTGCGTGATCCCATATGGCGCGACGAGCAGCTATTTGGACATTGCGCATACCGCCGGCGGTAGTCCCCGCTCGGTCGGACAGGCGAACGCCAGCAACCCGATCCCGATCATCATCCCCTGCCACCGGGTCGTGGCGACGACGCATCTCGGCGGCTATTCCGGCGGCGCCGGTCTCGCCACCAAGCGCTGGCTGCTCGCGCTTGAAACGCGCACGCAGCCGCTGTTGCAGCCAACCCCTTCCGCGGCCGCCTGATCCGGCCCGACGTACGGAGAACAGCATGATCAAGGCCATCCGCATCCACTCGCCCGGCGGTCCCGAAGTGATGAAGTGGGAGGACGTTCCCCGCCCCGAACCATGTCCCGGCGAGGCGCTGCTCAAGCAGGAGGCTGCCGGCCTCAACTACATCGACGTGTATTTCCGTTCCGGCCTGTACAAGGCGCCGACCATGCCGCTGATCATCGGCCAGGAGGGCGCCGGAACGGTGACCGCCGTCGGGTCCGGCGTGACCAACGTGAAGCCTGGCGATCGCGTCGCCTATGCCGGTTCGCTGGGCGGCTACGCTACCGAGCGGGTGATCGCGGCGGACCGGCTGGTGAAACTGCCCGATGCGATCGACTTCAAGATCGCCGCGGCGATGATGCTGCAAGGCATGACCGCGCAGTACCTGGTCCGCAGCACCTACCCTGTGAAGTCCGGCGACACCATCGTGGTACACGCCGCCGCCGGCGGTGTCGGCCTGATCCTCTGCCAGTGGGCGAAGCACATCGGTGCCACGGTGATTGGCGTCGTCTCGACCGAACCAAAGGCGGAGCTGGTCCGTGCCCACGGTGTCGTGCATGCAGTTGTAGGCCACGCCAACCTGGCGGCCGAGGTGAAACAAATCACCGGCGGGGCAATGGTGCCGGTCGTATATGATAGTGTCGGCAAGGACACCTGGAGCGCCAGCCTCGACTGTTTGGCACCGCGCGGACTGATGGTGAGCTATGGCAACGCGTCGGGCCCGGTCCCGCCGGTGGATATCAGCATTCTGGCGGCCAAGGGCAGCCTGTACGTGACGCGGCCATCCCTTGCAACCTACACGGCGAAGCGAGCGGACCTGGAGCAGGTGGCGGCCGACCTGTTCGACGTGGTCGGGAAGGGTGCGGTGAGGATCGAGGTCAACCAGACCTTCCCACTGAAGGACGCCGCCGCCGCGCATATTGCGCTGGAGTCGCGCAAGACGACGGGGAGCACCGTGCTGATGCCGTAACAACGCAAGGGTCGCGCGAAGCACCACTTTGCTTTCTCCCCGACCCTCCGTGGTCGTCGGTGTCCTCCGTATCAACGCCTTTCGCGCGACCCTGCCGGTCAATGGTCAGATGCGCCATCCAGTGCTACTGACCGTTGATCGATGACGGACTCAGCTCCCTCGCCCCGACTTCGCACCAGCCGCCGCACCCGGCTTACCGCTGTCATCGTTGCCTGCGCGATGTTCATGCAGAATCTCGACTCCACCGTGATCGCCACCGCGCTTCCCACCATGGCGAAGGCGTTCGGCGCCGACCCGGTGCACATGAACGTCGCACTTACCTCCTATCTGCTCTCGCTGGCGGTGTTCATTCCCGCCAGCGGCTGGGTCGCCGATCGCTATGGCGCGCGCACGGTGTTCCGCCTCGCGATCGCGGTGTTCACCATCGGCTCGGTGCTGTGCGGCCGTGCCGACAGCCTGGCGTTTCTGGTGGCTTCGCGTGTCCTGCAAGGTGCCGGTGGCGCGATGATGGTGCCGGTCGGCCGCCTCGTCCTGCTGCGCACCGCAGCAAAGCAGGAACTGGTCGCGGCGATGGCGTGGCTCACCGTGCCGGCACTGCTCGGGCCGGTGCTGGGGCCACCGGTCGGCGGTTTCATCGTCACCTATTTCTCCTGGCGGTGGATCTTCGACATCAACATCCCGATCGGTATCCTCGGCATCGTGCTGGTGAGCCTGTTCGTCGACGACGTCCGGGAACCACCGCGCGGCCGGTTTGACGGCATCGGCCTGCTGCTGTGCGGCATCGCGCTCGCCAGCCTGATGTTCGGTTTGGAGACTGCCGGTCGCGGCGTCGTGCCGCGCAGCACCACCGAGGCGATGATCGGCGTCGGTGTGGTCGCCATCGTCGGTTATCTGCTGCACGCCCGAAAACATCCGGCGCCGCTGCTCGACCTGTCGCTGATGCGTCTGCCATGCTTCGGCGTCGCACTTTCGGCGATGATGCTGTTCCGAACCGGCATCGGTGCCATCCCGTTCCTGCTGCCGATGATGCTGCAGGTGGGCTTTGGCAAATCGGCGGTGCAGAGCGGACTGATCACATTCGCCAGTTCTGCCGGCGCGCTGGTGATGAAGCCCGCCACACAACACACGCTGCGTCTGTTCGGATTCCGCGACACGCTGGTCTGGAACGGTGTAATCTCGGCGGTGATGATCGGCATCTGCGCCGCGTTCCGTCCCACCTGGCCGGCGGCGGCGATCTACGCCGCGCTGCTGATCGGCGGCTTCTTCCGATCGCTGCAGTTCACCGCCTACAATACCCTTGCGTACGGCGACGTGCCGCGCTCGCGCATGAGTTCGGCGACAAGCCTGTACGTCACCTGCCAGCAACTTGCCGCCACGATCGGGATCTCGGCCGGAGCGGTGTCGCTCGAGATCTCGATGGCAATGGCCGGGCACGCCGGGCCGCAGCCGATCGATTTCAGCCATGCGTTCCTGGTAGTGGCGATGTTCACGCTGGTCGCTGCACCGATCGCGTTGTGGATGCCGCGCAACGCGGGCGATGAACTGACCGGACGACGATCGGCGTCGGCGCAACCTGTGCGTGGGGCGGCGGATTAGAGGGGGCTGCGATGCATCTCGGAACCCAGATCAAACCGCGCGACGACAGCGACTACCGCGTCTGGGCGCAACTGGGGGTGACCCACGTCTGCGTCGATCCGCCGGGCAATCCACACGACTGGAGCCTGGACGACCTGAAGCGCCAGCGCGAGCACGTGCAGAAATTCGGGCTGACACTCGATATGGTGCAGTTGCCGCTGTCGTCGCGCCCGATCGAGGAGGCACAGAGCCCCAATGTCCTGTTGGGCAAGGACCCCGGACGGCAGCGCGAGCTCGACTCGATCTGTCGCCTGATCGAGCGGATTGGAGCCGCGGGGATTCCAGCGGCGAAATACAACTTCAACATCATCGGCATTCCGCGCACCGCGCACGAGGGCGGACGCGGCGGCTCGCGCAACGCGGCGTTCCGCTGGGGCGATGCCGATCAGTCCGCGGCGCCAGGCGTCGCCGGCGTGGTCAACGAAGCTGCGAACTGGGAGCGCATCGACACGTTCCTGGCCGCTGTCGTGCCAGTGGCCGAAGCCGCAAACGTGCGGCTGGCGTGCCATCCGCACGATCCGTACACGCCGCCTGGCTACCAGGGCGTCACGCGCGTGCTCGGCACGGTTGCGGGGTTGCAGCGCTTCGTGACGATGCACGAAAGCCCCTATCATGGGTTGAATTTCTGTCAGGGCACAGTGGCGGAAATGCTCGACGATCCGCGTGGCGAGATCGACGACGTGATCCGCTGGTTCGGCACGCGCGGCAAGCTGTTCAACGTGCATTTCCGCAACATCAAAGGCCGGAAGCTCGATTTCATGGAAGCGTTTCCCGATGAGGGCGACATGGACATGGCGCGGGCGCTGCGGGTGTACCAGGAGGTCGGCTACCGGTACATGCTGATGCCGGACCATGTGCCGGAGATCGACGGACGCGATCCATCCGGCACGGCGTTCGCATTCTGCTACGGATATATTCGCGGATTGCTGGATTCGATACGGCCGTAACAGGCCGGCTCAGTCGACTCCTTCGACAATCCGCATGTCGCGCTCCGCGGCACTGCCGAGCGCGACGAGGGCCGCTTGGTAGCCCGGGCTGTCGTGGGCGGCGATCGCCTGGGCGACGCTGGGGAACTCGATCAGCACGGTGCGCTGGTCGATCCCGGCCTCATAGGTCTTCGCGGTGCCGCCACGGGCGAGGAAGCGGCCGCCGCCGGCGATAATGGCAGGTCCGGCAAGCTTGGCGTACTCGGCGAGTGCCGCAGGGTTCGAGATCGAGCGGTAGCAGGCGATCCAGTATGCCTTGGCCATGAAGGTCCTCTCTGGTGGTTCGGCGATGGCGTCATTGCCGCGCCCCGATAGCAGCACGGAGAAGACCAGCGAACAGGTTGCGGCGGTTCCGGTCAACCGTGCCGGTGACGCCGGTGATGTGCTGCGCGAACTGGCTCGTGGCGAACTCGACCGGCCGCGCGACGAACATCCTCCTTTTGCCAAGACGCGGTGTTCCGGGCAGCAAGCCAACCGCCCCCTCTTGTGTTCGTCCGCCAACCATGCGATTGCAAATCATTCGCAACAACACCGCAGGCAACTTCCCGATGTATCCCGCACTCATCCTCCTGCTGTCGCTGCTCGCATGGCCCGCCGCCGCGGCCGACGCCCCTGCCGCATCCCTGACCATCCGCAACCGCACCTTCGAGCCCGCCGAACTCGAAGTGCCGGCCGGCCAGAAGGTCGAACTGCACGTGCACAACGCCGATACCGCCGCCTCGGAGTTCGAGAGCGACGAATTGCACCGCGAGAAGGTTGTGCCCGCCGGCCAGGAGGTCGTGGTCTTCATTGGCCCGCTGCGTGCCGGCCGCTATGAGTTCTTCGACGACTTCAACCCTAGCGCCCGCGGCCACATTGTGGCGCGGTGACCGGCATGCGTTGGCCCGGGATCGGGTTCGCCGCGGTCGTGCTGCTCGCAGCCCACCACGCCTTCGCCGAACTGCAGGTCCGTATGCCGGACGTGGACTACCTCGAGCTGGAATTCGAGCATAACGGCCTGATCACCTTGGATGCCAAAGGTTCGCCCCTCAATCGCGCACAAAGCTACACCAACTCGATCGGTTATGGTGTGCTGCCCTGGTGGGAAATCGAGCTGGAAGGCGAACTGGCGTCGGGCGGCGGCCAGCATCTGACCTGGAATGCCGTTACATTGGAGAACACGTTCCAGCTCACCGAGCCCGGCCAGTATTTCTTCAACCTCGGGTTCTTTTTCGAATACTCGCAATCGACCCTGCGCGACGCGGCCAGTGGCGTCACCTTCGGGCCGATCATCCAGAAGGAGCTGAACAACGTCTTCGGCCTCGACACGCTACACACCCTCAACCTGTTCCTGTCGCGCGACGTGGGCCACGATGCGACCAAGTCAACCGGCTTTTCCTACGCCTGGCAGTCGCTGATCCTGACGCACCCGCTGATCTCACCCGGCTTCGAATTCTACGGCACCATCGACGACATCGCACGCGCCGGTCCGACGGCGCAGCAACAGCACTCGGTCGGCCCGGTGCTGGCTGGCGCAGTCAACTTCGCCCCGTACGGCAAACTGAAGTACGAGGTCGGCTACCAGTTTGGCCTCACCCCGGCGTCGGGGCGCGGCGCCGTCCGCTGGAAGCTGGAATACGAGATCGTGTTCTAGCCAGGTACGCTACCCTGCCGATCGCACATCAGGCAGGACAACAATGGCCTACCCTCCACGCAAGATCGCCTTCATCCTGGCATCGACCGATCATGGCACGCTGATCGTGAACCGGTTCGACTACCGCATGGTCGATGCCACCGCCGGCTTCGGCGTCGGCCACTTCCTGTTGGAGAATTCCAGCTACGAAGCACACGAGGGCTCCGTTGCCATGCAGCTTCTTGCGCAGCGACGCCTGCATTTCGGCGCGGGCGTCGTCGCGGTGGACTGCGGCGCCAACATCGGCGTGCACACCGTGGAATGGGCAAAGGGCATGACCGGCTGGGGCTTCGTGGTCGCGATCGAGGCACAGGAACGAATCTACTACGCGCTCGCAGGAAACGTCTCGATCAACAACTGCTTCAATGCTCATGCGATTCATGCCGCCGTCGGGGCGCAGAACGGTGCGCTGCGCATCCCAGTGCCGAACTACCTGGCGCCCGGAAGTTTCGGCAGCCTCGAACTGCGGCAGTCCGATGCCAATGAGTTCATTGGCCAGGTCATCGACTATTCCGAACAGAAGTTGGCAACGATACGCATGATAACCATCGACTCACTGAACCTGTCGCGGCTGGACTTGATCAAGATCGACGTAGAGAGAATGGAACTCGAGGTGTTGCAGGGCGCCAGGGCAACACTCGAGCGATTCAGGCCGATCATCATCGTCGAGCAGCTCAAGGCATCGAGGGAGGCAATCACGGCGGTACTGGCGTCGTATGGCTATGAATGGTTCGCGCTCGGCCTGAACTTCCTTGCCGTACATCCGGCCGACCCGACACGGAAATCCATCAACATCGTTCCGCCGGGAACCGTGCCATAGGCACTGCGACTTCACCACGAAGCCATATCCCGACTGCGTGCCCTTGGGGCCACCGATCCCACCAATGTTCCCTCAATCGGCTTCGGGCTGTGGCCGCAATGCCAGCCCCGCAACACCTGGGGCACGAGGGTGGGCGCGGCGTTCTTCCGGTATCGCTGCGATCTGCCGCTTGCTCAGCCAGCGGCCGACGCGTGGATCGGCGGTCAGCACGGCGAGCGGGATTGCCGCCACCAGGCCGCCGGCAAGCGGCAGAGCCCACAGTGTCGCCGTCCATCCGGCGGTCGCGAAGCCGGCGAACACCAGCACGCCGAGAGCAGTCTGCGGCCAGAGCAGGCAGGCCGCCTCGCACCAGGTCACGCCGCGGTCGTGGCGGTTCTGCGGCCTCCAACCTGAGCGTTGCCCGAATGCCAGGCGCAGCATGGCGCCGGTCTTCGCCACCGACGAGACGGCATCCAGCAGCAGCGTGAAGCCGATCTCCGCTGCGACCCCGACGATGAGGCGCGCCAGCCCTCCGTA
Source organism: uncultured Alphaproteobacteria bacterium (assembly GCA_963749575.1). Lineage (GTDB taxonomy): Bacteria > Pseudomonadota > Alphaproteobacteria > Acetobacterales > Acetobacteraceae > JAMXLO01. The sequence continues at coordinate 678,031 of CAVVNM010000014.1, forward strand.
GCGTTGCCGCTTGCCGGGCGACAGCGCCACCTCGGCATAGCCCAGCAGCTTCGGAGCGTACAGCGCGCCGAGCCAGCCCATGGTCAGCGCAAGCGCCGGCGCGGCCGGGAACGGCGACGTCCCGTCGGTCACCGCGGCTGCCGCGGCGGCAAACAGGAACAGCAGGTAGAGTGGCGCGCCGGCGTACAGCAGGATTGCCTGCACAAGCTGCCACCGCCCCATTGGCCGCATTCCTGGAAGACATAACAGGTGCCGGTATTGCAGGTTGCCAGCCAACCAGCGCAGCTCGCGGCGGAGGAATTCCGGCAGCGCCGGCGGATTGGCTTCCCACGACCCGTCCTCGTCAGGCAGCACGCGCACGCCCCAGCCGGCGCCGCAGAGCACTGCTGCCTCGACCTGATCATGCGACATGATGTGCCGCCCGTCCGGCAGGATCGGCAGTCTGCAATGCGCGCGGAACGGCGCGATGCGCACCACCGCATTGTGCCCCCAATAGGGGCCTTCATCGCCCTGCCACCAGGCCTGCCCGGTCGCCCAGGTACGCATCCCCGCTCGCGTGCCGAACTGGAACAATCGTGGGAACGCGGACGACGCGGGCAGTCCAACTGTCAGATGCTGCACAATTGCCAGCGTCGGATCAGCCTGCATCGCTTGTACCAGCCGCAGTGCTGCCGCCGCCGACATCGCTGAATCGGCGTCGAGTGCCAGCATCAGCTCGAATCCCTTGGCGTGGTGGTCGAGGAAATCCATGACGTTGCCCGCCTTGAAGCCGGTGTTGGCGGCTCGCCGACGGTAGCGGATGCGCATCGGATCACGGTCCTCGGCGCGAAACGCCGCCACCGCCTGACACTCGGCTGCAGCCACTCGCACGTCCTGTGTGTCGGACAGAATGAATACCGCGAACGCATCGCCGCCGCCGGCCAGATCCAATTCGTACAGCAGAAGCCGCAGCGGCTGGAGTACGCGCAGCATATCCTCGTCCCGCACCGTAATCGCAATCGCCGTGCGCGGCAGCGCCGGATGATGGTCGGCAATCACCGGAAACACCGCCCGGATCGGGTCGCGACTGGCCGTCAGGATGACGAATCCGATCAGCCCATTCGCCAGGCACAGGCCGGTCCAGGGGGCGGTGCCGGCGAACGCCGCCAACATGACGAGTTTGGCGGGGGTCCAGCCGCCAGGGGCCAGGACCTGCCACAACAGTGTTGCGAGGCCACAGGCGGTCAGCAGCGAAATCAACAGGACAGAAGTACGGCGGAACGTCATCCGGGGAGGAACTCCGAAGTTGGTCGGTCGAGTGCCGGAAGGTGTGCCTCACGATCGCGTCATGGGCGAGTCGGAGTTGTGGCGAGGTCCGGCCGGCAGCCTGTGGCTGACCGGGCATCGCCGCCCTATATTCCCGACCGGCATAACGGCGGAGTATTGCGTGATGACGAACACGGAGGCCGCAGCGCTGGTACCGGTGACAGTGCTCACCGGCTATCTCGGCGCCGGCAAGACCACGTTGCTGAACCGCATTCTTACCGAGCAGCACGGCCGCAAATACGCGGTGGTGATCAACGAGTTCGGCGAGCTGGGCGTGGACAACGACCTCGTCGTGGACACCGACGAGGAGGTGTTCGAGATGAACAACGGCTGCATCTGCTGCACGGTGCGCGGTGACCTGATCCGCATCGTGGGCGGGCTGATGAAGCGGCGCGACCGGTTCGACGGGATCATCATTGAGACCACCGGCCTCGCCAACCCCGCCCCGGTGGCGCAGACCTTTTTCGTCGATGAGGGTGTGCGGTCGAGGGCCAGGCTGGACGCCATCGTGACGGTGGTGGACGCCAAGCACCTGCCGCAGCGGCTGCAGGACAGCTACGAGGCAGCCGACCAGATCGCGTTCGCCGACGTGATCGTGCTCAACAAGACCGACCTGGTGACGCCGGAGGAGCTGGCCGCGGTCGAGGACCAGATCCGTGCCATCAACCGATTCGCCGTGATCCATCGCACCGAGCGCGCGGCCCTGCCGATCGAGCAGGTGCTGAACCGCGGGGCGTTCGACCTGAACCGCGTGCTGGCGATGGCGCCGGATTTCCTGACTGACAGCGAGCATGAGCACAATGACGAGGTAACATCGGTCAGCTTCGAAGTGGAGAAGCCGATCGATCCGGAAAAGTTCAACGCCTGGATCGGTGCGCTGCTGCAGGAGCAGGGGGCGGATCTGCTGCGGACCAAGGGTATCCTGTCGTATGCGAATGACGATCGGCGGTTTGCCTTCCAGGCGGTGCACATGATTGCGGACGGTGATTTCATCGGGCCGTGGAAGGAGGGGGAGAAGCGGGTGAGCCGGATTGTGTTCATCGGTCGGAATCTGAACCGCCCGCGGCTACGGCGTGGGTTCGAGGGGTGTGCTGTTGAATGACGCGATGACTGGCACCGCCCCCTCCCCCCAACCCCCTCCCGCAAGGGGAGGGGGCTGCGGCCCATGAGCGAATCAGTCGCCCAGTTCCTGCTGGGAACCCGCGGCACCCAGCGCAGCCTCGACGCCTTCGTGGTCGCCATCAGCTTCGATCGCGCAGGCGCCACCCTGGCCTTCGCCCTCGGCGACGGCAGCCTGCACCTTGTCACGCTCGCCGACCGCGAAACCTGGCGGGTGGCCGAAGTGCATGACGGCGCAATCCTGTCCCTCTCGCCCGACGCGGTTCCCACAGGCTTCGTCACCGGCGGCGACGATGGCAAATTCCGCCGTATCGGCGTCGACGGCACCGCATCCGACTATCGGCGACTTCCGTTCGAAATGGGTGGAACACGTCGCCAGTCACCCGGGCGAGAAGGGCAAAGGCCTGCTGGCCGGCGCCGTCGGCAAATCGATCCACCTGTTCGACCACACCGGCGAGAAGCTGAAGGAGCTTCCCCACCCCTCCTCTGTCACCGGCCTCGCCTTCGACGCCCGCGGCAAGCGCGTCGCCGCGTCGCACTACAACGGCGCCACGCTGTGGTTCGTTGCCGCCAAGGTCGACAGCCCGCGCAAGCTGGAATGGAAAGGCAGCCACACCGCGATCGCGATCCATCCCGACGGCGACGCCGTGGTGACCGCTATGCAGGAGAATGCGCTGCACGGTTGGCGCCTGTCCGACAATCAGCACATGCGCATGAGCGGCTATTCGTCAAAGACCGAGGCATTGTCGTTCACCAGCAAGGGCAAGTGGCTGGCGACCAGCGGCGCCGACGCGATGGTGCTGTGGCCGTTTTTCGGCGGCGGCCCGATGGGCAAGGCGCCGATCGAACTGGCCGGCGGCGACGGCATCGTCTGCACCCGGGTCGCAGCGCATCCGCAGCAGGAGATGGTGGCGGGTGGTTTCGCCGACGGTCTGGTGGTGCTGGCCGAAGTCAACTCGTCCCGCGTCCTGCCGGTCGCGCCGCCGGGGCACGGCCCAGTCTCGGCGCTGGCCTGGAGCCCGGACGGCAGCCAGCTCGCATTCGGCACGGAACGCGGCTTCGCAGCGATCATCGATCTGTCGAAGCGCTGAGGGGGAAACAACCATGAAACGACGCACGCTGCTCACCGGGGCAGCTGCCACGCTTGCCGCCACGCCGGTCGCGCGACCGCATGCTCAAAAGCCGGTGACGATCCGCTGGTGGTACCACTTCGATGATCCGAAGGCGACGCCCGACGAACTGGTGGCCGCATTCGAGAAGGAAAACCCCGGCATCAAGGTCGAGCCGGAGAACATCCCGTGGGGCGGCGGCGGCGACTACGACAACCGGCTCTACACCTCGATCATCGCCAACGACGGCCCCGACACCGCGATGGTGAAGTTCAACAACCTGGCACGGCTGATCGAGATGGATGCGCTCGCTCCGCTCGACAAATGGATCGATGCCTGGCCGGGCAAGAGCGACATCACCGACGATCTATGGCGCCTGCACACCGCCCCCGACGGCAAGCGCTACTACATGCCGCTGCAATACGTCGTGCTGTACCTCTATGTGCGGCTCGACCTGCTGGCGAAGCAGAACCTCAAGGTCCCGACCAACTTCGACGAGTTTCTCACCGCGGCGAAGGCGCTGACCGGCGGCGAGCAGTGGGGCTTCGGCATGCGCGGCGGCTCCGGCGGGCACGATTCCTGGATGCCGTTCGCATTCGGCACCGGGGCGAAGCCGGTGAAGGGCGGCTTCGTCTCGCCGGCGGCGCTGCAGCAAAACCGTTTCTTCATCGACCTCCACCGGGTACACAAGGTCACGCCGCCCTCGGCGCCGACCGATGCGTTCCTGCAGATCGTCAACAATCTGAAAGCCGGCCGTGTGGCGATGACGATCCACCACATCAGCACCGCCAATACCATGGTGGAGACGTTCGGTGACGCGATCACCGCGGTGCCGGTGCCGCGCGGCCCGAACGGTTCCGGCTTTGCGACGTTCGGCGACGGTTCCACCTGTGTGTTCAGCGCGAGCAAGAATCCCGAGGCGGCATGGCGGTGGATCTCCTGGCTGTCCACCGGGCCGAACAACGTCCTGTACAACAAGGCGGCTGGGCAGATGACGGTCACCACGTCGGGTGCCGCGAACTGGACGCTGCATCCGAAGCGCTTCGTCGATGCCACCGTGCAGTCGTTGCCGATCGCCGGCGTGCTGCCGAACCTGCCGCAGACTGCCGACTTCACCCGCGTGGTCTGGCCGCAGAACACGCAGAAGGCGTTGCTCGGGCAGATCGAGCCAGACGCCATGATGCAGGCGTTCGAGAAGCTGTTCTTCGGTTGAGGCGCGCCGCAACGCCGTGGCTGATGCTGGCGCCGGCGCTGGCCGCCGCGGCGATCCTGGTGCTGCTGCCGGTGCTCGACACGCTGTGGCTGTCGCTGCACGACGTGATCCTGTTCCGACCCCGCTCGCGCCCGTTCATCGGCCTAGGGAACTACACGCGCGCACTGGCCGATCCGGTATTCTGGGAGAGCCTGACCAACTCGCTGGTCTGGGTGATCTGCGCCGTGTCGCTGCAGTTCACCCTCGGCTTCACCACCGCGCTGCTGCTGAACCGCAGCTTCGCCTGGCGCGGCATCGCGCGGGCGCTGGTGGTGGTGCCATGGGCGCTGCCATCTGTGATCATCGGGCTGATCTGGACCTGGATGCTGGACTTCAATCTCGGCGTGCTGAACAACATCGGCGTGTTGTTGGGCATCCTGCCGCACTCGGTGCCGTGGCTGGCGCAGTCGAGCACCGCGATGGCCGGCGTGATCCTTGCCGTGGTTTGGCAGGGATTTCCGTTCTTCGCCGTGACACTGCTCGCGGGTCTACAGGCGATTCCCGGCGAACTCTACGAGGCGGCTTCGATCGATGGCGCGGGTGCGTGGGGGAAGTTCCGCCACATCACGCTGCCGGGTCTCGCCGGTGTCATCGCCACCGCGCTGTTGCTGCGCATGATCTGGGTGGCGAACTCGCTCGACCTGATCCTGGTGATGACCGGCGGCGGGCCGGGTACCGCGACGCAGACGCTGCCGCTGCACGCGTTCCTCACCGCGTGGTCGGGCGGCAACTACGGCCAGGGATCCGCGCTTGCGGTACTGCTGACGGTGCTGCTGCTCGGTGTGGTGGTGAGCTATGTGTGGCGGAGCCGCGCGGAATGACGCGCCTCAACCGCCTGCTGGGTACCGAATTGCCGGTCGTGCTGATCCTGGGCTTCGCGCTGCTGCCGTGGATCTGGATGATGCTGTCCTCGATCCGTCCCGATGCGGAACTGACGCGCTCGCCGATCGCGCTCTGGCCGCACCAGCTTACGCTGATCCACCACATCGAGCTGCTGCGCCGCACCAGCTTCGCGCAAAACCTGCGCGACAGTCTGATCGTCGCCTGTGGCGCCGTCACCCTCGGGCTGACACTGGCACTGCCTGCCGCCTACGCCTTCTCGCGGTTCCGCTTTCGCGGCCGCAACTGGCTGCGCACGCAGTTCCTGGTGATCAACATGTTCCCCGTCGTCATGCTGATCCTGCCGCTGTTCGTGCTGATGCGCGACTTCGGCCTGCTGGACACCTATTTCGCGCTGATCGCCGGCCACGCCACCTTCACCCTGCCGTTCGCGATCTGGCTGCTGACCAGCTATGTCGACGGCATCCCGCAGGAACTCGACCAGGCGGCGATGATCGACGGCGCGACCCGCATGCAGGCGATGCTGCTGGTGGTACTGCCGCTCGCCATGCCCGGCGTGGTGGCGGTCGGCATCTACCTGTTCATCACCTCGTGGAACGAATACCTGTTCGCGCTGATGATGACCGGTCGCAACGTCCGCACGGTGACGGTGGCGTTGCAGTTGTTCATCGGCGAGAACCAGATCCAGTGGGGTCTGCTGATGGCCGGCGGCACGCTGGTGGCGCTGCCCGCCACCATCCTGTTCCTGTTCGCGCAACGCCGCTTGGTAGGCGGCCTGACCGGAGGCGCGGTGAAGGGATGAACCCGATCGGCGTGATCTCGATGAGCTATGCGCGGCCGTTCACCGCCGCGCACTTCCCGTTGTTCGCGCGGATGAAGGCGGCAGGGATGGATTTCTGCGAACTGCTGGTGCCGGAGGACGGCGAGCTCGATCCCGCCGCCGCCGGCAGTGCCGCGCGCGATGCCGGACTGTTCCTGCAGCTTGCCGCGCGGGTCAATCTGCAAGCGCGACCTGGCATCGGACGATGCGTCGGCGCGCAAAGCGGGCGTGGACTATCTGCGCCGCTGTATCGACGCCGCAGCACGCATGCGGCGCGACCATCGTCGGTGGACCGCTGTACGGCACGCCGCTGGTGTTCGCCGGCCGCGCGCCGTCGCCGATCGACGAGGTGGCGCGGCGCGAACGGGTGAAACGCGTCACCGAAGGGCTGCGCGAGGCGGCAGAATTCGCCGAGGGCAGCGGTGTCCGGTTCGCCATCGAGCCGCTGAACCGCTTCGAGACGGACTTCTGCAACACTGCCCGGCAGGCGGTGGCGCTCTGCACGCTGGTCGATCACCCCTTGGTCGGCATCATGCTGGATACGTTCCACATGAACATGGAGGAAGACGACCTGCCGCAGGCGATCCGCCTCGCAGGTCCATTGTTGATCCATTTCCAGGCGAACGAGAACCATCGCGGCTTTCTCGGCACCGGCCATATGGATTGGCCGTCGATATGTCGCGCGCTCGCCGAGATCGACTATCTGGGAGCGATCACGCTGGAGCCGTTCCGCCGCACCGGTCATCTGCTGTCGCTGCCGCTGGCGCAGTGGCGTCCGCCGAGCCACGACGAGGACGCCGACCTGCGCGCCAGCGGCGATCTCCTGCGCGGTGCCTTGCACGCGGCACGGCGCACATGACGATCGGGCGCCTGCCGCCATCTGGACGCGCGTCCGCAATAACGCTCAGGATACCGACCGGACCAGCCGACAGGAACCGTCATGCGCATCGAGATCATTTGCACGGGAGACGAAGTCCTCACCGGCAAGATCGTCAACACCAACTTCAACTACATGAGCCAGAAGCTCGAGGACGTCGGCCTGTCAGTCCACTGGGGCACCACGGTCGGCGACGATCGCGAGAGCCTGCTCGAAGCTTTCCACCTCGCCTCCCAGCGTGCCGATGCGGTGATCGTCAATGGCGGCCTCGGGCCTACCGTGGATGATCTGTCGCAGGAGATCGCGGCGCAGGCCGCTGGCGTCGATCTCGTGCTGAACGAGGAATGGCTGGAGACGATGGAAGCCTTCTTCAGCAAGCGCAGCCGCATCATGCCGCCGAACAACCGCAAGCAGGCGATGCTGCCCGCCACCGCTGAGGTCATCGACAACCCGATCGGCACCGCCTGTGGCTTCGCGCTCGACATCGGGCGGGCACGCTTCTTCTTCACGCCCGGCGTGCCACGCGAATTGCGCCGCATGCTGGAGGAGCAGGTGATACCACGTCTGCTCGCCCGTGGCGGCGCGCCCGCGACGATCCATCTCAAGCGCTTCCACTCCTACGGTCTCGGCGAATCGCATGTCGACGCGCTGCTCGCCGGCGTCGAGGAACTGGTGCCCGATGGCAGCGTGAAACTCGGCTTCCGCGCGCATTACCCGCAGCTCGAAACCAAGCTGACGGTGCGCGGCGCCAATATGGACGATGTCCGGCGCAAGCTGGAACCGGTACAGGCGGAGGTGCGCAATCGGCTCGGCAACTTCATCATGGCCGAGGACGATCAGACGTTGGAAGGTGTGGTGCTCGCGGAACTGACGCGCCAGACCGGAACGCTGGCGCTGGTCGAGACCTTTACCAGCGGCCAGATGGCAGCGCGCATCGGCCATCTGCCGGGCGCCGAACACGTGCTGCGCTGCGGCGTCACCGTGCGCGATCGCACCGTACTGCACAAGGCACTCGACATCAAGGGCTTCGGTCTCGCCGGTGACCTCACGCAGGAAACCGTGGAGGCCGTGGCCCAGGCCGCGCGCATTCACGCCGGTGCGACGCACGCCTTGGCGGTGCTGATTGACCTTGACGAGGGACCGGACCGTATCGATTTCGGCGGCACCATCTGGATCGCGATCGCCACCGCGGAGGACGTCGCCTTCCGGCGCTCGCGCATCCTGGGAGGTCGCGAGTGGGTACGGCTCGGCGCGGTCGAACTGGGTCTCGACTGCCTGCGTCGCTACCTGCAGCGCCTGCCGGTGGTCGAGCGGATCGACTTCGAGAAGACCTGATCGGTGCAATCGGATGCACATCCGATCCGTCGGAGCGGCCGGATACCAAAGAGCAAAGCGTTCAACACATAGGAAGATCGAGCACCACGGAGCGCCACGGAGATCCAATTCCGGCGTGCGCACAGCGCATGCAATCCATGCTCCGCGGCGCTCGATCGTCCTCCGCGTCAAGATTCTTTTGCGGTTCGACGGCTCCAATCACTCGCCCGATTGTCCTGAAGACTTTGATCTGGGCCGCTTGCTATTCCCATTCCGGACGTCTAATCGGAAGCCCCCACCGCCGCCGTTATAGAACTGACAAATAACAAGAAGAGCAAACTCGGGGAGATCTTGATGTCCGCAAACCGGTGGCTGCAGCTATGGCTCGGCGTGCTGTGCATGGTGCTGATCGCCAACCTGCAATACGCCTGGACCTTGTTCGTCGATCCGATGCACCAGGCGCATGGCTGGAGCATCGCCGAGATCCAGATCGCGTTCAGCATCTTCATCGCCACGGAAACCTGGCTGACCCCGATCGAGGGTTACATCGTCGATCACCTCGGCCCACGCACCGGCCCGCGCCTGATGATCAGCTTCGGCGGTATCCTGGTCGGCATCGCCTGGGTGATCAATGCCTACGCCACCTCGCTTGAAATGCTGTACGTCGGCGCGGCGATCTCAGGCACCGGCGCCGGCGCGATCTACGCCACCTGCGTCGGCAACGCCATGAAGTGGTTCCCCGATCGGCGCGGCCTCGCCGTTGGGTTGACCGCCGCGGGGTTCGGCGCCGGCGCGGCGCTCACCGTGGTTCCGATCCGGCTGGTGATCGATACTTTCGGCTACGCCTCCGCCTTCCTGTGGTTTGGCGTGGCACAGGGCGTGGTGCTGCTGGTCGTCGCCCAGATGCTGCACGGCCCGCTGCCTGGCACCGAGTTGCCAGCAATGGTCCGCTCCGCGGTGCCACAGTCGTCACGCAGCTACACCAGCATGGCGGTGCTGCGCTCACCGGCGTTCTGGCTGCTGTACTTCATGTTCGTATTGGTGTCGTCGAGCGGCTTGATGGCCACCGCGCAGCTCGCGCCGATCGCCAAGGACTTCGGCCTGTCCACCACCGTCATATTTCTCGGGGCGACAACGCTGAGCGTCGCGCTGGTGGTGGACAACGTGATGAACGGCTTGGCGCGACCGTTCTTCGGTGCGATATCCGACCGGATCGGCCGCGAATACACCATGGCGCTCGCCTTCACGCTCGGCGCGCTCAGCTACTGGCTGTTGGCGCTGTTCGGCTCCAGCCCTTGGACGTTCGTGATCAGCGCCGCGCTGATCTTCTTCACCTGGGGCGAGATCTTCAGCCTGTTCCCCTCCACCTGTACCGATCTGTTCGGCACCCGGTATGCTACCGCCAATTCGATGATGCTCTATACCGCGAAGGGCACGTCAGCCTTCCTGGTGCCGTTCGCCAACGTGTTGAAGACCGCGACCGGCTCTTGGGAGGCGGTGTTCCTGGCCGCGGCGGGGATGAACATGCTGGTGGTCGTACTGGCGCTGTTCGTGCTGCTGCCGATCCGCGTGCGGCATCACCGCATGTTGGCACCAGCGGGACCGCATCAACTGCCAATGAACCAGTTGTAGCCGTAGTCCTCCCAGACCCCGCCCGGATACACATCGGTCGCCTGGACGGCGACGATGTGCTTCGGATTCTTGCGGCCGGGCTCGGTCGGCACGTACAGCTTTACCGGGAAGCCGTATGCTGCCGGCAATGGCTTTTCGCGGCAGGTCAGCGCCAGCAGGGCATGCTTGATCCCTCCAGCGAAGCAATGCGGGCGGCCTTCGGGGGCGAGGCCGCCCGCACCGGTCGATCAGGCGCGCGGGAGCAGCACGTGATCGACGACCTGGATCACGCCGTTCGACTGGCGCACATCGGAGATCGTGATGTCGGCGAGGTCGCCCTTCTCGTCCTTCACCGTGATGTTCGACGAGCCGTTCATCATCAGCCACAGCTTGCCGCCGCTCACGGTATTCAGCGTCGCTGTTCCATTGCCCTCGAGGATCAGCGACCGCAGCTTGTTGCTGTCGTAGTTCCCGGCCACCACGTGGTAGGTCAGGATCTTGGTGAGCGTGGCCTTGTTCTCGGGCTTCACCAGACCCTCCACAGTGCCGGCCGGCAGCAAAGCGAACGCCTCGTTGGTCGGCGCGAACACGGTGAACGGGCCGGGGCCGTTCAGGGTATCGACCAGGCCGGCGGCCTTCACCGCGGCGACCAGTGTGGTGTGGTCGGCGGAGTTCACCGCGTTGGCGACGATGGTTTTGGACGGGAACATGGCCTGACCGCCGACCCGAACGGTCGAGGCGGACATGTCCTGGGCGGACACGGGAGCGACGGACGCCAGCAGGATCACGGCGAACAGGGCAGTACGCTTCATGGTGGTCTCTCCTCTGGTGGAGCGGCCATCAGCGGCCGCTGTCCCCTATCGTTGCCACCGGACAGATCGGATGCAGGCGGGGCGGAGATTTTTCGCGGGTTGTTAAGCCGCATCCGCGATGCTGGCCGGTATGCGGCGGCTGACATGCCTGGATGGGCTCCGCGGCGTGCTGGCGTGTTACGTCATGCTCAGCCACACGCTGCCGTTCGCGCCGTTGCCGCGCTGGCTGCACTGGCTGTTCCAGCACGGCGGCGCCGGAGTGGACGTGTTCTTCATCCTCAGCGGCCTGGTGATCGTGCAGTCGCTCACGAGTTTCTCCTACCGATCGGTGCCGTTCTTGATCGCTCGGGTGACGCGGATCTATCCGGTGTTTCTGGTGGTGTTCGTGTTCGCCGTGGCGGTGCAGCCGCTGGCGACCGGTTTCGAGCGCATGACGTGGATTGGACCCGACAGCCCGGCGCGGGAGATCTGGTCGGGCGGCTGGCCGTCCCGCTGGGCCAGCTTCGTCGCAACCCATCTGTCGATGACGCACGGACTGTTTCCCAACGGCGTGCTGCCCGATGTCTGGGTCGGCTTCCTGGGCGCGTCGTGGAGCCTGTCGACTGAATGGCAGTTCTATCTGCTCGCGCTGCTGATCGGCGCGCAATTGGGGCTGCGACGGATGGCATGGGCGTTCCTGGCGATGGCGGCGGCGGCGATTGCCTGGCAAGCGGTGGTGCCGGAGGCGTGGCAGTTCAGCCGCGCCTTCCTGCCGAACAAGGCGCAGTACTTCGCGCTGGGGGTGGTCAGCGCGATCGTGGTGCGGGAGGGGCGGACAGGATGGCACGCCTATCTGGCCGTGCTCGCCGCGAATTTGGCCGTGTGCGCCGCCCAGGGTGGCCTCGACAAGCTGCTGCCGCCGGTGGTGTGGACAGTCTGTCTCGCGGCGCAGCTATCATTGTCATCCCCGAGCCAGCGGGGAGCAGGTGGCTGGGTCCCCGCTTGCACGAGGATGACGATGGGGGGATTGGCCGCGATGCTGCAATCGAGACCGTTGGTCTGGCTGGGTGCGGTGTCGTACTGCATCTACCTCGTCAACGAGCCGGTGCAGAAGCTGCTGGGGGTCATGCTGGCCACGCTCGCCGGGGGAGATGCAGCGCTGTTCACCGTACTCTGGATCCCGGGGGCCGTGGTGCTGCCGATTCTCGCGGCGTGGTGGCTGCACGGGTGGGTCGAGGTCCCCGCGCAGCGCTATGGCCGCAGCATGGCGATGCCGGCGGTCAGCGCCGGATGAACGTCCAGTATCGAGGTACTCGACCTTCGCGCAGGGCCTTCGCTTCGTAGCGCGTCGGTGGCCAGTCTTGCGGTCGTTCGGTGGCGGGCGGCGGGGCATCGAACAGCGACTGCGCCGCCATCACCTCTGCCACCCAGGCCTGGTACGTCGGATCATCACTGGCCACACGCCACTCGGCACCCGGCGTCAGCACGCGCGCGAGCAGCGGCAGCAGCGCCGGGTGGACGAAGCGGCGCTTGGCATGGCGCGCCTTCGGCCAGGGATCGGGGAACAGCAGGAACAGCCGATCGAGCCATTGGTCCGGCAGCAACCGCAGCAATGCCCGCGCATCGTCGGCTCCACAGCCGCAGGTTGGGGGGCAATCGGCCCAGTCGCCTCCTCGCCCTCAGGCACCAGACGCGAGAGCAGCGAGCAGATGCCGTTGTCGAACACCTCGCAGGCGATCAGGCCTGCCTCCGGATGCGCCGCGATCTGCGCCAGCGCATGTTCGCCGCTGCCGAACCCGACCTCAAGCCACAGCTTCGCCGGTCGCCATGCCTGCTCCGGCGCGAACGCCAGCCGCGGCAGGGTGACCGCGAGCAGGTGGAGCTGGCGCTGCCGCAGGCGATGGCCGCGGCCGCGGCCGTACAACCGGTCCGGCGGCGGCTTCAGCGCCCGAAGGCTGCCCGCAACGCTGGTGCCAGGTCGGTCTTCTCCCACGTGAAGGTGCCCCTCTCCCGGTCCGGCTCGCGACCGAAATGGCCATACGCCGAGGTGGGCACATAGATCGGCCGGTTCAAATGCAGATGCTCGCGGATGCCGCGCGGCGTGAGGTTCATCAGCTCGCGGAGAGTGCTCTCGATCCGCGTCTCGTCCACGTCCTTGCCGGTGTTCTGTAGATCGACATACACCGATAGCGGGCGCGCGATGCCGATCGCGTAGCTGATCTGGATGGTGCAGCGATCGGCCAGCCCCGCCGCCACCACGTTCTTCGCCAGATACCGACAGGCGTATGCGGCAGAGCGGTCCACCTTGGTGGGGTCCTTGCCGCTGAACGCACCGCCGCCATGCGGGGCCGCGCCACCATACGTATCGACGATGATCTTGCGCCCGGTCAGGCCGCAGTCGCCGTCCGGGCCGCCGGTGACGAACTTGCCGGTCGGGTTCACGTGGAACTCGCCGTCCGGGCACATCCAGCCGTCCGGCAGTGTGCTCTTCACGATCGGCCACAGCATTCGCTTGATCTCGGCCTGCTCGAGGTCCTCGACGTGCTGGGTGGAAACCACGATGCTGGTCGCACCGACCGGCTTGCCGTCAACGTAGCGCAGGGTAACCTGGCTCTTGGCGTCGGGCAGCAGGCCTTCCACCGACTTGTCGCGAACGTGCCGCAGCTCGCGGATGCGGTGCAGGATGGCATGCGCGTAGTGGATCGGCGCCGGCATCAGCGCTTCGGTCTCGCGGCACGCGTAACCGAACATCATGCCCTGGTCGCCGGCGCCCTCGTCCTTGTTGCCGGCAGCGTCCACGCCTTGCGCGATGTCGGACGACTGCGCGTGCAGGTGGCAGGCGATGTCCGCCTTGTCCCAACTGAAGCCGGCCTGGTCGTAGCCAATGTCGTGGATCGCCATGCGGGCCAGATGGTGCAGCAGGTCGGGCGTGACCGTGGCCGGTCCACGGGTCTCACCGGCGAACACCACGCGGTTGGTGGTGACCAAGGTCTCGCAGGCGACGCGCGAATATGGGTCGGCAGCCAGATACGCATCCAACACGGTGTCGCTGAGCCGGTCGGCGACCTTGTCGGGATGGCCTTCGGAGACGGATTCAGAGGTGAACAGGAACTCGCCCGTATCGCGCATCGATGGGTTTCTCCCGTGAATTGGGGGGTTGTCGGTGTGTGAGGGAAACCCCCCTGGGGGTCAAGGGCGCGGTGGACTGGTGGCGCGGCGGCCTTTGTGAACAGATACGATCGTCCATTGGGGAGAAACCGCCATGCCGTTCTACGAGAAAGCGGATGTCCGCATCCACTACGAAGAGGCCGGCTCCGGCTTCCCGTTGTTGCTCATCCCCGGTGGGGGTCTGAACTCGACGATCCCCTTCGTCAAAGAGAAGGGGCCGTTCAACGCAATCGAGGAGTTCGAGGGCGAGTACCGCTGCATCGTGGCGGACCTGCGCAATGCCAACGGCGGCCGGTCCTCCGGCCCGATCGAGATCGACCGGCCCTGGGACGCCTACACCGATGACCACCTTGGCCTGATGGATCATCTGGGCATCCGGGAGTTCATGGTGATGGGCTTCTGCATCGGCGGCCCCCTCATCTGGAACATGTTGCGGAGGGCGTCTGATCGCGTCGTAGCCGCCGTGCTGGCGCAGCCCAGCGGGTTCCGTCCCGAGCTGCCCGATCTGTTCTACCAGAACAACATCAAGGGCTGGGGTCCACCACTGTGCGAACGCCGTCCCGATATCACGATGGCGATGGTCGATGCGTTCCTGAAGAGAATGTACGGCGCCAACCCCGACTTCGTCTTCACCGTGACACGCGATTTCGTGCGCAACTGCCAGACGCCCTTACTGGTCCTGCCCGACGACGTCCCGGCCCACCCGTACACCGTAGCCATGGAGACCGTGCGTCTCGCGCCTCACGCCGAAGCGAGCATTTACCCCTGGAAGGAGACCAAGGACCAGATTGTCCAGGCAGTGCGCCACGTACGCACGTTCCTGCGCGCGCACCAACCGGTGACCGCCGCCGACTGAAGGCCGACCGGGCAGACGTTGGGGAGCATACCTGAGAAGCTCGGAGTGCGCCGCTGAATGCGGCCCGGGGTCCGGTCGGCTACGCCACCGCCTCTGCCTCGATCTCCACCATAAACCGCGGATCGGCCAGTCCCGCGACGAACAACAGGGTAGAGCACGGCGCATGCCCGCCATACACCGCATCGCGCGCCGCACGGAACGAAGCCAGCAGGGACCGGTCGGTCAGGAATACCGTCGTCTTGACCAGATTGGCGATGCTCATCCCGTTCGCCGCCAGCAGCGCTCGAAGATTGGCGAATACCTGAGCGATCTGGCCTTCGCCGGTATTTGGCACCGACCCATCCGCCGCAATTCCGACCTGGCCGGACATGATAAGACGATGCTGTTCGCCCTGGATCAGCATTGAGTGTGTGTAGCCCGCCGGTGCACGCAAGGTCGGCGGATTGCTTGCAGTAATCGTCGCCATACCGCTTCTCCTCGATCTGCTACCGCGCGAGCCAGTCCCGCACGGCGTCCTTGATAAACCGCGCATCCATTGGGTGCGCCGCCGGGTTGCCGGCGCGATGCCCCCAAATGCTGTGGATCGGCTTCAGCTCCGCCCGCGCCAGGAACGGCAACTCGGCCGCATTGTCGGCGACGCAGAAATACAGATCGGTCTCACTCGGCATCAGCAGCACCCGCGCGCGGATCGCCCGCAACGCGCGCGGCAGATCACCGCGATGCTGTGCGTTGTCGCTGATGTCGGCGGTATCCCACGTGCGAAGCTGGGCGTATTGATTGGCGGCCGGGCGCGCGCCGAAGCGATCCTCCCAATCGGTGCGCAGGAACGTCTCGAGGTCCGGCGCGCCGAGATTTGGCCGCGGCCCGGACGCCAGGTGCAAGCCCGCGCGATAGAAATCCTGACTAAGCGCCCACGCCGCATAGATACGCCCGAATGCTCGCTTCGCTGCGCGCGGCTCAGCCGAAAACCGGCCGTCGCCAAGATGCTCCGGGGCCGCCTCCAGTGTCGCCATCAGACTGCGGAGAAACACCTGGTTGTGCACGGCGGTGCGAGCCACACCGCAGTTCACCACGATGCGGTCCACGGCGTCGGGGAACAGCGCGGCCCAGTGATAGGCCTGCAACGCGCCCATCGACCAGCCATATACGCAGGCAACATGTTCGATGCCGAACATCGCCTGGAGCGCGCGGCGCTGGGTCTGCACGTTGTCGGAGATCGTCACCAGCGGCGGATAGTCCGCGGTGTTGGAAGGACTGGACGACAGCCCGTTGCCGAACATGTCCAGGATCACGATGAACCAGCGGGTCGGGTCCAGAACGCCTTCGGGGCCGATCAACCACTCGAGGTCGGGATGCTGTGCGCCGTAACTCGTAGGATAGACGATGACGTTGTCGCGCGCCGGCGCCAGCGTGCCGTGCGCCTTCCATGACAAGCGCGCGCTGTGCAGTACGGCGCCGGAATGCAACGTCAGGTTCCCGGCGTCGAAGGTTCCCTGCTGCGTAGGCCACGTCATCGCTTCCCCCTATGGTCCGCGCATGCGCATGGTCGGCATTGCCGTGCACGACCGCAAGGGGTGGGACGAGGATGCTGCGTCTGATAGCTGTCGGCCGACTGCGCGGCGGTCCGGAGGCCGACCTGTTCACGCGCTACAATATGCGGCTGCGGCCGAAATTCACGGTGACCGAGATCGCCGAGGCACGCGGCGCGGCGGCGGCGGTGAAGCGACGCGAAGGTGAGGCGCTGTTGGGCGCGCTGCCCGATCCGGCATCGGTTATCGCTGTTGATCCCGGCGGAACGATGCCGGATAGCGAGGAACTGGCGCGCCTGCTCGAGCGCTGGCTGGCGGCGGGCCGCCCAGTGTGTTTCCTGATCGGCGGCGCAGAAGGGCTGGACGCGCCGGTGATCGCTCGCGCCGGCTATGTGCTGTCGCTCGGACGGCTGACTTGGCCGCACTTCCTCGCCCGCGTCATGCTGGCCGAACAGGTGTATCGCGCGCGCTCGATCGCGGCCGGTCATCCGTACCACCGGTCAGGACGGCCCTGAGGCCGCCCCGCCGACAGCGCGCTACACCGTCGCGCCGGCCATCAACTCGCCGAAGCGCACCCAGGTCTTGCCATCCCACTTCATGAACTGCATCGACGTGATCGGACGATGGTCGGTGTGCGTCGTGTTCAGCTTGATCCCGGGGAGCAGCACCGGCAGCTCGTAGTCGTGCAGGTTCTCCGCCTGCTTCATCACGTTGTCACGCGAGAAGTCGCCATTGCACTGCTTCAGCACCTGCAGCATCGTATTGCTGACGGCATAGGCGAACACGTAGCTCGCATCGGTGACATCGCCGCCCGGCATATACTGCGCCATGAAGTCCCGCCAATGCTTCATGCCGGCGTCGTCCTTGAACACCGGATCGGTCGGGTCCTTCAGATAGGCCGTGCTGAGCATGCCGACGGCCTTTTCCGGCCCGGCCGGGGTGATCACGGCGCCGACCGAGATCGCCACGTTGGTCATGTAGAAGGCTGGCTTCCAGTTCAACGCGTAAACCTTGCTGATCGACTGCGCGGCGAACTTCGGAATGCCCGCAACCAGCAGCACGTTGGCGCCGGAACTCTGCAGCTCGACAATCTGTGAATCGATCGTCGGATCGGTGGTCTCATAGCTGGCGGTCCTTACGACGATCTTGTCCCAGTCGTCGCCCAGGATGTCGCGCACGCCGGTCGGATAATCCTTACCGAAGTCGTCGTTCTGATACAGGATCGCGAGCTTCGGATCCTTCACGTTCGCCAGTATGTGCTTGGCGTAGATTTGCGCTTCGGTGCGATAGCCGGGCTGGAAGCCCATCGTCCAGGGATACTTCTTGATGTCGGCCCACTTGCTCGCGCCGGAACCAACGAACAGGTGCGGTATCTTCTTGTGGTTCAGATACTCCGCGATTGCCGAATTGCAGGGCGTGCCCAGGTTCTGAAAGCAGAAATCGACCTGATCCTCCTCGACCAGCCGGCGCACCTGCTCCACCGTCTTGGGCGGGCTGTAGCCGTCATCGTAGGAGATGAAATCGATCATGTGGCCGTCAACGCCGCCCTGCTCGTTGACCATCTTGAAGAACGCGCTCTCGGTGCGGCCGATCACGCCATAGGTCGAGGCGGGACCGCTGTACGGCATCGTGTTGCCGATCTTCACCGTATTGGCGAGGGCGGCACGGGCGCGTGGCAACCCGGTTGCCATGACGGCAAATCCGCTCGCCATCGCAGCTCTGCGACCGATCATGTTTGTTCTCCTGAACGTTTGTCGTCTCCCGTCCCGGCTCATTGGCCGGCAGCGGGACATTGCGCCATTCTTGCCACGGCGGCTACAGCCGGCGCGCACCATGCTCGTCCAGGCAAGCGAAAACAGTCCCCGGCCGCCCGTGATAGCGGTCCACAGGCAGAAATTCGGACCAGGCGGCGTCACACTCCGTCGCCATTGCAGCTCCTGTGGATCCGAGAAAAGCCGTGGTCGCAACACGATCCTCTCAAAATCCATGCCGCGATGCTCCTCATTCGGTGAGGCCGCCACCAAACAAGCTGCCAGGACCGCATTGGAAGTGGGATTTCGACACCTGGATTGTACGGAACTGTACCGGAATGAAGTAGCGGTCGGCGATGCGACGCAGGAGGCGTTGAAGGCGGGGACAATTCAGCGGGAGGCAGCACGTCTTCGTGACCACCAAGCTATGATGCACCATGTGGCGGGCGCCCGAATATGACCCACGGTGCCGCAACACCTGTCTCGATGCAGCAACGCCCCGGTGGTGGACGTCGTCGAGAACGACCAGACCAACAAGGTGGCCGCCGCAACGCCCCGGGAAGCGGGCTGCGTGCCCCCGCCTACGCGGTGGCGCCGGCGTCCTCCAGCAGCAGCCAGATCGCTGCTGTCCAGGAAAAATCCGCGCCGCCGACACCCTTGCCGTCGGTCGGATCGAAATACTCCGACAGCCCGCCGGCGTCGATCAGCCGTCGCGTGTCGTCGCGGATGCGGGTGGCCATCGGCGCGTTCCCCGCGTTGGCAAACCCCTCGGCGATCATCCAGTTCACCACTGCCCAAACCGGTCCGCGCCAGTACCGCAATGGCTCGAAGCTGGCATGTCCCGGATCGGTCGACGGCACCAGCCACCTCACCCGCGCGGCCCACCGGTCCAGCGTCGCCGCCAGCGCGCGCGCCTGCTCCGCCGAGGTCGCTCCGGCGAACAGCGGGAGAAAGCCACCGGATATGCCGATCGGGATGGCGGACCCGTCAATCAGGTCCAGGCACGTAAACAGCCCGAGCGCAGAATCCCACAGCCGCCCGATCGCCGTCTCCATCCGTACGATCCGTTCGGTGATCTCCGCACCGTCACGCGCCGATCCGAAGCGGCCCGCCAGTTGCAGAAGATCGCGCTCGGCACGCAGCAAAATCGCGTTGGTGGCGACGTCCGCGACTTTGAACGGCGAGACCTGCAGCATCCGCGCGGGCTGCCACCCCACCGCTCGGAACGCGTCAACCAGGTGGATGAAGCGCTGATAGTCCTCGGCGAGCGGCCGCATGACGGGGTCGATATGCGAGGTGTCGCGCCTGCGGATCGTCGTCACCGTGTCGGTTGGCACCCGTGCCATGGCCGTGTCCCAGGCGGGGGAGTTGTCCATGCCCGTTTCCCACGGGTGCAGTGTCGCCACCAGGCCGCTACCCTGCGGATCGCGCGCATTCGCCCACCACCGATGGTTCGCCAGCAGGCGCGGGTAGACCGCCGCCGCACGCTGCTCCGCCGCCGACGCGTCCTTCGCCCCCTGCCACAGCCGCGCTACCGCGGTCGCGAGCACCGGCGGCTGCGTGATGCCGGAGGTCGGCGGCGTGCGCGCGATGCCCCAGACCTCCGGGCCCGGGAAATAGTCGTCGGAGGGCGCGTGGAACACGATCTGCGGAACCAGCCCGTCTTCCCACTGGCCTTTCAGCAGCGACTCGATCTCGCTCCAGCCCCGCGCTTCGTCGAACGTTGCCCATCCCATCGCCACGAACGCCGAATCCCAGTTCCACTGGAACGGATACAGCCGCGCCGTCGGCACGCAGTAGCCGCCACGGTCGTTCGCCCGCAGCACGGCGCGCGCCTGCTCCGATCGTGCCACCATCACGCATTCGCTCCGAGCGATGCCCCGCTGGTCGCGTCCATCCAGCTGATCCGGCCCGGCAACGGCCGCAAGTGGAGAACCGCGCCCTGCTGCGGCCGGGCGTCGGATGGCGCGACCACGCGAATCTGCTGTCCTGCCACGCTGCCGGTCAGCAGCGTGTGCGAGCCCATCGGCTCGGTCACCCGCACCTCGAACGGAAATCCAGCACCCGGCTCGGCCATCTCCAGATCCTCGCCACGGATGCCCAGCACCACCGTGTCCGCATTGGTCGGCGCCGCCAGCGAGAGCGCACCGAGTTGCACCTGCCCGCCGGATACCGGGAGCGAAAGAAAATTCATCGGCGGGCTGCCGACGAACCCGCCGACGAACCGTGTTGCCGGATTGCGGTAGATTTCGGTAGGCCGGTCCATCTGCACGATGCGCCCGGCATGCAGTACGGCGATGCGATCGGCCAGCCCCATCGCTTCGGTCTGGTCGTGCGTCACGTACACCGTGGTGGTGCCGGCCTCTTGCAGCACGCCCTTCAATTCGGCGCGCATTTCCAGCCGTAGCAGCGCATCGAGGTTGGACAGCGGCTCGTCCATCAGCAGCACCGCCGGTTCAATGGCCAGCGCCCGCGCCACCGCCACGCGCTGGCGCTGCCCGCCCGAAAGCTGGCCAGGATAGCGCTGCAGGTACGGCTCGATATGCAGCAGCGCTGCCGCCTTCTCCACCTGGCGCGCGATCCGCGCCTTGTCGGTGCCGGACATGCGCAAGCCGAACCCGACATTATCCGCCACCGTCATGTGCGGAAACACCGCGTAGTTCTGGAACACCATGGCCAGTCCGCGCTTGCGCGGCGGCAGATCCGAGACATCGTGCCCGCCGATGAGCACACGCCCTGCGGTCTGTACCTCGAGCCCGGCGATGATGCGCAGCAGCGTGGTCTTGCCACAGCCGGACGGACCCAGCAGTGCCAGGAACTCGCCATCCGCGATGCGCAGGCTGACGCTCTCCAGTGCAACCGTCGCGCCGAACGCCTTGCGCACGTCATCGATGACGATCTCGGCCACCTCAGTGCCCCCTGTCGGTGCTGTGTGTCATCGGTTGGCTATCCCCCACATCGCGAACAGGTGCCGCCGCACGAGAAAGATGAAAAAAACGGACGGAATGATCAGCACGAACCCGCCGGCGAACTGCACGTGAAGCGGGCTCTCAGCGAGCACGCTCAGCAGATAGGCCGTCAGCGTCTTGTGCCGCACCGTCAACACGGTCGCCGCGAACACCTCGTTCCATGAAATCACGAAGGCGAAGATCGAGGTCGCCGCGATCCCGGGCAGCGCCAGTGGAAGCACCACGCGCAGGAAGCCGGTGACGCCGGAGCAGCCGAACACCCAGGCCGCCTCCTCGAACTCGCGCGGTATGGCCTGGAACAGGCTGGCCGATACCAGTACGGCGAACGGCAAGGCGAGCGCCGTGTGCATCAGGCTGACGCCGAGTGGGGTGTCGTACAGCCCCAGCCGGATGAAACTCACGGTCAGTGGCAGCGCCAGGATCGCCACCGGGAAAGCCCGTGTCAGCAGGATCATCAGCCGGTACGTCGTGGCGCCGCGGAAGCTGAAGCGCGCAAGGGCATACCCCGCCGGCACGCCGAGCAGGATGGAAAAGAACATGCACAGCACGGCTGCTTCCACGCTATACAGCGTTGACGTCCACACCCCGGCGATGTTGAGAAATTCTCGTAGCGTGGTGAACGAGACCGAAGTCGGCCAGAACGCCTTCGGCCAGCTGTTCACCGCCTCGCGCCCGCCGACGGCGCCCAGCGCGATGAAATACAACGGCACCAGCGTCCAGGCGCAAAGCACAACGATGCCGGTGAGGAAGATACCGCGGCGTACTGTCATCGCGGCCTCACCGTTGCTCGGGCGGCGTGCGCAGCACGCGGATATAAACCATGGTCGCGGCCAGCGAGACCACCATCACCACCACCGCATAGGCGGCGGCGACGCCGAAATCCTGGTTGTTGTACTGCCAGTTGAACGCCTCGCTCACCAGCACCGGGAAGTTGCGTCCACCCAACGACAGCACGATGGCGAACATTTCGAATGCCAGCACAGTGCGCAGGATCAACGCCGTCTGGATCGACGGCTTCAGCAGCGGCAGCATGATACGCGTGAAGCGCTGCCAGGGCGTCGCACCGAACACATCGGCCGCCTCGCCGTATTCCTTCGGCACCAATTGCACACCGGCCACGAGGATGACCAGAACGATGGCGGTGGCGCGCCAGGCCTCCGCCACCACGATAGCCGCCAGCAGCGTCACCGGCGTCTCGTAGCTCAGCCAGCTCTCCGGCCCATCGATCAGCCCGAGCCCGTTGAGCACCGTGTTGAGGTAGCCGCGGTCGGTCAGGATCGCCAGCCAAACCAGCCCGGCCGCGAGATCGGAAATGCCCAGCGGGATCGACCAGATCCACAGCACGATGTCGCGCCCGCGCTGTACGTGCCGCAACATCATCGCCATGCCAAGCGCAACGCAGAGCTGCAGCGGCACCACGATGACCACGATTTCGAACGTGTTGGCCACCGCGTCGGAAAAGTTCAGGTCGTTGGCCATGCGTGAGAAGTTCGCGGTGCTCCAGCCGCCGTCGGCCTGGAACGCCAGGGCGATGGTCTGCCCCAGCGGCACCAGGAACAGCACCGTCAGGAAGATCAGCGACGGCGCGATCAGCAGGTAGGGCACGTGCCGGCCGCTGCGCATGGCCTATTTCACCTGGCACGCGCCCTGGCTTGGCGGGTCGGGCGACCAGCACGGCGCGCCCGTGTCAGCCATGATCTTCTTCAGATCCTCGGCCTCGCGGTCGAGCACGGCCCGCGGCTTCTGGCCCCGCAGCACGATCAGCTGGAAGGTGTCGATGAACACCTTGTCGAACTCTCCGCCCTTCTGCCCCAGCCCGACCGGCAGCAGGCTGGGAATCGCGTCCTTTGCCACGCCCGTCGCGGTGATGGCGGCCACCGCCAGCTTCAGTCCGGGATCGAGGTCCGCCGGCAGCGGCGCGTTCACCACCGGGAAGAACCCCACCGCCCGCGCGGTCGCAATCTGCGTTTCAGGCTTGGTCAGGAACCCGATGAGCGCCGCTGCCCCCTTGGGGTCGGGCGCGCCCTTCGCTACCGCTAGTCCGGCCAGCACCGGCATGTAGCCGCGCCCCTTCGGCCCGGACGGCGCAGGGAACGCGACAAAGTCGTCCGGCTTCTGGCGCAGCGCATCGAGCAGCCGGGCGATGTGGTCGAAGGCGATCCACACGTCGCCGGCCAGCAGCGGATCCTGCATGAAGTTGTAGCTGGTCGAATTCGGCGTCACCGTCTTCCACAGCGCGGCGAACTCCGTCCACATCGCCTCGGCCTCGGGCGAACGGAACGGAACCACGACGCCGCCAGTGTAGGAGGGGTACAGGAAACCCTGGAAGAACCGGTGCATCAGCCCCTTCGGCCCGGCCGGGAAGCCAAGCAACCGCTTTCCCGTTTTCTCCTGGATGGCCGTGCCCCACGCCCGAAGCTGGTCATAGGTCAGTGCATTGATATCCGCGCCGACGGGCAGGAATGGCAGAGCCTGCTTGTTGGCCACCATGATGTAGGTGGCCTGCATCCATGGAATATACATCTGGTGCCCGGTGCCGAGCTGTCCGAGCTTCATCACCTCGCCGGGAATGCCGCGGTCCTGCAGGGTTGCCGCCAGGTCGTCCAGCGGCGTCAGGGCGTCCAGTGCCAGCAGCGGCTGCAACTCACCATGTAATGCGCCGATCAGGCTGATGGTGTGCTTGCCGCCCTGTTGTTCGGCCTTGATGCGCACCGGCAGCGCCGGCGGGTCCTCGGTGACGTAGGTCACCGGCGCGGGGGCACCCTTCAGGATGACCTCGCGGACCTTCTGCGCCTCCTCGATCGGGCGCAGCTGCGTCGACAGGAACACCAGGTCGTCCGCCCACGCCCGCCCGGCCAGCAACGTCACGCCCAGCAGGACGGCGCTAAAGCCCAGTTTCCTCCGTCGCATCGCGATTCCCTCCCAGGGTGTGGCGTATTTTTTCAATTTGCGGCCTTCGGTCATATGCCGGCGGCCCATCCGAGGCCCGCGGGATCAGGCGTGCAGGCCACAATTCGTGCATGCCCACCGGACTCGCGCCGCCCAAGAGTTGCAGGAGCATATCAACCATCCGCGCGGCGGCCCGCTCGATGGGCTGCTCCATCGTGGTGAGCGGCGGATCGGTGTAGGTTGCGAACGGCAGATCATCATACCCAATGACAGAAACCTCACGCCCGGCCCGCAGACCCGCGTAGGCCAGTGCGTGCAGGGCGCCGACGGCCAGACGGTCGGTGGCGCAAACCAGGGCGCTGGGCTGGTCCGGCCCGCTCAGCATGGCGCGTGCTCGCAGGAAGCCATTTTCCTCGGTCGGCTCAGCGGCCGCGCTCGGCCCCTCGGCAAGTCCCGCCGCGTGCAATGCAGCTCGCCAGCCGGCTTCGCGGAAATGCGCGAACATGTAGCCCGGCGCCGCGTTGATCAGGCCGATGCGACGATGGCCGAAGTCGATCAACCGCTCGGTGGCCGCACGGCACGCCGCTTCGCCGTCGATGTCGACGTAGGCGAACGGCCGAACTTCCTCGCACCGCCCGTGAGCAACGAACGGCAGCCCGCGGTCCAGGAGATAGGTAATCCGCTCATCGTGCCGTCGCGTTCGGGCCAGCAGCACGCCATCCACCCGCCGGCCCTCAGCGAGATGGCGATAGGCGCGGACCTCGTCGGCCCCAGGCCGCGCCGTGGTGACCAGCAGGTCCAGCCCGGCTTGCTCCAGCCGAGGCCCGACGGCGGCAAGTATGCGCAGGAAGAACGGGTCGTCGAACTGGCCGGGGGCGGCGGGCAGCACCATGCCTATCGCCTCGCTGCGGCCTCGGCGCAGGCGGCGGGCGACCTGGTTGGGGCGGTAGCCAATGCGTGCCGCCTCAGCGGCGACCCGCGCGCGCGTCGGCAGTGCCACGTCGTCGAACCCGCCGAGGGCGCGCGAGACGGTGGTGGTGGAAATCCCTAGGCTGTGGGCTATGCGGGCGAGCGACACGCGGGGATCGTCCGAAACGATTTGAGCTGTTGACTTGAACCACTCCAATCGCTTTCGTCAATATAGGATGTGGAGAACGAGGGGATGTCCAATAGTTATGCCGCTGGCCAAACCGACGTGCGTCCGTGGGGCGACTGGACGGTGCTCGACGCCGGTTCGGGTTACGTGGTCAAGCGCATTCGGGTAACGCCGGGCGGCATCCTGTCGCTGCAGCGGCATCGCCACCGCGCCGAGGAGTGGACGGTGGTGGCAGGCGTGGCGCAGGTCACGCTCGACCAACGCCAGTTCGACCTGTCGGCCGGCCAGTCCGCGCATATCGACACCGGCGACATCCACCGAATTGCCAACCGCGGCACCGAAGACGTCGTCTTCATTGAAGTGCAGACTGGCCTGATTCTATCAGAGGACGACATCGAACGGCTCGAGGACAGGTACGGCCGGAGCTAGATCGTCCGTTCTGCGTGCACCGTCCACAGCACAGATATTTCCGCAGATAACACATCGCGCTCGAGCCTCGCGGTCGAGCGGGAAGGCTTGCGCGTCAGCGCGCCGCGCTGCGAGGATGTTGTCATGACAGTCATGTTCCATTCCACGCTCGATGACCCGGCCGAGTGGGTACCACGCCTGCAGGCGCTGTTGCCTGGGGAAGACATCCGCGTCTGGCCGGATATCGGCGACCCTGCCGCGGTCGAGGTGGCGGTCGTATGGATCCCACCGGTCGGCGGCCTGGCCGCGTTTACCGGTCTGCGCATGGTGCAGTCGCTTGGTGCCGGCATCAACCAACTCGACATGCACGGATTCGCGCCGCACGTGCGCGTCGCCCGATTGGTCGATAGTGGCCTGACCGGAATGATGACGGAATACGTGCTGCTTGCCGCGCTGCGTTACGCGCGCAACTTCGACTATCACGAGCGGGCGCAGCGTGCATCCACCTGGGACTACGTGATGCCGACCGGCGTCGGCAGCTGCCCGGTGGGCGTCTTGGGGCTGGGTGTCATTGGCGCTGCGGCAGCAAGGCGGCTGGCCGAGAACGGGTTTCCGGTGTCTGGTTGGGCGCGGTCGAAGAAGACCATCGATGGGGTGACCTGCTTCAGCGGAGACGAGGGACTTTCGGCGTTCCTCGGTGGCCTGCGCGTGCTGATCAATCTGCTGCCGTTGACGCCGCAGACCACCAATATCCTGGATGCCAGGCTATTCGCCATGCTGCCGAAGGGCGCTTTCGTGGTTAATCTCGGCCGCGGCGCACATCTGGTGGATGCCGACCTGCTGGCGGCGATCGATACCGGCCATCTGGCGGGTGCTACGCTGGACGTGTTCCATCCCGAGCCGCCGCCGGCCCGGCATCCGTTCTGGCTGCATCCGCGCATCCTGATGACGCCGCATTGCGCGGGGACCGGCGATCCGGACAGCGCGGCGGAAGTGGTGGCAGAGAACATCCGGCGCGCCAAACGCGGCGATCCGCTGCTGAACGAAGTCGATCGTGCGCGCGGCTACTGACCGCGCGCGAATTGCCGCCAGTGGCCATCGCATGATTCGGGTGGCTGACGCCTTCGCGCGCCTTGTCGCCGGCCTGCCGGCTGAAGCCCAGGCGGCGCAAAGACGGCCTCCGGATTGCCGCGGATCGATGGGCTCCGCCAGCTCGCCTTAAGTCATCCAGAAAGCTCAGGCTGCGTCTCGGTGGCTGGTTTCCGCCACGGCCCGCCGCGCGCTTCGCTCGCGGCAAACTGCCGTTGTCCTCGCTTCTCCAGCGACGGTGCCAACGAATCGAGGCGGGCCTTCGATGGCAGCGGTGTCGATCGCCGCCACAAATTGCCCGCGTCGGATACCGGACCACAGCTTTCGACTGCGGTGATGCGCATCACTCGCTCCCGCCCCGCATCGCTCAGGAGCCGAACAGCACCGCCGGATTCGGCGTGTAACGCCCGAGCTTGTCCCGATCGAGCCGCACCCCGAGGCCAGGCGCTTCCGGAATGGTAAGGTGCCCGTCCACATCGAGCGAGAACGGCGTCTCCGTGATGCCATCCACATACGGACTGCCGCCGATGAACTCCACCAGTTCGACATTGGGCAGCGCCGTCGCGAGCTGCAGGTCCGCGGCCAGGCCCAGCGCGGTATTCCAGCCATGGCCGACATAGCGGACGCCGAAATCGTCGGCCATCCACGCAATTCGCCGCTGCTCGCTGATGCCGCCTACCTTGGTGACGTCGGGTTGCACAATGTCGAGCGCGCCGCGCGCGAGCCAGGGCAGGAACGATTGCCGCCGCGTCAACACCTCGCCGCCGGCGATGGGTACCGGGCTCACCCGGCGGAGGTGGCAGAAATCGTCGATGGCGTCCGGCCGCAGCGCCTCCTCGAACCAGCCGACGCCATAATCCTTGAGCATTTCGGCCGTGCGCGTTGCCCATTTCAGCCCCTGTGGCCAGTGCGCGTCGCTCGCCCCCGCATCGACGAACAGCTTTCCGTCCGTCCCCGCCGACTCCCGCGCTGCACTCACGATGGCTTCATCCAGCCGGGTATCGTCGCGCCGCCCGAACGGTCCCCAGCCAATCTTGAAGGCGCGAAACCCCTCGGCCCGGTAGCGCGCGACGACATCGCGCATCTGCGGCGGCTCCTCCATCAGCAGTGAGCAGTATGGCAGCACGCGCGAGCGATAGCAGCCGCCCAGCAACCTGCCGACCGGCATGTCCGTCGCCTTGCCGAGAATATCCCACAGCGCGATGTCGATGCCGCTGATGGTATGCGTGAGCGTGCCGCCGCGGCCCATCCAGAATGTGTTCTGGTGCAGCTTCTCCGAGACGCGCTCGGGCTCCAGTGCATTCTCGCCACGCCACAGCGGCGCCAGTACCTGCACTCCCGCCTGCACCAGGCGGCCGTCCGTGAACACGCTGCCATGGCCGGTTATCCCCGCGTCGGTGTGTACGGCAATCAGCGCATGGATCGAGTCCTCCGGCCGGATTTCTGCCGACCATCCGCCTTTCGGGCTTTCCCCCAGCAACGGCGCGACCTCTATCGAGGTGATCCGGATGGAGCGGTTGTCGATGGATGTACCCATGCGGTTGTTCTTTCTTTCAACGCCACCGTAGCGGCGCTACGGCTGCTCTTGGCGGCCGATGCGGCTCGGTGGATGATAGTGCCGTACATCGCCCCGACATACCCGTCCGCGCGCCACCCGCTGCGACGCGCATGACGGACGCAACCAAGGCAGAATCATGCAACGAGTCCTGATCGCGGAGTGCATGCAGGAAATCTCGTCGTTCAATCCTCTGCTCTCGGATTACGACCATTTCACCGTCCAGCGCGGTGATGAGATCCTGTGCCAAGACAGCCTCAACAGCCCCGTCGGAGGCGCGCTCGCGGTGTTCCGCGCGGCCGTCGGTATCGAGGTTGTGCCTGCCTACAGTGCCCGCGCCGGCAGTGCCGGCCTGCTGTCCGCGCGCGGTTGGCAGCACCTGTCCCGCGAGTTCATCGCAACGATTCCGCCAAAGCTGAACGGCGTCGACGGCATCTACGTCTCGCTGCACGGTGCCATGGGCGCCGAAGGCGAACTAGACCCCGAAGGCTGGATCCTCGAGGAAATCCGCCGCCTCGCGGGCCCCGACATCCCCATCGTCATCTCCCTCGATCTTCACGGCATCCTCACCGACCGCATGCTGCGGCAGATCAACGGTCTTGCGATCTATCACACCTATCCACATGTCGACTTCGCCGACACCGGCGCGCGCGCTGCCCGCCTGCTGCTGCGCCTGCTGGCACATTCGTGCCGCACCACCATTGCCCGCGTCGTCATTCCCGCACTCGTCCGCGGAGACGAACTGATCACCAAGTCCGGTTGCTACGGCGACATCATCCGCGAATGCCAGCGCATCGAACGCGACGGCACCGCCCTCGCGGCAGGTGTCATGATCGGCAACCCCTTCACCGACGTGCCGGAACTCTGTAGCCAGGCCGTCGTCATGACCGCGGATGACCCCGTGCGCGCCGAACGGGAAGCGCTGCGCCTCGCCGGCGAGTTCTGGCCCCAGCGTCACCGCATGCAGGGCAAGTTCATCTCGGTCGAACGCGCCATCGCGCAGGCCCGCACCATGGCAGGCCCGGTTCTGTTCACCGACGCCGCGGACGCAACATCCTCCGGCGCGTCCGGCGATTCGAACCTGATCCTGAAGGCACTGCACGACGCGGGCTACGACAAGCGCGCGCTCGCGCAGATCGTCGACCCCGGCGCTGCACAGGCCGCGCATCAGGCCGGCGTTGGCGCCACCATCGATGTCACTCTGGGCGGCTGCCACGACCCAACACGCTTCCCGCCCATGCAGGTGACCGCGAAGGTGCGGCTGCTCTCCGACGGCCAAGCCCGTCTTGAGACCATGCGCGCCGGCCTCGATGCCGGCCCCACCGCGGTACTGACCTACGGCAACGCCTCGGTGGTGGTGATGAGCCGCTCGGTGAGCCTGTTCGACCGCGCCATGTACTACGCCGTTGGCATCAACCCGCGCGACTACGACCTCATCGTCGTGAAGTCGCCGCACACCGAGTACCACATGTACGATGAATGGGTCGAAAAGAATTTCAACATCGATGTCCCCGGCGCCACCTCTGCCAACATCAAGACGCTCGGCCACACCATTTGCGCCCATCCGATGTTCCCGCTCGACGCAGACGTGCAGTTCAACCCCGCCGCAGTATTGTACGCTCGCGAGCATCGCACCCGCCAGGATCGTTCGTCATGAAGATCGAAGCAGTCGATCTGTTTTACCTCGCCATGCCCGAGATCACGACCGAAGCCGACGGCAGCCAGGACGCGTTGCTGGTCCGCGTCGCTGCCGGCGGTCATGTCGGCTGGGGCGAATGCGAGGCGGCCCCCCTGCCCTCCATCGCTGCCTTCGTTTGCCCGATGTCGCACGGCGTCTGCCGCCCGGTTGGTGCAGCCGTGCTCGGTGAAACCATCGACGGCCCCGACGACATCCGTCGGATCGCGGCAACTGTCGAATACGACAGCATGGATCTGCTGCAGGCCGCCCACACATTTTCCGGCGTCGAAATGGCGCTCTGGGACCTCCTCGGCCATGCTCGCGACGAACCGGTCTGGCGCCTGCTCGGCTACCGTGCCTCGCATCCGAAGCGCCCATATGCGTCCATGCTGTTCGGGGACACGCCGCAGGCGACACTGCGGCAAGGCCTTGCCGCGCGCACCGCAGGATATTCCGCCGCCAAGTTCGGCTGGGGTCCGATCGGCCGAGGCAGCGTCAGTGACGACGCCGATCATTTCGCCGCCGCCCGCGAGGGGCTCGGCCCCGATGCCATGCTGTTCGTCGATGTCGGTCAAATCTGGGGCGAAGACGTCGAGGCCGCCGCGGCGCGCATCCCAGCACTCGAAGCCAGTCACACCACCTGGCTGGAGGAACCATTCCATGCCAGCGCATTGGACGCCTACAGCGCCCTGTCGCGCCGCAGTGCCACGGTCAAGCTTGCGGGCGGCGAAGGTGCGCATAATTTCGCCATGGCGCAGCACCTGATCGACTTCGGCGGTGTCGGCTTCATTCAGATCGACACCGGGCGCATCGGCGGTATCGGCCCGGCCAGGCGCATTGCCGACTATGCCGTCGCCAAGGGCGTCACGTTCGTCAATCACACCTTCACCTCGCACCTCGCTCTCAGCGCGTCGCTGCAACCCTTCGCCGGCCTGCTGGATCACCGGATCTGCGAGTTTCCGTTCCAGCCGAAATCACTCTCGGTGGATTTCGTGGCCACCCCGCTGCAACATAACGGCAACGGGGAGATCGCCGCCCCCGATGCCCCCGGCCTCGGCATCGGGATCAATCCCGCCGGCATGCAAAAATATCTTGTCAACGTCGACATCAAGGTCGCGGGCAAGACATTGTACGCCACACC
This sequence comes from uncultured Alphaproteobacteria bacterium, assembly GCA_963749575.1. Lineage (GTDB taxonomy): Bacteria > Pseudomonadota > Alphaproteobacteria > Acetobacterales > Acetobacteraceae > JAMXLO01. The sequence continues at coordinate 709,198 of CAVVNM010000014.1, forward strand.
GAAGCTGCTCTGAAATCAATCGCGTGGCCAATTGATCCACTCAGGATCTTCGAACCGCCAGTGCGCCGGGGTGAGCGCGCGATAAACCGGTCCCCTGGTTGTGCGACCCTGCGGATATGCTACAGCTTTAGGAACGGACCCTGCGCACGGAGTTGGCCGATGTCACCGTCCCTGACGCTCCCCGCCGATCGCTGCCTGTCCGATCGTTTAGCGCGGCCTCTTCTACGCATCCACCGGGTCGTCGGTGGACCGGGAGCACGGTGCCGATGCGAATCGGTTTCATAATCCTTGAAATGGAGGTTGCGCCTTGAACAGATCACATCGCCTCGGCCTTGCCCTTGGCCTCGCCTGCGGCTTCGTGCTGCCGGCGCTCGCGCAGACACCGACGTTCTTCTACGAAGCCAAACCGCTGTTCGACAATTGCGGCGACGGATCGCTGGCCAGGGCGCAGAAGGATGGCATCACGCTGGGCTTCTCGCAGGCTCCGCCCGAAGCCATGCTTGATGAAAAGACCAAGCAGCCCAGCGGTGTTGACTGGGAGATCAACAAGGCCGTGCTGGACTGGCTGGGCGTGAAGAACGTCAAGATCGAATGGATGCCATGGGAATCCCAGGTACCCGCCCTGCTCTCCAAGCGTACCGACATCATTGCCGGCAACATCCACCACACCCCGGAGCGTGACAAGGTGATCAGCTTCTCCGGGCCGGCATGGTGGTACGGCCCGGTCATCATCGTCGCAAAAGGCAACCCGCTGGGCGTGAAAACCTATGACGACCTGAAAGGTAAGCGCGTCGGCTCGATCTCGGGCGCCGCCGCCGACTACTACCTGCGGCACATCGGCGTCGGCACCACGACCTTCAAGGTCGCGGTCGATGAACTGCAAAGCCTGAACCAGGGCCGCTTGGATGCCGTCCTCGAGGACGATATCGTCTATCTCGATTTTGCCAAGAACGTTCCTGGCAACAATCTCGACCCGCTCTGGAGCATCCCGGTGCCGGATTCAATCATCGACGGCGGCGGCTACGGCATGGCGCGCTATGCCATGCGCAAGGAAGACTGCTCGCTGCGCGCCGGTTACACCCAGGGCCTGGCCGAAATCCGCGCCAATGGCCAGGTCAGCTCCATCCTGAAGAAGTACGGCTTGAGCGACCGCAACCTGGTCTTCTTCAAGCTCAATCCCTGACCCGCGTGCCGGCCCGAGCCAGCCACGATGCCAGCCCGGGCCGGAATCCTACCGAGCTGCCGGATTGAGCTGACGTGATCGAACTCTTCAACGTAGACGTCGCGGTCGAAAATTTCGGCCCGCTGCTCGCTGGTCTCATGATGACCATTGCGCTTACGTTCGTGGTCATCATTCTCAGCCTTGTCGGTGCCTTGCTGGTCGCGCTCGCCGGCATGTCGCGGATCACACCGCTGCGCTGGGTGATCAAGGCCTATATAGAAGTCATCCGGGGCACGCCTCTGCTGCTGCAGCTTATCTACATCTATTACGTGCTGCCGGAGATCGGCATCAGGCTGGCCTCTTTCACCGCCGGCTCGATCGCGCTCACGCTGAACTATTCAGCCTACATCTCGGAAGTCTACCGTGGGGGCATTCAAGCCATCCCCGCCGGTCAGCACGACGCCGCCGCCGCTCTCGGCATGACCCGCGGTCTGGCCATGCGCCGGATCATCTTGCCACAGGCCATCCGCGTTATCATTCCGACCCTTGGCAATTATTTCATCGGACTGTTCAAAGACACCGCGCTCTGTTCTGTCGTCAGCATCCAGGAGGTGGTGTTCACCGCGCAGATCATCGCCGCTCAGAACTTCCAATATTTCACCCTGTATACCGTGGTTGGCCTGATGTATTTCGCAGTCAGCTTTCCCGCCGCGCGCCTCGTCGGACACCTTGAGCGCGTCACCCGCGGCGGCTACCGGCGCAGGCACCCATGAGCGACCAGCAACCCCGGCCGATGATCGAGGTCGAAGGCCTGCACAAGTATTTCGGTCCGCTGCATGTGCTGCGGGGCATCGACCTCTCGGTTGCCACCGGTGAAGTCGTCTGTATCATCGGCCCCTCCGGCAGCGGCAAATCCACGCTGCTGCGCTGTATCAATCACCTTGAGGTCGCCCAACAGGGCCGCATCCGCATCGACGGCGAAATCGCCTACCGCGACGAAGTCGGCGACGCCTTCCGTGCGCACAGCAACCGCGCCGTTGCCGCAGTGCGCGCGCAGGTGGGCATGGTGTTCCAGCATTTCAACCTGTTCCCTCATCTTACAATCATCGGCAACCTCATCGAGGCTCCGATTCATGTCCTGCGTCGGTCAAGGGCCGAGGCAAGGCGACGCGGCATGGAACTCCTGGCACAGGTCGGATTGGCCGAGAAGGCGGACAGCTATCCCGAAGAACTCTCGGGCGGCCAGCAGCAGCGCGCCGCGATCGCCCGCGCGCTCGCCATGGACCCAAAGGCAATGATGTTCGACGAAGCCACCAGTGCACTTGACCCTGAACTGATTGCGGAAGTTCTCGCCGTCATGCGCGACCTCGCCGGTCGCGGCATGACCATGCTCGTCGTCACTCACGAAATGAATTTTGCCCGCCAGGTCGGGTCGCGCGTCATTTTCATGGACCACGGACGCATCGTCGAGCAGGGCAAGCCCGCCGCCATCTTCGCTGCACCGTGCGAAGCCCGCACTCAGGATTTTCTAAGGACAGTGCTCGAGCGCTAGTCCTGCAGCCTCCTACGCGGGTTGCGGATTCCGCCATGGTCCATCCGGACCGATCAATGCCTCCGCCTCCTCTGGCCCCCAGGTGCCCGGCTGATAGGGATAGACCGGTGCCGCGTTGTCCAGGATCGGCTCGACGATGCGCCATTGGGCGTCGACGATATCGTCGCGCCCGAACAGTTCGCCCAGCCCGCGCATCGCGTCGCCCAGCAGCCGCTGATACGGCGGCAACAGGTTCGGCGCATGTTCGGTCAGGATCAGCTCGACATCCTCGCCCACCATGCGCTCTCCGGGCAGCTTCACCCGCACGCCCATCGCGATGCTGACATCCGGGCTGATCCGCATCCGCACGTGGCCGGAACTCAGCGGCACCAGTTCGTCGAAGGTCTCCCGCGGCGGCCGCTTGAAATGCACCACCACCTCGGTCGCGTTCACCGGCAGCTTCTTGCCGGCACGGATGAAGATCGGCACGTCGGCCCAGCGCCAGCTCTCGATGAACAGCTTCACCGCCACGAAGGTCTCGACCGTGGAACCCGCGCCCACGCCGGGCACCGACTGATAGCCGGCATACTGCCCGCGCACCACATGCGCCGGGTCGAGCGGCCGCACCGCCTTCAGCAGCGCCGCCTTCTGATCGCGCATCGCCTCGTGCTCTTCGCCGGTCGGCGGGTCCATCGTCAGTTGCGCGAGTACCTGCAGCATGTGGTTCTGCACCACGTCGCGGAGCGCACCGGTTTCATCATAGAAGCGGCCGCGATCGTCCACGCCGAAATCCTCCGCCATGGTGATCTGGATGCTGCCGACGTGGTCGCGGTTCCACAGCGGTTCGAATATCGAATTGGCGAACCTCGTGTAGACGATGTTCTGCACCGGCTCTTTGCCCAGGTAGTGGTCGATCCGGAAGATCGCCTCTTCGGGAAAGAACTTCGCCAGCAGCCTGTTCAGCTCGCGTGCCGTCTCCCGGTTGTGACCGAACGGCTTCTCGATCACCAGCCGCGCGTCGGCCGCGCAACCCGACTGTGCCAGCGCCTCGGCCACGGTGCCGAACAGACTCGGCGGCACGGCAAGATAGTGCAGCGGCCGTTTCGCCTCGCCAAGCTGCTTGCGCAGCTCCGCGAACGTGGCGGTGTCGTTGTAGTCGCCGTCGACATAGCGCAGCAGCTCCAACAGACGCTGCACGGCCTTCCGGTCGGTGGCACCGTGCTGCTGCAGACTGTCCGCCGCGCGCGACTTCAACTGATCGAGCGTCCAACCAGCCTTGGCAACGCCGATGATCGGCACATTCAGCCCCTCGTCGCGTATCAATCCCAGCAACGACGGGAAGACCTGTTTGTACGCCAGATCACCGGTCGCGCCGAAGAACACGATCGCGTCGGACGGCTGCACCGCCATCGCCGCCTCCTATGCCTTCTTCTCGAGATGGCCGCCGAACGCGAAACGCATCGCCGACAACAGACGGTTGGCATACTCGGCGTTGCCGCGCGATTCGAACCGCGCATACAGCGCCGCGCTGATCACCGGCGCCGGCACACCCTCATCGATCGCGGCGTGCAGCGTCCAGCGCCCTTCACCGGAATCCGAGACCCGGCCAGCAAAATTCGCCAGCGCCGGGTCCAGCCGCAACGCGCCCGCAGTCAGATCCAGCAGCCACGAGCCGACCACACTGCCGCGCCGCCACAGTTCCGCGACCTGCGCCACATCGATCTGATACCGGTAATGCTCCGGCTCACGCAGCGGTGTGGTTTCGGCGTCCACCTCATGCGTCTTCAGGCCGATATCGGCGTTCTTGATGATGTTGAAGCCCTCGGCGAACGCCGCCATCATGCCATACTCGATGCCGTTGTGTACCATCTTCACGAAGTGACCGGCGCCGTTCGGGCCACAATGCAGGTAGCCGTACTCCGCCTGCGACGGCTCGCCGCTCGCGCCCGGTGTGCGCGGTGCCGTCTCGACACCCGGTGCCAGCGAACGGAAGATCGGATCAAGATGCTTCACGATCGCGTCCTCGCCGCCGATCATGTGACAATACCCGCGCTCCAGACCCCACACCCCGCCGCTCACGCCGACATCGACATAATGCAGCCCCTTGACCTTGAGTTCGCCGGCACGCCGGATGTCGTCGTGGTAATAGGAATTGCCGCCTTCGATCACGATGTCGTCCCGCTCCAGCAGCGGCACCAGCGCATGCAGCACGGAATCCACCGCCGCGGCCGGCAGCATCAGCCACACCGCGCGCGGCTTCGACAAAGTCTTGACGAAATCCGCCAGGCTGGTCACGCCCCTCGCACCCTTGGCGACCGATTGCTGCACCGTGTCGGCGTGGCTGTCGTAAACCACGCACGTGTGGCCCGCCTTCATCAGCCGCTCGACCATGTTGGCGCCCATGCGGCCAAGCCCGATCATGCCCAGTTCCATCGTGCTTCTCCTCAACCTGCGTGTTGGTTCATGCCGGCAATCGCCCGCACCCCGGATGCAGATGCATAATGTGCCGGCAAGGTCTGTGTCGCCCCGATATCGCCGGCCAGCAGCATTTCAGCGTGTCCCCAAGGTCGTTGGTGGAGCGCACGTTCCCGTGAGCGCCGCGGTGGAGAGTGTCGGATGAGCCGGTATCTGCATGCAGCCATGTCGCGGTAACTCAGTGAACTGGTGCCATCGGCGGTGAGGTGTGCGAGTGCGGCAGATTGTGCATCCATTCTAGGGGAAAAATGCCGGGTTGGGCAGTCCGTCGTCCGTCACCGGTTTGGTCGCGAGCATGTCCAGGCAATTAGCGCAGCGTATCGTGTCGCCGCGCATGGTGATAGCCAGCGTCGCGTTCGTTCGCGCCCCAGACGTTGCGTGAGCGCCGCAGGCAGCGCGGCCGCTGCCAGGACCTGTCGGTCATACGCAAATCGTCGTCCTGGGTGGTGGCAAAGGTCGGGAGGCTGGTCGGGCCGCAGACTTGCGACGATAACGCACCAGGTGCCGGGACCCGGTCACCTCCGCCTGCCCGACCCAAAGGAGGTATGTGCTGGAGACGGCGTCACGTTGGCGGCAGGGCTCGGCGTCCGCTGATATCCACGAATAACCGGATGTCGCATCGGATGACCTCCGACAGATATGTGATAAAGCACGTCACATGTGAAACTGACGTTGCCCCAAGCTACGCTGTCGGCAACGCCACGAATGCAAGGTCGGCAGTGCATCCGAATATTTGTTCTATGATACCTCCGCACCGGAACCGCGAAGCAGCGCTGGCATGATGCCCGGACTGCGCGATTGGGTGTTCTCGGCCAAGACGTTCGCGAGCGCGATGCTCGCGCTCTACATCGCACTGCTGATGGGCCTCGACCGCCCGTACTGGGCACTGATGACGGTCTACATCGTCGCCCAGCCGCTCACCGGCGCGATGCGCTCCAAATCCGTCTATCGCTTCGCCGGCACCCTGCTCGGCGCCGCGGCCGCCATCACGCTGGTGCCCAACCTCGTGGCGGCACCTTTTCTGCTGACCGCCGCGCTGGCGCTGTGGATCGGCGTCTGCGTCTACTTCGCACTGCTCGACCGCACGCCGCGCAGCTATGTCTTTCTGCTCGCCGGCTTCACTGCGGCGATCATCGGCTTCCCCTGCGTCGATGCGCCCGAGACCATCTTCGCCGTCGCGATCGCGCGCATCGAGGAGACCACGCTGGCGATCGGCTGCACCATGATCATCGGCACCGTGGTGCTGCCCCGCCCGCTCGGCCCCGCGCTGCTGTCGCGCATCGACGACTGGTTCGCCCGTGCGCGCAGCCTGTGCCTGGCCGTGCTGTCCGACCGCCCGGACGACGACGCAAGAAGTGCTGCACGCCGGTCACTGGCGGCGGACGCGGTCGAGATCCGCATGCTGACCACGCATCTCGCATTCGATACCTCGAACCTGCAGGCGGCGACCCGGCCGATCGAGGTGCTCGAGCGCCGCATCCTTTACCTGTTCCCGGTGCTGAGCGCGCTCGCCGATCTGCTGGCCATGCTGCGCGCGTCCGGCGGCGTTCCCGCCGGTACGCAGGCGCTGGCGGACCGGCTCGCCGCCTGGATCACGGCAGGCGATGCCGCGCCCGAGGCGGAGGCCGAGCGACTGGATACCGCGATCCGCGACGCCGCACCGCCGGTCGGCCCCGACGCCGGCTGGGATGCGATCATGCTGGCCGCGCTGCTGGCGCGTCTGCTCGACCTCGCCGACATCGTGCACGACGCGCGCGCGCTGCGCGAACAGGTCGCCGCCGGCAGCCCGGACCTGCCGCCGCTCGCGCTGCCGCGCGGCATCGCCCCGGACGCGACGCGGTTTCGCGACCACGGCATGGCGCTGCTCTCGGCATTCTCCGCAGCGATGGCCACCGTGCTGGTGAGCGCCTTCTGGATCGGCGCGGCCTGGCCGGCGGGCGGCACCGCGGCGATGATGGCGGCGGTGGGCTGCAGCTTCTTCGCCGCCCAGGACGATCCGGCGCCGGCGATCCTGCAATTCCTCCAGTTCGTGATGATCGGGCTTGCGATCGACGCGGTCTACTTGTTCGTCGTGCTGCCGAAGGTGGTCAGCTTCGCCCAGCTGGCGCTGGTGTTCGCGCCGACATTCCTGGTCCTGGGCGTGATGATCGCCGTGCCGGCGACCAACTTTGCCGGCATGGCCATTGCCGTCAACGCCGCCGGGATGCTGGCGCTCGGGGATGTCTACAACGCCGATTTCACCGCCTTCGTGAACAACGCGTTGGCCACGGCGGTCGGCATGGCGACCGCCGCCAGTCTCACCCGCATCGTCCGCTCGGTCGGCGCCGAGTGGAGCGCCCGCCGCCTGCTGCGTGCCAACCGCCGCGACATCGCGCGCGTCGCCGCGCACCAGGGTGCGCTCGACCAGGCGACACTGACCGCGCTGATCCTCGACCGGTTGTGCGAACTTGTGCCGCGGCTCGCCGCGACCGCCGCGCACGCCGACCAGGCCGCCGCCGCTGCCCTGGTGGACCTGCGCACCGGGCTGAACGTGGTCCACCTCCAGCGCGACCGCGTCGCGCTGCCGTCCGAGGCGGACATCGTCGTCGCCCGCACACTGGACGGCATCGCCGGACATTTCCGCGACCGCGCCCCGTTGCCGGCGCACGACGCGTTGCGCGCCGACATCGACCGCGCCATTGTCGCGGTCATCGGCGTGGCCGGCCCGCGCACCCGCAACCTGCTGCTGGAGCTGGTCGGCATCCGCCACAACCTCTTCCCCGGCGCACCGCCCTACCAGGCCGTCCCGCAACAGGCGGTGGCGGCGGCATGATCAGCGAGGTCAACGTCTACGGCATGCTGGTCACCCCGATGCTGCTCTGGGTCGGTGCGGCACTGTTGGCCGCCGCCCTTGTGCGCCACGCGCTCGGCTGGCTCGGCGTCTATCGGTTCGTCTGGCACCGTCCGCTGTTCGACCTTGCACTGCTGGTGATCGTGCTCGGCGGCGTCGTGGTCCTGCAGGCGCGGTGGCTGCCGCGATGAACCTGGCGCCGCTCGCCGGCCGGCTGGCCGTCACCCTGTTCACCGCCGCCGTCGCCGCCGTCATCTTCTGGCAGCTCTGGGTCTACTACATGGACACGCCCTGGACACGCGACGGGACAATACGGGCCGACGTGGTGAAGGTCGCACCTGACGTGTCCGGCCTGATCAGCGACGTGCCGGTGGCCGACAACCAGGTGGTTCACAAGGGCCAGGTGCTGTTTCACATCGATCCGGAGCGGTTCCGACTTGCGTTGCAGCTGGCAGACGTCACTGTGACGGGCAAGCAGGCCGCCTCGCAGGAAGCCACGCGTGAGGCGAACCGCTATCGCGACCTGACCAATCTCGAGGTCTCCACGGAAGAGAAGCAGCAGAGCCAGGCGAAGGCTGTCGAGGCGGCCGCGGCCTACGAGCAGGCCTTGGTCGATCGCAACGTCGCCCAGCTCAACCTGGATCGTTCGGAGGTCCGCGCGTCGGTTGATGGCATCGTCACGAATTTCAGCATGCAGCCTGGCGACTACGTGACCACAGGTGTGGCGATCTTTGCGCTGGTCGATACCGACAGCATCTACGTCGAGGGCTATTTCGACGAAACCAAACTGGCGCAGATCCAGGAAGGCCATCGCGCGCGCGTGCGCCTGATGGGCGAGAGCCAGTTCATCGAGGGCCACGTGCAAAGCATCGCCGGTGGTATCGCAGACCGCCAGCGTCAGGCCAGCAGCGACCTGTTGGCCAATGTTACCCCGACCTTCAGTTGGGTGCGCCTGGCGCAGCGCGTGCCGGTGCGCATCGCGCTGGATCACGTCCCGACCGGTGTCCGCCTGCTCCCGGGTCGCACAGCCAGCGTCGAGATTCTGGTGAACGAGCCTCTGGCTGAGATCCCTCCACACCGCGCCGCAACACCTTGAGCGGAAGTGGTGTGCGACATGGCCGAAGTAACCGAACGCCCTTCCGCTATGCATCAGCGGACATTGCAGGAACATCAGGCACCCGCCGCATCGCGTGATGCGTGCACGATTGCCGCGGCTGAATTCAGCCCACGACGACGCAGCTTCCTTGCTGAAGGCTCCGTTGCATGAGCCGGTCTTCCCGGGTGGCGGAACAGAACCCCGGCGTGTCCGTGGTCAATCGAGCGGCACCTCGACGTCGAGGAGTGGCCCATATTGCTGGCTGCCGAAGACATCGGCATCCCCGAGACTGCCACTCGGCAGCTTGCGGTACATGGTGAACTTGATCGCCAGTCCGGGGTCGAACTCCACGTGGTCGCTGATCCGCGAAGCGCAAACGCCGTACAGTCTGCAGATCGCCGAACGGCTCAGCACGCCGCTGCGGCGCACCAGGTCGTACGATTCCTGGTCCTGGAAGATGACGTCGAACGTGATCTTGTCGACCCCGGCATTCTTGCTGCGGATGGTCTTGGCGAGATCGACCAGCGGCCGGCTGCGCGCCGCCATCGCTCAGACCCCCGCCTCGATCAGATGCACCGGGAACAGCTCCATCGGATCGTCCACCCGCATGGTGTGGTTCATCGTCCAGCGATATGCGGCGCTGGCCGGCATCACCTCGTCCAGCATGAACGCCACACCGCCGGCAGTGCCCTTCACATTCGGCAGCCGCGCATAGAACATCTGCCGCGTGCCGATCATGCATACTTCCTCGGCCATCGCCTTGGTCGGCGCCACGCCCTGTACCACGATGCACAGCTCGTGCGCCGGCCGGTGGCGCAGCGGTTCAAGCTCGCCCAGAATGCCGTCGCGGCCGTACACGGTGTAGCTGAGCTGGTAGCCGGTCTCGCCGAAGCGCTCACGCACCTGCGCCTTCGCCCAGCCGATCACGTCGTCGATGCGCGAGATCGTGTAGGGATCGCGCACGCCCACCATGCCGACATAGCGTTCGCCCACCTTGCCGGCACCTTCCAGTTTCACCCGCAGTTCATCCGCCGCAATGAAGCGCGGGCCGGTCACCCGCGTGGTGCGTTCGTCGAACTGCTCGTAGACGCACTCGCTCATGTCGATGTGGCCGCCAAGAAAATACTCGTAATAGGGATTGCTGCGCTCGTACATTGAATGACCGGCGACCGATGCGATGGTGCAGCGCTGCTCGGGCAGCATCGCGGTGACCTTCACATCGTCCATGGTGATCTCGCCGATGATCGACTCCTTCGCGCCATATGGTTCGGCACAGAACGAGGCACACTCCATTATCTTGCCGTAATAATACGCCAGCGCCTGCGGGTAGCCGGCGCGGATCGCGGGTGCGGCGAAAATGGCGCAGTCGCTGCTGCGTCCGCCGATGATCACATCGGCGCCCAGGTCGAGCAGCTTGATGTAGGGATGCACGCCCGCCACCGCGACGATGCGGTCGGTGGCATCGAGTTCCGCGTCGCTGAGGTCGGGTCGTCCGTCCAGGCCGCGCACCGCGTCGCCGGCGGTGATTCTGCTCCGCACCACGTCTCCGGTGACCTCGGAATAAAAATAGCCCAGTTTGAAGCGCGGGATGTCGTGCTGCTTCGCCAGGTCGTGGATAATGCCGATATAGCGATCGACGCGGCTGTTGGTACCGGTGTCGCCGGCCGAACCGATGATCATCGGCACCGCGAGCCTGCGTGCGCCGACCAGCATGGCTTCGATATCGTGCGTCTGCCAGGCCAGCGGGCTGACGCTGCTGTCAGAGCCGAGCGGCACCGGTCCGCAATCGCAACTGCCGGAATCGCAGGCGATCATATCCGGCTCGGCCGCGACGCCCAGCTCGAAGCTGCCGAGCCTGGTTGGTGCGAAGCCGAGATGTCCGTTCGGACAAAGAATGCGCAGACCCCGGTTGGAGCGACGTTGTTCCGTCGTCCGAGACACACTCATCGCAACACTCCTCAAGTCGCAGCTTCCGTCCCCACATCGCCGTCGCACCGTTTCATCCTGTCAGGGTCGGCCGGTGTTGAACTCGCAATGACGCATCACTCCCGCAGCAGCAAACAGCATTCGGGTGGCACGCGCCATCGCACTCTGCCACCCTCGGGGAACCCTGCGCGCGGACTGGCGTGGGCGGTGATCTCTACCGGACCGGACCGGATGGTATAGTGCGCCACATCGCCGAGATACAGCACGCGCGTGATCACGCCCTCGATGCCGTCGCCGTCGGCTGCCACCTGTACATCGACCGGTCGAAAACCGATGCCGGCGGAAGCCCGAACCGTGCCGTTCGGCCAGGCGTCGCGCGCGCGCAGCACGATACCCGGCGCGAGCCGTGCCTCGACCTGCCCGGTCGCCACGGTTGCGATCTCGGCGGCAAGGATGTTCCGCATCCCCAGGAACCCTGCTACGAACCGCGTGCGCGGCGCGGCGTGGATTTCGCTCGGCGTGCCCTGCTGCTCGATCCGGCCGGCGCGCATCACGATGATGCGGTCCGATAGGGCGAACGCCTCCTCCTGGTCGTGCGTCACATAGATCGCGGTGAAGCCCAGGCGACGGCGCAGCTCGGCCAGATCATCGCGCATCGCGATGCGCAACTGCGCGTCCAGATTCGACAGCGGTTCATCGAGCAGCACCACCTTGGCATCGCATGCCAGCGCGCGCGCCAGTGCGACACGCTGCTGCTGTCCGCCGGACAACCTGGTCGCCGGGCGATCGGCGAAACCGGCGAGGTCGACCAACGACAGCGCGCGTTCCACGGCGGCGCGCGCGGCGGCACGACGGACACCGCGCACGCGGAAGCTGAAGGCGACGTTGTCGAACACTGTCATGTGCGGCCAGATCGCATAGGACTGGAACACCATCGACAGGCCGCGCCGCTCCGGCGGCACATGTCGATGCGCCGCGGGGTCCGCGACGGTGACACCGTCGAGCACGATACGGCCGCCGGTCGGCGTCTCCAGCCCGGCAATGGCACGCAACGTCGTCGTCTTGCCGCAGCCCGAGGGACCCAGCAGCGTCACGTGTTCGCCGCGATCCACCGTGAAATCCACGCCGTCGACGGCAACCACCGGGCCATAGCTGACCACCAGGTCCGCGACGGCGAGAAACGCCATGGTCACGCCAGCACCTCCTGCTGCCGGGTGCGGAACAGCACCGCCAGCGCGGCGAAGGTGATGGCAAGCTGGCTCACGCCGAGCGCGGCCAGCGCGTTGACGTTGCCGGCCTCCCACAGATCGAACACCGCGACCGACAGCACGACGGTGCGGCTGGTGTACAGCAGGATGGAGGAACTCACCTCCTGCATCGCCAGAATGAACAGCAGCGTCCAGGTCGCGATCAAGGTCGGCCGGGTCAGCGGCAGCACGATCCAGAGCATCGTCCTGGCCCAGCTCGCGCCGGTCATCCGCGCGGCATCTTCCAGTTCGGCATGCAGCTGCCGCAAGGCGGCGGAGCCGGCGCGCACGCCGAACGGCAGGTAGTGTGTCACGTAGGCGATCAGCAGGATCCAGATCGTGCCGTAGATCGGCAGCATCCGCAGACCGACATAGGACCACAGCAGTCCGAGCGCCAGCACCATGGACGGCATCGCCAGCGGAATCGTGCTGAGCTGGTCGAGCCACGGGCGCAGCCAGCTCCGCGTGCGGACGATGACCCAGCTGATCGCAAGACCGAGCGCGCAGACACAGGTCGCGCTGAGCGCGCCAAGCAGGACGCTGTTCTTCAGCGCGAGATAGGTCTTGGGGTACTCGAACAGCACGTAGCGGAAGTGCCGCAGGTCGAACGTCATCAGGCTTGGATCGATGGTGATGAACTGCACCAGCGCCGCCCAGACCAGCGTCGCAACCGGCAGTATGACGGCGGCACACACATAGGCCCAGGCGATCCCGGCCAGCAGCCAGCGCAGCGGGCCGATGTCGAGCAGGCGCGGCCGGAACGCCTTGCCCGTCACCGTCACGTAGGAGCGGCGGCGCAGCAATCGCGCCTGAAGCCAGACCAGAACCGCGGTCGCGACCAGCAACAGCAGTCCCCAGGCGGCCGCCTGGCTTACCCGCGGCGGATAGTTGTTGAGCAGCCGGTAGATCTCGGTGCCGGCGACCTGGAATCCGCTGGGCATGCCCAGCACCGCCGGCACACTGAACAGTCCGACCGCCTGAACGAACACCAGCAGTCCGCTGCCAAGTATCGCGGGCAGCACCAGCGGCAGTGTCACCAGTCGGAGCGAAACCAGCGTCGCAGCGCCGTGAACGCGCGCGCTCTCTTCCAGCGATGGGTCCATCCCGCGCAGGGCCGCGCCGATCAACAGGAATGGCAGCGGCACATAGGACAGCGCGGACACGAAGATGACGCCGCCCGGCGTGTGCAGATTGACCAGGCTGTCGATGCCAAGCGTCTGGCGCGCGAACAGGTTGATCAGCCCGCCGCGCGGCGATCCCAGCCATGACCAGGCGATCGCGGTCAGCAGCGGGGTGATGTAGAGCGGCAGCGTCACCAGCCGTGACAGCAGCCCGCGGCCGGGTGTCCTGATACGCGCCAGCATGAGCGCCAGCGCCGCTCCGGCCGTGACGGCCAGCAAGGTGGCGCCGATGCCGACGACCAGCGTGTTGGCGATGATCCTGGTGGAACCGAGTACCGTCAGCAAAGGCCGCAGGCTGAAGCCGCCCGCCTCGGACGCGGCACCGAGCGCGACCGCGACCAGCGGCACCAGCACCAGGATTGCGACCAGCAAGCCCAACGCAGCGGCAACGGCGGTCTCGACCGGGACCGCCGGTGCCGCACGCGCCGGCGCCATGTCAGGTCTTGAAGAACGAATCGAAATGTTCGGGGAACTTCGCCGACGCCTGTTCGTAATCCGCCAGGTCCTGCGGCAGCAGCGGTTTCGTCTCTGCGTACGGCAATTGGCGATCCGGTGTCGGCACGTCGGCGCGGGGGGAATAGACGTTGAAGATGTCGTGGTTCAGCAGCGTGTTGCCCTCGCGCGACAAGGTGAAGTCGATGAACAGCCGGGCGGCGTTCGGATGCGGCGCGCCCTGGAGGATCGCGACCGGCGCCAGCGCGACCGGCATGCCCTCGCTCGGATAGACGCCGACGATACCGGCCTTTACCGCATCCGGCTCGAAGGCGCGGAAGTGATCGACCGTGGCGCCGACCAGCGCCTCGCCGCGCGCCAGCAGGTCGATCAACTGCGCGGCCGTTGCCACCACGATCGGCCGCTGGGCGCCCCACGCGCGCATGAAATCGACGCCCAGCAGCCGCTCCAGGATGTACATTTGGTTGAACGCGGTGCCGGCGGCTGAATCCTGGATGATCAGCTTGCGGCCCTTGAACGCCGGCTTCAGCATGTCGACCCAGGCCTGCGGTGCCTGCTCCGGTGACAGAACGTTCTTGTTGTAGGCCATGATCACCCCGATCACCCGCGCCGAGGTCCACAGGTCGCCGCCGTGGGCACCGTCGGGGAACGCGGCGAGCTCGGGCGAATGGTATGCCTGCAACTGCCCCTTGCGCGCCATGGTCAGATACGACGCAAGGTTGGCGACGTGCAGTGCGTCGAAGCTCAGGTTGCCGGCGTCCATTTCGGCATCGAGCCGCGCCAGTACCCGGCCGGTCGGCGCCGAGTAATAGCCACTCGTCACGTCGAGGAACGGGTACTTCGCCTTGAAGGCGTCCATGAATGTCGGAAAGCCGGCGGCCGACACCGATGTCGCCAAGCCGAAGGCGCCTTCCTTCCTGGCGCCCGCCACGATGGCCTCGCGTTCCTGCGCGGCGAGGCGTGCCGAACGCAGGAGCAGACCGCTCCCGAGCAGCCCCGTCATCAGGTTGCGTCGCCGCAGATTGGTCATGCCATTCCTCGTTCCGCAGGTTCCGCTTATTCTATCTCGACCGAACCGGCGCCGCAGTGAATACTGCCGTCGGACCAAGTCGAACAACCAACAAGATTCCCTCGGGAGGGGTTGACAACATGCGTTCTGTCCTTTGTCGCGCGATGCTTGGCATCGCGGTGACCGCAGGCTTTGCCGTCGGGCCGGCAGCGGCCGACGAGACGCCGAAGCGCGGCGGCATCCTCACCTACATGATCCCGGCGGACGCGCCACCGAGTTTCGACGGACACCGTGAAACCACCTATGCCACCGTCCATTCGACGGCGCCGTTCTACAGCGTGCTGATCCGGCTCGATCCGGAGCATCCGGAGGACGTGACCAAATTCGTCTGCGACCTGTGCACCGAGATACCGGCGCCGACCGACAACGGCACAACCTATACGTTCAAGATCCTGGACGGCGTGAAGTGGCATGACGGCTCGCCGCTCACCGCCGCGGATGTGGCGGCGAGCTGGAACCATATCATCCATCCGCCGCCGGGCTACAACAGCGCACGCGAGAACTGGTACGCGATGGTGGATACCGTCTCGGCGCCGGATCCCACGACGGTGGTGTTCAAGCTGAAATTCGCCACGCTGACCTTCCTGCCGGCGCTCGCCGACCCGTACGCCTACATCTACAAGCAGGACATCCTGGACAAGGACCCGAACTGGTACCAGAAGAACATCATGGGCAGCGGACCGTTCAAGTTCGTCGCCTATGATCTCGGCCAGTCGATCAGGGGCGAGCGGAACCCCGACTACTACCATAAGGGGTTGCCGTATCTCGATGGCTTCGTCGCCATCTACGCGGACAAGCAGGTGGTGCGGACCGAGGCGATCCGCGGTGACCGCGCCACCACCGAATTCCGCGGTCTGCCGCCGGCGGCGATCGATCAGCTCAAGAAGGAACTCGGCGACAAGATCACCATCCAGACCAGCGACTGGAACTGCGGCAACCTGATCACGCCGAATGCCAAGCGCAAGCCGTTCGACGATGTGCGGGTGCGCAAGGCACTGCTGCTTGGGATCGACCAGTGGCACGGCGCGCCGGCGCTGTCGAAGATCGCCAATGTGCGCACGGTGGGCGGGATCGTGTTCCCCGGCTCGCCGCTGGCGGCGACCAAGGAGGAACTGCAGCAGATGGCGGGCTTCTGGCCCGATATCGACAAGTCGCGCGCCGAGGCGAAGCGGCTGCTGAAGGAGGCGGGGCAGGAGAACCTCAGCTTCGAGATGCTGAACCGCAACGTCGATCAGCCGTACAAGTATGTTGGTACCTGGGTCGTCGACGAGTGGAGCAAGATCGGCGTTCACGTGACCCAGAAGGTGGTGCCGACCGGCCCGTGGTTCGAATTGATGCGCACCGGCAATTTCGACGTCGTGGTGGAGGCCAACTGCAACGGTGTGGTCAACCCGGTGATGGACACCCAGAAGTACCTGCCGAAGCGGGTGTTCGTGGAGAACTATGGCGGCTTCGACGACCAGGACCTGATCGACCTCGACGCCAAGATGGTGCGCGAGACCGATCCCGCGAAGCAGCGGCTGCTGATGCGGGCGTTCGAGACGCGCGTCGTGGACACCATGGCGTACGAGTGGCCGATGCTGTGGTGGAACCGGATGCTGCCCGAGCGGTCGTACATGCACGGCTGGAAAATCGGACCGAGCCACTACGTGAACCAGGACCTGGCAACGATCTGGCTGGACAAGTAGGCGCTCGGCACCGCCTGCGCGCAGCGCATTGACGCTGCTCCGTGGCGCCCCGTGGCTCGCCTGCTGCCTCCGTGTTGCAACAGGCCGAACCCGCCGCGCCAACCATGCCGGGCTACCGCGACACCGGTGTGGTCCAGGCCAGGGTATCCGGCTGGGTTTCATATCGCGTCGCGTCGTCAGGGATGTGCACCCACCGCTGCGCGCTGCGCGTCCAGAAGTGCACGGTGGGTCTGAGCCAGGAGGTATCGTCCAACGTGCCCGGCTTGATGTTGCGGTTGGGGTAAGCGGTGCCGCCGGGCATATGGTACAGCCTGGTTCCGCAATCCGGGCAGAACCAGCATTCCATCGCCTTCACCGGGCTGGTTTGCCTGGTGAACAGCTTCGGCTCGCCCTGCGTGATACGGAAATGCTCCCCCGGTATGACGGCAGCAAGCGCAAAGGCTGCGCCCGATTGTCGCTGACACTCGGTGCAATGGCAGGCGTACACGACCAGCGGCGGGCCCGAGATTGCATAGCGGACCGCGCCGCATTGACAGCCTCCGCCCTGGGGAAAGCGCATGACCGGTGTTCCTTTCGCCGCTGATGTGCGCCAGCTGACCGGCTACTCGTTCATGTCCTGGTGGACCTCGATGACATTGCCCTCGGGATCGTAGAAGAAGATCTGATGCCAGCCGCGCATCGCCCACTGGCCGTAGTCGGAATAGCGGATGTTGTTCGCCTCGAGCCGCCGCTTGAAGGCGGCGATGTCGTCGGTGCGGAACGCGATGTGGCCGCGCTCGAGCGGATTGACGATCTGGTCGGTGCGGAAGGCGACGCCGAGGTCCTTGGTGGCCAGATGGATCTGGGTCTGGCCGTCGGTCACGAAGGCGACCGAGGCAGCGTAGCCCTGCGTGGTGTCGCGAGCGCCGTTCAGTGACGGCTCGGGCGCCAGGTCCAGCACCGAGCGGTAGAACTCCTCCATGCCCGCAACGTCCTTCGAGCACAGGTTCAGGTGGTGGAGCTTGAGCTTCATGCGGTTCCTCCTGGGGCGGGCGGCATCATGGCACATGCAGCGGTTGGCTGTAGCATGGTCCAATATACCGGGTTGGTGGCCGCGGGCAGACTGCGCGCTGATCGAGCCGAATAACGCCGCGCCAGTGCTGCCTGATTGCAGGCACCAGTTCAGCAAGGCAGCATGTTGCGAGCAGTAGAGGAGGCTACGGTGGGACGCGTTAGAGTCGCGGCGTTTTCGGTGTCCCTGGACGGGTTCGGCGCGGGCCCGGAACAGAAGTCTTCAGGATCCTCTGGGAAAGCGCGGGACCGAGCTCCACAGCTGGTTCTTCGGGACGAAGACGTTCAAGGCCATGTTCGGCGGCGGCGGTGGCTCGGAGGGCGTGGACGAGACCTTTGCCCACCGGTCGATGGACGGCTTCGGTGCCTTCATCCTTGGCCGGAACATGTTCGGTCCTGTGCGCGGGGAATGGCTGGACGACAGCTGGAAGGGCTGGTGGGGAGACAATCCGCCCTATCACGCTCCGACGTTCGTCCTGACGCACCACGCCCGCGAGCCGATCGTAATGCAGGGCGGCACCACGTTCCACTTCGTCACGGACGGGATCCACGCCGCGCTCGAGCGCGCACGCGACGCCGCGGGAGCACGTGACGTCAAGATCGGAGGTGGCGTCTCGACCGTTCGCCAATACCTGCGGGCCGGCCTGATCGATGAACTGCACTTCGCACTTTCGCCTGTCCTGCTCGGACGCGGCGAGGCGATGTTCGAGGGCTTGGATCTCCCTGCCCTCGGCTACCGCGTGATGGAATCCACTGCCACAGACCTCGCAACGCACGTCGTGCTCGGGCGCCAGGAGAACGAATAAGCGTCCGCGCTGTGTCGCCGCCCCGCGCTCGATCGAGACCAATCAACCGGGCCTCTACCCGTACCTCCGCATTTGCACCTCTCCCGCGAAGCGGGTTCGTTCATCCACACTCTCCGGCCATTCGGGTCCCCGATCTGAACGGCCGGTCCCGACCCACAGCCGCCGTTCAACCACAGCAACGGCGTATTCAGCGCTTCACCAGTCGGCCGGCCGCACCACGTCTTTGGGCTTACCGGCTACCTCCCACGCCTCTCGGCCGCCGCGGTACCAATAGACGTTGGTATAGCCAGCGTGGCGCAAGCGAAGCGCGAGGTTGTAAGCATCGAAGCGCGCGACGTTGAAGCTCATCGCAACGATCGGCTTCGCTAAGTCGCCCCCCGTCAACGCGAGCAACTTTTGCTCAAGTCGCTTCTGCACCGCGTCCGTAAAGGTACCGTGGGTCGTGCCACCGAAATCGATGCCAACCGCTCCGGGGACCGAGCGGGGCCAGGAAGAGTCCAGCGTGTCAATCACCAGGGGCGGCTGCTGGATCTTCAGCATCGAAGCGAGTTGCTCGGTGTTCACGGTCGTCACTCCAGGTGCAGTTGTCGGTGTCTTACCTTCAAAGTCTTCGTGGAAGACGTTGTCAGGGGGCACGCCGAAATCCGCGTCCGGGTCAAGGTGGTCGCGACTCCCCGCCGCCTTCAATGCATCCTGAATGCTGCGGGACCGCTCGAGGTCGAGCCATGAATCCGGATCATTCGGGCTGCGGTCGCGCCAGGTATCGAATGGGAAACGATTGTTCAACTCCGTGGCCAGGCGTTTCGCCGTCTCGACGTCACCGGTACGGAAGTAAGCGACTACCCGCTGGCTAAGCAGGAGCCTCTCGCGGCCCGGCGGAAGTGAACCCTCCGCGACCATCGCGCGATCGGCCCATTCCAGTCCTTCTCGATCATGACCATCTGTTATGAGGCAATAGGCCATGTTCCAATACAATGTCTTGGTGATGGCACTGCGGGGATTGAGCCGGATGTTTCTTGCGAAGTACTCGGCGCACTCGTCGTATCTACCCTCCTCCCGAGCGAGGACCCCAAGATGGAAGTAACCCTCAGCATTGCTTGGGTAAAGGTCGATCAGTCGCTGCGAAACCGCCTTCTGCTCTGGTCGTATCCGTCGGTGATCCGGTGCATGGCCCCGGTATTCCACCACCGCCGCCTCAGACGCCAGAACCGCCTCGGAGTTCGGGGCGAGCATCTTGGCACGCCCGAGATATTGCTCCGCCTCATCCATTCCGACGTCAGGCGGTAGGTCCCCGAGATATTGCTCTTCCAGAAGTGCCCACACCGCTCCGACCAGAGCCAAGACCGCGTTTGGGTCACGCGAGAGCGCCTG
This sequence comes from uncultured Alphaproteobacteria bacterium, assembly GCA_963749575.1. GTDB lineage: Bacteria > Pseudomonadota > Alphaproteobacteria > Acetobacterales > Acetobacteraceae > JAMXLO01. The sequence goes on from CAVVNM010000014.1 coordinate 729,083, forward strand.
CTGAAACAGCCCGGCGGCCTGAGCCGTCGTGTCCTTTGTGAGCGGCAGCAACATTACTGCACGCGCCCGCAAGATGAAGTCGAACGCATCCGGATTGGCCCGATGCTCCTGTAGGCTCCGTGCCGCCTCGATGTCCGCAAGGCTGACGTTGAGTGCGGCGCGCATGCGGACGACGATCTGCTCCTGGCCGGACGCAAGGTCGGCGAATTTCTGGTCGAAGGCGTCGGACCAGAGCTGCGCGCCGGTCTCCGTCGAGCTGAGCTCCGCATTCACCCGCAACGTCGACCCGAACCGTCGCAGGCTTCCTCGGACGACGTAGCGGACACCAAGGTCACGCCCGATGCTTCGGATGTCTTCCGCCTTGCCACGATACGAATACGCGGTGGCCCGCGAGATGACGAAGGTGCCCGGAATGTGCGACAGCGCCGTGGTCAGTTCATCGGTGACGCCCGCGACGAGATAGTCGTCGTCGGGCTCCCCGCCGAGATTGTCGAACGGCAACACGACGATCGACAGGCGCTGTGGAGCGGGTGCGGTAGCGAACAAGCCAGAGCCCCAGCCTAGCGCGATCACCGTCGCAGCGATCGCAATTCCAGCCAATACCACTGCCAGCCAGTGCCACCGCGGCGGCCACGGACGTGACGGCGTCCCGGGTAGCGCGGCCGCATCGGCGGGCGCTTGCACCGGGAGGGCGGACTGCAACTCCTCCAACTGTGTTACGGGCAAGACAAACCGGTAGCCCTTCCCAGACATGGTCTGGATACAGCTTCCCCCCTCCGACCCGGCACCGAGAACGCGACGTAGCGTCGAGATCTGGACGGTGAGGTTGTTCTCCTCGACCACCGTACCGGGCCAAGCGGCACGCATGATCTCGTCCTTCGTCACCAAGTCACCTGCCCGTTCGGTCAGCACCCCAAGCACCGCCAGCGCGCGAGACCCGATGCTGACAGGCTGGTAGCGACCGCCTTCGGTGCATAGGAACAGAAGCCTGCTGCGGCGGTCAAATCGGAACGCCCCAAAGAACAAGATCTCCGGCGAACTGACTGCGTCCATGACCGCGGCTCCCCCCGGCGCCTGCCGTCCCAACGATAGTGTAATGCTTCTGCCGCGGCTGTGTAGTGGCCACCCTATGGCCAGTGGCACTCACTGAGAACACTATATTTAACAAAATCTTGGGAAGAATTGGGAAGTGCCTCATAGCGCAATTTATCGGCGGTATGCCTCATCGGGCGGATTGTGCGGTCTCGCAAATCGACCGCGCGCAAAGGGGGGAAGCATGTCATGAATAAGCAGGGAAACCGGTCAGACGCACCACGCATCTGCTACATCACGCTCGGGATGATCATCGCCGGAGGCGGGCTTTCGGCCCCCGGCGGTGGCCGATACAGTTTTCACATGGGACCCGGGGGCTGCAGTCCCATCGCTAGGCGGTGCGTTCACGGCGGACGCGATTGACGCGACGCACTACCTCTACGACATAGCCCCGACAGCGATTACCCCTACCGACATCTACACTGTCCATTTTCTCGAACCGATAACGGGCTTTACGCTCAACGGCGCTCCGGTCGCCACGCCCGGCCTCAACGGGACGCCAGGTGCGGCAGGGTCTTACGGCCTGTAAGTGACGATGCAGAACCAGACAGAGAATGTTGGCCCGCCGGACAACTATCACTACCTGAGGGGGCAGGTGGCGCTGATGTTGGATCCCGGTAACAACGATGGAGCGGCAAGTTCGACCCAGTCCGGCGTCGGGTTTTCCAACACCGGCCCCACCGGCACGGCAGATGACATCACGCTTGCCACCGGCTCGCTGGTCTCAGGGACGTTTACCTTTGGCGCCCCAAACTCCGGAATCCGCAGCATCGGCGACTTCGTGCAGACCTTCCAGCCAGCGGCTGGCGAAGGAGGGTTCTTCGTGAGCCCGGTCTCGCCGCACGACATGATCGAACTGATCGATACAACATATGCGACGACGCCACCGGAGATCATAATGGTTCAGGACCCGAGCGACCCCACCCTTACGATCAGTATGCTGAATGGCGGGTCCACGGTCGTTGACTTTACCGTGCCAGAGCCAGCTTCGATCCTGCTGCTCGGCAGCGGTCTCATGGGGCTCGCTGCCCTGCGCCACCGGGCGAGGAACTGTCGACCGCGTTAGGTACATCCTGAAGAGTTTCGGGCGCCGGAGGCGTACGAAAGTCGCGGATGAACGAACCCGCGGCAAACGGGCACTGGTCTATGGGGAATGTGATTTTTGGCCTATGCGGAGAACGGTTCGACCGTCTCCGTTGCATGTGTGGCGAGTAGCTTCGTTGCGGTGTTGGTGCACGGCGCGGTGGTTTCCCGCCCGCACCGCTCCGCGCTCAATCGAGACCAGTCAACCGGGCCTCTACCCGTACCTCCGCATCTGCACCTGTCTCGCGAAGCGGGTTCGTTCATCCACCAAACTCAGACGATGCAGATATCAAACATTTCGCACCGAGCTCCGTCGGTTGGCAACGAGCAAGAGAGCGATAGCGAGCAAAGGGCATATGACGTCCATATAGAACGGAACACCCGCGTTGCCCGGCGCGAAGTTTCCCGCAGTCATCATCTGCTTGACGTGCCCAACGGCGTCGCCGAGCAGGAAGACGGAGGCGGCAGTGACTGCCGCCGCCTTGAAGCTCAGATCACCCCAAAAAGAGCTGCAGGCGGTCACACCGATGGCCAGGTCGGCCATGCCGACCTCGAACTGAAACGGGCTCACTTCCCAGCCAATGAGCGCCGCAGCCGTGCTCGGAAGGAAGATGTGAAAAGCCCCGGCCCACAGCCCCGTGACCCCAATGGGGAGCAGCAGTATCCACGCAAGGAACCGCTCGGCGGCAGACCCGTGGCCACGTCGCGCCGCCGCTGTCACGAGCGCGACGAAAAATAGCAGGGCAGGAAGGTTGTGCAAGACGAAGCCGATGGCGTAGGCGATCATAGCCGGCAGCCTATCATGCAAATCTTTGGGAAACATCTGCGGCGTCGAGAATCACGGCTGCACGCCGACGTGCGCGGCCTCGTCAAAAGCTGTGCAACGCTGCCGTTACGCGAAATTGCCCGCAGCTACGCCGTGAGCCATCCGACAATTTCCGATTGCAGGCGCACCGCCCAAGGTACCGTGTACCGCGCGTTACTGCTTGATCAGGTCACGCTGCCGCGCGAGGCAACGGGATGATCCCCGACGATAGTCCGACATGACATATTGAACAGCGCTTTGGCTTGGTGGCGCGATGAACGCCGAACATTCTGAGTGAGCTCCCCAGTCGCGCAACGCCGCGAACCGGGTTGGTCCAATGGATGTTACGCTGACACTGACCCGTCCTCGCTTTATCCGGAGCACGACACCGCTGGCAGACAGATCCGGGAGGCGCGCAACTCAGTTCGCGCCGCAGCGGACACACCACGGTCATTTCGTAACGCCCAGGTGGGCCATGCCCTCGCCGCCGGCGCGCTGAACCAGGTCTTCGTTACACCGACTGCGAGGCTTCTCTGGGGTTCTGGGATCGGCTCCGAAGGAAAGATTTCCTTGACAGCGCCCGATTCTTTGTGTTCTTGTTCCGTTCATGTCGGCCGAAGCCCAAGCCCCCGCCCCGACCACGACCCCCGATCCGCAGCGGGACGCCGCGGCCATCCCCGGCGCCCTCGGCCGCGTCCTCAGCGTCGTCCGCAGACTGATCGACTACGGCAGGCAGCTCGCCGCCACGGCCCGCCAGCGCGCCGCCACCCCGGGCTTCGCCGTCTTCGCCAAGCCGTTCGGCACCGCCGATCTCGCGGTCATCCTCGCCCGCATCGCCAACGGCCTGCGCCGCGCTGCGGCACTGGACGCCACGCTGTGCCGGCGCGCCGCCCGCGGCCAGAACGTCACGCCATCGCCCGTCCGCGCGCGCCCCGCATCCGGGCCGCGCCCGGCACGCCAGGTCGCGCCGCCCGACGCCCCGCCTGCCCCCGGCCGCCCCGGCCCACCGCCCACGCCGAGGACCCGCGTCTCGCGCGCCTCCCCACCGAGCAGGAAATCGCCGCCGCGGTGCGTCGCCGGCCGGTCGGCGCCGTCATCGCCGATATCTGCCGCGATCTCGGCATCATGCCCGGCCAGCTCGACCGGGCGTTCTGGGACGAACTCAGCCACGCCATCATCGCCTACGGCGGCAGCCTCGCCGGCTTGCTCCGCGACCAGCGCAGGCGGGTGTTCGCCCGCGGCTCCGGCGACCACTCTGGCCGTGCGGGGCCCGGATCGCCCGCGCCGCCGTCGCGATCGCCCGCCCCCGCCACCGGTCCGCCCTGAAACAGCAACCGCAAAACACGCAGAACACGCAGATCAAGGATTGCCGCCGCGCCTGCCGGAGCGGGCCTGATTTCGCTTTGCGTTGTTTGCGTGTTTTGCGGTTCCCATGCCCGCGCCCCCCGGCCACGCCGATTCCCCCTCGCATCCGCGCGCCAACCCCACTATGTGTGCGCCGCACCATCCCGTCATTCCAGGCCCCCATGCAGATCCGCAACGTCGCGATCATCGCTCATGTCGATCACGGCAAGACCACCCTGGTCGATAAGCTCCTGAGCCAGTCCGGCTCGTTCCGCGACCACCAGGTGGTGGCCGAGCGCGCGATGGACCGCAACGACCTGGAGCGCGAGCGCGGCATCACCATCCTGGCCAAGTGCACCTCGGTGGTCTGGCGCGGCACCCGCATCAACATCGTCGACACCCCAGGCCACGCCGATTTCGGCGGCGAGGTCGAGCGCATCCTGAACATGGTGGACGGCGCCATCGTGCTGGTGGACGCCGCCGAGGGCGTGCTGCCGCAGACCAAGTTCGTGGTCGGCAAGGCGCTGGCGCGCGGGCTGCACCCGATCGTGGTGGTCAACAAGGTGGACCGCGCCGACGCCCGCCCGGACGAGGTCCACATCGAGGTGTTCGATCTGTTCGCCGCGCTGGGTGCGTCGGATGCGCAGCTCGATTTCCCGATGCTGTACGCGTCGGGGCGCCAGGGCTGGGCGGACGCGGCGCTGGACGGCCCGCGCAAGGACCTGTCCGCGCTGTTCGACCTGGTGGTGCGCCACGTGCCCGCTCCCACCGTCGCTCCCGACGCGCCGTTCGGCATGGTCGCGACGATCATGGAATACGACCCGTATCTCGGCCGCGTGCTGACCGGACGGGTGGAGCAGGGCCGGGCGCGGATCAACATGCCGGTGAAGGTGCTGCACGCCGACGGCACCGCCGGCGAGACCGGCCGGATGACCAAGCTGCTGTCGTTCCGCGGCCTGGACCGCGTGCCGGTCGAGGAGGCGGAGGCCGGCGACATCATCGCCGTCGCGGGCCTGGCCGAGGCCACCGTGCCGGACACCATCGGCGCGCCGGAACTGGCCGCGCCGCTGCCCGCCATCCCGGTCGATCCGCCGACCCTGGCGATGACGTTCCGCATCAATGACGGCCCGCTCGCCGGGCGCGAGGGCAAGAAGGTCACCTCCCGGCAGATCCGCGAGCGGCTGTTCCGCGAGGCGGAGGGCAACGTCGCCATCAAGGTGACCGACAGCAACGAGACCGAGGCGTTCGAGGTGGCCGGCCGCGGCGAGCTGCAGCTGGGCGTGCTGATCGAGCAGATGCGCCGCGAAGGGTTCGAGCTCGCCATCGGTCGCCCGCGCGTGCTGACCCGCACCAACCCCGATACCGGCGCCCGCGAGGAGCCGATGGAGGAGGTGCTGGTCGATGTCGACGAACCCTATGCCGGCGTGGTGGTGGAGCAGTTGTCTCGCCGCAAGGGCGAGCTGCGCGACATGCGCCCCTCCGGCGGCGGCAAGCTGCGGCTGACCTTTGCCATCCCCAGCCGGGGTCTGATCGGCTACCACGGCGAATTCCTCACCGACACCCGCGGCACCGGGGTGATGAACCGGCTATTTGCCGGTTACGGGCCGTGGAAGGGCGCGATCGAGGGGCGGCGCAACGGCTCGCTGATCTCCACCGAGAACGGCGAGGCGGTGCACTACGCGCTGTTCTATATCCAGGAACGCGGCACGCTGTTCGTGAACCCCGGCGAGAAGGTCTATGTCGGCATGATCCTGGGCGAGAACGCGCGCGGCTCCGACCTGGAGGTAAATCCGATCAAGGAGAAGAAACTCACCAACATCCGCGCCGCCGGCAAGGACGATGCGATGCTGTTGATCCCGCCGCGCCGGATGAGCCTGGAACAGGCGATCGCCTATATCGAGGACGACGAACTGGTCGAGGTGACGCCGGGTGCGGTGCGGCTGCGCAAGCGGTTCCTCGATCCGCACCAGCGCAAACGCTTCGAGCGGCGCGCGGAGGCGGCGGCCTAGCCGGTCATGGGATAAAGCGACGCAGGCCGTCTTTGAGCATGACGCTGTTGAAGTTCATCAGCAGACCGATCCTGCAGCCGCTCAATCGCAGATACGTCAACGTCTGCGCCTCGTGCACCGGCAGCAGGCGCTCTACCGACTTCAGCTCCAGGATCACGGACTGCTCGACGATGACGTCTGCGTAATAGGCGCAGTTCAGCCGCACATCCTCATAGATGATCGGGAGAGGCACCTGGCGCCTGAAGGGCAGGCCACCATGCGCAAGCTCCCAGCAGAGGCATTCTTCGTAAACCGATTCCAGCAGGCCAGGGCCGAGTTTTCTGTGCACCTTGATGGCCAGGCCGATGATGCGGTTCGTGGGGTCGACGCTCTCCATACCGAGACTTCTATCGGCACTGTTCGTTGCTGCTCGGTTAACGATTCAACGCAAAGCCCGCCAAGGACGCAAAGATCACAAAGCAAAATTGGTGCGCTTCGCGCATCGTGACCGCGGGCGGCGGAATCGGCCGAAGGCCGAACAATTCTAACTTGGCGAGCTTTGTGTTCTTCGCGACCTTTGCGTTGAATTCGTCTGCCGGAGCCGGCACCGGTACCGCCCGGTTGGCGCATCACCGCCGCAGATGCTCCAGCAGCATCACCGCCCCCGGCATTTCACCGCGCTTCTCCTCCAGCATCTCGGCCCCGCCCACCGCGTACACCGCGACCGCCGCCAGCAGCTCGCGCAGCCGTGCCGGCGCGCTGGCATCGAACGGCAGCACGCACCCACCGGTGCGCCGCGCCAGGTCCAGGAACACCTCGGCATCGCGCTTCGCATTCCAGTCGGCAGTATCGTGCAGCACGATCAGCTTGATGCCCTTCAGCCCCATCGCATCGGCAAGCTTCCGGCCGCGCACCGGCGACTCCTCGAACACGTCGCCGATATAGATGACCACCCGCACGCCCGGGTTCGACATCGCGCGTGACAGGATCGGCAGCAGCCGGGTCATGCCCGCGATGCAGCGGATGCCGGCGGCGCGGTCGCGCAGCTGCTTCGGATCGGCGGTGAACTCGGTGAAGGTGTGCAGCATCGAACCGCCATGCACCGCCAGCGCGACGTCGAGCTCGCCGGGCAGCGCCTTCACCAGCGCATCGGTGACGGTGCGCGCCGTGGCCCAGGCGGGTTCGCGCGACGCGGTGGCGTCGAAGCCGAAGATCAGCCGCGGGCGGGTGGAGGTGGTGGCCGGTAACCGTGGAGTGCCGAACGGCAGCAGGGCGCGGATGTGATCGAGCAGCGAGACCGGCTTCGGCGGAGGCTCTTCTGGCTCGGGTTCGGGGACCAGCACGAAGTTTTGCTTATCCGCCATCGCGCCACCCTATGCAGTACCAGTGTGCAGTACCTGCGGACAGGTTCAGTGCCACAATCGCTTCGACGCAATCTGCGCCCCTTCCACCAGTGACGCCAGCTTGCGGAACGCGATCTCGCGGTCCACCCGCCCCGCGGTGCCGACCGAGGTCGCGAACCCGCAATCCGTCCCCGCGATCACCCGCTCGCGCCCTACGACATCGGCGAACCGGCAGATCCGCTGCGCCACCAGCTCCGGATGCTCGATATAGTTGGTGCAGGTGTCGATCACACCCGGGATCAGCACCTTGTCATCCGGCAGCTTGGTCTCCTGCCACACCGTCCATTCGTGCTCGTGCCGCGGGTTGGCGGCCTCGAACGAGATCGCCTGCGGCTTCGCCTTCAGGATGATCGGCAGCATCTTCTGCAGCGGGATGTCGAAGTCGTGCGGCCCCTCGTAGTTGCCCCAGCACAGATGCAGCCGCGCCGAACTCGCCGGCACGTTCGCCAGCGCATGGTTCAGCGCCTCCACCTGCTGCTCGGCCTGCTTCAGGAACTCCGACTCGCTCAGGTCCTGGAAGCCGGTATGCCGCGCCATCGCGAGATCGGGGCTGTCGAGCTGCACCACAATCCCGGCATTGGCGATCGACTCGTATTCCTCCTGCATGGCATCGGCAATTGCGCCGATATAGGCGGCATGATCGGGATAGTGCCGGTTGGGCTGGAAGGTTGACACCACGCCCGGCGACGCCGCCGGAATGAACGCATCGACCGGCTTCGACGCCGCGATCGCCGCCTTGAAGTTGTCGATGTCGCGCTGCGCCGATTGGTGATCCTGGCGCGCGATCGGCCCGGTGCAGCACAGCCGGCGGATCTGCTGCGGGCCGATGAACAGCTCCAGCCGCCGGCGGAAATCCGCATACGGCGCGACATCGCGATTTGGCTTCGGCACATACGGCTCACCGCCGAAGCCGGTGAGGCGCTCGTGCACATAGGTCGCGTAGCCGACCTTGCTCGTCTCCCCGTCGCTGACGACATCGATGCCGATCTTCACCTGGCGCGCCACGATGTCGGCCACCGCCTGGCGCACCTGTGCTGCGAACTCGGCGGCATCGTAAGGCTCGTTGCGATCCTTCTTGATCAGCAGCGCCACCAGCGGCTGCGGTCGCGGCAGGCTGCCGACATGCGTGGTCAGGATACGGTCGGTGCTGAGCTTCATGATGCGCTCCTCAGTGCCACAGCTTCGCGGATGCCAGCTTCGCGCCTTCCACCAGCGCGCCGAGCTTGCGATAGGCGATCTCCGGATCGACCCGCCCGGCGTGGCCGACGAAGGTCGCGAAGCCGCAATCGGTGCCGGCGATGACGCGCTCGCGTCCGACGATGTCGGCGTACTGGCCGATGCGCTGCGCCACCAGTTCCGGATGCTCGATGTAGTTGGTGCAGGTGTCGATCACGCCGGGGATCAGCACCTTGTCGTCCGGCACCTTGGCGTCGCGCCACACCGCCCATTCATGCGCATGGCGCGGGTTGGCGGCCTCGAACGAGATCGCCTGCGGTCTTCGCCTTCAGGATGATCGGCAGCACCTTCTGCAACGGGATGTCGAAGTCGTGCGGACCTTCGTAGTTGCCCCAGCACAGATGCAGCCGTGCCGAACCCGCCGGCACGTTGGCCAGCGCGTGGTTCACCGCCTCGACCTGCTGCTCGGCCTGCTTCAGGAACTCGGCTTCGGTGAGGTCCTGGAAGCCGGTGTGCCGCGCCATCGCCAGATCGGGGCTGTCGAGCTGCACCACGATGCCGGCGTTGGCGATCGCCTCGTATTCCTCCCGCATCGCATCGGCCACCGCGCCGATATAGGCGGCGTGGTTGGGATAGTGCCGGTTCGGCTGGAACGCCGACACGACGCCGGGCGAGGCCGCCGGCATGAACGCATCGACCGGCTTCGACGTGTCGATCGCCGCCTTGAAGTTGGCGATGTCGGTCTTCACCGCCTCATGGTCGCTGAGCTGGATGTCGCCGATGCAGCACAGCCGGCGGAACACCTGCGGGCCGGTGAACTGGATCATGCGGTTGCGGAACTCCGGATAGTCCGCCAGGTCGCGCTGCGGCTTCGGCACGAACGGCTCGCCGCCGAACCCGGTAAGGCGATCCTTGATGTAGGTGGCATAGCCGATCTTGCTGGCCTCGCCGTCGCTGACGACATCGATGCCGATGGCGACCTGGTGCGCGACGATCTCGCCGACCGCCTTGGTGGTCTGGCGAGCGAATTCGGCATGGTCGTAGGGCTGGTTCTGATCCTTCTTCACCAGCAGATCGACCAGCGCCTGCGGGCGCGGCAGGCTGCCGACATGGGTCGTCAGGATGCGGTCCGTGCTGAGCTTCATGGCTTCCTCCCGGGCTTGTTGAGCCGATGGTACAGGCAGTGCGCGGCGGGTGCCAGTCGCCGCACGAGTTGGGCGCACGTCAGTCCATGCACAGGCTCCGGTAGAACGCGTCCGGCGCATCGATCTCGGCGATCCTGCCGCCGTCGATCAGCAGGAAGCGGGTGGCGATCGTCTGCACGAACGCACGGTCGTGCGAGACGATGACACAGGTCGCCTCGTGCGCGAGGATTTCGGCCTCCAGCCGCTCCTGCCCGGCGATATCGACGTGATTGGTCGGCTCGTCCATCAGGTAGAAGTTCGGCTCGGTCAGTCGCAGCGCCAGCAGCCCGAGCCGCGCCTTCTGGCCGAGCGAAAGCCGCGCGATCGGCCGCCGCTGCATGTCCACCGTGAAGCCCGCGCCGGCCAGCAGGCTGACCGCGCGCTGGTCGCCCGGGCGGAACCGGTCACCGATGAAACCATGTGGCGTCGCGTCATCCGGCAGATGCGACATGAGCTGGTCCACATAGCCCGTCACGATCGTCGGGCTGGCGCGCAGGCCCGGCACATCGTCGCCCGCCAGCGCCCGGCGCAGCAACTGCACGAACTGCGACTTGCCCACGCCGTTGCGGCCGAGCAGCACGAGCCGATCCTGCTGGAACACGTCGAGCTTGCCGATGCGGAACAGCAATCGCGCATCCGGCGCACGCACATCGACATCCGCCAGCGCCAGCATCACCTTCGCATGCGTGCCGCGGTTGGCGAGGCGGATGTCGCCCGACCGTTCCGCGTGCACCGCGGCGAACGTCTGCTCCAACGCCGTGGCGCGCTCGCGCAGCTGCTTCGATTTCTTCAGCAACAGATCGCTGCCGCTGTTGATCCCGACATTCTTCAGTTCGTTGGCATTGCGGCGCAGCCGATCCACCTCGCGCGTCTCCTTCGCGAGCTTCGTCTCCTGCGCCGCATCGTCCTCGTCCAGCAGATGGCGCGCACGCGTATATGGATGCGCGTAGGACCGCGAGGTTCCCGGCCGCAGAAACAGCGTCCGGTTCGTGCAGGCGTCGAGGAAATGCCGGTCGTGGCTGGCAATCACCATCGGCACGCGGGACGCGGCGATCCAGCGCTCCAGCATCTGGATCTTCGCCAGGTCGAGATGATTGGTCGGCTCGTCGAGCAGCAGCGCATCCGGCTCGGTCACCCAGGCGCGCGCGATCAGCGCCAGCCGCTGCCAGCCGCCACTCAGCGCATGCAGCGGACGATCGTGCAGTTCGGCCGGCGCACCGAATTCGTCCAGCACGACATCGACGCGCCATTCATTGCTGTCGCGCTCGGCCGGCGGCAGCGCGCGGCGGATCGCCTCGGCGAGCGGCAGGTTCAGCAGGTTCGCCGGCACGTCCTGCTCGACATAGCCGATCGCGCATGCCGCGCGAGCGGACGATATCGCCGGTGGTCGGCTCGGCGACACCGGCCAGGCATCGCAGCAGCGTGGTCTTGCCGCCGCCGTTGCCGGCGATCAGACCGATCCGGTCGGCATCGCCGATCGTCATGGTGAGGTTCTGGAACAAGGGATGCGGCGTCAGTACGCCGACATCGCGCAGACTGATGGTAGGCATGGGTGTTTCTCTTGGCTCATTGGAACGCGGAACTGGAGGCGTTCAGAGCCGGCCAGGCGGGAGTGTCAGTTCGGGCCGCTGGCCAGCCCCGCGACACGATGTCGCAGGGCACCGACAGGGCCGCGCGGATGATGCTGATTGTAAGCGCTCATGCAGCCCTCCCATGGTTGGCAGTTGTAGGTTCGCGACCATAGCGGCGCGATGACGATTGCTGCAAGCCTGCTCGATGACTACTCTGCCCGCAACCAGAAACCCAGGGAGGTGGTCGATGCAGAACCGCATCATCGGACTCGCCGCGATCGCGCTGACGATTGGCGTGGTCGCGGGGCGCCCCGCCGCGGCCGAGGAGCTGCAGAAGCTCACCATTGCCTTCGCCGGCAAGGGCATGTCGTTCCTGCTGCAATACATCGCCATCGGCGGCGGCTTCTACAAGCAGGAGGGGCTCGATCCGGAGTCGGTCGATGTCTCGTCCGGCACGCGCCAGGCCGCCGCGGTGATGGGCGGCAGCGCCGAGATCACCCAGGTGGGCTTCGCCCACACGATGCACGCGGTCGGGCGCGGCGGCGCGCTGGTGGGAATCGCCACCGCCTTCGACGTCTATCCGATCGCGCTGGTGCTTTCCAATGACGCGATCAAGCGTCTGGGCATCACCGACACCATGTCGCTCGACGAGAAGATCAAGCGGGTGAAGGGCGTGCGGATCGGCATCACCTCGCCCGGCTCCAGCACCGACGAGTTCATGCGCACCATCATGCTGGTGCGCGGCATGGACCCGTCGCGCGACGTGCAGTTGCAGCCGATCGGCATCGGCGCGCCCATGGTGGCGGCGATGCAGCAGGGCGGCACCGACGGCTTCGCCTTCATGTCGCCGTTCACCAATATCTCGGTCAGCCGAGGTATCGGCCAGATCATCGCCGACCCGATGACCGGCGAGCTGCCCGAGTATCGCGACGTGCCGTATCAGGTGATCACCACCAGCCGTGCCACGCTCGCCGCCAAGCGGCCGTTGCTGCTGCACGTCGTGCGCGCGCTGACCAGGGCAATGAAGTTTGCCCACGAGGACATCGAAGGGTCACGCAAGATCGCCCGCGGCGTTCTTCCAGGACACGCCCGAGGCCGAGTTCAACACGGCGTTCGACACCTACATCAAGGCGGTGCCGACCACGCCGGTCATCTCGCAGGCGCAGGTGGACAACACGGTGAAGATGGTGAACCTGACCGAAAAGACGCCGATTGCCACCACCTACGATCAGGTCGTGTATTCCGACCTGGCGCGCGAGGCTGCGAAGGACATTCTGGGCAAGTAACATGGCGCGGCGCCTCGACCCCACCATTCTGTGGCAGATCGCCGTAGGGTTTGCGCTGCTGGCTGGCTGGGAGGCGATCGGGCGCATCTCCGGCGGCGTGTGGACCAGCCGGCCCACCCTGATCGCGGTGAAGCTCGCGACGTGGCTGCAAGGCACGCTGTATCTCCACCTCGCGACAACGTTGACCGAAGTGGTTACCGGGCTGGTGGCAGGTTCGATGTCGGGCGTCCTCGCCGGCCTGCTGCTCGGTCGCTCGCCGATCGCCGCCGGCATCCTGCGGCCGATCGTGGTGGCGTTCTACAGCGTGCCGCTGGTGGCACTGGCGCCGCTGTTCATCATGTTCTTCGGCCTCGACATGCTGCCGAAGATCGTGCTGGTGACGCTCGTCGTGTTCTTCCTGCTGTTCTTCAACACCTTCGCCGGCGCATCGTCGGTGGACCGTGACCTGATCGCACAGGTCGAGCTGATGGGCTCCACGCGGCGCGAGATGTTCCAGAAGGTGGTCGCGCCGGCGTGCATGGCGTGGATCATCGGCGGCATCAAGACCGCGCTGCCCTATGCGCTGGTGGCCGCGACCACCGGCGAGATGCTCGCGGCGCGGCGCGGGCTGGGGTTTCTGCTCAGCGACGCGGCGTCGCAGTTCGACATGACATCGCTCTATGCGGCGCTGTTCATCCTGATGCTGCTCGGACTGGCGGTGTCGGAAATGGCAACCTGGGGCGAGCGGCACATGCTGCGGTGGCGCCATGCCGAGGGGTGACCTCGCGCCGAAGATCGAGCCTGGCCGGCGTCGGCAAGACGCTTCGTCACGCGCGACCGCGAGGTGGAGGCGCTGCAGCCGATCGATCTGACGATCCTCGACCACGAGTTCGTCGCGCTGGTCGGCCCGAGCGGCTGCGGCAAATCGACCATCCTGAACCTGATCGCCGGCCTGCTGCAGCCGAGCGGCGGCGTGGTGTCGTATGACGGCGTGGCGGTCGGCGAGCTGAACCGCCAGGTCGGCTACATGACGCAGAAGGACACGCTGCTGCCCTGGCGCACCGCGGCCGACAACATCCGCATCGCGCTCGAGCTGAAGTGCCGGGCGGTGCCGCGCGCGGAGGCGGCCGCGCGCGTGGCACAGATGATCGAACTGGTAGGGCTGACCGGGTTCGAGCGGCACTATCCGGCCGAACTGTCGGGCGGCATGCGCAAGCGCGTCGCATTGGCGCGCACGCTGATCTACGAGCCCGAGACGCTGCTGATGGACGAGCCGTTCGGCGCGCTCGATGCGCAGCTCAAGCTGCTGATGCTGGATCAGTTGCAGGAGCTGACGCGGCAGCGGCGCATGACGGTGGTGTTCGTCACGCACGATCTCGGCGAGGCGATCACGCTGGCCGATCGTGTGGTGGTGTTCAGCGCGCGCCCCGGCCGCATCCGCACCATCCGCAACGTCGATCTGCCGCGGCCGCGCGACGTGTTCCGCATCCGCTTCACCGAGGATTTCGCCCATCTGCACGAGGCGCTGTGGGATGAACTGAAGGACGAAGTGGCGCGGGGGACCGACGTATGAGCGGGGTAAGGCACATGGACTCCGCCTCACCTCGCGGGAGCGAGCGGTCTCCGCATCCTTCGTCGACCGCCGACTTTCTCTCCACCACGACCGGCCGGATCGCTCGCGCGTCTGATCCTGGCGCTGCTTCTGCTGGCGCTGTGGGAATACCAGCCAAGCGCCGACCTCCGCTTCTGGATGAGCGGCCCGGTGGAGATCGTCGCACGCCTGTGGAGCTGGATGCTCGACGGCTCGCTGTGGGACAACGTCGGCGCCACTCTGCTCGCCATGGCGCTCGGCTACGCGATCGGCACCGCCTCCGGCATCGCGCTCGGCCTGCTGTTCGGCCTGATGCCGCGGCTGTATCGCGTGCTGTCGCCCTACATCGCCGCGCTCTATGCGATGCCGAAGATCGCGCTGGCGCCGCTGTTCGTCATCGTGCTGGGCATCGGCATCCAGTCGAAGGTGGCGCTGGTCGCCATCACCGTGTTCTTCCTGGTGCTCAACAGCACGCTGGACGGCGTGCGCAACGTCGATCGCGACCTGACGCGCGCGCTGGCGCTGATGGGCGCGACGCGGCTCGAGGTGATCGGCAAGGTGCTGGTGCCGGCGACGCTGCCGTGGATCTTCACCGGCATGCGCATCGCCGTGCGCTACGCCTTCACCAACACGCTGCTGGCCGAGCTGATCGCCTCGAACAGTGGCATCGGCTTCATGATCGAATACTATTCCGGCGTGTTCGACGCGACCGGCACCTATGCGGCGATCCTGGTCCTGGTGATCATGAGCGTCGGCCTGACCGAGCTGCTGACGCAGATCGAGGCCAGGATGTCGCACGGCAAGTAGAAGGAGAGACGACCATGACCCAGGCCCTGATCAGGCATTCGCGTGATCGACATGACGCATAACCAGGCGGGACCCGCCTGCGCGCAGATCCTGGGCTTCCTCGGCGCCGATGTGATCAAGCTGGAGGAGCCGAAGGGCGGCGACGTCGCGCGCACCAACATGCGCGACCGCACCGACAGCGACAGTCTGTTCTTCCTCGTGCTGAACGCCAACAAGCGCAGCCTGACGCTGAATTTGAAGACCGAGGCAGGGCAAGAGGCTGTTCCGGCAGGTGATCGAGCAGTCCGACGTGCTGGTGGAGAATTTCGGACCCGGCGCGCTGGATCGGCTGGGGCTCGGCTACAAGGAGCTGTCGAAGCTGAACCCGCGCCTGATCTACGCGACGATCAAGGGCTTCGGCACCTACGGCCCGTACAGCGGCTTCAAGAGCTTCGAGCCGATCGCGCAGGCGATGGGCGGCGCGATGAGCGTCACCGGCTTTCCCGAGAACCCGCCGACCTATGTGATGCCGGCGATCGGCGATTCCGGCACCGGCATGCACATGGCGATCGGCATCCTGGCGGCGCTGCAGCAGCGGCATCAGACCGGCAAGGGCCAGCACGTCGAGGTGTCGATGCAGGATGCGGTGGTGAACCTGATCCGCGTCAGCCTGCGCGACCATCAGCGCTTCGGCGCGCCGATGCAGCGCAACGGCAACCAGCTCGGACACACCGTGCCGGGCACGACGTATGCCTGTGCGCCGGGCGGACCGAACGACTATGTGTTACATCTACGCGCAGCCGCAGATGTGGAAGTCGTTGATCAACGTGATGGGCCAGCCGGAACTGGCGGACGATCCGCGCTTCGCCACCGCCGGATGGACGATGGGAGAACCGCGACGGCGCTGAACGCGATCGTCGCAGGCCTGGACCCGCCAGCGCAGCAAGCACGAGGTGATGCGACTGATGGGCGACGCCGGCGTGCCGTGCGGCGCGACGCTGGACACCGGCGAGGTGCTGGAAGATCCGCATCTGCGCGCGCGCGACATGATCGTCGACGTCGAGTATCCGACGCGCGGGACCTATCAGACGGTGGGCTGCCCGGTGAAGCTGTCGGACTCGCCGGCGGAGGTGACGCGGCCGCCGCTGCTCGGCGAACATACCGCGGAGCTGCTGGAATCGCTCTGTGGCGTCGGACATGAGGAACTGGATCGGCTGCGCGGACAGGGCGTCGTGTAGCGCGTGCGGCACATTCGGCGTGGGCAAATCGGGGAAGGTGTCATGCAACTGCTGTCCGCCATAGCCGCGCTGCTCGCACTGCCGCTGCTGGCAGTGTCAGCCGCCGCGCAGGGTACCATCGAGCGGCTCTACGTGATCGAATGCGGGGCACGGACGGCGCCGGACGTCTCACCGTGGACGCCGGGGGTCAATGTCGGCAAACCGATCGACTTCGTGGACAACTGTTATCTGATCAAGCACGGCAGTGACTGGATGGTTTGGGACACCGGTCTGCCGGATGCGATCTTCACCGCGCCGTCCTCCGACCCCAACGCCTGGCGACGCAGCAATACGCTCGCCGGCGAACTGGACAAGATCGGCATCAAGCCCGGCGACGTGAGGTATCTCGCCATCTCGCACACGCACCCCGATCACATCGGCAATGTCGAGCTGTTCCCGCAGGCGATGCTGCTGGTCCAGCAGGCGGAGTACGACTGGCCCAACCAGGATGGCTCGCCGCGCTTCCTGCCATCGCATCCGGTTACCAGGCTGGAAGGCGATCACGACGTGTTCGGCGACGGCAGCGCGACCCTCCTGTCGACGCCCGGCCATACGCCGGGGCATCAGTCGCTGCTGGTGAAACTGCAGCAGACCGGCGCGGTGCTGCTGTCAGGCGACATGGTGCATCTCAGGGACAACTGGGACGCCAAACGCGTGCCCTCCATCAATGTCGACAAGGCGAAGTCGTTGGTCTCGATGCAGCGCATGGCCGAGGTGATTGCACAGAACCGGGCGCAGCTCTGGATCAATCACGACAAGCCGCAGAGCGAGACCATGAAGCATGCGCCGGAATACTATCAGTAGCGCCGAGACGTCCGCATGGAATACCGTTCGCTTGGCGATTCAGGGCTGCGCGTGTCGCAGCTCGGCCTGGGCTGCAACAACTTCGGCCGTCGCATCGACTACGCCGCATCGCAGCCGGTGGTGTACAAGGCGCTCGATCTCGGCATCACCCTGTTCGACACCGCCGATGTCTATCGCAGCGAGATCGGCGGTTCCGAGGAGTTCCTCGGCCGCGCACTGGGGCCGCGGCGTCAGGACATCGTGCTGGCGACCAAGGTCGGCATGCCGATGGAACCCGGCCGCCACGGCGCCTCGCGTCACACGATCATCGCCGGCGTGGAAGCCAGCCTGCGGCGGCTCGACACCGACTGGATCGACCTGTACCAGCAGCATCAGCCCGATCCGCTGACACCCGATCGAAGAGACGCTGCGCGCATTCGACGACCTGATCCGCGCCGGCAAGGTGCGCTATATCGGCTGCTCGAATTTCCGGCCGTGGCAGGTGGTGGAGGCGCGCTGGACATCGCGCGCGCTTGGATTGGCGCCGTTCGTCTCGTGCCAGGACGAATACAGCCTGCTGACCCGACGCGCCGACCGTGAACTGATCCCGATGATGCAGGCCTACGGCATGGGGTTGCTGCCATACTATCCGCTGGCGAGCGGCGCGTTGACCGGCAAGTATCGTCGCAATGTGGCAATGCCGGATGGCGCGCGCCTGACCGTGCACGGCGCGCGCTATGGCGACCGGTTCCTCAACGATGCGACCTGGCCGATCCTCGAACGGTTGGAGGCGTTCGCCGCAGCGTGCGGCAGGACGCTGCTCGAGCTTGCCTTCGGCTGGCTCGCGGCGCGGCCTTGCGTGGCCAGCATCATCGCCGGCGCAACGCGACCCGAGCAGCTGGCCGAGAATGTCCGCGCTGTGGAGTGGCGGCTGACCGCAGCAGAATTGCAGGCGATCGATCTGCTCGCCACCTCCGCTTGATCGTCCGGCGCCACCTGCTAGCTTCCGCCGCGCACCATGACCACCCACGACCCCGTCCGCTTCGTCGCCAAGAACATGCGCGTCGATCTCCGGCTGATCGCCGAGATGATCGCGCCCGGCTCGCGCGTGCTCGACATCGGCTGCGGCGACGGCACGCTGATCGACCACCTGTCACGCACCAAGGGTTGCGACGCACGCGGCATCGAGATCGACATGGCGGAGGTGATCCGGGCGGTGGCGCACGGCATGCCGGTGATGCACGGCGATGCCGACACCGACCTCGCGCACTATCCGGACGGCGCGTTCGACTACGTGGTGCTGTCGCGCACGCTGCAGGCGGTGGAGCGGCCGCGTGCGGTGTTGCGCCAGATGCTGCGGATCGGCACGCGGGCGGTGGTGAGCTTCCCGAATTTCGGCCACTGGCTGGTGCGCTGGCAGTTGGTCAGCACCGGGCGGATGCCGATGACGCCGACCTGGGACCGGCCGTGGCACGAGACGCCCAACATCCACCCCTGCACGATCCGCGACTTCTTTGCGCTGTGCGAACATGACGGCTACGTGGTGGAGACTTGGCTCGCCGCCGACGACTCCGGCGGCCGCACGCCGTGGCGGCGGGCTCCGCGGATGGCGAACCTGTTCGGCGAACAGGGGCTGTTCCTGCTGCGGCGGGTCCGCGCCGGCGAGGCGGGCGGCGGGGCGGCCAGCGGGGGCAGATTGACGGCCCAATCGCCGCCGCCGTAGGGTGCGCCCGCCGGGGCGTCCCCGGCCCTCGTGATTTGTCCGGCCGGATTGCGGCGAGGTGAAACAAGCGCGCTAAAGAGGCCAGCGACAGCCCATCTCCCGGGCCCAAGCTGCTCCATCGGTCGGGCCAACCGTTCAGAGGGCCCAGACAATGACCACCGATCCCACCCACTACCGCACCGCCACCCGGCTGGTGCATGGCGGCGTGCAGCGCAGCCCGTTCGGCGAGACGGCCGAGGCGCTGTACCTCACCTCGGGTTATGTCTATGACGATGCCGAGCAGGCCGAGGCCACGTTCGCCGGCACGGTCGATCACTACCAGTATTCGCGGTTCGCCAATCCGACGGTGTCGATGCTGGAGGAGCGGCTCTGCCTCATCGAAGGCGCGGAAGCCTGCCGCGCCACGGCGACCGGCATGGCGGCGGTGAACGCGGCGCTGCTCGCGCATCTGAAGGCGGGCGATCGCGTGGTGGCGTCGCGCGCGCTGTTCGGCTCCTGCCACTGGATCGTTTCGACACTGCTGCCGAAGTTCGGCATCGCGACGGAGTTCGTCGATTGTGCCGAACTGGCGCAGTGGCGGACGGCGCTGTCGCGTCCGGCGCAGCTCGTGCTGCTGGAGACGCCGTCGAACCCGATGCTGGAGCTGGTCGATCTGCGCGCGGTCGCCGATCTCGCGCACGCGGCGGGGGCGATCGTGGTGGTGGACAACGTGTTCGCCACGCCGCTGCTGCAGCAGCCGCTGAGGTTCGGCGCCGATGTGGTGGTGTATTCCTGCACCAAGCATATCGACGGCCAGGGTCGGGTACTCGGCGGCGCGGTGCTGGGCAGCCGGAAGTGGGTCAACGAGACGTTGCAGCCATTCATCCGCAATACCGGGCCGGCGATGTCGCCGTTCAACGCCTGGTTGCTGCTGAAGGGGCTGGAGACGTTGGCGCTGCGCATCGATGCCGGCTGTCGCGGCGCGGTGGCGATCGCCGAGTTCCTCGCCGGGCGGCCGGAGGTGACGCGGATATGGTATCCGACCCGGGCCGATCACCCGCAGCAGGCGCTGGCGCTGCAGCAGATGTCGGCGGGCGGCACGGTGGTGACGTTCGAGGTGGCGGGCGGCAAGGCTGCGGCGTTCCGCGTGATGAACGCGTTCGAACTGATCGCCGTGTCCAATAACCTGGGGGATTCGAAGTCGCTGGCGACGCATCCGGCCACCACCACGCATATGCGCATCGGTCCGGAGGAGCGCGCGAAGCTCGGCATCACCGACGGGGTGATCAGGCTGTCGGTCGGGCTGGAGGACGTCGAGGACCTGACGGACGATCTGGCGCGGGCGCTGGCGACGATCGGCAGCGTCGCCGCGGCGCGTGCGGCGGAGTGATTGTTGTATACTTTTCGGCGTGCTTGGCGTTATGACGATGACGCCATTGCCGGGCCGCCAGCGCCCCTATTTCGGTTGGCTTGATGAAGAGCGAAAATTCACCTTCCGTGTTTTCAATCGTCGCTCCTGCCTTCAATGAGGAGCGGAACCTTCCGCTGCTCCACGCGCGCGTCGCCCAGGTGATGGACGACCTGGGCGAGCAGTGGGAACTGATTCTGGTCAATGACGGCAGCCGGGATGGCACACTGGAGGTGATGATGGGCCTGCGGGCGCGCGATCCGCGCGTCGCCATCGTCAATCTGTCGCGCAACTTCGGCAAGGAGATCGCCACCACGGCCGGCCTGGATCACGCGCGGGGCGATGCAGTGATTGTCGTGGACGCCGATCTCCAGGATCCGCCCGAGGTCATTCCAGAGCTGGTGACCGCCTGGCGGCAGGGCTTCGACACGGTTTATGCACAGCGCCGCCAGCGCCGGGGAGAAACCTGGCTCAAGCGTGCGACGGCCGCGGCATTCTATCGCATCCTGGGCCAGGCCACGTCAGTGCCGATCCCGCGCGACACCGGCGATTTTCGTTTGATGAGCCGGCGTGTCGTCGACGCTCTCGCCGAGGTCAGGGAACGCCATCGCTTCATGAAGGGACTATTCGCCTGGGTGGGTTTCTCGAGCTGCGCCGTAGCCTACGATCGCCAGCCAAGGCATTCCGGACGAACCGCCTGGAGCTATTGGCGGCTTTGGAATTTCGCGGTCGAGGGCATTACCAGCTTCACCACGATCCCGTTGCGGATCGCGACGTATCTGGGGCTGCTGGTCGGGCTGGCCTCCACGATCTTTCTGTTGCAGCTGCTGGTACGAACCCTGATATTCGGCAATGAGGTGCCGGGCTATCCCAGCCTGATGGCCGTCGTGCTGTTCCTGGGTGCCGCGCAGCTGGTGACCCTCGGCGTCATCGGCGAGTATCTCGGCAGGGTATTCAATGAGGTCAAACAGCGGCCGCTGTATCTCGTTGAGCAGTACCTGCCCAGCGAACCGTCAACAGCGCGCTCGTCGGACCTCGCCTGCCGATCCAGGGCGATCGCGTTGCAGTCCGCGGCGGGCGCCGGCACGCCATAGCCGAGAACAGGGAGTCCGACCTCGCAATGCGTGCCTCACGCTGTCTTTCGCTGCCGATCGGGTCTCGCGCGGCTGTTGTGATCGATCACGGATTTTTGCGATGAGCAGTCGTCTGGCGCCAGTTCCCGTCATCAACACAAACTGGCCGGCCCTGAGACTGCCCGGGCCGGCTGAGGCACTGATCGCGTTCGTGATCGCCGGTTGCTTCTATGTCTCGCTGTACGGCGAGCTTCCGTACCATGACGTCGCCAAGCTGTCCGACCAGGTCAACAGCGGGACGTATCTCTGGGACATCGCTCATATCTTTATGCAGCCTGCCACCTTGCTGTGGCATCGGCTGTTGGGCTTCGGCGAAACCGCCGAGCAAAGCCAGAAGCACATAAACACCTTCGCCACCGCGGCAGCGATCGCCATCTTCCACTGCACGCTCTGCCGTCTGAACGTCGCAACCCTGCGCCGGGTCCTGAGCAGTCTGTTGCTTGCTGCCACTTGCAGCCTGATCACCCTGGCACCCAGCGGCCACATGAAGCTGCTGGCGTTCCCATTCGTGAATGCCGCCCTTTACTTGCTTATTTTCTGGGAGCGGGACTTCCAGGAACAGGGAGCCACCCACCGGCTGGTCGGCAGCGCGATCTTCCTGGGGCTCGCAGGAGCATTCCTGGCGAGCTGTCTGGCGACAATTCCATTTGCCACCGCCGCCGTCTTCATAATATCGCTGCGACGGCACCGAACTCTGGCTCCGGCGGCGGCGAACATGATCCTGTTCGGTGCGGTCTGCACGGCCGTGTTCGGTGCGTGCGTCGCCGTTGGCTATATCGCGTTTGCGGGTCAGCCACTGACGATCGCCGGTCTGCACGACTCCGTCGCCCTGAAGGCTGGGATGCGTCCGCCAGCCTCGGCGCCAACAATCTCGCTCATCAGTCTTGCCCGGCTGGCCTACGGCACGGTCAATAATTTCGTGGCTGCGCCTGATCTGGGAGCGGTGGCCCGTGCCTTCCTCGGCGGACAGCTCGACGACCTGCATCCTTACTTTCCGCGGCTGTTCTGGCAGGCGATACCGATCGGCGCCACCTGTGCTCTGCTCGCATTCATCTATCTTCGGACGGCTCAATCGGTGGTGCGAGGCGCCTCCTGCTGGGCGCCGCTGGCATTTCTGTGCGGAGCCCAGTCCTGGACGATCTACTACGGGATGAACGACCCCGAGCATTGGTTCCAGCTCTCGGCACCGACCATCATTCTGTTCCTCCAGATCATGCCTCCTGCAATCGTCCGGTGGACGCTTCCGCTGTGGTCGATCGGCACACTTGCCATCAACCTGACGATGTACGCCATCCCGCAGGCGGCCTACCCTCTCCACAAGTACCGAACGCCAAATCGACAGCATGTATACCAAGGACGACCTGATTCTATATTTTGTAACCTATCCCGGTACCCACTACCTCGGCTTCTTCAATGTGCCGAACGTGCGGCGGCTGGCGATCGATACGATCATCATGCAGTCCAAGGATCCGGATCAGGCGTTCGCCCGCATCCGCGACGAGGTGATTGCCACCCTGAACGCCGGCGGCAAGGTTATCGTGTTCGATGCGCTCGACCCGTATGACTGGAACGGCGCATGGGCGACTTTCGCGGGCATGGGAATCTCCAAGGCCAGGGTCACGGACTTCCTCAAGGACAATTTCAAGGTCGAATCCCTGGGACCGATCGCAGAAATGCCTGCCTGGCGAATCCGATAAGTAATTGGCTGCAAGTGACTATCTGACCGTCCCATCGCCGTCCAGCGGACGCACCTCGCCCTTGAATACATTGCCGATGAGCTGGGCGCGTGTCGCGGTGATGTTGTGGACGAATGTCGTAGGCCGATTCTGGTCATTGATGAACGTGTTGTTCTTGAACAGGAGCTCCTCGGTCGGCTGTGACACACCCTCCGCACCGATCATGATGGCATTGCCCTGATTCTCTGCCTTGGGCCCCTTCTGCATCGTGTTGCCTTCGGCGATCAACGTGCCACCGTTCGGTATCTCGATCAGATAGCTGGCGGTGCCTTCGGGGCCATCCTGCAGAACCGAATTGATCACTTCCGTCCGCAGCGCCCGCGACTTGATATGGTGGCCGGAATGGGTGTTGGAAAACTTCGATCGTTCCACATGCAGCAGTGCGACGTGGTTGATATAGATCCCATGCGCGCAAGCCCGAGTGCACTTCCCATTGCCGATAAACTCACTGCCCAGGATGCGGATCTGCGCCTGCGGGTTGCTGATGGAGAGAATGCCGTTTTCATTGTCCAGAAAGCGAGCGTTCTCGACCGTCAGGTTGCCGCCCTCCGCACGAATGCCGGCACCGTTCTCGTCCGGCACGCGCGCCCGCTGCAAAGTGAGATTGCGTACCGTGATGTTGTTGCCGGCAGTGACGAGCAGCGCCTTCCCGCCACATGTCTTGTCGGTCATGACAGCGCCTGGGCCCTTGCCCTGGATGGTGAGGTCGTTCTGGCGGACGATGGCGCAGTCGAAATACTGGCCAGGAGCGATCTCGATCGTATCGCCATCCTTCGCCGCGGCCACCGCCTCGCTGGGCTGCTTGTACTGCTGGTCGGGTCCTACCTCGAGCGTCCGCGCCATAACCGGGAACGACCAGGCGCCCACCGCAACGGCAAGCACCGCCCTTGACACCAGTAACATGCGCTCCTGCCCTCGCCCAAGCAGCCGGCTCTTTGGCACTTTTCGCGGTGCGGGTCTATCGATGCGTCGCGCCGCCGCCATCCGGACGGTGACCGCGTGAGCAGGATACTGGACAAGCTTGCGCGGCTCGCCTTGAATCCCGCTTCCTGAGGCAAACCAACTGGTCGCATCATGGCGGAAGCCTATTCAAAGATCACGCGCAGCGTCCGCGTCACTGTGCGTTCCTTCTACCTGGAGGACCAGTCGCAGCCGGACGAAAGCCACTTCGTCTGGGCCTATCGCGTCAAGATCGAGAACCGCGGGCGCGAGCCGGTGCAGCTGCTCCGGCGCACCTGGCAGATCACCGACGCGCGTGGCCGCACCCAGCACGTGCACGGCGCCGGCGTGGTCGGCGAGCAGCCGCTGCTCGAACCCGGCGAGAGTTTCGAATACACTTCGGGCACGCCGCTCGACACGCCCTCTGGATTTATGGTCGGCGCCTACCACATGGTGGTGCCTTCGTCCGGCGAGAACTTCGACGTGGCCATTCCGGCGTTCAGTCTGGACAGTCCGCACCAGAGCGGTAGGGTGCATTAACCGCTTACCGGGTCGTCTCCGCGACAACCCATAATCCCCACATCCGGAGGAACAGCTCGGTGAACATCGTCACGACCGTCGCCCGCGAGACAACGGCAGCCTCGACCGACCGGCCGACCCGGGAAGAGGCGGAGGCCGCTGTCCGCACGCTGCTGTGCTGGGCCGGTGACGACCCGACGCGCGAAGGGCTGGTCGATACCCCCGCCCGCGTCGCCCGTGCCTACGAAGAGTTCTTCGCCGGTTATGCCATCGATCCCGTCGCGCTGCTCGAGCGTACCTTCGAGGAGACCGACGGCTACGACGAAATCGTGCTGTTGCGCGACATCCGGCTGGAGAGCCACTGCGAGCACCACATGGTGCCGATCATCGGCCGGGCCCATGTCGCGTATCTGCCGCACCGGCGGGTGGTGGGCATCAGCAAACTGGCACGCGTGGTCGATGCCTATGCGCGCCGGCTGCAGATCCAGGAGAAGCTGACCGCTCAGATCGCCAACACGATCCAGCAGGTGCTGGAGCCGCGCGGCGTCGCGGTGGTGATCGAGGCGGCGCATCAGTGCATGACCACGCGCGGGGTCCACAAGCCGGGTGTCACGATGGTGACCAGCCGCATGCTGGGCGCCTTCCGCGACGATCCCACGACACGGCGCGAGGTGCTGGCGATGATCGGCACCGGCAAGGGAATGGGCGGCGAGCAATGAACCCGCCGCCCTCCGTCGTCAGGCCTGGTGGAACACCAGGGTCCTGATCTCAATGCTCTCGCGCGGCAGCACGTCCGCCGGCGCGGTCGGATCCTCGAATGCCGTGTGCGGGGCGAAGCGGGCGCGCCCATCGGTCGCAGAGTCGAAGCACTTCAGCAGCAGCGCCTCGTCCGGCTGCATCTCGGGCACGTAGAACCAGCGATGCGCCGGGTTGTAATGGACGCCGTAAGTCTCGCCCACGCGGTCCCGATAAACCAGATCGGATGGCACCAGATCGGCTGCCGTGACTGAACCGGCATCGCACACCGCCAGCGGAGCGTCACGCAGCGGGCCGCGGATCGGCCGCCACAGGTTGATCACCTGGACACGTCCGCGCAGCAGTGCTTCGGCTTCGTCACCGAAGAAGTCACGCACCCGTTGCGGGGCCGACGTCGCGGTATGATCGACATGCACGCCGGATGCGGGCTGGCGCGGCGCGCCGGCGGCGCGGTCAGCGACACCGCGAACCCGCCGCCGCAGGGTATGATCGAAGATGAACACCTTGCTGGCGCCGGTGGCCTCCGCGATCACCCGCTGCACCTCGGGATAATACACCCGTCTCACCTCGTCCTCGTTCCAGAAGTCACTGACCGCGCTCGCGCTGTGCAGCAGCGCAAAGCCCTCGCGGTCCAGCGAGATATCGGCCGCGGCGGCGCGCGCATCGTGGATCGCCACGGTATGCGGCTCGCGTTCCGAGTTGGAGCGGGGGACCCCGGGCGGTGGATCAAAGGTGTAATTGCGCGGCCGTTCGGCCATCGGCGCGAGGTAGTTCAGCGTCGCCTCGACATGCGGCAAATGGTCGAAACTGTCAGCGTCCATCGCTTGGTCCTCCTCCTGGGTTCCCGGCCGCTACTGTCTCAGCACGGCGGCTGCGCGCGCCAGAACGGGGCGGCGAGCTCGCGATACACATCGGCGCTCGTGGCGCCAAAGTCCGCCAGCTCGCGCTGCGTCAGGTCTGCCAGCGCCCGCCGCTCCCGAATGCGGCGGCGCCAGAGCCCGAGTGTCGCCGCGAACCGTGCCAGCGGACGTTGCCGCCCACCGGCCCACGGCTGCACGCTGATCGCTTGAGTATTTGTCAGGTAAGGGCGAAAAATCACGGCCATTGCCGTCACTCCTACTATGCGGACTGACGGTCAAATGTGCCTCGGCTGGCGGACTCACAAAGGATAGTTTATCAGCCGTGACATGAGCAGAAGTCATGCTAATCGCCGTCGAAGATCGCCTCCGGGAGCAGTGCCGACACCACATAGTTCGGCACATCCACCACGTTCGAGATGCGCAGATCGACTGCGACGCTGCAGATCACGTAGGCCTGCTGGCGGCTGAAGCCGCGCTCCTGCAACAGTTCCATCATGTTGAGCACGGCGTTGCGGCAGGCGAGCGTCAGGTTCTCCGCCTCGATCTCGCCCGCCGCATTGATCGGCATGCCCATGACGCCCAGGAAGCGTTCCGGCGCAGCGAAGCGCGGATCGGCAAAGTAGGTTGTGCGCGAGAACACCGGCGCGGTGAATTTCCGCCGCGCTGCCAGGCCCTTGTGCACCTTGAAACGCACCACACAGGTGGCGCCCATTTCGACCGCGGTGACGCAGACCTCGCCATCACCTTGTGCGAAGTGGGCGTCGCCGGTGGAGAACAGCGCGCCCTCCTTGAACACCGGCAAGAACAGTTTGGCGCCCTTGGTGAGTTGCTTCACGTCGAAATTGCCGCCGTTCTCGCGTGGCGGCAGCGTGCGCAGACCGGTGAGGCCACAAGGACCGGCGGGCACCGCGCCGTTGGCGTCGGGCGGCAGCGCGAAGCCGCCGGCGTCGATCACCCGCTGCTCCCGCGCGGTCCAGGCGGCGAGCTGTTCGGCGGTGGGGGCGACGGCGGACACACCCATGAATGGCGCGCCGGGAATGCGCACACCGGGCAGCTGCGGCGAGCTGGCCCAGTCGTCCTTGAGCTCCCAGTGCACCAGGAACGGCTCGGTCATCACGTCGCGCAGGAAGCCGAGACCCGGCATGATCGCGCTGAACGCAATAGACTGCGGGATGATGTCGGTGAACTCGATCTCCAGCATGTCGCCCGGCTGTGCGCCCTTGACGAACACCGGACCGGTGAGCGGATGCACGGCGCCGGCGTTGAGCGATCCGAAGTCCGCGACGGTGGTCGTGGCGGTGATCTGGCCGTCGAGCGCATCGCGGGTTTCCAGCGCGATCTCTTCGCCTTCGGCGATCTCGGCCGCGGGCGCGATGTCGGGGTGGTAACGGTTGTGGCCGCAATTGGGCTCCTGGCAGAGCGGCTTGCTGCGGTCTATGCGGATCGCGTGCATGGCGTCATTCCTCCTGGGCGGCGGCAACTGTGACTCGCCGCGGTTGCGATGGCGAGCACGCTGCCCCGCAAGCTAGCGTTGCTCCGGCGCGATATCGCGCACCGTGCTGACAAACTCCGCCAATTCCGCGCGCTCCCACTTCAGCGGTACGCGCTGCGTCGAGGCCGCCTGCTTGCCGAGACATACGCCAGGGCGGCGTTCGGTCACCGGCCGGATCGGCCGCGGCGAGAAGCCCCCCGCGCAGTTCGGGCAGACGTTGAACAGCACCGTCTCGACGCAGTGGGCGCAGAACGTGCACTCGTAGCTGCAGATGCGCGCGTCGGTCGCGTTCGGCGGCAGGTCCTGGTCGCAGTACTCACAGTTGGGTCGCAGTTGCAGCACGATTGCACCTCATGCGTCGGGTGGAGCCATCGACAGCCACCAGCCATCGCCGGCCAGCCAGCAGCTATCGTCCGGTTCGTCAGGCGGACGCCGCAGTGACTGCACCGGGGGCTCGAACTGCGATCGCCTGAGGGCCATCGTCAGTTTCGCTTCGGCATCCGGATCGCGTCCGCCGATACAGTCGATGATGCCCACGCGGCAGACGTAACGCGCGGCATAACGATCCGATCGACCGTGCCGGCGGGTGATCAGCACGAACGCGCCGAACCGGTCCGTGGCGGTCAGCGGTACCAGCAGGCGCCCGTTGTCCGCGGCCAGCGAGTCGAGCCACGCAGTCGACAGATGCGTCACGCCGGCATTGA
This sequence comes from uncultured Alphaproteobacteria bacterium, assembly GCA_963749575.1. Taxonomy (GTDB): domain Bacteria; phylum Pseudomonadota; class Alphaproteobacteria; order Acetobacterales; family Acetobacteraceae; genus JAMXLO01. The sequence continues at coordinate 757,680 of CAVVNM010000014.1, forward strand.
CGATGATGGCATCGGCGGGCCGCTCCGGACGGTACGCGAAGCCGTCCGCGGTGACGACATTCGCCTGTGGCCAGGCAAGCGCCAGATTGGTCCGTGCCCGCGCCGCGAGTGCCGCATCGATCTCGACCGCGGTGACCGTGCCGGCGCGGCCGACGATGTCGGCGAGGATGGCGGTGTAATAGCCGGTGCCGATGCCGACGTGGATGACGTGCTGGCCCGCCGCAAGACCGAGCTGGTCATACAGGAACGCCCACAGGCTCGGCTGGCCGTTGTTCAGCCGACGCGCCTCATCGATGGCGACCAGCACGTCATGGTAGAGGTGGCACGGATCGGCGTCCTCGGTGGTCCAATAGTCGCGCACGAATGTGCCGCTCAGCAGGCGCCACGGCCCCGGTCCGGCAAACTGCTCGCGCGGCACGGCGGCGAATGCACGCACGACCGCGGGCGACTGCAGGTGCGCCACGTGCCGCAGTTCCTCCGCAAACCAGCGCCGCGCGGTGGTCACTGCGTCCCCACTGACCTTGGTCTGGCTCACGTGATCAAACTCCTTGCGACCTGATGGTCGGCGGCGTCGGCCAGGCAGCGCCTCGCGATCACACCGCCGGCGCAGGCGAATTTCAGTCGGCGCATATGGTAACCCACGCAATCGAACATGGTATGCACCCGACCGCCCGGTCGTCCTGCGATCTGCTGCGCACGCAATTCGAGCGGTCAAGGAAGCTTTCCCTCATCACATCGCGCCGGCGATACCGCGGGAGGTCGACCGCCGGTAACGGTCGTTGCAGTCGCGCTGCGGTATCGCGGCAGCCGCGGCGGCGGGACCGAGGGTCGTGGCCGTCTGCACCGGGACATGACGTGGCATGGATCGCAACCATGCCAAGGTGCTAGGTTCCATTCATGACGCTGCCCTTTCCCTTGCCCGACTGGCTTCCCTGGTGGGTGCCGATCGCGCTGCTGGTGCCGCTGCTGCTTTATGCACTGGCATTCCTGTTCATGCCGTTCAGCGTGATCGGCGTGAAGAGCCGGCTGGAGGTGATCGAAGCACGACTGGACGAAATCCAGGGCGAGATCCGGCACCTGGCGCTGCGCCTGCCGGAAATGGGACGGGCCGCCGATTACGATGAAATCTATGCGCCGGAGCCCACGCCACAGGCACAGCGAGCGCCGCCGGTGATGACCCGCCCGCCGATCCCGCCGGCATCGCACGAACTGGAAGACGGCCAGCCCCGCCCTGCCCGGCGCGACGCCGACCGCAGGTCCGCCGGCGGCCGCTCCGAACCGAGGGTGGACTGGCCACGGTAGTTGCGTCAGGCCCGCGGTTCGGTTCTTCTGATCGCGGATCACCGACCATTGGAGCCTCGGATGCGCATCAGCGTCGTTCAGATGAACCCTGGCGCCGACAAGACGGAGAACATCGCGCAGGCGCGCCGGCTGATCGGCGAAGCGGTGGAAGCCGACCGCCCCGATATAGTGTCGCTGCCAGAGGTGTGGGACAGCCTCGGCGGCGATCGCACGGTGCGCAACGCCAACGCTGAACTGCTGCCAGCCAGGGGCTCCAACCAGCCGGGCGGCCCGGCCTACGAGTTCCTGCGCGAGACGGCACGCACAGCCGGCGTGCACGTGCACGGCGGCTCGATCATCGAGCAGGGGCCGGAGAAGCTGTTCAACACCACCATGGTGTTCGATCCCGACGGCCAGGAGATCGCCCGCTACCGTAAGATGCACCTGTTCGACATCGTCGCCCCCGACGGCACCGGCTATCGCGAAAGCAGCACCTACGGCGCCGGCGACGAGGTGGTGACGTATGAGGCGGACGGCGTGAAGGTCGGCTGTGCGATCTGCTACGACCTGCGCTTCCCGGACCTGTTCTGGAAGCTGCGCGAGCAGGGCGCCGAGGTGATCTTCCTGCCTTCGGCGTTCACGCTGGCCACCGGCAAGGACCATTGGGAGGTGATGATCCGTTCGCGCGCAATCGAGACGCAGTGCTGGTTCGCCGCCCCCGCCACCTGGGGCAAGCACCTCGAGGGCAAGGGCGAGCCGCGCTTCACCTACGGCCATTCGATGATCGTCGATCCTTGGGGCCATGTGACCGCGCAGGTCTCCGACGGCACCGGCTGGGCCACCGCGCGGATCGATCACAATGTCACCACGCGGGTGCGCCGCGACATGCCGGTGCTGGAACACCGGAAGCGCGTTTGAACGATCTCGAATCCGTCCCGCTGCTCGCCCGGACACGGGAGTTCGTCCCTGGCCGGATCGCGTTCGCCGGTTCCGCCACGGTGCTGGCGACCGAGGCGCGCGAACGCCTGGTGGCATGCTACGGCGACTGTCCGCTGGAGCAGGCCGCGGTGGTGGTTTCCCTCGGCGGCGACGGCTTCATGCTGGAGACGATCCACCGGGTGCTGGCGCTCGATATTCCGGTCTACGGCATGAACTGCGGTTCGGTCGGCTTCCTGATGAACTCGTTCAGCGAAGACGACCTGCCGGGCCGGCTGGCACGGGCGCAGGCGGCAGTGCTGTATCCGCTGCGCATGCACGCGGTCAGTGCCGATGGCGCGGAGGCGGAGGCGCGGGCATTCAACGAGGTGTCACTGCTGCGTCAGCTTCGCCAGACCTCGAAGATCCGGGTCACGGTGGACGGACGGGTGCGGCTGGCAGAGCTGATGTGCGACGGGATCCTGATCTCCACCCCGGCGGGATCGACCGCCTACAATCTGTCGGCGCACGGGCCGATCGTGCCGCTGTCGGCAAACCTGCTGCCGCTGACGCCGATCTCGGCGTTCCGGCCCCGGCGCTGGCGCGGCGCGCTGCTGCCAAGCACCGCCAGGGTGCAGTTCGAGGTGCTCGAGCCCGACAAGCGGCCCACGGCGGCGGTGGCGGACTTCACCGAGGTGCGCGACGTGATCTCGGTGGCGGTGAGCGAGGACCGTTCGACCAGCATCACCGTGCTGTTCGATCCCGATCGGGTGTTGGCGGAGCGGATCATCGCGGAGCAGTTCACGGTGTGACCGCGGGTCTCGCGGATGTCTCATAGTCTCTGTTTACGGGATTATGCTCACCGGATGGCGCGGTCGCCTCAAGGCGCCGGGTGAGCGGGCGGGTTCGCAGCAGCGCGGCGACGATTTCCGGTTCCGGCGGGCCGAAGTCGAGCTGGGCGGGGAGGCCGCCTGCCGCGCGGATGCGGGTGGCGCGGTCGGGGTACATGACGGCGTAGAGTTCGGCCTCGGCGTCGGTTCCGGCCTGGGTGCGCACCGGTTCGGCGTCGTCGGGCGGCGGCGTCTCGGCCGCGGCAGGCGCCGGCGGCGCGACGACCGACCTGAACCAGTAGCCTGCCTTCTCCATCGCCGCTGGGTGCATCGCGGCCTCCAGCTTCTCGCGCCTGGCCTGGATGCGCAGCAACCCGCGCAGGGCGGCATCCGACTGGCGGGCCATCGACGCGGCCTGGGCGCGGCACTGGCGCACCTTGTCGGGGTCGCCGGCGGCGAGGGCGGCCGAGCGGAGGGCATCGGCGGCATGGGCGTCGGTTGCGACGGCGCGGACGGCGAGACGCGCCTCGAAGGCGTCGTAGGGGGTGAGGGCGACGACGGCGTCCATCGCGCGCTGCTCACGCTTGGCGCGGGCTGCCGGGTCTTCGTCGGCGAGCGGCGGGAGCTGGCCGCGGAGGTCGGCGGAGATCTCGCAGTAGTTGGTGCCGGAGGGGTTTGCGTTGTGGGTATCGGGGGGCATGGGGGTCGCCGGTTTCGGGTTGAAACAGGGTGAGGTGGTGGTTAGGGGTGATAATGTCAACCGTTAGTCGTTACTTCGGGAGCTGGCTTCGTTCGATAACATCTACCCGGACCCTCGATTTGCTGGCGTCAACGGATTGGCAAGGTTGTGGCGGCAGTAGACAAGGAAAATGGAACCGCAAATCACGCAAAACACGCAAATGGATACCGGTGAGGACAGGGTTAACCTCCTGTCCAAACGAATTATTGGCGGCGCCCTGACGGTGCTCCAAGCGGACGATATTCATCGCGCGCGGTGCCTGAATTATCTGAGAGCCACAGGCTTGCATCTCTGCCTGCTGCTCAACTTCGGCAAGCCTCGCCTTGAGATCAAGCGCCTCGTCCTGGCCCTGTAAGGCACCGCCGCCCTTTGCGTGTTTTGCGTGATTTGCGGTTCCATTTTCCTTGCGGTCGGACAGACCGCGCTGCCGCGGAACCAGCTCGCGGCCTGATTTGCTGACGTCAACGGATTGGCAAGGTGTTCCGGCAGTAACAAGGAAAATGGAACCGCAAATCACGCAAAACACGCAAATGGATACCGGCGAGGATAGGGGTTAACCTCCTGTCCAAACGAATCATTGGCTGCGCCCTGACGGTGCTCCAAGCGGACGACATTCATCGCGCGCAGTGCCTGAATTATCTGAAGGCCACAGGCTTGCATCTCTGCCTGCTGCTCAACTTCCGCAAGCCTCGCCTTGAGATCAAACGCCTCATCCTGGCCCTGTAAGGCACCGCCGCCCTTTGCGTGTTTTGCGTGATTTGCGGTTCCATTTTACTTGCGGTCGGACAGACCGCGCTGCCGCGGCACCAGGGCAGGAATGACGGCCCCGGCGTTTGCGGCCTGATTTGCTGGCGTCAACGGATTGGCAAGGTTGTGCCGGCAGTAAACAAGGAAAATGGAACCGCAAATCACGCAAAACACGCAAATGGATACCGGCGAGGATAGGGGTTAACCTGCTGTCCAAACGAATCATTGGCTGCGCCCTGACGGTGCTCCAAGCGGACGAGATTCATCGCGCGCAGTGCCTGAATTATCTGAAAGCCACAGGCTTGCATCTCTGCCTGCTGCGCAACTTCGGCAAGCCTCACCTTGAGATCAAACGCATCGTCCTGGCCCTGTAAGGCACGGCCGCCCTTTGCGTGTTTTGCGTGGTATTGATGGCCTGGTATTTCCCGTCGAGCCGGTCGAGATCGGCCAGCGTCCGGCACCGCGCCGAGCCCGGCCAGCTACGCTGCATAAATCGGTATAAATCGGTGCAGATGTCCCGCCCCCGTAACCAACCGGAGGAATTTTTGGCATGAGCGCCACGTACCTCAGCGGCGGCTCCGCTGACGGTCACCGGCCTGCCAGCGTAGGCCGCAGCGCTACTCCGCGGCCGGCCGGGCCGGGATCGGTACCGTGTTCGGCCCGAACCGTTCGCGGTACGGCGTGGTGTCGATCTCCTCGAGTTCGACCTCGCGCGCCAGCACCTTGCGCTTCCACTCCTGGTGCGCTGGCTCGTCGGCGTGGAACTCTGGCATCACTTCCTTCGCGAACAGCTCCAGGCTTTCGCAGATATGCTGATGCGAGTTCTTGCCCGCCTGGTTGAGCAGGATCACCTGGTCGATGTTCGACGTCAGGAACCGCCGCAGCTTGCGACGCAGCGTCTCCGGCGAACCGATCAGCCCGCCTGACAGCGCGCGTGCCGCCGCATCGGCGTTCTCGCGCTTCCACTTGTTGTATTCGTCCCACATGTTGACGGTGTAGGGATCCGGCCGCTTGCGCCCCGAACTCGACCCGTAATAGCGCAGCGCGAACTGGAAGAACGTCGCGCCATCCGCACGGCGCCGCGCCTCCTCGTCCGTCTCGGCGCACATGAAGTAGCTGACCAGCGCGATGTTCGGGTTGGTCTGGTAGTCGGCCAGCTTCTCCTGCTGCTTGACGAACGCATTGTAATACGCGTGCACCCAGGCATGCGCGGCATCGGCGGAGAGGAACTGAAAGCCCAGCGCGCCCAGGCCGCGGCGCCCGGCCATCTCGATGGTTTCGAGCTGCGAGCACGCGACCCACAGCGGCGGATGCGGCTTCTGTACCGGCTTCGGCAGCACGTTACGCATCGGCATCTTGTGCCACTTGGTGTCGAGCTCGACGCCCTGGTCCTTGAACATCGGGATGATGCAGCGGAGCGCGTCTTCCCAGACCTCGCGCTTGGTCGCCATGTCGCGGTCGAAGCCGCCGAGTTCGGTGACCGAGGCGGACTCGCCGGTGCCCATCTCGACGCGGCCGTTCGACACCAGGTCGAGGCACGCGATGCGCTCGGCGACGCGCTGCGGCGGGTTGGTGGTGAGCTGCACGATGCCGTGGCCGAGCCGGATGTTCTTGGTGCGCTGGCTGGCGGCGCCAAGGAACACCTCGGGCGCGGGCGAGTGGGAGTATTCCTCCAGGAAGTGGTGTTCGACCTCCCAGGCGTAGTCGTAGCCCAGCCGGTCGGCCAGCTCCACCTGATCGAGCGCGTTCTGATAAAGCTGGCGTTCGTCGTCCGGCCCCCATGGGCGCGGCAGCTGCAGCTCGTAGAAGATGCCGAATTTCATGGGCTTTCCCTTGATCTACTGGCTGGTATCCCGCCGGAGGCAGCGCGGGGTGTCAAGGCTGGCGAGAGCGCGTCGGGTAAGCCAACTGCCCGATCCAGCGACCGCTTCGGTGGAAAGCCTCCTTGCTGACCGGTAATGGCACGGAAGCCACCGGCGCCTTGCTGCCCGGCGCTACCGATGATCGGTATAAGATCACTTGCGTGGAAATCTGCCGAAAGGGTCAGGACGGACATGGCGCCACATCCTCAACGACTAACCGTCACCCGCCGTGTGTGGCCGCTCGCGCGACCGTTGATGACCGTGCATGGGGTCGCGACCACGGTCGACGTCGTGGTCGCCGAAATTGCCGACGGCGAGGGACGCGGCCGCGGCGAAGGCGTGCCGCTTCAGCGGTACGGCGAGAGCATCGACAGCGTCGTCGCCGCGATTGATGCGATGAAAGGCGCGGTGTTCTCGGGGCTCAGCCGCGACACACTGCAACATGCGCTGCCGCCGGGCGCGGCGCGCAATGCTCTCGACTGCGCATTCTGGGACCTCGATGCGAAGCGCGCTTATCGCAGCGTAGCGGAGCTGGCCGGGCTCGGCGCGGTGCCGCCGGTGATGACGGCGTTCACGGTCGGCTTCGATACACCGGACAAGATGGCTGAGCTGGCGGCCGCCAATCGCACTCGGCCGCTGCTCAAATTGGAACTGGGGGGCGACGGCGACGTCGAACGGGTGCGGGCGGTGCGGCAAGCGGCGCCGGCGGCGCGGCTTATCGTCGATGCGCGCGAGAGCTGGAATGCGGCGCAGCTTGGCGAATACATGCCGATGCTCGTCGATTGCAGGGTTGAACTGATAGAGCAGCCGCTGCCGGCCGACGCAGATGACGCGCTGGCGCGGTTGCAGCGTGCGATCCCGCTCTGCGCTGACGAATCCTGCCGGACGCTGGCCGATCTGGACCGGCTCGACGGGAAATACGCGGCGATCAATATCAAGCTCGACAAGGCGGGTGGGCTGACCGAGGCGCTCGCGCTGGCGGCGGAGGCGAAGCGGCGGGGGTTGCGGATCATGGTCGGTGGCATGACCGGCACGTCGCTTGGGGTCGCGCCGGCGCTGCTGGTCGCACAGCAGGCCGATATCGTCGATCTCGACGGGCCGTTGCGCCTGGCGTCCGATCGCGCGGCGGGGCTGCGCTACGAGGGCGGAATGATCCAGCCGGCGGATCCGAAGCTGTGGGGCGGACCTGTTTGAGGGTGAGGCCGGAGCTCCCTTGATGGTCTGTAGTCGATAGACTACATTGGCCCATGCTCGAACTGAAACAGACGGAGCAGTTTCGGCGATGGCGGACGAGGCTGAAGGATGAGCGGGCACGCACATTGATCGCGTCTCGTCTGGACCGCCTTGCTTACGGACATGCTGGCGACGCGGCGCCGGTCGGGACCGGATCAGCGAGCTTCGCATTCACCATGGTCCCAATTATCGCATCTACTTTCACAGGGAGGGTAATACGGTGGTGATCCTGCTGTGCGGTGGCGACAAGGGAAGCCAAGCAAAGGATATCAATATGGCGAAACGGCTGCTCGCTGAATGGATGAAGTGACATGGCGGTTAAGCTCACGACGTACGACCCGGCCGAGGACCTGACCTCCGACGCGGCCATGGCGACCTTCATGGCGGAGGCGTTCGCAACGGAGGACTCGGGTTACATCGCGCATGCTCTTGGGATCGTGGCGCGCGCGAAGGGTATGGCACAGATCGCCGAGCAGACCGGTCTTTCGCGCGAACAACTCTATCGGTCGCTCAGCGAACAGGGCAATCCGACGTTGAAGACAACGATCGCGGTGATGAAGGCGCTGGGGATCGAATTGACGGCCAAAGTTCCGGCATAAGGGCGGCTCGGAATGAGCGCAGGCTTGGCGCGTTCGTGCCGACGCTCATCGGTTTGCGGTTCGCCTGATCGAGCAGCCGCTGCCGGCCGACGCTGATGACGCGCAGGCGCGGTTGGAGCGATCCCGCTCTGCGCTGACGAATCCTGCCGGACGGTTGCCGATCTCGACCGGTTCGACGGGAAATACGCGGCGGTGAATATCCAGCTCGACAAGGCGGGTGGGCTGACCGAGGCGCTCGCGCTGGCGGCGGAAGCGAAGCGGCGGGGCTTGCGGATCATGGTCGGCGGCATGATCAGCACGTCGCTTGGGGTCGGCCGGCGCTGCTCGTCCCACTGCAGGCAGATATCGGCGATCTCGACGGACAATTGCGCCTGGCGCTCGATCGCGGCGCGGGGCTGCGATATGACGGCAGCATGATCCAGCCGGCGGAGCCGAGGCTGTGGGGCGCGGCGGGTTGATGCTGGACTATGGGCCAGTGAATTGGTCGGCCTGCCCGTCGCGCGTCAGCTTTGCGCCCATGCGCGTCGTTCAGCGGAACCCGTAGGGTCCTCGCAAGCGGTGCCCGGTAACCCAGATGGGGGGACTTGCGACGGTCTGCTTTCGGGTACCGATGCGCTGGGATCGGACGGGTGAAGGTTCTTGGCCGCGAGCGGGCCCGCCCGCACTTGTACGCGCAGCATACTCGTGGCGCCCCCGACCCCCTACCCAGACAGCGTTCTGTATGTCTCCAGTTCATTTAGAAGACCAACAAGGTCGTCAGGAAGTTCTTCTCGCCTAATACTATCTATAATAACAGTGTCTGTCAGTGTTATGTGATGTTTTTCATGTAAACGCGTCCGCAGCTTGGCCAAAACCTCCTTTCCTGGAACCAACTCTAGGCGACTGTTCAAATTTCGCCAGCGTTCATTAAATGCCCTGATCGTCTCAGCATTCACGCTCGCCAAGTCCCGTCCCGTTGATCTAAGGTAGTCACCTCTTCTTGCTAGTATCTGTGCCTGAATGTCGCCTTGCATCGGGTCAGTGATCTCGGTCAAGATTTCATCTATATCTACTCCCACGATTTCCTTTCCGGCCGATGGTGTCCTGCTACTGATCGAACGATCAATGGCTCTTTTGAGAGCAGCAGGAATTAAAAGGTAATTCTCAACTTCCTTTCTGGAATGGATGTGGGCAAACTTTAGGGCTCTGCTTAGTGAATTCACCACGTGATCCACTTGTTCCGGAGGGAAATAATCTCTGTCGTAAATGGCCGCTATCATTAGCGGCGCCCCGAGAACCTCAGCGATACCCGCGGCCAAAGTAGTGATCCGTTCCCAGGAGCCAAATCCCCCCAACTCTAGCGCTGTTACACCTAGGCCCGCCGCAAGCTCCGATAGACCAAGCTTCCGAGCAAAGCGTCTGAGCACCTTAAAATCATAATCTCCCTCGACGAACAGCACGCGCCTGCTACGCGCCAGAGCCGTAAGAGTGATGTTCTGCGCTGATCCCACCAGGTCGAGACTTCGTTGGACAGAAGGAACATCCTTCAGGCGCTCACCGCTGTGTTTCGACTTCTCAATCAGGACAATGTCGCTCGGCTCAGCTTCCGCCATTATCTCGCTTGAATGCGTTGCCATAACGGCAGGAGCACCAATGTCACGTATAATGTCCAATAATTGCCTCTGCACGTCAGGATGGAGGTATATCTCTGGTTCATCCACCACCACCAAGGAGCTGCCTCTTGCCCTGGATAGGTGAGTGAGTAGCTGACACCATATCTGGAAGCCAAATCCAACCCAAAACAGCTCACGAGTTAGCCGACCCTCCAAGCAAAACATCGACAATTCGCTGGTTTGAATTGATAGCTCTGGGCGGCGGATTTGCATCCCTGGCCAGGTCTGTTCGACTAATTGGGCGAATTGATCAAATCCATCCGCAAAATAGTGCCAATAGCTCCTAAAATGCCTAGCCTGGATTTCTCAAACGCGGGAGGTGCATCGGGGCTGCGAATCTGAGAGAAACGTTGTGCGGCAACGGTTTTCTCCACGATCCGAGGTGCGCCCCGATGCAGACAGAGTGTACGCCGAAGCTGTTCGAATTTGAAGCGGTTGAACGGCGCTCGGTGGTGGCCGGGTTCGACGGCGGGAACATCACCTCGAACGCCGGCGCGCTGCTGCTGGGGCAGGTCGATCAAGGTCTCGGGCTGGTGCGCCGCTTCGCCGACTGCTTCATCGATCGGCGCGACGCTCGCTACGTCGAGCATCAGGTCGAGACTCTGGTTGGGCAGCGTATCTTCGGCCTGGCGTTGGGCTACGAGGATCTCAACGACCACGACGAACTGCGCAAGGATCCGACGTTTGCGGTGCTGGCCGGCAAGTTGAGCCCGGTGCTGCGGACCGACTGCGAGCCGTTGGCTGGCAAGAGCACGCTCAATCGCCTGGAGCACACGCCCCGGCGTCATGCGTCGAAGTATCACAGGATCGACTGCGACGGCGCGCAGGTCGATGCGTTGCTGGTCGATCTGTTCCTCGAGGCGCATCGGCGTGCGCCGCGCGAGATCGTGCTGGATCTCGACAACACCGACATCCCGCTGCACGGGATGCAGGAAGGCCGGTTCTACCACGGCTACTATGAAGAGGTACTGCTATCTGCCGCTCTACGTGTTCTGCGGCCGGCATCTGCTGCTGGCCCGCCAGCGGCGTGCGAACATGGCGGGCTGCGACGGCGCGGTCGAGGAGATGGCGCGCATTGTCGCCCAGATCCGCCAGCGCTGGCCGCGGGTGCGCATCATCCTGCGCGCCGACAGCGGCTTCTCCAATGACGAGCTGATGGTGTGGTGTGAGGCGAACCGCGTAGACTACGTGTTTGGCCTGGCGCGCAATCGCCGTCTGGAGGCGGTGCTGGTCGAGCCGCTCGCCGAAGCCAAGCACTTATGCATCGCGTCGGGCCGGCCGGCGCGCGTGTTCCGCGACTTCCAGTATCGCACGATCGACAGTTGGAGCCGCACCCGCCGTGTCGTCGGCAAGGCCGAACACACGCTGGACGGCGCCAATCCCCGCTTTATCGTCACCTCGCTCAAACGCACCCGCAGCGCCTACGATGCGCGCGCGCTCTACGAGGATCTGTATTGCGCCCGCGGCGAAGCCGAGAACCGCGTCGGCGAACAGTTCGAGCTGTTTGCCGATCGCGCCTCCTCGGCCACCATGCAGGCCAATCAGCTCCGCCTATGGTTCTCGGCCATGGCCTATGTTCTGGTTGACACCTTGCGCCGCGTCGGTCTGCGCCATGGCCAGTTCGCCGACGCCGCGGTGCAGACCATTCGCCTCAAGCTGCTCAAGCTCGGGGCGCAGGTGCGCAGCAGCGTGCGACGCATCCACTTCGCCATCGCTTCGGGATTCCCGAACAAGGACGAGTTCGCGCTCGCACACATTTACCTTCAGCGCGCATTCAGCTCTGCCTGAGACACAGGAGGCACCGACAACACCAGGTGGTGCTCGTCGGCTTGCTGACGCGCGCCATCATGGACTCGCATTACGGGCAGACAAAGCCTGCCATGCGCGCCAGCCGCGAATCGCATTTGTCAGCCGGCTGACCGGATCGATCGCAACTAAAAATGCCTGACGACGACCGAATTCATCGATCTGACCGGCTCGCGTTTGAGAAATCCAGGCTAGAGGCTCTGTGGCTCGAAAGTGCGGCAACCACAGTGCTCTTCTCGCGGCGGGTCTCCCGGTGTTCCAGTGGTCCGAGAACTGGAACCACAGTAAGCGCAAGCGGAAAATGCCTCTTGAAAAGTGCGGCAGTAAGTACGGGATAGTGCGGCACCTCTGGTAAAAGAATACATCCACCATCAGCAGGAAATATGAGATGCAGCTTATTATGATTGCTTAAATAGAACGTAACACGAGACTCAGTCGTATTATAATTCGTGTGGATATTTTCAAGTGAGATTGGGATACTGTCTTCCGGCAGTCGATAGCCAATCTCTGATTCCTCACCAATAAACACTTGCGTAGGAGCTCGCGTTCGGGCAAATCTGATGCCATTGTCCAGTACACGCAATGCTGAAATGATTGTAGACTTCCCGGAATTATTGGGTCCGACCAGGAGATTCACATCACGAAGCCACAGCGAAAAATCCGCAAGTGCCTTGAAGTTTCTGAAAATGATCCGACTGATTCTGACGATCGCGTCCGCCATACTGGCCTCTTGCTCCAAACGCAGCGCCCGACGCCGATTCCGGGTCTGGCGTTCAGGTGTGTTACCCTGAAATGGATTTCAGGTGAACGCCATTGCTTGAGCGCGAAGACGACGCCAACGGACAGCAGGGCGCAGGTGACGTAGGAAGCATCGCCGGAGGCCAGAAACATGGTTCGGCATGATCTGGCCGTCAGCCGGCCCGTCCGCATCAGGACCCGTGCTAGAGCAGGATGAGTTCAGCTGGGCGCACGTCTGCCCTGGTGCCGCGGCAGCGCGCTCTGTCCGACCGCAAGTAAAATGGAACCGCAAATCACGCAAAACACGCAAAGGGCGGCGGTGCCTTACAGGGCCAGGACGATGCGCTTGATCTCAAGGCGAGGCTTGCCGAAGTTGAGCAGCAGGCAGAGATGCAAGCCTGTGGCCTTCAGATAATTCAGGCACTGCGCGCGATGAATCTCGTCCGCTTGGAGCACCGTCAGGGCGCAGCCAATGATTCGTTTGGACAGGAGGTTAACCCCTTTCCTCGCCGGTATCCATTTGCGTGTTTTGCGTGATTTGCGGTTCCATTTTTCTTGTCTACTGCCGACACAACCTTGCCAATCCGTTGACGCCAGCAAATCAGGCCGCGAGCGCCGGGGGCCGTCATTCCTGCCCTGGTGCCGCGGCAGCGCGGTCTGTCTGACCGCAAGTAAAATGGAACCGCAAATCACGCAAAACACGCAAAGAGCGGCGGTGCCTTACAGGGCCAGGACGAGGCGCTTGATCTCAAGGTGAGGCTTGCCGAAGTTGAGCAGCAGGCAGAGATGCAAGCCTGTGGCCTTCAGATAATTCAGGCACTGCGCGCGATGAATCTCGTCCGCTTGGAGCACCGTCAGGGCGCAGCCAATGATTCGTTTGGACAGGAGGTTAACCCCTGTCCTCACCGGTATCCATTTGCGTGTTTTGCGTGATTTGCGGTTCCATTTTCCTTGTTTACTGCCGGCACAACCTTGCCAAGTCGTTGACGCCAGCAATTGGTCGATCGCGGTGCGCGGCTGCGCTACGACGGCAGCACGGTCCATCCGCAAGATCCGAATCCCTCGGGCGGACCTGGTTGATCATAAACCCGTACGTACCCGACGGAAAGTCGCTCTGCTGTTGGCGTACGCGTCAGGTGACGGATCCGGTGACAAGTGCCTCAGCCCAGTTCGCGAAGCCGTTGTCTCGTGCACGAACCGCGGCTTGGTCCCAGTCGTACTCGAGGGCGAAAAATTCCGCTGACCACCGGCGACCGTGCCGCGTGAGGATGGCATAACGCGCGTGTGGCGAGCGCGGCTCGATGCAGTTGGCTCCAGGGATGTCGGCGAACACCGGGCAACCGACCGATCCCGGATTTATAATCAGTGGTCCACCGGGTATCTGTGTCAGACTTTGACGGTGGCCGTGCCCGCACAGAACGACTGCCCCCGACATTGCCGGTCCGATGGCGTGCCGTGCACGGCCAGAATTCCTTCAGCAGGTTCGATGGATGCTGGCAGCGCGTGCTGTACACGGCGCTGCTCAGGCGTGAGCGCCGCGTGTGCAAACCGGTCCGCGGGGGACAGGTTCGCCTCGTCGCGATCCAGCAACCAGCGGTCGTGATTCCCACGCACCGTTGGCAGCCCGAGCGTGGCAAGCAGTTCAGCGGTTTCGCGCGGCCAGAGCGGACCCGCAACGTCATCGCCGAGGTTCATGGTTGCATCAACGCTGCGGGTCCGAAGATCCGCGACTACCGCTTCAAGCGCGAGCAGATTGGCGTGGATGTCGGCAATAACAGCTAGGCGGATGGCTCGAATCGAACACCGCCACAGAGACAGGACCCCCTGATCATGCCAAACGCCCCAACCCAGCCTGGAGCGATTGTGATTGCGCAAACAATCTGTGGCTGTGAACTAGTTCACACCTCTACGGCGGACACCAGAGCACACCAGACGCTTCCAATTGAGGCCGACTGGGCGTGCAGCGTTGGCAGCGCAGCAAACCGGCCGCGACAGTAACCGCCGGCCAAACACCCCTCACATCGCCGTCATACCGCCGTCCACGAACAGCAGGGCGCCGGTGACATAGGAGGCATCGTCGGAGGCCAGGAACAGGATCGCGGCGGCGACCTCCTCGGCGCGGCCCGGGCGCTTCAGCATGGTGCCTTGTGCGGCCTTGGCGTTGTACTGCTCGATGGTCTCGCCGGCCGCTGCGATGCGCCGCGCATGGAACGGCGTGAAGATCGGGCCCGGGCCGACGGCGTTCACGCGAATGCCCTCGGCCGAGTGGTCGGCGGCGAGCGCCCGCGTCAGGCCCGCGATCGCGGCCTTGGTGGTGTCGTACTGCAGGTTGCCGCCGCCTGCGACGATGGAACGTACCGAGGCGACGTTGACGATGGCGCCGCCCTGGTTGCTGCGCATCAGCGGAACCGCCGCCTTGGCACAGAACACGTAGCTCATCAGGTTGACGCTGAGGATCTCGTTCCAGCTCGCGGCACTCGCCTCGTCTATCTTCTCGTATTTACGGACGCCGGCATTGTTGACGAGGATGTCGAGCCGCCCGAACGTCTGCGCGGCACCGTTGATGAAGCCGAGGCATGCGGCCTCGGTAGCAACGTCAGCCGGTGTGAAGGCGACCGTGGCGCCGGCGGTCTCGAGCTCGGCCGCCACGCGCTGGCCGCGCTCGCCGTCCCGATCGCAGAATGCCACGCTCGCGCCCTCGGCGACGAAACGCCTGACCGTCGCCTCGCCGATCCCCGATGCCCCGCCCGTCACCGCTGCAACCTTGCCGTCGAGCCTTGCCATGTTCGCCACCTTTCATTGCCTTGGCAGCTTGCTGCGCAAATGGTCCTGCGCCGCGTCGGCGAAGCTGCCGCCCAAGCCGGCATTTTGCAGCCCCACCGCTCCAGGGATGGACCGGCCCCATGAATACGATACCGCATCGATAACGACCGGCCGCCTCCGTGGAAGAAACCGGGCAAGATCAGAGGTGCGGATCGTCGTTACACCAGGTGCGCTAGTCGGCGTGAGACCAACGAATTCGCTGTGCAATGCAGAATCCGCCACCATACCGAAATCCGCGTCTTCATCGGCGTGGTCGCGCTCGCCTGCGAGGCGCAGCGCGTCCTGGAAGCGCCTGATCTGCTCGGCATAGACAGAACTCGACGGGTCGTCCGGCCAGTGCGTGCGAACAGTGTCGATAAGGCCAAAGCCGGTCCGCCTCCGCGAGTGCGTGCTTCGCCTCGACGCATCTGCCCAGCGCGCGCATAGGCGGCGGCAAGGAAGCGGTAGATCAACTGATGATAACCGTTATTGTCGGGGTTGATGGCGAGCGACCGCTCAAGGAAGGTGATCGCGTCCCGGTCCCTGCCCAGCATCAGCGAGGCAAAGCCCATGTCTCGATAGCGGTTGAACAAATAAGCGGCGCGCGGGTTGAGACGGTTCGCTTGACTCCGACAGCGGGATGGCTTCCTCTGCGTTTCCGGCAAAGATCTTGCACTGCGCCAGATTAAAATAGCCTGCCGAGGCTGTTCGGAGAGATCTTCGGATGAGATACTCGGCGGCCGCCGATCGCTTCCTGGAAGCGGTCGAGGCGTTTATACCACTGAACAGTAATAATTGAGCAGACGTTTCAGATCCCGGCGCAATCGCGCGTGCCCGCTTCAGCAAACTCTCGGCGCGCTGCATGTTCTCGGTAGTGCCCCAGCTGTCGTTGATCCCAGCCTTCTCAATCAGTGAAGACGCAAGTTCGGTCAGGGCCGGAACCGACGAGGGGTCGAGTGACAGGGCACGTTCATAGAGAGACCCGCTGTATCGTCATTTCGTTGCAGATCGGGAGGAACGATTACCGATTGCGCGCGCCTGCAGGACCAGATCGAACGCGTCGGGGCTGGTCGGGCGTTCACACAGACTGCGCGCCTTCTCGATCTCGACCAAACTGATGCCAAGGCCAGCACGCATCCGCGTCGACGATCTGTTCCTGACCGGCCGCCAGTTCGGTGATCTGCTCGTCGAACCGGTCCGACCAGAGATGCGCGCCGGTTTCGCCGGACGTGAGCTGAACGTTGACCCGCAGCGTCGTGTCCATCCTGCGTACGCTGCCCTCAAGCACGTAACGCACGCCAAGCTCCTCGCCGATCTTGCGCACGTCCGTCGGCTTTTGGCGGTAGGTGTAGGCAAATTCGCGGGCGATGACGAAGGTATCTCGGACATGTGACAGATCGCTGGTGAGGTCGTCGGTGATGCCGTCAGCCAGGTAGTCGTCCTTGGGGTCGCCGCTCAGGTTCTCGAACGGCAGCACGACGATCGACAGGCGTGGCGGCAGAGGAAAAAGCTAACCAGCCGCCGTGCCACATCGCGGCCATCAGCAAGACAACGGTCGCGACCACCGCCGATCCAGCGACCAGCCAAAGCTGGGACCGCGCGCGCGAACGCGCAGGCGCCGTTGCCGACAAGAGTTCGGTTGGATCGGCCGCTGGTGGGGACATCGCAGCTATCGATTCCTCCTCGGGCCGCGTCACATGCGGGGACAAACCGGTATCCTCTCCCAGACACGGTCTGGATACAGCTTTCCCCTTCCGAGCCGGCATCGAGGATCCGACGTAGCGTCGAGATCTGTACGTAAGGTTGCCTTCCTCGACCGTTAGGCCTGGCCAGGCGACACCCATGATCTCGTCCTTCGAGACGAGATCGCCTGGCCGTTCGGTGAGGACTTCGAGCACTGCGAATGCACGGGAGCCGACGCTGACCGGCAGGTAACGACTGTCCTCGGTGCATCGGAACAGAAGCCTGCGCGGCGGTCGAAGCGGAACGGACCGAATAGCAAGATTTCGGGCGAACTGAGCGCACCATAACTCTGGCTCCCCCCGGTGCCGACCGTCTGGACGACAGTGTAACGCCCTTCCCGAAGCTGCATAGTGGCCTTCAAAGATCATCGCGTCAGCTACAACCCACTGAAAAACCTCGCTTAGGAAAATCTTTGGAAAATTTTTAGAACCGCCACATCGCGCAGTTTTCCGGATGGGTATCTCGTTGGGCGGTCCAGGCGGTCTCGCAAATCGACCGCGGATCAACAGCGGGGGAGCATACCGTGAGCAAGCGGGCAGATAGTTCGAACGCGCGTTGCGCGCGCAGGGTTATGCTGGGGATAATTCTTGGCTGGAAGCATGATGCCCATTGCGGCAAGGGCCGGCACGGTCTTCACGTGGGACCCGGTAGGGGCGTCGCCATCGCTGGGCGGGTCGGCGTTCACAGCGGATGCGATCCGAGGGGAGCACTATCTGTTTTCCAGACCGGGACCGATAAGATAGATCCCTAGCCCTTTGATCTATACGCTCGTCATTCATCGAGCCGATAACTGGCTTCACTCTAGGCTGTGCAGTACGGTCGCCACGCTCGGCCTTAATGGAGACGACAGGCGCAGCTGGCTCCTATGGCCTGTATGTCAAGAATGGACCTGCAGACCTTGGCTCTTGGCTAGACCGAATACTGAGTTCGCTCGGCGGCACTGTGAAGCTGATGGCGGATAAGGGAAACCACAACGGAGCGGTGAGTTCGAGAGCGGACGGGGCTAGAAGTTTGCCAACACCAGTTCCACCGGCAAGGCAAGACGACATAACGCTTGCCACTGGCTAGCTAGCTGATATGAGAACCTCTTTTACTATAGGGCAAAGGGTATTGCTAGGATATGGTGACTTAGTTGAGAAGATTAAAGAAGGTGGTGGGAGAAAGAGGTTTCTTAGTTTATTAAGAACTAGTAGGATGAAATTCTGATAGAGGAGATTCTGAAAAAGAAGGTGGAGGAAGTGTTAGAAGGAGAAGTGTCGAAACGCGCATCCACGATACGTCGTAGCCATCCGGCGGGCACGCCTGGTTGGCCCGGCCCGGGGGTCCGACCTGGGTCGACAACCGAAGGCGCTTGCGGTGCTGGTCGTGTCCGCTGCCACGGCTTGTTCGCCGAAAGCAGACCGGCAGCTCACGGCGGATGCGTCAAGTGCGATGGTCGCGCTACCAACCAGGGTCACCAGGCCGCAGCCCCAGCAGCATCTTGCCGGCCAACTCGTAGTGTACGGCGAATGCGGCGTTATGCTGCACCACGACATGCACGTCACGGAAGTGCCGCTCCAATGGATTGGCGCTGTAGATCGCGTTCGTTCCGGCGGCATGAAACACCATGTCGGTTGCGCGGACGGATTCATGGATCGCATGGGTAATCGCCAGCCTGGCACGTGCGATGGCGAGGCTCGGATCGCCGTCGCCCGCGCCATCCCAGACAGCCGCCACCGTATCGAGCACGTAGGCTCGGGCGGCACCGAGAACGGCCTCCGCTTCGGCAACGCGGCTCTGCACGGCGGCGCGATCCCGCAATGGTATCGGAGAGCTGGTGGAACTCCGCCCCGCCAGTTCGATGAACGCGTCGATGGCGCCGCGCGCGATGCCCAGCGCGTTTGCCGCAACGATGACCCATACTATTACGAAGAAGGAACCAGAGCTGTATAGCCGGCCCTGCTCGAACGCAGGTTCGGCGAGCGACGAGGTGGATGCCTTATCGACAAATACATCATCGACAACGAAGTCGTGGCTGCCGGTCGCCCGCAGGCCGACCACCGACCAAGTATCCTCAATTCGCGCAGACCTGGCCGGCAGCCATGCGGCGCGGGTGAGCGGGACACCGGCCTGGGTCACCCGCGGCGTGTCGCCGTCCATCACCCGGCAGGTGCAATACAGCCAGTCCGCATACGTGACGCCGCTGGCAAAGTTCCACCGGCCCGAAACACGATAGCCGCCAGCGACCTCGCGCGCTTGTCCTTGAGGGCGCAACGAACCGGCCGCGCGAAAGTCGGGTGGAGCGCCGACCATGGAGCGCGCGACATCCGGGTCGAGCCAGCCGGTGAACTGCGACAGCACGGTCGCTATCATTGTGCACCAGCCGACCGAGCCATCCGCTTTCGATAGTTCCTCGATGGCGTGAAATGCGGCGAGCGGCGGCAGTTCCCGCCCGCCCAACGAGTGCGGCAGGAACATCTGCAACAGTCCGGCGGCGGCAAGTGCATCGACCACGCGCGGCGGCGTGCAGCGCATCGCCTCGGCTTCCTCGCGCGCCGACGTGATCAGTGGTGCAAGGCTGCCGGCAGCGGTGGCGATCTCTCTCGTCACGGCGTCTAGCATGAACCCGCTGCTCCAGGCGCCAGCTCCGCCGCAAGCGACGGCAGCAGTTCCGCCACCGTGGGATGAATATGCATCGCGCGCTGCAGCACCGTATACGGCGCGCCGGCATACATCAGGTCGAGGATGCAGTGGATCGCTTCGTCGCCGCCGGTGCCGAGGATGGCGCCGCCGAGGATGCTGTGGGTGTTTGCGTCGGCCACCAGCTTCATCATGCCGACAGTCTCGCCCTTCTCGATGGCGCGTGCCACGTCCGCCATCGCCATGCTGGCGACCAGCACGCTGTGGCCCGACTGACGCGCCTCGGCTTCGGTCATGCCGGCGCGGCCGAGCGGCGGATCGGTATACAGCGCATAGGCAGCGATGCGGTCGTGCACTGTCCGGGTTTCGCCATCCAGCAGATTGGCGCCGACGATCTCGGAGTCGTTGTAGGAGGTGTGGGTGAACGCCCCGCGGCCGTTGCAGTCGCCGAGCGCCCAGACTCCCGTCACGCTGGTGCGTAGCTGATCGTCCACGGTGATGTAGCCGCGCGTGTCGACATCGACCCCCGCTTGATCGAGACCCAGATCGTCGGTGTTGGGCTGCCGCCCGACCGCGAGCAACAGATGCGAACCCGCGGCCGATACGGGCGCCCCGTCACCATCGGTCGCGCTGACCGCGACGCCGCGCTGCGCCGGTGCCACCGCCAGGTCGCGGACGCCGCAGACGATGTGCACGCCTTCGCTCTCCAGGAAGCCGCGGATCGCCGCGGAAATCTCCGGGTCCTCGCGCGGCAACAGCCTCGGCGCGCGCTGCAGCACGCTGACCTCGGCGCCGAAGCGGCGGAACATCTGCGCGAATTCCAGCCCGACATAGCTGCCGCCGAGTATGACGAGATGCTCCGGGACGACGTCCAGCGCGAGCGCGGTAGTGTTGGTGAGGTACGGCACGCCTTCGATGCCGGGGATTGCCGGCACCGACGCCCTGCCACCGACATTGATGAACACGCGCTCCGCGGCAAGCCGTTCGCCGCCGACCTCGATCTCGTGCGGCGCAACGAAACGAGCATGGCCGCGATACACGGTGCAGTTCTCCGTCGCCCGCAGCGACGCCTCGGTCGCGGCACTCCACGACGCGACGATCGCATCCTTGCGCTGCTTCACCTGCCGCATGTTCACCGACACGGCGCCGCTGACCACGACGCCGAACTCGGCAGCGCGGCGTGCCATGTGCGCGGCGTACGCGCTGGCGACCATGGTCTTGGTCGGCGTGCAGCCGGTGTTGATGCAGGTCCCGCCGAACGCCCCGCGCTCGATGACGACGACCCGCTGTCCGGCGCCGGCAAGCCGCTTGGCCAGCGACGGACCCGCCTGACCGGTGCCGATGATGATCGCGTCATGAACTGGCATTGCTACCCCTCCTGCGGCAGATCGCCGGTACTCGGACCATGCCGGGCGACGGGCTGGCCGCCAATGCCATCGACTTCATGCCATCGATGTCACGGCGGCGTTATCGACCGACCGACCGGGCGCCCGCAAAAACCTCGCGCAGTTCGCCGCCGCCGCGCTACCGTGGCGCGCAATATGGATCGGAAAGACAACCAATGCTCGCCCTGGCCGTGAAATCGCGCAGCGCCGCCGGGGCGCGCCTGTGCGCCGGCCTGATCGCGTTGGCGTGTCTCGGCCATCCCGCTTTCGCCGCGCCACCACCCGATGCGGATCCGATGCTGACGCCTTGGTTCAACAGCCTGCGCCAGCCCTGGACCAACGCATTGTGCTGCTCGATGGCCGACTGCCGGCCAGTGGAATCACGGCTCAGCGATGGCCACTATGAGGCATTGATCGACGGCGAATGGCGGCAGGTTCCCGACCATCTGATCCTGAACCGCAGCGACAATCCCACCGGCCGCGCCATCGTCTGCTGGACGCCGCAGGTCGGCATCCTGTGCTTCGTCCGCGCGCCGGAAAGTTAGCTCATCGCATTCACCGCACGGCGCGGGTTCGCTGACTGGCGCACGGCCGTGTCGCGATGAACTGCCGGCCCCCTGGTGCCTCGCCGTGAGGCCTTCTAGGCTGGCGGCCCAGTTCTCAGGAGGATCGCCATGAACGACCAGCCGATGACCATGCCGGCGATGAAAGTCGCCGTGGCCAGCAAGGAGAACGCCAACTACGTTGCCGGTCGCCGCGCCTTCTTCAAATATCGCGACCTCGGCGTGACCGAGGGCACCAACGGTTTCATGCGCGCCCAGGTCACCTCGTCCGAGCAGGGCATGACGAAGCCGACCGGCTGGCACGTGCACAAGTGCCAGGCGCAGCTGGTCTACCTGCTGAGCGGCTGGGTGGACCTGGAATTCGCCGACCGCAAGGTGCGGGTCAAGGCGGGCGAACTCGATCATGATCCCCGGCAACACGCCGCACAACGAGACCGGCACATCGGACACGTTCGAACTGCTGGAAGTGTCGGTCCCGGCGGACATGGGGACCGAGCCCTGCGAGCCGCCGCCCGGGCATTAACCTCCGTGCAAGCTGGTTCGGCCACACTAGCGGGGGTAAGCGGTCGTCGTAGGGGGAAGTTCTCTTGGCGCGTAGCGTGCTGCTCGAGGGAATCTGTGCGGAGAACTCGGAAGCTGCGCGAGCGCATGTCTGGTTATTCGATCATGCCACCATTGTTGGTGAGGTTGGCCGACGGATACTAAAGACACCCGGGAATGCCCCGGCCGATCCTCCGACCCACGCGCAGGCTGATAATCTTATCTGGCCGATGACCGAAGACGATTGGCGTGCGGCCAAGCTGGCTCGGCTGCTCGATCACTTCGGTCTTCGGTTCAGTTCCATGCCTTCGGCGTCCGAACTTCTCGATCTCTCTGTCGTGTTGGAAACCAAGGCGGTCGAATTGCTGACCCGCCTGGAAGGCAATCCGCGGCGAAAGGACTGGAGGGACCCGTTCAAGGGGCGGACGGTCGCCGATCTCGCCGGTCACGTGCTGCGCCGGATGTTCATCGAGATCGAGGCGACACTAGCTAAGAAATCGCAGCCCGAACGTGAGGCTTTCGCGGTCGATCTTTCAAGGCGGTTGCAGACATTGCCGGACGACGTGAGGGAACGCATTAGAAGCCAAGCGGGCCTCACTGACCTTTCAGATCGGGTGAGGTGGCCTCGAAAAATCGGACAGGTGTCTAAGCTTGGTTCGCCCTTTGAGAAGGACGGACCCCGATGACGGGCAAACGGAAGCGGTATGCGGCGGAGTTCAAGGCGAAAGTTGCTCTTGAGGCGCTGCGCGGCGAGCTGACGACGGCGCAACTGGCGACGAAGCACGGCGTGCATCAGACGATGGTCAGCGATTGGAAGCGCCAGGCGATGGAAGGCCTGGCGTCTCTGTTCTCGGGCAAGATGGAGGCGAAAGACGCCGTCCGGGAAGGCGAGATCGAGAAACTGCACGCGAAGATCGGCCAATTGGTGGTGGAGCGGGATTTTTTGGCCAAGGCCTCCGGTCGATGAGCACGGATCGGAGGCGACAATTGATCGAACTCGGGCCATCTCGGCCTGTCGATCGTGCGTCAGTGCGAGCTGGTTTCGGTCAGCCGCTCGACGTTTTACCGGGAACCGGCGCCGGAGACGGCGCTGAACCTGACGTTGATGCGGCTGGTGGACGAGCAGTTCCTGGAGACGCCCTGGTATGGCTCGCGTCAAATGATGCGGTACCTGCGCCGTCAGGGTCACACGGTCGGCCGCGAACGGGTGCGGCGGTTGATGGCGAAGATGGGTCTGGCGGCGATCTATCAGCGGCCAAGGACAACCATTCCGCATCCGGCGCACCGGATTTATCCGTATCTGCTCCGCGACCTGGTGATCGACCAGCCGAATCAGGTCTGGTGCACCGACATAACGTATATTCCGATGCGGCGGGGGTTTCTTTATCTGGTCGCGGTGATGGATTGGTCGACGAGGAAGGTGCTGAGCTGGCGAGTGTCGAACACCATGGAGGTGGACTTTTGCATCGAGGCGCTGGAAGAGGCGATGGATCTGTTCGGCCGGCCGGCGATCTTCAACAGCGATCAGGGCAGCCAGTTCACCTCACCCCGGTTCACCGAGGTGCTGATCGCGGCGGGGGCTCGCATTTCCATGGACGGTCGCGGCCGTTGGATGGACAATGTGTTCATTGAACGCCTGTGGCGCAGCCTCAAGTATGAGTGCGTCTACCTCCACGCGTTGAGACCGGGTCGGAGCTACGGGCCGGCCTGACATGGTGGATTGGCTATTATAATAGTCGCCGACCGCACTCCGGGCTAAATGGGCGGACACCGGACGAGGCGTATGGCGCGAGCGGCACCAGAGCGGATGACGAAACGAGATTGGCGGCCTGACGTGAACCAGAACCAAGCTTAACAAAGCCGCCAAACTGTCCCATAAAACCGGGCCACCTCAGGGCGCTAATGCAAACCGGGGCGATCGCCGCCGTAGGCAGCGCCTTAGCTGGCACAGTAAGCTTGGCCGGGTTTGCGGCTTACACCAGTCTGACTTCGGCCATCGCCGGGATCGCTGGCCTGTTTGGCCTCCATCTGTCCTTTTCGACCTTCATCGTTGCCACTTCGGCGCTTGCATTTCTGTCCAATCCGATTGTCCTTGGCGGCGCTCTGTTTTTTGGCGGCGGGTTCCTTTTGCGCCGGGCAAACCGACAAATCCGTGATCGCTTGGTCCCCATAATGGTGGCGACGGCGACTATCGCGGGAGTTGAGGCCGGCGGCGCCAACGACAACTCGGAACGTTTGGGAGGAAGCTTCTGCCGCCAGGCGGTAGCCCGGGCGGCGGGGCCCAATTCGCCGCTCGTGCGCCGGATCAATTCAACCTTTCCCTGCCTGGCAAGGGAACGGCCATGACTGCGGAGGTCCTCGATCTTCAGGCCCTTCTTCATAAACCGATCGATGCATCGACACCAGGTCAGCGCCTCACGGGTGTGCTTGGGGGAACAGAAACAGCAGCATTCACCGCCCTCTCATTCGGTGATGTCGTCTATGATCGCTTCAGCATCGATCCCAACGCGCTGGAAGCGTTCCATTTTGTTAACAGAATCACGGAAGCGGATATCTACAGGCTCGCCACTTGGTCGAGCGAAATTGAACATAGATCCCTCCCGAGCTTCACCGGCGAGATCAACAACCTCAAGGGCAGCGTGTTTGAACGGGTGGCGGCGGCGTCGCTACGGCAATCAGGCGCTCATGTCGTATTTCCGACAAGCCAGAACAACGCGGGGTGGGACTTCCTGGTCAATGGTGAGCCCGTGCAGGCAAAATGCGGGGTGAGTGCGGCGCTAGTCACTGAACATATGCGTCGGTATCCAGACATGCCGCGCATGGTGGTAAGCGAGAACCTGGGAGCGCGCTTCGTTGGCCATGACCACATCACCCCAATTCCAGGCGCTTCCGAGGACATGATCCGAGCGACGACCGAACACAGCTTGCATTCGGCGGCGAACCTCCTCGAACTACATCTTCTCGAAATAATCCCCGTGATTCTCGTAGCGCGAAACGCATACGCTTGGCTCCGTGGCGAGACCGATTGGGCCGCGATTGCTCAGAACCTGGCAGTAGACGGTTCAGCCAGATACCTCGGCGCCAAGCTTGGGCATGCGGCCGGCATGGCCCTCGCGGTTGGTCTCGGGGGCTGGCCGGCAGTCCTACTGCCTGTAGCGACTACTGTGGTCGGCTTTCGAACGGCGCGTGGTCTATCGGACCAATTCAAGCAACATGTGTTCCTACGCTCTGAATTCGCGGAGTTGATGGCGGCCATTGAGTCTTGGTGCCGAGGTGCCGTCACGGTGCTCGATCGTGCTATCCAAGGTGGAACACGAGATCAGGACCGTTTTGCAAGGTCGCGGTCGACAATACCTGCGATTTACCATCCAATGGTCGATGATTGGCTGCATCGGCTCGCTATAGAGCAGGACGACCGGCGGTTCCACCGCAATCGATTTGCGCGTGCCGCGGACGATCCACAGGTGTTTGGCGCTGACCTGAAACCAGCCATGCTGGCCGCCAATGCCGCTCTGGCGGCGGCGCGGGCGGGCATTCTCCCATTTGACCTGGTATCAGAACGCAAGCGGTTGATTGCAGCCTGCAATGCCTATGCAGGGGGCCTGAAGCGTCGTTTGCTGCGTTCGTGAGCGGTCCGTAGGCAAAATCGGTCGGCTAACGTATCATACCGAGCTGGGCTCCCATCGGATGACCAATAAGGGTCAAGTGCATGTTTGTGTCGTGGACCTACGCGATATGTGCGCGTTCGGGAGCCGGCGCGGTAGTTGGAGAATACCCCCTGCCTAGCCTGACGGCTGCTGCCAGGGCGGTGTGCGCTGGCGGCATGCTGGGTGTCGTTACCGGTTTGATAACCGGCGGAATGAAATGTCTCAACCTTCAAGCGGGCTGCGACCTCAATTTTGTCGATGCCGTTCGAGTGCTTGGGCGCGATCTCGTTACCGGTGTCACCTCGGGTGTCGCCGCGTCGGCTGCGTCGTTGTACGTTGGAACAGCCGGGACGGTTGTCTGCGCAGCGATTTCCGCTCCGGCTTAGGTGCCGCCCGCTGCTGTGGCTGCGGCGATCGGCGCCGGATATGTGGTGGCTGAGACCAGCCGCGAGAGCTGGGACAGCTGCGTCCCCTCAACCTGCTAACGGCCCAAGGTGCGGGTCAAGGCGGGCAACTCGATCATGATCCCCGGCAACACGCCGCACAACGAGACCGGCACATCGGACACGTTCGAACTGCTGGAAGTGTCGGTCCCGGCGGACATGGGGACCGAGCCCTGCGAGCCGCCGCCCGGGCATTAACCTCCGTGCAAGCTGGTTCGGCCACACTAGCGGGGTGGCAACCCATCGCACTGCCCCGCGCCTGGCCGATGCGCCCGACCTGTTCGATGCCCCGCCGGCGGAGACGGCAGCGTGCGCGATCGGCGTGGCAGGCCACCGGTTGCGTCTGCGCGAGCGCTTTCTGGCGGCCGGCGCCGAGGCGCTGGCCGACCACGAGATGCTGGAGATCGTGCTGTTCGCGCTGCCCCGGCGCGACACCAAGCCGCTCGCACGTACGTTGCTGTCGCGCTTCGGCAGCTTCGCCAAGGTGATCGCCGCGCCGGTCCAGGACCTGCTGGCGGTCGAGGGACTGGGCGATGCGGGTGTGGCGGCGCTGAAGTCCGTGCACGCCGCGGCGCTGCGGCTGTTGCGGGCCGAAGTGATTGATCAGCCGGTGCTGAACAACTGGGACCGGCTGATGGCCTACCTCAACGCCGAACTGTCGCGCGAGCGGGTGGAGCAGTTCCGCGTGCTGTTCCTCGACAATCGCAACCACCTGCTGGCGGATGAGGCGCAGCAGCGCGGCACGGTGGACCATACGCCGGTCTATCCGCGCGAGGTGGCGAAGCGCGCGCTGGAGCTGCACGCCACCGCGCTGATCCTGGTGCACAACCACCCGAGCGGCGATCCCACACCATCGCGCGACGATATCGCGATGACCCAGCAGATCAAGGCGGCCGCGGCGGCATTGTCCATCGTGCTGCACGACCACGTCGTGATCGGCAATGGGCGCTGGCACAGCTTTCGCAAGCAGGGCTTGCTGTAGCTGTCACCGAAACGCCTCGACCAGCGTCAGCGTCTCCTTCGACGGCTCCCCGTAGCTGACAACCCTCACATCAAGACCGAAGCCGCTCACCAGTTCCAAGGCCCGCCGGATGGCGGCATGGATCCAACCGGTGTGATTTCCGAATGCTCCACCGCCGAGCAGCGTCAGGAGGACAATTCTCGAGGCGCCGCGCTGCGCGTTCAGCACGGCCGCCCACATCGTGGCCTCATATGCGGCCTCCAGAACCAACGACGCGAATGGCTTCCAATGCTCGGGCGGCACCCGGCTATAGGCAACGGGAAGTGCCGAGCAGAATGCCTGCGAGACCACCGGCCGCGACGGGCCCGCGGCTTCGGTGACTTCCACGTCGCTGTGGATCCCGATGCGAAGCTTGCCGCGCAGTACATCGAGCGCATCGCCGGCCAGCGTTGCCAGGTGTGCGGCGATAGCATCCAGTCCGGCCCGGCTGCCCAGCGCGTAGCCGTTCCGCATCCGCCACAGTTCGTCCGCGGGCCGCTGCAGTTCGCTGCTCAGTGCCGCGCCGAGATCGGCGAGCCCGTCGAGCTGTCGCCGCGCGGTCTGGCCCTCGCCGCCATCGATCGGAACGAAATAGTTGCGATAGATGGTCGCCGCGCCCGCCGCGATGGCGCAGGCCGGTCCCTGGGTATGATCGTTCTGGTAGCGGGTCACGCCATGTTCCGGCGTCGCATCGGGCGAAACCATCTCGAGCAGATTGAACTGCGAGGCCACCTGGAACAGCGCGCCGGCATTTTCAACAGACCGATGCATTTGCCTTACATCGCCCGTCACAACGCTTGCCTTGAGCCGGCCGTCAACACCGCCTGCGGATCTCGACCTTGCGCGGAGATCCTGTAGCGACGCCAGTTCAAGCTCGCCTATTCCATAGCCCGCACCATTGCTTCGCGAGCGCAGCCTGTTCCCCTGGACCTCGAGCCTGGCACGGGTTTCCGCGTAGCCGGTTTCCCGAAACCCCGTTAGCTTCTCGAACCAATCCACGGTGTTCTCCGGATCTCGCTAGCCGCTTGCGGCGATGCCCAACACGTAGCGTTCCTGCTCGCGTGTCTCGATCGCACCCGGCCGCGCGGCGCGCACCTGCCTGACCGCAGTCGCCGGCTCCGCGCCGAGTTCGATCAGCAGCCGCGCCGCGATCGTTCCCGCGCGTCCTAGCCCGCCGCGGCAATGGACCAGGACGTCGCGCCCGCCGCGCAGCAGCGTGCGAAGTTCATCGCCCGCCGCGTGCCATTGCCGTTCGAATGCCGCGTCCGGCGTCGACACGTCGACGATTGGTAGATGGAACCACAACATCCCGCGGCGGCGCACTTCCTCGCCAAGACGTTCCACCCGCAGGAGGGCCAACTCCTTCCGCTCCATCAGGGTGACGACGGCGGCCGCGCCCCAATCATGGATGGCATCCAGATCGAGAGCCAGATCGCGATCCCAGTATCCGCTCTTGGCATTCCGGTCATGTTTGCCGGGGCAGAAGGTGATCCCCACGCGGCCGAAGTCGGCTCCCGCAGATATCGCTGCGATCTGCAACGGGTGAG
The DNA here is from genome assembly GCA_963749575.1 of uncultured Alphaproteobacteria bacterium. Classification (GTDB taxonomy): domain Bacteria; phylum Pseudomonadota; class Alphaproteobacteria; order Acetobacterales; family Acetobacteraceae; genus JAMXLO01. The sequence goes on from CAVVNM010000014.1 coordinate 786,371, forward strand.
TCAAGGACGTCTTTTTCATGCCGATTTCTGGCTTCGAAGGGTGGCTTGTTGCAGCGATCCAGCAGACCGGGCGGTCAAGCCGGCCGGTCGCCGGCGAGCGTGATGCGCTGCATGATCCGGCGCTGGCCGGCATAGTCGTTCACCGCGTAATGCTGCGCGCAGCGATTGTCCCAGATCGCCAGCGCGCCCGGTGTCCAGCGGAACCGGCAGGTGAACTCCGGACGGATCTGGTGGCGGAACAGGTATTGCAGCAGCGGCGCGCTCTCATCCGCGGTCATGCCGGCGAAACCGACCGTATGCGCGCGATTGACATAGAGCGCCTTGCGCCCGGTTTCGGAATGCGTGCGGATCGCGGGATGTTCGGCCTCGAGCAGCTTGCGCGCTTCCGCGCTGCCGTCGGAACGGATGCGGTCCTCACGTGTTCTGCTGGCGTCCGCCTTGGCGGAACTGGACACACCACGCAGGCCGGCGAGCAGTCCGCGCAGTTTCTCGGATAGCGTTTGGTACGCGAGGTACTGGTTGGCGAACAGCGTGTCGCCGCCGGCATCGGGCACCTCGCGTGCGACCAGCAGCGTCGCCATCGGCGGCTCCTGCAGATAGGTCGTGTCGGAGTGCCACACACCGCCGAAATTGACTGTCTCGTGCTCGAGCTTGGCGACGTTGATGATCTCCGGGTAACCCTCGATGCCTTTGACGAACGGATATTCGATCGGCGTGCCGAAGCGGCGGGCCAGCGCCAGGAAGCGTTCCGGGGGCAGATCCTGGTCGCGGAAGAAGATCACCAGATGATCGAGCAGCGCCTGGCGGATCGCGCCGATCGTCGCATCCGACAGGTTGCCGGCCAGATCGACGCCATGCAGTTCCGCGCCAATCGCGCCGGCGATCGGCCTGATCTCGAATGGTGCGTTGCGCATCGGTCCCCCCACGTCACTCGGTAGTATCAGTTCATGTTATTAGCACAAGGCACTGGTCTGTTGGATCACGCCGCCGGTCTGGCTGATCGGGGCCGCGAGCGTCACGGTCGAGTTTGTGCCGTTGCGGCCGGTGCAGTTGTGGCCGGCGTGAGCCGGCGGCGGCTTGACGGTTGGAAATTGAACCGTCGGCCTGCCCGGAGTCCTCCGAATGTTCCGATGGCGCGCGCGGGCGTCAAGCACCCGTCAGCGCGAACAGCGGCGACCCGGACGTCGGGGAGAAGGACGCGCCTTGTCCCGTTCTGCGGTCAACTCCGATACCTTACCGCCTCATATCGGGGGCTACCGCCGCGGGCAGGCATTGATCGTATTCCCGGTCATACCGCAGGCGATGATGTCCATCACGTCTGAATTCGTCAGGTAATTCAGGTGGGCGTCGGGCGGCCACGCAAAGAGGCCGAACCAGTTCCGTGCAACCCCCAAATAGACATTCGCGATGACAGTCGGATCGGCAGCGTTCGACGACGGGACATCCCCGCTCGAAACCAGGTAGCTCAGAATGTCGTTCGGGTCACTGATCGCAACGATCTGGCGACGCGAGTGGGTGGCGTGATAGGCGTCCCAATGCCGCGCGAATGCGCGGAGGGCGTTGCCGCGTTGGGCCTCCTCAGGGCTTGTCAGCGCGGTGGATTGCGCTGCGGTGGGAGGCGGCCACTGGGTCAACGTGCTCAAATCAAGGAGCGCCAGCTGATTGGCCAGCATGAAAATGAGATCGGTGCGCGCGAGGGCCTTCGCGGCAGCGTTGTGCTCGCTCGCCCTGGGAGCCCCCGCTTCCTCCCTTGAATGGGCCGCCCTGAGGTCGGCAATCGCGTCGAACAGCATGTAGCCGCCCAGGCTGTGTGTGATCAGGACGGTCTCCTCGTTCGCGGTCCCGCCATTGCAGATCGTCGCATCGTTGTCGTCCGGGGTTCCTCCCACGAAGAAACACAGTGCCTTCTCGACCGCCGCGCGCACCACCCCGCGGTAGGTGCCGCCATAAAGCACCACGTCCGACAAATGGGTTTGAAAGAAGCTCTTGGACAGCGTGGTGAGGGTCGCCCAGGAGGGATGATTGGTCTCGCCCAGAGTGTCTTTGATCGGCTTGGTGAGCGGTGCCCACAACAGGAAGCTGAATTGTGCGAGCCGGGCGTTGTCGCTTCCAACGAAGTCGAACGTGAAGAGCTCGGCCGTGTCGGACACCCCGGCCACGGTGATGGAACGGGGCGCCTGCACGGCTAGATTGCCGCACATGCCGATGGGCTGCGCGACCGGTTGTTGCCGGACGTGGAGGGCGTCGGCCAGTCCTGCGACCACCGTGGCAAGCGCGCAATAGTCACGAGAGTGGGTACCCATCCCATGGGTGAGGAAGATGCGGACCAACTCCGCAGGCGGCCTGGAGGTGCGCGTGAGGATTCCGTCCAGCTTGGCCGGCGGCGGCGCGCTATCGACCGATATGACCGTGGGGTTGGCGATGCAAGCCGCAAGCGCGAGGCACAGCGAAGCCAGTGCCGCCCCGCAGATTAAACGGCGCAACGCAGTGTGTCCCAAAAATTCGTTCCCAAAAACGTTTCCCAGATTCCCAGGGTCGGTGCGCGATCCTGATCCGCTCTAGGCCTCCGTGGCAACAGCGTTCGGTCCAGTCTTCATTTCTGGCATCGCCGCCAGTATGCCGTTGTTGTGGAGCAGATCGTCACCGCTTCTGGCAACGCGGCAGTGTCTGCCGATGCCGCCAGCATATCCTATATCAGTGCGCCGACTCTGAGGGTTAAGACCCATGGCGCCAGCTAGCCCAACAGACCGAGGCCGGAAACGCCGCCCAGCACGCCGGTCACGGCGGTCAGCGCGCAGACGGTCAGCACCAGCCAGAGATACGCCCCGCGCAATCGGTGCGTCGGCGGCAGCGCCTTGATCGCAAGCGCGATCAGCACGCCCAGCAAGAGCGGCAGCATGAACGCGTTCATCACCTGCACGCCGATGTTGAGCGCGATGAGATCGGGCCACAGCGCCACGGTGATCGTTGCGGCGACAACGATGATGATATAGGCGCCGTAGAACCAGCGCGCGCGCAACGGGTGCTGTTCGAGCGTGTGGCGGTAGCCGGTGACCTCGCCCAACCCCCACGCGAAACCCAGCGAGCAGACGATGGCCGCCACCATGCCGGCGCCAAGCACACCGGCACCGAATACGAACCGGCCGGGGCCGATGCCGAGGAACGGCGTCAGCGCCCGTGACATATCGCCCACTGAAGTCAGTGTCACGCCGGGCTTGCCGCCGAGTGTCGCGGCGCAGGCAATGATGACGGCAGCCATGACAAGCTGGGTCACCACCGCGCCGATCGCGGTATCGTAACGTGCCATCGGATAGTGTTCGGGCAGCAACTTCTTGTCGGCGATGGCCGATTGCTGGTAGAAGATCATCCATGGCATCACGATCGATCCAATATTGGCCGCGGCCAGATAGCGGTAGTCTCGATTGCCAAACGCGATGTCGAGACTGCCGCTGAGCAGTTCGTGCATGTCGGGCCGCGCGGCCCAGGCGACGAAAAAGAACGCAAGCTCGAACAATCCGATCACGACGACGAGGCGCTCCACCCGGCGATAGGAGCCGGTGAGCACCACGGCGAGCAGGGCTGCCGACGCGATCGGCAGTGTGGCGACGCGTGGCAGTCCGTACAGTTCGCCGACGCCCGCGACGCCGGACAGTTCGGTGAGCAGCGCGCCGATCGTGGCGACGGCGAGACCGGTCACCGAGATCCCGGCCCAAACCGGCCCGAGCACAGCGCGGACCAGTTCCCCGTGGCCTCGGCCGGTGAAGATGCCGAGACGGACGGCCAGCTCCTGCACGATATACAGGATCGGCATCAGCACGAATTGCAGGCCGAGCAGGCGATAGCCCCATTGTGCGCCCGACTGTCCGGCGGTGATGACCGAACCGACATCGCTGTCCGCCAGCATGACCACAATGCCGGGGCCGAACACGGCGAGGAACCGCGCGCGCCGGCCATGGCGGCGCGGCGCCTCCGCCTGGCTCACGCCCTCGCTCGCCACGCCGCGTTGCTTCGCCGGTCGCTTTGGCCGAGAACACCGCTTACCCGGAGAAGGATCCCATGCACGCGCTCTTTCTGCACAACAGCCTGAGCCGCCGCAAGGAGCGGTTCGAGCCGCTCGATCATCAGCATGTGCGGATGTACGTGTGCGGGCCGACGGTGTATGACCTCGTGCATGTCGGCAATGCGCGCCCGGTCGTGGTGTACGACGTGCTGCTGCGGCTGCTGCGACTGCTGTATCCGCGCGTCACCTACGTGCGCAACATCACCGACATCGAGGACAAGATCAACGCGCGCGCCAAGGAGCTGGACGAACCGATCGCGGCACTGACCGCTCGCACAATCGCCGACTACCATGCCGATGTGGTGGCGCTGGGCGCACTGCCGCCGGATGTCGAGCCGCGGGCGACCGGGCACATCGACGAAATCATCGCCATCATCGAGCGATTGATCGCATCCGGTCACGCCTACGCCGCGGAAGGCCACGTGCTGTTCTCGGTGCCCAGCTTTCCGGCGTATGGACATCTGTCGGGACGCAGTCCGGAGGAGCTGCTGGCCGGCGCCCGGGTCGATGTCGCCCCCTACAAGCGCGATCCCGGCGACTTCGTGCTGTGGAAGCCGTCGCCGCCCGACCTGCCGGGCTGGGACAGCCCATGGGGGCGCGGCCGGCCCGGCTGGCATATCGAGTGCAGCGCAATGTGCTGGCGCCACCTCGGCACCGACTTCGACATTCACGGCGGCGGCACCGACCTGATCTTCCCGCACCATGAGAATGAGGTGGCGCAGAGCGTCTGCGCGTTCCCCGGCAGCCGGTTCGCGCGCTACTGGGTGCACAACGGCATGCTGCTGGTGAACGGCGAGAAGATGGCGAAGAGCGCCGGCAACTTCACCACCTTGCGCGATGTGCTGGCGCGCGTGCCTGGCGAGGTGGTGCGGCTGCTGCTGATCCGCACGCATTATCGCTCGACGCCGGACTTTTCCGACGCGGCGGTCACCGAGGCGAGGCGCGAACTCGACCGGTTCTATCGCGCGCTGGAACGCTATCCCGACATCACCGCCGTCGATGTGCCGCCGGCCGTGATGGAGGCGCTGTGCGATGACCTGAACACGCCGCTCGCGCTGTCGGCGATGCATGCACTGGCGGACCGGGCACTGGCCGGCGACTTCGATGCGGCCTGTGGGTTGCGTGCGGCGGGACAGGTGCTGGGGCTGTTGCGGCAGGATGCGCAAGCCTGGTTCCGCGGCGGCATGGACGACGCGGCGGCCATCGAGGCCGCGATCGCCGAACGGCTGGCCGCGCGCAAGGCACGCGACTTCGCGCGCGCCGATGCGATCCGTGCCGAGTGGGCGGCCAGGGGAATCGCGTTCGAGGACGGACCGCAGGGAACCGTTTGGCGGCGGGCGAACTGAGGAGGGTGCCATGCTCCGTCCATGTCCGCTTGCAGTCGCACTGATGTTGGTGACGGGATCGGCGTTCGCGCAGTCGACGCAGGGGATGCAGATGGGTGCGCCAGTGCCAGGCGAGCCGGCATCAACCACGGCCTATCGCAATGCCATGACAAAGATGGACCAGGGCATGGCGATCACCTATTCGGGCGATGCGGACAAGGACTTTGTCGCCGGCATGATCCCGCATCATCAGGGCGCGATCGACATGGCGCAGGTGGAACTGCAATACGGCACGGACCCGCACCTGCGAAAGCTGGCGAACGACGTCGTCGCCGCGCAGCGGAAGGAGATCGCGTTCATGAAATCCTGGCAGGCGAAGCACGCGAAATGACCGGCCGCGACGGCGGCGCGGAGCTGGTGCCGATCGCCAATTCGCCGGTCGTCATCCTGGTGCGGCCACAGCTGGCCGACAACATCGGCGCCTGCGCGCGTGCCATGGCGAATGGCGGATTGTTCCATCTGCGTCTGGTCGCACCGCGCGATGGCTGGCCGCAGGAGAAGGCATGGCGCAATTCGTCCGGTGCCGACCGCATCCTCGACGCGGCGACGGTGTTCGCCTCGGTGGCCGATGCGGTCGCCGACCTGCACCGCGTGTTCGCCACCTGCCCGCGCCCCCGCCACATCATCAAGCCGGTGCTGACCGCGCGGGGCGCTGCCGCCGAACTGCGCGAGATCGGCTCGCGTGCCCTGCGCGCCGGCGTGCTGTTCGGACCCGAGCGTGCCGGCCTCGACAATGACGACATGGCGCGGGCGGATGCACTGGTGCGCTACCCGCTCAACCCGGCGTTCATGTCGCTCAACCTGGCGCAGGCGGTGATGGTGCTGGCTTATGAATGGTGGACCGCGGCGGACGCCACGGCGCCGCGCGAGCTGATGACCAACGAGACGCAGGTAGCGACCAAGCGCGAGCTGGAGAACTTCCTCTCCCATCTGGTCGATCAGCTGGATGCGTGCGGTTTCCTGCGCAACCTGCCGAAGCGGCCCGGCATGGTGCGCAACATCCGCCACCTCTTTCAGCGCGGCGAAGTCACCGAGCAGGAGCTGCGCACGCTGCACGGGATCGTCACCGAGCTGGCGATCGGACGGCGGCAGATGGGGCGGCTGGAAGACGCGGAGTAGGATCTGCCACGAAATAACTGCGCCAATTGCCGGCAAAGCCGCCATTTTCCCCGTCATCCCCGCGCAAGCGGAGATGACGACTTTGGAGTACTGCCCTGGCTACGCCTGAATCGTTTAATTCGCGGCAAAGCCATTACGACCGACCACGGATGCGGCGTTGCGCAATATCCCAAGGAATGATCGCGCGCTCGGCCAGCGTCACGGCGCCGAACAACGCAAGCCCGAGCAGCGTCAGAACGAAGATGGCTGCGAACGCCAGATCGGGCCGCATGTTGCCGGTCTGGATCTGGATGTAGAAGCCCAGTCCGCGGTCGCTGCCGATGAACTCGGCGATGGTCGCGCCGACCGTGGCGTTGACGGCGGCGAACTTGAAGCCGACGAAGCATTGCGGCAGCGCCGCCGGCAGTCGGAGCCGCCAGAAATTGCGCCACGCCGAGGCGCCGGTGGTGGCGCTGAAGCGGGTCAGTTCCTCCGACAGCGATGAGAATCCGGCGATCGCGTTGAGCACCACCGGAAAGAAGCAGACCAGGAACACCACGATGATCTTCGGCAGCAGGCCGAAGCCGAGCCAGGCGATGAAGATCGGCGCGAAGGCTATTTTCGGCACCATCTCCAGGCTGACGCACAGCGGATACAGCGTGCGCCGCAGCAGCTGCGAGGTCACGATGGCCAACCCGAGCGGCACGCCCGCCGCGAGCGCCGCCACGAAACCGAGCAGCGTTTCCGACGCGGTGACCATCGTGTATTCGGCCAGCCGCGGAATGTCCGCCATCGAGTTGATCACGATATCGGACGGACGTTGCAGGATATATCTGGGGATCGAGAACCAGTCGATCGAGCGTTCCCAGAACAGGATCAACAGCGCCAGGAAGATCGGAAAGGTGGCGAGCCGGCCAAAGCGCGCGATGACAAGGCCCATCGGCATCACTGCTCCATCTAGATCACGCCATAGCCACGAAACACATCGCCGATCTCGTTGACGTAACGGACGAACTCGGGCGACTTTTTCACCTCGGCGTCGCGCGGCCAGGGCAGATCGATATCGATGATGCCGTGCAGCCGTCCGGGGCGCGGCGTGATCAGGCAGACCTTGCCGGACAGCTGCACCGCCTCCTCGATGGAATGCGTCACCAACAGCACGGTCGGGCGCGTGCGGCGCCACTGCTCCTGCAGGTCGCCGCGGATGCGCTCACGCGTCATCGCGTCCAACCTGCCCAGCGGCTCGTCGAGCAGTACGGTCGGCGGATTGTGCACGAACGCCTGGCAGAACGCCGCGCGCTGCTGCATGCCGCCAGAGAGTTCATACGGTCGGCGGTGCGCGAAATCTGCGAGCCCGACCGACGCCAGCAACTCGTCGATGCGTTCGCGAAAGGTGTCCGGTGAAAGGCCACGCAGTTCCAATTGCAGTTCCACATTGCCGCGCACGCTGCGCCACGGCACCAGCGTGCTGTCCTGGAACATGATGCCGACGTCGGTGCGCACCCGGCGCACGCGCTCGCCACCGACATGGATGGCACCCTCGGTCACCGGCAGCAGCCCGGCGATCATCAGAAGCAGGGTCGATTTGCCGCATCCGGACGGGCCGAGCAGGGAGACGAACGCGCCGCCCTCGATCTCGAAGCTGGTCGGACCGAACGCATGCACCGCATCGCCGCCGTCGCCGAAGTGTTTGGAGACCCCGTCGACGGATATGTGTGCCTGCGCTCGGACCGTCGCTGGCGTCAAGGCAGGTAGGCGTTGGTGTAGAAGGCGGTAGCCGGCTTGTCGGTCTTCAGGCCGTTGTACGTCTTCATCAGGTCCAGCATATCGTTCCAGTCGCTCGCGACGTGCAGGCCAAGCGCGTGGCCGGTATTGGCCTTGGAATACAGAACGCCGAGTGTGACATTCAGGACCGCGAGCGCCTGCGTCTTGCCGGCATCCTCGTTCATCGTGCCGCCGACGATATCGGCCATGGCGGCGACTGCGGCCTTGGGATCGGCTTCAGTCGCCTTGTACGATTCGATGGTGGCGGCGACGAAGCGCTTCACCAGATCGGGGTTGTTCGCCACCGTCGCGGTGTTCGCGACGATGCAGTAGCCGACCTGGTTGATGCCATAATCGGAATACGCGAATTCAACCGGCTTGGCGCCACCGGCCGCGACGATTTCCGATGGCTTGTCGTCGAGCCCGCCGAGCATGCCGACGGCTCCGCCGGTGCCCTGAAGGTAGCCGGTCACCAGCGCGCCTTCGGCAACGTTGGTGATGTGCACGCTGTCCACGGGGATCTTCGCGTTCTTCAGCACCAGCGGGAAGAAGGTGTTGACACCGGCGTTGGCGGTGGTGAGCAGCATCTTGCCGGAAAGATCGGTGATGGTCTTTATCCCGGTGTCGGGCCGCACCAGGACGCCGTCGGTCCCCATCGCGTCGATCACCGCGACCGAAATCAAGGGTGCGCCGTCGGCGGCGAGGTTGACCATCGACGCACAGGACGCGTACCCGAACATGCTGTCGCCGTTTGCCACCAGCCGGTTCGCCGAACCCGATCCGTTGCCCGAGCGGATATCGAGATCGATGCCGTGCTTGTCGTAGATGCCCTTGTCCTTGCCCAGCGCAAACCCGGCGTGCGAGCCGTAGTACATCCAGTTCAGCCGCAACCTGACCTTATCCTCCGCCTGCGCCCCGTGCAGCGAGACAAAGGCGAGGGCGCCGGCGAGAATCATCCATCTGGTCGTTATCATGCACTGCTCCTGGTTGGCGATGATCTGGAACTCGGCAAGGGAACATCGTGCAGCCGCCGGATTGCCGCACCGCAATCGTTTGATTGACCATCTACGTCACGGCCACAGGTGCCGCAATAGTACCTGATGCTCGGATGCAATCGGATGATTCGCCGGCGCTGCAAATCACGTCATTTCCGCTTTCGCGGGAATGACACAGGAACCGCAGATACATCTGGCCCGGCGCCGCAAAATACTGCGGCAGCATCGTTCCTATGGCGAACGAATAACCGTGTCAGCCGGCGGAATCATGTACGACTCGTACGATCGGCACCACGGACAATGAGCGTACCCCCTGTGCGCCATGGATGAGAACGCCTTCGATATCCGCCGTCGCCGACGGCCCGGTATGGAACGAAGCATAGTGCCGCTCGCGGAACTCGGGCCGGCGATAGGCATGGTGCAGGTTGGCGACGATGTCGGCGGGATCGAGCAGGACGATCAGGTGCTGTGCCAGGTAGGCAACGGCGTTGACGCGCAGATCGGCATCACTGAGCAGTACCGAGCCGGTCTCGGCGACGGCAAAGGATGCACGGACTATGCCGAAATCGACATCGGCCAGCTCCTGTGCTGCCTTGACCTCGCCGATATCGCGGGTGCCGGCGATCTCCGGGACGACCGAGCATATGACCTTGGCGTTTGCGATCTTCTCGCGGATTGGCGCCAGCGGATCGCCCGCGGCCGGCGGGTCGAGGAACCCGCCACCCATGCGCTCGAGGTTGTCTTTGAACGCAGCGAGCAGCGAGGCTGCCGGGTGGTCATCGAACAGCGGAACCAAAGGCAGCTTCCGGTCCAGGCGCGGCAAATTCGCCCGAAATCGAGGCCAGGATGTCGTCGCGGCTGCTCATGGCTTCGCTCCGCGATTCGCGTGGTACCACGCATGAAACGTCTGCTTCGGCGGATGCGGCACTTCGCGATGCGTTCCCCAGGCGTTGAGGCCGTTATAGATCACGAAGCGCGGGAGATGGGCGAGGGCGGTATCGGCAGCGGCGATGGCGACGCGGTACGCCGCCGGCCGCGAGAGCAGCTCGCCGGCGGCCTTCATGGCTACCCGCTTCACGAACGGCACTTCGTGCTGCTTCACCAGCTCGCGGCGCCAGGCATAGATCTGCTCATGGATGTTGATCTTCACGGGGCAGACGTTGCTGCAACTGCCGTTGAGCGTCGACGCGAAGGGCAGGTTGCTGTACTTCCGCGCGTTGAAGGTGGGATCGATGATGATGCCGATCGGGCCGGAGTAGGTGGCGCCATAGCTCAGGCCGCCGCTGCGCCGATAGACCGGGCAGGTGTTCATACAGGCGCCGCAGCGGATGCATTTGAGCGAGGTCCAGAATTCGGCCATGCCGAGCCGCTCGGACCGGCCATTGTCCACCAGCACCACATGCATCTCGCCGCCCGCCCGCGGGCCGCGGAAGTGCGAAGTGTATTGCGTGATTGGCGAGCCCAGGGCACTGCGCGACAACAGCCGGATGAACACCGCGAGATGTTCGAGGCGCGGGATGATCTTCTCGATGCCGATCGAGGCGATATGCAACTTTGGCACGTTGGCTGAAAGATCGGCGTTGCCTTCGTTGGTGCAGACGACGAAGCTGCCGGTCTCCGCGACGACAAAATTACCGCCCGTCATGCCGGCATCGGCCGCGAGAATCAGCGGCCGCGTCGCTTCGCGCTGCGCTTCCGCGAGATAGTGGACGTCGCTGTTGGCTGGGTCGGTGCCGATCGTCCTGGCGAACACCTCCGCCACGTCGCTCCTGAGCTTGTGCACCGCCGGCACCACGACATGGCTCGGGTCTTCGTTGTCGAGCTGCTGGATGCGCTCGCCGAGATCGGTCTCGATCACCTCGATGCCGACCGAGGCCATATAAGGCCGCAAGCCGCACTCCTCGGTGAGCATCGACTTGCTCTTGATGAGCGACTTCGCGCCGTGATCCTGCAGTATGCCATGGACGATCCGGTTGTGCTCGGCGGCGTCGCGCGCCCAATGCACATGGATGCCGTTGGACCGGGCGTTGTTCTCGAACTGGTCGAGGTATTCATCGAGATGGGTGAGCGTGTGCTCCTTGATCGCCGATGCGAGCGAGCGCAGCTCCTCCCATTCCGGCATGTCGTGCATTTCGCGGTCGCGCTTTTGCCGAAGGTCCCAGAGCCGCTCGTCATGCATCTTCTCGTGCTCGGGGGCGGCGATGAAGCGCGCGGCCGCCTCGGCCTGGTCGATCGGCCGGTCGCCCCGGATTTTTGCGCCTCGCGGCTGCTGCTCGGGTCGGGACCGCAGCGGCTTCGAGGCCGCCTCGGCATGATCGAGGCGGCGGCCGCTTCGGACGATCGCATCCGGGTCGTCCGGTGCATTGAGCTCAGGATGCAGCATGGACGCCTTCGAGGGCGTTGGTTCGGCACTCATGCATCGGCTCCATTCAGGATCTGGGCGATATGGATGAACTTGATCGGCACGCCGATGCGCTCGGCGCAACCTCGCTGGTGCATCAGACATGACGTATCAGCCGAAACGATGTACTCGGCGCCGGCCTGGGCGTGATCGCTGACCTTGTCGTAGCCCATCTTGGTGGAGACCACCTCCTCGAAGACCGAGAAGGTTCCGCCGAAGCCGCAGCACTCGTCCGGCCGTGCCGGCGTCACGAACTCGATGCCCGCAACCTTCGAGAGCAGATCCATGGGCTTGGAAAAGAACGGTTCATGCAGCTCGGACGGTCTCGCATGGTTCAGCCGGCGCAACGTGCCGCAGCTGTTGTGGAGCCCGACGCGGTGGGGAAACCGGGCCCATGGGAATGCCTCCACCTTCTCGATGTCGTGCAGGAACTCGACCAGTTCGTAGGTCCGTGAGCGGACCTCCTTGACGTCCGCCGTCTGTTCGATGGCGTCGAAATTGTTCCGCACGTGGTGAACGCAGCTGCCGGATGGCGCGACGACATAGTCGAAGCCGGAAAAGTTGCGCACGAACAGCGCCTCCGTGGCGGCGCAGTCCGCATTGAAGCCGCTGTTCGCCATCGGCTGGCCGCAGCAGGTCTGGTCACCGGGGTAAACCACCGCATGGCCGAAGCGCTCCAGCAGTTCGAGCGTTGCGATGCCGACCTCGGGAAAGAAGGCGTCGATGTAGCAGGGAACGAAGAGGCCGATGCGCATACGTCACCTTTTTTGTTCAGCTGTCGTGGTCGATCGATGGAATTCGCCCTCGACCTGCCGGACCGAGCCGGCAGGAGCGCGGTGATGCCGGCAAGCAACCGTTCGGCAAGCAACCGTTCGGCAAGCGGCACGTCGGCATGGACAGTCTCCTACGCCTCTCCCATCCGGTCGGCGGCAGAGCGTGGATGTTCTATCGGTTTTCCGCAATATTCACCTTGCGCGCCGACTTCACCAGGAGGAGCGGATGCTCGAACTTGTTACGCTTCGCGCGCGCCCGGAGCTGCGGTCGCAGCTGTTTGCCGAGGCGATGCAGGGCGTTTGGCCGGAGTTCATGCAGCACGATCCCACGGCGATGCTCTACTTTGCCGAGCCCCATCTCGACGCCTATCTCGACACGGCTTTCGCCATCATCGATGCCTCCGCACCCGACATCGCGGTCGGGCGCGCGTTCGCGGTGCCGTTCGTGTTCGGCGACCTGCCCGACCGGATGGAGCTGCCGGACGCGGGCTGGGACGGCGTGATCCGCTGGGCGCATCGGGACCGCATGCTTGGGCGAGCCGCCAACGCTCTCAGCGCATTGGAGATCACCCTGCTGCCGGAGCAGCGCGGGCGGGGTGCGTCACGCGTCATCCTCGATGCGATGCGCGATCATGCGAGAACCCTTGGCTACCGCCACATGTTCGCGCCGGTCAGGCCGACGGCGAAGCACCTGGAACCGTTCACGCCGATCGGAGACTACGTCAGGCGACACACCGCCGAAGGCCTGCCCGCCGACCCGTGGCTGCGCGTTCACGTCCGTGCGGGCGGCGACGATCGTCAAGGTGGCGCCGGCGAGCATGGTGATCGCCGGCAGCATCGCCGAATGGAGCCGTTGGGCAGCGATGTCATTCACGGCTTCCGGTCTAGGTCGCGGTGCCGGGTGCTCTGGTGCCGGTCCATGTGTCGCTCGAGCAGGACCAGGCTGTCTTACGTCGAGCCGAACGTCTGGGTACGGCACTCCGTAACCTGACCGGACCGGCTCAGCGCGCGCACTCGATCACCACCGTGCCGATCTTGTCGCCGCGCTCGACCGCCTCGTGCGCCGCCGCGGCCTGATACAGCGGGAAGCGCGCAGCGACCGACAGCATGCGCTTGCCGCTCGCGATCCAGCTCGCCATATCGCTCTGTGCCCGCTTGCGCGCGACATGCGGCGTGCCTGGCAGCGACATCGGATACAGCGCGACATTCCGCTGCATCAGATCGCCCACCGGCAGACGCGGCGTCCGATCGCCGTTCGAGGCGTAGATCGCGATGCTGCCATTGGCGCGCACGCAGCGCATGGTCGCGGCAAGGTTGCCGCCGAAATCCACGTCCACCACATGATCGACGCCCTCGCCGCCGGTGATGTCGCGAACGCGGGCGGCGACGTCCTCGCTGCGATAGTTGATCACGTGGTCGGCGCCGCCGGCGCGGGCTCGTTCGGCCTTGGCTTCCGAGCTGACGGTGGCGATCACCGTGGCGCCGGCAAACTTCGCAAGCTGCACCGCATAGTGCCCGACCGCGCCCGCGGCGCCGGTCACCAGCAACCTGCGCCCCTGCACCGGCGCCGGCGACGAACACGCAGTAATGCGCGGTCATGCCGGGGATGCCGAGCGTCGCGCCCTCGGCGAACGACACATGGTCCGGCAGCGGCATCACCAGATCGACGTTCAGCGCGATGTATTCCGCCGCGGTGCCCATCCAGCGGCCGTTGCGCTGGCCGTTGTACAGCCAGACCCGCTGGCCGACCCAGCTATCCGGCACCATCGGCCCGACGCGATCCACCACGCCGGCGCCATCGCTGCAGGTGACGACACGCGGATACTCCATCGCAGGCGCGGGGCCGCGGCGGCGGCCGGCATCCGACGGATTGACGCCGGCGGCTTCGAGCTTCACGCGCACCTCGTAGCTGCCGGGCTCCGGCGTGGGCAGTTCGCCGCACACGAGCACTTCATTCGCCGGTCCTTGCCGGTCGTACCAGACGGCGCGCATCATCCGGGCTCCTCGATCGTTGGAACCGATGAGGGTGGACCAATGAGCGGACAACGCAAGCCGGTGCTGACCGGCGGCTGCCAGTGCGGCGCGGTGCGCTACGCGCTGTTCGCGAAGCCGGAGCGCACCGGCATCTGCCATTGCCGGATGTGCCAGAAGGCAGTCGGCGGGCCGTTCTTCGCCTGGGCCGCGGTGAGCGACACCGACCTTGCCTGGACGCGCGGGGCGCCCGCGGAGTTCGCCAGTTCGTCGGCCGCGGATCGCGGCTTCTGCGCGCGCTGCGGCACGCCGCTGACGTTCCGCTACCGCATGCGGCCCGACCATATCGACGTCACCCTGGGCAGCCTCGACGATCCGGCCGCCGTGATGCCGACGCTGGTGATGGGAACCGAGAGCCGGCTCGGCTGGTGCGCCGCGGTGCTGGGCGACGCGCCGGCGCAGGCTACCGGCGAGGGCAACCCGCCGGAGGACCTGGCACGCATCAGGACGTACCAGCATCCGGACCACGACACGCCGGCGGACTGGCGGCCGGCGCCCTAACCCGGCTCGCTCTCCAGTTTCTGCCGCGCCATATCGAGCGCGGCCTGCTGTTCGGGGGTCGGCGCGGGCAGATTCAGGTCGAGCGCCTCGAGCGCCTCGATCATCGCGGCCACCACGATGAGCCGCGTGAACCACTTGTTGTCCGCCGGCACCACGAACCACGGCGCGTGCGGGGCGGCGGTCGCGGCGATCGCTTCCTGGTAGGCACGCTGATAGTCGTCCCAGTAAGCGCGCTCGGCCAAATCACTGGCACTGAACTTCCAGTGTTTGTCCGGTTCCTCCAGCCGTTCGAGAAAGCGGCGCCGCTGCTCCTGCTTCGACAGGTTGAGGAAGAACTTGAGCACCACCGTCCCTTGCCGGGTCAGGTAACGCTCGAAGGTGGCGATCGCCTCCAGCCGCTGGTCCCACAGCCGCTTGCCGAGCAGTTCCGTGGGCAGGTGCTGGCGCTCGAGCAGTTCGGGGTGGACGCGGACCACCAGCACCTCCTCGTAGTGGCTGCGATTGAAGACGCCGATGTGGCCGCGCTGCGGCAGGGCACGGTTGGCGCGCCACAGGAAGTCGTGCGCCAGTTCCTCGGGTCCCGGTGCCTTGAAGCTGGTCACCTGCACGCCCTGCGGGTTCACGCCCGACATCACGTGCTTGATCGTGCCGTCCTTGCCGGCGGCATCCATGGCCTGGAGCACGCACAGCAGCGACCATTCGTTCTGTGCGTAAAGCTTGCTCCTGCAACGTGGCCAGACGGTGCACGTCCTGCGCCACAATGACCTCCGCCTGCGGCTTGGTCAGCAGGCTGCCCCGCGGTATCGTCGGGGTCGAAGTCCTTGAGCCGGAAGCCCTTGCCGGCGGTCACCCGATAGCGGTCGAGGATCCGGCGCATTTGCTTCGTCGACAGGTGCGGAGCAGTTGCGGCGTCAGCCAACGCGTGCATATGCAGTCTCCTTGGCAACCAACAGGTCATGTCCAGATGAAAGCGGGGCAACCCCGTGCGGCGAGGCTTGCCCGGCAGGTAGGCACAGGCGACAATCCAGCGATGCAGCCGCGGAATGTCCAGTCCCCGGTCGACCCGGCCGCGCTCTCAGGCGAGCCGCGACGGTCTGCTGGCCCGGCGTTTGCCGCGCTGGACCTCGGCACCAACAACTGCCGCATGCTGGTGGCGGCGCCGTCGGGCGACGGGTTTCGCGTGCTGGATAGCTTCAGCCGCATCGTGCGGCTCGGCGAGGGGCTGCATCGGACCGGCCAGCTCAACCCCGCCGCGATGGAACGGGCGCTGTCGGCCCTGCAGGCTTGTGCGGCGCGCCTGGAACGCCGACCGGTCCGCCGGCTGCGCGCCATCGCCACCGAGGCGTGCCGACGTGCGGCCAACGGTGGCGAGTTCCTGGCCCGGGTGAAGCACGAGACCAGTCTGGATATTCGGCGTGATCTCGTCGCGCGAGGAGGTCGAGCTGGCGCTGGAAAGCTGCGCACCGCTGCTGGCCGGCTGGGGGCGGCGGGCGCTGCTGTTCGACATCGGTGGCGGCTCGACCGAGCTGGCCTGGGTGCGGATCGACCCGAGCGGACGAGCCGACCTGATCGGGTATGACTCGCTGCCGATCGGGGTGGTGACGCTGGCGGAGCGGTTCGGCCAGGCGGGTTTCGATCCCGACGGGTTCGAAGCCATGGTGGATGACGTCGCCGCCCGGCTGGAGAGCTTCGAGGCGGTGCACTGCATCCGGCGCGAGATCCGCGAGGGCGGGGTGCAGTTGCTGGGCACCAGCGGCACGGTCACGACGCTGGCCGGCGTGGCGCTGGGGCTGCCGCGGTACCGGCGACCGCTGGTCGACGGCACGGTGCTGAGCGCCGACGCGGCGGACGAGGCGTTGGCCGATCTGCGGACCTTGGGGCGGCCGGGACTGGAGGCGCATCCCTGCGTCGGCCCGGATCGGGTGGACTTCGTGTTGCCGGGCTGCGCGGTGTTCGCCGCCCTGGTGCGGCTGTGGCCGGCGCCGCGGGTGATCGTGGCCGATCGCGGGCTGCGCGAGGGCATGCTGCTGCGCATGATCCGCGCCGACCGCGGGGCGCGGGCGCGGGTGAAGGGCCGCAAGGCACCGGCGCCGCGTGGGCTGGCGGTGGCGGTGCGGACCGCGAAGGGGCGCAGCGTGGCCTCGCAGCGCTGGCTGAGCACGGCAGTTGAACGATCCCTATGTGGCGGCGGCGAAGCAGCAGGGCTTTCGGTCGCGCGCGGCGTTCAAGCTGGCGGAGCTGGATGAGCGGTTCCGGCTGATCCGGCGGGGAGCGCTGGTGGCCGATCTGGGAGCCGCGCCGGGCGGATGGACGCAGGTGGCGGTGCAGCGCGGCGCGGCGCGGGTGGTCGGGGTGGATCTGCTGCCGATCGATCCGGTGGCCGGCGCGTGCCTGCTGCAGGGAGACTTCGCCGCGCCGGAGACGCAGCAACGGCTGCTGGCGGAGCTGGGCGGCAAGGCCGATCTGGTGCTGTCGGACATGGCGCCGAACACCACCGGGCATGGTGCCACCGACCATTTGCGCATCGTGGCGCTGGCCGAGGCGGCGCTGGCGTTCGCGCTGGAGGTGCTGGCCGACGGCGGCGGGTTCGTCGCCAAGGTGTTCCAGGGTGGCGCCGAGAAGACGATGCTGGAGCAGCTCAAGCGGCATTTTTCCAGCGTGCGGCACGCCAAACCGCCGGCCAGCCGCAAGGAATCCAGCGAGCTCTACGTGGTGGCGACGGGGTTTCGCATCACTCGAGAGTGAGCGCCATCCCGTCGAGATCCTCGGCGCGCTCGATCTTGATCAGGACGGCGTAACCCTTCTTCTCCGGGTCGCGATCCTTCTCCGGCTGCACCAGCCTGCGCCACACCTCCTCGTACTGCGGGCCGGACTTCACCACGCCGGCAGTGCCGTAGAAGCGGGCGATGCCGCCCTTCGGCAGCACGCCGTCGGCGCGCAGCTGCGGCTTGCGGAAATACACCGTGACCTTGGTGCCGTCCTTGCATCGCGGCATTGGTCGAGCCCTTGCCGCGCTCCCACAGCGCGAGGTGGTCATCGTCGAGCACCATGGTGCTGCCGCGCGGGGTGATCTGCGCGTAGCCGCTCGGCAGCACCGTGCCGACCAGACACACGTGCTCGGGGAACGCGCTGTTGATGTGCGGCTGCAGGGTCTTGGGGATCGTTGCCACGATGTCGCTCTCCTGGATGCTGGGTGGACCTATGCCACCTTCGGCACGAACGGGCGACTGGTAAAGTGCTCGTCCCCGGATGCGAACCGCAGGCCGGCGGCCTTCACCGCGGTATCCGGCACCTTCTCCAACGGCACGTAGTAGCGGTCGTGATCGCGCACCACGGTGTCGTTGTCGATTCGATTGTAGCAGCAGATCAGCGTCCAGCGGCGGTGCGGCGAGCGGTTCTGGTCCGACCGGTGCAGCGTGTTGGCGTGGAACAATACCGCGTCACCCGGCTCCAGTTCGCACGCCACCACGTCGAGCCGCCCGAGAATGTGGCGCATGCGGGCCGGATCGGCGACGTTCTGGCCCTCGCCGGGCACCGGCACGTGGTCGATCCGGCCCAGCAGGTGGGAACCCCGCACCATCTGCAGGCAGCCGTTCGCGCTGGTGGAACGGTCGAGCGCCACCTGGCAGCTGGCGAGATGCGGGAAGATGCAGCCGTTGTGGTACCAGTAGCCGTAGTCCTGGTGCCATTCCCACGCGCCACCGACGAACGGCTGCCTTCGCGGTGAGCTTGGACTGGAAGTGATAGACCGCGCCGCCGAGCAGCGCCTCCATGGTGTCGACCATGCGGGCGCAGCGGGCGGCCATGCCGTAGACGGAATCGCCGGCGCGGTTCCACAGCGCGATGCGCGTCGCGGCTCCCTGCGCGTCCAGGCGATCGAGCAGGTGACCGGCGACTTCCGGGTCCTGTTCCATCGCAGACCGCAACAAACCGGTTTCCGCCGCGTCGAACATCGCATGCACGATCACGAAGCCGTCGGCATGGAACTGCGCGAGCTGCGCAGGCGAGAGAACGGAGGGCATGGCGCTTCCTCGTCGGTTGCTCCGCAGGCTACTCCGCGAACGGAGGCCGGCGAAGAGGTGCCATGCCCGGGCTGAGAATCAGCGGTAGCTGTAATAGCCGCCGTTGCCGTAATAGCCGCGGTTGTAGCCGTAATAGGGGTAGTGGTGCGCGCGCCACTCGTGGTGCGCTTCCCAGCGCCGATGGCGCCAGTATTCGCACCGCGGGCCGCAGGCCCAGTCTGCTTGCTGGATCGCGGCAGCCTGGACTGGCGCGTGCACGGGTGCGACAGGGGCAGCCGATACGCCGGTGGTTCCCAGGGCGATCAGGCCCGTCGCGGCCGTGAGAGCGATCAGGGTGTTGCGCACGATTGGCTCCTCCGGTTGTTGCCGTGCGCTGATGGTGGTGGCGCGGCGCGTCCGGATGGCGGCGGCATCGCGGCGGAAGTTTGGTCTCGGGTGACGACTTCGTAATGCGACCAACGCAACCGAAGCTGCGCGCCGCTCGTTGCGGTGGGGTAAATGGAGAGCGAGATCATGCCCACCCAGAGGATGCACGCCCAGGGACTGTCCGCTATCCAGGGACTGTCCGCTATGCCGACCGGCCCGCAGCCGGATCCGCCGCCGCCGATGGAGATCCCGCCGCGCCCGGACCCTCGGCCGCCGGAGCCGATGCCGAGACCGCTGTAACGGAATCATGCGATGAAGCGGCCGGCCCGGAGCCGCGGCATTGCACCACGAATTCGCGATCGATCCCGGAACCGGCGATAGATCTGCTACTCCTGCTCCGGCTCGCTGACTTCGCTGTCGGGAGCCGCTTCGCCCGGCTCTCCCGGCTGCTCAGCTTCCAGCTTCCGCCGCGCCGCCGCTTCCTCGCGCTCGCGCAGCTTCGCGTCCTTCTTAGCCTGCTTCACCCGATTCCGCTCGCTGCGCTGCTGGCGATAATTCACCTTGAACACCATGCTGCCCCCTCGTTCCTTCGCCAGCGCGACAGCGTCGCGCGCCGTGACAATGCCCATCCGCCGCCTGCATCTCGCTCAGGCGAGTCATCGCAGAGGCGGTGTCCACCGGCACATGTGGTCAAACGGCGGCTTACCGCCTCCCGAGCGCCCCGCATTGAGGCCCACAGCGTAGGACGGCAATACGGAACTGTTCAATTGTTGGTGCCGGACGACCGCCTGCCCGCCGAATACCCCTGCTGGTAACTCGACTGTTCGTTCTTCTTCACCGAGTTCGTAGATCAGACCGCCGGCCAGACCGGCGGCCGCCCCAGCCACTGCCCCAAGTCCCGCGTTGCCTCCGATGGCACCGAGAATGGCGCCGCCGCCGGCGCCGATCGCGGTTCCGGTCAGCGCACGCTGCTGCGTATCGTTGAGACCCGCGCAACCAGTCAGCACAACGCCGCAAACTGCAAGAACCAATGTTGGTTTCATCTGCTTGCCCCTTCGTCTCACCGACCGCGCGGGCAGGGATACTGTTGCGACAGGAACATGGCGATGCTGTCGGCGGCCGACTGCGCCGTCTGGTTCGGGTTTGCCTTCACCCATTGCAGCAGACCGGCAATGCCTTCGTTGCGTGTCGGACTGGGGGTTGGCAGGCAGAACATGTGGCTGGACCGACGCGCCATGTCCTGCTCCTGCAGCACCCGGAATACGCCGAGGGCGAAGCCGTGACAGAAATTACTGGCCGCCGTGTACAGCGGATCTGTTTGGGCCGAGGAACACAGATCGACCAGGTCGCCGGTGTTGCGCAGCAGGAAGCTGTCCTCGGTGACCGCGGCCCGGACGGAGCCTGTCGATACAGCGGCAAATAGCGCCAAGGCCGAAAGCCAACCTCGCAGCCGCATTGTTGTTTCCTCCTACAAGTCGTGTCATGCCCGATGGTCGGCCGGGACCGGCTTCTCCGCCGCCGCAGGACGGGCCGACGAACGCAGCCGCTCACGGATCGATTGGAATATCACATACAGCGCCGGGATCGCGAAGATGCCGATGAACGATGCCGAGAGCATGCCGCCGAACACCGGCGTCCCGACATTCCGCCGAGCCAATTGCGACGGCCCCACGGCGATGACCAACGGCAGCAGCCCGAGGATGAAGGCAAACGACGTCATCATCACCGGACGGAAGCGCAATCTGGCGCCTTCGGTCGCGGCCTCGAGCAGCGGCATGCCCTCGGCGCGACGCTCCTTGGCGAATTCCACGATCAGGATGCCGTTCTTGGCCGCCAGCCCGATCAGCACCACCATGCCGATCTGCGCGTAGAGATCGAGCGTGATCCCCGCGACGACGAATGCGGCAAAGGATCCGACGATGCCGATCGTGACCGACAGCAGAACCGGAACCGGGATCGTCCAGCTCTCATACAGCGCCGCCAGGAACAGGTAGGCGAACAGCACCGCAAAGGCGAGAATGATCGCGGTCTTGCCCTCGGCTCGCTTCTCCTGGAACGACACATCGGTCCACAGACCGCGATATCCGCGCGGCAGCGTGTTCGCGGCAACCTGCTCCATCGCTGCCAGCGCCTGACCGGACGAGATACCGGGAGCCGGGCTGCCCTGGATCGTCACGGCGATCCGGTTGTTGTAGCGGATCAGCGCCTGCGGCCCGATCACCGGCCGCGCCTCGACCAGGCTGCGCAGCGGAATCATCTGGTTGTCGGCGCTGCGGACATTGATCCGGTAGATGTCGTCCACCGACGATCGATCGTCGGCTTCCGCCTGCACCTGCACCTGCCAGGTGCGCCCGAACAGGTTCATGTCGTTGACGTAGTATCCGCCCAGCGACGCCTGCAGCGCCTGGAAGATTTCGGCCAGGTCCACTTTCAGAATCTGCGCCTTGTCGCGATCGATATCGAGATAGACCGACGGCGTCGAGGCCGAGAACGTGCTGAACACGCGGTTGAGCTTTGGATCCTGGTTCGCCGCCACCAGCAGTCCGCGCAGCACTCCTGCCAGTGCCTGCGCGCTGCCGCCGCCGGTGTCCTGCAACACGTAACTGAAGCCGCCGCCGGTGCCGAGACCGATGATCGGCGGCGGCGCGATCGGCACGCCGCGCCCGCCACGCACCTGACGCAATTTGCCGCCAAGCCGGGCGATCATTGCCTGCGCCGACTGCGACGCGTCCGCGCGCTCCTCGAACGGCTTCAACGAGACGATGAAGAAGGCCGCATTGGGCTGCGAGTAGTTGTCGATGAAATTCAGCCCGATGGTCGCGGAGTAGTCCGCGACGGCGGTTTCCTGCTTGAGGATGTCCTCGATCTGCCGCACCACATCCGTGGTCCGGCCGATCGAGGCGCCGTCGGGCAACTGCACCACGATGAAGAACGCGCCCTGGTCGTCCTCGGGCAGGAACCCGGTCGGCGTGATCTTGCCCAGGCCCCAGACGCCGGCCATCGCGACGCCGACCATCACCAGCCCAATGAACGACATGCGCACCAACCGCGCGACTATGGAGCCGTAGCCGTCGCGCACCCAGTCGATGCCGCGCATCAGCGCGCCGATCGGCCCGCGGCGCGGCCCGTGATGCGGTCGCAGCAGGATGGCGCACAGCGCCGGTGACAGCGTGAGCGCGTTGATTGCCGACAGGAACATCGACACCGCAACGGTGACCGCGAACTGGCGGAACAGTTCGCCGGAAATGCCGGGGATGAAGGCCACCGGCACGAACACGGACAGCAGCACCAGCGTGATCGCGATGATCGGCGCGAAGATCTGTCCCATCGCCATCTTGGTTGCTTCGGCCGGCGTCAGCTCGGGATGGTGTTCCATCACCTGCTCGACCGCCTCGACCACCACGATCGCATCGTCCACCACGATGCCGATGGCGAGCACGATCGCCAGCAGCGACACGGTATTGGCCGAATAGCCGATCGCGTTCAGCACGATGAAGGTACCGATCAGGCTGACCGGGACCGCGACCGTCGGGATCAGCGTGGCGCGCAGATTGCCAAGGAACAGATAGACCACGAGTACCACCAGGATGAAGGCCTCGATCAGCGTCTTCTGCACCTCGTGGATGGTGGCGGTGACGAACGTGGTCGGATCGTAGGTCACCTTCCAGGCCAGATCGTCGGGGAAATCGTGCGCCGCGTCGGCCATGGCCTGCTTGACGCCGCCGAGTGCGGTGAGCGCATTGGCGCCAGGCGACTGATAAACCGCGAGCAACGCGGCCGGCGCACCGTTCAGCCGGGTCGAGCGGTCGAGATTGGCCGCGCCCAGTTCCAGTCGCGCGACGTCGCCCAGACGGAGCACCGATCCGTCAGGATTGGTGCGGATCACGATCTGCTCGAACTCGGCGACGGAGGAAAGCCGCCCCTTGGTCTGGATGTTGAGCTGCAATTGCTGGTCGTTGCCGATCGGGCGGGCGCCAATCCGGCCAACCGCCGCCTGCAGGTTCTGCGACTGGATCGCATTGATGACATCGGCCGTGGTCAGCCCGAGACCGGTCAGCCGGTCGGTGCGCACCCAGGCGCGCATCGAATAGTCCTGCGGCCCGAACAGCGTCGCGTCGCCCACCCCGGGCGTGCTCCTGATCTGATCGAGCAGGTTGATCGTCGCGTAGTTCGAGATGTACAGCTCGTCGTGCGTCTGCTTCGGCGAGTACAGCGCGATGACGCCGAGCAGCGCGGAGGACTGCTTCTTGACCGTCAAGCCCTGCTTGCGCACATCCTCCGGCAGCTTCGACAGCGCGATCTGCACCCGGTTGTTGACGTTGACCGTGTTGATGTCGGGATCGGTGCCGAGTTCGAACGAGACCTTCAGCGAATAGCTGCCGTCGTTGCCGCTGACGCTCTTCATGTAGATCATCTTGTCGACGCCGACGACCTGGCTCTCGATCGGCTGCGCGATGGTTGTCTCCACGACGGCGGCGGAAGCGCCAGGGTAGGTCGTGGTGACCGATACCTGCGGCGGCACGATGTCGGGGTACTGAGCGATCGGGATCACGAACAGCGACAGCAGCCCCGCGATGGTCATCACGATCGCGATCACCGTCGCCAGCCGTGGCCGGTCGATGAAGATGGCGGAGAACATGGCTCAGCCCTGGCTCAGCGGTGGCGGCGCCGGGCTGGCGATCACCGCCGCGCCGGGGCGCAGGCTTTCCATCCCCTGCACGACGACCTGTTCGCCGCCCTTGAGGCCGTCGTCGATGATCGCGTAGGGGCCCGATTCGCCGCCCAGTTTCACCCGCCTGACCGCCGCCTTGCCATCCACCACGAGGAACACGTACGGGCCCTGCTGATCGACGACCAGTGCCGATTGCGGCACCAGGACCTTCTCGTCGGGCTTGTCCGCTTCAACCGAGACGCGGACCAGTTGCCCGTCGATCAGCTTGCCAGACGGATTGGGCAGGGTTGCGCGCACGATCACGGTGTCCGTGGCGCGATCCACCGTCACATCGACGAAGTTGATCCGACCGGTCTCTGGGTAGCTCGAACCATCGGAGAAGCGGAGACGCACCGCCAGCTCCCCCTGCTTCGACCGGCGTTGTCCCTCCGCCTCGAAATTCAGGAATTCGCGCTGGCTGACCGGAAATGTCACATACATAGGGTCGCGGCTGACGATTGTGGTGAGCACGCCGCTGTCCGGTCCGACGACATTCCCTTTCGTCACCTTGCTGCGACCGATCTCACCGGCAATCGGGGCGGCAATCTCGGTGTAGCCAAGGTTTACATTGGCGGTCTTCAGATTGGCATCGGCGGTGATCATATCGCCCTGTGCGGATTTTTGTTCCGCTATCCGGACATCGAGCAGCGCACGCGTTGCGGCATCCGTCTTCACCAGCTCCTGGGTGCGGGCAAGCTGCGCGGTCGCGTTGGCAAGCTTGCCCTGCGCCTGCAGCAAAGCGCCCTGCCCCTGTTGCACGGCCGCCTGGAAGGTATCGGGCTCGATGCGGTAGAGAACGTCGCCCTCCTTGACCAGACCGCCCTCCTTGAACAGGGTCTCTTGCAAGAAACCGGTCACCCGGGCACGGACGTCCACCCGTTCCATTGCCTCCACCCGGCCTACGAAGTCGGCCGCCTTGGTGATCGGCCGCAGTTCGGCCGCCACCGTGCCGACGGGGATCGCGGTCGGTTGTTGCGCCCACCCCGGTGGCGCAACGGTGATCATGCAGAGCAGGGCGGCAGCATAGCTGTAACGGCGCATTCAGGATCCTCGCATCTTGCCTGGTCTGGGCGCTTCGTACGGTGGCAGGCCGTCCGGACCACCACTCAGTCTGGTGGGCCATTCACAATGGAGATGGGGGCTCGATGCCCTGCCGATCGGTAAGGACTTGCCTAACTGCCGCATTGATCCGGGTCAATCGGCTTCGTCGCCTCGCGCCATCACGCCGGCTCCTCGGCCAACGTCCCGTCCGCAGCCAGCAGACACGCAACCGCGCGGCCGTCCGCCAGCGTGGTCAGTACCGGATCGAATTCGCGACAACGCGCCTCGGCAAAACCGCAACGCGGCGCGAAACGGCAGCCCTTCGGCACCGCGGTGGCACTCGGCACATCGCCGCGCAGCACGTGGCGATGTCGCGGCTGGTCGGGATGCGCGACCGGCACCGCCGACAGCAGCGCCCGCGTGTAGGGATGCACCGGGCGCGCGAACAGCGCATCCGTCTGAGCGAGCTCGACAATGCGACCGAGATACATCACCGCGATGCGCGTCGAGATGTGCCGCACCACCGCGAGATTGTGCGATATGAACAGGTAGGTCAGGCCCAGCTCCTGTTGCAGGTCCTGCATCAGGTTGATGATCTGCGACTGCACCGACACGTCCAGCGCGGACACTGCCTCATCGCACACCACAAATTCGGGCTTCAGCGCCAGCGCGCGGGCGATGCCGATGCGCTGGCGCTGGCCACCGGAAAACTCGTGGGGGTAGCGGTGTGCGGCAGCGCGCGGCAGCGCCACCAGATCGAGCGTCTCGGCTACCCACCGCGCGCGTTCGGCGCGATCGCCGAGGCCGTGGATGGCGTAGGCCTCGGCGATGATCGCGCCGACGGTCTTGCGCGGATTGAGCGAACCGAACGGGTCCTGGAAGATGATCTGCAGGTTGCGCCGGCGTGCCCTGAGCGCGCCACGGCGCAGACTGGTGAGGTCGGTGCCCTTGTGCAGGATTGCGCCGTCGGTCGGCTCGATCAGCCGCAGGAACAGCCGGCCCAGCGTCGACTTGCCGCAGCCGCTCTCGCCGACCAGGCCGAGCGTCTCGCCCCTGCGGATGCCGAGATCGATGCCGTCCACCGCGCGCACCATTGCGGTCGCGCCGAAGCCGCCGGTGCGCACGGGAAAGTACTTGTGCACACCACGCGCCTCGATCAGCACGGCGTCGCTCATGCCGGCACCGCAAGTTCGCCGAATGCGCGCAGGCAGGCGACATCGTGACCGGTCGCAAGCGGGCGCAGCACCGGCGGCGCCTGTTCGCATGGCGCCTGGCGATACTTACAGCGTGGCGCGAAGCGGCAGCCCGGCGGCATGTTGAGCGCATCGGGGACCGATCCCGGTATGGTCGCCAGTCGCGCCCGCCGTGCCGCGATGTCGGGGATCGAACCAAGCAGCACCTGGGTATACGGATGCGCCGGCGCATTGAAGATGTCGCGCACCGACGCCGTCTCGGCGACGCGCCCGGCATACAGCACCATGACACGATCGGCGATCTCCGCGATCACACCGAGGTCGTGGGTGATCAGGATCATGGCGAGGCCCGACCGGCGTTGCAGGCTGCGCAGCAGATCGAGGATCTGCGCCTGCACGGTGACGTCGAGCGCGGTGCTGGGTTCATCCGCGATCAGCAGCTTTGGGCTTGCCGCCAGCGCGATCGCGATCATGACGCGCTGACGCATCCCGCCGGAAAGCTCATGCGGGAACGCATCGAGCCGGCTGCGCGGCGAGGGGATTTCCACCTGTTCGAGCAGTTCGAACGCGCGCCGCCGTGCCTCGGCGCGGCCGAGGCCGCCGCGCCAGCGCAACACCTCGGTGATCTGCACGCCGATGCGCATGACCGGATTGAGCGAGGTCATCGGCTCCTGGAAGATCATCGCCATGTCGCGGCCGCGATGCGAACGCCAGGCCTCACGCGGCCGGCCGGCGAGTTCGTCGCCAAGTACCGAGATACGTCCTGCCTCAATGGTCAGCG
Organism: uncultured Alphaproteobacteria bacterium; assembly: GCA_963749575.1. Lineage (GTDB taxonomy): Bacteria > Pseudomonadota > Alphaproteobacteria > Acetobacterales > Acetobacteraceae > JAMXLO01. Next base: position 813,493 of record CAVVNM010000014.1, read on the forward strand.
CCGGCGGCAGCAGGCCCATCACCGACAACGCCAGCATGCTCTTGCCGCTGCCGGATTCACCGACGATGCCGAGCACCTCGCCCTCGGCCACGGTGAAGCCGACATCGTCGAGGATGCTGGACCGGTCGGGATAGGCGGCAAGCCGGACGGTCAACCGTTCGACTGCGAGCACGTCAGCCATGGCTACAGTTTCATGCGTGGGTCGAGCACATCGCGCAGGCCGTCGCCGAGCAGGTTCAACCCCAGCACGGAGATCACGATCGCCAGCCCCGGGAAGATCATCGTCCACGGCGCGGTTTCCAGAAAATCGCGCTCACCGGCGATGATGTTGCCGAAGGTGGGGGTCGGCGGCGGTGGCCCGACGCCGATATACGACAGCACCGCCTCGGCCAGGATGGCGATGGCGAACACGTAGGTCAGCCGCACGATCAGCGGTGCCAGCGCGTTGATCAGCACGTGGCCGAACAACAGCCGCAGATCGCTGGCGCCGAGCGCGCGTCCGGCCTCGACATATTCCATCTCGCGCACCACCAGCACCGAACCGCGCACGATCCGCGCGGTGTGTGGGCTGGTCGCGATGCTGAGCGCGATCACCACGTTGACGATCGAGGCACCCAGCACCGCGCTGATCACGATCGCGAGCAGGATGGCGGGGAACGCCATCAGCGCGTCCATCAGCCGCATCAGCGGATTGTCGAGCCGGCGGAAATAACCGGCGAGCGCACCGATCGTGGTGCCCGCGATTCCGGTGACCAGCACGACGAAGAAGCCGATCGTCAACGACACGCGCCCGCCGTAGATCACCCGCGACAGCAGGTCGCGGCCGAAATGGTCGGTACCGAACCAGTGCTCGGCATCTCGGCGCGACGAAGCGGGCGCGGAAATTGCTGCGCAGCGGATCGTAGGGTGCGAGCACATCGGCAAAGATGGCGATCAGCGCGACGAACAGCACCAGCGACGCACCCAGAACGAATGAGCGATTGTGCGCGAGCCGCCGCAGCACCGGCGCAGTCAGGCGCGCCGCGGCGCGGAACCAGTTCGTGGGCGGATCGATGGGCGAGGCTGCGCTACTCAAGACGCACCCGCGGATCGACCACGGCGTACAGCACGTCGACGATCAGATTGATCAGCAGGTAGATCACCGCGACGAACAACAGCGTTCCCTGGATCACCGGGAAGTCGCGGCTGAGCACCGCGCCGATCACCAGCCGGCCGACGCCGGGCAGCGAGAACACCTGCTCGACCACCACGGCGCCGCCGAGCAGCCCGCCGGTGACGATGCCGATGACGGTGAGGATCGGCACCAGCGCATTCGGCAGCCCGTGCTTCGTTACCACAACGCTCCACGGCAGGCCCTTCGAATCGGCGGTGCGGATGAAGTCCTGATGCAGCACCTCGAGCATGGCCGAACGGGTCATGCGCGCGATGAAGCCCATCTGCACGGCGGCGAGCGTGAAGGCCGGCAGCGCCATGCTCTGCCACCACCCGGTAAAACTCTCGTTGATCGGCACGAAATTGCCGGCCGGGAACCAGTGCAGCCGCACCGCGAAGGCGAAGATCAGCATCAGGCCGAGCCAGAATTCCGGCACCGACAGGCCGAGCAGTGCCAGCACCATGATCGACTGATCGGCCCAGCCGCCATGGCGCATCGCCGCCAGCAGGCCGGCAACGACGCCCATCACGACCGCGAACACCAGCGACAACGCGGTCAGCGACAGCGTCACCGGCAGTCGCTCGATGATTGCCGCGGTCACGCTGCGGTTGAGCAGGATCGATCGGCCAAGATCGCCGTGCAGGATGCGGCCGTACCAGGCGAGCATCTGGAGGTGGAACGGTTCGTCGAGGCCGAGCTGATGGCGGACCTGCGCCAACTGCTGCGGTGTTGCGCTGGCGTCGAGGAACACCGCCGCGGGATCGCCCGGCACCAGCCAGATCACCGCGAACGACATCAGCGACACCAGCGCCAGCACCGGCACGGAGATCAGCAGCCGGCGGACGATGAATTGCCCCATCAGCGAACCGCTCGCTGCGTTACGCCTCCAGCCAGGTCCCCCACAGGCGTGGGATGCGATACGGCGCGAAGTTCTTGAGCTTCGATGACACCACCTGGAACATCCCGTAATTGCCGAGCGGAATGACCACGGCGTTGTCATACATGTAGGTCTGGAACCGTGCGAAGATCGCCTTGCGTTTGTCCATGTCGAGCTCGGCCAGCAGATCGGCGTACAGCTTGTCGATGTTCGGATCGTCCTTGGTCTGGGAAATGCCGTTCGCCCAGATGCTCATCAGTTTCGCCGGGCCTTCATACGGCTCGATGCCGAGACCATGGGTCCAGAAATGCCAGCCCTCCGGCTTGAACCCGAGGGTCGAGACGGTCGGCCAATCGGCCACCTTGATATCGATCTTGATGCCGATCTGGCCGAGCTGCTCCTTGAGGTCGGTCGCGGTGTCCATTGGCGGACGGGTGTTGTCGACGATGAAGGTGAGCGTCTCGCCCTTGTACTTGCTCTTCGCCAAAAATTCCTTCGCCTTGGCCTGGTTGTTCTGGTTGTACAGCTCGGTGCCGGCCTTGGTGTAATAGGGCGAGTAGCCGTAGACCAGCCCGCCATCCAGCTTGTAGATGTCGGGAAACGCGATCTCCATCGTCTCCTCGGCGTTGAGGCAGGCGGTGACCGCACGGCGGAAATTGACGTCGTCGCAAGGCGCCTGCGAATGATTGAACTTCGCGATCTGCAAGGCGAAGGGCAGCAGCTTCAGCACCTGCACGCTCGGATCGCCGCCAAGCTGCTTGGCGGTGGGTCCGTCCGTGGTTTCGTTGATCAGCACCTCGCCGGTCTTGATCGCCGCCGTGCGCGCGCCCGACTCCGGCATGAAGCGGAAGACTGCGCGGTCGATGAACATCTCCTTCCTGCCGGCGAATCCGTCGCGCCTGGTGTAGTTCGGGTTCGGCACATAGTCGGCGAAACGCTCCAGCGTGGCGTGGCTGTCCGGCGCGTATTCGACGAACTTCATCGGGCCGGTGCCGATGAACTTGAAGTCCTTCGGGTCCTTGGCCGCCTCCTCGGCGGGGTAGATGGCGAGCGGCGTCCCCGGCGAGGAAAGCGTGTCGAGGAAATTGGACTGCACCTTCTTCAGCCGCACCGTCACCTCGAGCGGCCCGGATGCCTCCATCTTCTCGACCCCGCTCAACAGGATCGCGGCCAGCCCGATCTTGCGGAAGCGCTCCAGCGACGCGACCACGTCCTGGGAATCCATGGTCTTGCCGTTGTGGAACTTCACGCCCGGGCGCAGCGCGAACACATAGGTCATGCCGTCCTTCGACACCTCCACGCCCTGGGCAAGATCGGGCACCACGCCGGCGTTCTCGTCGCGCGCGTAGAGCGTTTCGTACATGTGCAGGTTGATGTCGCGGGCGACCTGCGCGGAAGTGAGCTGCGCGTCGAGCGAGGGCGGCGCCTGCACCAGGGCCACGGTGACAGTGCCGCCGCGCTTCGGCGTCGCGGACTGCGCGGACGCGGTGAACGGCATTGCCGCGGCCGATGCCGTCACTCCGGCCGCGCCGGCCTGCAACAGCCGGCGGCGTGTCAAGCGTGCCATAACAGTGTCTCCTGTGCGTTATGTCCGGTGTCAGTGCCGAACTACGGGTCAGCAATGGTATCGGGATTTATCCGTCGATGCCATGCCGCGCACCGGCACAATTGCCGGCCCCGCCGGAGGGCGGCAAGATGTGTCGGTCGATAGGAGAACGCCCATGCAGCTCGCACTGTCCACCTGGCATGAAGCCGAGGACTATCTGCGCACCTCGCGCGGCATCATCGTCCCGGTCGGTTCCACCGAGCAGCACGGGCCGAACGGTCTGATCGGCACCGACCACCTGGACGCGGAATTCGTCGCCAAGGGTGTCGGCGACGAGATCGGCTGCCTGGTGGCGCCGACGCTCACCATCGGCATGTCGCAGCACCACCTCGGATTCGCCGGCTCCATTACGCTGCGGCCATCCACGATGATCGCGCTGGTGAGCGACGTGGTGACCTCGCTGATGAAGCACGGCTTCGAGCGCTTCCTGTTCATCAACGGCCATGGCGGCAACGTCGCCACCGTGACCGCGGCGTTCGACGAGATCTATGCCGCATCGTCGATGCGCGGCCCGGGCGAGGCATCGCCGGTGCGCTGCAAGATGGTGTTCTGGTCGCAGGGACCGCGTTCCTCGGCATTGGCCAAGGAATACTACGGCGACGCCAACGGCGGCCACGCCACCGCGTCGGAGGTGTCGCTGTCGCAGTACCTACCATCCGCAAGCGATCAAGCACGCGCAGATGTCGCCGAAGGTGGCGCCGAAGAGCACCGGATTCTTCGATTGCGCCGACTATCGCCGCCGCTTCCCGGACGGTCGCATCGGCTCCGATCCGTCGCTGTCGACGCCGGAGCACGGCGAGCAGATCTACCGGGCGTCGGTCGCCGACATGGTGGAGGTGTATCAGGCATTCGTCGCCGACTGATGATCGATCGAACGCGCCGTTCTTCAATCTGACGCGCGCGGCGGCGATGTTCGCCGGCCGCATCCTGGTACTTTGCATCGCCGGGTCATCGGCCGCGAAGCCATCGTGCCGGCATCCAACGGGACGCTGCCGACGCACAGTGCGCAGTTTGTCGGATCGCGATCGTGATCCTGATCGTGGTCTACTGAGATCTTAGGTACTTGGCTGATGGGTTAACGGCAATCATCGCACCGGTGGACTGGATCGTGTCGCGGCTTCCTGCTCCACGGCACGATTGAATACCACCTGGCGCACGTAATCCGGGGTGACCGAGCCTTGCGCACGCTCAGCCACCGGCACGCCGACCTCGAATCGGCCAAGGTACGGCAGCACCGCCGGCAGCGTGTGCAGACGGAGCATCGAGCCACCGGTCGGCGTCCACCGTGTCGGAGCGATTGCATGGCGGATCGCGGTCTCGGCGTGCCGGATGGCCAGCGGTGTAGGGCGGCCCGGCACGCGGATCACGGCAAGCGTTTGCGACACCAGTGCCCGCAGCCGAACCCTGCCGTCACGCCCCGAGGCGGCGACGAAATCAGCGTCCACGCCTGGCAGTGCGACGTGAATCCGCCATCGGCCCATCAACTCCTCGGTCTGCACGAGAGGGCGCACGACGCGCAGACGTGTCCTGCTGCAGTTCTTGCCATCCACGAAGTTGCCCAGGCGCCGCAGCGCGGTGGCACGGGCCTGGTCTTGCTCTCCCTTGACGCAGGTTTCCAACGACCAGCCGGCCAGGGTCTGGCGGACCTCCACCGGCCCTTGGCGCGCGACGATCAGTTCGTCGGCAGATTCATTCGAACGAAACAGCACCCGGTTCGGGTTCCACAGCGCGCGCACCTTTTCGCCGAGCCGGGCGATCAGATGGCGGGCGCCGTATGGCCGGGACGCTCGGTCAAGACTGCTCACGGCGTGCGTCGCTGCCGGAGTGGTATCGCGTGTGGTGCGCTCATGGTGCCGAAAATGGCCGAAGGCGCATATAAATTCGATGCTGCTTCGGCAGCGCTGAAATAGCGACCGAACTCTGCGGCTTACGCCCTTGCGGAAGGCCGGACGCCGGTCGCGCTTATATGGCTTCTATATATGGCGACGACCGGCTCGCCATCGACTTTATAGCAGCAGTCTCACTAGGTACGCGCCACAGCAAATTGGGCCGGACGTGTCGCGGGACCGGCAACTTTGCATGGAGTGCAGCGTGCAAAACATAAAGACCGCATTCGGTCACGTGCAGGAGCCGGTCGCAGAGCCCGGCACAGACTATGCGCCGCGGGACTTCCTGCGGCAGTTCGGCGCGGTCATCGCGATCTGCCTGGGACTGGCCTTGCTCGCCCACGTGCTGGTGATGATCGTGGGAACCTACTGATCTCGGCCAGTTACAGGTCACGACGCGCGCGCTCCGGCCGCGGAGCTTATATGGATTTTATATGCCCGCAGGCTCCGCTTCCCATCGAATCTTTATGGCTGTGGGGCTTATCTATGTGCAGCGCAGCATGCGACCCGCATACGGCGGATTCTTTGCTGACCCTGGAGCATCGCCATGCTTGACCTCGTCTACATCCTGATCGGTGCCGCCTTCCTGGGCGGCTGCGTCCTCTACGCCATCGCCTGCGACCACCTGTGAGGCCACTGCCATGACCCTCGACTATGCGCTGGGCGCGATCGTGACGATCGGCCTGCTGGTCTATCTCGTCTATGCCCTGGTCCGGCCGGAGAAGTTCTGATGACGTTCAACGGTTGGCTGCAGATCGCGCTATACGCCGTCCTGGTGATCCTGATCGCCAAGCCGTTCGGCGGCTACATGACGCGCGTCTTCAACGGAGAGCGCACGCCGCTGCGGCTGGTCCTGCGCCCGCTCGAGGTCGGCATCTACAAGGTCTGCGGCGTCCGCGAGGACGAGGAGCAGCACTGGGTCAGCTACGCCGTGGCGATGCTGGCGTTCAGTTTCGCCGGCTTTGTGCTCATGTACGCGATCCAGCGGCTGCAGAACGTGCTGCCATTCAATCCGCAGGGCCAGGACGCGGTCTCGCCGGACCTCGCCTTCAACACCTCGGTCAGCTTCCTGACCAACACCAACTGGCAGTCATACGTGCCCGAGACGACGATGAGCTATCTCACGCAGATGGCGGCGCTTACGGTGCACAACTTCGTCTCGGCTGCCACCGGCATCGTGCTCGCCATCGTGCTGATCCGCGGCTTCGCCCGGCGCTCGGCCCGCACCCTCGGCAACTTCTGGGTCGATCTGACCCGCTGCGTGCTCTACATCCTGCTGCCGATCTCGCATCGTCGTCGGGCTGGTGTTCATCGCCCTCGGCATGCCGCAGAACCTCAACGCCTATACCGAGGCCACCACGCTCGAAGGCGCCAGGCAGTTCATCGCCCAGGGGCCGGTGGCTTCGCAGGAAGTCATCAAGATGCTGGGCACCAACGGCGGCGGGTTCATGAATGCGAACTCGTCGCATCCGTTCGAGAACCCCAGCGCACTGACCAACCTGATCCAGATGCTGCTGATCTTCTCGATCGGTGGCGCGCTGACCAACGTGTTCGGCCGCATGGTCGGCAGCCAGCGCCAGGGATGGGCGGTCTTCGCGATCATGGGCGTGCTGTTCCTCGCCGGCGTGATCACCTGCTATTCGGCTGAATCGGCCGGCAACCCCGCCTTCACCGCGTTCAACGTCGATCAGACGGCGAGCACGCTGCAGCCCGGCGGCAACATGGAAGGCAAGGAGGTGCGGTTCGGCCTCGCCAACTCGGCGCTGTTCACCACCGTCACCACCGATGCGTCATGCGGCGCGGTCAACAACATGCACGACAGCCTGCTGCCGATCGCCGGCATGGTGCCGATGGTCAACATCATGCTGGGCGAGATCATCTTCGGCGGCGTCGGCTCCGGCCTCTACGGCATGCTGCTGTTCGTCATCATCGCGATGTTCGTCGCCGGGCTGATGGTCGGCCGCACGCCGGAATACCTCGGCAAGAAGCTGGAGGCGAAGGAGGTCAAGATGGCCATGCTCGCCATTCTGATCCTGCCACTGTCGATCCTGGGCTTCACCGCGCTCGCGGTAGTGCTGCCGGCCGGCACCGGTGCAATGGCGAACGCCGGCCCGCATGGCTTCTCCGAGGCGCTGTATGCCTACACCTCGGCTACCGGCAACAACGGCAGCGCGTTCGCCGGTATCTCCGCCAACGTGCCGTTCTGGAACGACACACTCGGCCTCGCAATGTTCATCGGCCGCTTCCTGATGATCATCCCGATGCTCGCGGTGGCCGGCTCGCTGGCGCAGAAGAAGATCGTGCCGGTCTCGGCCGGCACCTTCCCCACCGACAGCCCGCTGTTCGTCGGGCTGGTGGTCGGCGTGATCGCGATCACCGGCGGACTGATCTACTTCCCGGCGGTCTCACTCGGCCCCATCGTCGAGCACTTCGCGATGCATGCCGGCACTCTCTTTGACACAGGCAGCTAGACCATGGAAATTCGTAACAAGATGCGCGCGTCGCAGTCCACGGTGCTGGACCCCGCGATCCTCATGCCGGCGATCGGGCAGTCGTTCGTCAAGCTCGATCCGCGCGCGATGATCAAGAACCCGGTGATGTTCGTGGTCGAGATCGTCGCCGCGCTCACCACCGTGATCTTCATCCGCGATCTGCTCGCGGGCGGCAGCGCACATCTCGGCTTCACCTTCCAGATCATCCTCTGGCTGTGGGTGACCGTGCTGTTCGCCAACTTCGCCGAGGCGGTGGCCGAAGGCCGCGGCAAGGCGCAGGCGGCGACCTTGCGCAAGGCGCGCACCGAGACCCCGGCCAAGCGGCTCGCGTCGCTGACCGCCACCAACTGGCAGACAGTGCCGGCACCCGAGCTGAAGCAGGGCGACATCGTCCTGGTGGAGGCGGGCGACCTGATCCCCAGCGACGGCGACGTGATCGAAGGCATCGCCTCGGTGGACGAGTCGGCGATCACCGGTGAATCCGCGCCCGGTCATCCGCGAGAGCGGCGGCGACCGTTCGGCCGTCACCGGCGGCACGCGCGTGCTGTCCGACTGGATCAAGGTGCGCATCACCGCGACGCAGGGTTCCACCTTCCTCGATCGCATGATCGCGCTGGTGGAAGGCGCCGAACGGCAGAAGACGCCGAACGAGATCGCGCTGAACATCCTGCTCGCCGGCCTGACGATCATCTTCGTGATCGCGGTCGCGACCATTCCGAGCTTCGCCACCTACGCCGGCGGCACGGTCTCGGTGGTGATCCTGGTCGCGCTGTTCGTGGCGCTGATCCCCACCACGATCGGCGCGCTGCTGTCGGCGATCGGCATCGCCGGCATGGACCGCCTGGTGCGCTTCAACGTGCTGGCGATGTCCGGCCGCGCGGTGGAGGCCGCCGGCGACGTCGATACGCTGCTGCTCGACAAGACCGGCACCATCACGCTGGGCAACCGCCAGGCCACCGAGTTCCTGCCGCTGTCCGGCGTCACCGCGCAGGAACTCGCCGACGCCGCGCAGTTCGCCTCGCTGTCGGACGAGACGCCGGAGGGCCGCTCGATCGTCGTGCTGGCGAAGGAGAAGTACAACATCCGCGGCCGCGAGATGGCGCCCGTCGGTGCGCACTTCATCGCCTTCTCGGCGCAGACGCGGCTGTCCGGCGTCGATCTCGACGGCTCGGCGATCCGCAAGGGCGCGGTCGATGCGGTGCTGGCGTTCGCCCGCCAGGCGGACAACACGGGCGATGGCGGCGATGTGGCAGTGCGCGCCACAGTGTCGGAAGCGGCGGTGCGCGAACTGACCATGAAGTCGGACGAGATCGCGCGGTCCGGCGGCACGCCGCTTGGCGTCTGCCAGGACGGCCGCCTGCTCGGCGTGATCCATCTGAAGGACATCATCAAGGGCGGCATCCAGGAGCGCTTTTCCGAGCTGCGCCGCATGGGCATCCGCACCGTGATGATCACCGGCGACAACCCGCTCACCGCCGCGGCGATCGCCGCCGAGTCCGGCGTGGACGACTTCCTCGCGCAGGCGACGCCCGAGGCCAAGCTCAAGCTGATCCGCGACGAGCAGGCGCAGGGCAAGCTGGTGGCGATGTGCGGCGACGGCACCAACGACGCGCCGGCGCTGGCGCAGGCGGATGTCGGCGTGGCGATGAACACCGGCACCATGGCGGCGCGCGAGGCCGGCAACATGGTCGATCTCGACAGCGATCCGACCAAGCTGATCGAGATCGTCGAGATCGGCAAGCAATTGCTGATGACGCGCGGCGCGCTGACCACGTTCAGCATCGCCAACGACGTGGCGAAGTATTTCGCCATGATCCCGGCGATGTTCATCGCGTTCTATCCGCAGCTTCAGGCGCTGAACGTGATGCGGCTGGGCAATCCGGAGAGCGCCATCCTGTCGGCGATCATCTTCAACGCGCTGATCATCGTGGCGCTGATCCCGCTGGCGCTGCGCGGCATCGCGTACCGGCCGATCGGCGCGGCGGCGATCCTGCGCCGCAACCTGCTGCTCTACGGCGTCGGCGGCATCATCGTGCCGTTCGTCGGCATCAAGCTGATCGACATGCTCGTCACGTCCATCGGTCTGGCCTGAGGAGGCCCGTCTCATGAAACACATTCGCCCCGCGATCGTGATGATCGTCGCCATGACGGTGATCACCGGTCTGATCTACCCGCTGCTGATGACCGGCATCGCCCAGGCCGTGTTCCCGTATCAGGCGAACGGCAGCCTGATCGAGAAGGACGGCAAGGTGATCGGCTCGGCGCTGATCGGGCAGAAGCTTCACGTCGGACAAGTACTTCCACGGCCGGCCGTCGGCGACGACGGAGCCGGATCCGAAGGATCCGACCAAGACCGTGCCGGCGCCGTATGCCGCGGACAACTCGGCCGGCTCCAACCTTGGGCCGACCTCGAAGGCGCTGGTGGATCGCGTGAAGGATGATGCGGCGAAGCTGGCGGCGGAAAACCCCAACACGCCGATCCCGTCCGATCTGGTCACCACCTCGGCGAGCGGGCTGGATCCCGACATCACGCCCGCCGGCGCGCTGTTCCAGGTGCCGCGTGTCGCCAAGGCGCGCGGGCTGGCGGAGGACAAGGTGCGGCAATTGGTGGAGGACCATATCAGCGGCCGGCTGCTCGGCATCATCGGCGAGCCGCATGTCAACGTGCTGAAGCTCAACCTCGCGCTGGATGAGATGAAGGGGTAGAGGAGTAGCAAGGAGCTTAAGGGAGTCCTCCCCCTCCCCTTGCGGGAGGGGGTTGGCGGGAGGGGCCGTGGGCCATTGAGCCGAGCCCCCTCCCCCAACCCCCTCCCGCAAGGGGAGGGGGAGGAATGCGACTTGGATACACGCGAAGGCACGCCCCTCACCCGACGCCTTGTTGGAGACCGCGCAGCAGGGCGCGCGCGGCCGGCTGAAGATGTTCCTCGGCGCCGCGCCTGGCGTCGGCAAGACCTTCGAGATGCTCTCTGCGGCAAAGGCACGCTACCAGGAGGGCGTCGATGTCGTCGTCGGCGTGGTCGAGACCCACGGCCGCAAGGAAACCGAGGCACTGCTCGAAGGCCTCGAGATCATGCCGCGCCGCGAGGTCGAATATCGCGGACGCACGCTGGCCGAGATGGACCTCGACGCGCTGCTGGCGCGCCGCCCGCAGCTCGCCCTGGTCGATGAGCTGGCACACACCAACGCGCCGGGCAGCCGGCATCCGAAGCGCTACATGGACGTCGAGGAGCTGATCGCCGCCGGCATCGACGTCTACACCACGCTCAACGTCCAGCACATCGAAAGCCTGAACGACGTCGTCGCGCGCATCACCCGCATCCGGGTGCGCGAGACGGTGCCCGACTCGATCATCGACAAGGCCGACGACATCGAGCTGATCGACCTGACGCCGGAGGACCTGATCCAGCGTCTGAAGGACGGCAAGGTCTACGTGCCGCATCAGGCGGAGCGTGCGATCCGCCACTACTTCTCGCCCGGCAACCTGACCGCGCTGCGCGAGCTGGCATTGCGCCGCACCGCGCAACGCGTCGACGAGCAGATGGTGCGCTATATGCAGGCGCACGCGATCCCCGGGCCCTGGGCGGCCGGCGAGCGCATCCTGGCCTGCATCGGCGGCGACGCCAGCAGCACCGACGTGGTGCGGCACGCCAAGCGCATGGCCGACAGCCTGCGGGCGCCATGGACCGCCGTGCATGTCGAGACCGGGCGCAACCTCAACATCAGCGACGCCGAACGCGATCGGATCGCCGAGGCGATGCGGCTGGCGCAGCGGCTCGGGGCGGAGACGGTCACGCTGCCGGGCCAGGACGTGGCGGACACGATCGCCGAGTACGCGCGCGCCAACAACGTCACGCACATCATCATCGTGCAGCCGCCGCGCGCCTGGTGGAAGGAGCTGTTCTACGGCTCGCTGGCACAGCAGCTGATTCGCAAGGCCGGTGGCGCCGGCGTGCATGTGCTGGGGCGCAGCGGCGAGGCATCGGAACAGCGCGAACGCACGCTGCCGACCGGCGACGCGAGGGCCTATTTCGGCAGCCTTGCCTTCGTCGCGGTCTCACTCGGCGTCGCGCTGCTGCTGCACCAGATGCTGGGGCTTGCCAGCGTGGCGATGACCTTCCTGACCGCGGTGCTGGTGTCCGCCGTGGTCTACGGGTTGTGGCCGGCGCTGTTCGCCAGCTTCGTCAGCGTGCTGGCCTACAACTTCTTCTTCCTGCCGCCGATCTACACCTTCACCATCGCCGACCCCGAGAACGTCGTCGCGCTGTTCTTCTTCGGCATCACCGCGGTGATCGCCAGCAACCTGACGGCGCGGGTGCGCGCGCAGGCGATCGTGGCGCGTCAGCGGGCGCGCACCACCGAGGAGCTGTACCAGTTCAGCCGCAAGCTGGCAGGTGCGGCGAACCTCGACGATCTGCTGTGGGCAACCGTGCATCAGATCGCGCTGATGCTGAAGGTGCGCGTCGTCATCCTGCTGCCCGAGGACAACACGGTCGTGGTGCGCGCCGGCTATCCGCCCGAGGACACGCTGGACGCCGCCGATCTCGCCGCCGCGAAGTGGAGCTGGGAGAAGAACCATGTCGCCGGTCGCGGTTCCGACACGCTGCCCGGTGCGAAACGGCTGTTCATGCCGATGAACACCGGCCGCGGCGCGGTCGGCGTGGTGGGGATCGACCGCGACGAGCCCGGCCCGATCCTGACGCCGGATCAGCAACGGCTGCTCGATGCGCTGGCGGATCAGGCGGCACTGGCGATCGAGCGGGTGAACCTGGTCGAGGACGTGGAGAGCGCGCGTCTGGTGGCCGAGACCGACCGGCTGCGCGCGGCGCTGCTGACGTCGATCTCGCACGATCTGCGCACGCCGCTGGCGTCGATCCTGGGGTCGGCGACCAGTCTCAGCGAGACCGCTGGATGCGGCGACGCGGCTCGACCTGATCCGCAACATCCAGGACGAGGCGGAGCGGCTCAATCGTTTCATCGGCAACCTGTTGGATATGACGCGGCTGGAATCGGGCCCGCTGCGGTTGCGGACCGGAGCGATCGAGCTGTCCGATGCGATCGGCAGTGCGTTGCGCCGTGCCGCCAAGATCCTGGCGGAGCATCGTACCCAGGTGGTGCTGCAGCCCGATCTGCCGATGCTCGATCTGGACGAGGTGCTGTTCGAGCAGGTGCTGTTCAATCTGCTGGACAACGCGAGCAAGTACGCGCCGGCGGGATCGCTGATCACCATCAAGGCGTGGCAGGACGGCGGGCGCGTCGTCGTGCAGGTGCTGGACGAAGGACCTGGCATTCCGCCCGCCGATCTGGAGCGGGTGTTCGACAAGTTCTACCGGGTCGGCGGCGCCGATCGCCGGCGTGCCGGCACAGGGCTGGGTTTGGCGATCTGCCGCGGCTTCATCGAGGCGATGCGCGGCAGCATCACCGCAAGTAACCGCACCGATCGATCGGGCGCCGTGTTCACCTTGACGCTGCCGGTATTCGCCGAAGCCGAGAGGCCGGCGGAGACGATTGAATGATGGCCGGCCGGCCCTGACGTGACGAAACTGGCCGCCGCCCTCCCGTCGTCATTCCCGCGCAAAGCCTGCCCTCGCGAAAGCGGGGGCGGGCTTTGCGCGGGGATGACAAGGGGGTTAGTTTCCTCGCGGTGACAGTTTGATACCGTTATGACCACCGGTTCGGGACCGCAGCGCATCCTTGTCGTCGATGACGAACCGGCGATCCTGCGCTTCCTGCGCGCCGGTCTGGGCAGCCAGGGCTACATCGTGATCGAGTCTGTGACCGGCCAGGCGGCGCTGGACGCGGTGCGGCAGCGGCGTGCCGATCTGGTGGTGCTCGATCTCGGGCTGCCGGACATCGACGGCCTGGAGGTGATCCGCCGCATCCGCGACGCCGGCGCCATGCTGCCGATCATCGTGCTGTCCAGCCGCGAGAACGAGGCGGCGAAGGTGGCCGCACTCGACCTCGGCGCCGACGACTACGTGACCAAGCCGTTCGGCATCGATGAATTGCTGGCGCGGGTTCGCGCCGCGCAGCGGCACCGGCTGCAACAGCAGGGCGAGAAGCCGGTGTTCCGTGCCGGCGACCTCACCGTCGATCTGGTGCGGCGGATCGTGACGGTGCGCGGGCAGGAGGTGAAATTCTCGCCGCGGGAGTATGATCTGCTGCGGCTCCTGGTGGCGCATGCCGGCAAGGTGCTGACGCACAACATGATCCTGCGCGAGGTCTGGGGGCCGAACACCGACGTGCAATACCTCCGTATCTACATCCGGGCGCTGCGCCAGAAGATCGAGCGCGACACCGAGAAGCCGGAATACATCCAGACCGAGACCGGCGTGGGCTATCGCCTGCGGGCGCCCGAGTGATGGCGATCGGCGAGATCATCGGACCGGACCGGGTCGTGGTGGGGCTGCGGGTCGCCGACAAGACACAGTTGCTCCAGGATCTGGCGGGACGGGCGGCCACCGTGCTCGGGTTGGATCGGCGCATGATCTTCGACGCGTTGCTGGCGCGGGAGAACCTGGGATCGACCGGATTGGGCAAGGGCTTCGCTCTGCCGCACGCGCGGCTGGAGGCGCTGAGCGAGACGTTCGCGTTGTTCGTGCGGCTGGCGCGGCCGATCGACTTCGCGGCGATCGACGAGCGTCCGGTCGATCTGGTGATCCTGCTGCTCAGCCCGGCGGACGGCAGCAATCATCACCTCGCGACGCTGGCGGCGCTGTCGCGGCCGCTGCGCGACGCGGCTTTCGTGCAGCGGCTGCGCCAGGTGCCGGATGCGGCGGCCGCGCACAGGATGTTGGCGGGAGGCTGATGGGCCGTCGCCCGAGCCGTCCCACGGGCGGCGGCGTGCGGTTTCTGGTCGAGCGCGCGCCGGGTTGGCGCGTCGTGCCGGTGACGCTGGCATGCAGGTGCGGTTCTGTCCGGAGCAGCCGCGAACGGCTAACTTCCCCGCTGCGCCACGGTGGCGCGGAGGAGAGATCCGAATGAGCGTGCGCGCGGGGCGTGAATTCCTGGCCATTCCTGGGCCGACGACGGTGCCGGACGAGGTGCTGCGGGCAATGCACCGCCCGGCCATGGACATTTATTCCGGCCCGCTGCTGGCGTTGACCGACGGCCTGTTGCGCGACGTCGCGCGCGTGTTCAACACCAAGGGCCGCGCCTACATCTACATCGCCAACGGCCACGGCGCCTGGGAAGCCGCCCTCACCAACGTGCTCTCCAAGGGCGACAAGATCCTGGTGCTGGAGAGCGGCCGGTTCGCCATCGGCTGGGGCGACAACGCCCGCCGCATGGGTGTCGAGGTCGAGGTGCTGAAGGGCGACATGCGCCGCGCCGTCCGCCCGGCCGAGGTCGAGGCGCGCCTGAAGGCGGATCGCAAGTCCCCTGGGGGCGGCACCATCAAGGCGGTGCTGGTGGCGCAGATCGACACCGCCTCGGGCGTGGTGAACGACATCGCGGCGATCGGCCAGGCGATGCGATCGGCAGGGCACGACGCGCTGCTGATGGTCGACGCGGTGGCCTCGCTCGGCTGCATGCCGTTCGACATGGACGCCTGGCGCGTGGACGTCGCGATGTCGGGTTCGCAGAAGGGCCTGATGGCGCCACCGGGCCTGGGTTTCGTCGCCGCCAACGATCGTGCGCGCGAGGTGCACAAGACGGCGGGGCTGCGTACGCCCTATTGGGACTGGACCGACCGCGAGGGCGCGGAGCACTACCGGAAATACGCCGGCACGCCGCCCGAGCATCTCCTGTTCGCGCTGCGGCAGGCGCTCGATCTGATGTTCGAGGAGGGCCTGGAGAACGTGTTCCACCGCCACCGGTTGCTGGCCGAGGCGGTACGCCGCGCCATTTCCGTCTGGGCGGAAGGCCAGGTGATCAGCTTCAACATCATCGAGCCCGGCGAGCGCTGCGACACCGTCACTCCGGTGCTGACCAACGGCCACGACCCTGATGCGCTGCGCGCCTACTGCAACGAAAAATGTGGAGTGGTGCTGGGCCACGGCATCGCCGAGCTCTCCGGCAAGGCGTTCCGCATCGCCCACATGGGGCATGTCAACGCGCCGATGGTCCTCGGCACCCTCAGCGTGATCGAGATGGCGCTGGCGGCGCTCGGCATTCCGCACGGCAGGGGCGGCGCGCAGGCGGCGATCGACTGGCTCGGTGAGCAGGTGAAGGCCTAGCTTCGCCGGCACCGGCCGTCCGCTCAGGCAGATCGCGGGGCTGTTCACATCCCGATGAGCAGTATGCGGTGCGCTGCCGTATGTGAGTCCCTTCACAGGATACGGCGGCGCAATCCCCTAGCGTCGCCATTGCCGGCGCGGCGTTCCGCCGGAATCGCCACCAATCGGAGAATAGCCCATGGCCAACAAGTACGTGCTGAGCGGGAGCGGCATCCAGGTCGAATACACGATCGGCGGCAATCCCAGCTTTACCGCCCTCACCTTCACCGAGGGTGGTACCACCAAGAAATTTACCCCGGCACAGATCACCACCGATCAAACCGGGCTCGGCACGCTGGTCTCGGTGGCGCTGGTACTGACGGTCGATACCGGCGGCACGCGTTTCGGCTTCTTCCTGCCGGAAGTGCAGCTGACCCTCGGGCAAAGCGCGCCCGTGACGACAATCGGCGTGTTCGAGAAGTTCACCGGTCCGGACAGCGTCCCACATCGTCCGGCGACATGGCGGTGCGTGTGTCTTGAGGGCACGGCGGCGGAAGTGATCGTGCCGCTGGTGGAGACGGCCCCGGCCTGACCGCCCGGCGTCGCTGAGCGGCTGGCCAGCGCCGGCCGCTCACGACCAGAGCTGCCTGCTGGCAATCCGCGCCCCGTCGCGCAGCGCCTCGAATTTCGCCCAGATCACCGTCGGATGCACCTCCGGCCGATAGGTCGCCTGCGAGGAGAATCCGCAGTCGGCGCCAGCCACCACGTTCTCGCGGCCGACCAGATGCGCGAACCGCACCAGCCGCTCGGCGATCCATTCGGGATGTTCGACGATGTTGGAGGAATGCGTGATCACCCCCGGGATCAGCACTTTGCCGGCCGGCAGCTTCACCTTTTCCCACAGGTGGTATTCGTGCTCGTGCCGGGCGTTGGCCGCCTCGAAACTATAGGCACCGGCATCCACTCGCAGCATGTAGCCCGCGACGTCGGCGAGCGCCGCCTCGTGGATGCGCGGGCCGTGGTTGATGCCGTAGCAGGTGTGATAGCGCACACGCTCGGGTGGGATGCCGCGCAGGCTGGCGTTCAGCGCCGCGACATAGATCTCCGCCCGCGTTTGCCGCTGCGCCGCATCGAATGACGGATCGCCGAACAGGTCGGACAGGAACGGATCGTCGATCTGCAGGATGAAGCCGGCATCGACGATGGCCTGATACTCCGTGTGCAACGCGGCGCCCACCGCGTCAAAGAACGCCTCGTCCGTGCTGTAGTGTTCGTTCTCGCCGACGCCGCTCGGCGCGACCGCCGGCATGAACGCCGCGACATGCGGCACGTGCGCGAGTGCCGCCTTCAGGTTGTCGATGTCGAGTTGCAGTGCCGCTTCACCGCGATAACGGATCGGGCCGGTGCACACCAGCGGCACCGCCGGCGCGACCGAACCACCCAACATCGCGGTGCTGAAGTACTGCTGGTAATATTCCGGGAACGCAGCAACCTCGGCGGCGAACATGGTGCGACGCTGCTGTGGCCGCGCTTCAAATCCATCCAGCCGCTCCCGCACGTATGTAAAGAAGCCGGGCTTCGACTGCTCGCCGTCGCATACGATGTCGATGCCGGTTTCAGCCTGTCTGTGCACGCACTCCGTCACCGCGGCCTGAACGCGTGCCTGATAGGCCGCCTCGTCGTGCTCGCGGCCTTCCAGCCGCGCCTTCATCATGTCGAGCAGGTCGTGCGGCCGCGGCAGGCTGCCGACATGCGTGGTCATGATGCGATCGGTGTTCTGCTGTCCGCTCATCGGCGCCTCCCCACGGGGCCGGCAAACTCCGCCGGCCGACGATCCCGGTCAACGCCTTGTCAAGGTCGAACATTCCGCCGATGGTTCCGGCCGCAATCGCCGGAACCACGCGGCAGGAGGGAACGATGATCAGCCGGCCGATGGTGCTCGCCGTGTTCGGCGTCATGGCATTGCTGCACATCGGCATCGCTCGCGCCGATCAGTACGGCTCCGACAGCGCGCCGATCCACCTCACCTGGCAGATGCAGCCGACGCAGTCGCCGAAATCCTCAGTGCCCTCCGTCAAGGACTACTATCAGTCGCATATCGAGGCATGGGTGAAGGCGCATCCCGACGTCATGCTCGATGTCACGTTCAACAGCACCGACATCAACGCCAGCATGACGCGGATGCAGGAACAGGCCGCGGCCGGCCGCGCGCCCGACTTCGCGATGCTCAACTCGTTCTTTCTCAGTCGGTTCTACCAGTTCCTGCAGCCGCTCGATCGGTTCTACGGCCCCGATCAGGTGAACGACTTCGTCGGCTTCGCCCGCGATGGCATGCGGGGACCGGACGGGAAACTGAAGGCGCTCTGGGTCAACACCGATGTGCGTGTGCTGTATTATCGCAAGGACCTGGTTTCGCACCCGCCGAAGACGTGGGACGAGCTGATCGCGCAGGCAGCCGAGCTGTCGAAGCGCGGACTGACCGGCTACCTGTATCCCGGCGGACGCGGCGAAGGCGCCGTGATGGAGCACCTGCCGATGTTCTGGGCGCAGGGTGGTGAGCTGGTTGATGCCGCCGGCAAGCCGGTGTTCGGCGACGGCAAGAACCGCACCGCCATGCTGAATCTGCTCGGCTTCCTCAAGCGCACCATCGACACGGGCGCCAGCCCCAACCGCGTCGTGAACTACAAGTTCGAGGCCGATCTGTATCCCGAGATCCTGCAAGGCAAGGTCGCGATGTTCCTTGGCGGCAACTGGATGGCCAAGCAACTGCGCGACCTCGGCGACAAGAACGATTGGAGCGTCGCGCCGATTCCATTGATGGCGCCGGGCGATCCGGTCACCGCTGCCGGCGGCTGGACCTATGCCGTGTTCACGCCGGATGCAAAGAAGCAGGAGATCATCATCGACCTGATCAACAGCCTGGTTGCCGGCCCGACCGCAATGCTGGCGTCCACCACTGCGATCGGCAATCTGCCGACGCGCATCAGCGTGGCACAAGGCGACTCCGCCTATGTCAAGGACCCGACGGTGCACGACTTCCTGGCACTGCTGCGCTATGCGCGCGCGCGTCCGGGCGCCGCGGTCTACCCCAGCATCTCCACCGAGCTTCAGGTCGCGATGTCGGACGTGATCACCGGACAGCAGACGCCCGAGGCTGCGCTCGATCAGGCGTGGCACAAGCTCGCGCAGTGATCGCCGGGCAGCGGCGGCCGATCGAGGACCGTCCGTTCGTCTGGCTGGCGCCGTTGTTCCTGCTGCTCGCCGCGCTCTACCTCTATCCGCTGATCGACGTGACACGGCTGAGCCTGACCGACGCAACCGACGCCACGACGCCGGTGCATTATACATTGGCCAGCTATCGCAGTGTGCTGGGATCGTCCGAGTTCCTGGCGATGACGCGCGTGACCGGCATATTTGTCGCCGCCAGTATTGCGGGCCAGTTGGTGTTCGGGATGCTGATCGCCGCCCTGGTCTGCGAAGGCGAGCGCCGACGGCTGCCCGGTGCGGCGATCGTCCGCGCCATCGTGCTGGTGGGCTGGGTGCTGCCGGGCGTGGTAATCGGCATCATCTGGAAGCTGCTGCTCGACGAATCGGGCGCCGGCATCATGGCCTATGCCGCATCGCTGTTGGGTGCGAACAACCCGACATTCCTGTCCGCTCCCGTGCCGGCGCTGTTCTGGGTGACGATAGCGAATATCTGGCGCGGCACGGCGTTCAGCATGATCATGCAGTACGCCGGCATGAAGACGGTGCCGCCGGAGCTGTATGAGGCGGCGACAGTGGATGGTGCGGGTACGCTGCAGAAGTTCCGCTACGTCACGCTGCCGTCGTTGCGCGGCATCCTGCTGATCAACCTGGTGCTGATCACCATCGCCACGCTGAACACGTTCGACATGGTGCTGCCGCTCACCGGCGGCGGTCCTGGGCGCGCGACCGAGGTCGTGGCGCTCTACATCTACCATCTGGTGTTTTCCGAGTTTCAGTTCGGCCGCGGCGCCGCGGTGGCCGTTGTGCTGATGGCGATCGGTCTGGTGCTCTCCGCCTGCTACGCCCGCATGCTCCAGAGGGAGCGGGCAGCGTGAGACGTGGGAGGGAGAGGATAGAGACGGCAGGAGAACTCCCCCTCCCCTTGCGGGAGGGGGTTGGGGGGAGGGGGCCGTGGGGATTGCGCCGCCCCCTCCCCCCAACCCCCTCCCGCAAGGGGAGGGGGAGAATTGTGCGGCGCCGCCTGGCGGGATCCGCCGCGATCTACGCCGGCTATATCGTCGTGGGCCTGATCTTCCTGTTCCCGCTGCTCTGGGTCGCCTCATTGTCCCTCCGCCCGATGGCAGAGTTGTTCGCCTTCCCGCCGCGTCTGGTGCCGCAGCATCCGACATTGGCCGCCTACCGCGACGTGCTCATCGGCTCGCCGCTCGCGCGCTACCTGCTGAACTCGGTCAAGCTGGTCTCCGCCACCGTGCTGTGCGCGCTGGCAATCGCCGTGCCGGGCGCCTACGCGCTGTCGCGCCTGCGGTTTCGTCGGCCAGCGCTGAAGCCGCTGGTCATGCTTGGGATGCTCGCGGTCCAACTGATCTCGCCACTGGTCACCGCACTGCCGCTGTATCGCTGGTTCTCCTCGCTGGGCCTGATCAACTCGCATGTCGCGGTGGTGCTGGTCTATGTCGCGCTCAGCGCGCCGTTCGCCACCTGGATGCTGACCGGCTTCCTCGACACGGTGCCGGTTGCGTTGGATGAGGCCGCGCGGATCGACGGCTGTTCCCGGCTGCAATCGTTGCTGCGCGTGCTGCTGCCGGTCATGCTGCCCGGCCTGGCATCCACCGCGATCCTGCTCGCGATCAGCACCTGGGGTCAGTTCATCGTGCCGTTCGTGCTGCTGACCCGCGGCGATCTCTATCCGGTCAGCGTCGGCATCCTGGACTTCCAGTCCAGCATGGATTCGGTCAGCACGCATCTGCTCGCTGCCGCCGCGATCGTGTCGGCACTGCCGGCGATGCTGACATTCCTCGTGCTCCAGCGCTTCATCGTCGGCGCGCTGACCGCCGGCGCGGTGAAAGGCTAGGCGCATGTTGCACATGGTCGGCAACGCATCGCCTTCCAGGCGCGCGTGCCGGCGTTCGGTTATCGTCTGCTGCGCTTTTCGCCGGATGAGCAGCAAGCGGCACCGGATGCGCCGGTGCCGCGCCACGATGTGCGGACGGTACAGACGACGGGTTGGACGCTCGAGGTCGATGCGGCGAGCGGTGCGATCCGCACGCTGGCCAACCGAAAGTCGGGAGTGATGTTGTTCACCGGCCCGGCACATCTCGGGCTCGTGGTCGACGATCCTACCGATACCTGGAGCCACGGCGTCGATCGGTTTCCGATCAATGGCATGCCACTGCAATGCACTGCGGTGATGCTGGTGGAACAGGGGCCTGTGCGGCACGTCGTCGAGGTCTGTGCCGCGCACGGCGAGAGCCGGCTGAGTACCGCCATCGTCCTGCCGGACGATGCCGATCTGCCGGTCGAGCTTCGCGTCACGTTGGACTGGCGGGAGGCCAACCGGCTGCTGCGACTCGCCTATCCGATCGGTGCGCAGCGTTTCGAGTACCAGATACCCGCGGGCTGGATCGAGCGACCCGACGACGGACGCGAGTATCCGGGCCAGCGTTGGGTTCGCGCGGTACGGTCGGATCATGTCGTCGTGATCGCAAACGACGCGAAATACAGTTATGCGGCGAAGGATGGTACGCTGTTCATGACTGCGGTGCGGTCGCCGCCCTTCGCGCATCATGATCCGATGACGCTACCGCCAGAGCTTCGCTATCGCTGCATGGATCAGGGCGAGCAGCGCTTCACCATCCGTGTGCGGGCCGGCCCCGATCTGTCACGCCGCGATGCCTGGCGGCTGGCCGATGCGCTGCTGCGTCCCCCGGTCGTCACGCCGCACGTCTCGCGCGGTGGCGAGCGGCCGTGGCACGGCCGATGGTTGCTGGCACAAACCGCGACCAGCACGCTGACCGCCGTCAAGCTTGCCGAGGATCACGACTCGCTGGTGTTGCGGGGTGTGGAACTGGAGGGTCGGCCGGATCGATTGATCGTCGAGGGCGGCGCGGTCGATATCCCTGCACGCGGCATGGCTACCGCCTTGGCAGGTTCGGACGCGGTTGCGGCGAGCGACGGTCTGGAGCGGCAGCTCTAGCGAGTTGAAGCGCAACGCGCGGTACCGGTCGACATGATCGGCGCATCATCCGGCCCGCTCGGGAGCCCGCGGAACAGTTCGCCAGAAATCGGGGTCGTGGCCGAAGAAGATGCGCGCACCACCGCGTTGCAGCGCCGCGAGCCGGTCGAGCGAGGTCAACATTGCCGCACGGTCCTGCACGTAGCGCGGCAGGCGTCGTTCGCTCAGGGTCTGGCAGAAATAGCAGGCATCGGCGGCAAGCACGACATCGCCGCCGTCCAGCCTAAGTCGCAACGACTGGTGCCCCGCCGTGTGGCCGGGCGTCGGCAGGCACACCACCGAGCCATCGCCGAACACGTCGTGGTCTCCTTCAACCAAGAGCAACTTGTGGCCGAGGTCGAAATCGCGCGGGTTGTAACCGTGCCGGGCGGCGATGTCCGGGTCCATTCCCGCATTCCACTCGCCGCGTTGGACCAGCATCGTCGCGTTGGGGATCAAGCCATTGCCCCCGACGTGGTCGAAGTGAAAATGCGAGTTGATAATCAGGTCGATCTTGCCGGGATCACGGCCGATCGCTGCCAGCCGCGCGCTCACCTCCTCGCCGGGCGCAAAGGCGATCTGGAACAATCCGGCCAGTCGCTTGCCGAGGCGCGTGGCTGCGTCGTGCTGGCAATCGGGATGCAGGCCGGTGTCGAACAATGCGCGGCCCCGGGGGTGTTCAATGAGAAAGACCGGGATCGGCAGGGTAATGTCGCCCTCGCCGCCCTCCATCAGACGTCCGAACTCACCGGTTACGGTGCCGCACGTGAACGCGTAGAGTTTGATGGTCATCGTCGGCCTGGTTCGCTTGGCTTGCCTGACAATCCCGGCTGTGCGGGCAGTTGCGGTCCAGCATTGCGCATCCGCGCCTGCTTGGGCAACGGCTGTCGCACCTTCTCCACGGCCCCGCCGTCCGGATGAGGCCATGGCGGCTCCCGGCAGAACACGGATCCCTGCACCCGATCGCCCTGGCAGCTGCGCCGCCTGGCTTGTCCCCTCCCCCCGAAAGCATGATATGCAGTCCCGGGAGGTCGGCGGCGGACGGGCGCCTCGCCAACCCGGTCAGGTCCGGAAGGAAGCAGCCGCAGTGAGTTTCCGCTCGGGTCGTTCGTCCGGCCTCCCACCGTTTGTCCGCCACACACCAGGGGGCCGCCGCGGCGGCTGAAATCCGCCCCGCATGTCCGGCCTGTTCCAGGACGACCAGCAGCTTGCAGCGCCGCCTCCGCCGGACGGCCCCGGCCTGTTCGGCGATTCGCCCGAGCCGGCGCACGCGGTCCCGTATCGGGTGCTCGCCCGCAAATACCGCCCGACCAGCTTCAACGACCTGATCGGCCAGGAGGCGATGGTGCGCATCCTGCGCAACGCCTTCGCCACCGGCCGGGTCGCCCACGCCTTCATGCTGACCGGCGTCAGGGGCGTCGGCAAGACCACCACCGCCCGCATCATCGCCCGCGCACTGAACTGCACCGGCCCCGACGGCACCGGCGGACCGACCGCGGATCCCTGCGGCGTGTGCCCCGACTGCGTGGCGATCCTCGCCGACCGCCATCCCGACGTGGTGGAGATGGACGCCGCCAGCCGCACCGGCGTCGACGATGTGCGCGAGATCATCGAGGCGACGCGGTTCCGTCCCATGCAGGCGCGCACCAAGGTGTTCGTGATCGACGAAGTCCACATGCTGTCGCGCAACGCGTTCAACGCGCTGCTGAAGACGCTGGAGGAGCCGCCGCCGCACGTGAAGTTCGTGTTCGCGACCACCGAACTGCGCAAGGTGCCGGTCACCGTGCTGTCGCGCTGCCAGCGCTTCGACCTGCGGCGGGTGCGGATCGCGGAACTGGCAGCGCATTTCGGCCGCATCGCCGTGCAGGAGGCGGTGGCGGTGGAGCCGGTCGCGCTCGATCTGATCGCGCGCGCCGCCGATGGCTCGGTGCGCGACGGGCTGTCGCTGCTTGACCAGGCGATCGCCCAGGCGGACGGCGCGGTCACCGAGGCTGCCGTCGTCGACATGCTGGGTCTGGCCGACCGCGGCCTGGTGTTCGATCTGATGGATGCGGTGATGGCCGGCCAGCCGCGCCAGGCGCTGCAGATCACCGAACTCGCGCATGAACGCGGCGCCGATCTCGGCATGCTGCTGCAGGACCTGCTGGAGCTGACCTACACCGTGACCCGCCTCAAGTCGGTGCCGGCGCTGCGCGACAGCCAGGAACTGCCCGAGGCCGAGCGCATCCGTGGTGCGGCGCTGGCGGACCAGCTGTCGGTGCCGGTGCTGGCGCGCGCCTGGCAGATGCTGCTGAAGGGCGTCGGCGAGGTGGAGACCGCGCCGGACCGCCGGGCCGCCGCCGAGATGGTGCTGATCCGGCTCTGCCACGTCTCGGAGTTGCCGCCGCCGGGCGATCTGGTGCGCCGCCTCACCGTCGCGCCCACCCGGGCATCGGGTCCGCCGCGTACCGGCGCCATCGGGTGGTGGCGTGCGGGCGGTCGCCGGCGGTCGCGCCGATCACGGCAGCCAGATACCGTGCCGCGCCTGGCGAGCTTCCGCGACGTCACCGCCCTGGTGGCCGATCGGCGCGAGGCGATGCTGCACGCCCACCTGATCCACTCGGTGCACGTGGTCCGCTTCGCCCCGCCGGTGATCGAGCTGCGGCCGCAGGCGGAGGCGCCGAGGGACCTCGCCGCGCGCCTCGGCGCATTGCTCACCGAGGCGACCGGCACGCGCTGGACCATCGCGTTGTCCACCGCCGAGGGCGAGCCGACCGTCGCCGAACAGGGCACGCGCCGCCGATGCCGCTCGACGGACGGCCGCCGCCGACCACCCGCTGGTGCGGGCAATCATGGACGCTTTCCCCGGCGCGCGGATCGACACGGTGCACGACACCGCCGCCGACGCCTATGGTCTGCCGACCGTCGATCAGCACCGACGCAGAACCCTCCGACGAGATGGAGTTTGACGAATGAAGAACCTCTCCGGGCTGATGAAGCAGGCCCAGCAGATGCAGGCCAAGATGGCAGGAGATGCAGACGAAGCTGGAGAGCATGGAGATCGACGGCGAGGCGGGTGCCGGCCTGGTCAAGGATCACGCTGAACGGCAAGGGCGACCTGCGACGGATCAAGATCGACCCGAAGATCGTCGATCCGGCCGATCCCGAGATGCTGGAGGACCTGATCGTCGCGGCACACGGCAACGCCCGGCAGAAGCTGGAGGCTGCCGCCGCGGCCGAGATGCAGAAGGTCACCGGCGGCCTGCAACTGCCGCCGGGGATGAAGCTGCCGTTCTAGTGGCTCCAGACCTCGCCTCCGCCTCCCCCGCTCCCGCGCGGCGAGGGGGAGACCTCGGCTCCAGATGGGCGGCCCGGAAATCGAGCACCTGATCGGCCTGCTGGCGAAGCTGCCCGGCATGGGGCCGCGCAGCGCACGGCGGGCCGCGCTCAGGATGCTGCAGCAGCCGGAGGCGCGCATGCTGCCGCTGGCCGCGGCCCTCGCCGAGGCCGCGCGCGCGGTGAGGCCGTGCCGACTGTGCGGCAATCTCGACAGCCGCGACCCGTGCTCGATCTGCACCGACCCGCAGCGCGACCGCTCGCTGATCTGCGTCGTCGAGGGCGTCGGCGATCTCTGGGCGCTGGAGCGGGCCGTCGGTGCATCGCGGCCTGTACCACGTGCTCGGCGGCACGCTGTCGGCGCTGTCCGGCGTGGGGCCCGAGGACCTGAACGTTGCCCCGTTGCTGGCCCGCATCGCCGAGGGCGGCGTGACCGAGGTGATCCTCGCCCTTGGCGCCACGGTCGATGGCGCCACCACCGCGCACTGGCTGACCGACCGACTGAAACCTCTCGGCGTCGCGGTGACCCGCGTGGCACAGGGCGTGCCGATCGGCGGCGCGCTCGACGTGCTGGACGACGGCACGCTCGCCGCGGCACTGCGCGCGCGCCGGCCGTCATGACCGTTTCGCGCCGACACCTGATCCATCGGGTCGGCAGGCTCGGCGGGGTCGCGGCCGCCTACCGGACCATGGCGGCGATGGGACTGCTGGCGATTCCCGAGGCCTATGCCGGTCCCCCGCCACTGCCGCCCGGCAATCGGCGCCGCGATCGTCATCGTCGGCGCCGGCATCGCCGGCATGGTGCTGGCCTGGGAACTGCGCAAGGCCGGCTATGCCCCGCTGATCCTGGAGGCCCGCACGCGCGCCGGCGGCCGCAACTGGTCGCTGCGCGGTGGCGACGAGATCCGCGAGGCGGCCAGTGTGCAGCGGGTCGCCTGGGACGCCGGCCCGCATCTGTATTTCAACCCCGGCCCCGCCCGGCTGCCGTACCATCACGAGGGCATCCTGTCGTATTGCCGCGAACTGGGCGTGGCGCTGGAGGTGATGAGCAACGACAACCGCGGCGCCCTGCTGCAGAGCGATGCGGCATTCGATGGCCGGCCGCAGCGCAACCGACAGGTGGTCAACGACATCCGTGGCTACGTCGCCGAACTGGCGGCCAAGGCGATCGATCACGACGCGCTGACCGAGGCGGTCACCACCGAGGACAAGGACCGCATCCGCGCCCTGCTGCGGAGCTTCGGCGCGCTCGATCGAGGACATGGCCTACCAGGGCTCCGGCCGCGCCGGTTATCTGGAACCGCCGGGCGGTGGCGCACAGCAAGGCACGCGCAGCCAGCCACTCGATCTGCACAAGATCCTGGATGCCGGCTTCTGGGCAGTTTCAGACCAATTTCGGCGAGAGCTGGGACCAGGCGGCGACCATGCTGCAGCCGGTCGGCGGCATGGGCCGCATCGGCCAGGCGTTCGGCCGGGCGCTGGGCGGCACGATCCGCTATGGTGCCGAGGTCCGCGCCCTGCGCCGCAACGGGGATGGCGCGCGGATCGTTTGGCGTGATGCCAGGACGGCGCGCGAACGCGCGATCGAGGCACCGCTGGTGGTGATCACCATCCCGCTTCCGGTTCTGCGGCGGCATCCAGGCCGACTTCGCCCCGGAGATCCGCGCCGCGATCGAGGCGGTGGACTACGTGCCGGCGGTCGAAGATCGCGTTCCAGGCCGAGCGCCGATTCTGGGAACTGGATGCAGCGATCTACGGCGGCATCTCGTGGACCGACCGCGACATTACCCAGGTCTGGTATCCCTCGGCCGGCATCCACCAGCGCAAGGGCATCCTGGTCGGCGCCTATATCTGGTCCGACGATCTCGGTGAGAAGTTCGCCGCCATGCCGCCCGGCCGACACGCCTCGATGCCGCACTGGCGGACGGCGAGCAGCTGCACCCGGACTACCGCCGGCACCTGACGCAACGGCGTCTCGGTCGCCTGGAAGAACATCCCGTTCAGCGGAGCGGCCTGGGCGGAGTGGAGCCGCGATGCACGCGCCAACGCACTACGCCCCGCTGCTGAAGGGCGATGGCCCGTTCCTGTTCGCCGGCGAGCACATGTCCTACATCAACGGCTGGCAGGAGGGCGCGGTCCGGTCCGCGCACTACGCGCTTCAGGCGATCGCCAGCCGGATGCCCGGCTGACCGGGTTTTACGGTTCCTTTACCGGACTCGCGGGCTGATGCAGGATTATGCAGGCAGCACGTACCCTTGCTTGCCGTCAGTGCAGCCTGCGAGGCATCGCCGGTCACCGCCGGGCTGCAATCGTTGCAACTTCCGGCGCCGGCTGCTTCGCGCCGCTGCGCTCGCGACGCTGCTGGCCGCCATCGGCGGGGTGGGGCCGGCATTTGCCCAGTGTGTCGGTCTTTGCCCTGCGCAGACCGCGGAGCAGGAGTTCCTGCTGTCGCCGTTCAACTCGCTGCTGAGCTCGCCGGCGGGTGTCGCCGTGCTCACCGCAAACCTACAGACGGAAAACAATATTTATCTCAACTCGACCCAGGCCGAGAAGATTGCTGCCGGTACCGCGCTTATTTTTCAGGTTCTTCCGGCAAATATTCTGCTCCGGGCGTTTCCTGCGAACCCGAATTTCGGCTATACTTCCGCGGGTCTGCCGAACGCACCCGCGCTCCCGTTGTCGGTCTCGACGCGGTCGCGGACATCGGCAACAACGTCAACGCCCAGCTCACGGCGAATCAAGAGCCGATTTCGGCACGGTGGACATATACACCCGTGCCTACGGCCTGCTGCCCGGACAGACCGACTCGCTTGGCAACCCGCCACCGTATCAGGTGTCCAGCGCGATCCTGAGCCACCCGTTCACGCCAGCCAACTCGTCGCTTCTGGCCTACCAGAATCAGCAAACGCCCGGCACGTACAACGTGAACTGGGCCCTGGGCGATTCCGGGTATTGCCGACTTCCCGAGCGGACACACGCTGGAATCCACCATCACCGCGCTCACCTGGGCGGTGCTTGCGCCGGGAGACTATCAGCAACTGCTGCAGGGGCAGGCCGCGTTCGCGCACGACCTGAATGTTTATGCCGCGCACTACCCCACCGACGTCATCGGCGGGCGAATTCTCGGTATATACGTCGTGGCGCAGACGCTGTCGGGCAATCCGCTGTATCCGCAGGGGACGGCGACGCCCGGCAATCTGGCCGCGCTGAGCCAGGCGATGCAGAGCTACCTCGGCGGCGGCGGCAGTTCGGTCTATGCCGCGGCGTGCGCCGGCAATGTCGCCGCCTGCGTCGCCAACGGCACGATCCCGTCGGCCGCCAGCTACGCCCAGCAGAGCCAGAACTATACCAACTTCCTGACCTTCGGCCTGCCATCGGTCGGCGATACGACGCTGTCGCCGATCGTGCCGGCTGGCGCTGCCGCCTTGATCGCCACGCGGTTTCCCTACCTGAGCGCGGCACAGCTCAATCAGGTGCTCGCCACCACCGAACTGCCGTCGGGCGGCCCGATCGACAACGGTACCGGCTGGGCACGGCTCAATCTCTACGCCGCCGCCAGCGGCTACGGCGCGTTTCCCAGCAACGTCGCGGTGAGCATGAACGCCGCGCTCGGCGGACTGGACGCCTTCGATGTCTGGAGCAACGCGATATCCGGACCCGGCGGCCTGACCCTGCAGGGCTCCGGTATCCTGATCCTCGCCGGCAACAACACGTATACCGGCGGCACCAGCGTGCAGGGCGGCACGCTGGCGGTCACCGGCACATTGGGTGGCAACCTGACGATCGCTGCCGGCGCCACCTTTGTCGGCAACGGCGGCTACGCGGTCGCCGGCAACGCCAGCCTGGCCAATGCCGGCACGCTCATCGAGGTGAACACGCCGCTGATCAACGCCGGCATCGCCAGCAACACCGGCACCATCGTCGGCGACGTGACCAACAGTGGCAGCTTCAACAACAACGCCGTGGTGAACGGCGCACTTCAGCAATGCGGGGCTGCTCTCCGGCAACGGCGTCGTCGGCTCGCTGGCCCTGCTCCCCGGCTCGGTGATCGCGCCCGGCAATTCGATCGGCACCATGCAGGTCATCGGCAATCTCACTGTCGCACCGGGTGCCGTCTACCAGGCGCAGGTAGGGACCAACGGCGCCGACCTGATCCAGGTCGGCGGCACCGCCAGCCTGTCCGGCGGCACCGTCATCGTAACCCGATCGGCGCCGGCCCTGCTCTGGGCAGCAGCTTCCCGATCCTCACCGCGGCCGGCGGCGTTATCCGGCAGCTTCAGTTCATTGACCGAACCGACGAGCGGTCTCGCCGCCGGCACGCGGTTCGACACGCTGTACGGCGCCAACGCGATCTCACTGGCGGTGACACCGAGCCGCTACGCCAACCTCGCCGCCGCGGGCGTGGCTGAAACCAGCAGCGAAAGCAGCGTCGGCCGTGCGTTGGATGCGATACGTCCATCACCCGGCACGGCGCTGGATCCCGCCCGGGCGGCTCTGTTCGACCCGCTTTACCCGTTGCCCGCGGGCAGCATCGGCGGCCGGCCTCGATCAGCTGGCGCCATCGATCTATCCCGACGCGATGATTACCATGCGCCATGCGTGGTACCTGATGGCCGATGCAGTCAGCGCGCAGTTGGGGGCGCGGCGCGGTTTGGCCCGATGACAGCAACGCCGGCAGCGCGGCCGGACCGAACGGCAGCATGATCTGGGTCAGCGGGCTCGGCGGCTACGACAGCTGTCGGCGCGGGCGGCGGTTCACCCGGGCTTCACCGCGGGGCTGGGCGGGCCGGCGGCAGGCATCGATATGGCGGTGGCCGGCACCGGGCGCCTTGGCGTGGCGATCGGCACGGTCGAGGACCACACGTGGTCGAGGACAGGTGGCAACGCCACCGGCAGCACCGCGCAGCTGGTCGGCTATGGCCAATGGCAGAGCGGGATGTTCTTCGCCGAGGGGCAACTCGGCCTGATGTATCAACAGGAGACCGTGCAGCGGAACCTGCCGCTGTTCGGAGCCGCGACGCGAGCGAGCACCGACGGGCTGGCCGGCGGCGGCGGGATGCGGGTCGGCCTGCAGCAGACCCTCGGCGGTTGGCTGATCGAACCGAGCCTCGGCTTCGGCGGCTTCGGGCTGCATCTGAACAGTCTGACCGAAAGCGGTGGGGCGCTGGCGGAAAGCATCGGCGGCGCGACGCTGGGCAGCGCCGAGAGCACGCTCGCCATCCGGGCGCAGCGCAGCTTCGCGCTGAGCGAGACCGTGCTGATGACGGTCTGGAGCCGATTGGGCTGGTCGCACGAGTTCGCCGACAACACGGCGGCCGTGGCCGCAGGTTTCGTGGGCCTCACCGGCGGCGGGTTTGCGCTGACCAGTGCGCCGATCGGGCGGGACGCCGCGCTGGTCGGGCTGGGCGCCGACATCAAGGTGGCGGCGTGGCCGATGACGATGTTCGCCAGCTACGGCGGCGCCGTCAACGGCAGCAGCAATGCGCAGTCGTTCAGCGCCGGCGTGCGCGTCACCTGGTAGGGCCCTCTGGCCTGCCGACACCGCATCGCCTCGCCGTCGTGTCCGCGCTACAGCTCCGGCCGCCGTCCCCGGGTCGCGGCAGCCTGCTCGAAATGATGCCCGACCCGCAGCACCGTCGCGTCGCCCCAGGCCGGACCCATGATCTCCAGCCCCAGCGGCAGTCCTCCCGGCGTGAAGCCGCCGCACACCACCATCGACGGCACCGCAGCGACATTGGCCACGGTGGTCAGCAACGGCCGGGAGAACCCGTCATCCGGTCGCTGTTCGGTCAGCATCGGCGCCGTCCCGGCGGTGGGCGCGGTGATCAGCACGTCGAACTTCTCGAATGCCTTCGCGGTCACGGCGATCAGATCGGTGCGGCGGCGCTGTGCGGCGAGGTAATCCGCCGCGCGGACCAGCGCGCCGGCCAACACGCGCACCCGGAACACCCGCGAGTAGTCCGACAGCCGTGTCTTCAGCATCGCCTCGTGCAGCGCATAGGCCTCGGAGGAGATGATCACCCGGCCGACCGAGTTGTATTCCTGCACTGCCGGCAGGGCCGCATCCTCGACCCGGCAGCCGAGACTGCGCAGCATCGCCGCGGCACGGCCCATCATGTGCAGCATCTCGGGCGATGCGGGCACGTCGTGTTCGTAGAACCGGCGCAGCAGGCCGACGCGCAGGCCGTGGATCGGCGCGGTGATCGCGGCTGCGTAGGACCCCTGGGGGCCCGGCACCGAAGCCGGATCGAGAGCGTCGTGGCCAGCCAGCGCGTCGAGCAGAATGGCGCAGTCCTGCGCCGTCCATGCCATCGGTCCGGCGGTGTCCAGACTTGGCGCCAGCGGGATCACGCCGCGGCGCGACACCAGGCCGGGCGTCGGCTTGATACCGGCGATGCCGCAATAGGCCGCCGGCAGACGGATCGAGCCGCCGGTGTCGGATCCCAGTGCCCCCAGCACCAGTCCGGCCGCGACTGCGGCCGCGGACCCCGAGCTGGACCCGCCGGTGAAGCGCCGCGTATCCCAGGGGTTGCGCGCCGGCGGCCAGGGCAGGTCGAACGCGGGGCCGCCGATGGCGAACTCGTGGGTCGCCAGCTTGCCCAGCATCACCGCGCCTTCGGCGTGCAGACGGCGCACCGTCTCGGCGTCCTGCTTCGGCACGTTGTCGGCCAGGATGCGGGAATGCGCCGTGGTGCGCACGCCGGCGGTCTCGTAGATGTCCTTGTAGCCGAGCGGTATGCCCAGCAGCGGGGTGCGCTTCCCAGCCATCACAGCCCGTTCGGCGGCACGCGCGGCGGTCAGCGCCTGGCGCTCGGTCACCAGCAGGAAGGCGCTCAGCTGCGGGTTGTTGGCCTCGATCCGGGCAAGCAGCTGCTTGACCAGCTCAACCGGCGAGAGCCGCTTCGCGGCGATCAGTCTGCCGGCCTCGGCGATGGTGAGGAAAGGCGCCGCGGAACCCGTCATCGCCCGCGACGGGCACGCTTGCGGGGCGCCGGCTTGGCCGCAGCGCGGCGTTTCGGTGCGGCCTTGGCCTTGGCTTTCGCCCTGGGCTTTGCCCTGGCTTTCGGCTTTGCGCCGGCTTTCGGCTTTGCCGCCGGGTGCGCGCGCGGCGCGGATGCCGCGGCGCCGGCCGGCGGGGGCAGCCGGAACGCAAACGCCATGTCGTCGGCGAGCGGCCGATCATGCGGGATTGACGCGATCAGTCCGGCTACCTGCCGCCAAGCCAGCACGAGGTCGGCGACCTGGCCGGGGTTCAGCACCAACCCGGCGCGCGAGAGCAGAAGTTGCATCTCTCCGGGGCTGATCGTCGGGACTGACATGACCGGAGACACGGGCATCCGAATCGGCAACCCTCCAGGAAGCTGCCGGAAACCCTAGTCAGCCGAGTGCACAGCAGCAAGCGGCGGACCCACAGTTTCTTCACGGATCGGATCGATCCGCCGCCCTGAGGCCCGGTCGAACACGTGCAGATGCGCGAGCTGCGGCGCCACGGAGAGCCGCTCGCCCGGCGGGGGTGGCCCGACCAGCTTCACCGTCAACGTCTGCTCCTCGCTGCCGGTCAGATGACCGTGAACCAGGGTCTCCGACCCCAATGGCTCGATCAGGTCGATGGCGAGGTCGAGTCCGGCGCCCGGGAACAGGTGCTCCGGGCGGATGCCGATGATCAGGCCGTCGCCGTCCATGCCGACGCGCCGGCCGTCGCCGAACGGGAGCAGCAACCCGGCGGCGAGTTGCGCCGCAGTGCCGCCGCGTGCCAGCCCGGCCGGTAGAAAGTTCATCGTCGGTGCACCGATGAAGCCGGCAACATAGGTATCGGCGGGGCGGGCGAACACCTCCATCGGCGCGGCAAGCTGCGCCGGGCGGCCCTGGTGCATCACCAGCAGCCGGTCCCCCAGCGTCATTGCCTCCACCTGGTCATGGGTGACGAACAGGCTGGTGACGCCGAGCCGGCGCTGCAGCTGACGGATCTCGGCGCGCATCGTCAGGCGCAGCTTGGCGTCCAGGTTCGACAGCGGTTCGTCGAACAGGAACAGCCTGGGGTGGCGCACGATTGCCCGTCCCATCGCCACGCGTTGACGCTGGCCGCCGGAGAGCTGTCGCGGCTTGCGCTCGAGCAGCGGGCCGATGCCGAGCAGGCCGGCGGCCTCGTCGACCCGGCGGCGGATGTCGTCGCGCGCCAGCCCCCGGATGCGCAACCCGTATGCCATGTTGTCGAACACGCTCATGTGCGGATACAGCGCGTAGTTCTGGAACACCATGGCGATGTCGCGTTGCGACGGGTCGAGGTTGGTAACGTCGCGACCATCGACCATGACGCGTCCCGAGGTGGGACGTTCGAGCCCGGCGACCAGGCGCAGCAGGGTTGATTTGCCGCAGCCCGAGGCACCGACGATCACCAGCATCTCAGCATCGGCAAGTGCCAGATCGACGCCGTGCAGCACGTCGATCAGGCCGAAGCTCTTGCGCAGGCCGCGGAGTTCCAGGGTCGCCATAACAGCAAGACTGCCATCGTGGCCAAACCCCCGGCAATCCCGGTTCGGTCAACGCGCCAGCGGCGTCATCGGCAGCGCACAGCACGAAGCGGCGATCGGATTGCGCCCGCGTCCGGCATTGCGGTAAACCAGCCGAACCGCCGGGCTGCGGGTGTAGTTCAATGGTAGAACGGCAGCTTCCCAAGCTGCATACGAGGGTTCGATTCCCTTCACCCGCTCCACACGAGCCGGGCCGGACTCTGCCACTGCCTGCGCGCTACATCGGCGGTGCGACGCCATCCTTGCCGACTGTGACGCGGCCTGCGGCCAGCTTGCCTGCGGCATTCTTCGTGGCTCCGAACATCACCGGGGCGCCCGGCTTCAGGTCGGAGCGTTCGGCAGGGGCGAAGGTCACGATCGGCACGCCGGCCGGCACGACGATCTTGTTGTCGCCGCCCTTGAACGACAGGCTGAGCTCACGGCCCGCCGTCGCCGTCACCGCTCCGGTCACGGTGCCATTGGTCATCATGCTGCCCGGCTCGAGATCCCACGGGTAGTTGCCTTCGCCGGCGCCGCGCATGGCATCGGGGAACACCAGCACCTCGATCGCCTGCATCTCGCCGCCGGCGGCAGTTCTGGTGGCAATGCCGACATAGCTCCCCGGCTTGATGTCCGCGAGGTCGACCTTCTTCACGGTCGCCACCGTCAGCGGGTCGTTCAGCAGCACATCGACCTTGGTGCCCTCGCGGGTGTTGACGCTCAGGGTCTGGCCCTCCAGCGCGGCGATGGTGCCGCGGATCCGTGTGGGTGGCGCATTTTGCGCAATGGCGGCGGTGGCGCACAGGCAGGCGGCCAATGCGAGCGGCAGCAGACGTGCGAGCATCGTGCTCTCCCCTTCCCGGTTCTGCGGTGAACGGAGGATGGGGACGATCCGGGTTTCGGGAAGGGGGGCGGCGGTTTATGCTCGCCGACGAGGGGGAAAACCGATGGCGCGCGCGAAATCCGAGGTCGTGATCTACCACAACCCGGCCTGCACCACTTCCCGCAAGGTGCTGGGCATGATCCGCGAGGCGGGCGTCGAGCCGCGCGTGGTCGAGTATCTGAAGACGCCGCCCAGCCGGCTTGAGCTGCGCGACCTGCTGCGGCGGATGGGACTGACGCCGCGCCAGCTGCTGCGTCGCCGCGGCACGCCACACAGCGAACTCGGCCTGGACGATCCGGCGAGGTCGGACGAGGCGCTGCTCGACGCGATCCTGGCGCATCCGATCCTGATGGAACGGCCGGTGGTGGCTGGACCGCGCGGGGTGCGGCTGTGCCGGCCGCCTGAGCGCGTGCATGAGGTGCTGCCGGCGCGCTGAACCGCATGGCCGGAAAGCTCACCGTCGCGGCGTTGCGCCGGCGCGCGGTCCTCGGGTCGCTGCTGCCGCCGACCACACTGGCACGCGCGATCGGCGCCGCGGGGTTCGTGCAGGCGGACCCGATCCGTGCGCCGGCCCGGGCGCAGGACCTGATCCTGCGGCATCGCGTGGCCAACTATCGGGCGGGCGATCTGGAGCGGCGCTTCGCGCGGCTCGGGCTGGAGGAAGACTTCCTCTACGCCTATGGCTTCATGCCGCAGCGAAACCCGCCGGCTCCTGCACCCGCGCGATCCGGCCAGTTCGGGCCGCCATCAGGTGCCGGACGACCTCGCGGCCGAGGTGCTCGCGTTCGTGCGTGATCAGGGGCCGACGCACCCGACCGATCTGGCGGAGCGGTTCGGCCGCGAGCGGGCGGTGAACGGCTGGGGTGGCTTCTCCAAGGCGACGACCCGGGTGCTGCAGAGCCTGCACTATCACGGCCAGCTGCGGGTCGCCGAGCGGCGCGATGGCATTCGCGTCTACGAGGCGGCAACGCCGCATCCCGAGCCGCTGGCACCCGAGGAGCGCAGCCGACAGATCGCGCTGCTGGTGATCGGTATCCTCGCGCCGCTGGCCGAGGCGGGGCTGGCTGCCACCTTCGGCCTGCTCGGCCGTGGTGCGCCCGGGCTTGGCGGGTGGCGGCAGACGGTCGCGACGCTGCTTGCCTCCGGCGAACTGGAGAGTGGCGAGGTGGATGGCGTCCGCTATCTCTGGCCCGCCGGCGGGGCGACGCGGCGCGGCTCGCCGGACGCGGTGCGTCTGCTGGCGCCGTTCGATCCGATCGTGTGGGAGCGGCGGCGGTTCGAGCACCTGTGGGGATGGGAGTACCGCTTCGAGGCCTACACCAGGCCCGAGCAGCGCCGCTTCGGCTACTATGCGATGCCGTTGCTGTGGGGCTACGGCATCATCGGCTGGGCCAATGTCAGCCGCAAGGACGGGCGGCTGGACGCCGATCTCGGCTTCGTCGGCGCGCGGCCGCGGGATCCCGCGTTCCGCCGCGGGCTGGACGCCGAACTGGCGGCGATGGAAAGCTTCCTGACCTAGCCCGGGAGACCAGCGATGCCGCCCAACATCGGATACCTGCTGCCGACGCGCGAGCAGATCATGGAAGACCGGCCGGATGCGGCGTCGCTGCTGGCGCTGGCCGCGCGTGCCGAGGCGCTGGGCTACGATTCGGTCTGGGTCGGCGATTCGGTGCTGGCGCGGCCGCGCCACGACCCGCTGACACTGCTTGCCGGCGTGGCCGGGCGGGTGCCTCGCGTCGCTCTCGGCACCGCGGTGCTGTTGCCGGCGCTGCGCAATCCGGTGCTGCTGGCGCATCAGGTGGCGACGCTGGATCAGGTGTCCGAGGGGCGCTTCATCCTCGGTGTCGGCATCGCGCGCGACGTGCCGAACATCCGCGCCGAGTTCGCCGCCTGTGGCGTGCCGTTCGAGAAGCGGGTCGGGCGGATGATGGAGGGGCTACGCCTGTGCCGCGCGCTGTGGACCGGCGCGGCGGTTGATTGGGCCGGACGCTGGCCGGTGACCGGCGGCGTGCTGGCACCGGTGCCGCACGCTGCGGGCGGTCCGCCGATCTGGATCGGCGGCAACCTGCCGGCGAGCCTGGAGCGGGTGGGAAAATGGTTCGACGGCTGGTTCCCCAACGCGCCGGACGCCGCGGAATTCGCCACCCAGTGGCAGCAGGTGAAGGCGATCGCCGCTGCCGCCGGCCGCGATCCCGCACGGCTGTCGGCGGCGATGTACCTGACGCTCACCGTCGATGACGATGCCGCCCGCGCGGCGGCGCGGATGGACGCGTTCCTGGAGGGCTACTACGGCGCGCCGGCCGCGGCGCTGCGGCGGCGCCAGGCGGTGTATTCCAGGCCCGGTTGGCGCGGTGGGGCGACTGGCTGCTCGGCTACGCGCGCGCCGGGGCCACCGATCTCGTGCTGCGGTTCGCCGGTGCGCACGAACCGCATCTGGAGGCGCTGGCCAAGGTCCGTGCGTCGCTCGGGTGGTGACGCCTGAGGATGGCTATGAGCTCGGCCCCGCACCGGCACGGCGCCATACGTGGTCGATGCTCCACGGACCGGCGCCGGCGAATGCCAGGTAGAGAAAGGCAAAACAATAGAACACCTCGGATTCGCCGCCGTTGAGCAGCGGGAAGAAGCCGCGCGGGGGGCGGATCATGAAATAGGCCACCGCCATTTCGCCGGACAGGATGAAGGCGGCGGGCCGGGCGAACAGGCCGACCAGCAGCAGCAGCCCGCCGACCAGCTCGATGACGCCGGCCACCCAGATCAGCGAGAACGGCTGCAGATGGTCGAACATGGCGACGTGCGGGAAGGCGAAGAACTTCGCCATCGGATGCTGGAGATAGAGCAGCGCCACCGCGATGCGAAACACGCTGAGCATGCGTGGCGTCCAGGCTGTTGTGATGTTGGCAAGATCGGCCATCGGTGCATCCTTCCAAGGAACCTGACGTGACGCCGGCGCTGGCAAGGATCGCAGGTTGAACCTATGTTTCCGCGATGACAATTTCGCACGGGAGGTCCGTCCAATGAACGACAGCGTCCAGTCCGACCCATCGGTTGCGGTCACACCGGTCGGTCTCAACCACCTTGTGCTGAATGTCCGCGACATCGAGGTGTCGCACCGGTTCTGGACCGAGATGCTCGGGTTCCACCAGGTCGGCGAGGTGCCGCCGCGCCTCGGCGGTGTGCAGCGCGGCGCGATGCGCTTCTACAGCGGCGTGCGCGACGGCAGGATGCACCACCACGACATCGCGCTGGTCGATACGCCCGAGCTCGCGCAGCCGAGCGGGCCGAACCCGATCGGCCATGTTGCGATCGCGCTGCCGGACCGCGAATCCTGGCTGCGGCAGCTGGCTTTCCTGCAAAGCCGCGGCGTGGCGTTCGAGCGCCGGGTCGAGCACGGGATGACGCACAGCCTGTATATCCGCGATCCGAACGGTTACAGCGTGGAACTGCTGTACGAGCTGCCGCGCGAGACGTGGGAAGGCGACATCAACGCGGCGCTTAACCACTACGTGGCGCTGCCGACCGACGGTGAGGCGGCGCTGGAGGACAAGGCGGAGTATCCGGCATTCGGGCGGTGACCCAGCGTTACCGGCCCTGATCGCTGCACTGCGGAGCAGGTGATGGGGGACTGGTTCTGCGACGAAGCATGACGGCGCTCCCGTCGCCGTCAGCGACCATCCGGTAGAGCCACGAATCGGAATGGCGGGGCCGGCCGTGGGCTGGTCCCGTTGGTCAGGCTCCGGGGCGGCGGGTTCAGGGCGGGCCGGTGGAGGCAGGTTCCGGGGCTGGCGGCTGGGCCGGTGCCGACGCGGCGGAAAGCGCGTTCATCTGCTCATGGCGGGCAGCCCGCGACCGCTTGAGCAGGTCCGTGACGAAGTCGGCGAGGTTGCCGCCGTGCAGCATGACGACGAGGCGGCATTCCTGCCACAGCGGATGGTCCGGCATGATGCCGAGATCGCGGCAGATGTCGGCGATGACGGCGCCGACCGGCCGGTGGCGGATCTCGGCGGCGATCTGCTCCGGCGTCGGCAGGTTGGCCAGCCGGGGATCGGTCTCGGCAAGTTCCCGGGGTGCCTTGCAAGGCGGGCGCGGGGTGCGCGGCGACACCGTGCGCGGCGGCCGGGGCTTCGGGTCCGGTCGGGCGGCGCTGCGCAGCAGCCTGGCCTCGAGCGCGGTGGCGCGGTGCAGGGCCATGGCGATGCGCGACAGGATCAGCGCGATGTCGCTGGTGCCGAAGCAGCAACCGGTGAAGGCGGGGTGATCCGGGAGGCTGCGCTGCCCGACCGCGCGGGCGAGTTGCTTGCCGTGGTCGATCAGCTTGCGGACCAGGCCGAGCAGGCGGGCGAGGCAGCCGCGCCGGTCTGCGAGCATCGGCCAGCGGGCGGGCTGGGTGGTTGGACCGGGTGCGGTGGCCGCGGCGGACATGAACGGAACAAGAACATGAAGGGGCGGCGGGTGTCAAGGAATATTTTCACAACAATCGGCGCGAACTTTGCGCGGCAGGCAAGTCGGCCCACATCGATCCGCCAGCGTTCGGAGGTTGCACAACTTGGCAACCTGCCGCCCAGCAGTGGCGGCAGGTTGCAGTTGGGGGTGGTGGTGACCGACGGGGCCACCAGTGTCGCAGCCCACCGACTGCCTAGTGGTTATTGCTGCCGGCTGCCTCCTGGATCTGGCGAAGTACCGCATCCAGGTTGAAGGCGGCTGGTTTCTGGCGTGGCGGGAATTGCATGAACGCCTGGATCTGCTGCGCGACGAGGGCTTGCATTTCATAGAGGAGATAGGCGTGAGAAATCACCCAGTCCCAATAGGTGTTCGAGTTTTCGTCCGCCCTCTCGAACGGATCACGACGCAGGTTGAACATCTTGGGCGCGCGCAGCTTCACGAACGGCTCGAACCAGCACATGAGTTGGTGCGCCCGCTGCTCCGCCAAAACCATCTTCCAGTCGCCCATGCGCAGAGCGAGAATGTCGCCGTCGTCGCTGATGTAGAAGAATGACTTTCGAGGGCTCGCCTTCGCCTCGCCGGTCAGATAGGGCAGCAGGTTATAGCCGTCGATGTGAACCTTGAAGGTCTTGTCGCCGGCGGTGTGGCCTTCGAGCAGTTTCTTCGAGATCTCCGGGTCGCCCGCGGCGGCAAGCAGAGTTGGCAACCAGTCCTGGTGCGAGCAGACGTCGTTGAAGACCGAGCCCGGCTTGATCTTGCCGGGCCAGCGCACGAAGGCCGGCACCCGCCAACCGCCATCCCAGTTGGTGTTCTTCTCGCTGCGGAATGGGGTAATGCCTGCGTCGGGCCAGCTGTTGAAGTGCGGGCCGTTGTCCGTGGAGTACATGACGATGGTGTTGTCTGCGATGCCCAGCTCATCGAGCTTGGCCAGCATCCTGCCGATGTTCTCGTCGTGGGCGACCATGACATCGTTGTATTCGCCCTGACCGCCGCTCTTGCCCTTGTGCTTCTCAGCCGAGTGGGTGCGGAAGTGCATGGCGGTGGTGTTGTACCACAGGAAGAACGGTTTGCCGTCCTTGTGGACCTGATCGATGAAGGCGAGGGCATGATCCGTCACTTCTTCATCGATGGTCTCCATGCGCTTTTTGGTAAGAGGACCGGTATCCTCGATCTTCTGTCCCCCTTTGCCATCCGCCCATGAATGCAGCACGCCCCTGGGGCCGAAGCGCTGCTTGAAGGCGGGGTCTTTCGGATAATCGTCCTGCTCGGGTTCCTCTTCGGCGTTGAGGTGGTAGAGATTGCCGAAGAATTCGTCGAAGCCGTGCGCCGTGGGCAGATATTCGTCCCGATCGCCCAAATGGTTCTTGCCGAACTGGCCGGTGGTGTAACCCAACGGTTTCAACAGTTCAGCGATGGTTGGGTCTTCTGCATGAAGGCCGACCGAGGCTCCCGGCATTCCGACCTTGGTCAGGCCGGTGCGGATCGGGTTCTGCCCGGTGATGAAGGCGGCGCGCCCCGCCGTGCAGCTTTGCTGGCCGTAGTAATCGGTGAACGCCGCGCCTTCGTTCGCGATGCGGTCGATGTTCGGGGTCCGGTAGCCCATCTGGCCGCGGCTGTTATAGCTGATGTTCCACCAGCCGATGTCATCGCCCCAAAGAATGAGGATGTTCGGCTTGCCGGAATTTGCCATCTTGGTCTCCATTGCGTGGGTGGGTCAGTCTGAGCAGCCATAGCGATGGTTGCCGGGTGGTCGATCAGCCCATAGGTGCGGTTACCCTAGGTGCAGCAGAACGGCCGCGAAGGCAAAGAGACCGATCAGCGTGAGGAGGCCAGCGACCGCCAGGACCGGCGATTGCATTCCCTGCTTCAGTCCGGCGACGCGAGCGAACGACCCGCTTCGCAAATAACGCGCGGTCCACAGGTACTGCCAGATCGAAATGACCAGTGCCAGGATGCCGCACGAGATCAATGCCAGCCCGAGATACATCGAGGCATCCGGGAACAGCGACGGGTGGACCCCGGGCATTTGATTCATGCGCTCGAAGAACTGAACGATCGCGAAACCGAATCCGATCAGCGAGACGGCGGTCCGTATCCACGACATCATCGTGCGTTCGACGCTGAGCCGGGTGCGCAGCCAGCCGAAATGGGTATCGGCTGTCACCCTGACCTCGAACCTCTCCGCGCCAGTCGCGATGTCCGTATCTGCCATTCCTGGTGTCCCTATTCACACCTGACGCGGGGAATTGTTGCCGCGCCAGCCCAGCAGGACGCGCGTGACGATACCTCGAAGCACGAGGTAGGGGAGAAATCCCAACACCACCGCGACAATGACCGACTCGACCGGATAGAATCTCTTCAGGACGATGATCTGGTAGATCACGTCCATAACGATGCCCAGTAGAATGATTCTGGCGGTCGCGTTCAAGCCCTCTCGCAGCCGGCCGACACGCTCCTGCGGTTTGCTCATCACGGTCCAGAAATACGGTGAGCGGCCGGTGCGCGCGTCCCTGCGGCCATGCAGGATTGCCGCGATGGCTGCCATGAGTGGCTGCAGAATGAAGCGGAACGCCATCGGCCCGCTCGGTCGGTCGATGAGGTCGTGCCAGATGCGCAGGATGACTTGAACTGTTACGCCATGCCAGGCGATCCCGCCGATGATCAGCAGTATGAGGGCGGCGAGCACAAGTCTGGCCAAGAAGCCGAGTTTCTGCGCGTCGTCGCCTGTCATGGTGATGTTTTTGGTTGCCTGACGATACAGCGGAAGCCGACATGGCTCATGCCCGTGTCGATCGGCTGCGCATGGCGTGCGGCCGGGCGATAACGACGGCAGTAATTAGGCGCGCAGAGGTGCGAACCACCCTTGACGACCTTGCGTGGAATTCGCGGTGACGCGTTGTGCGCATCGTAGCTGTCCGATTCGCGAGCGCCGCGCGGATTCTCGGGGATGCAGCAGGGATGTGATGCATCGGTGTCATGCCGCGCGGAGAACCAATCAGTCGTCCATTCCCAGACGTTGCCGATCGTGTCGAGGAGAC
Source organism: uncultured Alphaproteobacteria bacterium (assembly GCA_963749575.1). Lineage (GTDB taxonomy): Bacteria > Pseudomonadota > Alphaproteobacteria > Acetobacterales > Acetobacteraceae > JAMXLO01. Next base: position 856,045 of record CAVVNM010000014.1, read on the forward strand.
CATAGCCGTTGGGGGGGAATGCCCCGACCGGGGAGGTTCTCGCGTAGCCATCGGTCGCAAGATTTTCCCGTGGGAAGGCGCCCTGCCAGGTGTTGGCCATGTGACGGCCGTCTGGTGTCAGCTCGTCGCCCCATGCGAACTCGGCGCCATCGAGGCCACCGCGTGCCGCGTATTCCCACTCGGCCTCGGTCGGCAGCTCCTTGCCTGCCCAGGCGGCATAGGCTGCGGCATCCTTGAAGGCTATGTGCACCGCCGGATGCTCGTCCAGGCCTTGGTTTGATTGGCCCCGGCCGCGTGGCCGGCGCCAATTCGCGCCGAACTCGAACTTCCACCACTGCGACCAATCGTTGAGATCGACCGGCTGCCGAGGCGGGGTGAAGACCAGCGAGCCGGGCTTCAACATGTGCGGCAATGCGCCCGGATAGTCCTTGGGGTCCGGCGCGATCTCTGCGACGGTGAGGTAACCGGTCGCATCGACGAAGCGCCTGAAATCGTGGTTGGTGACCGGCGAGCGATCGATCCAGAACGAGGCGACGGTCACGCGGTGAACGGGCGCCTCCTCCGGGTAGTGGTGTTCCGATCCCATGCGGAAGGTGCCGCCCGGGATCAAGATCATTTCCTGGCTGGGTACCGTCTTGGGAAGACGGCCATCGGATGCTTTTCTCACTGGCCCGGTGAGACTCATAAGGCCTTCCCGTCAGATGTTGCGGCGTCCAGGGTCGGGCAAATTAGCCGGTTTCGTCAATCGGCCGGACGGCGCTTCGAAGGATCGGGCCGCCGGTATCACTCCCCCTGGCGCTGCAACGAGTCGCTACCGCGTCGGCCGCGGCGGCGTCACCGTGTAGTCGTAGAACCCGCGATTGGTCTTGCGCCCCAGCCAGCCGGCCTCGACATACTTCACCAGCAATGGGCACGGGCGGTATTTGGAATCGGAAAGCCCCTCGTACAGCACCTGCATGATCGACAGGCAGGTATCCAGCCCGATGAAGTCGGCCAGTTCCAGCGGCCCCATCGGATGGTTCGCGCCCAGCCGCATCGAGACGTCGATGCCGGACACGCTCCCCACGCCCTCATACAGCGCGTAGACCGCCTCGTTGATCATCGGCACCAGGATGCGGTTGACGATGAACGCCGGGAAATCCTCGGCCACCGCCGGGGTCTTGTGCAACCGCTCGGCGAGCGCGTGCACCGCCTGGAAGGTCGGCTCATCGGTGGCGATGCCGCGGATGATCTCGACCAGCTTCATCACCGGCACCGGGTTCATGAAGTGCATGCCGATGAACTTTTCCGGCCGATCGGTCGTGGCACCCAGCCGGGTGATCGAGATCGACGAGGTGTTGGACGCCAGCATGCAGGACGGCTTCAGATGCGGCGTCAGCAGCTTGAAGATCGCCCGCTTCACGTCCTCCTTCTCGGTCGCCGACTCGATCACGAAATCCGCGTCGTCGAACGCCGCGTAATCGGTGCTGGTCGTGATCCGCGCCAGCGCCTCGTCGCGGTCCTCGCGACGAGATCAGGCTGCGGTTGACCTGGCGATCCATGTTGCGGGCGATGCGTCGCCATCGCCTTTTTCAGCGGCTCCGGCTTCACGTCCAGCATGGTGACCGGCAGGCCCGCCAACGCGCAGACATGGGCGATGCCGTTGCCCATCTGTCCGGCGCCGACCACGCCGACGCGGGCAATCTCCGGCGGCTCGGCCAGCAGCGTGCCGCCGGCCGGCGTTGGCTTCACTTCGACGTTCATTCAGGAGCGCTCCAGTTCCTTTGCCAGCTCTGGCAATGCAGCAAACAGGTCAGCCACCAGGCCATAATCGGCGACCTGGAAGATGGGCGCTTCCTCGTCCTTGTTGATCGCCACGATCACCTTGCTGTCCTTCATCCCGGCCAGGTGCTGGATGGCACCCGAGATTCCGACAGCGATGTAAAGTTCCGGGGCGACGATCTTTCCGGTCTGCCCGACCTGGTAGTCGTTGGGCACGAAGCCGGCATCCACCGCGGCGCGGGAGGCCCCGACCGCGGCACCGAGCTTATCAGCAATCGGATCCAAAAGCTTGAAATTATCACCGGCCTGCATGCCGCGCCCGCCGGAGATCACCACACGCGCGGCGGTCAGCTCGGGCCGCTCGCTCTTCGACAGCTCCGCCGAGACGAAGCGCGAAACCGCGGGCAGATCGGGGATGCTGACCGCTTCGATCGGCGCGCTGCCGCCGTCGGCCGCGACCGGGTCGAAGCTGGCGGCGCGCACGGTGATCACCTTCTTGGCGTCCGCCGACTTCACCGTCGCCATGCCGTTGCCGGCGTAGATCGGCCGGATGAAGGTGTCGGCGTCCACCACGTCGGCGATGTCGCTGATCGGCTGCACGTCGAGCAGCGCCGCGACGCGCGGCATGATGTTCTTGCCGACCGCCGTGGTGGCGGCCAGCAGGTGGTCGTAGTCCGGTGCCAGCGCCACCAGCAGCGCCGCGGTCGGCTCGGCCAGCAGGTGATCGAGCGCCGGCGAATCCGCGGTCAGCACCTTCGCCACGCCCGGCAGCTTCGCCGCGGCCTGTGCGGCGGCATCGACGCCGCTGCCGGCCACCAGCGCGTGCACCTCGCCAAGCTTCGCTGCGGCGGCGACGGCGCTGCGCGACGGCTGCTTGATGCCGGACGCGTCGTATTCGAGCAGAACCAGTGCCGTCATCGGTCAGATCACCTTCGCTTCGGTGCGCAGCTTCGCCACCAGCTCGGCCACCGAGCCGACCTTCACGCCGGCCTTGCGCTTCGGCGGCTCCGCCACCTTCAGCGTGGTCAGCCGCGGCGTCGGATCGACGCCCAGGTCGGCGGGCTTCAGGTTGTCGATCGGCTTCTTGCGCGCCTTCATGATGTTGGGCAGCGAGGCGTAGCGCGGCTCGTTCAGCCGCAGGTCGGTGGTGACGATCGCCGGCAGCGTCAGCGCGACCGTCTCCAGCCCGCCGTCCACCTCGCGGGTGACCGTGATGGCGTCGCCCTCGATCACCACCTTCGAGGCGAAGGTGCCCTGCGGCCAGCCGAGCAGCGCGGCCAGCATCTGGCCGGTGGCGCTCATGTCGTCATCGATCGCCTGCTTGCCCAGGATGATCAGCTTCGGCTGCTCCTTGTCGGCGATCGCCTTCAGCAGCTTGGCGACGGCGAGCGGCTGCAGCTCGACATCGGTCTCCACCAGGATGCCGCGGTCGGCGCCCATCGCGAGCGCGGTGCGGATCGTCTCCGCGCACTGCGGCACGCCCATCGAGATGGCGACGATCTCGGTGGCGACGCCCTTTTCCTTGAGGCGCACCGCCTCCTCGACGCCGATCTCGTCGAACGGGTTCATCGACATCTTCACGCCGGCGGTCTCCACGCCGGAGCCATCCGCCTTCACGCGGACCTTCACGTTGTAGTCGACCACCCGCTTGACCGGGACCAGGATTTTCATGGGGAGAACCGTGCCGCTTCCAGGAATGTTGCGCGCCGGAACAGCGGATCACCCGCCTGTTCGCACCTGCAATAGACGCGGCGGACCATATGCAGGGGCAGGAGGGCTGTCAAACGCCTGGTCAGGAGCGGAGCAGGGTCATCAGCAGCGCGAACAGCAGCAGCGCGGCGCCCTGCAGGATCACCCGCCAGCGCATCAGCTGGTTGGAGCGCGCCGGGTTGCCGCCGCCGCGTACCAGGCCGAACAGGCCGGCGAACAGGACGCCGAGGGTGGCGAACATCAGCAGGGCGACCAGGATGGCGAGGAAGGTCTTCACCGGGGTGATATAGCGAACCTGCGTTGCCTCCCCAAGCCACCTGGTGCTGCCCCTCCCCCCACCCCCTCCCGCAAGGGGAGGGGCGGCACCAGGAGGAGACCACGGCCGCATGGCTTGCCATTTTGTTGACCAACCTCGTCGGCTGTAGTCCAGACCCATGATGCTGCTGCGCCCGCTGCTCCTCACCGTCTTCCTTGTCCTCGCGCCCACGCTCCGCGTCAGCGCCCAGGTCAATCCGGACGACGCGCGGCGAACGCTCGAGGTGCTGCAGGACCCGCAGAAGCGCGACCAGCTGGTCACCACCCTGCAGACCATCGCCCAGGCCCAGCAGCCAGCCACTCCGCCACCCGCAGCCTCCCCGATCGCCCCCGACAGTCTGGGCGCCGAGGTGCTCACCGGCGCCTCCGGGTTCCTGAACCACCTCTCCGGCGAGGCGCTCGCCGCATTCCGCGCGATCCGCAGCGTGCCGCAACTGTGGGTCTGGCTGAAGGTGATGGCCACCGACCCGTGGGCGCGCGGCATCCTGCTGGACACCGCCTGGCGCCTGGCAGTGGTCCTGGCGGTCGCGATCGCGGTCGAATCGGCGGTGCGCCGAGCGGTGCAGCGGCTGATCCGGGCGCTGGTGCGCGAGGCGCCCAATGGCGACGCGCCGGCCGAGGAAGATGCCGAGGCGCGCGCCGAGATAGGCGAGACCGAACCGCCGCGCCGCCGCCGGACCGCGGCGCTGATCCTGCTGTGGCGGGTACCGCTGGTGCTTGCCCGCTTTGCGCTCGAACTGCTGCCGGTGCTGGCTTTCCTGACGATCGGCCATCTGATCGCGGCGACCGCCCTCGGCGGCGTTGATCCGCCGCGCCTGGTCCTGCTCGCGGTGATCGACGCCTACGCGCTGTGCGCCGCCATCCTCTGCATCGCGCGGGTCATGCTGTCGCCCGGCCAGCCGCGCCTGCGCCTGCTGACCGTCCCGGAGCCTGTGGCCGGCTACGCCATGCGCTGGATCAGGCGCATCGCGGTGGTGAGCGTGTTCGGCTATGCGATCGCCGAGGTTGGGCTGCTGCTCGGCCTGTCCGATGTCGCGCACGAGGCGCTGCAGAAGGCGGCCGGCCTCATCGACCACGTCTTTCTCGGCATCATCGTCCTGCAACAGCGCCGGGCGGTGCGCCGGATACTGCGTGCCCCGGACGGCGCAACCGGTCCGCTCGCCGGGCTGCGCAACTGGCTGGCGCGCATCTGGCACTGGCTGGCACTGATGCTGCTGGCGACACTTTGGCTGGCCTGGGCGGTCGAGGTGCAGCACGGCTACACGCGCATGATGCGCTACTTCGCCGGCGTGCTCGTCGTGATCGTACTGGCGCGGCTCGCTCAGATCGTCATCCTTGGCGCGCTGGATCGGGCGCTGTCGCCGTCGGCAGATGGGGCGTCGCGCTATCCGGCCGTCGAGGCGCGCCTCGTGCTCTACCATCCGGTGCTGGCCAGCTCTGCCCGCGCGCTGATCTTCATCGTCGCCGCGATCGCCCTGTTGCAGCTTTGGGGCCTCGGCACGTTCGACTGGCTGGTGGCCAGCGACCTCGGCCACCGCCTGCTGTCCAGCCTGCTCTCCTTCGCGGTCACCGTGCTGCTGTCGGTGGCGGTGTGGGAGGCGGTCAACGCGGCGATGGAGCAGCACCTCGCCCGGCTGACGCGCGAGGCGCAGGCGGCGCGGTCGGCGCGGCTGCGCACCCTGCTGCCGCTGCTGCGCACCACGCTGGCCGTCGTCATCGTGATCGTCGCCGGCATGATGGTGCTGTCGGAGATCGGCGTGAACATCGGTCCGCTGCTGGCCGGCGCCGGCATCGTCGGCGTGGCGATCGGCTTCGGTTCGCAGACGCTGGTGCGGGACCTGATCACCGGCATCTTCCTGCTGCTGGAGAACGCCATGCAGGTCGGCGACTCGGTAACGGTATCGGGGCTGACCGGTACCGTGGAGAACCTGTCGGTCCGCACCATCCGGCTGCGCGCCGCCGACGGTTCGGTGCACATCATCCCGTTCAGCTCGGTGACCACGGTGACCAACGTGAACCGCGGCCTGGGCAACGCCTCGGTGACGGTCAGCGTTGCCGCGCACGAGGATACCGACCGGGTGTGCGCGGTGCTAAGTGAGATCGCGGCCGGAATGCGCGAGGAGCCGGATTTCGCGGCGCGGATGCTGGGTGATCTGCAGCTTTGGGGGGTGGACAAGCTGGACGGCGCGTCGGCCACGATCGCCGGCCAAGTGGTCTGCACCGATTCCGGGCGTTGGAGCGTGCAGCGCGAGTTCAACCGGCGGATGAAGCAGCGGTTCGCGGAGCTGGAGATCCGGCTCTACAACCCGATGGAGCGGATGGTCGCGGTGCGGCAGATCACGGACCGAGGGAAGTCATGAACCGGATCGCCACCGCGATCGCGCGGGAGGGGTTCGCGTTCGAGCGCGGGGCGGAGATGCGCGCACTGTTCGGTCCGATGGCGGACTGGCCGGCGTTCGCGGCGAGCTGGGACGATCTCGGGCTGGACACCTACATGGCGGACGGCGGGCGGTACCGGAAGCGCCGCCATGCCGCGTTCGGCGCGCACGGCGGCGAACCGATCCACCGCAAGCCGCATCAGCCGCATTACCAGAGCCGCGACTACAACCCGCTGAACGGCGGCATCGCGCGCTGGTTCGACCCGGTGCTGGCGGAGCTCGCGGTCGGCCCCAGCATGACGGCGATCCTGGCAACCTGCCGCGCGCTGTTCGAGCCGCTGGCACCGACCCGGGACTGGCATATCGAGGTGCACCAGTTCCGCATCGAGGCGCGCAGCGGCGAGGCGGGGCAGCCGACTCCGGAAGGCATGCACCGCGACGGCGTGGATTATGTGCTGGTGCTGCTGGTCGGACGGCGCAACATCCAGAGCGGCGTCACCTCGATCCGCGGCACCGATGGGCGGGATCTCGGCAGCTTCACACTGGCCGAACCGTGCGATGCGGCGTGGGTGGACGATCACCGGGTGATGCACGGGGTGACGCCGGTCCAGCCGATCGATCCCGCGCAGCCGGGGTTCCGCGATGTTCTCGTCGTCACGTTCCGCGGTGAGGCGGGCTGACCGGACCGCCCCGCGTCATGGCGGCTCGGTCTGATGCATCATCAGCAGCAGCGCCCGGCGCAGCCGCAGGATGCCGCCGCGGGTTTGGCCCTGGTCGCACATCCGCTGCCCCTCGCTCGACAGGAAGGCGACCTCATGCGGTGGTGGCGATCCGGCGACGCGCATCATCTCGCTCACGCGGTCCAGCAGGCGTAGGCAATATTCCGACGTGTCGCTGGTCACCTGCTGCGGCGGCGACTGGCTGGCCAGCGGCATGGCGCCAAGCCACACCGCCGCCGCGCCGAGGCTGAGTGTCCGCGCGATCGGTCCCATCCCGGCCACACTGCTGCCTGCGGCCTGACGCCGCCGTGGGGATGGCATGACAACGGTGTAAGCCACTGTGGCCGGGCTCCTCATGCCCGCGGCAGCGACAGGATCGCGACCAGGCCCGGCGCAGTGTCGGCCAGGCGCAGGCTGCCGCCGTGCAGTTGCGCCACCGCCTGCACCAGAGCCAGGCCAAGTCCGGAGCCCGGCGTGTTGCGCGCGGTCTCGCCGCGGAAGAACCGTTCGGCGGCGCGCGCCCGGTCCGCTTCCGGTATTCCTGGACCCTGGTCCGCCACCGCGATCTCCACCCCGGCGCGCGTGGTGGTGGCGGTCAGCGTTACCGCGCCGCCGGATGGTGAGAACTTCACCGCGTTGTCCAGCAGGTTGGCGACTGCCTGCTGGATCAGTTCGCGATCGCCGAACGCGGGCAGTCGATCCGGCGCCCGCAGCGACAGCGCGATGCCCTTTTCCTCCGCCACCGCGCCGTACAGCTCGGCCACACCGGCCAGCAGCGCGACCACGTCCAGCGTGGCGAACGCCGCGCGCCGCGAGCCGGCCTCGATCTCGGCGATCCGCAGCAGCCCCTGGAACACCGCGACGATGCCGTCGAGGTCGGCGGTCGCCCGTTCGATCGCGGCGCGCAGTTCTTCCGCCGTCCCGGCATGCACCGAGGCGTCCTCCAGCCTGGCGCGCGCGCGGGTGATCGGCGTGCGCAGGTCGTGGGCGATCGCGTTCGACACCTCGCGCACGCCCTCCATCAGGCGGGCCATGCGGTCCAGCATATCGTTGATGGTGTCCGCGAGCTGGTCGAACTCGTCGCCGCGGCCGGACAGCTTCACGCGCTGGGTGAAGTCGCCGCCGGCGATCGCCGCGGCGGTGGCCGAGACGTTGGCGAGCGCGCGGCGGAACAGGCTGCGCACCACCAGCGCGCCGGCCGAGGCCATCGCCAGCACCACCAGCACCGCCCACAGCAGCGCGTCGGTGAGCAGCGCCCGCAACTGCGCGCGCACCTGCACGTCGCGTCCGATCAGCAGATGGAAGCCGCCCGGCAGGTCGAAGCTTCGCACCACCGCCACCGAGCGCATGCCGGCACGCTCGATCGGCAGCTCGTACCAGGCACCGTTCTGCGCCGCTCCCTGCGGCCAATGTTCCAGGTTGCCGGCGAGCCGCCGTCCGGCTGGATCGATCAGCAGGTAGATCGCATCATCCTCGACGTTCTGCGTCAGCCGGTCCTCGATGGTGAGCACCAGTGCGGGCAGACCCCCGGCGGCAAACCGCTCGGACAGGCTCTGCGAGTCGGCCTCGATGGCAGCGGTGGTCTGGCGGTCGAGCAGCCCGGCGGTGGACCACCACAGGAACACTGCCAGCGCCGCCGCGCTGACCGCGAGCAGCAGCGCGTAGATCGCCGCGAAGCGGAAGCCGGCCGAGTGCAGCAGGCGGCGCCGCGAAACGTGGCTCACCGCCTCGCCGCGCGGGTCGGGGGGAGGGCGCGATGCGTGCTCCGTGACCCCCTCCCCCCAACCCGCTGCGAGGCGAGGGGGCTCATCCGGCATCGTCAGGTGGTTTCGGCCCGCAGCATATAACCGGCATTGCGCACGGTCTGGATCAGCGACGTCGGGAACGGCTTGTCCACCTTCTGGCGCAGCCGCGACACGTGCACGTCGATCACGTTGGTCTGCGGGTCGAAGTGGTAGTCCCACACGCCTTCCAGCAGCATGGTGCGGGTGACCACCTGGCCGGCGTGGCGCATCAGGTATTCCAGCAGCCGGAACTCGCGCGGTTGCAGGTCGATCTTCTGCCCGGCCCGCTTCACCTGGCGCGACAGCAGGTCGAGCTCCAGGTCCTCGACCACCAGCTTGGTCACCGGCCCCTCGCCCTTGCCGCGCCGCGCCAGCGCCTCGACGCGCGCCAGCAGTTCGGCGAAGGCGAACGGCTTGGTCAGGTAATCGTCGCCCCCGGCCTTCAGCCCGCGCACCCGCTCGTCGACGTCGGCGAGCGCCGACAGGATCAGCACCGGCACGGTGTTCTTCTGCGCCCGCAGCGTCTCCAGCAGCCGTATGCCGTCGATGCCGCCGGGCAGCATGCGGTCGAGGATCACCGCGTCGAACGCCTCGCTCGCCGCCATGAACAACCCGTCGCGGCCGTTGTCGGCGAGCTCCACCACGTGGCCCGCCTCCTTCAGCCCCCGCAGCACGAACGCGCCCACATCCTTGTCGTCTTCCACCACCAGGATACGCATTGTCTTGCTCCCTCAGCCGGACCCCTCCACGGGACGCCGGCCGACCGTGACCGACACATCGATGTCATGTCCCTGCCGGCGAATCGACAGGCTGACGCTGCTGCCCGGCGGCACCGCGGCGACCGTGCGGATCAACCCGCGTGAGGTCTCGACGTGCTCGCCGTTCACCGCGAGGATCGTGTCGCCGGCGCGGATGCCCGCACGCGCCGCGGGGCTGGTGCGGTCCACGCCGGCAACCGTGACCCCGTTATCCGCATCCTGCACCGACACGCCCAGCCAGCCGCGCTCGATATGGCCGCTGCCGCGCAACTGGTTGATGATCGGCATCACCAGCTCGCTGGGTGTGGCGAAGCCGATGCCGACCGAGCCGCCGGACGGCGAGACGATGGCGGTGCTGATCGCGATCACCTGGCCGTCCATGTTGAAGATCGGCCCGCCGGAATTGCCCGGATTGATCGGCGCATCGAGCTGCAGGAAGTTGTCGAACGGGCCGGCCCCGAGGTCGCGGCCGCGCGCCGAGATGATGCCGGCGGTGACCGAGCCGCCGAGACCGAACGGATTGCCGGCGGCCAGCACCCAGTCCCCCACCTCGACCACGCGCGAGTCGCCGAAGGTGACGGCCGGCAACGGTCCGGACGCCTCCACCTTGATCAGGGCGACGTCGGTCAGCTCGTCGGAGCCGATCACGCGCGCCTGGAGCCGCGTGCCGTCGGTGAGCGAGACCACGATCTTGTCGGCGTGGCCGACCACATGGTTGTTGGTCACGATCAGGCCGGACGCATCGATGATGAAGCCGGAGCCGGCACCCATCGTCTGTTCGCGACGGTTGCCGAACCGCCGGCGGAATTCGCGGCCGAGCGGCGTGTCGCGCAGTTCCGGCGGCAGCTCACCCAGGGCTTCGCCGCCCGTGACGGTCTCGGTGACGGCGATGTTCACCACCGCCGGCAGCACCCGCTTGACCAGCGGTGCGAAGCTGTCGGGCGTCGAACGTGCGATCGCGCTGAACGGCGTACCGGCGCAGGCGGTGACGCAGAGCGCAAGCAGCAGCACCGCCAGGCGATGGCTTCGGCCGTCACGGCCGGGCCGGGCCAGTCCACGCAGGGGTGGCCGCCAAGGGATCATTGCGATGGAGTCTCTCCCACTGGGAATCCGTCAGCAGCAGATGGCACGCGGCCGCGATTGCAACAAGAATCTCCACCGCGGAGTCCGGTCATCTTGCCGCGCCCGAGGGGTCTTCCGGCCAGGGATGTTTCGGGTAGCGGCCGCGCATGTCGCGGCGCACATCCGCCCAGCCGCCCCGCCAGAAACCGGCGAGATCGGCGGTGATGGCGACCGGCCGCCCCGCCGGCGACAGCAGCGCCAGCTGCAGCGGCACCCGACCCTCGGCCAGGCGCGGCGTCGTCGCCAGCCCATAGAACGCCTGCGCGCGGGCCGACGCGACCGGCACCGGCTGGGTATAGTCGATCGCGGCCCGCACACCGGGCAGCGCCAGGTGCGCCGGCAGCGCCGTATCCAGCCGTCGGGCGAGGTCCCAGGGCAGCAGCCCGCGCAGGATTGCCGGCAGGTCGAGACGGGCGAGTTCGGCGAGCCGCGACATGCCGGCCAGCGACGGCGTCAGCCAATCCGACGCGCTCGAGGTGAGCGCCGCGTCGGACAGGTCCGGCCAGCCGGCTGCGGGCTCGAGCCGCCGCATCAGCGCGACCCGTGCCTGCAACTGCCGTGCCGCCGCGGTCCAGGGCAGCGGCCGCAACCCTTCCGCCGCCACCGCGCGGGCGAGCGCCGCAGCGACCTCGGCCGGATCCGCCGGTTCGGTGCGGTCGGCGAGCACCAGCGCCCCGAGCCGGCGACGGCGCCGTGCCAGCACCGCGCCGGACACCGGATCGAAGCTGGTCTCCACCTGTTCGGTGATGCGATCGGCGGGCAGGATGTCGGGATCGAGCGGCGCGGCGAGCCGGATGCGTGCCGCCGCCTTCAGCTCCAGCGCCGCGACCGCCAGCAGCGGCGCGCTGGCGAGCGGATCGGCGCGCGGCAGCCGCGCTCCGCCGCCGCCCGCCAGCCGGAAACTGCCCGGCTCGCCGCGGCGCTGTGCGATGCGGTCCGGAAACGCGGCGGCGAGCAGCCGGCCAGGGTCGCCCTGCGCGCGGGCATCGACCCGCATCCGGCGGCGATACTGGCTCGCCACCCGCCTGATGCGCGACAGCGCGCCGCGGTCGGCGGCCGGATCACCATCGGCGATCGCCGCCAGCCGCAGTGCGATATCCGCCGGCGCGTCAGGGCTGCGCAGCGGGTCACGCTCCTCCAGCAGGGCGGCGAGATCGGCGGCGAGCGCGGCCTCGGCCGCGGAGCGGGCCGCCAGCATCATCGCCGCCAGCCGCGGATGCGCGCCGAGCGCCGCCATGCGCCGACCGGCGGCGGCGATGCGCCCGTCGGCATCGAGCGCACCAAGCTCGATCAGCAGCGCGGTTGCCGCGGCCAGCGCGCCCGGCGGCGGTGGGTCGAGGAACGCCAGATCGGCAGGCGCCGATCCCCAGGCCGCGCAGTTCAGCGCCAGTCCGGACAGGTCCGCCTCGAGGATCTCCGGCCGGTCGTGGGCGGCCAGGCCGCGATGCAGCGCCGTGGACCATAACCGAACGGCGAATCCCGGCGACTCGCGCCCGGCCCGACCGGCGCGTTGCTCGGCCGCCGCACGTGATACGCGGAGCGTCACCAGCCGCGTCAGGCCGGCGGAGGGATCGAGCCGCGGCGCCCGGCGCCAGCCGCCATCCACCACGATCCGTACGCCCGGCACGGTGAGCGAGGTCTCGGCGATCGAGGTCGCCAGCACCACGCGCCGCCGTTCCGCCGGTTGCAGCGCGCGGTCCTGCTCGGTCGGCGGCAGGTCGCCATGCAGCGGCAGCACCAGCGCGCCACAGCCTTCCAGCGCCGCCTGGGTGCGGCGGATCTCCGCCATGCCGGGGAGAAAGGCGAGGATGTCGCCGGCGGGCTGCGCCAGGGCGGCGCGCACCGCACCGGCCAGCGCGGCCGGCAGTTCGCGTGGGCCGGGGATGTCGCGGGAGGCATGGCTGATCTCGACCGGGAACATCCGACCGGTGCTTTCGATCGCATCGGCGTCCAACAGTGTCGCGAGGCGGGCAAGGTCGGCGGTGGCCGACATCGCGATCAGCCGCAGTTCCGGGCGCAGCACGCGCTGCAGGTTACGGCACAGTGCCAGCGCCAGGTCGGATTCCAGCGAACGCTCGTGCACCTCGTCCAGGATCACCACGGCGACGCCGTCGAGCACCGGATCCGACAGCAGACGGCGGATCAGCAGACCCTCGGTGACGACCTCGATGCGGGTCGCCGGCGAGACGGCGGCGTCCAGCCGGGTGCGATAGCCGACCGTGCCGCCCACCGCCTCGCTCAGCAGGGAGGCCATCCGGGTGGCGGCAGCGCGGGTGGCGAGCCGGCGCGGCTCCAGCATCAGGATCGTGCCGTCGCCGCGCCACGGTGCGCCGAGCAGGGCGAGCGGCACCAGCGTCGTCTTGCCGGCACCCGGCGGCGCCGCCAGCACCACGTTGCGCCCGGCCGCGAGAGCGGCGAGCAGCGGCGGGATGGCGTCGGTGACGGGCAGTTCGGGCAACATGCTGGTGATCCGATGGAATCTGCGCCATATGCGCACGAATGCTGCAATTCGGGTACCCCATGCCGCTGGCGCCAACGGCGATGGCGTTCGTGCTGCTCGCTTGCTTGGGCGTGCCGGCGAGCGCTCTGGAGAGCGCTCCGGTCACCAGCGCGCGCGCCACCGCCGCACTGGTCTCGGACACCGACACGGTCGCGCCGGGCACGCCGTTCCGCATCGGCCTGCGGCTGCGGCTGGCACCTGGCTGGCACACCTACTGGCAGAATCCAGGCGACGCCGGGGTGCCGCCGCAGCTGGACCTCGACCTGCCGCCGGGCGCCGCCGCCGGGCCGATCGACTGGCCGGTGCCGCAGCGCGTCCCCGAGGGTGCGCTGATGACCTACGCCTATACCGGCGAAGTGCTGTTGCCGGTCACCGTCACGCCCGCGGCGCAGGGGAGCACCAGCGTCAAGGCGCACGCGAATTGGCTGGTGTGCCGCGATATCTGCGTGCCGGAGGAGGGCGAGTTCCGGCTCGACCTGCCGTCCGGCACCGCGGCCGCGTCGGCGCAGGCACCGCTGTTCGCCGCGTTCGACCGGCAGGTGGCCCGGCCATCGCCCTGGCCGGCGGTTGTCGACGGCGATGGGATGCTGCTGGTGCGCGGCCCCGAGCTGACCCCGGCCACCGTGGCCGATGCCTGGTTCATCCCTGATACGGCGGGCGCGATCCGCGACAGCGCCGCACAACCGCTGACGGTCTGGCCGGGCGGGTTCACGCTTGCGTTGCGGCCCGGCAAGGCGTTCCGGCCGGCGGACGGGCTGTCCGGGATCCTGTCGATCCGTGACCGCAGCGGGTTGGCGACCGACGTGGTGCTGCGCGCCGCCGCGGGCACCGTGCCGCCGCAGGCGCCGGCGCTGCGGCTGCAACGCGTGCTGGGGCTGGCGTTCCTGGGTGGGCTGATCCTCAACCTGATGCCCTGCGTGTTCCCGGTGCTGGCATTGAAGGTGGTCGGTCTGGCCGGCGTCGAACGCGGCAAGGCACGATGGCAGGCCGCCGCCTACACGGCCGGAGTGCTGGTGGCGTTCGCCGGGCTGTGCGCGGCATTGCTGGCGGCGCGCGCGGTGGGCAGCGCGGCGGGCTGGGGGTTCCAGTTCCAGTCGCCGGTGTTCGTTGCCGCCATGACCTGGCTGCTGTTCGCGGTCGGGCTGAACCTGTCCGGGGTCTATGAGATCGGCACCGGCCTGACCCGCTCCGGTCACCGACTTGCGGTTTACCCGGGCCAGCTCGGCAGCTTCTTCACCGGGTTGCTCGCCGTGGTGGTGGCGACGCCCTGCACGGCGCCGTTCATGGGAGTCGCCATCGCCGCCGGGCTGGCCGAGCCACCGGCGGTGACGATGCTGGTGTTCCTCGCGATGGGGATTGGTCTCGCGACGCCCTATGCCGTGCTGGCGGCGGTGCCGGCGCTGTGGCGCACGGCGCCGCGGCCGGGACGCTGGATGGAAGTGCTGCGCCAGGCCCTGGCGTTTCCGATGTACGGCGCGAGCGCGTGGCTGCTGTGGGTGGTCAGCCAGGAAGCCGGCCCGTCCGGAGTGCTGACCACGGTAGCGGGGCTGGTGCTGCTGGGCTTCGCCGGGTGGATGCTGGGGATCACCCAGGGCGGGGCGGACCGCGGCCGCCGCGTCGGGCAGGCGGCTGCCGCGGCGGCGCTGCTGGCCGCGCTGGCGGTGCTGAGCGGAATCGAGGTGGCGCCGGGTGCACCGGCGGTCGCAGCCGAATCCGGGGCAGAGCCATTCAGTGCCACGCGGCTCGCCGCGCTGCGCGCCGAGGGCCGGCCGGTATTCGTCAACATGACCGCGGCATGGTGCGTGACCTGCCTGCTGAATGAGCGGGTGGCGATCGGCAGCGACGCGGTGCGCCGCGCATTCGCCGATCGCCATGTGGCGTATCTGAAGGGCGACTGGACGCGGCAGGATCCGCAGATCACCGACTATCTGCGCAGGAATGGCCGGGATGGCGTGCCGCTGTATGTGTACTATCCGCCGCACGGCCGGCCGGCGGTGCTGCCGCAAATCCTCACCGACAATACGCTGCTGAGCGAACTGGATCGCGGGTAACGCGTGGCGTGGATCGAGGCGCAAATCTCCGGTATGCACGAATATGCGCGAACTGAAAGATAAAGTGGCTTTGCATTACGGGAAGCGCCCGGTTCAGTTTACGATGTACATGCCGATGGGAGATGAACCAGAACAGCCGAAGCCCTGATCACTCGAGCGTCCTGGCTCCGAGGGGTCTCTCCCCCATCAAACAAAACACGACGCCGGCAGCTTCCCATGCACGCGGCGGCAGCCGACTGGGAGCCTGTATCAGATGGCGGCCGGCGCGGCGCTCGCGCATCCGGTGAGTCGCGTGTGGGCGGGTTGCTGGAAGAGATAAGTCAGAATGCGAAGCTGAACGTGCCTGCCTTGTCTATCGTCAGAATCCCGGTGCAAATTACGCCCATCCTCAACAATACGTCCCATGATGGCTCGTTTTCAATTCGGCCTCCGTTGATAACCTTGGTGCAGACATGCATCCTGTTTACCTCAGCGACGCCGTCCTCTTCTGAGTCTCCTATCGGCAGCAATTCGCCATAGAAAGCCAACTGGAAAAGATATGCGTCCCTCCAATCATCTCCGTCCTTGACTGTGCCATAGCCGCTTGTTGACGGGCTGCAAATGTAGCTCATCGACCACCCTTTCGGTGATCATCGTCGTCGTTGCGCCTGTATCAATCAAAGCCTTGTATGGCTTCACGCCGCGCAATATTGGGTGTCTCGATTCCTTATGCCCGTGGTAGCGAGCCGCATCTACGATCGCTACCTCGATTATCGCTGCTCTGCCATCATGCTGGTCGTGAAGGTATGGCATAAGAGTACTTCCCAACTCTTCTGCGGCCTCTTTCACTTGTTGAATTGAAAATAACTGATCGGGAAATTGGCGATTCCCAGCAATCTGCGCATCTATGGCGCTATTAAAGTAGCCAATGATCTCACTATTGCGTATCAGCACATAATCATCGGCATGCTTGCTCATCAATTCCGGGAGGACCTCCAGGAATTGTTTTAGGTTCCGGTCGATCTCGTCCATCTTCGTCCGGTTGCTCACCATGGCTCGTGTCCCTCCATTGGCACGAATTGCGCGGGTCATTACCGCACGCCTCGCCCCTGACGGATAGCTGCAGCTCTTAGCACCGTATCGACTCGTCCGAAGGACGGTAAAAGATGTCTGCCAAGGAAACAGTATGAATTATCGAGTCGCGGGTTTCAATGGGTTATGATGAATAGCGGTGCCTGTAGGCAACCAACCAGCAACCTCCCGCACGATGCCGGCCCCTGCCCCTCAGTCTCCCGCACCATGCCGTTCGTCCTCTGATACCGGAGCGCCATATCCACCCGCTTGGCCATGTTCCGCGCCAGCGCCCGATCGCCCTGGTTCAGGCCATGTTCCTCGATGATCCTTGCCGCGATGGTTTTGAGTTGTCCGGTCAGATCGGCGCGACGGCAGACAACAGCGGATAGTAGGGCATGGTCGGTCACGGGATGTCTCGCTACCTAATGCCCACCCGCCGCTCGCCGGAGGAGGCGTTGCACCTGCCGGTGTGCCTCGCGTGCAAAAATCTCCGCAAGTGTGTTCTCCAGCCAGAGTTCGCTGGAGACTACCGAAACTGATTGTCATCAGGAGTAATCCGCGACGAGATGCGCGCAACCATTCCCACCAACCCCGGTCCGCTTTAGCCTGCGGCGAAGGAGCTCGGGTGAGGAACCGCGATGAAATCACATGCCCGCGTGGCGATCGTCGGCGGCGGCATCATGGGTGTTGGGCTGCTGTACCACCTGGCGCTGGAGGGCTGGACCGAGCTCGTGCTGCTGGAGAAGAGCGAGCTCACCTCCGGCTCCACCTGGCATGCCGCCGGCCAGTGCCCGCATTTCATCGGCTCGCTCAACGCTGCGAAGCTGCATGTCTACGGCACGCAGCTCTATTCGTCGCTCGAGGCGAAGACCGGGCAGGCGGTCAGCTGGCATGCCACCGGCGGCCTGCGCCTGGCTTGCACCGATGCGGAGGTGGACTGGTTCAGGCAGGTGCTCGGCGTAGCGAAACTTGCCGGCTATGAAGCGCATATCATCGGCCCGAACGAGATTCCGCGCCATCATCCGTTTCTTGATTGCAAAGGTGTGAAGGCGGCCTTCCTGACCGTGACCGACGGCCATGTCGCGCCCGCTGATGCCACTATGGCGATGGCCGCCGGTGCACGCGCGCTCGGCGCCGAGATTTACCGCCGCACCCGCGTCCTCGACATCCGCCGCCTCGACACGGGCGAATGGCTGGTGACCACCGATCAGGGCGAACTGCGTTGCGAGCATGTCGTGAACGCCGGCGGCTCCTATTGCAACGAGGTTGCCTCCTGGACCGGCCACCGCGCGCCGATCGCCAACATGCTGCATCACTACCTTATCACTGAGCCGGTGCCGCAACTGATCGCGCACAAGCCGGAGCTGCCGGTGGTGCGCGATCCCTGGGCGCATGCGTATTTCCGCGACGGAGGGCGACGGCATACTTGTCGGACCGTACGAGACCTCCGGCGCGCACGAATGTTGGGATGGTCCGCCCGCGTGGGATTTCGAAAGCGAGCTGGTCGCGCCCGAGCTGGACCGCCTCATGCCGCATCTGGAACGGGCGGGGGAGCGCTTCCCGTTGTTCGCGCAGTCGGGCATCAAGCGGGTTATCTCGGGTGCGATCCCGCACACACCGGATGGTGCCGCGCTGTCCGGTCCCGCGCCCGGTGCGCGCAACTATTGGATGCATTGCGGGGCGTCGCTGGGCATCTGCCAGGGCGCCGGCCTCAGCCGGTTCCTGGCGCAATGGATGGTGCATGGCCAGCCCGACATCAACGCGCGCGAATTCGATCCGCGCCGGTTCGGCGATTGGGTGACGCCGGAGTTCACCCGCGCCGTCGGCATCGCCGACTATCAGCACATGTACTACTGCTACAAGCCAGCCGAGCAGCACAATGTCGGCCGCGACCTGCGCCGCTCCTCATTGCATGACGCGCTGAAGGCCCGCGGCGCCCAATTCAGCCAGGTGTTCGGTTGGGAACGCGCGCGCTGGTACGATCCCAGCGGGAACGGCGAGCAGTTTTCCTTCAGGCGCTCCAACTGGTGGGACCACGTTCGCAACGAGTGCCTGGCGGTGCGCGAGCGCGTCGGACTGATGGACCTTTCGAGCTTCGCGAAGTTCGAGATCACCGGGGCTGACGCCTTCGCGTTCCTGGAACGCGTCTGCCCCAATCGGGTGCCACGTGATCGATGGCCGGCTCATGCTCAGCCACTTGCTCAACGCCAACGGCTTCATCGACAGCGAGATCACCGTCACGCGCCTGGCCTCCGACCGGTTTTATGTGGTGTCATCCGCCGCGGCACAACTGCACGACTTCGACCAGTTGTGCAGCCGCGTAGCACCGGACGAACAGGTGACGGTGACCGACGTCACCGATGCTTATGGCGTCATGGTCCTCGCCGGGCCACGCGCAAGGGATGTACTGGTGCACTGCACCGACGCCGATCTTTCCAACTCGGCGTTTCGCTGGTTGACCGGCAAACAGATCACCGTCGCAGGTGTCGCACTGCGTGCCCTGCGGGTTAACTACGTCGGCGAACTGGGGTGGGAGCTGCACACGCCGGTGGCGGAGATGCCGAAGGTGTTCGAAGCGCTGCGGCACGCCGGCGAATCCCATGGCCTCATGTTGTTCGGCAGCTACGCCATGAACAGCCTGCGCATGGAGAAGGCGTATCATGGCTGGGGCACGGAACTGACCAACGAGGTCACGCTGATCGCTGCGGATATGGAACGCTTCGTCGATTTCGGCAAGCATTTCATCGGCAAGCCGGGAACCCAGCGCGACAAGCGAGATGGACCGACGGGCAGGTTGGTCTATCTGTCGGTCGCTGCCACTGACCACGATTGCCATGGCAACGAACCGGTGTACCACGGCGACCGGATTGTCGGCCTGACCACCGGCGGCGCCTACGGCCATGCGGTCAACCGGTCGCTCGCGTTTGCCTATGTCGAAGCCGCACTGGCCCGGCCAACGGCACAATTCGAGATCCTGATGATGGACCGGCGCTGCCCCGCCGTCGTCCTGCCCGCCGCCGCCTGGGACCCCGACAACATCCGTCTGAAGGCGTGATGCCAAGTTCCCGTTGGATCGGCGCCTAGCCGGCCACCAGCTTTCGCACGATCGCCGCCGCCGCGGACGTGGACCAGTCTGCGGAGCCTTCAAGTCGGGCGACCTCGCGCCCCCGCCGGTCGATGATCACGCTGGTGGGGATGCCGCGCGCGTGCCAGGCGCGCGCCGCGGCGCCCCTGGGATCCAGCAGCACCGGCAAGCCGGTGATGTTGTGCGCCTGATAGAACGCCTCCACCGCGGGCACGCCACCGCGATCCGACGACAGCGGCAGCACGGCGATGTCATCCGGGGCCAGCGCCTGCGACAACGCAGCCAGCGACGGCATCTCCTCGACACAGGGCACACACCAGGTGGCCCACAGATTGATCACCATGCCGTGGCCGACGAAGTCCTTCAGACGGTGCTCCTGGCCGTCGGCCGACGCGAACACGATGTCGGGAGCGGGCACCGGCGGATCGGTCGGCGTCAGCCCCGCGGCGAGATCGTTCAGCTCGGCGGCAGCCGGTTTGCGCGCGCCAAGGCCGGCCGCTAGGGTCCCGGCCGCTGCCAGCAACCGCCGGCGCGTGATCAGCACCATGACGGATTCCCTGCCTTGAGCGAGACCCCGGACCAGCGGAACGAGGCCGCCAACCCGCAATGGGGCGGGCGGTTCGCCGCCGGCCCCTCGGTGGTGATGCAGGAGATCAACGCCTCGATCGGCTTCGACCGCAAGCTGTGGCGACAGGACATCCAGGGCTCGCTGGCGCACGCCGCGATGCTGGCGAAGGTCGGGGTCATCGCGGCACAGGATGAGCAGGCGATCGGCGCCGGTCTAGCGGCGATCGCACACGAGATCGAGACCGGGCGGTTCCGGTTCGACGCGGCGCTGGAAGACATCCACATGAACATCGAGGCCCGCCTCACCGAGCGGATCGGCGAGGCCGGCCGGCGGCTGCATACCGGGCGCAGCCGCAACGACCAGGTGGCGACGGATTTCCGGCTCTGGGTGCGCGATGCGATCGACGGCCTGAGCGCGCAGATCACCGACGTGATGCGTGCGCTGGCTGCGCGTGCCGCGGCGCACGCCGCCGATCCGATGCCTGGCTTCACCCACCTGCAGACCGCGCAGCCGGTGACCTTCGGCCACCATCTGCTGGCCTATGTCGAGATGCTGGATCGCGACCGCGGGCGGCTGGCCGACTGCCGGCGGCGGATGAACGAATCCCCGCTGGGCAGCGCGGCCCTGGCCGGCACGTCGTTCCCGATCGATCGCGCGATGACCGCAAAGGCGTTGGGGTTCGACCGACCGACCGCCAATTCACTCGACGCAGTGTCGGACCGCGACTTCGCGCTGGAGTTCCTCGGTGCGGTGGCGATCTCGGCGATGCATCTGTCGCGCTTCGCGGAGGAGATCGTGACCTGGTGTTCGGCGCCCTGGCGGTTCATCCGGCTGTCGGACGCCTTCACCACCGGCAGCTCGATCATGCCGCAGAAGCGCAATCCGGACGCGGCCGAGCTGGTGCGGGCGAAGACCGGACGCATCATCGGTGCGCTGGTCGGGCTGCTGACGGTGATGAAGGGCCTGCCGCTCGCCTATGCCAAGGACATGCAGGAGGACAAGGAGCCGGTGTTCGACGCTGCCGAGGCGTGGGCGCTGTCGCTGGCCGCTATCGCCGGCATGGTGCGCGATATGACGCCGGACGTGGCGCGGATGCGGGAGCTCGCCGGATCGGGGTTTGCCACCGCGACCGATCTGGCGGATTGGCTGGTGCGGGTGCTGAAGCTGCCGTTCCGCGATGCGCATCATGTCACCGGCCGGCTGGTGGCGGCAGCCGAGGCCAGGGGCGTCGATCTCGCCGGCCTGACGCTGGGCGAGATGCAGGCAGCGGAGCAGCGCATCACCGCCGATGTGTTCTCGGTGCTGACGGTCGAGGCATCGGTCGCGTCGCGCACCAGCTTCGGCGGTACCGCTCCGGGCAACGTCGCGCGCGAGGCGGCGCGCTGGTTGACGGCGCTGTCGTGAGGTTCGCGCTGGTGTTCGCGCTGGTGCTTGCGTTGGCAGCGTGCGGCAAGAAGGGGCCGCCGACGCCGCCGGGTCCGCCTGATCAGATCACCTGGCCGCGGACCTATCCGACGCACTGACCGCAGGCCGATCGGCGGCAGCCACCGATCGCGCGCCCGCGCCTGCGTCACCAGATGCCCAGCACGCGGCCGAGCAAGCCGACATAGGTGGCTGAGAGCATACCGAACACCGGCCAGAGAATACACGATTCGAGCTGCAGTCGCCGTGCCAGCCGGGCGCGGCTGGTCGCCATGGTGTCCGCTTTGTTTCGACTGAACGCGGGTGGCTGCATGGCGGACATTACGGCGAGCTCGAGCGGGTGCGGCGGCGGCATTCCCTGTCCGACAGCACCTGCGAGGACCGATGCGGCGTCGTTTTGGGCCGGATCGGAGGTAGCACATCTTTACTAGCGCTTCGTTAGCATCCGATCCGACTGCTGCCGTTCTGGTCGATGCCTGCGGGCTGGTGTACCGTCTCCGGAGTATGGCCACGCCCGCCACGCCTGACACACCCGAACCGACCATCGCGGAGCTGATCGCGGCCCGGCCGCAGCTCGCCATGCACGCGATGGACGGTTTGGTGCTCGACGATGTGCCGCTCAATGCCATCGCGGATGACGTCGGCACGCCGGTTTGGGTTTACTCCGCGTCCGCGATGCGCCGGCGTTATCGGGTGCTTGCGGGAGCGCTGGCGGACACCGGGCTGGATGTGCATGTCCACTACGCGATGAAGGCGAACGACCGGCTCGCGGTGCTGCGGCTGTTCGCCGCCGAGGGGGCCGGCGCCGATATCGTCAGCGAGGGCGAGCTGCGCCGTGCCCGCGAGGCGGGCATACCGGCCGACCGGATCGTGTTCTCGGGGGTCGGCAAGAGCGCACGCGAGCTGGGTCTCGCGCTGACCGAGGGCATTGCGCAGATCAACGTGGAAAGCGCCGAGGAACTGGCGATGCTGTCGGCGATCGCCACCACGATGGGCCGCACCGCGAGCGTCGTCCTGCGCGTCAACCCCGACGTCGATGCCGGCACGCACGCCAAGATCACCACCGGTCGGGCGCAGGACAAGTTCGGCATTGCCTATACCGACGCGGCCGCATTGTATCGTCGCGCCGGCGAACTGCCGGGCATCCGTCCGATTGGACTGGCGACGCATATCGGCAGCCAGATCCTGTCGCTGGCGCCGTATCGCGCTGCATACCGACGGCTGGGCGACCTGGTGCATGTACTCCGCGGCGACGGCCTGACGGTCAGCGTGATCGACTGCGGCGGCGGGCTCGGCATCCCGTATCGCGCCGAGCCTGCGCCGCTCCCGGCGGCATTTGCCGGCGCGATCCGCGGCGCGCTGCACAATCTCGATGTGCGCGTGGTGGTCGAGCCCGGCCGCTGGCTGGTTGGGCCCGCGGGCGTGCTGCTGGCGTCGGTCATCCTGGCAAAGCATACCCAGGGCAGCCGCTTCATCGTGCTCGATGCGGCGATGAACGACCTGATCCGTCCCGCCATGTACGACGCGTGGCACGGCATTGTGCCGGTCTCCGCGGTCGATGCCGTGGCGCCGGTGGGGCCGGCCGCGGTGGTGGGGCCGGTCTGCGAAGCGGGTGACACCTTTGCCCGCGATCGCATGCTGCCGCCGCTGGCGGCAGGCGCCCGCGTGGCGATCCTCGACGCCGGCGCCTATGGCTCGGTGATGAGTTCGGCGTACAACGGGCGCCCGCTGGCGGCCGAGGTGATGGTGGACGGCAGCAGCTGGTCGGTGATCCGCGAGCGCGGCAGCCACGCCGACTTGTGGCGCGGCGAACAGGTGCCACATTGGCTGAAATGAACGCCCCGGGCGGAGAGTTCGATCGCCTGTTGCGCCGGCTTGCCGGCCGCCGCGCGCTGGCGCGCTGCGCGATCCTGTTCGAGCGCATCTGGCCGGCACTGTGGCCGCCGCTCGGCGTTGCCGGCGTGTTCGTGTGCGCGGCGTTGCTCGACCTGCCGCGCCTGCTGTCGCCGTGGTGGCATTTCGGCATGCTCGCGGTCACCGCACTGCTGATCCTTGGGCTGCTGATCCGTGGTGTGCGGACCATCGTCACGCCGGACGACAAGGCGGCCGATCGCCGGCTCGAACTGGCGTCCGGACTGGCGCATCGGCCGCTGGCGGTGCTGACCGACCGCCCGTCGCGTGGGGCGAGCGGTCCCGATACGGCATCGGTTGCGCTCTGGCAGGCGCACGTGGCGCGCGCGGTGCGTTCGGTGCGCAGGCTGCGCGTCGGCCTGCCGCGACCCGGCCTGGCGCGGCGCGACCCGCGTGCGCTGCGCGCCGCGCTGGTGATTGCACTGGTCGCCGCGGTCGCGATCGCCGGCGACGACGCCCCGGCGCGACTGGCACAGGCGATGGAGCCGACGCTGCCGCGGGACATTCCTCCGCCGGCAACCGAACTGCAGGCCTGGATCACGCCGCCTGCCTATACGCGCCTGGCGCCGATCTTTCTGAAATCCGGCAGCGGCACGATATCGGTGCCGGCGGGCGCCCATCTCACGATCAGCGTGACCGGCGGCAGCGGTACGCTGACTCTGGCGCTCGACGGACATTCGGAGCCGTTCCGTGCACTGGACCAGGCGAGCTTCCAGGCCGACCGCGACCTGACCGAGGGCGGACATCTCACGGTGCGGCGTGACGGCCACGAACTGGCCGCCTGGAATCTGGCTGTTGTCGCCGACCAGCCGCCCACGGCGGAGTGGGCCAGCAATCCGGCCCGCGCCCCCGGCAGTCAGCAGACCCGGCTGCCATGGCAGGCCTCGGACGACTATGGCGTGGTGTCGTTGCAGGCCGAGCTGCGGCTGCGCGATCGGCCCGATGCGCCGCCGCTGGTGGTGAGCGTACCGTTGCCGGGTGGGACGCCGAAATCGGCGCATGGGGTCAGCCAGCAGGACCTGACGGCGCATCCCTGGGCGGGGCTGCCGGTGATTGCCAAGCTGGTGGCGCGCGACGCGCTGAACCAGGCCGGCGAGAGCCGCGAGGTCGAGTTCGTTCTGCCGGAGCGACCGTTCCAGAACCCGGTCGCGCGTGCGCTGATGGCGATCCGCCGCGGCCTCAGCCTGCGTCCCGACGATCGCGCATCGGCGGTGAACGGGCTGGACGCGCTGATCATGACGCCCGATGCCCTCGGCGGCGACTTCGGCGCGTTTATGAACCTGGGAGGCCTCTACTATCTGCTCGAGCGCAACAAGGCGCCCGAGGCGGTCGGCGAGGCGCAGCAGCGCATGTGGGAGCTGGCGCTGCATCTGGAGGAGGGCGAGACCGAGCGCACCGCCCGGGCGCTGGACGAAGCTCGTCAGGCGGCGCGCGATGCCTTGGACAAGGCGATCCACGAGCCAAACGAGGCCAATCGCGAGGCGCTGGACCAGAAGCTGAAGCAGCTGGAGGAGGCGATCGCGCGGCATCTTCAGGCGATGGTGGAAGAGGCGCGGCGCAACAATGACGAGATGCCGTTCGATCCGGACTCGCAGCACCTGTCCAACCGCGACCTCGACAAGCTGGCGGAGCAAGCCCGCGAGGCCGCGCGCGAAGGCCGCATGGAGGATGCCCAGCAGCGCATGGCGGAGCTGGAGCGCATGCTGGACAAGCTGCGCAACGCCCGCGCCGAGCACGGGCGGGACGGTGAACGCGCCGAGGCGCAACGCCGGCGCGGGCGGCAGCAGATGGGCGTGGTGCAGGACATGATCGGCCGGCAGGGCGGCCTGCTGGATCACTCGCAGAGCCGGGTCGACGAGACCACGCGGTTCCGCGGGAATCAGCCGCCGACGCAGCCGACCGACGAGGCGACGCAGCGCGAGGCGGATCGGCGGGTGCAGCAGGCGCTCCGGCGCGCCCTGGGCGAGCTGATGCAGCAGTTCAGCGACCTGACCGGCCAGGTGCCGCCCAGCCTCGGCGAGGCGGATACCGCAATGCGCGAGGCAGGGCGGCAGTTGGGCGAGGGCAACGACCCCGGCGCCGGTGATTCGGAGCAGAAGGCGATCGAGGCGTTGCAGAAGGGCGGCCGCGAGATGGGCCAGGCGATGGCCAAGCAGTTCGGTCCGCAGGGCGGCCAGGACGGCAGCGAGCAGGAAGGCGATGGCGACGGCCCGATGGGGCTGACGTTGCACGACGGCCAGGATGACAGCCCAGGTCATGGCTGGCGCTCAGGGCCGCCCGACCGGGCGCAACCGGGCCGCGATCCGCTCGGGCGCCGCTACGGGCAGGGCAGCTCGGGCGCCGACGAGAGCGCCGATGTGACGGTGCCGGAGGAGCGCGAGCGGCAGCGGACGCAGGCGATCCAGGAGGAGCTGCGCCGCCGCGGCGGCGAACGTCTGCGGCCGCAGATGGAGCTGGACTATATCGATCGGCTGCTGAAGCAGTTCTGAGGGCGACCGGCACCGCATCGGGCAGCCTGCCATTCGCGGCCCCGGCGCGATGATCCAGCGGATCGCCGATGCGGGGCACGTCAGATTGCGCCTCGCCTGGGCTCCTGCCACAGTCCGCCACGGCTACTGCTGGGTAGGGAGGATCGGCCGATGGACCTGCGCTTCACCCCGGAAGAGGTGGCGTTCCGCGACGAGGTGCGCGCCTTCATCCGCGACAGCCTGCCGGCCGACATCCGCGAGCGGATGCGCCTGGGCTATGGGCCACGCAAGGAAGACACCGTGGCCTGGCAGCGCATCCTGAACAAGCGCGGCTGGGCGGCGATCTCCTGGCCGAAGGAGTGGGGCGGGCCGGGCTGGACCTCGGTGCAGAAGATGATCTTCCTGGAGGAGAACCAGGTTGCGCCCGCGCCGGAGCTGTCGTCGTTCAACATCACCATGCTCGGCCCGGTGCTGATCCAGTTCGGCACCGACGCACAGAAGCAGCGGTTCCTGCCGCGCGCCGCCAACCTGGACGACTGGTGGTGCCAGGGGTTCTCCGAGCCGGGCGCGGGGTCGGACCTGGCGTCGCTGAAGACCGCGGCGAAGCGTGACGGCGATCACTACGTGGTGAACGGGCAGAAGATCTGGACCTCGACCGCGCATCACGCCGACTGGTGCTTCGTGCTGGTGCGCACCAATCCGAACGCGGCGAAACGGCAGGAAGGCATCTCGTTCCTGCTGGTCGACATGACGACGCCTGGGATCACGGTGCGGCCGATCATCTCGATCGATGGCGTCGCATCACCTGAACGAGGTGTTCTTCGACGACGTGCGCGTGCCGGTGGCGAACCGGGTGTATGAGGAGAACCGCGGCTGGGACGTGGCGAAGTTCCTACTCGGCAACGAACGCACCGGCATCGCGCGGCTCGGCAAGTCGAAGGAGCGGGTGCGATCGGCCAAGGAAATGGCGCGCGAGGTGCGCGAGAACGGCAAGCCGCTGATCGAGGACGCGGCGTTCCGCCAGCGCATCGCACAGCTCGAGGTGGACATGAAGGCGCTGGAGATCACGCAGTATCGCGTGGTGTCGGCGTACGACACACAGCGCGACGGGCGACCGGATCCGCTGTCGTCGGTGCTGAAGGTGAAGGGCACCGAGCTGCTGCAGGCCACGACCGAGCTGGCGATGGATGTCGGCGGGCCACTATCGATGCCGATCTGGGCGGAGGAGCTGGCGGCGCTGTCGAACGAGCCGGATGTCGGTCCGGAGTGGGCGACGCAGGCCACCGGCAGCTACCTGTTCCTGCGGGCCGCGTCGATCTACGGCGGGACCAACGAGATCCAGAAGAACATTCTCACCAAGGCGGTGCTGCGGCTGTAAACCCGGTCATTCCCGCGCCAGCGGGAACCCAGACCCGGACCAAATGCGCCGCGACCCCCTGGGTCCCCCTTGCGCGGGGATGACCGGGTTAGAGGAGGAACGATGGATTTCACGCTCTCCGACGAACAGCGCCTGTTGCAGGACAGCGTCGATCGGGTGATGGCCGACCGCTACGCGTTCGATCAGCGCAAGGACCACTGCAAGGAGCCAGGCGGCTGGAGCACCGCGCTATGGTCGCAATACGCCGAGCTTGGATTGCTCGGGCTGCCATTCGCCGAACAGTATGGCGGGTTCGGCGGCGGCGCGATCGAGATCATGCTGGTGATGGCGGCGTTCGGCCGCGCCCTGATCCTGGAGCCGTACCTGGCGACGGTGGTGCTGGGCGGCACCGCGGTGCGTTGCGGCGGCAGCGAGGCACAGAAGTCGCGCGTGCTGCCGGCGATCGCCGATGGCAGCATGAAGCTGGCGTTCGCGCACGGCGAGCGGCAGGCACGCTACGATCTCACCGACGTGCTGACGACGGCGAAGCAAAGTGGTTCCGGTTGGGTGCTGGACGGCGCCAAGAGCGTGGTCACCCATGGCGACTGCGCCGATACGCTGGTGGTGAGTGCACGCACCTCCGGCGAGCGCGACGATCCTGCTGGCATCACGCTGTTCCTGGTCGACGCCGGCGCGCCCGGGGTGGCACGGCGTGGCTACACGATGCGCGACGAGCAGCGCGCTGCCGAGGTCTCGCTGTCCGGCGTGCCGGTCGGCGCCGATGCGGTGCTGGGCGAGGTCGGCCGCGGGCTGGCGCTGATCGAGCGGGTGATCGAGGCCGGCATCGCGGCGACCGCGGCCGAGAGTGTCGGCGCGATGGAGGCGCTGCACTCCATGACGCTGGAATACAGCCGGACGCGCGAGCAGTTCGGCAAGCCGATCGGGTCCTATCAGGTGGTGCAGCACCGGCTGGCCGAGATGCTGATGTCGCTCGAGCAGGGTCGCTCGATGGCGATGCTGGCGGCAATGATGGTCGATGCGCCGGACGCCGGTGAGCGGGCGCACAACATCGCCATGGCGAAGGTGGGCATCGGCCAGGCGGGACGCTTCGTGTCGCAGAACGCGGTGCAGCTGCACGGCGGCATGGGCATGACCGAGGATCTTGCGGTCGGCCACTACTTCCGTCGTTGCATGGTGATCGAACGCCTGTTCGGCGACACCGCGCATTACCTGGCGAAACTGGCGGCGGCGGTGCAATAGTTCCGAGCATTCCTGCTGCAATGCGCCCTGCTTCAATGCGCCCTGCTTCAATGCGCGATGAAACCGCCATCGATCACCAGTTCCGCGCCGGTGACAAAGGACGCCTCGTCCGACGCCAGAAATAGTACGCCATAGGCAACCTCGATCGGCTGGCCGAGACGGCGCAGTGGCGTCTGTGCGATCTTCGCCTCGCGTCCCGCGGCATTCGTCGCGTTCAGCATCGGCGGCATGTAGCCCGGATGCACCGAGTTCACACGCACACCCTGCGGTCCATAGCGACACGCGGCGGCCTTGGTATAGTTGCGTACCGCCGCCTTGGACGCGGGGTAGCCGGGATGGCTCTCCTCGCTGGCGACAATGCCCATGATCGACGAAATGTTGACGATCGATCCGCCGCCGGTGTTTGCCATCTCCGCCGCCGCGAGCTTGGTGCCAAGAAACACGCTGGTCGAATTCACCGCGAGCAGTCGCTGCCAACCTTCCAGGCCATCGACGTCGCCGACTGCACTTCCGCTGATGCCGGCATTGTTCACCAGGATGTCGAGCCTGCCATAAGTGGCGATCGTCTCCGCGATGAGCCGCTTCCAGGCAACTTCCGACGTGACGTCGGTATGCACGAACCGCGCCTGACGCTGGCTGCTGGAGATGTCAGCGGCTACCGCCTCGCCTTCCTTGGTCAACATGTCGGCGACGACCACCTTCGCGCCTTCCTCGGCGAACAGCCGCGCCTCGGCCTCGCCCATACCGTGGGCACCGCCGGTGATGATTGCCACCTTGTCTTTGAGCCGCATGGTTGCCTCCCGCGCCGCGCTGCCGGCATAGTCCGATGCCAGCGGGTGACGTGCAATCCGTTCACATGCGCGGCGTGGCCGCGCGGCGCAGGCGGTCATTGATCGCGCGACCAAGGCCGCAATCGGGCACCGGCATCACCGCAATTCGGGTCAGCGCCAGCGCGGCAGCGTCCGCATCCAGTCGGCGCAGGCCGGCGAACAAACGCGCGGCGGCCTCGGTCAGATCGGCCCGGTTGCTCAGGCTGAACACTGCACCGGCACCGGGCAATGGCCGACCGAATGCCAGCAGGGCCTCGTCATCTGCCACGTCCACCACGTCCAGCCGCACCGGCAGCTTCGGCGCATAGTGCGAAGCGAGCAAACCGGGTGAGCGCAGCACGCCGTGACCGGCATCGCCCGCGCGTATCGGTCCGATCACTGCCTCGATCGCCTCGACCATCGCGCCACCTGGCCGCAACAGCGTGGGCGCGGCACCCGATAGATCGAGCACGGTGGATTCTATGCCGACCTGACACGGCCCGCTGTCGAGCACGGCGGCGATGCGGCCGGACAATTCGTCCAGCACGTGCGTCGGCATGGTGGGACTTACCTGGCCGGACCGGTTCGCTGAGGGCGCGGCGACGGGCCGGCCGATTGCGCGCAGCAGCGCGAGTGCCGTGTCGTGCGCGGGCACGCGAACCGCGAGCGTATCGAGCCCCGCGCTGACCAGAAGGCTTACGTCACGATCGCGTTGTCGCGGCAGCACCAGTGTCAGTGGACCAGGCCAGAACGCCGCAGCAAGGCGGCGTGCCGGTGGCGGCGCGATCACATCGGCGAACGCCGCATCGGCACAGGGGTAATGGCAGATCAGCGGGTTGAACTGCGGCCGCTGCTTCGCGGCAAAGATCGCCGCCACCGCGTGATCGTTGTTGGCATCCGCGCCCAGGCCATAGACCGTTTCGGTGCCGAAGGCCACCAGCGCGCCCTCGCGCAGCAACGCGGCGGCGCGCGCGATACCGGCGCGATCGGATTGCAGCAACTCTGTCATGACGATGCCAATAGCTGCACCGGTCAGGCATGGCAAAGGTGGAACTCGCTGCTACAGTCTGCGGCCGGTGTTGCGTCGGCGCCAAGATTTCAGGGGAGTGTCACAGCATGCTCGATATCGCGTTCGCCAAATCGGCATTGCCGAAATCTGGGGCACTCGTGCTGCTGATCGGCGAAGGCGAGATGCCGTCGGGTTTGTGGCAGCAGGCCGATGAGGTAACCGGCGGTGCAATCGACCGGGCTCTCAAGGCAGCGGAATTCAACGGGGCGAAAGGCAAGACGTGCACCGTGCTCGCGCCGGGCGCGGGATTGTCGCGCGTGGTCGCTGTCGGCCTCGGCAAACCAGCGGAACTTACGACCCGCGTGCTGAACGAAGCCGGAGGCCACGCTGCGGCGGCAATGCTGCGCGACCCCACGGGTGCCGTTGCGACTGCCGCTTTGCTGCCGGCACAGGTAGCGGAGGTCGCACTGGGTGCCACACTGCGCGCCTATCGGTTTGACAGATACCGCACCAAGGAGACGCCTGAGGACAAACCGAAACTTACCAAGCTCACGCTGCTCACCGCCGAGCCATCGCGCGCCAGGTCGGCGTGGGAGCCGCTGCACGGAGTGGCGAAGGGCGTGTTCCTGTCGCGCGATCTGGTCAGCGAACCCCCCAACGTGCTGAACCCGGCGGAAATGGCCGATCGCTGCAAGAAGCTGAGCGAACTTGGCCTCAAGGTGGAGGTGCTTGGCCCGCGGGAGATGAGCCGACTGGGGTTCGGTGCACTGCTCGGCGTCGCGCAGGGCAGCGCGAATGAGCCACGCATGGTGGTCATGCAGTGGCACGGTGCTTCCGGCAATGCACGCAAGGCCAAGGGCAGGCCGGTGGCGTTCATCGGCAAGGGGGTCACGTTCGACACCGGCGGCATCAGCATCAAGCCGGCCGGCGGCATGGAGGACATGAAGTGGGACATGGCCGGCGCCGGCACGGTGGTCGGCGTGATGGCGGCACTGGCAGGACGCAAGGCGAAGGTCGATGCGGTGGGACTGGTCGGGTTGGTGGAGAACATGCCGTCCGGCAATGCGCAGCGGCCGGGCGATGTCGTGAAGAGCTACTCGGGCCAGACCATCGAGGTTATCAATACCGATGCGGAGGGGCGCCTCGTGCTGGCGGATGTGCTTTGGTACTGCCAGCAGAAATTCGATCCACGCGTCATGGTGGATCTGGCGACGCTGACCGGTGCCATCATTGTGGCGCTGGGCCACGAGTATGCCGGCATGTTCAGCAATGACGACGCATTGGCACAGAAGCTGGCATCGGTTGGGCAGGTGACCGACGAGAAGGTGTGGCGCTTCCCGCTCGATGACGCGTACGACCGGCTGATCCGCTCCGACATCGCCGACATGAAGAACATCGGCGGACGCCCCGCCGGATCGATCAGCGCGGCGCAGTTCATCCAGCGTTTCGTCAATCGCAAGCCGTGGGCACATCTCGACATCGCAGGCGTGGCATGGAGCACCCGGGATTCGCCTTGCGTGCCGAAGGGCGCCACGGCATTCGGCGTGCGGTTGCTGGACCGGCTGGTCGCGGAACACTACGAGGGATGACGGAGATCGGCTTCTACCACCTGACCCGCACTGGACCGGACCATGCGTTGCCGCAACTGCTCGGGCGAACCCTGGCGACAGGACAGCGCGCGGTGGTGTTATGCGGCAGCGAGGAGCATGTCACCGCACTTGACCACGAGCTGTGGCAATGCAGCGATCCCGGCTGGTTGCCGCACGGCACGGCGGCGGACGGCGATGCCGGGTTGCAGCCGATCTGGCTGACCACGGAAGATGCGGCACCGAACCGTGCCCGCTTCCTGTTCCTGTTGGACGGCGCGCGGAGCACGCACCTCGACGCGTTCGACCGGGTGTTCGATCTGTTCGACGGCAAGGACGCCGCCGCGGTGACCGCGGCACGCCAGCGCTGGAGCGAGGCGAAGGCCGCCGGGCACACCCTGGCCTATTGGCAGCAGGGCGAGCGCGGCTGGGAGAAGAAGTCGTAATTGTGCACCGGACCGTGCGCCGGTGATGCGTAATCACGGCATTACCACGGTCGGTGCCACGACGCGCGAGGCGTTCAGCCTGATGAAGGAGTCGGTGCGCGCCGCCCGCATTCAGTTGCTGATGGAGGCCACCGGCGCGGTGCTGTCGGAAATTCAGCCCTCGGCGGAATGGCCCGCCTATCTTCGGGGTTACCGCGACTGAACACGATCGGGCGCGCGAACCACGGCATGGCCGCCGAGTGCGCCGGCCAGATCCGACCGGGGAGGCGCTATCCTGCCTGCGCCACCTGCTGCCGCATCGCGTTGATCAGCGCGTCGATGTCGTTGTTGTTGCGGCTCAGATAGGACGCGTAATCCTGCCGCTGCGTCAGGCGCAACGAAGTACCTTCGGCGACGACGTCGACGATCCGCGGGTCGCTGGCGGGGTTGCTGATGATCCAGTCCACATTGGTCGGCGGATTGTTCGGCCGTTCCACGACCGCGGACACCACTACGGTGTCATCGCGCTGCTGCGCCCGGCCGATGGTGAAGCGGACGCCGCGATAATCACCCAGCTTGGCTGTGATGTTGTTCACCAGCACCTGATGGAACAGCTCGGTGTAGCGTTGTTGCTGCGCGGCCGATGCGCTGCGCCAGAACCGTCCGAGACAGAAGCGCGCCACGCCATCGACATCGACCGCTCCATCGATGATCGCGGTCAGCTTCGCCCGCTTGTCATGATCGGCCTCCGGCCCATTCACGACGGCCACAAGTTTGTCGCCAATGCTCCTGACGAACGCGCTGGCACGGCTCTCCGACGCATCGGCAAGTGCCGGATGGATCAGCCGGCCGGTGACCGGCAACAGCGCGGCGGCGGTCAGGACCAGGAAGGTGCGGCGGTTCAACATGGCGTGCATGGCCTCGCTCAATAGTCCGGCGATGTGGCCGGCGAATAGGTCACTGTATCCTTTGTCCCCGCTTGCGGAAACCATACCGGAATCGTGGCGCGTCGGTCGCTGCGGGCATCATCGATCTTGGCCTGCCGGTGCTGGCGATACAGGCTGCGGAACGTGGCATACGGGTCGAGCGCAGTCTTCTTGGTGCTGTCGATGTCGTCCAGATGACGCTCCCGCTGGTCGATCCCATTGATCGCGAAGCGAGACCAATCGAGCGCCCGCACCGCGGCGCCCTGACCTACCCAGGTAAACGGGTCCATCGCCTCGTCGACGCCGAGCCCGATCGCATCGCGCGGATCGGACGGACCGAACACCGGCAAGAACAGGAACGGCCCGGACGGCAGCCCCCACAGCGCCAACGTCATGCCGAAGTCCGTGTCGTGGTCGGGATAACCCCAATTCTTGGCGACGTCGAAAATGCCCAGGACGCCGACCGTGGTGTTGATCACGAAACGCATTGTGGTGTCGCCGGCGCGCCGCGGCTTGCCCTGCAGCACGTCGTTACCGAGTTCCACCGGCGTGCCGAGGTTGGACAGCACGTTGTGAATACCGCCGCGCACCGGCTCCGGGATCAGAAATCGATAGGCCTGTGCGACGGGACGCATGATCACTGTATCGAGACCATCGTTGAATGCGTAGATTGCGCGGTTGGTCGGCTCGAGCGGATCATTGGTCTCCCTGAAGTCGGCGACGGCGTCGGGATCATCTGCCGGGGGCGGCGTGGCGCAGCCGCTCAGGCTGCCAAGCAGCACGGCGGTGATCGCCAGAAGGTGACGGCGGATGGCTGCGCGCATCGGGTTCCTCGGACGGGGTTCAACGGGCGGAGGAAAAAGCACAGATACTGCCCTTCCGCCCACCGAAAACAGCGGATGGTTTCGATTACCGGCCGGAGACTAAGCGGCGGACGGACGTCACGCAACGTGGACGCTGAGCGCAATTGGACTTTGCGCTGACGCGTGGAGATGGGAAACAGACGCCATGAACCACCAGCCGGAACGCGCCACCGCCCAGACCGCACCGCCGACGCTGGAACGCTGGTTGACCGGGCCGCGATTCACCGCCCTGCCGGCGCGGGGGGCCGCCCATCCGCCACCGATGCTGTCATTCGAGTTCTTCCCCCCGAAAACCGAGAGGCTGGAGGAGCAGCTTTGGACCTGCATCCGGCGACTGGAGCCGCTGCGGCCACGGTTCGTCTCGGTCACCTATGGTGCGGGCGGCAGCACGCGGCAGCGGACCCATGCCACCGTGGCGCGCATGGTGCACGAGACCGAGCTGGTGCCGGCGGCTCATCTCACCTGCGTGGGCGCGACCCGCGAGGAGGTGGACGAAGTGGCGCGGCAGTACTGGGAAGCCGGGGTGCGACACATTGTTGCGCTACGCGGCGATCCGCCCCCAGGCGAGGTCTATCAGCCGCACCCCGGCGGCTATTCGTTCGCAGCCGACCTGGTGGCCGGGCTGAGCCGCGTCGCGCCGTTCGACATCTCGGTCGCGGCCTACCCCGAGGTCCACCCGCAGGCTCCGTCGCGGATGTCCGATCTCGACAGTCTGAAGCGCAAGCTGGATGCCGGCGCGCATCGCGCGATCACGAATTTCTTCTTCGATACCTCGGTATTCCTGCGCTTTCTGGACCTCTGCCTGGCCGCCGGCATCACCGCGCCGATCGTGCCCGGCATCATGCCGGTGACCAACCTGGCGGGGCTGCGGCGGATGTCGGAGCTGTGCGGGACGAGCGTGCCAGACTGGCTCGGCCACATGTTCGAGGGATTGGACGATGATCCGGACACCCGTCGGATGGTAGCCACGGTGGTGGCAGCCGAGCAGGTACGGCTGCTGCAGGCCAACGGGGTGGATGAGTTCCATTTCTATACGCTCAACCGACCGGAGCTGAGCTACGCGATCGCGCATATCCTGGGGGTGCGGCCAGCAACGGAGGGGGGCGGCTGAAGCAGCCGACGGTTGGCACCGGTTGGGCTGCCGCCGTGCGGCCTCGCGCCAGCCTGGTGAGCAATTCAGCCCACCGCCGGCGGTGATCCGTCACCTGCCGGCTCCGGACGCAACCGCCGCCGCGGTTCGCCACGGAGGTCCGGCAATTTGGTTCGAAATCTGCGGCACGCACTATATCCGGATCACATGACCGATTATCTGACGCGCCTCAACGCCGAGCAGCGCGAAGCCGTCGAGACGGTGGACGGCCCTTTGCTTGTCCTGGCTGGCGCGGGCACCGGCAAGACGCGTGTGCTGACCACCCGCTTCGCCCATATTTTGCTCACCGGCCTCGCCTATCCGAGCCAGGTGCTGGCCGTCACCTTCACCAACAAGGCCGCCCGCGAGATGCGCGAGCGGGTGAGTGCGATCCTCGGCCGGCCAGTGGAAGGGCTTTGGCTTGGCACGTTCCATGCGCTCTGCGCCCGGATGCTGCGCCGGCACGCCGATCAGGTCGGATTGACCTCGAGCTTCACCATCCTCGACGCCGACGACCAGCTGCGTCTGTTGAAGCAGGTGATGGAAGCGGAACGGTTGGATACCAAACGCTGGGTGCCGCAGGCGCTGATGGCGGTGATCCAGCGTTGGAAGGATCGTGGCCTGACCCCGGCGCGGATTACGCCGCAGGACGATACCGACTTCGCCGCGGGCCGCGCCCGCGCGCTGTATGCTGCCTATCAGGCGCGGCTGCGCTCGCTGAACGCTGCCGATTTCGGCGATCTGCTGCTGCACATGACCGAACTGCTGCGTGATCAGCCGGACATCCTCGCGCAATACCACCGGCTGTTCCGCTACATCCTGGTCGATGAATACCAGGACACGAACCTGGTGCAGTACCTCTGGCTGCGCCTGCTGGCGCAGGGCCACAAGAACATCTGTTGCGTCGGCGACGATGACCAGTCGATCTATTCGTGGCGCGGTGCCGAAGTGGAGAACATTCTGCGCTTCGAGCACGATTTTCCCGGTGCCAGGATCGTTCGGCTGGAGGCGAACTATCGCTCGACCGCACCGATCCTGGCCGCCGCCGCGGCATTGATCCAGCACAACGAGGGGCGACTGGGCAAGACCTTGCGGCCAGGCCGCGAGGATGCAGCCGGCGAGCGTGTGACGGTGGTCGGGCTGTGGGATTCGGACGAGGAAGCCCGCATGGTGGGCGATCGCATCGAGGCGCTGCGGCGTGACGGCGAACGGCTCGTGGAGATGGCAATCCTGGTGCGCGCCGGCTTTCAGACCCGCGCATTCGAGGAACGCCTGATCACGCTGGGCGTGCCCTACCGCGTGGTCGGCGGGCTGCGGTTCTATGAGCGCCAGGAAACCCGCGACGCCATCGCCTATATGCGACTGGTCGTTCAGCCGGCCGACGATCTCGCGTTCGAACGCATCGTCAACGTGCCGCGGCGCGGCGTCGGCGAGGTTGCGCTGCGCACAATACACGAGACGGCAAGGACGGAAGGCGTGCCGCTGATGGCAGCGGCGGCGAAGCTGCTTGCCGGCGGCGGTCTGAAGGGCCGGGTGAAAGAGCAGGTCGATGCACTGCTTCGCGGCTTCGTCCGCTGGCGCGCGCTGTTGGATGAGGACGGCCACGTCGTGACGGTCGCCACGATGCTCGATGAAAGCGGCTACACCGGGATGTGGCAGCAGGACAAGTCGCCCGAGGCACCGGGACGGCTGGAAAATCTGAAGGAGCTGGTTCGCGCGTTGGCCGATTTCGCAACGCTGTCCGGTTTCCTCGACCATGTATCGCTGGTCATGGAAAACGACGAGTCGGCGGATGGAGATCGGGTCAATATAATGACGCTCCATGGCGCGAAAGGGCTGGAGTTCGACACGGTGTTTCTGCCCGGCTGGGAGGAAGGACTGTTTCCCAACCAGCGCGCACTGGATGAGGGCGGCGTGAAGTCACTCGAGGAGGAGCGTCGGCTCGCCTACGTCGGTCTGACCCGGGCGCGCCGGCGGGCGATCATCAGCCATGCCGCGAACCGGCGGATCTACGCGAACTGGCAGAGCAGCATTCCCAGCCGCTTCATTGACGAACTGCCGAACGTCGAGGTGGAGCGGACCGGTTCGGCGGCGCTGGCCCGCGATGCGCGGGTGCTGGCGGCGACGACATTCACCGGCCAGTTCCCTCTGGTCGCACGGCGAACCCACACGATCGAGGCCTGGGAGCGTCCGGCACGGTCGGCCCGGGCCGATGCCATACCGATCGGCGCCCGCGTGTTTCATCAGAAGTTCGGCTACGGCACCGTAACGGCGGCCGACGATGACCGACTGGACGTGGCGTTCGACAAGGCGGGAGAGAAGCGGGTGCTGGACCGGTTCGTGGAGAAGGTGTGACGCGGCCTGCGGCTGTTCGACGCCGGGTCACACCACTCGAAACCGTCTACGTCGATGTACCGGAGGCAGCGCTCGAGGCCTACGAGGCCGCATTATCGAGCGCCTGCGCAACCGTTGGGTTTTTTCGCGATCACCGGTCTGGCTGCTGGCGGGTAGAAGGCATACGACCTGCCGGCGGCGACGAAGCAACGCTCGCGGCAGCACTCGCGCTGGCCGCGGCGCTGTCCGGCATCGAGGCGCCCGTCGAACGGACCGCGATCGCGGCAACCGGCTGGCTGGCCAGATCCTACGCCGGGTTTCCCGAGCAACTGATCGGCCGCCGCTTCTCGGTACGTGGCACGCACCTGGTGAGCCCGCCATCGGCAGGACGTCTTGCCCTGACCCTGGATGCCGGCCTCGCGTTCGGGTCCGGGGAACACGGTTCGACACGTGGGTGCATCCGAGCACTGGAGCGTGTCGCCCGGCGGCGACCGAAGCGCATGCTGGACCTCGGCACCGGTTCAGGGATTCTGGCGATGGCCGCAGCGCGGCTGTTGCGTCGCCGCGTGTTGGCAACGGATATCGAGCCGTGGTCGGTGTGTGTGGCGCACCAGAATGTTGTGCTGAACCAGCTGCGGCGGCTGGTCAGCGTGCGGCTGGCAGATGGCTGGCGACATCCCGCGGTCCGCGCCGGCAGACCGTATGATCTGGTGCTCGCCAACATCCTGGCACGGCCGCTATCGCTGATGGCGCCGCAGCTTGCCGCGCACCTGGCGCCGGGCGGGACAGCCATTGTTTCGGGGCTGCTGCACAACCAGTCGCGCAGCGTCCTGGCGGCCCATCTGCGCTGTGGGCTCAGGCTGGAAGCCACTGTCCAGGAGGGGATGTGGGCGACGCTGATCCTGCGCCGACCGAACGGCAAGCCAGGCGGGACCGGCGCCGGCGTCCTGCGCGAGCCGATGAACCTACTTGCCTGACGCGGTGATCTTGCAGCGCTCGTGAGGCTGCACCGAGATGGTGCCGTCTTTGCCGCGGTTCGCAGGATCCGGAAACTGCATCGTTGGCCGCCCGTTATCGAGGTCTCCCAGCACCTCTACCGATGCGGCGCCGACCAGTTGCGTGCCCCCGCCGCAGACGACCGAGAGCGTGGTCGATGGACCCCCGTCTCCGCAGCCGGCGAGCAGCGCCGCCAGGAGCAGCCAGACAACGTGGCGCATGAGGCTTCCTTCGTCAGTCGGTGCGCGATGCGAATCTGCAGGGGACCACAGCAGGAGCCACCTGCGCGTGCAAGATCGCCCGCGGCCATCGATTCGAGTCAGTGCAATTCCTGGGAAATACCCCGGGTACCTTCGGCGTCCACGGTGATTGAGGATTTGCTATGTCGATGCCGACAGGAGGTCCCTTGATCACCTACATCCTGATGGCGGGAGCCGTGGCTCTGCTGTGCGGGCTCACCGGAGGCATGCCGGGTCCGATGACGCGTGTTGCATCGCCGGAGCCGTGCGAGCCCGAGGCCGCGACCAGCGACGCAACGCTGCGGGACCTCCGCGAGGCGGTATCGGATGCTTGCGCAGAAGACGCACGGCTTGGACACGAGCGGCTATTCCACGGACGAACCCATGGCAGCGAGCCCGTGCGGTAACAGCTGCGCCCGGCGCCGTGCCAGGAACCTGCGGACCGCCGGGTCCGCCGCGAGGCGGATCGCGCGCAGGTATGCCTGATCGGCTGCCGCTGCGTCGCCCAACTGCGCCAGCAGGTTCGCACGTGCCGCCCAGTACGGCTGATAGTCCTCCAGCCGTCGGTCGGCCGCCAGCGCTTCGAGGTTGGCGAATCCGGCCTCGGGTCCGGCCAGCCCGGCGATCGCAACGGCGCGGTTGATCGCCACCACCGGCGAGTCGGTGATTGCCGACAGCGCCTGGTACAGCCCAGCGATGGCTGCCCAGTCCGTCTGCCCGGTCAGGCGGCGCGCGGCATGCGCCGATTGCACCGCCGCTTCGAGCTGATAGCGCCCGATCGCCGCCATCGCGCTGGCCCGGAACAGCAGTGCCTCCGCCTCCTCGATCATGCCGTGATCCCATTGGGCGGTATCCTGCTCGGCCAGCGGAACGTACGCGCCCTGCGTGTCGCGCCGCGCGGCATGCCGGGCCTCGGCATGCAGCATCAGCGCGAGCAGACCGAGTGCCTCGGGTTGGTCCGGCAGCAGCGACACGACGAGGCGGCCGAGCCAGAGTGCCTCCTCGGCCACGTCACGGTGCATCGGATCGAGCCAGCCGCCGGCGAAAGCGGCGTAGATTGCGGCCAGGACGGCATCCAGTCGCTCGGGCAGCTCGGCACGCTCCGGCACGCGCAACGGGATGCCTGCCTGCCTGATCTTCGACTTCGCCCGCACCAGCCGCTGGCCCACGGTGGCCGGCGATACCAGGAGGGCCGATCCGATCGCCGCGGCATCGAAGCCGAGAATGGTCTGCAGTATCAGCGGCGCGCGGATGGCGGGATCGATTGCCGGATGGGCACAGGCGAACATCAGGGCCAGGCGGTCATCCGGGATTGCTGCATCGTCCATCGACTCCCCCCACTCCTCGGCCAGGAGGCGCAGGTGATCGGCCGCGTCGCCGCGCGTGCGCCGGCGGCGGGCGGCATCGATCAGCCGGCGCCGCGCCACCGCCATCAGCCATGCCTCCGGGCTGCGCGGGATGCCGGAGGTGGGCCAGGCCGTAAGCGCGGCGGCAAACGCGTCAGCGAGTGCGTCTTCCGCCGCGGTCACGTTGCCGGTGCGCGCCGCAAGGAAAGCGACCAACTTCCCATAGCTGTGGCGCGCCACGGTCTCGGCTGCCTGCGCGGTGGCGCGATCGGTCTGGTGGGGCACTACATGGTCCAGATCGGCCGGACCTCGATCGCGCCGCCGCTGGCACCTGGGCAGCGGGCCGCCCAGGACAGTGCAACATCGAGGTCGGGCACGTCGATCAGGTAGTAGCCGGCAAGCTGTTCCTTGGTCTCGACGTAGGGACCGTCGAGCACCTGGGTCTTGCCGTCAACGACACGGACCGTGGTTGTCGCGCTGGTGGGCCGCAGGCGATTGCCGTTCAGCACCACGCCTGCCTGGCTGAGGGCGTCGGTGTACGCCATGTAGGCGGCGTGCATTCGGGCGACGGCGTCCTGCGGCGCCGACTGCATCGCGGCCTCGTTGGAATGGATCAGCAGCAGGTATTGCATTGGGTTCGTCCTCCGGTCACGGCCGGCATCATGCACGGCCGGACGGATGACGTTCGAGGGGGGCCGATTTCGACCGGGGTTGGCGGGTCGGCGGCGGTTTGCGCTGACCAACTGAACCGTCCGCCGGATCGCCGCTGCGGGCGGACGGCCCAGCGGACTACCCGGTCACAAGCTTCGCCACCTCGGCCGGCGACTGCCGCACCAGCGCGTCGTAGCCTCGCAGCAACGTCTCGGTGAGCCGTGCCGGCGTGTAGCGGTGCCCGGCGACCTCTCGTACCGGCGTCACCTCGGCCGCGGTGCCGGCCAGGAACACCTCCGTCGCCCGGCCAATTTCGGCGAGTTCGATCGGCCGCTCCACCACCTTGATCTGCTGCTGCCGAGCCAGGCTCATCACCGAGCGCCGGGTGATGCCGTCCAGGAAGCAGTCCGGATCCGGGGTATGCAGTTCGCCGTCCATCACGAAGAAGATGTTCGCGCCCGTCGTCTCCGCCACCCGCCCGCGCCAGTCCAGCATCAGCGCATCGGCGTAGCCCTGCTGCTCCGCCGTGTGCTTCGACATCGTGCCGATCATGTAGAGCCCGGTCGCCTTCGCCGCGGTCGGTGCGGTGTCCGGCGAGGGCCGCTTCCACTCTGCCATCCCCAGGCGAATTCCGGCCATCCGATCGGCGCCGAAATAGCTGGGCCACGGCCAGGCGGCGATCGCCAGGTGGATCTTCGTGTGCTGCGCCGCCACCGCCAGCATTTCGGTGCCGCGCCAGGCGATCGGCCGCACATATCCATCGGTCAGCCGGTTCGCCGCCA
The DNA here is from genome assembly GCA_963749575.1 of uncultured Alphaproteobacteria bacterium. GTDB lineage: Bacteria > Pseudomonadota > Alphaproteobacteria > Acetobacterales > Acetobacteraceae > JAMXLO01. The sequence goes on from CAVVNM010000014.1 coordinate 897,362, forward strand.
GCACCGCGTTGCAGGCCGCATCGATCTGGTCCGCCGAGAACGGGATCTCGAACCCCAGGATGCCGGCCGAGTTGATCAGCCGGTCAGTGTGGTCGCGCAGCCGGAAGATGTGGCCGGCATACGCCCGTTCGCCTTCGAACACGGCGCTGGCATAGTGCAGCCCATGTGTCAGAACGTGCAGCTTGGCGTCGCGCCAGGGGACCAGGGCGCCGTCCCACCAGATCAAGCCATCCCGATCGTCGAAAGGAACCAGCTCCATGGCGCCATCTCTCGCAATATTGTTTCGTCAGACAGGTCGACAGTATGATGGTCGCGCCGATAAGTCAACAACGCTGCCATATATTCGCGACCTGGCCACGAATGTCTGCCATGCCCCAATCGAAGGCTGATCCGGCCGAGGCCGAGATGCGCATGGCGCAGGATCTGCTGTTCTTCGCCTACCGCGACTTCACCAACGCCGCGGATGTGGCGCTGGCCGAGCTCGGCCTCGGCCGCGCGCATCATCGGGCGCTGCATTTCATCGGCCGCAATCCGGGCATCACCGTGTCCGATCTGCTGGGCATCCTGCGGATCACCAAGCAGTCGCTGGCCCGCGTGCTGGGCGTGTTGATGGAGCAGGGGTATGTCGGCCAGTCGTCAGGCAATACCGACCGCCGCCAGCGGCTCCTCAGGCTCACGGCGGTGGGCACCGCGCTGGAGCGGCGTCTGTTCGAGCGCCAGAAGGACCGGCTGCGGCAGGCGTATCGCGAGGCCGGCTCGGCCGCGGTGGATGGCTTCCGCCGGGTCATGCGCGGCATCATGGACGATAGTGCGCGCGGCTATATCGACCTGGGTCGCACAAGGGGAGACTGATGGCGGAGGATGCCCACATCCTGGTGGTGGACGACGACGCGAGACTTCGCGCACTGCTGTCGCGCTATCTGGCCGGAGAAGGCTTCCGGGTCACCACCGCGGAGAGCGCGATCGACGCGCGCGACAAGATGCGCTTTTTGCATCCTGACCTGCTGGTGCTCGACGTCATGATGCCCGGCGAGAACGGCCTGACCCTGACCGAGTCGCTGCGCCGTGAGCGGGGCAGCGAGTTGCCGGTCCTGCTGCTCACCGCCCGCGGCGCGCCGGAAGATCGCATCGCGGGCTTCGAGGCGGGCGCCGACGACTATCTCGGCAAGCCGTTCGAACCGCGCGAGCTGGTGCTGCGGATTCGCGCCCTGCTGCGCCGCGCGCCGGCACCGGTGCAGGAAACACCTGCTGGTCCGGTGCTGCTTGGCGCGCTCGCCTTCGACCTCGAGCGCGGCGAGTTGAGCGGTGCGGATGGCGTGGTCCGGCTGACCGGTGGCGAAGCCGCGCTGCTGACCGCGCTCGCGCGCAAGCCGAATGAGGTGCTGTCACGCGAGGGGATCGCCGCTGCCCTTGGCATGGACGAGGCGGGCGAACGGGCGATCGACGTGCAGGTGACGCGGCTGCGTCGCAAGGTCGAGACCGATCCGCGCGAGCCGCGCTTCCTGCATACCGTGCGGGGGCGAGGCTATGTGCTGAAGCCTGGCGCATAGCGTGGTAATGCTCCGCCATGCTGCCGCCTGACATCCAGCCCGCGCGAATCGTCAATCGCGGCATCAGGAAGGTGCTGCCGCGCTCGCTCCTATGGCGCAGCCTGCTGATGATCCTGCTTCCGCTGGTACTGCTGCTGGCGGTTGCGCTGCAGATATTCTACGGCAGCCATCTCGACGTCGTCTCGCGCCGTCTGTCCGGTGCCGTCGCAGGCGAGGTCGCCTACACGCTGGAAATGTTGCGTCGCTTCCCGGATGAGGCCGATCGGGCCTGGATTCTGGGCAAGGCGAACAGCGAGTTCGACCTGGACATGAGCATCGAGCCTGGTGCCGTGATCCCCAACACGCCCAGGACCAACATCCTGGGTCCGATGGACGACGACCTCGCCAGCTCACTGCGTGAGAAGGTCGGCATGCCATTCGTCGCCGACTGGCTGTCCGACAACCGCTTTGTGCTGATCCGCGTGCAGCTGCCGCAAGGTGTCCTGAACGTCAACGCGCCGCGCAAACGGCTGTATGCCGGCACGATCTACATCTTCGTGGTCTGGATCGTCGGCATGGCGATGGTGCTGTTCGGCATCGCCGCGCTGTTCATGCGCAATCAGGTGCGGGCGATCCGCCGTCTGGCAAGCGCGGCCGAGGCGTTTGGGATGGGGCGCGACATCGGGCCGATCAAGCCGGAGGGCGCCACCGAGGTGCGGCAGGCGGCGACCGCGTTCAATCGCATGCAGGAACGAGTGCGCCGGTTCCTGGTGCAGCGCACTGAGATGCTGGCCGGCGTATCGCACGATCTGCGCACGCCGCTGACGCGGTTGCGACTGGCGCTGGCGATGCTGCCGATGCGCGGCGAGCTGCGTCAGGATGTCGCCGAGATGACCGCCGATGTAGAGGAGATGGAGCGCATGATCGGCGGCTATCTCGCGTTTGCGCGCGGCGAGGGCGCCGAGCAGGCGGAGCCGGTGAACCTGTCGGCGGTACTGGAGGAGGTTGCCGCCGGGGCGCGGCGTTCCGGCGCCGAGGTGGCGGTGGACGCGCCCGCGTCGCTGACGTTGTCGCTGCGCGCCGATGCGGTGCGGCGCGCCATCACCAATCTGGTGGACAACGCGCGCCGCCACGCACACCGCGTCACGTTGGCGGCGATGCCGCAGGGCCGCATGGTGTTCGTGACGGTGGACGACGACGGTCCCGGCATCCCACCGGAGCGGCGCGAGAGCGTGTTCAGGCCGTTCGAGAGCGACAGCACCGGCGGCACCGGCCTCGGTCTCACGATCGCGCGCGACATCGTGCGAGCGCATGGCGGCGAGATCGTGCTGGAGGACAGCCCGCTGGGCGGGCTGCGGGCGCGGATCAGGCTGCCGGTGTAGTCACACCGCCTCGTATTCGGCCGAGATCTCCTTGTTGGTGTAGTCCGTCAGCATTGACGTTGCGACGATGCCGACGATCGCGCAGGCGAGGATGTAGAATGCGATCGGCCAGGCCGAGCCATAGGTGGCAAACAGCCAGGTCGCGATGAACGGCGAAGGCCCGCCGGCGATCACCGAGGCAAGCTGGTAGCCGATCGACGTGCCGCTGTAGCGCAACCGCGGCGTGAAGCTTTCCGCGATCAGCGCCGCCTCCGGCCCGTACTGTGTCATCACCGGCAGCAGCGAGACGGCGATGGTCAGGAAGATCACCCAGGGGATCCCGGTATTGAGCAGGCCGATGTAGATGAAGCCGAATATCCCCATGAACACGCAGCCGATCATGAACATGTTCTTGCGGCCAACGAAATCCGAGAAGTATCCGGCGAAGACGACCCAGATGAAACCCAGGATCGTCTGGGTAATGACGGCGAGCAATACGAAGTCGCGCGTCAGTCCCAGGACCGTCGTGGCATAGGTGAAGATCCACGCGCCGACGATGTAGCCCGGCGCCTGTTCCGGCAAGCGCAGCAGCGCGGTCAGAATGACCTGCTTCGGTTGCCGCCTCAGCACCTCCAGGACCGGCGCGCGTTCGACGCGCTCCTCGTCCAGGATCTTCTGGAACACCGGCGTCTCAAGGATGCCGAGCCGGATCCACAGGCCGACCACGACCATGACGGCGCTGAGGAAGAACGGGATGCGCCAGCCCCAGACGAGGAACTGGTCGCCGGAGTACCAGCTGAAGAACAGCACCGCACAGTTCGCCAGGAACAATCCGGCGGGCGCGCCGAACTGCGGCCATGCGGAGAGGAAGCCGCGATTCTTGTTGGTGCGTGCCCACTCCATCGCCAGCAGCACGGAGCCGCCCCATTCGCCGCCGACGCCGATGCCCTGGATCAGGCGGATGATCGTGAGCAGGACCGCGCCCCAGATGCCGATGCTGTTGTAGCCTGGCACGCAGCCGACGAGCACGGTTGCGATACCGGTCACCAGCAGCGTGACGATCAGGGTCGCCTTGCGCCCGATGCGGTCTCCGTAGTGGCCGAAGATGAAGGCGCCGATCGGCCGGCCGACGAAGCCGATGAAGAACACGCTGAACGCCTCGAGCACCCCGACGGTCGGGTCCGACTTCGGGAAGAACAGCTTGCCGAACACGAGTGCTGTCACCGTGCCGTATAGCAGAAAGTCGTACCATTCGATCGTGGTGCCGACCGTGCTGGCGACCACGGCGCGGCGCAACTGTGCCTTATGCTCCGCTTCGGATAGCCCGCTTGGAGTGACGGATGCCGTTGCCATGTTGTTTGCCTCCCTGGGTGCCACGGAGACAGACGTGTCCGCTCCTGGCATGCATCGAGCCGATGCTGCCGCACGGCTGTTCCCGGCGTTCCCGGGAGCAGGACGCCAGCGCTCAAAACTTTGCGCGTCGTTGACCGGCGCAGCAATACGGCGCAATTGAAAAGTTTGGGGCTTGCGGCTACACGATATAGTGACTGCTATGACTTTTGAATTTTCTGAAAGATGGTTAATTTATCGCGGTGTCTTCTCCGCCAGCGCCTTTACTTCATCCATCGCCTCGACGAACCGCTGGTTGATCAAGGACAGGGCTTCGGCGTTCGACTGCTGGATAAGATCGCCAAGTTCCTTCATGTGCGCGACCGCGTGCTGATAGGCCTGCTTCAGCAGCTCCGCCTGTTTCGCCGCCTTGACCTGCGGCGCGTCGGCGGCGGCAAGCGCCTGCATCGCCTCGGTCAACTCGGCCATGCTGCTCTGCACAATCTCCATGTGCCGGCGCGCCACCGCCTGCGCGCCTTCCAGGGCGACACGATTGGCAGCCGACAGCGTCTCGAGATTCTTGCGGTTGGCCGCCAGGAACGCCTCCATGTCCGGCAGCGCCGGAAGCTTCATGTCGGCGAAGAACCTGGTGAAGTCCAGGTTGGATTGCGGACCGCTTGCCATGACTGCACCTTTCCCTGCTGGTTCGGGCAGGTTGCGCGCGGGCGGCTTGCTGCGCAATCTGCGGCGATGATCACGCCCTTGTCCTTGCACACCGGCGCCGAGGTCCGCGGCGTCGACCTCACGCAACCGGTCGGTACCGCGCTGCGGGAACGGCTGAACCGCGGGTTCGTGGACCATTCGGTGCTGGTGTTCCGCGACCAGCATCTGTCGCCACGGCAATTGTTCGCTGCCGTGCAGTTGTTCGGCGAAGTGTTCCCGCAGCACAACACGCGCTTCGCGCTGCCGGAGTGTCCACAGATCCACTACATCTCGAACCAGGACTTCTATCCCGACGGTCGCCGCTACATACCGGGTGAAGGCTACCACACCGATCACTCGAATGCCGCCGAACCGCCGAAGGCGACGGTGCTGCACGCGGTGCAGTTGCCGGATCGCGGTGGCGACACTCAGTTCGTGAACATGCAGCACGCGTACGATGCACTGCCGGCGGCGACGCGGGAGCGGATCGACGGGCTGCGCGCCATGCATGTGTACCAGAGCCGCCACAGCGAGCGGAAGCTGATGGCGCTGAGCGAGGCGGCGCGACAGCAGGTGCCGGACGCGGTGCTGCACCCGCTGGTACGCACGCATCCGGAGAGTGGGCGCAGGTCGATCTACCTCAACCCGATCCGCATCGAGGGGATCGTCGGGATGGCGGAGGCCGAGGCGCTGTCGCTGTTGGATCAACTGCTGGCGCATGCGACGCAGCCGCAACATGAGTATCGCCACCAATGGCGGACCGGCGACCTGGTGATGTGGGACAACCGCTGCCTGCTGCACAAGGCGAACGGCGATTACGACATGGGACAGGTGCGGTATCTGTACCGGATCATGCTGAAGGGCGACGTGCCGGTGTAGCCAATGACCGCAATCTATATCGACGCCGATGCCTGTCCGGTGCGCGAGGAGATCTACCGCGTCGCCACCCGTGTCGGCGTGTCGGTATTGGTTGTCTCCAATGGCTCGCGCCCGATCCGCCCGCCGGGCCTCGCCAACGTGCAGATGGTCATCGTCGATGCCACACCGGATGCAGCCGATGACTGGATCGCCGAGCGGATCACGGCCGCCGATGTCTGCGTCACCGCCGACATCCCGCTGGCCGCTCGCTGTCTCGGCAAGGCAGCGCGCGCTGTCTCGCCGACCGGCAGACCCTGGACGCAGGACAACATCGGCAGCGCGCTCGCCGGGCGCGAGGTATCGCGGCATCTGCGCGAGATCGGCGTGAACACCGGCGGTCCCGCGGCATTGACGCGCGCCGACCGCTCGAATTTTCTGAACGCGCTGGACGCGGCGGTGCAGGCAGCTCGGCGGGTCGTGACGGGCTGACCGTCAGGCTGCCGCGAACATCGCATCGAGGGCCGCATCCCACAGCCGGATGCCGCCGGTGATGCCGGCCTCGTTCGACACGATCCTCACCTTGTCGGGCAGTTCTCCCTGCACATTCCGGGAATTGCCGCCGCCGATATAGAGCATATCGAAGCTCGTCAGGGTGGCGATGCAGCCGATCGCCTTGCGCACCCGGCGGTTCCAGCGCTTGCGGCCCACCTCGTGCAGCGCCGCGTTGCCGATGTACCGATCGTACGTCTTGCGCCCGCGCACCGGGTGTTGGCTGAGCTCGAGATGCGGCCCCGGTATGCCGTCCTCGAACAGCGCGAAGCCCATGCCGGTGCCGAGTGTGATCACACACTCGCGTCCGCGCCCGGAGATCACCCCCAGCCCCTGCACGGTTGCGTCATTCGCCAGTCGGGCCGGCGCGCCCAGCCGCTCGGTGAGGGTCTTGGCCAGGGCAAAGTCGCGCCACGCCTCGTTGCCGAGGTTCGGCGCGGTCAATATGCGGCCACTGCGCACCACGCCCGGGAAGCCGATCGAGATACGCTGGAACCGCCCGAGCGGCTGGACCAGTTCGTAGAGCCCCTCGATGACGGCATCCGGCGTGCCCGGGTGTGGCGTCTCGATGTGCACTGGACCGGTGGACATTACGCCGGCCGGCGACAGCACAGCCGCCTTCAGATGCGTACCGCCGACATCGATCGCGAGTGTCAGCGGACCGGCTGGCCGGCCCGATTTAACCACCTGTTGCATTGGCCTTCTCCTCACAACTCGGCAGCCATGGGCGCCTGGGCCGGCTCAGGCGGGCGGGCGGCCGCGGATGTCGAGGTGGACACACTAAAGCTGCCCGGCCAGCCGGCGGCCGAGCAGCCAACCCGGGATCGCCGAGACCGGCGCGCCGGGCAGCATCAGCAGCCAGCCCAGCGGCTGACCGTTGACGATCAGGTCCATGCCGATGCCCAGCATCATGCCGCCGATCAGGCAGCCGGAGACGCCGGAGGCGATGCCGAGCCAGACGATGTCACCGCGATCGACCATGCGGGCAGTGCTACGGATGGGCGGCGGGTTTGACAAGGCTGGGGCCGGCCCGTAGAAGCGGCGCCTCACTGCCGGGAACGTGGACAGGCCCCGGGGCAACCCGGATTGGCCTGCGCCCGTCACGCGTCGCGTGGCCTACCGGTGCAACAAGAGCCGAACGAAAGGCAACGCGCAGCATGACCAAGCGCGCCGAGAGCAAGTACAAGATCAACCGCCGCCTGGGGGTGAACCTCTGGGGGCGGCCGAAATCGCCGATCAACAAGCGCGAGTACGGTCCAGGCCAGCACGGCCAGCGTCGCAAGAAGGCCACCGACTACGGGACGCAGCTGGCTGCCAAGCAGAAGCTGCGCGGCTATTACGGCAACATCAGCGAGAAGCAGTTCCGCCGCTATTACCAGGAGGCGGTGCGGGTGCGCGGCGACTCGTCGCAGTTGCTGATCGAGCTGCTGGAGCGCCGGCTCGACGCGGTGGTGTACCGCATGAAGTTCGCGATAACGCCGTTCGCGGCGCGGCAGTTCATCTCGCACGGGCACGTGCACGTGAACGGCCGACGGGTGAACATCGCGTCGTATCGCGTGAAGGACGGCGACACCATCGAGGTGAAAGAGAAATCGAAGCAGCTGGCCATGGTGCTGGACGCGGCGCAGAGCACCGAGCGCGATGTACCGGAGTACCTCGAGGTCGACCACCGCGCGATGAAGGGGCGGTTCGCACGCACGCCGAAGCTGACGGACGTGCCGTACCCGGTGCAGATGGAACCGAATCTGGTGGTGGAGTACTATTCGCGCTAAGCGCGGCTGCCGGCCGACGAGCATCGCGGACGCGCCCGTGGACGAGCCCCGGGGACGAGGTGGGCGCTGCAGCCTCCGCGGTCCCGAGCAGTTCCTGCAGCGCCGCCCGACCCGGCGGATCGCGCCGTAGCGCGCATTCACGAAGACATCCACGAGGGTGGCCGGCCGCTCCTCCGGCTGGCCTCGCCGCCGCCGGACGCCCATGCAGCGGCGCGAACTGCGCTCCCTTCCCGCAGCGGAATCGTGCAGTTCGCACGCATCCTTGCGCCGGGCCACATGATCCCGGCCGATTGTCGAGGAGCGCCGATTGTCGAGGAACAGTGAGATGAGTGAGTACCGGCTACCTCCGCCTCGGACCCGGCCGCTATCGTGAACGCTTCGGTCTGAGCTTCGAGGATCTGCGTACCGGGATGCGCATCTGCCATCGGCCCGGCATCGATATCTCGCAGCAGGACAACCGGGACGACGCGGTCGATCTGATCAACAACGCGCAACTGCATTTCGACAGCCACTACGCCGCGCAGACGGAATGGAAGCGTCCGCTCGGCGTCAGCACCATGACGATACAGCGGTTGTTCGGCATGACGTCGCGTACCTGGTACCGACGGCGCAACATGCTCGGCATCGACAGCATCGCCATGACGCATCCGGTGTTCGGCGGCGATACGTTGTATGCGATGTCGACGGTCAACACGCTGGACGCAGGCGACGACGCGGATGTCGGACAGGTGAGCTGCACTATCGAGGGCGTCAATCAGGACCACCAGGTGGTGAGCAAGATCATGTGCCGGATCGAGATCTATCGCCGCGACCGGCACCCTGAGGACAAGCCAGACGCCGAGCCTGCCGTGGAGCAGCGATTCCGTCTCTATCATCCTGCACCGGACGGCAGCTTGATCGAGCAGACCGGGCTTGGGTTCGAAGACCTCGTTCCGGGCGAGACATTCGTACACTGGCCGGGCCGCAGCTTCGATTTCGCTGAGAGCCGGCTGCATGCGCTCCGCTCGCTCGAGATCAATCCGCGCTGGAGCGATGCGGCCTATCTGCGCAAATACCAGGAAATCGCGCCGGCGATCTTCGAGCCGCTGGTGATCGGCGTGGTGACGGCGCTCACCACCCGCACCCTGGGTCGCGTGGTTGCCAATCTCGGCTGGACCGACATCGAGTTGCCCCGCCCGGTCCGACCCGGGGAAACCATCTACGCCGAATCGACGATCGGCGCGGTGCGCGGATCGGAATCGCGCCCGACGCAGGGCATTGCCCAGGTCGAGACGCGCGCGTTCGTCGATACCGGCGAACTGGTATGCCGGTACCAGCGGGCCTTGCTGGTCTATCGCCGTGGCGCCGGGCCGTATGCGGCCGCCGGTTACTGATCATCCCGGGGAAGACCGATTTCAGAGCTGCCCGCCAAACCGGCCACGCCTGAACAGGCGCTGCGGGCCGAGGCTCAGAAGCCCTCGCGAATCACATCCCGCGCAAAGTACGACAGGATCAGATCCGCGCCCGCCCGCTTGAATGCGCCCAGCGTCTCGCGCACCACCACCGGCTCGTTCAGTGCCCCGGCGGCGGCGGCGAACTTGATCATCGCGTATTCACCGCTCACCTGGTACACCGCGATCGGCAACAGCGTGCGTTCGCGCAACCGGGCCAGCACGTCCAGATACGCCAGCCCCGGCTTCACCATCAGCATGTCCGCGCCCTCGGCTGCGTCCTGCAATGACTCGCGCAACGCCTCGCGGCCGTTCATCGGGTCCATCTGGTAGGTCTTGCGGTCACCCTTCAGTTCGCATCCGGCCGCCACCCGGAATGGGCCGTAGAACGCTGACGCGAACTTGGTCGAGTAGGCCATGATCGGCGTATCAGGGTGCCCCGCTGCGTCGAGGGCGTGGCGGATTGCCGCCACCTGCCCATCCATCATCGCTGACGGCGCCACCAGATCGGCGCCGGCCGCGGCCGCCACCACCGCCTGGCGCGCCAGATTCTCGATCGTGACGTCGTTCGCCACCCGGTCGTGCTCGATCACGCCGCAGTGGCCGTGGTCGGTGTACTCGCAAAAGCAGATGTCGGGGATCACCACCAGCTCCGGCGCGACCCGCTTCGCCTGCCGCACCATCCGCGCCACCAGGCCGTCATGGCTCCAGGCGTCACTGCCGGAGGCGTCCTTGTGGTGCGAAATGCCGAACAACATCAGCGCCTTCACGCCATCACGCGCCAAACCCTCCACGACATGCTGCAGCTTCCGTTCGGGGATGCGCGACACGCCTGGCATTTCGGCGATCGGCAGCGGATCGTCGATGCCCTCCTCGACGAACAGCGGCTGGATAAGGTCGTCGGCGGTGACGGTGGTCTCGCGCACCAGGGAGCGCAGGCTCCCCGACTGACGGAGGCGGCGGAGACGGGTGGTGGGGAAAGATGGGGCCATGAGATGCCTCACAGGGTCGCTGGGCATCGCAGATGTATGCCGCAGGCCGGCGTGAGGCCAGAGGCAAATACACCGCTTTGCCAAACTGACGGCATCGCCTATACACTAACTCGTCCTCGCATCTAGACGAGTCGATATAGATCATGGCTTTCCATATCAGGGATCAGGACACCGATCAGGCGGTTCGTCGCCTGGCACGCCTCAAGGGCAAGACCCTCACCGAAACCGTTCGGGAGGCGGTCGAGCATGAGTACGCGCGTGAGAAGTCCAGGGTTCCTCTGATCATCCGGCTGCAGCCGATCCATGAGCGTTTCATGGCGCTCCGCAAGCCCGGTGGTCGGTCGGCCGACAAGGCCTTCTTTGACGAGTTGTCCGGGAACACATGACGTTCCTCGACGCTTCGGCGATCATCGGGATCATTGCGCAGGAGGACGACGCGGCCAGCCTCGCGGCGCGTCTCGACCAGGCGAGCGAGGTCTGGATTTCACCGATCGCCATCTTCGAGGCGGCGCTAGGCCTCGCCCGCATCAACAATGTCCCACCATCGGCAGTCATGCCGATACTCGAGCAGTTCTTCGCCGAGACGGGCGCGATGGCGATGGCGATCGATGCCGAGTTGGGTGGCGCGGCAATCGATGCGTTCGAGCGTTTCGGTAAGGGACGCCACCCCGCTTCCCTCAACCTCGGTGACTGCTTCGCCTATGCCTGCGCGCGCCGGCTGGACGCCGCACTGCTGTGCAAGGGCAACGATTTTCCCCGCACGGATGCGATCCTTGCGTGACTTGCGTCACTGGTCACGGCTCGCCGCGATGTTCGGTCTGCTGATTGGCCAGCCTGCCGCGTTGGCCGACGAGCTTGTGCAAGTGGCGCCGCAGCGTGCCCCGCTCGTGCTGGGACCGGCGGTGGATGCGGCGCCATTGCTGGGGTATCTGGCCCGCCCGGATCTGCCGGGCCGGTTGCCCGCGGTTGTCGTGCTGCACTGGTGCACGGGCTTTGGCCAGCATGACATCGCAGCGGCGTCTACACTGAAGAGCTGGGGTTACGTGGCGCTGGCGCCCGACAGTCTGGGCGACGCGAATCTGTGCCAGCATGGCCTGGGCTCCGCCGCAGAATTGGTCGATGCCTATGCGGCGCTGCACTGGCTGGTGGCGCAGGATTTCGTCGATCCCGGCAGAGTCGCGGTGATCGGCTATTCGATGGGCGCCAGTGCGGTGCTCTACGCCACCGAGGCGGGACCGCTGGAACGCATCCAGCCGGAGCACTTCCGCGCCGCGGTCGCGTACTACCCATCTTGCCAGATCAGCAACGGCGAGATGACCGTTCCAGTGCTGATCTTGATCGGCGAACGCGACGACTGGACGACGGCGGATGCGTGTCGGAAGCTGGCAGCGCACGAAAGCGATATCGGGATCACCCGATTTTCCGAGCGGGGCGTGCCGGTACAGCTGGTGGTATATCCCGATGCAGTGCACGCGTTTGATTCACCTGGGCAGCCTCATAGATATCTCGGACATGCCATTGCCTACGATGCGGCGGCAGCCGGCGACGCCGCGGCACGGATGCGCGATTTTCTACATGATGTACTGGGGGCAGGCCCCACGCACTGAGCGTCAGGCAGTGCGCCCTGCCGGCACGACACGCGGGACCCGAGCCGTCCGAAGGCCAGGCGGGTGCATTGGTCATCCCGCGGTCCTCCGCCTATGCTGCGGCGGGCAATCCAACAGGAGACGGACACAATGGCCTTCTACGAACTCCGCCAGTACTTCGTGCGGCCCGGCAAAATGAACGAGTGGGTGAAGATCATGGAGGAGGAGATCATTCCGTTCCAGATTGCCAAGGGCATGGTGATCTGCGGCAGCTTCCGCGGCGAGACCGAGGAGTCCACCTATGTCTGGATCCGTCGCTTCAACAGCGAGGCCGAGCGCGAGGCGCTGTACAAGGCCGTGTACGACACCGACCACTGGAAGACCAAGATTGCGCCGCGGGTGCCGGAATGCCTGGACCGCGAAAAGATGCACATCCAGCGCATCTTGCCGACACCGAAATCGACGATGCAGTAGCTTGCGTCAGACCGGATAGACCAGCGAGGTCGGGATGATGGTGGAGTCGTAGATGCACAGCCGTTCGGCAAAGCGCAGGTCTCCGCCATCATCGACCACGCGGTCCTGACAGCGACCGCAGAGGAACAGCTCGCTCGGCTGATCCTGCATCGTCTGGAACACCGCGAAACTTGCCGACAGACGCAGCCCGTCGGGCTCGATCGCACGCAGGCAAATGCCGCTGGTGATCCGGCGCGCGATGCGCGGCGCGAACAGCGCGGTCTCGCGCAGCGCCACGACGCGGTCCGCCAGCATGTCGCGGCTCTCGCAGTAGATCAGCGCGATGGGGAAGCCCTGTTCGACATTTTCCCGCGGGATAACCTTGTAGACGCAAGCAGCGGTGAACAACTCCGGCCAGCGCTCCAGTGCGCCATCGTTGAGCGCATCGTCGTAAGCGCAATAGAGATCGGCGAGACGCGCCCGCAACTCCACCCCGACGGCCATGCCGGGCAGCGCCGCGATCATGTCGGCTACAGCTCCATGACCGAGCGGTAGTGCTGATAGAAGCCGCGGATCGCGGTCTCGGTCACCATGTGCGGCTCGTTGACCACGGCGCGGCCGCCCATCTCCACCAGGCATGTCGCGTCGTCGTTGTTGTCGATGCCGGCCTGTGAGAGCAGCATTGCCTCGCTGTCGTCGAGCGACACCAGGCCGGCGGGACCCATCAGATTGGCCTGGCGCAGGCGCCGCTGACGCATCTCCGGCGTGTCATCCGCGTAGCCGAAGAACGTCCACGCGAGATCGAAGCTGCGCGCGTCGAGCGGCACGATCTGCCGCATCGCCAGCGTGTTGGACTGCTGCTGCACGATCAGGTTGGGCCAGAGCGTCTGCATCACGACGGTGGCGTCGCCGGGAAACTCGCGCACCGGGTCGAGCAGGCGCGGGTCGTGCAGCGCGAAGCCGGGCTTGAACGCACGCATCTGCGCGGTCGCCTCGTTGGTCTCCTGCGCGCCACGGCGGCTGACCAGCACGGCGTGGCGGCCGGTATCGTCCATTTCGACGGCGGATTGCTGATCCAGGCGGAACAGGCCGAAGGTGACGAGGAACACGTGCAGCAGACTGGCGTGGTACGGATCCTTGATGTTCTCGAACATCAGCTTCCAGTTGCTGGGGATCCGCTGGCGCATGTGGCCGAGTACGACGAGCTCGCGGCCATCGAAAACGCGGTCGAAATAACCCACCATGCGGTCGCCGAGATAGGTCTCCAGCGATTCGTTGGGCGCGCCGAAGCTGGCGAACACCACGCCGCGCCGGTCGGTCACCGCGAGGCGTCGCAAGCCGTGCTCCTCGGGGCGGAAATCAGCCGGCATGCCGCCCTGGTCGCGGTAGCCGCGGCGAAACGGCACACCGAGCAGATTGCCGGCAAGGTCGTAGGTCCATTGGTGATAGGGGCAGACGAACTCTTTCGCCGAACCGCGGCTGGCGGTGCAGACCTGCATGCTGCGATGCGCACAGCGGTTGACCAGCACGTTGATCGCGCCGTCGGTGCCGCGGACCGCGATCACCTCGCGGTTGCCAAGCTGGCTGCGCTTGAAGTCGCCGGGATTGGGGATTTCGGCTTCGAGGCAGACATAGAGCCAGTCCGCCGAGCCGAAGATGCGGTCCACCTCGCGCGTGAAAATCTGCGGATCGGTGTAGATCCAGTTCGGTACCCGCGAACATCCATCGTCCGGCCATTCGCGGGTGCCGATCGCCGGTTGCGCGGTCATCGCGGCCCTCCGTGGTCAGATGGCCAAGAATGCGCTGATCGGCAGGTGTCGGCAACGCGCCGCCGGTCAGGCGTCGGCGAGGTCTGCCGCGGCAAGCTGATCGAGGCGGAGGAAGCTGGCGCCGCGCCGTTGCAACTCTCGGATTCCGGTGACCACCCCGGGACCGCTCGGCCGATACGGTTGATTGATGTGTGCGACAATGATGTCGCCATTGGTCGCCCTGGCGATGCGGGCGGCGACGCTGCGCGCGGGCAGCGAGGCGCCTGCATCGGCGTTGAGTGAATATCCCGCAATGCCGAAGCCAAGAAGCTGGATTTCCGCCATCGCTGCGGGGCTGTAATAGCCGGTTGCCGCGCGATACCAGCGCGGTGCCGATCCGGTCGCGGTGGTGATGGAGGCTGCCCCCGCGGATACCTCACGCCGTACGGTGGCAAGATCGCCGGCGACCGGAATGCCGTAGATACTGCCGCGGCCGAGCACCGGCGGGATATGCAGCTCGCCGTGGTTCTCGATGGCGAACAGCTCGCGATGCGCCAGGAGGAACGCGAGGCCGGCTGGGTTTTGACGCATCCAGAGGCCGGTCGCGAAAATTGTCGCCGGGATAGAATTCTCGACCAACGCCGCGCCGATTCGCTCGTCGAACGCGCCTGGACAGGCATCGAGGGTCAAGGCGACCACAAGGCGGTCCGGCGATGGGTTCGCCAGGCGCATGCGCGGCTCGATCGGCACGTTGCCTGCCGTTGCCGCACGGGCAGGCGCCAACGCCAGCATGACTGGAGCCGCCAGCACGGAACGGCGCGACAGGCAGAGGCGGCACATCGTCGAACGATCTCCAACGGCAGGATCGGCGGTTTCTTATGGCATAGTGGGGAGCCGCGGGGAGGAGGCACATGGAGCAAAGCGCAACCGGCATTCCCGGCGAGCTTCGTCTCAGCTTCGATGCGGCTCCGTCGGCGGAGACGCGCATTACACTGGGCCAGGAAATCAACGCGTTCCATGCGCGGACGGTGCCGCAGGACGCGCAACGCTTTGCGCTGCTGCTGCGCGACGAGACCAACGCGCTGGTGGCTGGGCTGAGCGGCGTGCTGTCCTGGCAATGGCTGTTTGTGGAGGCGCTGTGGGTCGGCGACGCGTGGCGCAACCGCGGCATCGGACGGGCGCTGCTGGCGAAGGCCGAGGCGCATGCTGTGGGCGCGGGTTGTCATTCGGCCTGGCTGGACACGTTTCAGGCGCGCGGGTTCTACCTGGCGCTGGGTTATCAGCAGTTCGGTGCCCTGGATGACTATCCAGCCGGCCAAACCCGCCACTTCCTGCGCAAGCGACTGGTCGCGAACCAGCGACGGTCCGATGGATGAATGCCCAGGAGGCCGACCGCTGTTATCTTCTCTGGCCTCCCCATATGACAGGGCTGGTGCCGGCGGGTTCTCCTCCGCCGGCACCTTCGCATGAGGCCCAGATGACCGACCGCAATACGGATACCCTTGGCGAGATCGCCCGCCGCCGCACCTTCGCGATCATCTCCCACCCCGACGCCGGCAAGACCACGCTCACCGAGCACCTGTTGCGCGCCGGCGGCGCGATCCAGCTGGCGGGCAACGTCCGCGCCAAGGGCGAACGCCGCCGCACCCGCTCCGACTGGATGGGTATCGAGCGTGAACGCGGCATCTCGGTGGTGACATCGGTGATGACCTTCGAGCACGCCGGCTGCGTGTTCAACCTGCTCGACACGCCCGGCCACGAGGACTTCTCAGAGGACACCTACCGCACGCTCACCGCGGTCGATGCCGCGGTGATGGTGATCGACGCCGCCAAGGGCATCGAGGCGCGGACCCGCAAGCTGTTCGAGATTTGCCGCCTGCGCGACATTCCGATCGTTACCTTCATCAACAAGATGGACCGCGAGAGCCGCGACCCGATCGAGTTGATGGACGAAATAGCCTCGACGCTGGCGCTCGATACCGCGCCGGTGACCTGGCCGGTGGGCCGTGCCGCCGACTTCGCCGGCACCTACGACCTGCGCGCACGCGCGCTGCGTCTGACCGCGGAACTGCCACAGTCCGATCGGCGCCTGGCCGCGCTGGCCGACGAGGTTGACCTGATCCGCGCCGCGCTGCCCGAGTTCGACCGCGAGGCGTTCGGTGCCGGTCATCTCACGCCGACCTATTTCGGCAGCGCAATCAAGAGTATCGGCGTTGGCGACCTGCTGGACGGCTTGGCGGAGTACGGGCCTGCGCCACGCGCGCAACAGGCGGACACCCGCATGGTGGAGGCCAGCGAGTCAGGGCTGACCGCACTGGTATTCAAGATTCAGGCGAACATGGACCCCAACCATCGCGACCGGATCGCGTTCGCCCGCGTCTGCTCCGGTCGTCTGGCACGCGGTATGCGGCTGAAGCAGGTGCGTACGGGCAAGCAAATTCCGCTGCATGCGCCGCAGTTCTTTTTTGCCCGCGAACGCGAGATCGTCGATGAGGCGTTCGCCGGCGACGTGGTGGGCATCCCGAACCACGGCACGCTGCGCATCGGCGACACGCTTACCGATGGTGAAGACATCAACTTCGTGGGTGTGCCATATTTCGCCCCCGAAATCCTTCGCCGGGTGCGGCTGGACGATGCGATGAAGGCGAAGAAGCTGCGCCAGGCGCTTGCGGAACTGGCGGAGGAAGGCGTGGTGCAGTTGTTCCGCCCACACGATGGCGGCGCCCCGCTGGTCGGCGTGGTCGGCACGCTGCAGCTGGACGTTCTGGCCGCGCGGCTCGCGGCTGAATACGGGGTGGCGATGGGCTTCGAGGCATCACCTTATGCGCTGGCCCGCTGGGTGTCGTCTGCGGATCGCGTGGCACTGGGCAAATTCATTGCCGAGAACCACAACGCAATAGCCGACGATGTGGACGGTGATCCGGTGTTTCTCGCCACCTCCGCGTTCATGATGCGGCGAGCGGCCGATCTTGCGCCGGCGCTGGCGTTCCGCGACATCAAGGATGTGCGCGCGGAGAGGGTGGCGGCCTGAGTGCTCACGCCGCCACCCGTGTCATATTCGCCCCATCAGCAGTAGAACGACGATAATCAGCACCACGAGTCCAAGCCCGCCGCTCGGGTAGTATCCCCACCCGGCGCTGTACGGCCAGGTTGGCAGCGCGCCCAACAGCAGAACGATCAGGACGATCAGAAGCAGCGTTGACACTGCGGATCATTCCTTGCGGGTCACCCGTTCGCGTACTTCCCGGGCGGTATCCTTCATGCCACCGACTGCGTTCTGTACGCGACCTTCGGCCTGTTCCGTCTTGCCTTCGGCCTCGGTTTTGGCGTCACCCGTGAGCTTGCCCCAGGTGGCCTTCACTTTGCCCTTGGCCTGTTTGGCCGCGCCTTCGATGCGATCCTTGTCCATGTCTGTCTCCTTTATTGATGACCACGGCCGACCGGTCGTGTTCCGTCTGTTGGGTTCTTCGTGCCTGCAGTGAAACGGCCGACAATTCCGCTGGATGCATTCAGTGCAGGTCAAGGTTCGGTGAGTAGCTCCGCGGCTGCCTTCGTTGATATTCCGCCTGCCTCCGTCAGCGGGCACCCATTCGTGAGAAGAATCATATTATCTTGACTGGAAGGCTTGGCTGTTGCGTTTATTCGGCCGCCAGCACTTGCTGTCCGAAAACTGTTGTCGACATGATTTATCGGCGCCACGAATTTTTTCGTTGCGCTGAAAAATTGGTTGGCACGAGTTCAGTTTAACGCTAGGGTTTGACTGGCCCAGCCGAAGGGGCGGCGACTACGGGGGGTCAAATGGTCGGCTATCGCTGCTACATCCTCGATGCCGACGACCACATTGTACAGGCGCATGATCTCGACTGCGAGACCGACGCGCAGGCTGAATCGAGAGCCGAGAGCCTGCTCCAGCGTGATCCCTATCACGGCTCGGCGGAAGTGTGGAAATCCACCAGACGCGTAACGAAGCTGGAGCGCGACGTGGCGCAGCGGTTGGCACGCCACGTGCCGCAGTCGGGCTCGCTGGCCTGACCCCGCGAGGCCCGTGCTGCCTCAGCGGCGTTGACTTGTACCGCCGCCGCCGATACCAAGTTCCCCGCGACCAAGAATAGAACACCCAACAATACGCACGTCACAGGGGCTGCGTCGGGGAGGGGTATTGCCACCACTCCTGGAAGTGAAGGATCTGCACACCGAGTTCCGCACCGGTGCCGGACTCGTGCGCGCGGTCGACGGCATTTCCTACACAGTCGATCCTGGCGAGACCGTGGCGATCGTCGGCGAAAGCGGCTCCGGCAAGTCAGTGAGCGCGCTGTCGATACTGCGCCTGATCCCCGATCCGCCTGGTCGCATCACGCAAGGTGAGATTCGTTTTGCCGGCCGCGATATCATGCAACTCACGGATGCAGAGATGCGCGAAGTTCGTGGCGGGGACATCGGCATGGTGTTCCAGGAGCCGATGACCTCGCTGAACCCGGTGCTGACCATCGGACGGCAGATCACCGAAACGCTGGAGCAGCATCGCGGCATGGACCGAGCGGCCGCGCACCGGCGCGCGGTGGAACTGCTTGGCCTGGTCGGCATCGCCGATGCTGGACGCCGCCTGAAGCAGTATCCGCATCAGCTCTCGGGCGGCATGCGCCAGCGCATCATGATCGCCATGGCGGTGGCCTGCGATCCCAAGCTGATCATCGCCGACGAGCCGACCACCGCATTGGATGTGACGATCCAGGCGCAGATCCTGGAATTGATGAAGGACCTGACGCGGCGGCTGAACGTCGCATTGATCATCATCACGCATAACCTCGGGGTGGTGGCGCGCTACGCCAACCGGGTGAACGTGATGTATGCGGGCCGCCTGGTGGAAAGCGGACCGGCGGCGGACGTGTACCACAACCCACGCCATCCCTACACGATCGCGCTGCTGCGGTCGGTGCCACGGCTGGATCGGCCGCGGCAGGAGCGGCTCGATCCGGTGGAAGGCCAACCGCCGGATCTGACGCGGCTCGATGCCGGCTGTGCGTTTCGTCCGCGCTGTCGCTTCGCGGTGGAGGCCTGCGCGGCCGGACAGCCCATGCTGGAGCCGGCGGGCGTGGCCGGCCATCTCGCCGCATGCTTTCGCAGCCGCGACGTGCGTGAGACCGGGGCGGCGGCGTGAGCGCGATCGGCCGGCCGCTGCTGGAGGTGAGGGGGCTGCGCATGCACTTCCCGATCACCGAGGGCCTGGTCGCGCGCAAGCTGGTCGGCGAGGTGAAGGCGGTCGACGGCATCGATTTTTCCGTACGCCGCGGCGAGACGCTCGGCCTGGTCGGTGAGAGCGGCTGCGGCAAGACCACCACCGGCCGCTGCATCCTGCGGCTGGAGCGGCCGACAGCGGGCGAGATTCTGTACGACGGGGTCGATATCGCGCGGATGGAGCGCAAGGAGCTGCTGGCGTTGCGCCGCCGCATCCAGGTGATCTTCCAGGACCCGTACAGCTCGCTGAACCCGCGCATGAAGGTGGGCGACATCATCGCCGAGCCGATCAAGGTGCACGGCATCGAGCCGGACGCGGCGAAGCGCACCGCGCGGGTGCGCGAGCTGCTGTCGGTGTGCGGACTGAGCCCGCGCTTCGCCGACCGTTATCCGCACGAAATGTCGGGCGGGCAGCGGCAGCGCGTCGGAATCGCTCGCGCGCTCGCGCTGAACCCGGAGTTCATTGTCTGCGACGAGGCGGTGTCGGCGCTGGACGTTTCGATCCAGGCGCAGGTGGTGAACCTGCTCGAGGACCTGCGCGAGCAGTTCGGCCTGACCTATCTGTTCATCGCACATGACCTGTCGGTGGTGCGGCATCTCTGCCAGCGCGTGGCGGTGATGTATCTCGGCCGCATCGTCGAATTGGCCGACAGCGACGAGCTGTTCGGCAATCCACTGCATCCGTATACGCAGGCGTTGCTCGCGGCGGTGCCGGTGCCCGACCCGTCGGTCGAGGCCCATCGCACGTTTCGCCCGGTGCAGGGCGAGGTGCCGAGCCCGATCAACCCGCCATCCGGTTGCGTGTTTCATCCGCGCTGTCCGATCGCAGTGGAGGGGTGCAAGCGTACACGGCCAGAGCTGCGCGAGCTGCGGCCGGGGCATTTCGTCGCGTGCAGCGAAGTGCGATGATCGGGTGACGCCCGCCGTCGGCTGCGCCGCTGCAGCCCGGCCAATAAACGAGGAAGACAAACTCAGGAGGAACCGAACCCAAGGGAGACAACAGTGATGCGATCAGCTTTGCTCGCAGCATGGCTCGGGGCGCTCGTCGCAACCGGCCCCGCTATGGCTGCCAACACCGGAGAGGCCACCCCGAAGCGCGGCGGCACCCTAACCTATATGATTCCGGCGGATGCGCCGCCGAGCCTGGACCTGCATCGCGAGGCCACCTATGCGCTGGTGCATGCGGTCGCTCCATTCTACAGCGTGCTGATGCGGGTCAATCCGGAGAATCCCTCCGACACCACGCAGTTCGTCTGCGACCTGTGCACGTCGATCCCGCAGCCGACCGACGGCGGCAAGACCTACACGTTCAAGATCCGCACTGACGTGAAGTTCCACGACGGCTCGCCGCTGACCGCGGCGGATGTTGCCGCGAGCTGGCACGAGATTATCTTTCCGCGGCCGGGCGTGCTGAGCGCGCGGGCAAACTGGTACTCGGTGGTGGATTCGGTCGAGGCGCCCGATGCGACCACCGTCGTGTTTCGCCTGAAGTTCGCTACCAGCACCTTCCTGCCGTCGCTCGCCGATCCCTATGCGGCGATCTATCCGAAGGCGATTCTGGACAAGGATCCGCACTGGTTCGAACAGCACGTGATGGGCTCCGGCCCGTTCAAGTTCGTCGCCTACGATATCGGCCAGGAAATCAAGGGCGAACGCAATCCGGACTACTATCACAAGGGACTGCCGTACCTGGACGGCTTCATCGGCATCTTCGCCGAGAAGCAGGTGGTGCGGGTGGAGGCGATCCACTCCGGCCGCGCCGCGATGGAGTTCCGCGGCCTGCCGCCGTCCGCGATCAACGATCTCAAGCGCGAACTCGGCGACAAGGTGAAGGTGCAGACCAGCGACTGGAACTGCGGCAACCTGATCACGCCGAATGAGCGACGCAAGCCGTTCGACGATGTGCGGGTGCGCAAGGCGCTGCTGCTGGCGGTGGACCAGTGGGGTGGCGCACCGGCGCTGTCGAAGATCGCCAACGTGCACACCGTGGGCGGCATCGTGTTCCCCGGCTCGCCGCTGGCCGCGACGAAGGACGAGCTGCAGAAACTGGCCGGGTTCTGGCCCGACATCGAGAAGTCGCGCGCCGAGGCACGCCGCCTGCTGAAGGAGGCCGGGCAGGAGAACCTGCACTTCGAGTTGCTCAATCGCAACGTCGATCAGCCGTACAAATACGTGGGCACCTGGCTGGTCGATCAATGGAGCAAGATCGGCGTGACCGTCACCCAGCGCGTGGTGCCGACCGGCCCCTGGTTTGCGGCGATGCGCGGCGGCGACTTCGACGTGGTGGTCGAGGCCAACTGCAACAGCGTGGTCAATCCGGTGCTGGATACGCAGAAATACCTGCCGCACGACGTGTTCGTCGAGAACTACGGCGGTTACAGCGATCCGGAGGAGGCCGACATCTACAGCCGGATGCTGCGCGAGACCGACTCGGTCAAGCAGCGGGAGCTGATGCGGCAATACGAGACGCGCATCGTCGATACCGAGGCGCGGGAGTTCCCCATGCTCTGGTGGTACCGGGAGATTCCCGAGCGGACCTACGTGCATGGATGGAAGATCGGTCCGAGCCACTATATCAATCAGGATCTGTCCGATATCTGGCTGGATCAGGGGCCGAACGGATAGGCGCATGTACCAGTACATCGCAAAGCGCGTGCTGCTGGTGATCCCGACGCTGGTCGGGGCGGCGGCGCTGGTGTTCATCCTGATGCGGCTGATCCCCGGCGACATCTGCGTGGTTCGCCTCGGCTCCGGCGGCGGCAGCTTCGATCCCCGCGCGGTCGATCTCTGCCACGCCGAACTCGGCCTCAATCGGCCGCTGATCATTCAGTTCCTCGACTTCGTCTGGGGATTCTTCCGCTTCGACTTCGGCATCTCGATGTGGTCGGGCAAGCCGGTGTCGCAGGAGATCCTGGCGCGCGTGCCGATTTCGCTGGAGATCGCACTGATGGCCACGGTGATCGCCATCCTGATCGCCGTTCCACTGGGCACGATCTCGGCGCTGAAGCAGAACACCTGGATCGACGTGGTGGTGCGCACCTTGGCGATCGGCGGCATCGCCACGCCGTCGTTCTGGCTGGGCATCATCTCGATCCTGTTGGTGCTCGACATCAGCAACGCGATCACCGGCACGCCGTGGATGCCGCCGATCGACTATGTGCCGATCTGGCGGGATCCGATCCGCAACCTGTCGATGGCGTTCCTGCCGGCGATCACCGTCGGCTACCGCTATGCAGCAGTCAGCATGCGCATGACCCGTTCCGCGATGCTGGAGGTGCTGCGCGAAGACTACATCCGCACCGCCCGCGCCAAGGGCCTGATCGAGAAGATCGTCATCAATCGCCACGCGCTGAAGAATGCGCTGCTGCCGGTGGTAACCGTGATCGGCATCGAGTTCGCCTTCCTGATCGGCGGCCTGGTGGTCACCGAGCAGGTGTTCAACCTCAACGGTATCGGCCGGCTGTTCGTGCAGGCGGTGCAGAACCAGGACTATACGCTCACCCAGGCGCTGGTGATGCTCACTGTCGCTATCTTCGTGTTCAGCAATCTGATCGTCGATCTGATGTACGCGTGGCTCGATCCGCGCATCCGCTTCGCCTGAGGGAGACCGCGTCATGTCCACCACGGTGCACACCCCGATCGCGCTGCCCGCAGACGACACGATCGAGCTGCGGCGTTCGTTCTGGCAGGCCACGCTGCACTTTTGCCGGCGTGAACCGCTCGGTGCGTTCGGCGCGGTAGTGGTGCTGATCATTGCGGTGACCGGTCTTTCGGCCGAACTGATCGCGCCATACAGCCCGACGGCGAACGACTTCGCGTCGATGACCGAAGCGCCAAGCTGGACCCACTGGCTGGGCACCGACCAGTTCGGCCGCGACCTGCTGTCGCGCATCATCTATGGCGCGCGCACGGCGTTGATCGTAGGGCTGACCTCCGCCATCGTGGGCGGCTTCGCCGGACTGGTGCTGGGCGTCGCCAGCGCGTATTTCGGCGGCCGGATCGACCTGATCTTCCAGCGCATCTTCGACATCGTGATGGCGTTCCCGCTGATCATCATGGCGCTCGCGGTGGTGGCGATCTTCGGCACCGGCGTGCACAACGTCATCGTCGCGATCACCATCCCGCTGATTCCGCGCTGCGCCCGCGTGGTGCGCTCGAGTGCGCTGGCGATCCGCGAGATCCCCTATGTCGATGCCGCGCGCGCCTGCGGCTACAGCCACGCGCGGATCATCCTGCGCCACATGGTGCCGAACGTGATGGCGCCGTTCCTGATCATGCTGACCGCGTTCGTCGGGCAGGCGATCCTGGCGGAGGCATCGCTGTCGTATCTGGGGCTCGGCGTGCAGGAGCCGACGCCGGCGTGGGGCCTGATGCTGCAAGGCGGCGCCGAGGAATATGCATCGACCGCGCCGTGGATCGCGATCTTCCCGGGGCTGGCGATCGCGCTGACGGTGTTCGGCGTCAGCCTGTTCGGCGATGCGCTGCGCGACGTGCTGGATCCCAAGCTGCGCGAGCGGTGAAGCGCCCGGTGGCGTTGCCCCCGGGACCCCCAGCAAAGGCGGAGCCTTTGCAATCCCATACTTAAAAGTACCTGGGTTCCAAGCGCCCGGCGCTTGGCGGAGTCCAGAGGCGGAGCCTCTGGTCGGGGTGCGGGGTGAAACCCCGCTTCACCCACGCGGCGGGATCACCTTGCTAAACAACCGGTTCAGTGGCTATCCTGCCTCGTAACGGTCGAGTTAGCGCCGTTCACCAGAGAAAATACGTCTCAATAGACTCGATTTCGAGTTATGAATTCGGGAGCTGCAAGATGCCGTTCGACCAGCCAACCACTAACGCATTGAACAACGCGCTCCAATCCTTGCAGACAGCATCCAGCGAACTTACGAGATTGCTTGGTGGCACAACTCCTGCACCTGACAAGCGGATAGAGGTTCTCCAAAAGAACTTCGAGCAGCTCAGCCACTACGACCGACATTACAGTACAACGAGATCGGCGCTGACCACCCTCCTTGTCACCGTCGGCCTGGTTGTGGCACACGATCCATTGCATGATCTATGGGCGTCAACTGCCTGCTTCGTCACTGATGCCTTGTCGGTCGTGACGTATATAGTCAGCAACTTCGCTGTCACCCTTCTGCTGTTCTTTCTGGCATTTCCGGTGAACCTCCATTTCCGTAAACTGACGCTCGCGTGCAATCTGATTGAACACACGATCTCTCGGGAGATCGCTGAAATTCTCGGGCTGCCGGACATCCCTTCCCCCTCGGCGCGAATCCTACGCATCCCCGACCCTCCGGTTCGCGGGTATTATTTCTCTGATGACCACCGGCGCGTGGTGGCATCGCTCAAATGGCCGTGGTTCGATGCCATGACCAGTCTGCTGATGGCTGCCGAGGCCGAGTTCATTATTATTCTTGTACTCGCCTTGATCTCACACTGTGCCCTCTGGTCGAAGTATTATCTGCTGGCGTTGGCAGTTCCTCCGGCCCTCGCGGTTGTCGCTCTCACCGTCGCTGCGTGGTTGGCCCAACGTAGGCGGGCCAGAGGTGGAATCTGAGCGGAGGATCCAATTCGTCATTGGCCCCAGACAGCGATGCTGTCGTCCTTCCCGATCGCTATATCCGCTATGCCTCGTGGCCCCACCAAAGGCATGGCCTTTGGAAGGCAACCTTGGTGGCATCACTCAATAGCAGGCAGAGCGGGTTCTAGCGGCTACGCCCTTATCGGGGTTCCAGGGGCGCAACAGTTGGCGTTTCGCACGCCTCGCGGCACTTGATCATCCGCAGCGGCGTATAGGTCAGCGCCACTGTGCCGTCCTGCTTCACCACCTGATTGCGCGTGCGCACCAGGCCCCTGCCCGGCCGGTTGCGCGACAGCCGCGCCTCCATCACCTCGCACTCCACATGGATGGTGTCGCCGGCGAACACCGGCCTCTCGACGTTGAACTCCATGTGCAGGAATGCAAACCCGGTGTGCTGCATGGTCGCCTGCACCAGCAGCCCCTCGGCGAAGCAGTAGCTCAGCGCCGCCGGCGCGAGGCGCTGCTTGATGTCGGATTCCTCGCGGAGGAATTCGATGTTGGTGAACAGCACCTCCACCATGCCGGTGCAGTTGACGAAGTTGGTGATGTCCGCCTCGGTCACGGTGCGGCCGATGGTGCGGAAGCGCCGGCCGATCGGCAGATCCTCGAAATGGAAGCCCAGTCCGACGGTTTCCATGCCCGCTCCTACAGCACCTGGTACACGTCCCATGATTCGCGCGCCGCGGCGATCAGCCGGTCGGCGTCCTCGGCCAGCAGCAGCCGATCGGCGACCAGCTGCTCGCAAGCATCCGTCAACTTCTCGGCCCACGCCTCGCGCGAGGCATAGCGCGCTGCGATCGATGGCCGCGGGTCGCCGGCGCGCTGCCGCTCGGCTTCCGTTGCAGCGAACGGGATCATCGAGCCCTGGATAGTGAACAGGTCGCCCTCGCCATAGCCCGTCGCGCGCAGCGACCACCCGACATGTGTGGCGAGCGGCTGCGTCGAGCAGTGGATGCCGGAGACCGCCGACAGAATTGCCATCGGCATCGACCGACTGCACGAACACCGGATAGGCTGTCGTCTCGATCGGTGGTTCCACCGAATGGTCGCGCAGCCGCAGTTCGTTCAGCACGGTGGGGAAATTCACCTGTGGCAGCCTGGGGAATTTCTCACGCGCCGTGGCGAGCGGCACCAGCGTTCCCGCCGCACGCGTCGGAAACCGGCTATCCGGCGGCGCGGTGCCGTGCTCCACCCACTCGGTCAGTGCGATCAGCAGCGCGCGCATGAAGGCGCCATAGCCGAGCGGATTTCCGGGCAACTGCATGACCGGCTTCGCAAGCGGCCGGAACGGCGCGTGCGGCACGCCGGTCACCGCATAGACACGCACTTCGTCCGGCATCGCGAGGTCCGCGCCGTCGGTGTCGGTGGCGACCAGCGAGGCGCGCGCCTGCCAGATGTCGCTCTCGGTATCCAGGTGCAGCACCTTCGGACACACGCCGGCATCGCGCGCGCGTTGCAGGATGCCGTCGGTGCGGCCGCTGATCGGATCGCTCAGCGTCGGATAGCTGAACGGAAACTGATCATCGCCATATGAGTGATCCTCGTGCTGGCGCGAATAGCGACCGGCCTGGGCGAATTGCCAGTTGATGCAGGTGCGCCGAGATCCAGCAACCACCGGCAGAATGCCGTCGAACACCCGCCGCCCCGCAAGGTCCTGGTTGAACCCATGGTACACCAGATCGCGCAGCACCCGGCCGCTCTGCGAAATGCCGAAGCCCAGCGTGTGGCGGAGGCCGGGCGTGGTGTGGCGCAGGTGCGAGACGAGGTCGCGGATCGCGGCAAAGCCGATGCCCATCACGATCGGGTCGCGCGCGCGGTAGATGAACTCGAAGATCGCGCCGCGATCGAACCCAGGCGCGGTCGGCCGCGTGATCTCGACATGGCGGTCATCGATCAGCCGCCACGCAAGACCCGGCAGCGTGGCGCGCGGATCGGCCTCGCGTTCGCGCACCGTCAACGTGGCAGCTGCGGGATCGGCGACGGGATAGACCAGCGTGCCGATGAAACGATCCTCCGATACCTCCGCGATGTTGCCGTCGCCGAGCAGTCCGGTCGCCTCGGCGATGAACTCCTCGCGCACCATGCCGGTGATGCGTTCGATGATCGGGAAGCTGGCGACCAGACGATCGTTGCCGGGCGGCACGTCGCCCTGCCAGCCGCTCCACACCAGCGTGAAGCCATGACGCATCAGGAAGCCGTTGCCGGCGTGCTGCGGATGGCCGCCCTCCGGCGCGCCGTTCAGCCGCGGCATGATCGGCTGGTTGCCGCGATTAGGGACATCGTACACCAGACAGCCATTGCCGCGTGCTGGATCGCGCGGCTGCAGGATGCGGAATTCGGAGTTATACTCGACGTTGCCGCGTGCATTGCGCGGTGCCTTGTCGAGATTGACGATGCCGGCGTTCAGCGGATGCACTGGGTCGAGCTCGCAGAATGCGGTGCCGTGCAGGCGCTCGTAGGCGCCCACGGCGCCGAATTCCGCGCCACCGAATACCGGCGATTCGCGTGTTGTGACGTCGAGCCGCCGCACGCCGCCGCCGTCGCTCAAGGTGTCCTCCCGCGCGGTTGACCAACTGGCTGGGGAGCGTAGCGAGCGGGCGATATCGATGGAAGTGCGGGCCAGGCCGGCATCAAACCGACCCGGCGAGCTGCAATTCAGCGGTGGGCCAACCGGGTCGGGACGGGCGCCGGTTCGGAGAACGCGCCATACACCTGGTCGGCGGGCTGGAACGCGCCATACACCGGGGTTCTGGGGGTGAAGTCGCGGTACGCCGTCTGCATCGAGGGGCCACCGAACGCCGGACCCGGATGCTGCCAATGCGCCATCACGCGCTGCTGGTAGTCGGCGCCGATCGCGGGCGTCTGGGAGTGGTAGGCCGCCGTTGCCTGCACCCAGCTGCCACTCATGCCGTACAGCGTGTTGAGGAAGCGGGCGGCATAAAGTGCGTTCGCTGCCGGATTGAACGCGTCGTCCAGCGAGGCGAACGCGTTCGGGTGGTACATCAGGTTGACCTGCATGCAGCCGACGTCGATCGAACGAACCCCCTGCGCCTGCAGCGCGCGAACCGCATCGATCGCCTGCTGCCTGCTGGCGAAGAACTGGCCGCGTCCCTCGGCATTGATGGTCCAGGGCCAGGGACGGACGTTGCCGGCGTCATCCAGCCGGCCGCTTTCCACCTCGGCAATGGCGCCGAGCAGGCGGAGCGGCAGGCGCGCCGACCTTTCTGCGCCCACGATGGCAGCGTCGCACAGCATGCTGGGCGACGGTGGAGGGCTGGCGACGGCAGCGGTCGGGGCAAGGAGGATGAGGACCTGGAGAAGGCGGCGCATCCAGTTGTATTGCGCACGTTTCCGTGAGAATAACCAGAAAATAGTGTCGGTTCCCGCCCTGAATCTGAGGCTGACAGCGACCGCGACAGCAGCGGCACGAGCCGCCTGAAAGCGGCGTCAGCCCGATGTCGCGAACCGGTCGCGCCAGGAAGGTTGCGCCCCCGGCACCGGCAATGCGGTCGCCTCATACACGCCACGCGCGATCGCCCGCGCCATCACCAGGGTCGCAAGATGACCGAGCTCGGTGAGCTCCTTCACCTGGTCATGCATCGGCCGCACCCCGGTGGCTGCGGCGAACATCGTGTCGCCGTCGAGCGGCGCGTGCGCCGGCAGCACCGCGCGCGCCAGTCCGTCATGCGCCATGATCGCCAGCCGCATTGCCTGCGCCTTGCTCAGCACCGCATCGGTTGCGACCAGGCCTATCGTCGTGCTGGTGCCGCGGCCGCCCTTCACCCGCAACGTCGTATCGAATGTTGCGGCGCGCCACGGCCACCGAATTCGGCGTTGCGCTCGAACGGTGCCGCCCAGAAGTGCGGGCCGGCGCCGATCGTCGGTGCGCCCACCGCGTTCACCGCCACAATCGCTGCGACCGTGTGGCCGCTCGGGCTGACGGCACTCGCCGAACCGAGGCCGCCCTTCACCGTTGCCGTCGTCGCCCCGGTGCCGGCGCCGACGCTGCCCAGCGCGAAGTCCCGACCGAGCGCGGTCGCCGCCGCGTAGCCCATGTCGCGATATGGTGAAAACCGGCCCCAATCCTTGTCCCCGCCATTCAGCAGATCGAACAGGATCGCCTGCGACACGATCGGCACGCGCACATCGCCGATCGCGATCCCGCGACCCTGCTCGCGCAGCGCCGCCTGCACGCCGCCCGCGGCGTCGAGTCCGAACGCCGATCCGCCGGACAGCACGATTGCGTCGACCGCCTCGACCGTGTTGTGCGGCGCCAGCAGATCCGTGTCACGGCCGCCCGGCGCGCCACCCAGCACGCTTACCGATGCCACCGCCGGCCGGTCGAACACGATCGCCGTGACGCCGGAACCCAGACGCAGGTCCTCGATGTTGCCGACGGCGATGCCGGCAACATCGGTCAGCAGGTTGCGTACCGGATGCAGAATTCACGGATGCGAGAATGACGGCAGCGCGCGCCAGCGATCAAACCGTCGTGCGGCGCACCGCCAAATATCATTGCTGCATCAAGCTCGTGTCATTCGTCTTGCAAGCCCGTCGCTGTCCGCCACAGGTGCGGCGGCACCAAACACTTTCAGCACCGGGAGAGAAAATCATGGCGCAGGATTTTCATGATCAATTGATCCAGTTCCTGCCGAAGATGCGCGTGTGGGCATTGGCGCTCACGCGGAATCGTGCGGCGGCGGAGGACCTGACACAGGATGTTGCGACCAAGGCGTTGGTGGCGCAGGACTGCTTCACGCCTGGCACCAATTTCTCCGCGTGGGTGCATCGCATCATGGTCAATCACTTCATCAGCAGCGTCCGCAGCCGGCGCGAATATACCGATGTGGATACAATGCCGGAAATGCCGGTGCCGGCGCCGCACGAGGACCGGACCGCGCTGCGCGAACTCGGCTGGGCGCTCGAGCGGTTGCCGCGCGACCAGCGCGAGGCGCTGCAGATTATCGTGTTGCAGGAACAGTCGTATGAGGATGCTGCCGCGGTCACAGGGTGCGCGATCGGCACATTGAAGAGCCGCGTGCATCGTGCCCGGTTGCAGTTGCGGGCCTTTCTCAGCGGCGACCGGGCGGCGGACGCGGCGTAGGCAGATGCGGGCAAACCTCTCCCGGCATCCGGGAGAGGGCCTGCGTCACGGTCCCCGCCGCGGCTCCAGCAGATGCAATGAGAACAACCGCGCCGGATCGGTCCACAGCTCGGCGCTGTGCCATCCGGCCTCCTCGGCCAACGCGGCGAATCGCTCCGGCGCGTACTTGTAGCTGTTCTCGGTATGAATAGTTTCGCCTCGGGTGAAGCGGATCGCCTGGCCGGCGACGCGCACCACCTGGTCGCGCAGACTGACCAGATGCATTTCGATCCGACTTGCGGCATCGTTCCACTCGGCCCGATGCGCGAAGGCGGCGAGATCGAAATCAGCGCCGGCCTCGCGATTCAGCCGCACCAGCAGATTGCGATTGAACGCCGCGGTGACCCCCTGCGCATCGTCATAAGCCGGCAGCAGGATCTCCGGGTCCTTGCGCAGATCAACACCGACCAGGAACCATGACGCGTGCCCAAGCGCGCCGCGCGCTCCTTGCAGGAAGCGTCGCGCCTCCTGGGGATCCAGGTTGCCGATTGTCGATCCGGGAAAGAACCCAAGTCGCGGCAACGACGGAACCTGCGTCGGCAGTGCCGCCACATCCATGAAGTCGGCCGGCACCAGGCACACCAGCAGATCCGGCCGCCGCTCGCGCAGCCGTGCGCGCATCTGCTCAAGCTGGGGTGCCGCGACGTCGATCGGCACATAGGCCCGGAACACCGGCGCACCATGACGCTCGCGCAGCAGGAATTCCGCCTTCGTCTCGTCGCTCGCGCCGTATTCCACCAGGACCGCAGGTCCTCGCACCATGGCGGCCACGCGCGGCGCGACCTCGGCCAGCAAGGCAAGCTCGGTGCGGGTCAGATAATATTCGGGCAACTGGGTGATGCGACCGAACAGGCGGCAGCCTTCCTCGTCGTAGAACAGCTTCGCCGGCAACGTCTTTCGCGGTTGCAACAGGCCGGACAGCGCCGCATCCGCGACACTGCCGGCCGCCAGCATCGAGGCGGAGTCATCAGGCATCTATGCGGTTTCCCTGTCAGACGTCGCGGGCCAGACGAACGCCACTGAACTGCCAGCGCTTGTCGGGATGGAAGAAGTTCCGGTAGCTGCGTCGCGTATGGTCTGCCGGCGTGGCAAGCGAGCCGCCACGCAGCACCATCTGATTGATCATGAACTTGCCGTTGTATTCGCCGACCGCCCCGGTGACCGGACGATATCCCGGATATGGGCCGTAGGCGCTGCATGTCCACTGCCAGACATGGGACTGCAGTTCATCGATGCCGTCGCGTTCGGCTGCGGCCTCCCATTCCGCCTCGGTCGGCAGCCGCGCGCCGGCCCAGCGGGCGAACGCATCGGCCTCGTACCAGCTGATCTGGCGCACCGGCGCATCCGCATCGAGCGGCGCCAAACCGGCCAGTCCGATCTGGAACCATCCGCCGTCGCCTTCACGCCAGTACAGCGGCGCCGACCATCCGTTCGCCTGCGCGCATGCCCAGCCGTCCGACATCCACAACGTCGCGGTGCGGTAGCCACCGTCGGCGATGAACTCCGCCCACTCGGCATTGCGCACCAGGCGCGATGCCAGCCGATACGGCTGCAGATACACGGAATGCGCCGGCGTCTCGTTGTCGAAGCAGAAGCCCGCGCCCTGGTGGCCGATCCGCACCATGCCACCGGCGCAATCGACCAATCGCGTGGGACCGGCCGCGTCCGACGGCTCGCGCCAATCAGGCAGCACCGCCGGCATCAGCGGATTTTGCGCGAATGCATGCAGCATGTCGGTCAGCAGCAGCTCCTGATGCTGCTGCTCGTGCTGCAGGCCGAGTTCGACCAACCCAGTGGCCTCGTTCGGCAGCCGCGCCAGCAGTCGCAGCATTGCGGCATCGACATGGCGACGAAAGGCTCCGACGCGTTCGGCAGAAGGTCGCGTCAGCAGCCCGCGGTTCGGTCGCGGATGACGTGGACCCACCGCCTCGTAGTAGGAATTGAACAGGTAAGAGAAATCGCGATCGAACACCTGGTAGTCAGGCAGGAACACGGACAGCACGAACTGTTCGAAGAACCACGTCGTGTGCGCGCGATGCCACTTCGCGGGACTGGCATCCGGCATCGACTGAACGCACTGATCCTCGTCGGTCAGCGACACGGCGAGCCGCTCGGTCCAGGCTCGTACCGCCGCATAGCGCCGCAGCAGTGCCGCCTCGTCGACAGCGTGCGCTGCCCCAGCCAGGTCGTTCATGGCGCTCTCCCGCCGCCGTCGCCAGGCAACTATGGCAGCACCCGCCGCCGTACAAAAGATGGGCGGCTCCTCGCCGCCCATCCCGCGTCACCCGCATCGGGTGTGGCCATTCCGATGCAGATCACGCATTGGTGTAGTGATATTCCGGCATGCCCTCAAGTGAGGCCTTGGTGGCCCCGGGCATCACGATCCGGTCGTTCTCGATCTTGAGCTGGTCGAATGGCACCGACACGAGCTTGGCGCCCAAGCCGAGGAAGCCGCCGACCGAGATCACCGCGGTAGCCGCCTTGTGATCGTTGTCGCTCATCAGCAGGTCGTCCACCGAGCCGACCGACTGATTCTGATCGTTGTAGACGCTGGAGCCCACCACCTTGCTTACGCGCACCTGCCGGTCGGCGGTGAAGTACTTCGGCGTGCTGGACGTCGAAGTGGTCTCCGTCGTGACCGGTCGCGTTGTCGTCGTCGTCGTCGTGGTGTGGCTCGATGTCATGCCGGGCGGCGGTGGCGGCGCGACAGGACTGGTGCTGGTCGTCGTCTGGGCCAGGACGGGCCACCCAATCAGCGCGGTGGCAGCAATCAAGGCTCCGATTGAAGCGGGTCTTGCCATGGTTGTATGTCTCCGTTTGGGACAGCAACCGAACGGCCTCGCCCAGCAGCGGGTTGCGCTCGGCTCGACCACAAAAGAACGTGTTGCGCGGACCGCACTGGCGATGAGCGCGCGCTGATCCCAGATTGGTCTTTTTGCGGAGGCGGCAATGGCGGAGCGACCGATCTGGCGCGGGCATCTGCGGATCGCTCTGGTAAGTTGTCCAGTGTCGCTGCACAGCGTGTTGCGTGCGAGCGGCAATCTGCGGTTCCACTTCATCAACCCGAAGACCGGCCACCGCGTGCGCACGGTCACGCTGGACGCCGAGACCGACAAGGAAGTGCCGCGGTCGGAACTGGTGCGGGGTTACGAATTCGAGAAGGAGCGCTACGTCCTGCTCGACGATAAGGATTTTGCCAGCGCGCGGATCGCGACCTCGTCCACCATGACCGTGGACAAATTCGTTGTCCGCGACGCGATCCATCCGATCTACTTCGACACCAGTTATTACATGGCGCCGGACGGCGAGGCGGGGCAGGACGTGTACGCGGTTCTGCGCGATGCCATCGCCGCCTCAGGGATGGCCGCGCTGACGCGCGTGGTGATCGCACGGCGCGAGCGGGCGGTGGTGATCCTGCCGCTCGAGAATGGCATGGTGCTGCACACGCTGCACGAACCACGCGATCTCTATTCCTATGACACGTTGTTCGAGCACATTCCGGATGCGCGGCAGGATGCCGAGATGGTGAAGCTCGCTCGGCAACTGATCAAACGGCAGCAACGGACGTTCAAACCAGCTGACACCGAGGACCGCTATGAGGCACGACTGCGCGAAGTGATCGACGCCAAGCTGAAGGGCGAGGGGTTCGAGCCGGAAGCGTCCGAGGAGCCGCGTGGCGACAACGTCATCGACCTGATGGCGGCACTGAAGCGCAGCCTGGAGCAGAAGTCGCGGGTGACTGCCGCGGCAACGCCGGCGCGCCAGAAGTCGACGCGCGCATCCACGAGACACGCGAAGCGGGCGACGACAGGCAAGCGGGCGTAGCCTCGCACTCGGTTCCTGGCGTGATAGTGTGCGTCGCGCCAATTCCGTGGGGGGAGCATGCGCGGCGGAGCCGACGGTCATCGCGAGCAGCGAAGCGACGCAGCAATCCCCATCGGGGTGCGCAAAATGAGGGCAATTGCGGCGTTGCTGTGGCGCCCCGAGTTGCTGTGGCGCCCCAAATTGCTGTGGCGCCTCGCAATGACACTGGTGGTTCTCACGTTCCCGCTCGTGGCCCGAGCGCAGGGACAGGTGCTGAACATCTACAACTGGACCGACTACATCGACCCCGCGGCGTTGGAGCGCTTCCGGAAGGAGACCGGCATCACCATTCACTACGATGTGTTCGACAGCCTGGAGACGCTGGAAGCGAAGCTTCTGGCGGGCCACTCGGGCTATGACGTCGTGGTGCCATCGAACGAGCCGACCTTCTCACGCCTGATCAGGGTCGGCGCACTGGCTCCGATCGACCGGGCACGTGTGCCCAACTGGAAGAATCTCGATCCCGTGCTGATGCACCGGGTCGAGAGTTCCGATCCAGGCAACCGCTATGGCGCGATCTATCTGTGGGGCACCACGGGCATCGGCATGATCGCTGACCGGGTGAAGCGACTCGCGCCGGATGCACCGATGGACAGTTGGGACCTGCTGTTCAGAACCGAGAACGCCAAACGCATCGCGCCCTGTGGCATTACCATGATGGACTCGGCGATCGATGTGATACCGGGCGTGCTGAAATATCTCGGCAGGAACCCCGACAGCACCGATCCCGCCGACCTCGCCGCGGTGGAGCACACGCTGATGGGCATCCGACGCTACATCCGCAGCTTTGCCTCCGGCGGCGCGCTGGACGCGCTGGCCGCCGGACAGACCTGTCTCGCGCTGGATTATTCTGGCGACGTGATCCAGGCCAACGCCCGTGCAGCGGAGGCGAAGCGTGGCATCGCGGTCCGCTATGTCGCACCGAAGGAGGGGGCGCAGCTCGGTTTCGACATGCTGGCGATTCCGGCGGATGCAGAGCACCAGGATGCGGCGCTGATGTTCATCAACTTCGTGCTGCAGCCCGACGTGATGGCCGGCATCACCAACACGGTGCGCTACGCCAACGCGGTGCCAGCCAGCCAGCCGATGATCCGGCCGGAACTGCTGGCGGACACCAACATCTTTCCCACCCCGGAGCAGATGACGGCGTTCTTCACCATCGGTCCGGTGCCGCAGGCAGTCGCACGCGAGCGCACCCGTATGTGGGCCCGGTTCAAGGCCGGGCATTGACGTGTTGCTGAATTGACGGAGCGCATTCGGCGACCATTGATCACCGCGCGGAGGCCGGCATGACGCGGCACGCCGTCCTGACCGTCGCATGGGTATGGCTCCTTGTGCTGCTGGTCCTGCCGACCCTGATCGTGCTGAAGATCGCGCTCTCGTATCCCGCCGACAGTGTTCCACCCTATGCGCCGATGCTGCCGGGTTTTCATGTCAGCACCGCTGCCTTCTCGCTGATCCTCTCCGATCCGCTCTACGCGCAAGCGTTGCTGCTCAGCCTGAAGGTCGCGGGGCTGTCCACCGCGATCTGCCTGCTGACCGGCTATCCGATGGCGCTCGCCATCGCGCGCAGTCCCGAGCGCTGGCGCAGCCTGCTGCTGATGCTGGTGATGCTGCCGTTCTGGACCGGCTTCCTGATGCGCATCAACGCCTGGGTCGGGCTGCTGCAGGACGACGGCTGGATCAACACGATCATCGCCGCATTGGGGCTGACGCCGGTACGCCTGCTCTACACCGACACTGCGATGTATATCGGCATCGTCTACACCTACCTGCCGTTCATGGTGCTGCCGCTGTATGCACGATTGTCGCAACTCGATGCGCGGTTGCTCGAGGCCGCCGCGGATCTCGGCGCGCCGCCGTGGCGCGTGTTCCTCGCGGTGACGCTGCCGCTGTCACTGCCGGGCGTATCGGCCGGCATGCTGCTGGTGTTCATTCCCGCTGCCGGCGAATTCGTGATCCCGGACCTGCTCGGCGGCCCGCAGGCGCAGCTGATCGGACGCGTGCTGTGGCAGGAGTTCTTTCAGAACAGCGACTGGCCGACCGCATCCGCCATTGCCTGCGCGTTACTGATATTGCTGCTGCTGTTGCCGGCAGGCCTGCTCTGCGCACTGCGGGCTATTTCAGCTCCGACAACCGCTTCTCCGCCATCGGACGCCACGGCGCGTCCGCTGCCGACTGGGCCAGAGCGCGGCGGAACAGCGTCGCCGATTCCTCGGTGACATGACCCTGCGCCTCGGTGATCGCCTCGGCTGCCTCCGCAGCAATCGTCGGGTCGAACCGCATGGCAAGCGCGGTTCGCCAAGCATCGGCTGCTTCCGGCAGCCGGCCTCGGCTGGCTTCGGCGTTGCCAAGCAGGATGTAGCCCTGATGCGCCTGTTCGCTGTGCGGATCGAGCTCACTGAGCCGGTGGCGCAGCTGCGCAATCAGCGACGCCTCCTGCGCTTCGCGCGCATGCGGCGGCGGCGATGCGATCCGCGAGCGGCACAGCGGGCAGTTCCGGCGAGCCGCCAGGCAGATACAGCGCGACCGCGCCGATCGGCACCACCAGGAGGGCAACCAGCACCGGCATGCGCGAGCTGGTGCGCCACTCTGCTTCGGCACTGCCGGCGGCGACGAGCAGCCGGCGCTGTACTTCCAGCACTGCGTTCGCGTGCTCCGCCGCAGCGATGCGGCCGTCGGCGAGGTCGCGATCCAGCTCGCCAAGCTGCGCGCGATGCAGTGTGATCGCCGCCTCCTGCCGGCCTCGCGCGGCGGCAGTCCGGCGTAGCGACAGCGCCAACGGCGCCAGCGCAATCGCCGCCAGCAGGACCATGCCGAGCCAGATCACGATTTCAGCAGATCGGCCAAGCGCCGTCGTTCCGCTTCGGTCAGCGGTTCCGGGGCGGTCGGGGCGGCGGCGGCGCGCGATCATCGCCGCGGCGATACCGGCCAGCAGCGCGATCGCGGGCGCTCCCCACAGTCCCAGGGTCATTGCGTTGAACGGCGGGCGCAGCCGGACGAAGTTGCCGTAGCGCACCACCATCCAATCGGTCACCTGCTGATCGCTGTCCCCGGCCATGACGCGCTGACGGATGATGCGGCGAAGGTCGCGGGCAAGGTCGGCGTTGGACTCCTCGACGCTCTCGTTCTGGCAGACCAGGCAGCGAAGCTGGTGGCCGAGAGCCTCGGCGCGTTGTTCCTGGGTGCGATCGGGCAGCAGCTCGGCGGGATCGCTCACCGCGAAGGCGGGGCTGGCGAGCAGGGCGCAGAGCAGGACGATGGCGGTTCGCGTCACGCCAGGCTCTGCAGCAGCGGCGCAAGCGACTGGTGCAGGATGTCCTCGCTCAGGCCGCCCGCCCAGCGCCAGCGCACGATGCCGGACTGGTCGATCACATAGGACTCGGGCACGCCGTAGAGGCCGAAGTCGATCGCGGTGTCGCCCGGCTCGTCGCGGGCGATGCGGGTATAGGGATCGCCGTTCTGTTGCAGGAACTCCCTGGTGGCGTCGGGCTTGTCCTTGTAGGCGATGCCCCAGATCGGCGTGCCTTGCTGCTTCAGCAGCATCAGCGCCGGCGCTTCCTGCACGCAGGGGATGCACCAGGAGGCGAAGAAGTTGATCAGCGTAGGGCGGCGGGCGGCGTCGATGTCGGCGCTGGAGAAGCCTTGGCTCGGCGGCAGGCCCGGCAGCGAGAAACTCGGCAGCGGTTTGCCGATCAGCATGCTGGGGACGCCGTGCGGATCGTAGGTGCCTTCGCGCATGCGGTTGAGCAGCAGCCAGAAGGCCGTTCCGCCGACCGCTGCGACGCCGAGGGGGGCGAGGAGGAAGGCGCGGCGTGGGAGCAGGGTCATTGGTGTGGCCCCCTTGCGGGAGGGGGTTGGGGAGAGGGGGCCCTGCTCACGACACAACCCCCGCCCGTATCGCCGCGGCTCGCCGCGCCGGCGCGCCGATGCGCTGCCGCCGATCCGCCAGAGACAATGCGCCACCGACCGCCATCACCAGCGCTCCGAGCCAGATCCACGGCGCCAGCGGATTGACATGCAGCCGCAGCACCGCCGCAGCCGTCGCGCTCCTCGCCGAGCACGGCGTAGAGATCGCGCAATCCATTGGTCTGGATCGCGGTATCGGTCACCGTGGTCCGCTGCACCGCGAACATCCGGCGCGACGGATGGAACATCGCTATCTCGCCGCCGCCGCGGCTCACCCGAATGTCGGCGACCCGTGCCGTGTAGTTCGGTCCCGGTTCGTCGCGCAGCGCCAGCAGCGTCCAGTCGTAGCCGCCAAGCTCCACGCTCTGTCCCGGATGCAACGCCACGATGGTGCTCACGGCGAGCGACATGCCGGCGATGCCGGCGACGGTCACTCCCATGCCGGCATGCGCCACCGCCGAACCCCACACCGACAGCGGCTGTGCCGCAAACCGGGCGCGGACCGTGGCGAATGGTGCGCGGAACAGTCGCGTGCGTTCCACCAGTTCGGCGAGCGCGCCGGCAATCAGCCAGGCCGATGCGGCGAAACCCAGCGCGGCCAGACCCGCATGCAACCCAAACGCCGTCGCGATGCCGATCAGCGTGCCGATCAGCGCGGCCCACCACAGCTTCAACAGCGCCGGCCAGAGTTCCGCGCGCTTCCACGGCAGCACTGGGCCGAGCGACATGGCGGCGAACAGCGGAATCGCCAGCGGGAACACCGTCGCCTGGAAATACGGCGGCCCCACGCTGAGCTTGGCGCCGAACACCAGTTCGGCGAACAGCGGGTAGGTCGTGCCGGTCAGCACCACGGCGCAGATCGAGCAGAGCAGGATGTTGTTCAGCACCAGCGCACCCTCGCGCGAGATCGGCGCGAAGATGCCGGTCGCCGTCATCACCGGCGCGCGCAGCGCGAACAGCAGCAGCGAGCCGCCGATCACGATCGCCAGCAGTGCCAGGATGAACACGCCGCGCGTCGGGTCGTTGGCGAAGCTGTGCACCGAGTTGAGGATGCCGGAGCGCACCAGGAACGTGCCGCACAGCGACAGCGAGAACGTGCCGATCGCCAGCAGGATGGTCCAGATCTTCAGCGCCTCGCGCTTCTCCACCACGATGGCGGAATGCAGCAGCGCGGTGCCGGACAGCCACGGCAGCAGCGAGGCGTTCTCCACCGGATCCCAGAACCAGAAGCCGCCCCAGCCCAACTCGTAGTAGGCCCACCAGGATCCGAGCGCGATGCCGCCGGTCAGCAGGCACCACGCGGCCAGCGTCCAGGGCCGTACCCAGCGCCCCCAGGCGGCGTCGACACGGCCTTCCAGCAACGCGGCCACCGCGAAGGCGAACGGGATCGCGAAGCCGACATAGCCGGAATAGAGCACCGGCGGGTGAAAGGCGAGGCCGGGGTCCTGCAGCAGCGGGTTCATCTCGCGGCCGTCGAGCGGCGGCGGCCACACGCGCTGCAAGGGATTCGAGGTGGTAAGCGCGAACAGCAGGAAACCGGCGGAGGTGAAGCCGA
This sequence comes from uncultured Alphaproteobacteria bacterium, assembly GCA_963749575.1. Taxonomy (GTDB): domain Bacteria; phylum Pseudomonadota; class Alphaproteobacteria; order Acetobacterales; family Acetobacteraceae; genus JAMXLO01. The sequence goes on from CAVVNM010000014.1 coordinate 936,958, forward strand.
GTACCCCGATCACGCGGGCGCGCAGCGACGACGGCAGGGCGCGGCCAAATGCCGCCACCGCGCCGCCGCACAGCGCCAGGATCAGGCACCAGAGCAGGATGGAACCCTCGTGATTCCCCCAGGTGCCGGTGATCTTGTAGACCAGCGGCATCAGGCTGTTGGAGTTCTCCACCACGTTGGCGACCGAGAAGTCGTCCACCACCGCGCTCCAGACGAGGCAGCCATAGGAGGTGGCGAGCGCAACGAGCTGGCCGATCGCCAGTGCCGGTGCGGTCTGCATCAGGCGGGCATCGCGCCGGTGGGCGCCGAGCAGCGGCAGGACCGCCTGAGCGCCGGCGATGACGACGGCGAGCGCGAGAGCGAAGTGGCCGAGTTCCGGGATCATCGACCCGACCTGCCGGCGCTCCCGTGATTGCGACCCGCAATGACAGATGGTGGTGCGGCGCTCATCCCCCTGTCTTCCTCACCTGCATCGTGTTCCAGGTCGCCGCGGGCGGCGGCGGGCCGGCGGACGGATTCCAATGGCCGGACTTCTTTAGCGCGTCCGCCACGTCCTTCGGCATGTAGGTTTCGTCATGCTTCGCCAGCACCTCGGACGCACGGAACGTACCGTCCGGCTGAAGCGTACCGAGTGTCACCACACCCTGCCCTTCGCGGAACAGGTCGGGGAGGATGCCGACATAGGTCACCTCGACGCTGGCACCGCCATCGGTCACCCGGAACCTGGCCGCGGGCCGGCCCGCATCGGTGGAGCGCTGCACACTGCCTTGCTCGACCAGGCCGCCGAGCCGGAACATGCGCCCGGCTGCCGGCGGCTTGCTGGCAAGGTCGGAGGGTGCGAGGAAGAACACCAAATTGTCGCGGAATGCGGCGAGCGCCAGCGCGGTCGCCGAGCCAAGCCCCAGGCCGCAGGCAACCAGTATCCACAGGCGGCGGCGCTTGCGGGTCATCGCGTGCGACGGCGCCGATCCAATTCGGCCAGTCGCAGTCGCGCCGCGCGCATGCGGATGAACGCAGTCATGGCGAAGGTTCCCGGAATCAGCACACCCAACAAATAGGCTGCAGCGACATACGGCAAATGTGTCACGCCGCGGCCTGGTCGGCGCGGGCCATCAGCAGGGCGCGGATGCGCCGTTCCATCACCGCCGCGCGGGTGCGCGCCACCACGATTGCGGCGAATACCAGGGTGTAGCCGATCGCGGCGAACAGCAGCGGCCACAGCATGCCGACATACATGGTCGGCGCACCGGTAAAGCTGATCGTCGCCGGCTGGTGCAGCGTGTTCCACCAATCGACGCTGAACTTGATGATCGGCAGATTGACCACGCCGATCAGCGCCAGGATCGCACCCGATCGGTGGCCACGCACCGGGTCATCGAACGCGCGCACCAGCGCGACGTGGCCGAGATAAAGGAAGAACAGCACCAGCACCGAGGTCAGCCGCGCGTCCCACACCCACCAGGCGCCCCACATCGGCTTGCCCCAGATGCTGCCGGTGAGCAGGCACAGCGCGGTGAAGCCTGCGCCGACCGGCCCGATCTCGACCGCGGCCAGGTCGGCCAGCGGATGGCGCCAGATCAGCGACAGCGCGGAGCAGAGCGCCAGTGCGAAATAGCCGGCCGATGCGAGCCAGGCGGCCGGAACATGCACATACATGATGCGCACGGCGTCACCCTGCTGCCAGTCGGCGGGTGCGAGGAACAGACCCCAGACCAGGCCGACGGCGGTCAGCGCCGCGCCACCGACGGCGAGCCACGGCAACACGGCACCGGACAGGCGCAGAAAGCGCCCCGGATTGGCGAAACGGTGCAGCGAGCGACCCGGTTTCGGTCCGCTCTGCGGCGGTGCGGCGGCAGCTGAGGCTTCCACGAGTTGCAACCTACCGCATCGGCAGCCCGGATAGAAGGCGACCGGGCCGGCGCGATGCCGGCGCGACGCGGTGCAGTATAGAGCGCCATGATCGGACGCGGCGGATGGTGGGCGGTCCTGGCATTGGTCTCGGCAGTCGTGCTCGCGCCGCTGTTGATCGCCGACGTGCCGCCGGTACTGGACTATCCGAACCATCTGGCCCGTTTCGTGCTGCTCGCGGCCGGCCCGGACGATCCCGTGCTGGGGCCGGTGTTCATGCCGCACTGGGCGATCATCCCGGATCTGGCCGTCGACCTGATCGCGGCGCCGCTGCTGCACGTCCTGCCCGTCCATGTCGCCGGGCGCTGCCTGCTGGGCGGCATCCTGTTGCTGAACCTGGCCGGGGTGCTCGCGCTGCACCGCGCGCTGTTCGGACGGCGGTCGTTCTGGCCGCTGGCGTCGGGCCTGGTCGCCTACAACAGCGGCTTCCTGCTCGGCTTCCTGAACTGGCAGATCGGCAGCGGCCTGGCGATGCTGTTCGCTGCCGCGTGGCTGACCTGGCGCGAACGCCGGCCGATCGCGACCATGACGGCAGCGGCCGCGGCGTCGGTCGTCCTGTTCTTCTGTCACCTGATGGGGCTGATGTTCTTCCTCGCGCTGATCGGCAGTGCCGAGGCGCATGCCGTGTGGTGGCGAGGCCGGCCGGTAATTCTCAGAGCGGCGTCGCTGCTGCCGGCGCTGGCCGGACCGACGCTGCTATGGCGGTTGGCGCCGCTGCACGACGCGCCCGTCGCGATGCACTGGATGAAGCCGCAGGAAAAGCTGGTCCAGGCTGCCAGCCCTTTCGTCAACTATCTCTTCCCGCTCGACATGGTCAGTGCGGTGCTGGTCTACGGCGGCGTGGCACTGGGTGTCGCGGCCGGTTGGTTCGCGCTTGCGCCGCGTGCCGGTCCGGCCGTCGCCGTGCTTGCGGCGCTGTACGTGGCGCTCCCGTTCGACCTTATGAGCGGCAGTTTTCTCGATACGCGGGTTGCGATCATGCTCGGCTTTCTGCTGTTTGCCGCCGTCGATCCGGTGCGCCTGCCGGGGCGTGCCAGCGGTGCGGTCGCCGCCGTTTTGGCCGTGCTGTTCGCAGTGCGGATGACGGTTGTGGCGGAGGTTTGGGAGGGCCATCGGCGCGATCTCGCCGATCTGCGCACCGTGATCGCCGCGGTGCCGCCCGGGGCGCTGGTATACATGACCAACGTACCACAGGAGGAAGCGCCCGCCTACTGGGACGCGGGGCCGCGCAGCCGGCGGCTGTCGAACGGATTGCGCGCCGATTTCCACCTGCCTGCGCTGCTGCTGATCGAGCGCGGCGCGTTCTGGCCGATCTTGTTCGCCAATCCGGCGCAACAGCCGATCCGCCTGCGACCGGAGTACGCCAGGTTGGCCCGGGAAGCACATGGCATTCCCTCCCACGCTGCGCTGGTGGCCGACCCAGGCGGCGGATCGGCGGCGCTGCGCGATTTCGACTTCGTGCTGATGTTGGAAGCCGGCGCGGATGCCGATCCGGCAGGCTTTGTCCCGCAATGCCTTACCCTGTTGTCGAGGACGGACTTCGCCGCCCTGTTCCGGGTGCGGCGCGAGGCGCCCGCTTGCGGATCATGAGGCGCAAGGATCAAACCGATAGCTGACTCGCGCTATCGCTGGATGAGAAGCGGCGGCCACGACAGCCACCTCGAGAGGCGAAGAGGTGATCACGCCACAAGTCGCTGATCTGGTGCGTCACGCGGACCGCTTCGGAATCGCGACCGGGCCCACCACGGTCGACATGCCCGAGGTGCTGGCATGCGACGGTGCCCGACATCCCCGGCCTCGCGGCTTCGGCACCCCTGACGAACGTCGAGGCGCTCGAACTCGACCGCGTGCCCGACCAGCTGATCGTGCTCGGAGGTGGCTATGTCGGTCTGGAATTGGCACAGGCCTATCGCCGGGTTCTGCAGCACCGTGACCATCATCGAAGCGGGACCGCAACTCGCCGCCCGCGAAGACAGCGACATCGGCGCCGCGATATTCGAGATGCTGCGTGACGAAGGCATCACGGTGCGTCGCGAAACCAAGGTGGTTGGCGTCCAGGGCCGGTCAGGAGACGACGTCTCCGTTGAACTGCGCACCCCGGCAGGCGATCAAACCATCGCCGGAAGCGATATCCTGGTAGCGGCGGGCCGCACCCCGAATACGCACGGGATCGGACTCGATCTGGCTGGCGTTGCGCTGTATGCGCGCGGCTATATCGCGGTCAACGACCGGTTGGAAACCAGCGCCCCGATGTCTGGGCAATCGGCGAGTGTGCGGGCAGCGCACAGTTCGCTCATGTGTCGGGCGGCAATCTGAGCACGCGCAACCGGTGGTGCCGCACTGCATGTTCACGGACCCACCGCTCGCGCGCGAATGTGCCTGCCCGGTAGCTCTGGCGAACCCACGGCCACCACCCATGCGGCGCCTCGAAGTAGCCCTATTAGCCGGCGCTTAACCCGGCCCTGGGAAAGATACCGGCCGTCACATCCGCCGGCCGTGCAGTGACAACGCGAAGCTTGCCGTTGTCCGCTGTCGGCCGCGCAGCACAGGAGTTCGTCGATGAGGTACCTGCATCTCGTCGCGGCTGTCGCATGGTTCTGCGTCGTGTGTTCCGCCGCCGTTCCTGCGTCCGCCGGCGAATACGCCACCAAGGACGAAGCCGTGGCGCTGGTGAAGCAGGCGATCGGCCGTGTTGCCGAGGTCGGCATGGACAAGGCAAAGCCGGAGTTCATGGATCACGGCGGGAAATTCGTCGATCGCGACCTTTATCTAATCGTGATCGACAAGGACGGCACACGGGTCGTGCATGGCCAGAACCCCAAGCTGGTCGGCAAGATGTACTTCGACTCCGTCGACGTGAACGGCAAGGAGTACGGCAAGGAGGTCCAGCAGATCGCGGCCGGTCCGGGCAAGGGCTGGATCTCGTTCGCGTTCAAGGACCCGATCTCCGGAAAGGTCCTGCCAAAGGAAAATTACGTCGAGAAGGCTGGCGACTACACCTACCTCGCCGGTGTCTATACGCGTTGACCTGACATGCCCGGCCACTTCGGCTTCATCCGCCGCATCCGGTCGTTCCACGACCTGCCGCTCTGGGCGAAGGTTCTGGTCGCCCCCGCCGCCTGTCTCGGCGCGGGAATCGCTGTTGCCGTGTCGATCTGGTTGGGCGCGACCGAGACCGAAGGCAGGTTGGCCGAGGTCGCCAACAATGCTCTGCCGACGGCCGCGGCCAGTGCTCGGTTGCTGGATGGCGTCGACACGATCCAGACCAAGGCGATGCGAGCACTGGTCTGGCAGCAGGCTGGCGTGGCGGAGGCAACGATCGATGCGCTGATCAAGGACATCGGAAACGAACTGAACACGTTGCGTACAGCCGCCGCGGCGATGGTCGCAGGGCGCACCGAACGCGACACCGACCTGCCGCGGCTCAAGTCGATCGCGGCCAGGTCGACGGAATACGCCAGGCAACTCGGCGATGCGCTGGACCTCGTTGCGGATCCGTCGATCGCAGTCGGGCTGTTCCGTCGCAGCGATGCGACGTTCGAGGCGCTGCGCGGCGACATCGCCGGCCTGTCGGCGGCACACCGCGCAACCGAGGCCGCGTCGGTTCAGGCTGCCCGCCGCAGTTCGCACACTGCGCTGATCCGTTCGTACTGGATCGTCGGCGGCTCCGGCCTGGTCATGCTGATCTTGCTGCCGGTGGTCGTGGCAGCCATCACCCGTCCGGTCCGTGCGCTGACCCGGGCGATGACCGAGCTTGCCGCCGGCAACATGGCAACCGAGGTCGATGGGCAGGACCATTGCGACGAACTCGGCGGCATGGCGCGTGCGGTGCTGGTGTTCAAGGAACACATGGCAAAGGGGACCCAGGTTGCCGCCGCACAGGAGGTCGAGCGGCGTCAGGCGGAGGAGGCGAAGCGCGCTGCGCTCGTCGACATGGCCGCGACGATCGAAGCCGCGACCGGCGCCGCGCTGCGACAGATCGGCGACCGTACCACCGCCATGGCGGCAACCGCGGACGCCATGAGCGCGTCCGCCACCCGCACCGGCGTAGCGGCCCAGGATGCCGCAGCGGCCGCCGCACAGGCGCTAGGCATCGCACAAACCGTCGCGAGCGCGGCTGAGCAGCTTGCGGCATCGATCCGCGAGATCGGCGGCCAGGTCAGTCAATCCACCGCGGTGGTCGGTCATGCGGTGGCTGCCGGCACGGAGACCCGCACCACCATCGTGGCGTTGAACCAGGAGGTCGAACGGATTGGCGCGGTGGCCGACATGATCGCCGAGATTGCCGCGAAGACCAATCTGCTGGCGCTGAATGCGACCATCGAAGCTGCGCGGGCGGGCGACGCCGGCCGCGGGTTTGCCGTGGTGGCTTCGGAAGTGAAGGCGCTGGCGATGCAGACCGCACGGTCCACGGAAGAGATCGCGCGCCACATCGGTCAGGTGCGTGCGGCGACCAGTGCGTCGGTCGCGGCGGTGGCACGGATCGACCAGACGATCGGCGAGATCAGCGCGATCGCCGAGGCGATTGCCGCCGCCGTGAAGCAGCAGGATGCCGCGACGGCGGAAATTGCCCGCGACGTGGCCGAGACCGCCGGCGCGGCAAATGCAATGACCAGCCGGACCAACGAGGTCTCGAACGAGGCGATCGGCACCGGTCGCCATGCGGCCGACCTCCGCGACAATACAGTAGCGCTGAACCATGCCGTGGAGGAGTTGCGGCACTCGGTGATCGAGGTGGTGCGGACCTCGACCGCCGAGGTGGATCGGCGCCAGACCAGACGCCAGAGCGTCGATCTGGCGGCCCACCTTTCGGTTGCCGGCCATGGTGAACATCGGGCCAGCGTGGTCGACCTCTCCGAAAGCGGTGCCCGTGTCCGCGGCGCACCGGACCTGTCGGCGGGAACGCGCGGCACATTGCGCCTCGATGGCGTCGCTGTGGCGCTCCCATGCGTCGTGCGCGCGGCCGAGCGCGACCAGCTGCATCTGGCTTTCGAGTTGGATGAAGCGGCGGGCGCAGCGCTCCGGCCGGTGCTCGAGCGGCTGCTGTTGCGCCAGGCGGCCTGATCCCCCAATCCGCGTTTGTGGCCAGCCGGCGTTCGCCTAATGTAGCTGCGGATGGCCAACGGGGATTGGGAAACCGCGGCAATGCACTACTGGCTGGTGAAGTCGGAACCGGATGCGTTCTCCTGGGACATGCAGGTGGCGAACGGCGTGGAGCCTTGGACCGGCGTGCGCAACCACGCGGCAAAGCTCAACCTGAAGGCTATGAAGCGTGGGGATAAAGCGTTCTTCTATCACTCCAACGAGGGCAAGGACGTCGTCGGTGTGGTGGAGGTGGTGCGCGAGGCCTATTCGGATCCAACCGCGAAGTCCGGCGACTGGGTGTGCGTCGATATGAAGGCGGTAGCGCCGATGCCGAAGCCGGTGACGCTGGTGGCGATCAAGGCGGATCCGACGTTCGCCGATTTCGCGCTGGTGCGGCAGTCGCGGCTGTCGGTGGTGCCGGTGTCGAAGCCGCACTGGGACCGGATCTGCCGGATGGGAGAATGGAAGGAATGAGCGAAGACGGCGATGCCCCCTCCCCGCAACCCCCTCCCGCCAGGGGAGGGGGAGTAGGGTCCGGCACTGAGCTCCCCCTCCCCTTGCGGGAGGGGGCTGGGGGGAGCGGGCTGCGCGCGCTGTGCCGCGCCGATGCCATCCTCGACGGCACGTCCAAGGGTTTCCCGCCTGCGCCCGGCGGCTTCACCGGCCTGTTCGCCATCCGCCAGGGCGACGCGGTCCACGTCTACGTGAACGCCTGCCCTCATATCGGCACACCGCTCGACTGGACGCCGGATCGCTTCCTCTCCCACGACGGCAGCCGTATCGTCTGCGCCACCCACGGTGCCGAGTTCCGGATCGCCGACGGCGAATGCCTGCGCGGCCCCTGCTTCGGCGACCGGCTGGAACGCGTAGTGATCCAGATCAAGGACGGCATCGTGTACGTGCCGGAAAATGCCGGACTGTAGGTCAAGAAGGGAAGGAACACGCTCATGCCAGATGTGCACCCCGCCGACGGCCAGGTGTTTCCGGTCAAGCCCGAGATCGCCGCGAAGGCGCGCATCACCGCCGTGCGATACCAGGACATGTTCGAGCACGCGGCACGCGACCCGAACGGGTTCTGGGCCGAGCAGTCGCGCCGCGTCGCCTGGATGAAGGCGCCGACCAAGATCAAGAACGCGAGCTTCGCCGGCGATGTATCGATCAAGTGGTTCGAGGACGGCACACTGAACGCATCGGCCTCGTGCCTCGACCGGCATCTGGCGACGCGCGGCGAGCAGACCGCGATCATCTGGGAAAGCGACGACCCAGCGGTATCGAAGCATGTCACCTACCGCGAACTGCACGAGCAGGTGTGCCGCCTCGGCAACGCGATGAAAGACCTCGGGGTAAAGCAGGGCGACCGCGTTACGATCTACCTGCCGATGGTGGTGGAGGCTGCGGTGGCGATGCTCGCCTGCGCGCGTATCGGCGCAATCCATTCCGTGGTGTTCGGCGGATTCTCGCCCGACAGCCTGGCCAACCGCATCCAGGACTGCGCGTCCGAACTGCTGATCACGGCCGATGAAGGCCGTCGCGGCGGGCGGAAGGTGCCGCTGAAGGCGAACGCGGACGAGGCACTGAAAATCGTGCGCGGGCGTGAAGAACGTGATCGTGGTGAAGGTGACCGGGGGCACTGTGGCAATGCAGTCCGGTCGCGACCACGACTACGCGACGCTGTGCGCCGCCGCGTCGGCCGATTGTCCGCCGCGGGAGATGAACGCCGAGGATCCGCTGTTCATTTTGTATACCTCGGGCAGCACGGGGAAGCCGAAGGGCGTGCTGCATACCACCGGCGGCTATCTGGTGTGGGCGAGCTACACGCATGAGAACGTGTTCGACTATCATCCGGGCGATGTCTACTGGTGCACGGCCGATGTCGGCTGGGTGACCGGTCACACCTATATCGTCTATGGTCCGCTGGCGAACGGCGCCACCACGCGTGATGTTCGAGGGCATCCCGAACTATCCGGACAGCTCGCGCTTCTGGCAGGTGGTGGACAAGCACAAGGTCAACATCTTCTACACCGCGCCCACCGCAATCCGCGCGCTGATGCGCGACGGCGAGGGCCCGGTGCGCAAGACCTCACGCCGGTCGCTGCGCATTCTCGGCAGCGTCGGCGAGCCGATCAATCCCGAGGCGTGGCTGTGGTACGACCGCGTCGTCGGCGAGCATCGCTGTCCGATCGTCGATACCTGGTGGCAGACCGAGACCGGCGGCATCCTGATCTCGCCACTGCCGGGTGCCACGCCGACCAAGCCTGGTTCGGCGACGCGCCCGCTGCCCGGCGTGCGGCCGATCATCGTCGATGGCGATGGCCACGAACTGCACGGCCCGTGCGAGGGCAATCTGTGCCTGGCGGATTCCTGGCCCGGCATGATGCGCACCGTCTACGGCGACCATGCGCGCTTCGTGCAGACGTACTTCTCGACCTTCAAGGGTCTCTACTTCACCGGCGACGGCGCGCGGCGCGATGCCGACGGTTATTACTGGATCACCGGCCGTGTCGATGACGTGATCAACGTATCGGGCCACCGCATGGGCACCGCGGAAGTGGAAAGCGCGCTGGTGGCGCATCCGAAGGTAGCCGAGGCCGCGGTGGTGGGCTTCCCGCATGAGCTGAAGGGACAGGGCATCTACGCCTACGTCACGCTGAAGCTGGGCGAGGAACCGACCGAGGATCTGCGCCGCGAACTGGTCGCCTGGGTGCGCAAGGAGATCGGCCCGATCGCCTCGCCGGACGCGATCCAGTGGGCGCCGGCGTTGCCGAAGACGCGCAGCGGCAAGATCATGCGCCGCATCCTGCGCAAGATAGCTGCCAATGAGACCGACAGTTTGGGGGATACCTCCACGCTGGCGGATCCCGCGGTGGTGACCGAACTGGTGGAGAGCCGGGTGGAGTGAGCGATATCGCAGCGGTGCTGCGATCGATCGCTGAGTTGCGTCGCACCTTGACGCAATACCATGCCGCGGCCCTGGCCTTCTGATTGGTGAACCGGAGCGGCGCGACTGCGGATCGAGGAACATCTGCACCTGCCGCCGGTCGCCGATATCTGACCGGCGGTCGGGTTGCAGCCGCAACGTCGCCGCCCCACACCTGACAGACCCTGTCAGGAACCGCCCGCTTGACCCTGCCCCAGATCGAAGCCCTGGCGATCGTCGTCGGGATGCTCATCCTGTTCGTGTCCGACCGGCTGCGTTACGATCTCGTCGCCGCACTCGCGCTGTCGGCGGCGGTTCTCACTGGCGTCGTCCCGGCACACAACGCGTTCCAGGGCTTCGCCAATCCGGTCATCATCATCATCGCCTCGGTGCTGGTGATCAGCCGCGCAGTCGCCGTCTCCGGCGTGATCGACAACGCCATGCGCCGCGTGCTGCGGGCGCTCGATTCTACTACGCTGCAGGTGGCCGCGCTGACCGGCGCCGTAAGCTTCCTGTCAGCCTTCGTGAAGAACGTCGGCGCGCTTGGCATCTTCATGCCGATCGCGATTCAGGCCGCGGAACGCCGCAATCGTCCGCCGTCGCGCTACCTGATGCCGCTCGCCTTCGGTTCGCTGATCGGCGGCACCATCACCCAGATCGGCACGTCGCCCAATGTGCTGATCTCCGCGGTGCGGCAGGAGGTTATGGGCAAACCATACCACCTGTTCGACTTCACCCCGGTCGGACTGCCGTTGACCTGTGCTGCGATCGCCTTCCTGAGTGTCGGCTGGCGGTTGTTGCCCGCGAACCGCCGAGGCCAGCCGACGCCGGAAAAACGTTTCGCCATCGAGGACTACACCAGCGAGGCTTTGCTGCCCGACGCATCGCCACTGGTCGGCAAGACCGTCGCCGATCTCGAGGCGCTCAGCGATGACGATGTGACGGTCGCGGGCATCATCCGCGAACAGTCGCATCGCTACGTGCCAAGGCCGCACTGGGCTCTTTACGCGGGCGACATCCTGGTGCTGCAGGGCGATCCCACCGCGCTGCAGCCGGTAGTGGATCGGGCCAAGCTCGAGCTGCTCGGCGCCGATGAAATGGCTGCGCTGAAGCCGCGCGACAAGGATGATGTGCTGGAGACGGTCGAAGCGGTGATCGCACCGGACTCGCTGCTGATCGGCAATACACCGCGGGACCTGCGGCTACGGCAGAATTACGAGGTCAACCTGCTCGCACTCAGCCGCGCGGAAGAACCGACCAGCACCAGGCTACGCTCCAGCCGCTTCGCCCCCAGCGACGTCCTGGTGCTTCAAGGTCGCCAGAGCCAGCTCAATCGCGCGCTGACCGAGTTGCGGCTATTGCCGCTCGCCGAACGCAATCTCGCCATGGGACGGCCGCGCTGGCGCTGGCTGCCGCTGTTGATTTTGCTCGGCGCACTGATTGCCATCGCGATCAACGTGGTGCCGGTGGAAGTCGGCTTCTTCGTTGCCGCGACGCTGATCGTGCTGCTGCGCCTGATTACGCCGCGCGAGGCCTATGACGCGGTGGAATGGCCGATCATCGTCATGCTCGGCTGCCTCATCCCGGTGGGTGAGGCGGTAAAGGACACTGGAGCGGCGGCGCTGATGGCCGACGGGCTGACCGTGATCGCAGCACACTTGCCGGCCTATCTCGCGGTCGGTTTGATCATGGTGGTGTCGATGCTGGTCACGCCACTGCTGCACCACGCCGCGGCGGTGCTGCTGATGGGGCCGGTGGCGGCGGCGGTGGCGAACAACCTCGGCCTCGGTCCCGACGCCTTCCTGATGGCGGTGGCGTTCGGCGCGGCCTCCGATTTCCTCACGCCGATCGGGCACCAGAACAGCACGCTGGTCATGGGTCCTGGAGGCTACCGGTTCAGCGACTACTGGCGCCTCGGATTGCCGCTGTCGATACTTGTGGCGGTATGCGGGACCGGGCTGATCCTGCTGGAGTGGCCATTGCGATAGTTGGCGCAGGCAAAACACCTCTCCCGCTTGCGGGAGAGGTGAACGCGCGTAGTCAGAACGACCCGAGGAAGTCGCGCTTGCCCAGTTCCACACCGCGGTGGCGCAGGATGTTGTACGCCGTCGTCGCATGGAAATAGAAGTTCGGGAAGCCGAAGTGCAGCAGATAGGCGCGGCCCTTGAACGACATCTGCCGCTGCCCCTGGGTCCAGGTGATGTCCTTGTCCTCGCAGCCGTCGATCTGCGCCGGCTTGAAGCCCTTGACGTACTCGAGCGACTTGTCGATCCGAGCCTTGGCTTCCACGAACGACGTCGCGTCGGTCGCCGGGAAGTCAGGCAGCGCGGCGCCGGCCAGCCGGCCCGGAATGTTGCGCCCGAAGTCGCTGACCTGACGGAACTGCCGCGCCAGCGTGAACATGTCGGGGGCCAGCCGATCGTTCAGCATCCACGCCTCGTCGTACTTCTTTTCCGCGCAATGCGCCGCGGCCTTGTCGATTACCGCCGACATGCTGCCGAGAATCTGCGTGCAGGCGGGGACGCAAGCCTCGAACATAGAGAATGCCATGTCCCGTCTTCCTCCTTGATTGCCATGGATTGCGGTGAGCATCGTAGGCGATCCGCATGGCCGACGCCATCCGGTTGATCTGAATCAATGCCCGAAGAGTCCGCTCGGTAGAGGTTGGCTCCCATCTGAGGGAGTGGACGTTCGCCGACATGAACTACGTGTTCCAGTTCGGCGACGTCTGGGCCGCCCGATGGGATCTGCTGTGGGGTAGCTGGCTCACCATCCAGCTCTCTGCCAGCGCGATGGTGCTTGGCCTGCTGGTCGCCGTGTTGTGCGCCCTCGGCAAGACCATGGGACCGAAACCGGTTCGCTGGGCGGTGGACTGCTACATCGAGGCGATCCGCAACACGCCATTCCTGGTGCAGATCTTCCTCATCTTCTTCGGCCTGCCGCGTGCCGGCATCTATATGAGCTCGAATGAGGCCGCGCTGCTGGCGATGGTGGTCAACGTCGGCGCTTACGCCACGGAAATCGTCCGCGCCGGCATCGAGAGCATCAGCCGCGGCCAGATCGAGGCCGGCCTCGCACTCGGCCTGCGGCCGTTGCAGGTGTTCCGCTACGTCGTGCTGTTCCCGGCGTTGTCCACCGTCTATCCCGCGCTGAGCAGCCAGTTCATCCTGCTGATGCTGAGCTCCAGTGTCGTCTCGACGATTTCGGCGCAGGAACTCACAGCCACCGCCAACGACCTTCAGGCGCGCACGTTCCGCAGCTTTGAGATCTACATGGTGGTCACCGGGATCTACCTGGTGCTGTCCTTGCTGTTCTCCGGCGCGTTCGGAGCCATTTATCGCGCAGCGTTCGCGCGTCCGGGCGCGCGCGCATGATCCGCCAGTTCGGTCCCACCGAAGCCCTGTTCATTATCGCGGCGGTGCGCTGGACGCTGCTGCTGTCGGCGATCGCGTTCATCGGCGGCGGCATCGGCGGGATGGGCGTGGCGCTCGCCCGCACCGCGCCGCCGGCCTGGCTGCGCCTCGCCGCTACCGGCTACATCCAGTTGTTTCAGGGCACGCCGCTGCTGATGCAGCTCTTTCTGGTGTTTTTCGGCTCCACCATGCTGGGCGCCGGCATCGATCCGCTGGTCGCCGCGGCGATCGCGCTGACGCTCAACGCCGCGGCGTTTCTCGGCGAGATCTGGCGCGGCTGCATCCAGGCGATCCCGACCGGACAGTGGGAGGCCGCCACCGCGCTGGGCCTGCGCCATCTGCCTCGCATGCGCTACGTGGTTCTGCCGCAGGCCGGCAAGATCGCCATCGCGCCCACCGTGGGCTTCCTGGTGTTGCTGGTGAAGAGCACTTCGCTGGCCTCGATCATCGGCTTCGTGGAGCTGACCCGAGCAGGCCAGATCATCAACAACGTGACGTTCCGGCCGTTCCTCGTGTTCGGCCTCGTCGCGATTATTTACTTCGTGTTGTGCTGGCCGCTCTCCCGCCTCAGCCAGATACTCGAGCGAAGGTTCGGCACTGTGCGCCGCTGATCCCCTCAACCGCCGTCGATCGCGTCAACCAAGGAGATGTCCGATGTCTACACCGATCTTTTCCCGCCGACCGCTCGCCGCCCTTGGCCTCACCGGCCTGGCCGCCGCTGCATTCGTACCGTCCGCCGCGGCACAGACAATCGATGACGTGCTGAGCAAGAAGAAGTTGCAGGTCGGCATCCTGGTCGATCTGCCGCCGTTCGGCGTGATCAACGCCAAGAACGAGTACGAGGGCTACGATGTCGACGTGGCGAAGCTGATGGCCAAGTACCTCGGCGTCGAATGCGAACTGGTGCCGGTCACCGGCCCGAACCGCATCCCCTATCTGCTCACCGGCAAGGTCGACGTGCTGGTGGCGACCTTCGGCATCACACCGGAACGGGCCCGTCAGGTGCAATTCTGTATTCCGTACAGCAGCATCGACATAGTGCTGATGGCGTCGGCGGATCGCAAGATCGCCGCCGCGGCGGACCTGGCGTCGTTGCGCGTCGGCGTGGCGCGTGCCAGCACGCAGGATACCGCGATCAGCGCGGTCGCACCGCAGGGCACACGGATCATGCGTTTCGACGATGACGCCACCACGGCCCAGGCATTGCTGTCCAACCAGATCGACGCGATCGGCGTCAACATGATCACCGCGCGGCAGATCCAGGGGATGAACCCGGCGGCGAACTACGAGGCGAAGATCGTATTGCGGCATCAGCCGAACGGCATCACGGTGCGGCGCGGCCAAAGTGATCTGCACCAATGGGTCAACACGTTCGTCTACTTCATCAAGAACAATGGCGAGCTCGACGCGATCCACCGCAAGTGGTTCAACGCGCCGCTGCCCGAACTGCCGGTGTTCTGATCGCGCCATGGACGCCGATCTCATCATCAGGATGGAGGGTGTCGACAAGTTTTTCGGCAGCTTCCGCGCCCTGCACGACATCAACCTGCAAGTGTCGCGGCGCGAGCGTATCGTGCTGTGCGGGCCATCAGGTTCGGGCAAGTCCACGCTGATCCGCTGCATCAATCAGATTGAGCATCACGACAAGGGGCGCATCATCTTCGACGGGATGGAGGTTGGTGCGCATACCAGGGGGCTGGACAAGGTTCGGCGCGAGATCGGCATGGTGTTCCAGTCGTTCAACCTGTTCCCGCATCTGACGGTGCTGCAGAACTGCATGCTGGCGCCGATGAAGGTGCGTGGCGTTGCGAAGCCGGCGGCCGAGGCGCTGGCGCGCGAGCAACTGGAACGGGTGCGGATTCCCGAGCAGGCGGACAAGTATCCGGGGCAGCTATCGGGCGGCCAGCAGCAGCGTGTGGCGATCGCGCGGGCGCTGTGCATGCAGCCCAAGGTGATGCTGTTCGATGAGCCGACCTCGGCATTGGATCCGGAAATGGTCAAGGAGGTGCTCGAGACGATGATCGGACTGGCGGAGAACGACATGACCATGCTGTGCGTGACGCACGAGATGGGTTTTGCGCGCAGCGTCGCGCATCGCGTGATCTTCATGGATCAGGGCGAGATCGTCGAACAGGCGCCGCCCGAGGAGTTCTTCGCGCACCCGCAGTCCGAACGGGGCCGGGTGTTCCTCGGGCAGATCCTGCGGCAGTAGCGCCCATCGAACTCCCTCTCCCGTGAAGCGGGGGAGGGTGGGGAGGGGGTCTATCGACAGCGGCTCGGATCACCGTTCCAGCACGGGCCTCTTATCGGCCCAGGGCTGCGCCTGTTCGAACGCGGCCGATGCCTGCAACACGCCGAGATCGTCGAAGCGGCGGCCGACGATCTGCAATCCGACCGGCAGGCCCTCGGCGGTGAAGCCGCAGGGCACGCTGGCGGCGGGATTCCACGACATGTTGAACGGGTAGGAAAATTCCGCCCACGACAGCCAGTCCCAGTCGTGTTGCGGCCAGTGCTTCGGCATCAGCAGTTCGGCGGGAAACGCTGCCACAGAAACTGACGGCGTCAGCAGGAAGTCCCAGTCCTCGAACCAGCGATGGATCGCGGCGATGTAGGCCATCTTGCGATCGCGTGCCAGTTGATAGTCGGCGACCGAGTAATCGTGCGCGGCCTTGATGCACGCCACGAGGCCGGGATCCATCTTCGCTTCCCACTTCGCAAGATGCGGCGTGAGGCGGGTCATGTGCGCGGCCCAGAAGAACCGGATCATCTCCGGGCCTGGTGCGGCCCAGGGCGTCTTCACCTCCTCCACCGTGGCGCCGAGTTCGGTGAAGCGCGCAACCGCGGATTTCACCAGCGTCGCCACGTCGGGATCGACGCGCGCGAGACCGAGATCGGGGCTGTAGGCGACGCGTTTGCCGCGTACGCCTTCGTCCAGCCGGCCGAGATAATCGGCGGGTCCGGCCTCGCATGTCGTGTGGTCCAGCGGATGCGGTCCGGCCATCACCTGCATCATGAGCGCGCTGTCCGCCACCGTGCGCGTCATCGGCCCCATGTGCGATGTGTAGTCGCCGCTGCCGACCGGATAGTACGGCACGCGTCCGAAGGTGGGCTTCAGTCCGAACACGCCGCAGAAATGCGCCGGCATGCGGATCGAGCCGGCGCCGTCGCTGCCTTGGTGCAGTGGGCCGAACCCTGCCGCCGCTGCGGCGCCCGCGCCGGCCGACGAGGCGCCGGCGTTGAAACCGTGTTGCCACGGATTGTGCGTGATGCCGGTGAGCGGGCTGTGGCTGACGCCGGTCCAGCCGAATTCCGATGTCGTGGTCTTGCCGAGAATGATCGCACCCGCGTCGCGCAGGCGCGGCACGATGGGCGTATCCTCGGTCGGTCGATTGCCGGCGAAGATGTTGCTGCCCATCTGCGTCGGCATGTCCTTGGTGATCGCCAGGTCCTTGATGGTGGCTGGTATGCCGTGCAGGCGGCCGATGCGCTCGTCCTTCATCAGTGCCGCTTCCGCGCGCTTCGCCGCATCCATCGCGGCATCCGCGGCGAGGTAGACGAACGCGTTGACGCGCGGGTTCAGCGACTCGATGCGCGCCAGCAGGGCGGTCATCAGCTCGACTGGCGAGAGCTGCTTGCGCCGGATCATCTCGGCAAGCCGCACGGCCGGCGTGAAGGCGAGTGTCTCGGTGTCCATTCCTGTGTCCTTGTTCAGTACGTCGCGCGGCCGCCGGAGATGTCGAACACGCCGCCGGTGGAGAAGCTGCATTCCTCGCTCGCCAGCCAACACACCAGCGAGGCGATTTCGTCGATCTCGCCGAATCGGCCGAGCGGGATCTTCGACAGCATGAAGTCGATGTGCTCCTGCGTCATCTGTGCGAACAGTGGCGTGCGTACTGCGGCAGGCGTGACGCAGTTGACGCGGACATTGGTCGTCGCGAGTTCCTTGCCCAGCGACTTGGTGAGGCCGATGACACCGGCCTTGGAAGCAGAATAGGCGGCGGCGCTTGGATTGCCTTCCTTGCCGGCGATCGAGGCGATGTTGACGATCCGGCCATAGTCGTTGCGCAGCATGTGCGGCACGACGGCGCGGTTGCAGTAGAACACGCCGTTGAGGTTGACGTCGATCACGCGGTCCCAGTCGGCGACCGAATACTCCCACACCGCGGCGTTGGGTCCGGTGATGCCGGCGCAGGCGACCAGGATGTCGATGCGGCCGAGTGCGTTGGCGGTGTCGGCGGCGGCGCGCTGCACGGCCTCGGCGTCGGTTACATCGACGGTGGCCTGGTGCGGCGCCTCGGCGTTGGCGAGTGCCGCGGCATCATGATCCCACAGGCTGACGCGCGCGCCCTCGGCCGCGAGCCGCGCGGCGATGCCGGCGCCAATACCGGAAACGCCGCCGGTGACGATAGCCACACGGTTCGCGAAGCGTGACGCCATGAATTAACCCCTCCCGCATTCTGCGAGGATTATCAATGCCGGAGTCGGTGGATCGGGCAAGCGCAAGGCCGCGTCCGAGCGGCCATGCTGGCGGAATCATGTCTTTACAGACCTATGTCAGGTACTGCTATGGTGCGCGTGGCGTGAAACCGCTGGGTTGGGTCGGGAGCGCGAAGGACGACCTGCTTGAATTTCCCGATAGTGTGGTGCGAGAGATCGGACACGCGCTCTATGTTGCCCAGCTCGGCGGCAAGCACGGCGCGGCAAAACCGTTACAGGGATTTGGCGGCGCCGCTGTGCTTGAAATCGTAGAGGACTACGCCGGAGACGCATATCGTGCGGTCTACACGATCCGGTTCGCCGAGATTGTATACGTCCCGCACGCCTTCCAGAAGAAATCCCGTCGCGGCATCGCGACACCTTGTCAGGAAATTGAACGGGTCGGGACGCGATTGCGACAGGCCGAGCGGGAGTATCAGGCGTGGCAAAGCAAGAAGCGGTGACCTATTCGACCGAGAGCGCCTTTCATGCGCTCGGCCTGCCTGATGCCGATGACCTTGTTCTGCGGGCCGACCTCATGCGGAAGATCGGCGAGATCGTTGCGGCTCGCGGGCTGACGCAAGTCCAGGCCGGCGTACTCTTGCGCATGGACCAACCGCGCGTTTCAGCGCTTGTCAAAGGCAAGATAGCCAAGTTCTCCACCGATCGGCTGCTGCAAGCTTTGAGTGATCTGGGCCAGGATGTTGAGTTGCGGATCACACCAGCCCGGGCTGGCAAGGGGCGGCTTCGTGTAGCGGCGTGAGACTGGCCAACTACGGCCCGACTATCGGGAGGGCGATGGCATCGGGAAGCGGAGAACCTTGCCAGCGATGGTACTCGAACCCAAAGATGTTCGCCATGACCCGCTACATCGGCGCCATCGACCAGGGCACGACCAGCACCCGCTTCATCGTGTTCGACCGTGCCGGCGATACCATCGCCATGGCGCAGAACGAGCACCGGCAGATCTATCCCATGCCCGGCTGGGTGGAACACGATCCGATCGAAATCTGGCGCAACACCCAGGCGGTGATCGCCGAGGCGTTGCGCGGCGCCGGACTGACGCGGGGCGACCTCGCCGCCGTCGGCATCACCAATCAGCGCGAGACGACCCTGCTGTGGGACCGCACCACGGGCCAACCGATTCACAACGCCCTGGTCTGGCAGGATACGCGAACCGATCCCTTGGTGGCGAATTACGCGCGAGACGGCGGCCAGGACCGTTTCCGTGCCAAGACCGGCCTGCCGCTGACCAGCTATTTCAGCGCGCTGAAGCTGCGCTGGCTGCTGGACAACATCCCCAACGCGCGGCTGCGTGCGGAACAAGGCGATCTGCTGTTCGGCACGATCGATACCTGGCTGCTGTGGCATTTCACCGGACTGCACGTGACCGACGTGACCAACGCCAGCCGCACCCAACTGATGGACCTGCATACGCTGGACTGGGACGATGTGCTGCTCGAGACATTCGGCATTCCGCGTGACGTGCTGCCGAACATCGCGCCGTCCTCCACGGTCTACGGGTACTGGGACCGGGGAGCTGGATGGCGTTCCCATCGCCGGCATCCTCGGCGACCAGCAGGCTGCCCTGGTGGGACAGACCTGCCTGCATCCCGGCGAGGCCAAGAGCACCTACGGCACCGGCTGCTTCCTGTTGATGAACACCGGCCTTGCGCCGATGCCCTCCGCCAGCGGTCTGCTCACCACGGTGGCCTACCAGTTCGGCAACCGGCCCGCATGTTATGCGCTCGAGGGTTCCATCGCGATCACCGGCGCGCTCGTGCAGTGGCTGCGCGAGAACCTCGGCATCATCGAGGCGACCGCAGACGTCGAGCGGCTGGCCGGATCGGTGCCGGACAATGGCGATGTCTATTTTGTTCCCGCCTTCTCCGGACTGTACGCGCCGTACTGGCGTGCCGACGCACGTGGCATCATCGCCGGACTGACGCGCTACGCCACTGCCGGCCACATCGCGCGGGCCGCGCTGGAGGCCACCGCGTACCAGACCTTCGACGTGATCGACGCGATGCAGCGCGATTCCGGCGTCGCCATTCGCTCCCTGCGCGTCGATGGAGGGATGGTGCACAACCAGATGCTGATGCAGTTCCTCGCCGACATCCTCGACGTTCCGGTGGTTCGCCCGCACGCGACCGAGGCCACGGCACTCGGCGCCGCCTATGCGGCCGGCCTTGCGGTCGGCTACTGGCGCAGCACGGAGGACCTGCGGCGCAATTGGACGGTGCAGCACCGGTGGACGCCGCAGATGGGCGATGAACAGCGTACCGAGCTGATCGCCTCGTGGCACAAGGCGGTCACGCGCAGCTTGGACTGGGCGTGACGGCGATCGCGGGAACTCGGGCCTGTTGGCTTAGGCCAGGCTCGCCAACAGACCCCTGGCTGCCTGCAAATCTGCCGTATCGAATCCCTCGCTGAAACGAGCATAGGTTTGCGCAAGCACCTCCCGGCCTTCCTCGCGGCGACCTTGGCGAAATTGCAGCCGAGCGAGATTCATCGCAGCGCGCAACCGCCAAGATAGCGCGGATTGCTCGTCGGCCAGCTCGATAGAACGACATTACGCTGCTTCGGCGCCCCGCTGATCCGCCGTCTTCTCCAGGACTTCTCCGCGAATGCGGTACAGTTCCGGCACGAACAGTTCGCCATGCCGAGCCAGCCGGGCGATCGTTTCATCGATGGTCAGGAGCGCCTCGTGACGAGCGCGGCCGTGGACGATCGATGGTCTTCGGCCCGCCTCGGCGTTCGCGGGAAGCACGAATTACATCCCGATCGAGTACCCGCCATCCACCGGAATTGCCGTTCCCGTCACGAAATCCGACGCAGGGCCGGCCAGGAACGCCGCGATCCCCGCCATGTCCGGCGGCGTCCCCCAACGACCGGCCGGCGTGCGGTTCTCCACCCGTTCGTGCAGCCCCGCCACCTCACGCCGCGCGCGCCGCGTCAGATCGGTGTCGATCCATCCCGGCAGCACCGCGTTCACCTGGATATTGTCCTTCGCCCACGCGGTCGCCATCGCGCGCGTCATCTGCACGATGCCGCCCTTGCTCGACGCATAGGGCGTCGCATAGGGCGCACCGAACAGCGACATCATCGAGCCGATGTTGATCATCTTGCCGGCACCCGCCGCCCTCATCGGCTCATACGCGGCCTGCGAGCACAGGAATGCGCTGGTCAGATTGGTGTCCATCACCAGATGCCACTCTTCCTCGGTGTAGTCCTGCGGCATCTTGCGGACTGCCGTGCCGGCGTTGTTGACAAGGATGTCGAGCCGGCCGAACTCCGCCACCGTATCGGCGACCAGCTTCACGCACGCCGCCTTCTTCGTCACATCGCCCGCCACGAACACACAGCGCGCGCCAAGCTCGCGCAGTGACGCGAGCGCCGGGCCCGCCTTCTCCGCATTGCGCCCGGCGATCACGATCGACGCGCCGCACGACGCCATCCCCTGCGCCATCGCCAGCCCGATGCCGCCATTGCCGCCGGTGACCAGCGCCACCTTGCCGCTGAGATCGAACAGCTTCATCGCTACGCCGCTCCGCGCTTCATTTCGGCACGCGACTCCGCCAGGTGGTCGAACTTGCGGCGATACGTCCCCAGTCCGAGGGTCTGCGAACGCAGCTCGATGATCAGATCATGCAGCTCCGCCTCCGGAACCAGCGCGACCACGTCATCCCAGCCAGGCCAGCCGTCCTTCTCGGCAAACCCCAGGATCTGCCCGCGCCGCCCCGTCAGCAGACGTTGCGCTCGCGGGGTGAATTCGTTCGGCACGCTGATCGTCACGTGATCCACCGGCTCCAGCAGGATGGGTTCGGCCTTCGCCAGACCCTCCTTCATCGCCAGGCTCGTTGCGGTCTTGAACGCCATGTCCGAGCTGTCCACCGAATGGAAACCGCCATCCACCAGCGTCACCGAGATATCCACCACCGGAAACCCGAACGGTCCCTTCCTTGCCGATTCCTCCGCCGCCTCCGCTACCGCCGGGATGAAGTTGCGCGGCACCGAACCGCCGACGATCTTGTCGACGAACTCGAAACCCTCACCGCGCGGCCGCGGCTTGATGTCGATCTTCACGTCGGCGAACTGTCCATGCCCGCCGCTCTGTTTCTTTAGTCTGCCGTGCTCGTGCACCGCGCGGCGGATCGTCTCCTTGAACGCTACCTGCGGCTTGTGCGTCGTCACCTTCAGCCCGTAGTCCTTCGACAGCCGGTCCACCGTCGAGATCAGATGCATCTCGCCCTGGCCGTGCAGCACCGTCTCGCTGGTGTCCTGCTGCTGCTCCATCGACAGCGTCGGGTCCGCCTCGCGCTGCTTCTGCAACGCACCGCTGAGCTTCGCGTCGTCCTTGTGATCCGAGGTCGCGATCGCCAGCGAGTACACCGGCTGTGGTGCTGCGGGGAACGGCAACTGCTCCGCGCGTCGCGCCAGGCGACACCGTGGCCCCGGTCGGCACGCCATCCAGCCGGCCCAGCGCGACCACGTCGCCCTCGACCGCTTCGGTGACCTTCGCAAGCTCGCCGCCCGGCATGCGGTAGATGCCGCCCAGCCGCGTGCCGCCGAGCGTGGCGCCGTCCTTGATCGGCCCGCGCCAGATGCGCGCATAGGACAGCTTGCCGGTATGACCGGCATGCACCGTCTTGAACACCTGCGCGAGCGGCGGACCTTCGGCGTCGATGCTCTTGCGCGTACAGCGGTCTCCGACGCCATCGGCGTGTCGTGGCGCAGCGCCTTCCACAGCCGCCGCACGCCGCCGGCATTCTCGGCCGAAGCCGAGCAGCACCTCGATCACCGCGCCGGCCGCAAGGTCCTTGCGCAGATCGCCGTAGATCTCCGCGGTCGTCGGCTTCACGTCCTCCAGCACCTTCTCCAGCAGCACGTCATCGCGATCCGCCAGCACCTCGACCAGCTTGTTCAGCGCCTCCTGCTCGTCGTCCTGCATCTCGGACGGAATCTGGATCAGCTCGGACGCCTGACCCTTGCGATAGCGATACGCCCGCTCGCTCACCACATCGACATAGCCGCTCACCGTCTCGCCATCCATGATCGGCACCTGGCGCAGCACCAGCGGCGAGCCGGCATATCCCTGCAAGGCCGCGAGCGTATCGCTCACGCTGCCTTCCAGCGTGTCGATCTTGTTGATGAACACCATGTGCGGCACGCCGTCATCAGCCAGCTGCTTGAGCATCGGCGCAACGGTCAGCGCGCGGGCCGGCGCCGGCTCGCACACCACCACGGCGAGATCCACCATCGCCAGCGCACAGCCGGTTTCATAGGCGAATTCGACCGAGCCGGGACAGTCCAGCACCGTCCACGCATCGCCGAGATACGAGCAATGGCCCAGCCGGACCTCGGTGGTCGCCGGACGATTGCGCGGATCGGCCGGCCGCTTGACCGGGGTGCCGGCAGCCTCCATCAGCGCCTCGAACAGCGTCGACTTGCCGCTGCTGTACGGCCCGACCAGCGCCACCGAGCGGGGACTTCTGCCGTTCTGTGTTCCTGACATGCGGGCGCCCTCCCATGAGCTACATCGCCACCGATCCTAGCGAAGTTTTTGTGACAGGCGAGTCCCCGCCGTCAGTCCATCGACACGCCGTGATCGACGCCCTCGAACCCCTTGGCGTGCGTGCTGAGCTTGTCGAGCGCCTTCAGCAACGCGCTCCATTCCGAGCGGCTCAGGCCATCGGCAAGCTGGCCCTCCAGTTCGTAGGCGAGCGGCACCATGCCTTCATAGACCGTGACGCCCCGGCGCGTCAGACGCAGCAGGCGGCCGCGCCCGTCGCGCGGATCCTGCGTCTGCCGCAACAGGCCGCGCGCCACCAGGCTTGCCGCGGCACGGCTCACCTTTACCTTGTCCATCGCCGTCCATTCGCCGACCGCGCTTGGCGACAACGTGTCGAACCGGCCGACGATCGCCAGCACGCGCCATTCCGGAATGCTGAGCCCGTAGGCTTCCGAATAGCGGCGCGCAAACAGACGCGAGACGCGATTGGCCGCGACCGACAGACGATACGGCAGGAAGTCCTCCAACCTGAAAGCCTCGCCTTCGGCTGCCGGCAATTCCTGGCGTGTCCTCCCTGATTTTGTTTTCATTGGTAATCATCTCCCAGGCTAGCCGAGAATGATATATCGCAAATTGTAAGCACCGGAAACCATGCCGCGAGCGGCCACGGGACCATTGCGCGCGCGCCACAGCAACCGAGCAATCCTCATTGCATCGGGGATTGGCCCGTCACTGCGCCGCTGGAAATGACGATTTTACACAGGTGCCAGCGCCAACAAACCGTATCCCGTGATCATTGGCGCATGGTAGGTCCGATGTACCCGCTGCACCGTCGGACCCAGCGCCGATCGCATCGGCAGCCAGTTGATCATCTCGATGCCTTCGGTGCCGCCACGCTCCATCCAGTCGTGGTGCGACAGCGCGGTCAACGGCTCCGGATCGCGCTCCAGCCGATCGAGGAACTCGTTGTCCCAGTCCTGGTTCACGAATCCGAAGCGCGTGCCCTGCAACTGATGCGACAGGCCGCCGGTGCCCATCACCACGACGCGGATGTCCTTCGGATAGCTCTCCACCGCACGCCGCAGCGCGGCACCCAGCTTGTAAAGCCGACGCGCCGTCGGCACCGGATGTTGGATCACGTTCACCGCCAGCGGCACGATCGGCACCGGCCAGCTGCGTGTCGGTCAGCATCGGCATGAACGAGAGCACACCGTGATCGACCGCCATTTCCTGGCAGATCGTCGGATCGAACTCGTCCTCCACCAGGCTGCGCGCCAGGTGCCAGGAGAACGCTGCATCGCCGCGCATGTCGGGCAGATCGCGCTTGCCCCAGCCTTCATCCGCTTGCGGGTACACCTCGGCCGCGCCCAGTGCGAGGGTGGGATAGGCATTGAAGAAGAACTGGTTGGCGTGGTCGTTGTAGACGACGATGAACAGGTCCGGCCGCAGTCCCTCGAGCCAGGCGCGGACCGGCACGTAGCCGTCGAACAGCGGCGCCCACATCGGCTCCTTCTGTTGACCCTTGTCGTACACCGGCCCGAACGACGGCGCGTGCGACGAACCGACCCCACCGACAATGCGTCCCATCGTTCAGCGTCCCTTCCGCTTGGCCATGAACTCGTCCAGCGTCACGCCCGCGGTGTGCGCCCCGACCTCGTACAGGGCACGCCCAGCGCGCCGGCGATCTTGATCAGCAGATAGATGCTGCCGCCGGCATCGATCATCGCCTTCCAATCACGCCGTCGCACCATGTCGCTCGCGGCGTCATCGAGCCCCATGCGGCCGCAGTAGCCGTGCTCATCCGCGACGAACGCCGCCCGGTTCGCCGCATCGGTCAGCGACATCGCCATGCGGTTCAACCGGTACCCGGCACGCGACCGCTCGCCGGTGAACACCTTCGTGCCGGCAACCTCATCCAGCATGATCCTGCCTCCGCTATTTCAGATGGCGATCCCACAGCGCGAAGATCTTCGCCCACGTCGTCTCCGACGCCAGCGTGTCGTACACCGCGCGCTCCGGGAAGCAGAAGCCGTGATGCGTGCCGGGAAACACCTCGACCGTCGCCTTCACGTCTGCCTTGTTCAGCGCAGCCTTGAGATCGGGGATCACGTTCGCCGGCACGCCCTGATCGTGTTCGGCGAAGGCGTAGTAGAGCTCGCCCTTGATCTGGTTTACCGTCAGATGCGGCGAGTCCTCCTTGTCGGTCACGATCTGCACGCCGTACAGCGACGCTGCCGCGGCCATGCGGTGCGGGAATGCGGACGCGACCGAGGTCATGTAGCGCCCGCTCATGCAATGCCCGACGCAGCCGACGGCTCCCGGCTTCACGCTATCGTTGGCATCGAACCATGCCAGCATCGCCGCCGTGTCGTCGTTCACGAACGGGATGCTCAGGCTGTTCATCGAGGCGCGGATCACGCCCGACATGCCGTCATCACGGCGCGGAATGTCGAGGCGCACGGTGCCCAGCCGGTAGTACATGTCAGGCAGCAGGCAGACATAGCCGTGCTTGGCGACGCGCCGCGCCATGTTGCGCAGCTCCTCGCGGATGCCCGGCGCGTCCATGTAGAAGATGATGCCCGGATGCTGGCCTTCCGCATCGGGCGCCGCCATGAAGGTCGGCATCCTGCCATGCTTGGTGGTGACGATGACTTCGGCCTCGATCATCCTGGTGCCTCCCTTGCTGCCGACCCGCCGCATTGTTGCCCTGCTGGTCAGACGGCGCAACCGCACGGCATACTGCGCCCGGACGGCGGAGGACTGCGGATGGCGAAGACCGACATTGACCGCCTACTGGCGGAGGCGGTCAACGACCGTCGCGTGCCCGGGGTCGTTGCACTGGCGGCGGATCGCAACGGCACATTCTACCAAGGCGCGTTCGGCCGCCGCAGTCTTGGCCGAGGACACACCGATGACGCCGGACACCGTGTTCCGGATCGCCTCGATGACCAAGGCGGTGACCGGGGTCGCCGCCATGCAATGCGTCGAGCGCGGCACACTGGCGCTGGACCGAGCCGGCCGGCGAGATCATGCCGGAGCTTGCCGAACCACAGGTGCTCGAGGGCTTCGACGCCGCCGGCAAGCCCGTCCTGCGGCCGGCGCGGCGCAAGATCACGCTGCGGATGCTGCTCACGCACACGGCGGGCTTCGTCTACCACGTATGGAACGCGCGGCTTGGCCGCTACGTCGAGGCGACTGACTTCCCGACAATCATGTCGGGCAGGCTTGCCGCGCTGAATGCGCCGCTCGCGTTCGAGCCGGGCGAGCGCTGGGAATATGGCATCAACATCGACTGGGCCGGCCGCATGGTGGAGACGGTGAGCGGCCAGGACCTCGAGACCTATATGCGCGAGCACATCTTCACGCCGCTCGGCATGCACGACACCGGCTTCATGCCGAGTGCGGCGCAGTTCGCGCGCTATGCACAGGTGCATGCCCGCAAGCCCGATGGATCGCTTGAGCCGATGCCCCAGACGCCGCCGGAGCGGGGCGAGTTCTTCGCCGGTGGCGGCGGGCTGTTCTCCACCGGTCCCGATTACCTGGCGTTCCTGCGCATGTTGCTGCACGGCGGCACGCTGAACGGCGCGCAGGTCCTGAAGCCCGAGACGGTCGCGCTGATGGCACAGAACCATATCGGCGATCTGAATGTGCAGAAGCTGACGACCCAACAACCCGCGGTCTCAAATGACGCCGAGTTCTTCCCCGGCATGGCAAAGAAGTGGGGCCTTACCTGGCTGATCAACATCGAGGACGTGCCGGGCCGACGCGCCGCCGGCAGTGTTGCCTGGGCGGGGCTGTTCAATACCTATTACTGGCTGGACCCGAAGCGGCAGGTGACCGGTGCGATGCTGACGCAGGTCCTGCCCTTCGCCGACCCGACCGTGCTGCAACTGCTGGATGACTTCGAGACCGCGGTGTACCGGACAATAACGGAGAACGCTTCCCATGGCTGAACGGACCGACGAGCAACGCCAATCCCTATCTGGCGCTTGGCGTGCGCCCCTTCATCAACTGCTGCAGCGTGCGCACCATGCATGGCGGCAGCCTGATGCTGCCGCGGGTGCGCGCGGCGGTGGACGCGGCGTCGCGCCAGTTCGTCAACCTGGACGAGCTGATGGAGGCCGCGGGCAAGCGGCTGGCGGAGCTGACCGGCGCCGAGTGGGGCATCGTGACCTGCGGCAGCGCCGCTGCGGTGGCGCTGGCATCGGCGGCGTGCGTCGCCGGCAACGATCCGGTGCGCATGCTGCGCCTGCCGTTCACCGACGGCTGGGTGAACCGCGTGATCCTGCCGAAGAACCAGCGCTTCGCCTACGACCAGGCGATCCGCATGGTGGGCGCGCATATCGTCGAGGTCGATTCCGTCGCTGATCTGGAAGCCGCACTGCGCGAGCCGGTGGCAATGGTGGCGATCCTCGGTACCAACGAAGAATTCTCCAGGATCCGGCTGGAAGAAATCGTCGCGCGGGTGAAGCCGCTGGGCATTCCGGTCCTGGTGGACGCGGCGTCGGAACATCTGCAGCGGCCGAGCCCGTGGCTGCTGCGCGGCGCCGATATGGTGATCTACAGCGGAGGAAAATTCCTGCGCGGGCCGCAGACCAGCGGATTGCTGCTCGGCAACAAGAACCTGGTGCAGGCGGCGTGGCGCAACGCCTCGCCGCATCAGGCGTTCGGCCGGCCGATGAAGGTGTCGAAGGAAGACGTGATCGGCGTGCTTGCTGCGGTCGAATACTGGGTGAACGAGCGCGACGAGGCGGCCGAACTGCGCCACTGGCATGCCGACCTGCAGGAAATCGCCCAGCGTGTCGCGACGGTGCCAGGCGTCAGCAGCGAGGTGGTCGAACCAAGCGGCGTGGTGCGGGTGCCGGCGCTGCGGGTGACATGGGACGGCATCGCACTCGACGGCATCGGCCTGCGCCGGCGCCTGCTCGAGGGCTCGCCGCGCATCATGACCGACGACACGTCGGCCACCGAGAACTCATTGATCATCGATCCGTTCCAGTTCCAGCCTGGCGAGGCCGCACAGGTCGGTCAGGCAATCGCCGAAACGCTGCATGCGGCGCACAACCTGCAGCCTGCGACGGAGCCGGCCGCGGCGATCGATCTGTCAGGCAACTGGGAAGTGCGGGTGCAGTTCCTGCACGGTGAACGCAAGCACCGGCTCCGCCTGCGGCAGCAGGGCAGCCAGCTCAGCGGCAGCCAGCAGTCGGAGCAGTTCGAGAGCGGCGTCAGCGGCAAGCTGGCAGCGCAGACGGTGCGCATGGAGTTCGAGACCCGCCACGAGGGCAGCGCGATCGCCTATCGCTTCGAAGGCATCGTCAACGACGGCAGGATGCAAGGCGAAGTGTTCCTCGGCAGCGCCACCGACAGCCACCGTGGCCCGGTCAATCTCAGCCAGTTCGGCAAGGGACAGTGGCAGGCGTCCCGTTCGGCGTGACCACCGCAAGGGCAGGCGAGATGAACGATCATGCGGCGACCGGCGACGTGCTGCTCGATGCCGACCGGCGGCATCTGATCCACCCGCTGCATCACCCGAAGGAGCACGCGCAGGCGCACATTTTCGTCGAGGGGCGCGGCGCGATGCTGCACACCGCGGACGGCGGCGAGTATATCGATGGTCTGTCGGCACTGTGGAACGTCAACATCGGGCATGGCCGCAAGGAACTGGCCGATGCCGCGGCAGCGCAAATGGCGAAGCTTGCCTACGCGTCCGCCTATGCCGGCTTTTCCAACGAGCCTGCGATCCGTCTGGCGGAGCGCATTGTCGGGCTGGCGTACCACAACATGGCGGCGACGTATTTCACCACCGGCGGCGCGGAATCCAACGAGAGCGCGTTCAAGATCGCGCGCTACTACTGGAAGCGGATGGGCAAGCCCGACAAGGTGAAGATCATCTCGCGCCACTACGGCTATCACGGCGTGACGCTCGCCGCGATGAGCGCCACCGGCCTGCCCGGCTACCACAGGATGTTCGGCCCGCTGGTGCCGGAATTTCTGCAGGTGGCGCCGCCCTATCCGTACCGCTGGCCGGGCAACGGCGATGCCGGCATCGAGGCGGCCGATGCGGTGGAGGCCGCGATCGAGGCACAGGGTGCCGACACGATCGCCGCGGTGATCTGCGAACCGGTGATGGGCGCCGGCGGCGTGATCGTGCCGCCGCCGACGTATTTTCCGCGGCTGCGCCAGATTTGCGATCGGCATGACGTGCTGCTGATTGCGGACGAGGTGATCACCGGGTTCGGCCGCACCGGGCGGTGGTTCGCGCTGGGACATTGGGATGTCGAGCCGGACCTGATGTCGTTCGCCAAGGGCGTCACCAGCGGCTACCTGCCACTCGGCGGCGTGGTGGTGTCGAAACGCGTGCACCAGGCGATGGAGGACGCGCCGATGGATGAACGGTTCATGCACGCGGCGACGTATTCCGGACATCCGGTGTGCTGCGCGGTGGGGCTGCGCAACATCGATATCATCGAGCAGGACGGGCTGCCGGAACGGGCCGCGGTGATGGGCAGCAAGCTCCTGGCCGGTCTGGAGACGCTGCGCAGCCTGCCCGCGGTGGGTGATGTGCGCGGGCTGGGCATGATGTGCGGCGTCGAACTGGTCGAGGACCGGGCGACGCGGAAACCGGCGATCGGCATGGGCGGCCGTGTGGTGGCCGAGGCGATGAAGCGCGGTCTGATCATCCGCCAGCGCGGTGGTGGCGGCACGCCCATCAGCGGTGATTCGCTGTGCATCGCGCCCCCGCTGATGACACCGGAGACAACGCTCGAGCGGATCGTCAGCATCGTCGGCGAGGCGATTCAGAGCGCCGCCTGACCGACGCACTTTCGCGTGAACGGCCAACCCGCAATCCTCCCGGCAGTTGCGGTTGGCGTCACTCGCGAAAGGACGACAACCATGTTCATTCACCGACCCGACCCGATCCACCAGGTACGCGTTGACACGCCCGACCCAGTGTTCGCCGAGAAGCTGCTCGAGCAATTTGGTGGCGCGACCGGCGAGCTTTCGGCGGCGCTCACCTACTTCACCCAGTCCTTTCATACCGAGGACCAGGGCATCCGCGACATGCTGCAGAATATCGCGACCGAGGAATTCGGCCACCTCGAGATGGTGGCGCTGATGATCGAGCAGCACACCAAACGCGCCAGGCAGGGCGCGCAGGAGAAGGCGTTCAACAGCACGCTGTTCGCCATGCGCGGTTATGGCCCGCACGTGATCGATTCACGCGGCCAGACCTGGGACGCGCGATATGTGAACGAAGGCGGCAATACGGTTCGTGATCTTCGCGCCGACATCGCTGCCGAGGCCGGCGCGCTGGCGACCTACGAGGCGCTGATCCACCAGGCGCCGGATGAAGGTTCGCGCGAGGCGCTGCGCCATCTGGCAACGCGTGAGGTCGCCCATGCGCGCATGTTCATGAAGGCGCTGGAGTCGATGAACAAACTGGACGATCCGATCTTCGGCGATCTGAAACCGGATGACACGGTGGATGTCTGGTTCAATCTGACGACGGGGCCGGAGGCTGAGCGTCGCGGCCCATGGAACAGCGAGCCGCAGTTCCATATCCGCGATCTGGTGCCTCAGGCGCAACAGGGCGGCGGCATGAGCGCCGGCCAGCAGGTTCGACATTCGCCGCCGAAGCGATAACAGTCGCGTCGTCATTGCGGGCGCAGCGAGGCAATCCCGGGTCGCGATGGGATTGCTTCCTCGCAATGGCGCGTGATGTCGATTAGGTTCCCGCGACTACCGGGAGACCCCAGACATGCACTTCGGCGCGGCGATGTTCTTCACCGACTACTCGATGGCGCCCGGCGATCTCGGGCGCGCTCTGGAACAGCGCGGTTTCGAATCGCTGTGGGCGCCGGAGCATTCGCATATTCCGTTGTCGCGAACTTCGCCTTTCCCAAATGGCGGCGAGCTGCCGAAGCAGGTACCTACGACGTGATGGATCCGTTCGTCACGCTGACCGCGGCGGCGGCCGCGACAACGACACTGAAGGTCGGCACCGGCGTCTGCCTGGTGCAGCAGCGCGATCCGATCCAGACCGCCAAGCTGGTGGCCTCGATCGACCAGGTCTCCGCAGGGCGGTTCCTGTTCGGTGTCGGCTCCGGCTGGAACGCCGAGGAAATGGCGGACCACGGCACGCCGTTCAAGTCGCGCCACAAGATCGCGCGTGAACGGATCGAGGCGATGAAGGTGATCTGGAGCGAGGCCAAGGCCGAGTACCACGGCGAGTTCGTCAACTTCGATCCGATGAGGCGTGGCCGAAGCCGGTGCAGAAGCCACACCCGCCGGTGATCGTCGGCGGAGCGTTTCCATACGGCGCGCGCCGTGCGATCCGCTACGGTGACGGCTGGGTGCCACATGCCAGCCGTCCGGAATACGGCGATGTCAGCGACTTCCTGCCGCAGTTCCGGCAGATGGCGAAGGAGGCCGGGCGTGATCCGACATCGTTGCCGATCACCATGTTCCGCGTCGTGGAGGAGTTGGACAAGCTGCGCCACTATCGCGACATCGGCATCGCACGCGTCGTCATCACGCTGCCATCGGCTGGCGCAAATGAGGTGGTACCGATCATGGATCGCTGGGCGGAGAAGCTCCGCCGGATGGCCTAGGCCGTCGAATAGGTCGCACGGCCGATCGCCACCAGTGCGCCCTTCGCGTCCATCACATCGACATCCACCACGCCGACGCTGCGGCCCGCACGGCGCACGCACGCGGCCACCGTCAGGTCGGTGTTCACCGCCGGACGCAGATAGTCGATACGATAGTTTATGGTCGGCAGCGGGCGACCGAGCGTCATCACCAGCGCGTAGTCGCCCACCGTGTCGATCACCGCGGCAATCGGCCCGCCATGCCACTGCCCGCTGCCGGCGATGCGCTCGAATTCCGGCCGCATCGGCGCGCGCATCGTAACGGTCTGCCGCACTGGATCCGCTGCGGTGACCAGCAGGCCGAGAAATCGAATGAACGGCGAATGATTCAGCTTCTCTTGCAGTTGCTCAGCGCTCAGCGCCTCACTCATGGCGTCACCACGATCTTGCCGAATACTTCGCGGTCCTCGATCACCCGCAGCGCCTCGGCCGCCTCCGCCAGCGGATACGTGCGTTCCACCAGCGTGTTCAATCTGCCTTGCTGCACCATCCGCAACAGCGCCTCGATGTCGCTGCGCTGCCAGCCGTTGGAGCCGCGGATCTCCAGCTCGAAGGTCCAGATGAAGCGGAGGTCCTCCTTCGGGTCGTAGCCCGCGGTGGCGCCGCAGGTCAGCAGCCGGCCACCCACCTTCAGGCAGCGCAGCGACTTCACCCAGGTATCGCCGCCGGTGAAGTTCACCACCACGTCCAGCCCGTTGCCGACATTCGCGCCGCGCCGCGACGGCTTGCCGTACAGCGCGTAGATCTCCTGCACGAAGTCGCGCTCGGCGTAGTTGATCAACTGATCCGCTCCCAGCGCATGCAGCCGATCCAGCTTCGGCGCGGTGCCGGCGCACACCACCACCTCCGCACCGGCCTGTTTGGCAAGCTGCACACAGCACACGCCCACACCGCCGCTGGCGCCCAGGATCATTACCCGGTCGCCGGCACGCACATTGCCCTTCGACACCAGCATGCGATGCGCGGTGCCATAGGCGACCGGCAGCGCTGCGGCGTCGACGAAGCTCACGTCATCCGGGATCCGCACCAACTGGTGCGCCCGCACGCGGCACAGTTCGGCGAGACCGCCGTGCATCGTCTCGCCCATCAGCCCGCCTTCCACGCGGTTGATCGGATCGACCAGCACGCGATCGCCCACCGACCAGCCTGCCACGCCGGGCCCGACCGTCGCGATCTCGCCTGCAAGGTCGAGACCCATGATCAGCGGCATCGGCACCTTGATCCCCGGCATGCCGCGGCGGGTGAACACGTCGTGGTAATTCAGCGACGAGGCGCGCACGCGGACCAGCACATCGCCGTCGCCGATCGCGGGATCGGGGAAGTCCGGAACCAACTCCATCACCTCGGGTCCGCCGTGCTGGCGGACGACCATCGCTCTCATCCGGCCTCCGTCATCGCCTGCTGTATCAGGCGCCTGCGATCGATCTTGTTGGTACTTGCCAGCGGCAACTCGTCGAGGAACCATACGCGCCGCGGATGCTGATAGGCCGGCGCATGGGCCAGCGCAAACTGCCTGATCTCGTCCTCGCTCACGCGCGCACCTGCACGCGGCACGATGAACGCCACCGGTTTGTGCGCCTTCAGCTCGTCCGGTACCGGCACGACACAGGCCTGATGCACCGCAAGATGGCGCTCCAGCATCGTCTCCACCTCGCCTGGATAGATGTTCTCGCCACCGCAGACGAACATGTCATCGGCGCGACCGACAAAATAGAAGAACCCATCAGCGGCACGACGAAATACGTCGCCGGTGATGTAATAGCCGTCCGGCGTCAAGGCCTTGCGAGTCACCTCGGGCAGATTGTGATACCCGTTCATCATCGCGGGACAGCGCATCTCCAGCACACCCTCGTCCGCGACCTCGACGCCGTCACGTATCAGGCGCAGATTGACCGCTGGATGCGCCGCACCGACCGACAGCGGCGTGAGCTCATCCGACGCAAATGCGATCGGCCCAGCCTCGGTCGTGCCGTAGCCATGCAGGATACGGACCTCCGGTAACGCCTGGCGAATCTGTTCCACCAATTGCTCGGACAATGGCGCCGAACCGATGCGCAGGCTCTGCAGCGAGGAGAAATCCGCCGCCGTCATCGCTGCGTGCTCGCGCAGCATCATGGCGATCATGGTCGGAACGCCGGTCAGCGCATGCACCTGATAGCGTGATGCGGCAGCGATGAACCCGGTCGCCGTGAACGACGGCAACAGCACGATAGTGCCGCCATTGTTCAGCGTCACCTGGCACGTCGAGAGCGCGTTCATGTGATACAGCGGAGCGGCGACCAGCACGCGCTGGCCTGGCGGCGCTGCCGGCGTCGCGCGAACATCCAATACCCACAAATGGCTTTGATGCGACAGCACCACGCCCTTCGGCCGGCCGGTTGAGCCGGAGGTGTATAGAAACAATGCGGGCTCGCCGGGCTCCGCATCCACCGCCGTGAAATCGCCAACATCCAGCAGCGACTCGAAGTCATCATCCAGCATGATCCGCGGCACGTCGGGGGGCAGCAGCGCGGCATGCTGGGTATCGCACAACACCAGACGCACATCGGCGTCCTCAATGATGAAATTCACCGTCTCTGCCGGCAAGCGGTAATTTACCGGCACCGACACCAGGCCGGCGCGCATGGTGCCGAAGAACGCAATCAGAGTACTCGGCACTGTTGGCTGCCAGGATCGCCACCCTGTCGCCGCGCCGCAAGCCACGCCGCAGCAGGCCGCGTGCGCAAGCGTCGCTGCGCTGCCGGATGTCGGCATAGCCAAACGTGCGCGGCACGCCACCGCTTAGATCGATGAGCGCCGCCGTTGCGGGATCCACCCGCGTGGCGATGGCGCTTCCCAGGTTCACGAACGAAATTCCAGCACGACGCCGAACGCTTCGGTGGCAGGCACCACGATGCGATCCGGCTCATGTCGCACATTCTTGATCTGTCCCGCTGCCAGCGCGGCGGCAGCGCGCTCCAGCGAGCGGGTCCGGATCGTCAACGCGGCCATATACTCGTCGCGCCCCTCGGCGGCCGGCGCCGCATCGCCGAATTCGCGAACCAATGCATCACTCGTGATTATGTCGAACTGTGACAGCCCGACGAACAGCGAGCGGCCCGTCCCGCTGCGCCGCATTGCGTCCTCGCCGAACATGCGTCCAAACAGCCCGCCCAGCACCGACGGGTCGCGCGCTGCGATGACGGCGCGTTCGACGCCGATCGCGCCGTTGGCGTGGTGCCGCCATTCGTCGCGCCACACCAATTCACGCGTGAAGTGGTGACAAAAGTAAATGCGCCCGGCCGGCACGACGCCCGGCGCGAGCCGCACGGTGCGGAACGTTGCGTCGCTCGGGCCATCGGCGAGCTCAACCGGCCGCGAGAACTCGAGTGGCGGTTCCACCGGCACGCCAGCTTCATGTAACGCGGTGTACACGGCAGCGGAATCATCGGTGCCGAATACCAGGCCGTTCAGGCCGAAGGGTGACGCGAGGATTTCCGCCCGCCGTGTCTCACCAGGCGCGGCAGCGATCAATTCCAAATACTCGTTGCCGAGAATCGCGAGATGGTTCATCGATCCCAGCGTATGATAGCCGCGCGGGGTCATGGTGAAGCCGAGCCGCTGATAGGTCTCCAGGCCCGCGTCGATCCGATCACGCACGTTGACCACCACGTGATCGAGCGTCGGCATCGGTAATGTTGCGACCATGGCGTCGTGTCCCCCGTAGCAGTGCCCGCCGATGCTATTGCGCCGGCTTGCGGGTCACCAGTCCCGCGATATCGCAACAAAATGACGGCGCCCCGAAGAGCGCCGCCAAGTTTGGGGGGGAAACGTCACGCGGCGATGGCGGGGAGCCATCCGCCGCCCCGAACACATTGTGCTGTCCGCCAGCATGTCAAGCTCACGCTTGCGAGCGGCACTCTCAGCGCCGCCGCCGCGGCCTGGCAGTTCGCGGGGACGCGTTGCGCGGTTCGCCCGCAAGCTCGGGCAGGCGCTGACGCAGCGCCTCGAACCCCTCCCACGGGTTGCCCCGCAGGCGCGCAAGCCGGTCAGGCACCGTGCGCAGCGTGAACTTGGCGGGGTCCAGCTTGCGATCGACGTCATCCCACGCCATCGGCGTCGCCACGGTGGCGCCGTCACGGGCCCGCGGACTGAACGAGGCGATCGCGGTGGCGCCGAGACCGTTGCGCAGCCAGTCGATCAGGATCCGGCCGCGGCGATCCTGCTTCCTCACCGTGGAGAGAAAGCGTGCCGGCTGCTGCTGACTGAGCGTTTCGGCGAAGGCGCGGCAGAACGGCTTCACCGCATCCCAGTGCGCGACCGGCTCCAGCGGCACGACGACATGCAGCCCCTTGCCCCCGGTGGTGCGGCAAAACGACGTCAGCCCCAGCCGTTCCAGATGCTCGCGCACATCGAGCGCGGCCTTTGCCACGTCGGCGAACGCCACCCCCTCGCCCGGATCGAGATCGAACACCATCCGGTCGGGATGCAGCGGATCGGCCGCAGGCGCGCCCCAGGCGTGCAGCTCGATCGCGGAAATCTGCGCCATGGCAACCAGCCCGTCGGCATCGTCGATTGTGAGGTACGGCTGGCCTGCCGCCTCGCCCTGGCCAACCACGGACGGTAACGCACTGTGACCGTGCTTCTGGAAGAAGTGTTGTCCGCCGATTCCCTCCGGACAGCGCACCACCGCGAGCGGCCGATGCGCGATCCCGGGCAGCGCATGATCGGCGACCGCGATCCAATATTCCGCCAGGTCCCGTTTGGTGATGCCCGGCCACAACTCGCGATCCGGATGGGTCAGCGATACATTACCCACAGTCACACCACGACGCTTGGGTGCGCGCGCCGACACGATGACGCTGTTGCGGCGAGGCGGCACCGCAACCACCGGCGCGCGCCTCGTCGCGGTCGCATCGCCCGGATGTGGCCGCACCGATTTGCGTTCCGCCTCGGGGTTCGCCGGTTCACGCACCACCTCCGCCGCCGTCTTGTCTTCGCGCAGACCCAGATAGGCCGCCTGACGCACCCGGCCGGATCCGGACCACGCGGCGAATTGCACCTCTGCTACAAGCTCGGGCCGCACCCAGTGTATCGTCTTCGGCAGCGGATCGCCGGCGACGATCAGCGACTTCGGCGGCTCCGATGCGAGTTCGGCCAGGTGTTCACTCACCCGCGCGAGCTGATCCTCCGAGAACCCCGAGCCTACGCCGCCGGCATAGTGCAGCTTGCCCTGCGGATCGTAATAGCCGAGATGCAGCGAGCCCAATCCGGTGCGGCTGCCGCCAGGAGCGGTCCAACCCAGTACGACGAACTCCTCACGGCCGCGGCACTTCACCTTCACCCAGCCGGGTCCGCGTCCCGCGCGATAGGGCGCGTCAGCCCGTTTGCAGATGATGCCTTCCAGCCCCATCCGGCACACCTCGCGCTGCATGGCGGCGGCATTGCCGACATCATGATCGCTGTAGCGCAACATGCCACGCCAG
Source organism: uncultured Alphaproteobacteria bacterium (assembly GCA_963749575.1). Classification (GTDB taxonomy): domain Bacteria; phylum Pseudomonadota; class Alphaproteobacteria; order Acetobacterales; family Acetobacteraceae; genus JAMXLO01. Next base: position 974,385 of record CAVVNM010000014.1, read on the forward strand.
TCGTTGAGGCCGAACAATACGCGCTTGCGGTCGAGCAGCCTGCAGGCGCGCAGGTCCCAGTCATCGAGATACAACAGATCGAACAGCGATAGATGCAACGTGGCATCCCTGCCCGCCGACAACGCGGCTTGCAGCGCGGGGAAGCTTGACGCACCGGATTTGTCGAGCGCCACCAGTTCACCGTCCACCAGTGCCGCCTCGGCTCGCAATCCCTCGATCGCTCGAGCGACCGCAGGCAGCCGGTCGGTCCAGTCGAGGCCACTGCGCGTCATCACGCGGACCTTGCCGTGATCGAGCCAGCACAGCAGGCGGTAGCCGTCGAACTTGATTTCGCTGACCCAGCCTTCGGTTTTCGGCGGTTCGTCGGCCACCGCGGCAAGTTGCGGCGCCTGCCGCGGCGGCAGCTTCGCGCGTACCGCGCCGTCCGCCGGCGGTCCGCCGCGCGACCGGCGGCGCACCCGGTTCGGCGCCGATCCGCGACGTTCGATGGCCGATGCATCAGCGCCCTCGCGTTCCGCTTCGTCATGGCCCTTGATCAGCAGCCAGTCGTCCTGCCGGCTGCGTTGCCCAGGCCGTGGCCGCAACCGCACCAGCGTGAATCGTCCGTGCAACCGCTTGCCGTCGAGCACGAATTTCAACTCGCCTTTGCGCATCCCGGCTTCAGGATCCTCCAGCGGTTGCCACGTGCCGCGATCCCACAGTTCGACGGTGCCCGCGCCATACTGGCCGTCAGGGATCGAGCCTTCGAAGTTGGCATAGTCCAGCGGATGGTCCTCGACATGTGCCGCCATCCGCTTGTCCGCCGGATCGAGCGACGGCCCCTTGCGGACCGCCCAGCTCCACAGCACGCCACCGTGCTCGAGGCGGAAGTCCCAGTGCAGGCCTGCACGCCGCGCCAGATGTTTCTGCACCACGAAAATTGGCGCATCGCTCTTGCCGCGCTGCTTTCCTGGTGCCGGCTCTCGCGTAACCGCAAAGTCGCGCTTGGCGCGGTAGCTACGGATCGACGTGTCGTGCGCGGTCACGGAATGGGCCATGCGGTTCCGGTCTCCAACAGCATAAGTAACATGCAGCGAACCGGTGGACGGCGGCAGTGCGGTTCCCGTCTTGTTGATCGCCACCGCGTTCCGCTACGTGCGTGCCAACGTCTTCCGCAGGAAGCCGGTGCGCTGGGTGGCGCTCGCCATCAGGAACGCAGCGTCATTGCCGGACAGGATAAAGCGAGCGCCCATCTCGATGTAACGCTGCATGAGCGGCTCGTTGTAGATGCCGGCCATGCCTGGGAACTTTCCGTGGTCTTTGCAGGCGCCGATCATCGTCCGATACGCCTCCGCGACGCGTTCATTGCCGAAATCGCCGGGGATGCCCATCTCTGCGCACAGATCGTTGGTACCGATCAGCAGCACATCGACGCCGGGCACCGCGGCGATCGCGACAGCGTTCCCGATCGCGGTTGGCGTCTCCAGCATCACAACAGTGAGATTGGCGGCGTTCAGTGCCTTCGCCGCGTCGCCGGTGCTGGCCGAGCGAAGGCTATAGTGCGGGCCGATGCCACCCATGGAGCGGTGGCCGACCGGCGGATATTTCAGTTTCTGCACCACCTCGCGCGCCTCGTCCGCGGTATCGACATGCGGCACGACGATGCCGAGCACGCCGTTGTCCAGCAGACGCGTCGCGATCGCGTATTCGCCGTTCGGCACGCGTGCCAGCGGCGCGATACCGGCATCCAAAGCGGCAGTCGCGATCTGTGCGGCGGCGTCGATCGACATGGTGCCATGCTCGAGGTCGAGGAACAGCCAGTCGAAGCCGGCGCTCTTCATGGCGATGGCGATCTCGACGCTACGGGTCAGGCGCACGCCGCAGCCGAGCGAGAGTTCGCCTTGTTCCAGCATTTCGCGGGCGATGTTGCGGATGGTAGGCATGGGCGGTTCCTTCACGCAGCCAGAGCCGTGGCGATCACGCGATTGAGTGCGGCGAGGTCCATCGGATGGTCGGTTTCGTTTGCGACCGACACGACCATGCGGTGGCGGCGCAGGATGAAGATGCGCTGATCCGACGCGCCCGACGCCCATGCGGTATCCGCCGGCAGGTCGGGGAAGCTGCGGTCGGCATTGCTGCGGAAGCATGCTGCGTAACTGCTGCCGGCATGGGTCGGGGCCAGCGCATAGTCGACCCAGCCGCACGGCAACAGGCGTTCGCCGTCCCATACGCCGTCCTGCACATACAGCACGCCGAGTTTCGCGTAGTCGCGCAGCGTGGCGAAGCCGGAACCCGAGCCGATGAAGTTGCCCGTACGGTCCGCCGAGTGCTGAAACGTGCTCATGCCCAGCCGGTCGGCAAGCAGTCCGTACAGCGTGGCATGATACGGCAGGCCGCGGCTTTCGATGCGGTCTCGGATGATCGCGCCCAGCACGTTGATGCCGGCGTTGATGTAGCGGTACACGGAGCCCGGCACGGTCGCGACAATGGCACGCTGCGCCGCGTCGAACGCATCGGCAGCGTCCTGATACACCGCGCTGTTTTCGAAGCCGATGGTTGCACGGCCGCTTGCATCGAGCACGGGAATGCCGAGGCCGGAGCGCATCCGCAGCAAGTGGTCGAGCGTAATCAGGTGGTGGATCGAGCGCGGATCGCGCCACAGGGGCGCCGGCGCTGGGTCGTACACCGAGCCGAGCCAGCCTTCATGGATCAGCCGGCCGACCAGTGTGCAGGTGACCGCCTTGGTCATCGACCAACTCGGCGTCGCACGATCCGGGGTGCCGAATGCGCTGTAGCGTTCCGCCAACACGCGATCCGGCGAAGCGATCAGGATGCCGTAGATTCCGGCGGAATTCGCGAACAGCACATCGAGTGAGGCGGCAAGTTCCGCCGAAGGCGCGGCGGGCGGCTCGACCGCATCGCCACGCGGCCACGCGCGCGTCGGATTGGATCGGCGAACGATCGGCGCTGGATCGAAGGTCGGCGCGCGGTGCGCTCCAAGCAGGATGCCGCCATAACCGGGACGTGCGATCGCCGACCCGGTGAGCGGCGCGCCGAACGCCGGATCGCTCCACTGCACCGTAGCGCGTCGCTCGGCATCATTGGTCTCGACGGCAAGGCGGCCGGCGCGGTATGCGGCGATCAACTCCGCCTGATCCGCCGATGCGTCGGGCCGCGCGATAAGACCGCCTGGAATCGTCAGCGCCCGCCAACGGAAATGCCGTTCCGCAGTGGTTCGATCCAGGCCGGTTACATACATCATGTCGGCGAAGCGCTTGGCGGCGAAGTTCACCGTGCGCTGGCGGATCGCGAGCGGTGACCCGTCGTACACTACCGGATCGGGCGGACCGTCGGCGTTCAGCGGACACGTGATATCGAAGGTGGAGTCGACGACGCGCGGAGGACTTGCAGTCGCGTCGTTCATTTCGCCGGCTCCGGCTGACGCGCTTCGGTCGGCACAGCGAAATAGCGGCTCTTCATGCCCTTTTGGTTCTCGTAGAGCGAACCTTGCAGCGTTGCCGGCGGCAACGGGAGGCGTACCGGTACATGTTCCAGCCGCGGCTCACGGTGGACGCCGCACACCATCAGCTCCTTGAACTTTTCGATGCCGGCGGGGAAGCCGAGCAGCGGCCAGGCATCGGCGGTGCGGAACTGGAACAGCAGCAGACGGCGGTCATGGTCGGAGACGTTCGGTGCGGAGCCATGGACCGCGCGCACGTGGTGCACCGTGATCGAGCCGGCCCTGCCGGTCAGCGGGATCGCGCCGGCGTAGTCCACATCGTGGTTCGCAGGATCCATCGCGCCGCAGAAGATGCCATCGGCATGATGGTCGTGGATCGGGCCACGATGGCTGCCTGGGACGATCATCAGCGGCCCGTTCGCCATCGCCATGTCGTCGAACATCACGCCGACCGCGGCCAGGTCGTCGTTGGTGTGCGGGTAGAACGCCCAGTCCTGATGCCACTCCACCGGCGCGCCGAAGCCGGCGCACTTCATGTTGAGCTTGGCGGTGTCGAAGCGGATGTCCGGGCCCCAGAGATCCCGCAGCACCGCGAGGATCTTCGGATGGCGCGCGAGGCCGGCGTATTCCGGATGATGCTGGTGCGCGGCCTTGATGCGGCGGACGCGCGGGTGGTCCGGCGTGTGGCTGTCCTCCAGGTCGTAGATCTCGTTGTGCGCTGTCACCCCCCGCGCGCGCTCGACGAATTCGTCGGTCACGCGACGCAGGCGCTGGACTTCATCCAACGTGAGGATATCGGTCACGACGATGGCGCCGGTCTCGTTATACTGGTCGATCTGGGTTGTGGTCAGCATGGCGTCCTCCGTTTGGCGGGATTATACAGATCGCCATGCATTCCGCCATGATCACCGGCGCCGGTAGCGGGCTCGGCCGCGCCACGGCGCTCGCCCTCGCCGCGCGTGGCTGTGCGCTGGCGCTGGTGGATATCGACGAACCCGCGACAGCCGAGGTCGCGCGGGCCTGCGGCAACGCGCACCTGATCGTGCAGGACCTAACGGCGTCGGGTGGCGCGGGAGCGGCAGTCACGCGCAGCATAGCTGCGCTCGGTGCGCTCGACATCGTGGTGAACAACGCGGGCTATGGCGCGGGCGAGGCGTTCCTGGAGATGCGCGAAGCGACGTGGGACCGCACGCTCGATCTCAACTTGAAGTCGGTGGCACTGATCTGTGCCGCGGCGGGGCGGCATATGAGCGAACGCGGCAAGGGGCGCATCGTCAACGTGACGTCACCGGCGTCGCGCATGGCGCTGCCGAACTATCTCGCCTATGCGGCGAGCAAGGCAGGCGTCGACGCTGTGACGCGTGCCGCGGCGGTGGCACTGGCGCCGTTCGGCGTCACGGTGAACAGCGTGGCGCCCGGCATGATGGATACCGCGATGCAGCGCGTCACTGAACGCCAGCTTGCCGCGATCGAGGGACGCAACGACATCGACGTGTTCCTCGACGAACGCACGCAGCGCATTCCGATCGGGCGGCGCACGGATTGCGAGACGGTGGCGGGCATCATCGTCTGGCTGGCGTTGGATGCGCCCGACTACATCACGGCGGAGCGGCTGAACGCGTCGGGCGGGCTGGACAAGGACTGACGCAGAAGCAGAAGGGGAAGCATCAGCGATGGCCGTGCAGGTACCGACACCCAGGCAGCTGAGCGAGATCGCCGACGAGATCGGGTTGTCCTTTACCGACGCCGACATCGCGCCGTTCGACCTCACGCACCACCCTGCGATGGCAATATGGCCATGTAGCGCTACCTGCTCTGCACCAGCTCCACCATGATGCCCTCCGGGCCGCGGATGAATGCGAGCCGCGTGCCGGGATCGCGGGTCAGTGGTCCGATCGCGACATCGGCGCCCTTGGCACGCAGCTCCTCGCAGGCCGCATCGACGTCGTCCACCGTCAGGCCGATGTGTTCCAGACCATAATATGGGAACCGAGGCGCGCCGGCGGTTGGATCGTGCGGATGTGTCGGCGCGATCAGCACCTTCTGGCCGCCGACCTGCATCGTGATGCGCATCTGGCCGGGATACAGCGTGCCCGGCGGATAGACGCTGCGCATCACTTCGGCGTTGAACATCGTCTCGAAGAAGTGCGCCGTCACATCGGGGGCGGAACTGCGCAGGTGGACGTGATCGTAGTGATAGGTGCGCATGATCGCCCCCTATCGCACGAACGAATAGTGGAACCGTTCGCCATCCGCCGCCACCCGACCCACCGTCGGCGACGGAAAATGGATCGGCAGGATCAGGGTGCCGGTGTCGGCCACATCCGTCAGGAACTTGCGCCGCGAGACCGCCGCCTCCTTCGCGTCCCAGTCGAAGATCGTCGACCAGTCCGGTTCGCGACATTGCAGCGCGTGGTGCATCATGTCACCGGTCACCGAGGCGCGCTGACCGCCCGAGCGGATGTTCACGCAGCAATGGCACGGTGAATGACCCGGCGTCGGCGTCAGCCACACCGTATCGTCAAGCGTATAGTCATCGTCCACCAGCAACGCCTGTCCCGCCGCCACGATCGGCTCGCAGTTGAATCGCCACACGTTGCCCGGCGGCTGGTCGCCGCGCGCCGTCGCCGCCTCCCACGCCGCATATTCGCGCTTGTGGAAGATGTACTTCGCCTTCGGGAAGGTCGGTACCCAGCTGCCGTTGCGCAGCACGGTGTTCCAGCCGCAATGGTCGATGTGCAGATGCGTGCAGAACACGTAGTCGATATCTTCGAACTTCAGCCCCTCGGCGCGAAATCCATCGAGCCAGGGCTGCTTGGGAAAATCCATCGGCGCCGGATAGCCCTTATCCTCGCCGGTGCAGGTGTCGACCAGGATCGTGTGATGCGGCGTGCGCACGACGAAAGTCTGATAGGTGATCACCATGCGGTTGGACGCGGGGTCATAAACCTCGGGGTCCATCTCGGCGAGATAACGCCGGCCGAGTTCAGGATCATAGCTGGGAAACATGTCCTCGGGCTGACGCCACGGACCGTCGCGCTCGATGATGCTGGTGATGCTGACATCACCAATCCTCAGGCTGCGCATAGCGCTCCCCCTTCCCTCTCGTCATCCGCCGCGACGCGTACTCCGTCCCGGCAGCCGATGATCAGGGTAACCGATTTGGTCCTCCCCGTCTGCCCTCCGGCGGCACCATCCGTGCGCGTCGGCGACGCAAGCGGCGCAGACCGATGCTCGCCCGTTGCGGTCATCATTCGGATCCGATCCGGGCGCCCTTCTCTGCGACCGAGCGTTTCATCAGCAGCACAACGAACACCAGCGCGACCATGACAACGGCGAGCACCCAGAACACATCGAAGTAGGCGAGCGACGATGCCTGTTGCTCGCGCAGGTTTGCCAGCGCCTGCAAGGCCATTTGCTGTGCAGCGACCGGATCGCCGGTCTGCTGCAGGAACTGCCCGGTTGCCTCACCAAGGAAGGAATGCGTCGCCGGGCTGAACAGATCGAGCGATTCGCCAAGACGGAGGCTGTGGAACTGGTCACGGCGCTCCTGCACCGTCTGAGCCATCGATGTCCCGACGCTGCCACCCTCGTTCCGCAGCAGGCTCAACAGGCCGACCGCCGCCCCGCGCAGCGCGACCGGCGTATAGAGGTAGGCCGCCACGTTCGCGGGGGCGAAGCACATCGCCAGCCCGATGATCAGCACCACCCGCGGCCAGACGATCTGCCCAGGACTGACGTCCAGGTTCATCTGCGACATCCAGTAATTCCCCGCGGCCATGGTCAACAAACCCGCGGCGATCACCCATCGCGCATCGGTCCCACGACCTAGCGCGCGCCCCACGAACGGCATGGTGACGACGGCAAAGAAGCCGGCCGGCGACATGACCAGTCCGGCGCTCAGCGCATCATAACCGAACAGCGATTGGAGCAAGGCAGGCAACGAGGTGCTGGCAGCATACAGCACCGCAAATGCGGTGAAGATGATGATGCAGCAGGCGGCGAAATTCCGCTCACGCAACGGCCGGAAATTTACCACCGGACTCGGATGGCGCAGTTCCCAGATGATCAGCGCGACCAGGCCCACGGCGAACAGCATCACCAGCGTCTGCACGCGCCAGAACGGGTCGCCCAGCCAGTCCCATTCCTGTCCCTTGCTGAGGGTCACCTCCCAACAGACGATGACTATCACCAGCAGCGACAGGCCGACGCCGTCGAAGCTGAACGGTCGCTTGCGCAACTCCATGCGCTGTGCCGTGAGGTAATCGGGGTCGCGGAGTGTGATGGCACATGCACCGAACGCCAGGAGGCCGACGGGAATGTTGATCCAGAACACCCACCGCCAGGTGTAGTCGTCGGTGATCCAGCCGCCGAGCGTCGGACCCACGACAGGCGCGATCAGCGCGGCCAGGCCGAACAGCGTCATGGCCATGCCCTGCCGCTCGACCGGGAAGGCGTCGAGCAGCACGCCCTGACTCGATGGCTGCAGACCGCCGCCGGCAAGACCCTGGAGCACGCGGAACAGGATCAGTTGGCCAAGACTGGTCGCCATGCCGCACAGCCCCGAGGCGAGGGTGAATACGGCGATGGAAAGCAGGAAATAATTGCGGCGCCCAACATGCGCGATCAGCCAGCCGGTGATCGGCAGGATGATCGCGTTGGCGGCAAGGTAGCTGGTGATAACCCACTCGCCGTCATCGACCGTGGCCGACAGACCGCCCGCGATATAGCGCAGCGCCACCACCGCGATCGTGGTGTCGAGCACCTCCATGAAGGTCGGCACCACGACGACAGCAGCGACGACCCAGGGGTTTGTCGCAGCGCGGGATGGGGAATTCAGCGGTGGCGACGACAGCGCTGCATCGCTCATTGCCTGGCGCCCGACGCGCTGGCGGTCGGACCAGGGCTGGAAGACTGTGGCACATTGGTCTGGAGAAACTTCCCGGCATCGGGTCCGGTCGGTGGCTGGTTGATATTGACGTAGGGAACCACCGAGGTGCCGATGAACAGCGGTGTCCGATCGGCGTTGTAATCGACGAGATCGATCCGGACCGGCAACCGCTGCACCACCTTGATGAAATTGCCGGTGGCGTTCTCGGGTGGCAGCAATGCCAGGGTCGATCCGGTCCCCTCGGTGAAACCGGAAATCCGGCCTTTGAAGATGTGCGTGCCGCCATACATGTCGACGTGCAGATCGACGGGCTGGCCGATGCGCAGGTCACGCAACTGCGTTTCCTTGAAGTTGGCATCGACCCAGATTTCGTTGAGCGAGCGGACCGCCATCAGGTTCTGGCCGACCTGAACATAGTTGCCCGGATTGACGTTGCGCCGTGTGACGACGCCGTCGATATCCGCGATGATGTCGGTGTAACGAAGATCCAGTTCGGCCTGCGCGAGATCGCGCCTGGCGGCTTCGAGTTTCGCCTCGGCCTGCTTGACCGCCGGGGCATTGGCCGCGAACTGGGCGAACGTGCTGTCGACGTCGCCCAGTTTGTAGAACTGATCGAGCATCGCTTTCGGACCCTGGTCGAACGAGTGCACGATGCCGAGCTGAGCGGCGCTCTGAATGAGCGCTGCCTGCGCCTCGAGGACAGACGAAAAGGTCTCGTCGAGATCGGGCGGCACCTGGCCGAGATCGCCGCCCCCGTCGGGCTGCGCCGGCAGTCCCAGCGAGACGCGGATCTGGTAGACGTTGGCCAAGGTCTGGGTGAGTTCCGCACCAGCCGTCGTCAGCGTCGCTTGCCGCTCGTCCAACACCTCACGCGGCGTGTCCCCCCGGGGGACGAGTTCCCGCGCCCGATCGTATTGAAGCTGGGCCAGCACCAGCGCGGCCTTGCTCTTGTTGATATCGGCGACCCGCGCGTGCAGGAGCGCGACCTGGCTGTCGACACCCTCCACGGCGTGTTGCAGGCTCCAGCGCTGACTCATCGCCTGCGCCTCGATCGCGCGTACCGCCGCGTTGGCAGCCTGGAGGTCTGCCGTCGCGGTGTCGACCGCTGCCTGCTTCTCGGCGACCGCAACCCGATACGGCTCCTTGTCCAGGGCGGCGAGGAGATCGCCCTTGCGCACACGGTTGTTGTCATCCACCAGAACGCGGGAAATCTGTCCCGCCACGCGGGGCGCAACAAACGTCACATGGCCATTCACGTAGGCGTCGTCGGTGGAGACGGTGTTGAACATTTCCTTGACCCAGGGGATGCCGAACACCACGAGAACCGCCACGACAACGACACCGAGCGCACCGGCCACAAGCTTTCGCTTCCGCGTGGACTTGCGGGCCTCCTGCGGCACGGGGTTAGCCTCCGGCGGTGTCGGCGCGGATTTCGCGTCATGAGCAGCCGCAGCATCTCCATTCGCTGTCGGATGCGCGTTACTCGAACCAGGCTTGTCGTTTTGCTCGGTCATGTCGGACACCCGTTGCATGGGGACCAAACGGACGGCGTCGAACGGCTCCCACTCGTCCTCACTGGAACGATCACACGGCTGCCCCAGCGTCTCCGATTGCCGCCGCAGTGTCGAGAACAAAAATGCGCGATTTGGTATCGGCGGTCACGGCTCGGGGGTGTAGTGATTTGCACTCGGGACCAAAACCAAGAATTTCGCAGCACCCGCATTCGCGATCACCCTCTCGCAGACACACTTTGTGACGGATTCCGCCGCGCGATCGCTTGGCAAGGCGGCCAAGCTGGCCCCATGATCCGATCCTTATGGCCGACGAGAAGTCGCTCTGGACCGGACTGAGACGCGGGCTCGCTCGCCGCTGCCCCAATTGCGGCAGGGGGCATCTGCTCAGAGGGTATCTGACCATCCGCACGCCCTGCGAAGTCTGTGGCAACGACAACTCGGTCTATCCGTCCGACGACTTCCCCCCTTATCTGACCATCTTCGCTGCCGGCCACGTGATACTCCCGCTCTTCATATGGACGGACAACGTCTATGAGCCCCCGCTCTGGGTGGAAGCCGCGATCTGGCTGCCGGTGACGGTCCTCATGTGTCTCGCGTTGTTGCCGTTTATGAAGGGCGCGGCGGTCGGGTTGTGCTGGGCCATGGATATTGTCCGCCAGGAGGCGGCGACGTGACCCCCAGCGAAACCAACCTGCTGGTTCTCGAATACCAGGAGATCAACGCCCATCTGCGGGCAAACACGACCGGGTTCGTAAACTGGTTCAGCTTTTTCCTGACTTTCAGCCTCGTGGCCGCAATCGCCTTTCTCGTCGCCGGCGAGCATCGACAAGGGCTACGAGCGTTCGCGCTGCAGTTTGGCGTGCCGATCGCCTGCCTGATGCTGCACGTGCTCGCCCTCGCCGGCATCTTGATCTTCCGACACTATGTCACCGCCGCGCATCGCAAGCTTGACGAGGTCGTCAAGCTTCTTGGCGACACCGGCGGCTCGCCGGTACCGGTCCGGTTCACGCTATGGATGACCCACCTGATGGCGGCAGGGTTTGTGCTGTCGTACTTCGCCTGGTTCGCGTTGCTCTTGCTTCCTCGCGACTGATGGCCATCGACACTCAGGTGTGACAAACAGTCGTCTCTCGCCAGGCTGGATGAACTTGACGATCACCGCGCTACGACCATTTGCCAGTCACAGCCGGCCCTTGGAGCAGAAGATCTATGCGCAGGGCACGCGCCTGCCGAGAACCTCCGGCGCTCCCCTTCGAGGCCGGCAATAAATTGTAGGCCCGCTCCGCGCGACATCCGAGGAGGCGCGTTCGAACTCATTTGGGGTCTCCAGTCAGCGACAAGGGAGATGAATCCATGAATATCGTCGTCATCGGCGGCACCGGCCTGATCGGGTCGAAGACCGTCGCCATTCTGCGCCAGGGCGGCCACGAGGTCGTCGCGGCCTCGCCGCAAAGCGGCATCAACACCATCACCGGCGAGGGCCTGAAAGAGGTTATGGCCGGCGCGCAGGTGGTGATCGACCTCGCCAATTCACCTTCATTTGAAGACCAGGCGGTGCTGGAATTCTTCGAGACCTCCGGCCGTAACCTTGTCGCGGCGGAGGCCGCGGCCGGCGTGCGACACCATGTCGCGCTCTCCATCGTCGGAACCGACCGGTCCGACAACGGCTATTTCCGCGCCAAGGTCGCCCAGGAGAAACTGATCGTGGCCTCCGGCATCCCCTACACGATCATCCGTGCGACCCAGTTCATGGAATTCCTGCGTGGCATCGCCAATTCGAGTGCGGATGGAAACATCGTCAGGCTTCCGCCCGTCCTGTTCCAGCCGATCGCGGCGGACGACATTGCGCCCATCATCGCCGAGGTGGCGCTCGCGGCGCCGCGCAACGGCATCGTCGAGATCGCCGGTCCGGAACGGGCACCGTTCAACGAAATTGTCGCCCGCTATCTGACGGCGGTCGGCGACCAACGTGAGGTCGCGCGCGACCCCGAGGCCAGATACTTCGGCGGCCGGGTCGAGCAGCACTCGCTCGTGCCGTTGGCCGAGGCGCGCCTCGGCCGGATCGGTTTGGACGAGTGGCTCCGCCGCTCACCGGCACAGGTCTGATTCCGCATCGGCCAACCGAAGGACAGGGCTCCATCAAGGGCTTGCCGCAAACCAAACGCGTCAGGCGCAGCCGCAACGCTATCCCCAGTCGTCAGCCCTGCGACAGCGGATGACGACTAAAATTACCGGCACGGCCATGGCTGCCGTTCGTTTGGTGGGCAGGACGTTCCTGTTTTAGCGCAACGCGCCGCGCTTGAACGACGGCATACAATACACCCGACATTGCAACGAGAACTTATCCCGCAACGTCGGCATCTCAGCCTGCCAGATCGAGGGCAGTACGATCAAGCGTATCAGCTGCTCGATTAGCAGCCGACCTCATGATGCAGAGTCGCCGTGACGTTGTTGCGAACTTCAGGTGGTCGCCCCCAGTCTCGTGGAGGTTCACGGCCAATCGGCACGAGCCTTGCCCCCTTGAAGTCGCTAAATCGGCTGCCGCGCCGTACGCCGATCACACGCATGGCCACGCGAAGCAGACCATTAGCCGATCCGCTCCCGCATTTCACTCAAGACTGCAAAGTTAGTCTGTCGACTACGGCAGGCAACTCGCCGGAGCGCGTCCCGCACGGGGTCGATCACAGCCAACCCCGCCATTTCCGATTGACCCTTTGGCGACGACTACAGCTCCAGTCGATAGAACCGCGCCGCGGTTCCGCTGAACAGCTCGGTCTTCTCCGCGGCACCCGCGCCGCGTGACAAGGATCTTGCACGCGTTCCAGTAGGGCGCGTAGGCGTACGATCCCTTGTCCACCGGGAAGTTGCTTTCGAACATGCCGCGCGGTGCACCGAACGCCTCGACGCACGTCTCCACGTACGGTTTCCAAGCGGCGGCCAACGCTTCCGATGCAGGCGGATCGGTCTGCTCGTGGAAATCGAAGCCGTTGATGCGCATCGCCATGCCGCCCAGCTTCACCACCACATTGGGACACTTCGCAAGCGCGCGGATGGCAGCCGACCACTTCCCGAACACCTCGTCGCGCTTGCCGGCATAGGTGCCGATGGCGAGCGGCCCACCGACATGGTTCAGGCAGATGCGCGTGTCCGGAAACGCCTGTGCCAGCGCGGTCAATTCGTCGATCTGCGGATGATACAGCCACGCATCGAAACTCAGGTTCAGCGGCGCCAGGCAGGAAAAGCCCTGGCGGAACGTGGCATCCGCCAGCAGCCCCGGCGGCGGCGCATAGGCCGGGTTCATCAGGGTGGGATCGGCGTCCCAGGCGGTGATGTGGCGAATGCCGCGGAAGCGTCCACCGCCGGCACGGATATGCGCCTCCAGCACCGGCCGCACCCGCGAACCAAGCCGCAGGTCGGCATGGCCCACGATCCCGGCGCAGATCTTGGTTTTGCCGTAGCCGCCCGAGGCGCTCATTGCGGCAACGCCGTTGACGAACTCGGTCTCGCCCACCGGCTGCATCTCCTCCGGACCACCGGCACGATGCATCGAGCGGCACTGCACGAACACGGTGGCGACGATGTTGTGGCCTGAATTGGTGTCGGCCAGCAGATCGTCCAGCATGTAGACCCAGCCCGGACGTTCCCACAGATGATGGTGTGGATCGACGATCGGCAGATCAGGCTCCAGGATCGCCTCGGTCCGCCGCGCCAGCCAGTCATCACGTACCGGCAGATAGCTGCTGCTGGCAGGCTGGGTCGTCGTGCTCATGGCGGTTCCCTCCCGATTGAGGGAAGGATCATCCCGCCACCTTGGGCCTCACGGCAAGGCGGGCGGCGCGCCGCGCAGCCTGGCAACCTCCGCCTCCAGCGCTGCGATCCGTGCATCGCGCTCGGCAAGCACGGCGGCGACATCGGCCGCTTCGAAGCGCTGCGGGATATGCTGCGGACAATTCGTGTCCCACGCCGCGACGGTGAACACGATCGCCTGCTCCGATCGCGCCTTGTAGCCCGGTGGCATCAGCCTCGACATCAACCCGGCATCGCCCTCGACGATGCGCGCTTCGCCCCAGATCTTCACCCGGCGCCGGTTCGCGTAATCGATCAGGAACAGGTGCGCCTTGGCATTCTCGGCGAGATTGCCCTGAGTGATGAACTGCCGGTTGCCGATGAAATCGGCGAACGCGATCGTCTTGTCATCCAGCACATGCAGGAAGCCGGGCGGGCCGCCGCGATGCTGGATGTAGGGCTGTCCGTCGCGGCTTGCGGTGGCGAGAAAGACGCTGGTCTGGGCGGCGATGAAACCCGCGAGATCGGGGGTGATCAGCGTCCTCCACGACCCGTTCTCCTCCATGCGGCCGAGCAGCCCGCGAGATCCCTTGCGCGTCTGGACCGCCTTCACCGAGGGTGAGAACGCGATGTCGCTGGCATAGCTGGTAGTGGCGTCCATCGTCGCCTCCGTCACAGGCCAAGATCGCTCAGGCCCGGGTGATCGTCCGGGCGGCGGCCGAGTGGCCAGTGATACTTGCGCTCGCCCGCCGCGATCGGCAGGTCGTTGATGCTGGCGATGCGCAGCCGCATCAGGCCATGTCTCGTCGAATTCCCAGTTCTCGTTGCCGTAGCTGCGGAACCAGTTGCCGCTGTCGTCGTGCCACTCGTAGGCGAAGCGCACGGCGATGCGGTTGTCGCGAAACGCCCAGACTTCCTTGATCAGCCGGTAGTCGAGCTCGCGCTGCCATTTGCGCGTCAGGAAGGCCTCGATGGCGGCGCGGCCTTGCACGAACTCGGCGCGGTTCCGCCATCGGCTGTCCTCGGCGTAGGCGAGCGCGACACGGGCCGGCTCGCGGGTGTTCCAGGCATCCTCGGCAAGACGCACCTTCTGTGCGGCCGTCTCGGGCGTGAACGGCGGCAGCGGAGGACGCTGGGCGATCGAGGGAGCCGGTGACGTGGCAGCACTGGTCATGAGCAAGTCTCCTGGTTCAAAGCGACCGGCGACAGGCGGATGTGGCGCCTTCCGTTCAGAGTGAGCAGGCCGTAGAAATGGAATCCACCCTCCCAGATTCCGGAACACATGATGGACCGTCTGGAGTCGATGTCGATCCTGGTGACCGCCGCCGAGGCTGGCAGCCTTTCCGCAGCGTCCCGGCGGCTTGGCACGCCGCTGGCGACCGTCAGTCGCAAGGTCGCCGAACTTGAGGCCTACTTGAAGACCCGGCTGTTCAACCGCAGCAGCCGTCGCCTGACGTTGACCGACGCCGGCCAATCCTATCTCGCGGCATGCCGACAGATCCTTGAACAGATCGAGGCAGCCGAGCGCACCGCCTCGGGCGAGTACAGCGCCCCGAAGGGCCATCTCGTGATCACCGCGCCGGTCGTGTTCGGTCGTCTGCACGTCCTGCCGGTCGCGACCGCCTTCCTGCAGGCCTATCCCGATATCGATATTCGGCTGGTGCTGGCGGATCGTTTGGTCAATCTGTCGGAGGAGCATGCCGATCTGGCGATCCGGATCGGCGAATTGCCGGACAGCAGCCTGGTCGCGATGCGGATCGGCGCGATCCGGCGCGTGGCCTGCGCCAGTCCGGCGTACTTCGTCGCGCACGGTCCCGTGACAACGCCGGACGACCTTGCGACGCATCACTGCATCACCTTCGAAGGACTGATGTCGCCCGAGCGATGGAGTTTTGGTGCGGGCCGGACCGAGACATCGGTGCGCATCCACTCGCGACTTGTCGTCAACACGGCGGAAGCGGCGGTCGATGCGGCGATCGCGGGGCTTGGGATCACCCGCGTGCTGTCATACCAGGCCGTGCAAGGGCTGCGTGACGGCGCGCTGGTCATCGCGCTCGCGCCGTTCGAGCCGTCACCCTGGCCGGTCCATCTGGTGTTCACCGGCGGCGGCCCGTCGCCGATCAAGCTGCGCGCCTTTCTCGACTTCGCGGTGCCCCGGTTGAAAGCACGGCTGGCGGAGGCCATGGTGTAGCGGATGTCCGCAACCAGGGAGAGTTCCATGAGCCTCGAGGCAAAGCTTGCGGCGGTGCGCGAAGCATCAGCGAAACGAATTTCGCCTGAGCGACTTGCCGTCATGCACGCCGCCACCGAGCAATTGCGCGGTTCCGGCATCCTCAACCATGTGGTCAAGCCGGGAGCCAAGGCACCCGACTTCACGCTGGACGACCAGAACGGCAACGCGGCGACGCTGTCGGCGCTGACCGCGCGCGGCCCCGTGCTGATGAGTGTGTTCCGCGGCTTCTGGTGACCCTACTGCCGGCATGAGCTGGATGCTCTGCAAGCAGTACTTCCCGAGATCGAGTCGCTGGGCGCAAGCCTGATCGTGCTGTCGCCGCAGCTGCAGGAATTCACCAAACCTGGCGCTGAACGCCACAAGCTGACGTTTCCGATCCTGACCGACCCCGACAACAAGGTCGGCGAGGCCTATGGGCTCGCGTTCCGCCTGCCTGACGATCTGATCGCGGTGTATCAGGCCAACGGCATCGACCTGGCGAAATTCAACGGCGACGACAGCTGGCGGCTGTCGATGCCGGCGCGCATCGTCATTCGGCGCGACGGTACCATTGCGTCGGCCGAGGCGGATCCGGACTACACGCGCCGACCGGAACCGGAGGACACCCTGGCAGTGTTGCGCGGGCTGTAGAGGACAGAGATGGTACTGTCGGGGATCCAGGCGCTGGCGTTCGATACCGGCGGTACGGTACTGGATTGGCACACCGGCATTCGTGCCGCGCTTGCCGAGGTGGGGGCGCGGCACGGCATCGATCGGGATTGGACCGACATCACGAACGCGTATCGCCGCCGCGCGCTTCAGCGGATGACCAACCAGTCGAGTCCCGGGTTCAACATCGACGATGTGCATCGCGACGTGCTGGAGCAACTCGTTGCTGAGCACGGGCTAGGCATGTTCTCCGATGCGGAGCGCGCCACCATCGCCCGGCATTGGCATGCGCTGGACGCCTGGCCGGATTTTCTGCCCGCGCTGGAGCGGCTGCGCAGCCGCTACGTCGTGGTGTCGTTCACCATCCTCAGCGTCGCGCTGATCGTCGATACCGCGCGTCGCAACGGCCTGCACTGGGACGCGGTGATCTCCTGCGAGATGCTGGACGTGTACAAACCGCGGCCGGAGGCCTACCAGCGCGCGGCCGGGCTGCTTCAGCTCGAGCCGGGCAACATCCTGATGGTGGCCTGCCACAACTTCGATCTCAACGCCGCCAGGGGTGTCGGCTATCGCACCTGTTTCGTCCGCCGTCCCGATGAGTGGGGACCGGCCGGCCCGCCTGATCCGATACCCGATCCCGCCACTGATCTGGTGGTTGACGGCTTCGCGCAACTGGCGGAGCAGATGGGCGTCTGACGGTCAGGCCGCCGCCTGTAGTTCCGCCGGCGCAGGCCGTGTCCGCCGCCTCGGCGGTCCCGGCACAATCTGCGACAGACGCCGCCCGATCAGCCGCGCATAGAGCTGCTCATATTCCGCTGCCGCGCCCGACCAGTGGAAGCTGCGCGCCATCGCGGCCTGCCGCATCTCGCCCAGCACGCCAGGATCGTCGAATGCCTCGAACGCGCGGCGGCAGGCGCCGAACAGGCCTTCGCCCGACAGCTCGGAGAACAGAAATCCGGTCTCGCCGTCCTCGATTGTGTCGGCCAGCCCGCCGGTGCGATGCGCGATCGGCAGCGTGCCGTAGCGCTGCGCCTGCATCTGGGTCAGCCCGCACGGCTCGAAGCGCGACGGCATCAGGCAGAAATCGCTTGCGGCGACGATCCGCCGCGCCATCGGCTCGTTGAAACCGATCAGCAGACCGATGTTGTCCCGATGGCTGCGCGCCAGCCGGCTGAGCATGTGCTCGGTGTCCGGATCGCCAAGGCCCAGGATGGCAATCTGGCCGCCCTCGCGCACGATGTCGCGCGCGGTGTCGGCGACGATGTCCAGCCCTTTCTGATGCACCAGGCGAGAGACAACGCCGAACAGCGGCCCGTCGGAATGCTTCAGGCACAGCCCGGTGCGCACCAGATCGGCGTTCGCCTGCTTGCCGGACAGGTCATCCGCCTCGAAGTGGTGCGGCAGATGCGGATCGCGGCTTGGGTCCCAGGTTTCGTCGATGCCGTTGACGATCCCGGACAGTCGCCCCTCGGCCGCCATCCCGCGTGTCAGCCCTTGCAAGCCGGCGCCGAACGCCTCGGTGGTGATCTCGCGCGCATAGGTCGGACTGACGGTGGATACGTGGTCGGCATAGAACAGACCGGCCTTCAGGAGCGACACGCGGCCGTGGAACTCGACCCCGTTGATATGGAACGCACATTCCGGGATGCCGAGTATCGGCATGCGTTCCCGGGCGAACAGACCTTGGTAGGCGATGTTGTGAATGGTGAGAATCGTCGGCACCCGCGCGCCCTGCCAGCGCAGATAGGCCGGCGCCAGACCACCCGGCCAGTCATTCGACATGTAACACATCGGGCTGCCAGCTCATGCCGGCGCGGCCGGCGGCGATCTCGGCGGCAGCGAGCGACAGACGCGCGAAACGCACATCATTGTCCGGCCAGTCATGGCCCTCGGGGCCGGCATAGGGGCTTCCGGTACGCTGATAAAGCGACGGCTCGAGAACCAGGTAAAGCATCAGGCCATCGTCGGTGCTGGCCTCACCGATGCAGCAGGGATCGATGCCGGCGCGACCGGACAGATGCGCTACCACGACAATGTCCCTCGCCTTGGCGATCACCTCCGGGTAGGCCGGCAGCAGAACGCGTACGTCGATGCCGCGGCGACGCAACGCGCGCGGCAGGCCGGCCGACACATCGCCCAGTCCACCGGCCTTGGCAAAGTCGGCGAATTCGCTGGTCGCGAACAGAACTTTCATGTGGCTCCGGCGGGATCGTGGCGCAGCTTTTGCGGTTGGTTTGGTTAAGGCAATCTTAATCGACGACATGCCGCAAAAGCATTATGCTGCGCGTTCACGACCCGGTCATGGCATTCACGAATCGGTGGCGCACCGCATGGAGAGCAGATAGTGAAGAATTCGCTCGAAATGTATTCGTAGTGTTACGTGTCGCCTGTCACAGGTCGGCATTCGCGGGTATGCTCTCCGACTTCACGCCCATCGCCAACAGCGACTGGCGCATCCAGGTGCGAACCTGACGCGTGCCGGCATTATAGTCGGTCCAACTGTTCAGATAATCCCGCCAGCGCCGATCCGGCTCCATCTGCACGCCCATGGCACTCGGCAATGCGACGTAAGGAGCTTGCAGCAGGGTCACCTGCTCGAGCATCGGTGCCCTCGCGCTGACGCTCAGCGCATGGATCAGCGCATACATGATGCAGTCGGCACGGCGCGCCTGCATCAGCAGGATCGCATCGTCGCCCGCCTTCGCGCCGATCACCTCGGCTTTTGGCGCGTAACGTGCCAGCAGCACGTCGGTCAGCGAGCCGATCAGCGATACCACGCGGATCTCGGGTTTGTTCAGGTCCTCCCAGGTGCGCGGAGCAAAACCGCGGCGTGCCACGTAGCCAAACGGATGCATGTAATAGGCGCGGGTAAAGCCGATCGCCAGCGCGCGCTGCGGTGTCGGGTTCAGCGCGAACGCCAGGTCGATCTTGTTTGATTCCAGGTCGAGCACCGAATTCGCATAGGTGGATTCCACGTATTCCAGCTTGGCGCTGAACGGCGAGGCAATGCTCTTCGCCATCTCGATCGCCACGCCGGACCACTCGCCGGTCGAGAGGTCCTTGTGGAAGAACGGCATCTCGCCCGGCAGTGCCGCGACGCGCAGCACGCCGGTGCGGCGGATGCGGTCGATGGTCGCTTCGGCTCGACGGCGTCTGTGCCGAAGCGGTCCCTCCGGCGGCGATGGCGACCGCGCCCAGCCCGGCTCCCAGCCTGCGTCGTGTCTGCATCATCAACCCCCGTCGTTGTTGTAGCGGCGTGGCTTCAGCCCGGCGTGGAACCACTCGACGAAACCGATGATGTCGTACACCGGCACACCGAAGGTCGCTTCGATCTGCGCCGAGTAGGGTGGCAGGTTGGTGCACTCGGAGACGATGGCGCCGACATCCGGATTGTCCCGCAGCAACTGCTCGGCCATGCCGAGTACCTCGCGTTCCTGCGCCGCATAATCGACGACAGGCTGACCGGTGCGGTTGTTGTGGCGGAAGATGCCGTCGGGCGGCATGCCGACAACGGGCAGATCTATCGGGCAGCCGACGGCGCGGAAATGGTCCGGCGAGAGCGCCTCCTTGTCCGCCGTCAGCACGCCGACGCGTTTGCCGTTCGGCAGGATGCTCTGGACCAACGGGATCTGCAGCAGGCTGGAGGTCGCCACCGGTACCGGACAATGCGCGACAAGCTGCGGATGCAGGATGGCGAGAAAGCCGCAGCTCGTGGTGATGCCATCAACGCCGAGTGCCGCCAGCTCGTCGGCGGCGCGGAGGAACAGGTCCAGCATGCCATCCGCGTTCGGCTTCACGATGCGATCGGGCGTCGCGCCACGCACCACGGCGAACTGCACAGGAAACCGCCAGGTGGGCGCATAGCCGATGTCGCCGGGCAGGCGTTGAAACCCGGTGTCGAGCATCATGATGCCGATGCTGACACCGTGCACCGGCTGTCTGCGGTGGATCGTGCGTGGCATAGAATCCTTGGGCATTGCGGCGCGGCTCCTTGTCATTGCGGGCGGCGCAGCGACGACAGCGAGATCACACCTCTCCGGCGTGCGAGAGAGGTGGATGTCAACCCGGCAGCGCCAAAGATGCGCCAGCCTGCTCGCCATGCCAGATGCGCCACCGTTACGCCTCCAACACCTGCCGCACCGCCGTCTCGTACTGCGCGCGATTGTGCTCTGCGCGCACGCGCTCCAGCGCGTGGTCGCGCAGCGTCTGCCACAGCGTTGGATCACGATAGAGCACGACGATCCGTCGCGCGAATTCCACTGGATCGGCGGTGTCCACCGCAATAATTTCGAATCCGTTGCGCCAGCCCAGTTGCCGGCGCAGCAGCTCGCTCGCCACCACCGGCAAGCCGTAGGACGCCGCCTCATGCACCTTGTAGGGCACGCCCGCCGAATAACGCGTCGGGGCGACGAAAATACGATGCGCGTCATACAGCGACGCAACGTCCTCCACCGCGCCGCGCAGCGTGATGCGCGGATGCTCGCGGTGCGCCTCCAGCGAAACCGCGGGATCGACATAGCCCGCGACCGTCAGCCGCGTCTCCCAGCCCAGCGACTGTTCCACCAGCGGCAGAACCTCGCGCACGAACCACGCAAGCGCATCGTGGTTCGGGCTGTCCGGCTGATGCATCGCGCCGAGGAACAGCATGCCCGCACGATCGGCAAATCGGCGCGGTGTCGGCTGCGCCTCGCGCCAATGACCGGTTATCGCGACATCCGAGAAGCCGAGATCGCGCAGCTTCTGCGCCTCGCTTTGGCTCACCGCGATGATGCGCTGGCAGACATTCGCGTTGGCGAATTCCCGCATGATCGCCGCATCGACATCGAACGGCGCAGCGCGGGCAACCGCTGCCCGCTCCGTCTCGCGCAGCGCCGCGATCGCCTCGGTGTCGAGCACGATGCGCGGCGGCTTGCCAGTGCCGGCGCGGATCGCGTTCCAGCATTGGCTTGATGCGGTCGAGATTGTGGGTGCGCGCGATCCAGATCGCGTCGTAGAAGCCCTGCCGCGCAGCGAGGAAGGCCGCGAGTTCCTCGTGTGTGCGGTCGTGCATCACCTCGACCGTGTCGGGCATGTCCGCATAGATGGTGGCAAGACCGAAGCGGCATGGATTGATCGGATACAGCGTGACGCGATAGCCGAGTGAAGCCATTACCTGAATGAGGTCGTTCGAGCGCACGAAGCCCGAACCAAGCCGGCGCAGTGGTATCAAATCGTCGATGAAAAGCACGCGACGTGCGGCATCGGTCGAGCGCGCGAATACCTCGACACGGCGGTCGGCGATATAGCGGAAGCGCAACTGGTTGGCGTGCCTGCGTAGTAGCGCTCGCCGCTCCTCGTCCCGGTCCCGGGCCGATCTGGGTCAGTCGGCTGACCACGACGGCGGGATCATACACCACGCGCGAACCGGCCTCGGCGATGCGCAGGCACAGATCGACATCGGCGTAGCCGCTGGCGGCGAACGCCTCGTCAAAGCCCTCGAGCTGGTGCAGCAGAGCCGCGCGGAGCAGCAGGAACGTGGTGGAACAGAAGTCGACGTCGCGCACAAAATTCGCCTCCGGCGCGAGCGGCGAGCCGTCGCGCAGATAGCCGAGCGTGGTGCCATCGCGCCAGACGATGCCGCCGGCTGCCTCCAGCCGGCCATGCGCGCCCACCAGCTTGCCGCCGACCGCGCCGATGCCTGCATCGGATTGCAGCCGCCGCAACGCCGCGGCGAGCGCGCCCGGGGCAAGTTCCACCGCACTGTCCATGAACAGCACGGTCTCCGCGCTGGCGCAGTTCAGCGCGGCATTACGGCTGGCGGATCAGGTCAAGCGCGGGGTCGAAGCGCAGCACGCACCCACCGCGCACGAAGCGTCCGATCCGTCGCGTGTCGTCCGTCGAGCCGGCATCGATCAGGATCAGCTCGATGTCGCCGGGGTAATTCGCGCGTAGCGAGCCAAGCGTCATCAGCGTCAGCGGGAACCCATCGCGCAGCACCAGGATCACGCTGACGGCGGGCGTGTTGGCGCAGGAGAAATCCAGCGCCACCCGCGCGCTGCCGGGCAGCAGGTTGTCCGCACGACGGCGATTGAGTGCGACAGCCTGCCGTTCGGTAACCTGGTCCTCGGCCAGCAACGCGGCGGCCAGCCCCTGCTCCCGTCCTATCCGCAGGTAATGTACGAAGGCGTCGCGCGCATGGCCACTGTCCAGGTCGCTCTGCACCGCCTGATGCGTCGTGCGGTAGTAGCGCAGATCGATCGCCGCGCTCGATGCACGCAGCTCCGATATGCCGTTGGCGAGGAAATGGTCATAGCCGTTGCGGCGATCCTTCGCCTCCACCGCCGCGGCAACATCCTTGTAGCGGTCGAGATAGTAAGCCTCGGAGTATTCCGGCAGCGGGTCGAATTCGGTCGGCGTGTCGTTGGTCAGGTAGTGATGCAGCGCGCAGAGCCACTGTCCGGCGGCGATTTCCTCGGCGACCACTGGATACCGGCGCAGATACCAGATCGGATCGAAATAGTGAGACGCCGCAGTCTCGGGCCGGCATTCACGCAGGCCACGCAGATAATGCTGGTAGCCGCCGACAGCATCGGCCGCTGCGCGTTCGTCTGCGCCAAGCTGGGCGCGATACACCGCCGGATCGAACAGCATGTGGCCGATGCGGCCTTCGCGGCTGCCGTGCTTCAGGAAGTGATCGTAGCCGTTGACGTTGCCGTCAGCGGCGAGCACCTCGTCGCGCAGATCGGGATAGCGCTGGCGATATACCGTCTCCTGGAACAGCCAGTGCGGCGAGCGGAAGCGGAACCCGACGCGGCAATAGGCGTCGAATCCCGATGCCGCATGGCCATCGCGCACCGCGGCGGCGGCACCCGGGTACATCCTCAAATGCCAGGCCTCGTCGAACCAGATGTTCGGCGAATGACTGCGCTGCTGACCGTGCTCGAGATAGAACCGCAACACCGCCGCAGCGTCCGAGTCGCTCAGTTCGGCACGCGCATCGGGATAGCGGGCGAGATACCACGTCGCATCGAACACTGCCCAGGCGGCCATGGTCTGCCCAGGCAGCTTCAGCATCTCGCGCGCCGGCAGCGCCGTCTCTGGCATGTTGGGGGTTCTGGCTTTTGCTGGCTCCCGCCGCTACCTGCGGCGTTCGGTCAGCACCACGCCGTCGCGTTGCAGCGCCGCGATCTCGTCCGGCGAATAGCCGTGCTGCGACAGCACCTCGGTGCCGTCCTGCGCGAACTTCGGCGGTGGCCGTCGCGTGCCGCCCGGCGTGCGACGCAGCTTGATCGGCGTGCCGATGCCGCGATACCAGTCCAGCTCCGTGACCATTTCGCGGTGCGCGGTATGCGGCGCCGCAGTGGCCTCATCGACCGGCAAGCACCGGGCCCGCCGGCACCCCGCCGCGGATCAGTTTCAACGCCAGTTCGTTGCCGTCGTGCTCGGCAAATGCCGCCGCCAGCACCTCGGTCAACGCGGCGCGGTTGAGGTTGCGCTTGCCGTTGTCGGCGAACCGCGGATCGTCCGCGAGCTCCGGGCGTCCAATGATCTCGGCCATCTTGCGGAACTGCCCGTTGTTGCCCGATGCGATGAAGATGTCGCAGGTCTTGGTGGGAAACTTGTCGTACGGCACCAGATTGGGATGCGGATTGCCGGTGCCCGCCGGTCGCTTGCCGTTGAGAAAGAAATTCGCCGCCTGCGGATGCAGCAAGCGCCATGCCGCAGTCGTACAGCGTCATGTCGAGATACTGGCCGTGGCCGGACCGCTCGCGCTCATGCAGCGCCATCAGGATGCCGATGGCGGAATAGAGCCCGGTGCCCATGTCGACGATCGCGGTGCCGAGACGCATCGGCCCGGTGGACGCATCGCCGTTGACGCTCATCAGGCCAGTCATCGCCTGCAGGATCGCATCGTATCCTGGCAGACCGCCCAGCGGTCCATCGGCGCCGAAGCCGGAGATGCGGCAGTGGATCAGCCGAGGGAAGCGCTGCGACAGCATGTCGTAGCCGAGGTCCCATTTCTCCATCGAACCGGGCTTGAAGTTCTCGATCAGGATGTCGGCGCCTTCCAGCAGGCGCAGCAGCACGGCGCGACCGGCCGGCTTGCCGATGTCGAGCGCGATGGCGCGCTTGTTGCGGTTGATCCCGATGAAATAGCTGGCGTCGTTGTCGTGGAACGGCGGGCCCCAGTCGCGCACCTCGTCGCCTTGCGGTGGCTCGACCTTGATCACCTCGGCACCGTGGTCGGACAGGATCATCGTGCAATACGGGCCGCCGAGCACGCGCGTCAGGTCAATGACCTTCAGGCCGGCCAGCGCACCGGAGGATTTCGCCAGCCCTTTGCCCCGAATGGCCGGCCGTTGTGTTGCATCATTCATCGGGCTGTCCGCTCCTCGACTCCCGGCGGCAATTCAGCACGGCACAGGGTGCCGCGCCAGATCATGCATCCAGTTTCAGCACCTCGCCGGCAAGATACAGACTGCCGCAGATCAACACCCGTGCCCGCCTGTCGCGCGGCAATGTGCCCAGCACGTCCGTCACATGCGGGCCCGGTCGCGCCACCCCGCCAGAAGCGGCTACGATTGCCTCCACCGGGCGCGCGTCATGCTGCCCCGGTTCGGCCACTGCCCATAACGTTGTCGAAAGGGGAATCAACGGCCGAAGGAATTCGCCGGCATCCTTCGTCTGCTTCAAGCCAACCACCAGATGCACCGGCCGATCCGACCACGACCGCAGATGCTCGGCCAACACGACGCCGGCGCCGGGATTGTGTCCGCCATCGAGCCACAGCTCCCAGTCCGCCGGCAAGAGCGTCGCCAACCGCCCGCGCAGACGCTGCAAGCCGCGCCGGCCACTCTGCGGCGGCGATGCCGGCGGCATCCATCGGCAGCCCCGACGCGCGCAGTGCCGCGATGGCGATGCCGGCGTTGTCCAATTGGAACGCTCCGGCCAGCGACGGCGGCGGCAGATCGAGCATGCCACCGGCATCGCTGTATCGACCCGCGGCCAAATGCCAGTCGCGATCGCGCAGTTTTACCGGCGTGCCGGCGCGCTCCGCCGCTGCCAGCAACACGTCCAGCACCTCGGCCGACTGCGAGCCGATCGCCACCGGCACGTCCCGCTTCATGATGCCGGCCTTCTCCGCGGCGATCACGTCCAGCGTCTCGCCCAGCAGCTCGCGATGATCGAGCGAGATCGAGGTAATCGCGCAGGCGGCAGGCCGATCGATGACATTGGTCGCATCGCCACGGCCGCCGAGACCGACCTCGAGCACGCACAGATCGGCCGGCGTCTGCGCGAACACATGGAAGGCAACCGCGGTGATCACCTCGAACACGGTTATCGCGGCACCGGCGTTCACCTGCTCGACATGCTCGAGCGCGGCGGCCAGCGCTTCGTCCGACACCAGTTCTCCGGCGACGCGGATGCGTTCGTTGAACCGCACCAGATGCGGCGAGGTATAGACGTGCACACTCTGCCCTGCCGCCTCGGCCATCGCGCGCACAAACGCGCAGGTGCTGCCCTTGCCGTTCGTGCCGGCGACATGGATCACCGGTGGCAACCGCCGTTCCGGATGATCCAGCTTCGCCAGCAGCTCGCGCAGCCGATCCAGGCTGAGATCGATCAGCCGCGGATGCAGCCCATGCAGTCGCGCGACGATGCCTTCGATGCGCGCGCTCACGCCGCCGACCGGCACTTCCTTGACGCGCAGCAGCGAGATCACGCGCGCCAGAGTCGCCTTCAGCTCGGTGCGCTTCACCACCATGTCCACGATGCCGTGCTCGTGCAGATACTCGGCGCGCTGGAAACCCTCGGGCAGCTTCTCGCGCACCGTCTGCTCGATCACGCGCGGACCGGCGAAGCCGATCAGAGCGCCGGGTTCGGCGATGTGGATGTCGCCCAGCATCGGGAAGCTCGCCGTCACGCCGCCGGTGGTGGGATCGGTCAACACCACGATGTAGGGCAGCCCTGCCTCCTTCACCAGTCGCGTGGCGATCACCGTGCGCGGCATCTGCATCAGGCTGATCGCGCCTTCCTGCATGCGCGCACCACCCGAGGCGGTGAACACGATCAGCGGTGCGTCCTGCAGCACGGCAAGCCGCGCCGCCGCCAGGATGCCGTCGCCGACCGCGGCGCCCATCGAGCCGCCGATGAACTCGAACTCCATCGCCGCGACGACCGCCTGCTGGCCGTCGATCGCGGCCATGCGCCACCACCAGCGCATCGTCGAGATGCGTCTTGTCGCGCGCCTCCTTCAGCCGGTCGGTGTAGCGCTTGGTGTCGCGGAAGCGCAGCGGATCAGCGGCGACCTTCGGCAGTTCGATGCGGGTGAAGCTGCCCTCGTCGAAGGTGTAGCCGAGGCGTTCGACGGCGCCCACGCGCATGTGGTGCGAGCAGTGCGGGCAGACCTTCAGGTTCGCGATCAGATCGCGGTGGAAGATCATCTGCTGGCACGCAGGGCATTGGTGCCAGAGGTTCTCCGGCGCCTCGCGTCGCGCGAACAGCGTGCGGATCTTCGGGCGGACGAATTCGGTGAGCCAGTTCATGCGTGCTCGCGCGCACCGCGCACGCCAACGGCGAGTTCGCGCACCTGGTCGAGTAGGTTGCGCACCAGATCCGGCTTGCCCAGATTCGCCGTGATGGTGCTGCACAGCGCCGAACCCACTACCGCAGCATCGGCAACACGCACCGCCTCGGCCGCCTGCGCCGGTGACCGCACGCCGAAGCCCACCGCGATCGGCAGATCCGTGAAGCGCCGGATGCGCGGGATCGCTACGTCGAGATGCTCGGCCGTCGTGCTGCGCGTTCCGGTGATGCCGATGATGCTGACGTAATAGACGAAGCCGGAACTGCCATCGAGCACCAGCGGCAGGCGCTTGTCATCCGTCGTCGGTGCGACCAGGCGGATGATGTCGATGCCGTGCGTGGTCGCCTGCGGCACCAGCATGTCCGCCTCCTCGGTCGGCAGATCGACCATGATCAGCCCATCGACGCCAGCCGCAGCCGCATCGGAACAGAAGCGTTCGCTGCCGTAGGACAGCACCGGATTGAGATAGCCCATCAGGATGATCGGCGTCGCGTCGTCTTCACGGCGGAACTCGCGCACCATGCCCAGCACATGCCGGACCTTTACGCCGGCCCTCAGCGCGCGCTTGCCGGACGCCTGGACGATCGGGCCGTCGGCCATCGGATCGGTGAACGGGACGCCGATTTCGATCAGGTCGGCGCCGGCCGCCGGCATGCCGCGCAGCAGGGCCATGGAGGTGGCGGCGTCAGGGTCCCAGGCTTCCACGAATGGGATCAGCGCGCCGCGGCCCTCACGTTTCAGGGCGGCGAAGCGGGGGCCGATGCGACTCACAGCTTAACCCCGAGATGCTCGGCGACCGTGTAGATGTCCTTGTCACCTCGCCCGCACAGGTTCATCAGGATGATTGCATTCTTGTCCATTGTCGGCGCCAGCTTGGTGACATGCGCCAGCGCATGCGCCGGTTCCAGCGCCGGGATGATCCCCTCGGTCCGGGTGCACAGCTGGAATGCCGCCAGCGACTCCTCGTCGGTCGCCGACACGTACTCGACACGTCCGATGTCGTGCAGCCAGGAATGCTCCGGCCCGATCCCCGGATAATCCAGCCCCGCGCTGATCGAGTGCGCCTCGATGATCTGTCCATCATCGTCCTGCAGCAGATAGGTCCGGTTGCCATGCAGCACACCGGGCCGACCACCGGTCAGGCTCGCCGCATGCTCGCCGCTCTCGATGCCATGGCCGCCCGCCTCGACGCCGATCAGCCGCACCGACGGATCGTCGAGGAACGGATGGAACAGCCCCATCGCATTCGACCCGCCGCCGATGCACGCCACCGCCGCATCCGGCAGCCGACCCTCTGCCGCCTGCAACTGCGCCTTCGCTTCCTCGCCGATCACCGACTGGAAGTCGCGCACCATCATCGGGTAGGGATGCGGGCCGGCGACGGTGCCGATCAAATAGTAGGTGTCCTCGACATTGGCGACCCAGTCGCGCAGCGCCTCGTTCATCGCGTCCTTCAGCGTGGACGCCCCCGAGGTCACCGGCTTCACCTCCGCGCCCAGCAGCTTCATGCGGAACACGTTCGGCGCCTGCCGCGCGACATCGGTGGCGCCCATGTAGACTGTGCACGGCAGCCCGAACAGCGCACACATGGTGGCCGCCGCGACGCCATGCTGCCCGGCGCCGGTCTCGGCGATGATCCGCGTCTTGCCCATCCGCCTGGCCAGCAGGATCTGGCCCATGCAGTTGTTGGCCTTGTGGCTGCCGGTGTGGTTCAGCTCGTCGCGCTTGAAGTAGACCTTCGCGCCGCCCAGGTGCCGCGTCAGGCGCTCGGCGAACCACAGCGCGCTGGGCCGGCCGACATAATCCTTCAAATACGCCGACAGCTCAGCCTGGAACGCAGGGTCGCCCCTGGCCGCCAGATACGCCTGCTCCACCTCCAGGATCAGCGGCATCAGCGTCTCGGCGACGAACCGGCCGCCGAACTCGCCGAAGCGGCCGCGCCCGTCCGGGCCGTTGCGCAGGCTGTTGACGCCGAAGGGCTGGTTCACGTCGGGCGGTCTCCTTTCGCCGCGTCATAGCGCAGTCGGGGACGGGGGTCACGTCGCCGCCCGTCGCGCTATGACGCCCGCAGGGTCAGGCGAAAGTTTGTGCGATCAGCGGCCAGTGGGGCGGCAGTCGGATAGTCGCGACCGGCGGCGGACCAGTATCTGAACGGCGCAGCTACTGCGGGAGACAGCGATGCGCTTCATCTGGCTGCTGGCCGCGCTGCACATCGGAATGGCGGCTCATGCCGCCCCTCCGCCTGATGCCAACGGGCAATACCATGACTGGTTCCGGAGCCTGACGGTTCCCGGCTCATCGCATACGCCATGCTGCACGGTCGCGGACTGCCGCATGGTCGAGTCCAGATGGAACGACCGGACACAGCACTACGAGGCCAAGGTCGTGAGCGAGGTGTTCAGCAGCGCACTGCAAAGCTCTCCGCTATACGATAATGATCCGGCAGCATTCCAGATGGCAAAGCGGATTTGGATCAGCAAATGGATAACGTCTCATGGTGACATCCCTGAGGCATGGATCGAGATACCCGATGCCAGGATCAATAGGTCCGATAATCCGACCGGTCGCGCTGTCCTGTGCTGGTCGACCTTCTATCCGGATTTCAACGGCGTGTACTGCTTCATCCCGTATCGGGGAGCCTGACGTTCACGTGAGTGGCATGCCTGCTCGCGTCACCGCGTCGAGCCAGACCGGATCGGCCGGAGGATAGGTGGCCGTAATCAGAGCTACCGAGAACTGCGGCTGCGCACGACGCATGCACTCGACCCCCGCCACCACTCTCGACCAATCTCCCGCCTTTAGTGCGTAGCAGGAATCCGGGATGTACATCCAGGTGGCCGCCGGGTTTTCCGCCAGTGCCCTGCGCTGCCAAAGCATCGCATTCTCCAGCCGGCCTGCGGCGGCATGTGCACCCGCGATGCCGCCGAAGCAGTTGCCGCGAGACAATGATGGTCCGCGCAGCTTCAGCGCCCGAGTGAAATCCGCAATGGCGCAGTCGGGATCGCCGCCGCTGCTGAGCCGGATCACTCCGTGGCGCTCCCACGCCCACGCGCAGGTGGGATCCATGGCAAGCGCGCGAGTTACCAGCGCATCCGCCTCATGCGACTGCAGGGACATTGCGGCGGTCGCACCGCGGGCGAGCGTCACCAACGGATCACTGTCGTCCAACATGCCGGCGCGGCACGCAAGCTGCATCGCTGTAGCGCGCACGGCAGTCGGGGATGTCGTGCCGTAATAGTTGCCAAGCTGGGCCTGGCAGCAGGCCAGCAGCGCCACCGGCAGGGCGTTGGCGGGGTCCTGCTCGATGGCACGATTGAGGATGGAAACTGCCTTCTGTGCGCTCGCCACGTTCGTGTTCAGGATGAGCGGCAGGGCCTGCATGGCCAACTCGCGCACAGTGACAGCATTGGGATCCTTGCCGCACGCGTGTGCAAATTCGGCATCGGTGATATGTCCCACGACACCGCACAGCACCGCATCGACGACGCGGTCCTGCAGCTCGAACGGATCGTTGACCGAGCCATCGAAGCTGTCGCCCCAGACATGTCGCTCGGCGGCGATATCGGTCAGCCCGACTATCACGCGCGTGCGCTCGTTTCGCTGCACCAGTCGGCCCAGGAGGCGGTACTGCGCACCGGCATTGCGCGGCTGCGGCTGGTGCGCGTTCATTGACTGGGTTCGGCATGGATGGACCAGGGCCACCGTGGCGATGCGCATCTGCGAAAGAGATGCGGCCAGCCGCTCGGTGAGATCCCGTGCCTCCCGGCTCTCCTGCAATGTCTCCGTCCGTAATGGAAAGACCAGCAATGACGGTTTCTCGCCGCCAGCGACCGAAGCGAAGGATGATGTGGCGCTGTCACCGAGGTACGATCCACGGCAATCAACCGCGGCGCCGTTGACCGCACGCACTCGTACCCGTTGCCGCGTGGCGGACGGCGTTTCGCCGAAGCGCCGTCGGTATTCAGTAGCGAACCGTCCGAGGTGAGAGATCCCGCAACGGTTGGCGATGTCCGAGGTCGTATCCTTGGTGTCCGGATTTACCAGTTCACTCCTCGCGGCGTTGAGCCGGAGGCGGCGCAGATAGGCAAGTGGAGGCTGTCCGAGAAACCTCTCGAACTGCTTGAGCAGCGTGCGTTCGGGCACCGCGCAGGCAGACGCCAGCCCGGACAAAGTGATCTTCTCGCCCATGTTGCAACGCATGTAGTCGAGGGCATGCTTTACATGCCGAGGCAGCAACGGCCTGTCGTCAGACCCGGCCAGATGAACAAATCCGGTGCCGTTCATTGACGAAGCCCCCAATTGGTTGCGCGATGACAAGGCTTCGCACCGGTTCTCGATCGAGCTTGTCAGGCTCGCACCGTACGATACCTCGCTGCTCGGTGAGCCCGCCAGTGCCAGAGCAGGCCTGTTACCCGCCGCGAGAAGCAGCGACTATCCGATTCCCGCAACGCTGTCCGCCCGCCGCCACTATTTTGGCCGCGCGGAGCGCCGCGACCATGCTCTGGCCAGGCCGCGGCAATGCTCATGGCGTCAGTGAAATCCCGCTTTTTTCAGCCCTTCGAGCATATGATCCTGCGCCTCCGCTGTGCCGAATTGGTCGGCAAACGTCCGCGCATCGAGGAGTGGCCACATGCGCGCGGAAATGGTGCGCTCGCGGTCAGCATCCTGCTGTCGGCCCAGTTCGGCATACATGGCGGCAAGCATCGGATGCGTGATCAACTGGGTACTGTGCCCCGGGCCGCTGGAAAGGGCACGTTCGCAAACATCGACGCCTTCGGTATAGCGGAAAAGCAGGTAGTACGCCATGCAGAGCCTCGCGGCCGCGAAACCATTGGCGTGATCAAGACGCAGTGCACCTTCCAGCCACGGCAATGACTCCGTGGCTCTGCCCGCCCATACCATGATGCTTCCGCGGTAGGCATAGTTATCGGCATCGCTCGGGTTGATCTCGAGCGCGCGGTCGACCTGCGCGATCGCGAGATCGAAGCGCCGCCTGAAAAGGTTGATGAGGCCGAGCACTCGATACGCGCGCGTCGTCGCCGGATCCAGCGCCAGCGCCTTTTGGGCGAGTGCTTCCGCACGTTCAAGGTCTTCCGTACGGAATTCGGACCACCCTGACACGACGGCCTCCAAATACGAGCCACCGAGTGCCGCATAGGCGTCGGCGTAGTTGGGATCGAGATCAATGGCGCGCTGGAACAGCTCCCCTGCCTTGTCGTTGCTGTCACGCGTGTCATGCGACAATGAGTCACGACCACGCAGCACGTACCTGGTACGCCGCCAGATTGCTGGTAGGTTTTGCCAGCACCCGCTCCCGCTCGAAGCGGGTGAGCTCTACCGCCGCTGCACTGACGACACGCTTGGCGATTTTGTCCTGCACGGCGAAGATGTCATCGACCTCGGCATCGTATGTCTCCGACCAGACGAGCCGCCCCGTCGTCGCCTCGGTCAATTCGACGCCGACCCGAACGCGATTGTCAGCGCGGCGGATACTGCCTTCGAGCAGATAGCGCGCATCCAGAAGGCGCCCGATATCAGCAGGGGAGGCACTCGAGTCCTTGAACCGAAAGCTCGCCGATTTCGAGATCACGAGCAAATTCGAGAAACGGCCCAACGCCGTGATGACGTCTTCGGTGATCCCGTCGCTGAAGAAGTCATGGCCGGCGTCGGCCGACAGGTTCTTGAACGGCAGCACCGCAACCGAGGGACGCGCGGCGAGGCGAGCCGGTACGGCGAGGGTCGCCACTTCGAATGGCTTGGCCGCGGAGCCAAGCCCGAACAGGTGCGGTCCCACACCCGCGTGAAGTGCCCAGTCAACAATACCTAGCGATACGATTGCGGCTGCGCCCGCCGCGGCAGATAAGGACCAGCGCCGCCTCCTTAGCCGAGACGCCGTAGCTACCGCGTCAGCGCGAACCGGCGCTGCGATATTGTTGCGAAATTCGCTGCCCGACAGGCGGTGATCAGGATCCAGCTTCAGCAGGAATGCCTCGACCGGACGCACGATATTCTTCAGTGTCAACGACCCCAGCGCCTCGAAAACCAGATCGAGCCGGCCATGCACATGATCACGCACGGCGCGCGATACGCATATGCCGCCGGGTGGGCATTCGGCCTGGAGCCGGGCCGCCACATTGACGGCGTCACCATGCAGGTCGGCTTCGTCCCCAATGGCATCGCCGATGTTGATCCCGATCCGAAAGCGGATCGCCCGGTCGGCAGGCCGGTCACCGTCGAGCAAAGGAACATCCTGCTGCACTTTGACCGCGCACCGCACGGCCCCCTCGATGCTGTTGAACACCATGAGCAGGGAGTCGCCCGCGGTCTGAACAATCCTTCCGCCATGCGCGCTGACGGCCGCATCGATGAGATTGCCGCGGAGCTTGCGCAGCCGTTCAAGAGTTTCGACGTCATCCAGCCCGATCAGGCGGCTGTAGCCGACCATGTCGGCGTAGACAACCGCGATAAGTCGCCGCGAGTTCCTGCAACCCACCCGTCGTGTCCGATTTCCTGGTCACCGACATGGTGGACGGCTTGCAGGCGATGCGGCAGCCCAATGCGCCATCCAGAAGCCTCCTGGATGAGGTTATAGCATGAGCGCCACTCCCGCCGATATGTGGATTGGCTCATCTGCCTGGGCTCGCGTGGCTGCGTTTGACCTCGCCGTCGACAACGAACACACTATCGGGTCGTCGGTGGCTCATCGTGGAAACCCCGGACGCCGATTATTAACGCTGGAGGAAGGCCATGTGGCGAGCTTCTGCTCTTACACGGAACCAGAGCGCGGCGCTGCTCGGCTTGCTCTTCGTGCCGCTGTTCGGATCTGCTCCCCGGGCCGATGAACCGAGGCTCTCGATCAGCGGCTACGATCCGGTCGCTTATTTCACCGACGGGAAACCCGTTCAAGGCAAAGCGGATCTTGAATATCTGTGGCACAGGTCGCGCTGGCGGTTCGCCAGCAGTGAGCACCGCGATTTGTTCATCAAGGATCCAGAGCACTACGCGCCCCAATATGACGGCTATTGTGCGATGGGCGCGGCAGCGGACGCGGCGGCGCACAAGGACACCGTCGATCCGAACGCTTGGGCCATCGTCGAGGGGAAGCTCTATCTGGTCCACAACAGCTATTGGCTGGCGCAATGGCGGGAACAGGCCAAGGAGTACATCAAGCAGGCCGACGCCGACTGGCAGGTTGTCGCGGATCTGCCGGCCCCGATCATCGTCGGAGCGCCTTGCGTTGCCTCGCCGCCTACGACCGAGATCGCATTGCGCGATGGCGGTCACTGGGTGTTCGTTGGCGGGCAGGTCGCACGCGACGAGGGGGGAAATGTTGTCGGCAAGGGCGATATGCGGGCGCAGATCGAGCAGGTCGGCAAGAATGTCGACGCTTGCCTGAACGCCGGCGGCGCAACCGTCAATGACATCGTCCTTACGGTCACCCACGTCGCGGCGCCCGTCGACCTCGGCAAATACGCCGATCTGCTTGCGCACTATTTCGGCCCGCCTTCGCCCAAGAGCACCACAATCAGCGCGCCGATATCCTCCAGCCCGGACCTCTTGGTGCAGGTCGAGGCGATCGCGGCGATCAAATAGGCAGAGCCCGACCGGGCGTTTCTCGCCGTACGCCGGCTCCGCAACAATGCTGCGCCGCACAATCACGGGTTGTGCGAATCGGCTGGATCGTTGCGCCAATTCGCTCCTATCATCGCCATAATCCGCCCGTAACGCCGGCCGACACCACGAGCAGGAGCCAGACCGTTGACGCTTGCCGCCGACACCGCACACCCGAGGCTCCGGAACTGGCGCGCCGCTGCCGCAGAAGCGCTGGCGGGCACCGGCGTTCATGCGTCCCGGCCGGTGCACGCCAACCTTGCCGCGCCGGCGCTGGTGGCCGAGGCGGTGCGGCGTGATGAGGGCCTGTTATCAGTTGATGGCGCGCTGGTGGTGGTCACCGGCGTGCACACCGGCCGCTCGGCGCAGGACAAGTTCATCGTGGACGAGCCGTCGGTCGCTGGCGAGGTCTGGTGGGGCCGCGTCAACAACCGCCTCGCGCCGGAGAAATTCGCGTTGCTGAAGGTGCGCGTGCAGGCCTACCTGCAAGGCCAGGAGCTGTTCACCCAGGACCTTTATGCCGGCGCCGATCCGGCACATCGCGTGCGGGTGCGCGTGGTCAGCACCGGCGCCTGGCAGTCGCTGTTCTCGCGCAACATCTTCATCCGCCCGCGGCCTGAGGAGCTGGACGGTTTCCAGCCCGACTACGTCATCCTGCACGCGCCGCATTTCCAGACCGACCCCGCGATCGACGGCGTGCGCAGCGGTACCACCGTCGCGCTGTCGTTCGAGCAGCGTGTGATCGTGATCGCCGGCACCGAGTACGCCGGCGAGGTGAAGAAGTCGATCTTCACCGTGATGAACTGGATCCTGCCGCACCGCGGCGTGCTGCCCATGCATTGCAGCGCCAATATCGGCAACGAGGGCGACGTCGCGCTGTTCTTCGGCCTGTCCGGCACCGGCAAGACCACGCTGTCGTCCGACCCGCATCGCAGGCTGATCGGCGACGATGAGCACGGCTGGGGCGAGAACGGCGTGTTCAACTTCGAGGGCGGCTGCTACGCCAAGGTGATCAACCTCTCGGCCGAGCACGAGCCGGAAATCTGGGCCGCCAGCCACCGCTTCGGCACGGTGCTGGAGAACGTCGTCGCCGATGGCTACGGCCGGCTGGACCTCACCGACAAGTCACTGACCGAGAACACGCGGTCGGCCTACCCGGTAGAGTACATCCCCAACATCGAGCCGTCGCTGCGCGGTGGGCAGCCGCGCAACGTGGTGATGCTGACCTGCGACGCGTTCGGCGTGATGCCGCCGATCGCCAGGCTGTCGCCGGCGCAGGCGATGTATCACTTCCTATCCGGCTACACCGCGCTGGTGGCAGGAACCGAGAAGGGCCTCGGCGCCGAACCGGTCGCCACCTTCAGCACCTGCTTCGGTGCGCCGTTCCTGCCACGTCGGCCCGAGGTCTACGGGCGGATGCTGGCGGACCTGATCGCGCGACACGAGGCGGACTGCTGGCTGGTGAACACCGGCTGGAGCGGTGGGCAGTATGGTGTTGGCCAGCGCATGAGCATCCGCCATACGCGGGCGCTGCTGCGGGCGGCGCTGGACGGGTCGCTGGCCCGCACGCGGTTCCGCAAGGAGCGGTTCTTCGGCCTTGCGATTCCCGAGCACGTGCCCGGCGTGCCGGCCGAAGTGCTG
Source organism: uncultured Alphaproteobacteria bacterium (assembly GCA_963749575.1). Lineage (GTDB taxonomy): Bacteria > Pseudomonadota > Alphaproteobacteria > Acetobacterales > Acetobacteraceae > JAMXLO01. Next base: position 1,010,715 of record CAVVNM010000014.1, read on the forward strand.
GACCCGCGCGAGGCGTGGCCGGACAAGGCGGCGTACGACCGGATGGCGCACGACCTGGTCGGGCGGTTCGAGAAGAATTTTGCCGTGTTCGAGGCCGGCGTCGGTGACGAGGTGCGCGCCGCGGCGATCCGAACAGCGGCCTGAGCCGCAGATTGGACTGATCCAATCGGCTCAGCCAGCCACTTTTGATAGGACCGCGTGACCAGTACCTCTTAGCGCGTGTTTGGACCAGGAGCGCTCGCTTGTACATCCCCCCGCTGCATAGCGAAGACCGCGTCGACGTGCTGCACGGTGCGATCCGCCGCACCGGGCTGGCGACTCTCGTCACGCTGACCGGCGACGGGCTGATCGCCAGCCACGTGCCGATGCTGCTGGACCCCGACCCCGCGCCGTACGGCACCCTGCTCGGCCATCTCGCGCGGCCCAACCCGCAGGCGCGTGGTGCCACTCCGGGCGTGCAGGCCCTGTGCATCTTCCAGGGCCCGGACGCCTACATCACGCCCTCCTGGTATGCGACCAAGCGCGAGACCGGCAAGGTGGTGCCGACCTGGAACTACGTGACCATCCACGCCTACGGACCGGTCGAATTCTTCCATGACACCGAGAGGCTGCGCGCCATCGTCACCCGGCTGACCGAGCGGGAGGAAGCGGCCCGCGCCGAGCCCTGGGCGGTGACCGACGCACCGGCCGACTTCATCGACGGCATGCTGAAGGGCATCGTGGGCTTCGTGCTGCCGATCGCACGGCTCGAGGGCAAGTGGAAGATGAGCCAGAACCGCCCGGCGGAGGACCGCGCGGGGGTGGTCGACGGCCTGGAGGATGCAGGGCGGGAGGACGTGGCGGCGCTGGTTCCGCGGTAATCGTGCGCGGTGCAGTTGCGGGCGTCCGGACCGGGGACGCGGGCGACGCCAGCGGTCCAGAAGGGGGCGGCCAGCATGAAGGTTTCTGCCGACGCCCCATCGCCCCATGGCGTTCCCTCCTCCGCTCGCTCGCCGCGCCGCGAGCGATCTGATCGGGCGTGAGTCGCTGGTTGTCTTGGAGAGAGACCAGAACGCGGTTCATTGCCGCCTTTGTCCCCCAGCTCTGATCTGAAACGTTGCCGCCACGCGATAACGCGGTTGGCTGGCGGGCGTAGGTGTCCCACGGGTACTGAAGGTCCGCCATCGTCTCAGTCCTTTCTCTTGGCAGGCCGCTCTGGCCTGGGGGGTAGCAGGCTCGGTTTGTCACCGTCAGCCGACGACCGCGGCATCGGTGTGCCCCTGAGCCGTCCTGAGCCAGGAGAGCAGGGCGTCGATCTTGTTGGTGGGATGGCGGCCGGTGGAAAGTCCGACCCGAACGGACGTTCGTCACGCACCCGACTGGCCGGCCCCGTCAGCCAACGTCGAAAGATCGAGTTCGACGCCTTCGCGGGCATCGATGCCGGCCTGGCGGTGCAGCGGTATATGGTCGCAGAACCTCGCCCCCAGAACCTGCGCGAGCAGGCGCGGGCCAGGCCGGCCGCATTCGATCGGCAGGCTGGGCATCGGTGGCAGCACGATCGTCTCGCATGCTGGGTGATGGAGCCGCTTTTCATTGCGGTATCCTGTCTCTCCGTCTAGGAGCTGAGCTGGTCATGACGGCGAAACAGACGAGCCTGTCCCACCCGCTGACCATTGACGCCGTAGCGTTGCCGGGTGGTGGGCAGATCGGCATGACCTTCTGCCCAGGCAAAAAGTACCCTGACCCATGGGATCGCGACCTGGATGTCGACCTCGACTGTATCCGCGACTGGGGAGCGGCAGCGGTCGTGACGCTCATGGAGGACCACGAGCTCAGCCGTTGCGATGTGGCGGGTATTGGGGACGCAGTTCGCGCGCGGGGAATGCCGTGGTTCCATCTACCAATTGTGGGCGCCAGCATCCCGGACGACGTGTTCGAGGCCCGATGGGCCGATGCTGGGCCTGTTCTTCGGTCGTGTCTCGGCTCCGGCAGCGCCATCGTTCTGCATTGCCGGGGCGGACTGGGGCGAACTGGAACCATTGCCGGTCGCCTCCTTGTCGAGCTCGGTGTACCGCCGCAATGCGCGGTCGCGCAGGTTCGCCGGGCGCGTCCCGGAGCCATCGAGACGGCGGAGCAGGAGGCGTACGTCGTGGGATCGGCCGGTGAGGGCCATCGCGAGGCGGCGGAGGGCTGCATGGGAGTTCAGACCCAGAAATGACCGTGCGGCCAGTCCCCAAGCGACACTGGCGCAGCTACAGTCGGGGCGACTGCGCATGATGGCGCCCTTTCGACGGCAGGCCGGGCACGGCCCTGCGATGATCATGATCGTCGGCATCGAGCCGATGCACCGCATCCGCAAGGGGTAGTTCGTTCTACGACGTCTCGGTGCTCAAGAACGAACTGTGCCCGCAGGCTGGCAGCGATAATGCAAGACATCCGCAGTCATGCGCCGGAAAATCTACGGTTTGGCATGCGCTATGTGGACGTCGTGACAATGGCAGGGGACGGTAGATCAGACCGGATGGGAGAGTTGAAGCCGGATGGCGGCGCCGGCCTGAACCGAGCTGGACCGAACGGGAAGGAGAGCTCGAGCAGCCGCAGTGGTCGGTCGCTGTGCTCGGTATCTTCGCCGCGCGCCACGGAGCCGAACACCCGAGGATTGAACGGCCGGTGTGCCGGGACAGTCCGCCGTACTCCCGAGCGGTTTGCCGCGAACCAAACCGCGGGTCTGGCGCGCAGAGCGGCCTTTCGTCGCAACAATAGCACAAGCCCCGAACCGACGGCACCTGGCATTGCCACCGGAAGCCGCCACTGGGGCCGGGCAACCGTCCCAGGGTTGCGCCTGAACCTGGGCCGCGGCCATAACGCAATCACGATGAACAGTATCTTCCAAGGCGATGTCACCACCGCCCGCGGCCATGCGCTCGCTTGGTTCGATGCGTTGTTCATCGACCACGCCATATTTCGCCTGGTCTGGAGCAACTTCGCCGCCGTGGCCCCCGGGCGGCTGTACCGCTGCAACCACCCGACGCCGGCCCGGCTAGCCGCGCTCACCCGCCGCTACGGCCTGAAAACACTGATCAACCTGCGCGGCCGCACCGGCAACGGCTCGGACGCGCTCAGCCGCGACGCCGCAAAAGCACTCGGCCTCGACTTCATCGACGCCCCGCTGGAAAGCCGCGGCGCGCCGCAGCGCGACCGGATCCTGCGGCTCCACGACACGTTCCGTCAGATGCGCGCCCCGGCGCTGCTGCACTGCAAGTCGGGCGCCGACCGGGCGGGGCTGGCGGCCGGGCTGTTCGTGCTGTTCCGGGGCGGCACCACGCGCGAGGCGCTGGCTCAGCTGTCGCTGCGCTTTGGCCATATCCGGCAGGCACGTACCGGCGTGCTGGACGCGTTCTTCCACCACTACGCGCGCGAGGCCGAGGGCCGGAAACCATTTCTCGACTGGGTGCGCGAGGACTACGATCAGACGGCCCTGATGCGGGACTTCCACGCCAACGGGCTGGCCAGCTTCATCAACGATTGGGTACTGGTGCACGAGTAGCGATGGACGCTCACGACGTGATCGAGCCACTGACGATCGCCGGCTGGCACGGGCCGTTCGACCCCGCATTGCAGGCCCGCGCGGTCGACGCGCTGGAAGCCGGCCGCGTGCTGTTGCTGGCCAACCTGCCGTTCCGCCTGGTGCCGGACGAGACATTCCTGCTGTCGCCCGCCGTCATGGGCAGCGAGCGGAAGAACATCAGCTTCGATCTGGCAACCGGCACGATCGGCAACACATCGCTGACCGGCGCCGATGCGGACCGCCTCGGCGCCATGCTGCGTCGGTTCGGTGACGCGGCGGAGGCGCTGCTGCGCGATCTGCTGCCCGGCTACGCGCCGGCGCTGGAACGCGCGCGCACCAGCTTCCGTCCAGCCGAGATCGCCGGCCGCGACTACTCGCCGCGGCACGACGACCGGCTGCTGCACGTCGATGCATTCCCGAGCCGGCCGATGCGCGGCCGCCGTATCCTGCGGCTGTTCAGCAACATCGCCCCGGATGGCGCGCCGCGCGCCTGGCGGGTCGGCGAGCCGTTCCCCGATTTCGCCCGCCAATTCCTGCCGCGTGCCGGTACCGGGCTGCCGGGCGGCGCCTGGCTGTGGCAGCGCCTGGGCGTCACCAAGGGGCGGCGCAGCGACTACGACCGCATCATGCTGCGGCTGCACGACAGCGGAAAGCTCGACGCCAGCTACCAGTCCGGCGCGCCGCAGGCCGACCTGGCGTTCGCCGCCGGCACCACCTGGCTGTGCTTCACCGATCAGGTGCTGCACGCCGCGCTCGCCGGGCATTGCGCACTGGAGCAGACGTTTCACCTGCCGATTGCCGCGATGGCGCGTCCTGAGCGTTCGCCACTGCGCGTGTTGGAGCGATTGGCCGGCAGGACGCTGGCGTAGCCCACACTTCTGCTTCGCGCACAACTCGGCTATCGTGGCCGCATGTCGGAAGTCCTCGTCCAGGTCGACAGCCGCCTCGAATCCAGTTCCGTCCCGGCGTTCCAGCGGCGTCTGACCGAGGCCTGTCCCCTCGGCACCGAGAACCTGCTGCTCGATCTGTCGCGCGTCAGCTTCATCGGCAGTGCCGCCCTGCGCGCGATCCTGATGGCCGCGAAACGGCTGGCCGCCGCCGGCGGGCGGCTGGCGATCTTCGCCGCGCCGCAGATCGCCGAGGTGTTCACCGTGTCCGGACTGGAACTCGGTCCTGCCGGTGCGCCTCAGCCTGGAACAGGCGCGGGAGTCGCTGGGCTGCTGAGCCGCGAAGCGACGCCATCGCGCGAAGCTCCAATCCCGAGACGGCTCAGCGGGACATCGGCGTACGTCGTCCTGCATCCAAGGTGGAGCGTCAGCTCCATTGGGCCGACGAAGTCCTCGAACAGCTCACCCGGCACGGCGGCATCGCCATTCGTCCAACGGATTTGGTTGGCCTCCTCGAACCCGTGAAATCCCTCGGTCAGCCGTTTGTCATCGGCCCCGATCATCCGCGTCCGCATCGCCTGGGCGAGCACGATCGCGCGCACGGCGACGCCGAGTAATCGAGGATCGCGCGCCACGCCCAATTCCTGCGGTGCGCCAGCACGCGACACGACACGCACCACGCCCGGTCGGCGGGCAAGGTGGAAGACGTGCCGGCTTTCGCTGCGGTGATCCGGCTCGATTCGCCTGCCGTCCACCAGGAGATGCAAATCCGGATCATCCGTCAGTGGTATGCCGGGACGCGGCCCCGCGCGCTCGAGCAGCCGACGCCAAACCTGGTCCACGATGGGACCACCTGTCAGCACGGGAGCACGCGGTTCCATTCGTGGCAGCCTCCAGCCGCTGTTCGCGTTCTGAAACAACCATCGATTGCCGTCGTCGCGGTAGCTCTCGGCCGGCGCACCGCTGGCCAGCATCACATCATGCGTCTCAAGCTCGATGTGGTAGAGCTTGATCTCCTGTGCGTGGTCATCCCACATGATCGATCGGTGATTGACGAGAAACTCAACCGGGATCAGCACACCATCGATGTACAGGGCGTGCCCTTTGGTGACGCGTAAATCGCGGTGCGGCACGTTGTCAGCCAGCGCACCCTTGCGGACGGTGACCGGCGTGGCGGCGTTCCGCCGGCCGCGCACGGCAACGATGCGGCCGACGCCGATCCACACGATCCGGTTCACACCGCCGCCAATCGTTCGTACCATGTCCCCGACCGCCAGCTCCTCCACTCTTGCTTCGCGGGTCGGCGTGGCGATCCTGGTTCCTGCCAGAAAACACAGCGACGCAGTGTCCAGCGTCGGGCGTGTCGAAAGGAACGTCGTGCCGGCATCGGCCAAGGGCCCCGTGGTGGAGAGCTGCGCCGCGGTGAGCCCCCAAATCTGGTTGTCCTGAAACAATAACGTCGTTGGACTCCGGTTCAACACTACCCGCGCAGAAGCAGATGTCAGATCATTGACGATGGTATTGTCGGCGATGAGCACCGATGTGCCGGCGTGCAGGTTGCCTTCCTCGCCGTAGGCGATGATGTTGGGGTTTTGACTATTCGGCCCCTGTTCGATCACGTTATCCGTAATCGTCGCGTTGCCGCCGTTCGGCAGGTCGATGCTGTAGCTGGCCGAGCTGAGGTTATCGAAGATCCGGCTGTCCGTGATCACGGTGTCTTCGGCCCGGCTCTTGATCTCGTGACCCACGTCCGCGTCGTGGAAGTAGCTGTCGGTGATTGTCAGTAGCGCGATGTCATTCACGTAGAGGTTGTGCGATTGGCCATCGCCGGCGCCATTGAAGGCGAACTCGGAATTGTTGATTGTTATGGTGCCGTTCGGATCAGCCGCCGCCAGCATTCCGTCCTGATTGTTATGGAAATAGTCGTTGTTCAGCGTGAGACTGCCGCCCTCGTAACGGACGGCGGCGCCGTTGTTATCGGGAACCACCGCACCGCTGATGTCGAAGCCATTGATGGTGACGGCGATGCCGGCACCGCCCTCGTCAATGATCGCCTTGCCGTTCGGCGGATCCACGGTGGCCACCATGTGAACCACACCCCCGATCGCCTGCAAGGTGAGGTTCTGAAAGATGCTGACGAAGTCGTTGGTGTAGATGCCGGCCGGTACATCTACGGTATCGCCTGGACTCGCGGCGGCAACCGCAGCTTCGATCGTAGCGAAGTGTCCAGGTCCGACTGTGAGGATGGCCATCCGGTAACTCTCCCATATTCGACGCAAGAATGAGTTGCATGCTCGGTCTGGCCGTCGGCATCAGACGCGGCGGCAATAGAGCCGCCGTCGACTGCCAACTTCGCGACGTTGCCCGAAATCAACTCTGCGAGTGTCTTGGCTACACTCAGATAACATGCCGGCGGCCGCCATGCAGCGGTCGCGGCGCTGAGCGAAACCGTAAATCATAACCGCGCGTGGTCGTCCCGGTCGTATCGCGGGATCAGCGCGACGGCGGCAGCTGCGAGCGCGGCAGCCAGCGCAGCCGCGACGAAAGTCGCCAACAACGACCACGTGACCAGCGCGCCAGCAAGTGCCGAGCCCAGTGGTCCACCCGCCATGTTCAGACTCATCGAGACGGACAGGACGCGCCCAAATTCAGCCGAATCGGTACGGCGCTGACGCAACGTCAAGACGCTGACGTCGATCGGGCCCGCCGCGGCACCGACCAACATCATCCCCAATACCAGGCCGATCAGACCGAACTCAGCTGCAATTGGCCAGACCGCCAAAGCGGTCGCCAGCATGCCGAGAGCCATTACCTTCCGTTCCCGCCCCGCAGTACGCCGATGGCCGGCGATCAGAGCAGCCGTGCCGCCCACCAGACCAAGACCAGCCCAGAGCAGGCCGGCGATCGCCGAACCCGTGCCACCGGCGAATTGTCGCGCCGCCAGCACCGGAACGACCACAATCAGGATGCCCCATGAAATCTCATAGAGCGAATAAGCCACTGCCAGTCCCCGCAGCGTGGGCTGTCGCATGACACGCTGCAGCCCGATCCACGCTTGCGTCAGCAGCGGACCCACGCGCGGCAGTTGACCACGTGGTCCACGTATGCTGCCGACGCACACGGCGGCTGCCGCATAAATGGTGGCGATCATGCCTAGCGCCAGTGTCGGTCCAGCGAAGCCCACGATCGCGCCGGCCGACGCCGGACCAACGATGTCGGTCAACCCGTGGATGGCCGTATCCAGCGCGTTCGCGCGGTCCAATGCGACGACCGGTACCAGGCGTGGCAATTGCGCGCGAATGCCCGCCGCGCTCAGCGGGCTGGTCAGCGAGAACAACCCGGTCAGCATCAGCAACACCGGCGCGCCCGTCCAACCCATACGATCGGCCGCGATCAGCGCGGCCACGCACACCGCGCTCGCCGCCATGTCGACGGTGATCGCCCACGCCGCACCAACTCTATCGATCAGCGCACCCGCCACCGGACTGATCGCAAGGCCCGGTGCCATGGCAGCAAAAGCCAGCCATCCGGCAAGCGCCGGCGAGTCCATCTGCACCAATGCATAGAGCACGATCGTGAGGCCGAACATCCGTCCCGCCAGCCGCGACAACAACGTGGCGAGCAACAACGCGCGCACGTTGGGTGCGCCGAGAAGTTGGCGGTAGGAGAGGGCGCGGCTAGTACTCACCGCGCCCTCCATCAGTTTGCGGAGGGGTTCGCTGGGAAGCTCAGCTGTGCCAGCGGAACTCCTGCGCCTTCCGCTGCGAGCCCAGGCTGAGCTTGACGTTGACCAGCGCCGGCCCCCTGAAGTTCATCGCCTCGTCGAGTGCGCCGCGCAGGTGCTTCGGGTCCTCGACATAGAAGCCCTTACCGCCGAACGCCTCCATCATCAGGTCGTAGCGGGCGCCCCAGATCAGCGAGTTCGGCCGCATGTTGAGCATCGGGTTGTCCGGGATCTCCTCCATGCCCGGCCCGATGCCGCCGTTGTTGAACACCACGATCTTCGCCGGCATCCCGTAGCGGCACAGCGTCTCCATCTCCATGCCGGAGAACCCGATCGCCGAGTCACCCGAGACGTGGATGATCGGCTTGTCGGGATGCACCACGCAGGCGGCGATGACGATGCCGAGGCCGACACCCATCGTGCCATAGCTGCCGGCATCCAATCGCGAGCGTGGATTGTAGTTCGGCAACTGGGTGCGGCCGATATCCATCGTGCTGGCGCCCTCGCTGCAGATGATCGCGTTCTTCGGCGCCCAGGCGGCGACGTCCCGCAGCAGCCGGTAGTAGCCGCCCGGTGCAGACTCGTCGGCGATCTGCGGAGCGATCAGCGCTGCGTTCTCGGCCGACTTCTTGGCGATCGCGGCGCGCCATGGCGTCTCCTTCGGGTAGAACCATTGCCGATTCGCCAGCGCCTGATTGAGCTGCCCGACGATCGCCTTGCCGTCGCCGACCAGCGCGACCTCGGCCGGCTTATTCTGGTGCATCGCCTCCGCTTCGATGTCGAGCTGGATCACCCGCACGTCCTTGTTGTAGCGCGGCGGCAGGCCGAAATGCATGATCCAGTTGAAGCGCGCGCCCATCAGGAACACGACATCGGCCTGTTGCAGCGCGAGGCTGCGCGACGCGCCGACCGACAGCGGATGATCGTCGGGCATCACGCCCTTGCCCATCGGCGAGGCGAGGAACGGCAGTTGCGTTTTCTCGATGAACGCACGCACCTCATCCTCGGCGCGCGAGAACGCCATGCCCTTGCCGATGATGACGAGTGGCCGTTCGGCAGATTGCAGCACATTCAGCGCCTGATCGATGTACTCCGGCATCGTCTGGATGCGCGGCGGATCCGGACACTTCGCCGCCTCGATCACCTTATCGGTGTCGCATGAGCCGGTGATGATGTCGTCCGCGATGTCGAGATAGGCGGCACCGGGCCGTCCGTAGATCGATTGCCTTACCGCCATCTCCACGTAGAACGGGATGCGGTTCACGTGCTCGATCGAGTGCGCCCACTTGCTGACCGGCGATGCGATCAACACCTGGCGCTCCTCCTGGAAGGCGCCCATGCCGTTGCGGTAGGTTTCCGATGCGCCGCCGATCAACAGCATCGGCCAGCAATTCGACTGCGCGTTCGCCAGTCCCGCGAGACCGTGAATGACACCGGGGCCGGTGACCACGATGCACGCGCCGGGACGGCCGGTCAGGTAGCCGACGGCGCCCGCGGCATAGGACGCGGTCTGCTCATTGCGCATGCCGATATAGGGCAGGCCGACCTTTTGCGCCGCCTCGGCGAGCGGACCGACCGGGAATCCAACCACGCCGAACATGAATTGCACGCCTTGTTCCTTGAGGCTCTTCGCCAGCAAGTCGGCGCCTTTGACCTCAGCCATGTTTCCTCCTGACATCGGGCAGCTACGATCGGGCCCGGTTACGAAAAAATCCGCACGACCGTCACATTACGCGTATATGGCGCCGCGGCAAATCCCGTCGGGCGGCTCAAAATACCGGCTTCATCGCCTGGAGTTCCTTCGGCCATACGGTATGGGCATTGCCGCCGCTCCATTCGGTCAGGATCATCTGGGCATACTTGTTGAGGCCGGTCTCATCGAAGGCGATGCGCTTACCCGGCATCGGCAGGTCGATGAATTCGATGCTTGCCAGCGTGTCGCGCAGTTTCACGCTATCGCGGCTGGCGGTCTTTTCCAGCGCCTGGCGGATGATCATGCCGATGCTGTAGCCCATGCCGAGCTGCTCGTTGTTGGAGGGATACGGCGCGTCGGGATGGGCCTTCTTGTAGGCGTCGTTCAGCTGGCTCTCGCCAGGTACCGCGAGATCCCAGTTCCAGCTCCACGGCATGAACACACCTTCGGCCGCCGCGCCAAGAGTTTTCCCGGCCGAGTCAGTAGAGACGCCACCGGCGGCAGCAACCGGCGTCTTGATCCCAAGACCGCGCAGGGTCTTCAGCACCAGCACGGCATCGTTGAGGAACGCGCTCAGGAAGATTGTCTCCGGCTTGTTCTGCAGGATCGGCGACACGATCACCGATGGATCGGTGAGATTGCCCTGAAAGTTCACCTGCGTGACGATCGGCAGACCGATGCGCTGCGCCTCCAGCGGCAACGTCTTCGCCACCGACATACTGACCGCGTCGGACCCCATGAAAATCCCGCACGACTTCGGTGCCGATCCGTGTTCGGCCTTGAACATATCCACCAGCGCATCCATCGCAAAGTTCCAGCTCAGACTGCCGGGCGCGGTGATCTTGAAGGTGTACTTCATGCCGCGCTGCACCAGCGGATCGGCATAGGACGACGTGATGATGGGGACCTGCGACTTCTCCGCCTCCACCTGCACGGCCAGCGTGATCGCACTGGCGGTGGCGCCGAACAGCACCACCGCATGATCCTGGTCGATGATTCGCCGCGCCACGCTGGCGCCCTGGGTCGGGTTCTCCGACGTCGTGTCGGCAACGATCGGCTTCAGCTTCGCCCCGCCAAGTGACTTGATGCCGCCTTCGCGGTTGATCTGTTCGACCGCGATCAGGAATCCCCAGACGGCGCGCTGGCCGTTCTCGCCCAAGCCGCCGGTCAGCGAATTCGGCGCACCGACTACGATCTCCGGTTCATCCGCCCGGCCGGCGCGAGCACCCAGCATGGTCGCCGCGGCCATCAGCGCCGCAAGACTGTCCCGACGTGATACCTTCATGGTTGTTGGTGCCCCTGTTCCACCATTGCGAGGACAGGCCGACGAGTTCCGCCGCCTCGATGTCGTCCGCCACCGCGCGCACGGTCCTGCCCCACTGGGTGCCGAGCAGCAGCGCCTCGACCGCGATGGTGGCGATCACGGCGACGACGAATGCCATCACCTGCGCGGCGGAGATGAACAGCGGACCGATCAGCAGATACTGGTTGCCGAACATCGACGGCGCGGATCGGGTGTCTGCGCCGAAGATCACCTGCGCCAGCATTTGCAGCACGAGGCCCAGGCCGATCGCGGCAAGCAGTTGCTGCAAGGTGGCGGAGCCGATGAAGCGTTTGTAGACGAGTTGATATTGCGCCGCGCCGAGCAGCCCCATGAACAGAAAGCTGAACGGGATGGCGAACAGCGGATCGATGCCGAACGTCGCCGAGAGCACCCCAACATACATGCCGTACATCACCAGGTCGCCATGCGCGAAGTTGACGATGCGCATCACGCCGAACGCGAGGCTGAAACCGATCGACAGCAGCCCGTAAACGCCGCCGACCAGAAGGCCGCTGAGCAGTGCCTGGCCGACGGGGACGAGCGCGGCTTCGAAGCCGCTCACACTATTGCTTGCCGGTGCGCGCCTTCCACGCCTCGAAGTCGCGCTTGGCCGCTTCGCCCGCGGCCGGGAACAGTCCCGGCAATGCGCGACCGCGCGCCACTTCCGCCTCGGCGAATTCCTCATACAGTGTGGTAGAGAGCGCTTCCGCCGCGACTTCATCGACGATGTCGAGCGGAATCACGACGACGCCGTCGCAGTCGCCGACGATGATATCGCCGGGATACACCGCGACGCCGCCACAGCCGATAGGCAGGTTGAGATCGCACGGATGATGTGCGATCGGGCTCGGCGGCGACGAGGCACGCCGATGATAGGCGGGCAGTCCGGTCTTGAAGATGCCGTCGGTGTCGCGCAGGCCGCCATCGGTGACGATACCCGCGCAGCCGCGCGCCTTCAGCCGTCCGACATAGAGATCGCCGGCCGACGCCGCACGTGCGTCGCCGCGTGAATCGACCACCAGCACATGACCCGGCGGACAGGTCTCCATCGCCTGGCTCTGGATGGGCGCACGAGGACCACGCGCATCGGGGCCGTCCTTGTCCTCGCGCGACGGGATGAAGCGCATGGTGAACGCAATACCGACCATGCGAGGAATGTCGTGCCGGATCGGCCAGACATCCTGCATGAACATGCTGCGCAAACCACGCCGGTTCAGCACACCGGTCAGCGTCGAGGTAGCAACGTGCATCAGTGCGTCCCGCGTGTTGGGCGACAGATCGCTCATGTTATTCCTCCCACCTGCACTGGACGACGCGGCGCCATTGGCGCGGCGCGGATGCTGCTTAGGTCGATCTCCGGCATCGCCACACTCAATTGGCGCAGCACGCCGTTGGCCAGTTCGTCGTAGCCGGCGAACTCGCGCCGCAGACGTTCACGCCATCTGGCAAGTCCGCCGTTCGCATGCAGCTCGAATGCTGATTCGCGCGCATCGAGCGCGGATGACACATGGTCCCACGCCAACTGCAGCAAGGCGGCACGCTGCAACGCCGTGTAGCCGCCACCGGCGAACGATTCCTCGAGTCCCGCAGCCACTTCGGGCGCGGCCAGATCGCGATCCGTCGGCGCGACAACGAGCGAGGAGCCAGGCACGATACGCAGCATCTCGCTCATGCGCGGGCGCGCCTTCAGCATGGCGATGCTGCCGGCGGCGAGATGACATTGATTGGGAAAACAATAGCCCGCGGTCGTGAACTGCGGATCGCGCTCCGCCGCAGTCTGGCAGCTCCGCACCATCTGCACGTCGGTGACCAGATCGATGAGATATTCAGTAGTCCCGTCATGCGACATCAGCCCCATCGCATGCGTGCAGGCCAGCGCAAGACCCAGCGTGAACTCCGCCTTTGCCAGCCAGCAATAGAGCTGGTGCCAGAACAGCCAGCGCGCGATCAGCTCCGGTGACGGATCGACCAGGAACACACGCTCCCACGGCACATACACATCATCCAACCACATCTGCCCGTCCAACTCGTCATAGCGGCTGCTGAGCGGCGAGGCGAACGGGTTGGCATCGCGGGTCGAAATCCTGCGGCAGATGATGCGCACGCCCGGCGCATTCATCGGCACGATGAACGTCGCGCGATGCTGGTCGTAATCGACGCCGCAGAGCGCACCGATATACACATCCTCGGCGTAGGCGGGACTGGTATGCATGCCGATCTTGCCGCGCAGCACGACGCCGGAGTCGGTCTCGCGCACGATGCGCAGGGCGGCGCGTTCGCTCGGATCGGGGCGCATGCGATAGCCGATGGTCGCGGCGCCCGCGGAGAAGGTCAGGAAGCGACCAGTGTGCGCGATCTGCTGGCGATACGCTTCGGCGTGTGCGATCTGCTCCGCCGATGCATTCTGCTGCTGCAGTTCGCCCAGGACGCCGAGAGCGATCAAATGCCCATAGGCCGGCGTATGCGTGATATTGCCGGCGCTGAGGAACGTCGTAGCCGCGAAACACCGACCCATGCCGACCAGATCATCAGCGCTGTTCGGCAGCACGTAGCCCCAGGGCAAACCCTCGCCGTTGAACAGCGTGTCACGCCACTCGGGGTCGAAATGACGGTCGTACCAGGCCACGTACTCGTCCACCATGGCTCGCGTGGCCGAATGCGCGGTGACGTCCTCGACCTCGCCTTCGCCGATGACCCAGACCTTGCGCCCGTCGCGCAAGGATTCGCGGTACTCGGTGCCGGTTCGCAGCACTACGCAGCCTTCGCGTCGCGGATCGCGCGCCAGATCCGGTCGCTGGTTGCCGGCATGTCGAGTTCGCGCACGCCGAGTGGTTCCAGCGCATGCATGATGGCGTTCATCACCGCCGGCATCGCGCCGACACAACCGGCCTCGCCGGCGCCCTTGGCACCGAGCGGGTTGCCTTCGGTCGGCACCGGATTCGACACGATGCGCATGCTGCACATGTTGTCGGCGCGCGGCATGCAGTAGTCCATGAAACTTGCAGTCAGCAACTGGCCGGAATCCGGTTCGTAAACCACCTGCTCCATCAGGATCTGACCAAGGCCCTGCGCCACGCCGCCATGAATCTGTCCCGCCAGCGTCAGCGGGTTGATCACGGTGCCGACATCATCGACCACGAGATACGACTGCAATGCGACCTCGCCGGTGTCGGGATCGATCTCCACCTCGCAGACATGGCAGCCGTTCGGGAACGTGTTGAGCGTCGGCGCGTAGGTTGCGTGTTCGTAGAGACCAGGCTCCATGTCGGGTGGCAGCCGCGCCGGTTGGAACGCGGCACGCGCCACATCCTTCAGCACCATGGCGCGGTCGGTGCCCGCGACGCTGAAGCGGCCGTCGCTGAACTCAATGTCGGCCTCCGCGGCCTCAAGCAAATGCGCGACGAGCCGCCTGCCCTTGTCGATCACTTTCTGCGCGGCGAGCGTCAGTGCCGAGCCGCCGACCACCATCGAACGCGAACCGTTGGAGCCCATGCCGAACGCGACGCGATCCGTGTCGCCGTCGATGAACTGCACCTCGCGTGGATCAAGGCCAAGGCGACCGCACATGATCTGCTTGAAGACGGTTTCGTGCCCCTGACCGTGCGACTTGGTGCCCATCAGCAGGATGGCGCTGCCACTTGGCTGGAAACGAATCTCCGCGTATTCCGGCGTCGGGCCGGCAGCCTGCTCGATCGCGTTGGCGAAGCCGAGGCCGCGCAACATGCCCCGGCCGCGCGATGCTTCCCGGCGTGCGGCGAAGCCGGCGTGATCGGATGCGTCCAGCGCCATCCCCATGTTCTTGCTGAACTGGCCGCAATCATAGAAGGGACCTAGTGCCGTCTTGTACGGCATTTTTGCGTCGGGAATCAGATTGCGGCGGCGCAGCTCGATCGGATCGATGTTCAGCTCGCGCGCAGCGGCCTCGATCGCGCGTTCGATGATATAACTCGCCTCCGGACGGCCGGCGCCGCGATAAGGCGCAGTCGGACTGGTATTGGACAGCACGGCATCGATCGTCACAAATGCGGCCGGGATATCGTACATGCCGACCACAGTACCGATCTGGCCGAACGGCGTCAGCAACTGACGATCGGAGCCAATATAGGCGCCGATGCTGGCCAGCATATGCAGCCGCAGCCCGATGATCTTCGCGTTGGCGTCAAACGCCAGTTCGATCGTGCCGACATTGTCGCGACCATGTTCGTCGGCGAGGATTACCTCGGAGCGTTCGCAGCGCCACTTCACCGGACGTTCGATCTTGCGCGCCGCCCACAGCGTCAGCCGGTGCTCGACATACTGCCAACCCTTGGCACCGAAGCCACCGCCGACATCGTGACACACCACGCGCACACTACTCTCCGGCACCTTGAACACCATGTTGGCGAGCATATTGCGCACGCGGTGCGGATAGTTCACGTCGGCGTAAAGCGTGTAGCGGCCTTCCGCCGGATCGTAGGCGCCGATCGCGCCGCGCGGCTCCATGTATTGCGCATGCACGCGCGTCACTACGTAGCGGCGCTTGACGATATGCGCCGCCTGCGCGAATGCCGCCTCGGTCGCCGCGCGGTTGCCGCGCTCGGTGGTGTGTGAGATGTTGTCCGCGTTCTCATCCCACACGCGCGGGGCGTTCGGCTCCGCCGCCTCGGCCACCGACGTGACCGAAGGCAGCGGCTGGTAGTCCACCAAAACGAGTTCCGCGGCGTCCTTCGCCTGCGCCAGAGTCTCGGCGATCACCATCGCCACCGGATCGCCGACATAACGCGCGCGATCCACCACCAGCGCGGGGCGTTGCGGCGCGAACATCGGCGAGCCGTCGCGCTTCTTCCGCGGCATCGCCGCCTTCGGCATCGCAATGCCGTCGTTCACATAGTCGGTCCCGGTGAGCACCGCGACCACGCCGCGCGCCTGCGACGCCGCCGCGGTATCGACCGACCTGATCCGCGCATGCGCGTGCGGCGAGCGCACGAATACACACCAGGTCTGCCGGTGCAGCGTCTGATCGTCCTGGTAGCGGCCCTTGCCGGTCAGCAGCCGCACGTCCTCGAGGCGACGGATCGGCTGGCCGATGCCGAACTTCATCGTGCCGGTGGAAGCCGCGACATCATCCATGTTACGAGATGACGGCGACGAAGTCGGCCTGCACCAGCGCGCGGCTGTCGGCGGGCAGAGGCTGCGTGTGCCGTGCCGGCCGCGCGTCCGGGTCAGGGAACATTTTCACCCATTCGTCGTTCAGCGCCGCACGCTGCTTCGCGGGATCCTTCACCCAGAACGTGATCTTGATGATGTCGTCGACAGTGCCGCCGGCGGCCTCGATGTCATGGCGGATGTAGCCGAACACGTTGGCGACCTGCTGCTCCAGCGTCGGTGGCAGTTCGCGGGTACCGGGGTTGGTTCCGCCGATCACGCTCGACATCACGATGTTGCCGACGCGGCTGGCATTGGGGATCGGGTTCTCGTGCCGCGCACGCGACCCGTTGACGCTCTGACGTTTTGCCATGACGGGCCTCAGGCGGTGACGGGCTGCTTGAACACCGGCACGTTCTCCGTGCGGTCCTGCAGCGCGTCAGGCCCTTCGGTCGGCAACTGCTCCGCGAAGTTCAGCGCGCCGTCGATATCGCCTTCCCACACCTCGCGCGGCAGCTCGTACAGCAACTCGACACCATAGCCGTTCGGGTCGTGGATATACAGGCTGTGCGTCATGCCGTGGTTCACGCGACGATCGAACTTCACGCCGCGTTCCTGCAGGTAGGCCAGCTGCTTCAGCCACGCGTCGCGGTTCGGAAACGCGATCGCGATGTGGCTGATGGCGCACGGACCGCCGCTCATGGTCCATTCGGCCGGTGGCGGCGGCAGGTTCGGATTCTCGATCAGGGCGATGTCGTGGTGGCTCAGCGCACCGCCGCCATGGTCGCCGCTGTAGAAGCGCATCTTCGGCGGGTTGGGGCGCTGTCGGCGTGGCGTGGATCTCGCCAACCTGCCTGAATCCCACGGTCTCGGTCCAGAAACGGTGCGATTCTTCCAGGTTGCGTACATTCAGGACCAGATGGTTGAGGCCGACTGGGGCGACAGGTGCACTTGCCATGTCCACGTTTCCTTCACATTGAGCGGGGCATGGGAGTATAGCGCGGACCCAAGAGCCGACAAAGGGAGGCAGCGTCATGCAGTACAGCCGCGACCGCATCGTAACCAGCCACGCTGGCAGTCTGCCCCGTCCGGACTCGCTGATCGCTGCGAACCACGCACGCCAGGCGGGCGGCGACGCCGATGAGGCGAAGTTCCAGGCGCAACTGCGCTCCGCCGCCGTGGATGTGGTGCGCCGCCAAAAGGAGCTTGGCATCGACATTCCCGGAGACGGCGAATACGGCAAGTCGATGGGCCATCGCGTCAACTACGGCGCGTGGTGGCATTATTCGTTTCAGCGCCTCGGCGGCCTGGATCCGAACGGCCCCGCTCTGTACGACATGCCGGCCCACCGCTCGAAGTCCGGGCGAGGTGGCGCTGACCAGCTTCTCCGACCGCCGCGACCGGCAGCGCTTCGCCGCCGCCTATGCCGATCCTGAGTCAGGCATCACCACCGGACCGCGCGCCCCTCATTGGCCGATCTGCGTCGGCCCGATCACCTATACCGGGCACGATGCCATCGCGCGCGATATCGCCAACTTCAAGGCCGGCCTCGCCGCATGCGGTGCCGAGGAAGGCTTCATGACCGCAATCGCGCCGGGCAGCGCCTCGCGGATCGCCAACGCGTACTACAAGACCGAGGAAGAATTCATGCACGCCTGTGCCGCGGCGATGCGCGAGGAGTACAAGGCGATCATCGATGCGGGTCTGATCCTGCAGCTCGACGATCCGTCGATCGCGGAGAATTGGGACCAGATCAACCCCGAGCCGACTATCGAAGAGTATCGTAAGTTCACCATGCTGCGGGTGGAGGCGCTGAATACTGCGATCAAGGGCCTGCCGCAGGATCGCATCCGGTTCCATCTGTGCTGGGGAAGCTGGCACGGACCGCACACCACCGACATCCCGATGCAGGATATCGTCGATGTGATGCTGGCGATCAATGCCGGCGCCTATTCGTTCGAAGCCGGCAATGTGCGTCACGAACACGAGTGGCGCGTCTGGGAGCACGTGAAGCTGCCGGACGGCAAGTTCATCCTGCCCGGCGTGGTCAGCCACGCGACCAACGTCGTCGAGCATCCCGAACTGGTGGCAGAACGCATCGTGCGATTCGCCAACCTGGTCGGCCGCGAACGCGTCATCGCTGCGACCGATTGCGGGCTGGGTGGGCGGGTCCATCCGGACATCGCCTGGGCGAAGCTCGAGGCGCTCGCCCAGGGTGCCGCGTTGGCCAGCAAACAGCTCTGGCGGTGACTAGGTTTTTTCGATGACCTCCATCTGCGCGCCGTCAGGGCATTCCACGAAGGCGACGTGACGGCCGTTGTTGGGCGGCAGCTCCTCCAGGATGCGCACACCGTTGCGACGGAGCGTCGTCAGGGTGCCGGCATAGTCGTCGGTGTCCACCGCCATATGCTCGATACCGTAGTGCTGTTCGTGGTTCTGCACCGAGATCAGCGTAGTGATGTTGAGCTGCAACCCGTGTAGATCGACCTGCACGCCGCGGCCGGGGATGTCACCCTTCAGCTTCGCGCCGAAATTGTCGATGTAGAACTGTGCGGTCTTGTGCGGATCAGGGGTCTTCAGATGCACGTGCTGGACGCTGAAGGTCATGGCCGTTCTCCCTTGGTTGACAGTCGCACTGGCCGTCAGAAACTGGCAAACATCGGGGAGGCTGTCGATGGGCAATTCGGCCCGGTCTGGGCGATACGCCCCGGGTCATCTGGTCGAGTGCCCTCTGGAGGTTTGACATGACTGCACCGCACGGTCCGCTTCAGGGCGTCAAGGTTGTTGCCTGCTCCACCGCGCAGGCGGGCACGGTGCCGTACATGCTGATGGCCGATCTCGGCGCCGAGGTAATCAAGATAGAGGTGCCGGAGGGCGGCGACAATTCGCGCGTCAGCACTGTGTTGCCCGGCATGCCAAGCACCTACTTCGAAACCAACAACCGCGGCGTGAGAAGCGTCACGCTGAACCTGAAGGCGCAGGAGGGGCGCCAGATCCTGCACCGGCTGGTCGAGCGCGCGGAGATCTTCGGTCAGAACTTCCGGCCCGGCGCGGCAGAGAAGAACGGCTTCGGGTACGAAGAGCTGCGCAAGGTCAATCCGCGTCTGGTCTACGTGTCGATCTCCGGCTATGGGCCGAATGGGCCGCACGCGGACCTGCCGGGCACGGACTCGATGGCGCAGGCGCTGGGTGGCATCGCCGAGGCGTATTCGACGCCGGGCCAGCCGTTGCGCACCGGCATCGTGTCCGTTGCGGATGAAACCTGCGCGATCCTGGCGTTCGGCGGCGCGCTCGCAGCGCTGACCCACGCACGCGCGACCGGGATCGGCCAGAAGGTGGATTGCTCGCTGCTCGGCGGACAGATCCGACTGATGGGCTGGACCCTGACCACCGCGATGTGGCGGAACCAGGACCCGGTGACCGGGCAGGCGCGCGTCACCGGCACGCCGGAGCGGCCGGGGCTCAGCGCCAGCTTCAATGATCGCAACGGCAAGCCGCTGGTGTTTCAGTTGAATGGCGCACGACACTGGAAGACGGCGATGACCGCTCTCGGCTTCTACGAGACGCTGGAGCGAGCGGGGTTCGGCGATCTTGGCGTGATCATCGGCTCGGACGAGAAGCGGACGGCACTGCTGCGCACATTGGATGACCTGTTCGCCACCGGCCTGCGCGATGACTGGGTCGCCAGGCTGCGCGGCGCGGACATCGTGGCGGCACCGATCAACACGCTGCTGGAGGCATCCAACGATCCCGATGTGGTGGCAAACGGCTATGTAGCCGAAGTGGAATATCCGAAGCATGGCAAGACCCTGAAGGTGCACGGCACGCCGTGGCAATTCTCCGAGACGCCGGCGCGGATCGGCATCGCGCCGGAGCTTGGTGCGGACAATGACGAGGTGCTGGGAGAACTCGGCTACAGCGCGGAGCAAATCGGCGAACTGCGCGAACGAAAGATCATTTGAATCTGCGCGGGAACGACGGGTGAGGTCGGTGTTCGCCGGCTTTGCGCGCGGTCTGCGTGGGCAATCCGATGTGCTGCGCGGCATCCTGCTGATGTGCGCCGGCGTCTCGACGTTCCCGTTCATGAACGTCGCGGTGAAGCTGCTGGCCGCGCATTACCCGGCGGCACAGATCACCTGGGCGCGGTTCACCGGGCACCTGATCGTCATGCTGATCGTGTTCCTGCCGCAGTACCGCTGGGCACTGTTCCGCACGCGACGCCTCGCGGTGCAGATGGGCCGTTCAGTGCTGATGCTGGTGAGCAACCTCGTGTTCGTCATGGCGATCGGCGCGGTGCCGCTCGCCACCGCCTCGGCGATCGGCTTCACCTCGCCGCTGCTGGTCACCGCGCTGTCGGTGCCGCTGCTGCACGAGCAGGTCGGCTGGCGGCGATGGAGTGCGGTCGTGGTCGGCTTCGCCGGCGCGTTGATGGTGATCCGTCCAGGCAGCGGCTTCCAGCGATCCGGTAGTGCTGCTGCTGCTGGCCTCGTCATTCGCCTACGCGCTGTACCAGATCGCCACGCGACTGGTCGGCCGCGTCGACAGCGCGGCGACCGGCAACATCTTCGCCGCGCTGCTCGGCTCGGTGGGGATGAGCCTGGCGATGCCGTTCGTCTTCATAATGCCGCGCTCGTTGCTGGATGCGTTGCTGTTCTGCAGCCTGGGGCTGCTGGGGGGGTTCGGGCATTATCTGGTGATCCGCGCCTTCCAGCTCGGACCGGCAGCGGTGATCGCGCCGCTGGGCTATGTCGAATTGGTGGGGAGCGTGGTGTTCGGCTATCTGGTGTTCGGCAATTTCCCTGATTCGTGGACGTGGCTGGGAGCCGGGGTGATCATCGCTTCCGGCATCTACATTGCGTTTCGGGAGCGGAAGAGGAGGCAGGCGCGATGACTGTTGCTCGCCAATTGGCCGACGTTCTTGCCGGCGTGTCGGTGGCCGATCTGCCGCCGCAGGCGATCGATCATGCCGCTATGCTGATCGCCAGCACAATCGCCAGCGCCGCGGCGGGAACGCAGCTTACGTCAGCGCGGATCATCCGCGACCTGGCGCGCGACCGCGGCGGCCGGCCGGAGGCGTCGCTGTGGTTCGATGCCGATGCCCGCCTGCCGATCGCCGATGCCGCACAGGCGAACGCGGCGATGAGCGATGCCGCCGCATCCGACGACAGTGACCTGCGCAACATCGTTCATGCCGGCACGCCACTCACCGCGGTTTCGCTGGCGATTGCCGAACGCGACGGCATCGGCGGCGAGACGGTGCTGGTGGCGATCGTCTGTGGCTACGAGGCGGCCGGTCGGATCAGCGACGCGATCACGCCCGGGTTCCGCGCGCGTGGCTTTCACGGCTGCCACGGCGCGGTGTTCGCGGCGGCGGTGGCGGCGGCACGACTGCTGCAGCTCGATGCGGCGCAGATGGCACAGGCAATTGCGCTGTCGGCGACCTCAATCGGCGGGTTGGCCACGGCGGCGGATACCTCGGTCGCACGCGAGTATCACGCAGGGCTGGCGGCGCTGCTGGGCGTGAACGCGGCACTGGCCGCGCAGCGCGGATATCAGTGCGAGGAGCGCGTGCTGGAGACGCCGCTCGGGTTCTTCGATGTATTCGGCGGCGTCGAAGGCGCCGCGGGCGCGGCGACCGCAACGCGCGGGCTGGGCGAGAGCTGGGACATCTGCACCGACATGGCGATCAAGCTGGTGCCTGGCGGCCATCCGTACCACGCGATCGCCGAGGCGGCCGCCAATGCAGCACGTCAGGGAAATGTCATGGCGGCGGATGTCGCGAGCATCACCATCGCGCGGCCTGGCATGACAAAGCTGACCGGTCCGCTGCATCCGGCCGACCTGATCGACATGGCGCACAGCCCGGCCTATTTCGCCGCCGCCGGCGTGGCCGATCATGTGTTCTCCTGGAAGCATGCGAGTGTCGCGAAGATCGCCGATCCGGTGATCCATCGACTGATCGACTGCGTGCAGGTCGGCACGCCGGCTACGGAGGATGCCGCGCGCTATCGGCAGGGCGCGACGGTCACCATCGGCACGAATGATGGGCGGAGTTTCTCGAGCACCGTGTTCGCGCCGAAGGGAGCGGCCGCGCTGGGGATCGAATGGTGCGACGTCGATGCCAAGTACCGCGCCCTGGTGCCGATGGCAGGAGTGGGCGAGCACGGGATCGAGGCGAGTCTCGCGATCATTCACGACTTCCGGCGGGTCGCGAATGTCGCTGCACTCGCGCAGTCGCTGCGCCAGTGCAGCGACTGATAGTTCACCGTTGACGCGGTTCGAGTCGGGTGTGGGTGAGGGAGCCGCTCGCCGCGGATGACAGTCCCCTCCCCCGCAACGACAATGTCGGCCTGCCTTTGCGGCATTGTCGCCATGTAAGGAACGGCGGCTTACCGTTTCTGCGGGGGCACCGGTATGCCCGTGATTTTCACATTGACTGCTCCCAAATGATTCCGGCTGGTGAAGTACAGTGTCTTCCAGTCATCGCCGCCGAAACCGAGATTGGTGGTGGCAGAGGCCCCATGCACGATCCGGCCGAGCTTCTTCCCCTGCGGATCCATGATCCATAATCCACCCGCGCCGCCGCAATAGACATTGCCTTCGACGTCGACCTTCATGCCGTCGGGAACACCGGGCTCGTTGCCGCGCAGGTCGGCGAACACGCGGTCGGTCTGCTTTGCCAGCGTCCCGTTGGGCATCAGATCGAACGCCCGTATGTGTCCCCGGCGTGAGTCGTTGATGTACAGCACGCTCTCATCGGGCGAAAACGCGAGGCCGTTCGGTATCACGAAATCGCCGATCAGCAGCGTCATCGTGCCCAGATCGGGGGTGACACGGTAGACGCCGGAGAAGCTCAGGTCCCACTGCTCGGCTGGCGCCGGACTGGTCCATGGATCGGTGAAATAGATACAGCCGTCCGACTTCACCACCACGTCGTTGGGCCGGTTGAGCTGCCGTCCTTGGAAGCTGTTCGCGACCACCGTGACACTGCCGTCGTGTTCCTGGCGGGTGACGCGCCGCGAATCATGCTCGCAGGCGATCAGCCTGCCCTGGAGGTCCCGGGTGAGCCCATTGGCCCGGTTGGTCGGCTCTTGAACCAGCGTCACGCCGGTGCCGGGGAGGTACTTCATCCGTTTGTTGTTGTGGATGTCGCTGAACAGCAGATAGCCGCCTTCCTTCCACCAGAGCGGTCCTTCGGCTGGACCATGCGGACCGCCAAAGCCGTCGGCCAAGTGGTGGATAGGCTCCGACGTGGAGATGATCCGCTCCAGCTCGGGAGCCAATTGTTCGATCCGACCCGATGATTGGGCGCTGCCGCCGCCAGACATGACAAATCCTCCCGCTGCAGGAATTATCCGCCGTCCTGTTGCATCACATATGGGCCCGCGACGCCAGATGGGCTCGGCTACCGCGGGGCAACCGGGACGGCGCGCCCCGCAGTCGCGGTAGGGACGCGGGTCACCCTGCGGCCGGACACCGGTTTGACAGGCTTCCGCAGCCGAAACATGGTTAACCGCTTGGCCATCGGAACGACAGCGCGCTGCGCGTGAGGGTCCAGGCGACAGGAGGGAACGCATGTCGGGGAGCGCCTTCACCTGGTCGGGTGCCGATGGCGGCTCCTGGAATGCGTCGGGGAACTGGGTCCAGGGGACCACCCCGGCTGTTCAGGCGCCGGGCTCGCTCGATCTGGCCCAGTTCGTGTCGTTCTCCGGCACAGTCACCGGCAGCGTCGGTTCGGACATCCTGGACATCGGTCCGAACAGCACTCTCACGTTGGGAGGCAGCGGCTTCTTCAGCAACATCACGGTCGGCCAAGACCTGGCCTTCAACACCGGGGCGGCGACGCTGGCGATCGGATCGGGCGACGTCGTGTCGGCGACGTTGTTGAACGTCGGCAGCGTGGGCGGTGGCGGCGGCACCCTGGTGGCCGATGGAACATTCACAACGACCGGCGGGATCAACCTGGGCTCGCCGGGCTTCGCGGCGACAATTGAGGTCGGCTCCGGCGGCGACGTGACGGACTCAGCCAACGACCTGACGATGGGCAACGGCGGGCTGCTTTCCGTCGCACAGTCCGGCGAACTGGTGCTCGGCAGCAGCGGTGTCAGCGGGGCGTTCGCCATCAACAGCGGCCACGTGTTCTCCGGTATCGGCACGATCGCGGCGAACGTCGTGGACAACGGGTCGCTGGCCACCGCCAATTTCGGGAACGCCCCGACCGTGCTGGCGATAACCGGCAATGTGACCGGCGCGGGAACCCTGTCGGCGGTGCAGGAGCTCGATATCGGCGGCAGCATCGGCAGCGGCATCGATGTATCGCTGTTCGGCAACGGCGGATCCAACGCCGGCCTGTTGCGTCTGGCGCAGCCGACCAACGACGCCGGCACCCTGGTCACGATGTCGACCAACAGCACGATCGCGCTGACCGGACTGAACTTCGACAATGCCGTCTGGACGCCGGGCTCGCTGACCGTGACGGGTGCGTCCGCAACGCTGACGCTGGCGACGGCGGGAGACCATTCCCATCAGCTATTCGTGGCGCAGCCCGATGCCGTGTCCGGCACCGACATCATCGTGCTGGCCTGTTTTGCCGCCGGCACGCGCATCCACACCACGAACGGCCCGGTCGCCGTGGAGGACCTGCGACCGGGCGATCCGATCGAGGCTCGCTTCGGCGGCGTGCTGCCGGCGGTGTGGATCGGCCGCCGCCGGGTCGATTGTCGCCGGCATCCGCGCCCGGTCGCGGTCTGGCCGATCCGCGTCCGTGCCGGTGCATTCGGCGACGGCGTCCCGACGCGCGATCTGCTGCTATCGCCGGATCATGCTGTGTTCGTCGATGATGTGATGATTCCGATCAAGCACCTGATCAACGGATCCACGATCGCGCAGGAGCCGTGTGACGAGGTCAGCTATTTTCATGTCGAACTCGCGCGGCATGACGTAGTGCTCGCCGAGGGCCTGGCGACGGAGTCCTACCTCGATACCGGCAATCGATGGAACTTCGAAAATGGCGGCGGCCCGATGCTGTTGCATCCCGACTTTGCCTTCCGCTGCTGGGACGCGATGGGGTGTGCCCGGTTGATCGTTACCGGCCCCATCCTCGCGGCGGTGCGCGCACGCCTGCAGCGGCGTGCGGCGGGGAGGGTTTTGGCAGCTCACCGGCGGTAATCCGCAACAGATCGTTCGGCAGGCGCCGCATGGCGCCGCTGCCAGAACGCGGAGCCGGTCCAGCGCTGTTCGCGGCGGTAATTGGCGCGGCGGTTGTCGATGAACGTGCGGAATTGCTGCGCGGTCGCTGCGGCAAATGCTGCGACCGCACCAGGGTCGCCCACCTGTTGCGCCGCGATTGCGGCCGCGCCATCCAGGGCGGACTGCAACGCTTTGGTCAATCCCTGTCCCGAGCATGGATCGTAGCACAGCGCGGCATCGCCGATTGCCATCCAGCCCGGTCCGCAGAAACGCGACAGGCACCCGCTCGACGCTGCGACGATACGCACGGCCGACCAGTCGCATGCGGCAGTCGTTAGGCCGGACACAAGCTCGGTCTCGCGAAGCAGGCGATCCCAGGCCTGGGCACGATCCGGCGGCAGCAGATCGGAGTCGGTGAAATACGCGGCAACGACCCGATCGCCGGGCAAGGCAGCGGCATACCACCAGCCGCCAGGGCGCGCCTCGATGAACATCCGGTCGTCGGAGCACTCGAGCGAACCGAACCTGACCAGCGCCACCTGTCGATCGAATGACCGGCGCCTGACTCCCTGACGACGCGCCAACCAACTCGCCCGCCCGGTCGCGTCGATCAGCCAGGGCGCCCTTGTATCCAGGCCGTCAACCGCCGTGACAAGGTTGACATCGGCACCCGCAGCCCGCGCAGCACATAACAGCATGTTGTCGAAGCGTTCGCGATCGAGGTGCCAACCCATCCCGTAGGGACTGGCGATGAACTCGTTTTCGAACGGCTCCGCCTTGCCCCAGCTCACGACGGTACCCGGCGATGGCCGATGGCCGGCCGCAACGAAACGCTCCCACAGCCCCAATCGAACCAGAGGACGCATGATCGATGGCGGCACGGTCTCGCCGACCAGCGGGTTGGCGCCGCGCCGATGCGTGAACAGCGCGACCGCAAGGCCGTTTCCCGCCAGCGCGGTTGCCGCAGCCGCTCCCGCGGGGCCGCCGCCCACGATGACCACGTCATGGCGGAACCGCGACAAGATCGCCGGCTAGGCGTCCCGCGGGAACTGCGGGTCGCGATCGGCTTCAACGAACACGCGCTGCCCGCCCGCCTGTTGCGCGACGATGAAGCCAAGCTGCAGGACGTGATCGACCATGCCCTGGTGATCGCCTTCCGGGATCGGATCCTCCCAGTTCGCCTGGCTGCCTGGGATTTTGTTGCCGTCGGTCATCGCGATGTCCGGCCGCTGCGACGGCCACCACTGACCGCCATCGCAATCGCGGAAGTCCGCCTGCCAGGGCACCGCCATGATCTCGCTCAGGCAGCCGGGATAGACCTTGCCGAGGTTGGTCGGGTCGAGCCGCAACGGCTGCGCGTAGATGTCCTTGTCGCGCAGGTTGATGCTGGCCTCGATGCCGGGAAAGAAGTTGTTGCCGACGCAGGCGTCGAGCGCCGCGCGATCAAGCTGATCCGGCACCGCCACCACAGGGTCCGCGCCGCTGAGATCGGCAATGAAATCGCCGTCCGACCATTGCTTCACATAGGTGGCCATGAACGCCGGCATGATGAAGTCGCGCAGACCGGGCGACTGGATACGCTTCGCCACCTTCGCCCGTGCCGCGGCGTTGCCGGCGTCGGTGCTGCCTAGCGCCTGCCAGTCGATGGTCGCCAGATCCTGCCACCGGGAAAAATTGTTCACCCAGCGCAGGTCGGCCGCCCGCTCGATCAGCGGCTTGATGTGGCGACGGAATGACGGTCTGGGCTCCGGCTTCAGCGCTCCCTTCTCGACGGCGGCGCCGCATGCCACGTCGTACAGGGTGACGATCGAGTTGATCGCCGGCGCGAAATCTGGCGGCGCGACAACCACCCACGACGCATCGTGTACCGCGATCGGTTCCTGACCCGGCAAGGTGACGACGGCCGTGACCGGCCCGTCCGACACATCGTCGTGCCAGCGGTCGTTGTTGGCGAATTCCGGCAGGTCCTGGCCGGGCGGAACCGACTCGCTCGCGCCGCGTCCGCCGAGGACGATCAGCCGGCCCTTGGCGTCGGTTTGCAATTCGCCGAGGTAGACATCCTTACCCATGAAGCGGCCATTGAACGGGCGGGCGGCCTGGTTCGCACCGGAGATCGTCACCGGCTGAGGATTGCGGATGACGAGGCTGTCGCGGTCCGCGATATCGGTGTTGCGCGGACGCGCCGGGTGGCTCGGGTCCGGACTGTGATCGAGCGCCGCCTTCCGATTGACGAGGTCCACGCGCCACTCGATCTGTGCTTCATCGGTGGTCACCTCGCCGATCAGGCTGGTCGCCCCGGCCGCATCCTGCTGGTAGCGGAACACGCGGAACCGCGCCGCCTGTCGCTTGACCCGGCCTTGATCCTTGTACCGGACGATCGGCGTTTCCGCGCCGCCGGCGCCAATCTCCACGCCGGGGGCGTCGGGAACTTCGGGACCGATAAAGAATGCGCTCGGGTGATTGCCGACCCGGGCCACGCCGATGGCCGGATGAACCCGGTAGATCACTGCCACGGTTGTTCCCCCTTCAGACTGTAGCCGCACCGATCTTGCGGCGCATGATCACGTCCAGATTGTCGATGACCTTGAGTATCCCCTTCTGTTTCGGGGTTGGATTGAGCGCGGTCTGGATCTGGGCGCGGAGCTGTATCGATTCCGCAACGAGGTCGCGCAGATACGCGATCTGGGCGGCGATGTCCGTCGGCAGGGCCTGCTCCGGCAGCTCGAACGGCAGTCCTGCCAACGCCGCGCCCGGTTCGGCGGTGAGCGGCATCTGGCGCAACTCCTCCGACAGCGGCTTGATGTTGGCCAGCATCTCGCGGAACGCCCAGCCGAGCACATCGCTCCTGGTCGCCTGGATCGAGGCAACCGTGCCGGTCGATCCAACCGACAGCGACAGTGCGATGTCGGTGAGCAGCATCTGGTAGCGCGCATTGCCAA
The DNA here is from genome assembly GCA_963749575.1 of uncultured Alphaproteobacteria bacterium. GTDB lineage: Bacteria > Pseudomonadota > Alphaproteobacteria > Acetobacterales > Acetobacteraceae > JAMXLO01. Next base: position 1,039,142 of record CAVVNM010000014.1, read on the forward strand.
GCCTCGCCCAGACCAGCGTTGTGGGATGCGATATCGTGGCGCTGCCGCCCAGGCCGGCGCGCGGGTCGTCCGCTTGGTTGCGCACGAAGGTCGGCGCACCTTGCTGCTGACCGACCGCGCGCAGCTCGCGAAAGATGCGTAGGCACTTGTCGAAATGCGTCACGCCGCCATTGCCGATCGGCCCTTCGCCCTGGATTGCCACGGCGTGGATCGCCAGCCGGGCGGACGCCTTGTCCCGGTACTGGCAGGACATAGATCGCGGTGTCCGGCAGTTCGTCATCGCCCTGGCCGCGCCACTCCGCCGCGGTCGCCTGGCGGTCCTGATTGAAGCCGAGTTTGGCGGGATCGACGTGCCAATCCGGCCAGTGCGGGAACGGATTCTGCAAATCCCGCCAGGGATCCTGCGGGGCGTTGCCGTCCTGGAACAGGTAGCCCAGACGCTCGTAGATCTGCCCCGCGCGCGGCATCTGGGCGTCGCCGACATTCGCGGCGCGCTGCGCGTCGGACAGATCGGGCTGGTCTGCTGCCGCCACATTGCGGGGCGCTTCCGCACAGACATACCGCGCGATCGTCGCCAGGCGCACGGGCTGCAGGCTGAACGGGAACGGATACAGCGGCGAGCTGGCCGGGAAGTTCTCGCGATCGAGGTGCGGCGTCGATCCGAGGCTGAGCAGCACGTTCTGCAGCGTGATCAGATGCCCCATTTCCTGCTTCGCGAGCACTCGCATGACATCATACCAGTCATCCGACTGGATCGCGTGATCGAACCCGGGCAATTGAGTGCTGGCACCGGGAAGCAGTGACCCCGCGGTGAACAGGTACTGCGGCACCAGCGCGCCCTCCACCTCCGCAGCGATGCGGAGCAGCGCGATCGCCTCCGCCTCGGCGCTGGCAGGCATCGGGTCGAGCCGCGGCAGATCGGCGCTCGCCGCGGGGGGCGCCGCATCGGGTCCGGATGCCACGCCAACAACAGGTCCAATCGACGCATCGACCCAGGTGATCCTGCGTGCGGCGGTCTGCTTCATGCCTCACCCCAAGCGCGCCCGGTTGTCCGCCGCGATGGCGCGCCCATGCTACCAGCATTGCCGGGCCGTGATAGACGGCAAACACGCGGCGTCGCGCAGTAAACAATTCAACACCGAGGGCGATCGCTCCGGCCGCCGCTCGTAAACAACTGGCCACGGCCACATCGCCTGTGCACTAATCCCCACCGTGGGACTGGTTCCGTCACCAACGGTGCTGAGCGTCGATGAAATGGGCCGCATTGCGCCGCCGATCTTCACCTCGGTCGGCCGCAACGCCACCAACGCGCCCGGCGACGTGTTCGTCATCCAATCATTGCTGAACGACCGGCTGCCCAAGCCGCACGCCCCGATCCCGGTCAACGGCGTGGCCGACGTCGGCACCACGCTGGCGATCGAGACCTACCAGGCCTCGATCCTGCAGATGCTGCCGCCTTCTGGGCGCATCGATCCCGGCAGCCCCACCTACTACGCGCTCGCTGCCAGGCCGCTGGTCGAGAACACCCCGCTGCCTGCTTCGGCCGGCCACTTCGGCGAGATCCCGCCCGACGTAGCCGACGCTGCCGTCGCCTCGCACAAGAAGTGGACGGTGCCGGCCTCGGTCACCGTCGCGCAATGGGCGGTGGAGAGCGCGTGGGGCGCCGCCATGCCGCCGGGCAGCAACAACCCGTTCGGCATCAAGGCGCTTGGCGACCAGCCGGCGGTGGAAAGCCCGACCCGCGAAGTGATCAACGGTGAGAATGTCACCATCGACGCCCGCTTCCGGGCGTTCGATTCGCTGGCGCAGGCATTCGATGAACACGGCCGCCTGCTCGCCACCGCCGCGGTCTACAAGGACGCCATGAAACAGGCCGACAACCCCGAGGCGTTCGCCGATGCGCTGACCGGGGTGTATGCGACCGACCCGAACTACGGCTTCACGCTGAAATGGGTTATGCAGAATTATGGCTTGAGCCAGTACCGATCGGTAGCGGCGTACCGAAGCCCGCCGAGGAAGGCCAGTGAGCGACAATCCGTTCTCCGAACCGCCGGACAACGATCGGACGGTGATCCGCCCCGTCCCCGGTAGGCGCCGCCCGGTCCCGCCGACGCCACCCGCTCCTGTGGCCGTCCCTCTGGCCACGCCTGCGGCGAGACCGGCGCCATTGCCCGCGGTCGATCCGTCCGTGCCTCCGGCCATCAGCGTTTCGCCTCTGGCGGTCGCTGCCTCGCCGCTGCTGCTGCTGCTCAACCGATTGCGCGGAATGCACCGCGCGCCCGACCTGCAGGCGTTGCGCGAGCAGGCCGAGCAGGGCCTGCGCGCGTTCGAGCGGCGGGCCCGCGATGCCGGCATCGCGATGGAGGTGCTGCGGCCGGCCCATTACGCGTTGTGCGCCAGCATCGACGACGCGGTGCTGAACACGCCCTGGGGCGCCGCCAGCGGCTGGGCGGACAGGACCTTGGTCGCGACACTGCATCCCGGCGCGCGCGGCACGGATCAGTTCTTCGAGCAACTCAGGCAGCTGCGGAAGGCGCCCGACAAATTTCTGCCCGCAATCGAGCTGATGGCGCTCTGCCTGTCGCTCGGCTTCATGGGCCGTTATCGGCAGTCGCGGGGCGACGGCGAGCTCGAACAGATCCGTGCCGAGGCGCATGCCGCGATCGCAACGCACCGTCCGCCGGCCGATCCGGAGCTGTCGCGACGCTGGCGCGGTGTCGCGGCACCATACCGGCCGGGGCGGCGTGGACTGCCGGTCTGGGTCACGCTGGCAGGCGCCGCGGCGGTGTGCGGCGGCCTCCTGTTCTGGACCTCGACCAGCCTGAACGTCGCATCCGACGCGCTGCAAGCCCAGGTACTGGCCACGCCGCCCACACGCATGCCGCAGGTGACGCGGGCAGCGATCGTGCAGCCGCTGCCGGCACCGCCAACACCGCCCGAGCCGACCGTGCTGGATCGGCTGAACGCCAGCCTGCGACCCGACATCGACCGCGGCGTGGTCAGTCTGTTGGGCACCCCGGCGACGCCGATCATCCGTATCGCCGACCATGCGATGTTCGCGTCGGGCAGCGCCGTCGTGCAGACCGCGTCGGTGCCGTTGCTGGAGCGGATCTCGCTGGCGCTGCACAACGAGGGCGGATCGCTGCACGTGATCGACTACACCGACAATCAACCGATCCGCACCGTGCAGTTCCCCTCGAACTTCCAACTCTCCGCCGCGCGCGCCAATGCCGTGCGCGCTGTCGTTGCGCGGAATGTCGGCGATCCGGGACGGGTCAGCGCGGAGGGTCGCGCCGACGCGGACCCGATCGCGCCCAACACCACCGTCGAGGGCCGCGAACAGAACCGGCGGATCGAGATCGTGCTGCACCGTGACGCGGGCTGATCGCTTGAGCCGCGCAAGGTCAGGGCTCCGCCCCCGGATCAAGTCCGGGGCAGGCCCTGAAACCCGCCAAGGGGCTTTGCCCCCTGGACCCTTGGCAAAGGCGGCGCCTTTGCAATCCATCCGTTCAGGTCCGGTGCCTGGCCCGGACTTGATCCGGAGGCAAAGCCCCGATCTTGCCGGTCCCTCGCGATGATCCTCCGCTGGGGCATCAGCTTCATCGGCACCGCTCTGCTCGCCGGCCTGGCGTGGTTCTTCGCGCCGCTGCTGCCGGAGTTCGAGGACCCGCTGCCCCGGCTTGCGATCATTGTTGGTTTGTCGCTGGCCTGGGGCGGGACCAACGCGCTGCTGGACATCCGCCGCCGCCAGCGCGATGCGGCGCTGACCCACGGCATTGCCGCAGGTTCCCAGGAGGAGACCGAAGAAGCACGGGCATTGCAGGCGCGCCTGGCCGCCGCGCTGAACCTGCTGAAGAAATCGCTGCGCAGCCGCGGCTATCTGTATGAACAGCCGTGGTACGCCATCATCGGGCCGCCCGGCGCCGGCAAGACCACGGCGTTGCTGAACGCCGGCCTGCGCTTTCCGCTGGCCGAGCAGATGGGGCAGGGCGCCGTCGCCGGCGTCGGCGGGACGCGGCTGTGCGACTGGTGGTTCGCCGAGGATGCCGTGCTGATCGACACCGCGGGGCGCTACACCACCCAGGACTCCAACGCGGCGATCGATCGCGCCGGCTGGGACGCCTTCCTCGACCTGTTGAAGCGGACCCGGCCCAAGCAGCCGCTGAACGGTCTGCTGGTGGCGTTCCCGCTCAGCGACATCGCCCTGGCGCCGGCGGCCGAACGCACAGCGCACGCGGTGGCGATCCGTGGCCGGATCAATGAGCTGCAGACCCGATTCGGCGTGCGGATGCCGGTCTATATGCTGTTCACCAAGGCCGACCTGATCGCCGGCTTCACCGAGTTCTTCGACGACCTCGACCGCGAGCGGCGCGCACAGGTATGGGGCGCGACGTTCGACCCGACGCGGCACGACGATGGTCCGGTCGCCGCATTCGCCGGTGAGTTGCGTAGCCTGGTGCAACGGTTGAACGATCGGCTGTTCAACCGCCTTCAGGCCGAACGCAACCCGGACCGGCGCGCGCGGATCGCGATGTTCCCCGGCCAGGTCGCCAGCCTCGAGCCGGTACTGATGGAGTTCCTGCAGGCGGCGTTCGGTGGTGCCCCGGACGATCCGGCGCCGCTGCTGCGCGGGGTGTATTTCACCTCGGGCACCCAGGAGGGCACCCCGATCGATCGGCTCACCGGGGCCTTGGCACGCGCGCTGGGCATGGACCAGACCCGGACGCAGGCGCTGCAGCCGGTACACGGCCGCAGCTATTTCCTGGAGCGCCTGCTGAAGGAGGTGATCTTCGGCGAGGCCCTGCTGGTCACCCGCAGTCCGGCCGCGGTGCGCCGCCGGCTGGCGCTGCGGACGGGCGGCTACGCGGTCGCGGCCATGCTGGTGGCGGCGACGGCGGCGCTGCTGTGGCAGGCGCGCAGCTCCGGCCAGCGCGCGATCGACACTTTGGCGACGGCGCTCGTCGGCTACCAACAGACCGCGCGCAGCCTGCCCCTGGACCCGGTCGACGACGACGATCTGGCGCGGCTGGCGCCGCTGCTGGACCAGGCGCGCGCGCTGCCGCGCGGCGGCGATGCACCGTCATGGCTCCCTGCCGGGCTGGCGCAGCGCGACAAGCTCGATGCCTCGGCGAGCGCCGTGTATCGCCACGCGCTGCAATGGGCGCTGCTGCCGCGGCTGATGTGGCGGCTGGAAACGCAGTTGCGCGGCAACCTCAACAATCCCGACTTCCTCTACGAGGCGACGCGCGTCTATCTGATGCTCGGCAACGCCGGCCCGCTCGACGCCTCGTTGGTGCGGGAATGGATGCAGCTGGACTGGCAGACGGCATATCCCGGTCTCGGCTTTGTTCCGTTGCGCATGGCGCTGCTGCGGCACCTCGACGCCCTGCTGGCCGAGCCGTTGCCACAAATTCAGCTCGATGGCGAATTGGTGCGCACGGCGCGCCTGCGGATCGCCACGGTGCCGCTGGCACAGCGCGTGTATTCGCGGATCCGCCCATCCGCTGCGGCACAGCGCCTGCCGGAGTGGCGGCCGAGTGACGCGCTGGGTCCGGCCGGTGTGCCGCTGTTCGTGCGCGCGTCCGGCAAGCCGCTGACCGATGGCATCGCGGGCTTCTTCACCGTCGATGGCTTTCACAAGGTCCTGCTGCCTTCGCTCGCCGATGCCGTTAAAGCCGTGGTGTCGGAAAGTTGGGTGCTGGGCGATCGCGTGGCGTTCGATCCGAGCGGACCGCAGATGCAGGTTCTGGCGCGCGATGTGGTCACGCTCTACCAGGCGGACTACGCGCCGACCTGGGACCTGATGCTGGCAGACCTGAACGTGGTGCAGCTGCGCAGCCTGTCACAGGCGGCGCAGGACCTCTACGTCCTGGCCTCCCCCGAGTCCCCGATGCGCAGCCTGCTGGCGTCGATCAGCCGGCAACTCACCCTGTCGGTGCCGCCGGGCGATGTGCCGAAGGCCGCCGAAGCGGAACCATCGGCGAGCAGCACGGAGCTTCGTCTCAAGGCGCTGCTTGGGGCGCAGTCCGCGAGCCCCGCGGCTCCGCTGTCGCCGGGCCACGAGATCGACGAACGCTATCGGGCGCTGCGCGACCTGGTCGGTCACGGGCCGAACGCGCCGATCGATCTGTTGCTGCGCGAGGTCGGTGACGCGCAGCAGCAGATCGCCAAGTTGGCGGCGACACTGGTGAGCACCGGATCGGCGACCGCTACGCCAGCCGGCATCGACCCGCTGCTCACGCTGAAAACGGACGCCGCGCGGCAGCCGCAGCCGCTCGGGCGCTGGCTGACCGAAATCGCCACCAGCGCCATCGCGCTCCGCAGTGGCGACCCTCGGCTGCAACTGGCGACGATCTTCAACGCGCCCGGCGGCCCGAACGAGCTGTGTCCGGCGGTGGTGAACGGCCACTACCCGTTCGCGCCGTCAGCGACCGACGACACACCGATCGCGGAATTCGCGCGGCTGTTCGCGCCCGGCGGCGGTTTCGATGGCTTCGTAAATACATTGCTGCGGCGTTATGTCGATACCTCGGCCAAGCCGTGGCGGCTGATCTCGGCCGATGCCGCATCGGCGCCGGTGACGGCCGCAGACCTCGCCCAGTTCCAGCGCGCGGCCGCCATCCGGGATGCGTTCTTCGCCGATGGTGGAACGCGGCCGCGGTTCCGCCTGGACATCACTCCGGTCAGCGCCGATGCGGCGACGCAGCAGGTGACGCTCGATCTGGATGGCACGACGATCGTGTATACGCGCGGGACGCAGCGGTCGACCCAGGTGACGTGGCCGAGTTTTTCCCTGCAGCCGACGATGCGGCTGGCGTTTGATCCGGCGCCCGCGGGGCGCGCCGGCGCGGTGCAGGAGACCGGTCCGTGGGCGCTGTTCCGGCTGTTCGGCCGCGGGCGGATGGTGCCGCAGGCCGGCGGGACGGATCACTATGCGCTGACCCTCCAGCTCGGCGAGCGGCAGGCGGTGTTCGACGTGCGGGTGCAGGGGTCGGCCAATCCGTTCGCGCCCGGGATGTTGCAGGACTTTCGCTGTCCGAGCGTACGGGCGAATTGAGCGCACCCGGTCCGGCATCCTCGCTGTCACGGCGAAAGGTACTTGGCGGCGGCGAGCTCACCTATCTTGATGCCCATCGCGGTACCGACTTCGGCTGAATTCCGGTAATGGACACCGTCGTAAACGCGGGCGAGAGCCACCTCACGCATGAACTCATCGGTATTGGCCCAGCTGCGCGGCTTGCCTGGCGCGGTGTAGCTGCTGGTCGTCAGGACGGGTGATGCCGAACCGGCAAGCGCCGCCTTGAGCACGGTGGCAATCGTCGCCGATACGATGCAGTGCGCGCAGGGATACTCGGGATGCATCGGCGTATCGATGAAGGGCAGCCACGACGCGTCGCGCTCGGTCGCGTCATTGCCATCGATATCACCGTTGCGGATGGCGGTGATCGGGCGCCAGAAATTGTAGGTATACTTGGCATCGAACACCGCCGTCAGCGCATCGTCACTGGCCATCGCGACGACCGCCAGCAGACGTGCGTTGGAGACCGGGTCGCGGCCAGGCAGGTTGGCCAACGCGTAGGCAACCGGAACATAGATGACCGGATTGACCGCCTCCCAGAAGCGCGCGATCTCGGTTTGCTCCGGGGTACGCTCGGAGTTCGTGCGGGCGCCGAAGGCCTTTATCTCGTTGTAATCGCGCGCCCAGATCGCACCATCAAGGGCAGGCGGAGGGCCAGGCCGGAATTGGTCGCACGAAGCGAGCAGCCACGGCTTTCGCTGCGATACGGTCAAGGACACCGGCAAGGTAGTCGGCACGTATTTGCCGGGCGACGCCGATGGCCGATAGCTTTCCGACGCACTCGGGTTGGTGTGCGCGAGCAACACCGCCTCGGCCGCCTGCTGTCCGAGCGCGATGCCGCTTTGCTTGCCGGCGCTGTCGGGGATCGTGGCGAGCGCCGCCTGATAGCCGGCGTCAATCCCCGCCTGCTGACCGGGCAACATCTTCAGCAGAACACTACGCGAGGCCGCTGCGACCGTGGCGTCGACCGACGCATCAGGCGACGGACTGAGCTTTACCAGCAGCGGGGGGAATTTGCCGCTGATTGCGGTAAGCGCATCAGATACCGACACGCTGGTGGTGGCGATCACCTGATTTGCGTCAGGCGCAGAAATGCGGGCGTCCAATGTGAACTGTGCGGTTTTGAGGTTCCATTCGGTCACCACATCAGCACGGGCCGCACTTGCCAGAAGACACAGTGCCGCCGATGCCGCGAAAAATCCCTTTGCGTTCATGGTTGTCTCTCCCAGTTGTGTGCTCGCTTGATCGGCTGGCGGTCAGCTGACGCGAATGTGTCGCGTTATCTGCCCGTTGCTCTCCCAATAGGTCCTCTTGTTGGCGATCGACGGATCATCCATGGCCGGCTGGATGCTGCCGCCCTTGTCGATGGCCCGCGACGTAATGGTGTGCTCGCCGGGCACAGGCGACCAATCGAGACGCCAGGATCGCCAGGAAAAATCCGACCTGTTGTCGTCAAGGGTCGCCTTCATCCACGGCCCGCTGTCGACCTTCACCTCAACGGCAGCAACCGGCGCGGGTCCCCATGCCATCCCTTCAATCCGATAGTGCCCGTCGCCGAACGCCACTCTCGCGGGCGCCGATTTCAACAACATGCGGCCTACGGATGTCTCGGTCACGGTCGTCCTGCCGTCACGCTCTACCTCGCGAACGGTGACATAGTCGCGACCCATGAACCGTCCCACGTAGCGGGTATCGCGCAGTTCAATGCGGCGCAGCCACTTGACGTTGCAAACGCCGAACCAGCCCGGGGCGATCAGGCGCACCGGAAACCCGTTGGCGGCCGGCAACGGCGAGCCGTTCATCTCGTAGCACAGCAGGTTCGCCGGCTTCATCGCGTCGTCGAGCGACATGCTGCGCGCGAAGGTGCCGTTGAACTTGACTTCCAGCGGCGTGTCCTTGTGCACCACCTCCTCGCCTTGATCGGTACCGTAGAACACCACTTCGATGGCACCGCTCCTGACCTGTGCCGTCTGAAGTATCTGGGCGAGCGATGCCCCCGCCCATCGCGCGTTGCCGATGGTGCTGATGGCGAACGGGAGACCGTTGTTGCCGGAGCATTCCAGCGTGCTGGTGACCTCCTGCCGTGGCAGCGCCTTCAGATCCGCAAGGGCCAGCGTCGATGGTTTGGCGACCATGCCGGCCACGTCCAGCCGCCACGCCTTCTCGTCGATGACGGGCCGATCATAATGGGCGATGCTGAAGAACCTGTCGTTTGGTGTAATCCACGAGTTCAAATCCTCCCAACGCGTGATGCCCTTGGCCACATTCTCCAGCGGTGGTGGCACCGGCGGTGGCTGATCGGTCCAGGGAATGAACTTCTGGCTCGCCGCGGACTGGGCGAACGCGCGGCCCTGGAGCAACGCGGCGCCGGCTATGGCACCTCCCAGCACGGTGCGGCGGTGCAAGTCTGTCTCCATGTTATTGCCTCCCGAGAACGCTGTCGGACCGGGCGCCGCTGGTGGGCCATTCGCACCGGTTGATGGTGCCAGTGTTGCCCGATCGCCCAGCCCGACTAGTGCAGAATCTGGAGTGGCCCGACCGTCCGTACGATGTATGGTCGAGATCCGCGTTGCGCGGGAGGGGACATCGTCATGCGCTATGGTCAATTCTGTCCGGTCGCCAAGGCCTCGGAGATCGTTGCCGAGCGCTGGACCCCGCTGGTCATCGCCGAGTTGCTGGCCGGCAGCACCCGCTTCAACGATATTCGCCGCGGTGTGCCGCTGATGTCGCAGACCCTGCTCTCGACGCGCCTGAAGGAGCTGGTGCGCGTGGGTATTGTGGAGCGGCGCGGCAATGGCGGGCACGCAAATGAATGGCACCTGACGGCGGCGGGTACCGCGCTTGGCCCGGTGATCCAGCAACTCGGCGAGTGGGGGTTGCGATATGCCCAGGACCCGTTGGGGCCGGGCGATCTCGACGTTACCGTGCTGGTATGGAATATCCGCCGCGGCGTCGATCCCGCCGTGTTTCCCGAACGGCGGGTCACCGTCTATCTGGAATTCACCGACGTGCCGGAGGGCAGGAAGCAATGGTGGCTGGTCAACGATCGGGAGACCGTTGACCTGTGTCCGACGGATCCGGGATTTCCCGTGGATCTGTATGTGACGACCGATATCCGGACGATGATCGCGATCTGGTTCGGCAAACTGACATGGGACGCCGGCGTGCGTTCCGGCAAGATCGAGGTGATCGGTCCGCGCCAGTTGCGCGAGTGTTTGCGCTCCTGGTTTCTGTTGAGTGCGATCAGAGTGACGAGCGATGCGGCGGCCAAGGGCGCAACGGTCGTGCCGCCTGCGGCCGCGGTCACGCGACGGCGGACGACGGCGGGCGCGGCCGCGATGACGAGAGCCTGAACCGCGGCCTGCGCACGGGCACACGCCGTCGGCATGGCAGGCAGGCTTAACCGGCAGTTAAGCGCAGTGCGATAGGCTTGGTAGTTGTGCGAACGGCCGCGCGACCGACTGTGAGCGAATGTCGACCGAGATCGAGGACATCCTGTCGTGCCCATGGAGGTCCGCTACATCGTTTTCACGCCGGAGGAGACGCGGAACGGCATTACCGTGTTCGTGCAGAAGCAAGGCCACGCCGCCACGTCAAATGATATCCTGGCGGTGGAGCTGGTGGGGCCCAATGAGGCTCCCACCGCCGTGGTACGTCTGCAGCCTTCGCTGGCAACCGAGCCGATCAGATTAAGCGCTCAATATATCGTTGCCGCGTTGTTGTTGTATTGCATCGACCGCCGCATCCCGATACCGAAACAGGCCGAGAAGAAGGTCGAACTGTCGGTCAACGGGTTGACCCTGATTCTGACGTCCGATCGATCGCAGGGGTCACCTTCCCTGACCAGCAACCAGGTGACCTACGGTGACCTGGCGAATCGAGCCACCCACCGGATCGGCACCATCCAGGAGGAGCTGGCGCGGGCGGTCGCGCGAGCGGACTACGCCGAGAGCCTGGTGGCCCAGGCCGACGAACGGGCGCACCGGGCAGAGGCGGCGCGCTCCAGGTCGACGTCGCAACTGGTCGCCGTCGCGTTGGTGCCGGGGATCCGCGGATGGCTCGGCCGTCGACTGGTCCGGTTCAAGCCGGCGGCCTGAACGATTGCGTCCGACCTCCGCATCAGATCGGCGATTCCGGCTATTGACACCCGTCGCGGGCGCAGCCTGAGCTAGCGATCGACGCGCATCCGCGCACGGGAGACGCCCCATGGACCGCGACCTCGACGCCACTCTCGGCTTCGCGCCGGATTACGATGCGCCGATCCCCTACATGCAGCGCACGCGCGAGTACTACGCGGCGATCGGCTACACCACGCCGTATCGCTGGGCGCACCATATCGAGGCCGCGTTCACGCCACTGCGCGAGCCGCTCGCCGCCGCGCGAGTGACCATCGTCACCACCGCTGCGCCGTACCGGCCGGATCGGGGCGACCAGGGACCCGGCGCGGCCTACAACGGCGGGGCGAAGTTCTACCAGGTGTATTCCGGCGACACCTCGCAGCCGCACGATCTGCGCATCTCGCATATCGGCTACGACCGCGTTCACACCTCGGCTGAGGACAGCGGCACCTGGTTCCCGCTGCCGGCGCTGTTGCGCGCGGTGGCGGCGGGCCGTGTCGGCGCAGTCACGCCGCGGTTCCATGGCGCGCCCACCAACCGCAGCCACCGGGTTACGGTGGAGACCGACGCGCCCGAGATTCTCCGCCGCTGCCGGGAAGACGGCACCGACGCCGCCATCGTGGTGCCGAACTGCCCGGTCTGCCACCAGACATCGAGCCTGGTCGCGCGCCACCTGGAGGCGAACGGGATCCCCACCGTGGTGATCGGTGCCGCCAAGGACATCGTCGAGCACGCCGCGGTGCCGCGCTTCCTGTTCAGCGACTTCCCACTCGGCAACAGCGCCGGCAGGCCACATGACGTGGCGTCGCAGGACCGCACGCTGGAGCTGGCGCTGCGCGTGCTGGAGGCGGCGCCGGGACCGCGCACCACGATGCAGTCGCCGCTGCGATGGAGCGAGGATGCGGCGTGGAAACTGGACTACCTGAACCTGGAGCGGATGCCGCCGGAGGAGCTGGCGCGGCGGAGGCGCGAGTTCGACGAGCAGAAGGCGGTCGCGCGGACGCTGCGGGTGGAGCGGGCGGCGTAGCGGGAAATAATACAGATCGACCCAGTTTGCTGGATGCCTTGCGGTCTCTCGGCAATTCCGGAACCGCTAACGAAGTAATCGAACGTGTTGCCAAGGATGCCAGTTTTTCGGACGAACGCCTGAACGAGGAGTTACCGTCAGGAGAACTCCGATTTCGCAATCAAGTGCAGTGGGCACGGTTCTACCTGGCAGAATAAGGGTTGATCGATCGGCCCCAGCGCGGCGTTTGGAGCTTGAGCGAACGAGGCCGAAAAACACATTTGACGGCGGATCAGGCGCATCAGATTTTCCTGAAATGGGTGCGCATCTTTCAAGAACGACGTCGCAAGGGTTGGGTAGTCGGTAATATCAAGGATTCAACACGGAGAACGATCGAGAACCACGGAGGGCCACAGGAGTCCAAGATGGTCGGGCGCGCCTTCTCAGTGGCGCTCCGTGGTCCTCGATCGTCCTCCGTGTTAAAATCCTTCTGCTGCCCAATGGCACCGGCCATCCCCCCGATTGCTCTGCTTGTGTATTCGCTTGTCCTTCCGGCTCTTACTATAAAGGCCTCCTGTGACCCCCGATCCCCGCCCCTTCGCCAACGTACGCGTGCTCGACTTCACCCAGGTGCTCGCCGGCCCCTACGGCAGCTACCAGCTCGCGCTGCTCGGCGCCGATGTGATCAAGGTGGAACGTCGCGACGGCGAGGACATGCGCCGCACCCCGCTGTCGCGCGAATGGGCCGACCGCGGCATGGCCCCTGCGTGGCTGGCGATCAACGGCAACAAGCGCAGCCTCACGCTCGACCTGCAGAAGCCAGCGGCGATCGACATCGTCAACCGCCTGGCCGCCACGGCCGACGTGGCGATGGAGAACTTCCGGCCCGGCGTGATGGACCGCCTCGGCATCGGCTACGACGCCCTGCGCGCGATCAACCCGAAGCTGATCTACTGCACGATCTCGGGCTTCGGGGCCACCGGCCCGTACCGCAGCGAGGCTGGCTACGACGGCAAGATCCAGGCGTTGTCCGGCATCATGTCGCTGACCGGCCACCAGGAGATGGGGCCCACGCGCGCCGGCTTCGCGGTATGCGACGTGCTGTCCGGCATGACCGCCGCGTTCGCGGTGTCGTCCGCGCTGTATCAGCGCACGCACACCGGTCAAGGCCAGTTCATCGATGTGTCGATGCTGGAGGCGAGCCTGGCGTTTCTCTCCACTCAGGTCGCCGACTTCACCGTGGCCGGTCATCGGCAGGAGCAGTTCGGCAACCAGGCGATCAGCCGCAAGGTCACCGCGAACCTGTTCCGTGCGAAGGACAGTTTTCTGTTGCTTGCGGTGAACAACGACCGCCAGTACGAGGCGCTGATGACCGCGCTGGGCCGTCCCGACGTGCTGGACGATCCGCGCTTCGCCGACTGGTTCCAGCGCAAGGAGCATGAGGCTGCGCTGCGCGAGATCATCGAGAAGGCGCTGGCAGGCGCCGATGCCAAGGCCTGGGAGCGGCGCCTGAACGACGCCGGCGCCCCGTGCGCCAGCATCTGGCGGATCGAGGAGGTCATCGACCATCCACAGATCGCTGCACGCAACGCCGTGCAGACGGTGGCGACGGACTACGGCCCGCTACGTCTGATGGGCTCCGGCTTCCAGATGGCGCATGGCGGCGGCAAGCTCGACCACGCGCCACCGCCGCTTGGCGCACACACCGATCAGTTGTTGCTCGAGATGGGCTACAACCACGACGAAATCGCCACGCTGCGCCGCGATGCGGTCATCTGACGCGCGCCGACCACGACGATGTAGTAACGGCAAGTGATTGACTGGTCTTGCGCGGGCGCCATAGGATCGTTCGGGCGCGGGACCGGGTTGCGGGATCGGAACGGACGGTCCTCAGCCGAGCAATAATTCGGCGCCATCAGCAAGAGCAGAACCGCATTTCGCCGGGGGTATCGTGAAACACATAGTCGCAGCAATCCTTTGTCTGACGTTTGCCGGGTTCGCTTCGGCACAGCAGCCAACGCCGGACCAGGCGAACCGGGCGAACCAGGGCACCGTCGGCGTGATCACCGGCATGGAAGGCGGCACCTACGCGCAGACCGGCGCCGATCTGACGATTCTGGATGATGGCACGATCCGCGTGCTGACCATCCTCGGCAAGGGTTCGTTGCAAAATCTTACCGACATTCTGTACCTGCGCGGCGTCGACATCGGCTTCGTCCAGGCCGATGCGCTGACCTACGCGACCCAGCACAACCTGTCGCCGACTCTCACCCAGAGCATCCGCTATATCGCAAAGCTGTACGATGAGGAGGTTCATGTCCTCGCACGCAAGGATATCACCCGTCTTGCGGACCTGAACGGCCAGCGGGTCAACGTCGATGTCCTCGGCAGCGGTTCCGCAATGACTGCCGAGATCGTGCTCAACGCGCTTGGCATCAAGCCCACGCTCGAGCACCAGAAGCAGGTCACCGGCATCGAGGAGTTGAAGCACGGCGACATCGCGGCGGTGATCCATGTCGGAGGCGCACCGATCCCGCTGTTCGCGAATGTCCCCGGCGACCTGGGTCTGCACTTTCTCCCGGTCGACCTCAATCAGACCCTGGAGCAGACGTATCTGCCGGATCGTTTTACCCACGACATCTATCCGGCGCTGGTCCCGGCCGATGCGCCGGTCGCGACGCTCGCGGTCGGCGACGTGATGGCGGTGTTCGCGTGGCAGCCGCACACCGACCGGTACAACAAGGTCGCCCGCTTCGTGGACGCGTTCTTCACCAAGTTCGACCAGTTCCAGGTGCCGCCGCGGCATCCCAAATGGCGCGAAGTGAACCTTGCCGCGCAAGTGCCTGGCTGGACGCGGTTCCAGCCCGCGCAGGACTGGCTGGCGCAGCATACCACCGCAGGAACCGCAGGCGCCGCGACGCAGGCGCGGTTCAATACGTTCCTGGCGCAGACCAGTCCCGGGGTGAGCGCCAACCTGACCGACGCAGCGAAGCAGGCGCTGTTCCAGCAATTCCTCGCTTGGGACAAGGCGCAGCCGACCGGGCATTGATCGCGGCAGCCGGCACCGATCTGGCGTGAACCATCGGCGCCGATAGCCGCCGGTTCAGCGACCACGCAGGGATGCCATGCCGGCAGCGCACCCTTCGGTGGCTGGCGGGCGGCAGAATTCTTCTGTAGTGCGGGCACCTCAAAGAAGCTCGGAGGCATAATGCCGGCGCGGCTCGCAAATCTGTTCTCCGGCCGCGTGCATTATGCCTGGGTCGTGCTGGCCGTCGTGTTCACCTCGACGCTTGCCGGCGTCGGCGTGCGTGCCGCGCCTGGCGTGATGATCGTCCCGCTGCAGCACGCGTTCGGCTGGGATGTCAGCACCATTTCCGGCGCTGTTTCGCTCAATATCATTCTGCTGGGCGTCACCGGCCCATTCCTGACCGGTCTGATGCAGGTCATCGGACTGAAGCGCACCATCATGCTGTGCCTGGCGTTGCTGATGACCGGCACCGGGCTCTCCACCTTCATGACTGCGCCGTGGCAGCTGTTCCTCACCTGGGGCCTGATGGTCGGGATCGGCTCCGGGGCCGGCGCGGTTGGCATGGCCGCGACGGTGGCGAACCGCTGGTTCGCGCGGCGCACCGGCTTTGCCATGGGCCTGCTCACCGCGGCCAACGCCGCCGGACAGCTGATCTTCCTGCCGCTGCTCGCCCTGCTGGCCGAGCGTTACGGTTGGCGCGGCGTCGCCGTCTGCGTCACCCTGGCGATCGCGGTGGTGCTGCCGATCGTCGCGATCATGCTGCCGGAGTCGCCCGCCCGGATCGGCCTGAGCCCCTACGGCAGCACGGCAATGCAGGTGCCGGGATCCGACCACGCCGTCGGCGGCAATCCGTTCGCGGTGGCGATCCAGGCACTGATCCGCGGCTCGCGGTCGATGGACTTCTGGCTGCTGTGCCTGACGTTCGGCGTTTGCGGGTTCTCCACCAACGGGTTGATCAACACGCACCTGATCGCCTACTGCGCCGATCACGGCATCGCCGAGGTGAACGGCGCGTCGATCCTGGCGGTGATCGGCGTGTTCAGCCTGATCGGTTCGGCCGCATCGGGCTGGATGTGCGACCGGTTCAATCCGCGGGTGCTGCTGTTCTGGTACTACGGGCTGCGCGGGTTGTCGCTGGTGGCGGTGCCGTTCACCTCGTTCGATCCGCTCAGCCTGTCGGTGTTCGCGGTGTTCTACGGGCTGGATTGGGTGGCCACCGGGCCGGCGACCTTCGCGCTGACCAACGAGGTGTTCGGCCGCCGCGACGCGCCGGTGATCGTGGCGTGGATCTTCGCGGCGCACCAGGTCGGCGGCGCGCTGGCGGCGTTCGGCGCCGGTACGGTGCGCAGCCTGGAGGGCAGCTATCTGCTGGCCTTCGTGGCCAGTGGATTGGCCTGCCTGATGGCGTCGCTGCTGGTGCTGCGGATCAGCCGGCCGGCCCCGGCGCTCGCCGCGGCGGAGTGATGGACCTCGGTCTTGCCGACAGGGTGGTACTGATTACCGGCTCGAGCCGCGGCATCGGGCTTGCCACCGCGAAGGCGTTCGCCGCCGAGGGCTGCCGGATGATGCTGTCGGCTCGCTCGGCCGAGGCTTTGCGGGACGCCGAGGCGACGTTGCGCGCAGGCGGCGGCCGCGTGGGGAGCCATGCTGCCGACGTGACGCGGCCGGGTGATGCGGAGCAGCTGGTAGCAGCCGCGGTGGCGGCGTTCGGCGGCATCGACATTCTGGTCAACAATGTCGGCGGTGGAGGCGGCGGACGAACGATCGCCGACAGCACGGACGAGGACTGGCGCGCCACGCTGGAGATCAACCTGCTGCAGACCGTGCGCATGATGCGGCTCGCGTTGCCGCACATGCAAGGCCGGGCGGGTGCGGCGGCGGTCAACGTGTCATCGATCTCCGGCTGGTCGCCGCAGCTTGCCGGCTCGGGCCAGTACGGCGCAGCCAAGGCGGCGCTGATCTTCGATGCGGAACGCTGGGCGCTGGAATTCGTGCCGCATGGGGTGCGGGTGAACACGGTGTCGCCTGGCTCCATCCTGGTCGAGGGCAATGGCTGGGACCGCTATCGGATCGCGAGCCAGGCCAATTACGACGATTACGTGCGCAACGGGTTTCCGATGGGACGGCTGGGCACCGCGGAGGAGGTGGCCGATGTCATCGTGTTCCTCGCCTCGCCGCGCGCGCACTGGATCAACGGACGGAATATCGCCGTGGACGGGCTGGAGCAGCCTTACGCCGCGCGCGACCGACGGCCGTTTTGACAGACGTCGGTGAGCCGGGCTTTGGGGCTTGATCTGGCGGCTCCGGTCAAAGCGGCATCCCCTATCCGCCTCGTCGGTCTTGGTGCTGTTCGTCGCCGCAAGACCACCTGAGCCTTACCTGACAAAGCCCACGTTCAGCGGCACCTACGGGGTGCCGTTGTCGTTTCACCGACCGCGAAACAGAAAGCGCACTCATCGTCATCCCCGCGAAATCGGGGACCTGGGGGCGATAGTTACCACGCCATCCCTGGGTTCCCGCTTGCGCGGGAATGACGTTTGGGGTTGACGCTCGGGCGTGCATCAGCTCGCCGTCAGTGAATTTCGGTTTGCTCCTGCTGAGTGTTGCAAATTGCACGGATCCGAAGATACCTTGATTGACTGGACTTACCCTGGTTGGGTGGCCGCCACTCTCCGAAATACTGCGCAAGACAATTGAACACCAAATACCGCTGAACATTTGAACCGCATGTTCCGCGAAATCGATCTCGACGGGAAGAATGCTCGGTTCGTGACGCCGCCGGATCTGGTGGCGTTGGTGGAGTGGGCTGAGAAGGTCCTCAGCGAGTAACGCGCGGTCGCCGGATAAAACATGAAAACGCTGCTGATCGTCTATCACTCGCTGACCGGCGGCACGCGCCAGATGGCCGAGGCGGCGGTGCACGGTGCACGGAGCGAACCAGATATCGACGTGCGTCTGCTGACCGCGCCGGAGGCCGATGGCGCGGATATGCTGGCGGCGGATGGCTACATCTTCGCCACGCCGGAGAACCTCGCGGCGCTGGCGGGCAAGATGAAGGACTTCTTCGACCGCAGCTACTATGCCGCGCTGGATCGCATCAACGGCCGGCCCTACGCGATGCTGATCTGCGCCGGCAGCGACGGCGAGAACGCTGCGCGGCAGATCGCGCGCATCGCCACCGGCTGGCGGCTGCGGGCGATTGCCGATCCGCTGATCGTGTGCACACACGCACAGACGCCGGAGGCGATCCTGGCGCCGAAGCGGATCGGCTCGTCCGATCTCAATCGTTGTGCGGAGCTTGGGGCTGCGTTCGCCGCTGGGTTGGCCACCGGAATATTCTGAACCCTCAGCCGAGCCAGGGCAAACCTACGTCATGGCTGCGCGCGGCCGTCTGGTCGGCCCAGTTGCGCACCGTGTGCACGAGCTGCCCCGTGAACTCGAAGCGGTGGCCCGACAGATCCTCCGGTCTGCGATAGTAATGGTCGGGAGCACCGAAATAGGTGGCCGCGTTCGACAGATAGGCGTAGCAGGCGGCCTTCACTGAATCGAAGCGCAGCGCCTCCGACACCAGGAAGATCAGCAGCAATAGCTTCCGCTTCTTGGGCTCGTCACCCATCAGGCCGTCGAACGCCGCGAGCTCCATCAGCAGCCGCCATGGTTGCATCTCAACCTTGGTTCCTGCCGTCAGGCCGAGATTGGAGTATGTGGCGGGGCCGCTGGAGATGCGACGAAACGGGGCGAGCCGCGGCAGCTTGGGATCGTCAGGCTCGAACTCCCACCACTTATCCTCCCCCTGACGGCGAAAGCCCAGCACCCATAGGCTGAACCCGTCGATCGCCACCTCCAGGATCGGCGAGGTGATCGGTGCGGTGAGGTAGATGGTGATCGGAACGCGCTCGCGACGCCCGCCAATAGTGCGGCGGGCGTCGGTCACGTTGCGGCCGTACCACGGGCCAAGCTGAAGCAGAGCCGACACCGTTCCGGCGAGCCCCCGGCGGTTGCGCTCAGTTGGTCAGATTATAGAACTTCGCGGCGTTGTCGCAGGTGATCTTGCGGATGTCCTCGGCCGCCAGACCCTTGAACTGCTCGTCGATGTACTTCGTCGACTCCGGCCAGATGCCGTCGGTGTGCGGGTAGTCCGATCCCCACATCAGCGTATCGGTCGTCATCAGGTTGTTCACGTTGAGCAGCTTCGGGCCGATCGGATCGAACTGGAACGTCGCCTTGCACTGGCGCTGCCAGTACTCCGACGGCTTCAGCTTCATCAGGTCGCGGAACCGGTCCTCGAACTCGAAGTCCATGCGATCGAGCGCGTACGGGATCCACCCGATGCCGCTCTCGCCGAACGACACGCGCAGGTTCGGATAACGCTCGAACACGCCCGCGCCGATCATCGCCGCGAGGATGTGGATCAGCCCCATCTGGAACGCCGACACGCCGGTGAACATCGCGGCGCGACGCACCTGGCCGGACGTCATTTCGCGGGTACGCGGGGGCGTGGTCGGGAAGGTGTGGAAATGCAGCGGCAACTGCACCTCGTTGACCGCCTGCCACAGCGGCTCCCAGCACGGATGCCACATCGGCTCCATGTCCCAAGAGCACGACAGTTCCAGCCCCTTCAGGCCCATCTTGGCGCAGCGGTGGATCTCCTGCACCGCCCATTCGACGTCGCCATAGGGTAGACACGCGAGACCGATGTGGCGGTCCGGATAGTGGCTGCAGAAATCCTTCAGCCAGTCGTTATAGATCCTGAACATCTCCGCCGCCGCCGCATGGTCCTTCAGCTTGGAGGCGGAGCCCAGGATGCCGAAGATCACCTCGGCATCGACGCCGTCGCGGTCCATGTCCTTGACCCGCAGGTGCGGATCGCTGACGCGGCGGATGTCCTTCTGGCCGTCGGCGAACAGGCCGGTCTCGGCCATGATGTCGACGCGGCGATTCTGACCCGGGACCAACTTGGCGCCGCTCGGGCCGACGCCGTTCTTCAGGCCGAACGTGGCGCCGGCCTTGGTGACCCACATCGGCCCGTCGGGGCTGTCGGTCACGTAGGGCATGCGGTCCTTCAGCTCCTGCGATGCGTTCTCGGTGAACAGGGTCGGTGGCATCCACGGCATGTCGAGATGGCAGTCGGCAGAGATTCGATTGTAGCGCATGGCGATTTCCCCCATCGATTTCGCTTCATTTGGTCGCCTGAACCGGCGTCGGCGCGGCCCCGGATCGCATCGACGTGCAGCTTCACTCCGCCGCGGCAGGCTGGCAACCCCGGCCACGGTTCCGTACGGATGACGCGTTTGTGTAACGGCGGAAGTCCGGAGAGTGAACAGCGTCACTGCGTGCGGTGCACCGCATGTGCAGCATGCGACATGCCTCTCGTCACGAAAACAGAACTGCTCGAGATTGTGCCTGAACTGCGGGCCATGGCCGTCGTGGCCAAGACGGCGACACTGCGGGAAACGCTCAATCTGCTCGCGAACCGATACGCCGCAATGGCCGCGGCCCGCCGCGATGCGGCGCCGCGCCAGGATCTCACGCACGAAATCGCCCGCTGTTGATATCGATGTTGGTCGCCGGCTGCGGACCGGCGGTCAATGCTGCAGCATCCGCGCTCAGCCAGGGAACATCGCCTACAGCCGCGGCACCAGCTGCCGCGCGCCGATCGCCACCCGCCCGCACGCTGCTGCGACAGCTGATGCACGGTGGCTCGCGTCTCACGACCGTTGGCTGGAGCAAACACCGGCCGCAGTCGGCACTGCGCGGTCGATATGATCGCTGGCGCAGCAATCGTGCTGTACTGCATCCAGGGTTGCGCTGGCGGTCTCGAATGCACGCGTCAGTGCGGCGGCGCTGCTGTTGCGGACACCAAGGGCCCATATCTTGCCTGCGCTTTACAGCTTTACCGACAGGCCGGGTCTGACTAATGTGATGTTGCGAAATAACATCGGGGAGGTCAGTGTGACGGATTATGTGTTCTATCCGGTCACCGGCGACGGGCTGAGCTCCGAAACCGCCTACACCTGGAATTCCGGGACCATCAACTTTGCCACACCGGCCGACTGGACCTCGGTCACGTCGTTCTCGACGCTGACTGTCGGCGCAACGGTCACCACCGGTACAGTTCCGGGCAGCGGCGCAAATGTCGGACTTATTGCAGGTGCGATCGCGCCTGGGGCGTTCGCCTTTTACACGCCGGACCCCGCGAACGGGGATCCGTTCATCGGCTCAAATGTTTATCCTGTCGACGTGCTGCTGAATTCCGGCAGCGTCGCGCTCGGTGACCTGCTGCTTGCCGGGTTCAACCAGTATGCAAGCGTCGCTTTTCTTGGTAGCGCGCCGGCGCAACTTCCCACCCTCGACATCGAAGGCGCCACCCTGACGGTTGGCGGCGATATCCTTGATACCGGCTCCGTGACGTTCCCGCCCATCAACACGCCCATGGGCCCGATAACCACCGTCGCAGCAATCGGTGGTGGCACCATCGATCTCGGCCAAGGTGCATCGATCGATGTTGCCGGCACCGTTGCTGGTACAATCAATTTCCATTTCAACGACGGCAGCGGCGACGTATTGGAGATCGACGGGGATTCGAAGCTCACCCCTGCGGCGTTCGCCGGCACGATCACGGGGTATACGCCTGGCGACACGATCCTCCTGCCAAACGTCCCGTCGAATGTCTCTGGCGTGGCGACCACGGGCTCCTACAACATCACCACCGGGGTGCTCGCGATCACCGTCGGTGACCCGGTAACGATCGACCTGAGTATTCCGGGCTTCGCGCCCTCTTCCGGTCCGGTCGCGCTGACCCCGGTGGGCAACGGGATCGAGGTCGCCGCCGTCTGCTTTCTCGCCGGCACGCGTATCGCCACGCCCTCGGGTGAGATGCCGGTGGAGGAGCTCGTGGTGGGCGATCGGGTGCGTACCGCAAGTGGCCGAATCCGGCCGATCGTATGGATCGGCACCGGCCGGGTGTTGGCTACCCGCGGCAGGCGCTCGGCGGCCACGCCCGTGATCGTCCGTAAGGGCGCGCTGGCGGACAACGTGCCGGCCCGCGATCTGCGTGTGACCAAGGGTCATTCGCTGTTCATCGACGATGTGCTCATCCCGGTGGAATTCCTGGTCAATCACCGCACCATCCTGTGGGACGACCAGGCGCGCGAAGTAACGATTTACCACATCGAACTCGAGACCCACGATGTGCTGGTGGCCAATGGTGCGCCAGCGGAAAGCTATCGCGACGATGGCAATCGCTGGCTGTTTCAAAACGAGAATGCCGGCTGGACTTTGCCGCCGCAACCGCCGTGTGCGCCGGTCTTGACCGGGGGACCTGTTGTGGACGCAGCCTGGCGACGGCTGCAGGAGCGCGCCGGCCCGCGCAAAGGTCTGCCGCTGACCGACCATGCTGATCTGCATCTGGTGGTGGATGGCAAGCGTGTCGATGCGATCGAGCGACGCGACGAAATGCTGGTGTTCCGCCTGAATGCACGGCCGCAAGCCGTCCGGATCCGTTCCCGTGCCGCCGTCCCGCAGGAACTCGGCCTGGCTCGGGATGCCCGACCGCTCGGCGTGGCGTTGCGCCGGATCGTGCTGGCGCAGTCGAGACGGCAATCCGCAATCGATGCGAACGCACCGTCGCTGGTCAGCGGCTTTCACGCGTTCGAGCCAGACAACGGTATTCGTTGGACCGACGGGGATGCGATCGTGCCGGCGGAGCTGTTCACCGGCATGAGCGGCCCCAGCATGCTGATGCTGCACCTCGGCGCGGCAACGCAGTACCCGGATGACGGCGCGGTAGACGTGGCCGCGTAACCACCGGTTTGGCGGCGCCGTCCTGACCGGTCCGCAAAGTTCGCCGACGACCTGCGCTCGGACGTGTGTTTTCGCACATCCTGCAGTGCGCCCGCCGGGTATTTCACCCGTGCCCGCGTCACGCTCATCGGCAGCGGCGCAGAGGGCTCAGAGGAAAGGATCGGACAATGGCGAAGTATACTTTCTCCGCGGCGTTTGACGGCGCGGACCCAGCTACGGCCTCGTCCGCCATGCCGTTGCGCATGTGCGGCCCACAAACCCAAGCGGCCGCCCAGGTGCAGCACAAGGTCAACGCACTCGCACAGCTGGCGAACGCGGTGGCGCAGCGGATTCTGAGCGCCCCAGGCTCTTCGAGCGCAGCGTCAGCACAGCGGGTCGATCCGGCCACCGGGCAAATCCTGCGATAGCTGCGACACAGAAGCCCACGACGCCCGGGCCGAGTAGCCAGGAGTGGGCACCAACGCGAAACGAAAAAGGCCGGCACTACGCCGGCCTCCTTCGTGTCAACTATTCAGTTGATGATCAGCCATTGCCGTTCTGTGCCGGCGGAAACAACTGCGACTGCGCAGCCTGCGCCGCGGGGCTGATGGCGACTGAACCAGCGGCGATGCCCAGGACGGCTGCCAACGTCAAAATCATGGTCTTCATGGTCTCTCTCCTCGGGTTGCGCATCGCTTGAGCGGGGTGGCAACAATTCAGTTGATGATCAGCCATTGCCGTTCTGTGCCGGCGGAAACAGCTGCGACTGCGCAGCCTGCGCCGCGGGGCTGATGGCGGCTGAACCGGCGGCGATGCCCAGGACGGCTGCCAGCGTCAGAATCATGGTCTTCATGGTCTCTCTCCTCGGGTTGCGCCTCGCTTGAGCGGGGCCGTTTTCCAACGCGAGGTAGATGGGCCGTTTCTGCTGAGCGATAATCTGGCCTCCGCGCAAAGGATTTATGCAGTCACCGCTGGAATAAGTGTGACCTTGTTCATCGACACCGAGCCGTCTGGTGCGATCACCAGGTGTTCGCGTCGGTGGATGAGGACCCCGTCGGTCGATCTGCCGACGGCGCTGCGCGCGCCGACGGCGCAGGGTGGCGACGGGTCGTCCTGTCCCAGCCGCCTGCGTCGCCTTGGATGCGTCTGTGGATCACGCGGGGCATTGGTGGAGCCAAGGGGAGTCGAACCCCTGACCTCCTGAATGCCATTAAGCGGTTCTCCATTATAAGGCCGTCCTGCGTTGTCCTCTGCCGTCCCTAGCCGACGCCTATGTGACTGATCTCGCTTGCCTTATCTATGATCATTCGTCATGATTCCGTCTCTGGGCGTCCAGGAGCGTCCCACCTTATTGAAGCCCTGATGAAGCCCCATTGAAGCCCCGCGCAGGAGACGAAGATGCCGGTGCGAATGACGGAAACGGCCATCAGCAAGGCTATGCGCGAGGTTGCAAACGGCACTCGCCGAGACTTGGCCGATGCGGGCTGCCCAGGCCTGCGGCTGAGGCTGACGCCAGGTGGAGCGGCGAGTTGGGTTCTTGCCTGCCGGGACCGGCACGGTCGCATGCGCCGGTTCCCGTTGGGGGGATATCCTGCGATGGGAATCAGCGATGCTCGCAGCAAAGCTCGGGAGCTTCATACTCGCGTCAGGCAGGACGGAGCAGATCCGATCGCCGATCGGCGGCGAGATCGGGCGATAGGTGCCGCGGCCAAGGTCGGTGAGGGAACTCTGTCTGCGCTTCTGAGCCTCTACGGGAGGCAGCGGGGGGCAGAGCTGAAGCGATGGGCTGAAGCGAAGAGGTCGGTGGAAGTGGTCTTCAAACCGCTTCTGGGTCGAGCCGCTGGTCGCCCTGAAATCGCAGGATTTCCAGATGCTGGCCGATGGATACCGTGCCCAACATGCCGCCGGTGCCGCGATTCGCTACGTGCGCCCGGTTCTGAAATGGGGAGTAACGCGCGGGTACATCGCCTCCGAAGTCGCCGCTCTCCATCTTCCTGTCCCGGTCAAGCGGCGCAGGCGAATCCTGACCCGCGACGAACTCGCAGCGGTGTTGCCAGCTCTGCGGGCGTCCGAGCCGTCCCTACGCCGCCGCGCTGCGGTTCATGCTGCTGACACTGACCCGCCGCCAGGAGACCGCCCTGGCCCGCTGGCGCGACGTGAACATGGAAGCGCGGACCTGGACCATCCCCGAGACCAAGAATGGCGAGCCGCACGTCGTGCCCCTGTCCCGGCAGGCAATCGACCTGCTGCGGTCCCGACTGCCGGCTGACGATGCAGGCAACCCCAAGCGCCCGGACCCGAGCGCGCTGATTTTCGCCACGTCTACCGGCGCGCCGCTCGGCAACTGGGATCGCGAGACGAAGATGCTGCAAGAGGCCAGCGGCACCGAGGGATGGACCCGCCACGATCTGCGCCGCACTGGCGCCACCATGCTCGGCGAAATGGGCGAGTTGCCGGACATCATCGAGGCCGCGTTGAACCACGTCTCCATCCGTTCGCCCTTGGCCGCGACCTACAATCGGAGCCGCTACCGGCCGCAGGTGGCGGCGGCACTGCAGCGGTTGGCGGATGCGCTGGATGGGATCGAGGCAGGGGCAGCCAAAATGGTACTGCTGCGCGGCGACGTGTGACGCACTTCGAATTCAGCTGACATTCGGCTGCGTGAGCCGGGAAAGAGTGCCGACCGGCAACACGGCGTGATGGGTCCCGAACATCGCTGAGCACCGAACGCCCTGAAACGAGCGTAAACGCGGCAGGACGCCCGTTCTCTTGCACATCTCTGGCTGGCAGGACAGCCTCCTCTGGGGAGGATGGTCATGGGCCATGTACGACTCGGCGTTCTGCCGAAGTCGCGAAAGTGGCGTCAGGTCGTCGATGAGCTTCGACTCGGCGCAGGCATCGAGGAAATAGCGGGACTGGCCGCGGAAGCCGCCGAGACCAGTCTGCAGGCGGCTGCGAGTGATCCGGCGTT
Organism: uncultured Alphaproteobacteria bacterium; assembly: GCA_963749575.1. GTDB lineage: Bacteria > Pseudomonadota > Alphaproteobacteria > Acetobacterales > Acetobacteraceae > JAMXLO01. The sequence continues at coordinate 1,065,125 of CAVVNM010000014.1, forward strand.
TCTCCATTCCTTCTGGCTATTGACCCAAGTCCCGCTCGCGGCTCGCGGTCCTGCCTTCGCCGAGGATCTGGGGCGCCTCGGGATCAACGTCACTGGCCCACCAAGCCTGATGTCCGTGGTCGCAGCCATATCAGCCGCAGTCGATCGTCATGCACGCGAGCACGGCGGACGGACTGACCTGGGCGAGATGGCCCAGATGGCGGCGGTCGAGAGCTTGACGGCGATGGTGGCACCGACTCTGCCGTCGCTGTTTGAGCCCAGCCCCGAGGAAGTGCAGCGGGCCATAGGGCGGTTGGCTGGCGGAGATCGATTTGCCGCACTGGCACGCGAATTCTTTGCTCGCCTGACGCAACGGAGCCTTGACTATTACCTCAGCCGGGAACTGTCCAACCACATCGGCGCGGGGGAACGGTTCGCAGACGACGCATGAACGATCGCAGTTTGACCAGGCGCTCGACCGACATTGCCGGGAGGCATCCCGGATCGTCGAAGAGTTTGCGGGTGGCTGGTACGGCAAAAACGTCTACCAGGGTGATGGTCTGACGCCGGACGCCGTGCGTCGGTTTGCCCCGGTCGCGTTCAAGAAAATTCGCACTGAACTTCGGAAGCGCCGCGATGCCGAGGATTGAGCATCTCATCCTTTGCGGCGGCGCCGACGGGCAACGACATGCAGATACGAAAAGCCTGAGATTGAACCTGCATGGGCCATCCGAGAATGTTCACCTCAAGATTAGCGATCTCAGCGAGCGGCTTGTCGCGAACATACCCAATGTCCTGATAGATCTATTGGAGGTTGCCAGCTACATCTATGCGGCCGACAGCGCGATTTCACGGGGCGGCCCAACTGATGAGCAATTGGGTAAGCGATGGAGACGAAGATTACGGTTCGTGATACCGGTGCGGGAACCAGACATCTGGTCGTCCGATTCCGTTTTGTCGTCAATGGTCGAGACCCTGAATTTCCTTTCCGACGACGACTATGTTCTCGAATTCCGGGCCTTCAACAATCCTCCGGCTCTAAAGAGTTACTTCGACTTCTCCGACACGGAGGCAGCAGGGTTCAGGCCCGATGAGGTGATGCTATTTTCCGGGGGCCTCGACTTTCTGGCGGGAGCGATAGAGCAATTGACGATTCCTGGGAATAGTGTCGCACTGGTGAGCCACCGATCCTCAAGCAAAATATCGGCCGCGCAGGAATATCTTGTGGGCCAACTTCGAGGCCGATTTGGTGCCAATCGGGTCCTTGATGTCCCAATCCGAGCGAATCTCGAAAGTGACGTTAGCAATGAGCCAACTCACCGGACCCGGTCATTTCTGTTTGCGGCACTCGGTGCGGCAACGGCGCGGTGCTTCGGGAAGAATCGCATTCTCCTATTCGAGAACGGCATGATGAGCCTCAATTTACCGCCTGTCGCTCAGGTTGTTGGTGCTCGGGCTAGCCGAACGACTTACCCGCAAGCCCTGGCGGGGTTATGCCGTCGGTCTTACTAACCTAATCGGCCATGCTTTCAGTGTTGACAATCCATTTATCTGGCGAACTAAATCAGATGTCATCGAAAAAATAGCAACGTGTGGTGGGAGCGAACTGATCCGTCACACCCGGAGCTGCACCCGCGTCCGCGAGATGACGAGGCTCTATTCTCATTGCGGAAGATGCTCGCAGTGCATCGATCGCCGCTTTGCGATACTAGCTGCCAGCCAAGAGGACCACGATCCGTCGGAAGCTTACAGCACCCACCTATTTGAAGGTACACGTCATCCCGGGCCGGATCGGGAATTAGCGCTCGCTTTTGTCCGGTCTGCAACAGCAGTCAAGCAGATGACAGATATGTCGTTTTTTACGAAGTACGGGGAAGCAAGCCGTGTTGTTGCCTTCTTTCCGGAGCCTGAAAACACTGTTGCTGGACGAATTTTTGACCTTCATCAGCGCCACGCGGCAGCTGTGTGCCGTGTGTTTGACCAATCCCTTGCTACTTATGCGAGCGCATTGCGGCAAGGCAATCTGCCGCAAGATTGTTTACTTCGACTGGTCCTCGCCCAGCGTGAGGGTAAAAGTCACTACGCTACGCCTAGCAGTGTCACAGGACAGACCATCACTACTGGCCCGGAAATCAGGATCGCAATAGACGCGGAGCAGCGGCGCGTCGTATTTGAACGGTGGGGCGAGATAAAAGGTGTTGTCGCCGATCTGCTGATCGTACTCTCAGAACCCTTTCGGGCAGCGATGCGTGATGAACTTGCACCGGAGCACTACCCCTTCATCGCGACATCCGAGCTCATGAGCCAAGCAAAGTGCGACGGCGCGGAGACAATGCGTAGGCGAATACTTCGCGGTCGCACCAGAATTTCCGAGATGGCTAGCGAGGCTGGTTACCCCTCTCCTTCATTCGATGCCGTGATTGAGAGCCTTCAAGGGCATGGTTACAGGCTGAATCCCGATCGCATCAGGATCGTGGCGGTCACTGAGATTGTCCGGAAGCGGCTAGGTCATGCTTTTCCGCCAAAATGTCACGCTTCTCCGTCCGACGCCCGTAATTCATGGCATTTGGACAGGAAAAATGTCACGCCTTTCTACAAGGCTGTCCACAGACCGAACCGCACTTCCCGTTTAGGACATCCCGCAACGCCGAGCAACAGCCTGGCGCAGAAGGGATATCTCGATGGGCATGACGGATGTTGAAAAGCGAGCCCTGAAAGGCGGGGCAGCCTTCCCGGAAGTGCTTGCTGCTCCGATACCGGATGCATGCCGAATATCAGGTCTGAGCCGCAGTGAGATTTATCGGCGGCTCGCGACAGGAGAGATCCGCGCAGTGAAGAGCGGTTCGCGCACGCTGATCCTGATGGACAGCCTACGCGCGCATCTGGCGAACCTGCCTCGAGCAACGTTCCGAGCGCCGACGGTCGGCTGATATGCGAAGCCCCCGGACACCGGGGACCGGCATCGCGGGGGCACTGAATTCGCTGGGTGGCGATGGCGTGCACTCTGCCGAAGCCGGGCCCGATATGCGGCGCCACTATAGTTTGGCGCTGCATCTCGATCACGAGGTCGGTGCTTTTCTATTCCGCAGCCGCCACGTTCGTATCGAACGGCTGACGCGTCTGGCCGATGCATTGCGCGTGAGCGTGACGCTATGAACGGCGAACGTGACCCTGCGCACGCGCCTGGGACGGAACGGGCGGACGCTGAAATTCGGCAGCCGATCCGGATCGCTCCATGTCCAGATCAACGGCACTAAGCAGGGGCTATGGGACCGACCATACCTTGTGTGTCGGAGGCGATGCCCTCGCGCTGATACGGCACGTGAACGGCGGCACGTTCGCGGATGCCGTTGCCTGGGCGGCCGGCTGGCTGGGCATCGACGTCGGCAAGAGAGTGCCACAATCAGACCCGGCCCGGGCGACACAACAGGCAGCCGATCGGCAACGTAAACGTGCGGAGGCGGCGGCCCAAGAAGCCAAGGACGCCGCGCAGCGGGTGAACATGGCCCGTCGGTGTTGGAGCAGCCGCAAGCCGCTGGCGGGCACTGTTGGGGCGCAATACCTGGCTGATCGAGGTATTGCGCATCCGGTAGGCGGATGGCCGGAATGCGTGGCGTTTGTGCCCGCCCAGCGCGTCACGTTCAAGGACCAGGACGGCGACAGGCAGGTGGTTTGGCGAACGGTCCCTTGTGCTGGTGCTGTCATTTTCGCGGCGACGGGCACAGATGGCGAGGTCTACGGGACCCAGCGAATATATCTGGATCACGACGCCCGGAACATCCGGGACAGCACTGGCAAGAAGATCAAAATCACGAACGGCGTGTTGCGCGGCAACGACGCGGTAGTCCGGCTTCCGCGACGTGTCCGATGATCTGGGTGTTCCGCTGTGTCTGGCTGAGGGGCCTGAAACCGGCCTGTCGGTCTGGGCCGCCACAGGTCACGAGACGTGGGTCGCGCTGGGCGCAATGGGCAATCATGAGCCGCTGGCCAACCGTCTGGTTCTTGCGTGCCGCGATGACGACCCACTTCAGTCACCAGCTGACAAGGCACTGACCCGCGCCCTCGCGCGCTGGCAGCAGACCTGCGCGGATGTCCGGGTGGCCACGCCATGGGCCGAACGACGCGGCGATCGCAGCGATTTCAATGACGTTTTGCAATCCGGCGGCGAAGATGCGGTCAGGGCCAGGATCGATTACGCACTCGCACCCGAGCCGGCGCCCGGCCTCCGAACCAGGCTTCCTGTCGCCGAAGCACGCGCCGTCCTGAACGATGCAGTTGCCGGCTTCTTCGCGGCGGCGGAGACCTATGACGAGCGCAAGGGTGCGGCGTTGGACACGGCGCACGCCGCAGTCGCAGTCGAGTTTTGGAACAACGCACCAGCTGATGTCCGCCAGTTCAAGCTTGAGCGGGATGCGTGGCGCGTCGCCCGGGAAGTCACACGCGCGGCACGGCATGCTGCCGTCGCGGCGCGAATGGCGGTCAAGGCGGCGCGGATCGGATCGGATCGGGTGCGGGACCAGTTCCGTATCGCTCGTGTTGCGGTGGCTGAGGCGTCCCGTGCAGCCCGGGCGGCGGCGCGCAGCGAAAGGGAGCGGCGACGGGGTTTGTGGCGTGATGCGCGCGGGACGCTCGTCGCGGCGAGACCGAATGCTGCGGCGGCGCGGGTCGAGAGGCAGGCCGCGCGCAACGCTCAGGCCGAAGCTCGGCGCAAGCTCAATGCGCATGATGACGCGGTTCGGCTGAAGCGCGAGGCCGAAAAGATCGAGCGCCGCATTGCCTCCCAGGCAAAGGTCCGCGCGACCCAGACAGCCGGACAGCCGCCTATTCACGGAGTCAGGGTCGATGTCGGCTGTGGAAAATCGACCCAGGCCCGGCGTTTCCTCGCGATTCGGCTGGCGGAAATGCGTGGGGCCGGTGACGATCGCACCGGCCTTTTCATGGTGCCCACGATCAAACTGGCCGACGAGCAAGCTGGACTGTTCCGTGCGCTACCAGACGCGCAGGCCGCTGGCCTGAAGGTCGAGGTCTGGAGAGGCAGAGAAAGGCCCGACCCCGATCACCCGGACTTCAACGACCCCAACATTCCAGAGACCCGCAAAACGGCAATGTGCAGGGACCTGGATGCGGTAAACGATGCACAAGAGGCCTTGGCCGACATCCAGTCCAATGTGTGCCGTCAACGGAATCCGGATGGAACCACAAAGAGGCAATGTCGGTTCTTCGATGAGTGCGGCTACCAGAAACAGGGAAGCCGCCGCGCTGATGTTTGGTTCGCTGCACACGAAGTCATCTTTCAACCGAAGCCCGCGGCGATGGGCACCCCCGCTTTCACGATTGTTGACGAAAGCGCCTGGCAGGATGGACTAATCGGCATTGGCGCGGACGAACGCATCCTATCGCTTGACACGCTAGCGGAGGACGCCAGCGTCCCTGATGCCCCCATCGCGACCGAACGGCTCCGGTTCCTGCGGCAGCGGATGGTGGACGCGCTGTCCAGCCTGCCGGATGGGCCAATCCCCCGCGCAGCAATCGAGGCAACCGGGATTACGTCGCAATCGGCCAGTGAGGCGCGGGCATTGGAGTGGCGGCGGAAGGTAGACGCGGCGATCTCCCCCGGCATGCGGCCATCTGATCGCAAGGCCGCTGTCAAAGCAGCACAGATCAACAAGACGATTGCCCGGCTGTCGCTGTTCTGGCGCGCGATCGAGGACCTGATGCGCCCCGGCGGCCCGAAAGCATCAGGTTGGGCGGCGCTGACGCTGACCGACACCCGGCGGGGCGTGGTCCGGGCCCTGGAACTGAAAGGCCGGAAGGGTATCGGCGAGGCGTTTCACCTGCCCACGCTGATTCTGGATGCGACGATGCAACCCGAGCCGCTGCGGTACTTCTGGACGGCGCTGGAGGTCACCGCGGACATCGTTATCCGGGCGCCGTATCAGCACGTAGTTCAGGTCCAGGACCGCACCTACAGCAAGAACCATTTGAGACAGGCCAACAACATCCGGGATCTGCGCGCAATCCTGTTCCGCCTCGCCCGTGAATACGCGCCCGACTGCGTCCTGTGCGTGATCCAAAAGGAATTCGAGGAGACGTTGCGCGAGCGCGGCATCCTGCCCGCCAACCTGGATCTTGCGCATCACAACGACATCAGCGGTAAAGACGGCTGGCGTGATGTGGCGGCGCTGATCGTGATCGGCCGGACCGCAGCGGCGCCGCAAGCCATGGAGCAATTGGCCGAGGCACTAAGCGGCGAGGCAATTCCACGCAGCACCACATGGTACCCCCAAACGGACGCGGTGCGCGAAGTGGCGGATGGCTCATTCCGCCTGGCTCAGTCCGACCAGCACCTGCATCACCTCGCGGAGGCGTGCCGGTGGTCCGTGGCGGAATCGGAGATTGTGCAGATCATCGGCCGGGCGCGCGGCTGTACCAGGAGCGAGCAGGATCCGGTTGATATCTGGGTGTTGGGCAACATGCCGCTGCCTCTGCCGGTCAATCGCCTGATCAGTGCCAGCGACTTAACGCCTTCACCCGGCGACCTGATGGCGGCGGAGGGTGGAGTGGAACTGACCAATCCGACAGATGCCAGTGAAGCGTATCCAGACCTATGGCCGAGCCGCGACGCCGCAAAGAAGGCCATGGAGCGGCGCCAGGTCGCGATCTTGGGGACAAACCCGTATAAGAGAGGACCTATACGAGAATGTCCCCAAGTTCCGATGACTGACCGCCCCGGGATGGTTCGGCTGGACTATCAGCTCGCGGGCAGAGGCCAGCGTCCAACGATGGCCTGGTTCGATCTGGCGATGGTGCAAGACCCAACTCGCTGGTTGAGCGACCGGTTGGGTGAATTAGCGTGGGTGCGGGTCATGAATCGGGAGCAGGCGGCGCGAGACACACTGGCGCCCGGGATTGACGCAGCCTTCGAGGTTCCGGGTGGCTACGGTGACCGGCCTGCAGCGTTTCCTGGTATGGAACCCAGCAACGAGCCGGCGATCTCCGATGTATTCAGGCTGATAGACGGTGCGTCTATCGTGCTGCTCTATGGCACGCGGTTTGTGTTCTCCCACGGACCCGACGCGGTCAGCTGACGGCGATCCAAGCACCTCGTGGCAAGGGGACTGCTCTATCCAATTGCGGGTAACAACCGCGTGGTGATCGCCAATGCACTGGGCAGGCTACTGGACTCACAAGCCTGATCGCGCACCCAGATCTTGTGGTATATAGCGAGGATGAAAACCCGCGACGCGCCACATGGCTTCTGTGGACCAGAGAAAACCTATCGGCAGCCCGCATCGACGAACGACATTCTACGAAACATGGCCCACAATCTCGATAATTCAAATGATGTCCTATGCGGTCCATGCCCATCCGCCACCGTCCGAGCGTGATCGATGCTGTGGGCGATTTTGTCCAGTTAGCCAAGAGATTTAGGCAAACAGAAAAGCCCATGTCACGCGGCGGGCATAACTGGCGAGGCACCGGCACAGTAGAAGGCACAAGATCGCTGGAGGTAATGAAGCTGGCCCGCGCCGGCTATCTGATTGGCGTGAGGTTCGGAAGCTGGCAGTGGACGCGTGGGGACGGGACGAAGGCTTCGATCCAGATTACAGGCGGCAGACAAGCGATCACGCTCGATTATGTTGTCAGACGGCGAGGATTGGCAGCCCGTCCACCAACGCGTGCCGATCCGTTGGACACCGTGCCGATTCGGCGGCGAGCGGCCATGGTTCGTGTGCAACGTTGACGCAAACGGCATCTATTGCGGCCGGCAGGTTGCCAAGCTCTAGTGCCGGCCGGCTGTTCGCCTGCCGGCACTGCTATCGTCTTGGCTATGCCGTCCAGCGCGGTGGACCGATGGACGGGCCCACCATCTGCTGGCGCCTGCACCGCAAACTGCGAGCCGATTACGACAGTCCCGACATGCCGCCACCCCCGAGGCCGAAGTGGATGCGCTGGAAGACGTACTCACGGATCGCCCGGCGGATTGAGGCCGGGCAGGAGCGGCTGGATGTGGTATCACAATCGGAGCACAGCGACTCCTCGGGCGGCTCGAGAGGTCGCAACCGCCCAGGAGAAATCGACGATGGACCCAGTGCGCGCGTCGCCTGAGGTAGTTGTCTCCGCCAGCTACGCGACTACTCGCTTAACGCGCTCCGCCACGGCGTGCTCTCCCGTTATGCGGTGCTGCCCTGGGAGGACGAGGCCGAATACCAAAGCCTGCTATCGGCCTTGGTCGCCGAGCATATACCGACAGGCCCGACGGAGGAGCACTTGGTAGAGGAACTGGCCGGGATCATCTGGCGGAAGCGGCGAGTGCGGATGGCGGAGGCGTCGGTATTCCGGCAAAAGCTTCGGCAAGGCAACTGACTACAACAGCCCTGAGCACATCGCTGGCGCGGCGCTAATGCCGCTCACGGGCGCCGTAGAGGCAAGGCGAACATCCCTCGTGCTGTCGCCGCCACAGCAGCCGAAACGACGCGTGATTTCCGCGAGACGAAGCGCGATCAGGGCATGACCCAGCGGGCATTGCACATTCTAGACGCCGGTGACCCTGGCGCCTACGAACGCGGGCTCAGCGCGTTGCGCGAGGATACCCGTGATATTGGCAGGATTGCCTATCAGATCCGCCGGATGACGGTCTGACGTATGTCGCTACAGTCGAGGCGCTCAAGGCTTGGATTGATAACCATAGGGCTGAATGGTACGACCGGCCGATCGTTGAGCTTCAGCATCGTGAGGCAATCAGAGATCAAGCACTTGGGATTGCTTATGGAGCGGACGATCTCGAGGTGCCTGCACGTTATGAGGTGCACCTGGATCGTAAGTTGGAGCGGACGCTGGCCATGCTGTCCGGCTAAAGGAGCTTCGGCAGCCGGTCCCAGAATGATCCGATTGGCAATTCTGTCGCGGTTACGCGGCGATGCGGCGCGCCGTGATGTTGCGACGGCGATGGACGTCAGTCCGCACGTCGGCGCCGTCATGCACGGCGTGTGCCACCCGCCACATTCCTCCAGCCGCGGAGGACACGGTCCTTGTCCGACAGGATGGCCGCGTCCGGCGCGATCGGCCACGGGATGGCGAGCGCAGGGTCGTTCCAGATCACGCCGCGCTCCGCCTCGCGGTCCCCACGCCGAGGTGACCTTGTAGATCACCTCGGTGTCGGGCTCGAGCGTGCAGTAGCCGTGCAGCAGTCCTGCCGGACCCAGAGCTGCTGCCAGTTCGCCGCCAACAGCACGACGCCGGCATGCCGCAGATAGGTCGGCGAGTTGCGCCTGTTGTCCACCGCCACGTCCCAGATCGCGCCGCGCACCACGCGGATCAGCTTGCCCTGCGCGGCTGCTGCAGCCCGCGCACCACGCCGCGGTCGGCCGACTGCGCATGATTGTCCTGCACGAACGGGCCGCCAACGCCGGCCGCGGCAAAGCGGGTCTCGTTCCAGGTCTCGGAGAAGAAGCCTCTGTCGTCGAGGAAGCGAGGCGGCGTGATCAGCAGTACGTCGGGAATGGCAGTCGGCTCGACGATCATCCGTGTTCCCCCTCGGCGAGTTCCATCAGCACTCGGCCGAGGTCAGTCTTTCCGAGATGCCGTGCGTGCGAGCGTAGCATGTCGGCGTCGATGTAGCCCATGCGAAATGCGACCTCCTCAGGGCAGCCGACCAGCATGCCGGTGCGCGACTGGATGGTCTGCACGAAGGTCGCCGCCTGCAGCAGCGAATTGGGCGTGCCGGCATCGAGCCAGGCGCAGCCGCGGGACAGGCGCTCCACCGCCAGCGTGCCAGCCTCGAGATAGAGCCGGTTGAGATCGGTGATCTCCAGCTCACCGCGACCGGAGGGCCGGATGGTGCGTGCCAGGTCGCTGACCGAAGGATCGTAGAAATAGAGCCCCGTCACCGCCCAGTTGGACTGCGGCGTCGTCGGTTTCTCCACGATCTCCACTGCACGGCCGCCGGAATCGAACGACACCACGCCATAGCGCTCGGGGTCGCGGACCTGATACGCGAACACCGTCGCGCCGTGCGGCCGCGTCGCCGCCGCGCGCAGAGTCGCGGACAGATGCTCGCCGTGGATCAGGTTGTCGCCGAGCGCCAGCGCGCAGGCCTCGCCGGCGATCCAGTCGCGGCCGATCAGGAACGCCTGCGCGATGCCCTCGGGGCGCGGCTGTTCGGCGTAGGCGAAGCGTACGCCGAAGCGCCTGCCATCGCCCAGCAGGCGGCGGAACTGCGGCAGGTCCTCGGGGGTGGAGATCACCATGATGTCGCGGATGCCGGCCAGCATCAGGGTGGACAGAGGGTAGTAGCACCATCGGCTTGTCATACACCGGCAGCAGCTGCTTGGACGCCGCCAGCGTCATCGGATGCAGCCGGGTGCCGGAGCCGCCGGCGAGCAGGATCCCTTTCATGCCGCGGTTCCCAGCCGTTCGCCGGCGTAGCGCCTGGCGCGCACAGCCTGCCACCAGTCGCGGTGCGCCAGGTACCACTCGACGGTGCGCGCCAGCCCGGCCTCGAAGTCGTGCGGCGCGGTCCAGCCGAGCGCCGCCTCGCTGCGCGAAGGGTCGATCTCGTAGCGGAAATCGTGCCCGGGCCGGTCGGTGACCAAATCGCCTACCGGAGTTTGGCGAGCATCGTCGATGTCCATTCGAGCATGCTCGCCCCGGTTACCGCACCCGCACTGCCGCCAAGCGTCCTGGCGCCAGCTTTGTGTAGCGCACCGTGTCGGCGATCGTCCAGCAGGCTCCCGCAGCTCGCGTCCTTCGCCGCCTGGCCTCGCACTGCCCGGGAAGCTGGGTGACGGGCGGGTTGCTGTCTCGAGGCCTGTCGCTCCCGTGCAGGTTCCGGCTATGCGAGGCTGGGCGGCCCCTCGAGCGGGGCGAGGACCGACTGACCGCAGCTACGCCAAGGCAATCGCCGCGCTCCGGGCGGTGATGGTTAACTCGCCGCGTCCGCGAATTTGTCGGCAGCATCGTCCGCGCGGTCTTCACAGCGATTGCATCGGCGATCCGCAGCCAACGCATGACGGAAATGGTGGCGGCGGCTCTGAACAATAGCTATATGTGGTGTAGTCCGTGTTCAATCGCAGGAATCTCGCCGTGCGTAAGCCCATCATCGCCTATCTGCGCGTCTCGACTGACCGGCAGGGCAAGTCCGGCCTGGGTCTCGATGCCCAGCGCGACGCTATTGCCCGCTTCGCCGAGGCCGAGGGTCTGGAGATCATCTCCGAACAGGTCGAGGTGGAAACCGGCAAGGGCAGCGACGCCCTCGACCGTCGTCCGGTGCTGCGCGAGGCGCTGGCGGTGGCACGCAAGACGAAGGCCGCGATCTGCGTGGCCAAGCTCGACCGGCTGAGCCGCGACGTGCACTTCATCAGCGGGCTTATGGTGCACAAGGTGCCGTTCATCGTGACCACGCTCGGCGCCGATGCCGATCCATTCATGCTGCACATCTACGCAGCCTTCGCCGAGAAGGAGCGCGCTCTGATCTCGGAGCGGACACGCGAGGCGCTGGCGCGCAAGAAGGCGCAGGGCGCGGTACTGGGCAACCGGACCAACCTTGGCGAGGCGCAGGCCAAAGGGGCGGCAGCTACGCGGGAACGTGCGGCGGCGTTCGCGCGAAACGTGCTGCCGGTGGTCCGGGAGATACAGCAGGCTGGCACACGGGACATGCGGGGCATCGCTGCGGCGTTGAATGCACGGGGCGTGCGCACCGCGCGCGGTGGCGCGTGGCATCAATCGAACGTGCGCAACCTGTTGCTGCGCGGGGATGCGGCACCACCCACACCGCCTCCACCCGAGCCAGCAGCACGTCAACCGCCACCGCTGCCCGCGAACGCCTACCGTCCGCCAGGCCAGCGCTGAGCGTCGCCGATGCCTACCACGGCCGGCCGACGCCACGGACGACGCTGCGGGACGGCTACGGGTGCTGGTCTGATACAGAGGCGGTTGCCGCCATCAGGCCTTTGCGGACCTGCAGTGGCCCATCGACGCGGGACGTGGCGGCCCGTCAGCCCGACCGCAATGAGGCGGACGATCTGGCACCGGCTCGCGGTATCGCAGTATCTGTCCTATTGGGCATGGCCGTGTAGCTCGCCATCGTCGCCGTGGTGCTGTTCATAACGTGGTTCTTTTGGGATTTGGCGTGAGGCGCGCAGCACAAATCAAATCGCGATTTAAGTTGCACTGCGCCCCTAAACCATGAAACATCAAGTCCTCGGTTGGCAGGGGGCGAAATGGTCGCGCATGCGATTTTATTTATCGTCCTTCCCCTCGCTGTTGCATGGTTTGCCGGCGTGACCGCGTCCCTTCCGCCCTATTCCTTGCTGCCCGCCCGGAAGACCGAACCGGTCGAACCCCAGTTCGAGGCAGAGGTCAAGGCGTTCCTGGCCCTGCACAGCGAACCTGACGCTGCCGCCGGCAGGCGCATGGTCTCGGGCGCGCGAGGGAACGCGCTGATGGACGGAGCGGCATCAGCCGCGCGGCTGGCGGCGAATGATCTGCCATCCGGCGCCGGTCTCGAGCCGATCAGGGGGATTTAGCAGCGTAGGCCGCTTTTACCGACCTCGCAGCCTGCCGCGGCCGAGGGGCCGATGGACACCACCGAGCTGGTCTTTCTCGCGGTGATCGGCGGCGTGGCGCTCGTCCTGATCGTGACCGCGTAGCCGTCGCGCGCCCACCCCGCCTTAGTCGGGCCATGCCCCAATCTTTCCATCCTTCCTACTGGTCGCCGGCTCGAGCAGCGTTGGCCGTGCCTGATCTGCCATCCGCCCGATCACCTGCCCCCCGAGGCGATCCGCCGCGAGGGCGAAGCAGATGACGCTCCGGTGCCTGCCGCTCCGCGTGCGCCGGACCGCGACGCAGATCCGTTGCTTAACCGATCTTAGCCGATCCGCCGTGGATTGGCGTATTAGAGGAAGGGAGTGCTCGGCCGAAGACGCTGGTGCTGTTCCCGGAGGATCGCTGCGAAGGGTTCTGCTGGACGCCTCGATCGTTCGGTTGAAGCTGTCCGATCTTCGACTGCGCCAACCGCGGCAATGGGGGGCTGCTGGCTGGCGCTGCATCTGTGGCGGGAGTTGCAGCTCGATCGGTTCTGGGCCGAGCGTCTGCTGCCCAGGGCGCCATTCTGTCGGTTGCCCTTTCCTTGGCCGGTCCCAGCTTGATCAGCAATTCGTCGCGCGTCAGGCTCAATAGTCGCGCCGGCTGGGGGAAGCCCCCATTAAAGCTGGACATGATCGGCGGAGTTGGTGTGGCTCTCGGTCGCGCCATAACCCGCATCGTCACCCTTTACTGCTCCTCGCCATGCCGGCAGGCCGCATATCGCCGGGCGCTGCGCAATGAGTGGCTGTCGGATTAGAGCCAGTCGGAAAGGAGGTATGAAATGAACCAGCAGGTTATTCCGGTCGAAAATACGGATGCCTCGTCGACCCGCTGCCCGATGAAGAGACATCTGGCAGACAAACGACATTCTGGCCCATGAAATATTTTGGGTAGTTGTGCCCAATCAGAGCACCGTGCGTGTCCGGGAAGGCGCAATCGAAGCCGCTATCCTTGCAAAGCCATGGACTATGTTGGAGATCAGGACTACCTGATCGATAATATGCGGGGCCGGGCGAACACGTGCTCTTCCCCGATAGAAAGGGTGAGCCAGCGCAGCGATTGCTGGCAGTGATTTCGTCAGCTGGGGGGTCCATGCACGGTTCACCGTCTGGAACTGAACCATTCGGAATGGGGCCTTGCGCCTGTGCGATGTTTATCAGCGCAGCAATGACGATAATGATCGCCAAGATTACCCGCACTCGATCTGCTCCAATGACCCCAGGGGATGACCACACCCAACTGCCATGCTGGGCTGTTGCCGGCCCGTTACCCCATCTAATTACAACAGACAGCCGGTGGCAAAGGTATTATCGAACGGCGATAGACCGCACCTCTAGGCCCGGTCTGCGCCGGCAGCCACCAAGCTTGCAACCATCATTCAGGCCGCACCGAAGTTGAGGAAGCGGTGTTCAGATCGCCACTTTGGTCGCAGATCGTGTTGATCATGCTGTGATGTCCTGTGCGCCGACGCGATAATCCACCGCTGCATGGATTTCGCCGATCAGCCGCTCGAGATCGTAGCGGTAGCACCATTCGGGAAAATGGCTCTGGAACTTGCGAACGTCGGATATCCACCAGATGTGATCGCCTGCGCGATTGTCCTCGCTGTAGCTCCAGTTCATCGGCCTGCCGGTCAGCCGCTCGCAGATCGCGATCGCCTCCAGCATCGAGCACTGGGAATGGCGGCCGCCGCCGATGTTGTAGACCTCCGCCACCCGCGGGCTGCGGAAGAAGTGCCACAGCGCGCTGACCAGATCGGCCGCGTGGATGTTGTCGCGCACCTGCTTGCCCTTGTAGCCAAGACCGTGTAGGGCTGGCCGGTCACTGCGCACTTCACCAGCCAGCTCAGAAAGCCATGCAGCGGCGCGCCGGAGTGCGCCGGACCGGTCAGGCAGCCGCCGCGGAAGCACGCGGTCGGCATGCCGAAATAGCGGCCATATTCCTGCACCATCAGATCGGCCGACGCCTTGGACACGCCGAACAGACTGTGCATCGTGGCGTCGATGCTCATGCTTTCGTCGATGCCGTGCTCGGCGAACGGATGTGATGCATCGCACTCCCAGCGCGTCTCCTGTTCCACCAGCGGCAGGTGGTTCGGCGTGTCGCCGTACACCTTGTTCGTGCTCATGAAGATGAACGGTGCGCGTCGGGGCGTGCCGCCGTGTCATCTCCAGCAGCACCAGCGTGCCGTTGGCGTTTACGGTGAAATCAGTGAGCGGATCCGTCGCCGCCCAGTCGTGCGACGGCTGCGCCGCGGCATGAATGACGGTGGCGATCGAGCCGGCATAGCGGCGGAAGATTGCCTCCATCGCATCGGCGTCGCGGATATCGGCATCGACATGGTGTAGCCGGGCACCGGGCCTCCAGCTGCCGACGGTTCCAGTCGGTGGAGGCATCGGCGCCGAAGAAGTCGGCTCCGCATGTCGTTGTCGATGCCGACGACGCGCAGTCCTTGTCCGGCGAAGAAGCGGGCCGCCTCGGAGCCGATCAGGCCGGCCGATCCGGTGATGATCGCAACGTCCATTCTGCGTTATCCTCAGGTGTTGCTTGCCGGTGCATGAAACCGCGTTGCCGTTAGGCTGGCCGTCTGCCAAGCGGGTCGCCTTGCGAATCGCCACAGGACGCCGGCGTAGCCGCCACCCGACTTCAGCACCTTGAACGAGCTGTGACCCATATCGAAGGTCCGATTGATCCATGAGATCGGCACCTCGCGGATCGTGCGACCGAGCAGCACCAGTTGCAGGCCGATTTCGGCATTCGCTGCGAACCAGGGCTCGGTGATGACGATCTGTCGCGCCAGCTCGCCGCGCATCAGCCTCAGGTTGTTCGTCACGTCCCGCAAGCTGCCGAGCCGGACTGCCAAGTTGGCGAGCACATGGAAGGACCGGTTGGCGAGGATCTTGCCAAACGGATAGTTGATCAGCACGCTGTGACGCGAGAAGCGGCTGCCAAGACAACATCGGCGCCTTCGGCGGCGGCATCGAACATGTCCTCCATCTCCGGCAACAGGTGCTGGAAGTCGCAGTCCATCGACATGACCCACCGCCCGGACGTCGCGGCATAGCCGTCGCGCAGCGCCGGCCGACGCCATTGGGTGGCGACCGGTGAACTGGGATGATCCTTGGGATCCTCGGCGGCCAGCCGGTCGATCACCGCCGCCGTGCCATCGCGGGAGTTGTCGTTGACCAGGACGATCTCGTGCACGTAATCGCCGTAATGGCCGCGCAGGCCATCGACCAGGCGAGGCATATTCATTTCCTCGTTGTGACAAGGGATCACGAACGACACTGCCTGGCGCAGGCTCTCGTGTCCGCACAGCGAAACCGCGGGTCGCGCCACGGTGCGCGGCGGTTTTTGCGCGTGCAGCACGATCCGCCCGGCCAGGTTTCTGCACCAGCGGCATGTTCTCCAGCAGCACCGACGCATTGCGCATCACCCAGGCCATCCGTGGCGGTCAGGCACGAGCGGGCGGTAGACAAAGTCGGTGAATCGGGCGGAGACGCGGATGAAGCCAATCTCGGACAGCAATTCGTAGAGCTGGGTCCGGCTAAGCAAAGTCGGGGACAGCGGCGGCCGAGGAGACCGCTCGCGCAGGACGCGCAGTGCCGACATGGGGTTCCAAGGGTTGGCCTCCATGAAGACGGCGCGGCCGCCATCCTCCAGCAGCGCGAAGGCGTGCTCAAGAAGATAGGCGACGGTGTCGCGGTCAAGCGACATTCTGCGCCACGATATATTGAAATCGCCGACCGGCGATCGGCCCCGGCAGGCTGTCGATCGGCGACGGTCTCGACGCCCGGCAGGTGGCGCCGCCTGCCCCGTGGCGGTGACAGACAACAACGGATTCCGCCCCCGCGTCATGTCCACCAGCGCCCTGGTGAAATCGCCATCGCCGCCACCGATTTCCATGATCGTCTCTCCCGGCAGAAGATGAACCAAGTGCCTAAAGGTATGCGCCTGCCAAACAAGCCGTTCGGCGGCGATCGGATCTCGTCGCCTGCGGTATTCGGCAACGTGCTGTTCTCGACGCGCCAGTCCATCGATGGCAGGATGTCGTACCCTCATGCTTTCTCTTTGAGGAGATTGGTGAGCTTATCCTTCTTTGTAACTAAGGCTAATATCTCTGCTCGCGACTTCCCTTGGACCATTGTACCCATCGCATACGTCGTAAGCTTCAGCAGCTGGAACGGACATCGTATTGCGGCGACCAGCAGGGAAAACGCTACCGCGGCAGGATTGATCCTATCCGAGCGCCGGCGAAGCAGCCTCGGCACCGGTTGGGCTGCGACTGTAAAGGTCCAAGGTACGGGAAACAGCTCGGTCACACCAGCCTTGGCGAACAGCTCGTACGTGTGCAGCAGCATTCCATCCTGAGAGAAAAAATAGCGAAGCTGGAATGTATTGTCGCGAACCTCCTGCAGGGTCCTCGCTGGAATGGACGAACTCGCCCATGCGTCTTGCCTGATGAAGATCAGGTTCGTGTCGGTACCTGCCACTAGTACATAAGAGCGGCGGGACGCTAGCTCTAAGATAGACAATGCTGAATTGCCGTGAAACGCCCCAGGAGGATTCCTGTAGCGGGTATCAAACGGGATCGTAGGATTATACTCAATGACGACAATGGTTGGAGAATAGGAGACCACACTCTCCCAGATCGCGAGGTCGTCGGAATCGATGTCAATCGACATCAGGTCGACGTGGTCGACTCCATGACCGCGCAACAGCTCGTCTAGCGACCCTTGGCCAACCGGCTTAACCCGAGCATTGATCTTAATGATGTTGTCGTTTGGAACGTTGTCGCAGAGTTCTGAATATTTTTTTGTGTCGGCTTCGATCAGACAGCCTGACCAACCTTCACCGATCAAGCGGTAGGTATTACTCCAGTGCTTACCGTCCCACGCGCCAAACTCGACGAAAAATCCCTTTTGAAGCCCGAGTTCCTCTGTCGCCTTTGCTATGATGCCATCCTCGCCGTTTTGGCTGTAATGGTTCCTTCGGAAAGCAAAGAGGTCGACAGTCACGGCCATATCCGATGAACAACAGGACGTGAGAAGAGGCTACTGTGAGCCTGCCACGCGACAGTCTGCGACAGTCGACAATCCCTCGCGTATTCCTGGGGCGTCATGAGGGTTCCTCCACTGATCTGGCTTCCAGGATCGTATTGGGGCCAAACCTGGCAACCGGCTCGTACGCTCGCCTCAGATAGTCGTCCAGGATCGTTACGCCGCTGCTGAGTGCGCTCCCGTTCGGCTCGTCCACGTCTTCCCAGATTCCTTCGAGTCACAACCAACTTGGGCCGCGCTTGTCGCAGCTCACGGACCATTTTCTCTTGGATCACGGCCGTCGTCTGCAGTCCCGGATCGTACTCATGCCACTTTGTAACAGACTTGCGGCTGGTAGCAAAGTAGAGGAATATATCGTTCACGAAAATCCTGTCGTGCCGGGACACGCCGCTCAGCACCGGATCGTCAGGCCCGCTCGACCGTTGGACATAGAGTACCGTCTCGATCTCCGCGGGACTGACGCGGAAGCACGCCAGTCGCGCCAGTTCGGCCGGTACGCGGCAGCTTCCCGATTGGGGCGGTTTTCCAGCGGCGGACTGCGCCCACGACTCCGGATCGCTGGCCCAGGCGATGTTGCTCACAGCCTTTTGCAACCCCGCGCCCAAGTTCAGCAAAGTGAACACACCGGTAGCGAGCACGGCTGCTATCGCCATGCCTCGTCCAACCAAGCCACGGCCGCGTATCGGCCGCGCCAGGACGCCGACCAACGCAACCGACGAGACCAGGGCCATACCCATGTGAATAATACTGACGCGAACAAATCCTTTACCAAAAAATACCAGCGTCAGGACGAACAACAGCAGCAACATCCACCCCACAGCGGCTGGGGCTGCGGACTGCGGCTCGCAGTCCTCTGACGCTTTCGCGCGCTTTGGCCGACACCTTGCAATATCTGCTATGGTTGGCACGGCCGCAACACACAGTGCCAGGGGTAGGTAAACTGCCAAGGCCACCGGCTGCTTCCATATCCACCATCGCGGCGGGAACGGCAAGGAGCGCATCTTCACGTACTGGGCCGAATAGGTGACGACGTCGAATACCAGATCTGGAATAACACGGTCAACTGCAAACGCGATCGCTACTGGTGCCACAACAACGGCAAAGCCGGCGCCGAACAGAGACAGGCACCGCGCTACGTTACCAAGGCCAAGCGTCGTGGGCTGCTGGCGGGACCAAGTGGCGAATGCCAGTATCATACATTCCGAGCCGAAGACGGCGAAACCAACGTCGTAACGGAACAATGCGACCACGCCCACACATGCTCCAGCCGCAATTAACCGTGGCGTTGGTTCCGCGCATGCGAGCACTGGCGCCAAAAGCGTTACTCCGCCCAACGCTGCCGCAAGCGCAGGAAACACGGGATAGCCATAAAACTCGAAGGAAGCGAGCCACACCAGGCTTGCCGCTGCTGTCAGAAAGCCTATGCTGCGTGGCGCCACCTGCCTGACGATAATGAAAACCAGTACGACGCAACAGCACCGCACAACGGTGTCCCAGACACGCTCGACCAGAACAGATGTTCCGAAGACCTTGTACAGGGCGGCGAGCAAGTAGAATTGTGCCGGTCCGTAGAGGGTAAAGAAGTCGCGATGCGGAATGTCGCCGTTCAAAACCCGTTCCGCGCCAAACAGTACCAACCCTTCGTCCGTGAGGTTGACCGTACGGTTCATGGAGAGCGCGAGATAAAGAAGTGTCGCGATAATGAGCGCAATGGTCACTGCCGCCCGGCCGAGTGATCCGAGAAGCGTCGTGATCACATCGAATCCGGACGTCGGATGCAAAGCACCTGCCGCTGCGGACGGCCCGTTGCCGTAAACTCTGCGGACCATCAATCTATCCTTCGCAATTCAATCTGCACAGGCCTTCTTCGAGACCCGAGGAAATCAAAGTAACCGCGTTACCCAGTGTTTTGCCAAGCCGGCATGGAGCCATGACCCCACCCCCACCGTCTAGCTTTCACAACGTTGTAGCGGAAGGAAGTAACCCGGAAAACGAAAAAGACGAGGCCGCTGCTGTGCCGGTTGCAGCGTTTGCGTTGCTCGGTCACCTTCGCCGGCGAGTGCATCTGCTGAGCGAGCCACCGCGGCCTGCTCGTTGCTCATAGAGGCAGCGGAGCTCGCGACGGATCGGCATGGCTACAGCGATGGGGACTGGTCGCGCGGTCATCGCGCCGGACCGTGGCCCCACTGGGCGCGCGCTAGCCCAACTTGAGCAGGATCGACCCTCAGGTATCGATGAATTAAAGGCTTAGACAAAAAAGTCGGCACAACATTTACCCCGGATGCGGGATCAGGCGCTGGCTGCGAGAGGTGGCAATGTCAGTTCTGGCAAGCGCATGCGCTTGGGCAGGACAATGCCGAGGCGATTGAGGAGGGTCGATTGTGCGGCGTCCGTGAGTGACCCAGCGCAGGCGGATGTGGCCGTGCGTTGCGGTTGGCAGGACCACGTCGTGCGATTGAATGCGTGCGAACTCGTCGAGGATCGTGCGCGGCGAGTTTCCGAGGCCGGCGCGAGACTGCCACATCTCCAGGCTCTTCCACAGCACGAAGGCGAGAAAGCAGACGAGCATATGGGCCTGGACCCGGTCCTTGCGCTGGTGCCAGATCGGTCGCAGGTTCAACTGATTTTTTGGATGCGGAATGCGGCTTCGGCTTGGGTCGGACCTCCTACGCCACCGGACACCGCGCGCCGCTGCTGGTTATGCCAACCGCCGCCGGCAAGACCATCGTGTTCCGCGAGACCGCCCGCCTCGCGCAGCTCCGCGCCTTCCATCGCAGCCAACAGCTGCGGGAGAGGTTCAAGGCGATGGAGCAGCAATTCGACAAAGAGGCCGCTGCTGCCGACCTCCCGGAAGGCTTGCAGCTCCGCGTTCGCGCGGTCCTCGCCGAGCACGCCGATCTGCGGTGGGATGACGCTATCCAGGTCGTGCTGGACGAAACACAGCTTTCTCGTGTGCGAGCGGAGAAGGAAAGGGCCAAAAGGAAATCCGGGTACTTCACGAGCGACAGCGACGATGACGGGGAGGCGCAGCTATGAGCGCAGCCCCGATCACCCCGCTCCGCGACCAACTTGAAGCCAGCACCTGGGTCAGACACCGGCTGCGTGAGCAGCGTGAGGCCGCGGCATGACCGCCGCGGAGGTCGCCTGCGCCTAGGCGGCGCCAAGTGTCACGGTGCAGAGTGGGACGCGCGCTGCCCAGCGCACAATGACGCCAACCCCAGCCTTTCCCTCCGCGACGGTGACGACGGCAAGATCCTGTTCCGATGCCACGCCGGTTGCTCGCAGCAGCAGGTGTTCGACGCCCTCCGCGCGCGCGGCCTGCTGGAGAGGCGCTCCAACGGGCAGGATCACCATCCACGCGCAAAGCCGGAGACGGCGCAGGACAACGGGAAAGACGATGACTGGTGCTCGATCTTTCCGCCGCCCCTCGAGGCGCACGAGCCAGCCGAACTGCTGAACACGCTCGGGCACGACACGCTGTATCCCTACTACAATCAGGATGGTCGGATCGGCGCCTATGTTGCCCGCTACGAGGCGCGCAACGGCAAGCGCAAGTGGTTCCAGCCGGTGAGCTATGGCGTGCTGGGTGGCGTCGCCAGCTGGTATCGCAAGGCGATCACCAACAACCGCCCGCTCTACCACCTCGAGCCATAGCGCCTCCGCGTCCGACAGCACACCGATGCGCTTAGCCACCGTGGCATGGCTGGCCGAGAAGCTCGGGCGGGTGCCGCCGACGCTAGGTGAGCGGGCGCTCACGCCAAGCAGTCTCGCGCTACGGCTTGTCAATGTTCCAGTAGATGATCACCGGCGACATCAGGAAGCCGGTAAGGTCGGCTCGCATTGCGACCGGCTGGTCGTATTGGCCGAGCACGCGATAGGGCTGCACCTCAGCGAGTCGCTCCTGCAACGTGACCGCCGCCGCCTTCTGCGCTTGCAGGCCGTCCACCTGGAGGAAGGCCGCGCGCAGCTTCTCCGCAGTTGCGTCGCAGGGCCAGCCGATCCAGTTCTTACCGTCGCAGGTCATGGCGGTGCCGATATTGGTCAGCGGCGAGTGCATCGTCGGCCCGCTAGCGCCGGTGAGAAAGAGGTTCCAGCCGCCCTTCTCTGGCGTGTCCTTGTTGAGCAGGCGACCGGTGACGTTCACCCAGTCGAGGAATTGGAGATCGACGTTCATCCCGGCCGTGCGCAGCTCCTGCGCGACGACTTCCGACATTTGGCCGATCCACTGGTAGGTGTGCGTCGTCACGAAGGCCAGCTTCTCGCCGTGATAGCCCGCTTCGGCGAGGAGTTGCTTCGCCTTCTCGACGTTGGTTTTTTTGTAGTCCGCCGCGCCGGCCTCGTTGCCGTACGGGCCGCCGCAGACAAAATAGGCGTCGCAGGGATGCCACCACTGCGGATTGCCAAAGCCGCCGGCGAGAATGTCCGATTGGTCGGTCAGATAGGCGAGCGCGAGCCGTGCGCGCGGATCGTTGAACGGTGGATTTAGCGAATTCGGGCGCAGCAACACTTGGTTCGCCATTTCAGTCAGCTTCTGCAGGCGTACGTCGCGGTTCTTCGCGAGCACCGACACGAGGTCGAGCGAAGGCTGCTCAACGAGATCGACCTCGCCCTGCTGCAGCGCCGCCGCGGCGGTGGATGGGTCCGGAATGATCTTCCAGACGACGCGGTCCACTTTCACGACGCGCCCACCGGCAAGCCCGTCCGGCGGCTCGCTGCGCGGGACGTAATCGGCGTTCTTGTCGAACACGACGCGATCGCCGCTGACGGAGGCGCCGGGATCATAGCGGAACGGGCCGGAGCCGTTCTCGGTTGTCAGCGGCTTGGAGGGATCGAGCGCCTCGATGTCCTTCGCGCGCATGATGAACGGCACCTGGCCGATCGCCGAGCCGAGCGCGAACAGCATGTAGGCAACGGGTTGCTTCAGCTTGATCTCGAAGGTCTTGTCGTCGATTGCATCCGTCCCGGCGGTGATCGCGCCGAGGCGCTGACCGACGATGTCCTTCTGCATCCAGCGTTTCAGCGAGGCGATGACGTCGGCGGAGATGACTGGTGCGCCGTCATGGAACTTCTGGCCGGCGCGCAGCGTGAAGCGCCAGCTCAACCCGTCCGGCGAGGTGGTCCAGCTCTCCACCATCTGCGGCTTGGGCTGCAGGTCGCTGTCCCACGAGAAAAGCTGCTCGTAGACCATCATGCCGAAGATGCGGGTGATAACGACCGAGGCGAACACCGGATCGATGTTCGGCAGATCGGCGCTGGGCACCACGGTCAGTACTTTCGCCGGCTGCCCCTGTGCCGTCCCTACGCCGATTGCGGCGAGTCCGCCGAGTATGATGGCGGCGAGGGTCTGCATCTTTCGTCGACTGTTTTGGGCCATTCGCGTTCCATCCTGAGGGGCGGTTGGCATCGTAGGGCAGGTTCGCCGCGACCGAAATCAGCCATCCGCTCACGCCGGTGGCGGGGTCGCCGTCCAAAAATTGCAGGCGGATGAGAGGCCACAGCATCCGGCTAGTGCCGAAATCCGACCTGTTCAGCGACCGCGGCAAGCGACGGCGGAGTTGTAGCGCACGCTGCAGTCGATACAACTCTCGCATGCGCTGGATGCGGTCCCAACATCTGGCGGAGGGCTGCCCCACTCTGTCCGATTTGAGCAACAGCCGCACGTGACCTGAAGCATTTCGCTACGCAGATCGTGTTGCTGGATCGCGTACGCTCCGCACTTATGGACCTCAGGGGGATGCGGCTCGGGCCCTTATCCCCGGTATGCGGAGCAGGCGCTCGCTGGCACATGGCCGAGTGACAATAAGCCGGAGGTGGTGGACGATCCGCGAGCAGAGCAGTTGCTAAATCATCTGCAGGACGCAGTCCTGGCGCTCGCCCCGGAAACCTCCCGCCAGCGTGCCCTCAGCGACGAAATGAAAAGTCAGATTCGACAAGTGATCGAACTACGCTGGACCTTGGTCGAGGAGGCAACCACTTCACTCAACGTTCCGCTCGTGACCGTGCTGGTGATTTGGCTCACGCTGGTCTTCGCGAGCTTCGGGTATAATGCACCGCGCAACCCGCTCGTCGGGATCACCTTCATCCTCTGCGCTGCTTCAATCGGTGCCGCCCTGTTTCTCATAATCCAAAATGGACCGACCGTTTGAGGGATTGATCAAAGTCTCCCCGACACCGTTGCAAAGTGCGCTCGTTAACCCGTCTTCGCGGATTGGAGGGATTTTCAGGTCTCCGCTCGTTGTCGATCAAAGAGTTAACCGGAAAGGTCTTCACTACAGGGCGTCTTGCACAACGCGTAGATTGCGATTCCGGCAGGTCTCTGTGGCGCCCCGCGACTTCGAACTCCCGTGTCGCCATCGTAGGCGCAGGAATCCAGGCGTGGAAATAGGGTAGGTCTTCACTACAGCCGATTTCAGCTATGGCGGTAAAAAATCTATGTGGGAAATCAAGATCGTATCCGACAGCAACCATCGTAAAATGGCTCTTCAGGGGGGCGAATCCGCGAAGACGGGTTAACGCCCGGCAGTAGTAGTGCCACCTATGACCGCGGCCATCCGGAACCAACGCAACCAGCGGCAGGCGATGCCAGCGCAGCGGCGGTCACTTGGCGGTCCCGTCACAGTGCATCACGCCTCGGCCACCAGCTTATCACTGAGCGCGCTCACCGCATCAGGCTGCTGTGGCCTGGCGTCACCAGCCGAGGCACGGCGGCGGCGATGCGGTCAAGTCAGCGTGCGGATGTTGGCCAACGCGGCGGTCTTGTCGCGCTGATGCTGCCTGCGTCGATAATAGACAGGCAAACGTGTTAAAGCACCCTGCCGCCCGCCTGTTAGGGCGCGAGCGTTAGTGCCCGCTGATCAGCGCCGCCGGTAGGGTGCGGCTACGAGGCATCGGGTTGGAGATCCGACGACGTCCGAGGTCGACTCCAGTCGATGGTCTGCATCTTTGGCACCGGAGCCTCCGGGCGGATACGGTATACGGCGTTGTCTCCGCTCCGGAACGCCTCGGACCCGGTAGCTCGGCCAGCCATACTGTAAACCCCGCCGGGGGCCGCCACAGGGCATTCTCCGTTGGCCCCAGCACGAGGTAGCTCATGTCATCAAAACCCGTGGAGTTCTGCACGGACTTGATCGGCCGGCTGCTAAGATAGGTGAGTGGGTACTGCGCGGCTGGTTCGACCGCGTAGAGCTTCGCGTCTGCCGGCAAGTGCGCCAAAAACTCAGCCACGGCGCGCTGATCAGCGGCCGCACTAAAATTCTTACGTGGCAAGGTCAACGGCGCCCTCTGGTTCAATTGATAGACGAGGACCAGGCTTTCCCCGTCCATCACAAGGAATGCGCTCGCAAGGCCCTGGTAAGCGCACACGGCCAGTACGGCTCCCTGGAACGCAAGCCTCGGCTGCCGATCAGCGGTCCGCTGGACCAGCGCTATTAGCACCATCACCGCCGCAAGCCATGTGCAGCAGATGAACGGCCAGAGATACCGGACGTGCGGGATGGGCGCCTTCCACGCCCACGCCGCCCAGCCGACCACGGCCGTGATCAGCAGCAGCGCGCAGAACCGGCGCGCCCCAGATTCCGCGTGCGACATTGCGCCTCCGACTAGCGCCGCCGCCGCACCAACGCCCACGAACAGCGGCAAGAGCGCGTTCGAGATCAGTAGGTAGCGAACGATCTCGCTCCAGGGCTTGTGCTCCGATCCGACTCCCGTACTGCCGGCCATGTCGGCGATAAGATCGCCGTAACTGGTCACGCGGAACGCGAGCACATACAGGCACAGCCCAACAGCAAACAATAGGACCGCGATACCGATCCCCAGGCACGACCGTATTAGCCGGTCCCGCCACGGCAAGCGCACAAGCAAGACACCCCCGCCCATTGCCGCGAGCGCGACCACGCAGTTAACGCGGGTCGCACACGCGAGTCCGACCACGACGCCAGCCCAGACCGCACCCGCAACCGACTGCAGCCCGCGCAGGGCCCAGACTAGCAGCCCGACTAGCATCAGAGCGGTGGCCATCACCTCTGCGGTGGCGAGCCCGGCCTGCAGCACGAAGCCCGGCACCGCCGCGAACAGCACAGTGCCTGCCAGAGCCAGGCTTGGCGAGGCCGGGAGCCTGCGCAGGATTGCGAAGACCAGCCCGAGCAAACCTATACTGAACGAGATCGAGACTGCGCGATGCACAAGTATCGATCTGCCGAAGGTAGCGAGCCCGCCGTGGACTAGTGTGTGCAGCCCGCCACTGGCGAGCGTAGGAGAGGCAACGGCCGTTGTTTCCGGGACCGGCAGCCCGAACGCCTTCATCGTGCTGAGCAGTATCCAGGCCTCGTCAGCCTCGACGGTGAAGAACACCGCACTGGCCGCGAATAGGAGCAGAAAGCAGAGGAGGGCGAGAGCTTGCAACACGGGCGCGAACCGCAGCGCGTCGACATGGCGGCGCAGTTTGGCGTTCTCCTCCGCCAGTATTTCTACTTCGTTCTGAGCACGAGGCTGACGAATATGCGTGGTTGCGGCCCAGTCGTTCACAAGCAAGATTCCGTCTTCAGGCTAGTTGGCTGGTCCAGTGTGGCACTCGCGCAGCCCGGCCATGGACCACTCAGCCTCTTTCTTTTAGTGGAACCATTGGTGAATTGCACCACCCAAATAGGTGATGCTGAAATGGGCTGCCTGCATCACCGGACGGAGTAGCTCACGAGGTCGCCGAGTGGTTAGTCGTGACTATGCATGATCGATATCGATGTGATGCATTCTCGGCCATCACAGGAACGCCGCCCCCGCGTGTTCCTTGAACAGGTCGACGCGCCGGGTAGAGGCAGCAGGGAGCTTCGCGATCAGCCTGTTCGTTAGTTCGTTCACCAACAATGTGTCGTCCCGCGTCGAGCCGGATACAGGGGCCCTCCTGTCGCGGTCCCGGCCCAAAGACATCGATAACTCGGACACCCAATTCCCGGTGAGCATGGACGAATTCGCGAGTTGGCCTGGAGATTGGCTGCCGTAACAGCGCCGCGCTGGCTGGCACCAGCCGCCAGCGCGCGCGCCGACCGCACGGACTTCGTGGTGACCTCGCGCGACAACCCGCAACCGTGGTGAGCGGCGCGAGACGGAGGACCGAGGAAGGGCCCTCCGCCTCCGGACGAGCGACGCTGGGTTGTGTCCTTCCGACAGAGGCACAGCATGCGCCGCAACGACGCCGACAGCATCGCACGCTTCTCGCGGCGCGCCTCTCGGCTTGTCGGCCCCGTCCAGCGTGCCCATGCTCCAGCGATGTTCGTCGTCACCGAGGCAGAAGCCGCTGCGATCCGTGCAGTCTACGAGCAGCGGGGCGAGCTGTCGGCCGCCATCGAACTGCGGCGGCTGTTCCCCGGCATCACCGACAACGCGCAGGCACGGTCATCGGCGCGGTGATTCTGCTGTTGATCCTGCGGCTCATCAAGCGAGCATAGCCGCAGTCTTCTCGCAACGCCACCAGGAGGCCCCCGGCGCCCCGTAGCGCGTCAGGGCCCCAGCGGCTACGTGTGCTCAGCGCTGTTCAAGGCGCCGGCGAGAGCGCCTGCGGCGCACAAAGAACTTCTCGAGGTTCGCAATCCGAGCACCACTCGCGGGAAAGGGTAATGACGGTTACGGTGTATGAGCGCAACGCAGCGTTAGACGCAAGCGCAGCTGTCTGCGCTTCGTTGAAGCCCCCGTGAAGCCCTACGCTTAGCTGCAGGCGGGGACTAAAAGAGGTTGATTGCCATAATCCGCTGATTTTATTGGTGGAGCCAAGGGGAGTCGAACCCCTGACCTCCTGAATGCCATTCAGGCGCTCTCCCAACTGAGCTATGGCCCCGGCCGAGCGAAGCGCGGCATATAGCGCCCGCCGTCCGGGGCGATCAAGGGGCGAGCCCATGGCCGAGATTCTGTTTGCGCCGAACCGGGAAATGGTGGTCACCAGCAACGCCTGGGCATTCATGCACTGGCTGCGCACAGTGCATGGCATCTGCCTTGACGATTGGCCTGCCCTGCAAGGGTTCTCCGCACGGCAGCCGGGCGCCTTCCGGACCGCGGTGGCGGCGTTCGCGCGACTTCCAACCGAGCCTCTGGACCTGGCTTGCCGTTGCGCGACACCGGAGGCGCTGGTGCTCCGCACCGCGGGTGGGCAACGCCTCGGGTTCAGCGGCGCGGAGATCCGCCGCATCGGTTCGGGCATACTCCCGGCGGAGGTTGCCGCTGCCCTCACGCGCCTCTGGCCACCTGGCGTTCTGGTCCGCCCACTTGCCGAGCTGCTGCTGCATGGCGACCTGCGCCGCGACGACCGGTTATTGGTCGTGGGACCTGCATGGCCGTGGTTGGCCGCATTGTTGGAAGGCACCACCGTCATTCTCGCCGCCGCCGACCCTGCCGGCCTGCTGACCGTCGCCGCACAGGAGGCCGCCACCGTCGTGGTGGCTCCGGCACAGACGCTGGGCGGGGCCGCGTTCCGGCGCCCCGGCCGCCGCCCCGATGTTTCCCACTTGCGGGCGATCGTGGCTACCGGCGGACCGCTGTCTCCGGAAGGTCGCCGGCGAATCTATACCTGGGTGAAGTCCGACCTGATGCTGCTGGCCCGCAGCGGCGACACGTTCTGGGGCAATCCGCTGGAGCCGGTGCTTGCCCGGCCCCCCGCTACCCCGGCCTTCCTCACGCCGCCAGCTGCAACTCCGGCGACACCGTGAATCCCGCTTCGGTCTTCGAGCGGATTTCCTCCACCGTCACATCCGGTGCGATGTCGACCAGCCGCAGGCCGCCGTCGCCCACCTCGAACACGCCTAGATCGGTGATCACCAGATCGATCACGCCTGCGCCGGTCAGCGGCAGGTTGCAGCGCTTCAACAGCTTGGGCTTGCCTCCGGCGGTGTGCTCCATCAGCACCACCACCCGCTTTACTCCGGCCACCAGGTCCATCGCCCCGCCCATCCCCTTCACCATCTTGCCGGGGATCATCCAGTTGGCGAGATCGCCGTTCTCCGCCACCTGCAAGGCGCCGAGGATCGAGATGTCGATGTGGCCGCCGCGCACCATGGCGAAGCTGGCGGCACTGTCGAAAAAGCTGGTGGTCGGCAGCTCGGTCACCGTCTGCTTGCCGGCGTTGACCAGGTCGGGGTCCTCCTCGCCCTCGAACGGGAACGGGCCCATGCCCAGCATGCCGTTCTCGGAGTGCAGCTGGATCGACATGCCCTCGGGTATGTGGTTCGCCACCAGCGTGGGAATGCCGATACCGAGGTTGACGTAGAACCCGTCGCACAACTCGCGCGCGGCACGGGCGGCCATCTGGTCGCGGGTCCAGGGCATGGTCGAAGCCTCCTCAATACCGCTTGCGCACGGTGCGCTGTTCGATCCGCTTGTCCACCGTCTCCAGCTCCACGATGCGATTGACGAAGATGCCGGGCGTGATGATGTGGTCGGGATCGATCTGGCCGTAATCGACCACATCCTCCACCTCGACCACCACCTGATCCGCCGCGGTCGCCATGATCGGGTTGAAGTTCCGCGCCGTCTTCCGGTAGATCAGGTTGCCTTCGCGGTCCGCCTTCCAGGCATGGATCACCGCGAGGTCGGCACGCAGGCCGCGCTCCAGCACATAACTGCGGCCATCGAACTGCTTGGTCTCCTTGCCCTCGGCGATCTGCGTGCCGGCGCCGGTCGCGGTGTAGAAGCCGGCAATGCCGGCGCCGCCCGCACGGATGCGTTCCGCCAGCGTGCCCTGCGGATTGAATTCGATCTCCAGTTCGCCGGCGAGATACTGCTGCGCGAAGGTGGCATTTTCGCCCACGTACGAGCTGATCATCTTGCGGACCTGCCGCGTCTTCAGCAGCACGCCCAATCCGACATCGTCGATGCCCGCATTGTTGGAGACGATCGTCAGTCCCGTCACGCCGCTGTCGCGAATCGCGTCGATCAACACGGCGGGGATGCCGCACAGGCCAAAGCCGCCCGACATGACCGTCATATCGTCGCGTAGCAGCCCCGCCAGCGCGGTCTGCGCGTCGGGATAGATCTTGTTGACCGCCATCGTGCCCCTCCTGCGCGCGCACCGTGCCACCGGCGCGGCGCGCGAAGCAAGGGGCCTATCGCCTGGTCAGTTCGGCATGGATTTCGGCGGCCAGCGTGGGGTTGGCGCGACGGATCTGGCTGGCACGCAGGCAGGCAGCAATGCCAGGGTGGCGCTGCGTCTGCCAGTCCTCGAGGAACAGCAGGTCCGCCGCCGCCGCTGCGTCGCGCACCTGCCGCAGCGCGCGACGCAGCGCCTCGGTGCGCGGTGCATTATATCCACCACCATTATCCTGCATCGACATCCCTCTCCCGGACGTGGCGCATCGGCAATTAGGCAGCCCGCGCGCAGTTCGCCAGTGCAGTAGGATGACGCTCCGGTTAATTAAAAGTGTGCGGAGGAAGTGCCGGAACCGGCATTATCCACGCAGGTGGCAGGCGACCCAATGACCTTCATGCGTTTGCCGCAGCGGTGGCTTCTCGGTACTGCACAGCGGCAGTTCCCGGATCGGGCAGCGGGTGTGAAAATGACAGCCCGGCGGTGGACGGATCGGGTTCGGGACATCGCCTTGCAGGCGGATGCGCTGGCGCTTCATCGTCGGGTCCGGAATCGGCACGGCCGACAGCAGCGCCTCGGTGTACGGATGCAGCGGCGAGTCGTAAAGGTCGCGCGCCGGCGCGAGCTCCACGATCCGGCCGAGATACATCACCGCGACCCGCGTGCTGATGTGCTCCACCACCGACAGGTCGTGTGCGATGAACAGATAGGTCAGGCTGAACTGCTCCTGCAGGTCCTCGAGCAGATTGATCACCTGCGCCTGGATCGACACATCCAACGCCGATACCGGCTCATCGCACACGATCAGTTTCGGCGACACCGCGAGCGCGCGTGCGATGCCGATGCGCTGGCGCTGCCCGCCGGAGAACTCGTGCGGGTAACGCCGGACGTGATCGACATTCAACCCGACGATCTCCAGCAACTCGGCCACGCGATCCTCGTATGCCCGGCGGTTCTTTGCCAGGCCGTGGATGGTCAGCGCCTCACCGATGATCGCGCCGATCGTCATCCGCGGGTTCAGCGACGCATACGGATCCTGGAAGATGATCTGCATGTCGCGGCGCAGCTTCTCGAGCTCGGAATGATCGAATTCAACGACATTGCGCCCGTCGAACCAGACCTCGCCCGCGGTCGGCTCGATCAACCGCAGGATGCAGCGCCCGGTGGTCGATTTGCCGCAGCCCGATTCACCGACGAGGCCAAGCGTTTCACCGGCCGCGATCTCGAAGCTGACGTGATCGACCGCATGCACCTCATCGACGGTGCGGCGCAACACGCCGCCCTTCACCGGAAAGTTCTTCACCAACTCGTTGACGCGCAGCAGCGGTTCGCTCATTGCCCCACTCAATACAGGATGCAGGCGACCTTGTGGCCTGTCTCGGCAGCACGCAGCTCGGGCACCGCCGCAGTGCAGGCGGGCTGCGCGAACCGGCAGCGCGGGGCGAAGCGGCAGCCCGGTGGCGGATCGATCAGGCTGGGCACCGTGCCGCCGATCGCCTCCAGCCGCGCCCGCCTGCCGGCGTCCTTGTCGATGCGCGGGATCGAGCGGATCAGTCCCTGCGTGTACGGATGCAGCGGACTGGCGAACAACCGCTCGACCGTCGCCTCCTCGACCACACGGCCGGCATACATCACCACCACTCGCTGCGCGGTCTCGGCGACCACACCCATCGCGTGGGTGATCAGCATGATCGCCATGCCGAGGCGCGACTTCATCTCGGCCAGCAGGTCGAGGATCTGCGCCTGGATCGTCACGTCGAGTGCGGTGGTCGGTTCGTCCGCGATCAGCAGCTTCGGATTGCACGACAGCGCCATCGCGATCATCACCCGCTGACGCATCCCTCCGGAGAACTGGTGCGGATAGTCGTGCGCTCGGCGTTCCGGCGTCGGGATGTTGACCAGGCGCAGCATCTCGATGGCACGGTCCATCGCATCGCGTCGGCTGAGATCCTCGTGCACCCGGATGGTTTCGGCGATCTGGTGGCCCAACCGTATAGACCGGGTTCAGCGAGGTCATCGGCTCCTGGAAGATGATCGCGATTTCCTTGCTGCGGATCTGTCGCATTTCGTCCGGGCCGAGCGGGACGAGATCGCGTCCCTCCCACAACACGCTGCCATCCGCGATGCGGCCGGGCGGCATCTGGATCAGCTTCAGTACCGTCATCGCGGTGACGGTTTTGCCGCAGCCGGACTCGCCGACCACGCCCAGCGTCTCGCCGCGGTCGATGGTGAGGTCGACGCCGTCGACCGCCCGCACCATGCCGTTGTCGGTGGCGAATTGCGTCTTCAGTCCGTGGATCTCGAGCAGGCGTTCAGCCATGCATCACATGACGCGGCGCGGATCGAGCGCGTCGCGCAATCCGTCGCCGATGAAGTTGATGGCGAGCACAGCGAGGAAGATCGCGCCGCCTGCGAACAAGGCCCAGTGCGGTGCGACGTCGAGCACGTCCTTGGCGTCGAACAGGATGCGGCCCCAGGTTGGGATATCCGGCGGAAAGCCCAGACCGAGAAACGAGAGCGTCGATTCGGTGATGATGGCCGCGGCCACGTCGATCGTGCCGGCGACGATCACCGGCCCGAGCGCGTTCGGCAGGATATGTCGCACCACCACGCGGAAGGTCGAGGCGCCGAGCGCGCGCGCTGCCTCCACGAACTCCTTCTCGCGCAGCGCGAAGAACTGCGCGCGCACCAGCCTGGCCGTTATCATCCAGCGAAACGCGCCGATCGCGGCGACGATAAGGACGAAAATGCCCAGCTCCGGCCCGATCAGGGTCTTCAGCGAATCCCGGAACAGGTACATGATCAGCAGCAGTACCGGCAGCGGCGGCAGCGACAGGAACAGGTCGGTGACCCACATCAGCGCGGCATCGACGCTGCCGCGCGATATGCCGGCGAGCGAACCGACCAGGGTGCCGACGATGACCGACACCGCCATCGCCGCCAGGCCGACGGCGAGCGAAATCCGTCCGCCATACAGCAAGCGCGCAAGCAGGTCCTGGCCAAGATCGTCGGTACCAAGCGGATGCGCCCAACTCGGCGTCTGCAGTTGCGCCGCGAAATCGATCTCGTTGATCTGGACATGCCAGAGCAACGGGCCGAACGCGACTGCCACGATCATCGCGAGCAGAACCACGCTGCTCACCACCGCGAGGCGATGACGGCGAAACCGTCGCCAGGCGTCCGTCCACGGCGTGACCTGGCGCGCCCCCGCCCTGGTCTGGGCCACCGCCGTGCGCGCGAGGTCAACGGTAGGAGATGCGGGGGTCGAGCCAGCCATACAGCAGATCCGCGATCAGATTGAACAGAACGACGAGGCAGGCGAACACGAATGTCACACCCATGATCACCGGCGTATCGTTGGCCAGGATCGCGCTGATCAGCAGCGATCCGATCCCGGGAATGCGGAAGATCTGCTCGGTCACGATGGCGCCACCGAACACGATCGGCATCTGCAACGCGATCAGCGTCACGACCGGGATCAATGCGTTGCGCACGATGTGCTTCAGCACCACACCGCTCTCCGGCAGTCCCTTGGAGCGCGCGGTGGTGACATAGTCGAGGCGGATCACGTCAAGCACGGCGGATCGCACGAAGCGCGTCCAGGTGGCGGCCTGGAACATCGCCAGCACGGCGATCGGCATGGCCGCCTGTCTGAACTCAGCCCACCACCAGCCAAGTCCGGAGGCGGACAGATCCGAGCGGTACACGAACGGCAGCCAGTTCAGGCCGACGCTGAACAGCAGGATGAACACCAGCCCGGTAAAGAACGGCGGGAGCGAGAATCCGATCAGGGCAAACGTGCTGGCGATCTGGTCGAAGATCGAGTACGGCCGCGTTGCCGCGTAGACACCGACCGGCAGTGCAATCAGCAACGCCACGATCTGCGATACACCGATCACACCGACCGTGGTCGGCAGGCGCTGCAGGATCAGCGTATCGACATTCATCCGGCTGGCGAACGAGAAACCCCAGTCGCCTTGCAGCATGGCGGTGAGCCAGTGGAGGTAGCGCACCGGCACCGGGTCATCGAGGCCGAATTTCAGCCGCAGCGACGCTGCCACCTCCGGCGGGATCGCCGGGTTGGTTGCCAGGTCCCCGAACGGGTCGCCCGGTGCCAGTGCCAGCACGGTGAACAGCACCAGGCTGATGCCGAGCAGGCTCGGTATCGCGATGAGCAGCCGCCTGATGAGATAGCGGCTCATCGGCGTGCCTTCATGGCGCCGACGGTTCGCGCATCGTCATGCCCGCGGCAGCGGGCACCCTTCGCGAACACCGTCCGTCCGGCGGCCCTGGGTTCCCGCCTGCGCGGGAATGACGGGAACAGATCACCGCCGCTGCCGGCCTCAGGTATCGCGATACCAGTCCTGCAGCGCGTAGGTGTTGGTGTCCCAGCCGCTCAACGGCGCGTGCAGGTCCTTGCCGACCGCAGCCACACTGGGACGGGTCACCACCGGGATCACCACCACGTTCTTGATCACCATGTCGTTCATGGCGATGAACAACGCCGCGCGCTTGACCGGGCTGAGTTCCTTGTCGGCCTGCTCGAACAGCTTGTCGTAGTCCGCGCTCTGCCAACGGGTGATGTTGCGGCCTTGGAACTTGTTGGCTTTGCTCGCGACCTCGACCGACAGGAACTGCCGCATGAATGACACCGGATCCGGCTGCTGCATCGTCGTCGTGTACATCTGGAGATCGCAGGCGAAGTGCGGATAGGTGTCCAGATTGGCTACGTCCGAGGAGAAGAACACCGACGCGGTGACGGACTTGATCTCGACCGAGATGCCGGCCTTCTGACAGGCCTGCTTGACGATCTCCTGGGTCTTCTGACGCGGCGCGTTGATCGAGGTCTGATAGAGCGCATGAAGCTTCACGCCGTTCTTTTCGCGCACGCCATCGGCACCGGGCTTCCAGCCGGCATCGTCCAGCAGCTTGATCGCCTTGTCGATGTTGAACTCGTAGCGGGTGTTCTTGGACGCGAATTTCTCGGGGGCGATGAGGAAGTTGGCGCTGTCTTCGCCGGTGCGGCCGTAGATGAACTTGTGGACCGAGGCGCGATCCGCCAGCAGGTTGAACGCGTCGCGGACCGCTGGATCGCTCAGATACGGATGCTTGGTCTTGATGCTGGACCGCTCGCCGTCCACCTCCTTGTTCGGGTCGGTGTTGTTGAGCTGGATGTGTTCGATGCTGCCGGCTGGCAGGATCACCACCTGACCCTTGCCGCTCGCCTCCAGCCGCTTGAGGATCTCGTCCTCCACCTGCAGGTTCCAGGCGAAGTCGTACTCGCCGGTCTGCAGCACGGCGCGCGCGGCCGACACCGCATCGCCGCCGCCCTTCATCTCGATGGTGTCGAAATAGGGCCGGTTCTCCATGTGGTAGTTCGGGTTGATCTTGCCCTGCACCAGGTCGCCCGGCTTGAAATCGACGAACAGGTACGGACCGGTGCCGACCGGGCGTCAGGTTGGCCGGCGCCTCGCGTGACTTGGCGCCCTTGTACGGCTCGAACAGGTGCTTGGGGATTATCATGCCGGAGGCACCGACGAAGGCGATCGGCCCAGAACGGCGTCGGCTTCGGGAAAATCCACCCGGATCGTGTGGTCGTCGACCTTGGCCACCTTGACGTCCTTGTAGGTGCCGATGGTCACCGCGGCGGTCGCCGGATCAGCCGAGTATTCCCAGTTGAAGACGCAGTCATCGGCAGTGAACGGCTGGCCGTCGTGCCACTTCACGCCTTGCTTGAGCTTCCAGGTGACCGAGGTGCCGTCCTCGGCCAGGCCGCCGTTCTCGACGGTGGGGATTTCCGCGGCGAGCACCGGCACCAGATCGCCATCGGCGTTCCATCCTGCCAGCGGCTCGTAGAACATGCGCGAGCCGTCCTGATCCTTGGTGCCGACCGCGAAGTGCGGATTGAGCAGCGTCGGACCCTGCCACCACAGCACCTTCAGCGACCCGCCGCCGCCGCGTTTGGTCGGCTTGTAGACCGGCTTCTCCGCCGCCACGGCCACGCCGGAATACGCCAGCATCTGCGTCGCCAGGGGCGCGGTAAGGCCCAGGCCGATCATCGTGCGGGTGAAGGCGCGCCGCGACAGCTTGCCGTGTCGCACGTCCTCGATCAGACCGCGCAGATCGTGTTCGTTCATTGCAGTTCGCCTTTCTCCCAGAGCTCGCCAAGGGCGCATGGCCGGCTATTACCGTGCCGTGCCGCCGCGGCCGGATGCTATGCAGCAATGCAATCCGGCACAACAGGTATGTGCCGCCGTCCCTCCGCCTCAGTAGCGGTACAGATCGTGCTTGAACGGCCCGGAGGCGGGAACGCCGATATACTCCGCCTGCTGCGGCGTGAGCTTGGTCAGCTTGGCACCGACCTTCGCCAGGTGCAGCGCCGCGACCTTCTCGTCCAGCGACTTCGGCAGCGTATAGACCTGCCGCTCGTACCGGCCGGCCGGCGCGGTGAACAGCTCGATCTGCGCCAGCACCTGGTTGGTGAAGCTGGCACTCATCACGAAGCTCGGATGGCCGGTGGCGTTGCCCAGGTTCACCAGCCGCCCCTCACTCAGCACGATCAGCCGCTTGCCGTCGGGGAACACCACCTCGTCTACTTGCGGTTTGACATTTTCCCACTTGTAGTTGCGCAGCGACTCGATCTGGATCTCGGAATCGAAGTGGCCGATGTTGCAGACCACGGCTCGATGTTTCATCGCCCGCATGTGATCCAGCGTGATCACGTCGACATTGCCGGTGGCGGTGACGAAGATGTCGCCGACCGGCGCGGCATCGTCCATCGTGGTGACCTGATAGCCCTCCATCGCCGCCTGCAGCGCGCAGATCGGGTCAACCTCGGTCACCATCACGCGACATCCGGCGTTGCGCAGCGATGCGGCCGAGCCCTTGCCGACATCGCCGAAGCCGTCCACCACCGCGACCTTGCCGGCCATCATCACGTCGGTGCCGCGGCGGATGCCGTCCACCAGTGACTCGCGGCAGCCATACAGGTTGTCGAACTTCGATTTGGTGACGCTGTCGTTCACGTTGATCGCCGGCGTCAGCAGCTTGCCGTCACGCGCCATGTCGCGGAGACGATGCACGCCGGTGGTGGTCTCCTCCGAGACGCCGCGCACGTCCTCCAGCATCTCCGGATATTTCTGATGCATCAGCAGAGTGAGGTCGCCGCCGTCGTCGAGGATCAGGTTCGGCGTCCAGGACTGACCGGTCCCTTGGGCCGGGCCGCGCACCGTCTGCTCGATGCACCACCAGAATTCCTCGTCACTCATGCCCTTCCAGGCGAACACCGGCACGCCGGCCGCCGCCACCGCCGCCGCGGCATGGTCCTGGGTGGAGAAGATGTTGCAGGACGACCAGCGCACGGTGGCGCCCAGCGCCTGGAGCGTCTCGATCAGCACCGCGGTCTGCACCGTCATGTGCAGGCAGCCGGCGATCCGCGCGCCCCTCAGCGGCTTGGAGGCGCCATATTCCTCGCGCGTCGCCATCAGGCCGGGCATCTCGTCCTCGGCCATGGCGATCTCCTTGCGGCCCCATTCGGCCAGGGAGATGTCCTTCACCTTGTAGTCGTCGGTCGCCATGTCCGCTCGCTCCTGCTGCGTTCGGCGGCTATATAAAGATATCTGCATGTTTAGCAATCGCCGGCTGGCTGTTGCCTTGCCAGGTGAACTGTCGCAAAGAACCGGACATGGCCGAGCGACAGCGTGTTCTGCTGCTGACCGGGGCGAGCCGCGGCATCGGCCACGCCACGGTAAAGGCGTTCTCCGACGCGGGCTGGCGGGTGCTGACCATCTCGCGCCATCCGTTCGATGCGCGCTGCCCGTGGGACGGGGCAAAGAACCACATCCAGCTCGATCTGGCGGACATCGCCAACGTGCAGGCGGAGATGCCGCGGCTGCGCGACATCGTCGGCGACGGACTGGACGCGCTGATCAACAATGCCGCCGTCTCGCCGAAGCGGGACGGAGGGAAGATCCAGGCGCTGGACATGGCGCATGCCGACTGGCTGCACATCTTCAATGTGAACTTCTTCGCCTGCGTGGCTCTGGTGCAGGGCCTGCGCGTACCGCTTGGAGGCGGCACGCGGGACGGTGGTGAACATGACCTCCATCGTGGGATCGCGGGTGCATCCGTTCGCATCGGCGGCGTACGCCGCATCGAAGGCGGCGTTGTGGGCGCTGACCCGCGAACTGGCCGCCGACCTGGGACGATCCGGCGTGCGGGTGAACGCGGTGTCGCCCGGCGAGATCGACACCGGCATCCTGTCGCCGGGAACCGAGACGATCGTCGAACGCGACATCCCGCTGCACCGGCTCGGGAAACCAAGGGACGTGGCGGACCTGCTGCTGTTCCTGTGCTCGAATTCCGCGACCTACATTTCGGGGTCGGAAATCCACATCGACGGCGGGCAGCGGGTGTAGTCCAACAAGGCCAGCCGCAAGAAACTGAACCGGAGGAAACACCATGACGTTGCGCAGCACCGCCCTGGTCACCTGCCTTGCGTTGCTCACCGGCCAGGCTGCCCACGCCAGTACAAACGACATCCTGATCGGCCTGGACGGGAAGATCAGCTATGGGCCGGACGGGCAGGTGAACGGCCCACCCGGCAGCGACGCCGTCCTGGTGATGGACGTGTCCAACCCGGCAAAGCCGAAGCTCCGCGCCAGCCTGCCGCTGATCAACTCGTTGCTGGGCCCGCCGACCAACCTGCAGATCACACCGGACGGCAAGCTCGGGCTGGTGGCGAACTCGGTGGTGAACGTGCAGGACGGATCCGCCTGGAAGACCGTGCCCGACGACAAGCTGTTCGTCATCGATCTCACCGCCAATCCGCCGAAGCTGATCGACACGGTTACGGTAGGCAAGCAGCCGTCCGGGCTGTCGATCTCGCACCGGGGTGATCTGGCGCTGATCGCCAACCGTGCCGGCAAGAGCGTGTCGGTCGTGTCCATCCAGGGGAACACG
Source organism: uncultured Alphaproteobacteria bacterium (assembly GCA_963749575.1). Taxonomy (GTDB): domain Bacteria; phylum Pseudomonadota; class Alphaproteobacteria; order Acetobacterales; family Acetobacteraceae; genus JAMXLO01. The sequence continues at coordinate 1,103,774 of CAVVNM010000014.1, forward strand.
GTGAAGGCGGTGGGCGAGGTGCCACTGGAGCAGGAGGCCGCCGCGGTGGTGATCGCGCCTGACGGCAAGCGCGCGTTCGTTGCCATGAACCTGGCGAACAAGGTCGGCGTGCTGGCGATCGATGGAACCAAGGTGACCTACGACAAGACGCTGGACATTCCCTCGGCGTTCAACCCGTACAACATCGACATCACGCCGGATGGCAAATTCGCCGTGTCGTCGCACACCGGCGCGCAGGGGGTCAACGCGGATGCCGAGGTCAGCATCGACGCGTCGGGTGCGCATCCGCATGTGGTGGATATCATGGCACCCGGCACCGGCGCGGAGGGATTCGCCATCGCACCGAACGGCAGGTGGGCGGTGACGCCGCTGATCGAAGGCTCGGGCGCCAAGCCGTCCGCGTGGAATTATACCAAGGGCGGGCATGCGGCGCTGATGGCAGTTGGTCCCGGCGGCAAGCTGACGGTAGCGAACAAGGCACCGATCGGCGCGCTGCCGGAAGGCCTCGCGTTCAGCCCGAACAGCGAATACGTCTATATCGGCAACTACATCGACAAGAACCTGCAGATCTTCCGCATCGCCGGCGGGAAGCTGGTCCCGGTGGGAACGATGGCGTTGCCGGGTCAGCCGGCGTCGATGCGCGGGCCGGCGAGGTAGGGCGGCCGAGGACAAGCGATGGGTTTCGCTGCGGCGAAACCCATCATCCCGCCGTCACGTATTCATCGCATCGAAGAAGTCGTTGTTGGTCTTGCTGTACTTCAGCTTGTCGAGCAGGAACTCCATCGCATCCACGGTTCCCATCGGGTTCAGGATCCGGCGCAGCACCCACATCTTCGACAGCGTGCTCTTCTCGACCAGCAGCTCTTCCTTGCGCGTGCCCGACTTGGTGATGTCGATCGCCGGGAACGTCCGCTTGTCGGACAGCTTGCGGTCCAGGATGATTTCCGAATTGCCGGTGCCCTTGAATTCTTCGAAGATCACTTCGTCCATGCGGCTGCCGGTATCGATCAGCGCGGTCGCGATGATGGTCAGCGACCCGCCCTCCTCGATGTTGCGCGCCGCACCGAAGAACCGCTTCGGCCGCTGCAGCGCATTGGCATCCACGCCACCGGTCAGCACCTTGCCGGAACTCGGCACCACGGTGTTGTAGGCGCGCGCCAGTCGGGTGATCGAATCCAGTAGGATCACCACGTCGCGCTTGTGCTCGACCAGGCGCTTGGCCTTTTCCAGCACCATCTCGGTCACCTGCACGTGCCGCGTCGCCGGTTCGTCGAAGGTCGAGCTGATCACCTCGCCCTTCACGCTGCGCGCCATGTCGGTGACTTCCTCCGGCCGCTCGTCGATCAGCAGCACGATCAGGAACACCTCGGGATGGTTGCCGGCGATCGCGGTGGCGATGTTCTGTAGCATCACCGTCTTGCCGGTGCGCGGCGGCGCCACGATCAGCGCGCGCTGGCCCTTGCCGATCGGTGAGATCAGATCGATCACCCGCGGCGTGTAGTCCTTGCTCGGACCCTTCGCCACCGACTGGAAGTTCTCTACTTCCATCTTCAGTCGCTCGTCGGGATACAGCGGCGTCAGGTTGTCGAAGTTGATCCGGTGACGAACGGACTCCGGCGGCTCGAAATTGATGGAATTGACCTTGAGCAAGGCAAAGTACCGCTCACCGTCCTTGGGCGCGCGGATCTGGCCCTCGACCGAATCGCCGGTGCGCAGACCGAAGCGGCGAACCTGGCTGGGGCTCACATAGATGTCATCGGGACCCGGTAGATAATTGGCTTCCGGGCTGCGCAGGAACCCGAATCCGTCGGGCAGGATTTCCAGCGTGCCCTCGCCATGAATCGCCTGATCGTTCTCGGCCAGGTTCTTCAGGATCGCGAACATCATGTCCTGCTTGCGCAGCGACGATGCGTTCTCGATCTGGAGCAATTCGGCGTAGCTCAGCAGGTCGGAGGGGGTTTTGGCCTTGAGTTCGGCAAGATGCATGGACGCAGCCCAATTGATGATGCGGGACAGGAGCAGAAAGCCCTGTGTGTCGTTGCCGGCCATCGCTGTCGATGGGCCAGGTTCGGTCCCGTCTGGTGGGGGAATCGAGGTGGCGGTCTAACGTCACCTCGGGGAGGGAGAGCCGAAGCTAGGCGCACCGCCCGCCCTTCGTCAACCGGGCAGGTGGGGCGATCAACGGGGAAAGTCAAGGGCTTCCCGCGCGGCGTTATCAGAACGGCCGGACGATGACCATCACCACGACGACGATCACCAGCAGCGTCGGCACCTCGTTGGCGATGCGATAGAAGCGCTGCGGTCGCCGGTTGCGGTCCTCCAGGAAGTCACGCCGCCAGCGCGACATCGCGCCGTGGAAGCCCGACAGCAGCAGCACCATAACCAGCTTCACCCACCACCAGCCGGCGGACCAGTCGATGATCCCCGGCGTCAGCACCAGCAGGATGCCGAACGTCCAGGTCGCGATCATCGCCGGATTGATGATCTGCTTCAGCAGCCGGCGCTCCATCACCTTGAAGCGTTCGCTCTCCGCCGAGCCCGGGAGCAACTCACAGTGGTACACATAAAGCCGCGGCAGGTAGAACATACCGGCCATCCAGGCGATCACCGCGATGACGTGGAACGCCTTGGTCCATGGATACACCGCGGCGAGAAGTCCGATCGTCATGCCAGCGGACACAGACCGCGGTCGACGGGACAGATGCGACCGCCGGCGTGGCTGCACAGGCCTGGCCCATGTGCCCGCGCGCGGCGGACCAGATCCGCCAGCGCCGCGACGAAGGCGGTATCCGAATTCGGCGTCGGGACGCGGAAATACCCCGGCACACCGAGCCGCGCCGCCAACGCGCGATAGTCGATGTCGAGCTCCACCAGCGTCTCGGAATGATCCGAGACAAACGCGATCGGCACCACCAGCACTGCGACCCCATCATGCGCGGCGCGCTCGATCTCGGCTTCCGTGCTCGGCTCGATCCAACGCTGCGGCGTGGCGCGCGACTGATAGCAGATCACCCAGTCAACCGCCTGGCCCCAGTCAGCCAGCACGCGCGCGACGGTCTGCTCGATCTGCCATTGGTACGGGTCACCGGACTGCACGATCGATTCCGGCAGGCCATGCGCAGAGAACAACACGCGCAGTCCGGTCGGCGGCGGAAGCTGTTCTCGTGCCTCGCGCCATGCAGTACGCAGCAGCGTGGCGAGCGCAGCGACGTAGGCTGCATCGGTCGGATAGCAGCACAGCACCGTGGTGTCCGCCACCAGCCCGGTGCGCGCCGCGGCCTCCCGCCACGCGGTCAGCGAGCTGCCGGTCGTCGTGGTGGAATGCTGTGGATACAGCGGCAGCAGCACGACCGAGTCCGGCTTCCAGTCGCGCACCGCCATTGCGGTCGGTTCGCTGAATGGCTGCCAATAGCGCATGGCAATGAAGCACTTCGCATCGAACTCGGTCAGTTCCGCTTGCAGTGAAGCCGCCTGCGCGCGCGTCAGTTCCAACAGCGGCGACCTGCCCCCCAGCGCGGCATAGGCCGTTCGCGCCGGCTCGAGCCGTGCCGCTGCGATGCGGCGTGCGAGGAAAGGTCGGACGAAGAACGGCACGCGCAGGATCGCGGGATCAGTGAAAATGTTGAGCAGGAACGGCCTGATCGCTTGCGGCCGATCGGGTCCACCCAGATTGAACAGGACGACGGCGACCCTAGGCCGCACGCACCTGCTCCACCAGCGCGGCGACATGTTCCGGCGGCGTCTGCGGAACGATCCCGTGACCGAGGTTGAATATGGCAGGCACTCCCTGCAGCGCGGACAGCACCGCGATCGTCTGGCTGCGCAACGCCTGGCCGCCGGCAACCAGCGCCAATGGATCGAGATTGCCTTGCAGCGCCACACCCGGCGGTGTGACGCGCGACGCCAGCTCCAGGTCCATCGAGGTATCCAGCCCGACGCCGTCGACGGAAGTCGCGGCGGCATAGTCGCCGATCAGCAGGCCGGCGAGGCGGGGAAAGCCGATCACCGGGACATCGGGGTGGCGCGCACGCAGTGCGGCCCGGATCGCTTTGGTCGGCTGGACAACATGGCGATGGAACTGCGACGGCGGCAGGATCCCTGCCCAGCTGTCGAACAGCATCACCGCCTCGGCGCCGGCGTGGATCTGGCCCGCCAGATAGGTCACCGTCGCTTCCGTCAACAGCGCGATCAGCCGATCGAACAGCTCCGGCCGGGTGTAGGCCATGGTTCGGGTCGCGGCGAAATCACGCGACCCGCCGCCTTCGACCATGTAGCAGGCGACGGTGAACGGCGCACCGGCGAAACCGATCAGCGCGCATCTGGCAAATCCCTCGTCCGCCAACCGGGCACGGACCAGCCGCACGGTTTCCAGGATCGGCGCGACCGCTCCGGCCACCCGGTCCAGCCGCAAGGCGTTCAACGCAGCTTCGTCGCGCAGCGGCGGCAACACCGGCCCTTCGCCTTCGCGATATTCCAGCCCCTGTCCCAGCGCCCAGGGAACCAGAGGGAGGTCACTGAACAGGATTGCCGCGTCAAAGCCATAGCGGCGGATCGGCTGCAGCGTCAGTTCCGCTGCCAGGCTGGGTGTCGTGCACAGCGTGATGAAATCGGCCGCCTTTGCCCGGATCGCCCGATACTCTGGCAGGTAGCGGCCGGCCTGCCGCATCAGCCAGATCGGCGGCGGCCAGACCGGCTCGCCGGCCAGCGCTCGCAGCAGCGGCTTCACCACGCTTTCCATGACCATCGCTTAAACAGGAAAGATAGATAAAGAAATGGATGAGGGGGTAATTGGGCCTGTGAATCCTGTGGACCGTATTCTGCACCGGTCCAGGCGCTGATATTCACGGCAGCGCGACCGGCGAAGCGATTGACTCCGCCGCATTGTCCGGTCCTGTCCCCATCTGCCCATCGTGCCGCGCGGAGTCCTCCACAGTACCTCGAACGGTACCGGTCATCCCCGACATTCCATGCCGACGGCCGACAATGTGCTGGCGGCCCCCGCTATCCCCGCTATCCTCAGCCGCATGCCCGATCACCGCATCAATCTGCACCTGGTCTCCGACGCCACCGGCGAGACGCTGAATGCGATCGCCCGCGCCACCACGGTGCAGTTCGAGCATGCCGACATCTTCTATCATCGCTGGAGCCTGATCCGGACCCGCTTCCAGCTGCATCGCGTGATGGAGGGCGTCGAGCATGAGCCGGGACCGGTCCTGTCCACCCTGGTCGACCGGGCGTTGCGCACCGAACTGGAGACCACCTGCCGGCGTCTGAACATCCCGGTGGTGAACGTGCTGGATCCGGTGATGAACCTGCTGCAGGACTACATCGGCGAGGAGGCAGCGGCCCGCCCCGGCCGGCAATACGCGCTGAACGCCGACTATTTTCGCCGCATCGATGCGATGCACTACGTACTGGCGCACGACGATGGCCAGGCGCAGCCAGGACTGGCCGAGGCCGACGTGGTGCTGGTGGGGGTGTCGCGCAGCTCGAAGACACCGACCTGCTTCTACCTGGCGAATCGCGGCATCAAGGCGGCCAACGTGCCGCTGGTGCCGAACCTGCCGGAGCCGCCCGGGCTGGAGGCCATGGAATGCCCGGTGGTCGGCCTGACGCTCGACCCCGATGCGCTGATCGAGATCCGCCGCCACCGGTTGCGGCTGATCGCCGCGGGGAACAGCGCCACCATCGCGCGGCAGAACGGCACCGAATATATCGACGAGGACGCGGTGAAGGCGGAGCTGCTGTGGGCGCGGCGGCTGTGCAACCGGCGCGGCTGGCCGGTGATCGACGTGACGCGGCGCTCGATCGAGGAGACCGCGGCAACCGTGCTGCAACTGATGGACGCCTGGCACGAGCGCCGGCGCAAGGACGCTGCCGCCGCGAAGTCATGATGCCGCAGGGTCCCACTACCCGGCTGATCCTTGCCAGCGCTTCGCCATCGCGCCGTGCGCTGCTGGCGGCTGCTGGCCTGGTGTTCGAAGTGCAACCGGCGGAGATCGACGAGGCAGCGGTCAAGCGCGACGCTCGGGCGAGGGGGATGGGCGCCGAGGTGACGGCGCTGCTGCTCGCCGACCTCAAGGCGGCGGCGGTCGCGGTCCGCGAGCCCCGGGCGTTGGTGATCGGCGCTGACCAGATCCTGGTCTGCGATGGTGCCTGGTACGATAAGCCAGCCGATCTGGCCGGGGCGCGCGAACAACTGCGCGCGCTGCGCGGACGCAGCCACGTGCTGGCGACAGCCGCGGTGTGTCACCAGGACGGGAGCCGTATCTGGCACGATGTCGCTACCCCTTGTCTCACCATGCGGAATTTCAGCGACGGTTTCCTCGACTGCTATTTGACCGCAGAGGCCGATAGCGTGACCAGCACGGTCGGCGCCTACCGGCTGGAAGGCCGCGGAGTGCAACTGTTCGATGCGATCGAGGGCGAGCAGTCCGCGGTGCTGGGCCTGCCGCTGTTGCCGCTGCTGGCGTTCCTCCGCCAACGGCGCGTCGTTATCGCGTGACGGGCCGCTCCGCGGGCGGAAGCGGCTGACCCGACGCTTCGCCCCGGTCACGGCGAGCCGGTGACCGGGGCGTTCAGGGATGAGGCTGGCCGCTCCGCAAGCAGCGTCCGGCCGACGGATCAGGTCGACAATTGATCCCCGATGGGCAGACTGCGGATGCGCTTGCCGGTTGCGGCGAAGATCGCGTTGCACAGTGCGGGCGCAAACGGCGGCAGCCCTGGCTCGCCGACGCCGCTCGACGGCACGTTCCAGGCCGCTGGAATGATATCGACGTGGACCTTGAGCGGCGCCTCGTCGATTCTCGCCACGATGAACGTATCGAAGTTGCTCTGCTGCGCGCGACCGCCCTTGAAGGTGATCTCACTGTTCTTTGCCAGCGCCAGTCCCATCACCGCGGCACCTTCGATCTGCGAGCGGATACGCTCCGGGTTGATGTGGAAGCCGCAGTCCATTGCCGTATATACGTGCGGCACGCTGAGGTTGCCTTTGGCGTCCACCGCCGCATGCACGACCGTCGCGACATAGGTCAGGAAGCTGCGGTGCGCGGCGATGCCGAGGCCCTGGCCCGGCGGCAGGCGTTGCCCCCAACCAGCCGAGCTGGCCGCAGTCTCGGCAACCCGGCGCAACCGCGCGGTGTCGATCGGATAGGTATCGAACGGATCGCCGTAGTTCCAGTAGTCCTTCACCTCCGGTGACTTGCGCGGATCGACGATGCGGTCCGGCCCGATCAGCGCGAGCAGCATATCCTTGGGGTCGCGTCCGAGTGCGGCCGCCAGTTCCGCCACCATCGACTGTACCGCGAAGCCGTGCGGGATGTTGGACACCGAGCGGAACCACCCGATGCGGGTATGCGCGGAGCACGCACCGTTCTCGCACCGCAGGTTGGGTATGTCGAATGGGTTGTCGATGAGTCCCATGCCGAGTTCGAATGCCGCCTGGTGGTCGGCTCCGGCCTTGAACGTCGAGGCAATGGTGGGCGCGACGCTGCGGTGCCGCCACGCGGTGACCTTGCCATCGGCGTCCACCCCGGCATCAATCCGCTCGACGGAGACGGTGTGGTAGAAATCGTGCCGGATATCATCCTCGCGGGTCCAGGTGAGCTTGACCGGCGCGTCGATCGCCTGCGACACCAGGGCAGCTTCCAGCACGTAATCCCATTTCGACTTGCGGCCGAACCCGCCGCCGAGCAGCGGCACGTTCACGGTCACGTCGGCTACCGGAATGCCCAGCACCTTCGCGAGATCGTCGCGACAGCCCCCCGGGCTCTGGGTTGCCGCAATGGCCAGACACTTGCCGCCGGCGACGTGTACGGTGGCGGACGGCGGCTCCATGGTGGCATGCGAGAGGTGCGGAATGTAGTACTGCGCCGACACCACCTTGGCGGCGGTGCGCAAAGCCGCCTCGGCATCGCCGTCATTGCGCACCACCGTCCCCGGCTTGGCCGCGGTATCCTCCATCTCCTTGCGGAAGGCAATCGAGTCGTAGCTGGCGTTCGGCCCGTCGTCCCAGACGATCTTCAGCTTGTCACGCCCCTTGATGGCGGAACCGGTGTTGCGGGCAACCACGGCGACACCACCGACCGGCATGAACTTCGCAGGCCAGGCCCAGCCCTTCACCTCGACGACCCGCTCGACGCCCGGCACCTGCATCGCCTCGCTGGCATCGAATGAGACGAGCCTGCCGCCGACGACCGGCGGTCGCGCCACGACCGCGAATTTCATTCCCGGAATTCTGGCGTCGATGCCGTAGGGCGCGCGGCCCACGGTGATGTCGTACAGGTCGACGATCGAAACCGTGCCCGTGCCGATGTAGCGGAACTGGCTCGGGTCCTTCAGCTTGAGGTCGGCTACCGGCGGAACCGGCAGTGCCGCCGTCGCCGCCGCGAGTTCGCCGTACCCCGCGTTCCGTCCCGAGCCGATGTGCACAACCACGTGGTTGTCCGCCTTGACCTCGATCGGATCGACGCCCCAGCGTTTGGCCGCGGCCTGCTCGAGCATCATGCGCATCGCCGCGCCGCACTGGCGCATCGGCTGGATGAAATGGCGAACGCTGCGCGAGCCGTCGGTGTCCTGATTGCCGTATCTCTTCTCGTCGCCCGGCGCCTGCTGGACGCGCACCCGGGACCAGTCGGCCCCCAGCTCGTCGGCCACGACCATGGGCAGGCTGGTACGCACCCCAGTGCCCATTTCGGAGCGGTTGGTGATGATCGTCACCAGCCCGGACGGGTCGATGGAGATATAGACGTGCGGGTCAATCACCGTGCCGCCCGGCATGGCGCCAGCACCGGTCGCCCAGTCTGCCATCGCGCGGCCGGGCCGCAGGCTCGCTCCAAGCACCAGGGTGCCGGATGCGACAGCTCCCTTGAGCAACAGGCGCCGGCTGACGTTGACAATGGTTCCCGTCGGCAGCGGGGCAGGATCGAACATGTGTGTCATGGCTCACGCTCCTGTCGAAGCGAGCGTGATTGCCTCGGCGATACGCTGATAGCAGCCGCAGCGACAGATGTTGCCCGACATGACGGTAACCACCTCGTCGCCTGACGGCTTCGGGCTCGACGCCAACAATGCCGCCGCCTGCATGATCTGCCCGGCATGGCAGTAGCCGCATTGCGGCACATTGGCCTCCCGCCAGACCCGCTGCACCAGATGATTGCCTTCCGGGTGAAGCCCTTCGATCGTCACGATGATCTTTCCGGCGGCGTCGCCTGCGTGGATACCGCAGGAGCGCACTGCGGCACCGTCCAGGTGCACTGTGCAAGCGCCGCACAGCCCCTCGCCGCAGCCGAACTTGGTCCCGGTCAGGCCAAGTTCGTCCCGCAGCACCCAGAGCAGGGGCACAGTCGGGTCGCCGTCGTAGGAATAGTCGGTTCCGTTGACTTTCAGCGTGACCATCGCGTGGTCCTCCCAGGTTGAAGGTGGGGGCCGTGCGGCACGGCCCGGCCGTGGTTGTCGGTGGCGGCGCACCGCGAACACCCAGATCACGCCGCCCAGCGGAACCTGGTCAGGGTCGAGCTTCATCGGCGTCTTGGCAAGCGCATTCTGGATCCGCTGGGCGCCCGCGGTATTCCACTCTACCGGTGGGCGTGGAGGTTGCGTCCGGCGGACGCGTCGAACCCTTCAGTGCGCTGCCGCCGGTTTGAAGTCGGCAATCAGCTCCTCGATCCTCGCCGGATCGGATTGTTCCATGACGTGCCGCGCGAAGCGCGCGCAGGCGTCGATCTCCACCGACCGCACCGCCCGCTTCACCCGCGGCACCGCGGAGGCCGCCATGCTGAAGCTGCGCAGTCCCAGCCCCAGCAGCAGCGGTGTCAGCCGTGGATTGGCCGCCATCTCGCCGCACACCGACACCGGCATTCGCATTCGCAGCGCCGCCTCGGTGGCGAACTGCACCAGTCGCAGGACGGCCGGGTGCAGCGGGTCGTACAGTTCGGCGACATCCGTCTCGCCGCGGTCCACCGCCAGCGTGTAGGCGGTCAGATCGTTGGTCCCGATGGCGAAGAAATCCGATTCGAGTGCCAGTGCATCGGCTGACAGCGCAGCGCCGGGGGTCTCGATCATGATCCCGAGCGGCGGCAGCTTGTCCGGAATCCGCTCGCCGCGCCGTCGCAGCCGTCGCGCCACGCGCTCGTACACGTCGCGCGCCGCCCGCACCTCGGCAACCGTGGTGACCATGGGCAACATCACCCGCACCGGTCCCACGGCGGCGACCCGCAGGATGGCGGAGAGCTGGGTCTCCAGCAGTTCGACGTGGCGCAGCAACAGCCGGATCCCGCGCAAGCCGAGGGCTGGATTGGCATCGGCGATGTCGGGCACGATGCCGGCACTGGCCAGCGCCTCGATGTCCTTCTCGCCGCCCCAGTCGAGCACGCGGATCGCCACCGGATCGCCGCCCATCGCCTCCACAATGCTGCGGTAGGTCTCGGTCTGGGTGTCCTCGTCCGGCACCGTCTCGCGGTTCATGAACAGGAACTCGGTGCGCAGCAGGCCGATCCCGACCGCGCCCGACTGGGCGATCAGCGGCAGTTCGAGCGGCAGCTCCAGATTGGCCTGCAGCTCGACCGTCTCGCCGTCCAGCGTCTCGGCAGGCAGCCGGCGCAGCTTGGCGAACCGCTGACGCTCGCGCGCGAAAGCCGTCACCGCCCGTCGCGCAGCGGTCAGGGTCTCTGGCCCGGGGTTCAACACCACGCTGCCGGTCGAACCATCGATCACCACCATGTCGCCTGGCTGGATCGCATGGGCGAGGCCAGCCGCTCCCAGCACTGACGGCACGCCCAATGCACGGAGCATCACCGCGGTATGACCCTCGGCACCTCCCTCCTCGGTCGCGACGCCGGCGAGCCGCGACGGGTCGAGCAGCGCCGCATCCGACGGTCGCAGCGACTCGCTGATCAGCACTGCCCCCTCGGGCAGGCCCGCGAAGCTGCGGTACGGTGCCCGCGTCAGGTTGCGCACCAGTCGCCGGCCGATCTCGCGTACCTCCTCGGCACGGCGAGTGAGGCTCGCGCGGTCTTCCGCCGGCGTGCTGGATTCGGCCTGTGCCAGGATCGTCGCGGCGATCGCTTCCGCTTCCCCCACGACCGCGCTTTCGGCCGACACCAGGGACTCTTCGATCCGCTGCCGCACCGCGCGCGTCAGCCGCGACGAGCTCAGCATGCGGATGTAGGCCTCGATCAGCGGTGCCAGTTCGGTCTGGCTTTCCTCGGGCAGAACGGACAGTCGGTGGCGCAGCTTGGTGAGCTGCTTGCGAGATTGGCTGATCGCGGCATCCAGCCGGGCGCCCTCCGCGGCACTGTCCGCTGCCTGGATCTTGTGCCGGGTGATCACCGGGGCCGGTTCGGACGCTCGGAACGCCGGCCCGATCGCGACGCCGGCGGAGACCGGGATACCGCCGAAGCGCGCCTCCGGCCGGGCGTTCTCGGGCCGCGCACGGCCGAGGCGTCGGTGTTGCGGTGGTGGCGGGCTAGTCCGATTCATCGAAGCCGGACTCGACCAGTGTGGCGAGGGCTTCGAGCGCTTCCTTGGCGTCCCAGCCCTCGGCGCGCAGCTCGATCACCGCGCCCTTGCCTGCCCCCAGCATCATCAGGCCCATGATCGACCGCGCCGGCACCGACTGCCCGTCGCGAATCACGTCCACCGCGGCGCCGAACCTCTCGGCCAGCATGACGAACTTGGCGGCGGCCCGGGCGTGCAGACCCCGCTTGTTGGGCACCGTGACGTTGCGGGTCAGGACCGGGGCGCTGGAGGCCAAATTGTCTGCTGAGGACGGGTCGCCGTCCTGCGGCGTCATCCGCAACAGCCGTTGAGCTTGCAACCGGGCAGCACGTGCGAGGCGGCGGCGATGTATTTCCGCCCGGCCTCCTCCGCGCAGTGCACCGCATCGGCCAGCGGCTGCTTCGATCGCACCTTGGCGAGCTTCACCAGCATCGGCAGGTTCACCCCAGCGATCACCTCGACGCCTTCGCGCTGCATCATCGAGATTGCCAGGTTGGACGGGGTGCCGCCGAACATGTCGGTCAACAGCACCACGCCGTCGCCGGTATCGCACCGGCCGATACACGCCTCGATCTCGGCGCGGCGGTTCTCGATGTCGTCGTCGGGACCGATGCAGACCGTATCGACGTTCCGTTGCGATCCGACCACATGTTCCATGGCGGAGCGCAGTTCCTCGGCCAGTCGGCCGTGGGTCACCAGGATCATGCCGATCATGTTCGCTGACAGGCTTCCCTGGAGGATGCTGGTACTGGGTGGGTCATGTCGTCGTCTCAGGCCTCCTGTGCCTGAACCGGCGCGGCTGTTGCGGCCGCGTCGCGAAATTCCGAGGCACTGCCCGGCCACGGCACCGGCCGATCGGTCAGGTAGGCCGCCTCAAGCCCCTCGCGGGCCAGTTCGCGGTGCGTCACGTGCAGCCGCCAACCAAGACCCGTATCCCCGGACGCCCGGGCCGTCGCAATTCGGTCCGCCAGATGCTGCGCGAGCTGTTCGACCAAAAACACCGAACGGTGCCGCCCGCCTGTACACCCAATCGTGATGCCTGCATATTTCTTGCCCTCTTGGACGAACCTCGGCAAGAGCATGTCGATCAAATCAGCCATCTTGGCGAAGAATGTCGCGAAGTCGGGGTCCGCTGCAATGAAGGCGCCGACCTCGGCATCCAGCCCCGTACGCCCCTGTAACATAGTGTCATAGTGCGGGTTTCGCAAAAAGCGTCCATCGAATACCAGATCTGCTTCCCGTGGCAGGCCATGCTTATAGGCGAATGAGATCAGTGACACCACCAGCCGGCTCTCCTCGGCGTCGCTGTCGGCACCGAAGTGCCGGTCGATCAGCCGGCGCAGCGCGGCGAGCGGCAGTTCCGAGGTGTCGATCACCAGGTCGGCCGCCTCGCGCAGCGGCGCCGTGAGCTGTTCCTCGCGGGCGATGGCGTCGGTGATCCGGCCCTGCGGCGCCAGCGGGTGGCGCCGCCGCGTCTCGGTGAACCTGCGCAGCAGCGTGGTCTCCTCAGCCCAGGCGAACACCAGCTCCGTCCTTAGCGCCGGGTCGGCGCGCAGCCGATCCATGGTCTGCAGCACGGCGTCGGCGTCGAAGCCGCTGGTGCGCGTATCGACGCCGATCGCCAGCCTGCGCTCGCTGCGTGTCACCATGTCCTCGAGCATGGCCAGCGGCGCATTGTCGACCGCCTCGTATCCCAGGTCCTCCAGCTCCCGCAGTACTGAAGACTTGCCGCCACCCGAGAGGCCGCTGACCAGCACCACCCGGAGACGGTCGCTCCTCATGCGGTGAATGCCCCCGCGATCTGGGTGACGCGGCCCAGCGCGCAGTCCAGCGCCAAGGCCACGCGCTCCGGCGCGGACGCGGCCTGGGGGTCGATCACGGTCAATGGGAGGTCGAGCAGGTCGTGATGCGCCGGCGTCGGCAGCCGGGCGACGTGGGTGGACAGCTCGACCGCGAGAGCGAGGCGTGCCGACGCGACGTGAGGCAGCCGCACGATGCCGAGTCCGCGAACCTCGAGCAGACCGGCGAGGGCAGGAACCGGACTTGCGACGCCGTCCACGATGTCCACGCGGTCGTCCGCCACCAGCTCGAAGCCGCACGCGAGCAACCGCAAAAGCAGGTCCGACTTGCCTGCACCCGGTGGACCGATCAGCAGCACGCCGTCACCGGTGCGGCTGGCGCAGCTCCCGTGAATCTGCATGACCTCCCACTCTGGTCCGGTCCGCGCCGGAAAGGAAGCCGTCTTGTCGCCCTGGGAGGGAAGTGCCAGCGTCGCTGCCATGATCAGCCGCAGCGATATTGCCGCCGCCGCCGTCCGGATCGCAGGCCATGTCCGTCACACGCCGGTGGTTTGCCTCGCCGCCACCGAACTGAACCTTGGCTTCCCGGTGACGCTGAAGCTGGAGCTGCTGCAGCACGCGGGCAGCTTCAAGCCGCGCGGCGCGTTCAACCGGTTGCTGTCGGTGCATCTGCCGCCGGCCGGAGTGATCGCGGCGTCAGGCGGCAACCATGGTGCGGCGGTTGCCTACGCCGCGCGCGCGCTCGGAGCCAAGGCGGAGATTTTCGTTCCGGCGCTGACGCCGATGACGAAGGTGGCGCGGATCGCGAGCTATGACGCGCGTGTGGTGCAGATTGGCGCGACCTATGCCGATGCGTTGGCCGCTTCGCGCGATCGCCAGACCGCGACCGGCGCGCTCGAGGTGCATGCCTACGACCATCCGGACGTGCTGGCCGGCCAGGGTACGGTGGGGCGGGAATTCGAGCAGGACGCGCCGGCATTGACCGATCTGTTGGTGGCAACCGGCGGCGGCGGACTGATCGGCGGCATCGCCGCGTGGTACTGCGGCAGCGTGCAGGTGATCAGTGTCGAGCCGGAAGGCTGCCCGACGCTGCATGACGCACTGCGCGCCGGCCATCCCGTCGAGGCGCCGGTCGGCGGGGTGGCGGCGGACAGTCTGGGTGCCCGCCAGGTCGGCGGGCTGATGTTCCCGATCGCCCAGACGCATGTCGCCGCCGCCGTGCTGGTGCCGGACAGTGCCATTGCCGCGGCACAACGGCTGATCTGGGACCGGCTGCGGCTGATCGCGGAACCTGGCGGTGCGACCGCGCTTGCGGCGCTGCTGTGCGGCGCGTTCACGCCGCGTGAGGGCGCGCACGTTGGTGTGCTGGTGTGTGGCGCCAACACCGATCCGGCGAAAGTCGTCGAAGCATGACGTTCATGCTGGTCACGAATGCCCGCGGGATTGCGACGCTGACGCTGGACCGGCCCGAGGTGGCGAACGCCTACGACGCGGACCTGCTGCGCGCCATGACCGCTGCACTGGAGCGGATCGCGCATGACGAGGCGGTGCGCGCGCTGGTGATCCGGGGCGCCGGCAAGCATTTTCAGGCGGGTGCCGACATCAACTGGCTGAACCGCCTGTCGCGCCAAGGGCCGGAGGAGAACCATGCCGCGTCGATCGTCACGGTACGCTTCAGCAAGACGCTGAACGAATTGCCGAAGCCGACCGTGGCGGTGATCCACGGCGCGTGCTTCGGCGGCGGTGTCGGTATCGCCTGTTGCGTCGATGTGGCGCTGGCGACGCCGGATGCGCTGTTCGCGATCAGCGAGGTGCGCCACGGCATCGCGCCGACGCCGATCTCCACGCACATGGTGAACGCGATCGGCCTGCGGCAGACGCGGCGTTACGCGTTGACCGGCGAACGATTTGGCGCGGTGGAGGCGGCGCGCATCGGATTGGTGCACGAGGTGGTGGCGGCGGAGCGGTTGGAGGCGCGGCTCGCCGAGGTGCTGGACGCGATCCTGCTTGGCGCGCCGGGGGCGATCGCGCGGACCAAGCTCTCGGTTCTCGGCTCCAACAATGCGCTGCTGGGTGAGCGAGAGGCAGAGCTGCTGGCGCATGAAGGCTGGATGCAGCGGCAGTCGGGGGAAGGCCAGGAGGGCACGACGGCGTTCCGCGAGAAGCGACGGCCTGGCTGGTACAGGTAGTTGCACCTCGCGCGCTCTGCCGGGCGCTGGATCGCACCGTTATCGACGCCGCCATTGCCCGGCACCGCGCGCCACCTGCATAGTTCCGCGGGCATGCCAGGGAGGCAACCATGCGTCGTCTCGCGCTCGGGATTTGCTGTGCCGTGTCATTGGCCGGGCACGCCATGGCACAGGAGCGCATCCTGCATGTCGGCCTGCGTCAGGATCCCGATCTGCTCGACCCCACCCTTGGTTCTTCGTACGTCGGCCGCATCGTGTTTTCCGGCCTGTGCGACAAGCTGTTCGACATCGACACCAAGCTGAACATTGTCCCGGTGCTGGCCACCGGGTACGAGTGGAAGGACCCGACCCACCTGATCATCCGCATCCGCGATGGCGTGCAGTTCCAAGACGGTGAAAAGCTCGAC
Organism: uncultured Alphaproteobacteria bacterium; assembly: GCA_963749575.1. Taxonomy (GTDB): domain Bacteria; phylum Pseudomonadota; class Alphaproteobacteria; order Acetobacterales; family Acetobacteraceae; genus JAMXLO01. The sequence continues at coordinate 1,119,665 of CAVVNM010000014.1, forward strand.
GCCGATGCGGTGAAATACAAGCTGATGCGGGATCTCAACGCCAAAGGCAGCATGCGTCGCGGCGAGGTGAGCTCGATCGACAGCATCGACGTGATCGATCCGCTGACCGTGCAGCTCAACCTGAAGGCGCCGGCGGCGCAGTTGCTGGCGCAGCTCACCGACCGCGCCGGCATCATGATCTCGCCCAAGGCGACCGAGGCGGCAGGCGACAAGTTCGGCCTGCATCCGGTCTGCGCCGGACCGTTCAGCTTCGACAGCCGGGTGGCGCAGGACCGCATCGTGCTGAAGCGATTCCCCGGCTACTGGGATGCGGGCAGTATTCATTTCGACGAGGTGATCTATCTGCAAAATCCAAACTCGTCGGTGCGGCTGGCCAATTTGCAGGCAGGCGCGCTGGATCTGGTGGAATACGTTCTGCCGACGGATGTGCCGGCGGTGCAGAAGGATCCGAAGCTGAAGATCGTGATGGACGATTCGCTTGCGTACAACGGCATTGCGATCAACACCGGCAACGGACCGGCGCAGGACAACGCGCTCGGCAAGAATGCGCTGGTGCGTCAGGCATTCGAACTCGGGCTGGATCGCACCGCGATGATCGAGGTTGTCTACAACGGCATGTTCACGCCCGTGGTGCAGGCCAACCCGCCGAGTTCGCCGTACTATTTTTCGGGATTGAAAGCGCCGGCGCGCGACCCGGAGCGGGCAAAGGCACTGCTGAAGCAGGCGGGCGTGGCGCTCCCGGTGCCGGTGACGCTCACCATCACCAACCAGTCGGATGATCAGCAGACCGCCGAGGTGATCCAGTCGATGGAGCGCGACGCCGGGTTCGACGTGAAGATCAAGACCATGGAGTTTGCCGCGTCGTTGCAGTCCGGTTATGCGGGGGACTTCCAGGCCTACATGATCGGCTGGTCGGGCCGCGCCGATGCGGATGGCAACATGTGGCAGATGCTGCATAGCGGCGGCACGTTCAACTACGGCCACTACAGCAATGCCGATGTCGACCAGGCGCTGGACGATGCACGCACGGTTGCCGGAGTGGACCAGCGGCGGGCGTTCTACGCCAAGGTTTGGGAGCAGCAGCGCAAGGACCTGCCGCTGATCTATCTGTGGATCGGCAAGAACATCGTCGGGATGAAGCAGCAGCTGACGGGATTCCAGCAGGTGCCCGATGGGCTGATCCGGCTGCAGGGAATGCAGATGGCGCCTTAGCATCCGTCACGAATTGGTTGCGCAGGCAGCGCAGCGGAATGGCGGGGCCGGCCGTGGGCTGGTCCCGTTGGTCAGGCTGCGGGGCGACGCATTCAGGGCGGACCGGTGGAGGCAGGTTCCGGGGCTGGCGGCTGGGCCGGTGCCGACGCGGCGGAAAGCGCGTTCATCTGCTCATGGCGGGCAGCCCGCGACCGGTTGAGCAGGTCCGTGACGAAGTCGGCGAGGTTGCCGCCGTGCAGCATGACGACGAGGCGGCATTCCTGCCACAGCGGATGGTCCGGCATGATGCCGAGATCGCGGCAGATGTCGGCGATGACGGCGCCGACCGGCCGGTGGCGGATCTCGGCGGCGATCTGCTCCGGCGTCGGCAGGTTGGCCAGCCGGGGATCGGTCTCGGCAGGTTCCCGGGGTGCCTCGCAAGGCGGGCGCCGGGTGCGCGGCGACACCGTGCGCGGCGGCCGGGGCTTCGGGTCCGGTCGGGCGGCACTGCGCAGCAGCCTGGCCTCGAGCGCGGTGGCGCGGTGCAGGGCCATGGCGATGCGCGACAGGATCAGCGCGATGTCGCTGGTGCCGAAGCAGCAACCGGTGAAGGCGGGGTGATCCGGGAGGCTGCGCTGCCCGACCGCGCGGGCGAGTTGTTTGCCGTGGTCGATCAGATTGCGGACCAGGCCGAGCAGGCGGGCGAGGCAGCCGCGCCGGTCTGCGAGCATCGGCCAGCGGGCGGGCTGGGTGGTTGGACCGGGTGCGGTGGCCGCGGCGGACATGAACGGAACAAGAACATGAAGGGGCGGCGGGTGTCAAGGAATATTTTCCGGTGCGGGTTGGCACAGTATTTTTCAACACGGAGGATGGCGGAGGGCCACGAAGGGCCACGGAGGAAGTGATTCGGCCACTGGCGGCTATCGGACATAGCGGCGAAGAGCGTCGTAGATGACCGGAACCGGCGTCGCGTTGGAATCCGATCCCGGCCCGCTGCAATTCATGACACAGGCACTGCTCATATACCAACTCGAGAAGGCCCGGCCCGGTGTGCCGGTGCGCCAAACCGCGATCAGGCGGACGGTCTCACCTCGGTAAGGATCAGGTGGAGCGGTTGACCATTTGCCAACGCATTGCGATGGCTCGCAGTCTCGGGGCACGCCAGGAGGAACGGACAATGGCCAACTGCAATTTTGCGCAGCGCGGTCGCATCGGCCGTCGCGCGATGCTGGCCGGCGCGGCGACCGCTGCCGCGGCGGTCTCGATAGCACGGCACGTGCAGGCGCAGACGCCGGCCGATCCGCTTGCCTCCTGGAACGATGGGCCGGCGAAGCAGGCAATTCTGGACTTCGTCCGCACCACCACCGATCAGTCGAGCAATAATTTCGTGGCGCCGGAAGATCGGATCGCCACCTTCGACCAGGACGGCACTCTGTGGGTGGAGCATCCGGTATACGGACAGGCCATGTTCGCCCTGGATCGCGTGCATGAGTTGGCACCCCAACACCCGGAATGGCAGAGCCACGAGCCGTTCAAGTCCGTGCTGTCCAACGATCCGGCAGCGATCAGCAGATTAACCGAGCGTGACTGGTTCGAAATTGTCGGGGCGACCCTCGCCGGCATGACCGAGCGGCAATACGCAGCGATCGTGGGACGTTGGATTGAAACTGCGAAGCATCTGCGCTTCAAGCGGCCGTACTCGGATCTGGTCTACCAGCCGATGCTCGAAGTGATGCAATATCTGCGCGCAAACGGCTTTCGCACCTACATCGTGACCGGAGGCGGACAGGACTTTGTGAGGGCATATGCGCAGCGCGTGTATGGCGTCCCACCGGAGCAGGTCATTGGTTCGAGCCTCGCCGTGCGATACGAGCTGAACGGGGACAAGCCGGAGCTGATGCGTCTGCCGAAGCTGTTTTTCAACAGCGACAACGACGGCAAGCCGATCGGGATCAACCTGTTCATCGGCAAGCGACCGGTGGCTTCGTTTGGTAATTCCAACGGTGATCGCGAGATGTTGGAATGGACGGGCGCGGGCGAGGGTGCGCGGTTGAAGATGCTGGTCCATCACGACGACGCGGTGCGGGAATATGCCTATGGGCCGGCGGGCGGACTGCCCGACACCAAGGTCGGCACTTTCGCGGAGTCGCTTATGGACGAGGCAAAGACGCGGCACTGGACGGTTATCAGCATGAAGAACGACTGGAAGCGCATCTTTAGTTTTGAGTAGGGGGCAATGAAGGCGTGATATCGGGTGCCGGCGGCGGACGTCAAGGAAAATATTCCGGAAGGGATTCGCAGCATTACCAGCATATGCCGGTGCCTTCCAGGCCCATCTGATCGGGCGGTCAGGCCGTTCCATCCAGATGGCGACATGTGGCAGGTGCTGCATACAGGCGGGGTTGCAGGGGATGGAGACGGGCCGTGGTCCGCGCGTGGACTGCGGCTAGGGTGCGGCTGATTGTTAGTCCGATGCCAGCCTCTTGTGAGCTGCGTTCCGCTAGAAGGATGGCTGAGCCGACGGCCGAAGTGTACCCCGGCGAGAGACGAGGGGCCCTTACGGTCACGCTTCGTTGGGTACATAACAGCTTTTAGAGTGCCTGAATATGCGTGAGGTTGTCCCATGTTGACGAGGCTGCAGGTACGCAACTTCAAGTTGTTCGGGAACGCGGACATCGAGCTTGGTCCGGTAACAGTGCTTTGCGGTCCGAATAATTCTGGGAAGACAGCGGCGCTCCAGGCCATAGCCCTTTGGCGCCTTGGCATACAGACTTGGCAGGCGGAGCGCGGCAAAGCCTCTACGGCACGAGAACGAGTCGGGGTTCCTATCAACCGGCGAGACCTCGTCTCGATCCCAGTCCCAGAAACAAGCCTGCTGTGGCACGGGTTACGCACGCGGGAGGGGTTTCGTCAGAATGGCAATACGGTAACGCGCAACCTTCGAATCGACATTATTCTAAGCGGGACCGGTCCTGATGGCGCCTGGGAGTGCGGGATGGAGTTCGACTACCAGGGCCCGGAGGTAATCTATGTTCGGCCTTTGCGACTATCTGAGCAACCTCGGTCCGGCCGGATGCCGGTGCCAGAGGAAGCTGGTGACGTACGCGTTGCTCTCCTCCCGGCAATGTCGGGTTTGGCTGCTGTCGAACCTAAGTGGGAGCCCGGGCGTGTCGAAGTTCTGATAGGTGAGGGACAGACCGCGCAAGTATTGCGCAATCTATGCCACCAGCTGTGGCAGCAACATCATGATCTCTGGGACCAGCTCGTGCAACGCATGAGGCAATTGTTTGGTGTAACGCTCATGCCGCCGCAAAGCGTGGTCGCGCGTGGCGAGATTACCATGGCCTACGAGCAGAACGGTGCCGACTTAGACCTATCATCGGCTGGGCGAGGTCAGCAGCAAGTCCTACTCTTACTGGCCTATGTTCTAGCTAACCCAAGAACAACTCTACTGCTAGACGAACCGGATGCCCATTTGGAAGTCGTCCGCCAGCGAGAGACCTATAATTTGCTGAGCGACCTCGCGCAGCAGTACGGCAGTCAGATTATTGCCGCCAGCCATTCGGAGGTCGTCTTGGAGGAGGCGGCTCGCAAGGACACTCTTGTCGCCTTTGTTGGCAGGCCGCACCGCATTGACGATCGTGGCGCCCAAGTCAGAAAGTGGCTCGCGGAATACCCGATCGATCATCTGTATCAGGCAGAACTGCAAGGATGGGTGTTGTACCTTGAGGGGTCCACCGATCTGGCCGTTCTCCTTGCGTTCGCGGAGAGCATGAACCACGCCGCGCGGGGCGCGCTCGAGCGTCCTTTTGTCATTTACGTCGCTAACGACCCGAGTAAGGTCCAGCGGCACTTCTATGCGCTCCGGGAAGCAAAACCCGATGTGATCGGCTTAGCGCTGTTCGATAGACTGGATCGGACACCGCGGGACCTGGGTGCAGAGACGCTAATGTGGTCGCGGCGGGAGATTGAGAACTATCTAATGCGAAGGGACGTGCTGGAGGCATGGGCGACGGGCGACCAAGCAGATGATCTATTCGCGCAAATGCGACTGAGCGCCATGCGTGACGCGATAGTTCAGATTGAGACCGCCCAACGCACCCTGGGGAAGGACATCTGGTCCCCTGATATCAAGGCCACAGATGAGGTCCTCGATCCGATTTTCCGCCGCTACTTCGAGCTTACCAAGCAACCCCTACGATTTCGGAAGGCGGACTACCACGGTTTGGTTCGTTTCGTACCAGCCGGCGAAGTTGACGCAGAGGTTGGCGCGAAGCTCGACAGGATTTACGCCGCGGCGCAACGCGCGCAACCACGCACAGGATGAGGGTCACAGGCTGGTGACATGGGTTGACCCCTCCGTCCGCATGGTGTGGTTGGTCAGGCTTATTCAGCGTCTGCTAAATCGCATGGGTGTGCCTGGTGGGTGATCGACCTTTCTACACCCTCGGCAGCATCACCACGAACCGAGCCCCCAGCACCCGGTTGCCGATCCCGCGCCGGTTCTCGGCGGAAATCCGCCCCCGCAGCGCCTCCACGATCTGCCGGCTGATCGAGAGCCCGAGCCCCGAGTGCTGGCCGAATTTTTCCCCCTTCGGCCGCTCGGAATAGAACCGGTCGAACACCTGCTCGAGATTCCCCTCGGGAATCCCCGGCCCGTCGTCCTCGACGCTGATCTCCGCCATGCCGCCCGCCTCCTGCGCGCTCACCGCGATCCGACCGCGCGGCGGGCTGAACGACTGCGCGTTGGCGATCAGGTTGCGCAATACCTGGACCAGCCGATCCTCCACCGCCCACACCATCAGGCTGGACGGCGCATTGACCACCAGCCGCGGGTCATTTTCGGAATCGCGCGTCGCCTCATCGAGCTCGCGCAGCGCATGCAGGATCGGCACCACATCGACCGGTTCGGCGGTCATGCGCGACAGCTCCGCATCGAGCCGCGAGGCATCGCTGACATCGCTGATCAGCCGGTCCAGCCGCGACACATCCTGCGCGATGATGGTCAGCAACTGTTTCTGCCGGTCCGGGTCCTCGATGCGGCGCAGTGTCTCGATCGCACTGCGGATCGAGGACAGCGGGTTCTTGATCTCGTGCGCCACGTCGGCAGCGAACTTCTCGATCGCGTCCATGCGCGCGAACAGTGCGTGCGCGGAATCCGACAGCGCGGTGGCCAGCGCCCCCACCTCGTCGCGCCGCGCCAGCAACGGTGCCGGCACGTTGCCAGCCCGTCCGTGTCCCTCGCGCATTTCCGCCGCGGCGCCGGCGAGGCGCAGGATCGGCCGCGCGATGGTCAGCGACAGGTACCACGACAGCAGCACCGTCAGACCCAGCGCCAGGCCGAACAGCGCCAGGATGGATATGCGCACGACGAACAGACTGGTTTCCACCTCGCGCGCATCGCGGGTCAGCAGGATGATGCCGACCGTATGGCGATCGCGCTCCACCGGCTCCGCCACCGTGACCAGCAACTGGTTGTCCTTGGTGCGCCGGATGTACGGCGGCATCTCGCGGCTTTGGCCGGAGCTGTTGAGCCGCAGCTCCTCCTTCACGTCCGGCTGCCACTCCAGTCCGCCCGCGCCCGGCGTCATGTCGACCACCAGCGGCGTCGGTGTCTCGTGCGGCAGCAGCGTCAGCACCTTGTCGTACACCCAGCCGATGGCGCCGACGACCGGCCCGTGCTCCACCGCCGGCGGCAGCGGCTCGGTGCTGACCGCGCCGCTCGGTCCCTCACGCACCCGGGAGTCGGCGATGACCGTGCCATCCGGCGCATACAGCTTGGCTTGCGCGCCGGGCGTCGGATCGGTCAGCCGGCGCAGCAGCGGGCGAGCGATGTCCGGCACCAGCTTCGGGATTGTCGGGATCGGTCATGCGCACCGCGCTTTCGCCCAGCGCGCCGGCATAGATGCGCGCCTGCTCGCGCAGCGCCGAAACCTCGGCCTCCAGCAGGCCGTTCTGGTATTGGTCGAGATACAGCAGCGCCGCCACCAGCAGTGCCAGCGGCAGCGCGTTCACCAGCAGGATGCGGCGCAGCAGCGGCGATACCCAGCGCGCGCGGAACCGCTTCTGCTGCGGGGCAGCAAGTGGCGCGAGCGCGGAGAGTGTGCTGCCGCCGTCAGGCATGGCGGCCGGTCAGTGCTCCTTGTAGCGATAGCCGATGCCGTACAGCGTCTCGATGTGGTCGAAGTCATCGTCGCCGGTGCGGAACTTCTTGCGGATGCGCTTGATGTGGCTGTCGATGGTGCGGTCATCGACGTAGATGTTCTCGCCGTAGGCCGCGTCGATCAGCTGGTCGCGGCTCTTGACCATGCCGGGCCGCGCCGCCAGCGCCTTCACCAGCAGGAATTCGGTGACGGTGAGCTGGATGTCCTGGCCATGCCAGATGCACTGGTGCTTGGTCTCGTCCAGCGTCAGTTCGCCGCGCACCATCACGCCGCCGGGGGCTGCGCCGGACCCTTCTGCGCGGCTGGCCTCGTTGCGCCGCAGCAGGGCGCGGATGCGCTCGATCAGCAGGCGCTGCGAGAACGGCTTGGTGATGTAGTCGTCGGCGCCAAGCCGCAGGCCCATCAGTTCATCGACCTCCTCGTCCTTGGAGGTGAGGAAGATCACCGGCATGGAACTGCGCTGGCGCAGCCGCTGCAGCAGCTCCATGCCGTCCATCCGCGGCATCTTGATGTCGAGCACGGCAAGATCGACCGGACGGGCGTTCAGGCCCTGGAGGGCGCTTTCGCCGTCGGTGTAGGTGCGGACCTGGAAGCCCTCCTGCTCCAGCGTCATCTGGATACTGGTCAGGATGTTCCGGTCGTCGTCGACCAGGGCGATGGTCTGCTTCATCGGGGTATCCTTCGGGAGTAGCGGTCATGGCCAGGCTCCGTCGTTCCATTGCGGCGATCCTGGCAGCAGATTGTGGCGCATTGCGGACGGGAGGTGAACAGATCATGGCGGCGGCCGAACTTTTCCAGCCCCGCCGCTTTCGTTCCGCGGCCCAGCACTACCTGGCCGGCCGACCGGCCTATGCGCCCCGGCTGATCTCGTCGCGTGGCGGAATTCACCGGCCTGGCGCCGGATCAACGGGTACTGGACCTCGGGTGCGGGCCGGGGATGCTGGCCGGGGCGTTTGCGCCGCTCGCGGGCGAGGTGCTTGCCGTGGACCCCGAGCCGGAGATGCTGCGCATCGCCGAGGCGGAGTTCGGCGGGACTGGGCGCATCCGCTTTGTCCGCGGCAGCTCGTTCGACCTGTCGCCGGCGCTCGGGCAATTTCACCTGGTGACGATGGGACGCTCGTTCCAATGGATGGACCGGGTCGAGACACTGCGGCGGCTGGACGGGATGATCGAGCCCGGCGGTGCGGTGGCGCTTTTCAACAGCGGGCACCGCGATGCTCCCGGCACCGAGTGGATTCCGGCGTATCGGGAGCTGGTGCGCCGCTACGCCGACGACGACCGGATCCACGTGAGGCGCCGCTCCGGCACCTGGGTGGGCCACGAGGCGATCCTGCTTGGCTCTGCCTTCGGTTTGCTGGACGAGATCGCGGTCATCGAGCAGCGCGCTGTCTCGGTGGCGCAGCTCGTGCATCGGGCGCTGTCGCGCTCCAGCACGGCACCAAACCGGCTCGGCGACGCCGCCCCCAGGCTTGCGGCGGAGATCGAGGCATTGCTGCAGCCGATGGCGACCGGCGGCACGCTGACCGAGGTGATCGCGACCAGCGCAGTGATTGCGCGCCGTCCGGGAGCGGAAGCGTGAGCGATCCCTCGCCCGCCTTGGAAGCGCGCAAGCTGTTGCGTGCCGCCCGCGTCGGCACCCTGGCCAGCGTGGCGGATGGTCAGCCATTCGCCTCCCTGGTCACGCCCGCCTGCTCCGCAGATCTGTCGCTTCTGCTGTTGCTCTCCGATCTATCCGAACACACGCGGCATCTCCGCGCCGAACCGCGCTGTTCGGTGCTGGTGGCGGGGCCGGCTGAGGACACCAACCCGCAGACCGCGCCGCGCGCCACGATCACCGGACTGGCGGAACGGCTCGCCGATGCGGCGCTGAAGGCGCGCTATCTTGCGGTGCATCCCTATGCGGCGCAGTACGCCGACTTCGGCGACTTCGCGCTGTGGCGGATCCCGCCGTTGGGCGGGCTATACGTCGGCGGCTTCGCCCGCGCCGCCCGGCTGCGTGCCGCCGATCTGGCTCCGGAACCCGCCGCCGTCGCTGCCATCGAAGCGGCGGCGGCGGGGATCATCGCGCATTGCAACGTCGATCACCCGGACGCCTTGGTGGCGATCGCCGGGGAGCCTGGCGACTGGCGGATGGCCACCGTCGATGTCGATGGCTGCGACCTGGCATTGGGCGAGCGCGTCATCCGCATCCACTGGTCGGCCCCGGTGGCCGACGCGAATGGCGTGCGCCGCGAACTGATCCGACTGGCACGCGAGGCCAGAGCCGGTTGATGGCCCCCACCGCGCGGCTGTAGCGTGCGCGCGACAACAGGAGACGCGTCGTGCTCAAGCTGGGATACAAGGCCTCGGCCGAACAGTTCGCTCCGTCCAAGCTGCTGGCGTTCTCGGTGCTGGCCGAGCAGGTCGGCTTCGACTCGGTGTTCGTCAGCGACCACTTCCAGCCCTGGAACCATACCGACGGCCACGCGCCCAACGCGCTGGTGTGGCTCGGCGCCCTGGGCGCATCGACGCAGCGCGTGATGATGGGGACCTCCGTGCTGACGCCGACCTTCCGTTACCACCCATCGGTGGTGGCGCAGGCGTTCGGCACGCTGGGCGCGATGTTCCCGGGGCGGGTGGTGCTTGGCGTCGGCACCGGCGAGGGGCTGAACGAGGTGCCGTCCACCGGCATGGCGTGGCCGGAGACCAAGGAGCGCTTCGCCCGACTGCGCGAGGCCAACCAGTTGATCCGCAAGCTGTGGACCGAGGATCGCCTCAGCTTCGAGGGCCAGTTCTATCGCACCGACAAGGCGACGATCTACGACAAGCCCGCCAAGCCGGTGCCGATCTACGTTGCGGCGGCGGGACCACAGGTGGCGAAGTATGCCGGCCGCTCCGCGCAGGGCTTCATTTGCACCTCGGGCAAGGCGTGGAAGCTCTACACCGAGACGCTGCTGCCGAATGTCGAGGAGGGGCTGAAGCTGGCGTCCAATCCTCCCGCGGACTACGACCGGATGATCGAGATGAAGGTGTCGTTCGACACCGACCGCGAGCGCGCGATGCAGGACACCCGGCATTGGGCGGCGCTGGCGCTCACGCCCGAGGAGAAGGTGTCGGTCGAGGATCCGATCGAGATGGAGAAGCTGGCCGCCGCGCTGCCGGTGGAACGGGCGGCGAGCCGCTGGATCGTCTCGTCTGACCCGGACGAGCACATCGAAAAGATCCGCCCGTACGTCGAGATGGGGTTCCGGCATCTGGTGTTCCATGCGCCTGGGCCGGACCAGGAGCGGTTCCTGCGGCTCTACAGCGAGCAGGTGCTGCCGAAGCTGCGGCGGCGGTTCGACTAGGCTGTCATTGCCCGCGAAGCGAAGCAATCTCCATCGCGGTGGGGATTGCTTCGCCTCGCGCGCAATGACAATGGTACCGACATGAGTTCCACACTCGAGCTTGTGGCACTGTCCGGCATCCCGATGATACGCGAGGGTGACGACCTCGCCGCGCTGATCGTTGCCGCGCTGGCTCGCAGCGAACTGCACAGCGGTGACGTCGTCGTGGTGGCGCAGAAGATCGTGTCGAAGGCCGAAGGCCGCACCGTCGATCTTGCCACTGTCGTCGCGTCCCCCGAGGCGGAGAAACTGGCGGCCGAGGTCGGCAAGGACCCGCGTCTGGTCGAGGTGATCCTGGCGGAGTCCACCCGCGTTGTGCGCTCGCGGCCGAACCTGATCATCGTGCAGCACCGGCTGGGCTTCGTCATGGCGAACGCCGGCGTTGATCAGTCCAATGTGGCGCCGGCCGATGGCGTCCACCGCGTGCTGCTGCTGCCGCGCGATCCCGATGCCTCGGCCGAAGCCCTGCGCGCGAAGCTGCAACGGCACTACGGGGTTTCGATCGGCGTGATCATCAGCGACAGTTTCGGCCGCGCCTGGCGCCGTGGCACCTGTGGCATCGCGATCGGCGCCGCCGGGCTGCCCAGCCTGATCGACCTGCGCGGCCAGCCCGACCTGTTCGGCCGCACCCTCGAGGTCAGCATCATCGGCTTTGCCGACGAGATCGCTGCCGCCGCGTCCTTGCTGCAAGGCCAGGCGGCGGAGGCGCAGCCCGTGGTGCTGGTGCGCGGCCTGAACTGGTCGGCGCCGATCGCGCCGGCCGCGGACCTGGTCCGCCCATTGGAGGAGGACCTGTTCCGGTGACCGTGGTCGCACTTTCCGGCGGTGTCGGCGGCGCCAAGCTGGCGCTCGGTCTCAGCCGCGTGCTGCCGGCCGAGGAATTGCTGGTGGTCTGCAACACCGGCGATGATTTCGAGCATCTCGGTCTGAGCATCTCGCCCGATATCGACACGGTGATGTACACGCTGGCCGGGGTGGCGAACCGCGAACTTGGCTGGGGGCGCGGCGACGAGACCTGGTCGTTCATCGAGACGCTCGGCACGCTTGGCGGTGAGACCTGGTTCCGTCTCGGCGACCGCGATCTCGCCGTGCACATCGAGCGCACGCGCCGGCTGCGCGCGGGCGAGACGCTGTCGGCGATCACCGCGGACCTGTGCGCGCGCCTTGGCGTCGGCCCGCGCGTGCTGCCGATGAGCGACGATCCGGTGCGCACGCGGGTGCGCACGGACGAGGGCTGGATCGACTTCCAGGAGTATTTCGTGCGCCGGCGCTGCGAGCCTGCGGTGCATGAACTGGCTTTCCATGGCGCCACGACGGCGCGTGCGCAGCCCGAATTCCTGGCGGCGCTGGCCGATCCGCGATTGCAGGCGGTGGTGATCTGCCCGTCCAATCCATTCATCAGCATCGAGCCGATCCTTGCGGTGCCCGGCGTGCGGGCCGCGCTGACCGATTGCGCGGCGCCGGTGATCGCGGTGTCGCCGCTGATCGGCGGGCGCGCGATCAAGGGCCCGACGGCGAAGATGATGGCGGAACTGGGCATGACTCCCAGCGCCGGCGGCGTGGCGCGCCGCTACGACGAACTGATCGACGGCTATGTCTGCGATTTCGCCGACATGGACCAGGTGGCCGGCATCAGCGCCAGGGTCACACTGGCGCAGACGCTGATGACCACGCTGGACGATCGCGAGGCACTGGCGCGCACCGTCCTCGGCGCGGCCCGCGTGCTGCGACGATGACCTCCGACGTCTGGGCGGCGGTGCCGGTGAAGGAATTTGCCGGCGCCAAACAGCGGCTTGCGCCATTGCTGACGCCGGCGCAGCGGCAGGCGTTGGCGGCGGCCATGGTCGAGGACGTGCTGGCGGTGCTCGCGGATGCGCCGCTTGCCGGGGTGATGGTGAATACGGTCGATCCGATCGCCGCCGAGTTGGCGCGTCGCTATGGCGCCCGCGTCGTCACCGACGGCGCGCGCGATGGCCACACCGGAGCGGTTGCCGCCATGGCGCGTATCCTGGCCGCCGAAGGGCGGCAGGCGATGCTGACCGTGCCGGGCGATATCCCGCGCGTGACGGCAACCGAAATCGCGGCGATCATCGAGGCGCGGCGGCCGGCGCCATCGCTCACCATCGTGCCCGCGCATGACGGACGCGGTTCGAATGCGGTGCTGTGCTCGCCGCCCCTGGTGATGCCGCTGCGCTTCGGCGACGACAGTTTCCTGCCGCATCTGGCCGCGGCGCGGGCGGCCGGCATCGAGCCGATGATCGTGAAGCTTCCCGGCATCGGGCTGGACATCGACCAGCCAGGGGACGTTGAGGCGTTGCTCCGCGCCGAGCCTCGGATGACAACGCGGGCGGCAAGGCTATTGGAGGCGCACGCCACGTCGGCGGCACGCTGATCCAGCCTGCCTACAGACCCTGAATCGCCAGCGCCTGATAGAATTGTCCGGCGGCCCGGTTGACACATGCCGAATCCGGCTCTGTTCCGGCCCACATCGCCGGGATCACCTGACCGAACACCGCCTGCTGTTGACCGGACTGGAAGATCGTGTAGGTAATGTTCATGCAGTGTCCCTCGCCGCGCAGCCAGGGCGAAACCAGCACCTTGCCGGCGGCCCACGCGTTGAAGGCGTACTTGTTGCTGTCATCGCCGACGTAGACGATCTGGACGCCCGGCATCGCCGCCAGGGTCGCGATGAACTGGTTGGTGAATGGCAGTTGGGGCTCCGGGTCACCGCGCATCCGCTCGATGCCGAACATCCAGGACTGCCGCAAAGCGGTCGCTCCCGGCACGCCGATCGGTTGGCAGGCCGTGGCAAACGCCGCCGCCTGGATGCTCACCGCCAGCGCGCGCCAGACGCGCCGGCCACGTTTCGTACATCGCATTGGGACGCCTTGCCGTGCCGCAGTCGACATTGCGCGACAGCCGCTCCTCCCTCTCACCGCATGACCGTCCTACTCCTTCAGGCAGATGGCAAGTGCGGATGGTTACCTCGCAATCATCGATATTCGTCATAGCCTGTGTTTTGCTGAAAACGAATATCTTTGGCAAGAACATGCCGAGCTGCGAACGCGCGGAAGCCGTGAGAGCTGGCCGTCCGATTGGTCTTCTTCTCGTATGCGAAAACCTCCATCCGTCCACGGAGCGAGGCCGACTTGGGTTGAGACGGTTGAGACAAGGTTTGGAGAACGTTTGCGGGGCCGGCGAGTTGGGCCTTGGACAAACCGCACAAGACTGCGACATTGTGTCGTCTACTTGAACAGGAACGGCCGTGAGATGTGGCAGACTATCCTGGCAAAGCGGAATCGCGAGATCATCGGCTTTGTGAGTGCCGGCGTAGCGGCCATTCTTGCCGGTGCCTGGGTCATATTCGTCTATGTGCTGCCTCCAGAGCCGACGAAACAGTCAGTCCCTCCAACCAACATCATCGCCGGTTGCTCTGTCGTATCTGGGGGATCTATTTCGACGACCTCCATTGACGTCAAGTGCGGACCAAGCGCAGCAGAGATCGAGGTTTTGGTCAGCAAGCTTGTATCGAAACAGGATTTGATGGGTCTTATTAAGAGTGTCCGCGATCAAAGTGCATTCGATAGAAAGATGATGACTGACCTCTCTACAAAAGTTGGTTTAACTCAAGCTCAACTCGCCAGTATAATTGACACTCTCTCTAAAGAAGCCATTGGCCCTGGCGACGTGTTCGCGAAGTTCGCGCTAGCAACTCGGGACTATATCGATATTTCGATAGACGTCTGTAAATCTTTTCGCCTTAATCCTCAAAAGCAGTCTAGTAAGGTGTTCATCTTACGTACAGGATTCTCCTGGTTACCGGCGTGCAGCCGAATTACAAGCCGAAGGAATTACCGCATCTGGCGGTAGTCTCATCCGTAGTGAGAAATTCCCGGAGAACACAACGGATTTCTCTACGTATCTGGTGCAAGTGGGGCAGTCTGAGGCAGGACAACGTATCTGCTCAACCCGGCTTTGCGGCATCATTTGACCACGCTGTGACGGGCTGAGAAATATGTTGACGCGGTTACGGCCGAGTCGATTCTAACCGGAAGTGTGCCGCCGCTTCCTGACCTAGATCGCCTGAGTCACGCCGAGAAGGATGCCCTGATCCGGGCACTGTGGGCGCAGGTGCAGAGCCTGACGACACGGGTAGCGGTGCTTGAGGCGAGGCGCGACGAACCATCGAAGACCCCGGACAATTCGAGCCTGCCGTCGTCGAAGGGGCAAAAACCGAACCAGCCGGAGAAAGCCAAGCGCGTCGGGCCGCGCCAGGGCAGCGTGGGACGCAAAGGGGGCGGCCGACCGTTGGCCTGCGATCCCGACGAGACGGTGACCGCCAAGGCGGTAGCGTGTGCGCATTGCCAAGCCGCGCTGCGCGATGCGGATCAGGTGCTGCATGGTCGTTACGACAAGATCGACCTGCCGGTGGTGCGCCCCATGGTGACCCGAGTGGAACGTTATGCCGGACATTGCCGGTGCTGTGGCGGCGTCACCCTGGCGGCGATACCGACGGGCTTGGAAGACGGCTCGCCATTCAGCATGAATATCGTGGCGCTGGCGATCTACCTGCGCTTCACTCACGCGATCAGCTACCGCCGTCTGACGCAGTTGTTCCTGCACCTCTATGCGCTCCCGATCAGCGAGGGCGCGTTGGATGCGATGTTGCAGCGTGCCAAGCCCTGTTTCGACAACGAAGTTGCGGCAATCCTCGCCCGACTGCGTCGTTCGCGGATCGTCTGCTCCGACGAGACATCGGTGCGCATCGACGGACGCACACATTGGAACTGGGTATTCCAGAACGAACAGGTGGTGATCCACGTGGTGCGCAACAGCCGTGCTGCCGGTGTGGTCACCGAGATCATGGCCGGTCAGCGGCCCAGCATATGGGTCTCCGACCTGTATGGCGCACAGCAGGGGCATGCCGATCTATGGCAGGTCTGCCTGGCGCACCAACTACGCGATTGCCAATACGCCATCGATGCGGGCGATATGATCTTCGCCCCACGCATGAAGGCGTTACTGCTGCGTGCCGTCGTGCTGGCACGGCGGCGCAAGCATCTGGCCGAGAGTACGCGGCGCAGCTATCAAGGCAGGCTGGATCGCCAGTTGGACGCGATCATGGTGCTGGCGCCCACCAACCAACACGGCAAGCGGCTGCGCAAACGTTACGGCAAGGTGCGAAGTCACTTGTTCACCTTTCTCGAACATCCCGACGCCCCGCCGGATAACAACGGCAGCGAGCGTGAGTTGCGTCCCACCGCCACATACCGCAAGGTCACGGGCGGCTTCCGTTCTAAATGGGGAGCCGATCTGTTCGCTGGCGTTCGATCCGTCGTTGGAACAGCAGCGCGACGGGGAAAGGATGCGTATAAGGCTATTCGCGCAGTCCTAGACGGGGAATCTGTCATTCAGTCGGGTTGAGCAGATACAGGACAACTGGTGGTCTGTCCTGACAGACCACAATTGACCATTCAAGCTACTGAGCTTGGCGTAATACCGCGCTCATCACCTTGAGTGCTACGCCTGTGTTGCATCAATGCCTGTCGCGTTGCCGACCTCGAAATCTGACATTGTAGCCGCACGCCACCGCCCGAGAGCAGGCGTATGTTGTTGATCCGGATCAATCGATACGACCGCGATCGATCCTGTGCGCTACTCCGCCGCCAGCACCTTGCGTGGCGGCGTCTGCACCACCGGCGCCAGCTCCGGCGCGTCGAACGACGCAACGCGCCGCTCCTGCGCAGCGCGGCGGTACAGCGTATCGCGCTGGAGCGGACGCGCCCGATCGAGCGGATCAGCCCCTCCATCGCCTCGGGCGGAAATTCCTGCCCGTGCTGGGTGCCGGCCGCCCGCGAGATGCTCTCGTTCATCAGCGTGCCGCCGAGATCGTTGGCGCCGGCGTTCAGGCACAGCGCGGCACCATCCGGCCCCATCTTCACCCACGAAGTCTGGATGTTGGTGATCAGCGGATGCAGCGCCAGCCGCGCCACCGCATGCATCAGCACCGCCTCGCGCAATGTCGGGCCCTTGCGCGCCTGGCCGCGCAGATACATCGGCGCTTCCATGTGCACGAACGGCAGCGGCACGAATTCGGTGATGCCGCCGGTCTCCGCCTGCAGGTCGCGCAGCACCAGCAGATGCCGCGCCCACGACACCGGGCGTTCGACATGGCCGTACATGATCGTCGATGTGGTGCGCAGTCCGAGCCCATGCGCCGCGCGCAGCACCTCGAGCCACTGCGCGGTGTTCACCTTGTCCGGACAGATGATCGCTGCGCACCTCGTCGTCGAGGATCTCCGCCGCAGTGCCCGGCAAGCGTGCCAAGGCCGGCATCCTTGAGCTGCGCCAGGAACTCGCGCAGCGACAGACCAAGCGTCGCCGCGCCCTGCGTCACCTCCAGCGGCGAGAACGCGTGGATGTGCATGTCCGGCAGCACCTGCCTTGATCGCGCGGCAGATGCCGAGATAGGTCGCGCCGGTGTAGTCGGGATGGATGCCGCCTTGCAGGCACACCTCGGTCGCGCCGCGGTCCCATGCCTCCTGCGAGCGCCGCACCACCTCGTCCAGCGCCAGGTCGTATGGCGTGCCGCGCAACGCCTCGTGCGTCTTGCCCTTGGAGAACGCGCAGAAGCGGCAGCGGTAGTAGCAGATGTTGGTGTAGTTGATGTTGCGGTTGACCACGTAGCGCACGGTCTCGCCGCTGACCGACTGGCGCAGCGCATCGGCAGCGGTGATGACATGGTCGTAGTCGGCGTCGCGCGCCGCGAACAGCCGCACGATCTCGGCCTCGTCCAGCCGCGCGCCGGACACCGCCTTCGCCACCGCGTTGCCGACCGCGGGATCGATCCGGTCCAGCATCGCGGCGCGCTGCTTCGGCAGCACGGTGAGGCCCGGCGCCCAGTCGTCCTCGCGCGCCCAGCCCTCGGCGTCGATCGCGCGACGCACGCGCGTGGCGATGTCGGGCGCGCACCAGCGATCCGCGGCGAATGCATACGCCGGATACACCGGCAGACGCTGCACCAGCACCTTGCCCATCGCGGCGGTGCGCCCGGCCAGCGCTTCGATCTGCGGCCACGGCGCCTCGGGGTTGACGTGATCCGGCGTCACCGGCGACACGCCGCCCCAGTCGTCGATGCCGGCGTCGATCAGCTTCTGATACACGCCCGGCGACAGGTTCGGCGGCGCCTGCACGTGCACATCGTCCGGCAGGATCAGCCGCGCCGCGGCGATGCTCCACAGCAGATCGTCGAGATCCGGTTCCGGCGCGGTCGCCCGCTTGGTGTCCGGCTTGGCGCGGAAGTTCTGCACGATCACTTCCTGGATGTGGCCGTAGCGCGCGTGCAGGTCGCGCGATCGCCAGCAGCGACTCGAGCCGCTCCGCGCGGGTCTCGCCGATGCCGATCAGGATGCCGGTGGTGAACGGCACCGCCAGCTCGCCGGCCAGGCGCATCATTTCCAGCCGCACCGACGGCGCCTTGTCGGGCGAGCCGTAATGCACGCCGCCCGGCTCGCACAGCCGATCGCTGCTGGACTCCAGCATGATGCCCATGCTCGCCGACACCGTCGCGCAGCGAGGCGATCTCGTCGCGCGACATGATGCCGGGGTTGACGTGCGGCAGCAGCCCGGTCTCCTTCAGCACCAGCGCGCACATCTCGCGCAGGTAGGAGATGGTCGTGTCGTGGCCCAGCGCCGCCAGCGCCTCGCGCGCCGCGCGATAGCGCAGTTCCGGCTTGTCGCCCAGGGTGAACAGCGCCTCGGTGCAGCCCGCCGCCGCGCCGGCGCGCGCGATCGCCAGCACCGCATCACGCGACAGATACGCCGGCCGACCCGCGCGCGGCCGCTCGGCGAAGGTGCAGTAGTGGCACACGTCGCGGCACAGTTTGGTCAGCGGGATGAACACTTTGCGCGAATACGACACCAGCCGCCCATGCGCCGCGTCGCGCTTCGCCGCCGCGCGCGCCATCAGTTCATCGAGCGACGCGGTTTCGATGTCGTTCATCATGCCTTGCTTACCACTTCTTCTCCGAAGCGCTGGATCACCTCCAGCGTCTCCTCGATCGTCGGCCGCTGCGGATACAGGATCACATGCCGGGCGCCGGCCTTCTCGAGGGCGGCCGCGTCCGCCAGCATGTCCGAGGAATTGCCGCTGAACAACTGCCGCCCGTCGGGACCCTGCTGTGCGGTCCACACGGGCGGTGCGAACCACAGATAGCCGACATCGATCGTCGCTCGGATCGCGCCCGGCCTTCTCAGCCACACGATGCAGGCCGGCGATGCCGCTCCCGCAGGCGCGCCGGCGTATCGAGGCGGATAGTCTGGTTGTTCGACACCTGGATACCAGGCGTCGCCGAACTTCACCGTGCGCCGCAGCGCCGGCGGGCTTTCGCCGCCGACCCAGATCGGCAGATGCGGTTTCGACGCGGCTTCGGCGCGAACACCACGTTGTCGAACTTCGCGTACTTGCCGTCGAGCGCCGGTCGCTGCTCGTCCCACAGCGCGCGCCAGGCGGTCAGGTATTCGTCGGTCACCGCGCCGCGTTCGGCAAATGGCGGCGTGCCGAGCGCCTCGAATTCCTCGCGCATCCAGCCGGTGCCGACGCCGGCGATGACCCGGCCGCCCGACAGCACATCGGCGGTCATGAACAGTTTCGCCGCCAGCACCGCGGGCCGATACGGCACCACCGCGACCGAGGTCAGCAGCTTCAGCCGCTGCGTGCAGCCGGCGAGGAACGCCAGCGTCGCGATGCAGTCGAAGCATTCGCCGGTCGGCGCGCCCGGCCAGATGCCATCGGCGGTGTAGGGATAGCGCACGCCGGTCTGCACCGGCACGATCAGATGGTCCGCCACGCCGAGATACGCGTAGCCCAGCGCCTCGGCGCGCTGCGCCACCGCCATCACGTTGTCGCGCGATGGTCAGGCAGCCACGCGTGCCGATGTGAATGCCGAAGTCCACCGTGTCCCCCGCCTGGCTGCCCGCGACGGATCGTGTGCTATCGTCGCGGCCGACGCAATTCAAGCGGGAGGAACAAATGCAGATCGGATGCAGCGCGCCGACCAGCGGACCCCTGATCGCGCCGGACAGCCTGGTGCGCATCGCCACCGAGGCCGAGATGCTGGGCTTCGACTACATCACCGTCAGCGACCACGTGATGATCCCGACCAGCATCGCCTCGCGCTATCCGTACAGCGAGTTCGGGCGAGTTCCCCTCCGGCGCCGGCGCGGCGCGGCTGGAACAGCTCACCACCGCCGCGTTCATCGCCGCCGCCACGTCGAAGCTGCGCATCGTCACCTCGGTGATGGTGGTGCCGCATCGGCCCGCGGTGCTGACCGCGAAGATCCTGGCGACGATCGACTACCTGTCGAAGGGGCGGCTGACGCTGGGGATCGGCGCCGGCTGGTGCAAGGAGGAGTTCGAGGCGATCGGCGCGCCGCCGTTCGAGGACCGCGGCACACGTCACCGACGAATGGATGATGGCGTGCAAGGAGCTGTGGGCGAACGACGATCCGAAGTTCGACGGGAAGTACGTGAAGTTCTCCGACGTGGTGTTCACGCCGAAGCCGGTGCAGAAATCGATCCCGATCTGGGTCGGCGGCGAGAGCGGACCGGCGCTGCGGCGGACGGCGAAGTACGCCGATGCGTGGTATCCGATCGGCACCAATCCGCAGTTTCCGATGGACACGCTGAAGCGCTTCAAGGCGGGCGTGGCGAAGCTGCGCGATCTGACCGCGAAGGCCGGACGCGATCCCGCGGCGGTGACCGTCGCCTATCGCATCTCCTCGAATGCGGAGGCGCAACCGAAGGGCACGGTGGACGGCGAGCGCAAGCTGTTCACCGGCGGTGCGGCGGATTTCGTCGGCGACATCAAGGCGTTGGCCGAAGCGGGTGTGACGTCGTTCGATTCCGGCATGTTCGCGCCGACGCTGGCCGGGACCATCGACAACATGCGCCGGTTCAAGGACGAGGTGATGGCGAAGGTGAAGTGATACCAACTGTCATTGCGAGGAGCGCAGCGACGAAGCAATCTCGATCCAGTTGCTCGCGCACACGATGGAGATTGCTGCGTCGCTTCGCTCCTCGCAATGACAATCGTAGCGAGGCAATTCAATGCAAATCGGCTTCAACGCGCCCACCACCGGCGCCCTGATCGAACCTGACAGCCTGCGCCGCATCATCACCGAGGGCGAGGCTCTCGGCTTCGACTACACGACGGTCAGCGACCACATCATGGTGCCGCGCAATCTCGACTCGAAGTATCCCTACACCGACAGCGGCGAATTCCCTGCCGGCACCGCCGCGGCCTGGCTGGAGCAGCTCACCACCACCGCCTACATCGCCGCGCTGACCACGAAGCTGCGCTTCGTCATGTCGGTGATGGTGGTGCCGCATCGCCCCGCCGTGCTGACCGCGAAGATCCTGGCGACGATCGACTACCTGTCGAAAGGCCGCCTCACCCTCGGCATCGGCGTCGGCTGGTGCCGCGAGGAATTCGAGGCGATCGCCGCCGCGCCGTTCGACGACCGCGGCCACGTCACCGACGAATGGATGATGGCCTGCAAGGAGCTGTGGTCGAACGACAATCCGCGCTTCGACGGCAAATACGTGAAGTTCTCCGACGTGGTGTTCACGCCGAAGCCGGTGCAGCAGCCGATCCCGATCTGGGTCGGCGGCGAGAGCGCACCCGCGCTGCGCCGCATCGTGCGCTATGCCGATTGCTGGTATCCGGTCGGCACCAATCCGCAATTCCCGATGAACACGGTCAGCCGGTTCAAGACCGGCATCGCGCGGTTCCGCGGCTTTGCCGAGAAGGGCGGCCGCGATCCCGCCAGCCTCAAGGTCGCGTTGCGCGTGCTGGTCGGCCCGTCGGCCCGCCCGCGCCGCACGATCGACGGCGAGGGCGAGATGTTCACCGGCGGCACAGCCGACTACGTTGGCGACATCAAGGCGCTGGAGGAACTCGGCGTCGGCGCGGTCGATGTCCGGCTGTTCGCCACCACGCTGGATGGCACGATCGACAACATGCATCGCTTCCGCGACGAGGTGATGGCGAAGGTCCGATAGAAGGAGAGAGACGATGCAGCTTGGCCTGACGATGCGGATCAACGGCCAGTCGCCGAAGCTCAGCATGGACGAGGTGCTGGAGGCGGAACGGCTCGGCTATGTCTCGGTGTGGTCGGGCGAGGCCTGGGGCACCGATGCGGTGTCGCCCGTCGCCTGGGTGCTGGCGCGCACCACGAAGATCAAGGCCGGCACTGCGATCATGCAGATGCAGGCGCGCACGCCGTCCTGCGCGGCGATGACCGCGATGACGCTGAATGCGCTGTCCGGCGGGCGGTTCCTGCTGGGCGTCGGGCCGTCCGGGCCGCAGGTGATCGAGGGCTGGCACGGCGTGGCGTACGGCAAGCCGCTCGGCCGCACCAAGGAATACATCGCGATCATCCGCAAGGCGCTGGCGCGCGAGGCGCCGCTGACCTGGCAGGGCGAGCACTATCAGATTCCCTATGCCGGGCCTGGCGCCACCGGACTGGGCAAGCCGCTGCGCAGCATCGTGCATGGCGATCCCGGCATGAAGATCTACACCGCGTCGATCACGCCGGCCGGGCTGCGCACCGCGGGCGAGGTGTCGGACGGCACGCTGCCGATCTGGTTCTCGCCGGAGCAGGCGGATCAGGTGGTGCAGCCGGTGATCGATGGCCGCGCCAAGGCGGGGAAGTCGCGCGACCTGGATGGGTTCGATATGGCGCCGTACGTGAAGATCGCGATGGGCAACGACCTGGCCGCGTGCCGCGATGCGCTGCGGCCGAACCTGGCGCTGTACATCGGCGGAATGGGCGCGCGGTCGAAGAACTTCTACAACGACTTCGCGGTGCGGCTTGGCTACGAGGAAGCGGCGGCGAAGATCCAGGACCTGTATCTCGGCGGGCACAAGAAGGATGCCGAGGCGCTGGTGCCGGACAAGCTGATCGACGAGATCGCGCTGGTCGGGACCGCGGATCGGATCAAGGATCGGCTGCAGGCGTGGCAGCAGGTGGCGAAGGACGGCAAGCTGACCACGATGGTGCTGACCGGCGCCACGGTCGAGGCGCTGCGCGTGGTCGCGGAGGCGGTGCTGTAGCCAGCGGTGATCGCATCATCGACCTTCCGGAAGCGATCCGTCGCCAATGGCCGTTCCAGCCGCGCTTCATGCGCGTCAACGGCTGGCGCATGCACTACGTGGATGAAGGCGCCGGCGATCCGGTCGTGCTGCTGCACGGCAATCCGACCTGGGGCTTCCTGTATCGCGACTTCGTGGCACCGCTTACCGCGGCGGGATATCGCGTCATCATCCCCGACATGATCGGCTTCGGCCTGTCGGAGAAGCCGGAGCGCGAGCAGGCCCACAGCCTCGATGGGCATATCGCCAACCTGACCGCGCTGTTGCGCGGCCTCGATCTGCATCGGGTCACGCTGGTCTGCCACGACTGGGGCGGCCCGACCGGGCTCGGCTTCGCGCTGTCGAATATTGCGCGCATGCGGGCGCTGGTGCTGATGAGCACCTGGGCCTGGCCGCTGCCGCCGGCCGAGTTCCATACCCGGATGTTTCCCTGGCGGATGATGCACGCGCCGTTGCTCGGGCCGTATCTGCTGGGTCGGCACAATGCGTTGGCCGCGCGTGGCATCTATCTGTCCGTGGTCGATCGCAGGCGATTTCAGGAGCGCGCGCAGGCGGCGTACCAAGCCGTGCTGCCGGATGCCGCGAGCCGCCTGCTGACCTGGACCTGGCCGCGTTGGATCCCGCTCGATGCGTCCGCGCGCGCGTTCGACCGCTTCATCTGGCTGGAACGCGAGCTGCTGGCCTGCACGTTGCCTGCGCTGTTGATCTGGGGACGCGAGGACGATGTGTTCGATCCGCGGTGTTCATTCCGCGCTTCCGGCAATTGCTGCCGCATGCCGAGGGACCGCATCTGGTGACCGGGCGGCATTTCCTGCAGGAGGACTCCGGCCCCGAGATCGCAGCGCACATCGTCGATTTCCTGCGGCGACTGGCATGATAATCGTAGTCCCGCAGCCTCCGCTCGACGGCAAGCGGCTTGCGTTCGTGCTGTGCGAAGACCGCCTTGGCCACTATCCGGAGTTTCGTGGCTTCTTCGTTCGCAGTTTCGACCTCGATCGCATCGGCCTGGCCCGGCCCGGTTACGTGCGGATGCCGACGGGAGCGGTCTATGCACTGATCTTCATCGGTCGCAGCGGCGAAGCGTTGCCGTCCGGGGTGGAGATCCATGCTGTCGTCCCCGCACTCGAACCGATCGACGACGCTGAGGTCGACCGCGATCTGTGGTCGATCCTGCGCTGGATGATCGAGGGCATCGGCGGCGAGTGGACCACGGATGCGATGGAGTCGACCGGGCGTCTGTTCCGCATCGCGGCCGAAAAGGATGCTGGCCGCCGGCCGCCATAGTCGCCGCGGGTCCGGCATCGCATGCCGCGGCCAGATGGACGCGCGGCGCGACCTCTCCTAGCATCGATGCGCATCGTCAGAGGAAACATCCATGAGCGGAGCATCACCGGTCAGCCTGGAACGCCAGGGCGATATCGGCATCATCACGGTCAACTATCCGCCGGTGAACGCGCTTGGGCCGGGTGTCGCGGAGGGCATCAAGGACTGCCTGGCGCGCGGCAACACCGATCCCGCAATCAAGGCGATGGTGCTGATCGGCGCCGGCCGCAGCTTCATCGCCGGCGCCGACATCCGCGGCTTCGGCACCAATCGTCCGCGGCTGCCGCTTGGGCAGCGCGTGTATGACACGCTCGACGCCAGCGAAAAGCCGGTGATTGCCGCGATCCACGGCTACGCGCTTGGCGGCGGGTTGGAGATCGCGTTGGCCTGCCACTACCGCATCGCGCTGCCGAGCGCGAAGGTCGGGCTGCCGGAGGTGCTGATCGGGATCCTGCCGGGCGGTGGCGGCACGCAGCGACTGCCGCGCCTGATCGGCCCGAAGGCCGCGCTCGACATGATCGTGACCGGTCGCCATGTGCCGGCACCGGAAGCCAAGCGGCTTGGCATCATCGACGAGCTGCTGCCGGATACCGCCGATCTGCGTGAAAGCGCAATTGCCTTTGCGACGCGCATCATGGACATGCGCCCATTGCCGCGGGTGCGGGACCGCACCGTGAAGCTCGATGATCCCGGCATGTTTGACGCGATGCGCAAGTCGATCGCCCGCCGTGCGCGCAACCAGAAGGCACCGTACCACTGCATCGCGGCGGTCGAGGCGTCATGCACGATGCCATTCGATGAAGGCTGCCGGCGCGAGGCCGACCTGTTCAAGGAGCTGGAAGACAGCCCCGAGGCCCGTGCCATGCGCTATGCGTTCTTCATCGAGCGCGAAGTGGCGCGGCTGCCCGATATTCCCGCCAGCACGCCGGTGCGCGACTTCGCCAACGCGGCCGTGGTGGGCGCCGGCACGATGGGCGGCGGCATTGCCATGAGCTTCGCCGACTGCGGGTTCCCGGTGAAGATCATGGATGCGACGCCGGAGGCGCTGGAGCGCGGCATGCAGCGCATCCGCGACAACTATGCGACCTCTGTGCGCCGCGGTTCACTGGCCGAGGACGAGATGCAGCGGCGCCTCGCGCGCATCGAACCGGTGACGAGCTACGAGGCCATCGCGGAATGCGATCTGGTGATCGAGGCGGTGTTCGAGGAGATGGACGTCAAGAAGCCGGTGTTCGCCAAATTGGACGAGGTGATGAAGCCGGGCGCGCTGCTGTTCTCCAACACGTCGGCGCTGGACATCGATCAGCTTGCGGAAATGACGCAACGGCCGCAGGACGTGGCGGGGACGCACTTCTTCAGTCCGGCCAACGTGATGAAGCTGCTGGAGGTGGTGCGCGGCAAGGCGTCGTCGCCGCAGACGCTGGCGACGGCGATGCAGATGGGCCGCAGGATCGGCAAGCTGTCGGCGATGGCGGGCAACACCGATGGTTTCGTTGCCAACCGTTCGCGGGCGCCGTTCAACGCCGAGATGGTGATCCTGCTCGAGGAAGGCTGTCTGCCCGAGCAGGTGGACAAGGTGATGGTGGATTTCGGCTATCCGATGGGTCCGTTCGCCGTCGGCGATCTGGCGGGCCTCGACATCGGCTATGCCAGTCGCAAGCGCCGCGCCGCGGAGAACCCGAACTTCCGCAAGCAGCCGATCTCCGATCGCCTGGCGGAGATGGGTCGCTACGGGCAGAAGACCGGCGCCGGCTGGTATCGCTATGAGAAGGGCGACCGTACGCCGCATCCCGATCCCGAGGTTGCCGGCATCATCAAGGAGGTTGCCGCCGGCCTCGGTATCCCGCAGCGCGAGTTCACCGACCAGGAGATCCTGCGCCGGCTGCTGTTCTCGTCGGTGAACGAGGCGTGCAAGATTCTGGAGGAGGGCAAGGCGTATCGGCCGAGCGACATCGACGTGATGTGGCTGCACGGTTTCGGCTTCCCGCGCTATCGCGGCGGGCTGTTCTTCTGGGCCGACGGCATTGGCGTGCGCGAGGTGTACAACCAGATCGCCGCCTGGCATCAGCAGTACGGCGACCGTTGGGCACCGTCGCGGCTGTTGCGCGATCTGGCGGAGTCCGGCACGCCATTCCGCGAAGCCAAGGCCGCGGCGTTCGTGCCATAAGGGGGAAACCAGATGTCCGCAGTCGTCGAAGATCCGAATCACCTCACGGACGAAGACTTCCGGATGCATGCGCGGCAGTGGATCGAGGCGAGCTATCCGCCGGAGCTCCGCAATCCGCCGAAGCGGCTGCACCACAGCGACACGAAGGTCTGGTACCAGATGCTGTCGCGCAAGGGTTGGCTGTGTCCGGGCTGGCCGAAGGAGTTCGGCGGCATGGGACTGTCGCCCGGCAAGCAGCTCATCATGCTGGAGGAAAAAGAACGCCACGGCTGCGCCGGCATCAACGGCATGGGCGTCACGATGCTGGGGCCGCTGCTGATCCGCCACGGCACCAAGGAGCAGCAGGATTATTACCTGCCGAAGATCCTCACCGGCGAGCATATCTGGTGCCAGGGCTATTCCGAGCCAAATGCCGGTTCCGATCTCGCCAGCCTGCGCACCGAGGCGGTGCCGGATGGCGACGACTGGGTGGTGAACGGGCAGAAGATCTGGACCTCGCTGGCGATGGACGCGAACTGGATCTTTCTGCTGGTGCGCACCGACAAGCAGGCGAAGAAGCAGGACGGCATCAGCTTCCTGCTGGTGCCGATGGACAGCCCCGGCATCACGGTACGGCCGATCACCAACATCGATATGGGCGACGAGTTCTGCGAGACGTTCTTCGACAACGTCCGCGTGCCGAAAGGCAACCTGGTCGGCCAGATCAACAAGGGCTGGACGATGGCGAAGAACCTGCTGGGGTTCGAACGCATCGGTTCCGGCTCGCCGCGACAGTCTTCGTACGCGCTGTCCCGGCTGCGGCTGCTCGCGGATCGCATAGGCGTTTGGGAGGAGGAGTGGTTCCAGGACCGCTACACCCGGCTGCGCCTGGATCTCGAGGACCACAAGGCGCTGTACAATGAATTCGTCGCCAGGGTCTATCGCGGCGAACCACTGGGGCCGGATGTGTCGATGCTGAAGGTGCATCAGACCGAGCTGTATCAACGCATCACCGAGACGATGCTGGAGATTGCCGGCGAACACGGTGGGCAGTTCGGGCCGATGGATGGCAACCGCGAGTTGAATCCGGCGGGCCTGTTCATTCAGTCGCGGCCATCGACGATCTATGCGGGATCCAACGAAATCCAGCGCAACATCCTGGCGAAGAACGTGCTGGAATTGCCGTAGTCTGCCGTTGCGAGCGCAGCGAAGCGACCCCCGGCGTGGTGCGGACAATGGGGGAATTGCTTCGCCGCTGCGCTCCTCGCGATGACCGCGGCGCATTGACGCTCTGCGAATCCCCGTCCTATCGTCGCACCTGAAATCAAGTGCCGGGGCGCCACGAAGTCGGCCCCGCCCAAGGGAGGTTGCCGAACGTGGAAGACGCTGCGCGCCTGTTGCAGCTTGTCGTCAACGGCGCAGCCGCGGGCTGCATCTATGGGCTGATCGCGCTCGGATTCGTCCTGATCTACAAGGCGACCGAGATGATCAACTTCGCCCAGGGCGACATCATGATGCTGGGCGGGTTCTTCGCGTTCGCCCTGATCGCGCATTTCGGCCTGAACTACTGGGTCGGCGCGCTGCTCGCCATCCTGCTGACCGCCGCCTTCGGCTTCGCGCTCGATGCCGTCGTGCTCCGCCGCGTAATCGGCCAGCCGCAATTCGCCGTGGTGATGCTGACCCTGGGCCTCGGGTTCATCTTCCGTGCCGCGGCCGGCATCACCTGGGGCTACGATTCGGTCGGCTTCGAGACCCCGTTCACCAACCGCACGATCAATCTGCACGGGCTGATCCTCGGCCAGGACAACGTGTCCATCATCGTCGGCACCGTGCTACTGTGCGGCGTGCTGTATCTGTTCTTCAGCCGCACCCGGCTCGGTGTCGCCATGCAGGCCTCGTCGCAGAACCAGCTCGCCGCCTACTACATGGGCATCCCGGTGCGCACCGTGTTCTCGCTGATCTGGGCGATCAGCGCCGGCGTCGCGGCAGTCGCCGGCATCCTGCTGTCGCCGGTGTCGATGATCGACGTGAACATGGGATTCCTCGGCATCAAGGCCTTTGCGGCCGCGGTGCTCGGCGGCTTCGGCAGCATTCCCGGCGCGCTGGTCGGTGGTGTGGTTATCGGCATCGTCGAACAATTGGCCGGCTATTTCCTGCCTGCCGGCTTTCAGGAGGTCACCTCCAACGTGGTGCTGCTCGCGACGCTGATCCTGCGTCCGCAGGGTCTGTTCGCCGAGCTTGCCGGCAAGCGGGTCTGAGACATGCGCTACCTGTTCAAGACCGACTATCGGCAGGACACCACACTGTGGCGCCACCGTGGCGATCTGTTCTGGTACGGGCTGCTCGGCATCGTGCTGCTGGCGGTCCCCTATATGCTGAGCGAGTTCTACGTCGGCGAACTGGGCGGCGTGTTCGTGTTCGCGGTCGCCGGCGTCGGCATGATGCTGCTGGCCGGCTACACCGGCCTGATCAGCCTAGGCAACGCTGCGTTCCTCGGCATCGGTGCCTACACCGACGCCATATTGCTCACGCACGGCGTGCCGCTGCTGATCGCGCTGCCGGTTGCCGGCCTGTTCACCGGCCTGTTCGGCATCGCGATCGGCCTGCCGACGCTGCGCATGAGCGGCCTCTACCTCGCGATCGCCACGCTGGCGTTCGGCAGCATCGTCGGCACGGTGTTCCAGAAATGGGATGCGGTCACCGGCGGCTTCGACGGCTTCGCGGTGCCGGCGCCCGACATCTTCGGCGTGCCGATCCAGAACGCGACCGGCATCTACTATCTCTCGCTCGCGGTGCTGCTGATCGTGCTGTGGTTCTCCGCCAATATGCTGCGCACGCCGCTGGGCCGGGCCATGGTGGCGATCCGCGACAGCGAAATCTCGGCGCAGAGCATGGGCATCCATCTGGCGCGCTACAAGACGTTCGCATTCGCGCTCAGCGCCTTCATCACCGGCCTGGCCGGCGCGCTGTTCGCGCATTACGTGCGCTTCCTGGCGCCCGACGCTTTCGACGTACTGCTGTCGGTGCAGTTCGTCACCATCGTGTTCGTCGGCGGCCTGGGCTCGCTGCACGGCGTCATCCTGGGCGCACTGTTCGTCCGCCTGCTGCCGCAGTTCATCGCCATCATCCGCGACGACCTGCCGTGGGGCATCGGTCGCATGCCAGGTCTGGAGCCATCGCTGTACGGTCTCGTGCTGGTGCTCGTGATCCTGTTCGAGCCTGGCGGCATCTATGGCCGCTGGATCAAGATGAAGCGCTGGTTCCAGGCCTATCCGCTGAAGCGCCGCGCCAGCTTCCGCAGGCAGAAGTCGTACGCGCGGTCGGAGCGGCTGCGGTGAGCCTGTTCCGCGCCGAGGACATCGCGATTCGCTTCGGCGGCATACGCGCGGTGGATGCGGTGAGCTTCGAGGTCGAGCAGGGCGAGGTGTTCTCGATCATCGGTCCGAACGGCGCCGGCAAGACGACGATCTTCAACCTGATCAGCCGGATCTATCAGCCCAGCGCGGGCAGGCTGATCTTCCAGGACCAGGACATCACCGAGCTTCCGGCCTACCGCATCGCCGGCCTGGGGATCGCGCGCACGTTCCAGAACATCGAGCTGTTCGCCAACGCCTCGCTGTTGCAGAACCTGCTGATCGGCCGGCATTGCCATTCGACGGTCGGCGTGCTGTCGCAGATCATCTTCAGCCCTGCCGTGCGGCGCGCGGAACTGAGGCACCGCGAAAAGGTGGAGGAGGTGATCGCGTTTCTCGGTCTTGAACGCTATCGCGACACGCTGATCGCCAACCTGCCGTACGGTGTGCGCAAGGTTGTCGAGCTTGGCCGCGCGCTGTGTGTCGAGCCCAAACTGCTGCTGCTGGACGAACCTTCCTCGGGACTGAACGTCGAGGAGACCGAGGGAATGGGGTTCTGGATCGAGGACATCAAGAAGGACCTCGGCATCACGGTGATCATGGTCGAGCACGACATGAATCTGGTTCGCATGGTCTCCGACCGTGTGATGGCGCTGAACTACGGCAAGGTCATCGCTCTCGGCACGCCGAACGAGGTGCAGAACCATCCTGAGGTGGTACGCGCGTATATCGGGGGTGAGGGATGAGCGCGTTCGCACCGCTCCTCGATGTCACCGCCATCGAGACCTTCTACGGCCCGATCCAGGCGATCCGCGGCGTCAGCCTGCAGGTGGGGCAGGGCCAGATCGTTACCGTCCTTGGCGCCAACGGCGCCGGCAAGACCACGGTGCTGCGCACCATTTCCGGCGTGCTGGACGCGGAACGCGGCGCGGTGCGCTTCGAGGGCAGGGACATCAACCACCTGCCACCCGATCGCGTGGTGCGTCTCGGCGTTTGCCACGTACCGGAAGGCCGCGAAGTCTTCCCGTTCCTGACGGTGCACGAGAACCTGATGATGGGTTCCTACACGCGGCGCGACAAGGACGCGGTGCACCGTGATCTGGAGCTCTGCTACAGCTATTTCCCGGTGCTGCAGGAACGCTCGCACCAGCGCGCCGGCCTGCTGTCCGGCGGCGAGCAGCAGATGCTGTCGATCAGCCGCGCGCTGATGGGCCGGCCGAAATTGCTGCTGCTCGACGAACCGTCGCTCGGCCTGTCGCCGATCCTGGTCACCCAGATCTTCCGCATCATCCGCCGCATCAACGACGAGCAGGGTGTCGCCATCCTGTTGGTGGAGCAGAACGCGCACATGGCGCTGCGCACCGCGCAGTTCGGCTACGTGCTGGAGGTCGGCCGCATCGTGCTGGCCGATGACTGCGCCAAACTGATGCAGTCCGACGCCATCAAGGAATTCTACCTGGGTCAGAAGGATGCCGGCATCCGTGGCCAGCGGCGCTGGAAGAGGAAGCGGCTGTGGCACTGAACCCGGCGAGCATCCCGGCGATCCTCGCCGCCGGTGTCGCTGCGCATGGCAACGACACCGTGCTGCGCAAGAAGGATCATGGCATCTGGAAGGCCACGACGTGGGCGCAGCTCGGCGATCGGGTGCGAGCGGTTGGCCAGGGACTGAAGGCGATCGGCTTCCGTCCAGGCGACGTCGCCTGTGTGCTGGCCGAAACGCGCCCGGAATGGGTGCATATCGATCTCGGCATCCTCGGCGCCGGCGGTGTGAGCGGCGGCCTGCATCCCGAACAGGAGGCCGAACCGCTCGGCCAGGCACTGCACGACTCGCGCTGCCGCGTGCTGTTCGCCGAGAATGACGAACAGCTCGACAAGACGTTGCTGGTGCGCGAGCGCTGTCCCGCGCTGCAGCGCATCGTGGTCATCGACATGAAGGGCCTGCGCGATTTCGCCGATCCGATGTGCGAAAGCCTGCAATCGTTTGTCGCGCGCGGCGACACCGGCGGCGAGTGGGATGCCGGCGTCGCCGCGATCTCGGCCGACCAGCCGGCGGTGCTGCTGTTGCCACGCACCGGACCCACCCAAACGCTGAGCCATGGCGATGCGCTGCACCTGATTGCCAACACGCGTTCGCTGCTGGCCGTGCGCGCCGGCGACGAGCGTCTGGCGCTGCTGCCGATGTGCCACGTCATGGAACGAGTGCTGGGTCTGTATCTATCGCTCGATGCGCGCGTGATCAGCAACTACCTGGAGAATTCCGACACCGCGATCGAGAATCTCCAGGAGGTGCAGCCAACTGTCCTGGCTACCGATCCGCAGATCTGGCAACTGCTGCACGCCCGCATCAGCAACGCCGCCACGGCCGCCACGCCGGTGCAGCGCATGCTATATCGTGGCGCGATCGCCATGGGCGCGCGGGGCGGGGCGGTTGCGCTGCTGGCGCGAGTGTGCGTATTGCACGCGGTCAAACGCGAGCTTGGGCTGAGCCGGCTGCGATGCGCCTATATCGGCGGCGCCAAGCTCGCGCCAGAAATCGAACGCTGGGCCGCTTCCCTCGGCATCACCATTCAGCCAATCGACGGCCAGGCGGCTCGGGGCACCGCCTTGGACGCCCGCTACCAGGCCCTGATGCAAGCAGCTTACGGCACGTGAAGGAAGGAAAGATTTATGCGTAGCAGACTACTGGCGGCGGCGTTCGCCACCGCACTCACCGGTTCCGCCCTGGCGGCGGACAGCGTACGAGGCGTGACGGACAACGAGATCGTCATCGGCACCTACACCGACCTCTCCGGCGTGACCGCGATGTGGGGCGTCAACAACTCCAATGCCTGGCGCATGGTGTTCGATGAAACCAACGCTGCCGGCGGGATCAACGGCCGCAAGATCAAGTACATCGTGGAGGACAATCAGTACCAGATTCCGCGTTCGGTACAGGCTGCCAACAAGCTGATCAACCGCGACAACGTGTTCATGATGGTGGCCAACGGCGGCACACCGATGAACAACGCGACGATGCCCGACCAGTTGGCCAAGGGCGTCCCCAATGTCTTTCCGCTGACCTCGGCTCGGTCGATGTATGAGCCGCTGCATCACCTGAAGTTCGGTCTGGCCTCGTCGGTACTACGACCAGATGCGCGCCGGCGTGAAGCTGTTCGTCGAGCAGCGCGGCAAGAAGACCATCTGTGCGATGTCGGAGGACACCGATTTCGGTCGCGACGTGATGGCGGGCGCCAATGACCAGCTCGCGGCGCTGAACATCAAGCTGGCGGCGGCGACCCTGCACAAGCCGACCGATACCGACTTCAGTGCCTCGGTTGCGCGTCTGCACGACGCCAACTGCGATCTGATCCTGGTCGGCGGCATCGTGCGCGACACGGTGCAGATCATCTCCGCGGTGCGGAAGACCGGCTGGAACGTCGACATGCTCGGCCAGGCGGCAAGCTATGACGAGGCGGTGGCGGAGGTACCGGGCGGCGTGACGGAAGGGTTCTACTCGATGACGCCGGTGCTGTATGTGGCGGCCAGCAGCGAGAGCCCGGAGGTGACGAAGTTCGCCGAAAAGTACAAGAAGGAATTCGGCAAGGAGCCGAACTTCGCGGCCCAGATCGGCTACACCGGAGCAGAGCTGGTGGTGCAGGCGTTGCGGAACGCCGGCAAGGATCTGACCACCGACAGCTTCGTATCGGGTGTGGAGAGCATCAAGGACTGGCACGACATCTTCGGTTCGCCGGCGATGAGCTTCAGTTCGACGAAGCACCAGGGCTCCAATGAGTCGTTTCTGTGCGTGGTCAAGAGCGGCCACTGGGAGCCGGTGAGCACGACCCCGGCCGGCTACTGAACCACCGAGGCGACGACTGAGGATTTTCCAGGCCGGCCGGTGTCTTCACCGGCCGGCCGCCGGCCATGAAAGGAGACACGTACTGCGGTAGCCGAGCGCCGACGGACGCCGCGGGAAAGCCGACACAATTCGGCGAGGGAGTAGGGACGTATGCGCAACCTGTTCATTGCGGCGGTCGCGGCCGTCGCACTCGCGGTCCCGGCCACGGCGGGAGAGAACGCCCGTGTCACCGACAAGGAAGTCGTTATCGGTACCTACACCGACCTGTCCGGCGTGACGGCGATGTGGGGCGTCAACAACACCAACGCCTGGCGCATGGTGTTTGACGAATCCAACGCCGAAGGCGGTGTCAACGGCCGCAATATCAAATACATCGTCGAGGACATGCAGTACCAGGTGCCGCGCGCGGTACAGGCGGCGAACAAGCTGATCAACCGTGACAACGCGTTCATCATGGTGGCGAACGGCGGCACGCCGATGAACAATGCCACCATGCCGGAACAGATCGCCAAGGGCGTGCCGAACATGTTCCCGCTGACCGCGGCGCGGTCGATGTACTACCCGCTCAACCATATGAAGTTCGGCTTCGCCGCGTCGTACTACGATATGGAACGCGCCGGGGTGAAGCTGTTCGCCGAGAAATACGGCAAGAAGCGGATCTGCGCCATGTCGCAGGACACCGACTTCGGTCGCGACGTGATGGACGGTGCGCGCGACGAATTGAAGGTCCTGAACATGCAGCTGGTGGCGGAGACGATGCACAAGCCGACCGATACCGACTTCACTGCCTCGGTCGCCAAGCTGCATGATGCCGACTGCGATCTGGTGCTGCTGGGCTCCATCGTGCGTGACACCGTGCAGATCGTCTCGGCGATCCGCAAGTCGGGTTGGACTGTCGATATACTCGGGAACATCGCGATCTATGACGTGTCGGTGGCGGAGGTGCCCGGTGGCGTGACCGATGGTATCTATACCACGACCTCCGTCATCTTCGCGCAGCCCGACGATCCGCGCCCGGCGGTACGAGAGTTTGCCACCAAGTATGAGAAGATGTTCGGACACGCGCCGAACTTCGCCGCCCAGGTCGGCTATTCGGCGGCGCAGCTCGTGGTGCTTGCGTTGCAGAAGGCGGGCCGCGATCTCACCGCCGACAACTTCATCGCCGCGATGGAGAGCATCAAGGACTACAAGGACATCTTCGGCTCGCCGACGATGAGCTTCAGCGCAACCAAGCACCAGGGTTCGAACGAGGCCTTCCTCGCCCAGGTGAAGGGCGGCCACTGGGTGCAGGTCGGCACCGAGTCCTACGGCTACTGACCGCTACGACCGGACTGGGGAGGGGGCGCCTACAGCGCCTCCACCTCCAGCGGGAACAGAGCATCCGGATCCGGCGTGTGCAGCAGGTGGTACACGTTGAACCGATACGCCGGTCCCAGCGAAACCTCCGGCGGCGTGAACGGAAACGCCAGGTTGCCCGCGGTGGACAGCCTGCCGGCATAACCGTGATGCAGCAGATATTGCTTCAGCGTCCGCACCACTTCGGCGGCGCGTTCCGCGGTCGGCGCGATGCATTCGCCCATGACGAATACCTCGCCCGGCGGAGGCTCGTCCGCCGGAGCCGCCATGCGCACGCCATCTACGCCATAGACGCGGAACCGCAGCGTGTAGTCCTCCGGCGCGTCTTCGCATACGAGGTCGCGCACCACGGCGGCGACCGCGGGCAGGATTTCGCGATGTTGCGCGATGAAGCGCGGATCGGCGGCACCCGCCAGCAGCACCGCACGCTCGCCGATCCGCCGTGCGCCTTCGATCTTCACGCACGGATCGGTTGATGCGTGCCATGCCGCGCCGGTGACGCGGCAGCGCCGATCGTCCACCGCCGCATAGTCGGCGCCGCTCAGGTCCAGCCGCCCTTCAGGCTCATATACGGTGAACGGATCGGCCTGTTCGTACAGGCTGTGCGCCGCAACCGACACCGGTGTCGCACGCCGTTGCTCTGCCATGCTTTCCAGCACAAACCCATCGTCATCGAGCGTCGCCAGGATCGCATCGCGGCCACCCGGCACGCAGCACAGGGAAGCGCACTCGATGATCTTCGCCATGTGCACGGCGAGCCCGGTGGGAAAACCCAACATCGTCGGCAGCGAGGCAAAGATCGCGGTGTCGCAGGCGCGGCCGGCGATCAGCACGTCGATGTCCTCGGCCAGCGCGCGGCGCAACGGCCCCATGCCCATCTGGCCGACGATATGCGCCGCCGCGGCCACTTCTTGCTCGGTCAGCGCCGGCATGTCGTCGATGCCGCTCACCGCGCCGGCACGCACCGCCGCACACAGCGCATCGCGCGACAGATCGGCGCGCAGCACGCCCAGTCGGAAGTGCAGTCCCTCCGCGCGCGCGATGTCGCGGATGATCGCGAGTGTGGCTGCCAGATGCGGACCGGCACCGGCGGAACCGGCCGAGCCGATCACCAGCGGCACGTCGATCGATCGCGCGCCCAGCAGCACCTTGCGCAGATCGCGTCGTGTCGCGGCGGGCGCGGTCGCCATCTCGCCCTTGCCGAGGTACGTGGGCCCGATGTCGATCGAGCCCATGTCGCAGCCGATCAGGTCCGGCTGGTTCGCCAAGCCCGCATTGAACGCCGGCGTGGGTATACCGTAGCCAAGCTGTCCCGACGCGCCGAGGAAACGCATCGGCCGCCGGGTACGGCGCACGTCGTCGAGGATGCGGCCCGAGGCGCTCATATCTCCACCCCCAACAGCGGTGCGTGCTGTTGCGCGCCATACACATCGCGATCGCCCGGATCGCCCGCCATGATCGGTCGTGCCAGCACGATCTTTATCGCGCGACCGACCGGATACGGGATCACCGTCACGTCGCTCGCCGGCAGCCCATACAACGCGGCGATCGGTTCGCGACCCAGCCCCCGCGCCTGTGCGGCGCGGCGGTAATCGGCGTCGGTGGCAAATATCAGATCCAGCGTGAGCCGGCGCGGGCCCGCATTCTTGCTGCGGATCACCTGCGCGAGGTCGGACAGCTTCATGGGAAACGTCTCCGCAAAAATGCGAGGATGTCCGCGGCGCAACGATCCGGCACGATGTCGCAGATGTTGTGCGGCAGCCCCTCGTACGCGATCAGCTCGCAGTCGGGAATCTGCGCGCGCATGATCTGGTAGTTCTGCGTGCTGCCCACGGTTTCCGCGCCCGGCATCACCAGCAGCGTCGGACACCTGATGCGCGGCAGCTGGTCGGCCCACCACAGCGTCGTCATCAGCCCGACGAAGCGGCCGATGTACGCGGTGTCGTTGTTCGCCGCCTGGTCCAGAAACCATTCGATATGGCCGCGATCGTGGCCGTGCGGGAAACGGTCCTCGATGGTCGCCGCGAGGAAGCTGCGCAGGCCTTCCTGCGCGACGCGCGGCAGCCAGGTGTGCGCCTGGCTGTGCTTCAGCCCGGGCGTGGAGCCGAACAGCATCAGGCTGTGCACGCGCTCCGGTGAGGCCATCGCCAGGTTCTGCGCGACATAGCCGCCGGCGGAGTTGCCGACGATATGCACCGCGTCGCAGCCAAGGTGATCGAGCAGTTCGCGCACGTCCTGCACCAGACGTTCCATCGACAGTGGCGGCTCCGGCGCCGGCACCTGGGATGCGCCGTGGCCACGCAGGTCCATGCGCACCACACGGTAGTGGCGACAGAGCTGCGGTACGGCGGCGTACCAGCGCCGCGATGAGCCCATTGCCGCGTGCAGCAGCAGAACGACCGGCGCCTGCCGCCACGGATCGGTGCAGTCGTCGATCGTGTAGGCAAGGCGATTGCCGTCGCCGGCGAGGAACAATTCGTGCATCACAGCGGCCGATGCAGTTCGGCCGGCGCCCGCGTCACGGTGCGCCGTCCGCGTTTGAACACCGCCAGCGGATCGCAGATTTCCGCCACCGCCTGCTCCGGCGTCGTCGCGTCGAGCACCACGATGTCGGCGGGGTTCCCCAGCTTGATCCCATAGTCCTTCAGATTCATCAGCCGCGCCGACCGCTCGGTCAGCATGGCGAAGCATTCGCGCAGGCGCTCCGTGCCGCTGATCTGGCACACA
Source organism: uncultured Alphaproteobacteria bacterium (assembly GCA_963749575.1). GTDB lineage: Bacteria > Pseudomonadota > Alphaproteobacteria > Acetobacterales > Acetobacteraceae > JAMXLO01. The sequence continues at coordinate 1,157,283 of CAVVNM010000014.1, forward strand.
TTCGCCTGCAGGTTCGCCATCCGCAGCAGCGACCCGTCGCCGAACGGGGTGAACGGGTTCAGCACGTTATTGGTGGACAGCGAGCAGTTCACGCCATGCTCCACCAGCAGATTCACGTCGGCCACGCCGCGCCGAACGCTGTATTCCTGGTCACGCCCCATCATGAACAGCTCGGTCGCCGGCAGGACGGTCACCGCTACGCCGGCATCGGCGATCCGCCGCGCCAGCACGCGCAGTTCGGCAATCGGCATGGTGGACAGCTTGCACATGTGTCCGACCGCCACGCGCCCGCCGAGCCGGTACTGCTCGGTCAGTTCGCAGACCAGATGGATGTCCATCTCGTCCGGCGCATTGCCGGAGTCGAGATGCATATCGATGTCCACATCGAACTCGCGCGCCAGATCGAACACCCGATGGATCTGCCCGGCATGATCCGGATCGTAATTTGGCGCCGCCCCGATGACCCGCGCGCCGCGCCTCAGCCCTTCCACCAGCAGCGCATCGGAGCGCGGATTGTTGGTCAGCCCTTCCTGCGGAAAGACACAGATCTCGACATCGATCGCCCAGGCGTAGTCGCGCCGCAGCGCCTCGACAGCGTCGAAGCTGCGCATTGCCACGCCGCCGTCGAGTTCGAGATGCGTCCGCATCCGCGTGGCACCGTGTTTGATGCACTTCTCAAGTGTCCGGCTGGCGCGCTGGTAAACGTCCTCGACGGCGAAGGTCTGCTTCACCGCCGCGACGCGCTGCATGGCATCGGCCTGGCGTCCTGCCTCGGGCGCGCAGCGGTCGATGATGTTGGATTTGTCCAGATGGATGTGGGTCTCGATCAGACCGCCGCACACCAGACCGCCGCCCGCGTCGAATACCGGCCCATCCGCCTGCAATGCCGTCTCGATCGCGACGATGCGGTCCGCCACAACACCGATATCGACTGGCGGTGCGTCCGGAGCATGCGCCAGCCTGGCGTTGCGGACGATCAGATCCATCGCCATCCCCCCTGCGTCGCCATGATGCTGGCGCGACGTGCGGAGTGGCGCAATCCCTATAAGGTGCGCGGCGCCACGTTCCAGATGTCCTCGGCGTATTCGCGGATCGCGCGATCGGAGGAGAACCAGCCGACGTTCGCGGTATTCAGCACGGTGGAGCGCCACCAGGCGCGCCGGTCGTGCCAACGTGCGGCAACCCGCGCCTGCATCGCGGCAAAGGCGGCGAAGTCCGCGGTCACCATGAAGTGGTCGTTGCCGGTCAGTTCATCGATCAGCTCGCGGTACCGCTGCGGCTCGTCCGGCGAGAACACGCCATAGGCCACGGCTTCCAACACCTCTTGCAGCGCCGGCAGCTGCTCGATCGTCTCGCTCGCGCCGGGCCCGCGCTTGCGACGCTCCACCACCTCTTCCGCGGTCAGGCCGAAGATGAAGATATTGTCGTCGCCGACGCGTTCGCGGAGCTCGACGTTGGCGCCATCCAGCGTGCCAATGGTCAGCGCGCCGTTGAGCGCCAGCTTCATGTTGCCGGTGCCGGATGCCTCCATCCCGGCGGTGGAAATCTGCTCCGACAGGTCGGCGGCGGGAATGATCAGCTCTGCCAGGCTGACATTGTAGTCGGGGATGAACACGACCTTCAGCAGTCCGCCCAGCGCCGGGTCGTTGTTGATCACATGCGCCACGTCGTTGATCAGCTTGATGATCAGCTTGGCGCGGCGATAACTGCCGGCCGCCTTGCCGGCGAAGATCTTCACCCGCGGCACCCAGTTGGAGGTCGGCCGCGCGCGCATCTCGTTGTACTGCGCAATCGTCTCCAGGATGTTGAGCAACTGACGCTTGTATTCGTGGATGCGCTTGATGTGCACGTCGAACAGCGCGTCGGGGTTCAGCGTGATCTCCAGGCGCTCCGCCACCCGCTTCGCCAGCACCTGTTTGTTGCCGCGGCGGATGCGCGCAAGCCGCTCATGGATCGCCGTGTCGTCCGCAGCGCTCGCGAAATCCGCCAGTGCCTCCGCGTCATCCATCACCCGCCCGCCGATGACTTCGGCGAGCAGGGCGGTGAGGTTCGGATTCGCCGCGAACAGCCAGCGCCGCAGCGTGATGCCGTTGGTCTTGTTGACGATGCGGTCGGGATACAGCAGGTGCAGCTCACGGAACACGGTCTGTCGCATCAGCTCGGTGTGCAGCGCGGACACGCCATTGACCTTGTGCGACCCGAGGAAGGCGAGCGAGCTCATGCGCACACGGCGGCCGGCATTGTCATCGATCAGCGAGAGAGCGGCGAGCGGCGGGCCATCGGTCCGCGGCAAGGCACACACAGCGTCGAGGTGCAGTCGGTTGATCTGATAGACGATCTGCATATGGCGCGGCAGCAGCCGCTCCATCAGCGAAACCGGCCAGCTCTCCAGCGCCTCGGGCAGCAGCGTATGGTTGGTGTAGGAGATGGTGTCCGTGGTGATGCGCCATGCCTCATCCCACGGCAATTCGTGCAGATCGAGCAGGATACGCATCAATTCGGCGACGGCGATCGCCGGATGCGTGTCGTTCAACTGGATCGATGCCTTGTCCGGCAGCAGGCGAATGTCGCCGTTCTGCTGGCGCATGTGCCGCGCCACCAGGTCCTGCAGCGACGCGGATGTGAAGAAGAACTCCTGACGCAGCCGCAGTTCCTGCCCCGCCGGCGTTTCATCGTTCGGATAAAGCACCTGCGAGATAGCGTTCGCGCGGTTGCGCGGCTCCAGCGCGCGGATGTGATCGCCACGGTTGAACGCGTCGAGCCGCAGCGGGTCGGCTGCCCGCGCCGACCAAAGCCGCAATGTGTTGGCGTAGTGTCCGCGCCAGCCGACCACCGGTGTGTCGTAGGCGACCGCGTCCACGGTTTCCGAGGGCAGCCAGACATGGCGTGTCGTGCCGTCGGCCGCCGTCCGGGTCTCGACCGTGCCGCCGAAGCCGACCAGATGGGTGGCGTCCGGCCGCGCTACCTCCCAGGGGTTGCCGAAGGTCAGCCAGTTCTCCGGGTATTCCTGTTGCCAGCCGTCCTTGATGACCTGGCGGAACATGCCGTGGTCGTAGCGGATGCCGTAGCCGTGGGCGGCGATGCGCAGCGTCGCCATGCTTTCCATGAAGCAGGCAGCGAGGCGCCCGAGGCCGCCGTTGCCGAGCGCCGCATCGTGCTCTACGTTACGTAACCGATCGTAATCCACTCCGAGTTCGGCCAACGCCGCGCGCATGCGATCGACCAGGCCCAGGTTGCTGAGCGAGTCGTGCAGCAGCCGGCCGATCAGGAATTCCAGTGACAGGTAATAGACGCGTTTGCCCTGGGAGACGTAGTTGGTGCGGGTCGAGGCCAACCAGCGCTCCAGTACGTGGTCACGCACCGCGAGCGCGGCGGCCATGAACCAGTCCCAGTCGGTAGAGACGATAGGGTCGCGGCCGACGGCATAGGTCAGCTTCGCGACCACACTTTGGCGCAGCGCGGCGATGTCCTCGTCTTCCGCAGGGATCGCGATGCGCGAGGCATCTGCGCTGGAGATCAGGGCTGAGCTCATGATTGTCGGGTTTTCCGGCGAGAACGGAAACAACAGGTTAACGAAGACTTTGCCGTCCCGCCGGCTTAGGTCAAAAATTCATGTACCGAGCGCACGAATTGGTCGAGCCTGTCATGGTGCACCCAGTGCCCGGCGCCCTCCACGCCCAGTATCCGCGCATTCCGGAAGTAACCGGCGCGGCCATCGGCCGCCGGGTTCTTCGCCCAGCTTTCCTTGCCATAGACCAGCAATGTCGGGCACGCGATGCGCGACCACAGTGCCGCGATCTCCTGCCGCGTCATGTCATAGGGCGGCCAGACGCGGATATAGTTGTCGAACTTCCAGCTGTAGGTGCCGTCCTCGTTCTGGTTCACGCCGTGCTGGGTGAGATGTCGCGCCTGCTCGGCTGACAGGTGCGGATTCTCCTCCTGCATCCGTCGCAGCGCATCGTCGATCGAGGCGTAGCGCCGCGGCAGCCGGCCCGACAGCGAGCGCTGCTCGTCGATCCAATCGCGCATGCGTTGGTCAATCGGGCGGCCTGGCTTCTCGCCGGGTGGGCGCGGCGGCGGGCCGATGCCCTCGATCACCACCAGTCGGCGCACCGCGTCGGGATAGATGCCGGCGTAGCGGGAGGCGATGTTGCCGCCGAGCGAATGGGCAATGATGGCGACCGGCGCCAGTTCCTGCTGATGGATCAGTTGCGCCAGATCGTAGATGTAGCTCGCCATCGTGTAGTGGCCCGATGCCGACCAGGCGGAATCGCCATGGCCGCGCAGATCGGGCGCAATGACATGATATTCGTCGCGCAGCGCCGCGGCCACCCAGTCCCAGTTGCGGCAGTGGTCGCGCCCGCCATGCAGCAGCAGCAACGGCGGAGCGGACGGATTGCCCCAATCGACGTAATGCAGGCGCAGCCGTTGCGAGAAATAGACCCGGGAGGTGGGGCCGGACGGCATCGTGACGCTCATAGAATATCAGTTTGCCGCATAACCGGCAGGCCGACCAGGGTTGGCTTGACCGTCTCGGATCAGTGGATCGCGTGGCTCGGCTACCATGTCGGCTGCATCGAGCGTCGCATCCTCGAGGTCCCGCTATTCTGTCGGGTCGGTCCGCAAGTCGCCGATCCGACCTGCCATCGTGCGGCGCGCCGGCAAACCGATGCGCGCCGCCGCAGCCGGCGCCGGACCCGATCCAGGATGCATCCCGTGACCACCAGCGGGGCACACCCGGCGGCGTCCCACGCCAGCGCAGCGAACGATGGATGCAGCGCCGTGACCGCCCCGCCATTGGCGAAATGGCGGCGATCGCCGGTGTCCAGGTAACTCTCTGTCGGAAGCCACTCGGCTAACACCACGTCGTGTGCATCGAGTTCGACGTGCCAGTAGGTGACGCATCGCACTGCCACCTGCGCAATGGTCTCACCGTTCACGAGGTACTTGATCGGGATCAGCACGCCATCGGCAAATACCGCATGGTCGGGTGAAAGCACCAGCGGACGCCGCGGCAGGCCTGCGCCAAAGGCATTTGCCGCGACGCGGACCGGCAGCACAGTATGCGCGCGCGGGTGGCCTGCGATTACTACGGTGCGATGTCCAAGCCAGCGAACCGGCCGAAACGGCCGGCCGATCAGCGTCGCGGCCTCGTCATCCAAGCGCAGATGTTCCACGTTCACTTCGCCGCGGCGGGTCAGAATGCGCGTTCCGGCGGCGAAGCAGGGCAGCGTCACAGTGCTGCCGCTGCTGTCGCTGCTCAGCGCGAATTGGCCGTCGGTGTAGCTGCCCAGCAGCGTGAGGCTGGCGACGGACGTGCCGGCGCTGTCCAGCGTCAAGGTACCGATGCCTGGTGCTGTCTGCGAATAATGCGGGCTATCGGCGCTGACGCCCTGCAGAATGATCGAGTCGCCGTTGGCAAAGCCGGAGATCGGCGGCGTATCGCCCGGGTCGATTGGGCCGCCCGCGCCGAGAGCAATGTCCAGCGTCGTATTGGAACGTAGATCGACGGTGCCGCCCACGCCCGGTCCGATGGTGAGCGAACCAGGCACGTCGATATGGCCTGTCCCGCCGATGATGGTCAGGGTCCCGCCGTCAGCAGTGATCGTGCCGTTGTTGGTGCTGCTGCTCAATGTGGTGCCGTCGAATTCGAGACTTCCGTTGTTCACGACATCGTTCAAGGCGGACGTCGTAAGAAAGACAAAGTCGCCGTTGTTGAGCACCGGCCCGGAGATCGTGGCGGTCCCAACGGATCGTAACAGGCTGCTGGCAAAGACCTGCGCGCCAGGGTCAACGGTGATGGTGCCGGCCGTCGCGGTACCCGCGGTGCCGATCTCGAGGATGGAGGTGGGATCGAGGCTGACGCTTCCGTCAGTGATCGTGAGGGCACCGAGTTGCACGCTGGCGTGATTGCTAACATCGAGCGACCCGCTCGCAATCGGCAATGTCGGCGGCCCCGGCACCAGGACGACTGTGCCGAGGTTGAGCACGCCGCTGATGCGCACGGCACCGCCATCGACGCGCAGGTCTCCTGCGACAATTCCGGCGCTTCCCGTAGCGAGTGTCGCTCCCGCGCCGACATCGACGACGCCGGCATTCAACACCTCCGTGTATATGCCGGGTTCGAGATGCAGCGCGCCAACTGTCACCGTGGTGGCGATGACATCGCCGGTCAGGGTGATATCGCTGGTAGTCGACGGGGGTGTTGGATTTATGGTGAAAGGCGGGTTCGCGACCGTGAACGAGCCTAGCGTGAAATCCCCCGCCAGCGTCACGCCGTAGTTGACCGTCAGATCGAGCGCACTTGCCGGACCGGCGACGCTGATCGCTCCCACTCCTGGTCCATCGATCACGCCGGTATCGGCGGCGCCTGGGGTGGCGATTGCCGCAAGCCCAGTCGTTAAATTGAACCAATTGCTGGCCGTATTCCAATCGCCCGAGCCGCTGGTGGTCCAGGAATACGAGTTGCCCATGTCTGCGTCCCTTCACCCAGGATGCCGGCCGGTATGACCGGGCGGGTCGAACTCACCCGACCGGTGGCCGCTGCTGGTGCCACTCGGTGCCCCGCTCGTATGCCGCTGCCACCCGCAGCACGGTCGCGTCGTCGAAGTAACGGCCGACAAACTGTACCGACAGCGGCAGACCGCCGCGCGACAGCCCCGCCATCATCGCCAGCGCCGGGTGACCGGTGACATTGAACGGCGTGCGCGCCTGGCGCGGATAGGTGCGAGTGGTTTCCGCGGCGTCCTCGATCCGGCTCGCCGGGTCCATGGAGCTCGCGCAGATCAGCACATCGCAATCGCGGAACGCTGCCTCGACCGCGGCGATCATCTGTAGCCGCCGGCGCTGCGCACCGACATAGTCGCCGGCGGTCATGAACGCGCCCGGCAGCAACCGTTGGCGAGACAACTGCCCGTAGTCGCCGGGCCGCGAACGCAGCCAGGGCGCGTGGATCGACCAGGCCTCGCTGCACAGGATCACCCGGTTCACCGCGGCGAACTCGTTGAGCGATGGCAGCGTGACGTTGCGCAGTTCGGCGCCGTCGGCCTGCAGGATGCGCGCCGCGTCCTCGACCGCCGCAGCGACCTCCGGGTGTGCCGGCTTGTCCAGCTCGTGGAAGTGCCGCACGAAGCCCACGCGCAGGCCGCGCACACCGCGATCCAGCAGGCGGCCGAAATATCGCGCATCGGTCACGGCACTGCCGGGATCGGCGGGATCGTGCCCGGCGATCGCGTCCAGCAACAGCGCGTTGTCAGCCACCGTGCGGGTCAGTGGCCCGAGATGGTCGAGCGTGAACGACAGCGGGAATGCACCACGCCGCGACACCAGCCCATAGGTCGGCTTCAGCCCGACGATGCCGCAGGCGGAGGCGGGGTTGCGCACCGATCCCCCGGTGTCGGAGCCGAGCGCCAGCGGAAACAGTCCGGCGCACACGCCGGCGCCGGAACCGGACGACGAACCGCCGGGATGGTGTTCCGGGTTCCACGGATTGCGCGCCGGCGGGAACGGCAGGTCGAAGCTCGGGCCGCCGATGGCGAATTCGTGGGTGGAGAGCTTGCCCAGGATGATCGCGCCAGCCTGACGCAGCTGCGCGATCACTGCGGCGTCTGTGGCGGCGACATTGTCGATCAGGATCTTCGAGTGGCATGTGGTCGGCAGTCCCGCGACATCGATGATGTCCTTGATGCCGACCGGCACCCCGTGCAGCGGTCCGCGCACCCGCCCGGCGGCGATCTCGGCCTCGGCGGCACGCGCCGCGTCCATCGCGGCCTCGGCATCCAGCCGGACGAAGGCGTGCAGCCTCGGGTCCAGCCGCTCGATCCGCGCCAGCAGCGCGGTCAGCAGTTCGACCGGCGAGAGGCGGCGGGCAGCGAATTCCCGTACCGCCTGTGCAGCGGTCAGCCAGTGCAACTCGGTCACAGCCCAGTGCCCGCGCGCATCGGCGGCCAGGGTTCCGCGGCGGGATCGGTCGGGTATTCGATCGCGCCCTGGTTGCCGAGTGCCTGCTGCGCCGCCAGCGCCACGTCCTCGGGGAATTCCGCCAGCGCCTTGTCGAGGCCCGCGGCGTGCGCCAGCTTCGCGATCAGTTCCTGGTCCATCTCGGTCTCCGCGCCGGTCGCGCCGATCATGCGATCGGTGGCGCGGGAACGGAAGCCGGCGAAAAGCGGGCGGGCGAAAAAAGGGCGGTGCAGCGTTGCGCCGCACCGCCCGAGGGGGCCGCGCCACGATGGCGCGACATCGGGGAGGAAACAGGACACCGGCAAACGCCGGCTCCATGGGTGATGATATGGGGCAAGAGCTTATGAAACGGTAACGATGGCACGGGTTGGCGCGAAATTGCGGTCAGCTTCGGCATGGGGCTCGGATCGATGCATGTCAGCACCCCGGACCGGCGCGACCGCCTGTGGCTGATCAACGCCTTCGCAGTGGTCTTGCTGACCCTCCTGGGCGCCGCCGGAGAACAACTGGGCTACGATCGGCACCTCAAGACCAACACGACCAAGCGCCGCACTCATTCACTGTTCCGTCAAGGAAGCGTGCTTTACGAACTCATGCCCAACGTGTCCGACCGTCTGCTCCTGCCTCTGCTCAGGCGGTTCGAACAGATGCTCGCAGGCCAGCCACTCTTCATGCGAACGTTCGGTGCCGTGTGAAAATGAGGGGAGTCATGAGGCGTCTTCCGCCATCCCGTTCTGACGTCGAATCCAGCTGCGTTTTTGCCATCTCCTGCTCTGTTTGTGATTGCTGACGGGACCCAAGCTGACGGGATCCAAGGCTAAAGCCAGAATATGGGCTGGCAATACCAGCCCGGGCTGTTCCAACGATACCCGTCAGGGTTGAGAGGATGTATTTGTCCGCACCCCACGTAGTGAGAGGTGGGATTCTTCGCGTCGCCTAAGGGTTGGGCAGGCAGAATTGAGACGGCAAGGGAAAAGCGCCCGCTCGGTTGAGCAGATGTGGTTGGATTGATTGAGCTTTTGTACCAGCTGCCGACCCCCCCTGCTGTCGGCATCGTCCAAAACCTCAATGATATCAAAACCACGGGTGCCTTCCCCATCCCTTTATGGCCGGTAAGGGGTGATGCGGTCAGGTAGCAGCCACGCAGCAAGGGATTGGCGACACCCGACGATCATGATAGGTTACATGTAACTGCCCTGGAGGATTGTCATGGCCTCAGCATCGGAGCCCAAGTCCACCCGTGTGAAGGTGAGGGAACATCGCGAGCGCCTTCGGTCTCAAGGGCTGCGGCCTATCCAGATTTGGGTGCCGGACGTACGCGCGCCTGCCTTCCGTTCGGAGGCGCACCGCCAATCGCTGGCCGTTGCAGCGAGCGCCGATGCCCGTAAGGATCAGGCATTCATCGAGGCGGTGTCGGTACTGGGGTGATGAATGAGGCGTGGCGACGTCTGGACCGTCGCCGGTGGCAAAGATTACGCGGGCAAGCCGCGTCCTGTCGTCGTCGTGCAGGATGACAGCTTCGACGCCACGGATTCGATCACCATCTGCGCGGTTACTACGGACGAGACGGAAGCCCCGTTATTTCGCCTGCCTGTGGAACCGAATGAGCGCAACGGGCTGCGGGCGACCTGCCGTCTGATGGTGGACAAGATCACCACCGTTCCAAAGGCCAAGGTTGGCGCGCGCGTCGGCAGATTGGACGACGAAGATATCCTGCGACTCAATCAGGCTGTACTGGTGTTCCTTGGACTCGCGGTGTCGCCGAAAACCAAGCAGGAGGCATAACCGACGGTGGCGCGAAGGATATCTCCATCGGAATCGAGCGACCCTTGCAGCCGATCTCGTCCTGCCGTGCCTTGATCGAGCAGCCTTGACAGTTTGGTCGCGGAGCACATCGCAGATCGGCTCCCGCAGCCAGAGCGTCTCGAGCAGCTTCCGGCGTCGGTTCTCGACCGCCGCCGAGAACGCGCCGCGCGCCGCAGGCGTAAGGCCGCTACGACCTATGTTCGCAGTTCTGCTCTGAAGGGGCGGCGCGGGAACGGAACCCGGCGAAAAGCGGGCGGGCGAAAAAATGGCGGTGCAGCGTTGCGCCGCACCGCCCGAGGGGGCCGCGCCACGATGGCGCGACATCGGGGAGGAAACAGGACACCGGCAAACGCCGGCTCCATGGGTGATGATATGGGGCAAGAGCTTATGAAACGGTAACGATGGCACGGGTTGGCGCGAAATTGCGGTCAGCGGTGATCACGTTTTCCCGAGATAGGAGTGCCGAATGCAGGTTCCGCCACAACGCACCGGTCCGCTGGTCGGACTGAAGCTGCTGGAAATCGGCCACTACATCGCCGCCCCATTCTGTACTCGCATCCTTGCCGACCTCGGCGCCGAGGTGATCAAGGTCGAGCCGCCTGGCGGCGATCCGTTCCGCGGTTGGGGTGCGTCCGTCAATGGCCACTCGGTTTGGTTCAGCGTGCATGGGCGCAACAAGCTGTCGGTGGTGCTGGATCTGAAGCGCGACCGCGATACCGTGCTGCGGCTGGCGGCGCGCGCCGACGTGCTGGTGGAGAACCTGCGCGCCGGTGGGCTGGAGCGGCTGGGGCTTGGCCCGGAGGCGCTGCATGCGGTCAACCCGCGGCTGGTGATCGCACGGATCTCGGGCTACGGGCAGGACGGGCCGTACCGCGACAAGCCGGCGTTCGGCGCGATCGGCGAGGCGATGGGCGGCATCCGCCATCTCACCGCGCATCCCGCCGGCAGTTCCGACCTGCCGCCGCCGCGCTGCGGCATCTCGATCAGCGACGATCTCGCCGGGCTGTATGCCGCGATCGGGCTGCTGTCGGCGCTGTGGCAGCGCGACGTGACGGGGACCGGGCGCGGACGCGTGGTGGACGTGAACCTGGTGGACAGCGTGTTCAGTCTGATGGAGGGAATGCTGCCGGAATACGCCATGGACGGGCGCGTGCGGCAGCCCGTTGGTGCGGCGATCGAGACGGCGGCGCCGACCAACACCTATCCCTGCGCCGATGGCAGATGGCTGTGCATCGCCGGCAACTCGGACCTGATCTTCGCGCGGCTGATGGCGGCGATCGGGCGGCCGGAGTTGGCGCGCGACCCGGTCTACGCGACCAACGCCGAGCGCTGCGCCCGTCGCGGGGAGCTGGATACAGCGATCGGCGCCTGGACCCGGACATTGCCGGCGCGGCAGGCGGAGGCGCAGCTGGAGGCTGCGGATGTGCCGTGCTCACGCCTTTACGACATCGCCGACTGCGCCAACGATCCGCATTTCCGGGCGCGCGGGTCGGTGCAGCAGGTGGCGGATCCTCTGGTCGGGCCGACGCTGCATCCTGGACCGGTGATTCGGCTGGACGGCGAGCCGCCGGAGGCGGTGGTGGCGTGGCCCGGCCCGGCAGTGGGAGCGCATACCGAGTACGTGCTGCGGACCCTGTTGGGATTGCCGTAGGAGGTCCGACGGGCGGCGCGGCTGAGGTGGCCTCGGACACCAGATGGGGCATCCCGATCTATCGGGCGCAGAATTTATGCATGTCGAGGCTTTTCAATAAGTTGTTGTATCATTCCACTACATTGGTCGATAAAACTCCGGCAAACCACAAATTTGCCGAGGGCGCATGTTTCGCCTGGTTTGGCCATATCTGCTCCTCCTGGCCCTCTCCGCCTGTGGCTCGCGCGGTCCGGACACCGGTGCGCGGGCGGGGGATTACGTTGGTGGCTCGGTCCCGCTGGATTGCGCGCCGTTCGCCCGCGCGCTGAGCGGCATCCGGCTCTCCGGTGCTGCGGCCGACTGGTGGTGGCAGGCGGATGGACGCTACGCCCGCGGCGATCGCCCCATGGTCGGCAGCGTGCTGGTGCTGCGTCGCTCCGGCCGTCTGCCGAGTGGCCATGTCGCGGTGGTGTCGCAGGTCCTCGGCGGGCGGCAGATCACGGTGACCCAGGCCAACTGGGTGCATCACCGTGTCAGCGAGGATCAGCCGGTCATCGACATTTCCGCGGCGAACGACTGGTCGATGGTGCGGGTCTGGTGGCCGCCCTCCGGCGGGATGGGTATCACCGATTATCCGGCCTATGGCTTCATCCGCGGCGACCATCCGGCGACCCACGATCAGCTCGCGACCGCGACCCCGGGGGCGATCCGGTTGGCAGCAGATGATTGACGGCGCCGCCGCGGTTGTTCAGGCCGCGTCGTCGCGCCGGTCGCGCACCTTCACGTAGGCCAGCTTCACGTGATCGGAACAGTACGGCTTTCCCGGGTCCGACGCCGCGTCGCAGAACCGGAAACTGCGCGTACCAGGCTCGCCGATCGGCCAGCAGCAGGTGACAATCCGCCCGTACGGCCGCGGCGCCGCCGGCGCCACGCGCGCCAGCGGCGGCACCGAGATCGGCTTGGGGGCCAGTGCCATCATATGCGGCGCGATCACCGGTCCACCGCCCGAGGCGGCGATCGGCGAGGTGCTCGACAGCGGCGGCAAGGTCGGTCCGGCCAGCCGTCGTGGCGTCGACCGGCGCGGCGTCGCGGGCCCGCTTCCGTCGCGGCGGATGGGCGAGGGCCGCGCCGGCAGATCAAGCCGATGCGCCTTGCCGACCACAGCATTCTTGGTGATCCCCAGCCGCCGGCCAATTTCCGCGGTCGACAGGCCCTCATCCCACAGCGATCGCAGGCGAACGATTGTATCCTCGGCCCACTCCATCTCGTGGTCCCCCCGATGGTGTAACCACAAGATACGGTATACGGGGTTGGGCTGACGTCAATACACGAAAAGGCGGCGACCACAAAAACTTGTGGACAACCGCCCTTACGACCTCAAGCGCTTGGGGTACGGCCGCGTCAGCGCGCCGCGGTATGCTCGCGCTCGCTCGCGCCGGCCTGCCCCGCCGGGCCGGAAATCGTGCCGGTCGGCTTGTCGGCGCTTGCCTCCATCGAGGCATCGTCCGGTTCCGCCATGTTCTTCTTGAACGACTTGATGCCCTTCGCGAAGTCGCCCATCAGGCTGCTGACCTTGCCGCCGCCAAACAGCAACAACACGACCAGCAGCACCACCATCCAGTGCCAGATGCTGAAGCTACCCATAAATCCTCCGAGCCACGGGGCACTCTACCGGTGCCAGTGCCCGCCGCACAACGACATGGCGCGATGGCCGAGAGGTTGCAAGCGGATTCCCCTGCCCGCCCCGGCAAGCCCCGGCCAAGCATTGAATGTGACCGGAATCCGAGCGGTCGGTTACCGGACCAATTGCGGTCGTGGATAGGCCCGCGTATCGTCGCCGCGGCCAGGCAATACCGTCAGTCGGTAACAACTATGACGGGGGCCGGCCACAGGGGCAGGAGCGTCACGGAGGCATCTGGAGCGCTCCTGTACAATTGGGCGTCCGTCCCCCGCGAGTGGGAGGGGCCAGCCCACAGGCAGAAAGGCAGCGCGTCGATGCCCAACGGCACCGTTAAGTGGTTCAACCCGACCAAGGGCTATGGCTTCATCGCTCCCGATTCCGGCGGGAAGGACGTCTTCGTGCATATCAGCGCCGTGCAGAAGGCGGGCTTCAGGAGCCTGAGCGAGGGCCAAAAGATCGGCTTCGATGTCGAGCAGCAGCAGAACGGCCGCACCGCGGCCGTGAACCTGTCGCAGTCCGACTAGGGCTTCCGTCGCGGCCGGCGGCCGTGGTGCGGTCCGCCGGCCAGGCTCACGCGGGTGGAACTTGCGACCTTGGGGTCGCGAGGCGCTGGCGCTGTGAGCCGCTGGTGCTGTGCTGTCGCCGGCACCGCGGAATCCGTGGGTGGACTTCCGGAGCGCGCGCTTAGGTGCGACAACCGGCCAGCGAGCGGCGGCAAAGGGACAGATCAGGAATTGGCGCATCATCTGCCGCGACCGGCCACGCGCAGGCCCTCCGCATGACGCGTGCCGCCGCGCTGTTCCTTCGGCAGTTCGTGCAGTCGCCGCGGACCGTCGGCGCCGTCATGCCGAGTTCCGCCGCACTTGCGCGTGCCATGTTGGCGCCGATCGACTTCGCGTCGGCGCGGACCATCGTGGAATTCGGGCCAGGCACCGGCGCCTTCACCCGCGCGATCGCGGCACGGCTGGCGCCAGGCTGCGGTTACCTCGGGATCGAGCTCAACCCCCGGTTCGTCTGCGAACTGGCCGCTGAATTCCCGCCGCTCACCTTCGTCTGCGGCAGCGTGGCAGATCTGGCGCAGATCCTGGCGGCGCACGGCATCGATGCGATCGACGCGGTCGTGTGCGGACTGCCCTGGGCCACGCTTCCGATCTCGTTGCAGGAGCAGGTGTTCAACGCCCTCGACCGGGCGCTGGCGCCGGGCGGCGTGTTCGTGACCTTCGGCTATCTGCAAAGTCTGGTTCTGCCGGGCGCCTGGGCGTTGCGCCGGCGGCTGAGCCGCAGCTTCGCCGAGGTCGACCGCTCAGCCATCGTCTGGGGCAACGTCCCGCCCGCGTTCGCCTATATTTGCCGAAAGTGAAACTGAGCCCGCCCGCCGCGGGGCATGGTGGGCATCAGCGCGGTATCGGGTTACAAGACAGTAACGCCTGACGAATCGGCCCGCCCTGCTGCCTGCACGGTCACGGGAGGAACACCACTTAGATGAGCGACATCCTGGAGCGCCGCTCCCGTTCGGGAGCTGCAATGGACGCTGAGGCTGTGCGTGCCGCATACCGTCGCTGGGCGGGCGTCTACGATGCGGTGTTCGGCGGCATTTGCCTGCTGGCGCGGCGCCGCGCAGTGGCCCTGGTCAATCGCCTCCCCGGCCGTGACGTGCTCGAGGTCGGTGTCGGCACCGGCCTTGCGCTGCCCCATTATGACTCCGAACGGCGGATCACCGGCATTGACCTGTCCGCGGAGATGCTGGCGCAGGCCCGCAAGCGTGTGGCCGACCGCGAGATCACCAACGTGGTGGCGCTGCGCGAGTTGGACGCCGAGGCGACCGATTTCCCCGATGCCTCATTCGACATCGCGGTGGCGATGTTTGTCGCCTCGGTGGTGCCGCACCCCCGCGCGCTGCTGGCGGAGATGCGCCGGGTGGTGCGCCCTGGCGGCAACCTCCTGTTCGTCAGCCATTTTGCCGCGGTGAACGGGCCGCTGTGGTGGATCGAGCGCGGCCTGGCGCCGGCGTCGCGCGCGCTCGGCTGGCACCCGGACTTCACGGCGGAGGCGCTGTTCGCGCCTGAGGACATCGCACGCATCACGGCAACGCCGGTGCCACCGTTCGGCGTCTTCAAGCTGGTCCGTCTGGTCGCATGACGTCAATCGAGCGACCTCGGTCGGGGTTCGCAACAACGCCCCGACCACTCCCTTGATCTCGCGCACGCGCTCCGGTAGGCCACGTTACTGAGAGCCGGCCCGAGACGGGTCCGGGTTGGGGGACCGAAGCGGGATGGATCGGCCGATGTCGCTATGCCGGCGGTTGCTCGCCGCCTTGATATTGCCCGTCGTGGCGCCGGGCGCGGTGGCGCTCGCGCAGCCGGTCGCCGCGCCGCGGCCGTGGGAGATCGGCATGCAGCCGGCCTTCGGGCCGCTGAAGGCAGCGCAGATCGAGCTGCACAACCTGGTGCTGGTGATCATCACATTGATCACGCTGTTCGTCGCCGCGCTGCTGATCTGGGTGATGTGGCGCTACAGCGCGAAGCGCCATCCGGTGCCGACCCGCACCTCGCACAACACGGTAATCGAGATCCTCTGGACGGTGATCCCGGTGCTGATCCTGGTGGTGATGGCGATCCCGTCGTTTCGCCTGGTGTACTACGAGGACCGCACGCGCGACCCCGAACTGACGATCAAGGTGACCGGCCATCAGTGGTACTGGGAATACACCTACCCCGACAACAACAACATCGACTTCACCAGCTACATCATCCCGGACGACCAGCTGAAGCCCGGCCAGCGCCGGCTGCTCGAGGTGGACAATGAGCTTGTCGTGCCGGTCGGCAAGAACATCCGCGTGCTGCAGACCAGCGGCGACGTGATCCATAGCTGGTTCATCCCGGCGCTTGGCGTGCAGCGCTACGCGATACCCGGGCGGACGATCGAGACCTGGTTCAAGGTGGACCGGCCGGCGATCATCTACGGGCAATGCAACCAGATCTGCGGCACCAACCACAGCCGCATGCCGATCGTGGTGCGCGCGGTGCCGGAGCAGGAATTCAACGCCTGGCTGGTGGCGGCGAAGACCAAGTTCGCGGACGCGGAGCAGCAGACCCGCCAGATTGCGGCGGCAGAGGTTCGGCCCTGACCCGCGCGGTCAGCGCCTGAAGGAGACGGACGATGTCGGCAACCACCCACGACCATGCCCAGCACGACCACAAGCCCAGCTTCTTCGTCCGCTGGCTGTTCAGCACCAACCACAAGGACATCGGCACGCTCTATCTGTGCTTCGCGGTGTTCGGCGGCGTTGTCGGCGGCATCCTGTCGGAGATCATGCGCGCGCAGCTCAACTTCCCGGGCAACACCATCATCACTTCCGGGCAGGAGTGGAACACGATCGTCACATCGCATGGGCTGTTGATGATCTTCTTCTCGGTCATGCCGGCGACGTTCGGAGGCTTCGGCAACTGGTTCATACCGCTGATGATCGGCGCACCGGACATGGCGTTCCCGCGGCTGAACAACATCAGCTTCTGGCTGCTGCCGCCGGCATTCCTGCTGGTTGTCACCGGCCTGTTCCTGGGTGAGTCGGGCACCGGCTGGACGCTCTATCCGCCGCTCGCAAACATCACCTACGAACCGGGCATCGGCATGGACTGCACGCTGTTCGCGCTGCACCTGGCCGGCATCAGTTCGCTGCTCGGCGCCATCAACTTCATCACCACCATCTTCAACATGCGCGCTCCCGGCATGACGCTGCACAAGATGCCGCTGTTCATTTGGGGCGAACTGATCACGGCGTTCCTGCTGCTGCTGGCGATCCCGGTGCTGGCCGGCGCGATCACCATGCTGATCTGCGACCGCAATTTCGGCACAGCGTTCTTCGATCCGACCGGCGGTGGCGATCCGGTGCTGTTCCAGCACCTGTTCTGGTTCTTCGGCCATCCCGAGGTCTACATCATGATCGTGCCGGGCTTCGGCATCATCAGCCATGTGATCTCGACGTTCAGCAGGAAGCCGATCTTCGGTTACCTCGGCATGGCCTACGCCATGGTGGCGATCGGGGTGATCGGCTTCGTGGTGTGGGCGCACCACATGTTCATCTCGGGCATCGACGTCGACACCCGTGCCTATTTCATGGCCGCGACGCTGGTCATCGCGGTGCCCACCGGGATCAAGATCTTCTCCTGGATCGCCACCATGTGGGGCGGCTCGATCGAACTGAAGACGCCGATGCTGTTTGCCATCGGCTTCATCTTCCTGTTCACGATCGGCGGCGTCACCGGCGTGGTGCTGGCGAACGCCGGCATCGATCAGGTCGTGCACAACACCTATTACGTGGTGGCGCATTTCCACTACGTGCTGTCGCTGGCCGCGGTGTTCACGATCTTCGCCGGCTTCTACTACTGGATCGGCAAGATGTCGGGGCATCAGTACCCGGAGTTCTGGGGCAAGGTGCACTTCTGGCTCACCTTCATCGGCGCCAATCTGGCGTTCTTCCCGCAGCATTTCCTCGGTCTGTCGGGCATGCCGCGCCGCTATCCAGACTATCCCGCGGCGTTCGCGGGCTGGAACTTCGTCTCCTCGATCGGCGCCTATATCGGCGGCGTCGCGCTGCTGGTGTTCTTCTACGTGCTCTACCGCACCTTCACATCGAAAGAGCATGTGGCGGACAACTACTGGGGCGAGGGCGCGACGACGCTGGAATGGACCCTGTCCTCACCGCCGCCATTCCACACCTACGCGGAACTGCCGCGCATCCGCTGACCGATGAGCGAGGCGGTCACAACCCGGGCGGCCGAACTCGGCGACTGGATCGCGCTGCTGAAGCCGCGTGTGATGACGCTGGTGGTGTTCACCGGGCTGATCGGACTGCTGCTCGCGCCCGGCCATCTGCATCCGGTGCTGGCATTCACCGCCGTGCTGTGCATCGCGGTCGCCGCCGGCGCGTGCGGCGCGATCAACATGTGGTACGACCGCGATATCGACGCGGTGATGCGGCGGACGCGCAACCGGCCGATCCCCGCCGGCCGCATCGAGCCGGGAGCGGCGCTGGGCTTCGGCGTCACGCTGGCGGCCGGGTCGGTCATCATGATGGGCCTGGCGGTGAACCTCGCCGCCGCATCGGCGCTGTCGCTGTCGATCCTGTTCTATGTATTTGTCTACACGATGTGGCTGAAGCGGCGCACCCCGCAGAACATCGTCATCGGCGGCGCGGCGGGGGCGTTTCCGCCGGTGATCGGCTGGGTGGCGGTGACCGGTTCGGTCGACCTGCTGCCGCTGGTGCTGTTCGCCATCGTGTTCTTCTGGACGCCACCGCATTTCTGGTCGCTGGCGTTGTTCGCCAACGCCGACTACCAGCGCGCCGGCGTGCCGATGCTGCCCGTGGTCGCCGGCGCGAGAGCCACCCGGCGGCAGATCGTGATCTACACGCTGGTGCTGGTGCCGCTGTCGCTGCTGCCGTGGCTGATCGGTTTCTCCGGCGCGGTGTACGGTCTGGCCGCGCTGGTGCTGGGCGCTGGCTTCCTAGTCAGCGTGTGGCGCGTGGCGACCGACCGTCAGGATGCGTCCGGTGTCAGCCTAAGCAACGACGCGCCGGCGCGGGCGGCGTTCAAGTACTCGATCCTGTATCTGTTTGCCTTGTTCGCCGCGCTTGCCGTCGATCGGCTGGCGGGGTGAGCCGGTGGCGCTCGATCCGGATGACCTGCGCCGCCGCCGCGCGCGCAACCGGGCGATGCTGGTGGTGCTGCTGGCGCTGTGCGCGCTGTTCTACGCCATCACCATCGTCAAGATGACGAAGTCATGAGGACATCCAACCGCACCATCGGCGTCACGTTGGCCGCCGTCATCGTCGGCATGGTAGGTCTGTCGTTCGCCTCTGTGCCGCTGTACCGGCTGTTCTGTGCCGTGACCGGCTATGCCGGCACGCCACAGATCGGCCCCGACGCCGCGCCCGGCGCCACACGGCAGTTCATCACCGTGCGCTTCAATGCCAACACCAATCCTAACCTGCCCTGGGACTTCCGCCCGGTGCAGGCGGAAATCCGCCTCCCGCTGGGTGATGAGCACCTCGCCTTCTACACCGCGCGCAACGAGGCCGACACGCCGGTCACCGGTATCGCGCTGTACAACGTCACCCCAGACACCGCCGGCAAGTACTTCCACAAGACCGCCTGCTTCTGCTTCAACCAGCAGACGCTTGCCGCCGGCCAGCGGATGCAGTTTCCGCTCAGCTTCTGGGTCGATCCCGCGATCGCCAAGGATCCGAACACCGCGGACATCCGTACGATCACACTCTCCTACACCTTCTTCCGTACCCTCGAGGACGCGAAAAAATCCGGCGCGCTCGCGCAGGCCGGTCCGCATGTCGGTCCGCTGACCCGGCAGACCCCTTGAACACGCGGGCGAATTCGCGATGATGCAGCCGCCGCCTGGGGGAATTAATTCGGTATGAGCGACGCGCACGGGACCACCACGGCCGAGCACTCCGGCCTGCATCAGCCATACCATCTGGTCGATCCCAGCCCCTGGCCGATCATCGGCGCCATCGGCGGCCTGTGCACCGTCCTCGGCATCATTTTCGCCGCCCACTTCGGCAGCTACATCTTGCTGGTGATCGGCGCGGTGCTGGTACTCGGCACCATGTTCTTCTGGTGGCGCGACGTGATCCGCGAGAGCCGTACCCCCGGTCTGCACACGCCGGTGGTGCGGCTCGGCCTGCGCTACGGGATGCTGTTCTTCATCTCGTCCGAGGTGATGTTCTTCGTCGGTTTCTTCTGGGCGTTCTTCAACTTCGCTCTGTTCCCCCATTTGCAGGGCAACGGCGAGACGGTGTGGCCGCCCTCCAACATCCACTCGTTCGATCCGTTCCACGTGCCATTCCTCAACACGATGATCCTGCTGCTGTCCGGCACCACGATCACCTGGGCACATCACGCCTTGCTGGAGCGTGACAAGAAGACCTTGGTGATCGGCCTGGGTCTGACGGTGCTGCTGGGGCTCAGCTTCACGCTGTGCCAGGCGATCGAGTATTCCGACGCGCCGTTCAAGTTCGTCGGCGGCGGGGTGTATCCCTCCACCTTCTTCCTCGCCACCGGCTTCCACGGCTTCCACGTCATCGTCGGCACCTGCTTCCTGATCGTCTGCTGGTTCCGCGCCCGCGCCGGACACTTCACACCGGAGCGTCATTTCGGTTTCGAGGCCGCCGCGTGGTACTGGCACTTCGTCGATGTCGTCTGGCTGTTCCTGTTCACCTGCATCTACTGGTGGGGCGCCAGCCCGATCACCGCGCCACACTGACGTGCGGTGGCGCAGCCGGCGCCCTCGCTGGGGTACGTGGCGCTGGCGTGCCGCTGCCCACGCTGTGGCCAGGGAAGGCTGTTCCGCAACCTGCTCGAGGTGCGTGACCGCTGCGACGTGTGCGGCCTCGACCTGCGCGCGCACGACGCCGGCGACGGCGCCGTGGTCGGCGTGATCCTGCTGCTTGGCGCGATCGTGGTTGGGCTGGTGTTCTGGGTCGAGTTCCGCTTTTCGCCGCCGCTCTGGCTGCACGCGGTGCTGTGGCCGGTGGTGACGGTACCGCTCGCCGTGCTGATGATGCGGCCGGCCAAGGCGGCGCTGGTGGCGCTGCAGTACCGCCATCGTGCGACCGAGATGGGGCTGTGAGCTGCAGGCTGCGCCGACTGTTGTGGCCGGGCGTAATGGCAGCAGCGATGCTGGCGGTGCTGCTGGGTCTCGGTACCTGGCAGGTCGAGCGGCTGCACTGGAAGCAGGGCCTGATGGCGCAGATCGCGCGCGCCGAGGCGGCGCCCGCGGTGCAGCTGTCGGCGCAGCCCGAGCCGTACAGCAAGGTGCAGGTGACCGGTCGTCTGCGTGACGACCTGGCGGCCTCGTACGGAGCGGAGGTGCGCGATACGCCGGCGGGTACCGAGCTTGGCACGCAGCTGATCGTGCCACTGGAGCGCGATAACGGCGATGCGCTCCTGGTCGACCGCGGCTGGGTGCCGGACAAGCGATCGCGCCCGATCGCCCGGTCGGAAGGCGATGTGACCCTGCAGGGCTATGTCCGCCCGAGTGACGTGCCCGGCTTGTTCAGCGCCGCCGATAATCCTGCGGCCCGGCAGTTCTATACCCTGGATGCGGCCGCGATCGGCGCAGCGCTTCAGCTCCGCCAGGTGGCGCCTTTCATCCTGGTGGCGCTGGGACCGGCACCACCGGAACGTTATCCCGATCCGGCGCGCCACCTGCCACGTCCACCGAACAATCATCTTTCCTATGCGATCACCTGGTATGGCCTCGCCATCGCTCTCGTGGTGATCTTCGTGCTCTGGGCAAGGGAGGTGCTGCGCGCATGACCGCCTACGACCGACTCGCCGCGCGTTTCGACCGCATTGCGACGCTGGGTGAGGCGTCCTCGATGCTGAACTGGGATGCGGCGACGATGATGCCGCCAGGTGGCGGTGCCGCGCGGGGCGACCAGCTTGCCGTGCTGGCCGGCCTGTCGCATTCGCTGCTGGTCGAGCCTGTCGTTGCCGACGATCTCGCCGCCGCGGAAGCGGCCGGCGAGGCAGCTTCATGGCGCGCCGCCAATCTCCGCCTGATGCGTCACGCCCACACCCGCGCCACAGCGATGCCGCCTGATCTGGTCGAGGCGCGGGCCCGCGCCAACTCCGCCTGCGAAAAGGTGTGGCGCGAGGCGCGGCGCCAGTCGGACTTCGCCATGGTGCGGCCGCACCTCGAGGCGGTCGTGCGTCTGATGCGCGAGGCCGCGACGGCACTTGCGCCGGCACTCGGTCTCGATCCGTACGACGCGCTGATGGATGGCCACCAGCGCGGCATGCGCACCGCCGATGTCGCCAAGGTGTTCGCCGAGTACCGAGACCTTCCTGCGCCGTGCGCTGCCGCAGGCCGAGGAACGCCAGGCCCGCAATCCGTCACCGCAACGCCCGCAGGCGCCATTTCCGATCGCGGTCCAAGAGGCGCTGTGCCGCCGCCTCGCCCAGCATCTCGGCCTCGACTTCAGCCACGCACGGCTGGACCGTTCGGCCCATCCATTCTCTGGCGGCATTCCCAGCGACGTTCGCATCACCTCACGCTACGACGAGGGCGACTTCACCCAGGCGGTGCTCGCCCTGGTACACGAGACTGGACACGCGCTGTACGAGCGGGGCCTGCCCGAGCTGTGGGCGCGCCAGCCGGTGGGCGAGGCAGCCGGCATGGCGGCGCACGAAAGCCAGTCGCTGATCGTTGAGATGCAGGCGTGCCGCTCGGATCCGTTTCTGGGGTGGCTGGGGCCGCAGCTGCACGCTGCATTCGGCGGCGATCCGGCACCGTATCGACCCGGCAACCTGGCGCGGCTGTGGCGGCGAGTGGAGCGCGGCTTCATCCGCGTCGATGCTGACGAGATGACCTATCCGGCGCACGTCATCCTGCGCTTCCGACTGGAGCAGGCACTGGTCGCGGGAGCGCTCGCGGTGGCGGATCTGCCAGGGGCGTGGGACGACGGGTTCGCGTCGCTGCTCGGCTTGGCGCCGCCGGACGATGCGCGCGGCTGCCTGCAGGACATTCACTGGTACGATGGCGCATTCGGGTATTTCCCCAGCTACACACTCGGTGCGATGGCGGCGGCGCAACTGATGGCGGCGGCCAGGCGCGAGGTCGCCGGACTGGACACGGCACTGGCAGCCGGCGACCTGTCGCCGCTGCTGATCTGGCTACGGGCCAAGATACATGGCCAGGGCAGCCGGCTCGAGTTCAATGCGCTGCTGTCGGAGGCAACCGGCAAACCGCTGGACCCCGCCGACTTCCAGGCGCACCTGACGGCGCGCTATCTCAACTGAGGTCGGGCGGTCGCCACTCCAGTTGCAGGAACGGCGGAACCGCGCCGGTCTGCACGAAGCCGACACGGCGGCACATACCGAGCGAGGCGACGTTGCCGGCAAGTACCTTGCACGCCACCGGCCGCCGCAGTTCGGCGAACTGCTCGAGCACAGCCCGCAGAACAGCGCTGCCCAGGCCGCGGCCCTGGCACTCCGGCAGCAGGGCGAAATCGACAATGCAGCCAACCTGCCCGCCAGGATCGACGACCAGCCGGCCGATCGGTTCGGCGTTCCGCTCGACGATGTCGAAGCGCGCCTGCGGAAACCGGCCGCGATAGGTTGCCGTCTGCGAAACGAACTGCATCCGCACCAGTGCCTCCTTGACCGCGTCGTCGACCGGCAGCAACGCCAGCTCAGCGAGCGCGGAACTGCGGAACAAGTTGGCCAGGAAGCCGACGTCATCGGCGCGTTCCGGACGCAGGATCAGATCGCCGTCGGCAACCCGAAGGTGCACCGAAGCAGTCGTGAACAGGCAGCCTTCCCTGGCCATGGTGTCGCCGCTAAGACTGGCCGCATCGGGCGCGGCAGCAGGCAGGTCGGCATGGTCGAGTTCTTGGTTCATGAAGACTTCGTTCCGCATGTGAACAAGCAGTTCCGTTTCGCCGGCTGGCACGGAGCCCTGCGTCTCGACCGCATCGAACGCGGCGCTTCCCCCCGGCCGTTCACGCTGCTGTTTCAAGGTCCGGCCCGCGATATCCTGCCCGAAGGTCTCCACACCGCGACGGCAGGCGAGGCGCAGCGGTTCGAATTCTACCTCATGCCGATCCGTACTGCGGCGACCGATCGGCAGGACTACCAGGCCGTGTTCAACTGAGGCTCCGGTCCGGTCAACTGCGCGACGGGAATATGCCGACCAGCGCAATGCAGGCGTTGACCGCAAGATACGGCATCGTATTGGCATGCGGGTTGCCGCCGACGCTGCCGATCGACGCCGGCGCCAGCGGCTGGTTCGGTGCGCTGTCCTGCGCGTAGATGCTGACGGCGATGCTGTTGCCGCCTTTGTCCCTGCCGATGGTCTGCGCCAACACGGCAGTGGGTCCCGGCGTGTCCGTGTTGTTCGCGAGATTGGGGTTCGATATCGCCTGAACGGCGTGCGAGTGCGGCGGTGTCTCGCCGATCGTCAGCGTGTGCGACGGTTCGCCGATGGCCTCGCCGAGGACACGCGACGTCAGGCCCTGCCCGGCTCCCTGACCCATAGGCACGCGTCCGCGCAGGTCCGGCAGCGCGAATGTCGTGGTGCCATTGCCGCCGTAGGTGGTGCCCAGCAGGGCGAACAACGCCTGGTTCTGCTGGATCGGCATGATCTGCCCGGCGCACAGCGCCCAGCCCCGCGGGGCGAACGGGAAGGCGAATAGCTCGATCTGGCCGAGGAATGGTTCCGCCATGACGTGTCTCCTGCTACGGCCGCGACGGGAAGACGCCGTTGAGCGCGATGCAGTAGCGGAGCACCAGCGACGGCTGGATGTTGTTGTGCGGCTGCCCGCTGCCCGCGGGCGGCACGGATGCCGGCACCAGGGCCGTGTTCGGCGCAGCGGCATCGTAGATATTGCCCACATCCCTGTCCCGCGGGGTTCCGCTGGCCAGTGTCGCCAGAACGCCGCCGGCCGGTGCGTTGGTCGTGCCCTGGGTGGTCGTTGCGTGGAGGCTGTGGCTGTGTGCCGGCATCGTTGCCGTGGTGAGGGTCACGGTCTCGGCGCCGCCCTGCGCACCCATTGTGTAGGTGGCGCCGCCGGCCAGCGTGCCCTGGCCGACGGCACCGCGTCCCCGCAGATCGGGCAATGCGAAGTTCGCTGTGCCATTGCCGCCAAACTGCGTGCCGAGCAGCGAGAACAGCGCGGTGAACTGCGAGATCGGCAGCAACTGACCCTGACAGTCCGCCCAGTTCTGCGGCGGAAAGTCATAGGGAAACAGCGTGATCTGTCCGACAAATGGCTCTGACATGATGGGCGGCTCCGGGTCGGGTGTTGGGGCGGCGGTGCCGGTGGATCAGTTGAACGGCGGGAACACGCCTTGATAGGCGATGATGTAGTTGATCGTCAGATAGGGCTGACGGTTCTCGTGCAACTGCCCAGTCCCGGCATTGCCGATCGAGCTCCCGGCCAATGTCGTGTTCGGCGCGATCGTGCCGTACATCTGCACCAACGATTGGGCATTCTGCGCCAGGGCAACGCTGCCGCCCGGCGTTGCGCTCGATCCGGTCTGCGGCGACGCCATCAGCGCATGTGAATGCGCGCCGATCTCGTTCGGCGTCAACGACATGCTCTCGTTGCCGGCCAACTCGCCTATCGTATAGGGAAACAGGCCCGGTCCCTGGCCCTGATCGATCGCAACGCGGCCGCTCAGATTGGGCAGCATGAACGTGCTCTGGCCGTCGCCGCCGTAGGTGGTGCCGATCAGACTGAACAGCGCTTCATACTCGGAGATCGGCACGGTCTGGCCGTTGCACAGCAGCCAGCCTACCGGGGCGAAATCGAATCCGACTGCGATGATCTGGCCGACATAGGGTTGCGCCATCGTGTTCTCCAACCGGTCCCGCGGCAGAGTGTCATATGGCGGCGGGAATTGTGCTGCGCATGTGACAGGCTCGAGGAGTGAGCGTTGGGCCCGGATGGATCATAGGCGCTGCCACCGGACCAGATTGCCAATTATTACGCTGATTTTGCGCGACCGCAACCGCCCGCTGGGTTACGGTGGACCACCCGATGGGTGAGGAAACCGAAGATGGCTGGTGACAAGGTCCGCCGGTACCAGGAAGGCTTGCGGGTTCAGGCGGCATCGACTGAACTGAACAGCCGCGGTCCGACCCGGGCCGGCGCGGGCATATCGCACGCCGCCACCGTCGACAGTCAGATCGTGTTCATCGACGGGTCGGTGCCGGACGCGCAGGTGCTCGCCGCCGGCGTCGCGCCGGGCGTGGTAGCGGTGTTGCTCGATCCGAACCAGGCTGGCGTGCAGCAGATCGCCGACTATCTGACGAGCCACGATGTCCACGACGTAGCGGCGATCGACATCGTGGCGCACGGCGCGGACGGTATGATCCGGCTTGGCAGCACGCTGCTCAGTGCTGCGACGATCGCCGATTACCAGACGCAACTGGCGCAGATCGGTGATGCGTTGCGGCCGGGCGGTGCCATCCAGCTCTATGGCTGCGACGTGGCGCAGGACGCCGGCGGCGGCGCATTTCTGCAGCAATTGTCGCGGGCTACCGGCGGGGCGAACATCGCCGCTGCCTCGCACGACGTTGGTGCGGCGGCCGAGGGCGGCGATTGGAACCTCGATGTCGATGTCGGCACGGTCGATGGCGCCGGCCCGTTCACCACGACGGCGCTCGCCGCCTATCCGGATCTGCTGAGCGCGCCAGCGAACCAGCTCTTTTTCAACATTGAAAACGCGGAGACCGGAACAACCTTCGCCGCGGGCAACCGGATCGAGCACATCGGCGTCAGCGGGGCGACGTTCATCGCCGGCAGCGCGGTCGACGTCGCGGATGAAACCCAGAGCAATGACAGCAATGGCCTGATCGGGGCGACGACCGGTATTGCCGTCGATACGGCACTGAACGAATATTTCGTCGGCAACGACCAGGAAAGCACGGGATCGTCCAGTCTCACGATTCAAAAGGGCAATATCACCGGCGGCGGCCTGACCACGTTCTTTACGCTGCCGTCGTCGATCAAGAAGTCTTGCCGACCCCTTTAACCCCACAGACAACGGCATACTCGGCGAACTGGCAGTCAACCCGCAGAGCGGCGAGCTTTATTATGGGCTGACTGTGCAGGACCACATCACCGGCAACGTGGTCGCGTCGGAAACCGGCATCTACGAGGTCCCCGTCACCGGGGGCACACCGATCATCGTCAGCTCGACCATCGCGGGTCTGCAAAGTCCGTTCGGTCTGGCACTCGACCCCTCAGCCAACCTGCTGTTCTTCACCGACGGCGAACCCACGGTCTCGGGTTTTCCGATTGCCAACGACCTCGACGCGATGAATCTCAACACCGGCTCGGTCACGGTGCTGCATACGTTCACCACGCAGAGCAACAACGATCCGAACTTTCAGGTCCAGGGGCTCGCCGTCAACCCCGACACCGGGATGCTCTACGTCGCGACTGCCAATTTCGCCGACAACACCAGCACCGACAACGCGATCCTCAGCATTCCGTTCACAACTTCTGGATCGGGCAACTCGGCGACCGCATCGATCGGGACGATCGGGACGCTCTACAGCGGGTCCGGCGCCTTCAAGCCGTCGGACGTTGTCGTCGATCCCACCAACGGCGTCCTCTACACGTCGGGGCAGGTGCTGGATGGGGCCGAGGGCACCGGCGTCTGGCACGGTGCGGTCTTCGCGGGCACCATCACCGGCAAAACACCGCTGACCGCGATCGAGTCGACGGTGTCCATCGCCGGCGCCGCGGCAGCGAATGATGCCGCGATACCGCAACTGGTCTTGCTGCGGCAGCCGATCGTCACCGCGAGCGGCACGGTCATCGCCGATAGCGGCGGCAGCGCGGTCACGGTGGACTCCGGCGCCACTGTTGCGGAGCCGGACAATCAACTCATCGCCAGCGCGATCATCACCGGCGCCCTGGCCGGCGACACGCTGGACTACAACCGGGGTATTCCCAACGTCTTCGCCGACGGCCACACCATCACCGGCAATTTCAGCGGCGGCACCCT
This sequence comes from uncultured Alphaproteobacteria bacterium, assembly GCA_963749575.1. Taxonomy (GTDB): domain Bacteria; phylum Pseudomonadota; class Alphaproteobacteria; order Acetobacterales; family Acetobacteraceae; genus JAMXLO01. The sequence continues at coordinate 1,184,896 of CAVVNM010000014.1, forward strand.
GGCGCTGAGCGGTGTCGCGTCCGCCGCGGACTACCAGTCGGCGTTCGACGCGGTCAGCTTCGCCACCACCGGCACGATCGCGACGCCGCGCAGTATCGGCTGGACCGTCAATGACGGCGTCGTCCTCAGCGCGACCCCGGTCAGCACGGTCGATGTGCATGTCCCGCCGGCGATCATCGCCGGTGCGACGGCGACGTTCACCGGCGGTGGCACCGCGGTGGCGCTCAATTCCGGACTGACGATTACCGACGCGTCCAGCGCCACGCTGGCCGGCGCGACCATCGAGGTCGCGGGCTTCATCAGCGGCGATAGCCTGCATGTCGGCACGGCTGGCGGCCTGGCGTCCAGCTTCAGCAACGGCACGCTGACGCTGTCGGGCACCGCGAACGTCGCAACCTATCAAACGGCGCTGGATTCCATCAGCTATGATTTCACCCCGGGTGGCGATCCGACCGACGGCGGGAGCCATACCAGCAGAACGATCGACTGGACAGTGAACGACGGCACGCTCGCCTCGACCCCGGCCACCAGTGCGCTGAACGTCGTGCACGCGGCGCCGACCATCGTGGCCTCCGGCACCGTCACGTTCAACGAGGGCGGGTCACCCGTGGTGCTGGACAGCACGGCGACAGCCGCCGATCCGGACAGCGGTGGCAATCTGACCAGTGCCACGGTCACGGTCGGCAGCTTCATCAGCGGCGACACGCTCACGGTGGGCGCCGCGGACGGACTGAGCACCAGCTTCAGCGGTGGCACGTTGACGCTGACCGGCACCGCAAGTCTCGCCACCTACAACGCGGCTCTCAACTCGGTCGATTATGGCTTCACCGCCGGTGGCGACCCGACCGCCGGCGGTACCGACACCAGCCGGACCATTTCGTGGGTGGTGAACGATGGCGTGGCGGATAGTGGCATTGCGACCAGTTCCGTGGCGACGCTGTGCTTCTGTGCCGGCACGCGCATCGCCACGCCCGATGGCGAGGTTCCGGTGGAGCAGCTTGCGGTCGGCGACCGGGTGCTGACGCTGGATGGGCGGGCGGAGCCGATCCGCTGGATCGGGGCCGGTCAAAGCCTGCTGGCCCCAGGGCGGCGCTCGGAGTCGACCCCGGTGATCGTGCGCGCCCATGCGCTGGACTACGGCGTGCCGGCGCGTGACCTGCGGATCACCAAGGGTCATTCGCTGTATCTCGAGGGCGTGCTGATCCCGGTGGAGAACCTGATCAATTATCGCACCATCGTGTGGGACGACGAGGCGCGCAGTGTCGTCGTGTATCACCTGGAGCTCGACACGCATGAGGTGTTGCTGGCCGATGGTGCGGCGGCGGAAAGCTATCGTGACGATGGCAACCGCAGGCAGTTCCAGAACATCAATCCTGGCTGGAACACGGGAGAGGTGCCGGAACCGTTTGCGCCGGTGGTGACCAACGGTCCGCTGGTCGCCGCGGTCTGGCGGCGACTGCTGCTGCGAGCCGAACCGTGCGCGCCGATCCCACTGACCGGGGATCCCGATATCCACCTGCTGGTCGATGGCACGCGCGTGGCGCCGTGTGACGTGGTCGATGGCTGCCATGTGTTCGAGGCCGTCGCCGGCAGCGACGTGCGGATCGCGTCGCGTTGCGCGGTACCGGCGGAACTCGGCGAGAACCACGACCAGCGCCGGCTTGGTGTCGCGGTGCGCCGGATCGTTCTGTATCGGTGTGGACAGCGCCTGGAGGTCGACGCCGGTTCGCCGATGCTGGCCGAGGGGTTCCACGGTTACGAGGCGGCGGACCGCTTCCGCTGGACCGACGGCGCCGGCCTGCTGCCCGCGTCGCTGCTCGGCGAGTTCGTCGCCGGGGAGCCGATCGGCATCGAGGTGCAGGTCGGCTGCATGACGCGATACCGCGCGCCGGACGCAGCCGCGGATCGGGCGTGCGCTGCCTGAGGCGCTTGCCAAATCGTCTCGCCCGCCGCATGACGGCCGCATGCTGACCAGCCGTGCCGCCGCGATCGCGGCCATCTGTGCCATGATCGCGAGCTGTGCGCCGAAGCCGCCAGCGCCCGCGCCAGAGCCACCCAAGCCGCAGGAGACGGTTGATGGCCGGTATCGCGGCACCAGCACACGGTTCCAGGCGGACAGCCGCGCCTGTCCGCATCCCGGGCTGGTCCGGCTGGAGGTGAGCGGCAACGCGTTCCAGTACCGCTGGGACGCGAACACGTCGGTCGATGCGACGATTGCACCCGACGGGGCGATCACGGGTGGCGCGGAGCGCATCACACTGGTGGGCAGACAAACCGGCCCGAAGATCGAGGGCGACGTCACCAACGGCAACTGCGGACTGCATTTCACGGTGGCCAAGGTGCCGTAGTAGCCTTCCCGCATGCGCTACGTGTCCACCCGCGGCCAGGCTCCGATCCGCGACTTCGCCGGCGTGCTGCTGGCTGGGTTGGCCGAGGACGGCGGGCTGTATGTCCCTCAGTCCTGGCCGCACTTCTCCGCTGCCGACTGGCGCGCGATGCGCGGCCTGCCGTACCACGCGCTGGCGGCGCGGGTGATCCAGCCGTTTGTCGGCGACGCGATCCCGTTCGCGACGCTTGGAACGATGTGCCGCGACGCCTACGCGGGCTTCAGCCATCCCGCGGTCGTGCCGCTGGTCCAGCTCGACACCGGCCTGTTCGTGCAGGAGCTGTTCCACGGCCCGACGCTCTCGTTCAAGGACATGGCGCTGCAGCTCCTGGGCCGATTGTTCGACCATGTGCTGGCGATACGCGACACCCGCGTGACCATCGTCGGCGCCACCTCGGGCGATACCGGCTCCGCAGCGATCGAGGCATGTGTCGGTCGCAATCGCATCGATGTCGCGTTCCTGCATCCGCACGATCGGATCAGCGCGGTACAACGCCGCCAGATGACCACGGTAGCCGCACCGAACGTCGCCAACATCGCGATCGAGGGTACGTTCGACGACTGCCAGGACCTGGTGAAGGCGATGTTCGCCGATGCGTCGTTCCGCGATGAGATGCATCTCTCGGCGATGAACTCGATCAACTGGGCGCGCATCGCCGCGCAGGTGCCGTACTACGTGGCGGCCGCGCTTGCCTTCGGCGCACCCGACCGCGAGGTGGCGTTCAGCGTACCGACCGGGAATTTCGGCAACGTGCTGGCGGCCTGGGTGGCGCGTCGGATCGGGCTTCCGGTGGCACGGCTGATCGTCGGGACCAATCGCAACGACATCCTGGTGCGGTTCCTGGCGTCGAACGACATGTCGATCGCCGCGGTCGAACCAAGTTTGTCGCCCAGCATGGACATCCAGGTCAGCTCAAACTTCGAGCGCCTGTTGTTCGAACTGCTGGAACGCGATGCCGGTGCGACGGTCGCTGCGATGACGGAGTTCCGTCGCACCGGCACGATGGCGGTGCCGGATGCGGCCTGGCGCCGCTGCCGCACCGTGCTCCACGGCTTCCGGCTGGACGATGCTGGAACCGAGGCCGAGATCGCACGGCTGCACAACACGAGCGGCTATCTGGCCGATCCGCACACCGCGATCGGTGTCGCTGCCGCGGTGGCCAATTCGCCAGGGCATGGCGTGGCGACGACCGTGATGGCGACGGCGCATCCGGCAAAGTTTCCCGAGGCGATCGAACGGGTCACCGGTCGGCATCCCGCGCTACCGCCGCGTCTCGCCGATCTGTTCGAGCGGCCTGAGCGCTTTACAGTGGTGCCGAACGACCTCGCCGCGGTGGAGGCACAGGTGCGCGCTCTGGCCCGGCGCAACGCATGAAGATCCTTGACGCCGCGCAGACTGCGGCGGCACTGCCGTTCGAGCGGCTGATCCCGGTGTTGCGCGATGCATTCATGACCGGGGCGGAAGTGCCGCTGCGCCATCGCCACGACATGACGCAGCCCGATGGCACCGACGCCGCGCTGCTGCTGATGCCGGCGTGGCGCGCGAACGGCCGGTTCGGCGTGAAGGTGGTCTCGGTGTTTCCCGGCAATGGCGCGCGTGGGCTGCCGTCGGTGTCGGCAAGCTATTTGCTGTGCGATGGCGCGACGGGGCAGCATCTCGCGCTGATCGACGGCGCCGAGATCACCAGGCGCCGCACCGCCGCCGCATCGGCGCTGGCCGGATCGTCGCTGTCCCGTGCCGATGCCACGTCGCTGTTGATCGTAGGTTCCGGCCATGTCGGTGGCCTGCTGGCGGAAGCGTATCGCGTGGTGCGGCCGATCGATCAGGTGATGGTCTGGAACATCCGCCCGGCCGGCGCCGAACGTCTTGCGGCCAGGATTGGTGGCGAGGCAGTGACCGATCTCGCGGCTGCCGTGCGGCGGGCGGATATCGTCTCATGTGCAACCTTGTCGCGCGCGCCGCTGGTGCACGGTGACTGGCTGCGGCCGGGTACGCATCTCGACCTGATCGGCGGCTTCACGCCGGCGATGCGCGAAGCCGATGATGCAGCGGTGCGCCGATCGCGTGTGTTCATCGACACTGAGGCCGCACTGGCGGAGGCCGGCGATCTGATCGATCCGATCGCGCGCGGCGTGCTGCGTCGCGAGGACATCGCCGGCAGCCTGTTCTCGCTGTGCCGTGGCGAGACCGCCGGGCGGTGTGATGCGGCGGAGATCACGCTGTTCAAGTCGGTCGGCAGCGCGCTCGAGGATCTGGCTGCGGCCGGGCTGGCATACACGGAGGCGGCGGATGGGCAAGCTTGACGGCCAGGTGGCCATCGTCACCGGTGCGGGACGCGGGCTGGGTCGCGCCTACGCGCGGCGGCTTGCCGGTCTGGGCGCGAAGGTCGCGGTCGCCGATTTGAACCTGAAGTCGTTCGAGGAATTCGCAGCCGAGGCACAGGCGATGACTGCCGACAGCACGGTGGCGGAGATCGAGGCCGGCGGCGGCAGCGCGATCGGTATCGAGCTCGATGTCTGCGACGAGCGCGCGGTCGCCGCCATGGTGCAGCGCGTGGTGGCAGAGTGGGGACGGGTGGACGTGCTGGTCGCCAACGCCGGCGGTGGGAGAGGACGGCCGGTGGATACCAAGGCGAGCACGCTCGATCCGGCGCTGCTGCATCTCGTCGTCAGCATGAACCTGTTCGGCACGGTGTATTGCTGCAATGCCGTCGCGCCGATCATGAAGCGGCAGCGATCGGGCAAGATCGTCACGGTGAGTTCGGTGGCCGGGCTGTCGGCTGCGTCGGACGGCGGCTACGCGCATTACGGCGCGGCGAAAGCGGCGATCGCGCACTACACGCGATATCTGGCGCAGGACCTCGGTCCGTACGGCATCACCGCGAACTGCATCGCGCCGGGCACTATCACGACCGGGCGGATCATGGCGACCGTCATCCCCGGCAGCGCGAACGCCAACGTCGATCGCTCGGAGCGGGTCGCACTGCGCCGGCTCGGCACGGTAGACGACTGCGCCAAGGTCGTGGAGTTTCTGACCACGGACCTGTCCGATTACGTGTCCGGCGTGGTGATCCCAATCGATGGAGGGCTGTTACGATGAGTCTCAGTCTCGACGGCGTCCGCGTGCTTGAACTGGCACGCTATCAGGCGGGTCCGCGCGGCGGGATGATCCTGTCGGATCTCGGCGCCGAGGTGATCAAGATCGAACGCATCGGCGGCGAGGAGACACGCAGACATGCGCCGATGGTGCGCGGGCAGAGCATCTATTTCACCGTGTACAACCGCGGCAAGCAGAGCATCTGCCTCGACCTGCGCAATCCGCGCGGCAAGGCGGTGTTCGCCGAACTGGTGAAGACCGCGGACATCGTGCTGGAGAACTTCCGTCCCGGCACGATGAAGGCGATGGGTTTCGAGTATGAGAAGCTGCGCGCGCTGAACCCCGGCATCATTCTGGTTTCGGTGTCCGGTTTCGGCCAGTACGGCCCTTACACCGACCGCCCCGCGTTCGATCCGCTCGGCCAGGCGATGAGCGGGCTGATGTCGCTGACCGGCCAGCCGGTGGGACAGCCTCTCGGTACCGCATCGTCGGTGGTCGATCGCTACACGGCGTTGCACGCGACGATCGGCGCGCTGGCCGCACTGCGGCATCGCGACCGCACCGGCGAAGGGCAGGTTGTCGATGTCTGCCTGCTCGATTCGGCGCTGACGATGGTGGAGATCCCGACTTCGTACTATCTCGCCACCGGCGAGGAAGGCGGCGAAGGCGGTCGGCCGCCGTATCGCGCGAAGGATGGCTACGTGGTGATCTCCGCCGGCGGCCGCGAGATGGCGGCAAGGCTCGCGCAACTGGTTTCAGGTGCAACCTTCAACGGAGAGCCGATCACTGCCGGCCAGGGCAACGCCGATGCGCGCAAGGCGCTGGAGGCGTGGTGCGCGGATCGGCCGGTAGAGGCGATCTGCTCGGCGCTGATGGAGATCGGCGTGCCGGTGGCACCGGTGCGCACGATCCCCGAAGTCGCCAAGGACCCGCATCTGTGGGAACGCGAGATGCTGGTGAAGATAGAGGATGCCGTTGCGGGCGAACTCTATGTGCCCGGCGTGACGGTGAAGATGTCGAAGACGCCCGGTCATGTAGGGCCGGTGCCGACGCCGGGACAGCACACCGACGAACTTCTGGGGCGGCTGCTTGGCTATGACCGCGACACTCTCGGCGCGCTGCGGCAGGCCGGCGTGATCGCATGAGCACGGTCGCGATCATCGGCGCGGGCATCGGCGGCGTCTATCTGGTTGCCGAACTGGGCCTCGCCGGGCATCGGCTGCGGCTGCACGATCTCGACGACACACGGCTTGCCGAGATCCGCGCACGCGGCGGTGTGGATGTGGAACCGGGTGGCTTCGCCGCGGTGGAACGCGCCACGACCGAGCTCGCGGTGGCGGTCGATGGGGCGGACGTCATCATCGTGGCGACCGGCGGCAATGCGCAGGAGACGGTGGCGCGCGCGATCGCGCCGCTGCTGCGCGACGGCCAGATAATTCTGCTGGTCCAAGGCAATACGGGCGGTTCGCTGGTGGTGCGTCGCGCGCTGGATGCGGCCGGCTGTCGTGCCTCGGTCGATGTCGCCGAGATGGACAATTATCCCTTCTCCAACTGGCGGCTGTCGGCTACCCGCGTTCGGCCGATCGTCAAGAAGCGCTGGCTGCAGATCGCGACATTTCCCGGGCAACGCATAACGGCGGTGTTCCCGGCACTGGCGCCACTGTTCCCACACGCGGTGGCGGCGCCGAGTGTGGTCTGCACCGGCTTCACCAATGCCAACGCGATGCTGCACGTGGCGAACTGCGTCGGCAATGCGGGCAAGATCGATCGCGGCGAGAGCTACCGGTTTTATGCCGAAGGCGTAACGTTGTCGGTCGCTCGTCTGTACGGCGCGATCAATGCCGAACGCGTGGCCGTGGCTGCGGCGCTTGGCGCGTCGGTGCCGACGCTGGCGGACTGGTTCGACCGCGTCTATGGCGTGCGCGGCGCCGATCTGGTGGAAACCTGCCGGTTGCTGACCACCAACAGCGACGGTCCGTATCAGGCGACCGGAACGCCGAAGTCGTTCGACCACAAATACATCACCGAGGACGTGCCGGTCGGACTGATGCCGATGAGTGCGCTCGGAGCGGCGGCCGGCGTGCCGACCCCGGCGATCGATGCATTGATCGCTCTGGTCCGCGCCATGACCGGCAAGGATTTTGTCTCCGAGGGGCGCACCTTGGAGCGTATGGGCCTTGCCGGGATCAACGCGTCGAAGATCCGGCAGGTCATGGCAGCTGGCGTCGGCTAGATGCCGCCGGTCCTGATCATCGGAGCCGGCCCCGCCGGCCTGTTCGCCGCATGCGAGCTTGCCCGCGACGGCATAGCGGTCCGTATCGTCGCCGCTCGTCGGGCCGTCAGCCGGCAATCGATTCCCGGACCGCGTCCGTCTGCGAGGCACCACGCATCACCTGCTGATGTTCGACGACGTGTCGTGCCCGGAGGATCTGCGGCGGCGCTGGGATGGGCTGCTGACCGTGGTGGATGCGAAGACCGCAGTTTCGAGGCGGATCGCGCCGGCGTGCCGGAGGGCGGGGCAGTGCTGGCGCGGCCCGACGGCTTCGTGGGCCTTCGCGTCGGGCAAACCGACAGCGCAGGCATGGCGGCGCTGGATGACCATCTCACGCGGTATCTGATTCCTGTGAGCTGAGGGCCAATAGATGCTGTTCACCTGCCTCCCGGCCGATGCGCGCATTCCAGGTCGGTTTCCCGGTCCGCCACATAAGCGGGGCAGCCACTTCACCGTGGATATCCATTGCCATGTGCTGACCGAAGCGGCCGAGGCGATGTTCCATGCCGCCGGCCAGGTCGAACGTCGGCCGCGCGACGTGTTCGCCAATCCCGGTACACGCGAGGTCAACCGGCAGCAGTCCGAACGGACGCGCGTGCAGTTCACCTCGGTCGAGCAGCGGCTCGCCGACATGGACGTGATGGGGATCGACATCCAGGCGCTCACGCCGGCGCCGAACCAGACCTACTACGACACGCCGCCGGACCTCGGCATCGCCACCGCACGCGCGATCAACGACAACCTCGCCGACATCGTCGCCCGCCACCCCGATCGCTTCGTCGGGCTGGGCACGGTGCCGTTCCAGGCCCCGGAGCTGGCAGTCGCGGAGCTCGATCGGCTGCACCGATCGCTGGGTTTGCGCGGCATCGAGATCGCCACCAACGTCGCGGGCGATGATCTGTCAGCGGAACGGTTTCGCAAGGTCTTCGCCAAGGCCGAGGAACTTGGGCTGACCATCTTCATGCACCCCACCGGCTTCACCGAGGCGCGGCGCTTCGCCGATCATTACTTCACCAATGTGATCGGCAATCCGCTGGACACCACTGTGGCGGTGCATCACCTGATCTTCGGCGGCGTGTTGGAGCAATGCCCGAAGCTGAAGCTGGTGCTGGCCCATGGCGGTGGCTATCTGCCCGCCTATTCAGGCCGTATCGACCATGCGGCCAGTGCCCGGCCGGATTGCTGCGAGCAGATCCGCGGGATGCCTACCGAATACCTGAAGCGGCTGTATTTCAACTCGCTGGTCTTCACGCATCCGCAACTTGAATATCTGGTCCGGCAATATGGTGCCGAGCGTATCCTGATGGGCACCGACTATCCCGCCGACATGGGTGAGATCGACCCGATCGGCTTCATCGAAGGCGCGGCCGGCCTGAGCGCGGAGGAACGCGCAGCGATCCTCGGCGGGAATGCGGCGCGGCTGCTGGGGATCGCGGTGCACGATCAGAAGGCGAAGCCCATCGCCTCGTCGTAGGCACGCCGGACCGCCTCGGGCTGCCCGACGAGAAACGGGAAATCACGGCGCCCGGCTTCGACCTCCGCGCGCGTCAAACCTTCGATGAACTGCTGGCGCCCGATGATCGGCAGCGCAATGCGGCGGTTGACCTCCGGATCGCGCACGATCGCCTTTGGCTCGCCGCCTGCCTGCAGCGTATCGAGGTCGCTGAACAAGCGCTGCCGCAGCATGATGATGCCGCGGTCGCTGCGCCCCAGATGTTCGCGCTTGCGATCGGTGATTGCGCCCTGCCCGACCCAACCAACAAAATCCTGGTTCATGATGTGGCTGGTGATCCAGCGTCCGGTCGTCGCGTCGATGATCGGCGAATACCAATAGGGAATGCTGTTCTGCACGTACGGCTCGCGGTCCTTCGGCACCCGCGTGAAGAACCAGCCGACGCTGAGCGTGTTGGTATCGTCGATCGGCACCCGCCATTCGAAGTGGTTGCCGGTGAACAGCGCGTTCGGCCACAGGCAGACGCGGCCGACGGTCCATAGCGGGCTGGTCTCGTCGGAATCCTCGCGCACCCGGTGATAGGTCAGACCGTATTCGAATTCGTCGAACGCCAGCTTGAGATGGCGCGGTGCATACGGCCCGTCGTGTCCGTTCAGCCGGCGTCCCCAGTTGTCGTGCATCCACTCGAAGTGCACTGGATCGATCGAGTTCTCCTGGCACTGCAACCAGTTGCACGGCACCGTCGCGAACACGATCTGGACGAACCCGTTGTTCCAGCAGAACGGCTCCCAGTTGGGTACCAGCGGCGCCGGTTCCGGCCCGAGATACGCCCACAGCAATCCGGCCTGCGCCGCGACGCGATAGGCGCGAATGCGGATCTGGTCGCGGAACCGGATCTCCGGCGCGTCGGTGTCCTCGAACGGCTGTTCGCGGCAGATGCCGGTCGCGTCGAACATCCAGCCATGATAGTTGCATCGCAGGCCGCACGGTTCGACGATGCCGTAGCTCAGGTCGGCGCTGCGGTGCGGGCAGTGGCGCTCCAGCAGCCCGTAATTGCCGGAAAGATCCTTGTAGAGCACAAGGTCTTCGCCGAACAGCCGCACCGGCTTGGTCGGCGCGTCATCCAGTTCGGCGACCGCGGCGATGGGCTGCCAGTAGCGACGCAGCAGTGCACCCATCGGCGTGCCAGGGCCGACCTCGGTCAGCCGCCGGTTGCGTTCCTCGCTCAGCATCAGGCGAGCTTCACCAGCTTCTGCATGCAGCGGATGTCCGCGTCCGGCGCGAGCGGCGTGCCGCGGTTGCGCATCGCGGTGCGGGACACCTCGCCGACATAGATGTCACCGCGCGAGTCGATCGCCACACCATGCGGCGCGATGAACTGGCTTGGCCGCTCGCGCGTCGCATCGCCGAGCCGCGCGATCGGCTTGCCCTCGTGGGTGACGATGCTGACGCGCGGGCCGATGCCGGGCGACTTCGCATTGACCGCCATGCCGGGTCCGCTCTCGCCGATATAGGCCAGCGGGTTGCGGCCGCGCGTCATGCACAGTCCGCACGGCCGGTGCAGGTTGTTCCACTGCGCGTGGTACTTGCCCTTGCCGTCGAACACCTGCACGCGGTGGTTTTCGCGATCGGCGACATAGATCCAGCCATCCTCGTCACAGCAGATGTTGTGCACGATGTTGAACGCGCCCGGGTCGGTGCCTGGCTCGCCCCAGGAGAACTGCAGCTTGCCGTTCGGCGAGTACTTGTGCACGCGGGCATTGCCATAGCCGTCGGCGACGTAGAGGTCACCCTCGGGCGACAGCGCGGTGTGGGTGCAGCGGTTGAACGGATCGCCGCCGTAGAGTGGCGCGGGTTCGCCGGGCACGCCGATCTCCAGCAGCAGCTTCCCGTCGAGCGTCAGCCGCCGCACCGTGTGATCGCCGTCGTCGGTGCAGTAGATCGTGTCATCCGGCGCGAGGTGCACGCCGTGCGGCCGATGGAACAATCCCTCGCCCCAGGAGCGGAGAAAATTGCCGTCGCGGTCGAACACCATCATCGGATGCTCGCTGCGTGCGAACACGTAGACGTTGTCCTTGCTGTCCACGCCGACTGCGGCGACCTCGCCGTAGTGCCAGCCGTCCGGCAGCCCGCCCCAGTTCTCTATCACCTCGTAGCGGTGCTCGCCGGAGCCGACGATGATTGCCATGTTATGCCGCCTTCCGCGTCTCTTTGGGGGTGTGCCGATCAAGGAACGCCAGCACGCGGCGCAATTGCTCGTCGAGATGTTCGGGGCCGCGCCAGTCGGTCAGCACCTCGATGCCCGGCAGCAGCTTCGCCAGTTCATCCGACGTGACCGCGGGATGCGGCTTGTCGATACCGGGCAGCAGGAAGGTCGGCACCGTGCAGCGACGGCAGAACTCGCGGCTGACACAGAACACGAAGTCGCCGTCCCACATGTTCTTGCCGAACGCGGCGATCTTTGCATTGTCGAGCTGCGGGCGTTCCGCCTTCTGCTCCTGCGCCCATTCGGCGAAGCTCTCCGGGAAGTACTGCGGATAATCCGGGTGCACACCGATCGGGTTCTGCAGCACCGCTGCGGTGACGCGGTCCGGCGCGATCTCGCAAAGCTTCAGGCAGAAGCTGCCGCCGATGCAGCCGCCCAACGTGTGGAACCGGCGGAAGCCGAGGTGATCCATCAGCGCGAGATGATCGGCGGCGTAGGTGGGCCATCCATGATCGGCCTCGATCGCGGTGCGCGAGCGGCCGGCGTTGCGCTGGTCCATCGCAATCACGCGAAAACTGCCGGCGAGCGACTTTGTCCAGTCGCTCCACGGCCGCGGTGGACCGCCCTCCGGGTCGTGCCACATCTCGGCGCGCGAGCGCATGCCGCCGGGGGCGAACAGCAGGATGGGATAGCCCTGGCCGTATTCCTGGTAATGGATCTCGCCGTCCGGGCGCTGTAGCACGGGCATCGCGGACTCCTTTCTCCCGGATTTTGCGCCAGCCTATCACCCGGTATGCGCGGAGGACCAGCATGCGCGAAGCACTGCCCGGCAGGCTCACCTTCGCGAGACAAGGCAGTGGTTAGATTTCAGCAATGATGGCGCGAATCCGACTGGCGAGATCTTCCAATGCGAACGGTTTCGTCAGCACGTGCATCCCAGCCGCGAGATGGCCATTGCCGATAATGGCGTTCTCCGCATAGCCGGTGATGAACAGCACTTTCAGCCCGGGCCGCAGTTCGCGGCCAGCGTCGGCAATCTGCCGACCGTTCATGCTGCCGGGTAGTCCGACATCCGTTATCAGCAGGTCAAATCGTGCATCGGACTGCAGCAGTCGGAGAGCGCTGGTGCCCTCTGACGCCTCGATCGCCGCATAACCGAGCTCGGTCAGAACCTCGGTGACCAGCATCCGTACCGTTGGTTCGTCATCGACCACCAAGACCGTCTCCCCCTGCTCCGCGCGGGGCGGATCGCTCGGCTCCGGCGCAGGCTTGGCCGCACAGCCTGCGCTGTAGTGGCGGGGCAGATAAATGCCCACCGTCGCACCCTGCCCCGGTTCGGAGTTGATCCTCACCTGACCGCCCGACTGCCGGGCGAAGCCGTAGATCATCGACAGCCCAAGACCGGTCCCCATGCCGATGGGCTTGGTGGTGAAGAACGGCTCAAAGGCGTGGGCAATCACATCGGGTGTCATGCCGGACCCGGTGTCGGAGACGCAGAGCGACAGATATTGCCCCGGCTTCAGATCACGCTCACGACCGTCGCGTTCGTCGATCCATCGGTTCGCCGTTGCGATGGTCAATCGTCCGCCATCAGGCATGGCATCGCGCGCGTTGATGCACAGGTTCAACAGCGCATTCTCGAGTTGGTTGGGATCAGCGAGCACTGTCCACAGGTCGCTGGCACCGGCCACTTCGACGGTGATGGCCGGACCGACGGTGCGGCGGATCAATTCTTCCATCGCAGCAATCAGGCGATTGACCGCGATGGGCCTGGGATCAAGCGTTTGGCGGCGAGAGAACGCGAGCAGCCGATGGGTCAGTGCCGCCGCGCGCGTCGCCGCCTCCCGGGCGGCTACGACATAGCGACCCAGCTCCGTCACGCGCCCCTGCCGCAGACGGATTTCCAACAGCTCCAGGCTGCCCGAGATGCCAGTCAAGAGATTGTTGAAGTCATGCGCCAAGCCGCCAGTCAATTGGCCGACCGCTTCCATCTTCTGGCTTTGGCGAAGCGCGTCCTCGGCCTTCAGGCGTTCCGCGATCTCGGCTTCGACACGGCCTTCAAGTTCGGTGTTCAAGTCCCGCAGTGCCGCCTCGGCATGCGCTACGTCGGTCACGTCGGTAGCCTGCACGAAGATACCCGTCACCTCCCGTGCGTCGTTGATGAGCGGCTGATAGACGAAGTCGAGAAATCGCTGCTCTGCCTCGGCCCCGGAAGTCCGCAGCAGCGAGACCGGACTTGCCCGTCCGACATGGGTTTCGCCGGTTCGGTAGACGTGATCGAGCAAGTCGATGAAGCCCTGAGCGGCGATCTCGGGCAGCACGTCCGCAACAGCCTTGCCAAGGATGTCACGGTTCCCGACCAGGCGCTCGTAGGCTGGATTGACAATGTCAAACACGTGTCTCGGGCCGCGCAGGATTGCGACAGCGCCTGGCGCCTGGCGGAACATGCGGTCAAGGCGCTCGAGTTCGGCTGCCTTTTCCCGCATTGCCTGGACCTGCGCGGTCGTCTCGGTGCAAACGACAAGCACGCCGCCAACCCCGTTTGGTGCGCTATCGTCATCGATCGGACTGTAGCTGTAGGTCCAGTAGACCTCCTCCAGGCGCCCGTTCCGGGTGATTGGAACCAGGTGGTTCTCGTGCCAGGTCGCGCCGCCGCCGGAAATGACCTGATCAATCTGTGGCCCGATAATGGGCCAGATTTCGTGCCAGACTGCACGCGCCGGCCGCCCGAGCGAGCCTGGATGGCGCTCGGATCCAATCGATTGCCGATAGGCGTCGTTGTAGAAGCAGAGCAGGTCCGGTCCCCACCAGATGTACATCGGATGGCCGGTGTTGAGGATCAGTCTGACGACCGTGCGCAGCGGCTGCGGCCAGCCTTCCGGCGGCCCGAGTGGCGTCATGGACCAGTCATGCTCTCGCATGAGCATGCCGAGCTCGCCGCCATCCTGCAGGAAGGATGCGGCACTGGGTCTCTGCCCGGAAGCTCGGCTCGGCATAGCTTTTGCGATGGCTTTCCTGTTTGCCGCTCCTCCTACCTGAGCGGAACGCTGGTGGAAACCGTTGCGACACTACCGCAGGAACCCGAAGCGCTGGCAGGGTAATCGGACGAATGCCTGGAGCCGTCGAGCAGCAAACGAATCTTAACACGGAGGACGACCCCGATTGCCCGGGAAGCGCTGGCAGGGCAATCGCTTGAGTGGGGGTAGCTTCCGGCGCGGCTGAAAGTTCAATTCATAGGGAGCCTCATCGATGGAGGCTTCCTGATGGCGATCCCGGTTGGCGTCTCGCTGTTGGATCACTTCGCCGCGCTGTCCGATCCGCGTCAGCATGCCAAGGTTCTGTATCCGCTACCTGAGATCCTGCTTCTGGTGTTGTCGGCGACGATCGCCGGGGCGGACGACTTTGTCGAGACGACGCTGTGGGGAACCGAGCATCTGGCGTTCCTCAGACGCTTCTACCGCTACGAAAGCGGCATCCCGAGCCACGATACATTGTGCGACGTGTTCGCGGCGTTGGACCCGGAGTTGTTCAAAGCCTGCTTTCTGGCCTGGATCAGCGAGCTGCGCGATGATGACCCCGAGGTCATCGCCATTGACGGCAAGACCTCGCGGCGCAGCCACGACAGGCGCAAAGGCCGTAACCCGTTGCACCTCGTCTCGGCTTGGGCGGCGCGGCAGCGGATCGTGCTCGGACAGCAGGCGACCGAGGAGAAATCCAACGAGATCACTGCCATCCCGCTGCTGCTGCAGCATCTCGATCTGAAGGGTGCTCTGGTCACCATGGATGCCATGGGGACGCAGACCGACATCGCCCGCGCGATCCGTGACGGAGGCGGCGATTATTGCCTGTCATTGAAGAAGAACTGGCCCGCCGTGTATGCCGACGTCGAGCAGTTGTTCAGCGATCCGCCGGACGACGTGGCGTTCGAAACGCATGCGACGGCGGACCTCACCGGAGGACGGATCGAGACCCGCCGGCACACGGTCTGTCATACGGTCGACTGGATGACCTCGGACCGGCATTACCCAGGCGAACCCGTGTTCCCGGACCTCGCCATGATCGGCCGGATCGAAACCGAGGTCGAGCGGAATGGCAGGATCGAATGCGAGACCCGCTATTATCTGTGCTCGCTCGCGCTCTGTGCTCTGACATTCGCTCGCGCCGTGCGGGCGCACTGGGGGGTGGAGAACCGCCTGCACTGGGTGCTGGATGTGATCTTCCGCGAAGATCTGGCGCGCTTCAGGACCGGCGATGGGCCACAGAACATGGCCATTATCCGCCATACCGTGCTCAATCTGCTCTCACGCGCCAAACCGACGACCAGCCTGAAGAACCGGCGGAAACGGGCCGGGTGGAACGTCAATTACCTGGAGACGCTCATCCGACAGACCGCATGACGTTCAAGCGATTCGCCTGGAAGCGCTGGCATCGCGTATTGCCGGAATTGCCGCTGCGGCCTAGCCTCATGCGCAAAGCGACGAAGCGGAGCTGGCAGGCAGCCGTTCCACTCGTGACCGGCTCGCCGTAGCGGCCCGACTTCGGAAAGAATTCGACCGAAGGAGGAAGAGCCATGAGTTACGATCTGCTGATCAAGAACGCACGCATTGTAGACGGCTCCGGCGAGCCATCATTCCAGGCCGATGTGGCGGTGCATCAAGGAAGAATTGTCGGCGTTGGCAGATATAATGGCGCGGCGGCCAAGCGGACCATCGATGCCGGCGGGCGGGTCGTCGCGCCGGGCTTCATCGATCATCATACCCACTTCGATCCGCAGGCGTTATGGGATCCGTATTGCGGTTCCTCGGTCCAGAACGGCCACACGACAATCCTGGTCGGCCAGTGCGGTCAGGTGATCGCGCCGGCGCGGCCCGGCGACCATGATTGGTACCTCGAATTCTTCGCCGAAGCCGAAGCGATCCCGATGAGCGTGATGCGCCAGGGCATCGACTTCACCTGGGAGTCGGTCGCCGAGTACATGGACGCGCTCGGCAAGCGGCGCGGCTGCAATGTCGGGACGCTGGTCGGCCATTCGGGCATCCGCCGCTACGTGATGGGCGAGGCGGCCTCGGAACGGGCCCAGGCCACCACCGAGGAACTCGCCGCGATGAAGCGGCTGATCAGCGATGCGATGTACGCCGGCGCGCTCGGCTTCAGCACCTCGCCGCTGGGCCGCGGCGATCCCGCCGGCGTCGGCACCGACGCGGAGCGCCTCGCACTCGCCGACGTGCTCGGCGAACTGGGGACCGGCGTCATGCAGGTCTCCGGCGGTGCCCCCGGCGGCACCAAGGCGACCCGCCAGACGGCCCGCGATCTGGCCGCGCGAACCGGTCGTCCTACCATCTACAACCTCGTCACCCAGCCGATCGAACGGCCCGAGGAGTGGCAGGAGCATCTGCGCTGGCTGGAGGACGCGTTCCATTCCGGCGCCCGCTGCTACGGCTCCTGCGTCTCCGTCGTTGCGGGTCCGATCTTCGACCTGCGCCTCGGGCTCGACGTGCCGCAGGACGAGGACCTGACCAATCCAAACAGCCTGTTTGCCGGCATGCCGACCTGGGACAGGGTAATGGCGCTGCCCTACCAGGAGCGGATGCGCGCCTTCCGCGACCCGGAGACCCGCAAGTCCCTCAGCGCCGAGGCGGTCGAGGGTACCGTGGCGCAGGAGCGGCCTGGCACCGACCGCCGCGGCCGCGCGCGTGGGTTCTTCAACCGGCGCTGGGACCTGGTGCAGGTGTTCATGACACAGCACGAGCGGAACCGAGGGCTCGAGGGCAAGAGCGTCGCGCAGATTGCCCAGGAGCAGGGCAAGAGCGTAATGGATGCGTTCCTCGACCTGTCGCTGGACGAGGATTTGCAGACGTTCTTCATCGGCGTCGACCGCAACACCGATCCGGCGGCGCAAAAGCAGATCCTCGGCTCGCCCTACACGGTGATCGGCACCAGCGATGGCGGCGCGCGCCCGCATTCGGCCGACCGCCATGAATACAGCACGCATCTGCTGGCGCATTGGGTGCGCGATCAGCAGATCATGTCGCTGGAGGAGGCGGTGCATCGGCTGACCGGAAGGACGGCGTTGATGCACGACATCGACGACCGCGGCTTGGTCGCCGCGGGAAAGGTCGCCGATCTCGTCTTGTTCGATCCCGACACGATCGCGTCCAGGCCCCGCGAACCGGTGAACGATCTGCCGGGCGGTGGGGTGAGGGTAAAGCGCGACGCTGTGGGGATCGACTATGTGATCGTCAACGGCACCGTGCTGCTGGACCAGGGCAAGCTGACCGATGCGCTTCCGGGTCAGATTGTGCGCGGCCCGCTGCACCGGGCGAACCACCCGTAGCCCCAGCATCGAGTCCCTCCCGCGCGACGCTCGCGGGAGGGGCCTCGCGGAGCTCCCCATGAGCGAAACCCAGCACGGCAGCTACACTTTCGCCGACTTCCGGTTGCACAACGGTGAGCTGCTGCCGGAGGTCACCATCGCCTACTGCACGCGCGGCCGGCTCGCAGCCGGCGGGCGCAACGCGGTGCTGGTGACGCACGGCTACACCAGCGGGCATCGCATGATCGAGTCCGGCGCCGGTTCGTCGGAAGGTTCGTGGCATGCGCTGGTGGGTCCTGGCGCGCCGATCGATACCGACCGGTGCTTCGTGGTGTGTTCCAACATGCTTGGCTCCAGCTATGGTTCCTCCAATGCCGCGTCGCGCGATCCGCGCACCGGCCGGCCGTATGGTTCGCGCTTCCCGCATATCACGTTGGCCGACATCGTCACCGCGCAGCACCGGTTGCTGGAGCATCTCGGCGTGCGCCATCTGCGCGCGGTGGTCGGGCCGTCGTACGGTGGGTTCCAGGCATTCCAGTGGGCGGTGACGTTTCCCGACGCGATGGATGGGATCGTGCCGGTGGTGTCGTCGCCGCGCGCGCAGAGCCGTGACCGCGTGGCGACGCTGCTCGCACGGTTTGCGCGCGAACCGAACTGGCACGGCGGCGATTACTACGACACGCCAGGCGTCGGCGCCGCGATGTTGGCGCTGCGGGTGGAGACGCTGAAGCGCTACGGCATGAACGCCTCGGAAGCGGAGATCACGCGCATCGCAGCGGTCTGGGCGAACGAATTCGACGCGAACTCGCTGCTGATCCTCGGGCGCGCGATGGAGTCGTACGACGTGACGCCGGAGCTGCACCGTATCCGCGTGCCGGTGCTGTATGTGCTGTCGCGCACCGACGAGCTGTTTCCACCGAGCCTCGCGCCAGCAGTGCTGGACGAGCTGCGCAAGGCGGGCGTGACGGCCAGCTATTTCGAGATCGACAGCGACCTGGGGCACCTCGCATCAGGTGCCGATGCGGCGATGTGGGCGCCGGCGCTGCGGGAGTTCATGGCACGGCTGTAGCGGCCCACGGTATCCTGCACGCAGTGCCGGCGAGGCTGTTTGGATCAACTGGCGGTGGGGACGCGCAGGCGGCGCAGTAGCCGGGGCAGCACCCCCTCCTAACCCTCCCCCGCTCGGCGGGAGAGGGTCGGGCGCGGGATGTGGCCTCGCCGTGCCTACACCTGCGGCGCCACGCCGACGTACCTGTATTGGTGGATCAGGTCGTCCACCGGGTGCGTCGTGTCATGCTTCACCTGGAACACTGCGATCACCTTCTGCTTGAGGTCGCCGTTCTCATCGAAGCTGACCTCGCCTTGCAGCGTCTTGAGCTTGGTGTCCGCGATCGCGTCCCGCACGTTGACCCGATCAACTGGCTTGCCCGACTTGGCAACCCGCCCGATCGCGTCGATCACCACCTGGACGGCGTCATAGGCGGTGATTGAATAGTCTGACGGCGGCCGGCCGGACTTCGCAGTGAAGCGCTTGACCCAGGGCGCCATTTCCGCGTCCTCCATCATGTGCGGACAGGCGACGGTCGCGTACCAGCCGTCGGCGGCCGGGAAACCGGCGCCCTGCAGGATCGACGGACCATACATGCCGTCGCCACCCGCTTTGACCAGGTTCGGCACCAGGTCATACGCCTGCTTGGCCAGCTTCACGCCGGCCTGCGCGTCGCCGCCGTAATAGATCGACTGCGCGCCCGTCGCCTTGATCTTGGTCAGCGCCGGCGTGTAGTCGGCCGCCTTCGGATCCAGCCGGTCGTGTCCCAGCACCTCGATGCCCCGCTTCTTCGCCTGTGCCTCGAACGCGGTGGAGATGCCGATGCCGTAGGCGCCGCTGTCGTCCAGACCGAACACGCTCTTCACCTTCAGCGTGTCGGCGAAATAGTTCGCCATGTTGGGGCCCTGGTAGGCATCGGTCGTGACGGTGCGGAAATAGACCGCCTTGCCGGCCGGGCGGTACAACGAGGCGAACTTGGGATCCGTGATGTCCGGATTGGTCGAGGTCGGCGTGATGGTGGCGAGGTTGCCCTGGCTGTAGATCGGCGACATCGCCTTGCCGGGCGTGCTGCTCATCGGGCCGAGTGAGGCGACAACGGATTTGTCGGCGACCATCTTGCGCACATTGATCGCCGCTTGCGCCGGATCGTACTGTCCCGCGGTGGCGGTCCCGTCGTCCAGCATCAGGACATTCAGGTGATAGCCGGCGGCGCCGCCCTTGGCATTCGCTTCGTCGATCGCGAGCATGAACCCGTCGCGGATCAGCACCGCCGTTTCGGCGTCCGCGCCGGTGAGCGACAGATCGATACCGATCGTGACCGCGGTCTCGGCGGCGAACCCGCGATAGGGACGCAACACGCCGGCGGCGGCGGACACCCCAGCCAGGTGGATCATGGAACGGCGGGTAAACCAGGTCATCGTGCATCTCCCATTTTTGTCACCAGAGCCAAGTCGACGGTCAGCCATCGGTCAGCGTCGGCCACAGCGCGTCGGCACCGCCGTTGCAAACGTACGCGCCGACCTTGGCCGCCCATTCGGTATCACCGCCGAACTCGTCGCGCCATGACCACAGTCGCCGCGTGCTGAGCTGCAGCGCATATTCCTTGGTGAAGCCGATGGCGCCGTGCACCTGGTGTGCGATCTCCGACGCCAGCGTCGCCGCGTCGCCCACCCGCGTCTTGGCGATCGCGATCAGGAATTCCTGCCTCGCCGGATCGTCGAGCGACAACGCCTCCACGCCGGCATCTGCCGCGGCGCCGGCGGCGGCCACCTGGCCCGCCATCACCGCAAGCTGCTGCTGCACCGCCTGGAATTTCGCGATCGGCCGGCCGAACTGCTTGCGCTCGCCGGCATAGCTCACCGCGGTGTCCAGCGCGCGCTCCATCGCACCGGCCATCAGCACCGCGCGCGCCAGCGCCCCGCGCCGGTACAGCGCCGCTCGATCGACCCCCGGCGCTGTGGGCGCCACCGCATCGCCGGAGACCCGCAATCCGGCGAAGGACAGCGTGTCGCGCGGCTCACCGGCCATGTTGCGCCCGCCAGCCACCGTTGCCCCCGAGGCGCCGTCCAGTGTCACCACCATCGCGCCGTCCGGCCCGTCGGCGAGCAGCACGATACGGCCGGCGGTGGTCGCCCAGGGCAGCCGGCTGGCGCGGCCTGACAGCCGCCAGCCGTTGCCGTCGCGCGCCAGCGCCAGCCTGTCGTCGCTGCGCACCGGACCCACCGTCATCGGCTGTTCGCCCACGGCCAATCCCGCCGCTGACGCGACCCAGGCCGCCAGCATCGTCTCGGCCAGCGGGATCGGCGCGGCAAACCGTCCGGCCACGCGCAACACGGCGTAGAGATCCGACCACTCGGCATCCGCGCCGCCCGCCGACTCCGGCAGTGCCGCCAGCGGCACACCGGTCTCGCTCACCGCCTGCCACAGCGCCTCGGGGAAGCTGCCGGTCTCGGCGTTGTCGGCGACCTGCTTGGTGCAATGGTCCGCGAACAGGCGGTTCATGCTCTCGAGCAGCATCCGGGTTTCATCGCGCATGTCCGCCTCCGTCAGCGCAAACCGAGGCCGCGCGCGATTATGCCGCGCAGGATCTCGCGCGTGCCGCCCTGGATCGACAACCGCGGTGCGTTCATCGTGGCGCGCGCCAGCATGGATACATACGTATCGACAGCTTCCAGCTCCGGCTCAGCCGGGAACAGCTGCCGCGCGATCACCGGCAGGTCCTGCTCGTAGCGGGTGCCAAGATCCTTGGTCACCGCGGCCTCGTTCAGCGGCTGCAAGCCTTCCTGCAACATGCCGGCAATCGACAGCGACATCCGCCGCAGCGTGGCAAGCTGCGACACCAGTCGCCCGAGCGCTGCCGCGGTCGCGTGATCCGGGTTGCGGCCGGCGACCCGCACCATCTCGGTCAGTAGCTTGAACAGCACCAGAAAGCGGTCCGGCCCGCTGCGCTCGAACGCGAGCTCGCTCGACACCTGGCGCCAGCCGTTGCCGATCTCGCCGAACAGCCGGTCGTCCGGGACGAACAGGTCGGTGAGGAACAGCTGATTGAAGTGGTGCTCGCCGATCAGGTTGATCACCGGTCTGATCTCGATGCCGGGCGAGTTCTTCAGGTCCACCAGGAACTGGGTCGCGCCGGCGTGCCGGTCTACTTCGTCCTGCCCCGCATCGGCCATCTTGCAGAACAGGATCATGTAGTCGGCGCGGTGCGCGTTCGAGGTCCACAGCTTGCTGCCGTTGATGCGGAAGCCGCCGTCGACCTTCACCGCGCGGGTGCGCGTGCCGGCGAGATCGGAGCCGGAGTCCGGCTCGCTCATGCCGATGCAGAACGACAGGTCACCGCGCACTATGCGTGGCAGGAACCAATTCTTCTGCTCGTCCGTGCCATAACGCAGGATGTTCGGTCCGCTCTGCCGATCGGCGGTCCAGTGGAAACCGACCGGGGCACCCGCCGCCAGCATCTCCTCGATCAACACATAGCGCTCGAACGCGGTGCGCTCGTGCCCGCCATACTGCTTCGGCCAGGTCATGCCGATCCAGCCTCGCTCGGCCATCTTGCGGCTGAACGCCTGATCGTGGTCGCGCCGGTTGCCGAGCGACGCGCGGTTGTCGTCGAGGAACCCGCGCACCTCATTGCGCAGGGCCTTGGCGGCGGGCGGCAGCTCGACCGGATCGAAGCGGAATGCCTGCGGTGTCATCGGCGCAGCCCTTTCGGCGTCGGGCCGCGACGATACCTCGGGTCCGCGGTCATTGCGAGCGAGGCCGGGCAATCCCTGATCGGCGTACCCCTCGGCGGGGAGCGCTTCGCCGCACGCGCAACGACACTGAAATCAGTGCGCTTCCTGCGTCTGCAGCTGCTCTGCCGGTTCGCCGCCGCCGCATGGCACCCCCGCGAGGCGCAAGCCCTCGGCATAATGATTGCGGTCGCTCTCGCGCTCGAGCGGCGAGGTGGCGGTGAAGCGCTCCACGGTGAAATCCGGTTCGATCGCCATCAGCCGGCGCAGTACCACCGCGGCCTCCCGCGATCGACCGAGATGACCCAGCGCCGACAGGTAGGGCTTGAACCCGGCGGACAGCGACGGGTTCATCTGCGTCACCCCGCGACCCGCCGCAACCGCCGACTCATAGTCGCGCTTCAGCAGATGGATCACCGTGAAGAAGCCGTCGAATAAGAAGGCATGTGGATCAAGCGGCGACAATTTCTTGTAGCGGTTGTTGCGCCGCTCGGCTTCCTCCGGATCGCCCATATACGCGTAGGTGATTGCTGACAGTGCCCAGGCCATGGCCAGGTTGGGGTTGAGCGACAGCGCCCGCTCGTGCAGCGCCAGGCCCTCGCGCAGGCGCCGGTGCAGGAACGAACGAACATGACCCGCGATCGTGAGACCGCGGGCATCGTATGGGTCGAGCACGATGGCCCGTTCCGCCAGATCGCCCGCCGCTTCCATCATTGCATTCGGGTCGTCGGCCCAGCCCTGGCCGACCAGGAAGATATGCCAGTAGGCATACCAGGCGTGCGCTGCCGCGTAATCGGGTTCCAACTCGATCGCGTGCGAAAGGTATTCCCCCGCCATCATGTAAGGACCGCGCTCCATACGACCGATCAGCGGGATCGCCCGCAGCATCAGGTCATAGGCGGTGGCATCGACCGGCGTGCGGCCAGCACTGCGCTTGGCCTCGATCAGCAGGATCTCCGGATCGATCTGCGCCACCACCTCCGAGGCGATCTCGTCCTGCAGGGAGAGCAGGTCATTGGACTGGCGGTCGAAACGGCGCGCCCAGACCACTTGGTTGCCCGCCCGCAGGTCCAGCAGCCGCACCGTGATGCGCAGCCGGCTGCGCACCCGCTGGATCGAGCCGTCGACCAGAAAGTCGATGCCGAAGGTGCGGCGGATGGCAGTCTCGTCGCGGGTCTCCGAGGCGAAGCGGAGCGAGCGAATTCGAGGCGACCACGAAGATCCAGCGGAACCGGGCCAGCGCAGTGGTGATTTCCTCGGCAAGGCCAGGTGCGAGGTGCGCCTCCTCCTCGGTGGTGCCGACCAGATGCAGCGGCATGACGCCGACATGGGCGCCGCCGCGGGCCGGGTGAACCTCCTGTACCCGCGGCTCCAGGATCGCCGGCGGTTCGTCGGGTTCCCCGGCGACCGGCGCTGGCGGCGGTGGAGGTGCCGGCGGCCGCAGCGGCATGCGGCTGCCCGAGGGGCCGCGGATCTCCGCCAGCAGCTTCTGCGTCTCCGGCGACGGCGACGCGTCCAGCAGGTCGGCCAGCACCGCGCGGCAGCGGTCATAGGCCTGGATCGCCATGCCGCGCTCGCCGCGCGCCGCATGCGCCCGCATCAGCGCACGCCAGGCGCCCTCGTGCGCGCGGTCGATCTGCAGCAGGCGCTGCGCCGCGGGGATCGCCGCCTCCGGCTCCACCTGCTCGCGCAGCAGCGCCTCGGCCACAGTGCGGGCACGGTCGCGCACCCGCTCGCGCTCGGTGGTCAGCCAGGTGTCGAAGGTGGGATCGATGCCGTCCAGGTCCTCCAGCAGGTCGCCGTCCAGCAGCGACAGCGAGGCCGGCTGGTCGGTGGTCGCCCGCATCACCTCTTCCACATCCACCCAGACGACACCGGGGCGGAGCGAGATGTGATCGCGAGTCACCAGCAGGACCTCGGTCCCGGCCGGCGACAATGTCTCCAGCAGCCGATGGATTTCCTGCCGCAACGAGGCGCGGGCCTGTTCCTCCGGGCGCCTGCTCCACAGCAGTTCCGCCAGGCGGCCACGCAGTGCGGCCCGCGGCGACGACAGCGCAATCACCGCAAGCAGCGCACGGGTCTTGCGTCCGGCCGGCAGCACGCTCTCGCTGGTCAGCGTCCAGGCTTCCATCTGGCCGATCAACCGCAACCGCATCACGACCTGTCCCGCCGCACTCGGCGGCGTGACGTGGGCCGAAGGTCGGTGTGACGTGCCAGCCATCATGGGGTCATCTGTGGCGCGTTCGGTTGTCTGGGTCCGGCCTCGGCATGACTGTTCCTGCGGTCATCCTTCAGATTGCCGCCTCGGGGAAGATCTTCCGGATATCACCCTGCCACGCCTGATGATAGCGCGCCAGCCAATGTTCCGCCTGAGTTGGTTCGCCGGCCGCAATGGCCTCCAGTGGAGCGAGATAGATCGACTCATCCAGTCCAGCTGCATTGTAGCGGCCCCTGGCACGCAACCCGTCGCGCGAAATGGCGATGGCGTCGCGTGCGAGGTCGCGCAGGCTGCCGCCACGCCAGGATGCCGCCAATCCCTCGCGCGGCACGGCGGCGCGCAGCGCCACGGCGTCCTCCCAGGTTGCGTCGCGCAACAGCGCCTCGGCGGCGGTGAGTGCCGCCTCGTCGTACAGCAGCCCGACCCAGAACGCCGACTGCGCCACCATCATGTCGGCGCGCCCGGCATCGGCGCCGCGCATCTCCAGGAACCGCTTGATCCGGACGTCGGTGAACACCGTGGTGATGTGATCGGCGAAGTCGCCGACCGTGGCGATCGGTACCGGCCACATTGTGCAGCCGGCCGCGCCATGAAGTCGCGGAACGACGCGCCGGCCACATCGATGTAGCTGCCGTTGCGATAGACGAAGTACATCGGCACATGATCGACCAGCCACTCGACATAGCGCTCGAAGCCAAAGCCAGGCTCGAACATCACGCGCGGTATGCCGGAGCGATCGTTGTCGGTGTCGAGTCCAGACATACGCGCGATACGACAGGAAGCCGTTCGGCCTGCCCTCGGTGAACGGCGAGTTGGCGAACAGCGCGGTGGCCAGCGGCTGCAGCAGCAGCGACACGCGCAGCTTGCGCAGCATGTCCTGCTCGCGATGCGTAGTCCAGATTGACCTGCACGGTGCAGGTGCGCGTCATCATGTCGAGGCCGCGCGTTCGCCGACCTTCGGCATGTAGCGCCGCATGATCGCGTAGCGGCCCTTCGGCATCCACGGCATCTGCTCGCGCGTCGCGGTCGGATGGAAGCCGAGTGGCGCGAAACCGATCTGCAGATCGCGCGATACGCTGCGCACCTGATCGTAGTGTGCCTCGAGTTCCGCCATCGTGTCGTGCAGCGTTTCCAGCGGTGCGCCGGACAGTTCGAGCTGGCCGGCGGGTTCCAGCGAGATCGCCGCGTCGCCCTGCTTCAGGCCGATGATGTTGCCGCGCGTCGGTGATCGGCTCGCCGCCGAAACGCTGCCGCATGCCCTCCAGCAGCCCGCGGATCGAGCCGGGCTGGCCATCGGTCGGATCGTACGGGCGGCGTGGCGAGATCGGCCAGGCGGAAGCCGAACTTCTCGTGCTCGGTGCCGATGCGGAACTGCTCCGCCGGCTTGCAGCCGGCCGCGATGTAGTCGGCCAGTTGCTTCAGCGAGGTGATCGGCGTCGAGTCGGCGTCTCCGGGATTGGACATGCTGCTCCCAGGCGTGGCGGGTTGAGTTTCATGGTACTAGCGGCAGTCCACCCCCTGCAACAATGCCAGCCCGGCGATACAGGCGGTGTCGGCGCGCAGGATGCGCGGGCCGAGCGATACCGGCGTCACAAAGGGATGCGCCCGCAGCGCGTCAAGTTCCGCCGGCGTGAAGCCGCCCTCGGGGCCGACCAGCAGCGCGCGCGGGCCATGGGTCGGCGCGCATGCGCGGCGCGCCGCTGCGCTCGATGGCGGCGAACAGGCGGCGCTCCGGTGGCCAGCCGAACAGCAGTGCCGCGAGCGACTGCGGCGCGCGCAGTTCCGGTACCGTCAGGCGCTCGGACTGCTCGGCGGCCTCGATCGCGATCGCGGCGAGGCGGTCCGCGTTGATCCGATGCGTGTTGCCGCGTTCGGTGATGACAGGGAGCAGTGCGGCGACGCCGAGTTCGGTCGCCTTCTGCACCACGAGGTCGGTGGCGTCGCGCTTCAGCAGCGCGAACGCCAGCCAGAGGTCGGGCTCCGCCGCCTGCATCCGCGTCCGGTGTTCGACGCGCAGACTGGCGCGGTCGCGCCGGATGGTCTCGATCCGGGCGCTGAACTCGCCGTCGCGGCCGTTGAACAGCAGCACCCTGTCGCCCGGGCCGCGGCGCATGACATTCGCCGAGATAATGCGCCTGCGCAGCGGTAGCGGCGATGGTGTCGCCCGCGGCCAGTGCCGGCGCGACGTAGAGGCGGATTGACCCGGTCATGACGGCGCGCAGAGTAGCAGCCATGCAGGCGCACACCGATATCGTGGCGACCGGCTGGGTGGCGCGGCTGCCGCGCCGATGGCTGCCCTACCTGCTGCTGGCGCGGGTCGATCGGCCGATCGGCGTCTGGCTGCTGTTCCTGCCGGGCCTGTGGGGGATCCTGTTGTCCGGCCCCGCGCCGCGCGGGGCGCTGCGGCTGATCGTGCTGTTCGCGCGTTGGCGCGCTGGTGATGCGCGCCGCCGGTTGCGTGGTGAACGACCTGTGGGACCGCGACATCGACCGCCTGGTGGCGCGCACCGCCGGCCGGCCGCTCGCCTCCGGCATGCTGCGGCCGCGCCAGGCGCTGGTGTTCCTGGCTGGCACTGCTGCTGGTGGGGTTGGCGATCCTGCTGCAACTGAATGCGCTGGCGCAGGCGCTGGGGGCGGCGTCGCTGCTGCTGGTGGCGCTGTATCCGCTGGCGAAGCGGGTGACGTGGTGGCCGCAACTCATGATGGGCGTCACGTTCGGCTTCGGCGCACCGCTGGGATACGCTGCCGGGGCCGGCAGGCTGGATGCGGCCTGGGCGGTGCTCTATGGCGCGGCGATCCTGTGGGATCTGGGCTTCGACACGATCTACGCACACCAGGATCGCGAGGACGATGCGCTGGTCGGGGTGAAGTCGACGGCGCGGCTGTTCGGCGACCGGACGGCGCCATTCCTGGCGGGATGCTATAGCGGGACGTGATCTTGCTGCTGGCGCTGGCCGGCTGGCTGGCCGGGCTGGGCGGCTGGTTCTATCCGGCGCTGGCGTTGCCCGCGGTGCTGCTGGGGCGGCAGGTCGTGGCGCTGGACATCGACGATCCGGCGCTGTGCCTGCGGCTGTTCAAGGCGAACCGCGAGGCCGGGCTGGCGGTGGCCGCGGCGATCCTGGTCGGGTGGGTGTGATGCCGGCAGCTCAGGGATGACCGCGACAGGCGCGGCATCGGGGCCACCTCGCCCGCAGCCGGGAGCGGCGGATCTGCCGGCGGCGTCTGCTCCGAGCCCCGCCGCGGAGCGCTTCGTCGCGGACCATACCGCCCTCGCCTGTGCTCCGCTGGTCCCCGAGATCACGCTGCACCTCGCCAGCGAGATCACCCCGATCTGGCAGGCCACCGAGACCTGGCTCGCCGAACGCAACGTGGAACCGCCATTCTGGGCGTTCGCCTGGCCTGGTGGCCAGGCGCTCGCCCGTCACGTGCTGGACCATCCGTCCTGCGTCGCCGGCCGGCGCGTGCTCGACTTCGCCGCCGGCGGCGGCATCGCCGCCATCGCCTGTGCGCTGGCCGGCGCGGCATCGGTCGATGCGGCCGAGATCGACCCCTTGGCGCGCGCCGCGATCGCGCTGAACGCCGCGGCGAACCGCGTCTCGGTCGCCGTTGCCCGACACCGATCATCGTCGGCGCCGATTGCCGCTGGGACCTGATCCTGTGCGGCGACGTCTGCTACGAGGCGCCGATGACCGCGCACATCCTGCCGTGGCTGCGGCGGATGGCCGAGCGATGCCGAGGTCTGGCTGGCCGATCCGGGCCGCGCCTACCTGCCACGCAACGGTCTCACCGCATTCGCCAGCTACCGGGTGCCGACCAGCCTGGAACTGGAGGACCGTACCGAGCGGCAGGTCACGCTTTACCGGCTCGGCTTCTGACCTGGCTTGCCCTTCGGCTTGTCGCCGCGGCCGAGCTGCGACAGGTCGAGGCCGTTCACCGTCACCGTCGGGCCGTCGCTCACGATGTCCCAGACCAGTCGCTTGCCGTCCGGCTTGGCGAGACCGCGCAGCATGATCAGCGCGGGCAGGGCCTGTTGCAGATCCGGGTTGGTGCGCGCCTGGGTCGACAGCTCATCGAACCCGGTGGCGACCAGATGCGCCTCGCCGTGCCACGATGTCGGGCGAAAGTGCCGTGACATGGCCGGTGCCCTGGACCTTCGCCGGCCCCAGGTCGAACGACAGCGTCTCGATGCCGACATTGACGCCGCCATGCGAGAAGATCGCGGCGATGGCCGGCGCGAGGCTGTCGCTGTCGGCGCCCTCCTGCGGTCGCGTCCAGCGCCAGCTTGTGCAGGTCCGCGGTCAGAACGCCCGACAGGCTTGGCTTGATCTCGACGTGATGCGGCAGCAAGGCCGCGGCATTTGGCGGCAGGCTTGGGCTGGCCAACTCGTCGAGGCCGAGATCGATCCAGGCGTGCAGCCTGCCGTCAGGCGCCTCGCCGCCGAAGCCAAACAGGAAGTGCTTCATCGACAGCCCGCCGATCCCGGCGATCTCGACCTGCAGCCCGTCCACCGTCTCCTGGAGGCTCATTTCGGTCAGCATGTCCTGCAGGGAGTCGACGATCAGGCGCAATTGCGCCCTGGCGGGAGCGGGCAGATCGGCCTTGTCCCCCCTGGTCGCGATGTCAGGGGGCAGCGCGCCGATCAGGCCGCCGCTCGCGGCCAGCAGTCCCGCGACGCGTTGCCGATTCACGCCCTTGATCCGGACAACCCCGCGCATGGCCTGGATGCCGATCGCCACCGGCGTGCCGCCGCTGATCTGCGAGGCGGATTTCCAGCCGTTCACCGCCGCATCCGTGGTGAGATCGAGCCGCCCGTTCTGGGCTGGCGCCAGCGTGGTGTCCGAGAAATAGCGATCGAAGCGCTGCTCCTGTCGCTGCTTCGCGTTATCCGAGGTCAGCACGACGTCGCCGAGCTCGGTGTGGAGCGTCGATGCAGTGGCCAGCGCCGGATCGATCACACCGTGGGTGTCCTGCCTGCCGATGCTGAAATCGAGCTTCATCGGCACGCCCGCGCCGGCTATCGCCGGCCGACGGGATGTTCATGGTGAAGGTGCCCGACGGCGGCATCTTCATCGCGTCGATCGACCAGCGCCCGCCGTCCAGCGGTCGCACCTTCGCGGTCGTCGCCACGTCGCCGGCCGGGGCGGTCAGGCCGGGGATCGGCCAGGTGATGACATAGTGGTCGTGCTCGCCGGTGACCCGCCACGGCAGCTCCGGCAGCTTGACCGTTGGCCCCAGCAGGCCGGCGAGCCAGTCCTTCAATTGCTGTTGCAGCACCTGGGCCTGCGCGGGGCCGATATCGTCGGCGCGCGCGCCGCAGGGCGGCAGGAGCAGCAGGCAGAGCGCTGCAAAACGGGGCAGGCGCAAGACCCGGCCCTCCTCGGCGTGGTTGCCGGGCAAGGATACCGCGTGCTGCGGTCGGGACGCCACTGCGGGCATCGGCACGCGCAGCAAAGCAGCGGAGCCGGCGCGTTTCCCGGCCGGGACGGGCGCCGGCCCGCGATGCCTCAGCGGTTCATCATCACGGGCAGATTCGAGCGCTCCAGCACGTGCCGTGTGACGCCGCCGAGGATCAGCTGGCGCAGGCGGGAGTGCGAGTAGGCGCCCATCGCCAGCAGGTCGCAGCCGAAGTCGCGCGCCGCCGCGAGCAGGCCGGCACCGACCGAATTGCCCACCGACTGGAACATCACGATGTCGGCATGCACCCCGTGCAGCGCCAGGTAGGCGGCCAGGTCCGGCGCCGCAGGGCCGCGCCGCTGATAGCCATCGGCGGACAGGATGCGCACCGCGTCGGCGCGTTGCAGCCAGGGCAGAGCCGCATATACCGCTGACGCCGATTCGGCGGTGCCGTTCCAGCCCAGGCACACGCGCGAGCCGATCGTGGTCGGGGCGGCCCTGCGGTGCGATCAGCACCGGACGGCCGGAATCGAACAGCACCGCGTGCAGGGCGTCGGACGAGGACACATCCTCGCCGGCGTCCGGATGCGGCACCACGGTGAGGTCGGCAAGTCGCGCCTGCTGCGCGACCAGGTCCTCCTCGCGGCCGGTGACCGAGGCGAAGCTGGCAGTGGCGCATTCGGCGCCTGGCCGCGCCTCCGACAGAATAACATCGTGTTGCAGCACGAAGCGGTCGAACATCGAGCGGACAGCGTGCGCCCGTTCGCTGCTCTCCTTCTCGGTGGCCGACATCATCTCCTCGATCATCGCGCCGGACAGTCCCTCGCCGGCCAGTGGAGCGACGTCGCGGCTGTCCACGCGCACGTGCAGCGCGGTGACATGGGCGTTCCAGTGGCGGGCGATCATCAGGCAGGTGGCGAGCGCCGCTTCACCGGCGGCGGTACCCGTCAGGGGCAGCAACAGCTTGCGGATGGCCATGGCACGGCTCCTCGCTTGCAGGTCAGGGTTGCATTTTCTACCACGTCACGAGCCGGTCATACATCAGATGCTGCGCGCCGACGAAGCGGTCCGGGGCAGCGCGGCCGATCGCCGGTGCTGCGGCCGGTCGCCGGTGATATTGTCGCCGCGATCTTGCCGGGCAGGCAGCGGCACGATGCGGTCTGATCCGACGCCGCCGATCCG
Organism: uncultured Alphaproteobacteria bacterium; assembly: GCA_963749575.1. Classification (GTDB taxonomy): domain Bacteria; phylum Pseudomonadota; class Alphaproteobacteria; order Acetobacterales; family Acetobacteraceae; genus JAMXLO01. The sequence continues at coordinate 1,216,197 of CAVVNM010000014.1, forward strand.
GTTGACGGTCCTGCTGGCCACGTCATGCGACCCGGTGTGGCGGCCGCCACGATCGGTCGGCGATCACTGGGCAAGGAGAACGTCGATGTACCGCAACATCCTGATACCGACCGACGGTTCGGAACTCGCCGGCAAGGCGGTTCAGCACGGCATCGCCCTGGCCGGACGGATCGGCGCCAAGGTCACCGTGCTGACGGTCCTGCCACCGTTTCATGTGTTCACGACCGATCGGCAGATGCTGGAGGATACGCCGGTCGAGTACCACGAGCGCATGCACGAGCACGCCGAGAAGACGCTTGGCGCCGCTGCCGAGGTGGCCAGAGCGGCAGGTGTCGAATCCGAGTTGATCCACGTCGAGCATGAGCATCCGTACCAGGCGATCATCGAGACCGCGGCGTCGCGGCGCTGCGATCTCATCGCGATGGCCTCGCACGGTCGCCGCGGCGTCGCCGCGCTCGTTATCGGCAGCGAGACGGTCAAAGTGCTCACGCATTCCAACATCCCGGTCCTGGTCCATCGCTGAGCGCGGTGGCGGCGGGCACGGCAACGACCCGGAGCAAACGCAGCAGTTCCCCGGATCACCTGCGCAACTGAATCATTTACGGGAGTGTCACGATGTGGCAGGATCGTTCTGCCTCAGACCGACGCGCGGGTAACCATGACAGCGCTGGTGGGTGTCGCAGCATTCAAGGGCATGGATCCGGCGGAGCTCGAGCGGATCGAGGCACGCAGCCGGATGCTCGAGCCGCGCGACGGCACGCGGATTTTTGCCGAAGGCGATGCGGCCGACGCCGTGTATGCCTTCGTCGCCGGCGCCGGGCATATTCGCGTCGGCTCGCTCGATCGCAGCAGCAAGGGCCTCATGTACGAGGTGTTCGGCGCCGGCGAGATCTTCGGGGAAATCGGGGTCATCGAGAACAGCACCCGCACCGCCGATGCCGTGGCCGAGGGCCGCGTGCGGCTGCTGCGCATCGGTGGCTCCGTGTTCCTCGACGCGCTCAACAGCCACGCGGTGCTGGGGGCCAATCTCTGTCGCATGCTTGCCACCCGGCTGCGCCGGACATCGGTTCTGTTCCGCGACGCGACGTTCGAGAGCCTGGAGGTCCGGCTGGCCCGGCAGGTGCTTTACCTGGCCAGGATCGACGGGCGGAACACCGCGCAGGGGCGGCAGCTCGGGGGCCGGCTCCGGCAGGGCGACCTGGCGGACCTGCTGGGCGCCACCACCCGCAGCATAATCACCATTCTGAACGCCTGGCGCGCGGACGGTCTGGTAATCTACGACCCCGCGCGGGCGCAGCTCACGATCAGCCGGGAGGCCGATATGCAGCGGCTGGTCGGTGCCGACGCGGGCTGACCCCGGCGTGCCTGCCGGTCCCGTGCGTCCGTCGCGGCGCCCTCGGTCAACGGCTACACCGCGACCAACGCAGACCGGGCCGACCCCGCGGGATCGGCCCTGTTGGCGGCGTCTGTCGTCAGCGATCCCGCCTGCAGCGAGGGTGCGGAACGCACCCCGCGTTCGGCTGGTTGCGGCGTCTTAGTTGGTGCCGCCCTCGTTCGAGGCGGGCGGGAACAGGTTGGTCTTGGATGCGCTGGCCGGAGCGGTGACAGCGACCGTGCCGAGTACCAGGGTCAGGACGGTCAGAGCGGCGAACAAGGTCTTCATGGTGAACTCCTGTGGTTTCCGCCGGTGGCGGTGTTGGTTGTCTCCGTCAGCCTCGGGGGTCGGGTCTTGCTGACAGGCGGAAAGTCGCACGCGGGCCGCCGGCGACGCTCTGAAGTGCTTCACACCTCGGACAGTGCCGCCAGATCCGCGGCCGCTCGCGTCACATCACCGATCGGACGGCGTCACGGGCACGCTGCTGCATGGCGGCCGCTGTGGCATCGATCGCCAGCCAGCCGCCGGCACCCGGATTGCCTCGACTGGCCGCCCGCAACACCGCGACCGTTGCGTCGGAAGCGTCGCGCCGCACGGCCGGCGATGCGTGCCTCCAGCTCAGCCAGCGGCGCCTCGAGCCACAGGCCGAGGAAGCGGGCACGCCAGCGGCCCGGGCGGCGGCTTCGATCAACGTGCGATGGCGCGGATCGATGAAGGTCGCATCGGCAATCACCGCATGTCCGCCGCTCGCGGTTTCGCGCACCAGCGCCGCAAGGGCGGCGAACACCGCCTCGCTCGCGGCGTCGCCGTAGGCCGATTGCGGCAGCCGCTGCTCGGGTGCCGCGCCATGCTGGCGCTTGCGGATCTCGTCGCTGCGCAGCACCAGCGCGCCGGGCGCGTTGCCAAGTTCCGGTGCCAGCGCGCGCGCCAGCGTGGACTTGCCGCTGCCGGGCAGGCCGCCGATCGCCAGCACGACCGGTGGCTGCACATGGAGGTAGGCAGACGCGGCCGACAGGTAGTGCGCGGCGATATCGGCGTTGCCGCGTCTCGCCTCGACATGCGCGCGGACCATCGCGCGCAGCGACAGGAAGGCCGGCAGTCCGCGGGTCAGTGCCGCGTCGCCGGTGCGCGCGACGTAGCGGTTGAGCACCCGGTTCGCCGCCGCGCGGCTGACGCGCTGATCGAGGTCCATCAGCAGGAACGCGAGATCGTAGCCGAGGTCGATCGTCGCCATCGCCTCGTCGAATTCCAGCGCATCGAACGGCACCGGACGGCCCTGCCAAAGGCAGAGATTGCCGAGATGCAGATCGCCGTGCGCGCGGCGGACGAAGCCGTCGCGCTCGCGCTGCGTCAGCCATGGCGCGATGGCGTCCAGCGCGCCGAGGATGCGCGTCTGCCAGGCCTGCACCGCGGCTTCCGGCAGGCCGGCGTCACGCGCCGATTGCGCATTGCCTTCGGCGACCTGACGCATTGCCGCGACAACGTCGCCACCGAGCGCCGGTGGCAGGCTGCGGTGGAACGCGGCGACGGCGTCGCCCAGCGCATCGAGCAGCTCCGGCGTCAGCCCATCCGCCGCCGCGACGGCATCGAGGAAATCGCCGGCCGGCACGCGCGCCATGCGCAGCACCCAGTCGACCACCGGCAGTTCACCGCCTGCGCCGAAGCCCAATGTGCCGTCCGCGCGCCGCACCACCGGCACAACGTCGCGATACAGGCCAGGTGCCGCCGGTCGGTTCAGCTCCAGTTCGCGCAACGTGAAGCGCCGGCGCGCCTCCAGCGACGTGAAGTCGAGGAATGCCAGGCGCACCGCCTTCTTCAGCTTCCACACCGTGTCGGCGCCGACGAACACCAGCGATATGTGCGTCTCCAGCGGGTCCGATCCCGCGAGCACCGCGCAGGAACTCCACCACCTCCGCCTGTTCCGGCGGCGCGGTCATCGACGTGTCAGGGGAACAGCTTGCCCAGCGTCCAGCCGCCGTTCTCCGCCTTCGTGTACACCGTGCGGTCGTGCAGCCGGAACGGCATGTTCTGCCAGAACTCGAAGCGCGCGGGGACGATGCGGAAGCCGGACCAGTTGGGCGGGCGCGGGATATCCTCGCCGGGATACTTCGCCTCGATATGCGGCAAGCCGGCGCTCCAGCTCCGCGCGATCCGGCAGCACGCGCGACTGGTCCGACGCCCAGGCGCCGAGCCGCGAGATGCGCGCGCGCGTCGCGTAATAGGCATCGGCCTCGGCGTCCGTGACGTGCTCGACGCGGCCCTCGATGCGCACCTGGCGGCCCAGCGGCTTCCAGTGGAACAGCAGCGCGGCGCGCGAGTTGGCGGCCAGTTCCTCGCCCTTGCGGCTTTCCAGGTTGGTGTAGAACACGAAGCCCCGCGCATCGGCGCCCTTCAGCAGCACGATGCGCGCCGAGGGCGTGCCGTCGGGCGTGGCGGTCGCCAGGGTCATGGCGTTGGCGTCGTCCGGCTCGTGCGTCCAGGCCTCGGTCATCCAGTCCTGGAAGTGGGCGAACGGGTCGGTGACGAGAGCGGCGCTGTCGGGCATGGCTCGAACTTCCTTGCGATCGGGCGCACTCTGCCGCCGCGGGTCCGGCGCGCCAAGCCGACTTGCCGGCACTTGCCCGCAAGCGGCTGTGCCACCACCGCGGTTCACGGACGCAGCCGCAAAGGATGGACCATGCCCGACCGCGCCCCCGCCAAAGGCACAGTGATGCAGGGCAAGCGCGGCCTGATCATGGGGGTGACCAACGACCGCTCGCTCGGCTGGGGCATCGCCGCCGCCTGCGCCGCGCAGGGCGCGGAGCTGGCGTTCACCTATCAGGTCGAGGCGCTGGGGCGCCGGGTGCGGCCGCTCGCAGCGTCGGTGGGCTCGGATCGGCTGTTCCTGTGCGACGTGGGCGACGAGGCCAGCATCGATGCCGCGTTCACGGCGCTGCGCGAGCACTGGGACGGGCTGGATTTCCTGGTCCACGCGATCGCCTTCGCCGACAAGCAGTATCTGCGCGGGCGCTATCTGGATACGCCGCGCGAGGCATTCCTGCAGGCGCTGGATATCTCCTGCTACTCGTTCGTCGCGGTGGCGCAGCGCGCGGTGCCGATGATGCGGCCGGGCGGCAGCCTGCTGACGCTCAGCTATGTCGGCGCGGAGCGCTGGACGCCGCACTACAACGTGATGGGCGTGGCCAAGGCGGCGCTGGAGGCGTCGGTGCGGTATCTGGCGGCCGATCTGGGCGGGCAGGGCATCCGGGTGAACGCGATCAGCGCCGGGCCGATCCGCACCGTGGCGTCGGCCGGGATCGGCGATTTCCACTATATCCTGCGCTGGAACCAGCTGAATTCGCCGATGCAGCGCAACGTGACGATCGAGGATGTCGGCGGCGCGGGGGTCTATCTGCTGTCGGACCTGTCGGCCGGCGTGACCGGCGAGGTGCACCACGTGGATTGCGGCTACCATATCGTCGGCATGAAGAACCCGGCCGCGCCGGATATCGCCATCGTCGAGGGGTGAGATGATCGGACGGGCCCCCTCCCCCCAACCCCCTCCCGCAAGGGGAGGGGGAGCGAGTGCAACTCTCCCCTCCCCTTGCGGGAGGGGGTTGGGGGGAGGGGCCCGTCCCGTCGATGTCGCACAACAGCTTCGGCCACCTGTTCCGCGTCACCACCTGGGGCGAAAGCCACGGGCCGGCGATCGGCTGCGTGGTCGATGGCTGCCCGCCGCGCATCGCGCTGTCCGAGGCCGACATCCAGCCCTGGCTGGATCGCCGCCGTCCCGGCCAGTCGCGCTTCACCACCCAGCGGCAGGAGCCGGACCAGGTCCGCATCCTGTCCGGCGTGTTCGACGGCCTGACCACCGGCACGCCGATCGCCATGCAGATCGACAACGTCGACCAGCGCTCGCGCGACTACTCGGCGATCGCCGCGCAGTTCCGGCCCGGCCATGCCGATCTCACCTACGAACTGAAATACGGCATCCGCGACTATCGCGGCGGCGGCCGGTCCTCGGCGCGCGAGACCGCGATGCGGGTGGCCGCCGGCGGCGTGGCGCGCAGGGTGCTGGGCGACGGCGTGCGCATCCGCGGCGCGCTGGTGCAGATCGGCCCGCATCGCATCGACCGGGCGCGCTGGGACTGGGACGCGGTGGACGACAATCCGTTCTTCTGCCCCGACCCGGCCACCGCGACGCTGTGGGAGAGCTATCTGTCCGAGGTGCGCAAGGCCGGCTCGTCGGCCGGCGCGGTGATCGAGGTGGTGGCCGAGGGCGTGCCGCCCGGCCTGGGCGCGCCGATCTACGGCAAGCTGGACGCCGAGATCGCCGCGGCGCTGATGTCGATCAACGCGGTGAAGGGCGTGGAGATCGGCGAAGGCTTCGCCGCCGCCGCGCTGTCCGGCGAGGCCAACGCCGACGAGATGCGGATGCGCGACGGGGTGGTGGAGTTCGCCTCCAACCATGCCGGCGGCATCCTGGGCGGCATCTCCACCGGCCAGCCGATCGTCGCGCGGTTCGCGGTGAAGCCGACCAGCTCGATCCTGACGCCGCGCGCACGCGGTGGATCGCGCCGGCCAGGACATCGAGATCAGCACCAAGGGCCGCCACGACCCCTGCGTCGGCATCCGCGCCGTGCCGGTGGGCGAGGCGATGCTGGCCTGCGTGCTGGCCGACCATCTGCTGCGCCACCGGGCGCAGAACCCGGACGCCCCCGACAAGGCCCGCCTGCCGCGCAACTGAGCGGCGGGAATGAACGCGCCGCCAGGCGCGTCTATCCAGCTGGACCCCGCCCGCGATGCAGCCCCAGCCGCCCACGTACGACCCTAAGGCGCTCGATGCGTTCGTCGCATTGGCCGGCGCGCCGCTATGGGCGGCGCGCATGGCGGAGATCGCCCGGCGCGCAGCATCCGGGCCGCGCGCGGGGCAGGCGGCGCGGCAGCGTCACGCGCTGGAACTGGCGATCGAGCGGCTGCGCGGCACGCTCGACGCGCCCACCCTCCGCCGCCGAACTGCAGGCCGCGCGGCTGGCCGGCGACGCGGTGGCGCTGTCGCGGGCGCTCCGTCGACGCGGCAAGGCGCGGCTGCGCGAGGGGCTGCGGATGGCGCTGGCCGGCGACGGCACGCTGGTGCCGGTGTTCCACATGCTGCGGACCGCGGCACTGCAGGCGTCGCGCGGCTTCAGCGTCGCCTTCGCCGGACTGGAGGACGCGGCCCCGTACGATCTGCTGATCGCCCGCGGCGCGCTGGAGGCGGAGATCGCCTGCGAGGTCGTCTCGGCCGAGGACGGGCGACTGGTGCAACGTCGGCGCCTGGTCCGATCTGGCGGACCGCGTGGATGCCGACCTGCGCAGCCTGGCTGACGGCGTATCCCGGGCGCTATCTGCTGAAGATGACGCTGCCGCAGGGATTGTCGGACCAGCGCCCTGGCGGCAGATGCACGACCCGGATCCGCCGCCTGCTGGAGACCAGGGGCCGCCGCGATCACGACGCCGCGCGCGGTGCTGCGGCTCGATCCGCTGCTGCTGGCCGGTGGCGACGCCGAAGATGGCCTGATGCCGTCGCTGCGGCGCGAGTTTGGGCCGGAGGCGCATCTGGCGGTTACCGCCGCGGACCGTGGCGTGTTCGCGATGGCGGCCAGGGCGGGCCGTGCCGACGAGGTGGCGGTCGCGGTGCGCCGGCGTCTGTTCGAGATCGTGCCCACGCGGCTGAGCGGCACGCGGCCCGGGCATCCTGGCGATGTTCATCGACGATACCGACCGCAGCGAGTGGCGCGGGATGCGCGACCGGCTGGAACTGGAAGGCGAGGCGCGACAGTTCCTCGCCTACAAGGCGGCACGGCCGGTGATCGCGGTGACCTGCGCCTCGCGCTTCGAACTGTTCGGCATGGACGACGCAGCCGAGGAGGGCGAGCTGCGGTTTCGCAACTCGGCGCATCCGGCGGCGAGGGTCGCGGCGCTCGGGCCGGCGATCCTGTCGTCGGTTTGATGGCTGCCGACGGTAATCCAATGGTAAGCTTCTTATCGCCATAACCGCGCCCCAGGACCGCCACGATTGCTGGGGTTGTTGCGCATGGCCGACGCCACTGGAGAGACGGAAATGACGGACGCCGAGTACGCCCGGAAACTCGACGAACTCGATCGACTGCTGAATGATCCGGACGTGCCGATGGAGCCCGCCAAGGTGTGGTCGCTCCTGGCCGAAATCGCGCAGCGGGACCTGGCGGCGCGCCATGCCGGGCTGCACCAGGCCTGACCGTCAGGATCGTTCCTGGCGGCGATCAGGAACTCGCGGTTGCCTTCCGGCCCGGTGATCGGGCTTTCGACGATGCCCAGCACGCGCCAGCCGGGCAGCGTCGCCCACCAGGCGCCGATCCGCTCGCAGCACCGCCTGGTGAACCGCCGGATCGCGCACCACGCCTTTGCTGCCGACCGTCGCTCGGTCCGGCCTCGAACTGCGGCTTGATCAGCGCCACCGCCCAGGCGCCCGGCGCGCATAGTGCGAGCGGCGCCGGAAGCAGCGTGGCCAGGCCGATGAAGCTGGCATCGCACACCAGGGCGGCGATCGGATCGGCGATCGTCTCGCGTGCCAGATAGCGGGCGTTGGTCTTCTCATGCACCACGACGCGCGGATCGTTGCGCAGCTTCCAGGCAAGCTGGCCGTGGCCGACATCGACCGCATGCACCTTCGCCGCGCCGTGCGCCAGCAGCACGTCGGTGAAGCCGCCGGTGGAGGCGCCGATGTCGAGGCAGATGCGGCCCGCCGGCGATAGGCCGAAATGCCGCAGCGCGTGATCGAGCTTCAGCCCGCCGCGTGACACCCACGGGTGGTCCTGGCCGCGCACCTCCAGCGCGATGTCCGGCGCCAGCGCGTCGCCGGCCTTGGCGATGCGGCGCTCGCCGCTGAACACCTTGCCGGCCAGGATCAGCGCCTGCGCGCGCGACCGGCTTTCCGCCAGCCCGCGATCCACCAGCAACTGATCGGCGCGCATTCGCATGTTCCAGTTTCGCACTCCCCCTCCCGCGAGGGGAGGAGGAGTTTTTGCTCGCGAGCTCCGATGGCACACATTGTCACTTGCATCATGGTAGCGACTTGGTCTATATGTCGACTTGCATCATGCATGTGACTGGCGGGAGCAAACCATGCAACGCAAGAGCTTCGGAGACATGACCTGCCCGATCGCCCGCAGCCTGGAGCGGGTCGGCGAGTGGTGGAGCATCCTGATCCTGCGCGACGCGTTCCGCGGGCTGACCCGCTTCGACCAGTTCCAGAAGAGCCTGGACATCGCGCCGAACATGCTGACGCGGCGGCTCAATGCCCTGGTCGAGTCCGGCCTGCTGGAGCGCCGCATCTACAGCGAACATCCGCCGCGCCACGAATACGTGCTGACCGAGCGCGGCCGCGACTTCCGGCCGGTGCTGTGGGCGCTGCTGGCCTGGGGCAACCGGCACTTCGCGCCTGAAGGCGCCGAGCGTCATCGTGGTCGACACCGAAACCGGCGAGACCGGCGGACCCCGTCCTGGTGGACCGGCGCAGCGGCAAGGTGATGGTCGAACCCGCATTCCGCTCGGTGCCCGGTCCGGCGGCGGACCTGAGCGCGTCATGAGCACTCAGGTGCTGGAGCGCGACATCATCGCCCGGCCGCCGGTGCGGCAGGCGAGCATGTCGCGCAAGCAGCTCGGTCTGGCCGGCGCGGCGCTGCTGATCGGCATCGGTGCTGCGTGGTACGGCCATCACTGGTGGACCGTCGGGCGGTTCATCGAGAGCACGGACGACGCCTATGTCGGCGGCGACGTCACGGTGATCGCGCCGAAGGTGGCCGGCTTCATCGCCGAGGTCGCGGTCACCGACAACCAGGCGGTGCATGCCGGCGATCTGCTGGTGAAGCTGGACGATCGCGACTATCGCGCCGCACTGGCGAAGGCGGTCGCCGCGGTGGCCGGGCAGCAGGCGACACTGGCGAACCTGGATGCGAACCGCCGGCTGCAGGCAGGCGGTGATCGCGCAGGCGCAGGCCGAGCTGACCGCGACCGCGGCGGAGATCGCCCGCACCAGGTACGACGTCGATCGCTATCGCAGACTGGCGCAGGATCAGTTCGGCACTCAGCAGCGCTTCCAGCAGGCGGACGCCGACTACCAGAAGGCGCTCGCCGCCGATGCCAGGGCACGCGCGGCACTGGAGGCGGCGCAGCGCCAGCTCGACGTGATCGACACGCAGAAGCAGCAGACGGTCGCGGCGCTGGCCGGCGCCATCGCCGACCGCGACACCGCGCAGCTCAACCTGGGCTACACCGAGCTGCGCGCGCCGATCGACGGCACGGTGGGCAATCGCAGCGCGCGCACCGGCGCCTATGCCACGGTCGGCGCGCAGCTCATCTCGCTGGTGCCGGCGCACGGGCTCTGGGTGGATGCGAACTTCAAGGAGAGCCAGCTCGCGCGCATGCGCCCCGGGATGCCGGTGACGATCGAGGCCGATGTGCTGCCGGGCGAACTGCTCCACGGCCATGTCGCGAGCCTGGCGCCGGCGACCGGCGCGGTGTTCAGCGTGCTGCCGCCGGAGAACGCCACCGGCAACTTCACCAAGATCGTGCAGCGCGTGCCGGTGCGCGTGCAGCTCGATGGCGATGCCGCCACGCTGGGCAGGCTGCGGCCGGGCCTGTCGGTCACCGCCGATCGGTCGACGAGCGATGAGCGCGACGACCACCGCTGTCCGCCTGGCGCCGGCGCTGGCCGGCGAGCTGCCGATGGCGACGAAGGTGTTCGCCTTCGCCAGCATGTGCATCGGCTTCTTCATCGCGCTGCTGGACATCCAGATCGTCGTCTGCCTCGCTGGCCGATATCGGCGGCGGACTGTCGGCCGGCGCCGACGAGCTGGCATGGGTGCAGACCAGCTACCTGATCGCCGAGATCGTGGTGATCCCGCTGTCCGGCTGGCTGTCGCGCGTGATGTCCACGCGCTGGCTGTTCTGCGTCGTCCGCGGTGGGGTTCACCATCACCAGCCTGCTGTGCGGCTGGGCGTGGAACATCGAGAGCATGATCGTGTTCCGCGCGCTGCAAGGCTTTCTCGGCGGATCGATGATCCCGACCGTGTTCACCACCGCGTTCATCTATTTCAACAACCAGCAGCGGGTGATCGCGGCGGCGACGATCGGCTGCATCTCCTCGCTGGCGCCGACGCTGGGGCCGACCATCGGCGGCTGGATCACCGACAACTATTCCTGGCACTGGCTGTTCTTCATCAACCTGGTGCCCGGCGTGTTCGTCTCCATCGTGGTGCCGATGCTGGTGCGGGTGGACCGGCCGAACCTGTCGCTGCTGCGCGGCGCCGACTATCCTCGGCATGGCGCTGATGGCGGTGTCCCTCGGCTGCCTGGAATACACGCTGGAGGAAGGCCCGCGCTGGGACTGGTTCGGCGACGACACCATCCGCGCGACGGCATGGATTTCCGGCATCGCCGGCGTCGCCTTCATCTGGCGCAGCCTGACCTTCAGCCAGCCCGTGGTCGATCTGCGCGCGTTGAAGAGCCGCAATTTCGCGCTGGGCTGCTTCTTCTCGTTCGTCACCGGCATCGGCATCTTCGCCACGATCTATCTGACGCCGCTGTTCCTGGCGCGCGTGCGCGGCTTCAGCGCGCTGCAGATCGGCGAGGCGGTGTTCACCACCGGCCTGTTCCAGGTGTGCGCGATCCCGTTCTACACGGTGCTGGCGCGACGCATCGATCTGCGCTGGCTGATGATGTTCGGCCTCGCCTGCTTCGCGGCCAGCATGTGGAACTTCACCCCGATCACGCATGACTGGGGCGGGCGCGAACTGCTGCTGCCGCAGGCGTTCCGCGGCTTCTCGCAGCAGTTCGCGGTGGCGCCGACGGTGTCGCTGACGCTGGGCGGGCTGGCGCCGGAGCGGCTGAAGCTGGCGTCGGGGCTGTTCAACCTGATGCGCAATCTCGGCGGTGCGATCGGCATCGCGGTCTGCGGCACGATCCTGAACGACCGCACCAACCTGCACTTCCTGCGCCTGGCCGAGCATCTGAACAGCGGCAATCCGGCGATGCTGCAATTCGTGCAGCACGTGGCGACGAACGAGACCGCGGCGCGCGTCGGCGATGCGCTGCATGGGCATGCTGCGGCGCTGAAGGTGCTGTGGTCGCTGGCGCTGCGCGAGGCGCAGACGCAGACGCTTTGCCGACGCGTTCTTGGTCATCGCGCTGTGCTTCGTGGTCGCGACCACGATGGTGCCGCTGATGCGCAAGCTCGGGGCGCCCGCGGCGCCGTCACGGGACGCGCATTGACGCAGGAGAGAACGATGGAACGCAGGAATGCCACCGCGGCGGTGATCGGCGCCGGCGACTTCATCGGCAGCGCGATCGCCCGAAAATTCGCCGCCGAAGGTTTCACGGTGTTCGCGGGCCGCCGCAACGGCGACAAGCTCGCGCCGCTGGTCCATGACGTCGAGGCGCAGGGCGGGCGCATCGTCGCCCGCTCGCTCGACGCGCGCCAGGAGGCCGACATCGCGGCATTCCTGCGCGCGGCGGACCAGGAGGCGCCGCTGGAGGTCTGCATCTTCAACGTCGGCGCGAACGTCAACTTCCCGCTGGTCGACACCACGGAGCGCGTGTTCCGCAAGGTGTGGGAGATGGCGTGCTATGCCGGCTTCCTCGCCGGACGCGAGGCGGCGCGGCTGATGCTGCCGCATGGGCGCGGCGCGATCTTCTTCACCGGCGCGACGGCGAGCCTGCGCGGCGGTGCCGGCTATGCCGCGTTCGCCGCTGCCAAGGCCGGCCTGCGCGCGGTGGCGCAGAGCGCGGCGCGCGAGCTGGGGCCGAAGAACATCCATGTCGCGCATCTGGTGATCGATGCCGGCGTGGACACCGAATGGGTGCGCGAACGGATCAGGGCGCGCGAGGGCGACGAAGGGCTGCGCAATCTCGATCCCAACCGGCTGATGCAGCCGGACTCGGTCGCCGATGCGTACTGGCAGCTCTATCAGCAGCCGCGCGACGCATGGACGTTCGAGATGGATATCCGTCCGTTCGGCGAGAAGTGGTGATGGCGATGAGCAGCGTGGAATTCCATTTCGACTTCGGCAGCCCGAATGCCTACCTGAGTCACCTCGTCATTCCCGACATCGAACGCCGGACCGGTGCGCGGTTCGTCTATGTGCCGGTCCTGCTCGGCGGCGTGTTCAAGCTGACCAACAACCGCTCGCCGGCGGAAAGCCTTGCCGGGATCAGGAACAAGCCGGAATACCAGCGGCTGGAGACCGCGCGCTTCGTGAAGCGTCACGGCATCACGCGGTTCGCGCCGAACCCGTTCTTTCCGGTCAACACGCTGGTGCTGATGCGCGGCGCGATCGCGGCGCAACGGTTGGGCGTGTTCGTGCGATACGTCGACGAGATCTATCGGCACATGTGGGCGGAGCCGAAGAAGATGGACGATCCTGACGTGCTGCGCGCGGCGCTGCTCGAATCGCGGCTGGATGCCGAGAGCGATTCTCGCGTTGGTGCAGACCCAGGACGTGAAGGACGAGCTGCTCGCCAACACGCAGCGTTCGGTGGAACGCGGCACGTTCGGATCGCCTACATTCTTCGTCGGCGAGGAGATCTACTTCGGCAAGGACCGCCTGCGCGACGTCGAAGAGGCGATCGCGGCCGGTGCATGATCAAACTGCTGGCGAGGGATGCCGGGAAACCATGCTTCGGCTGCCCGCCGCCCACCAGCTTTCGGTCAGCCTTGGGCGCTAGGGGTCAAGATCCCCACAGGGCGGCGGAATGATCGGGGGGCAGTCCGGCGAGGCCTTCCGGCTGAATACTGCCGACAGCACCCGAGCCGGCCACGGTCGGCGGTGCCACAGTCGACGCCGGCGCCGGGCACCACGTCACGAAATCCACCAGCAGGGGCGATCCGAACCCGCTGACGGGAGAACTGTGAACTGCTCCGCCGACGCGGAAGTCGCTGGTGTAGACGCCTATCGCAGCCGCAGTCGCCGAAGCGCCTGTGCCGAGATGATCCAGAACAAAACTCGGACCGCGGTCTGCAATGAACGCGGTTATGACTGACGCGGGGACCGTATCGGACATGGGTCGACCCTGTTTGCAGGGATCAACGTGGGGTGAGTGACGCGGCCCATCAATAGCCGGACGGTGGTCCCGCCCGGGTCTGGGCTACAGATCAACGGTCCAGCTGCATCAGGCAGTTACCGAGCGCTCCAGCCTGTCGTTGCCGACCAGGACCGCGACCGCCCGCCCGCCCCGGAGGCGCCATGCGTCCGACCGGGGCGGATGGCCGGAGCGGATGGCCGGCGCGCAGCAGGGCACGCCGGTCGATCCTTCAGGCCCGACGGCGGGCCGCGAACAGCCCGACCAACCCGACGCCGAGGACGGCCAAGCCGGCCGGCTCCGGCACACCCGGCGGCGTGATGACCGGAACCTGCGGTGCGAATTCCAGGCTCTGGACGTATTCGGTCACGGTCGCCGTATCGATGCCGATGCCGTCAAGCAGGCTCGCCGGGTCGATGAAGGCGCCAAGGTCCGGTGCCGGTCCTGCCGGGATCGGATCGAGGAACGGCGGCGATATTGCACCGAGGCCCGAGCCGGTCCCGCCCGGCACCGGGTTGGTCTCCGGCTGGTAGCCGCCGAAGATCGAGCCGGTCGGCGTCTGCGCCACCCCATTGACCAACCATTGCGAAAAGGCACTGTTGAAGTTGGCAGCGACGGCCAGCGGGATACCGATCTGATCGAGGTTCCAGTCCGCGCTCGGGGAGCCGAAGAAGGTCCCGGTGGTGGCCTTGTAGTCGAAGGTCACCCACTCGTTCCCGGCCGCGTCGCCCACCGGAGTGATCGAGATGGTGAGCGATAGCGCGCCGCTATCGATCGAGGTGGTGCCCGGCGTGAACGGGACGATGATGTTGAAACTGTCCGGCGAGTTGTTGGCCTGGATGTTGAAGTTGGTGCCGAGCGAGAATAGCGCATCGGCATTGGCGTGCGGACCGATCAGCATGGTGCCGGCGATCAGGGCCGCCATCGACAGGCCGGCCTTGAGAGACTTCATTGTGCGCATTCTTCCACTACCAAACAGCTTTACGCCGTTGGGAAGGCAATTTTGGGGCCAACGCCAAAATCGCCGTGATTCTAAGTCTGTAACGGCCCGTTACATTTGGCATGCGGCAAGATTGTAAAATTGGCCGACACCGCCGCGCCGTTTGTCTCAAATCTGACACGGTGAGACGCCGGGCGGCATGAGCGCGGACTGCCGCCGCCGATCCGCCAGCCGCGGCGGACAACACGCGAACAGCGAACCGGGCAGCGTGACGGAATTGACCGAACAGATCGCCTCCAAGGCCGAGTCATCGTCAGCTCTCTCACCCATACGGTGTGTCAACACCATGACGACATCCGCCCTGAAACGGGGGTCTACGATTGTGACTGCAACAGAGCCCGGCCTGGCTGCGCGCGGACCCGCCGCGTCCGCCTGAGGCGCCGTGCGCCTACTCGACCGGCCGCGTCGTCAGGGTGCCATCCGCATGTTCCACGATCGCCGCCACGCGCGCCTCTGCCTCGGCCAGCTTCGCCTCGCAGTGCCGGCGCAGCGCAGCGCCGCGTTCGTAGGCAGTGATGGCGTCCTCCAGCTTCTGCTGGCCGCTCTCCAGGCCGCGGACGATCTGCTCCAGCTCTGCCAGCGCGTCCTCGAACGACAGCGCGCTGACTTCGGTGTTCTTGCCGGACACTTTCCCCCCTACGCCTGCATCAGCGTGCGGACATGCGCCGCGGCCGAGGCGGCGAGCGCCTCCAGGTCGTAGCCGCCCTCCAGCACCGAGACCATCCGGCCACCGCAATGCGCCGCGGCGACGCGCAGCAGTTCCTGGGTGATCCAGGCATAGTCGGCGGTTTCCACGCGGAGCTGTGCCAGCGGATCGGCCTTGTGCGCGTCGAACCCGGCCGAGACGATCAGCAGGCCGGGGGCGAAGCGGTCGAGTTCCGGCAGGATAGTGTCCGACCAGGCGGCCCGGAACGCCGCACTGTCCGAGCCTGGCCGCAGCGGCGCGTTGACGATGTTGCCCGCGGTACCGCGCTCCCAGGCCTCGCCGGTGCCGGGGTAGCACGGGTGCTGATGCGAGGAGGCGTAGAACAGGTCTTTGTCGGCCGCGAACATTGCCTGGGTGCCGTTGCCGTGATGCACGTCGAAGTCCACCACCGCGACCCGTTGCACGCCCCAGCGGGCGCGCGCATGCAGCGCCGCCACGGCGGCGTTGCTGAACAGGCAGAACCCCATCGGGCGCGCTGGCTCGGCATGGTGGCCGGGCGGGCGGACCGCCGCGAAGGCCGCGCGCGCCCAGCCTTCCATCACCGCATCAACCCCAGCCACCGCAGCGCCGGCGGCACGCAAAGCGGCCTCGGCGCTGCCGGCGCTCATCGCGGTGTCGGCGTCAAGCTGCACCATTTCGCCTTCGGCAGGACGGATCGACAGGATCGCGTCCACATAGTTGGCCGGGTGGACGCGGGTCAGCTGCTCGGTGGTGGCGTGCGGCGCGGACTCGCGCAGCAGGTCGGCGAATTCCGGGGTCTCCAGCGCGGCGAGCACGGCGCGCAGGCGATCCGGGCATTCCGGGTGATACGGACCATTATCGTGGTTCAGGCAGGCGGGATGGGTGATCAGCGCCGTGGGCATGGTCAGGCGTCTTTCGCGACGGGGTCTTCGGCACGGCGGCGGATCACGAAGCTGAACACGCCGCTCTCCTCGGACCACGCCAGCAGCGCGTGGCCGGTCTCACGGCAGAACGCCTGGAAGTCGGCGACCGCGGCACGATCGGTGGCCAGCACGCGCAGCCGCTCGCCGGGCGCCATGCCGCGCAGCGCGCGATTGGCACGGAGCACCGGGATCGGGCAGGCGGTGCCTTTCATGTCGAGCAGGGTTTCGCTCATGCCGGCGGCGTCTAATGCTGCTGCCATTGAATGTACTGCCGCGCCGGGAGGGAGAACTGCCAGTACTTCCGTCCGTCGATTGTGATGCCACCGTCGTCCGGCCTGGCCGGTGGTGCCGGATGCACCGCACCGCTGCATAGCGCCACGTTGAGGTAAGGCGCGGGATCGACCGGCTTGCCCGCCAGGATCATCTCGAAATACAGGTGCGGACCAGAGGTCAGGCCGGTCATCCCGACCACCCCAAGCTTGTCACCCGCGGCAACACTGCGCCTGCCGTCGGCGAACGCTGGCGTGATCATGCCGAAATGGCTGTAGACGCCGACAAATCCGTCATGCTGGACCAACATCTCCAGCCCACCCGGTCCGTTTCGCTGGATCCGGATCACGGTGCCGGGCGCGATCGCGAGCACCGCCGCGCCCGCGGCCGCAGGAAGGTCGATGCCGTAGTGGTAGGAGCCGGCTGCCGGCTCGTTCGGCAACACGCGGGGTCCGAACGACGACGAGATACATGCCGGACTGACCGGCGGTGACAGGACCGTCCTGAGCCGCGGCTGGGCCGATGCGCCGAGCGAGAGGATTGGCAGGGCGGCGATGGCCAGCGCAATGATTGAGAACTTCGCGATCATGGCGGCCAGGGTATCATGGCCGGGCAAAATACCAACCGCTTCTCGGCATCCGCAGTGAGTCCGGCGTGACCGGCAGCATCTCGCTTGCCAGCGGCCGCGGCGCGATCCAGTGGCCCCCTCATTGGCCAGGCAATGGCGCTGATGATAGGTTCGGCTGGGCCCGCGTGGCATCACTCCTCCTGCTGACGGAGCAGCTCGTCGAACGGTCGCCGAACGTGGTGCGGTCGTCTTCAACCATGGGTGGCTGAAATTGTCCGGCTCGGCGAGGGGATCGCAATGACATTGCGTCGGAGCAAGCACCGGATACAGATCGGGTTCGCCACGCTCTGGTTTTGCGTGGCGTTGCTGGTGGCGGCGGGCGCACAGGCTCGGGACGAGCCCGCCTCGTATGTTCGGCCACCACTGCCGTGGCACGAGATCTCGGCCGATCAGGCAGCGATGCAGCTCGACGCCACGGTTCCGATCCGCGCCGTCTTCGTCAACGATGCCTGGGCCTCCCGCTACCAGGTCGAGATCGATCTCGCCGATGGGCTGATCCGCTATGAGAGGCCGAGCGATGCCTACTCGGCCGCGAGCTCGCTGAAGCGCGCCTTTTACCAGGTCTACGGGCATGACCGCGTGCTCGCTGGGCACGGCATCGCGCCCGGCCTCGACGACGCCGATCTGGCGATCATCGCCGGACGTCCGACCGCGTATCTCGCCTGGCAGGGCAAGGACGCCACCTGCTTTGCGTTCGTGGCGCAATTCGGTGCCGAACCGGGCGGCAGCCGCGACCAGATGCTGAACGGCTCGGTATGCCGCCCGACGGGCGAGACAGACCCGGCGGCGCTGTCCCGTCAATGGCTGGCGGTCCTCGAGCACGTCGTGCTGCGATGATCGCCGGATTGCTCGGGTTGGTGAGGCGCGATCTCGGCGAGGAGCTGCGCGCGCTGGTGCGGCGGACCCGGTATCGGAGACCGCCGCGTGCGGCTCGCTGCGTCATCGGCACTGCGCTCGCTGTCGCCGCGTTCGTCCTCTATCTGGCCTTGGCTCTTCGCCTCGATACCGGCGGCTATTTCGCGGTCGATAATCTTGCCTTCGATTTCGACCCGCTCCGCAACGCCGAAGTCATGTTCAGCGGGCCGGATAGCGGCGGTCTGCGCCATCCGTTGCTGTCTGCCCTGCGCCCCCTGGCACAGGGAGTGCTCCACCTCGGGGTGCCGTTGAACCTGACGATGAGTCTGTGGTTCGCCGCGGTGGCCGCCGTCACGGTCTTTGTCGTCTTCGCATTCACCGCGACACTCGGTGTGCCGCTCCTGGAAGGCGCGCTGGTCACCGGCTACTACGCCATATCGAGTACACCGCTCATCCTGGCGCTGGTCCCGGAAAGTTACGGGTTGTCGGCGCTGGGCCTGTGGCTGCTCTACCTGGTGGTGCTGCAGCGCCAGGACGCTCCGGCAAGCTGTCCCCGCGCACGTTTTGCCGTGGCGCTCTACCTGTTCGGCGTCACCATCACGAACATCGTCCAGCCCGCGATTGCCGAGGCTGTCATCTGGTTCCGTCGGCTGCCTGCCATGGCTGCGGTCGCGCGCCTCACCTCCTATGGGCTGATCCTGGGAGTGCTGATCGTTGTCGCGATCCTCGCGATCATCAACTGGCCGTATTTCCTCCACGATCCCGTCACCGCCACCAAGCTGGCGTATTGGGAGACTGCCGAGCATGGTGAAGAAAGGGCGTCGTTCGCGATGCTCCTCAAGACCTTCTTCCTGTACTCGTTCGTCGCTCCGGACTTCACCTCGGTCCCGCTGCCCAATGGCGAGGCGACGATGCTCGACTTCCGCGACTTCCGCATGTCGACGATCGGCCTGGGCTCCCTGGCGCTGTGGCTGGTGCTGCTGATCACGGGTTGCGTCGCCGCTCTGCGCGACCGGGCGAACCGCACCGTCGTGCTCAGTGCCGCCGCCGCTATTCTCGTCAACCTCCTGATGCATATTTCGCTGCAGTACCGTGCCAGCGTCTACATCTATGCGGCGCATCTTCACGTGCCGATCTTCGTGATCGCGCTGTTCGCTTTACGCAACGCCGGCGCCAGAGGCGCCGCGGCGCGCTGGACGATCGCAGCGGGGCTGGCGGCCGGCGTTACGCTCACCGGCATCAACAATCTGGCCCGAGCCCTCGAACTGGTCGGGTCGTTTGGCTGACTGTCGAGGTTCCGCTGCTGTGGAACTTGATCTAACGTGACCGCAGCGGATCGCATGACGGCCGATTGATGCTGGCTTGCCGCGCGGTCCCCGTGCGGTTCACCCGGCCTGGATGCTCCTGGCCGCAATAACCACGGAGGTTCCGATGCGCGTTGCCCGCCGTTCCGCCCTCGTTCTGCTCGGCTCGTCGGCACTGGCCGGCGTGGTTCGGCCGGCGCGTGCCGGCGACCGGTTCGTCACCGTCGGCATCAACCTGCCGCTGACCGGCGCCGCCGCCGAGGATGCCACGAACATCCTGCACGGTGCGCAGCTCGCGATCGAGGAGGCCAACGCCAGGGGTGGCGTCGGCGGCTACGAGGTGAGGGCACTGGTCCTCGACGACGGCACCGCGACCGCCGGCCAGTACGATCCCGCACAATCCGCCATCAACACGCGCAAGATGATCGTCGATCCCACGGTGGTCGCGGCGGTCGGCCCGATGGCAAGCGGCAGCGGCAAGGCGATGGCACCGCTGCTCAGCCAGGGCAACCTCGCGACGGTGACGCCGAGTTCCACCAATCCCGACCTGACCGACCCGAAATTCGCCGAGATGTACCGGCCGG
The DNA here is from genome assembly GCA_963749575.1 of uncultured Alphaproteobacteria bacterium. Taxonomy (GTDB): domain Bacteria; phylum Pseudomonadota; class Alphaproteobacteria; order Acetobacterales; family Acetobacteraceae; genus JAMXLO01. Next base: position 1,235,882 of record CAVVNM010000014.1, read on the forward strand.
CCGGCAAGGCGATCTACTTCCGCACCTGCACCACCGATGCCTTTCAGGGTCCCAACATGGCCAATTTCCTGGCCGACCAGCTCAAGATGAAGTCGGTGTTCGTGGTGGATGACACCGGCGCCTATGGCGTGGGCCTCGCCGATGCGTTCCAGGCACAGTGCGGCAAGCGTGGCATCCAGGTGATGGGCCGCGACCGCGTCGATCCGCTGATCAGCGACTACCGGCCGCTGCTGACCAAGATCAAGCAACTCGGCCCGCAGGCGCTGTATTGCGGTTCCAGCGCGCTGGCCGGCGTGAAGTTGGTCAAGCAGAGCTACGAGATCATGCCCGACATGATCAAGGCGGGCGGCGACGGAATGCACCAGGCGTCGATCCTGTCCGGCGCCGGCTTCCCGGCGGCGCAAGGCTGGTACAGCACCATCGCCGCGCCGCACATGCTGGACGAAGCCAAGCTGTCCGAGTGGGTTGCGAGGTTCCAGAAGCGCTGGAACACGCCGCCGTCGGACTACTCGATCACCGCCTACGATGCAGCGCTGGTCATTCTGGCGGCGATCGAGGCGGTCGCGAAGTCCGGCGCGCCGGTGACGCGGGGAGCGGTCCGCGATGCCATCCAGGCCGGCAAGGTGGACACGCTCCAGGGTCCGATCGCGTACGATGAGAACGGTGATCTGGCCTCGCGCGTGGTCAGCGTGTTCCAGGTGCAGCAGGATACGGCGCATCCGGTCAACGACGTGGTACACCAGTTCAAGTACATCGGCATGGCGCTGGCCGACAGCACCTGAAACTGCCATGGAGCGCTATCGCCACGTCCTTGAGCCTGATCGGAATCCGCGTGAGGATCCTCTGGCAGGACGGTAAAGTTCGCGACCTTGCCTGGTGCGATGCTGGCCATCGCGTGCTCTATCCTCCGCGAGTGTGCGGCGTCGGCTCGATCGCCATTTCGCCGGGGTCTTCGCGTTCCCCGTTCGGGCGGACGCGCACAGCCCATTGCAGAAGCATCGTAAGCCAAGCCGGCGGAGCGACGGACGCAGCGCACATATCCCGTGGTTATTGGAGGATCAGATCGCTGGCATCGCTTCCAACAGCCGCCCCAGTCCCCGGACTCTCTCGTCAACCTTCATGACGTGCAGCATCGCCCAGAGCGCGGCCTGGTTGGCGGTGATGACGGGTTTGCCGAATTGCCGCTCCCAGTCCGGCACGAATCCCAGTCCGGCACGAACGCCATGGTGGGGAAGTTGCCACCGGGAATAACCAGTGCCTCTATCTCTGGGCGGTCGGCACGCGCTATGGCGTCGCGGGCTTCGCGCGTTGGAGGGTTGGCATTGTTACAGGTGACACCAGCGCTATCCGCCGCGTACCCAAAGCAAGCAGAGCATGGGCGAGCGCCTGTCCCGCGGTGATCGCCGGAACGCCAGCAGCTTCACTCATGCGACGGATGATGATTTCGTCAAAGTCGTCGGACGCCAGGCTCGCCGCACTCTGCGCCAGGCCGAGGACTTCAACCGTGGCGCCGCCGAGCATGCGGGCCTGCGAGTCGACATCCGCATCGCCACCTCGCGCGTTGATCTCCACACCGCTGCTGAGCAACGGTATCCTGCCGACATGCGCCTGCAGGGTCGGCGGCAACAGCCGGTTGTATTCAATTTCCACCGTGGTGTTGGTGGCGGGGATGAGAACGCCGAGTTGATGCATTGTGAAGAACCTTGAAAGGCTGATCTGAAACATGGAGTGCTTGCGGTGTCGAGCTGCCGGTGGCTTAGGAAGCGCGTCCGGTGCAGACCTGCGCACCCACGCGGAGATGAACGCCATGATTGGTAAGCTGCCACCCCGGCGAACGTTTCTCCCGTTCGAGCACCGGCATGGCGACAGGCGCCAACCGGGCAATCCGTCGAGCACCAAACGCGCGCATGGCATGGCCGATTGCCTGGCTGGCGGTGACGGCCAAAAACCCCGGCCGCTTCGCGCATCAGTTCGACGGCGATCTCGTCGAGGCCGCCCTCATCGAGGCTATCGCCCGGACGAAGCAAGGGAATGCGGCCAATAAGCGCCTGTAGTGACGGCGACAACATCCGGCGGCAATCGTCTTCCGCCGTGGTGTTGGTCGGGGGGACGAGGACCCCGAAACGATGCGTTATAACGGGTCCTTCGCATCGATCAGGATGAACGCGATGCGGCATGGCCCTGGGCCGCGGTTGACCCAGGCGTGGTTCGTCGCCTGCATTACGACGACATCGCCCGCGCTCACATGCCGGGTTTCCTCGTCGAGCAACAAATCGACCTCGCCCGCGAGGACCAAGCCGAAATCGACCGTGCTGGTGCGGTGCATCCGCGGATGCCGCGGCGGGCGCGCTTTTGCGGCTTCGGCCTCGAGCCCGTGTTCCTCGATCGTGGCCCGTGGATTGACCGTGCGAACCGTATCCCCGGTTGGCGGAATATCCAGCGCGCGAAAATACGTGCCGCTCGGTCCGGGGTGGATCCCTGTCATTTTGGTCACGAAATCCTCGGTGCCGGAGCATTCCGCTGGGGACGTGTCGAGCACCCAGAGCGGCCAGTTGACGATCGGCCGGTCAGGCCGTGCGACCTTTTGCGCCGGTCCGTCGCTGAGAAACACGGCTTTGCCGGTGGCGTCATGGGTGGTGACGATCCGGCGGATTGGTTTGTCGAGGTCCATTCGTTTTGTCCTCTCTGCAAACGATGACGGCTCAGTTGCGATACGTTCCAGGCCCAGGATGTTTGGTTGTTTAGCATGAATTTTGAGCAAACCGTCTGGTGACCCCAGCACCCGACGGCGAGCGCGGCGGGCTTCGCACAGGCATCGAACAGTCCCTGGAACGCGGCGGGCAGGCCGGCTTTTGTCGATCAGCCCGCCAGCCTCGATCAGCCGGCGCGCGCAGGCGCTCGGCCCCATGCAGTTCCCTCAGCGTTGCTTCAGGGTCGTGGGATCAGCGCACCTCGATCGATCAATGCATGCCTGATTCGTGCACCGAACGGCGCCGGTTCATGTCCTGCTGGCGTTGAACGATCCAGCCAATGGCCGCGGTCTCAGAATCGAATGGCCCGGCGAAAACCCGGATGCCGTCATCGTCGACGATGTAGATTCCCGTGGTGTGGACGTCATAATCAGGTGGCTCCAATTGCCGCAGCTCCATCGTTGCCTCGCGTGTATAGTGGTGCGGAGACGATAGCTGGGGAGAAATATTGGCGCCAAAGCACGAAGCCGAGATTCCGCATTCGGTCTGATGGGCATTTGCACGCGAATTGACCAACTGGCGTGATTGAACGACGAACCGCGCGGCGGGTTCTGCACCAGCGAGCCGGAGGCGAGCGAGAAGTGTGCGTGGCTATCCAATTCACCCGCGCCGGCTACATCTCCCGCAGTACCGGCGGCAGTGCCGTGCGCTCGACGGCGTACAACGAGCGCACAGCCATCACCGCAGAGTGCACGGGAGAACTCTATTACTTCAAGAACCGTGACGCGCCGGAGCACCACGAGGTGCTGTTGCCCGAGGGCGCCGACGCCCGGTTCGCCAACAGTGCGGTGCCGTGGAACGCGGCGGAGGCGGCCGAGCGACGCAAGGACGCGCAGGTCGCCCGCGAGATCGTGCTGGCGCTGCGATCCAATGCCGGCATCACCACCGAGGACCGCGTCGAGCTGGCACGGTCGTTCGCCGCGCAGCACTTCGTCGCGAAGGGCTTGGCAGTGCAGCTCGACATGCACGCGCCACACACAGCGAGCGTGCCGAGGCGGCGGTTGCCACGCTCGCGGCGGCCACGGGCAACAAGGCACGGGCACGTGGCGCCGGCTTCATGACGACACTTGCCACGGATCGAACGATGTGGCCCTGCGACGCTGCCCCATCACGCGCCGCGAAGCACAGGCCATGATCCCTGAGGTCAAAGGAGCCCGGTTGCTTCAGGGCTTTCGCGGACGGCCAGCGGCGGACCTCGTGGCGCTTGCGGATACCCTGGTGTGCGTATCGTACCTCGCCATGCACATGGAAGGACACCTGGCGGAGTTGGACATCAATCCGCTCATGGTGCTGCCGGGGGGTCAGGGCGTGAAGGCGGTGGACGCGCTGATCGTGCTTCGCGGCACATAACCGGCTTCGGCGCATTGTCACCCATGCGCCTGCCATGGATTGATGATGGTGAGGCCGCAGCGCGCGAAGCCACCGGTGTCACGTGTCACCACGGCAGCACTGGCGACCAGGGCGGTGGCCGCAATCAATGCATCGAACGTGTGGATCGGCGCGCCGGCCCGACGGCGATTGACAACGATTTCGGCATAATGGTCAGCCGCCACAGCGTCGAAGGCGAGGATGCGGCCGCGCAGATCGTCGTCGAACATCGCTGATGCCGCATCGCTCAGTGCGGTCCGGCGCCTGCCTTCCGGCATGATACCGATGCCGGAGAGGATTTCCGCGCGGGTGACGCTGGTCGTGTAGAGCGATGTCCGCGGCTGTGCTGCAACCCAGGCAAATACCGCCGGGTGCGGCGCCGCCCGCATCAACTCGGAGACCACGTTTGTGTCGAGCACAAACATCAGTCGAATTTCGGTGGATCGCGGGCTGGCTCGCGCGGCTGGATCTCCAGGTCATCGGCGCCGCCCAGGGGCGCGAAGCGCCGACGGATGGCTTCGGCTAGGCTGACCTCGCGCGGGCGCCCGGTATCGACAGCCGCGGCAATGATGTCTCGGGCCTCCGCCTCCATGGAGTGGCCGTGCTGGGCGGCGCGGACGCGCAGCCGCTCTTTGACCGTGGGGTCGAGGTTGCGGATCGTGATGCTGCTCATGCCCCTGCCTGCCGGTTCCGTCTGCACCTTTATTGTAATCACTGATTGCATTGATGGCAACGTCACCGGCCACTGTCGTCGATGCAGCCCGTCGTCCAAGGCTCTTGGTCCGCGGCGTGCGAAGCGTCCGCAGACTGCGCGGGACGCTGTGATCAAGCGGGGCCCTCAAGCGACGTGAGGCACCCGCGCTTTTTTGTGCCTGTCGTAGAAATCGAACACGGCGCGAACCGTATCCGGCGTGATTCCGCCGTGGTTCTCAACCAGCCATTCGATCCCCTGTTCCCGGTTCGCGAGAAGATCCTCGGGGCGGAGGCGCGTCCCCTTGATGACGGGCTTGCCGCCCCGCTTTCCAGGCACGGTCTCGATCAGGGCGCATTCGGTCCAATCAATGTGTTCCATGATCGCAGCCTAACACGATCGCAGCCCGGTATCCCTGCCGCATGCCAGCTCATGGCTGGAAACGACCCGCGCCATTACTCCTTCGGCGGAGCCAGTCGAGCGGTGTTACGGGCGCGATGTTCCTCACGGCTGATGACATCACCGCGCGCGACCTCGGCCAGCGCCTCGTCCACGTGCGGCTTGGCCCATGCGAGGTCGTCCTGCTCTTCCAGTGCACGTTTCGGCGATCCGCCCATCGATGAGCTGGCGCGCGGCTTCCTCGGCCGAGGCAAAGTCACCACGCGCCACACGCGCGTTGATCTTGCCTGGTGACGCTAGCCACGCTTCTGCCTTACAAGGTAGCCAGCTATCTAACTAGGGAGGGGCGTACAGAATGGCTCAGGTGTCGTATATGGCAAGCCAGGCTCTGGCAGCGCTTTTGCAGAATGCAGACGCTCAAGGTCTGAAGTTTGCACAACTCACGGGCGAAGGTCGGCTGGTAGTTGGCCGTGATCCACTGAACCCGGTCAGCTGGATCGATTTTCTGCACGAGCAGATTCTACCTATCAACGACGGGCGGCAGGAGGATCAGCCTGTTGTGCCGCCAGAGCAACTAAGGCAAAAGCTGTCTCGCCAGTCAGGCCGCTATCTCCTTGATTTTCGAGGGGAAACGATTGTTTGCGGCTCACTGAAGGAGTTGCTGTCCCAGGGTCTCCAGAGGCTGGAACAGATCTCCGCGGGAACACTTGATAGGCTCAGCAGGGTAAAACCTCGCACAAAGCGCATTGTCGCCCACGATCCATCGGCCCTGTTTGATCAGCCAAAGCTCGCGAAGGACTACGCAGAAAAGCTCGTAGACGGGTGGTGGTTCGGCACAAACAATTCGAAAGACGAGACGATTGCATGGCTAAGGCGTGCCTGTGAATTGGCTGGCATCACCTGGGACAAGGACATGCAGGCAATCTTCGAGTAGGCCGATGTACTAATTGCTCAGATGACTCGGAGTGTCCATTTCGCTTGCGAGGCTCTTTAGTGGTCACATTCGCGATGAAGGCTAACTCAGATGAAAGTCTTTTGGGCGTGGCAATCGGACATAGTTGGCAACGTCTCGCGCCACTTGGTGCGCAAGGCGCTGGAAGATGCAATTGCCGCACTGAAAATGCCGCAGGAGATTGAGGAGCCACCAGAGGCGGCGCGGAGAGAAGCACTGCACCTTGACCATGACCGCAAGGGGGTTTCCGGAAGCCCTGACCTAGCGGCGATGATTCTCACGAAAATTGATCAGACATCGGTATTCGTCGCCGACGTGACACCGGTTGGTCGCACGCCGCCAATCATAGCCGACGACGGAACTCTATCGGATGGTAAGGCATTGATAAATCCTAATGTCGCCATTGAACTTGGCTACGCGATGGCGAAGCATACAAGTTCACGCATTCTGATGGTACTAAATACGGCTTTCGGAACGAGAGACGATTTACCATTCGACATCCGCCACAAAGCTGGGCCCATTATGTACAACCTGGCAGCGGCTGCCGGACAAGCCGAGATCAGGGCTGCACGAGCCAAGCTCGCGCACGATCTTGTTGAAGCGTTGCGGCCGTTTATGACGCAGGTTGAAGTTGAGGGGGCGCCGCAAGCCTTTTTGGAAACCACACCAACGGCGCCGGCATTCTTTAACCAGCCCACAGATAGTCTAGGAGAGATCGGTGAACCTGGTGATCGAATACAATTCATCCTGCCCCATAGACCGGCGTTCTATCTTCGGATTATTCCGACGCGTAAGCTTCCGCGCCCTCTCGGGGTAGCGGATCTGCGTGCAAAGGTCGCCCAGCTTCATGCGTTTTGTTTAAATCAGGACACATTTGTCCGAGTAAACGAATATGGCGTGGCAAATATTGACCCAGAAGCTGGGCACACTGGGCGCCTTGATAGCCTCACACAAGCGTTCCGAAACGGGGAACTTTGGGGGGTCAATATCGGGGTTCTTGCGCAGGGCGGGCGTGATAATCCACCGGTAGTTTTATCTCTGCCGATGGAGCGTATCTTTTACTATAGCCTTCGGTGGTATGCTAATTTTCTTCGCGAGGTCACCAACACTGGCCCCCCGCTCATCGTTGAAGCGGGCGTTGTTGGCGTCAAGAATTGGCGCGTCAGGGCGGGCGAACGCCAGGTTCGCGACTTTGATCCGATCTATCAGGATCCCCCACCACTTCGCCGCGTACTCCACGACATCACCGAAGAGAGGATGGACGAGTTTCTGCTTGAGTTCTTTGAAGTGGTTTTTGACCAAACCGGAGAGCGTAGGCCGACACAACTCCATGGCTTCCCTGAAGCACAGCCGGCACGAACGCAATGAAAAATCAGCGATCGGCCATCAGCCCGGGTGTTTCCCGAACATAATCCACCCCCCACTGCTTGGGGTGGTGAATGCCCCCAGCGCGGTCTCTGCCCGGACCGTGACCTGCCGTGCGCCAGCCGTGCCGCGGAGCTGCTCGATGCAGTCGGTGTACATGGCCGTACGGGTGCGCCCATTCCCCAGATTGCCGCCGCTCGAGCAGAGCGGATGCGGTCCCTCGACCCGGATATCGCCCGCGTAGAACGCGAAGGCATCGCCGCGCCCCACGCCGTGCCACCGAAAAGCCTCCAGGAAGAACTGCGCCATCGGTGCATAGCCGTCGTACGGATTGAAGATATCGACGTCCGCAGGCCCCAACCCGGCACCCTCGTACATCCGCCGAGCGGCACGGTCGGTCCAGTCCTCGATCTCGTCCAGATCGGCCTGTGTGGAGCGCTGCTTGAAATTGTGCTGCGAGTGATTGAGCACATAGACCGGCTTCTGCCGCATGTCGCGCGCGCGTTCGGCTGTCGTGAAGAGATACGCGGTCGATGCATTCATCGGCCGGTCGCAGTCCCACAGCCTAAGCGGGTTCAGGATGTAGCGCGACGTGACGTACTCCTCGATGGTGAGTTGTGGCACGTCGTGGCTGGCGTTGAACCCCCACGGCGTGAGCAGCCCGTTGCGGTGCTGGTTGATGACGAACGGCGCCAGGTCATCGTGCTTGCCGCCGTATTTCAGGCAGTACTGACCGTGCGGAAACATGTTGATGAAATCGTTGCCGCCGTGGTTGCCCCAGGGTGCCGTCCACTGGCGTGCGCCGCGCGCGTAGTCGTCGGCGTTCTCGCCACCGCGACGGTAGCGGCCTTCCAGATTGCCGGTCGGATAGATCACGAGACAGGTGCTGCAAACGCCGTCACCCACCGCCTGTGCCGCCATGCCCACCATTTCGCTGATGGTCGGCAGTCCTGTCGGCGCAAATTTGACGTTGCGCAGCCCCATCTGCTCGGTCAGCCACTGCGCGTTGACCAGAGTGAGCCCCCACTCCGAATCGTACGGTGGGGCGAAGTAGGGCCGTGGCGCCCACTGCGACGCGGAGCCGCCGCTGCCGCCTGCAATATGGCTGTCGCAGCAGATGACGCCGTCGATCTGATCCGGCGTCACGCCTGCCTCGTCCATCGCCTTCCGGCACGCCAGGATGGAGTAGGCACCGAGCGTCTGGTCCATCGAGACGCCGTCCCAGCGGCGGTCGACCGGCGAGTGTCCGACGCCAGCCACTGCGACCTTGCCGCGGTGCTCCCATACGCCGAGCCCGTCCTTGTCTCGCCGCCACTGATACCGGTCTGGCGCGCTCATGGCTCACCCTTTCCTCGGAACCGCAAAACACGCACGCAGACGTTGAACTTCGCCATGCTATTCGTCAACGATTTGGCAAGCCAGCGCTGACAGTAACAAAGGACATGGAACCGCAAATCACGCAAAACACGCAAATGGACGGCGATGAGGCCGAGGTGAGCCGACTGTCCAAGTAGGTGAATATACCGTGGACCTTCTGATCGAACAGGCGGGATTGGTTGAGCTGAAGGCGGTCAGGGCGCTGGACTTCGGCAAGCCCGCCGCGAAATCAAACGCATCGTCTCAGCCCTATGAAGCATTGGCCTAAATTTGCGTGCTTTGCGTGATTTGCGGTTCCATCTTCTTGCATGCCGCGATCCAACACGCCGCCGCCATTTGACCCAAGTAAGGACACATCCTAGGCGATGACCCGCCACTCGTGGATGAGCTGGTCCGGGGCCACCTCCTCGAACGTCACCTCGACGGCGGCGCCCACTGGCACCTTGTAGGGCGGGGTGCCCGGGAGATTGGAATAGAAATTGACCCGCTGGTCCGCGTCCAGCGTCACCATCGCCATGTTATACGGCTGATCCGGCATGCGCCGGTTGAGCCGGCCATCCTCGATCACGATGTAGCTCGCGATATGGCCTTTTCCCTCGACCTCTTGCCACGTCAGACCGGCGGCCGAGTTGCAGACCTGGCAGGCCTGCTGCGGCGGATATTGCAGCCGGTCGCAGGCAGCGCAGTGCTGCAGCACGAGCCGCCGTTGATTGACGGCGTCCCAGAACGGCTTGCTCAAGGCGTCGGGGACGGGGATCAGCTTCGGCATCGCTTCACCCCTCGCCGCGTCCGACCCACTGCCCGTAGACCGGGTACTGGCTGCAGATGAACTCGATGTAGGCCGGGCGACCTGCCGTATTGACGTCGAGCGCCCGCCGCAGCGCCGGGATGATCTCGGCTGGCTCGCTCACCCGCTCGGTGTGGAAGCCCAGCGCGCCGATCACCTTCGACATATCCACCTCGTCGGGCCCCAGCACCTGATGCGTGAAGGGATCGTGTCCCGGCCCCCAGAACCCGGGTCCATAGCCCGCAAAGCCGCCATTGCTGATGTGCACGACAGTGACCCCGAGTTTCTCGCGCAGCAGAACCTCGAGGTTGCCGAGCATATAGCCAAGCCCCGCCTCACCGGTCACCGCGATGGATGCCCGGTCCGGAAACGCCTTCTTGGCGGCAATGGCAGCGGCCAGGCTGAAGCCGAGCGTGGAGACATTGCCCCAGCCCAGGAAGCCGCGCGGGATAAGCGTGTCGAACACGGTGCTCAGCTGGTCGCGCGTGTTGCCGGACTCATGCGTCACGAACGAATTGCGCAGATCCAGCACGGCCATGAGATCGCCGTACACCCGATAGGGATTGATCGGCGTCTCATCGGAGTTCATGACCTGACGGTACCTGGCAAGCGCCTCGTCGCGTGCCGCCCGCACTTCCGCCGCCACATTATCCGCCGTCCGCCCGGCACCGGACGTGCGGTCGGACACTTCCTGGCGGAGCGCCTGCAACGTCAGGCGCGCATCGCCGATCACCGCGTGCGCCGTGGGATACATCTTGTTGATGTGCAGCTCGTCGACATTGCAGTGGATGATGGTCTTCTTCGCGGCGTCAGGAATGGCGTGGCTGAAGCGGCCCGGCGACAGGCTCGAGCCCACGACGAGGATGAGGTCGCTCTTGTTCAGGTAGTGGGCGATCTGATCGCCACGCACGCCGACAAACAGCGGATGGTTTTCCGGGAACGCCCCTTTGGCCTTGAGCGTCGTTATCACCGGCACGTTCACCAGCTCCGCCAGCGCTTTCAGGTGTTCCGAGGCGCCCGCGTAGATGACCCCCTCGCCGGCGTAGATCAGCGGGTTACGGGCTGCCAGAAGCTGGTCAACCGCCGCGCGTACATCCGCCGGGTCGGGCGCCGATTTCCAGCCCTTCACCGGACGGTAGGGGTCGGCGGTCTCGTCGTAGGTGGCCGTGGCATTGGGAATAGCCAGGATCACCGGACCCGGTCTGCCGCTGCGCAGCAAGGTGAAGGCGCGGCGCATGAACTCAGGCGTGCGCTCGGGCTTGTCGAGATAGCCGAACCACTTCGACACGGTCTTCATGGCCGATGCGACGTCGTACTGGCTGTTGCCCGAGCTGCCGGCCGGCACGCCATCGGTGATGCACAGAACGGGCGAGCCATCCTCATAGGCCTGCGCCATCCCGGCGTAGGCGTACTGCATGCCGGCGGCATTGACGCCGCCTTGGAAGGTGCACACCCCGATCCGTGAGCCCGCGGTGATGCGCGAGAACGCGTCGGCGACCGCGACGGCGTAGCGGTCGTCGCGCATCATCAGCATCGGCACCCCTTCCCGGCCGAGCGCGTTGTTCACCCGGCAGACCGGAAAGGTCGAAACCCAACCCACACCCTCCTGCTTGAGAATGCGGACAATGCCGGTCGCTACATCGATCGTCATGGATGTGGTCTCCTTTGCATGGAGCCGAGCCGTCAGCCTCCGTGTGGGCGCATTGAGGCATACCAGCATTCGCGCACTCGCGGGCAATCCGAAAAATGACCGGCACCTGTCGCCCTGGCAAGAGGCGGTCGGGCATGAGATCATTTGGACGCACACCAGAACGGCTGCGCGAACGAGGCAACGACCGGCCTTACGCTTGGGCTCTTCGTGATGCTGTTTCAGGACGTCGTGTTCGGCCCAACTTGACGGCGATCGGCCGGTTGCCAAAGGTGCCGCTCGCGATCAGGTCAGCCAGGAGATGCCGATGCCGCCTGTGATTCTCTCATCTGACTCGCACGTATTCGAACCGCCGGATCTTTGGCAGACCCGCATCGATGCGCCATTCCGGGATCGTGCGCCGCGGATACAGCGGATCGACGGCGCCGATCAGATCGTGGTCGAGGCGGATCAGATCCTATCCGGGATCGGCCTCATCTCGAACGCCGGCGCGCGGTTCGAGGCCCCCGAGACCATCTCCGCCCAGGGACGCTTCGAAGACGTGCACCGCGGGGGATACGACCCCGAGCAGCATCTCAAGGACATGGCGCTCGATGGGGTCTCCGGCGAAGTCGTCTATCCCTCGCAAGGGCTGTTTTACTTCAAGCTGGCGGACACTGCCCTGATGTCTGCCATCTTTCGCGCGTACAACGATTGGCTCGCGGACTTCTGCCGCGCAGATCCCGCCCGGCTCAAGGGCATCGCAATGATCAACCTTGACGACATCCCGGATGCGATCAGGGAACTGGAGCGGGCCGCCCGCCTTGGCCTGGCCGGGGCGATGATCACCGAGTATCCGTTCGAGCACCGCCGGTATGACCAATCCGAATACGAGACGTTCTGGGCTGCGGCTGCGGCGCTCCACCTGCCGTTGAGCTTGCACACGGCCACGCGACGGCAGGGCAAGATCCGCGGGGCGGGCGACATGACGCTGCGCGATGCCAGCAGCCGCGCGACGAAGGCGTTCTATCCGGCGCTGTCGATGTGCGACCTGATCTTCTCCGGCGTCTTCGAACGTCATCCCCGCCTGACAGTCGCCATCGTGGAGTTCGAGTTGGCCTGGGTGCCCCACGTACTCTCCACCATGGACTACACCTACCGCGAGCGCCACGGCGAGGCGATCTACCGGTTCAAGGACGCTATGCTCCCGAGCGATTTCTTCCGCCGCAACCTCGTACTGGGCTTCCAGGAGGACGCCATCGGCATTCGGCTGCGCGACGTCATCGGCGTGGACAACATGATGTGGGGCTCGGACTATCCACACAGCGAGTTGACGTTTCCCCAATCGAGGAAGATCCTGACGGAGATCCTGGCAGGGGTGCCTGACCACGAACAGGCCAAGATCGTCGGCGGCAACACCGCTCGCGTGTACAACTTCGATATGGCGAGGCTGACCGTCCCTGTTTGAACAGCCAGCCTCTGCGCGGGTCGACGCCGCGCGATCCGCCGCTATTGGGCGGCCGCCGCCATGGTTCGCGCTCCCGCCACCGGCCGATACGCCCGCAGGAACGTGCGAATATGGCGCACCGCCAGCGGGATCTTGTCCGGGGTGTCCTTCCACGGGTAAAGGCTCACTTGCGCGTTCGGCGCGAGATGCACGGTTTCCATGGCGACGGCATATGGATGCGCCGGCACGTCGTCCGGCAACACCAGAATCGGCGTCTGGCAGCCGCGCACGAAATCGCGCGTCACGGTGTAAACGAAGTCGGCGCGGGCACGGTACATATTGGTCAGGAAGGTGTCGACCATCGCCATCGTGATGTCGGGCCGGCGGGCGCACAGTTCCGGACCCCAGGTTTTCATGTTGTTGTCATAGGACAGGCTGGGCATCTCAGGGCGGAAGCCGCTGGGCTGTGCCGGCACCGCCGCGACCACGCGGTCGCTGGCGCGCGTGAGCAGGTTCCAGATGAAAGGACCGCCGATGCAGAAACCGAGCACCAGGAAGTCCCGGATGCCAAGGTGATCCATCAGTCCGATATGATCGTCGGTATAGGCGTCCCATGGCCGGTCGGTCTCGAGCGGACCAGAGGACTGGCCACCCTTGGCGTTGCGCAGATCCGCCGCGATCACGCGGAATTCGTCCTTGAACGCGTCGAACGGGTTGAACGGATGGGTCTGGCTGGCCAGGCCCGCGATCGTCGAGTTCAGTCCGCCGCCGGGAATGACCAGCAACGGGAAGCCGGAACCGGCCTGTTCGTAATGGATGCGGACGTCGCCTGTTTCGTAGAACGGCATGATGGTTTCTCCTTGCGCAGTGCGGTGTCGGGTAAGGCGTGTCGTGACCGGTCGTGTATACGCCGAACCATGCCAGGCGCGAACCGGCGCGGTTGCCGGGATGACATTGCTTGAGGAGTATCCCCCAATTTTCGCGGCCGCCAATGGCGGGATGATTTGATCCGCGGTCGACGTCCAGACTTTGGACGCCGGAATGCGGACAATGTGCCAGCGACGCGGCCACCGAATTCGGCGAGAATAACGGTGCAATCCCGTCAGCCTGATGCGTGACGGCTCAGGATCAGCGTGGAGTGAAAATTCAGAATGCCGCCATTGCCGCTGACCAGCACGTGGTCGTTGCGTGGCACCTGACGGGCGCCGCCCTGGCCGCGAACCTGCACCACGGCCTCCGACAAAGGTGTGAAGGCCCACATATAGTAACCGGACAGCTGACCGCCGCCGGTGTTGGTGGGGAGCGACCCACCAGGCCCCAGCCTGCCGTCGGCGACAAAGGGACCGCCTTCGCCCTTGGCGCAGAACCCGTAATCCTCCAGCGTCACCAGCACGGTGTAGGTGTAGCAGTCATAGAGCTGACACGTCCCGATATCGTCGCGCGTGATGCCCGCCATCCGGAATGCCATCTCGCCGGACCGTTTCGCACCGGTTTCGACCGCCGGATGTCGCGCGGTGTTCTGATTGTCGCCCGGCGCGCAGGTCGCGTAGCCCAGCACCTGCACCGGCGGCTGCTTCAGGTCGCGTGCGCGCTCCGGTGACGTCACGATCACCGCGACCGCGCCGTTGGAGACGAGACAACAATCGAGCAGACGCAGCGGCTCGGCGATCCAGCGCGAGTTGTGATGATCCTCCATTGTCATCGGCGTCTTCATCTGGGCCCAGGGAGACATTTGGGCCCATTTTCGTTGGCCTACGGCGATGATACCGAAATGATCCTGGTTCGTACCGTAAAGGTGCATGTGTCGTTGCGCTGCCATGGCGTAACCCAGATTGGCACCAAAATCGCCATAATGCGCCTTCAGACCCGCCATGCCGTTCAGCGGGAACCGATGCGGTCCGGAATACGACTGGCCGGCGCCGCGGGTCGGCGTCAACGGCGCATCGGCGTAGACCAGGACGACGGTCTTCGCCAGGCCCTCGCGGATCGCCATGCAGGCATATTGCAGCATCGCGCCGGCGGTCGAGCCGTAGCCGTTCATGACGTTGATCAGCGTCAAGTTCTCGAATCCCAACGCCATCTGCGTGCGCGGATCCATGTCGTTCGGGATGTTCGCGTTGATCAGCAGACCGTCGATGTCGTGCTTGTTCAGTCCCGCGTCGTCGAGCGCCAGCGCAATTGCCTCAGCGGCGAAATCGACGGCGCGCCGGCCGTAAATCTTGCCCATCGGGGTAACGCCCAGGCCAACGATGGAACCTTTGGGTTGGTTCGCCATGGTTGCTCTCCGGCTCAGTCGGCGGCGGGACGGAATTTCGGGATACGAATGTTGTCGCCGACACTCTCGAAGCACACTTCCAGCTTCATGCCGATGCGGAGCGCGTGGTTGGCGACGCCGACGACGTTTGAGACCATGCGCACGCCCTCTTCGAGGTCGATCTGCGAGACATTGTACGGCACCGAGTTCGGCGAAGCCCGGATTCATCACCTGATGCATGATCGCGAACGTGTACAACGTGCCTCGCCCGCTGGCGGCGCGCCAGCCAAGACCTGCAGCAAAACAGTGTGGGCATCGCTCGCGCACCGGGAAGCTCCAGCCGCTGCAGCTCGCGCAATGTTGCAGCATCAGTTTGCCGTCGCGGGCGCCGTCGAAGAACCTGGCGCTGAGCGTGTCCTGGATGGGCACCGGTTTGCTGGCGGTCTGGGACATCGAGGTTTCCTCGTGCTGGATTTCGGCCATGCTACCAGCCTTGCCGGTCAACGGCATCTGGCCGAGCGTTGCGGACCTGGCGAAGCCGGGGCCACGCTGCGATCGATGCTCGACCGGGAACAGACCGAAGGGCTGGTGCTTGAAACTCATGTGGGTCCACTGATGCCTTGCACCGGACCGCCCGACGAATTCCGCGCGAAGCATCCCGTCGGTGTGGCTCGAAATCCATTGGTTGCTGTGCGATCCGAGGCGTGCGCATTTTGATGTACATTCGCTCGCGCTGTTTGATCCACCGACGCGCGTCGCGGAAGAATTCGCGAAAAGGCCCCGGCCACCTTGGGTCGCGCGCTCGACACGCTAACGCGACAGGTGTGATCAGGTTGTCGGATGCCGGTTTGACTTCGATAACCAGCATTGATCAGGCGTGATGCATGGCTCGATCCGCGCGGGCACCGGCAGGTCAGCCACCAGGACTATTCGGGCCAGCGAAATCGCTCCAGGTTGAAGCGGTTCCCGCGGTCGAACTCGACGCCTTCCGCTTCCAGCAGGCGCTGCTGGAAAGCGTCGTTGCCATTGCGGGAGGGGGTGTAGGACACCTCACCCTTCGCGTTGACAACGCGATGCCAGGGAATATCGGTTGCCGGGTCGAGGTGCTGGAGTACGTGGCCGACGAGGCGCGCACGCCTTGGCAGCCCGGCCATCGCGGCGACCTGGCCATAGGTGGCAACCCAGCCCTTGGGAATACGGCGGATTACCGCGCAAATCGCCGCGGCGGCTTCGTTGCCTTGTCGGTGTGGGTCAGTCTGGAACCGCTTGCGCTTCGGTGGCATCGGCAGCTTTGGTCCGATTCCTTTGGTCAGACAGCTATGCATGGCGTGGCCTTACCATAGCCCGGCGTTCTCCGATATTCTGGGGCCGCCGTTCAGATTCGCCTGAGCGGCCATGCGAGCCGGATCTGCCATTGCGATTTCCACTCTTTCACGTGCCGGGAGACGCGTTGTCGCAAAACTCTATCTAATGTGTTCATGGTGCACGTTGGCGTTGGCCGGCGCTTGCGACCGAGGAGTGAGTGAGCCGCCATGTCGGATCGGATCGTCTACAAGATCTTGACGGCCTCGGAACTGCAGCAGATGCAGCGTGACGGCGTGTTCCACGGATCGCCCGCGGATATTGCGGATGGCTACATCCACCTGTCGTGCGGCTCCCAGGTTGCCACGACGTTGGACCGACATTTCAGTGGGGTCGACGGCCTTGTGCTGGCCGCTGTGGACCTGTCGGGGCTTGGTGATGCCGTGCGCTGGGAGCCCTCGCGCGGCGGACAACTCTTTCCGCACATCTATGGCCGCTTGCCGTTAGCAGCCGTGGTATCGGTCGCACCGCTGGAGCGAACCCCTGATGGGGCGGTCAGGTTGCCCGCTTAGACGTGAGTGCCTTGCCCAAAATCAGCGCCCTGGTGTCGAAACGCAAAGTGCTGGGCTATCCGGATGCAGTCCGACATCACATTGGCGGTGCCGGTGCGGGCGGCAAGATATCAGGAGCGGGCACGGCAGGTGGGATAAAGCCGAAAATGCTATACGCGCGTGGGGCGGTCGTGGTCAGCCGAGCGGATGGCATCGGCACCCTACGACCGGGCCCCGGCGCGCGGATGGCGATCCGCATCGGGAGAGCATCGCGGCATGACGGATTCACGGACCACGCCGGAGTTCCAGCGAGGCTGGGATGCCGCCCTTATCGCCGCGCGCCAATGGCACGAGGCTCAGGCTTCGAAGACGATGATTCAGGCGAGGCGAAGCAGATTCCCCAAGAACCTGGAGCGAGAGGCTGAGGTCCATAGGAGGTCGGCCGAGCTGATTGTCACCCTCAGTCCGGACGATGTGTAATACCTGGAACCACCTGCTGCGGCATCAGAACCGGCGTGCTCCGTCATGTCCGGCTTGGCGAGATGCACGCGCGCCAAGGTCCGATCATCCGGCAGTGAGCGGGCGGTGCGTGCCGCGCGGGTGGCGAAGGCGCGGGGCTCCGGCTGCGCCGGGGAGGCGAAGCGCTCCAGATGCGCCGCCTTCCGCCAGTAGCGTAATTCCTTGATCAGGTACTCGTGAAGCCGGCGCACGCGCTCGGTGCGCGTTCCAGTGGATCGTGAACACCGGTTGCGGTGATCTCTGGGCACCGCAGCTGTAGTGCTTCTGGCTCCCGCTCATCCGCTTGCCTCTCAGCCCGCGCAGCTTGGCAAGTATCTATGCCGCGACGGGCCCAGTCCTTCTGTTCGAGGATTACCGGCATGCGGTCATGCAACTGCGCCATCTCCTCATTCGGCGCGGTGGTCAGGATGGGGAACGAGCGGATCGCCGTCTCGGACAGCGCAGCCCTCGTTGCCCGCGCCTTTCCGTTCTGGAGTTAGATCTGAAACCATTGACGGCCAGGCGCATTATTGGTGCGTCAATCGAGGATCTGCAGCCATGAGATCACCATCGTTCACGGCAGCGTTGCTGTTCACCAGTTTGGCCGGAGCCGCCTTCGCGCAATCTCCACCCGCCACGAACGTGCCTGCCCCACCGCCGACCGTGACGGCTCCCGCAATTGTGCCCGGCGCCCCTGTCGCAGCATTGACCGAGCGGGATGCGCAGTTCATCGCTGCGCAACTCGAAAACAATATGGCAGTAGTGCTGGTCGCTCAGCGAGCCTTGGAACGCAGCCAAAATCCCAACGTGCGCGCCTTCGCACAAAAAATGATCACTGACCACAACTATGCGCAGAGCACCCTCGAGCCGATCGCATCGATGCACAACATTCCGCGTACCACGCTGAGTGACATGCATCGGGGAATGCTCGATCGGCTAGGTCAGCTCTCCGGTCCAGTATTCGATCAAGAGTATGTGAACAACATGGTCAACGAACATGCTCTGGAGATTTCCGAGTTTAATACCGAGCTACCGGCTGTCGTGGACGCGCATGTCAGCGCCTGGGTTCAGAACACCCGACCTATGCTTCTGCAGCACTACGAGATTGCCCAGCAGCTGCTTGCCAGCTTGCCACGCACCGGATGAACGGAGCGCGTGAAACACGCCGAACCACAGCTGGCGCAGCGCAGGCCCGGTCTGGAACCTACTGACTTCTGACCGCGTCAGCGAAGTTATTGTGCCCGACAGGATGGCACGGCGCCGCGGCAAGGCGGCGTCGATCCACGAAAGTCGGCGCGTACGCGGCTCTCCTGCGGTCGCTCTGCTGCCGTGTACGTGCAATGCTATGTGCCGCGCAACACGACCAGGCCGTCCACCGCCTTCACTCCCTGACCTGCCGGCAGCACCATGAGCGGATTGATGTCCAACTCCGCCAGCTGTCCTTCCAGGTGCATGGCGAGGTGCGACACGCGCACCAGGGTATCCTCGAGCGCCTCGAGGTCCGCCGCCGGCCGGCCGCGAAAGCCCTGGAGCAACCTGGCGCCTTTGACCTCAGCGATCATCGCCTGTGCTTCGCGGCGCGTGATGGGGCAGCGTCGCAGGGCCACATCGTTGTAGACCTCGACCATCACGCCGCCACTGCCGAACAGCAGCACCGGGCCCAATTGCGCGTCGCACGACACGCCAATGATGACTTCGACACCGTCGCCCACCATCTCCTGCACCGACACGCCGGTGATCCGAGCCTGTGGCGCATGCGCCTCGGCGCTGGCCAGGATCTCTGCGTAGGCGGTTCGCACCTCGGCCGCATCGCGCAGGTTCAGCCGAACCACCCCAGCCTCTGTCTTGTGCAGAAGATCCGGCGAATCGACCTTGAGGGCCACCGGAAACCCGAGCCGCGTTGCGGCCTCCACAGCGGTCTCTGCCGACGTTGCCAGGTGCTCACGCGCACTCGCCACGCCCCAGGCGGCCAACAGGCGCTTGCTCTCGAACTCCGAGAGTGTCGGACGCCCCAGGCCAAGCGCCTGCACAATAGCCGCATCCTGCGCAGCCGTGCGCGACGGGGCGGTGGCAAAACCATCGGCCATGCGACGCGCGCAAGATGAATGATACGCCAGCCGGCTCCGCAGCCCTCGGGCCAACGTGTCCGGCGTGTAGAAGATCGGTATCCGCGCGCTCTTGAGCAGTGCCAAACCAGCCTTGGCGTCGCGGCTTCCTGTCCACAGGAACACCACACCCTTGTCGGTCCGATCACGCTGGCTGATGACCTGCTGCGCCTGCGCGTCCGCCCCGGCGCTCGCCACGACGAGCGTCCCCATCCGTGGATCATCGACCATATGCTGCATGATCTGCGGGAACAACTCGCTGTTGGCAAAGCCTGTCACATCGGCGGGATTTGCAGCCCACCCGAAGCCCTTCAAAATCGCGTTGATCCCGTCACGCGCCGCGTCGCCGAGCGGCGGCAGATCGAGACCGGCGTGGCCGCACATGTCGGCGGTGAGCGAGCTGATGCCGCCCGAGTGTGACACCACCGCGATGCCGGGCACGCCGGGCCTCGGGGTGTGGGCCAGGAGGTGCGCGACCTCCAGGAGTTCGTCATAATCCTGGACCCGGATCACCCCGTATTGGGCAAAGATCGCATCGTAGCGGGCATCCGCGCCGGTCAGCGCCGCGGTATGCGATTGTGCAGCCCTCGCTCCGAGTTCCGAACGTCCGATTTTGATGAGGACGATCGGCTTGCCACGCTCCGCCGCGAGCTTTGCCACTTCGAGAAATTTATCCGCCCGCTTGAAGCCTTCGACAAAGCCGGCAATCACCCTGGTATCCGGATCGTCCAGCAGGTAGCGGGCAAAGTCGGAAAAATCGAGGTCTGCCTCGTTCCCGGTCGAGATGATGTAGCTGAAGCCGATGCCGTTCTCCACCGCCCGCACCAGAAACGGCCCGAACGCCGTCGCGCCGCTTTGGCACACCAGGCCGATCGGCCCGCTCAGACCATCCGCCCCGCGTGAGGACGAGGTGGCCCAGATGTCGTGCCCGACATTCGCGAGCCCAAGGCAGTTGGGGCCGCTGATACGCATGCCTGACGCGCGGGCAAATTCACCCAATGCCCCCTGCAGATCGCGCCGGTCGTCCACGCCGCGCTCGGCGAATCCGGCAGAAATCACGATCGCCGATCCTGCTCCCTTGCGGTGGCTCTCCTGGAGGACATCGAGCACCTGGTCGTAGGGCACCACGATGCCGACCACGTCGGGGGCCTCCGGCAGGTTCGTCACACTCGGGTAAGACTTCACCCCCATGATTTCGTCATAACGCGGGTTCACGGCATAAACCCGCACCCGGTCTTTGGCCTTGAGCGCCGCAGCCAGAAATCGCCCGCCATACTGCATCCGCGGCGTCGCGCCCACGATCGCAATGGAGCGCGGGTTCAGCATTTTGTGGATCGATGCCATCTGTGGTTCGGTCCAGAACTCCATGACACCCCCTGAAGAGAACGCGGTCCGTCGGATCGGCAAGCCCACGCTCTACGAACCGGGCTGCCATCGGCCGATATTTCCGCATCATTGGCTGAAGCAGAGCGCATGCGCCATCCGCAGCGAGAATTGCCGGTTGGCGAGTCCGATCGGCGGCCTCGGGAGCTGGTTGGAATGTCGTGCCAAAGCGTGCGCCGTTTACGGCAGCTGGAGGCAGATGCAGCTCACGTTGCTTCAGGTCGGTGTGCTGGCCGCCGCGATTTGATTGAGCGTGACCATAGTGTCCTGCGGCAACTCGAGACCGGCCGCCGTAAGGTTTTCCCGCAGATGTCCGACCGAGGAGGTGCCTGGAATCAGCAGGATGTTTGGTGCGTGCTGGAGCAGCCACGCGAGCGCCACCTGCATCGGCGTGGCGCCGAGCCGCTTGGCGACATCTGATAGGGCCGTCGCATGCAACGGGGTGAAGCCGCCGAGCGGGAAGAATGGTACGTAGGCCGTGTCGGTTGCGGCGAGCTCGTCGATCAGTGCGTCGTCGTCCCGGTGCGCGATATTGTAGAATTCTGCACGCAGACTATCTCCACGATGGTGCGCGCCGCGGCGACCTGCCTTGACGTCACATTGCTCAGGCCGATGTGACGGACGAGTCCCTGCCGCTGAAGTTCGGCGAGCGCAGTCAGCGGCGCCTCGATCGAGCCTTCGCTCGGGCCGTGACCCTCGCCCATGATCCGTAGATTGACGACGTCCAGTACATCGAGCCCGAGGTTTCGCAGATTATCGTGCACCGCGCCCGTGAGGTCATCGGACGTCATCGCCGGATTCCACGATGCGTCGTCGCCCCGCACCGCACCGATCTTGGTGACGATCACCAGATCGTCGGGATAGGGATGCAGCGCCTCGCGGATAAGTTGATTGGTGATGTGGGGGCCGTAGAAATCGCTTGTGTCGATATGATCGACGCCACCCTCCACCGCCTCGCGAAGCACGGCGAGCGCGCCGTCACGGTCCTTCGGTGGCCCGAACACGCCCGGCCCGGCGAGCTGCATCGCGCCGTATCCCAATCGATGCACGGCGCGATCGCCAAGCATGAACGTTCCGGCTTTGGTGATGTCAGTCATTGTCTGCTCCTCTGGATCGACTGTGCATGCAAGCAGCAGCACGTGTGATACAGGCTGCTCGGGGGAGCAAACAATGGGGCGGACCGTGGCGATCTTGTTCATCGGGTCGATGCGGGAACGCATGACCTGGCAGCACCACTCATCGAGGAACCTGCCGGCCCAGTTCGGCTGCTCGTAGTCCCGGAACTGCTGGAAGTCCTCCTGCAACAGATAGGCCCGTATGGTCCGCAAGTCGCAGCGCAGCAGATCGCGATGGTCATGGTGCATTCGCCATGCGTCATACGTACGGTGACGATCTCGATCTTGGCCTCGCGCC
>CAVVNM010000015.1:0-239610 GCA_963749575.1 uncultured Alphaproteobacteria bacterium
GGACGTGATGCACCGCAACCAGGGCCTCACGTGCGGCATCTACATCGTGCGTGATCTCGACATGCACGGCGCTTACCAGCTGACGCAGAGGTATCGGCCATGAGCGTCACGCTCGATCATCTTCTCGAGCCGATAGCGCACTGGCTGGACGATCCGGCCGTCGAAGAGGTGTGCATCCAGAGGCCGGGTGAATGCTGGATATATTCGGGCGGCCAGTTCGCCCGACACGACGTACAGCTGGATGCCGATGAGATCGAGGACATCGCCATCGTGGCAGCAGCTCAGCGTCAGCAGGACGTCGGGCGCAGGCCGCCCGCTGCTCGCCACCGATCTCGTCGGGCGGGGCCGACTTCAGGCCGTGCTGTATCCGTGCGTCGCCGAAGGCCTGCCGAGCCTCACCATCCGACGCGGCTCGGTGGCCTGGCCGACGCTGGAACAGCTGGCCGCAGCGGGCCTGTTCAAGACGACGCGCACCGTCAGGAACACGGCCAATGACGATGAGCTTCTTGCCCTCTACCGCGCTGGCGCATGGCATCAGTTCATTGGCGAGGCCGTCCGCAGCCGGAAGACCATCATCGTCTGCGGGACCAATGCGAGCGGAAAGACGCACATCTCGAAAGCAGCACTCGGCGAGGTACCGCTGCATGAACGCCTGATCACGATCGAGGACGCGCCGGAGCTTCGCGGACTCCCGCACCCGAATAGCGTCAATCTCTACTACGACAAGGACGCGGATGACGGGGCACCCACGGCAAGCCAGCTAGTCGAAGCCGCCCTTCGCATGCGCATCGGCAGGCTGTTCCTTCAGGAGATTCGCGACGGCGCCGCCGCGATCGCCTTCCTGGTTGCCCTGCAGACCGGGCATCAGGGCGGCATCACGACGATCCATGCCAGCGACTGCAATGCGGTGTTCGATCGGCTGCGGGTCCTGATCAAGCAAACCCCGGGCGGAGCGGCTGTCTCCGACGCGGACATCACCTCGCAGCTTCGCTCGCTGATCGACGTGATCGTCCATGCCGCGCGCGACGGAAGCACCTTCATGGTCGATGAGGTCTGGTTCAAAGGGTGCGAGGCATGATCCGTACCAGCGCCGTTGCCTTGTCTGCTGTCGCCGCAGTGCTGGTCGCATGGCTGATAGCAGCCTCCTACGTCTTCGTGGCACTCGGTAGGCTCGACATCGATCAGCCATGGTTCGCGTGGTGGCTCTATGCGAACTACCAGCCCGATCTCTGGACGCTCTGCCTACTTGCCGTATCGGCCATCCTCCCAGCTGTGGTGGCTTGCGCGGTCCTCATCGCGTTGTGGCGCGGCCTTGGCGCCCGCCTGCGCCGGCCGCTCTACGGCAACAGCGTATGGGCGACGGATGCGGAGATGCGCTCCGGCGGCATCCGGTCATCAGGAGTGTTCTTCTGATGCTGGAATACGAGATCGTTCTCGGCAAATCCCGGCGCGGCGAGTTCTTGCGCTTCGGCGGCAGCGAGCATGTGGCGCTGCATGCCCGCTCCGGGGCCGGCAAAACCAGCAGCTTCACCATCCCGAACTGTTTCGCGTGGCGGGGCTCGCTGGTCGTCCTCGACGTCAAGCGCGAGGCGTTCAACGCCACGGCAGGCCATCGCGCCGCGATGGGCCAGAGGGTCTTCCTGTTCGACCCGGCAGCCGAGGACGGCCGGTCGCACCGATGGGACCCGTTCGCGGCCATCCGGCGCGAGTCACCGGAACGCTTCGACCAGATCGCGCGCATGGGCTTTCAGCTCTTCCCGGAACACTACGCGGGGCCCGGCAATGCGAGCGCCGACAGGTTTTGGGAACCGGCTGGCCGGGCCGCCTTCGTTGCGGTGGCCACGCTTCTGTCCGAGACGCCGGACGAGGCGCTCACCATGACCAACGTGCTGCGCGTCTTTACCCGCGGCGACGGGATCGAATGGCTGGCACGCCAGATCGAGGTGCGCCGGAACACGAACCGGCACTATAGCCGTGTCGTGGCCGACGGCGTCAGCGATTACATCAACGGCGACATCAGGCAGGTGGACGGTATCCGCAAGACCGTCACCACCCGCCTGCAGGTCTGGCACAATCCCAGGATCGCCGCGGCCACTGAGGCCAGCGACTTCGACGTGCGGGACCTGCGTCGGCAGCCTATGACAATCTATGTGGCGGTCGCGCCCGGCGATATACCTCGCATGGCTCCCCTACTCCGCCTGTTCTTTGACCAGCTGATCAACCTCAACACGGTCAAGACACCCCAGCAGGACCGCGACATGAGCGTGCAGACCCTCGTGCTGCTGGATGAGTTTGCCCGCCTGGGCCGCGTCGACTGTCTTTCTCATGCCGCCCAGTTCGTCCGCGGCTACGGCATGCGGCTCGCCTTCGTGGTGCAGAACAAGGCCCAGCTGCGGGAACTCTATGGCCAGCACGGCGCGGCGGACATTTTCGACAACCTCGGCGCGGAGGTCGTGTTCGGCACCGGCGACCTGGAACTTGCGCAGGAACTGGAAAAGCGCCTCGGCGACTCGACGGTGAACGTCATTACCCAGAACCGCCCGCGTTGGTTCTCGTGGTTCAACCTCGCACGACAGACCGACGCCGAACATCCGCACAGGAGACCACTCCTGCTGGCACAGGAAGTCCTCCAGATGCCGGCAGGGGAACTGATCATCCTGCGCCCCGGCATGCGGCCCATCCGTGCGCGCAAGATCCAGTGGTGGAGCGAGCAGGAGATTGCCGAACGTCAGCTTGACGCGCCGGAGATCCCCACCCTGCTGGTCGACATTGCCATGGATGACGGCAGCACGCAGATCGTCCGCAAGGTGCCACGCGCCATGTCCGGTCTCGCGCGATCCGACATCGAGAACTGCTGAGGGCACATGCCGACGCCAGAGGAACGCATCGCGCACTGGGAGCAGCGCCAGGAAGTCATCATCGCCTCGATGAACCGCATGGTCGACACAATGGAGGTCATTCGCGACATGATCGGCGAGCTTGCGGCTTGGCTGAAGCAGCCCGCCTCCAACGACCTCCCTGACCTGCTCAAGGCGCTTGTCCTTCGTTCCGAGACCCTCAGCGAGGAAATTGTTCAGATCGGCGGCAAGATCGACGCCCTCCCGGCGGTCATCGTACGGGCCATGCACACCGGCGAGGTCGGGTGATCGGGTTTGCCCAGATCATAGGGGGCAAGCCGTCCTCAGTCGGGGGCATGACCGACCATCTGATGAACAAGACCCTTGCGCTCGGCCCCGAGGACGAGCGCCTCGCCCTCTATTACGGCCGGGGGCAGGTCAAGGACGATTCCTTGAACGAACTCGCGAGAGCCGTGGCGGACGGCACCCTGACGTTCTCCGAGGCCATCGGCACCGCGATGTCAGAGTACCTCGGTGCGGGAGGCGACCTCGACACCCTCGATGCGGCCGAGGACAGGCTGGCCAAACGCTTGGCCGATCTGGCTATGCGCATCCAGGAGGGGCTGGAGAACGCCCCCGTCGCCGTGATCCGTCCGGATCTTCATCCCCTCGCCGCTTCCGGCCTTGGGATCGACGCGGACGACATTCTTTCCCGGGAACAGATCAGTGCCCTGCTTGCCGGGCGGCGCGCCGACGGCGATCTGATCGCAGGCAAGCACTACGCCAAGGTGCGAAGCCTGCCGGTGAACCCGAAGACAGGCGAGCGAAACCTCAGCTACCCCATCGGCTCGTATGATTTCTGCCCCACGCCCGACAAGTCGGTGTCGGTCGCATGGGCCTTCGCCAACCCGGTCGAGCAGGCGAAGATTTTCCATGCTCACATCGAGGCCGCCCGCGAGGCCGTGGCGACGATTGCCGGCTATGTCGGGCAAGCCCGTATCGGGCGCAACGGCGAGGATGGGACCGAGCCCGGCCATGTGGCGTGGCTGGAATTCACCCATCACACGGCGCGCCGCGTCATGGTCAGCGTCAGGGACGGCGAAGTCGCGGAGCTGAAGCGGGAAAGTACCGCACCGGGTGATCCCGACCTGCACACGCACTTCCTGATCCCCAACGCGGTGTTCTGCGAAAGCGGCCGGGTGGGGTCGCTCGACACCGCCGCTATCGCCGGCATGATCTTCAAGGCCGATGCCGAATATCACGCGCGGTTGGCGCAGAAACTGCGGGACGCCGGTTTCGATATCGCGCTCGACGACCGAACCGGCGCGGCCCGCATGACCGCAATCCCCGAGGACGTCTGTGCCCTGTTCTCGAAACGGTCGAAAGCCGGCGAGCAATGGGCGCGTCTCATGGCGGTGAAGGAAGGCGTCGAGTGGGACGACCTCTCCAGGGAGCAGCAGGAGCAGCGCGTCAAGCGCTACACGCAGGATGTCCCGGGGCAGCAGGCCAAGGGGCAGAAGGATGACATTGCTGACTTTGAAGACTGGCGCAGGCAGGCCAAAGAATTGGGCTGGGAGACGCCGGCAACACTCGAGCTGTGCGGGCCGCGCCTGCCGGAGCTCACGCACGAGCAAAAGCTCCGCCACGCCTACGAGCTGGCGCTGCCGTTCCTCGCCGATGAATTCGCCCGCAAGTCTGTGCTCACGCATTGGACGACGCATGTCGCCGCCGCCCGCGGGCTGGTCGAAGCGGGCTCGCACGACGTGACGGACGATGTTCTGGCCATTACCAAAGTGATGCGCGAGGAAGGTATCAGGCAACACGGCGAGACGACCGCCCTCGTCTGGGGACAGGAGCCGGGCAAGCGCACCATCAGCGTCACGACGGCGCTGCACGAGAGCCAGGAGCAGGAGTTCATCCGGCTCGCCCAAGCCGCAGCGTCCGATCGCAGCGCTGCGCTGCCGGAGCGATTGCTACGCCGCAAGATCGATGAGTCCGGGCTGGACTTTGCTGGGGAGCATGGCAAGGCACAGAGGGCGGCAATCGAACGCCTCGGATTAGGCGGCAGGTTTGGGCTGGCCATCGCCGCCGCGGGCGCCGGGAAAACCGCGTCCCTCAAGCCGCTCGTCGCCGCGTGGCGCGATCAGGGGAGAACGGTCTACGGGGCCTCCCTCGCCTGGCGGCAGGCCGATGACCTGACGTCAGCCGGGATCGACAAGAGGAACGTCAAAGCGTTCTCAGTCCTGTTCGATGGCGTCCGTGACGGCTCGATCAGGCTGGATCGGAACGCCGTTGTCGCCGTGGATGAATGGGGCCTGATCGGCACGTGGGGAGCGCTGCATCTGCTGCGCATGCAGCAGCGCTACGGCTTTGCCATTGTCGCCCTCGGCGATGACAAGCAGTGCGCCTCCGTGGAGGCAGGCTCCATCATCGATCTGTCACGCCGGGCCTTGGGTGTCGAGCGGGTACCTGAGATCCTGACCACACGTCGGCAGCAGACCGAGCGCGAGCGCACAATCGCCACGCTGTTCCGCGAGGGCCGCGCCGCCGAGGCGCTGGACATGAAGCGGGCCGACGGCACTGCGGAAATGGCTTACGGCGGCTACGACGGCGCCGTCGCACGCGTGGCGCAGCTTTACCGCGAGAGGCTGGAGGCAACCGGTACTGCGCCCTCCATCAGCGCACCTACCAACGTGGATGCCCACCGGATCGGCGTGGCCATCCGCGACGAACGGCGCAGTCTCGGGCTGCTCGGGCCCGACATCACGTCCGTCAGGGCGACCGACGGTGAGCGGAATTTTACCCTTCGGCTGGCGCGAGGCGACAGGGTCCGTCTGTTCCGCTCGACCGGCGCGAAATACGCGACCGGACGCGGCGGCGCCATCGGGCGCAACGGGTCGGTGCTGGAAGTCGTCGATGCCGACGACAACGGCATCACCCTGCGTTCAAAGCACGGCAAGGTCGGCACCGTGCGTTGGGGCGACATGCCCAGCAAACATGGCCGCGTGCAGCTTGCCTACGGCTACGCGATGACGATCCACACAGCACAAGGCTCGACGACCCGCGAGCATATCAGCGCGCTGCCGTCAGGCAGCCAGGCCATCGATGGGCTGCGCGGCTATTCCGCACATACACGGCACCAGATGAAGGGCTACCTCATCACCAGCGACGCCGCCGAGCAGATCGAGGTGCGCAAGCGGCGCGCGCTGAACGATACCCGCGCCATCACCGTCGATGACAAATGGGCCCAGGTGGCCCGCGTGCTCAGCTACCAGCCCGAGAAGGACAATGCGCTTGCCATGTTCGACCGCGTCGCAAGCCTCAGCAGGGGAACCGTGCGGACCTTTCATCACATGTTGCCGCCCAACGTGGCGCGGCAGAACAGCCGACAACATAGCCGGGGCCATGAGGCCGCCCAAACCCACAAGCGCGAGCTGGGTCTTGGCCACGAACTGCGCGCCACCATCGGCAGGCTTGCACACCAGGCCGTGCGGGTGATTCAGCGGGGCTACGACGGCCCCTCACTGTTCCGCTGAGGGGCATCTTTAGATGCAATTGTCTTTCCTCCGCCGCTGCTTTCCGGCGAACACGGCTCAGCGTCCGGTCGATGACGTCCGGTCAACGTCCGATCAGACATCCGTTGCAGCATCCAGTCACCATACCGCTCTACGTCCGTACAGCATCCGACCAACGTCCACTGAGCGTCCGGATCACGTCCGCACGCGAATCCTACGGATGAAGCCAGTTGCGCAGATCGCCGACGCCGTGAACGGCCAGACTGGCCGTCGGACGTTCCACTCTCTACAAGTGGCTGTGGGACCACTTCGACCAGATTCGCGAAGATCGCCGTGGGCATGCCGACTGGATTGCCGCAACCGAGCAACTTTCGACACTCGGCTTAACAGGCAGGAAGGCAAACCCCTGAAGCCCGATAACGTTCGTAAGGTGTGGGAGCGAGTAGTGCGGAAACGACCGTGCCACTGCCGCATCACCGCCGCCTGCCATGTCGATACTGCCGGCTAGGCACACCGCCACCTCCCCTTCTCTCCCCCAACTTCGCAGCCGAGCCCGTTGCGTTTGAGTTCCGCACCCTGCGGAGAGCCCCCCTCAAGAAACAGGAGTGAGCCGTGACGGAGCACGCCGTGCCCTTGTTCAGTGATCGCGACGCGAACCTCCCCGAGGCACGTCTTGACGTGGCGCATCTCGGACGCCACGAGCGGACCAAGTCGTCCGGCCAGGCGATCGATCTGACTGGAAAGGCCAAGGCGATCATGGCCATCGGCCTCGGCGCCACGGGCAAGACAACGCTGCTGCGCTGGTTATGCGAGCGCGCTCTGGAAAGGAATGACGATGACCTGGCGCTCGCCACGGTCGATCCGGTCAACCGCGAGCTGGGTCACTACTTCCCCGCCGCCATGGCGCCTCCCACCCAGGACCCGGCACAGGTCACGGAATGGCTCGAGCAGTTGCTGGCCATGATCATGGAAACCGGGAAGAGCGTCGCATTGGACTTTGGCGGGGGTGATACGACCCTCGCCCGGCTGCTGGCGGAGGTGCCCGACCTTCAGCAGATGATGGAAGGCGCCGGCGTGGAGCCCGTGGCGCTCTACCCCCTCTCGCCTCGCAGCAGCGACCTGACACCGCTCGCCGCGATGGCGCAGGCCGGATTCCTGCCCAAGGCCACGGCGCTGATTCTCAACGAGGGCCGAGCGGACAGCACGCGAGCGCCTCTGCAGGAGTTCGGACAGATCAGGAGGCATTCGGTCTACAAGTCGGCCATCGCCCAGGGCGCGGTCGAAATCTGGATGCCACGCCTTTATGCGGCCAAAGCGATCGAGGACAGACGCATTGGTTTCCGCCAGGCCGTGAACGGTGAGATGCCGGACGGTGGCCTCGGGCTGGGTCCGTTCGACCGCAGCCGAACGCGCCATTGGCTCGCGGCGATGGAGGAAGCCTTTGCTCCGATCGCGAGCTGGCTGCCTTGAACGCTGTTACTCTCGCCCCCGAAACCAGCGCAGCCGTGCGTTCCGCGCAGCAGGCGCTGGAGCAGGAGGCAAGCAAGGCAGAAGCCGTCAACGATCCGACCGGGCCGACGCTGCGCGCCCTATCTCTTGCAATGGGAGCGTGCCACAAGCTTTACGTCGACGGCTCCATGACAATCGGCAGTTTGCTCGAATCCGCCAGACCGCCTGTTGCACCCGAGGAACTCAGGCGGGCGATAGCGGAGGGCATCCGGGCAAATGCGAGCGGGGCGGTACGCGCGCTGAACATCCGCAACATCTTGATTGCCTCCAGCGTTTTGGTGGGCTCCAACGTGCTGACAGCAGGGACAGTCTACTGGTGGGTCGGGAGCAATCTGCAGGCAGCGGTGGCGTCCCTTGATGTCCGCCTGTCCGCGTCAGCGTCGCAGCGCTGGCGCCGCCTGATCGAGGCCAACCCTGGCGACCTCATCGACAGGGAACGCGGCCCCTGCAGCGCCCAGAACGGCGGAACGGCGTGCCAGTTCAATCTGTGGACAGCGCCTCCAGCACCGAAGTCAGATTGATGCGCCGCGTTGATGCGACGTTGATATCGACTATGCCCAACATTTGCTCATCTGTAGTAGGCGCCGTGATCGATGTTGGCCACGACTACTGTCGCAGCGAGACCGAGCGAATGGCGTCATTCCAGTCATTCAGCCGGTCAGGTGGCAGGATCTCGGTGAAGCGGACGCTAGCCTTCACCGAAAGCTCCTTCAGACGTGACGCATGGTGCCGTCCAGCCGCGTCTGCATCGGTCGCCGTGACGATCCGCGAGAGAGACGTGCCCGTCGTTGCCCGGGGCAGGTGATGGGAATGGCAGGAACAGTCAACCGCGCGGCCGCGCCACCACGCCTATGAGAATCGGTGTCGCGTATCGGTGCGTCCGCTCGACTGTCGACATGCGTGAGTCGCTCGACGAGTTCGGCATCGAACGTCCGCTGCCGCCCTTTGCTGAGGATACCGGGCTGCGCCGGCGTGCAGCAGCGAATAGCCATTGAGCCCGCATGGGCGCGGTCGTGCACCTGAAGGCAGTATCGGGGCAGTGACTGGTTCCTGCGCATGCTATGCTGGGGGGCATGAAAGCAACACCGCAGCAGTTGATCGCAGGGTTCGCGCCAGGCGAGCGCGAGTACATC
The DNA here is from genome assembly GCA_963749575.1 of uncultured Alphaproteobacteria bacterium. Taxonomy (GTDB): domain Bacteria; phylum Pseudomonadota; class Alphaproteobacteria; order Acetobacterales; family Acetobacteraceae; genus JAMXLO01. Next base: position 8,995 of record CAVVNM010000015.1, read on the forward strand.
CGGCGCGAACTCGACCAATTCTTTTCGACGCTTCCGACCGTTGCCGAAGGATTTCCGCTCCGTGTATGGCGCGGCGGCCAGCAGGCCGGTACGCCGAAGATCCCGCCGAGCGCCGGAAGTCTCCTTGCACGTGGACTGATGCGACTAGACAGCGCCCGGTGGCCGCCGCGGCTGTTCTTCACGGAGCATGGTCTGTCGACGCTACGCGCGATGATGAGGGACCGCCGGCTGGCTGATCCGGTCAAGTTCGCTCATGTCCGACGCGAACTGGGGATCAATTCCGAATCCGAAGACAAGGCGACGGACTGACATGTGCGCGCTGCGGCGTGTGCCGACCACCTTACACACAACTGACAGCCTCCCCGCGCGCAATCGGTCCGCGGCCGCTCGTCAGACCACGCACGCTTCGCGCTGAACCGCGAGCATGATGGGGATCATCCGGCCTGCACCGAACACAGTTGGAGAAGGCCGAGGTTCGCTGCTGGGTGTGGCGGCCGGCGAAGAGCAGCCGCGGCGGCAAGCCCCCTGCCCGTCATCGCGCCCAAAGGTCGTCCAACCCGTTGAACCGAGTACCTGAACTGCTGCTTCAGAGCTTTCCATTGACGGGCATAGGTTTTACCACGGCGTGCAGCCGGTAAGTCGTAACGGTTCTATCACGTCTCGCGCAGTTCGCAGCGCATCGCGTGGTCTGAGTTGTTCCGATTATGTGAGCTGCATGATGCCCATCGCAATGCGGGCGTGGTAGAGAAGTGATGGCGACGGCAGGTTGCTGGAACGTATTGGTTGTGGCGGGATCGACTGTGGAGGAAGTTGCGGAGCTCATTGTGCTCTCTGCAAAAGCGGTCTGCTGCGTTATGCTCTTTGAAGCCGCGCATACATCGGATCCGTCCTTTGATCCCGCGATGGTCCTGTTCAAGCTGATTATTCAGGTAGACGCTCGTTCTGTAGCGGACATTCGCCACGCTGCTGGTCCTCTCCTACTTTCCAGTTCGATAATCTATCGATTAGTATAGCGCGTCCCCCACTCGCCGGCCTGAGCATTCTCTCGCCCTACTAGGTTGTGTGGACGGAATCCCTGGTATGCATTTCTGGCGGATTCCCAGAATCGGAGATTAATCGAATCACTGCGTGACCGGCATCAAGGAGCCGGACATGCTTACGGGAATGACGGAGCGAGATTGGCTGATCACACTCGACGTGTTCGACGCGGTGCAATCGAGCCGGGGAGAGCCCGGGCATGACGACCGTAAATTCCTGGAGGCAATCCACTATTTCACAGTCCACAGCATTACCTGGCGAGCGTTGCCCGCAGAATTTGGCAACTGGAACAGCGTATGGAAGCGGTTCTGGCGGCTCAGCCGGTCCGGTGTCTTCGAGGCGTTCTTTCAGATGCTCGCGGAATGCAGCAAGACGGCGCACTTAATACAGTTCTTCGATAGCACGACTGCGCGCGCTCACGTCTCTGCCGCTGGTGCAAAAGGGGGCAGCAGAATCAGGCCCTCGGCCGCTCGCGTGGCGGCTTCTCGACCAAAATTCACCTCAAGACCGATCTCGACGGCCGTCCTCTCGACTTTCACCTGACCCCAGGCGAGGCGAGCGACAGCACGCAGTTCGAGACATCGCTCGACATCGGCCCAGACGTCCGCCCGCGCATCGCGATAACCGACAAGGGATATGACAGCGACGCAAATCGCCTCGCCGCGCGTGCGCGTGGCATCACCCCGGTGATCCCTCGTCGTGAGAACTCCAAGCAACGAGGCCGCTTCTTTCCCAAGCGTCTATATAAACTCCGGGCGCGTATCGAACAGACTATCGGCAAGCTCAAGCGGTTCAAGCGCGTCGCCATGCGCTGCGAAAAGACCGACATCAGCTACTCCGCCATCATCAGTTTTGCATGCGGGCTAATGCTGGTTAAATCCGTCCACACGGCCTAGACCCGGCGCCAAAAAGGCACGCGGGCCCGTACGGGGCCGAGCAGCGACCAGTCCCCCTGCTCGAGCACATGACCCTTTGGAAACGGCGGCCGCGCCTCCAGACCTAGGGAAACCATGACCCGCTCATCGCGGTAATAGCAAAGCAGCACGACCCGAGTGAGTACGCCGACAGGAACACTGCCATCGGCGCGTAGCTTCGCCGCCACGTCAGCGCGGCGCGTGTCATCCAACGCAGCGAACGGACCACCGGACAGCGTGTGCAGTGCGGCCAGCGCAGCACGTACGTTGTCGGCGTCGCGCCCGATGCTGTTGACGATGTCAGAAAAGATCGTGTCGTCGTCGGCGCCCGGCACGCTGTATTTCGTGCTCGGAGGAATGATCATGCCCGCGAGGCAACGCAGGTCGGCGATCTCGACGTCGGTCAGGGTCTGTTGGCTCATGTCAGCCTCAATCGAACAGGGTTGCCAGCCGTTGCTTGATGCTGTCGGCGATATAAAGCGCGAGCGCCTGGATCGTGGACGTCGGGTTCACGCCGCCCGAAGTGACGAAAATGCTGCCGTCGACGATAAACAGGTTCTTTACATCGTGGCTGCGCCCCCAGGAATTTACCACCGAACGCTCCGGATCGTTGCCCATTCGCGCAGTCCCGAGCAGGTGCCAGCCGCCATAGATCACAGGGCGCACGGTGTGGACATGCCGAGCGCCGGCGGCGGCGAGGATCTCCTTGCCGCGATCGATCGCGAAGTCGAGCATGCGGTTGGTGTTCTCGCCGATCGTGTAGTCGATCCGCGGTGCCGGTATGCCGTGGCGATCCTTCAGCACCGGATCAAGTGTCACCCGATTGTGCTCCTCGGGCAGGTCCTCGGTACAAACGCCGACCGACATGCGGTGGCCGACGAGGCTGCGGAAGCCATCGTGATGGCCCTCGCCCCAGCACACCAGGCCGGCGGCCTCGGCATTGATCGCCTCAGTGCCAACGCCGATGGTGCGGTTGAATTGGAAATTGAAGCCGCGCACGAAGCCCCGCGCCCGGTCGGTCTCGTAGAACTCCTGGCTCCACAGGCAGAGCGGCGGGCCGCGATGCCCGTCCATCGGTTCGTCGACATAGCCGTTGATCAGCGCCCAGGGGTGGAACATCAGGTTTTTGCCAACCAGCCCACTGGAATTGGCGAGCCCATTGGGGAATGGGTCGGAAGCGGAATTCAGCAGCAGCCTAGCCGTCCCGACGCCGTTGCAGGCAAGGATGACGACCTCTGCCGGTTGGAACTGCGCGACGCCGTTGAGGTCGTAATATACCACGCCCGTCGCCATGCCGTCTTCGCCAGTGGTGATCTCGCGCACGCGGCAGTTGGTGCGTAGCTCGACGCCGGCGCGGATGGCATGCGGCCAATAGGTGATGTCCGTGCTGGCCTTCGCCCCCTGTGCGCAGGCCGGGGTGCAATGACCGAGATTGATGCAGGGCGCGCGGCCGTCATATTCGGTGGTGGCGATCGCAGTGTCGGATGGCCACCAATGCCAGCCGAGCCCGTTCATCGTCTGGGCGATCTTCGCCCCGGACTTACCCAACGGCAGCGGGGGCATCGGCGGCTCGTGTGTCGGATAGGCCGGATCGCCCGCAAGTCCCGACACCCCCGTCATCCGGTCGTTCTCGGCGAAGAATGGCTCCAGCGTCGCGTAATCGATCGGCCAGTCATCGGCCACGCCATCCAGCGTGCGGACGCGGAAGTCGGACGGATGAAGCCGGGGATAATGAGCTGTGTACATCACGGTCGAGCCGCCAACGGCGTTGAAGTTCACCACCTTGATCGGCGAGTTGTCGTCGTTGATCGGATAGTCGCTCGGCCGCTGCCGGATATTCGGGCTGATGGCGTAGTCGCTGAACACCCGCGCCTCGTAGTCCCGCCCATTGGACGGATAGTCGGACTGCTTCATCCAGTCGCCCTGCTCGAGACAGAGGATTTTCATCCGTGTTTCGGCGAGGCCCCAGGCCACCGCGGCGCCCGACGCGCCGGAGCCGATGATAAGAACGTCGACCTTGTCGTTCATGCGCCACCTCAGCTCCGTGCGACCGGGAATTGCTTGTTGACGCTGATCTCCAGCCGCCCGGCTCGTTTCCTTGTCGCTTGATGTTGCATCGCATATTGCCACCATATCGCTCGGTCGCCTATGCGACTCATACACCGATCGAGGATAGCAAGATGACCGACGGGGTAGGCAATGACCGCATCCGAATGACGGTCGCCTAAGCCCGAGCCCTCGGCCAGGCCGCAGTGCGTGGCGCAGGATACGACAAGGACGATGCCCGCATCCTGACGGACCTTGTGTTGGACGCGGCACTGTGCAGCTACGAGTATTCCGGCGTTCCGAAACGTCGTCGATTACCCTGACTTCGGACTGCCGCAGCGCCCCATCACGGTGGTGCGGGAGACCGGGGCGACGGCCATGCTCGACGGTGGCAACAACACGGGCATGGTCGCGGCCTACCGCGCCGCCGAGGCGACAATGCACTGGTATGTCTGGCCGAAGGAAAGCTCGATCACGACGGTTGAAGGCAGCGCTCAACCTGACAGGCCTGCTGCGGGGTCGCCTGGTACCTGCTCGTGGCGGTATGGCGCACCCAATGGTGCCTTCTAGGTTAGCGGCCTGTTTGCGGACTAAGCGGTCGCCATTGCTCGCGTGGTCCTGATCGGCAGCTTTAGCGCTTTGCACAAGGCTGTCAGGTAGACATCCCGTGGCCGGCAGTGATCCCTCTCCCAGAAATATATGCTGGCTTGGCTGACGCCTACCTGCTCAGCAACCTCGGCAACCGACAAGCCGCGCTTGATGCGCGCGTCACGCAAGTATCCAGCAAAATCTATTCTGCGAGGCAATGCCTGGATCCTCTTCTGTATAGCCGCATGACGATTTAGTGACAGGTTGCCCACACGACAAGCACCGGTCCGATATCTGTCGCTGATTTCATGAAAATGGAAGCGACGCATTTCCAACTTCCCACGAACGCATTCGCCTGATTGACCGGGCCCCTTGGTACGTTTCAGTCACCTCGGAGGTGATTGACGACATTATATCAACAAATGACCGGCCATTCCGGCTTATGCGCCGTTCGTTCGCGCCCGGCGAGATCCAGCCGCCCGCCCGGGGCGATCGAGGTCAATCCGCAAACCGCCGCTGTCCCCTGGCCACACGAACAGCGGCGGGTAGATCACCGGCGAGCCGTACGCGCCAAACGGGATCGCCACGAGCCGGCATCCTCGCCTACCTTGTAAAGACCGAGCGCCGCTGTCGATGCGGCAATCTAATGCTCCTGCCACTCGTAATATTGCCTCGTCGGTCGGTAGTACTGCTGTGCCGGCTTGGTGCGCGCTGGCCTGTAGTGTCGCGCGATCGGGCGGTGGGGCCGCGTTGAGGGAACCGTTCGATCCGCAACCGTCAGGATCACGTTGATACCGAGATCGCGCTTCAGCGAGTCGATGTGGCATGGCGGACCGGTCGGCTCCGCGAACGAGAGTCTCGGTGAAGAGCAAGCCCTTCCATCTGGCCGCATGAGTAATGCCTCGTATCCCAATACTGTCGTGGCGCTGACCGACCAAAGCGGAACAACCACGAATACTATTGAAATCAGTGAGGATGGAGCTACGTGCCAAAGTCTCATGACGGCGAGCCCTTGCAAGGGGGTCGCAGAACCTGGCTGGACCGCTTCGATTCGAGCAAGCCCTGCAGATTGTCTAGATAGCAGACCGTTCGCGACCGTCCGCTACGATTGTCTGCGTGACTGACCTCTTGCCGTCTGCGATACGAGTGGTGCTTGCGTGCTTGGCAGTCAGCCCAACCGCCGTCCACCTCGGCGCCGGCGCTCATGTACGGTGTGTTGGCGAGGGGCGGAAGGAACCGACGCCGCCGCTGACCACGCTCGCTCGGCATGCGCGCCAGGCGTGGCTCAAGGAGGCGGTGCGGAAGGGAGGAACTGCTTTGTCCCCAACGTGCACGGTGGGCGCCTCAGCGCCGACAGCGTCCAGTGGCTATTGGCGAAGCATGCGCAGGTCGCCGGCGAGAGCTGCCCGTCGTTGAAGTCGAAGCGGTTGTCACCGGCCAGCAGCACCCTCGCCCTGCTGGTCGAGGCCACCGTCCGACGGATCACCGTCGCAGTGACCTCGCCCGCCGGCTGTCCCTGCCGCCGCTGGCCGCGCACTTCGCCGAGGCTGGAGGCAGCAGTGGCGGGCGACAGCGCGCGGGCGGTGGCGAGCTTGGATGCGGCTTCGGGACCTGACCGGCAGGGCGAGGATGAGATCGCGGCAGCGATTGCCCTCGGGGCCGAGGATACCGTTGAAACCGATCTTGCGCGCAGTGCCAAGCGCGACGGCGGTGCGGCAGACTGCGGACGACGGTGAGGGCATCGCGCTCGGCGGGGGTCGGTGCCGCCCTTCAATACACCGCGCAGGCCCCCGATATAAGCGGCGGGCCAGTCGGAAAGGTTGCACAGCGTGCGCTTACGGACATTGCCGCCCTGGCCGTAGCTCTGGCAAGTAGGAAGCTCGGCTTAGTCATCGCTCGAGATCGATCCATAGATCTAACGCGTAATCGAAGTAGCGATCGACGCGCTCGCCGTTCCAACGATATTTCAGATGGCGTTCTTGATGGGGAATGGCCACGGCGCGCGGCCGGAAGGCACCGATGCACTTCCCGCCGGCATGCCGGACGCTCGCATAGGTCACACCATTCCCACCAGCCGCCTGGACCTGCTTCGCATAGGCCTGGGACGCAACGTACGAGTCAGGGTCGAGAAGCGCACATTGCTGTTCCACTGCCAGCTCGGCGACATCTTCGAATTCCGCCGACACGGCCCCAACCAGGACACGCATATCCTCACTGCGGGGCGGGTCAGCGCTGTCCCGCGCAAAGGCCGCAAAGTGGAATACGGTTTCCGCAATCGCAGTCTCGAGCGCCGCGGCGGCGTAATAGACGCCGAAGCTGCCGTCACTGAAGCGCGACCCCCGGGGATTGATGTGGGTAAAGGCGGCCATCACGTAGCTTGCCCCAGGGCCGCTGACTCGCTCGTCCGGTGGCACAAGGGCGATGTCGCCGACCTCATCCCGGACTCTCGGATTGGTAAGCTGCTCGAGGCCGATCAGAGCATCCCAGACGGCGGAGTCGTCGGTCAGCCGCTCAAACAGGTTAATCGGCGGGTAGCGAGAGGCAATGACGCGCCAGGCCTGGGGCCAGTCCACACGGCGGGAGGGCACGGCTCAACTCCACGGCGCCCGAGCCGCGTCGAGGTAGCTCCGCACCGCTGCGAGATCCGTGATGTCGCCGGCCCGCATGCGCTGCAAGGGTGTCTGGCTGCCGAAGGCGCGATTGGGCCGCTTTATCCAGTCGTCCGCGAGGTGCGGATCGGAATAGAGGATCTCAAGCGCCTTGAAGATGCCAGCGATGTAGCCGATCCGGTGCAGCGTATCCCTCGGTACCCGGACGGCGTTGCCGGCGCGCCACGCGTAGAAGGTCCGCTCCGGAGGCGCACCGAGAAGCGCACGCGCGTCCTCGGCACTGAGGCGCCACGCCTGCGCGATGGCAAAGAACCCACGCAACGCAACGGCCGGATCGAGGACTTGAGGGGAGGGTCGCTGTCGTTCTTGGGGCTGCAGCATCGTCATCTTTCATCTTCTGCAGAGAATAGGGAGTTCACTGCGAATTCGCAAGGCCAGTCACACCTTGCCCGCTAGATCCGCGTCGGATCTAGCGGCTGCGCTCGCGCCAGCTTGCCTACGGCCGAACCGGGTGCCCGTTCGCACCTCGCACCTCATGCTACTGCGAGCTGCACGCCGCCGCGCCACGGGTCTCGCGTACACACTGGGCGACGCCATTCCGATGCGCTCCTGTCGTCCGCCAACATCGTCATGCCCTGGAATACCCCGCGCCCTCAGGATGTGGCGCGTCAAACGCCGGACAGTCGCCCGATGGCGTTCCGGCCAGACCGCGCCTGATGGCCGACCGAACGAGACGTCAGCCGACGATATCGGAAGCCTGCTCGGCGTCACCTTTTGCATGATGCCGACGGAAACTCCGGAGTGCGCGAGCTGCACCGTACGCTTATCATCGGTCGGCGCGACGCGTGGTCTGCCCAGTTTGGGCCATCTGATCCAGGATTTCCTCGACCGCCGCGACCAGAGCCCCGCGGGCATGCTTCGCCGGGGTCGGAATATTGATCGTCACACCCCCTCCCCTACCCCCCCGTTGTCCCCGCGCGACGACGTTGCCCTCCGATGACCGTACGACATGCGCTCGCGGAACGTCCGCCCGTCGCGTCACGGTCGGGGCACGTCCCGCGTTGGTCAGCCGCTGCGTAACGCCCGCTGGTGACGGTGGGCGCTCACCGCGCGCGACCAGTTCGGCCCGCTCCACGGCAAGACGCCTGGCCTCAGCGATGATCCGCTCTCTCTGGTCATCTGCGCGGAGCAAAGGCGCCAGGATGGCCGCATGACTGATGCCGATCGCATGGGCTGAGGCGAAGGCCGCCACGACGTCGGGCGGCAATCGCGCCAGCTCAAGATAACGGCTGAGCCAACTCCTGCTGACTTCCAGGCGTTCGGCCATCTGCTGTTGGCTACCGCCGTAGTAGCGCTCGACCGCGCGCGCATAGTCGTGGGCGCGCTCGTAATCCGACAGATCGCGGCGGCTACGGTTCTCGAGATCCGCGAGCCGGAACGCTTCCTCGTCCGTGAGCTCGCGCGGCTCGACGAGGAATTTGAAATCCGGCTGGTGATGCGCACGCATCCAGGACGTTGTCCAATGCCGCCGGGCACCGCAGATGACCTCCCAGTCATGCTCAGGGTCGCTGTCGACCCGGCGCACGATGGCCGCGAAATTCTGTCGGCCCTCCGTTTTGAAGCTCTCGATCAGGTCGGCGCAAGTCTCTTCGTTCAGCGCGACATAGTCGCGATTGTGTCCCTCCCAAATCCGGCAGCGCGCCGGGTCGACCAGCTCATGGAATCGGGTAACAGAGGTCCCGGCGGCAAGCTGCGAGAGACGGTTCTCACGATCCGTGAGCAAGCCTGTGCGTGGTGGCAGGCGTGCGCCAGCAGCCGGGGGAGAGATGGACCCCTTGAGACCCTGAGCGAAGCCGCGGTTTCCCAGCGCCATACACGATTTCCTCTGTAAATTCAGTCACCTGGAGCCAGTTGCAGGCCTGCAACCCGGTCCTGCACCCTTCCCTGCCCGTCACAGCACCCCCTCAGCGCGCAGACGAACGACCTGGCTCGGCCATGTCAGGCGAATCTGCGTTTCGATCTCGGCGTTGACGGCGTTCAGATAGGTCAGGCAACGCTGATAGGTCTCGCGTGATGTGACCGGCCCCTCGAGCTCGTACACCGTCATCAGCCGGGCCGACGCGTTGTCAATCTCCGCACTGTCCTTGAGCACGGTCCGCAACAGGAGATCGCCGAACAGACTGCGCATCAGCCCGATCAGCTCGCGCTGCATAGACTTCTGTTCGTCGGCACGTGTGACCAGAAGCCGGAGCCAGCGCAGTTCGATCGACAGCTGGCGTTCCGCCAGCGTCTCAATCGTTTCATGCAGCATTGCGAAGAAGGAGGTGGTCGAAGCGAAGTCGATCAACGTGGGCGGGATCGGCACCAACAGCGCGTTGGCCGCGCGCATGACCGACAGCGAGATGGTACCCAAGGCCGGTGGTGGATCGAGGATGACGACGTCGAAGTGATCCCCGATCGACACGATCCCCTCCGCCAGCCGATTCAGCAGGTTGGGCTCCGCCCGCGCAACACGCGCCGCCAGCTCATATTCGGCCGAGTATAGGTGAAGGTTGGCGGGGACAAGATAAAGCCCGTCCCAGTGCGTCTCCCGCACCGCGTAGGCAAGACTTGCCATCTCGGGACTCCGGAAGAACCGGTAGAGAGTGTCCGCCTCCTGAATGTCGAGATCGGGCACGTAGCCAAACAGGGCCGTGCTGGAGCCCTGACTGTCGCAGTCGATCAAGCAGACCCGGTATCCCTTGATGGCAAGATACTGGGCAAGGTGGCTCGCCACTGTGGACTTGCCGACCCCGCCCTTGAAATTCTGCACCGCGATCACTGCCAGCGGGTCATCGGCCGTCCGCCACGGCTGGGTGCCAAAGACCTCGCGCATCTGGTTGATCTCGGCGAGCGTATACGCCACGCGTCGGCCCGAAGCGGTACGCTCGACCGTCGGCAGCCGCCCTTCTTTCTCGGCGTCCCGGATAGCCGCACTGGTACGCCCGACCAGTTCGGCCGCACGCGAGATCGGAAAGCGAGGCGCGTTCCGTATGGCGGGTTGCTCCGTCGCGCCACGCGAACGCACGGACTCCAGCACGCCGAGCGAGCGTGTGTAGAGATCAGCCACGATGGATGGTGAGGTTGCGGCGTCCACGATATCTCCAGGTCTCCGGCGTCACCGGGACAAGGCAGGGGGAACCCGGGCGCGGACAAGGGGCGGGGTCGAGAGACCGACCGCCTTCGTCGCCTGTCTCAGGGCTTGGTCCAAGTGTCCCCTGATCCAGTCGGCGCTGAACCGCGTTGCTGTGACAAGAACCCACTCACCCTCGACTTCTTCCAGAGCAGCGTCCTTCAACCAGGAGCGCGCGCTAACAGCGCCGATCGCCTGAGCCAGCGACGAGATAAACCGCCGAGCCACATCGCGATCGCCGCCTGCGGCGTCGGTTTCGGACGGCGGCTCTGGCGTACGCGTATCATCGGTCACCACCGTAAGATAGGCCCCGCGAACCTGCTTCTGCTGCAGAGGAGGGGGGGAGGCGTGGAGTCGGATGACCGTCGTGTCGAAGTCCGCCCGTGCCTCCGGATAGACACCTGAGACCTGCCGCTCCCAGACGTCCCGGACCGTCTGGCGGAACTTGCGGATGTGCCGCCCGTCGTTGCCGAAGTGCACGGCGAGCTGCTGCCAGCTGAGGGTCGTCGGCCGCTTGGGATTGAGGCGGGGCAGCCGGTACGCCAGCCACGTGTAGAGATCGAGCGCCGTCGCGGAGTCGCGGATCTGGCGGATCGCCGTCTCGTTCAGGGGCACGGCATGCTGGCAGAGATGATCCAAGAACGGCTCGGTCAGCATGATCTCGCGCAGGAACGCGCGGTTGCGGCGATCGACCCCGACATACTCGTTGGTGAGCTTGATCTCCTTGATGCCGAACTCATGGTCCCCCTGGTCTGTTGCGTGGTCCCAGCGGATCATCCACTCACAGGCCAGCAACCGGTCGAGCTGCTCCTTGATCAAGGTCGCGGAGCCGCGGGGGCCATAGCTGATTGTACGAAAACCCATCCGACGCATCCAGTCGGTGAATGTCTCGCCGAGCGTGATATGGCGCGACCTTGTCCGGACTGCCTCGGTCATGATGTGGATCAGCACGAGGCGCGGCAGGGACCCGTACGGGACTCCCAGGCTACGAAGACCTTGCCGGCCCTCGCGGACGTCGACAACCGGCTTGGGGTTGATCACCAGAGTGTACTGTCCGTCCCGACGGATGATCGGTGCGTGCTCGTCGGCTGGCCGCCGGACGGGCAGCGACATCGCACAGAGCGCAGAGTGCAGGAAACTCGGGGTTGGCACTTCGCCAGCAACGGCGCTCACCCGGTCGAACAGATCGGGTTGGCCAGCATCGCGCGCGAGCGCCAGAGCGGCATCGCGCCCATCGCGGACGAGCGTGAGATGGACTTGTTGTCCGAGGGGTGGGCGAGGGGCCAGAATGCGCTCTCCAGGAGACTCGTGGTCGGGTAGGCGACTATGGATACTATGCAAATTGATCGCGCATGCCACCGGACTTTCACAAATTTGCCGGACTGTGGCTAATTTGCAAAAGCCAACCGATGAAAACAGTACGCTGCTTTTGCGGCCTTCTTCGGGACTTGTTAGGTAAGAAGGCTTTAAGGAACGGGTACGCTTCTCATCGGTGGCGCGTGCCCGGCGCGTACCGACGGCATCGGTCCGACTCGGCTGACCCGTACTGGTATCAGCGGTCTGCCGTACCCCCTGCATCGGCATACCGCTGGACGTACCAATATCATCTGTCAGGTGCCTTGCCCCTACCGCGGTTGCAGGTCTGCAACTGGGTTTAAGCCGTTGATGAACGAGCGTGTTTCGGTGCCAGGCGGTCACCGGCTTGGCTGATCGGGAGACACGGACGGGTTAAGCGCGGCGAAACAGAAGGGAAGGGGCTCACACCGGGCGGCCGGGAGATAGATGGGCGGCTGCCTAGAGCACGCCGCTAAGGTCGTTGTCGGCGAACAAGTCGCCTCCTCGGTGTAGGCGGCGAGTGGCGCACAGCTCCCATGCCGGCCGAGCTGATTGATTCGGGCCGGATAAACCCTCAGGGCATTGGCGATGTTCAGGCGTCCCCGCTGGGGCGATGGCCGCTCAGACTAGTCGGATCGAAGCCGCCCGCCGACCCAGGTGCCTGGACAATGCGCGCGACGGTCCAGGGATCGATCGCCGGCCAGCCGACAACGCCATAGGGAATGCCGACATGAACACCCTGCCGCGCCGGTCTCCCTTGGAGGCTGCGCCTGGCTGGGATCCTATACCTCGGGGGTCTCCCCTCCCCGACCACGACTGCCCTTTGCGCCACGCGGTGCAACCCGGCATTAGTCTCCGTGACGACGCTTCAGCGTGTTGGTGGCCAGGGGGTTTTGCATCCGACCCGGCTAACACGTAGCGCTGTGCCGCGGTGAAGGCCGCGACGTCCTCGGGCCGGGCAGGGAGGCCGTGGCTGGCGCACCAGTCGGTCCGTCTCGGCCCGGAGCCGAGCCGCGGCAATTCCCTGGGTGGTCGCGAGCGTGCCGCCGGCCATCGGGATGACCGCGTGGGGCAGTGGCGCTCGGATTGTCCGCGGCGATGCGCTCCAAAGCAACGGCCAAGCCCCGCCGCGCACGCAGGGTTAGGACTGCTGGCAGGGTCAAAATCTGCTCGACGCGCCTTATCGATGATGCCGGTCATCTCGGCATGCATTTCATCGGCCGTGAGGAAGCCGAGCCATTCGCTCTCCGCTTCCGCCTCCTCGATGAGGCGTTGAATGCGGCCCGCTCCGCCTCAGCACGTTGCAGCCGCCTCGCCGCGGCAGCGACCACCTCGGCACGTCCCGACAGCGACCGGCAGCGACGGCTCCGCTCACGAAACGCTCAAGTTCCGGCGGACGGTCGCGGCGTCCATGCAGCGATCATAAGCAAGGGGGGTCTCTACTGAAAGCTTGTGCGCGATCAGCCATCGCTCAGGGACGAGAAGCATCGTGCAAACGCGCGCGCCGGCTTTCCCCGATAGGTGTGCGGACGGCGGCGCGCAAGGCGCGCGCGGCCTGAAGCCGCGCCGTCCGCAGCTTCAACTGTTCTCGTCCCTGTTATCGCCAGACCCCTGGATCAACCTGTGCTGGCGGTGTCCCGACCAAGGCGAGCTGTTCGGCACGAGCGAGCAGGTGCTTGACGGAGGAGGGGTGCCACCGTGTTCCGCCGCGTGGCGTGCGCTCCCGCATGCCCTCGAGCTGTGAGGCGATCTGCTGCAGTGTACGGTCCGGCGCGGCCGCAGCGATGCCGGCGACCAGCCGGAGCAGCCGGTCATCGCCCTGCTGACGCGGCGCGCGGTCGAGCAGTTTCGCCTCGACGATGCCCTCGGCCACCAGCCGCCGCACGGTGCGGCGCAGCCGCTCCACCGTCCAGGTGGCCTCGGTGGTGCGGTTCAGGACGCGCACAACGTCGCCCCAAGGTTGGGCGGGTCGCAGCCGCCGCACGATCGGCAGCCAATTGTCCAACTGGGCCAGGATGCTGTCCAGGTGAGCGGCGTCGCGGCTCGCGCGAACCTTGCGGATGGCGTCAGGGTTCCCGGCGCGCAGACCAGGATTGCCGCCGACCCGGCCGCGGCTACGCGCAGCCCGCAGCCCTGCTTTGGTGCGCTCGGCGATCAGCGCCCGTTCGAGCTGGGCGACGGCACCCAGGACCTGCAGCGAGAACATGCCTTGCGGCGTGGTGGTGTCGATCGGGTCGCGCAGGCTGCGGAAATGCGCGCCCTTGGCTTCGAGCTGCTCGATGACGTCGAGCAGATGGCTGACCGACCGGGCGAGGCGATCGAGCCTGACCACGACGAGGGTCTCGCCGGGTCGGATCTCGCGCAGCAGGCTGGCCAGCACCGGGCGGGTGCGATCAGCGCCGGAGGCGTGCTCCTCGCGGACCGCGTCGCAGCCGGCGGCGCGCAGCTCGTCGAGCTGCGGATCGGTGCCCTGTTCCTCGGTTGAGACCCGGGCGTAGCCGATCAGACGGCCAGTCACGGTGGCATTCCGGCTGTTTGCCTGCATTTCGTCCTGCTCGAGTTCGCCTAAGCGCGATCATTTTACAAATTCATACGGCGCACGCAAACCCTCGTTTGCAGAGGTGGCCAAAGGCTTGGCGTGCTGCGGCCAAACGGCCAGCTTGGCGGAAGGGCAGGGGGCCTGACCCCGGCAACGCCGCATTTGTCGCGGTCTTTCGAACGGTCCTGGGGCGACTTTGGCGCGGGCGGAGGCCGAAAACTGGCCTAACCCCGCCCGGAGGTGCGAGCCGATACGGACAAGCTTGCGGAAGATGTGCTTACCACGCCTTAATAGGTCTTGCCTCAATCGGATTAAGCCGCGAGAATCGCTTGGATTCGCGTCACGTGTGCTCAGCCGATGGGCGCCACGGCCGGCGGCCCACGGACGAACGCGGAGGGCGAGTGAGAGGTATGGACGTCGAGTCACACCAGCCGAGCGCAAGCCTCGAAGTGCCTGACGGCGAGATCCCGTCCGCCGCACCGTCACCGCATCCGCCTGCCCCGGAAACCGCGCGGCTCTACGCGAGTGACTGGGCGGCATTCGTTGCGTGGTGCCGGCTCGCGGGGGCAGCACCGCTGCCGGCCAGCCCGGCCACGGTCGCAAGCTATCTTGCGACGCTTACCGGCCGCCTCAGCGCCGGCACGCTGGGCCGGCGCGCCGCCGCCATCGCCGCCGAGCATCGCCAGCATGGGCAGGCCTCGCCGGCGTCCGATCCGGCGGTGACGTCCCTGCTGCGGCACGCCCGTCGCACCGCCACCCGCCGGCGGTCGATACTGCCGGCGGTGGCCCAACTCATGCGAATGGCGACTGCCTGTCCGGCCGACCTCGCCGGTTTACGTGATCGCGCTCTCCTGCTGCTGACCGCCGCCGGGCTTGGCCGCGGGGTCCTGGTAGGGCTCGAGGTCGAGCAGGTGCAGTTCGGGGAAGCCGGGGTTGACCTTGTGCTGCACAGCCACGCCGGCACCGACCGCATCGTCACCGTCCGGCGCGTCGCTTCGCTCGGTGCTTGCCCGGTGAATGCGCTGAAGGATTGGCTGGATGCGTCCGACAGCCGGTTCGGCCCGGTGTTCCGGAAGGTCGATCGCTGGGGCAATGTCGAGCATCGTCGGCTTGGGACGGACGCGATCCGCCGGATCGTGGCGCGCCGTGCCCGGGGACGTCTCAGACGTGAGGCGCCGGCATGAGGCGCGCGGCCGCCAATGCGGTGGCGACCGCGGACGCGCTGCTCGCCTGGCTACGCACTCAGTCTGGTGGCGATGGGACTGCGGTCGGCGCCGCAAGCGAAGGGCGTCCGCCCGAAGCCGCATCGGCGCGAGGCCGCGACGGCGTTCCGGATGCAGGCACTCGAGAGGCAGCGGCAGCGGCGGTTACCGCGGGTGAAGACACCAGCGCGCGGCATGGGGCCAGTAGGCCCGAGGCCAAATGCCGAGCCGCGACGATGCGGCTGGCGCACACCGACTGGCTGCACCACCGGCTCACCATAAGCGGAGCGACCGATCAGCTCACGGGGTTTCGGCGCGCCGCAGCGGGCGCGGGTATCATCCCCTGGCGGATCGACCTCGATCGCATGGAGGAGGATGTCTTTCACCTGCTGGCGGCGCCACCGCGCCCACAGCTGCGCACGCTGAGCGTGTCTGGAGCACGCGTGCTGGCACGGCAGCTGCGCGCCGCCATTGGCGGTCGCCACGACCGCGCTGTTGCACGTGTGGGCGTGAGCCAGGCGTGTCCGTTTGATCTGCACACTCTGGTTCCGGTGATCGATCGGGTTCTCCAGCTCGGACCGGATGATCCGGCGGCGCTCGCCTGGCTGTGGGAACACTGGGGCACGACAGAGCCGCTACGGCACGTCGCCGCGGACATCGTCGCCGGTCAGGAGGCGCGGGCCCGGGCCGGACTGGCGACCGAGCACGATAGCTTCCGTGTCACGTTCTGGTCGGCCGACTGGACCCCGTGGCGCGCCCTGCGGGCGCTGGCCGAGCGCTGGCCGGGGCTTTGCTTCGATCTGCGTCCGACGTACGGCGGACCGTGACCGACATCGTCCAGGAAGCGGGCCAATCGGGCTGCCCTCGTGGCGGAGATTTCCGCCTGGGAGGATGCGCCGCGCGCGGCTTCGGCGGAGGCGGCGCCGGTGCTCTCGGTCGACGGTTTTGCGGGACCGCTCGACTGGTTGGTGGAGATGGCGCAGGCCCGGAAGATCGATCTGGCGCGGCTGTCGATCGTCGCGCTGATCGAGGCGTTCGCGACCGCGATGGAAGCAGCGCTGGCCGATCGGACCGGCGAGCGCGTGGCGGAGCTTGGGCGCTGGGGCGTCTGGTTGGTCATGGCGGCGAGCCTGGCCTTCCTGCGCTCGCGGTTGTTGCTGCCGGGCGACACGCCCGAGGCCAGGGCGGCGGAAGACGAAGCGGAGGCGCTGCGGCGCCGGCTGGTCAGCCGGGCGCAGGTGCGCGCGGCCGCGGACTGGCTCGAGCGCCGGCCTCAGCTCGGCCGCGATGTGTTTGGCTGCGGGACCGGGCAGCGCGGCCGCAACAATGGTCGGGTCGGTGACATCACCGAACTGCTGCGGGCCTGCCTGGTTGCGCTGGAGGTGCCGGCGCAGGCGGAGCTCTATCGTCCCCGGCCACCCACACTCTGGCAGGTCAGCGACGCGATTGCGCGGTTGCGTCAGTTGCTCGACGCGCTGCCGGACGGCAGTCCGCTGATGGCGTTCCTGCCGGAGGTTGAAGGCACCGAGCCTGAGCGCGAACTGCGCGGTCGCGTGGCGGTATCCAGCACGCTGGTTGCCGGCCTGGAGCTCGCGCGCGCGGGCGTCTTGGCGCTGGATCAGGACGCGCCCTGGACGCCGATCCGGGTGCGCCATCGGGATGGTTACAGCGCCGTCCAGGGTGCGGTCGGGCCTTTGGCTTGAGACCGTCTCATGGGCCAGGAGTTGGTCCCACGACTGGCAGCGACGGGGCCGTCGCCGATACGCCGGTACTGGCGTGGTTACCGCGTCGGATCGCTCGGCCGGTAATGGTTGGCCACGTGGTGTGTGGGGCAGGGGAGGGGTCCCGGCCGTTCAATCTGCGGCCGACAAGCAGCGATGATAAATGGCGCCGTACTACCGCGCGGACGCTAACCGTCTCTCTGCAAGGTCGACAGTAATTGCCGCTCGATGCTCCGATGATGCCCGGCACAGGATCGACCAAGAGGTCTCCCATGAATCGACCTCGACTTCTCCAGCATGTGTTGCGCGACTGCTATTGCCGCCTGCGGCCATCGAAGATCGATGGGATCGGCGTGTTCGCTATCAAAAACATCTCCAGTGGGGTCAATCTCTTCAAGACCATCGCCAAATACTCCCGGCATGGCTACGTCAGGATCACCGAGGATGAGCTCGACGGGCTTCCGTCGGGTGTATCGCGACTGCTGCGGGCACTCTTCGTGCCCAGCGAGGGAAAAATGTACGTACCGACGTGCGGAACGAATGTCATCTACCTCAACGCGTATCTCAACCACCACCGTGCGGTGTGTCAGGCGTGACGCGGTGCCGGCGGGTTGATCCGCGCGCCGTAGTTTGCATCATGGCTCCATGTCGGGACGACAGCTGGATCTTTTCTCTGCGGCCGGGCTCCCCGCGGCAGACGAGACGGCCGCTCAGGTCGAGCCGTGCCGTGTGGCGCCGAGCGATCTCGACGACTCAGCGCTGGTTGTGGCTCTCCCGGAGGCGCAGGTGGTCGACTGCAATGCCCTGTGCGCGGAAGCGGGGCGGCGAAGACTAACCGCCGCCATTCCAGCGCTCGAGGCGCTCTGTCGGCGCTTCAAGGGCTTCGGCCTCGAGCATGCGGTGCCGGAGCAGATTGCGGCGGCCATCACCTTTTCCAGCAGCATCGAGATGTTACTCCGCCTGGCAGACCGGCTTGCCGACGTGGAGGTGGTTTTCGGCTCGGAATCCATTCTATCGAAGGAACATCTGGCGCTTGCCCAGGCGAGCCAGACCATTCAGAGCTACGGATTCGGCGATGCGTTGATCGATCAGAAGGCCCTGGTGGAGAACTGTCCCGCTTTATGCGACCATCGCAGCTGGTCTCGGCAGCGACGGGATGACTGTCTCGACCGCTACGCTCGATCAATGCGAGCACGGCCCTCGGGCAGGCAAGGCTCCAGGAGACCCACACAGCAGCCGTAGTTGCTACCAGGTCCAGCGCCATCGGACATTCTCCTACGCCAGACTGTGGGATAGCAGAGTCTGCAGCGAGATGACCCCGCTGTCATTGAAGGTCGCGGCGGTATAGCTGCCGCCCGTGGGGCTGCCGAGGGGGGTGACGACAAGCATCGTGTTGGCGCCGTCGGAAGAGGCGGTAGCCTCAAGGTAATTGGCCAGGGTGGACTGGCTGCCGTTCCAGGTTGTGGCGGCGAGGAGCGGGCGCAGGTCGAGCAAGTCACTGTTTTGCAGGACATAGCCGAAGAAGTCGTCGGTGCCGCCGGTTGTCGGCAGAATAAATGTATTGCTGTTGCCGCTGTCGGAGATCGTGTTGTCGCCCAGCCCGGCGCTGACCACGCTGCCGGTGCCACCGACGCGGATGACGTCGTTGCCGGAACCTGTGGTGATGGTGTTGCCGCCGACAAAGCCCATCACGGTTTCGGTTCCGTTGCCGGTGGTGACGACGTCGCCGGTGCCGGACAGGAAAATGTTGTCGTTGCCCGCGCCGGAATTGATAGTGGTGTTGTTGAGGGTGGCGACGATGGTATCGTCTCCGGCGGTGCCGGTGATGGTCGGGCCGGTCGGCGCCGACGTGGGGGTTATTGAGACCGGCAGCGTGGCGCTCGTGGACAGGCCGAGCTGGTCATAGACCTGGACGCTGATTTGCCCAGTACCGGCGCTGGCGCCTGCCGCGTAAGAAAGGGTCGCGAGGTCGGCGTTGATCTGCGCGAACGTGTCCTGCACGAAAATGTTCGTCGAGCCTGGCCCCGCGAGAGCCGTGCCGCTGCCATCGGTCATGGCGATGTCGCCACCAGTGCTGGAGACGTTGAGCGCCATGGAGCCGGGATTGCCGGCGGCGTAGCTATCGACCACCTGAACGCCGGATATTGGCAACGTCTGACTGGCGACCACGTTCTCGGGTGCGGGTATGGTGATCGATGGTCCGGACGGCGGCGGTGTGTCGCCTCCTGTCGCCGTTACGGATACCTGAACCGTGGCGTTCGTGGACAGGCCGAGCTGGTCATAGACCTGGACGCTGATTTGCCCAGGTACCGGCGCTGGCGCCTGCCGCGTAAGAAAGGGTCGCGAGATCGGCGTTGATCTGTGCGAACGTGTCCTGCACGAAAATGTTCGTCGAGCCTGACCCCGCGAGAGCCGTGCCGCTGCCATCGGTCATGGCGATGTCGCCCCCAGTGCTGGAGACGTTGAGCGCCATGGAGCCGGGATTGCCGGCGGCGTAGCTATCGACCACCTGAACGCCGGATATAGGCAAGGTCTGACTGCCGGCCACGGTCTCGGGTGCGGGTATGGTGATCGATGGTCCGGACGGCGGCGGTGTGTCGCCTCCTGTCGCCGTTACGGATACCTGAACCACAACGCTGAAGGTGTTGCCGCTCTGATCGTTGATAGTGATACTCAGCTGGTCCGGACCGGCATTCGCGCCGGCGGTATAGGACAGGGTGGCGAGATCGGCGTTGAGCTGCGCTAGAGTTACCCTGCACGAAAATCGATGTTGTGCCCGAGCCGGTGAGCACGTCGCCGGCGTCATCCGTCATGCTGAAATTGCCGACGATACTGGAGACGTTGAGCGACAGGGCGCCGGCGGCGTTGGCGGCCGCGGAATCGTCGAACTGAACGCCGGCGACAGCGATCGTCTGTCCTTCCGCGACAGTCTCCCCGCCGGGGACGGTGAACGAGGGGCTCACCGTGTAGCCGGGTGGCGGCTCGACTGGCGGCGCTGTCGTGCTGCCGCTGACAGGGAGGACCTCCACCAGCACCGGATGATCCGGCAGGCTGATGGTGACGTTGCTCACCCCATTCGCGGCCTGGATGACGGCGGTGCCGGTGAGCGGATCGAACACCGCGATATCGGCAGTGAACCCGAGATTGACCGTGACCGGGGCTGGCGGGACGGTAATGTCGGTCGGCGAAACCGGGCCGGAAAGGCGTGTGTCGTCCCAGACCGCCAGCCAATAACTTCCGTCGCTTTTTTCCATCAGGAAGCTGTTGCCTCCACTCGGCAGGCCGGACAGGCTGTAGGTCATTGATCCCTGCGGGAATCCGGATGCGCTGCTTCCGGGGTCGGTGAGCAATGTCAACAGATTGCGGATGGCGGTCGCGGCGGGCTTCGGCGTGCCGTCGGAATAGAACAGGCCGAAATTATCTTCTGAGCTGCCGTCCCCCGACTTTTGGTCGAGCAATTCGTACAAATATGTCTTGACGTTGCCCGCCTGGATACTGTCGAGCACGAGGTCGAGGGTGTATTTCGCCTGGACGGAGACATCGACCGAATTCGGATCGGTGGTGCTGCCGGTGGTGTAATACCCGGCTTCCGTGATGATCACGGGCTTGCCTGGCGTGACTTTGAGCGCGTCCGTGTTCAGCACACCGATCCAGTCGCCAAGTGCGGGATTGTTGCCGGTGCCGAAATAGGTGTGGGCGTTGCCATAATCGGCGTAGCTGGACTGATCGCCCGCGTTGCCATAGTCCGGCAAGCCCCCGAAACTTTCCTGAATGACCGGTATACCCGGCAGGTTTAGCTGTGCGAATTGGTACAGCGTGACCTGATCGGCGATGCCTTCGTGGAAGCCTGGACCGTAGAGATCGGGTTCATTGCGACCTTCAACCGATTGGATGTCGCTGAGCGGCAGTTGTTGGAGATTCTGTAGTTCGCCATCAAGGTCGGCTCCGGAGCCTGGCGCCAGGAAGAGATCGTATTTGACGCCGGTGGCGGCGGCGACTTCCGCGAACAAGGCGGGGCTGGTAGAGAACTGCATCGCATCCCGAACTTGTGCGACGCCCAGATAGTTGAGCGCTGATTCGACGACGGAGACGCTGTTGTACGCCGTGACACTGAAGTCGAGATGCGTGTTGATGCCAATGGAGTTCACGAAGTCTTCCGTCCGGACCGCTTGTGTGCTCATTGATGCTGCCTCCAGTAGACCCGCCGCTGTGGCGCCGGAGCGTAGTAGGGATACGCATCAGAAGGGGGAGGGGCTACATCCATCGGCGGAGGTGGCGGAGCGCCCGACCGCAGCGCCCGCCAACGCGGCGGCACCAAGCCCCGACAGCGGACCAGCGACGAATGGCCCCGGCCTGGGCCTGGTCCACACCGTGGACCTGGGGGAGGTTGCGCTCCTACCGGACCAGTTAGCCCGATGGCAAGCACCGGCGCCATACCACAAAGATTCAGCGAACCCGTCATCGTTCCGAACCGCATTGTCATCCTCCAACCGGTTCGCGCCACCATGGGCGGTCCTGTCTGTCAGGGAAGCAAGATTGCTGCCAGCACGAGAGGCCGCCCATGCGGGTGCTGACCGTCGCGCGCTGGGTGGCGCACGTTCTTCGTGGACCACACCTTCACGCGCGTTTCTCGTGCTTGTGAGCCGCCCTACCTGGTAGAGAGCGAAACGGCTCTTGAGTGCAGCCCTATCTGCGGATCGTGACCACGGCGATTGATCAGATGACACCGCCAAGCCTTTCTTCAAACGCCCGTCGACGAGCTTGCAGTTCGTGTCGCGGGTAATCATCACCGACAGTTGAGGAAGCTACGGCGTGGCGAAGCGCCACTCTTAAGGAGAATTCACCCGGCGGCCGCAGCTTTGTTCGGAACGTCGCTCAACATCGGTTACTGTTCGCGTCCAGTTCCTCTGGAAAACACGTGATAGACGAGACTGTCCCAGGTGTTGTGAATGCCGATAAAGAGCAGTATCAGCGTCACCGCGGCAACGCCGAACAGGGTCTCGTGCGTGTATGAGGAAGCCGTGAGAGCGGATAACGCGAGCAGAGTGTAGGCTCCCAAAAGGAGCAGAAGATGAAACAACCAGTCCTCGAACTGCTGGTACACGGTCTGCATTCTCATACGCCGGGCGACGATCACCGCATACGCTACTCCACCGAGGCCAATGACGCCCCACAATCCCGCAGCGAGACTGACCGATGGCCAGGGGACCCGCTGGAGAGCCGATAACAGCAGCGTTGTGCTAAAGTAAACGATTGTCGGCGTTGCGAATGCGGCGCCGGCCTCAGCCGCACGCAGCGGGGGTCTCGCTGCTATGAGCGTTATAACGACGAACTGCAATACAATGAGTGCGCCGGCCGCCGACCTGACATAGAAGCTGTCCCATTGATCGAGCTCAGACATATCCATCTTCCCCTGTTTGCCAAGCCTGAGCCGGTCGGCCAGTTAGGGTCGAGCCGGGTAGGCCGGTGAAGATATGCACGTTGCTGCCGACCGATGACGCGGGAGTCCCAAGAAAACTCGATGCTGCGGAAAGCGACCACGGCAAAAAAGTCCTGGCGAGCGGTGCATCCTCGAACTCATGCGAGCACGCTGTTACTACTGCTACATCTACGCCCATCGTCCAAATTCCGAACTGCATGAGGTTCATTTGTGCGCGCCACGTCGCGATGCCCAACTGCCTCAGCTTGCTGTGGCAATTCGGGATAAGCACGGCCTGATGGGTCAGGTCGATAGGTCCCTTGCCTTGAGCGCGAGCGCCAACTCGCCAGACCACCGCTCTACGCCGTACGCCTCGATATTCATGGAATCCTACCCGTCGCTGCCCGGTGCGCCCCCGGCGGAATGGCGGTTAATGCACTCTACTAGGAGTGCAGGCCAGCGGTTCGAGCCAACCATTCGGGTGAGCGCTATCGAGGCGAAAGATGTAGAATGCGGCCTCCGGGTACAACGCACATCCGCGCTCGAGCGCACCAGGCACATCACCGCGCGCGTACAGCACCGGCTTGTCGAGCTGAGTTCCGTTGCGCACGAAGTCCTTCGCGAGATTTGGCGCCGTCCGGTTGGCGCGGCGATTCCAGGCGCTGGGGAAGTCGGTCAGCAGAACCACGGATCGCCGATCTTGTGGTAAGGCCGAACCGAGGCGGAACACTGATGACCGCTCGTGCATAACATGCGCCTCGAAGGTGACCTGAGCCGGCAATCGCGCCAGGCTCACCGGTGTCAGCAAGAGGCAGCAGGCGACGGCAAAGCGTCGCCACGCAGGTGACTGCTGAGAGAACTCGCTGCCCAGTGTTATGTGCATGGCGATAAAGCCGTCGAACCAGTAGCGCGGTCCCATCTGAAAGCCGCCAATATCGGGAAATATCAGGAACAATGCGAAATTAGCAATCGGCACAACATCGTAGAAGCGCAGGCGGCTGGCGCGAAAGCGCGTGCTGAGCGCGACGAGATACAGCGCGGGCACCACGAGCGATGCAGTGTCCGCCAGTTCGCCGAAGCGCCAGAGTGTCTGTATCAGCATTCGGAAATGTAGGGGTGTGGCCTCTACGCCCTGGAGGCCATTGGCGCCCAAGCTGATTTCGCCGGCCCATGCGGTCGGCGGCAGGAGCGGGTTGCCGGTGACCAGCCAATTGTAGCCGGCAAATACCACAGCTAATGGCGCCGCACCTCCAATGCCGAGGATCAGTGTTCTCCTCCGGCAGCGTTGCTCGATCCAGCCGGCAAACACGGTGGCACCTGCCAACGCAGCGCTGTCGATCCGGCACAACAGCGCCAAGCCAAAGCAGGCGCCGGCGGAGGCGGGCCACCGCCAGGATGTGTCGCGTTCGGCGTGCAGCATGCACACGATGCTGCCGACCACGGCAAGCGCACTGGCGCAATGAGAGAAATAGGTTGCACTGTTCAGCAGGAAGAAATCCGAACTTGCATAAGCGAGCAATAGCGCGACGGTGAGCGCCGGTGACCTGCATTCCAGGCTCAAGCCTGTCCACAGCAGAAGCACCAACAGGGCGCCGCATACCGGTGCCGCAAGCCACGATGGCAGATCTGCAAGTTGGAACATAGCGAGGATTGCCGGCCAGCCCGGGAGGTACTGACTGATCCAGATGCCGCCGCGCGCTATGATGTAATTCTGATTGAATAATCCGGGGTCGGGTGGAGGAGAGTTCCAGAGCCGGAGGTGGCCAAACGTCTTGGCTTGGAAGAGGAATCCGTACTCGTCGGCCGAGTTGGGGAAACATGCGAACGCAAGGTATAGGATTACTGATGTGACGGTGGCGCACGCGATGATGACAGCGCACATGCCACGTCGCGACAGTAATGGGCGATCGAGCAATTCGGCGCCACACGCGCGCGCGAACTGCTGGGCAAGCAGCGCAATCGTGACACCAACACAAAGGCCGACGCTGCCAAGGATGACGGTTTGGGGACCAAGCCAGAGTTGCGACCTTGCTGTGACCGTGATCGCTGACAACGCGAACGAGGCTAGTCCGAGTGCAGCAGTCCAGGAGGCAAGGGTGCGCCAGCTGACGGCAATATGTCCGATACGCCATCTGCGAATAACACGGGGCAGGTTTTCCAGATCGCTCATTTGCTACCAAGTATGCTACTGATAGGATCCAACGGCTTCGAGCCGGCTGATATCGTGCCGATCGGACCGTCATCAGCCGAACTCCCGGACTAAAAGGTCAGCCCTGGAGCACTGCCAGGTTCGATCGCATCTTCCGGTCGACGTCGTCGGCGAACAACAGGGTGAGCGCAACGATGCGGGGTATCACGATTGTATTAGCCACTGCTCTATGCTCCGCTCCCGCTGCTGCCCAACTACGACATGGTGCCATTGTTCTGCCGGTTGGTTCTTGCATCTCATCACCATTCGGCCCACGCGTGCTATCGAATCATCCCCAAGCGGGTACGTATCACAACGGCGTTGATTTACCGGCCCCCGAAGGAACACCGGTCCGTGCGGTCGCATCAGGCAAACTGCTGCGCATCCAGCATAGCGGTCCTGGTGGATTTGGAAGTGTTGATCCAACACGATGGTTTCGTCGCGGCCTACAGTCATCTCGCCATGGTCGCTCCGACATTAGGAAAGTCCATGGTCACGGCTGGCGAGATAGTCGGAGTCGTCGGGCATACTGGCGTTAGTTTTGGTGCACATTTGTTCTTTGCCGTATTGCAGGCTGGTCGGGCGGTAGATCCGGCGCCACTGCTGGGTGCACCTTTGTGCAGCGGAGGTGGCTCATCAGCAGACACCTGCCGAGATTCTGGCCGCTGGCGGGAAGCTCCCGCCGACGCGCCACTATTATCTCTTGAGCGACTTTCCGACCAATCGCCGCTAGCGGGGGCGCGATGTGGTGAACTAGTCGGGTCTTACTTCATCTGGCGGAACGTATTGCGGGTCAAGTAACTTGTCGAATCACATGGAGCGACGCCATCGCTACCAACCAACAGCATCGCACCCGGACGACCAAGCAGCGAATGTCCCAATCCTTTCGACAACGCTCTCATCCACGCAACAGAGGCGTGGACCCGTGGTGCTCTTGGCTTGCACGAGCAATCGTCGATGACATTCGGTCGCCACTATCACAAGCGATCAGACGTGACTCAGCGTACGGACAACGCTGGTACATTCGGCGCTGCTCTCCTAGCGAACTCGACGCCCGATCACGTCGCATGCACTTCGTCACGGGGTGGCCGCCTTGTGTCAGGAGCCGATCGCCGGTTAGCGCTGGGCCTCATGGTGAGTAAACATAACCTGGCGGTGCGGATGGATAGCGCTGCCACCCCTGCCCGCGATCGCTTTGCTCGACGTCGGGGCTGGCCATCGCAATGTTGATCGCCTGCATGGCGCCCCCAGTGTTACCCTCGTCGAGCAAGCGGATTGCACCGCCGATCCGTGTTGCTGCTACGCTGCCGCCCTCAGCTGCGGGTCGATCCGGGGCGACCGGCTGCAATACCATTTGCGTCTGTGCTCGAACGAGCAGGTTCCGTGCCTCCTCGGTGCGGCCGGATACCAGCAGTTGCCGTGCGGTTATCAGGTTCGCCGACGGCGAAGGTATTTGCGCTGGCGGCGTTGGTTCAACCTGAGGCGAGGGGAATAAGGTCAGCGGCTGACGCTGCGATTGCTGCCGTGCCAGAGCAGATAGTCCCGACAGTTGAGCCGCGGTCGCCTGCGCAGTGCTCGCCGAGCCCTCATGTGTTCGCAGCCGTGCGAGTGCCGCTTCCGCCGAGTTCTGCTGTTGCACTGTGCTGGAGTCTTGCTGCTGATCCGGGCTCGAGTGCCGCGATGTAAGGTCTTGCGGTGACGATGTTATCACCGTGGGCTGTGCGGCCTGACCCTGTGGCGGTGCTGGCACTTGCGTGGCCGACTGGCGCTGTTGCAGCAAGATGCCGAGCTCCCGGCGCATCTGTTCCTGGCTGGCATGCAGCGAGGCAAGGTCCTGTGAGCGCTGCGCAAGCTGAGTTTGCAGGTCGCTGACCTGGCGCTCTAAGGCGCCAGGCGGCTGAGATGGGTTCGTGGTTGAAGCCTGAGCGGGCGCAGCCGATTGACTGCCCGCTCGCGACGGCCCGGGCCAATCCGCGGTGACGTTCGCCACGATGGCAGGCAGCATGGCTAACGGGCGGGTCAAAGACTGCAGGCCGCCGGAGGCGCCGGCCAATAGGACCAGCAGCGCAGCGACCATCACCAAAGCAAGCAACAGAGAGCGCAGCATTCGGCTTCCCCTTCAACACCACCGGACAGCCAGGGGTGGCAAGAGGCAAGTGTGGCCGTCAATTTGACATGATGATGGCATCACCGCAGTCCCCCCCGCAACATCAGCTGCCGCCGAATGGATCGTGATGCAGCAACACGCTAGCGAATCCGCGGCCGATCTGACGGACATCATCGAACAAGGAGGCAACCTGGTAGGTAATCACAAAAGCCAGCGCATAGAATGCAGGCCTACGGGTCTGTTCGAAGACAAGGACGCGGCGTGCAACCTCCAGGCACCACCGGTTCTCGAACAGACTGACCACCAGCACACCGAGACCCACGGAGCCCAGGACGTCGGACGGGAAATGATAACCATCATAGACTCGGGCCACGTTCACGATCATCGCCCAGGCAAAGGCGGCGATGCCCAGCCGTGGGTAGATTCGGTAGATAACGAGTGCTAATCCGAAGTAGATCGCGCCATGATCGCTTGGGAACGAGTTGAAGCGGTTGAGCACTTCGGGCTCGACCCCGAGGGGCAGAACAAAGCCAAGCGCCGGGGTGTGCAAGGGGCGTAAATGGGTTGGCAGGCCGATCTGCAATAGGCGACTTGATATGCCGGCCAGCGACGCCGCCACCGTCCCAGTCAGCAAATGAGCGCGCACGTCGGTATCGGTCGTGCGGAACCATAAGAACCATAGCAAGGCGACAAATACGACACCTTCCAGCAGGTCGCGGGTGGTGAGTGCGTGGACGGCACGATCCAGCAGAGCCGAACGGCCGGCGCTGGCGTTCAGGGTCCGGAGCACCGGATATTCCCAGGCCTCCTGTCGAAGTGCGGCGACGAGACCGCACACGGCAAACAACGCGGTCCCGGCGATGACTGGTATCGAGATGCGTGTAGGCGCCGTAGCGCTCGTGTCGGATATGCTGGGCAGAATTGGTTCCCGAACGCCAGGGTCGTCGGGTATGGATGAGCTCATCGGCTGTGCCTACGGTTCGTTGCCCAGAACGTGACCGGCGCGATGCATAATTGCTGCCAGAGAGCGTCGGGCCGGCGGTTTGGCGAGGCGGGACGATCAAATCGCCTTGAGCCGGCCGAGATCTTTCGCGACCGCGAGACCGCATCGCGCGCTCCCGGGTCGCCGCATCCCCAAACGGTTGTTTCATTTTCCCAGAGCAGCAACCCCCTCATAGCGATGAGGAATGCGCGGAGTGTGCCCTGCCGCATAACGTACGACTGCAAATGCTGTGTGAGGGGTTACGTAACGCTACGTCACACCCAGTTGGCACATCGCTTGCTCGCGCTCAAGGACCCCATCTCTAGGGGTGTGCTCTGCGGGACCATGCCCGCCACTCTCTGGTGAAGGACCACCCGTGGGCGAGCGATGTAAGTCGTGCCAGGTATCAGTGGTGATCCCCGTGTTCAACAGTGCCGGGACACTGCAGCGTGCGATAAATTCCGTCCTGCGGCAAAGTCTGCAGGACAGCGAGCTGCTGATCGTCGACGACGCCTCGCAGGATGGCTCGCTTGCTCTGGCACAAAGTTTGGCAGTCGCCGATCGCCGGATCAGCGTCATCGCGCTGCCAACGAATTGGGGTAAATCACACGCGATGAACGTCGCCATCGCGAGGGCTCGCGGGGATTGGATCGCGGTGCTAGACGCCGATGACTGGTACGAACCGGATCGCCTGGCCGTCCTCGTCGGCGCAGGAGAAGGATCTGGCGCGGAGCTGGTCGCTGACAACCAGTACCTTTTTTGACGCCGCAGCCAACAGCGTCGTTCGCACCGCGTTCCCACCCGAGCAGGGCGACAGACGGCTCACCAAGCAAGTCTTCGCCGATGGAAGCGACCCTTACGCCGAATTCAATTACGGCATGTTGAAACCGGTTGTTCGCGCTGCCTTCCTCCGTGAGACGAAGCTGACCTACCGCGAGAACGCCCGGCTGTCCGAGGACTTTCTTTATCTCGTTGAATTCCTTGCCGCCGGCGGCACTGGGTATCTGGTATCAGGGCCTCTTTACAACTGGACCGAACCGTTCGGCAGCCTGTCGCGGCAATGGACGACCACTGGCGCAGGCAGTTGGCGCTACGATTTCCGATCGGCGCTCCTCGCCAATGCAGAAGTTCAGGACCTGCTCCGCCAGCGGCACGAGCACATCCTCGCCGGTCTACTTGATGCTCGTGCACGCGCGTTCAGACGGCTGCATCATATCAGCAAAATCAATCGATTGCGTGCCGAGGGCGCCAGGGCGTCGAAAGTTCTCGGCACACTCGCCTGTCATCCCTCGATATGGCCGCAGGTCGCCATACGCTTGTTGCGCTCGGCTCGACGTCGTCGCGCCATTGGGAACCCCGACTTCTGCATCTCAGCGTCACCGACCAACGCCATTGACACCAACGCTACGTAAACAGTTACACCGGTTGTACATGCTCGGTGCCTCAGGCTCACGGCGCCTCCTCGCGTCGCAGCGGCAGGATCGCGGAGCAAGGGTGCGGGAGGCGTCTTCCGCTTCCGCATCAGGCAGGGCGTCTTGGCATACGAGTTGCACCGCCCGTCGCCAACGTTCCGGCGGCTTTCCGAAGCCGCGCGGGTTGATCAAGCGACAGGAGTTGAGGGATTCCTCGTGTATCCAGCGAAGCAATCGCAACGCACGCTCCCAATGATCTCGGAGATACAGTCGAATACGGCCTTATACCGTCCGTCTTCCCGAAGCCTGGCCCGAATGCGCGCCGGCACGGTCGCGCTGCTCAGCGCCGATTTAGCGGCCTTCGTGGCAGCAACTCTTCTCGCATCTGTGATCACCGGGGGGCTGGCGCACTCGCCCTACACGAGGGCGTTTGAAAATGTCACGAGTTTAGGAACGGCCTGGCACGGCTGGGGAACGTTCCTCGTGCTGGTGAGTCTGCTAAGCTACCTTGGTGGCCGCGGTCACTATACAGTGCGCGTACCATTCTGGACGCAACTCGGCGATGTGGCCGTCGGGACGGCAGTCGCGCTGTCGTGCGATACATTTCTCACCATCGCGATTTACAGCAGACCCGTCCTAGCCGAGGGGCTGCTACGCTGGGTGCTATTCTGCCCGTGTCTGCTAATTCTGCGGATGGCAACCCGCGAGGTGTTGCGTGCGGTCGGGCTCTGGTCGCTGCGCACACTGATCGTCGCAGGTGCTGCCGAGATCGAATCAACGCGGGCGGCGTTGTCCTCGGACACCGCACTCGGCTACCGGCTGATCGGTGCTGTGGCGTCGGAAACTGCGGCTGCATTGCCGGATTCCGACCTCGTCGAGATGATAACGGCGAGAGATGCCGACTTTGTGGTGGTCGCGATCGGCGGCGGCAATCCGCAGGCGGAACGTGCGGTGCTTGGCGCCTTGCGGCGCACCGGGCTGTCGATCGGCCTGGTACCAGCGTTGCGCGGCCTGCCGGTGATTGGCTTCCGCCAACACTATTTCCTCGGCCACGATATCGTGATGCTGGTCAGCCGGAACAACCTGGCGCGGCCATCCAGTCGTCTGGTGAAGGCTGCGTTCGACCAGATTTGCGCTATCCTGCTGTTGTTCTTGCTTGCCCCTCTCATGGCGGTTCTCGCTGTACTGAATTCGGGCCGACGGCGGTCCCGCGTTCTATCGCCACCGTCGGATCGGCGCTGGCGGCCGCGTGTTCGACTGCATCAAATTTCGATCGATGGCGGTCAATGCCGACAAGGTGCTACGGCAGGTGATCGTCAACGACCCCGCCGCGGCGGCGGAATGGGTCGCCAATCAAAAGCTGCGCGATGATCCACGGGTGACCAAGCTGGGCTTGTTTTTGCGCCGCTCGAGCCTCGACGAGTTGCCACAGATCTTCAATGTGCTGCGCGGCGAAATGAGCCTGGTCGGCCCACGTCCCATCGTGCAGACCGAGGTGGCGCGCTACGGCAATGATATCGAGTCTTACTATGCAGCGAAACCGGGACTCACAGGGCTGTGGCAGGTCAGTGGCCGCAGCGACATGCCTTACGCCAGCCGCGTGAAGCTGGATGTGTGGTATGTCGCGAACTGGACCCTCTGGCACGACATCGCGATCCTCTTCAAGACCATCCCCGCAGTCTTTTTGCAACGGGGAGCACACTAGCGAAGTGCTGAACGCTGGGATTGACCGCCGCAGTTACGCAAGTTCCCTATCAGGTTGGAGGTGCGACAAGCCATGGACTCAGGTCCGAACTCGTTCCGGTGTCGCATACGGAACCCGGAGCGGTGCACGCAGGTTGGCAGGCAAGCGACGGGTCAATCTGCGCGCACGTCGCCACGCAACTCCATCAGCATTGAGTTGTCTCTTCAGACTTTCAATCGCTATCGGCATTCCAGCCTGTAGTCCGGTGCCTACGCTGCCAGCTGCACCGGTCAAGCCTGCCGAGGGTACTGGCCGTGTCTCGGCTCTTCCACCCTACCAGATTCAGGTGGGTGACATACTCGATGTGCGGCTGATGTTAAACCCGGAATTGAATGAGGAGGTTACAGTCCGTCCCGATGGCCATATCTCCACCACGGTGGTACATGATGAACTAGCCTACGGTCGCACCGTGC
This sequence comes from uncultured Alphaproteobacteria bacterium, assembly GCA_963749575.1. Taxonomy (GTDB): domain Bacteria; phylum Pseudomonadota; class Alphaproteobacteria; order Acetobacterales; family Acetobacteraceae; genus JAMXLO01. Next base: position 40,424 of record CAVVNM010000015.1, read on the forward strand.
CGGATCTGACCGACGCGCTGACGCACGACTACGGGCACGAACTGAGGAGTCCGCGTCTATCTGTTGTCCTCAAATCCTTCGCACCCACGCGCATCTACGTGGGCGGCGAGGTCGCGAATCCAGGAGAGTTCATTACGGTCGGTCCGACTCTGACGCTGTCGCAGGCGATCGCACGCGCCGGCGGTTTGAAGATGATGACAGGTGACGAGGACAAGGTCTTCATCATCCGTCGAGGACCAGACGACGTACCGCAGTTTCTGTCGTCGCGCGTCCAGGATGTGATGTGGGCCAAGGATCCGGCGGCGGATATCCGCCTGGCGCCGTACGATGTGGTTTACGTACCGCGTGCCGGCGTTGCCGAGGTCTGGCGGTTCCTGAACCAGTATTTGCTGGCGTTTGTTCCGGTGAGCTGGGGCTTCAGCTATGTGGTCAACAACAACCCGGCAAGCAGTGTGGTGCCGATCAAGTGACGAACCTATTGGCCAGTCAGCATCCACCCAACTAGCCCATCGCACCGGAGCCTTCAATGGTCGAACAGCCATCCTTTCGTGGGACCATTCTGGCCTTCCTCAGGCGGAAGACATTGTTCCTTCTGGCATTTAGCACTGTCTGCATGGTGGGCGGAATCTACCTGCTGCTGAAGCAGCCACTCTATCAATCCGGTGCATCGCTCGTGCTGCATTTCGAGAGCCAGACCGTGCCCAATATAGATCGCACAATGACACCGCCCAGCCAACAGCAAGGATCCAACGAACACCGCGAAATTCTCTATTCTGACGCTGACATCCTGCGCAGTCCGGATCTGACCAGGGGCGTAATCGGCACCATCGGCCTGGCACGGCTCTATCCACAGATTGCCGCTACGCCAAATAGTGCCGCGCGCAAACTCGAGCTGGCGGTGCAGGCGTTCGCGTCCAACTTCGTGGTGGACGTCGGTGTACAAAGCGACGTGATGAACCTGAGCTTTCTGCACCCGGATCCGACGTTGGCACGCGACGCGGTGCAACAGCTCCTCAATCAGTTCTTTGCTCAGGAGGCGGCGGTCTATGCCAACCCACAACTACAATTTGCTGAAGACGAGGCGAAGAATTCTCGCGACAAGCTGACCGCCGCGCAGAACGCGCTTGCCGGTTTCAAGTCACACCATCAAATAGCAGACCTGCAGCAGCAGATCTCGCAGCTTCTACTTGCTCGCACTGATGTGGAAGGTAAACTGGGCGCCGCCCGGGGGCGGGTCCTGGAGGCCGAACAGCGGGAAGCGGCGCTGAAGCAGTTGTTGGACAGCGTGCCGGCCAACGTCACCAGTTCGGCCCCCGGTGAGCGGTACAGGGCTGCTGACGAGGCTGAAACTCGCCTGGATCAATTGCGGGCCAAACGGCACGAACTGGCAAGCACCTATCTCCCGGGCAGCGAGGTCTACAAGCAACTAGACGCGCAGATCGCATCGCTGTCGGCGGCAGTGCGAGCCCGCACCGGCGAAGCACGAGGGCGTACGGCGTACCAGCCAAATCCGGTCAACCAGTCGATCAGGACGGATTATCTGCGTGCCGCGGCCGAGGCCACCAGCGCGCGCGAGCCTCAACAGGTTCTGACGCAGCAACTGGCGCAGATCAACACGCGCATGGACGATCTCGAAACCCAACGTAACCAGTACCGACGATCTTACACGAGCAGTACAGATCCAGAATGATACCTATCGAACCATGGCGATCCGCTATGAGACCGCGCGCGTCGAAGCCAATCGCAATGCCCAGAGAATCTCCGCCGCAGTCGTGATCGCGGCGCCGGTTGTGCCTCATGTGCCGGCACGGCCACGGCGTAAGCTGGTGGCGTTGGCAACTGTTGTGGTGGCCCTGATAGCGGGCATTGGCAGTGTCCTCGCGGTCGAAGGGTTCGATGACCGTTTCCGAACGCCGCGCGATGTAACGCGCATTCTTGGATTACCTGTGTTGGCAACCTTTGCAGGGGACACCTAGGTGGTTTCTGTAGCGCCCATCAGCACCCCGGCCGGAGAATTCCCGGTATGATCGATTTTGCCACAAGACAGCGCGTGGACGCTCGTACAGTCCCGGTGCCACGCCCGAAACTACCGCCGCGACTGGCAGCGGGCGCGCGGCCACACGGTTTGGCGCCGAACCAACTGGTGAAGTTGCATCACTCGCTTGCCGAGTCGCTGGATACCGACCAGGGGATTATCGCTCAGTTTTTCGCGCCGGAGCCGGACGCCGGGATCGAGGCGGTGGTCTATGATCTTGCCTATATCAGCGCGGCTTGGCTCGGCAAGCGCGTGCTGTTCGTCAACGGAGCGAGCATGAAGGTGGATACCGGCCAGCTAGAGCCGGCGCTCCTTCGGCAGCCCAATTTCATCGACATGGACACAGATATTACCCGCGTGGTCGGTTTGGATCTCTACCAGATGACGTTCCCCAGCATGCGCGGTGCGCTTGATCTAGCACCAACGTTGCGATGGATGCCGGAGTTCCTCGACAGGCTGCGCCAGAGCTTCGACCTCGTGGTGATTGCGTCGCCGGCCGCCTCCGAGGCGCCGATGGGTCTGCTGCTGTCACGCTTCGTCGATGGCAACATCCTGGTGCTTGAAGCCGGCAGAACAAGGGCCCCCGTAGCTGCCGAGCTGAAGGACTCGGTCAGCGCTTCCGGTGGCGCCGTGGTGGGAGCAGTGTTGACCCGCTACCGGAGCTTCGTGCCCCGCTTCCTCCGTCGCTGGCTTTAGTCCTCTGATGCATATCCTGGTTGCAAACAATATATATCCGCCAATTATGGCGGGCGGCGCGGAGCTGATTGTCGCGTGGCTGAGCGAAGGACTGGTGCAACGTGGGCATCAGGTCACCGTCGTGTCCACCTGCGGGCCGGAGATGCAGCCTTATCCAGTGGAATCCCGCAACGGCGTGACGGTCATCCGCTTCTTTCCACGTAACGTCTATTGGAACTTCACGCGTGATGGACAGAAGCGGCATCGGCGCCTGTTCTGGCACCTACGCGATGCCTGGAACTGGGATGCCGGCAAGCAATTCCAGGCAATCCTCAGCAAGGCCTCGCCAGATATCGTCCACACCCATCTGATTGATGGACTCTCCGCAACCATATGGCGGCGCGCGCGGCAGGCCGGCGTACCGATCATCCACACCGCGCATGACTACCATCTGCTGTGCCCGCGCGCGTTTCTGTTGACACACGACTGGCAAATCTGTCGACATCCTGGCCTTGCCTGCCGGGCTTACCGTGCGTGGCACCTTAGCACCGCTGCCGATGTCGACTGTTTTGTGAGTCCCTCGCGCTTCCTGCTGGAGCAACATCGTAACGCCGGCATCGCGATCCGGCGGATAGCAGTGATACGCAACGGCATTCCGATGCCGAGCTGGCCCCCGCGTATCGGAGAACCTCCAGTGCGTCGACGCTTTCTATTGTTGACCCGGCTTACTGTTGACAAAGGTGTGCGAGTGGTCGTGCAGGCGGTCGCGGCGCTGCCCCGCAGTTTGGACTTCGAGCTGGTGATCGGCGGGCGAGGCCCGCTCGAGCAGGACGTGCGCCAGGCGGCGGCGAATGATCCCCGCATCCGCTTCGTCGGTTACGTGACCGGTGAGGTGAAGCAAGCGCTTCTCGCTTCGGCGCATCATCTGCTGGTGCCGTCGCTGTGGTACGAAAATGCGCCGGTCGCGGTGATTGAAGCTGCCGCCTATGGACTTGGCGTGATCGCCAGCCGCATTGGCGGCTTGCCGGAGTTGGTGCGCGAAGGTCGGACCGGTCTGTTGTTCGAGCCTGGGGATGCGGCAGGTCTCGCCGCAACGATGCAAGGACTGCTGGACGGCCGGTTGATATTGCACGATCTGGCGAGAGAATCGCGCGCGTTGGCAGATGAACACACGGTCGAGCGGATGGTCGACGCCTATCTCGGGCAATACACGGACCTGCTGGCATTACAGAAGGATACGGAGCCGAGCCTCGGCGAGGTTGACCGTGCGGCGTAGATGGAGTCCCGCGTTGGCATTCCTGCTGGTGCCGGCATGGCTCGGTATCACGCGTGCGGCTGTAGGAGCGCAACCGTTTCCGCCCGACAGTGGCGCGCTGAACGTTCGTGACTTTGGCGCCAAGGGTAACGGACAGGACGACGACACTGCGGCCCTGCTGTCCGCGATTGCCGCTGCCGGTACCGACACAGGTGCCTTCTTCTGGCGCACACGCATCGTGTATTTGCCGGCGGGTACTTATCTGGTCTCTCGCCCGCTGGTGAAACGCTACGCCGACCAGCGATTTGGCTCGGGTATGATCCTCATCGGCCAATCGGCGTCTGACACGGTGATTAAGTTGGCCGATCGCGCCCCCGCGTTCGGCGATGCGACCTCGCCGCGTGGGGTCATCATGACCTCGGCAAAGCTGCTTGACGGCGATGCGACCAGTGGCGGTAAAGATTACACGAACAAAGGAGAAGGGAACGACGGCTACGAGAATTTCATCGAGGACCTGGCCATTGACGTCGGTCACGGCAATCCTGGCGCGATCGGGATCGACTATCTGGCCAACAACATCGGAGCGATTCGCGACGTCCACGTGACCTCGCCGTCGGACAGCGGTGCGATCGGCGTCTCGCTGCAACGCAAATGGCCAGGGCCCGCATTGTTGCAGCGTGTCAGCGTCAGCGGGTTCGAGGTCGGCATCGCCGTCGCCAACACCGAATATGGGGTCACGCTCGATCACATCCGCCTGAGCGGTCAGCGCCGCGTCGGCCTTGCCAACGACGGCAATGCGGTCGCCGCTGCGGATCTCACCATCCTGGCCGCGGGTATGGCAATCGCCAACACCGCGCCGGGGGGCCTCGTCGTGCTGACCAATTCCACTTTGCGACGTGACAGCGAAGGGGCGGAGGCTTTACTGAGCCACGGAGCGATCACGGCATATGGCCTATCGCTAGAAGGCTTTCCATCGCCTGGCGCCTCCCCCGCATCATCCTTTGGGACGCTGCAAGGAGGGCAATGGCGACAACAGCCGCTGCGACCCGACGTGACATTGGCAGACGCCCCGCCCGTAATAGGCGAACCGACTTCACGCTGGGTCAACGTGCTACGTGGAAGCGACGCGGCCGGCGACGGTCAGGACATAACCGCTGCGCTGCGCCAGTCTATGGCGTCCGGAGCCGCGACGATCTACCTGCCGTACGGCCGATATACGATCAGCGATGCCATTGCGATCCCCGCAACCTTACGGCGGATCGTCGGCATGAACGCCTCGATCACGGTTCGCCCGGAGCGCAACCCGAATTTCGCCCGCGACCACGGAATGTTTCGCATTGAACAACCGGGTCCGCCATTGACGATCGAGCGGCTGGCCTTCGATATGACCGATCTCGGCGATCAACTGGCGGTCGAGGTGACAGCACAGCGTGACGTTACGTTACGTGACATCGTTACAGCCGGTACGTCACTGTTGGACCGCGGGCCGGACGGCGGACGCGTCTTCGTCGAAGACACGTGTTGCGGCAGTCTGCACCTTGCTGGGCCGCAGCCTGTCTATGCCCGGCAACTCGATACCGAGGGCGGCGGCAACCGCATCGTCAACGAAGGCAGCCCGCTCACCATTCTGGGCCTGAAGACCGAAGGCGACTGCACCGTGCTGGACAACCGCAACGGCGCACGTAGCCTCATCCTTGGGGGGCTGCTCTACATCGTGCGGGATGCTGAGGCAAAAGTGCCGGCGTTCCGTAACAGCAATGCCAGCTTGCAGGCGTCGTTTGTGGAAGAGTCGCTGCGCCCTGGTAGCCATTACACCACCTACCTGCAGGACAGCGCCGCTCGCCACGAAATCCGCGCCGCCAGTTTCCCTCCCCGCGGCTTCGGACGGATTGTGCCCTGGCTAACCGCCGGCCATTGACGGCCGGATGTCGCGATACGGATCCGCAGTTGGGCTTTCCGGTCGATTTGGCGTGTCGATACAGACGCCATGCTGATGCTGTGCCTCGAGTTCGCAGGCGCCGCGATCCGCATAGATGCAAGCCGATACCCGCGAGGACGTGAGCAGACAATAGTGGCCCAATCCGGGGGACACATGCAATTCAGCGGGATTGACCGTACATGTGCCGCCCATTTGCGTGGCGCGCTCATTGCAGGAACCGGCGTCGACAAAGATGCATTGCGGAGGGATTGCCGACGTTTGTACACAGAATGGAGCCGCCGGCGTGACCGGTGGGGCCACGAGTATCGCCAGCACGGCCGCCGCTGCGGGGCGAATGAACCCCGACACACGCGCGCGGATCACGTTAGCCACATGGACTTCTGGAGAGTTGTCGGCAGATTGTCAGCGGGCAGCATACCGGCCTCCCATGGGCTTCAGTGGAATGACGATTGCATCGTCCAATGCGAACGCGATGCCAAGTAGATGATACAGTTTCTGTTCACACTATGCGCGGCCGGCTATTTGCTGATCTACGCCTTCGAAGGCGCGATCCGTTATGGCCTGTACAATGTCGGGCTGGACAACGCGATCCTGTTACGGGACGTGCTGATCACGGCTCCGTTAGCGATCCTGTTTGTCTGGCAGGCCTTTCGGACTCGGATCCATCCGGCTTTCTATGCCTTCGCCTGCATTATCGCGTTGCACGGTATGATCGCGGTGCTGAACCTGCGGACGACCGTTCCAGCGATCTACGGTACCAAACTGCTGATTAATGTGCTGTTCGGCTTTATCGCCGCGCGTCAATTGACGCAGCCGGGGAAAGCGCTGCTGGGGCTGTTCGCGCTGATCTGGCTGTTCGCGGTCGGCGGCGTGATTTTGGATAAATTCATCTATACGTTCCCCTGGATGGGGCTGGAGACGCATATCGGCGGGATTCAGGTAGACGTTTCCCGCGGGTGGGACATCGATAGCGGCTTCGAGAAGCGTGCCGCGGGGTTCTCCCGCAGTTCGATTTCGGCAGCCATGCTGCTGCCGACGCTGGCGCTGGTGATCGCACCGCGAGTGAGAAGTTGGCTGGTTCGTGCAGCGATCATAGCAGTCACCGTAAGCACAGTGGCCCTCACCACACAGAAAGGTGCGCTGGTCGCTGTTGCCGTGGTCGGCATCCTCCTGTGTGCTCCGGCCTGGAGCCGTTACAGCTTGCTTTGCGCCGCCTGTTTGATATTCGCCCTTACCGATCTCGCCCTTCCGCTGGTTACTGGCGGCCTGTTGGTCGGAGACAGTGGTGGTGTATTCAGTTTGACCTCGTTCGACATGCGCGTCGCGCGGACATGGCCCGAGGCATGGGAGTGGATTCTGCACCACGAGGTTTTTCCGTTTGGTGTCGGTCTTGGCGGTATCGGCGGGGCGCAGCGCTTCTATGCGGCTAATTTCTTCAACCCGTCTGACAATTTCTTCATCTTCCTTTATGCCAATTTTGGTCTGATGGGTATCGTCTATCTGGCTTGGGCGAGCTCCATGGGGTTGGGTCTGCCGCGCGAGAACCGGGCCGCGGCGATCGCGCCGCTTGCGGTCCTTGGCTTCAACCTCGCCTACGGGGCGGCATTGTCGATGCTGGAGGATCAGGTATCGGCGCTGTTCATCGGAGCAGCGACAGGGATGTTGTGGCAACTACGTCAGACGACAATCGCCAGACGCTGGAGCGACCCCTATAACGGCTCGCCGTTCGGCTCGCCCAAGGGAATTTCTCCGATCCCTGTGGCGAACGGCGATCGCCTGATGCACGCACGATGACCAGTCGGCTGGATGCGACCGAGAATAACTTTACTCTGCTGCGTCTCATGCTCGCGCTGTTGGTTGTGCTCGGGCATTTCAAGCTGCTGTCTGGTACCGCCTATCCCGTGTTCCCCTTCAACCTGGGCGACGCGGCGGTCGAACTCGTTCTTTGTGGTCAGCGGCTTCCTGATCACCCTCAGTTATGAACGATGCCATGGTCTGTGGTCGTTTTACGTGCGTCGGGTTTTCCAACTCTATCCGATGTATCTGTGCGTGGTGCTGCTTCAAACAGCGCTCATGCTAACACTGCTGCCAAATGGGCCCTTCAGCGAACTGCCGTCCACCATGCGTTACCTGGCTACCAACATGCTACTTGCCAACTTCGTGCAATACGACATCGGTGGCGTCCTTTCAGGGCTGCGCAATCCTGGCATCAATCCGAGCCTGTGGACGCTGAAGATCGAGATCGGCTTTTATCTGATCGTGCCACTGATCTATGTCGCAACGCGACGGTGGGGCTGGATGGTGCTCGCAATGATCTTCGCTGCCTCGATTGTCTACAGCTTCGAGATGCTGCATCTGGGCGATGTCCGCCTCGCCAGGCAGTTACCCGGCCAATTGCAGTTCTTCGTTGTCGGCATGGCGCTCGCTCTGTATGGCCGGCGACTGCAAGTCCATCCCCTGGTTAGCGCGGCGATCGCCGTCGGCTTTTTCGCCGCATGGAGCGTGATCGAGCCAATTCCGCCAGGCGTTCGCCCAGTGGTTGTGGCCGCGTTCGTGTTCAGCTTTGCCTTCTTCCTGCCGATTGTCCGACTGGAATCCGACATGTCGTACAGCGTCTATCTGCTTCATGGCCCGCTGTTGCAGTCCGTGATCCTCATTGGTGTATTCCGCGACAAACTCTGGTTTCTTGCGGTCGTTCTGTGCGTGGTGCTTGGCTTGGCATTCGTCACCGAGCATCTTGTCGAGCGGCCTGGCAACGCGCTGGGCAAGCGTCTGTCGCTGCGACTTGGCCGCAGCACGCCTGTCCTGTCTGGGGCAACCTGAAGCGGCATCGTTGCGATGAATGTGCGTTCGGTCGTTGTCCTGAACGATTTCTGCCATGTGCAGGGCGGAGCCAGTGGCGTTGCCATCAATGAGGCCGTCGCGCTGGGAGCGCTTGGACTCGATGTAACGTTTATTGGTGCTGTCGGTCCGATCTGCGAGGAATTGCGAGCAGCTCCAGTCAAGGTCCTGTGCCTGAATCAGTCGGAGCTTGCGGACGTCGTGCAGCATCCGAGCGTGGCTCTGCAGGGCTTATGGAACGCAGCGGCCTATCGGACCTTGCGATTGCAGCTCGCAGCATTGGATCCGCGGCAGACCATTGTGCATCTGCACGGGTACACCAAGGCGTTGACTGCGGCGCCTGCGCTCGCTGCGAGCCGCACCGGGTTCCCGGTGATTTGCACGCTGCACGATTTCTTTTCTGCCTGCCCGAATGGTGCCTTCTATAATTACCGCCGGCAGATCCCGTGCCCGCTACCGGGGCTGTCGATGTCCTGCGTGCTGACCGCATGCGACAAGCGGCACGGTCTGCACAAGGCCTATCGTGTGGCACGCGCGTTGGCACAGCGCAATTTGTCGCGCTTCCCGTCATCAGTGCGCGACTATATCTTCCTGTCCCGCCGTTCGGCTGAGCTGCTTGGACCTTATCTGCCCACGGATGCGCGGTTCCACAACCTGCCCAACATCATCAACGTTGGACGTAAACCGCCCGTGGATGTTGCCGGCAACGAGCATATGATCGTGATCGGGCGGCTTGACCTCGAAAAGGGCGTTGATCTGGCTGCCAGGGCGTGCGGCGCGATAGGTCTACCGCTCGTGTGCGTAGGAGATGGTCCGCTCCGCCCCTACCTGGAGTCGATGGGCGCTCGCGTGACCGGCTGGCTGACCGCAGATCAAGTGCAGCAGCAGCTTGCCCGAGCGCGCTGTTTGGTGTTTCCCAGCCTTTGGTACGAGACGTACGGGCTAGTTGTGTCGGAAGCTGCCGCCCTCGGGGTGCCGGCGATCGTCAGTGATGTGACGGCCCCGGCGGAGCGAATGGTCGATGGTGTCGCCGGGTGGGTATTCCAAAGTGGCGATCTCGACAGTCTGATGCGCTGCGTAGAATTGACCCGTGAGGATGCACTGGTGCGCGCCGCTGGAGACGCTGCGTATCGGCAATATTGGCAGGCACCATCAGATCCCCGCAGCCATGCCCTGATGCTGCTATCTATCTATGAAGCCGTGATCTCCTGCACGCGGTCCACCTCCGGGCGCACCAGTGCCGCATAGTCGGCGAGCGACCACACGAGCGCACACAGTCTGTCTGAACTCTCGTCCCGGCAGAATACAAAGCAGGTGTCGGCGGCGGCCGCATCAGCTGTTGCCAGGCCCTCCCGCGAGCCGAACCAACAGACCGCCGAGCTCTCGCGGATCAATGGCAGGTCGTCGAGGTGGTCGGTAAACAGGATCAATGGTCGGCCGGCCCAGCCGCGCTGCTTTAGGAATTCCAGCACCCGAGCGCATTTGCGCGCGCCGGAATTGACGAACTTCGACAAATCGTCATCGGCCGGTGTCGTCAGGTTATGGCGGAACCCGAGCTCGCGCCCGAACCCCTCAGCATAATCGGACAGAGCGGCAGTAGCGAGAATTGCGTCCACCTGCCCTGCGGCGACCATGGTCAGCAGCGACCGCAGATTGGGCCGCACGTATTGCATCAAGCCTGTCCGGAAGCGACTGCCCATCGTCTCGGCTCGATCTGTCGCCGCTGCTTGCCATACAGTCTGCAATTGCTGCAGCAGCCTGCCATGGTCGATGCCGCCGATTTTGCGTCGTAACAACAGAAATGCGACTCGCAGTGACAGCAGAACCCGTCGGCGGACGCCTATGCCAGGCAGCGTTCCGACGATCAGGAACAGAACCCAACGGGGAAAGCTGTTGATAGACAACACCGTCTCGTCGAGATCGAAGACCAGAACCGGCGCTGTGTCAGCGTGCCGCATCGAATGACCAGGGGAAGCGACAGAGTGTGGCACGATGAAGTACGTAGTCCGGGCGCACGATTGGATGATCGAGCGTTTGTGTGATCACGGCCGACCGTATCTCGGTACCCGGTAGGCAGACACTGCGCAAAACCTGCAGCGCCGTAGCGAGCGTGGCTCCGCTGTCGACGGCGTCGTCGATCACCAGGATCTTCGTCGGCTCCGGTAACATCGTCACATAAGCACCGATGGTCTCGACTTCGGTGCGATCGATCTGCCGCGGCCGTGCCCGGTGGACACTAGGTGCGGTGATCAGCCGGTGCTCGACGCGGCGAAGCAGATTTGCTGCCGGCTGTGGTAATGCAGACAGCAGCCTACGCACCGGCTTCAGGCGGGACTTTACCTGGGTCAGTTCCCTCCTGCATGTCAGCGCCAGGACGGGCAGCGGTGTCGAGGCCGCGCGGATCATCGATTGTGCCACGACCAGCCCGCCGGTACGGATACCGACGACCAATATCGGCCCATAGTCCACTTCGACCAACCGCATCAGCTCGGCACAGGCGGAATCAAACGCCGGTTGATGCAGTGTGCACACCGGCAGTCCGAATTTCGGTCGGCGCGACCCGTCCAGGGTTAGTGCGGCGTCCCGAACTGTCGGCGCCATGGCTTCCTTCCTCGGCATGCACTCGCTCGGCATCACCGGCGTGCTGCAAAAGCGACGCCACCAGAAGGGCACACGGATCACAGAGCGTTGACAGGCGCGATCACTTCGGTGTTAGGGAGCGGAGGCGGGGCGGTACTGCCGGTCATCGGCCGTGTCACGCGCGCACCATTGGAGGTCCGTTTCTTCGATGCAGATGCCGGATTCCGCACGCCAAGTGACGGCGAAGACGGGTGGACAATCCCGCGGATCCGGTGACTGTTTGGCGCCTCAGAGCGAAACGTGCGTCCCGCCCCGCGATCAGGCCGGTGAAGCGGACCTGGGACGGAAAGCGCGACGGCAGGGTGTGCTGCTGATGGGCGCATCAATTCTTGTCGCGCTCGCGCTTGCCGCCGGGGTTTGGTGGTTCGTCCGCCAGCTACTCTGAATGTGACACCTTGCTGTCTCGCGTGACGTAAGGGGATACATCGACGTCACAAGCAGAGCCCAGGCCGAATGCGAAGATCAGCCACGGCTGCGCGAGCGGCGCATGACCGTCTGGCGTTTCGACGCTCGGCTTCGTATGGCGTACAAATTGCACACAGTGCTAATATATCGCAGGTGATAGCGTTGACCGAATGAGGGAGTGAGCCGGCATGCGACGTTCGGCGTTTCGCCATAGCGGTGAAGCGGGCTTTGGCCGAACCCACCGGCTCTCTCGCCGGGGCAGCAAGACCGTGACATCCAGGGCTCAAACCGCAGTGGTGGCGCCGCTGCCGAGGTTCGAGGGCCTCAGTGCCACGGACAGGACATATCTCCAGGACTGGCGTCAGGCCGCGCAGGACATCGGGATCGACGCCGTCGACGACATGATGCTGCGGCCATGGCCTTGCCCGGTCGCGGATGTCATCATCGGCGTGTTCAAGGCCGGCGACGATCGCGCCGCGTGGCTGGTCATCGGCCACAATGGCTCGTGGGCAGTCGCCCGCTGTGCCGATGGCACTGTCTCACACTCAGTCGAGACGCTGGTTGAAGCCCTGTCGCTCATCCATCCAGTGGAAATGGGACCCGGCCAATTGGCGTGAACGGCGCCGCTACACAGCTCGCCGACCCGCGCCTGGGGCAGATTTTGATCCACGGTTCAGCACGATCGCATGGCGATGTAGCATGCGATACAAGGTAACGCGCGACACGCCCAATTGCTGCGCCGTGAGGCTGACGTTCTCCTCGGTGTGGGCGAGTGCGTTCAGCAGTGCGGTTCGTTCAGATTCGGATCCCGGTTGCGGCCGCAGTGGCACCGGCTCCACTGCCGGCACGCGTGCCGTTTCGTCCAGGCCTATGAGATCAGCCGCCGAGATTACTGGCGAATTGCCGATGATTACCGTGCGGCGGACCATCGACATCAACTCGCGCACGTTTCCCGGCCAGCCGTATTGGCGCAGTGCCTCGATCGCGTCGGGGGCGAAATCCGTTTCATCTCGCCCGAACTGGGCAGTGGCCTGGCGAAGAAAGTGCCGCGCCAACGGCTCGATGTCGTCGAGACGTTCGCGCAGCGGCGGCAGCCGCAGTGCCAGGACGTTCAGTCTGTAATAGAGATCCTCGCGGAATCGGCTGTCGGCTATGGCCCGCGGCAACTGCACGTTGGTGGCAGCGATGACGCGGACATCGACATTGATCGTCTCTCGCCCGCCGACACGTACAATCTGGCCTTCCTGGAGGAAGCGCAGCAAGTGGCCCTGCAGATCGACGGGCATATCGCCGATTTCGTCGAGAAAAAGCGTACCGCCGATCGCGTGTTCGATCTGTCCTCTGGTTCGCGCGCTGGCCCCAGTGAAGGCGCCCTTTTCATAGCCGAACAGTTCGGAAGCAACGAGGTTGCCCGGGATCGCAGCACAGTTCATTGCGATGAAGGGGCCGGCATGTCGCCTGGAGTTCTCGTGGATGGCACGGGCCGCCAATTCCTTGCCAGTGCCGCTTTCCCCGGTGATCAGAACGGGTTCGTCGGTCGTCGCGTAACGTTGGAGCATTTGCACGACATGCTGGACGGGGGCGCTTTGCCCGATGATTTCCGACCTGGCGCTGATGGGGGACGACGCAGGCGGCACCGCAACGTCGGCCGTATCTCGGAGGGTCGCATGGAGTCGGCTTAGCAGCGAGTGATCTTCCGCGGCCCACTCCAACAACAGCCGCGCGAGGCGGTCGACTGGCAGGCGCGAGAGATCGTTCAGGGTCACCCGCATCAGCGCGCTCATGACTACGTGCCTGTGTTCATAACATTACCGCCCTAATCATGGAAGCCGACACCCTCAGCGGCGGTGAGCGGCGGGAGACGTCAATTTGTCGCGCGCCGCACGGAGTATAGCGCGCGAGTGCGAGGATCCCGCACACGTGGCACGGATGCTGCACGCACGCTTCGGTGGTCATGTCGTCGAGGCAGCAGTTGAAGCACCAGGATCCCGAACGGTGATCCCATGGCAAGTGGTACAGAGGCTACGGGGACGCACAGTACCCGCTGTAGGCAGAGCGGCGTATTTCTAGCCACACGTAACCGGCGGAAGCCGGCTGTTTCGGCATCTTGCATAGGCATCTACCAGTGAAACGGTTAATCCAAGGCACGCCCGAGAAAAACGGCGCTATCGACGCTGTTGCTCGGGCCGTTCGTCCCGGCCAGCTGGCGCAACCGTGTCCCCGTGCGAGGCGACACGCCAGCGGTGGCTTCGGCGGGAATTTGGTGCTCATGCTCGCCGGAACCGCTTTGGGCCAGGCGGCGAGCGTTCTGTTATCACCGGCGTTGACGCGAATCTATACGCCCGATCAGTTCGGTTATCTGGGCGTGTATGCGGCCGTGCTGACGATCCTTGGTGTGGTCGCAGCACTGGGCTTCGACCAGGCCATCCCGCTCGCTCGATCGATCGATGAGCTGGCCAATCTCCTTGCCAGTTGTGCCATTGCGTTGGCGGGCACGACCATCGCCGTATCGCTCGCCGCCTGGTTGCTACCTGAACTCGTTCCTTGCCGTGTTGTGGCCCAGCCCGCTGGCGTCATACCGCACACTGGTTCCTATCGGTTTCGCCTGTGTCGGCGGCTATTACGTTATGGTTGCGGCGGCCACGCGGCTGAGCGCGTTTCGTCACATCGCCTGGACCCGGATATCGCAGGGGTTGAGCGGCCCGATCGCACAGATCGTGCTCGGCCTGTCTGGAGCCGGAGCGCCAGGACTCGCCATCGGTTTCATTGTCGGCCAATCCAGCGGCACCGCTATGATATTCTCACGAGTACTCATGGCCGAACCGCGATTGGGCACGTCCGTCTCCTCACGTGGTATTCGGGGAGTCATGCTGCGCTATGTGCGCTTTCCGCTGTTTGCGAGCTGGGCCCGTGTCCTTGACATGGCGGGCGGCGGCGCTGTGTTGTTCCTGGTATTCTCGGCCTGCTATTCGACCGAGATTGCCGGCTACATGTTCCTCACGGAACGCGTCATCGCCCGTCCGCTGCTGATCGTCAGCACGTCGCTACTGCAAGTGTTCACAGGCGAAGCGGGGCAGGCCGTGCTGCAGGATCCCGCCAAGCTAAGGCAGCGCTTTTGGCAGGTCCTGCCGAGGCAGTTCGTGCTGGCGGCGGGCTGGATAGCGTTGGCGAATTTGGCCGCAGGCTGGGCCTTTCCGATATTGTTTGGCCAGCAATGGGACGCCTCCATTCCGTATCTGCGCGCATTGAGCGTATCGTATCTCGCGCTGGCGGTGCTTCATCCGGTCTCCACCCTACCGCAGATCATGGAACGGCAGGTCATGTCGGCGGCATGGCAAGTAGGCCGGCTGATCCTCGTGATCGCCAGCGCGATCGTCGCCTGGCAAGCTGGTTGGTCGGCATTAACGGCTTTGTGGCTCAGTGCGCTGGCACAGGGGATCGCCTGCGCGGCAATGCTGGGGCTGATTGCCGTGGCAGTACAGCGGTTGAAGCAATAATGCGCCGTGTCATGGTCGGATGCTCTAGCGAATGACCCGACAAACACTTTCCTACAGCACGCTCCCGGTATCGCGCCTGATACACTTGTCGTGGCTTGAGGTCGCGACGCTGTTGTTGCTTGTTGCATTGGCCCTGCGGGCGCCTTCGTTTGGGGTAACCGGACTCGACTGGGATGAAAGCCTCTACGTGGTTATGGCCCAGCGCTGGCTGCAGGGCGGCTTGCCCTACGTGGCGGTTTGGGATCAGCACCCCGTAGGGTTGCCGGCGTTATTGGCCGCCTCAACCTGGCTCATCGGCGATGGGTTATTGGCGGCGCGCATCGCATGCCTGTTGGCAGTCACCGGCACTGCCATGTTGCTTTACGTCTTACTTGCCCGGCGCGCAGATGCGCAGCTTGCCGGCTGGTTGGCCGCATTGTTCTACCTGTTCTATATGAGCCGACCGGACGGTCTGGCGGCCAACACCGAGGTGTTCAACAATCTGGTTGTCTCCGCGGCGAGTTTTCTTCTGCTGGGTCAGTTCATCACAGGCCCTCGCAGAGTCCGCGCCGTCGCGATGTTCGTCAGTGGTCTGCTGCTTGGGATCGGCCTCCAGTTCAAATATGTCGTGTTGCCGGAGGCGGTACTGCTCTGTTGCGCGGTGTTGTACAAAATGCTGCGTGGCGGCGAGGGATTGGGTCGAACACTGTCGTTGGCTGTTCTGGCCTTGGTCGGCGGCCTACTGCCGACGACGCTCGCCACCTTCTACTTTTGGTATGCGGGCGTATTGCCGACATATCTTGATGCCAATTGGCGCGCCAATGTGGCCTATCTGGATTCGCCTCTGACGCTGGCTACGATCCTGGCTCGCCTGCGCTTTGGGCTGCTGCCGCTTATCGGGCTGCTGCCCTGGCCGATCATGCTGCTGGCATTGGTCCGCGACGCGAAGACGCGGCAGCGTTATGCGACGCTCGGGGTGTGGCTATTGCTCTGGTTGATTGCTGCCAGCCTCGATGTCGCGGCACCACTGAAACTATGGAAGCACTACTTCAATGCACTTGTGCCCCCGCTTTGCCTGGTCGCCGGTCTGACCGTGCAGTTGTTGGCCGATCGCACCGGGCCGCGTCGGCAATGGCTTCTCGGCAGTGTCATTGTAGTTGTGCTGGCCCCCGCCGTCGGCTTGATGGTGAAGCACATCCCCAGCAGCTGGGCGATCGACCGGACCAATGTCCCGCGGACCATTGCGGAATTCATCAATCAGAATGGCAGCAACGGGCATGACGTCTACGTATTCAATTACGATCCTTTGGTTTACGCCTATGCGCATGCGGAGCCGCCGACGCGCTTCGTGCTCGGGATCGAACTGTCCGAATTCAGCGAGAGCTCGGGGTCTCGGCCCGCCGGGGAGATTACCCGCATCCTGGGATCAACGCCGCACTGGATCGTCGTTGCAGAACCATCCCCTTACGACTTCACGCCGACGATCTGGTACGAGTTGGATTTGACGCTCCGCTCGTACCGGCTGGCAGCAGTGTATAGCGAATCGGATTACATCCAGCCGCCGATTACCGTACGAGTGTATGAAAGCCACTGACATTCATCCGCGGCGATCCAAGACGGATGAGCCGGGATGGCGGTTGGACGATTATTCGTAGATGGTGCGCACACTCGTATCGGTACCCGAAGAACGGTCCCGCCGTCGGACCGACGCGCAAGCGCCTTTTGCACGCGGGACGCCGACCCCTCGGCAGCGCGCGCTATGGTTGGCAGCGTGTCATAAAAATGCCAATCTACGCCGGAAGGCTGTGGCTCTAGCCTGTATTTGTGGCGGGGTCACAACTTCGGGTAGACGCGCTGCGGCCCGGCGTGTCGCTCGGTGATCCAACCTCGTGACGATGGCCACACTGGCGGTCGGGAAAACCCGTTGGGGTGACGTGTATGGTCTATAGGCGATCTGACGAGGGGTTTGGGCTCCAGGTCGAACAAATTGCGCAGATGCTGGTCCAGGCCGGCCAAAGGGATCCTTCGCTGCTGGGCCGCTCACAGGTCACCGCGGCTGGCAGTCTTGGAGAAGGGGCTTCCGAGCGGCGTCCGCTCATGTCTGTCGAGCACCATCTCGCCGCCCCGGCTGATCCATACATGGAGCAGTTGGTGTCGATCGCCCTCGCCTCGGCGCATCGAGCCGAGGACGCATCGGAACTGGCCAGCCAGACCAGCAGGATTGCGAAGCGTTCGGCCGCGCTGTTCACCGTATTGGGTGCGATAGGCGGGCTCGCGGGTATCGCCGGGATCGTCGACCATCGCTTCAATGATAGATTGGCTTCGGGAATGGTGGCCATCGCCAGCGATGATCAACCTCTCGTTGAATCTCAGCGACCTACCAGCGGCAAGATGGAGGACCAGACGCTCGAACGTGCACCGATTGACCCGGTCGGGCGTCAGAGCAGCGCCGCGCCAATGCCAGATGCCATGGTCGGCGGGGCGTCAACGCCTGACAACGTTGTGATCGCCCGTTCATCGGTTGAACAACTCGACACGGGACCGGGCACAACGAGGGCGCCGCTGGCGAGCCAAATCTCACCGGGGGTGAACGCGCCGACCAGGGCCACAGTAGGTCAAGCGTACCCGACACAGCCTTACGGTTTCAATGCTTCCACGTCGGTTCAGCCCTTGCCATCGAGAGCTTACGTCCCGTCATCAGCACAACAGTGGCCCGCAAGAACTTACGGCTCGCCATTGCAGAGGCAATACCACTACATTCCTAGGCGCGTGGCAGCGTCTTACGGCAGCGGTCCATCGGGAAACCCCGTGAGGGACTTTCAGCGATTCGTCACGGCACTGGGGCAAGGGGTCCGCTCGATATTCCGATGAAGTGTCGATCGTGGGGCGCTGGCGAAAGAGGTTTGGCCAGAGTGATGCCGACGGCCTGCGCCGCCAGGGCCAGTGGACAAGCGGCACCTGAAATAGGCCTTCATCCGTATACAGGGCGTCCGCCTGCCACCGGCAAGACACCATCTGCTGGCCGGCGGAGGCACGTTCCAGGCGATCCACGCGCTCACTCGCGCTTCAATCCTTGCGCTCGCAGGACGCTCCCCAGAAGCGCCTTCAGTTCGTCGATCCGGCCCCTGAGGGCATCGGTACGGCCACGCTCTGTGGCAAGTGCAGCCTCCGCCACCTCTGCCTGATCCTTTAGTGCATCGGCGCGCGCGCTTTCGCCGGTGACTGCCTGGTCCAGCACATCCGCTCTGGTGCGCTCGGCGTCCGCTCGAGCCTCCGCCACGACCCGATCGCTCTCGGCGGCGAGCGCCCGGGAACCCGCGGCGTCAGCGCGTGCCTCGGCAGCAACGAGGCGGGTCTCAAGGCCGTCAACTACGGTCGAAAGTCGCGCGCATTCCCCTTCCGCGTGCTCTGCGCGCTCTCGTTCACGCGCCAGTCGCTCTCGCCACATCAAGCGCTCGACGGCGCGGGCCTGATCAGATTGTCTCGCCCGCGCCTCGGTTGCTTGTCTCACCCGTTCAGCGGCTTCGAAGGAGCGCGAGCCAAGCGCTGAGTTTGCTCCTGTGTCAGCTTCTTCGCCCCGGCCCTCGACCGGTCGCGGAATTGCCGATTCCGACGGGACATAAACGCGAGCGACCCGGTACTTGTCGCGTTGCTTCCGCCAACCACGACGCAGGGCAAGCTTGACGGCAGAAAGGCGGTCAATGCCGCGCGACGTCGCCAGTTCGTCG
This sequence comes from uncultured Alphaproteobacteria bacterium, assembly GCA_963749575.1. GTDB lineage: Bacteria > Pseudomonadota > Alphaproteobacteria > Acetobacterales > Acetobacteraceae > JAMXLO01. Next base: position 59,418 of record CAVVNM010000015.1, read on the forward strand.
TACGTCATCCATCGCCCGGCCTCGGCATGGCCAGGGACAACGTCCGAGAAGCCGTCCGCTTGCATAACCACAGGCTGCAAGTATCCGAATGGTCGCGCACTGCTGTTAAACATGGCCTATCTCCCCGTCCTTAGGCAAACGTGGTCAAGGGTGTTAGATCGATTGACGTGTTACGCGGTTGGCCCCGCATCCCTCAGCCGGTGCCTGAAGGCTCCCGTTGGCATGGCCCCGGTTCAGACCCCTCATTAATCCCTCTCACAGAACGAGCAGAAAGGCGAACAGGGCGAGGGGAGCTTAAGCGGCTCCATCTCCGTTGCTGCTTAGTCAGCTTTGACGCATGCGCCGTGCCAACCGCCCTGCTGTTGGCGCCGGCCTTGATGCAAACGATGCTGGCCGGGCGGCGATGATGGCAACCTGGGCCGGGAGGGTTCTGTCACAGCTCGTGCCAGCAACTGGCAGCGCCGGGCCAGCTTTCCTAGGATCGACCGCAGGGCTGTTCAACGCTCAATGCTCAACGCGTGAGGCGGAGGTCAAGGACTGCATCGAGGCCGCCGAAGCCGATGCGATGCCTGGCGTCAGAGACGTTATGAACATTGTTAAACCGCAGGATATTGGCGGCGAAGGAACGCAGGCGAGCAAAGATCCCGGGATTACAGCGAATGCGGCTGGCATCCTCAGCAAAGCTGCCGTCACGCACGTAGTGCGAGCGGTTCTCTATGCCCCAGTGCTCGCGTATGGCTTTGGCGCAGACCGCGGCCGGCAGGGTGATGTCGGCGACGAATAGGGCGACCTCGCTGGTCTCGTGCCACAGTCCTGTGGCCGCGGAGCGATGTAGAACGCTGCGAGTGACGCGGATGATGGACTGAACGTGTTCGTCCCATTCGGTGCCGGCCAAGATGGCGCCCGGCGAAAATACCTCGATCAGGCGGAGCTCATCACGACAACGCTGCTTGGTGTCAGTGGTGTGGGTGCAGTCGCGTGGAGCGGCGGTTTCGCAGTGCTTCGCGATGGCATCATGCAGTCCGGGCTGGTTTGCTTTGACCTGAGCGATCAGGTGAACGCCATTTGCGGCCGCTTGCTCGAAGATGGGACTTCCTACCAACGGTCAACTGAAAAATTGGCGGGGCGGTAAGCCCGCCGACGGCTGCGTTCGCGATCCAGAGTGTACTTTCGACACCTGAAGTCAGGTCGCTGGCGAGCATGAACGATCGCTGCAGGCCGCGGGTTGCGGAAGCGAGAAACTGGGACGTTGCCCCCAGTCCGATCGCTCATTGTGCTTGCGGCCGGCCGACCGGCGTCAAGCCCAAGCCGCCTTCGGCGGTCGCTTCGCGAGGCTTGACCCCGGCCAGCCGCCCGAAGCATGGCTCGGGATCGGATTCAGGGTCAGATGGGTTCACCGTCTCGTGGCTGCGAGCGATGCGCACGCTACTTGGCTTGGGCGAAGTTCGGATCGAACGGCGTCTGTCGTTGCAACAGGACACAAGCGAGGCCAAGCAGCCGGTCGGCGACGCCACGCAGCGCGCGGCCATGCGATTTGCCGCGCCGGCGCAGCGCGGCATAGCGCTCGCGGCTTTTGGGGTCGTGCTGCGTGGCGACGCGGGCCCAATGATACACCACGTTGCGCAACCGGACGTGCGACGCGTAGCGCATGATGACGATGTGTGACTTGCCGCTGCGCTTGGTGACCGGCGCAGCACCGCACAGAGTTCGCAGCGCCGGATAATCACGCCGGCTCAGGGGGCCAGAGCCCTCGCACAGCAATGTCGCGAGATTGATTCTGCCAATGCCGGGCATCGATCTGAGGATCATGACGTCCTGTCGTTGAAGGCCCTCTCCCGAGTCAGCATCGGTCTCGCCGATCGCCGCGCACAGCGCATCAAGCTTGGCGTCGGCCTGCCGCAGTTCGCGGTTGACGACACGCAACCGGGTAAACAGCGAACGCAGATGAACGCTGGCTGCCTCGGCCACGCCCTTGCCAACTTTGATGGCAGGCTCTTGCAAGTTGCGAAGCACAGTGTCGGCGTCGATGCGGCGGATGTGGTGGTGCTTGAGCAATTTCTCGACCGGCGCCGCGCGCAGCCGGTGCGCTCTGGCCGGCGTGGGCGCGAGATCCCACAGATCGAGAACCCACGTCGCCGCCACGTCGCCGTCGGCGATCTTCAGCATCTGCGGATGGTCCCGCCACAGCTCATGATGCACGCGGTTGCTCAACCGAACGCGTTCCTCCGTCAGTTCCTCGGCAAGGCGCGACCACGCCCGCAACTCGACCAGCCGCGGGTCGGTGACATGCACGCGGCGGAACAGGCGCCGGTCGGTGCGCACGCCATCGCCCACCACGTAGGCGTCGCGACGGTCATCCTTCGCACCGGCCACGCTGTGCCGGTCGCGCAGGCGGTCGAGCTGCTTCGGATTGATCGCGTGCACAACAAATCCGCGATCGATCAAGGTATCGACTACCGGGCCGTGCGGCACCTCGATCCCCACCGCCACCGTGTCCGCCGCTCCGCACATCGACAGCAGCCAGTCGCAAAGGTCAGCCAGGCCCTTGCCGCCATGCGGAAACTCCCGCTCTCCGACAATGCGGCCCTGTGCATCGACAAGACACGCCTGATGTCGCTCCGAGCCCCAGTCGATGCCTGCAAACCACGCAAAGTTCTCCTCGGTCATGGCAATTCTCCCCACGAATGCACGAGCCGCCACGATGCCTACCGTCCCTGTACCTGGCGCTCAAGGCGCGACTTCCTACTGGGCATCCATCGTGACCAACCCGCCGGGGCACATGTCCCATCTTGGTGCTCAAGGGCACGAGGTGGACGGCTGGTTGCTCCCGACGGGTGGCCCGCCCGGACAGCGTAAGACCTCCGCCAACCAGGCGCCCTAACTGGTACAGGGTGGACGGCCCCCGACGGCATCAATGTGCCACAGTAGGGGTCGTGAGAACCTACAGATAGGGAGCCGCCCGCGATGAGCATTACCATGATTGGCCTGGATACAGCCAAGTCAGTCTTTCAAGTACACGGCGTGAACGAGACCGGAAAGGTGGAGATCAAGCGCAAGCTGCGAAGGAGCGAGCTGATCCCGTTCTTCGAGAAGCAGGAGGTCTGCACCGTCGTCATAGAGGCGTGCGGCGCAGCCCATCACTGGGCCCGGATCCTGCGCGGTCTCGGACACGAGGTGAAACTGATCGCACCTGAAGCAGTCAGACCCTTCGTGAAGAAGGGCAAGAAGAACGACCCAGCTGACGCGGCAGCACTTTGTACAGCTGCATCGCGGCCTGACATGATGTTCGTGCCGATCAAAAACATTGAGCAGCAGGGAATCCTTGCCGTGCATTCGGCGCGATCCCTATTGGTCAAGCAGCAGACGATGCTGGCAAATGCTATGCGCGGCCTGGCGACGGAATTTGGCCTGACCGTCCCGAGGGGCATTGGCCGGCTCGACGAACTTCTGAAGCTAGTTGATGCGGACAAGACCTTCCCGGAGAAGGCGCGCCAGGTGTTTATGGGGCTATTCGTTCAATGCCGCGCGCTGGCCGAAAGCATTGGAGCACTCGAAGCTGCGATCGTCGCTCACGCCCGGCAAGATGAAACCGCACGCCGCCTACAAACGATCCCTGGCGTTGGTCCGATCACCGCGTCGCTGATCGCAACGACCGTCGGCGACATCAGTCTGTTCAAAAGCGCACGGCACTTCGCAGCTTGGCTGGGACTGGTGCCACGACAGTATTCCACCGGTGGGAAGACCCGCCTTGGTCGGATTACCAAAGCAGGCAACCGGGAGATACGCAAGTTGCTGGTCCTCGGTGCCACTTCGATGGTTTACCGAGCCCCCCAGTGGAATAGCGCCCTCGGAGGATGGATCAGAAAGCTTCTTGAGCGCCGCCCTGTCAGGCTGGTAACGGTTGCCTTGGCAAACAAGATGGCGCGTATGGCATGGGCGTTGATGACGCGTAAAGAGGTCTACCGGGCGAAAGGGCGTGTGGCGGCCGCAACAGAAGCCGCGGTGTGACGTTCTGGCGCTGGGCGGTGGGCGCCGGGCGTAAGCTCGGCTGATCCGGCAGGAAACGCTGAACCGCGTGATGGGAAAGGCTGTAGTCAAGTACAGTTCAGGCAATACCGGAAAAAAATATGTGCCTCGAGCACGCCTCGAAGATTGGTGCCTGACACGCATGCGAACCCCCATGATGGCCAGCGGCAAGCGCCGCGTGACAGGCCGGACATAAGGGCGCAACTGACCGGATCTTTCGCCTACGCCGATCAGCAACACCTACGGAACAACCAAGATAGTTCGAAAACAGCAGACGTCGGGCAGAGCAACACAGAGAAGCACTGCCCCTCCATTGCACTCGTGACGCGTCACGAGATACGAGGTTCTCGGATGCCAGGACCACTACCGCGCGGCGATCGCGCCACGACCCCTGCTGAACGAGCCGCAGCCTATAGGGCGCGGCGCAAAGCTACTATCGCGGCCGCGCCAACAAAGCCGCCGGTCGTTCTCCGATACCGCCGGCCTGCCGATCGGCGCACTCAACCGCAACGGTGGGCTGACGCGGTGCAAACATTGGCGGAGCTGTTGGACCGGTTCCAGCAGTGGCGGGACAACCTGCCCGCCAGCCTCGAAAACAGCACGACTGCAGAAGTCCTAGATGCCGTGCTGGAGTTGCGCGGTTACGTCGAAGAACTTGAAGCAGTCCAGTTGCCAAGGGGCTTCGGACGAGACTGACCTCACTCAGCCGTGGCGCCACAGCAGTGGTGGAAATAGGGCTTGCAGCTTCCGGGGCCGTCCACATAAGGTTTTTTTTGGCAATGCATGGCGTCGACAGTGACCACGGCGTCGCTCAAGCCAAGCGCGCCGAGCAGGGTCTGCACCGCGGGTATCTCGTTGGATTTATCATCACACTCCAGATGAGCCAGCACCAAATAGGTATCGACGACAAAGGCGGTGAGTATGTGCGCCGCGCGGCGGTCCAGGAAGTTGTCGAAGCTGTGCCGCAGGGTTTTTCCATCAATCGCCACGAAACGTTGGCCAGCAATACTGGCATTCAATGCGGCAGCATGGCGGCGAAACGCCGCTTCCACGGAGGCGGCGTCGAGTTGACGTATGATACCGCGGATCGTGGTGTAAGCTGGGGCTTTGCGCCATTTCAGGTCGAATGTCTTACGCAGACGCGTGAGGTGAACATCGATAAAACTATGGATGGTTCGGTAGGAATTAGCGCCCGAGACAATCGCTAGGATCGCAAACAGCATGACGTGAGGTAGCCGATACACCTTGCCTTCGGCGCGTCTTGGATCGTCGATCTCGGCCAGCATAGAGACAAACGCAGCGAACGGCGACATGGCAACCCACCTGCGACTGTGAAGGTTGCTCGGCAAGGAGTCATAGCGATCCGCGTCGGAGGAATCCCCAATTCAGCGATCCCAGGACGATTTGTCGGGAAGTGTTGCAATTCGGACTCACTGAACCTCAGTCCAACAAAGAACAGAGCGTTGAACAGCCCTGGGTGGTAGCCTGCGTGTCGTTGACCCGATCTTTGCCCAGAACATGCTGACGGAGCGTGCACTGGACAGCTTGCCTGACGAGTACTCCCCGGCCGTCTCGGCTGAGGAAAACGCGGCGGGCGCGGATGACGGAGTATTCGCGACTGTGCCTCGGCGTCCAATCCTGGCACGCATCCTGAGGCCCTTTACTGCGCTGGCCCGACTGTGCGTGCGCGTCGCGCTGCGTGGCGTTCCTGCACGCGCCAGGGAAGACGTCGCACTCTCGCTGATTCACCTCCGGGCCGCAGTGCGGCACCTGATCGATCCAGCGCCTGGCCAAGCTCCTCGGCCGCCCGCGCCCGCGCCCACGCCCGCGGCACCAGCGAGCGTTCGGTCAGTCTCACCGGTCCATCCCGATTTGTCGCTGATCATCCATCCGAGCCCCGGCGATGTCCTGTTTACCTGTGGCCTTGGGTGGAGCGATTTCGACTGGTCGCCGATTGCGGTGCTGAAAGCCCGGGGACAGCTTCGGATCGTCTGCATGGTCTACGACCTGATCCCGATCCTGTTCCCGAAATGGATTCCAGCCGGTCACGACGTCTACCTGGCGCATTTCCTGAGCGTCATCGACACGGCAGACGAAGTACCCTGCATTTCGAAATGCACCGAGCGCGACCTCCGTGCATTCGCGGAATCCCAGGGGCGCGATCCGCCATCGACCCATGTGGTGCGCCTCGGTGCAGATTTGCCTGCACCGGCTGACCCTGACGGCATTGGCCCAGAACTTGTGCACCGGCTGTCAGGCGGGAGATTCGCGCTGGCGGTCGGCACATTCGAGGTCCGCAAGAATTACGGCCTGCTCATGGATGTGTGGGACCGCATGATGAGCGATCAGGAATTCGATCTGATCCTGGTCATCGTTGGAATGCGAGGATGGGAAGCGGACGATGTGATCGCTCGAATGGAAGCCTCGCCACTTTATGGACAGCACATCTTCTGGCTTCGCAATCTCGGCGACGGTGCCGTGTCCTGGCTCTATGAGCACTGCCACCTGGCACTTTACCCAAGCCTCTACGAGGGTTGGGGCTTGCCGGTCGTCGAGGCGCTACAGCACCGGCGACCAGTGATCGCGTCGAACCGTGGTGCAGTGCCGGAAGCCGGGCTTGGCATTGCCCAGATCATCGATCCGGATGATCTGACGGCCTGGTGCGAAGCAATTTCCACCATCGCTCAGGCGCCTCGCGCGGGCAGTCCTCCGGTCACACCGCCCAGCTGGGATGAGACGGCCGCAACTATACGTTCGGTCCTCGTAGCCAGCTCAGCTGTGAGCAGGGAGATCGCGGAATGAGCCGGGTCCTGCAAATCAGCACCTTCCCTACGGTGCAACCACGGCATGGAGGTCAGCGCCGCGCCTATAATATCGGGCGGATGCTGGAGCGTGCCGGACACCAAGTTTGCCACATCGCAGCCTATACATTCTCTGGGTATGGATGGCCACCAACCGGGCGGGCAATAGATCTGGACCGGTTCCCGACGCCGCCAATGCCGACCACCTGGCTTTACGATGGCGTGCGAGCGCTGGAGCACGACCCGGAGGCATTGGCCGCCTTCGCTGCCCTCTGCGATGAGGCGGCGCCAGATCTGATATTGGTGGAGGAAGTCTGGCTATGGCCGGTGATTCGGCGGCTGGCAATGGTTCATTCGGATCGTGTCCCGATCATATACAGCAGCTACAACATCGAGGCACCGCTGTTCCGCCGGTTGCTGATGAAGATGGGCCATGAAGCCGCGGACGCGTTGGCCGACGAGGTATCAGCGCTCGAAGCAGATCTTGCGGCGCGCGCGTGCGCCTGCACAGCGGTAACCGAAAGTGATGCCGGCGCATTGCGCGCATTTGGCGCGCGGAATGTCGTCGTTGCGCCGAACGGTGTTGAGCCCCGCAAGCGGATGCATCTTATTGGTGCGCTTCCCGAGGCACTCAGACCCGACCTAAGTTATGTTCTGTATGTCGCGAGTGCTCATCGGCCCAATGCCTCTGGCATTCCTGACTTATTGATGGCAATGCTCGAGGCACTTCGACCGCTCGAGCGGCTCGTCGTCGCAGGCGGCGTTTGCCATATTGTCGGCGAGTGGCTGCGCGCTGGCGGCCCGGCCCACCTTGCGCGCGAACGAATGGTAATGCTCGGCGAAGTTACTGATATGTGCCTCGACGGCCTGATCGCCAATGCAGCGGGCATCGTCTTGCCACTGCGTGAGGGCGGCGGATCCAACCTCAAGACGGCAGAGGCGCTTTACAGCGGACTGCCACTGGTGGCAACGACCGTCGCCATGCGCGGCTACGAGTTGTTCCGCAGTATGGACGGCATCATCATAGCGGACGATTCCTGTGCATTCGCCGCCGGAATGCGCCAGGTGTTCTCAGGCCGGCTGACAAAGCGTGTGCCCGGAATCGGAATCGACTGCCTACTGTGGGAGAATACCCTATTGCCGATCGTCCGGTTGGTGGGTGAGACGGCATCAAAACGGGTCGAGACGGCCAATGCGGCAGCAATACCGGTGAAATAGCTGCGAAGACGCAGACCGTGATTGCGCCACGCCGCACACCGGGGGCGTCGATCGCGATTAGCGCTCCGAATGACGCACGGAGCTCCAATCAAGATGAGCGTCTCAGTTCGCAGATGCGAAAAGTCCTGTCAGCCACATGAAGTGTCTCGCATCGGTCAGTCGCAGCCAAGCCGTAACTCGCCAATACGGCTGCTGCATGGTCGGGTAGGGATCCCAGATCCACTTCCTTTAATTGAAGGTTACGTGGCGCAGACACCAAGATCTGCTCAAGTTGGCGAGTGAGACTGGTAGGTCTGTTGGGGTCAAGATCGAACCCTCCGATAAGCCCCACATACCGCGCATCCGCGGGCAGGCTCGCGGCTATGAAAGAAAGAGGGGCGCTGGTGAGGAAAACAAGTGCTGGTCCGCCGAAGTCGAGCGGTTCTGGGTTGATTGACTGCCAGTAGGATCGCCAAGGCAGATGCCCCCAGTCCGGCACGCGCATTATGCACCATGATAGGATTACCAGCCCCCCGAGCATGCCAACTCGAAGAAGGTGCGGTCGGAGTGCCAACGCTAGGAACAGGATGACAGCGCCGCAGAGTATGTCGAGTGCGACCATGTAGCGGTGATAGCCGAATTCGGTCAGCCAAATAAGGTAACCGATACCGAAGGCGAAGCAGAGACCGGTGGCTTGGTCCGCCAACTGGCGAACGCGCCACAGCGGGCGCGTGCCAAGTCCAACCAGATAGAGGGACCCACCAAAGATGGCGCAGGCCCAGCGGGGGTCGACAAATGCCACCTCGGCCGATGGAGACCCAACCCCGGCAATGGGACTTCCACCGAGCAACCAATAAATGGGATAGCGCCAAATATCCAGCACCGAGCTCGGAAGGAATCGCTCGTCGTGGTAGTTTGTAAAACTGTAGTCCGGCGAACGGAAATATTTATTGTAGAGCGGGAAGAACGGATTGCCGAACCGCCGCAGTAGATCGATATGCCACCACCCGCCGGCCAACATAAACGCCAGAGCTGCCGCGCCACCACAAACCGCCATCAGTTGGAGACGCTGTCGTACAGTCTCTGGGCCGGCCAATCCGAATCCGAAAGCCCCGATCAGGAAAATTCCGTTTGTCAGTTTGAGCGCAGCTGCCAGACCCAACAGTCCTCCCGCCAATAGGCCGGCGCTGGTGCGGCTGAGCCAGCGACTTCGGGTGAGCAACAGCGCGTAAGCTGCCAGCACCGGTATGGCTAAAACGAGATCAACAAATGTCGCGCCGGCTTCCGACAGAGACATCGGCGCCATGACACATAACGCAAAACCGAGGAGAGCAAGCGATGTTCCATTCCATCCTCCCACCGGTCCGGCAATTGCCGCACAGATTCGGCCAGCCAGCATAAAAGCCAAGCTCTGCGCGGCAGCGAGCGTCACCGCGAATTCCTGAGGACCAAGATGACGCATCATCCAATACTGGACCTGCAGAAGATAAGGGTTAAGATAGCTTTGATAACCGGCAGGAGCGATACTCGACCAAAAGGTGCCGGCCGCCATAAGAAATGGTATACCTATATGGTAATTTTGCTGATCCCAATTGAAATCTTGGCCCCGCGCGATGGCATACCATATTGTAACGATGAGTGAGACGGACACTATTATAGCGGCATGCAGAAAGCGGCGAACGCCATCTGGCTTCAACGGTATTCTCCCGCAGCAGGTAGATCGCCAGTTGGTAGCCTGAGGAATTGATGGAGGCAAGTTTGGGCGAGGTCTCTGCCGGGCGGCTGGTTTTCTGCAGGTGTTCGAAAGCCGCCGGTATGGCTCATGTTTGGAACCGTGCCCGACACCATGCATTGAGGAGGGGATTGCGGTAGACATTGTGGTTCAGGCATAGACCCTGAATTGGCGGGAGAAACAGCATTGACGCGTGAAGAGCTTGAACTCCGTGTTGGTTCGGTGGGACCCTGGTTCCACTCGATTGACCTGCCGTACGGTGTTGTCACACCCGGCCAAGGTTCCCAAGCCTACATCAAGGACACTTCAGACATCTATTTTTCCATGGGCATCGAAGGCAGATCGGTGCTTGATGTCGGCGCTTGGGATGGGGCCTTCAGTTTCGAGGCGGAACGACGCGGCGCCGCCGACATTCTGGCGGTCGATGACCTGGCGTGGCGCCCTGCGACCTGGACCAGTGGCAAGGTTGGATTCGACCTCTGCCACGAAGCGCTGGCGTCGGCGGTTCGAAGTCGTCAGCTGGATCTGCCCCAGGTAACCTTGGAGAGCGTCGGGCAGTTCGATATCGTCCTCTACAATGACATAGTCTATCATGTGCTTGATCCGATCCGTGATCTGATCGAGATGTCGCGCATCGCCAGATACGTACTGACTGTCGAGACCTATATCGACAATCTCGACTATCCCCGACCGGTCATGAACTTCTTCCCCGGCGAGAAGATGCCCGCTGGCCTGCCGCAAAACGGCTGGGGCCCCAACTCGCTCCTTATGCACGCGCTGCTGGCAAAGCTAGGTTTCGAGACTGTCCTCGAATGGCCGACGCCTTTGCAGGGAACGTACCGAAGCATCTTCATCGGCTTCAAACCGCACCATCCATTCGAAGATTTCGTGCAGCGGAATCGCGACCGGGCCCGGCCGCGGTTTCCTGCGAAGGAGGCACCGGATCTGCCACAATCCCTGCCACGGCGTCTCAACGTCGGATGCGGTTACGACAAACGCCCAGGCTTCCTCAATGTGGACCTGCACGCCATCCACGAGCCCGACCTCGTGGCCGACGTCACGTCCATGCCGATGTTGCCGGGTGGGTATTTCCACGAGATCGTCGCGCAGGACATGCTGGAACATTTCGAGCGTGGCAAGACTGCTGGCGCACTCGCCGAATGGGCGAGGCTCCTCGCCCCCGAGGGAACGCTGTTCGTCCGCGTGCCGAGCCTGCTGCATCTCATGGAGATGCTTGCCGCACCGGCAAACCGTGATGCGGAAGCCGCGCGGAAGATCGTGCATCTCATGTACGGAACGCAGGCCTACACGGGTGACTACCATCTTGCCGGGTTCACCGCCACGATACTCGAGCAGTTTCTGGCCGACGCCGGTCTGCTCGTTTGCGAGGCGCAGATCCGTCACAGCTGGCTATTCGAGGTGACCGCGCGCAAGACCGATCGATTGACCCATCCGCTAGAGGTCATCCACAACATGTACTTCAAGGTCCTGGCAAGACCTGCCGATCCCGCCGCGCTGTCGTCCCTGGAGCCGTTGGTCGCGGGTGGTCGGCTGCCGGTAGCAGAACTCGAAGCAACGCTGGCCGGCAGCGAAGAAGCGCAGTTTGCGCAGCAGTATCCCTCCTATCTCCTGCCGTGGCGAAATCACCCGCCGCTGGCAAGGCCAAGCGTCGTGCCGGCGCAGGACGCAGCGCCAGCACCGGATGTCATCGGCTGGAGGCAGATCGGCCGGTATGTTGGGCGGCGCGTGCGCGCTTACCTCGCATAGCGTCCGCTGCTGACGTTACGGAGCGGGCGACACCAGCCGCCTGGTGTCACCGCCGTTCGGTGGTCACGTCCCGAAGATGTGGCCGGTCAAGGAATTGGGATCGGTCACGCCGCTGAACGTGATCTTGGTGTTATCGGACAATGTGATCGTCGTCGAGCCGTTGGCAACCGTTGCTCCGGCAATGGCAGCGGCAGGTGCACCGGTGCCATAATTTCCCAAAACCACGAAGTCGATAGCGCTGAAGTCACTGATGACAGAACTTGCCATAGGACCACCTTCGTTGGTCCAGAAATAGAACCCGTTCGCACCGCCGCCGCCGACCAACGTGTCGGAGCCTGCTCCGGCAGTGAGGTTGTCGCCTCCTGCGCCGCCGATTATCAGATTGTGCCCGTTCGGGTCGCTTCCAGCGAACATGTTGTCGGGGCCTCTCGAAAGGCTTGCGTCGAGCGTTTCGCTGCCACCACGCCCAAAATACTGCATGCTGCCCGCAGAGGTGTTGACGTATTCAATCGATCCACCCGCACCACCGAACAGCGACGTCGCGCCAGTATTCCCGAAGACGGTGCCATCGCCGGAAGAGCCGAAGATCGTGGAATTGCCTGTGCCACCGACGAAGCTGAACAGTCCTGCCCCGCCCTCGAAGAATGAAGCACTTGTTGCCGCGGTAACGGAGGCGATGCCCATGCCCGCCGCAATCGTATCGCTGGTGCCGTTGTCGGTCACCGAAAGCACGCCCAACCCACCGGCGACAAAGCCGGCGCTGCCGGCCAGAGTGGCGGAGGCGGCACCGGTGCCGGCAACTATCGTATCGGAAGTGCCGGTGTCGGTAGCGGCCAATGCACCGGAGCCGCCTATGACACTCGCAAGGCTGCCGGACGTCGTAACATTCAGCGCGCCAGAGCCGCCAAAGATTGTACTGCTTAGCCCCGCATCGCTGACCGTGAGCGCACCGGAACCGCCAACCACCACCTCATTGGTGGCAGCAGGCGCAATCAGGAACGTCGAGCCGCCGGAACCACCGAACAGCGTGTCGCTCTTCCCCTGCGCGGACACGGTATCGTTCGATCCGAGAGCGAAGAAGACATTCGTGCCGGTCCCGCCCGCGATGCTCGCCGCATTGCCGGATGCAGCCAGAGTGTCGTTGTGATTGTTGCCAGCCACCACGTCACCGGTGCCGCTGATGGTCACGGCTGCGTCGCCGGCGGATTTCAGAAAGCACGATTGCCGCAGGATCGATGATCGTATCGGTATTCAGCCCGCCCCAGACGCTCATGTTGGGCGAGCCGTGGATGGTGACAGCAGCCGTGCTGTCGAGAATAACGACCCAGTCCGGCGTTCCGGGCGGCGATCCTCCCGGGACCGTATAGTCACCACCAGCGTTGATAATGAGTTCGTTGACCCCGCCAGGGTTCGACGGGGGCGGTGAAACCGTGGTTGATGACGCAGTGGTAACTTGCAGTTTGCCGGCTCCGCTGGCCGCGGCCAGCGCATTGGCGATCTGCTGGGCCAGTGCGAGATTGCTCGAATTGCCGAAGCCCTCGCCAATCGTCGACCCACCCGTACCCGGAACCGTTACCGTTGCCATCGTGTTCTCCGTATGCGCACGCCAGCCAGTTCAGGTGATCCGGCCCGGAATCGCGGAATTATGGACTGCCGCCAGCTTTTTGCAACCCATATCTCGCCGGTGAGCAGCGATCAGAATCGCGAATAGGTCTCGCCCAAAAAGCGTCTGCGGTGCAGCCGATCGTTGCGCGGAGAACGACATTCTGACTGCGCCCGTACGCCACCGAGGGCGAGTGCGATCGGTGAGGCCGCGGCTCGCAACAGAATGTTCATGATGATGCCGCAGTTGCCTTGCCGACGGCAGACCGGATATCGCCGGGCCGGACGGGCCCGGTTACCAGCGGTTGGTCGCGCGGATGGACTTCCACTACAACCCTTCCCCGCTCGGTGGGGGCGGTGTGTCCAACGGCTACCTCGCCTTGAAATCGGGCAACCGCCGCTCCGCCATGGCCTTGACGCCTTCGCGAAAGTCCTCGGTGCTGCGCAGCCAGTCCTGCTCCTCGTATTCGCGCTCGGTCGCCGCGGCCACCGCCTCCGCCAGCCCCCGGCGCAGCGTCTCCCGAGTCGCAACGATCGCCAACGGTGCCGACTCGGCAATCTCGGTCGCGAGTTCCGTCGCCTTGGCCCGCACCTGTTCCAGCGGCACGCAATAGTCCGCCAGGCCGATCGCCAATGCCTGGTCCCCGGTGAGCCGCCGCCCGGTGTACATCAACAGCGCCGCCTGCTGCGCCCCGATCAGCCGCGGCAGCGACGCGGTCAGGCCGAATCCCGGGTGGAAACCCAGCCGGGTGAAATTCACCGAGAACCGCGCCTCCGCGCAGGTGACGCGGAAATCCGCCATCACTGCCAAGCCGACACCGGCGCCCACCGCCGCGCCATGCACTGCGGCAACGATCGGTTTGCCGGTGCGCCACAGTCGCTGCGCCTCCTTGTACAGATGCCGCCCACGCTTGGTGCCGCGGTTCACCCCGTCAGGCCCGCGGCTGCTGAAATCGGCGCCGGCGCAGAAGTGCTTGCCCTCGGCGCACAGCACCACGGCTCGCACCTCCGGTGTGCGATCGTAGCCCTCCAGCACATCGGCAATCTCGGCCACCATGTCAGTATCGACGAAGTTGTTCGGCCCGCGCCTGATCTCGATCGTGGCGACAATGCCGGACTGCGTGACACCGATATGTTCGTAGCTTGCCATGGTTCCCTGCCCTTGCTCTTCCGCTGATGTGCGCTGCGTGCGACCTTACGCGGCGGAGGGAACGGAGGAAATGGCCATGGCAAGGCTCGATCGCGACGGCGTGGCGATCCATTACGAGGTACACGGACGTGGCCCTGCCATCCTGCTGTCGCACGGTTACAGCGCGACCTGCCGCATGTGGGACGGTCAGATCGAGGCGCTGCGCGACCGCTTCCAGGTGATCGTGTGGGACATGCGCGGCCATGGCCAGAGCGACTATCCCGCTGATCCCGCCGCCTATTCCGAGGCTGCCACGGTCGAGGACATGGCCGCCATCCTGCAGGACTGCAGCATCCAGCGCGCGGTGATCGGCGGCTTGTCGCTGGGTGGTTACATGTCGATGGCATTCCATCGCGTCCACCCGGCGATGACGCGCGCCCTGATGATCTTCGACACCGGCCCCGGCTTCCGCAATGCCGCGGCGCGCGAGGCGTGGAACCAACGCGCCCGACAGCGTGCCGATGAGCTGGACGCACGCAGCTTCGCCGCTCTCGGCTCCAGCGATGAGGTACGGATGAGCCAGCACCGGAATGCATCGGGCCTCGCGGGTGCGGCTCGCGGCATGCTGACACAGCGCGACGACGGGGTGATAGGTTCGCTGGAGACGATATCGGTGCCGAGCCTGGTGCTGGTAGGCAGCAAGGATACCAACTTCCTTGCCGCCACCGAATACATGGCGCGCAAGATTCCAGGCGCCACCAAGGTGGTCATCGAGGGCGCGGGCCATGCCGCGAACCTGCACCAGCCGGCCGCCTTCAACCGCGCGGTCGAGGCGTTCCTGGAAGGCCTGCCGGCATGAACTTCGACTTCCCGGACGAGCTCAAGCAGTTGCGGGAAGCAGCCCGGCGATTCCTGACCGAACGCTGCCCGACCTCGGTCCCGCGGCGTATCCTGGAAGGGCCCGAGCCGTACGATCGCGAACTATGGCAGTCGATGGCGGAAATGGGCTGGATCGGCGCAGCGATCCCGGAGGAATTCGGCGGTGCCGGGCTCGGCCACCTCGCGGTTTGCGTGCTGGCGGAGGAATTGGGCCACGCGGTGGCACCGGTGCCGTTCGCCTCGTCTGTGTACCTGGCGACGGAAGCGATCCAACGGTACGGCAGCGATGCACAGAAGCGGCACTACCTGCCGAAGTTTGCCGCCGGCGAGCTGATCGGCACGCTGGCCTTGGCGGAACGGCCCGGACCGGTTGACCCCGACAAGCTGATAACGCAGGTCGTCGACGGGAGGCTGAGCGGCAGCAAGCTCGCGGTTCCGGACGGCGACGTGGCTGACCTCGCAGTTGTCGCGGTCCGCACGGAGCGGGGGCCGAGCCTGGTCATGGTCGATCTGGCCGGCCCTGGCGTGACACGCGAGCCCGTCACCACGATTGACCCCACACGATCGCATGCGCGGCTCGCGTTTGACGGCGCCGCGGCCGATCCGCTGCCGGGCAGCGAGGGCGCCGATGCGGTGCGCCACCTACTCGACCGGGCGGCGGTGATGCTGGCGTTCGAGCAGGTCGGCTGCGCTCAGGCCGCGCTGGAGATGGCCCGAGACTACGCGCGCGAGCGCTATGCGTTCGGTCGGCCGATCGGCTCGTTCCAGGCGATCAAGCACAAGCTGGCTGACGTCTATATTGCGATCGAGCTGGCACGGTCGAATGCGTACTATGGCGCCTGGGCGCTTCACACGGACGCAGTCGAACTGCCGATCGCTGCGTCGGTCGCGCGGATTTCGGCGTGCGATGCCGGCTGGCTGGCGTCGAAGGAGAACATCCAGACGCATGGCGGGATGGGTTTCACCTGGCAGATGGACTGCCAGTTCTATTACCGCCGGGCGAAGCTGCACGCGCTGAGCTTGGGCGGCACGCGCGAGTGGAAGCACAGGCTGATCGCAGAGCTGCGCAAGAGCAACATGCTCGCACTGCCGGCGGACTGACGGAGGTATTGGAATGGACTTCGAGGACACCCCGGAAGAGGCCGCATTCCGTGCCGAGGCCCGCGCCTTCCTGGCGGCCAACGCCGAGCGCCGCAAGCCCGGCGCGGTGGAAGGCTACCGCCGCGGCCAGGATGCACCAGGCGCCATGGACCGCGCAAAGGCGTTCCAGCGCAGCAAGGCCGAGGCAGGCTTCGTCGGCATTCATTGGCCAAAGGACTGGGGCGGTCGCGGCGGCACGCAGATCCAGAACGTCATCTACAACCAGGAGGAAGCGCGGTTCGATGTGCTGAACAGCATCTTCGGCATCGGCATTTCACTTGCCATGCCCACGATCTGTGTCTGCGGCACGCCGGAGCAACGTGAAAAATTCGCTATCCCAACGATGCGCGGCGACATCATCTGGTGTCAATTGTTCTCGGAACCCTCCGGCGGGTCCGATCTCGCCTCGCTGCGCACCCGTGCCGAACGCGACGGCGACGAGTGGGTGATCAATGGCCAGAAGATCTGGAATTCCGGCGCGCATTACAGCGACTTCGGCATCCTGGTCGCGCGCGACGATCCGAACGTGCCGAAGCACGCCGGCCTGACCTACTTCATCCTCGAGATGAGGACGCCGGGGGTAGAGGTGCGGCCGATCCGCCAGCTGTCCGGTTCGGCGCATTTCAATGAGGTGTTCTTCACCAATGTGCGCATCCCCGATGCGATGCGAATCGGCCCGGTGGGCGGCGGCTGGCGCGTGGCGCTGACCACGCTGATGAACGAGCGGCACGGCATGCGCGATTCGCCTGGCCCCGACTTCGCCGAACTGTTCCGCCTGGCCAATCAGCTCGAGCTGGAGGATGGCCTGGCGATCGACGACGCCGCGGTGCAGGAGAGGCTCGCGGAATTCTACACCCGCTCGCAGGGTCTGAAATACACCAAGTATCGCGGCATGACGGCGCTGTCGCGCGGCGGCACGCCGGGACCTGAATCGTCGATCATCAAGGTGGTGGCGGCGAACAAGCTGCAGGATATCCTGTCGTACGGCCTCGACCTGATCGGCATGGCCGGCCCGACGATGGGCGAGGACATGCCGGTGGCCGGCATCTTCGAAGAGGCGTTGCTGTATTCCCCTGCGTTGCGCATCGCCGGCGGCACCGACGAGATCATGCGCAACATCATCGCCGAGCGCGTGCTGGGCCTGCCGCAGGACGTGCGCGTCGACAAGGATGTGCCGTTCCGTGAAATCCCCACTGGGAGCCGTGGATGAGCGAACACGCGCTGCAAAGTTTCTTCTGGCCGCAATCGATCGCGGTACTGGGCGCCTCGCCCGACACGCATCGCATTCGCGGCCGCCTGCTGCACCAGTTGCGCGAGAACGGCTTCCCTGGACGCATCCTGCCGATCAATCCCAGCTACCAGGAGATCGATGGGTTGCATTGCTACGCCTCGATCGACGCGGTCGGTGAACCGGTCGATCTCGCGCTGGTGGCGATTCCCGCCGCCGGCGTTGCATCCGCGTTGGAGGAATGCGCGCGCGCCGGGGTGAAGAACGCGCTGATCATCAGCTCCGGCTTCGCCGAGGAAGGCGGCGCCGCAGGCGATATGCAGGCAGCACTGGTCGAGGTGACGCAGCGTACCGGCATCCGCGCCTGCGGCCCGAACTGCGAGGGCTATTTCAACGCGCTCGGCAAGGTCGCCACCACGTTCAGCCCGACCGTCGAGGTGAAGGAGGACGAAGGCCAGGTTCTGGTATCGGAACGTCGCGTCGGCGTGATCGCGCAGTCGGGCGGCATCGGCTTCGCACTGTTCAATCGCGGCAAGGCGGCGGGGATCGGCTTCTCCTACGTGATCTCCACCGGCAACGAGGCCGACCTGAACATGGCCGACTTCCTCGACTACATGGTCGAGGACGCCAACACGCACGCCGTCATGCTGTTCTGCGAGGCGGTGCGCAACGGCCCGACGTTCGTCGCCGCACTGGCAAAGGCGCGGCGGCTGGGCAAGCCGATCATCGCGATCAAGATCGGCCGATCGGATGCCGGTTCGCGTGCATCCGCGTCGCACACCGCGTCGCTGTCAGGCTCCTATACCGCGTACCGCGCGGTGTTCGAGCGCTACGGCGTGATCGAGGCCGAGGATCCGGACGAGGCGGTGGCGATCACCGGCGTGTTGTTGACCTGCCCACTGCCGAAGGGCCGCCGCACCGGCATCATCACGCCATCGGGCGGCGGCGGCGCCTGGATGGCGGACACGCTGTCGCTGCACGGGCTGACCGTGCCGCCGTTGTCGGCCGGCAACGCAGGCCTCGCTGCGCATCGGTGATGCCGTCCTACGGCGCTCCGGCAATCCGGTCGATGTCACGGCGCAGGGTTCCACCACCGGTGTCGGCGTTGATGACGGCGATGGAGACGCTCGCCGAATCGGACGAAATCGACATGCTGGTGCTGATCACGTCGCTGACCAGCGAGACGCGCGTATCGCTCGATGCCGATCGCGTGCGCGCGACGGCGGCGCGATGCGGCAAGCCGATGACGGTGTGGACCTATACCCTGCCGTCGGAATTCGGACGACTGACGGCGGCGCGCTGCGGGCTGTTCACGCACAGCGATCTGCGCAATGTCGGCGTGGCGCTGAGCAAGCTCGCCGCTTACGCGGAGGCGCAGGCTCGGCCGCTGCCCGCTTCACCCCACAGCGTGGCCGCTGCGCCGCTGCCGGATGATCTGCCGAGCGTGCTGACCGAGCATCGTGCCAAGGCGCTGCTGGCGCCTTATGGTCTGCCGGAATTGCAGGAGCGGTTGGCGACTTCGGCAGCCGAGGCGGTGGCCGCTGCGAACGCGCTGGGTTATCCGGTGGCGCTGAAGGTCGCCTCGCCCGATCTGCCGCACAAGACCGAGGCAGGCGGTGTGGTGCTCGGCCTGCAAGGGCAACATTCCGTCACCGCCGCGTATGACCAGATCATTGCATCGGCGCAGCGCTACAAGGCGGATGCACGGATCGAAGGCGTGCTGGTGCAGAAGATGGCGCCGCGCGGGCATGAACTGGTGATCGGTATGGTGAATGACCCCACATTCGGCCCGATCATGATGGTGGGGATCGGTGGCACCATGGTGGAACTGATGGGCGACGTGGTGCATCGCCCGGCGCCGGTCGATGCCGCTGAAGCGGCGGAGATGCTGCGCAGCCTGAGGTCTGCGAAGCTGTTGCAGGGGTTCCGCGGCGCGGGGCAGTCGACATCGCGCCGGCCGCTGACCTGATCGCCAGCCTGTCGCGGGCGGCAATGGCTTATCGCGGGCGGATCGCGGAAATGGAACTCAACCCGGTGATCCTCCACGAGGACGGATCGCGGGCGCTGACGATCGCGGATGCGCTGATCATGTTGAGGGATTGATGGCGGGAAGGCAATGTTCGAACTTTCCGAAGAACACCGCATGCTGCAGGACCTGGTCGCGAAATTCATCGACCGCGACGTCATGCCGCTGGAAAAGGCGGTGCTGGCGCGCGAGATGTCCGGGCAGAAATCCGCACTTTCAGCCGAGGAGGAGGAAACCCTGCTCGGCAAGTGCCGCGAGCTCGGGCTGTGGGGGCTCGATGTGCCCGAGGAATTCGGCGGCGCCAACCTGCCCACTGTCGCTTTGATCGGAGTGTATGAGGAACAGGGCCGCACCTGCGTCCCCTTCACCTTCCCGCCCGACAGTCCAAACCTGCACATGCTGATGGCGGTCTGCGATGCGGAACAACGCAGGAAATACCTCGAGCCCTACGCACGCGGCGAAGCGCACTCGGCGATCGCGATTTCCGAACCCGGCGCCGGCGGCGATCCCGCCGGCATGATCACCCGCGCGGTGAGGGATGGCTCCGACTGGGTGATCAATGGCCGCAAGATCTGGGTCAGCCGCGTGCCGCAGGCCGACTTCACGATCGTCATGGCGCGTACCGGCGAAGGCAAGCGCCACGAAGGCGTCACCGCCTTCATCGTCGAGCGCGGCACCAAGGGCTTCAACATCGAACGCGAAATCCCGATGCTCGGTGGCCAGCGCACCTACGAGCTGACCTTCGATGACTGCCGTATTCCGGAGTGGCAGGTGCTGGGTCAGGTCGGCAAGGGCTTCGCGCCGATGCAGCTGCGCCTGACAGTGCGCCGCCTGCAGATGGGCGCCTGGTGCGTCGGCATGACGCGCCGGGCGCTCGACATGATGATGGAGCACGCCAAGCAACGCGTAACGTTCGGCCAACGCCTCGCGGATCGGCAGGCGATCCAATGGTGGATCGCCGATGCCGCCGTCAAGGTCCACGCCTGCCGGCTGATGGTGTACGATGCCGCCACCAAGGCCGACGCCGGCCGTGACGTGCGCACCGAGGCTTCCATGGTGAAGCTGTACGGCACCGAAATGGCGACCGAAACAATAGACCACGCGATGCAGACGTTTGGCGCCATGGGGGTGGCCAAGGAGCTGCCGTTGCAACTCATGGCGCAGAAGGTGCGGACCATGCGCGTCTATGAAGGCCCCTCGGAGGTGCACCGCATGGTAATCGCGCGCCGGCTGCTACAGGATCGGAGATAGGACATGGGCATTCTTGACGGCAAGGTGGCCATCGTCACCGGCGCAAGCCGCGGCATCGGCCAGGCGATATCCGAACTGTTTGCCGAGGAAGGAGCGAAGGTGATGTGTGCCGCACGCACCTTCAGTGAGGGCGATCATCCATTCCTGGAAGGCACGCTGAAGCGTACCGTCGAACTGATTCGTGCCAAGGGTGGCGAGGCGATGGCGGTCACCAGCAATGTCTCCATCGAAGACGACTGTATCGCACTGGTGCACGCGGCGCATGAGTTCGGACCCGTGGACATCCTGGTGAACAACGCAGCGCTCACCTACTACCAGCCGATCACCGAGCTGCAGACCAATCGCTGGTTCCGCGCCTTCGCGGTCGATGTGCATGGGCCATTCATGCTGGCGAAAGAAGTTCTGAAGGACATGATCCCCCGGCGCAGCGGTGCCATCATCAACATCAGTTCCGGCGCGGCGATCGGACCGGGGCGCGGACCGTACACCGACCAGACGGTGCGCGGCGGCACGATGTACGGCGCGGTGAAGGCAGCCCTCGAGCGGTTCACGCAGGGCCTGGCGCAGGAGGTCGCGCAATACGAAGGGATCACCGTCGCCGCCGTGTCGCCGTCGCGCGTGGTGCCTACGCCGGGCACGGTATACCACAAGCTGGTTTCTGGAATGGATGATCCGCGAGGCGAGCCGCCGACCATGATGGCGCGCGCCGCATTGCTGCTGGCGAGCGAGCCGGCGGCAAAGGTGAACGGGCGCGTGACCTACAGCCAGCAGATACTCAAACAATTCGGCTGGATAGAGCACGCCGCCGGACGTGGCGTGGACAGCCCCGGCTCGGGATACTCGCAGATCTGACTATCGACAGCGAACCTCGCGCCAACACAGCGAGATATGCGGCACGCTCGCCAACAATTCGACAGTTGAAGGAAATATGTGACAGCGGCTAATCTGGCTGCTTGTCGGCCAAGCCGGTGTCGATCGTAGGGGGGCCGCCGTACAGGAGAACACGCGATGCGCAGACTGACGATCTCGCTAGCCATGACGACGGTCATCTTGTGTGGCGGACTGGTGGCATGGAGGGCTCATGCCATGGTCGGAGCAGGAGCGGCTCAAGTAAGCACAGCAGCCAAGGCTGTGAGTTCGATCGGCCCCGCAGCCTGCAGAGGATCGGGCGAGCACTGTCCGCCAGGGTACGTCTGGAACGGGAATAGATGCGTTCCTTGCTGATCAGTTTCGTGGCCATCGCGTCCCTGGTCGTGCTCGCCGGTTGTGCTGATCAGTCCAAGGGGACCGCGTTGAATGAGTGCCGGCTCGTGTACTATCTGGAAAGCCCTGCGGCTCAAGCTGAGGCGATTCCGGATTGCATGAGGGCCAAGTCTTTCGAAGCCGAGACTGCCTGCAACGCCGCGGTGGACGACGACGAATGGGATTGGCAAGTGAAGACATTCGCCTTCGATAATCCGAACTGCTATCGCCCGCTTGGCTCCGCAACCTGGGTGGCTACTCTGCTTTCGCCGATGTGAATGTGCTCTCCGGACGATATCGCGGGCCGGCTTGATGGCTGGCTATTCGATCGGGTCCGCGAGGCATAGCTTTACTGCTTGACCACTCGCCACCGACTGCGCCGCAGCGTCGGCCAGCAGCAACGCCTTCAATCCGTCCTCGCCATCAGGCTTCGGTGCGCGGCCGGACGCCACCACAGCAACGAACGCATCCAATTCCGCACGATATGCCGCCGCGTAGCGCTCGAGGAAGAACGGCAGCACGGGATCCGTGACGAAGCCCGCCTCGGTCGCCAACTCAACTGTCGTCGCGGTGACGTTGCCGGCGCGCAGCAGGCCCTTCGAGCCATGTGCCTCGATGCGCTGGTCGTAGCCATACGTGGCGCGGCGCGAGTTGGAAATCTGGCACAGCTTGCCGCTCGGGGTGCGCAGTGTCGCGACGGCAGTATCCACATCGCCGGCCGCGGCGATTGCCGGATCGACCAAGCTTGAGGCAGCTGCGTACAGTTCCACCGGTTCTTCGCCCAGCAGGAAGAGTGCCATGTCGAGATCGTGGATCATCATGTCGCGGAACAGCCCACCGGAGGTTGCGACGTAGCCGATCGGTGGCGGCGCCGGATCGCGACTGATGATGGTCAGCAACTCCAGGGTGCCGATCTCGCCTGCGTCCATCCTCCGCTTCAGCGTGGCAAAATGCGGATCGAATCGGCGGTTGAAGCCCACCATCAGCGCCACCCCGGCCCGTCGCACCGCAGCGAGACACGCACGTACCCGATCTGCCACGAGATCTATGGGCTTCTCGCAGAAGATCGCACGCCCAGCGCGGGCGGCGCGTTCGATGTAGTCGGCATGGGTGGGTGTGGGCGAGCCGATCAGCACCGCATCCGTATCGAATGCCTCGTCCAGCGACAGCACTCGCGCGCCGCATGCCTCGGCCAGACGCGCTGCCGCCGTGCCGTCGACATCGGCCACACCTGCCAGCCGTGCGTCTTGGTGCGCGGCGATGTTGCGCGCGTGGATACCGCCGATACGCCCGGCACCGATCACGGCAATGCTCAGCATCGCGGCGCCCTCCCCTTCCCGTCTGCGCCGTGGGACAATACCAACAGGAAGCGCCAATTGGCAGGAGGGAGACATGACCACGATCCGACTGACCATGGCGCAGGCACTGGTGCGCTATCTGGTGGCGCAGCGCACCGAATGCGGCGGCAGCACGGTCGCACTGTTCGGCGGTATGTGGGCGATCTTCGGACATGGCAACGTCGCCGGCATCGGTGAAGCCTTGGCGCAACATCATGCGGACCTGCCGACCTATCGCGCGCATAACGAGCAGGCAATGGCGCTGGCCGCGATCGGCTACGCCAAGGCGATGCACCGGCGGCGAATGATGGTCTGCACGACGTCGATCGGACCGGGCGCCACCAACATGATCACCGCGGCAGCGGTAGCGCATGTCGATCGGCTGCCGGTGCTGCTGCTGCCGGGCGATGTATTCGCTTCGCGTCGGCCTGATCCGGTGCTCCAGCAGGTGGAGAGCTTCGCCGACGGCACCGTATCGGCGAATGATTGCTTCCGTCCGGTGTCGCGCTACTTCGATCGCATCACACGGCCGGAACAGATTCTCACCGCGCTGCCGCGGGCGCTGTCGGTGCTGACTGATCCGGCGGAATGCGGGCCGGTGACGCTGGCACTGTGCCAGGACGTGCAGGCCGAGGCGTTCGATTATCCCGAACAGTTCTTCACTCCACGTTCCTGGCATGTCCGCCGTATCCGACCGGACCACAGCGAACTGGCAACGGCGGCGGATTTGTTGCGCCACGCCAGGGCGCCACTGTTGATCGCCGGAGGCGGTGTGCATTACTCCGAGGCGACCGAGACGCTCGATCGCTTCGCGACCGCGCACGGCATTCCGGTCGCTGAAACCCAGGCAGGCAAAAGTGCGCTGCCGCACGATCATCCCTGCAATCTCGGCGCGATCGGTGTCACCGGGACATCGGCCGCGAACCAGGCCGCAGAGGCGGCCGACGTCATTCTCGCTGTGGGTACGCGGCTGCAGGACTTCACCACCGGATCATGGGCACTGTTCCAGAACCCCGCGCGCCGACTGATCGGTCTCAACGTGCAGGTGTTCGACGCCGTCAAGCACCACATGCAGCCGCTGATTGCCGACGCACGCGTCGGACTGACGGAGCTGGATGCCGCGCTCTCCGGTCACCACGCGCCGGACGTGTGGATGCAAAGCCTGACCGCAGCGGTCGGCTCCTGGCGCGAGCAGGCCGCCGCGGTCACCGCGCCGTCGAACGCGGACCTGCAGTCGGACGCGCAGGTGATCGGCGCGGTGCAGCGCGCGGCACCGGCGGATGCCATCGTTGTGTGCGCCGCCGGCGGATTGCCGGGCGAATTGCACAAGTTGTGGCAGGCGCGGCGGGTCGGCACCTATCACCTCGAGTACGGCTATTCCTGCATGGGCTACGAGATCGCCGGTGGTCTCGGCGTGAAGCTGGCGCGGCCCGAGCGGGAGGTGATCGTGCTGGTCGGCGATGGCAGCTACCTGATGTTGAACTCCGAGGTCGCCACCTCGGTGATGCTCGGAATCAAGCTGACCATCGTTGTGCTGGACAACGGCGGCTTCGGTTGCATCGACCGGCTGCAACGCGCCACCGGCGGTAAGGCATTCAACAACCTGCTGGCCGATTGCGGTGCCGCGCCGCCGGTGGATTTCCGCGCGCATGCCGCGAGCCTGGGTGCGCTGACCGAGCAGGTGGAAGGCATCGGCGGACTGGAGGCCGCGCTGCGCCGCGCATTCACCGCGGAGCGCACCACCGTGGTGGTGATCCGTACCGATCCGCGCGTCGCCACTTTGGCGGGCGGATACTGGTGGGATGTCGGCGTGCCCGAAGTCTCCGCACGGCCGCAGGTGAACGTCGCACGCGCCGACTACGAGGTCAGCCGCGCCGCACAGCGGCTGGCGGACTGACAGGCGGAAAAAGTGCGCGATGGTAGCGATTGTGTCGCACGTCGCGCTTCGGTTGCGTCGGTGGTGACATGCACGCGAGGTGGGCTTTGTCCTTGGCCGATGCCACTCTCGGCGTTTACCGCGGTGATCGCGGCAGCCAGTGAGAGACGCATCCGCATCCGGCCTGCCCGGGGTAGTGCGGTACCTTTACCCGATTGACCTGGGCATTGCCTGCCAACCGCGACCAGGGAACATTCCCGCCTGCATGCCCATCGGACCTGACCTTTTCGCTCTTGGCCGCGCCCACATGGAGGCTGCCAACGAGGTAATCCTCATCGGCGCAGCGCTCGGCGTGCTCAGCGTACTCGCCGGACTGCTGTCGCGCCGCCTTGGTGCACCGGTGCTCCTGGTATTCCTGGTGATCGGCATGCTGTCCGGATCGGAGGGACCAGGGGGCATTTCGTACGGCGATTTCGCCTCCGCTTATCTGGTCGGCAGCGTGGCGCTTGCGGTGATCCTGTTCGAGGGCGGCCTCAAGACACATCTCTCGATGCTGTATCTGGCCGTCTGGCCGGCACTCGTCCTGGCGGTGGTCGGTGTCGGTGTCACTGCCGTCATCGTCGCCGCCGCGGTCACATGGATCGCCGCCCTGCCATTCGCGATGGCCATGTTGGTCGGCGCCGCAGTCGCGCCGACCGACGCGGCAGCGGTTGCCACATTGCTGGGCCGCGCGCGCCTGGCACTGCCCGAACGGGTCACTGCGCTGTTGGAAGTGGAATCGGGCCTCAACGACCCGATGTCGATCTTCCTTACCGTCTTCGTCATCCACGTCATTGTCCAGCCGGTCTGGGCGACATGGCTGAACGGCGCGCTGCTGTTCGCGCGCGAGATGATCGGCGGCGGCCTGCTCGGGCTGGGCGGCGGTTGGTTGCTCGCACGTCTGCTGCGTCGACTGTCGCTGGAGGTCCCGACCGCCATGGTGCTGGTATTGGCGTTCGGCCTCGCGCTGTTCGGGTTGGCGCAGGTCCTGGGCACCAGCGGTTTCCTCGCGATCTATCTCGCCGGGGTGTTCGTCGGCGCCACGCCGCACCCCGCCCGGCGGGAGATCGGGAACTTCTATCGAAGGCTGCGCCTGGTTGGCGCAGATCGTGCTGTTCCTGATGCTCGGCCTGCTGATCACGCCGTTCCGTCTGGTGCATTTCATACCGATCGGCGTCGTGATTGCCTTCGTGCTGATCGTGGTGGCGCGGCCGGTCGCGACATTCGCCTGCCTGTTGCCGTTCCGTTTCTCCTGGCGCGAGTCGCTGTTCGCGTCCTGGGTCGGGCTGCGCGGCGCGGTGCCGATCTATATCAGCTTCATCCCCGCGCTCGGCGATCCGATCCGTGACGAGAGGTTGTTCTCCGGCGTGTTCGTCGTGGTGGTAGTGTCACTGGTTATCCAGGGCTGGACTATCGGCCCGGTGGCGCGGCTGCTGGGCTTTGGCCGCGCCGAATGATCGAGGTGTCTCGCGTGTCTTCGCCCATCGTCATCGCCGGCGACCCGCATGGCAACTTCCCGCCGATCCTGCGCGCCTGCGCCGCGGAGGAGCCAGGCACGTTGATATTGCTCGGCGACTGCGAGCTGCGCGTGCCGCTGCGCCATATGCTGGGCTCGCTGTTACGCTGGGCTGGAACGTTCACTGGATCATCGGCAACAAGGACGCCGAGACCAGCCCGATGTTCGATCACCTCGTCACTGACTTTCCCGAGGGCGACATCGGCGGCAGGGTGATCGAGGTCGGCGGACTGCGCATCGCCGGCCTCGGCGGCGTGTTCAAGCCGCGCATCTGGTATCCGCGCGCGGACGAGCCCGGCGGCAGGATCGAACCGCCCAGCTTCAACACGCGGCGCGAGTTCCTCGACAGCCTGCCGCTGCGCGAGCACTGGCGCGGCGGTCTGCCGCTGTGGCATCGCGATTCGATCTTCCCGGAGGATTTCGCGCAGCTGGCGCAGCATCGCTTCGACGTTCTGGTGACGCATGAGGCGCCGTCCTGTCATCGCCACGGCTTCGCCGCAATCGACCGGCTGGCCGAGGTCGCAGCGGCGCGGCTGATCGTGCACGGGCATCATCACGAGTCCGTATGCGGCGAAGCTGGCCAACGGCATCGACGTGCGCGGCCTCGGCATCGCGGAGCCGTGGGTGCTGGAGATGGCGTGAAGCAGGGCTGGCCGCCGATCCCGCACCACCAATTCCGTCTCCGCCGATCCGGCGACCTCCCAGGCTGCATGGCCACCACATCGATCGCCGCCGTCAGAAGGCGGCTACCCGGGCGGCAATCTGTTGCATGAGAGTGACGACCAGATCTGGCAGATCGGCGCGCCCTTGCCTTCGGTCCACATCTGTATTGACATGGCAGCACGCGCCAGGAGCCCCTCGACATGCCGATGATCCGTCCCGCCGTTCATATGGCCAGAATATTTGCGCGCGCATTGGGGTGCGGCGCCGGATCGTGCTGGCTGGTGGCGATGGCGGTTCTGCCGGCGCAAGACGCAATGGCAGCGCCCGTGATCACCATCATGACCCAGAACATGGACGAGGGGACCAACTACCAGGCGCTGACTGGCGCGACAAATGCCGCATCGTTCGTCGCGGCGGTCAGCCAAACCTATCAGGCGATCGCCGCAACCACGCCCGACCTCCGCGCCGGTGCCATCGCGCAGGAGATCGCCACCCAGCATCCCGATCTTGTGGCGCTGCAGGAGGCATCGATCGTGCGAACCGGGCCGCTCGGCTCTCCCGCTACCGTCGTCACGTCGGATTTGCTGCAGTCACTGCTTGGCAGCCTCGGTACGCTGGGCCAGCACTACGCGCCGGTGGTGATCGGCACTGAACTGGATGCGACGGCACCCAGCACATTGGGCCTCAATGTCAGGCTGACGACCCAGGATGTCATCCTCGCGCGGACCGATCTGCCGGTGTCGCAATTCAGCATCGCAAACCCGCAGGCGCAGCACTTCGCGACCCAGCTCAACGTGCCGACGCCGGTGGGAACCATTCCATTCACCCGCGGCTGGGTCTCGGTCGATGCGACAGTCGACGGGCAGTCGTTTCGGTTTGTCGACACGCACCTGGACACTGGGCAACTGCTCCCGGGCGTCATCCAGTTGGCGCAGGCACAGGAACTGCTTGCTACCGCCGGTGCCACCTCGCTGCCGGTAATCTACGCCGGCGACTTCAACAGTTCGGCCGATGATCCCTCGGATCCGACCTTTCCGTCCTACCAGGCGCTGATCGGCGCGGGTCTGGGCGATGCCTGGGCGACGCTGCACCCCGGCGACCCTGGGTTCACGTGCTGCAGAGTCCGACCTGCTCAGCCAAGCTCCGACGCTGACCCAGCGGATCGACCTCGCGCTGTTCACCGCGCCGTTCAGCGTCGAGGACATACACCGCATCGGGATTTCGCCCTCCAACAAGACCGACACCGGCCTGTGGCCATCGGACCATTCCGGGCTTGTCGCGACCTTCGCGCTGCCGGCACCGGAGCCGACGGCGGCCGGTCTGTTCGTTGTCGGGCTCGCGGTCCTCGGCGCCATCCGCCGACGCCGGCGTGCCGTTGCGATCCTGAGCGCAATGACATTGACCATGCCGCTAGCTTTGCCCGCCTCGGCGGCAACCTACTCGTCGCTGTTTGCATTCGGCGACAGCCTCTCCGATGCCGGCAACGCATTCGTCGCGACTGGCGGCACGGTACCGGCACCGCCCTATTCCGGCGGTCGCTTCAGCAATGGGCCGGTCTGGGTGCAGGACCTTGCTGCCAAACTTGGACTTGGTTCGCTCGGGCCCAGCCTGCTCGGCGGCAACGACTATGCGGTCGGTGGGGCGCAGACCGGGACGACGCCGGTTCATGCCGCCGGTCCTGGCGATCTGCCGGCGGAACTCGCCGCATTCGCCACGACGCATCCGACTGCTCCGAGCGGCGCGCTCTATACGCTGGCGATCGGCGCCAACGATCTGTTCACGGTGTTGCAATCCGCCAATCCGCTCGCTGTCGCGTCTGCCACAATTGCGGCAGCAATCGGCAACATCGATGCCGTGGTAGCGGACCTCGCGGCGGTGGGCGCGCGCGACTTCGTCATCATGACGTCGCCGGACCTGGGTCTCACGCCCAGCATTGCTGCGTCCGGTCCCGCCGCCAGCATGTTCGCGACGACCCTTACCGCATCCTTCAATTCGGGCCTGGTGGCCTCGATCAATGCCTTGGCGGCCACGGACGGCCTCGATGTCCGGATGCTCGATGCCTTCGGCCTGTTGGACGAGGAGGTTGCGAACCCCGCAACCTTCGGTTTCACTGACGTGACCACTCCGTGTTGGACCGGGACCTACTTCGGCACCGGCGGCACACTCTGCACGACCTCGCCGAGCGGTCAGGACGCGCATCTGTTCTGGGACGCCGTTCACCCGACCGAGGCCGGACATGCGGCGCTGGCGGATGCCGCACTTCGGGCAATTCCGGAGCCGCCCGGCGCGCTTTTGTGGCTCGGCGCGTTGGCAACGCTGGCCGTCGTCCAAGCATCCGCTACGCGGCGCCCGAGCGGCCGATAGCTACTCTGCCGCCACTGCCCGCCCCACGTCGAGCGCAAAGCTTTCCTCGATGTGCGCCGCCAGGGCGTCGGTCACCGGCCGGAGCGGACGTTTGCCCTTCAGCAGCACGATGCCGAATTCGGGCAGACCCGGCAGACCCTCCTCCGGGCGCAGCGCACGCAATCCCTGCGGCAGCCAGGACAGCGTCGAGACAGTGACCGCCAACCCTGCGAGCACCGGCGCATGGGTGCCAATCTGCGATGCGGAGGTATAGGCAATACGATATCGCCGCCCTGCCCGTTCAAGCGCGTGCACCGCAGCACCGGCCCAATCGCAGTCCTGCCCGCGCGCAAGGAACGGCTCGCGGTCGGCCAGTGCCAGCGGCAGCGGGTCCTGCCGGTGCGGCGCGAACCGCGTCGATGTCACCCAGACCAACGGTGCGCGCCACAGCGGCACCGCCGGCCAATCCGCCGGCTGGTGGCCGTTGGAGATCAGGGTCAGATCGAGCTCGCCCGCCTTGATCCGGTGCATCAGCTCGTGTGACGGCGAACAGACCACGTCCACCTGCACCGCCGGATGTGTCTCCGCGAAGCGCTTCAGGATCGGCGGCAGATAGGCGAACGCGTAGTCATCGGGCGTGCCGAGCCGCACCGTGCCGGCGATCTGCGGCGCGCGGAACGTTGTCAGCACCTCGTCGTTCAGCGCCAGGATCTGCCGAGCGCGGGTCAGCAGGTACTGGCCGTGCGGCGTCAGTTCCACACTGCCACCCTTACTGCGGCTCAGCACCGGCTGGCCGAGCACCTCCTCGAGTCGCTTGACCTGCATGGAGACCGCGGACTGCGTCCGCCCCACCCGGGCGGCGGCCTGAGTGAAACTGTGGCCATCCGCGATCAGCACGAATGCCCTCAGCAGATCAGTGTCCAGAGCGGGAGGAAGCGACATGTGCATGAATAAAGCTTATTTCAGCTATCAGAGCAATTCGTTTTACTGATTCTCTCAGGAGGGTCAGTCTGCCCGCCAAACGCAACGGAGCCCAAGATGTCGAATCGTCTGCTGTTCGGCGAGCCTGCCCGCTTGCAGCCTCAGCAACTGTTCCCACGGCCGCACATGCTGACCTGGACGACGATTCGTTCAGCCTGGCGCCGCCACCGCTCGCGTCAGCGCATCACGGAGCTCGACGGCCGCATGCTGAAGGACATCGGCGTCAGCTTCGCCGAAGCGGAGACCGAGGCCAACAAGCCATTCTGGCGCGGATAGCCGACACCGTCTGACCGGTCGGCTACTGGATGTCGAAGTGCCGAACATAGCCGTGGAATTTCTCCTGCTCTGCACCGGCGTCGAGGCCATGATCCTCGAAGCGGTAAGCGCGCGGGCCATAGCCGCCGTTCGGCCGCTGTTTTGCGTACCGATCGACCGCGGCAGCCACGTCAGGTGCCAATGCCAAGCCGAAATGCCGGTAGAGCGCTGCCACCGTGCCCGCGGGATTCGCCACCAGCGACCTGTGGTGCACGTGGTGGATCGCTTCGGGCAGGCCGGCATCGTCGCCGACCGTCATCATTCGCTGCGTGCCGACCAGCCAGCGGGCGCTTTCCTGCCTACCGATCTCGTACCGGTCCAATCGACGCGTGAACGGCCGGCGCACCACCTCGGTAAGTTTGGCGACTGACAGCAGCACCTTCACCGGATCGCGATGCACGAAAACCAACCGGGCATCGGGATACACGGTTCGGATTGCGTCCAGCGCGAACAGATGGTCGGGGCACTTCACCAGCCAGCGCGCTCCAGGTGCCTGATGCTGCAGGTGCTGCAGGAAACGCCGATGGAACCAGTAGGCCGGCAGGTGACCGGCCAGATCCAGCCAGTGCCGATAGCTCGGGATACGGTAGGTCGTGTCGAACCGCAGGCTGCGGAAAACATGGGCGGTGATCTCGCTGCATTCCTGTGGCGAGGTGGCGTCGAGCGGGTGCAGCGCGCGGAATTCCGGAGCAAGACGTTCGAATGTGCGCAACTGACGCGCCACGCGTGCCGGGCGTGCGTCGCGGCCACGGTTGCCCGGATATGGGTATATTGTCTGCCAGACGAGTGGCGCTCGGTTGCCGGGATCCTGCAGCAACAGCCGGTGCAAAAAGGTTGTACCGCTCCGCGGCAGGCCGGTGATGAAGATCGGACGTTCTATCCGCTGGTGCACGATGCCGGGATCGCGCAATTCGGCATCCTGGAAGCGAAGCAGGTTGGTGAGGAACCTGACCGTGTCCCACCGGATCGCCATCCGCCCTACCAGGCTGAGCGAAGCCTCGTCCGCGCACGCCGACAGGAGCCGCCGCAGCGGATCGCTGAACGCCGTGTCGCCGAACTCGTCAAGCCCGCTGCGCCGGCGAGCCAGCCTCAGCAGCGTATCCACCTGCAACGGGCGGCGCAGCAGACCGAGCGTGTCTGCTGCATTGTCGGCGAGCGCGAGGACCGAATTCTGCAATGACAAACGCCAACTCCTTGCGACACGGCCAGGGCGCAGGGCCGTGACGCGATCGAATTCCGATCGGGGTGCACCCGCCACTGCCGGTAACACATTCTAGCTATCTGCGCGGCTAGGTTGACCGCCGCGCCGGCCTGAGGATAGGCGTTGCGGTTCGGCACTGGCGTCGCCGGCGCAATTCGCATATCGACGAGATGAGGAATACACCATGTCGTTTGCCTCGATTGGCCGCCGGCGGTGGTTGCGGGCAGCCCTGGCTTCAGCGGCCGCCGTGCTCGCGGTGGTGCGGGCGGTGGCGGACCCCGCGGCGATAGCGCCGATCCGGGACCTCTGCGACAGCCTGCTGACCATCATGCGGGCCGGCCGCTCCACGCCATTCCCGCAACGTTTTGCCACACTGTCCCCGGCCATCGAGCGTGCCTTCGACCTGGCCGCGATCCTGCAACTGTCGGTCGGCCCGGCTTGGTCCAGCCTCAGCCCCGACCAGCAGGCGACCCTGTCGACCGCGTTCCGCCGCTACACGATCGCCAACTATGTCAACAGTTTCGACAACTATAGCGGCCAGCACTTCGACGTACTGCCGGATACCAAGGTGCTGCCGAACGGCGAGCAGTTGACGCAGACCCGGATCGTCTCGTCATCCGGCGAATCTCACGCGCTCGACTACGTGATGCGCCAGGAGGGCGGAACCTGGAAGGCGGTCGATGTACTGGCCGACGGCTCGATCAGCCGCGTTGCGGTGCAGCGCTCCGACTTTCGCCGACTGGTCTCGCGCGGCGGCGCCGAGGCGCTGATCGAAAGCCTGAACCACAAGACCAACGACCTGTCGGGCGGCGCGCTGTCGTAGCGGTCAGACAGTCGCCACCGGTGTCGCCGGTGAGCCGACCGCACCGGGCAGACGCAGCGGCGGGCCGGTGAACAGGAAGCGGCTGCGGTGGTTGGCACGCAGCCAGTCGGCGAGCTCGGTAAGATAGAACATCTCGCCGAGATAGCAGCCCAGCTTGAACAGGCAGTGTGCGTGCAGCGGCAGGGTGGCGCAGACGTCGTCCAGACAGGGCCGCGCCGGCATCGACTCGACCGCGAAGTTGTCCGAGATCAGTGCGACCGCGCCGCTGTCGGTCACCCACTGCTGCAACTTCTGGTCACGGCCGTCTAGACCAACGGTACCGGCCATCAGCCGCTCGCGGTCGGGCCGCTTGTTCATTTCCAGCAGCATCTCCGCGAAGCCGGTGCGGAACAGCACGAAGTCACCTGGTTCGACGATGACTTCATCTTTGCGCATCACCTCCATCAGTTCGTCATAGCTGACCATGTGGCCGATGCGGCCGAAATGCGCCTCCAGGTCGATCAGCACGCCGCGGCCCTGCATGCAGCACTCCGCCATGTTCTGCACGCCAAGATGCCGCGCTCCCTGCGGTTCATCACACGGCGTCATGTTGCCCTGCGCGTCGTAATAGGCAGGCCCGATGATGTCGCGGCCGGCGCGGTAGCCATTGTAGAACACGTCCTCCGCGCGGCCGTCGCCATCGGCGTCGAACATCTGGCCGACATGGGCGAGGCTGTCCCACTGCGTCGAGTACTGCAGCGTCAGCAGCACCTGATCATCGCAGACGATGTCGGTCGCGGTGGGGTCGTCGCAGCGCAGCGGGTAGTTCATGTTGGGTCGGTCACCGCGCATGGTGGGCTTCAGCACCGGCGGATGACGGCGCGGCGAGAGGATGGCGCCGCCGGGGTAATCGAGCGGCAGCGACAGGCAGAAGGTTTTTCCCACCTTCACCTCGGCGATGCCTTGCAGCACCTTCGCCGGCGTCAGGAGATTGAGGCGGCCGCGTTCGTCATCGGCCCCGAAATCGCCCCAGGTGGAACCGGCGGGTCGATTGGTCCAGCGTGGGTTGTCTGCCATGGGTGTTGTCCTTGCATCTGGTCGCTGGTTTTGCAGCCAAGCTGCGAAGCTCCGTGGGCTCGAGGTGGTCAGGCTTTCAGCAATTTGCGCTTGGCACAATCGGCGGGTGGTAGGCCAACGCCCACATCTCGCCTGTTGCGGTCGCAGGGCAGGGGTCGCTGCCGAGCCGACAGCGCATGGCAGAACCGGCACTGTCGGGTTACCGCGGAGCAGCGGTTGACGCTGGTGAGGAACGGCTGGCGCACGGGGCGTGGATCGCCTCGTCGCCATGCTCGACCCGGTGATAACTGGCCCTGCTGCTACGCTGCCTTGCTGCCGCTGCTCTTCCATCGCCGCGCGATGTCGTCCAGACAGGCAGCCATCCCCGGACCCAGTCGTGATGTCACTTCCTCCAGCCCGGCAACCAATACCTCGGCGCGCGGGCGGTCGCTGCGCTTTACCGCGTCCGCTATGTCCTCCAGCGCGTCGCTGAGACCGATCGCCCCGCGCGCTTCCGCGAGGCCACAGATTTCCTCGCAAGTCCGCACGATCGCGGCTAATTCCCAACCCGGCAGCAATTCGCCCAGACGCGTGCACCGCATCGTGGCATCGGCCACGAATTCGTTGAGACAGGCGCGCGCGTGCTCCATGCCAACCACCGCCACCATCTCCTCGAGAAACACCAGCGAGACATCCGCGGCATAGTCTTCGAGGACTCCGTCCGGCTCGGTCGCGGACAACAGGTCATACGTCGTCCGCGACGATGCACCACCCGGCAGCCACCGACGCAACGTCGCACCCAGCCGGTCGAGATTGATCGGCTTCTCCAGGACAGCGGTGAAGCCGGCTTCGACGCACTGCTTGCGCACTACCGGCCCCTTCAGGCCGGTCAATGCGATGATCGGTATCGTTGCACCTCGGCCGCTGGTGTTGCGGATCTTTCGGGTCGCCTCGAAGCCATCGCGCCGCGGCATCTGGATGTCCATCAGGATCGCATCGAAACTGTCGTGGCTGGCAAGCCGCACCGCTTCATCGCCGTCGTTGGCGACGAACGCCGAGAACCCTCTGCGCGACAAGGCCGCGACCAGGAGCGACTGGTTCACCTTGTCGTCTTCCACCACCAGGATGCGGCCGCCGCGCACCGCCTGCGTCATCGGCCGCAGCGCCTCGAACGGTGTCCGCTGCGCGAGCAGTTGTTGTGCCAGCGACGCCACCTGATATGGGTCGGCCGCCACAACGGTCGCATCAACCGTCGCGGTCTCGCCGCCATCGCCGACCCAGATTACCACCGTACGCCTGCCGAAGGCGGTGGCACGCAGGCGAAGCACGAAAGCCTCGGACGCCAAGCCAACCAGCCCGGCCTGTACGATCACAAGATCAAGCGCACCACGCTGTGCCTCGATGCGCTCGGCCAGCGCCAGTCCGAGATAGCCGTCCGGCGCCGTCTCCACGATCACACCGGTATCGCCAAGCTGGCCCGCAATGGCGCGCACCCGCGCATCCTCATCGCCTACCAACAGGGCAGTCCGACCGGCGAATCGCTGGTTACCGTCCGTCCGCACGATTCGTTCGGTCGGAAATTCGAAGGTGAACTCGCTGCCGACACCAGGCGCGCTTTCGACGCTCAGTGCGCCGCCCATCAGCACGGCATTCTCGCGGCACAGCGCCAGGCCAAGCCCAAGTCCCGCGTGGCCGGCGTCCGCCTGATCGCGACCACGCCGGAAACGCTCGAAGATCTGGCCGCGGTCCTCCGATGCGATGCCGGGACCGGTATCCGACACCGCGATCTTGATCGACGTCGTGCCGGCCGATTCGGTAACCACGGAGGCACGGACGTCGACATGGCCGTTGGCGGTGAACTTGATGGCGTTGCCGACCAGGTTGAACAGCACCTGGCGCAGCCGGGTCGGATCGACCAGCCAGTAGCCGCGCAACGCATCGTCGTAGCGCGTCTTCAACTCCAGACCCTTGTCGCGCGCCTGCGGCTGCAGCGTGTCGGTGACCTCCTGCACCAGACCGATCACATCCACTTCGTCTGCCTGTAGTCCCGCGCCGCCAACCTCGCCGCTGGCGATCTCCAGCAGACCGTTCAGCATGGCAAGCAGCACGTCGCAGCTTGCCCGGATACGCTCCAGCCAGAGCCGTTGTTCCTGCTCCAGCTCGCTGTCGAGCAGCAGCGAGCAGATGCCCATAATCGAATTCATCGGAGTGCGAACGTCGTGACCAAGCGCAGCGAGTACCCGATCGCGGTCGAGCGCGACGGCGGCGGCCTCGTCCTGCGCCGCTTGAGCAGCGGCGGATGTCGCCTCGAGCTGCGCCAACAAGCGGACTTCGTTGGTCACATCACGGCCCGAGCAGACATAGCGACCGTCCGGCAATGGATCGATGTTGAGACGATGAACGCGATCCTGGCCTTCTCCGATTGTCATGGTCACCTGGATGCCGTGCTGCCGCGACCGCGCGTCCAGTGCCTCGGCGATCGCCTTCGCCTGCGGGTCCGCAACGGCCAATCCAAGTGCCGCCGGCAATGACTGGCCGATCGCATCGCGGAGCCGGCCGGGGACATGTCCGTGCACCGCGGCGACACCGCCGCGCCGGTCCAGATCGACCTGCCAATCGGCGCCGAAGCCGGAGGGCGCCGGGTTGGCCCGCCGGCTGCCCGAGCGGGTCGCAGCAAGCGCCATGCAGGTCAGCCAGACCGCGCTCAGGTAGGCGCCAAGGACCCCGATCGCGCGCGTGTCCAGCCGGCTCAGGGCAAGCCCCGTGTTCATGCGCGCTGTCACGGTCGCATCGACCGCGCGGAGTGGCACCGAAACCGACATCTCGGGTGGGATGCCCAGCAGCCGATTGGCAGTGGGCGTCAGCCGCGCGACCCAGTCCGAATCGCCTGCGGCGGCCGCTGGCTGTCGTATCGGCGGTGGGTCCCGATCTGGCAACGCGAACGCGCCGCCGACGCCGCCTAGTTCGATCGAGATCCCTGGCCGAAGCGCGGTATGCCCGATCAGACGGCCCAGGTCCTCCGACCGCACCACCGCGCCGATGAGGCCCGCAGCCTTGCCGGAGGCGTCGCGCACGACCCTGGTCAGCACCAGCATCGGCCCGCTGCGGAGCCAGGAATCAGCGCGCTGCAAGCGCCAGTGGCATGGCATTGTCGGCGGTAGCGCGGCGGAACCAGTCGGTATCGGACACCGAGGCGTCCGCGGCGGTGAATGGCGACGATGACGCCAGCAACTGGCCGGACGCGCTCACCGCGAAACGTGGCGCCGACCGGCGGCAGGGCACCCTGCAGCCGCAGCAGGCGGCCGGTCAGCACGACCTTGTCGATCTGAAGGTCGGCCGCTCGAACCGCGTCGGTCATGTCGGCGAATTGACCAAGCGGCACGTCGATCGAGGCGGCCACCGCGCTGGCGGCAACCGTCAGCCCGCCGATCGCGTCCTTGGTCACCTGTGCGGTCTGCATGAACGAGGCCACGCCCCACGCACCGATCAGCAGCAAGGCCGCCGCCAGCATCGCAATCGAGCGCGAGATCAACCGCAACGGCGCGACGAGGATATAGACGGCGCGCTTCACCGGGACCTCCGTCTGGATGGCGCAAAGCAGCAAGGCGTTGCGCTATAGCATCTTACCCCGTGCGCAGTCGAACCAAGCCTGCCCCTGCGCATCCGAAGCGCTGATGACAAGGGAAACGATCAGTTGCGCCGACGCGCCCACCTCGAGCACGCCGCCGCTCAGCAGCACGAGGACCCGGCTGAGCGCAGCTTCGTCCGATCCGAGCGGAACCGCGATCTGACGCGCTGCGGTCTGGCGGGCGGCGGCCTGCCAGGCACCCGCCGGTCCGGTGAAGCGAAGCGGGACGCTGGCCAATCCATGAGCCGGAGAAGCCAGCGAGACGACGAGTTGAATCGGCGCGTCGCGGCGGACGGTAATCAGCAGTGACGTGCCGGCCGCTGCGGCGACCGCGGCACACTCGTCACCGCTGGTATTGAACGCCCAATTGGTCCGGACCATCCCGCTCGGCGCATGGCGAACCAGCGGAGGCACCGCCGGCACCGATGCCTCCCGCCTTCCGTCGTCAGGCGGTGTCGGAGCCGGCACGCAGCCGGCCAAAAGCAGCACCGGAGCCAATACGGCTCCGATGCAGATATTCAAGGTTCGCACCACCAATGGCGGCGATCCATCAGCGGATGATGATCTCGACCCGGCGGTTCTGCGGCTCACGAACCCCCGGGCCAGTGGGCACGAGCAGATGCGTGTCGCCGAAGCCTTGGATGGTGATGGCAGTCTGTGGCACGCCGTCCTTGATCAGTTCGGTCTGCACCGCGTGAGCACGGCGCACCGAGAGATCAAGGTTGTACTTCGGCGTGCCCGAGGTATCGGTGTAACCGTTAACCTCGATTCGCGTGTACTGGACCCGCGTGGAGTTGTCGGCCGCCTCCTTGACGATCTGCCGCGCGCGATCGGTGAGCGTCGCCTTGTCCCAGTCGAAGAACACCAGATAGGAACGTGCCGCCGCGGGGGCGGGAGCGGGCTGTGCGGCCGGCGCGGCAACTGGAGCCGCCACATTGAACGCATACCGCACCCCGAGCAGGAAGCTGTGATTGTATTGGTTCTCGAGCTTGAGCGAAGCGGGGACCAGCGACGGCGAGCCCGCCGCTACCCGAGTGGCGGCGAAACTCTCGCTGCCTGGCACACCGAAGAAACGGTATTCCGCCGTGAGCGACAGGCCAGGAACGCCCGGGATTGGGAATGACAGCCCGCCAATCGCCTGAAACGCGAAGTTTCCTTCGGTCTGGCCGAGGTTTCCATTGAACAATGGAAAACCGACCGGCGTGAAGCCGCCCTGGCGCGACAGGTGGGTCCATGCATAGCCGACCCCGCCGCCGATGTAGGGATAAATCCACGGCACCCCGACATCGATATCGAACAGCACGTTGGCAAGGACACCATAGGTCTGGACCGATCCGCTGGAACTGAACGCAGTCGCTGCCCGGCCGAGATCAGCCTGCCGGTAGTTGCCTTCCAATTCGAAGCGGAACCCATTCCCCAGCGCGTAGCCAACGCTGCCCAGCCCGACGAATCCGCCATTCGGTTGCAACTGTCCTCCGCCGGACAGCGGATAGTTCTCCGGCAGATTATAGCCCGGCCCCCGCGCCAATATAGAGCCCGTGGAACGGTTGCGCCTCGGCGACGAGGGGCGTGCCAAGCAGAGCGATCACCAGCGCCAGACTGCGGAATCGCATACCTCCTGTCCTCCTCCGACCCGGACGAAAAGGGGCGCCTCGCGGCGCCCCGATCCGTTGTCGTCACAAGCCCGCGGGAGATCAGCGGATGATGATCTCGACGCGGCGGTTCTGCGGCTCGCGCACACCCGGGCCGGTCGGCACCAGCAGGTGAGCAGGATCGTCGCCGAACCCCTTCGTGGTAATCGCGTTCGCTGGCACGCCGTCCTTGATCAGCTCGGCCTTGACCGCGTTGGCGCGACGGATCGAAAGACCCAGGTTGTACTTCGGCGTGCCGGAGGTGTCGGTGTAGCCGTTCACCTCGATCCGCGTGTACTGCACGTTGGTCGAGTTCGTCCGCCGCTTCCCTGATGATCTGGCGCGCGCGATCGGTAAGCGAGTACTTGTCCCAATCGAAGAACACCAGGTACGAGCGGGCCGGAGCCGCAGCCGGGATCGGCGCTGGTGCGGGCGGCGGCGGCGGCGCGACACCGAAGTTATAGCGCAGACCCACCAAGATGGTGTGGTTATAGGTCGATCCGAGACTGATCGAACTCGGAAGCACTGCAGTGAGTGCTCGGTGCTGTGCTGACCGCCAAGGTCTGGCCGTTGTACGTGCGTGTTCCGGTGGTGCCGAAGAAGCGATACTCGAGCGTCGCCGCGAGGCCAGGCATCTGAGCCAGCGGGAACGCTGCACCGAGAATCGCCTGGTAGGCGAACGACCCCTCCGTGCTCTCGCCGGAGGTGCGGAGCTCCACCCGGAGGGAACGTCGTGGCTGGCGTTGTTAACGTCGTTGTTAGCGCGAGCTGATTGGTGGCGCTCCACTTCTCATTGATGCCGGCGTAGCCGACACCAACGCCGATATACGGTACGACCCACGGCGCTACGCCATTGAAGTCGTACAGCACGTTGACCATGCCGCCGAACTTCTGCTCGGTGGTTCCGCCGTTGAACCCGCCAGCGAAGGCATTGCCGCCGCCGCCCGGGACGCCGAGGAAGGCACCGGACAAGCCACTGGAGTGGTTGTTGCGGTAGTTGCCTTCAATCTCGGCGCGGAGCCCGTTGCCGAAACCCCAGCCCAGAGAGACCACACCCGCAAAGCCGGTGCTGCCGTTCAGGTGAGAAGTGCTGTGTCAGTCCACCGAGCCCAAAGAGATTCGGCCCGACATTGAAGCTCTTGACATCCTCTTGTGACGTGATGTTCACGCCGACACCAGCGCCGAGATAGAGCCCGGTAACCGGCTGCGCACTCGCCGCAAAGGGCGTGGCCAGTACGGTCGCCGCCAGGAGTGCACTCCGAAGCTGCATTTGCCTTCTCCTCGTTTGCCGGCGCCAGTTCTGCGCGCGGTGGTACCCGTGGACGCACACAACGCCCTTTCGCTGATCCAACCATAACCCAATGCGCGCCGATAACGCGAGGGGGTGCAAAGGTTTTTGGGCACAGTGTGGCGCTTTGGCAACAGGCACGGCACACACGCCACAGAGTGGCGGAAGAGAGCAGGAGTCGAACCCACCCGGAGCCGCCAAGCAGCCCCCACCGGCTTTGAAGGCCGGCCGGCCCACCGGAGCCGCTTCTCCTCCATTAACGAGTATCGGCCGCCGCGCGCAACTGGGCAATGAACGTCGCCTCGTCGGCCGCTTCCAGGCAGCGGCAGTCCAGCCACAGGCGGCCTTCGGCGAGTCGGCCGATCACCGGACGCGGCAACTGGCGCAGCCATGCAGACAGCGAATCCAGTGCCTTGCCGCCGACCGTGACGGCATGAGACGGCAATAGATCAACCGGCAGGGCGCCTGAGCCGATCTGGCTGCGGCACGCCTCCACCGCGACTGGCCGATCCGGCCATACCGATCGGACATGCACCGCCACGCGTTCGGCCGTGGCCCGCGTCTCCAATGCCGGCCGCGTCAGCAGCCGCAGCGTCGGCAGCCGTTCCGCCAGCCGGTCCGGGTTCAGATAAAGCAGCAGCACCTGCTCCAGCGCCGCCAGCCGCGCCTTATCCAGGCGGAGCGCCCGCTTCAGCGGATTCGCGTTCATCCGCTTTATCAACTCCGCGCGACCAACGACCAACCCCGCCTGGGGGCCACCCAGCAGCTTGTCGCCCGAGAAGCTGACGAGGTCCGCACCCGCGGCCAGCAACTCCTGCGGTGTCGGCTCATGCGGCAGTCCCCACACGGCCAGATCGACCAGGCTGCCGCTGCCGAGGTCCTCCACCATGGGCAGCGCCGCTGCATGGGCGATTGCCGCCAGTTCGGCCGGCGGCACCGCGGCGGTGAAGCCGGCAATTGCGTAGTTGGCCTGATGCACCCGCATCAGCAGCGCCGTCTCGGGCCCGATCGCGGCGCTGAAGTCGCGGGAGTGGGTGCGGTTGGTGGTGCCGACCTCGCGCAGCACCGCACCGGCGCGGGCCATGATCTCCGGAATGCGGAACGCACCGCCGATCTCGATCAGCTCGCCGCGGGAGACCGCTACCTCGCGGCCGAGCGCCAGCGTATTGAGGATCAGCAGCACCGCCGCGGCGTTGTTGTTGACCACGGTCGCCGCCTCGGCGCCGGTGATCTCGCGCAACAGGCGGGCGACGTGCTCGTCGCGCTCGCCGCGCTGCCCGGTGGCGAGGTCGAATTCCAGTGTGGTGGCGGACGCGAACGCTTCTGCGGCCGCGGCGGCGGCAGCCTGTGGCAGCGGCGCACGGCCGAGGTTGGTGTGCAGCACGGTGCCGGTCAGGTTGAACACGGGACGCTGCGAGGTGGCGAAGCGGCGAGCCAAATTGTCCGCCGTCGCATCCAGGATGGCGGCGGGTAATGTCGGGAAGGCGCGCGCGGCACGGCAGGCGGCCAATTCGGCACGCAGCGCGGCGGCGGTGGCCGTGCGGCCAAACTGCGCGATCATCGCCTCGCCCGCCGGCATGCGCAGCAAGGCGTCGAGCGAAGGCAGCGGGCTGGTGGAATCCGGCATGACGGCGCCATGCTAGGGCGCATGGGCACGACATTCGAGATACCGACACTGGCCACCGACCGATTGACACTGCGGGCCTTTCACGACGCCGATCTCGATGCGGTCGCCGCCATGCAGGCAAATCCCGAGGTGCGTCGGTTCCTTGGCGGGAACCTGCTGACCCGCGCGGAGTCATGGTCGCTGATGGAACGGGTCCTGGGTCAGTGGGCGCTGCGCGGATATGGCATGTTCGCGATCGAGGTCGGTGGACATTGCGCCGGCTGGGCCGGCGTGCTGCATCCATTGGAATGGCCGGAGCCGGAGTTGGCGTATTCGCTCGATCAGCCGTTCTGGGGGCGCGGCATCGCTACCGAAGCGGTTGGCGCCGCGCGTACCTGGGCATTCGCCAGGCTCGACGTTGCCCGGCTGGCCAGCTTCATCATGCCGGGAAACGTGCGGTCGGCTCGCGTGGCGCAGAAGCTTGGCGCGGTGCGCGATGGCACGACTACAATTCGTGGATTCGCTGTTGATTGGTGGGTGCATCGGAAATGACCGCACTGTTGGCGCCGTACGAACCCTCACCGGTGCGCGTGCTGCGCGAGAACGGACCTTCGGCGCTGTTCCTCACCGCCGATCATGCCGGACGAACGATCCCGCGCGGCCTAGGCCGGCTCGGCCTGCCGGATCGCGAACTGGAGCGCCATATCGCCTGGGACATCGGCATCGCCGGGGTCACCGAACGCCTGTCGGCGGCACTGGATGCCACCGCGGTGCTGCAGACCTATTCGCGTCTCGTCATCGACTGCAATCGCGATCCGGAGGTACCGAGTTCGATCCCGGAGGTAAGCGAGACG
Organism: uncultured Alphaproteobacteria bacterium; assembly: GCA_963749575.1. Lineage (GTDB taxonomy): Bacteria > Pseudomonadota > Alphaproteobacteria > Acetobacterales > Acetobacteraceae > JAMXLO01. The sequence goes on from CAVVNM010000015.1 coordinate 102,574, forward strand.
ACGGAGATTCCGGGCAATAGCGGAGCTGTCGGCCGAGCAGCGTGCGGCGCGGCGGCAGGCGATCTTCGAGCCATATCACGCCCAGATCGAGGCCCTGCTGGATGCGCGCCAGGTCGAGGGCCGGCGCACCGTGTACATCGCGATGCACAGCTTCACGCCGGTGTTCAAGGGTGAATCGCGGGCGATGGAGGTCGGCGTGCTGTACAATCGCGACGCGCGGCTGGCCGCGACGATGCTGGACCTGCTGCGAGCCGAGGGCGATCTGACGGTGGGCGATAACGCGCCCTATGCGGTGAGCGATGTCACCGACTACGGCGTGCCGGTGCACGCCGAGCGGCGCGGCCTGGCGCACCTGGAGATCGAGATCCGCCAGGATCTGATCGCGGATGAAGTGGGGCAGGCTGCCTGGGCGGCGCGGTTCGAGCGATTGCTGCCGGCGGCGGTGGGACGCCTGTCGTGCTGAGCCGCGAGGTGCCGATCGATCCGGCGCACGCGGCGCTGCTGTTCGTCGATGTGCAGAATTACAACGCGCGTCCAGATGGCGGCGAATATGCCAAGATGACCGCGGCAGAGCGCGATGCACGCTACGGGTATTTCTTCCGCGTGATGCGCGAGCACCGCGCTGCCCAACATGCAGCGCTTGCAGGCGGCGTGCCGGCGGGCCGGCATCGAGGTGATGTACACGGTAATCGAGGCACTGACGCGCGACGGGCGCGATCTCAGCCTCGACTACAAGATCAGCGGACTGTTCGTGCCGCGTAACTCGTGGGATGCGAAGGTGCTGGATGACATCGCACCGGCCGAGGACGAGATCGTGCTGCCGAAGTCGTCCTCGTCGGTGTTCATCTCCACGAACATCGACTACGTGCTGCGCAATCTCGGCGTGCGGTCGCTGATGGTTGCGGGTGCGCTGACCGATCAGTGCATCAACTCGGCGGTGCGGGATGCGTGCGATCTCGGTTACCTGGTGACCGTGCCCACCGATGCGTGTGCCACGCTGAGCGCGGAGCGGCACGAGTGGGCGCTGCGCAACAACCGGGGATACTGTCGGCAGGTGACGACGGATGAGCTGGTGCGGGAGATCGGGGGAGAACGGTCGTGAGCCTGCCGCGTGCGATCCTGCGGCATGCCGATCAGCGCTTGGGCGGCGGTGCCTTGCGCTGCCAACACAGCAAGTAATCCGCCATTGTTGCCTCCCTGTGTCTTGCCGAAGTATCGTCAAGCCGCGCCGAACGTCTGCTTCGCCAGATGGACCAGCGCCCGCAGATACGCCTCGCCGTTCTCGGGCGAACGATCGACGCCGATCCTGGCTCGGTAATCGTTCGCCATATCCATGAAATCCGCAATCCCATCGGACTCGCCCAGCCAGTTGCAGATTGCGGTATACTCAAGCAACATTGGCGAGCCGCGCAGTCGCCGCAGATCCTCTGCCAGCTTCACCAGCACCGACGCAGCGTCCCGGCTGATTGCATCCGATGGATCCGCATCCACCTTGCGCATACGCCATTCGGCCGCGCGTTCGAGTTCCTCCGCTTCCTCCATCACGTCTCCCGACGCGAAAATGCAGTCTCCTGGCTGGTGACGAACTCGAGCAAGCACGCCCTGCCCTCCTCCGTCTGGCGTCGGGCACGTAGAATCGCATCCGCGACCTGCGACGGATCCTCCACCCGCTCGCTCCAGCCGCCGAGGTCGCGCGCCAGGTTGGCGTAGCTGCCACCAAGATCGCGCGACCGATAGCGTTCGTGCGACAGCTTCATATGCGGAATCTCGATCGCCATCGCCGAGTTGTTCAGCACGATCGTGCAGATCGGCACGTCGCAGCGCACCGCGGTCTCGAAATCCAGGCCGGTCATGCCGAACGCCGCATCGCCCATGAAGTTCACGCAGAATTTGTCCGGTGCGGCGACCTTGGCACCGATCGTCAGACCAAGCCCGGTGCCGAGCTGGTGCGACTTGCCCCAGCCGAGGTAGCAACGCGGTCGCGTCGCACGATAGAACGGCAGCAACTGCTCGCGCGGACTGCCGGAGTCATGCGTGACGATCGCCTCGGCAGGATCCACCACGCGCATGAATTCGTTAATTACCCGATACGGCGTAATCGGCGTCTCCGCAGAGGTCAGCTTCGCCTGCCACTTCGTCAGCCACGCGTCGCGCAGGGTCGCAATTTCCGCCGCGGGTGAGCGGTTCAGCAGACGTCGGCCGAGCCGGTCCTTCACCGCATCCGCCAGTGCCCTCAGCGTCAGTTTCGCATCGCCGAGCAGTGCCAGCTCGGTCGCGTAGCTCTTGTGCAGATCGCGCGTATCGTTGGTGGCGTGAATGATGGGTACGCCCGGCGGCAATGGGGGCGTGGTCAGCGGATGGCGGTTCAGCCCGGTACCGATTGCCAGGATCAGATCCGCGCCCGCATACAGGAAATGCGCGCCGTGGCCGGTGAAGCCGTTGCCGCCGGAACCAAGCGCCAGGGCATGGTCCTCGGGAAACGCGCTCTTGCCGTCCACGGTGGTCATCACCGGGCTTTGCAGCAGCTCCGCGAGCAGCACCAGTTCGTCGCTCGCCTCGGCATACAGCACGCCCTGGCCGGCGAGCATCACCGGATGCGATGCATCTACCAGCAGACGCGCGGCCGCCTCGACATCGTCCGCGTCGGGTGTGGCCCGCGACCGACGCACCGGCGTGTGATCCAGCGTCTCACTGCCGATATCGAGCCCCAACAGGTCGCGCGGCAACTCCACCATCACCGGTCCTGGCCGTCCGTTCTTCAACTGGCTGAACGCACGGCGCATCGCCGCCGGCACTTGTTCTGGTTACAATAACGTGCTCGGCCTGCTTGGTGACCGACGCATAGGTCCGGCTGGAGTGGAACATCGGAAACACCTGCGCCTGCTCGCGCGCATGACCGAGCGGCAGGAACAGCACCGGCACTGAATCGGAGAACGTGGTGGCAATTCCGGGGAACGCGTTCTCCGCGCCCGGCCCGTACTGCATCGCAAACACACCGGGGGGCCGGCCGTTGGTAACCCGGGCATAGCCGTCCGCCATGTCCACGCCGACGCGCTCCTGCCGACAAATGATCGGCCGCAAGCCGCCCGCCACCGCGGTCTCGATCACCGATGTTGTCGGGAAGCAGAACAGCGTGGTCACGCCTTCGCGTTTCAGGATTTCCACGACGGCCTGGTCTGTGCGCATCTGCTCCTCCCTTGCGGCGTTTGGGAAAGCCTATGGCGTGACCAGCCTGACTGGCAATCCGACCCCGCCATCGCAGTGCGCAAGACGGCGATATCTCATCCGTCCAGCAATGCCCGGATCTTCGCTGCCAACGCGCCGTGAGTGAACGGCTTCGGCAGCAGATGAGTACCTGGATCCAGAATCCCGCCATGCACAATGGCGTTCCGCGCGTAGCCCGTGGTGAACAGCACCAAAAGCTCTGGACGTTGCTGGCGCGCCTGATCGGCAAGCTGTCGCCCGTTCATGCCGCCAGGCAGCCCGACATCCGTGAACAGCAGGCGGATGGCAGGGTGGCGCGCCAGCACCTCGAGACCGGCCCAGCCATTCGCTGCCGTCAGCACACGGTAGCCCAGTTCGCGCAGCGCCTCGGTGCTGTAGGCGCGCACCGCTTCGTCATCTTCCACCACCAGTACCAGTTCGCCCGAGCCACCGTTCGGTGCGGCAGCAGTCGCTTCGGCCGCATTATCGAATTGGCCTTCGCCGACCAGGCGCGGCAGATACAGCTTCACCACGGTCCCATGATCCGGCTCGCTGTACAGCTTGATGTGGCCGTCCGACTGCTTGATGAAGCCGTAGACTTGGCTGAGCCCGAGTCCGGTGCCCTGACCGACCTCCTTGGTGGTGAAGAACGGTTCGAACACCCGCTCCATCGTGTCCTTCGTCATGCCGGTCCCGGTGTCCGATACGGCAATCATCACATACTGCCCCGGCAGCACCTCCTGGTGTTGCCGCGCATATGTCTCATCCAGGTAGGTGTTCGCGGTCTCGATGGTCAGCCCGCCGCCATTCGGCATTGCATCTCGCGCATTCACCGCAAGGTTCAGCAGCGCGCTCTCCAGATGGTTCGGGTCGGCCATGGCACGCCACAATCCACCGGCCAAGACGGTCTCGATCGCGACCGCCTCGCCGAGCGTGCGCCTCAGCAGCTCCGACATGCCGGCGACCAGCTTGTTTGCATCGAGCGGCTGCGGATCGAGCGCCTGGCGCCGCGCGAACGCCAGCAGACGCTGGGTCAGCGACGCGGCGCGCTGCGAGCCCGTTTCGATCATGCGCACGGCGCGCCAGATGCGGTCGCCGTGCTGTCCGAGCTCCTGTGGCAGCAGGCGCCGCAATGTATCGGCACCGCCACAGACCGCCGTGAGCAGGTTATTGAAGTCGTGCGCCACACCGCCGGTGAGCTGGCCCACGGCCTCCATCTTCTGCGCCTGCCGCAGCAACTCCTCCGCGTGCATGCGTTCGGCGATCTCCGCCGACACGCGCTGCTCGAGGCCATCGTTGAGCTGGCGCAGGCTCTCCTGCGCCTGCCGGCTGGCGTGGTACAGCCGCGCGTTGTCGATGGCGATCGCCGCCTGCGCCGCAATGCCGCCGGCGATCAGTTCATCGCGCTCGGCGAACACGCCGGTCTCAAAGTGGCCGAAGAACAGTCCCCCGAGTACTTCGCCGGAGCGCGATACAACTGGTGCGGCGAGATAGCTGCGCACCGGCAAATGGCCTTTCGGCTTGCCGTAATAGGGCGGGTTCTGGCCATAGCGCGGATCGCGCGTGATATCGTCCGAGCGAATGACACCCTCGCCGCGGAACGTCGGATCGAACACCTTCGTGTTACGCGGCATCGGAAAATCGGCGAACGCCTCACGTGGCGCGCCGGACAGCGTGTAGAGCGTGTACAACTTACCGGCATCGTTCAGCGCATTGTAGAAGAATGCGCCGAATTGCGCGCCGGTCAGTTCGACCGCGGCGTCGGTCACCGTCTGCACAAGCCGCTCGAGGTCGAGCTGCGCAGCAATGGCAGTGCCGGTGCGATTGAGCAGCTCCAGCCGCCGCGCCTCGTCGCGGATCTGCTCCGCTGCCTCGCGACGGATCCGTGCGAGCTCCAGGTTCGATCGCACGCGTGCCAGCAACTCGCGCGCGGCGAACGGCTTCACCAGATAGTCGTCCGCGCCGGCGTCAAGACCTTCCACGTGCGCCTCCCCGCCGGCGCGCGCCGACAGCAGGATGACCGGCAGGTCGCGCAGCTGCGGATCGGCCCGCATCGCGGCCAGCAGGCCGAAGCCATCGAGCCGTGGCATCATAACATCGCTCAGCAGCAGATCGGGGCGCTGCTCACGGATGGCCCGCAAGGCGGCCTCGCCGTCCTCGACGACCCGAACGTCGTACTGCGTCCCCAGCAGACGCATGACGTAGTCGCGCATATCCGCATTGTCGTCCGCCAGCAGGACGCGGGGCCGCACCATCGGATGCGACTCGATACCGGTCACCCCGGCCAACGTCGTCGCCGACTCCAGGATGCCGGCGTCCAGGTCTGGGGAGCGCCCCGGCCGCGGCAGCCAGCGCATCGCTTCCGTCACGAAGGACGCCGCAGCGACACCCTCGGGCGTGGTGCGGCCGCGATCGTGCGATACCTGATCGGGCGGCAGATGCGCGAAGCCGAGAGGCAATGCAACGCGTACCGTGGTGCCGGCACCGACCGTGCTGCGCACCTCGATCGTGCCACCATGCAGGCGGACCAACTCGCTCACCAGCGCGAGACCGATCCCGGTCCCTTCCATCGTGCGCGCGACCTGCCCCTCGATGCGATGAAACCGATCAAAGATGCGCGGCAGTTCTGCCTCAGGGATTCCCACACCTGTGTCGCTAACCAGCAGCTCGGCCGTCCGTTCATCGGCAACTTGCACCGTCACGGTCACACCGCCATCGAGCGTGTACTTGAACGCATTGGATACCAGGTTCAGCACCACGCGTTCCCACATGTCGGCATCTACGAACACCGGCTGCGGCCCGGTGGGCAATTGACGGCAAGCACAAGTCCGGCGTGCTCATAGGCCGAGCGGAAGTTGCTGGCCAGCTCAGCGGTGTATGCGGCAAGATCGGTCGGACGATATGTCGCACGCACCCGTCCCGCCTCGATGCGGGAAAAATCCAACAGGGTGTTGACCAGACGGAGCAGCCGCAGCCCGTTGCGGTGAACTACGTTCAGGCGCTCGCCGGCGGCCGCATCGCGCCCGGCAATCTCCTCCTCCAGCGGGCCGAGCATCAGTGTCAGAGGGGTGCGGAATTCGTGACTGACGTTGGAGAAGAATGCAGTCTTTGCGCGGTCCATCTCGGCCAGCGCTTCGGCGCGCTGACGCTCAGCTTCATAGGCGCGCGCGCTGGCCAGGCCGGATGCGATCTGCGCGGCCACCAGATCGACAAAGCTGGTATAGCTTTCCGACAGCGGCCGGTACGGATTGAGCCCCACCAGCAGCATTCCGGCAGGCTTGGTCTGTCCCTGCTGAACGATCGGCACCGCCATGGCCAGATGCGGTGGCCGATCCCAGTCACCGGCCGGGAGCGATCCGAACGGCGCGAGATTGTCAACGGTCACATGCGGCGCGCCGGCGAGGATCTGGGCAGCGGGATGCATCGGCGGCAAGCTGGCGATGTCGATCTCCGGAATGGCAATCCGATGCTCGCGGGCGATTCCGGTGGCGCAGGCCAGACGCGCCCGCTTTGCTTCCGCGTCGAACAGCCAGGCAATGGCGAACGGCAGATCACGCTGATTGGTGGCGAGCCCGCGCTCGATCGCCGCCAGCACCTCCGGCTCGGTCCGCACGGCGGCCAGCAATGAGGCGAGTTCGCGCAGCGTGGCCAGCCGGCGCTCGCCGATGACCCGGTCGGTGTCTTCGGTGACGACGCACAGCATGCCGCCGATCGCGCCGGTATCGTCCGGCAACGGGCTGTACGAGAAGGTATGGTAGGTCTCCTCGGGATATCCGTTCCTCTCAAGGAACAAACGCAGACCCTCGTCCCAGGTGGCCTTGCCGGTCCGCATGACGGTCTCGCTGCGTGGGCCGACATCCGGCCAGATCTCGGCCCATACCTCGGAGGTCCGACGGCCGAGCGCCCACGGATGTTTCGCGCCAAGCGTCATCGCGGCATAGGCATCGTTGTAGAAGAACGTCAGCTCGCTTCCCCAGCCGAGCCACATGGCGTAGCGCGATGTGACCAGGATGCGCAGCACGGTCCGCAGACTTTGCGGCCAGGCATCCTGTGGACCGACCGGGCTCGCCGACCAGTCCTTGACACCAATCAAGGCAGCCATGGTACCGCCGGCCGTCACAAACGCCGATTTGGCATCTGCCAACGGCTGAGCGAAGTCCGCTCCCTCGCTCCGTGACTGCGCCGAGTGATTCATTGCTCATTCCCCAAGCGGCTGAATATGTAGGGGAAACCGGTTTCGGCAAATTGTCGTGGCGAGCAACTTCGATCGTCTCACGCCTTGTTGACGGTGTTGCCACCGGGCGCCGCGCGCGATACGTCCTCGACACGGCCGGGGAACCACCATGCGTGAATATCGTATTGCCTCCATTCCAGCCGACGGCATCGGTCCCGAGGTCATCGGCGCCGGTCTGGAGGTGCTGGATGCGGTCGCCGCCCGCGACGGCGGCTTCAGGCTGGTCATCGACCACTACGACTGGGGCTCCAACTGGTATCGCAAGCATGGCAGCTTCATGCCCGCCGATGCGCTCGCCTGGCTGCGCACCGCCGACGCGATCTATTTCGGCGCGGTCGGCGATCCGAACATCCCCGACCACATTACGCTGTGGGGCCTGCGCCTGCCGATCTGCCAGGGCCTCGACCAGTACGCCAACGTGCGCCCGACGCGCATCCTGCCCGGCATCACGTCGCCGCTGCGCGACGTGGGACCCGGTGATCTCGATTGGGTGATCGTGCGCGAGAACAGCGAGGGCGAGTACCTCCGGCCACGGCGGACGCGTGCATCGCGGCCTGCCCGAGGAAGTTGCGACCGAAACCGCGATCTTCACCCGCCGCGGCGTCGAGCGGATCATGCGCTTCGCCTTCGACATCGCGCGCAGCCGGCCACGCAAGCACCTAACCGTCGTCACCAAGTCGAATGCGCAGCGTCACGGCATGGTGTTCTGGGACGAGATCGCCGGCCTGGTGTCGCACGACTATCGCGACGTGACCTGGGACAAGGAACTGGTCGATGCGATGACCATGCGCATGGTGCGCAAACCGCAGACCATCGACACTGTGGTGGCGACCAACCTGCACGCCGACATCCTGTCGGATCTCGCCGCGGCGCTCGCCGGATCGCTTGGCATCGCACCGACCGGCAACGTCGATCCGGAGCGCCGCAGCCCATCGATGTTCGAGCCGATCCACGGTTCGGCGTTCGACATCACCGGCAAGGGCATCGCCAATCCAGTGGCAAGCTTCTGGACCGCGGCGATGATGCTGGAACACCTGGGCGAGAAGCCCGCGGCGGATCTGCTGATGCGCGCGGTGGAACAAGTGTGTGCGGCCGGCATCATGACGCCCGATCTCGACGGCAAGGCGACGACCGCGGAGGTGACCCGCGCGGTGTGCGACGCGGTGCGTGGCATGAACCGCTAGCTCACGTCAAATTCTACCGGGAAACTTTGCTCGCAACACCGTGACGAACCGGTCTGCCACTTTGATGAAGCCGGCAGGAAACGGATGCAATTCATTGGCCCAATCGGCAGGCGTGAGCGTTCCCTGCGTGTCCACCAGAAAGAGCAGGTTAGCGGCATCGCTCGCGAGCCGAACCAGCATTGCCTTGAAGGCGAGCAACGTCTGACGACAGATCACCTCACCTTCCGCAGGAGTCCATCCGGCGAAATCGATCGACGGCTTGAGCCATGGTCCCACACAGGCTGGGTGCTTTCCGGTCGGCAGCGGAAAATCGTAGCAATGCGCGAAGATGGGCACGCCTTGCGCATAGCGATCGCGGAACTCGATGAGATCACGATAGGATGCTTCGACCATGCCAAGTGCTTCCTCGAACCGTTGCGCATTCAGCCCATTCGCGCTGGTCGCCGCGTTATCGAGAAAGATGCAGAACTGATCGCCGGCAATGTCGTTGCCTCCGGCAGAAAACAAAATCGCGTCCGGCTTGTCATTCAGCCAGTTTGCCGGATCCTGCAGAAGCTCAATCATCCGCTGCTGCTTCGGGAGTGACATCTCCTCGGTCGACGCGTCGCCATGATGCGCCACATTGACGATCACCGGATTGATCGTTCCCATGCCGCGAAGCTGTGCGATGACGTCCGTATCGGAAAGTGTAAGTGCGTTCCCGTCGAGAGGGTAGTCGAACCAGCTGTCGCCCTGTGCCAGCATCACCAACGGCTTGACGGCCGGCTTCGCAGCCAGTGCCATCGAAGCATGAACTGCGCGTAGCCGCGCGATCCTCTTCTGGTGAATTGCAACGCGCTCGGCAATTTCGGCTTCTATGGTCTCGTTCATCTGCTGACGCAGAGCGATGCTCTTCCGCACCGGACTTTCCACAGTCATGTCAGCGCACATGTTGTTCCCCCCGGAAATGCTACCAACTCGCAATTATCCCCCCAATTCCCCGGCCAGACAGTGAACTACCTCACAGATCGGGCGTTGCCAGGGGGCAGGGACAGGCGTTATCTCCTCGTTGAAAACACGGCAGGAACCATCGACGCACATGCACGTCCCGCCGACTGTCGAGGAGCAGCGCCTGCTGGATGACGCGGCTGCGCTGGTCCCTTTGCTCGCCGATCGCGCCGCGGCAACCAACGCCAACCGCGACGTGCCGCCCGAGACGATCGCCGACTTCCACCGGATCAGCATCCTGCGCATCATCCAGCCGCGCCGCTTCGGCGGTCTGCAGCTTCGCTTCTCGCTGTTCTCACGGATCGTCGAGACCCTCACCGAGGGCTGCGCCTCGTCCGCCTGGGTCTATGCCGTGCTCGGCGAGCATCAGTGGCTGCTCGCATCGTATCCCCTGCAGGCACAGATCGACGTCTGGGGCGACGATCCGCGGGCACTGGCGTCGTCCTCATTGGCCCCGCGTAGCGTGGCCGAACGTGTCGCCGGCGGATGGCGGTTAAGCGGACTGTACTCGTTCTCCAGCGGCAGCACACACGCGCGCTGGGCCATCATCGGCGCGTTTCTCGGCAACCACGGCGATCCTGCCGGCATCGCCTACTTGCTGGTGCCGTTCAGCGACATCGAGATCGTCGACGACTGGCATGTGCTCGGTCTGGCCGGCACCGGCAGCCGCTCGCTGCAACTGTCCGACGTGTTCGTGCCCGAGCATCGCTGCGTGCTGCTGAGCGAACTGCTCGCCGGCACGCCACCCGGCGCGCAGGTGCACACGGACTATCCGCTGGTCCGCGTGCCACGCGGGCTGATGGTGAATTATCCTAGAACCGGCAGTTGGGTGATTGCCGCATTGTGCCGAATCGGCGGAACAGTAGGGGATGGAGACATCCCCGCCAGCGCTTTCGCCTCACCCTGTGGGTGAACAACCATCGGTAGAGGAGTTCTCCGCGACAGCTGAGACCTTTGCCGGTCGTGTGCATGTTGAATGGGACAGTGGCGGCCATGTGACGCCGCTCGGGCAGCTGCCATTCTTCATTGATTATCTCAAGCAGGCTGGGCTGTTCGACGGCTGGGTGGCGGATTGCCCGCTGAGGTTCAGCAGTCCGAACGCACCATCGAAGCGTGACCTGCTGGGCACGGTGCTGTTGTCGGTTCTGGCGGGGCATAACCGCTACGCCCACATCACGACGCTGCGGTGCGATGCGGTGAACCCGCGGCTGCTGGGCATGAAGAAGGTGGTGAGCGAGGACGCGGTGCGTCGCGGCCTGGCGAAGATCGACGAAGCGGCAGGCCTGGCGTGGCTACAGACGCACCTGGACTACTGTTCCTCACCGCTGCTGAGCGAGCCGTGGGTGCTCGACATCGATAGCACGATCAAGCCGCTTTATGGCCAGCAGGAAGGCGCCATGGTGGGCTACAACCCGCACAAGCCCGGGCGTCCGTCGCACTGCTACCACACGTATATGATGGCGAACCTCCGCCTTGTGCTGGGTGTGGATGTGCAGCCCGGCGATGAACACACGCCGAAGCATGGTCAGGCCGGGCTGTGGTCACTGCTGCATCGGATCGGGCGCAGCCGCTGGCCTGCGCTGCTGCGGGGCGATGTGGCGTGGGGCATCGAGCCGGTGATGTCGCGTGCCGAGCAGGAAGGGCTGGCCTATTTGTTCCGCCTGCGCATGACGGCAAACGTCAAGCGTGCACTGACGAAAATGATGGCCGAGCGCGACTGGACGAATGCCGGCCATGGGTGGCAGGGGAAGGAGACGACGTTGCGGCTGGTGGGCTGGAGCCGGCAGCGCCGTGTCGTCCTGTTGCGCCGCAAGCTCGATCGACCGCTTCTGTTGGTGGATCGCATCGAGCCGGAGCAGCCGCTGCTCAGCTTTGCCGAGGTCGGGCCCGATCGCGAGGTGTGGGAATACGCCGCGCTGGTGACGTCGCTGGACAGCGAGATCGTCACGCTGGGCCAGCTGTACCGCGATCGGGGTGACAGCGAGAACACGTTCGATGAACTGAAGAACCAGTGGGGGTGGGGTGGCTACACGACGCACGATCTGAAGCGATGCCGGCTGCTCGCTGGGAGCGTGGCGTTGATCTTCAACTGGTGGAGCCTGTTCGTCCGTCTGGCCGACCTCGATCACCGGCCCGAGGCGATCACCAGCCGTCCGTTGCTGATGCAGGCGATCGCACGGCAGACCCAACATGCCGGACAAGTGACGCTGACCATCACCAGCACACACGGCGAGCAACACAAAGCACGCCGCGCCTATCTGCGCATCGCCGGCTTCCTGGCGCGGCTGCGACAAACTGCGGAGCAGTTGGATCCGGTGCAGCGCTGGTATCGCATCCTCAGCGAAGCGCTGAAACGATACCTCAAGGGACGCCAACTCGACCCGCCGCTGCGCCTTGCGCCGGCCTGAGCTACTCGCAGTGGTTGTGAACCGCCGCAAATCCAGGCCGCCATTCAAAATCAACTGCCGGATTTAGGATTATTCGTTGCCTCCGGTCGCGATCGCGCTGGCCAATCGGGCACTGGCGGTCGCGCTGGCGGGACTGAGCGAGCGGTTGTCACGCGGCGTCATGCGGATGGCTGCGAGCGAGTTCGTACAGATGACAGTCGCGGAAGCCGCCGCAGCGATCGATGCGGCCACGCTGACCATGCACAGCGGGCGGGCGGCAGCCGAGGTGCTGATCGCGGACGGCGGCCCGATTCCGCAGAACGTCGTGCTGCGCACGCGGCGCGACATGACCTACGCGCAGCATCAGGTGCAATGGGCGGTCGAGCGGCTGGTCGAAGTGTGTGGCGCGCGGTCGGTGTACGATGCGGATGCACTTGCCTCGATCCGACGCGACATGCTGACGGTGCTGACCCACAATATCGCCAGCCGCCAGGCAGCGATGGGGGCGTGGGGGAAGTGGGCGCTTAGTGCCGGCCAATCTTAGCCGATGAACGCTCTGATCAGGCGGTTCACCTCACCGGCCTTTTCCATGTGCGGCAGATGACCGACAGCATCCAGCACATGCACCTCGCCGGGCGCGGCGACAATATCGGCCTGCGCGACCGGGATGATCCTGTCGTCGCGTCCCCAGATCACCTGCACCGGCACAGCGAGCGCAGCTAACGCGGCAACCAGATTCACCGCCTGACGCCCCTGTGGGAACCACGCGCGCGCAACGGTCTCCAACGCCTGCGCCACACCGTCAAGACGCTTGTATCGCAACAGCTCCTCGACCATCACACGACTGATCAGCGATGGGTCATGCACCAGGAATTGGAGTGCCTCCACCGCCTCCCTGCGCCGCGTCGCCCGCACGAACGCGTCGATGAAGGTTCCATTGATCTCCGGCCCAAGACCCGCCGGCGCCAGCAGGCTCAGCGTCGCAACAGCATCCGGTCGCCGTACCGCAAGGGAGATTGCCAGCGCGCCACCCATCGAATGTCCGACGACATGCGCCCGATCGACAGCCAACGCAGCAAGGGCAGCCTCGATGACATCCGTGAAGCCGGCGACATCGCCAGCACCGACGTCCTTGCTGGAAAGCCCGTGACCCGGCAGCTCCAGCGCCAACGTCCGGCGGCCTTCGCACAGCACCGGCTGGTTGAACATCCAGCTGTTCAGGTCGGCGCCGAAACCGTGCAGCAACAGCACTGGAATGGCGTCGCCGCTTCCCATTTCCAGACAGCGGAGAATCCGATTCCCCACCTGGACCTCGCGTGGCGCCAATGCAGCGGGATCGTCCGCCGCCATGTCCTGCTGTTCGACCACCACAAACCGCGCGACGAACGCATCGATCTCTGCCGCTGACGTGCCAGGCGACGCGATCACCGCCAGCAACGCGCCGATCGGCAGTGTGGCACCCTCGGGCGCCACTATGCGCGTCAGCGTGCCTGCGGCGTCGGCCTCGACCACGTTGGTGATCTTGCTGGTCTCGATCTCCAGCAGTTCCTCGCCCGGCACGAACGACGCCCCTGGCGGCTTCAGCCACTGCACCACCTTGCCCTCGGTCATCGTGAGACCCCATTTGGGCATGGTGATCGCGGTCATCGGCGCACTCATCGTGCGTAGCCTTGCACCTCGCGCACCGCGACAGCAATTCGTTCCGGATCGGGGATGTAGAGTTTTTCCAGCGCCGGCGCGAACGGCACCGGTGTGTGCGGCGCCGTCACCCGCTTCACCGGCGCCTTCAAAGCGGCGAACGCCTTGTCGGCGACCAGTGCCGCGATGTCGGTCGCCATGCTGCACCGAGGCGTCGCCTCGTCGACCACCACCAGTCGTCCGGTGCGTTCGACGCTGTCCAGGATCGTGTCCTCGTCCAGCGGCGACGTCGTGCGGGGATCGATGACCTCACACTCGATCCCTTCCGCCGCCAGCTTCTCCGCCGCCTCCATCGCGTAGTGCACCATCCGCGCCAGCGCCACCACCGTGACATCACCCCCGTCACGCACCACGTTGGCCTCGCCAAACGGAATCGTATAGGCCTCGTCCGGCACTTCGGTGCGCAGGTCGTACATCAGCTTGTGTTCGCAGAACACCACCGGATCATCGTCGCGGATCGCCTGGATCAGCAGGCCTTTCGCGTCGTACGCATTCGACGGCACCACCACCTTCAATCCCGGCACACTGGTAAAAATATGATACGGACTTTGCGAATGCTGTGCGGCCGCGCTGCGGCCGGCGCCGACCATGGTGCGGATCACCAGCGGCGTGCGCGCCTTGCCGCCGAACATGTAGCGAAACTTCGCCGCCTGATTGAAGATCTGGTCGAAGCAGACGCCGAGGAAGTCGGAGAACATAAGCTCCGCCACCGGCCGCAGACCGGTCACGGCCGCGCCCGCCGCCGCGCCCATGATGGCCGATTCCGTAATCGGCGTGTCAATCACGCGGCCTTCTCCGAATTCCTTGATCAGTCCCTTGGTGACGCCGAGCACGCCGCCGGCGGCATCGCGCCCGCCCTCGGTGCCGGCACCTCCCGATACGTCCTCGCCGATCACCACAACGCGCGGATCGCGGCGCATCTCGTGGATCAACGCTTCTTGCAGCGCCTGTCGAATGGTCTTCACCGGCATGGCAGCGTCGCCTCCCTATTCGGCATTCCCGCGCACCCGGGAAACCCTGGGTGCGGTTCGGTGTCTCGGCCCCGGGTTCCGCACGGGAATGACTGGAATGGATCAGTACGATACGTAGACATCAGTCAGCAGCGCCGCGGCGTTCGGTGGCTCCGCCGCCCGCGCCGCCGCAACCGCCTGCTCGATCAGGCTCGCGACCTCGTCATCCACCGCATCCAGTTCGTGCGTCTCCAGCAAGCCTGCCTCGGTGACGCGGCGACGGAAATGCTTCAGACAATCGCGCTCATCGCGCAGCCGCTTCACTTCATCCTTGCCGCGATAAAGTTGTGCGTCGCCGGAGTGATGACCATAGAACCGACAGGTATCCACTTCGATCGCGCTCGGCCCGGCGCCACCGCGCGCACGCTCCACTGCCTCGCGCGCGGCGTCGTGCACTGCGAAGAAATCGTCGCCGTTGACCTTCACCGCGGGCAATCCGAAACCGGCGGCGCGCCCGGCGATGTTCCGACTGCCCACTGCATATGATGCACCGGTGTACTCGCCGTAACCGTTGTTCTCGAACACGAAGATCGCCGGCAGGTTCAGCACCACCGCCATGTTCATCGCCTCGAACGTGGTGCCCTGGTTGGAGCCGCCGTCGCCGGTGAACGACACTGCCACGTTGCCTGTGTTCAGCGTCTTCGCGGTCAGCGCGGCACCGACCACCAGCGGTGGCCCGCCGCCGACAATGCCGTTCGCGCCGAGCATCCCCTGGTCGAGATCGGCGATGTGCATCGAGCCGCCCTTGCCGCCGCACAGTCCGTCCTGCTTCGCGAACAGCTCCATCATCATGCCGGTCACGTCGCAGCCCTTGGCAATGCTGTGGCCGTGGCCTCGATGTGTGCTGGCGATGTGGTCGCGTGGTCCAAGATGGGAGCAGACGCCGACCGCTGAGGCCTCCTGGCCGGCATAGAGATGCACGAAGCCGGGGATGTTGCCCTTGGAGAACTCCTCCTGCACCCGTTCCTCGAACCGGCGGATCGTTGTCATGGCGCGATACGACTGGATGAGCGATTCGTGGCTGAGTTGCACAGCTGTCCTCCCACGCTGACCGGTTGTACCGGTGTTGACTGGCGGGAGTATGGCTGCCGCGTGGTCGAATGCAACCGAACGCCGCGCGAGCAACTGACCGGGAGCCCCGATGCGCGCGCCGGTCGGGGCCATCGCGCGCCGCCGACGTCACATCCCGACGCGCAGCGTCAACAGCCCGATGCTGCGCGCAAAGTTGCCGGTGGTCTGTAGTGTTGGATCGGTGGTCCCTCTCTGGTCGGTGAAATCGTACGTCGCCGACAGTCGCAGGTTGCGGTTCAGCAGCCAGTTCACACCGCCCCCAATCGAGAAGCGGCGGTCGTGCCCGCCGCCTTGCAGGTAGTCGTCGTACTGTGCCGCCGCGTATGCCTCGAGCAGCACGTTGCGCAGGTACTCATGGTCCACCACCATCCGCGCGGAAGTATAGGTGTAGCCCGCGATACCCTCCTGTGCCGCATCCTCGATGCCGCGTGTCAGCGTGGCCGTAACCGTGGTGAGGCCGCTCGGGCTCCAGGTCAGCGCCGCCTCGGCGATCGGTGCCTGATGCGTGCTGTATTGCGGCGCACGGAAAGCGCGCACCTCCCAGCCCAGCAGCACACGATAGCGCCAGACCGCGTCGCCGTCGTCCGCCAGCCCGACCAGCACCTGATACCCGGTGGAATCGCGGGTCGCCGTGCCGATCTGCGGCGCGACGTAGCGCACGTCCAGCGCCCGGGTCACCAACAGCAGGTCGCGCTTCGCCGAGAGCTCATAACGGGTGATGATCGCCGCCTGGACGACATCGCGGTCGCGATACGCCTGCGATGCCGGCAACCCCCGGATCGTTGTAATGTCGTAGCGATACGTGGTGAACGCCAGGCTCGGCGTCACCGACATGCGGTTCAGCGCGATCGTATAGCCGGCCCGCACGTCGTTCACCTGATAGGGAACCGGCGTATCCGATGGCACCGCATCGAGCTCGGTGCGCGGCTGATGCAGACTGAAATGGGCGACGGAAATTGTGAGCTGATCACGCCCAATGGCCAATCCGCCACCGAGCGCGGCCGTCCAGTTGGTGAAGCTCTGCCGTGGCTGATCGAGATAGCGCAGGTCGTCCGCACCGAGATAGCCGCCCAGGCTGTCGCGCAACCAGTCGGAGGCCACCAGCAACGACGGATGCGAGCCGACCAGCCAGCTGCCACGCTGGTCGGTCGAACTGCCGAACACATTGTCGTCGTAGCCCAGCCCCTCCTCCCATTGCGGATGCAACAGGAAGCTGTCGGCTCGGATGCCTGGAGGATCGAAGTCCGCTCGCTCGCGTGAGGCGACGGTGACGCCCGGCGCCGCTCCGTAGCCCGGCACGCCAATCGGGAAGTAGCTCGTGAGCAGCTCCGCCCGCACGCTGCCGTATGCAGCGACGCAGACAAGAGCGATGCCGGTGCCCACGCGCCGTGTCCATCCAGCCCGCACACTCCATGCCGCCATGGCGGACGACCATGACGCGCGCGGCCTACGATCGTGTTAACGCGCCACTACAGATGCGGTGCGCCGATCGCGGTCAGATCATCGTTGGCCGCCGGCATCTGCGTTTCCCAGCCCCCGCCCAGCGCCTTGTACAGCGCCACCAGGTTGGCCGAGACATTGGTCGTGGTGAGCGCAAGCTGCTGCTGCGTAGACAGCAGATTCTGCTGGGCGGTCAGCACCTGAAGGAAGTCGGCGACGCCCTCTTGGTAGCGGCTCTGCGCCAGCCCGAGCGCTCGCTGGTTCTGCGCCACCGCCTGAATGAGCTGATCACGCCGCGACTGCTCGGTCTGATAGGCGGTCAGCGCATTGTCTACGTCGTGCCACGCACCCAGCACGGTCTTCTGATAATTGATCGCCGCCTCCTCCTGCTGCGCCTGGCGCAGCGCCAGCGTGGCCTTGAGCCGGCCTCCCTCGAAGATCGGGATCGTGATGCCCGGGCCCACTGCGTAGTCCCGCGCATCGAGGTTGAACATTTTCCATGGCTGGATTGCCTGCAGGCCGATACTGCCTGTCAGCGTCACCGAAGGATAGAAATTCGCCACCGCGACGCCGATATCGGCTGTTGTGGCATGCAGTTGTGCCTCCGCCTGGCGGATGTCGGGCCGACGACGCGCCAATTCGGACGGCAGCCCGACCGGAACCCGTGGCGGCACCGGTGGGATCGGCTTCGGATCGATCAATTCCGCCTGCAGGGCGTTCGGTGGCTGGCCGAGCAGCAGGCTGAGCGCATTGATGAACTCAGATTCCTGCTGTTCGAGCCTAGGGATCTCCGCGGCGGTGGTGCGCAGCTGCGCCGCGGCGTTCGCCACATCGAGATCGGTGGTGACGCCACCGGCCGCTCGCTGCTGCGTCAGATCCAGGTTCTGCTGCGCAGTGCGGACGTTGTCGTGCGCGATCTTCAGCAGCAACTGGGTGCCACGCAGCTGGATGTAGTCACGAGCGAGCTCGGCAAGACTGCTGAGCAGCGTGTCGCGACGCGCCTCGGCGGACGCCTCCACCGAGGCGGAAGCGGACTCCACCGAACGACGCACCCTGCCCCACAGGTCGACTTCCCACGACGCATCGAATCCCACCTGGTAGACGTCGAACGGACTGAGGTGCGTGCCCAACAGGCCCCCGGCACTGTTGCCCGAGGCGCCATTGGCGCCAAGTGCATTGGGCGCATTGGCAAACACTCCGACGTCGCTCGACTTCTGCCGCGTATAGGAGCCGTTGCCGTTCAGGTCGGGAAACTGCACCGAGCCGACAACGCCAAGCTGGGCGCGTGATTCCGTGAGCCTGGCTGTCGCCACCCGCACGTCGAGGTTTTCGCCGGCGACACGGCGCTCCAGCGTGGTCAGCTCGGGGTCATTGAACAGGTTCCACCAGTTGGGGTCGATCGGTTCGGCGACCGGGATGCTGGCAGGCGGCGAGATCGGCTCCGCCTTCTTGGCGAACCAGGATGCAGGGGACAGCCATTCGGGCGGCGCGAAATTCGGCCCCACAGTGCAGGCGCCGAGCGCCAGCAGCAGGGCAGCGGTAGCAAGACGTGTCAACATTACCCTCATCCCCGCCGCGCCCGGGGCGCCGCCTGTCGGCCGGTTCTAACGCGGGAATCGTCCGCGAGGCCAGAGCGGGTTAGGCTGCGTGCAGGCAAGCTTGGAGCAAGCGCCATGGCCCGCATCCTGTTTCAGAACTGCCGCGTGTGGGATGGCTCCGGCGCGGCGGCCTTTCCGGCTGACGTGCTGGTCGAGGGCGAGCATGTCCGCGCCGTGGCGCGCGAACGCGGCCAGCTCGCCGCGCCGGGCGCCGAGGTGATCGAGGCCGGCGGCATGACGCTGATGCCCGGCATGGTCGAGGGGCACGCCCACATCACCTTCATCAACGGCGCGCGGCCCACCGACCTGGGCGACACGCCGCCCGAGGAGCATACGCTGATCGCGGCGCGCAACGCGCTGGTGCTGCTGGAACACGGGTTCACCAGCGCCTACAGCGCCGCCTCAGCCAAGCTGCGCATCGACGTGGTGATCCGCAACGCGATCGAGGCAGGCGACCTGCCCGGCCCTCGCCTGCGCGCCTGTGGGCCGGAGATCACGGTAACCGGCGGCCTCGGCGACGATCGCCGCGCGCATCAGTTCCGCGACAGTTTTGCCATTTTCGCCGACGGTCCGGCGGAGGTCACGAAGCTGGCCCGGCTTTGCGTGCGCGAAGGCGTGGACAGCATCAAGCTGAACATCTCCGGCGACGACCACACTCGCAGCGGCGCGCTGCCGCGCACGGTGATGAGCGAGGCGGAAATCCGCGCCGGCGTGACTGTGGCGCGGGACTTCCACCGCATGGTCAACGCGCACTGCCGCGCCGCCGAAAGCGTGAAGCGTGCAGTACGTTGCGGCGTGGACGTGATCTATCACTGCGAGCACGCCGATGAGGAGGCATTGGATCTGCTCGAGTCGGTGAAGGATCGCGTGTTCGTGGGGCCGGCGATCGGGCTGCTGCACGCCGCGGTGCATGAGGCGCCGGAAGCCGCGCTGCACGCCGGTGTGCGAAGCGGCTACGACTTGGGACTGGCCGCCGCGTCCCGCAGCTATCCCGAAATGAAGCGGCGCGGCATCCGGGTGGTGATCGGTGGCGACTACGGCTTCGCCCGGACCCCGCAAGGCGAGAATGCGCGGGATATCGAGCACTTCGTCCGGTATCTCGGCTACAGTCCGAGCGAGGCACTGGTCTGCGCGACACGATTTGGCGCGGAGCTGATGGGACTGGGCGATCAGGCGGGACAGGTTCGCGAGGGCTTTCTAGCCGATCTGCTGCTGGTCGATGGCGATCCCGTCGCCGATGTAAGCCTGTTGCAGCACAAGGATCGGCTGGTGGCGATCCTCAAGGGTGGCGCCATCTGCAAGCTGGATCGATTGGCCCTGGAGCGGCGACCGGCGCGAGCCGCGGAATAGGGAATGCCTCGCCGCTTGCGGCAGAGGCCGGCGCGAAACGCCCCACGCGAAGTCACGCCGGCGCGAATACATCCTCATGCGCAGCCGTCACTTCCGCGGCCGGCGGCGTCGCGAACAGCGCGTCACGCTGCAGCACCGGCACGACGCGGTCGGCGAACCGGCGCATGTTCAGTTCGCCTTCCTCGTGCGGCATGCCGCCGTACGAGAAGTCGGCAATCATATGATCGGTGCCGGTGAGTGCTCGCAGCTCGGCCATCTGCTGGATGCAGTCATCGGGTGTGCCGACAATCTGGATCTTCACGTAGAACTCGGTCGCCTTCTGTCGCGCCGCATCCTCCTTCATCTTGGCGTATGTCTTGGTCATCTTCCCGTACGCCTCGTAGCCCTTCACGGTCGCCAGATGGCCATCCGAGAAATGATAGTGATTGTCGATCGAATCCCATTTCCGTCCGAGATACCGCACCGCGCGTTCATGCGCCTCGTCGCGGCTGTCGGCGCAGGAGACGTTGGTGAGAATGATCGGCGGCGGGGGTACATGACCGACTGCCGCGGCGACTGCACGAAAGCGGTCGATGTCAGCCGCCGCCTTCGGCCATTCGTTCTGCATGATTACCATCATGCCGAAGCCGAGTTTCGCCATGATCTCGGCTGACTCGGGCGTGACCGCGGAGACAAAGAAGCGGCGCTCCGGGTTGGAAATCGGCCGCGGGCGGATCGAGGTGCGCGGGATCTGGTAGTACTCGCCCTGCCATTCGAATTCGGGCTGGCTGATCGCCATCCGGATGAGCTGCGCCGCTTCGACGAAGCGCGGACGTGCCTCCTCCATCGGGATGCGGAAGCCCTCGTATTCCACCGAGGCCGCACCACGGCCGAAGCCGAACAGGCACCGCCCGCCACACAGAACATCCAGCAGCGCGATGCTCTCGGCGACGCGGATCGGATCATGCCACGGCAACACGATGACCGCGGTGCCGAGTGCCACGCGCTTGGTACGGCCGGCGAAGTAACTCAGCAGTTGTACCGGCGCCGGCGACATAGAGTAGCCGGTGAAGTGATGCTCCAGCGCGAAGATGGAATCGAAGCCAAGCGGTTCGGCAAGATCGCCGAGTTCGAGGTGGTCCTTGTAGACAGCGACATCCGAGCGTCCCGCCTGGGCCAGAATGCTGAGCGATACGCCGATCTTCATTGTCGCCTCCTGCACGATTGTGCGGAGTGTGTCAGGATACGTGTCCATGGTCGAGAGGTTGCCTTGCCGCACGCAACCACGCCGAATCTGAATCGATACGCTCCCCGATCTCCTGCGGGATGCTTTGGATGTGGTGTTCGTCGGCATCAATCCGTCACTGTTCTCGGCTGCGCGGGGCCACTATTTTGCCAGACGCTCCAATCGCTTCTGGCCCTGCTTCTCGCGCTCGGTCCTGAGCGATGCCGCACGCCGCGCACTCGGCGTCGAACGATTGGAACCCGAGCATGACCGCTCCCTTCTCTCGTGCGGCTTCGGCTTTACCGATTTGGTCAAGCGCCCCACCGCGCGCGCCGGCGAACTGCTGCCGCACGAGTTGGCGTCCGGCGTGATCGGCCTGGCATCCAAGCTGGAGCGCCACCAGCCACGCATTGCCTGTTTCCACGGCGTGACCGGTTACCGACATGTCGTGCGTAGACTTGCCCCTTTTGCGAACCAGCCTGTGCTGGGGGCGCAGCCACTGCGCATCGGCGTGACACTCTGCTTCGTCGTTCCCAATCCGAGTGGCGCCAATGCGCACTTCACGCCGACCGATCAGACGCACTGGTACAATCGGCTCGCTGACGAACTGACCCGGCCGGCCGTGGCCTGAGTTTGCCTGTCCGATGCATGGTGCCTAACCTCGACGCGGAGGAAAGGTCCGACGATGGCCACACAAGTGAATGCAGCAGCACGACTGGATCGCCTGCCGCTTGGCCCATTCCACCGGCGCGTGTTGCGGCTGGTCGGCATGGGCATGTTCTTTGATTCGTTCGACAACTCGATGATGGCGGGCGTGCTCGCCGCGTTGGTCAGCAGCGGCGCTTCGACCATGGCGCTGAACGCGACATTCATCTCCGCCACCTTCGCCGGCCTGACAATCGGCGCGGCCACCGCCGGACTGATCGGCGACCGGCTGGGCCGCCGTTTTGCCTACCAGTTCAATCTGCTGATCTTCGGCAGCATGTGCCTGGTCGCCAGCATCGCGCCGTCGATGGATTGGCTGATCGTGATCCGCTGCATCATGGGCATCGGTCTCGGCGCCGAATTCGTGGTCGGTTACGGCATGATCTCGGAGTTCGTGCCGCCGCGCAACCGCGGGCGCTATACGGCACTGCTCAATCTGATCTCCAGTTCCGGCGTGTTCGCGGTATCGCTCACCGGCCTCGCGATCATCCCTTGGCTGGGCTGGCGTGCCATGTTCGTGATCGGTGGCATCGGCGCGCTGTGGGTGTGGTGGCTGCGTCGCAGCCTGCCGGAATCACCCCGCTGGCTCGAGGCAGTCGGTCGCAACGACGAAGCCGAACGCATCCTGCAACGCATCGAGCACGAGGCAGCGCCCGGCGGCAACCTGCGGCCCGCCGTGGTCTACCAGTCCATGCCGCCGCGCCGAGTACCGATCTCGGTGCTGTTCACGCGGCCGGTCGTGCGCCGCACGCTGCTGGCGATCGCGGTCAACGTCACCTGCCTGGTCGGTTCCTACAGCTTCACCGCGTGGATTCCGTCATTCTTCGTCAAGCAGGGTTTCAGCGTGACGCGTTCACTCGGCTTCACCGCCGCCATGACCGCCGGCACGCTGGCTGGACCGGCGCTCGCCGTATTGCTCGCGGATCGGATCGGCCGGCGGCGCGGCATCATGCTGGCCGGCGTGGCGTGTGCGGCGATCGGCTCGATCTATCCGTTCCTGGTCATGCCGGTACCGATCATGCTGTGCGGCTTCCTGCTGGTGTCCGCGATGTCGCTGTTCCTGGCACTCGGGCTCGGCGGCTACACGCCAGAGCTGTTCCCCACCGCATACCGCTTCCGCGGCAGCGGGATCGCGCAGATGGCCGGCCGCGCCGCGCTGATCGCCACCCCGTACGCCGTCGTTCCGCTATTCGCGACCTATGGCATCGGCGGCGTGGTCGGCACGATCGCCGGCATGTATCTCACGCTGGTCGTCATCATCGCGTTTGCCGGCATCGAGACCAATCAGCGATCGCTGGAATCGCTGGCGCCGGGCGCGGGGCCGCTGTCCGCGACGATCCAGTCCGCGATCCGCGACGAAGCCGCACTGTAGGAAAACCGACGATGGCCAACACACCATTCGAGCGTATCTGGGACGGGCACGTGATCAAGGACTACGGCGATGGCCGTGCGCTGATCCACATCGATCGCCACTTCGCGCAGGAAGGCACCAGTGGCCGCGCGTTCGACGGATTGCGGCATCGCGGTCTGCCGGTACGGCGACCCGACCTGACGCTGGCCACGATCGATCATGGCATCTCCACACTGCCGGGCCGCACGCTGGAAAGCTGGGCGGCAAGCCGGCCGCGCAACCTCGCGATGCAGCGCAACTGCGAGGAATTCGGCGTCACGCTGTTCAGCATCGACCACGTCAACCACGGCATAGTGCATGTGGTGGGACCGCACCTCGGCTTCGCGCTGCCCGGCTGTACCTACGTTTGTGGCGACAGCCATACCGCAAGCTGTGGCGGCCTCGGTGCCTGGGCCTGGGGCATCGGCACCTCCGAGGTGATGCAGGTGTTCGCCACGCAATCGCTGATCATGCGCAAGCCGCGCACCCTGCGCGCCGCATTCAATGGCACGCCGGGCAAGGGCATTTACGCCAAGGATATGATCCTGGCGCTGATCGGCCGTTACGGCGTCGATACCGGCGTCGGCCATGTAGTGGAATATGCCGGGCCGGCGATCCATGCGATGCCCATCGAGGGCCGGCTGACGATCAGCAACATGTCGATCGAGTTCGGCGCCCGCGGTGGCTTCGTCGCGGCCGACGACACGACGTTCGAATATCTGCACGGGCGGCCGATGGCGCCGAAAGGTGCGCTATGGGACCAGGCAGTCACGGCATGGCGCGCACTGTATGACGGATCCGACGCCGAATACGACCGGGTGATCGACATCGATTGCACGACGCTGAAGCCGCAGGTCACCTGGGGCAATTCACCGCAGGATGTGGTGGCGATCGACGAGGTGATCCCGGCGCCGTCGGCCTTCGCCGATCCGGGCCGGCGCAGCATGGCCGAGCGCGCGCTCGGCTACATGGACCTGCAGCCCGGCCAGAAGATTGCCGGTACCAAGATCGACATCGCGTTCATCGGCTCCTGCACCAACGGACGGCTGTCGGATCTCGAGGCGGCAGCCACAGTGGTACGTGGACGCCAGGTGGCACCCGGCGTCAAGGCCCTCGCCGTACCGGGCGCCGCACATGTGAAGGCGGCGGCGGAAGCGGCCGGACTGCACAGGGTATTTCAGGCGGCCGGGTTCGAGTGGCGCGAGGCGGGATGCTCGATGTGCGTCGGCGCGGGCGGCGACATTGTGCCGCCGGGCAAGCGTTCGATCTCGACCTCCAATCGAAATTTCGAGGGACGCCAGGGACCGGGAAGCCGCACCCATCTGGCCAGCCCGGCGATGGTCGCCGCCGCCGCGATCGCCGGCCATATCACCGATGTGCGCATGATGCTGCCATAGCAGAGGCGGAGACGATGGAAAAGTTCACCGTTCTCACCGGCGTCGCGGCGCCGATGCTGATGACCAACATCAATACCGATCTGATCGCGCCGTCGCTGATGCCGGGGCGCACGCCCGAGGAAGCCGCCACGCTGCCGTTGCAGGCGAAGCTGTTCGCCAACCTGCGCTATGACAAGGAGGGCGTGCCGCGACCGGAGTTCGTACTGGATCAGCCGCGCTATCGCGGCGCGGGCATCCTGCTCGCGGGCCCGAATTTTGGCTGCGGCAGCTCGCGCGAGACGGCGGTGTGGGCGCTGCTGGAGGCTGGTATAAGCTGCGTCATCGCGCCGAGCTTCGGCGACATCTTCCATGACAACGCGTTCCAGAACGGACTGCTGCCGATACGGCTGGAGCTGGTCGAGATCGAACGCATCGCCGCGGCGCTGGCGCAGTCGAACACTTCGACGATGACCGTGGACCTCGAGCGTTGCGTGATCGAGGTTCCCGGACTGGCCCCGATCCGCTTCGCGCTGGCCGATGACCGACGGTTGCCGTTGCTCGCAGGGCTCGACCAGCTCGGCTTCATGCTGCGCAGCGCGGCCGAGATCGACGAGTTCGAAGCCAACGACGCTGCCGCAAGACCATGGGCCTACCGGGGTGTGTCATGAATCACCATTTCGGCGTTCTCATCCCAGCGACCAATACGACGGTGGAAATCGAGTACAGCCGGCTGTTGCCGCCGACGCTGCAGGCGCATGTCGGACGGCTGAAAAGCAGCGGCACGGGTCCGTTCGCGCCTGCTCTCGATGCAGATGTGGATTATCAGGCGCTGCTGCTCGGCTCGGCGAAAGTAGAAGTCATCAGCCTCGCGCAGACCTCGGCCAGCCTGTTTGCCGACGACTACGATGCCGTCGTGACCCAGCGGATGAGCGCGGGTGCGGGGGTGCCGGCGGTCACTTCGGCACAAGCGATCGGGCAGGCCGTGCAGGCACTGGGTGCACGGCGGATTGCACTGGTATCGCCTTATTCACCGCAGGTCATCGAGCGGGCGAAGCATTACTATGAAGGCAAATTCGGGCTCGAGGTGGTGGCGCTGGAGGGTTTCGCGGCGACCAACTCCTACATGATCGGCAAGCTTGGTCCGGAGAATGCGCGCAACGCGTTTGCGCGGATCGATCGGCCGGAGGTCGAGGTTCTCGTCGTGCCCGGCGGGAACTTTCCGACCATGTCGTTTGTCGCCGCGTGGGAGCGTGAGTTCGGCAAGCCGGTGATCACCACCAATCAGGCGGCGCTGTGGGCGATGATGCGGATCATCGGCGTGCGCGATCCGCTGCCCGGCCTGGGGCGGCTGCTGGAGGGGATGCCGCAGCTTTGATCGCGGGGCATCCCCTCCGGGCGGTCAGGCCTGGATGTACCGATGGAAGAACGCCGCCGCCGGCACGAATGAGCCGGCACCTGCCTTCTTCGCATTGTCGACATACAACAGATCGATCTCGCCGCCCGCCTTGCGGTAGTTGTTGACGAAACGCTGCGGCTCATGTTCGGGACCTGAATAGTCGGGATCGTGATAGTCGTGCACGATATCCGGCTGGCCCTGAATCCAGATCGCCGGCGGCGTCAGCACCTTCTCGCCACGCTCCAGGATCAGGATCGGGTTGCCCTCGGCCATCGCCGCTTCGTTCTTCCAGTACAGGTCGTGCCGCTGCGGAATGCTGCCGACCCATGCCGGCGGATTGGCCGAGTCCCGCGCGCGTAGCGCATGGCGATAACGCGACAGCGGGCTGATCACCGGCCACAGCATCGCCACCGCACGCACCGTCGCGTCGACCGAGGGTGCCGCTGACGGCAACTGGATCGCCGCATAGCGCGGGTCGTTCGGTCGCATTGCCGCCAGCATGCCGAGGTGCCCGCCGCTCGACTGGCCGGCGATGCCGACCAGATCGGCGCGCGTGCTCAGCTCGGACGCGTGCGCCTTCACCCAGCGGATCGCATAGTTGATGTCGGCAAGCGATGTCGGATAGCCGTCGCCGGCATGGCGGAAGTCGATCGCCGCCACGGCAAGACCGGCGCGCGCGAACCCCTCGGCATAGATCTGGCACTCGTTCAGATCGCCGTTGCACCAGGCGCCGCCGTGCACCTCGACAACAGCCGGAAACGGCCCCTTGCCCTGCGGCTTGAACAGCCGCGCCATGAATTTGCGGTCGCCATGGCGGAGGTACTCTACGTCCTGTGTGGTGTATTCGTAGGTCGGCATTGGACTTTCTCCCTCTACGTCGCCTTAGCCTGCGGCAGATCGAGCCGAACCGCAACCGCGGCGCTGGCGATCACCGCTACGTCCCTCGACGTTTCATCCGGCACATCGAGCCCGCCCTTGACCACCGTCACGGTCACCTCGCCGTGCGGCAGCGACGCCTTCACCGCGGCTGCATCGACCTGCTCCGGCCGCTGCACGCCGATCGTCACCGCCACCTGCATGCGCCGCGAGTCGAGACCGAAGCTGCGGATGAAGCTCAGCGAACTGTGATGCAGGGCATCCTGCACCGCGCGCAGCGCCGCCTTGGTGTAGTCCCCGCCGTGCAGGTCGTTGCCGCTGCCCAGCTCCAGGATGATGCGCTTTGCCATGGCCCGAACCCCTCAGACATCCAGCCGCACGACGGCGGCGGCATTGGCGATCACGGTGGAATTGGTGCCGGCGTCATTGGGAATCTCCAGTCCGCCCTCCACCACATTCACCGTCCCGGTGCCATGCGGCAGCACTGCCAGCACCGCCGCCTTGTCCACCAGTTCGGGCTTCGGCACGCCGATGGTGACTTCGACCCGCATGGCATCGGCGTGCAATCCCACAGCATCGGCGACGCTCAGCGAATTGTGCCACAGCGCGTCGCGCAATGCGCGCACCGCAGCTTTCGTGTAGTCGGCGCCGCGGATGTCGGTGCCCATGCCGATCTGCAGCACCATGCGTTTCCAGGCCATTCACTTCCTCCCGATATCAGACTGACGTTGGCGCCACGCCCGGACGCGCCGTCAAGGCCTCGCGCGCCGCGTCGGCGAACGCCGCATCCCGCGGCAGCACCACCGCCGCCGAACGCACTCGATGCGTCGCGGGGTCTGTACCAGGCGGCGGTTCGCCCTTCTCCAGCGCACGCGCCGCGCGCAGCAGCCGCTGCCGCGCCATGATGATGCCGTTGTCGGTCGAGAGCAGATGTTCGCGCGAGCGGTCCATGATCGGCCCCATACTTTCCTGCAGCGACGCATCCTGCATGGCGATGCCCGCGACGCCGCTATACGTCGCGCCCGCCTGCTGTGCGGCGCGATCCATCAGGTAGTCGTTGTCACGGTTCGCCACCGGG
This sequence comes from uncultured Alphaproteobacteria bacterium, assembly GCA_963749575.1. Taxonomy (GTDB): domain Bacteria; phylum Pseudomonadota; class Alphaproteobacteria; order Acetobacterales; family Acetobacteraceae; genus JAMXLO01. The sequence continues at coordinate 130,762 of CAVVNM010000015.1, forward strand.
ATATAGCTGCCGGGAATGGTGCGCGTGTGGATGCCCTTGCCGTCACGCATCGCCTGTGCCTCTGCAGCCGTCAACGCCCGTGTCGGATGATAGTCGAAGCTCCACGCCCAGCAGTTCTCGTCGTCGACGGGAATCCAGAAATGCCCATGTACCGGATGATCGCCGCGCGGCGGGATCATGGTGAACGAGGGCATGCACCACGGCGTGATGCGCCAGTAATAGCCATCCTCGGCGTTGCGCCGAGCGCCGATGAACAGGCCGGCCGGCTGATCGACCACCTCGAACACCGGCATCGCATCGCCCATGTTGTACTGGTTGCCGCGCGAACCCACCATCAGGGGATCGGTCCGCAGTGCGTCGCGATGCAGCCATGACACGTGGCTGGAATCGATGCCGCCTTCCATCGCCTGCAGCCAATTGCAATATTGCAACCGCTTCGAGGTGTACGTGTGCGCCGGCGGAACCGTGGCAAATTCAAATTCCGGCAGCCCCGGCTGGCATTCCGGTGGCCCCATGTAGGTCCACAGCACCCCGCCGCGTTCAACCAGCGGGTAGGATCGCAGCTTGATCATCGCGCGAAACCCGCTCTTCTCCGGTTCCGACGGGATTTCCACGCACTGGCCGGTCACATCGTACTTCCAGCCGTGGTACGGGCAGCGGAGACCGCATTCCTCATTGCGACCGAACCACAGCGACACGCCACGGTGAGCACAGAATTCATCCAACAGGCCGTAGCGACCCTGCGTATCTCGGAAGGCGATCAGCTTCTCCGACAAAAGCTGCACGCGCACCGGCGGACAGTCGTTCTCCGGCAGTTCCTCCGCCAGCAGGGCGGGCATCCAGTAGCGGCGGAACATCTCGCCCATCGGCGTCCCGGCCACCGTACGGGTCAACAGGTCGTTCTGTTCCTTGCGAAGCATGGCTGTTTCCTCCGCAGTGGTCGAGCCAAGGCTAGCCCCTGTCGTCGCGACCGCCTAGCGTGCGGGCCGAACCACGCGAGGCGCTCATGCTCCACTCCGGCGGCTGTCACTGCGGCAACTTCACCGTGCAACTGCGGCTGTCGCGCGCCGCTGAGCAAATGCCACTGCGATCCTGCAGCTGTTCGTTTTGCCGGTCACACGGCACCCGCACTGTCTCGGACCGCGACGGCAGCGTGGAGATCACCGCGGCCGACCCGTCGTTGGTCGAGCGATACCGTTTCGGCACGCGCACCGCCGATTATCTGCTGTGCCGCCGCTGCGGCGTCTATCTCGGCGCGGTGTGCGAGACCGGCAACGGCCTCCGCGCTGTGGTCAACGTGAACTGCCTCGATGATCGGGCGGCCTTCACGCAGACCCCTGCTGCACCTGACTACCACGGTGAGGCCACCGACGCGCGGTTGCATCGTCGCGCAACCAACTGGATGCCGGCTGCTGTGCGAGCCTAGTGTCTCGCCTGGTCGTGCAGATGGCAGGCGACAAACCTGTCCTCCACTTGCACCAACACCGGCTCCTGCTGCCGGCACGCGGACATCACATGCGGGCAGCGCGGGTGAAAGCGACACCCTGACGGCGGGTTCAGCGGGCTTGGTACCTCGCCCGCCAGGATGATTTCCTCGCGCCGCTCGTCCGGATGGCTCGGCAGCGCCGCCGAGAACAGCGCTGCGGTGTAGGGATGCTTCGGCGCGCGCGCGAGCGTCTGCGCGTCGCCCATTTCGACAATCTTGCCGAGATACATCACCACGATCGTGTGGCTCATATGCGCCACGGCGGCGAGGTCATGCGCGATGAACAGATACGATAGCCCCAACCGATCCTGCAGGTCCCGCAACAGGTTCAGTATCTGCGCACGGATCGACACGTCGAGCGCCGATACCGGCTCGTCCAGCACAATCAGCTTCGGCGACAGCGACAGCGCCCGCGCGACCGCGATGCGTTGTCGCTGACCGCCGGAGAATTCGTGCGGAAACAGATCGGCGGACTTCCCCGGCAGCCCGACCAGATCGAGCAGCTCCAGCACGCGTCTGCGCACCTCACCAGATGTGACGGTTTGATTCGTGACCAGTGGCTCGGCGATGATGTCGCTGATGCGCATGCGCGGGCTGAGTGATGCGAACGGATCCTGGAACACCGCCTGCACCGACTTCCGATAGTGCCGGCGTCCCGCGGTATCCAGCTCCTGCAGGTCCCGGCCCTCAAAGCGGATATTGCCGCAGGTCGGCTCCTCCAGCCCCAGCACCAACTTTGCCGTCGTGGTCTTGCCGCAGCCGGACTCGCCGACCACGCCGAGCGTGCGTCCGCTCTCGATCGTGAACGAGATGTCGTCAACTGCCCGCACCACACCGCGACTGCCGCCGAACAGGCTGCGTCGCGCCTGAAAATGCTTGGTCAGTCCTGACGCCTCGATCACGAACGTCACGCTGCCCCGCTCTGCATGGCGACGCTGGCCAGCCAGCAGCGCACGGTCCGTCCGCCATTCAGATTGAACTCCGGCGGTGCCTCACTGTGGCAGCGATCGAATGCCGTCGGACAGCGTGCGGCGAAGGCGCAGCCGCGCGGCAATCCCGACAGGTCCGGTGGTTGTCCATCGATCGCCGTCAACCGTTGCCGGCCGTCGCCCATGCGCGGGATCGAGTTCAGCAGCGCCTGCGTGTACGGATGCGCCGGCGCGTTGAATATGCGTGCGACCGGTCCGGACTCGACAACGCGGCCAGCGTACATCACGACAAGCTGGTCGCACATCTTGGCGACGATGCCTAGGTTATGGGTGATGAAGATCAACGCCAGGCCATGCTCACGCTGCAATTCACGCAGCAAATTCAGGTACTGCGCCTGTATTGTCAGATCAAGACTGGTGGTCGGTTCGTCGGCGATCAGCAGCCGCGGTTCGCAGGCGATACCGATGGCGCCGACGATGCGCTGACGCATGCCGCCCGACATCTCGTGGGGGTATTGCGTTACGCGCGTTTCCGGCGACGGGATGTGCACCGACTTCAGCAGGGCACGCGCCCGCCGCCAGGCTGTCGCGCGGCCGGCCCCCTCATGCACGCGGATTGGTTCGGCTACCTGATTGCCGATGGTGAACAGCGGATTGAGCGAGGCCATCGGGTCTTGCAGAATCATCGCGATCCGCTTGCCCCGCACCTGCCGCATCTCGCCGTCGGACTTGCGGACCAGGTCCTCGCCCTCGAACCACATCTGGCCGCTGACAATCTGCGCCGCGGGCGGCAGCACTCGCAGGATGCTCAATGCCAATGTGCTTTTGCCCGAACCTGACTCCCCGACGATGCCGAGGGTCTCGCCGGCGTTGATGCGCAGCGACACGTCGTCCACCGCTCGCACCACGCGTCTCCCCTGCGCGGAGATGTAATGCGTCGACAGATTGTCGATCTCCAGCAGCGGGCGAGCGCGCGTTGCCGCCGCGCCGCCGGCCTGATCAGAGCTGACGGAGCTGAGGGTCGAGTTTGACACGAAGCCAGTCCCCGAGGAGGTTTGCAGAAAGCACCATCAACATGATGCAGCAGCCCGGCAGCACGGTGAGCCACCAGTAGCCCACCATCAGTCCCTGCTTGCCGTCGGACAGCATCAGTCCCCAGGCCGGCTGCGGCGGCGGTACGCCGACGCCGAGAAATGACAGCGACGCCTCGGTGACGATGACCACGCCGAGCATCAGCGTGGCCAGCACGATCGCAGAGTTCACCACGTTCGGCAGGATGTGCCGCCGCATGATCGTGATCTTCGAGCACCCCGCGACGATGGCGAGGCGGACGAACTCGCGTTCCTTCAGCGATAGCACCTCGCCTCGCACCACACGCGCGTAGCGTGTCCAGTAGACCAGGCCGAGGATGATGACGATGTTCCACATGCTCGGGCCGACGATGGCGGCGAGGAAGATGGCGAAGGTCAGCGCCGGCAGTGCAAGCCAGGCGTCGGTGATGCGCATGATGACCTGGTCCACCCAGCCGCCGAGGTATCCCGCCAGGATGCCAAGGGTAGTGCCCACGACGCCGGCGAAGATCACCGCGGTGAAGCCCACCACCATCGACACCCGGGCGCCGAAGATCAGCCGCGACAGCACGTCGCGTCCCAACTGGTCGGTGCCGAGAAGGTGATCCATATTGCCACCTGCCTGCCAGAACGGCGGATGGAACCGTGCGGTGAGGCTGCCGACCTCGGGGTTATGCGGCGCCAGCAAGTCGGCGAAGATCGCCAGGAAGGCGATGGTCGCAAGGATGATGACCGGAATCATCGGCAGCTCGCCGAGCCGGAGCGCCGCCGGGCGTGACGACACCGACGGCGGCAGGACGATGGTCTCGCTCGACATACTCATGGCCGTCACTTCTCCAGTCGGATGCGGGGATCGATCACCGCGTAGACGACATCGACCAGCAGGTTCACCACCACGATCATGGTGCCGCCCATGATCACGATCCCCTGCACCACGGGGAAATCGCGGAAGCTGATGCCCTCGTAGAGCAGCCGCCCGACCCCCGGCCAGGCGAACACGGTCTCCACCACGACGGCGACATTGATCATCAGGACCAGATTGATCCCGGCCAGCGTCAGCACCGGGATCAGCGCATTCTTGAACGCGTGCTTGCAGATCACCATCGACTGCGGCAGCCCTTTCAGCCGCGCCAGCTTTACATATTCCGAGCCCAGCACCTCCAGCATCGACGAGCGCGTCAGGCGCATATGCGCCGCGGCAAAATACCATCCCAGCGCGAACGCCGGCATGAGGATATGGAGCACCCCGCCGGACCCGGACGACGGCAGCCAGCCCAGATACACCGAGAACACCAGGATCAGCACCAGGCCCACGAAGAACGAAGGCAATGACAGGCCCAGCAACGCGAACAGCTTGCCGGCACTGTCCCAGAAGCGGCCGACGCGCACTGCGGCGAGAATGCCGGTCGGGATGCCCACCAGCAGAGAGAACGCCATCGCCACCAGCGCCAGCAGAAGCGAATTCGGCAGGCGGTCGAGATAAAGCTCGAGTACCGGCGTCTGGTAGTAGAACGACTGGCCGAAATCGCCGCGCAGCAGGCTCATCATGAACAGCCCGTACTGCGCCCAGAGCGGCTGATCGAGGCCGAACTTGTGATGAATCGCCGCGATGTCATCCTCGCTGGCGCCAGGTTCGACCAACAGCGCCGCCGGATCGCCGGTGACGCGGACGAAGAAGAATATGGTCAGCGACAGCACCAGCAGCGAGAGCAGCGAATAGCCGAGCCGCCGTGCAACAAACTGCCTCATGGCGACGTCCTCATGCGCTTTTCAGCGTGATGTCTTCGTAGGGTGCGGTATAGACGAAGCCTTTGATCAGGCCGAAGCCGGATTCTGCCAGCCGCGGCCCGACGCCGCTGATGAACGCAAGTTGCCAGATCCCCACGTACATCGTCCGCTCGTCCAGCAGATGCTGCATCTTGGTCAGGATCGCGGCGCGCTTGGCGTGGTCAAGCTCCACCGCCTGAAGCGGAAACAGCTCGTCGATCTCCGGGTAGCTGCCATAGGCATAGTTGCCGCCCTTGACCACGAACTCCTCCAGCCGTGTCGCGGCATTGCCGAACGCGCCCGACGCACCCTGGACGATGTTCTTGAACTTCTTGTCCGCGTAACCCTTGAAGAACGCCGCCCGCTCCAGCGGCCGCAGCTTGGCGCGAATTCCGACCTCACCCAGATAGTTGAGCACAGCCTCGCCCAAGTTCGCGTAAGCAGCATCGCAGGTATAGAAACCGGCATCGAAGCCGCCAGAATGGCCAGCCTCCGCCAGCAGCTGCTTCGCCTTCTCCGGATCGTAGACCGGCGGAGCCAGTTTCTCGTAGAACTCGAAGTTTTCCGGGATGACGCTGCCGGTGATGTGCGAATAGCCCAGCGTCAGCGCCTTGTTGATCGTGTTGTAGTCGAGCGCGTATTTCGTGGCCAACCGCACCCGCTTGTCATACCACGGCGACTTCGGGTCCCACTGCTCGGGAAAATACATGTAGTAAGGCGCCGAACCGACTGTCGGCCGCAGCGTCAACCCCGGCGTGCGCTGCAATTCCTCGGCCAGCTCGGCGCGGATCGAATAGGCGATATCCACCTCGCCGTTCTTCAGTGCGGCGAGCCGCGTCGATTCATCGGGGATCACCCGCAGCACGATCCGCTTCACGCTCGGCGGCTTGCGCCAGTACCTGGTCGAACGCCTCCAGCACCAGCTCGATACCTGGCGTGAACGAGACGAACTTGTAGGGTCCCGCGCCGATCGGCGCCTTCTTGAACCCGTCCTCGCCGACCTTCTCCACATATTTTCGTGGCACGACCCAGCCGGCGCCGGAAGCAACAGTGTAGAAGGTGATGAAGTCCGGCCAGGGATTCTTCAGCTTGAACACGACGTGTTGCGGATCCGGCGTCTCCACCGAAGCCACGCGCTCCTTCAGCAGCCCATGCGCCGCGCCGCGATAGCGCTCGAAGGAGAACTTCACGTCATCAGCGGTGACCGGTTCGCCGTTGTGGAACTTCGCGCCCTGGCGCAGCACAAACTCGTAGCTCAGTCCGTCCTCGCCGGCCGACCAGGATTCCGCGAGCGATGGCGACGGGTTGCCCTGCGGCATCGGCTTCGCCACGCCGTCGTGCAGCGCATACAGCACCATGAACGGCGTGATGATTCCCGCCGTCTCCGCCGGATCGAGCCAGGTCGGCGCCAGCGTGATGTGCACGCCGATGGTAAGCTGGCCCGATGGCACGGCCGCATTCGCGGGGCGCACCGCACCCGCCGCCATGCCAAGTGCCGCCAGCGCAAGCACATCGCGTCGTGTCGTCATGTGCGGTGCTCCGTCAACTGCTCTGCAACGTCAGGTCTTCGTACGGCGCCGTATACGGGAACCCTGCAATCCGGTCGAAATTCGACTCGCCGACCCGAGGTCCGACGCCATTTATGAACGCAAGCTGCCAGAGATGGGTGCCGATCACCCGCTCATAGAGGATCTGCTGCATCCTGGTCAGGATTTCCGCACGCTTGCCATGGTCCAGTTCGACCGCCTGCTGCTCGAACATCGCATCGAGATCAGGGTAGCTGCCATACGCGTAGGCGCCGCCCTTCACGATGAAGGTCTCGAACCGCGTCGCAGCGTTGCCGAACGAGCCGCTGCCCGCCTGAATGATGTTCTTCAGCTTCTTGTCCATGAATTGCTGATTGAACGAGACACGCTCCAGCGGACGCAGCCTTGCCCTTATGCCGATCGCGCCGAGGTAATTGTTCGTCGCCTCGGCCAGGTTCGCGTACGAGCTGTCGCAATTGTAGAAGCCGGCGTCGAATCCATCCGGATATCCGGCTGCGGTCAGCAGCTGCTTCGCCTTCTCCGGATCGTACACCGGCTCCGGCGGCTTCCAGAAGAATTCGAAGTTGTCCGGAATCAGGCTGCCGTGGATACGCGAATAGCCAGCCGTCAGCGCCTGGTTGATCGTCTTCAGATCGAGCGCCAGTCGCGCCGCCTGCCGCACGCGCACGTCGTGCCAGGGTGATTTCGGATCCCATTGTTCCGGGAAATACAGCCAGAACGGCGACTGGATGACCACCGGCTTCAGCGTCAGCCCCGGCGTCTGCCGCAGCTCCAAAGCCAGCTCGCCGCGAATCGAGTAGGCGATATCGATCTCGCCACGCTTCAATGCGGCCAGCCGCGTCGCCTCTTCGGGAATCACCTTCAGCACCAGGCGTTTGACGCTGGGCACCTTGCGCCAGTAGCCCTCGTAAGCTTCCAGCACCAGTTCCACACCCGGCGTGAACGAGACGAACCGGTACGGCCCGGCGCCGATCGGTGCCTTCTTGAAGCCGTCGTCGCCGACCTTCTCGACATACTTCTTCGGCACGATCCAGCCGGCACCTGTGGTAGCGGCATAGAAGGTGAGGAAGTCCGGCCAAGGGTTCTTGAGCCGGAACGTGACGTGCCTGGTATCCGGTGTCTCCACCGCGGCAACCCGATCATGCAACGGCGCCTTGGCGGCACCACGGTAGCGCTCGAAGGAGAACTTCACGTCCTCCGCGGTCACCTTCTCGCCGTCGTGGAACGTCACGCCATCGCGCAGCACGAAGCTGTAGCTCATGCCATCCTCGGAGGCTGACCAGGATTCCGCCAGGCTGAGCGCCATCAGCTCGCCCGGCATCGGCTTCAGCATCGCATCATGCAGCGCGTAGTAGATCATGTACGGCGTGACCAGCGATGGCGTCTCGGCGGGATCGAACCAGGTCGGTGCCAGCGAGATATGCACGCCATAGACAAGCTGCCCCGCCGGGCCAGCCGCTCGGGCGAGGTCCGGTCCACCGCCGACCGCGGCGGAAGCCGCTAGAGCCAGCACGTCACGACGGCTGATCCGAATGTGGTTACCGCCGGGCGTGGGTCCTGAAGTTCCCATGTCGCCTCCCTGTTGGCTTCTTGTCGTGAAGCCTTGCGTCCAGTGTAGGCGAGCTATGCGACTACGTCACGCCCTTTTCGTGCCGGCCAAAGCGATCCGGGCAATCGTCAGCACGATGCGCCAGCCGGCGCGAATGCTGCCGCCCAGCGTGCCGGCCACCTTCGAGCTGCCGCCGGCGCGGCGCCGATATGGCACCGGCACCTCCAGGATGCGCAGGCCAGCCCGAGCCGCCTTCATTTGCATCTCGATGTTCCAGCCGTAGGTGGCCTCGTGCATCCCAAGCCGCGCCAGCGCCTCGCGGCTGACGGCGCGGAACGCGCACATGTCGGTGTAGCGGACACCATATAGCCGCGACATCAGCCAACCCGCGAGCCTTCCCGCCACGACCTGGTGCCAGCTCATCGACCCCGGCTCGCGTTCACCGCGTAGCCGCGAGCCGATGACGAAATCATGCGTACCGGCATCGACCGGCGCCACCAGCATGCCAGCCAGGTCGGCGCGATCAGCGCCGTCACCGTCGAGGAACAGGATGATGCTGCACCCCTCGCCCGCAGCCGCCACACCGGCGGCGCAGGCGCGGCCGTAACCGCGCTCCGACAACGTCACAACACGCGCGCCGGCGGCACGCGCGATCGCCGCGGTGTCGTCTCGGCTGGAACTGTCGGCGACAATGACTTCGTCCACCACGGAACGCGGGAGCGACGCGATGGTGCCGGCAATCGTCGCCGCCTCGTTCAGTGTCGGGATGACGGCAGCAACGCGGTTCGCCGCGTTCCTCGCAATGACAGGGCTACCTACAGACTCCACCGCATACCGCATCCCGCACACGGGCGTGCCGGGGTATCGCTCAGCAGCGCGGCGCGAAAATCCCGATATGCCGCACCGTTCCAGATCTCGCGCAATGTCTGTTGGGTCGCATCTCCCAGCGTATAGCTGTCGTAACCGCGCGCGGAAAACGGTGCCATACAACACGGCAGAGCGCGGCCATGCGCGGTGAAATACATCAGCGACCATGGCCGCCGGCATGCCGACCAGGGCTGCGCCCCGTTCTGTCGCCTCAAGCTCAGACCAGGCTCGGTCGCACCGGATGCATCGAGCATAATGCCCAGATCGCGCGCCAGCGCGGCCGAAACCTCGATGGCACGCGACTCATCGGCGCGCAGCGATTTCGAACAGCGACGACTCCGGTCGCGCCATGCCGTAGCCGGTTTCATCGTACACCAGCCGTTGCAGATACACCTCCCGCACGCCCATCGACGCCGCAAGGCGGATGAACGCAGGAAGCTGCTCGATCGTCTCCTTCAGACCGGTGAGCCACAGTGACACACGGGGTGACGTGGCGTTGGTCGCGCGTTGAAGTTCGGTGAACCCGCGGACATTTTGCACGATGCGCCCGAAAAAGTTCTTGCCGCGCACGGCAAGAAACGTCTTGGCGTCCGCCGCATCGAGCGAGACACGCAGCTCGTCCAGTCCGGTATCGATCATGGCCTGATGCTTCTTCGGCGACAGCAGCGTGCCGTTGGTGTTGAACAGCACATGCACGCCGCGGTCCTTCAGGTAGCGGATCATGCGCGGCAGCGCCTTCACGAGCATCGGTTCGCCCACACCGTGCAGCACCACGCGCGCCACATCGGGGACCTGATCGACAATCGAGGTGAACAATTCCCAGCTCATGTCCGCTGGCGGCTCGAGCGACTCGAAGGTGCGCGGACAGGTCTCGCACAACAGGTTGCAGCGATTGGTCACCTCAAGATACAGGCACACCGGCGGCGCGGTTGCCTCGGACGCGCGCGTCTGCACGGCCTCGAAATAGCGACGCGGATCCTTGACCATGGTCATTGTACGCTCCGTATGGCTTGCGATGGCATTGCCAGGCGACGTGTCAGGCCGCGATAGAGCTCGATCGCCGCGAGGATGATGGCCGGACCGTAAACCGCGCCAGGGACCGCCAGATACTCGAACGATCCGTGCGCCAGCAACGGCGCTGCCGCCAACATCCAAAGCACGCTCGGCAACGGCGAAAGACAGGCGAGCGGCGCCAGCCAACCGAGATACCAGGGATAATGCGGCGACAGCGCGACCAGCAGCACGGCGCCCAATATCACTGCCTGCCGCGCCTGCAGCAACACACGCGGGCCGGCTGCCGACGGCAGCTTGCCGGCGAGGACGAAGCCGGCTCCCAGGGACCCGAGAACAGCCAGCACGAGCACAACATAGGCCTTGAACGCCCAGGGTGGCAGCAGCACGACGCGGCCGAGCAGTTCCAGCAGGAAGACGCCGTGGCCGTTGGATAATCCTTCCTCGGAGAGGTAGCCCGGCAAGAACCCGAACACCTGCCAGCCGATCGCGGAATAGGGCAGATAGCAGGCAATCAGCGTCACCGCGAAGGCGATCGCCAACCGCCAGTCGCGCCGCCGCCAGAAGGCCGGCAGCACCACTGCCGGCAGGAGCTTCGTCAGTGTCGCGGCGGCCAGCACGATTCCGGCGAACATCGAATACCCCCGCACCGCCACCAGCAACGCCAAGGCCAGCATGCCTGCAGTGGCGCCATCGATATGCGCGTTGCCGGCAAACTCCCAGACCGGCAGCGGCAACCATGCGTAGATCAACAGTTCGGCCGGATCGCGTCCGGCAACCCGCAGCAGCGCGATCAGCGCGATGACGGCGAGCGCATCGAACGCCGCGATCATCAGCTTCATGCCGAACACACCCGGTGTCACCGCGGCCGCCAGCGCAAAGATTGCCTGAGCCGCGGGAGGATACATGGTGTGCGCATAGTCGGCACGATTGATGTGTGCGTACACCGCCTCGTCGCGCAGGAATGCGAGCTCATCGGCGGCCGGCAGGTAGCGGTACGGATTGATGCCGGCCAGCTGAACACGGCCATCCCAGACGTAGCGATACATATCGGACGACAGCACCGGTGGCGCGGTCAGCGTCAGCAGCCGCATCGCCACAGCAACGCCAAGCACCAGCCAGATGCTCGATGGCGGCAGACCACCCCGGCCGACAATGACCACGGCCAGCAGCCACAGCGCACCGGCGATGCAGAGACTGGCGACAAACGCCGCCAGTCGCGTTGCGTCGGCCAGGCCGACGGGCTGCCAGTCCAGCAACGCCAGCCCACCCCCAACCAGCAGTACAAGCAGTATGCCGATCACCGCCAGCATCGCCAGCCGACGTGTCGGATCGGTCATTGCGCAGCGCAGCTCATGCGCCCGCGCAACCCATTGCGTTCAATCCATGCCCTTGTGGCGGGCGCAGCGTAGCCGTCGTCCATGCCAGCGACGAGCCGATCCAACGATGCTGCGTCATCAACATCGTACCATGCGGGCAGCATGACGACGTCCAGCCCTAGCGCTACCGCCCTTGCCTGCGTTGTCGTCGCGACGCTGCTGGTACTCCAGGCGATGTCGGCGAACAGGTGCGCGTGGGCTTGCTTCATGCCCAGCAGGTAGTAGCCGCCATCCTCCGCGGGACCAAGCACTATTCGATCACCGCACATCAGCAAAGCGCGCGCCGCCTCAATCAGCGACGTGGTCGGCAGCGTCGGACTGTCGGAGTTCACCAGGCAGATTGCGCCGAAACCCATCGCGAACAGCGCCTGTGCCGCGTGCAGCAGGCAACGGCCAAAACCCTGGACACCCGGCGGCATCGGTGGCGAGCCGTCGGCGAGGACAAATCGCGTATCCTCCGTTACATGTCCGGAAAAACTTGCTGCTTCGCCGGCGGGCGCATAGGCAACGCAGCCCTCCATCGGCACGGCGCGCGCGGCGAGCGCGATGTTTTCGCTGATGTCGCGTAGAAAGGCGGCGCTGAGTGCCGCGGCCTGCGCCGGTCGCAGCGGTGGACACAGGCGTGTTTTCGCCCTGCCCGCTCGCGGCGCCTTCGCCATGATACCCATCGCGCAGATCCCCTGCCGATCCATGCTCAGATGCCACTGAACCAGTTGTAGCCGCGATCGGTCCAATAGCCGCGCGGCTGCTTGTCGGTAATGTAGATCGCGGTGACGAATTTCGGGTTCTTGAACCCGAGCTTGGTAGGGATACGGATCTTGAACGGATAGCCGTATTTCGTCGGCAGTATCTCGTCCGACAGTCGAAACGCCATCAGCGTCTGTGGATGCAGTGCGGTCGGCATGTCGATGCCCTCGTAGTAGCCGTCGGCACATTCGAAGCCGACATAGCGCGCAGTGGTGTCGGCGCCGATCCGTTCCAGGAAGCTGCGCAGCGGCGTGCCGCTCCACTTGCCGATCATGCTCCAACCCTCGACGCAGACGTGACGCGTCACCTGGCTCACCTGTGGCAGCGCATACAGTTCATCGATGGTCCAGGGCCGCTTGTTGTCGATCCTGCCCGCAAGCTGCAACCGATAATCGGCGGTACCAAGGCGTGGTGCCTGGTCGGCACCGTACCACGCGTTGTACCGGAAATCCTTGATCGCCATCGCATCGGGAAAGGTCGGCGCCAGCCGGTGCTGGCCAAAGATCGCCGCCTGGACCCGGTCGTTCCAGCGCGAGAAGCGCGCCAACACGCGCTGCACCGAATCATCATCGCTGAGGTCGCAACCGGTCAGCAGCGTCAGCGCGCCGAGCGACAAGCCACCGCGCAGCATGCGGCGTTTGGCAAGTGTCATCGAACCTTCTCCGAAGTGTCGGCGTGGCGAAGTTCGGTGGCACGACCCACCACCATGGCGAGCAGCGTGCGCGGTACCAGCAGGGTAAGGCCGACGTGGATCACCAGGAAGAACACGATGCCGGCCATCACGAGGAAGTGCACCACGCGCGCGCCCTGGAACCCGCCGAACAGCACCTCCAACGGCCACGTCTGCACCGGCTTCCAGATCGCAATGCCCGACACCACCATGACCGCGACCGCGGCAAGCGCTCCCCAATAGGCGGCCTTCTGCACCGCGTTGTATTCGCCCAGCCGATGTTCGAGCCTGAGGCGCAGCGCAGCGATCATGTCGCGTGCGACTGCCCGCGGACCGACCGGCAGGAAGTCACGGCGGAAGTGGCCGGTGGCGACGCCCCAGATCACGAACAGGACATAGGCGATGCCAAGGCTCCACATCGCGGCGAGGTGCCAGGCGATCGCCGAGGCGACACCGGGATCGCCGTGACGGGCAAGCGCGGCCTCGACCTCGCCGCCGAGCGTCGCCCATTCCGGGAAGGCAATAAAATCGAAGATCGGGCTGGCGTTGTAGATCCGCCAGCCGCTGCCGATCATGATCAGGATCGACAGCGCCATCACCCAATGCAGAATGCGGCGCGACAGCGGATGACGCTGCTCGTCGTAGCTGGTTGTCATGCCGGCATTTCCAGTCCCGCCGCGGCAAGAATGGCGGCCCCTTCCGGCGCGGCGAGGAAGCCGACGAAGCCCTCCGGGTTCGGCCGCCGGGCCAGTCGCGTGACCGCGGCGGCATAGCGCAGCGGCGGTTGCAGCTCGGCCGGCACCGGACGGATCACCGCGAGGCGCTGGTCGGCCCGCACGTCCGTCATGTGCAGCAGTCCGGCCTGCGCCGCGCCGGTGGTCAGCAGGAAGGCCACCTCATCGGTATCCACCGCACCGAGTATGCGGCTCGGTGTGATATCGATACGTGCCAGCACGCCAGGTCCATCGATGTCCGATGCCGGCGATGGATCGGGAGCCGCGACGATACGGTCGAGCTCGGTCGCACCGTGCGGCCCGGCAAGCACCAGCGGGTTGCGCCACTGCGCAGGAACCGCCGAAGCGACCACGCCAGCCTGCACTGCCTGATCCAAAATCGCCGGCTGGGTGACCACGATATCGTTCTGAATTCCGCGGACCAGCTGCGGCAGGATCAGGCCAGGACCGGTGGCGAACACGAACACCCGCACGCCGGTTCGTGCCCGGTAGGCGGCGGCGGCCTGACGCAACGCGGGCGCCAGCGTGGTGTCGCAGTTGAGGGCGAGACCCACGGTGTCCGCGCGGGCCCGTGCGATGGTGGTGGCCATCACCAGGAGCGGTAGCGCGCGCCGACCGATTGCCCGCGGAGCGACCATTCAGTTCACCCAGGACAGGATGCCGGGAGAGCGTGCGGTGCCACGATGGCGCACCAGCGCATCGGCACCCAGCGCGCGGCCCGGCGGGTCGATCACGAACCACGCCTGGATCACAACCAGGAACATGTAGGTCCACGGCCACTCACCATCGGCGGAATACAGTCCCAGCCAAAGATTGAGCGCCATCAACAGGCCCAGCAGCGCGCCGACGCGTGAGAACAGACCGAGCAGCAGCGAGACTGCGATCACCAATTCCACGAGATAGACCAGCGGCCCGAACCCGGCGAGATTGGGCAGCACGATATCGCGCACCAGTGCGCCCTGCAGCGCGATCGCGGCATGGTCCGCCTCCTGCTGCATCCAGAACTTCAGGCCGTCGAAGTTGGGCGGGATCTTCCACAGCGTCTGCTGCCACCACATCGCGCCCATCAGGATTCGGAGCACCCAGATCGCCAGGTTGCGCGACGTGCGTTGCGTGGTTTCGCGTCGCCACGTCAGCGCGGCGATGGCAATACCGGCCAACACCAGCAGCCAGAACACCGGGGTGTACCAGCCGGGCTGCGTCAGGAAGCTGGCGGCGTCGTGCAACGGGTTCGGCCTCATGGCATGTCTCCCCTGGTTCTGGCGACGGCCACCTGAACGGTGGTCTCACGACACCACTGGACGTTACAACCCGGACCGGCGGGCCGATAGGAGAAGGTATGCGAGAGGGCGACGCGACACCGGGCATTCTGGCGGCGAAGACGTATGGCGCGCCCTCGGTATTCCGGCCGGAGAACCTGTTGCGCGAAGCGCGCCGCCAGCGCGGGCTGCCGGACACGGCGGTGCCGGCGGTGTGCGCGCTCGACCCCGACGGCGACATCGTGCGGGCGCTACGGGCGAGCGGGCGGTCGCGGCGGGCGGACGGCTGGGCCTGTTATCACACAGAAATGGATGTGACCGAGCACGCGGGGATCACGGTCGGGATCGTCGGGCTGGCGGTGGGAGCGCCGTTTGCTGTTCTGGTAGCAGAACAACTATTCGTGTCCGGCTGCCGTCTGCTGATCAGCGTGACCTCGGCCGGGCAGATCGCTCCCGTGGGACCGCCGCCGTACTTCGTGTTGATCGACCGTGCCCTGCGCGACGAGGGGACCAGTCACCATTACCTGCCGCCGTCGATCTTTGCCGACGCTGATGGCACGCTGGTGGATCGCGCCTGGCCGGCGCTCGCAGCGCTGCAGGTTCCGGTGCATCGCGGCGCGACGTGGACCACAGATGCGCCCTATCGCGAAACCGCGGATGCGATCGCCGCGGCGCGCGCGCATGGAGCGTTCGCGGTGGAGATGGAGGCTGCGGCACTTTACGCGTTCGCGAGGGCGAAAGGGCGCGACCTGTTGTGTTTCGCGCACGTCACCAATCGAATGGCCGTCGCGGAGGGAGACTTCGAGAAGGGCGAATTGGGCGGAGCCCGGGATTCGCTCGATGTCATCGCAGCGGCGGCAGGCGGGTGCGGGTTCAGCTGATGGGCGCACTGTCCCGGCCAACAACCTCAGGTTGTGGCAATTGGCGGTGTCGGCTCCTCCATCGCGGGTCCCGCAGTGACCGTCGCCGACGCGACCTGCGACCGCCGTTACTTGCATTGGCGATACTTAACAGCCGAAGGAATCTGGCTGACTTGGCTGCTTGATAGCGGGTGGTATTCCCCCACCATAACAATTGTGGTGGCGATTTTGACGCGATATAGAATAGCGGCATGACGCGCTTCGCCGGTTCATTCTCACTGGTTCTCCTGGCGGTTCTGGCACCGCTGGTCGTGACCGCTGTACCACCGCTGCATGATTACCCGTTCCATCTCGCGCGAGCCGATATCCTCGCGTCGTTGCCGACCTCGGCCTTCCTTCGCGCCCACTACGAACAGGGTAGCTTCCTGTTGCCCAATGTCGGGATGGACGTGGTCATGGTACCGCTGACCCGGCTGTTGCCGATTCTGCTTGCTGGACGGGTGTTTCTCGGTCTGACTCTGATCTCGATGCTGACGGGTACCATTGCATTACACGCTGCCCTTCACCGACGGCTGTCAACGTGGCCGCTGGCGGGAGCATTTTTCCTGTACAACTGGATTTTCCTGTACGGCTTCGTGAACTATCTGCTCGGCGTAGGGCTGATGCTGTGGGCGACCGCCGGGTGGGTGATGTTGCGCGACCGCAACGCCATATGGCGTCTGGCTTGGGCAACCATCATGGCAACAGCGTTGATGTTCTGTCATCTGGCAGCGTTCGGATTATTTGCCGTAGTGATCGCAGGGATGGAACTGCAACGCGCGGCGGGAGCGCTGCAGATCAACCGTTGGGCCACGCTGTACGGTCTGGCACTTTCGGCGTTGCCGTTCGTCATTGCATTGGGTGTATTTGTCGCCGTCTCGCCAGCCGCTCCCGAGGTCCACGAGGTGATGAGCTATCACGGCGGACGAGGCTGGAAGCTGCTGGTCGCTTACCGCAGCCTGCTGACAACGATCGATTGGCTGGATGGGTTGACGCTGTCGCCCCTGCTTGCGGTTATCGTCGTGCTGGTTCTGCGCCGCCGCCTGCGCCTCGCCAGCCCGATGACTGTGCCGCTCTGTCTGCTGGTGTTGGCCTTTGCGGTCATGCCATTCTACCTGTTCGGTTCCCAGTTTGGTGATGCGCGCCTTCCTGTCGCGATCCTGCTTGTGGCAATCGCCAGCACGAGTATTGTCGGCCTCAGCCGACGGACCACGTGGTGGATCGGGCTGGCCGCGTTGGCTTTGCTCGCGGTGCGCTCGGCGGCGATCGCACGCGACTGGATTGATTCGGATGCCCGTATCGCGGCATTCACCGAAGCGTTCCGACTGATCCCCGATGGCGCCACGCTGTATGCCGCGACGACCGCGCCTTATCCCTCGATGGACTATCGAGGCGCGGCTGGCCTGGCGTTGTGGCATCCACCGCTGAAGCATGTGGTCTCGCTGGCCTCGCTCGGCCGTGACGTGTTCGTGCCATCGACATGGTCCGATCCGTTCAAGCAACCTTTGCGTGTGGTGGCGTCGATGGCGCCAATCAAGGACTTCCACGGGGACAACCCATTCAAGACGCCGAGTACGGTGGAACTCGGCGATATTGTGCGCGAGATCGGCGATCTGCGGGCCGAGCTTCCATCGCACCCCGGGGTAGCCGTATCACCGCACGATTACCTGCTGCTGCTTTATCCGGAACGGTTGCATGGCGATCTGCCCCCCAGAACGGAGGTGATCGCTCGCGATGTCGATTTCGTCTTGTTGCGGCTGTCCTGAAGTGTCGGGCGGACGCATCGATGCAGTTGTGATCGGCGGCGGATTTTATGGCTGCTGCGTGGCCGTGTACCTGCGCCGACGCTTCGCCAGGGTGGTGTTGTATGAGCGTGAGCCCGCACTGATGATGCGGGCATCGCGGGTCAACCAGGCCCGCCTCCACAACGGTTACCACTACCCTCGCAGCTTTCTGACCGCTGCGCGCAGTCACGCAAACCTGACGGCATTCCGCGAGCAATATTCTCGCGCAGTCGAAACCGGCTTCCGGCACCTCTATTGCATAGCCCGTCGTGACTCCAAGGTCGGCAGACGCCATTTCGAACGCTTGTCCAAGACCGTCGGCATGCCGATGCGTCCAGTGCCACCCAAGCTGATGCGCCTGTTCAACCCACGACTTGTCGAGGCGGTCTACGAAGTCGAGGAACCGGCATTCAATGTCGACGCCTTGCGCGAGATCGTTGCCTCTCAGCTGACCGAAGTGGGCGTCGACATCAGATTGGATACGGACATCCGCACGGTGATGGGGATCGCAGGCACGCAGCCCGTGATCGAGACCGGGTCCGGTGCGACGGTGACAGCTGACTGGGTATTCAATTGCACATATGCCGGCCTTAACCAGCTGATCGCAACGGATCCAGCCAGTCAACCTACGCTGGCACATCAGTTGGCCGAAGTGGCACTGATCGAGCCGCCCGAGGAGCTGCGCGGTCTCGGCATCACCATCATGGACGGGCCGTTCTTCTCCGTCATGCCGTTCCCGTCAGAAAACCTGCATTCCCTTACCCATGTGCGCTATACACCCCATCTCAAATGGACCGAAGGAGCGGACCAGCGGCACGATCCAGCGCTGACCAGAACGCCATGCAGCGGACCATCCCGGTTCGCGTGGATGGTGCGGGACGCCATGCGCTATGTTCCGGCCATGGTTCGTACCCGCCATGTGCGGTCGCTGTATGACATCAAGACACTGCTGACCGGTACGCAGGTGGACGACGCGCGCCCGATATTGGTTCATCACGAGGCACAGAATTCGCATATAGTCTCCATTCTCGGCAGCAAGATCGACAACATCTTCGATGTGTACTCAAATCTTGAAGGCATGCTGAACGAATCATGACCCGTAGGGAGATTTTCCTGTCCGTTGTCGTGCGCGTTCGCAATGCCGCGGGGTTCATACGGCCAGCCCTGGAGCGGCTGATCGATATGATGGAGCAGCACTTCAGCTTCTACGAAATCGTCCTGATCGACGATGCATCGACCGACGCCACCTGCGCCATCATCGCTGATATCCAGCAGTCGGCCCGAAACATCCAGCTATATGTGCTGGCATCGCGCCAGGGCGACAACATCGCGATCATCGCGGGACTCGACCATGCGATCGGCGATCTCATCGTCACCATCGACCTGAAGGTCGATCCGGTCGAACTGATCCCGGCCATGGTCGATCTTACGGTTGATGGTATCGAGATCGTCTACGGCTTGCCGCGCGAGCGGGTGGAGCGAGAGGGACTTTATAATCGACTGATGAGCTGGTTCATCTACACGATGTCGCGCGTCAATCAGGTCGATGTACCGTCAGCGGTGACCGGCTATCGGCTGTTCAGCAGAACAGTGCTGAACTTCATGTTGGAGGCGACGGATCGTCATCGTACGCTGATGCTGCTGCCGGCGATGTCCGGCTATCCGCACGCGACAATCAATTACGACCGGCTCATCAGCCAGCAGGAAGGGCCACGCACTCGCAAGCGGCAGACATTGATCAAGGCGCTCGATCTCGCGTTCTCAACCTCTGCGCGACCGCTTCTCAGGGTCAGCACATTGATGTCGCTCGGCATCAGTGTGGTATCGCTGCTCTATGCGGTGATCGTAATACTTATTGGAATATTCAAGGAAGACATCGCCAAGGGCTGGGTGTCACTGTCGCTGCAAATCTCTGGCCTGTTCTTCCTGACCTGCATCGTGCTGGCGCTCCTGTCGGAATATCTGCTTCAGGTGCTGGAGGCAACCAAGGGTGGACCGCGCTATCACATTGCCTCCCAGTCCCACAGCTCCAATCAGTTGCTGGCACGCGATCTGAATGTAGTGAGCAGCCGCCCGAACGCCGACCGGTAGGCCACGATCGTAACAGATCAACGGACGGCCCCACTCCGCTTGAGGCGGGCATCGATCAGACAGTAAACAATGGTGATCAGATACAACCAGCCGAGCGAGAACAGTCTGAACTTGGATTGACCGGCGACTCGCTGGACCCAACTGTTCGGAACCACGGCGTAGCTTGCACCACCAAGCACCGCCTTGAGCGACATTTCGACGGTGAGATTGAATTCGCCGCACACCAGAGGCTGCATCAGCTCGTCGACGACCCGTCGACGGAAGCCTTTGAAGCCATTGGTAAAGTCCGTATAGCCCTGGCCAACGAGCAGGGCAATCATACGGTTGCCGATCCGGTTCGCGATCCGCTTGATGAACGGATAGCCACGCACATCGCTACCGTGGCCGAAGCGCATGCCGAAGGCGCAGTCGTAACCCTCCTGAAGCTTGATGGCGTATTGCACAAGATCATTGGGCGCGTCAGACCCGTCGGCCATCGCGATGATGACCGCGTCGCCGCGGAAATTCGCCAGTCCGCATCTGACCGCGTGGCCGTAACCGTGACGGCCCTGGTTGTCGACGTGGTGCAGTCTCGCCTCCGTCCGCTCCAGGTCCAGCAGAATCTCGCTGGTCCGATCGCGGCTGGCATCATTCACAACAAGGATTTCCCAGTCGAATGCCTGCGCACTCAACGTGACGATCAGCCCGCGCAATGTGCTTTCGATGACCGCCTCTTCGTTGTAGGCGGGGATGACGACAGAGAGCAGAAAGTGCGCGGACGGAGCATTATCAGACACGCTTGCGCTAGGCATAGTGTGCCAGGGCGTACTCTACCGCTTGTCTGACGCTTGCAACTGGATCAGTTTGGCGGCGCATCTCGATTGACACGAACCCTGAATAGGAACTGGCCCGCAGGGCGGAACCGATCCGTCCATGGTCGATCGTGGGATTTGCAAAGTCGCCGAGTTCAGGCTCGCTGATATGAAAGTGCCGCATCGTTGCGCCGCACGCGCTGACCGCCTCGACCACGTCATCGCCCGCCAGATGAATGCATGCGGTGTCAAGATGGATGGCGACTCCGGGATGATTGACGCGCGCCACAAGCTCGGCGACATCCTGCCAACGGGTGAGGAAATTGCAGTTATACCGCTCGGGATTGGGTTCCAGGCAGAAACAGGTACTGTGGGCCGCACAGACGTCGCCAATGGCATGCAGCACAGGGACCGACCTTTCCATCGCCCGCGCGTGGCTCAACTCGCCGCGATCACGATTGCGCGGTGACCCGAAGACGATTGCACCGGCGCCCAATCCAGCGGCCAGTTCGGCCACCACCGCGAGATGTGCGACGAGGGCGCGCGTGCTATCTTCATTTCCGAACAGTTGCAGGTCCGGCAGGCCGAACAGCACCGATTGCAACGCCGGCATCTGCAGCCCGAGCGCCTCGATCGATTGCCGCAGAGAATCGGCCTGTGCAGGGGTGGCACCAACCCAGTCAGGCCAAAGTTTGGTCGGTGCGACCTCCATTCCGACAACGCCCTGGTCAGTCAGCAGCCGCAGGATCTCGGGCTGCTCGGCGCGGTCCCAGGCGATGTTGGATACCGCGAGGTTCACCGTCGTGTCTCCTGACCTGCCCGTGCTTCGGCAACATAGGCGCCGATCCGGCGAAATACCTCGCTGCTGTCGTAGATATAGCCCGCGGTGCCGCCAAATACCCCGGCGTGGCGGGTACGATAATCGTAGGTGGCACTGCCGGTCGCCGGTGGCTCGCCAATCGTCGTATCGGCGAAAAACCTGGCCACGAGATCGCCGGTGAGCACCGGCTCCGTCACCAGATGCACCAGGTCAAGGCCTGCGTCGGATGCGATTGCGATGTCCTGCCACAACCTGTCCAGGTCGTAGAACTGGAAGCGGCTGGCGGGATCGATCTTGTCCAACATGTTGTCGTGGACGAGGTCGAAGATGATGTTCTTGCGCAGGTTCCAGCCAGTCAGTGCCGGCAGGCGGATTACCATAAGTGCAGGGAACCGTGACCGCATCGCCGCTTCCAGGCGCAGCCGATTGGCACCGTAGGCGTGGGTCGGCAGACTGGAACAATCGAAACTCTCGTCCACACCCGCCACCGGAGGCACGACATCGATCGTCGAAATCAAGATCGCTCGTTCAGCGGTCACCGACACCATCGCGTCGAGGGCGGTTTCAATGCCTGTCCAATCCGCAGCGGGATGCTGGTTGGCCCACCACTTCTTGCCTTGAGCCCCGGCGAAGACCAGAGTAGCGAAGTGACTGCCGGCGATTTCACCAATGTTGCGCGAATTATAGCAGGCGTCGAATTCATGCTGGCGAGCCAGATTTCCTCCGACAAAGCCGGTATGGCCAACCAGTGCATCCATCTCAGGTGATTCCCGCTGTGCTCAGAGAGGCGAAAGCACAGGCCTGCGCTTCCACCTGTGACAGCACCCAGCCATCGACGATAGCCACGTTGCCTTCGGCAAAGTCCTGCCGGATACGGCTGCGGAACCGCGTGCTGAGTTCCGCGCGATACTGGCCGCGCAGATCCGCGTCGTCAAGTTGCAGTGCGCACATCAACTGGGCTTTCAGGGACACCAGCGTTGCGCGCTGCGCCAGCTGACCCAGCAGATATTCCCGCCCGATCGCCGCGGCGGCGCGATGATCGGCGAATAGATGCAGCAGATCATCCTGCATCAGACGCGGGTCGGAATAGGCCGTACTCGTCCTCATCGCGACGTCGCGCGTGCTCCCGGCGCGCACGCCGAACACCCCCAGTCCCCAGGCGGTCAGGCCCATCGCAAGCAGCCGGACACCGCAGCGCCGCGTCGTTCGCAGCGTCGTCATCGTCATCATGTTCATGACATCATTCGCCGGCGCAATTCATCGCCAAGGCGCAGCGCCAAGGCAACAATCGTAAGAGTAGGGTTGGCATAGCCAGACGTAGGAAACACCGAGCTGCCGGCAATATAAAGGTTGCTCAGGCCGTGCACCCGGCAATCCGCGTCTACCACGCCGGTCTTTGGATCGTCAGACATGCGCGTGGTACCCATGTGATGCCGGCTGCCGAACATGTCCGCCGGCCACCCATCATCCGGGAGCGGTCTGGCATTTACCCGACCGATGCCTAGTCGACCGAACTCCAAAGCCGCCAGCTCCTGCGCGCGCCGGTAGGTTCGCCGTTCCATCTCCGTCAGTCGCCAAAACAGGACCAGACGATTTTGTCCGAGTGCGTCTCGCTCCTGCGACAGCATCACGCGGCTTGCCGGGTTCGGAGTTCTGCTCGATATTGATGTCGAGCAGTGCCCCCACCACGGGTCCGGCGGATGGCATGACCGGTGGAAACGGACTTGTGCGCCGACGGGTCACAGCACGGTAGAGAGCGTCCGCCAACGCATCCCGATCGTGCAAAATGCTGCCGAGATCATCCCAGAGATTTGCCGGCAGAGAGAACCCGGACAATGCGCCAAACACCGACTTGAACGCATCGACCCCGCTGATGACCCGATGCAGTTTTTGCATCACGATACGAAAGCCTCCAGTGGCCGTCGGATCCGTCGGTAACCGTGTGAGGGCCGCCTCGCCAGGCGCCAATGTGGCGAACACGGTGGTCTCACTCAGGCGGGTTTCGTCAAAGAACAACGGCAGCGAAGGATCGGGCGCGGCGAACCGAACGACAGCCGCCTGCCTGATCCAGGGATGATCCATGAAGTAGCGTCCGACAAGGTCATACGTATTGCCGAGGCCGGCGGGTTGAATGCGATTCGAGAGCAGCAGGATGCGCGCATTCTCGAGCCCGCCTGTAGCAAGCACAACATACCTGGCACGCACCGAGAATGTCGGTCCGCCGATGGTGGCAACCTTGATCAGTTCGACCGCCGAAACAGTCGGGTTGGCCTGCAAGTCGACCGCATTGGCATTCAGATAGGTGGTGACATTGACCGACCGGCGCAGAGCCTCCCGGTAAGCCTGGCCGAAGCGGGTCGGCGGACTGACCTGGATCATGGCAATCTTCAGTCGGACTGGATCGAAATTCGGCTCGGTTTGACCGGTTTGGTTGACCCAGAACCCAGGATCGTATTCGAACGGCCCGAGTTCGCAAATGTGCTGTGCCTGCTCGTAGTAGGGAATCAGCGCAGGTTTTTGTAACGGCCACCCGCTCAGCGGGATCGCCGGGCGGCGCACGAAATCCAGCGCGTCGAGCGGGCGGCACCATCCGTCCCAATGGTTTGTCGTGCCGCCAAAGAACCGCAGCCTCGAGACGTCGAGTGGGTAATTGGACTGCGCCGCGACTATTCCAGCATCAAGGTTCTGCGTGTCCGCGTCAAAGTCGAGATCACCGCTTTCGAGAACAACGACCGGGAAACCGGAGTCACGAAGCGATAGCGCCAACGTAATGCCCGCCGCACCGGCACCGATGATGCAAACTCCGGTCTGAACCACGGCGTCCCGAGCAATGGTTCGCGCGTCGATGAACATGATTACCTGCACGAACCCATGGTGTGCGCCTGGCCGTAGTCATGGCACTGCGCATCATGGCAGCGGCTCGCAACACCGTTGACATCTCGATTGGAGAGACCGGATCTGTGCCGCGGCAGTACAGCACACATCCTCAGGGGATCATGTTTCATCAGCGCTCAGCCGACCGCCAGACCTGTGGCAGTGCGGACGGGATCATCGCCAGGGGCATGCGGGGGAACCAAAGTTGCGCGGAACTCGACCGGAGTCATCGTGGTTCCTCCAACTTCGTCGATAAAGAAATGCAGATATTCCTCAATCGTCCGGATCATTCGATCGAGATCTGCACGCGATCGGACATAGGGTGTCGAGCCTGGCAACAATGCCGAACTGTGATAGCTGAACGTGAATACGCGCTGACCGCAGCGTAACAGGATACGAGTGAGGCGCTTCAATTCCTGGATCGACATGCCTTCCGGCGTGAGCGTGATACGCTCAAGCAAGCCCAGCCGCGCAAAGATACCAGGCAGGTGCAACCGTACTGTGTCGGGCCGCGATAGCGCTGTGTAAAGCGAGGCGTTGAAGGTCTGAGGTTCCCCCACGCGGGCAAGCAGACCAGCGAACGCAATGGTGAGCGGAAGCTCGAGAAGTTTCCGATCCGGCCCGAACCAATACGGCCGGTTGAATGCATGACGGAAATCCTGGCCGTCTCGCTGTCGCAGATCGTGACCGGGCAATACGCTGAGATCGATCTGGTAGCCGAGCGATTTCAGAATCGGGACGATTTCCTCACCCACCCCGTAGCGCCCGGCGCGATAGACGACCGGCTGCACCCCGAAGGCAGAGCCGATCACCTCAGTCAGGCGCTGCAGTTTTTCCTTCTGTAGCCAGACGGGCAGATTGTGGTTGAACGACGTTCGGACGCTGAGAGCCTCGGCGAATGGCGGCGTCTCCCACGGCTGCAGGTGAGCGCCGATTTCGCAACGACCCGACTGGAGGATTTCACGGATCGGTTCGTAGCCCTCCGGTTGAGTTGCGACCGCATAATCAACCAGGTAGATCGGATGCACGTTCAGCCGATCGAAAATATCCTGAGCCTTCGCCTGATGGCTCAGGTTGCGCACGCTCACATGGCTCCGCAGAAACGGACCGTCCCAATCGAACTCCGCCTCGGCATCAACCGTCACGATCAGGATCGGAGGACCGGGCGGAAGTGCAACAAGATTTCGCGCCTTGGGTGTCAACAACGCGTCGTCCGGCGTAGCTGCCTTCGGGAGGTCCTCAGTAGCACCGCCGGCGTCGCCGGAGTGACGAAACAGCTTCTTGAGTGATTTCGCCGGCGGCGAAGCCGCACCAAGATACCAGAGGTTCTCCCAGACAAGATGGCCCAGGCCAATGGATCGCAGGATCAACGCCGTCCCCCGCACCAGCGATCCAGCGAGATACAGATTACGGCCAACCGACGTAAATCGCGCTCCGAGAATCTCCTTCACCTGCTCGTCGGTCAGCCTGTGTCGCTGTTCATCGATATGACGCCGTATCATCGGCAATACGAATTTGTCCACCTTATCGGCATAGACCTTGGTGAGACTGCCGGCCGTGTCGTGGACAGTGGTCAGAAACTCGTGCACGAACTCGACTTCGCCGGTCATGGAGAGCCTGATCCACATATCCTGGTCAGCGGCAACCGCAAGTGTGGTGTCGAACGGGCCGACCGCGCGCAATGCCTCCGTGCGCGCGACGACGCACGGCTTGGCGATAAATGTGGCCACCAGCAGCGCACGCCAGACTTCGGATTTACTGAGGCCGGGCATCGGCATACCCCATTCCCGGAACATGTTGCCCTGCGCATCGTAGTACCGGCAGGCGCAAGTTGCCATCACGGCATTGGGGTTCGCCTGCAGCGCCTCGATCTGCTTGGCAAGCTTGGTCGGCAGCCATTCATCATCGGCATCGAGAAAAGCGACGAATTCGCCCTTTGCGTCGGCAATGCCTTCGTTCATGGCACCGCTTTCGCCGCGATTGTTGGCCAGACGAATGAGCCGTATCACTCCGGAGCCGTACGCCGCAATGATCTCCGCCGTTGCGTCGCGGCTGCCATCGTCGACAATGACCAGCTCAATATTGCGGTAGGTCTGGGCAAGCACTAAATCGACTGCCCGTTGGATCGTTGTCGCAGCGTTGTATGCCGGAATAAGTACGGTAACGAGTGGGAATGTCGTGTCCATGGAGCAGCTTTATGCGTCTTCCCTGTCAACCTTGGATTTCGCGGGTGTTCCGAAGCCGGCGACGCTGCTGGCGTTCGATCGCCCGCACACGTCGGAATTGGCTGGTCGCCCCCCGCCGGACCAAACCTCGCGACCATACCGAGCACAACCATTTACCAACTCGCGCGCATCGAGCGCAATGCTTTCCATCGACCGGGGTGAACCGCTCGGTGCCCGCCTGGCACGCCGTGCTGGACGGGTCTGACGAGGCGCAGCCTGCTGGCTCATATTTGGCCCGGGCAGGCGACGCTCAGTGCGACCCGGCAGCAGCGATCCGATGGCCGGCAGGCAGCCGGTTCGGAGATGGCAGACATACGTCGGCGCCGACCGAGCGCAGCGAGGCGGTGAACTTCGCGGCCCCACGGAACTTGGTCGGGCGCCGACGACCGGGACACCGGACTGATTTCCGCCGTTCCGGCCGGTAATTGGCAGGAAGGACGTAGGCGTTGTGCCGATAACATTTGCGCTGATTGCCTATAAGTGATAAAAAGTCCAGCTGGGGAAGCGGTCGTAAACCATACTGGATCTGATTATGACCCACGCGTTCGAAACCCTCAGCAATGCTTCCATTCTCATCTACGAAGATGGCCGTCCCGTGCTGGCCACCGACCCATGGCTGTTCGGCACCTGCTATTTCGGTAGCTGGGCGTTGGACCACCCGCTTTCGAATACCCAAATCGACACCATGAAACAAGCGGAGTATTTCTGGATTTCGCACGGACACCCGGATCACCTGCATCAGGATTCCCTCGCCACCCTCCCAAGAGGGAAGAAGATACTCCTGCCCGATCACTACAGCTCGGAAATAGCTGACGCGCTTCGCGCCGATGGCTTCGATGTGACGATCCTGAAATACCGTCAATGGTACCCCCTTTCACCCGGGGTCAGGGTCATGTGTATCGACAATATGAATCAGGACGGCGTCCTGTTGATAGAGGCCGGGGACAGCCTGCTCGTGGACCTCAATGATTCGCCGCTTTGCGGTGAGGGCGGTTTCATTCGTAAGCTGGTACGAAACTATCAGAAGGACAAGACCTATCTGCTGGCACTTTGTGCGATCGACGCAGACATGTTCAATTTCGTCGACGGAACGGGGAACTCCCTCGCCGGGCCTCCCGATGAACGCAAGCGCGGAATGATCTGGCGGACCGGGAGGATTGCCAGCACTCTTGGCGTCGGCAGCTTTTGCGTCTCTTCGTCCCAGCACATCTATGTCCGGTCTGATTCGATCTGGGCCAATCCTTACAGAATCACCTGGTCCGACATTCAGACGCACTGGCACCAACCTGCGATCCGCACCATCGAGCCCTTCGTCACGGTTGATCTGGCCACTGGCGCCGTCACCCCCAATCACCCCGACCACACGTCGGACGAAAGTCAGATCACGTCGCAGACGGCGAATGACAATTGGAACGACGCACTTTCAAACGAGGAATGGCAACGGGTTGAGGCTTTTATGCGAAAGTTTCAACTGGTACGCCGCCATTTGGACTTCGTCATCTTTACTGTCGGCGGTGAATCGCGGCAAATCGACCTTAATCCGGTAGGCGGCCGGTCCGCCGACGGGCGCCGAGGGATCGAATTCATCGTGCCCCGCCAGTCTCTGATGGAAACGGTGACCTGGGGCTATTTCGATGATCTGCTGATCGGCAATTTCATGAAGACCCGATTGATCAACACCCAGCTCTACCCACGATTTTCGCCGCTCGTCGCCAAAATCGGCGGCAATGCGAATGTGTATACCAGGCCCGAGTATATGCGCTTCCTGGGCAGATATTTCCGGCGCAATCCGAGCGGCACCGCCGCAACGCTGCTGGGCACGGAGCTCAATGAGGTCTGGATCCCTTGGATCCGCCGAACCGCGGAAAAGGTGGGTGTCAAGCAGCCACTCAAGTATGTCTACCGACGATTTCTGGGTGATCCGGTGCTTTCCGACAAGCATTCGTAGGCGCGACCATCAATGTGAACGCGACGAGCCCGACGCGGCAAGTGCCGGCTGGCGCGCCGGCGGTTGCCATCGTCGCCAGTCCGTTCGCACGGCGCATCGGAAGATCGCCGCGGCCGCTATGGCGCCAGTCGCGCGCTCAATGGCCGGCAACGGTCACCGGAACAGGTTATATTTCACGATGCAATATATCGCACGCATGCCGTCTTTCCAGCCAACCTTCTTGCCTTGCTCGTAAGTACGTCCATAGTACGAGATTCCAACTTCGTAAACACGACACCGCATCTTGGCTATCTTCGCAGTGATCTCCGGCTCGAAGCCAAAGCGGCTCTCTTCGATTGTAATGCTTTGAATAATGTCACGCCGGAACACCTTGTAGCACGTTTCCATATCCGTGAGATTCAGGTTGGTAAAAATATTCGACATGGTCGTGAGAATACCATTTCCAATGCGATGCCAGAAGTAGAGCACCCGGTGCGGCTGGCCACCCATGAACCGTGATCCAAACACTACATCCGCTTTGCCATCCAAAATCGGCTGTATCAATCGCAGGTATTCCGAAGGGTCGTATTCAAGATCTGCGTCCTGAATGATGACCATGTCGCCCGTTGCGGCCGCGATCCCGCTTCTCAGCGCCGCTCCCTTTCCACGATTGACCTCATGATAGAGCACACGGTCAACCAGAGGTGCGATATCCTGGCGAAGAATATCGCTCGTTCCATCCGTCGAGCAGTCATCGACGATCAAGATTTCCTTGTCGGGATAAGGTGAAGCCTTCACCGCATCCACAATGATCCCTATGGTGGTCCGTTCGTTGTAGCAGGGAATGATGACAGATAGTTTCACGCCGACGACACCTTTTCGACACAGTACATCAATTTACGAACATTCAGAGCCGATAGCGGAATGAATGGTGTTGGGGCAGTCTCAATGCTGCTTGCCGGCGTCCGGCGGGCAGCTGCCGTCCGCGGCACGGTGAACGATCAGAGAGCCCACGCTGGCAGAAATGCCAGCAATACTCGATGGCGGACCGGCATTCCCCGATACATCAGAGACTGTGCTTGTACCCGTGGTTGTCATGCCCGCCCCAGTGACATCCGGCTCGCCCCTACCACACCCACCGCGCTGTCACCAACGATGCACGCTGCTGCAACGCGACCATCTGACCAGGCCGCTGCAGGAGACCTTTACGCGGGCGTCCGTATCATAGTCCTCTGCGCGCAACCATACACATGAGCAGGTAAATGCCCGCACCGACCCGCGTTCTGATCTGGACTGATGCCCCCACCGCCTATCTCGACGCCATCACCGCCGCCAGCCTTGCCGGCCGCATCGCGGTGGAGACGCTGCCCCGCAAGGACCTGCCCTCCCAGGCACAGCGCGCCGACGCCGAGGCCATGCTGGCCTGGGGCGCCCCGCCCGGCCTGCTGCCGCAGATGCCCAACCTGCGCTGGGCC
This sequence comes from uncultured Alphaproteobacteria bacterium, assembly GCA_963749575.1. Taxonomy (GTDB): domain Bacteria; phylum Pseudomonadota; class Alphaproteobacteria; order Acetobacterales; family Acetobacteraceae; genus JAMXLO01. Next base: position 160,663 of record CAVVNM010000015.1, read on the forward strand.
CAGGCGCTCACTGCCGGCGTCGAGGGCTGGCTCGCGTTGCCCGACCTGCCGCCCGCGCTGGCGCTCACCTGCGCCCGCGGCACGCATCGCGAGTCGATGGCCGAGAACATCCTGGGCGCGCTGTTCCACCTCACCAAGCCCTATGCCGCCATTGTCGAGGACCAGAAGCACAGCAAGTGGATCCGCCGCGTCGCGACCCCGCTCGCCGGCCAGACCCTGGGCATTCTCGGCCTCGGCGCCATCGGCCAGCAGGTGGCACAGATCGCCGCCACGATCGGCATGCGCGTGATCGGCACCAAGCGGCGCCCTGAAATGCTGCCCGGCGTCGCCGCGATATTGTTGCCCGAGCAAACCGACGAGGTTCTGGCTCAGTCCGACTTCGTGCTGCTGTTGCTGCCCGCCACGCCGGAGACCGACAGCTTCATCGACGCGCGGCGCCTGGCACGGATGAAACCCACCGCCTGGCTGCTCAACTTCGGCCGCGGCCACCTGATCGCCGATGCCGACCTGATCGCCGCAGTGCAGTCCAGGCACATCGCCGGTGCAGTGCTGGACGTGTTCCGTCAGGAGCCTTTGCCGGTAGAGCATCCGTTCTGGACCACGGAGCGCATCGTCGTGCTGCCGCATATCGGCGGCGGCCACCCTCAGCGTGACCGGGTTGTGGCGCAGTTGTTCGCGGACAATCTCCGTCGCTTCCTGGACGGCAAGCCTCTGAGGGAGGTGGTGGACCGAGCCGCAGGGTACTGAAGGTCAGGTCCGCGCGTTGGCCTGACCGAGCAGTTCAGGCGGAAGCCAGACCCGCGTTACGTGCCAGGCGCCATTGTGCAGGTCCATCTGCAGCCGGATCGGCGCGGCCTGGCTCCCGGGCGCTGAGGTCCACCTCGAAGGCCGACGGGCCGGCGAAGAACGCCCAGCTCACCTGCACCGCCGCGCCGTGCGCCGCGCGTGACGGCGTCCGGCTGTTGCGCCGCCGCCACCAACGCCTCGGCGGTCACCTGCTTGTCCACCACGTTGGTGGCGATGCCGCGCACGAACCCCGCGCCGAACGGCGGCAGCTGACCATCCGACTGGGCCTGCTGCGGCTGATCGATCACCAGATCGCAGATGTCTTCCTTGATCCCCTCGCGCACCGAGTTCCAATCGACCATCGTCTCCAGGGTGGATGCATCGCCATTTCGGATCGCCTGGCCCAGCCGGTACAGTGCCACATACGGATAGATGCAGTAGGCGAGTCCGACCGCCAGAAACACTCCGATCAACGGCTTGCTACCCACCATGGTCGTGCGCCCTCCTGAGCACCGGCGGTTCATAGTTGTCTATTACAAACCCATGGGTGTCCGGTTAATGGCAACGGTGAATGACAACCGCTTGAGATCACGAACGTTCCCGCGAGCATGACACACCTAGCGGCAGCCGTCACGTGCGCATACCGACCCGGCTCCGACCAGACCCGGATAAATTCCCACCAACCGTTCATACAGCGCCGGGTCGGTAGCGCCCTCGGTGTTGAACGCCAGCACCCGGCTCGATGCATCCAGCCTGAGCACCTCGCGCGCCTCGGGATCGGCGGCGGCCAGCAGGACACCCGCAAGCCCCGCGACGCCCAACTCGCCCCCGACAATGCCGCACCCGGCGAGCAGCCGCATGCAGGCAACCGCCGCCTGGTCTGGAATTGCCATGAAGGCTGCGGCGGCCTGGTCCAGCACCTGCCACGCCACGACACTCGGCTCACCACAAGCCAGTCCGGCCATCAGGGTGTCGAGATCGCCCGGCACAGTCGCACGCTGGCCCAGTTCGGCACTCGCCAGCAGGCACGCGGCGCGGTCGGGTTCCACCACCACCAGCACGGGTACCGGCCGGAACCGCGTCAACTGGGCCGAAACAGCCGCAGCGACACCGCCGACGCCAGCCTGCACGAACACATGGGTCGGCGGCCCACCATCCCATTGATCGGCGGCCTCGTCAGCCATCAGCCGATAGCCCTGCATGATCTGCCGCGGCACCTCGGTGTAGCCGTGCCACGACGTATCCGAGACGATGAACCAGCCGTTCGTCGCGGCCTGCCGGGTCGCCTCGCGCACCGCATCGTCATAGCTGCCGGGCACGCGGCGCACCTCCGCACCGTAGCGGGCGATCGCGTCCACCCTGCCCTGACTTACAGTCTCGTGGGCAAAGATCACGCAGCGGCAGTGGAAGCGCTGGGCGCCCCACGCCACCGCGCGGCCATGATTGCCGTCGGTGGCGCAGGTGACGGTCATTCCCGACGTGGCGTCCCGATAGCCGCCGCCGGCCAGATCAGCCGACCGCACCTCCGACGCCACGCCGCGCCGTGCCAGTTCGCCGGCCAGCACCGAGGACACCGCATAAGCGCCGCCGAGCGCCTTGAAGCTGCCCAGTTCAAAGCGCGCCGCCTCGTCCTTCAGCCGGATCGTGTCGACCCCCGCCTGCCCGGCGAGTGCTGTCAGATCGTGCAGCGGCGTCACCGCATAGCCGTTCCACGCCGTGATCTCCGTCTTGGCGCGCTGAAACCCCGCATCGGAAAGGACTGTCGTTCGGGTCCTGCCGAAGCGGGGATTGGCGTACAGGCGGAACGGCATCGGGCAGAGCATCGCGGTACGGTGGACCGCTTGATGCCATGGTGCAATCGTGAACCGGCAGCGGCAGGGGGCTTATCATGAAAATATCAATCCTGGGCGGCGGCGGTTTCCTTGGCCGCAAAGTCGTTGCCTGCCTGGCACGGCAAGGCAGGCTGGGCGACCGGGCGGTAACCAGCCTGACGCTGTTCGATCTCACGGCGCCAACCAAGCCGGAGGCGGCATTTCCCATCACGACGATCGCCGGCGACCTGGTCGATCTGCCGCCGGAAGCCGTCCCGCACGGCACCGACGTGGTGTTCCACCTCGCCGCTGTGGTTTCCGCTCAGGCCGAGGCCGACTACGATCTGGGACGCCGGGTCAACCTGCGTGGCACCGACGCCGTGGTCGACGCCTGTCGCCGACTGGTCGCCGCGGGCGGGAGGCCGCCCCGCGTCGTGTTCACCTCGTCGGTGGCGAGTTTTTCCGGCGGGCAGGACGCGCTGCTCGACGATACTGCGCGGCAGCTACCGGCGAACAGCTACGGCGCCCAGAAGGCGGCGGCGGAGCTGATCCTGGCGGATGCCACTCGCCGCGGCTTTCTTGACGCGGTGTCGATCCGGCTGCCCACGGTGATCGTTCGCCCCGGCCGTCCCAACCGCGCCGCGAGCTCGTTCTTCTCGGCGATCGTCCGCGAACCGTTGCTCGGACTGCCCGCCGATCTGCCGGTGCCTGACGCCTTCGCCGCCTGGCTGTGCAGTCCGCGGCGCGCGGTCGATTGGCTGTTGCACGCCGCCGCGATGGATACGGCGCGGATGGGTCTCGATCGCAGCGTCAATCCGCCCGGCATCAGCACCACGATCGCCCACCTGCTGCAGGCGCTTGAGGCAGTAAAGCCGGGCGCATCGGCACTCGTGCGCCGCACCGAAAACACCGACATCGCTGCCATCGTCGGCCTGTGGCCGCCCGCCTTCGAGGCAATGCGGGCCCGTACGCTGGGGTTCGCTTCCCACGAACCGGTCGTCGAGGTGGTGCGGGCGTTTGTCGAGGACGACCTTGAGGCAACCCGTGTGGAGCGGGGACTGCCTGCGCCTGCTGGATGAACGGTTAAATTTACCACACTCCGTGGCTAAACAGCATCGCAGCGGTTGATCCTGCGGCGCATCGGCTCCAAGAATGCGGCTGTTCCTTGCTGGCCCCGCTGGACGTCGCGCATGTCGACACTTCCTGGCGACTCAACTCTCGCGGGTGCTTCGGCAACCCCGCACGCCGGCAGACCTGCGTCTACCCGCTATCATCGGCCGCGCCGCGCCTTCGGCGATGCTGTACTGCACGCGCCCCAGACGCTGCGCGCGCTGGTCCGAGCCGACGAAATCTGGCTGGTCGTGCTGTCAGCCTTCGTCGGCTGCGGTGCCGGCATCGCCGTGTGGCTGATGACCGAGACCACGCAGCTGATCCACCAGTTGCTGTTCCGGATCGGCGCCGGCGAGCGTCTCAGCGCCATGGTCGAACTCGATCCGATCCGTACCGTTGTGGTGCCGACGCTGGGCGGGCTGGTGCTCGGCCTGATCGGCCTGGCAATCGTGCGCTACCACCCGCGCCGCGCCGTCGACCCGATCGAGGCCAATGCGTTGTACGGCGGGCGCATGTCGCTGAACGACAGCCTGATCGTGGTCGGCCAGACCATCCTGTCCAACGGGGTCGGCGCCTCGGTAGGGCTGGAGGCCGGCTATACCCAGATCGGCTCGGCCATGGCGTCGCGCTTCGGCCGGATGTTCCGCGTCCGCCGCAACGACCTGCGGCTGCTGGTGGGCTGCGGCGCGGCTGCGGCCATCGCCGGCGCCTTCAATGCGCCGCTGACCGGCGCCTTCTATGCCTTCGAACTGGTGATCGGCACCTACTCGCTCGGTACCTTCGCCCCCGTCGCGGTCGCCGCCATCGTGGCGGTCGCGGTGGTCAACGCGCTCGGCAATGCGCCATTCGATCTCGTGTTGCAGGTGCCAACTCGCGTCGAGGCGCTGGACTACATTCCGATCCTCGCCCTGGGCATGGTCTGCGCCCTGGTCGGCATCGCCATCATGCGCGGCGTGACGCTGACCGAGGAACTGTTTCGCAAGAGCGGTGTGCCGAGTTGGCTCCGCCCGATGTGCGGCGGTCTGGCGGTCGGCGGCCTGGCCTTGATGACGCCGGCGGTGTTGTCCTCCGGGCACGGCGCGCTCGGCGTGGTCATCGAGGCGCCGTACACGCTGACCCACGTCACGCTGCTGGTGGTGCTGAAGTCGATCGCATCGGCGATCTCGATCGGGTCCGGCTTCCGCGGCGGGCTGTTCTTCGCCTCGCTGTTCCTGGGCGCGCTGGTGGGGAAGGCATTCGCCGGCGCGCTCGCCGCGGTCAGCACCGCGCACGCCGTCTCGCCGGTGGTCTGCGCACTGGTCGGTATGAGCGGGCTTGCGGTCGCGATCATCGGCGGACCGCTGACCATGGGGTTTCTCGCGCTGGAGAGTACCGGAAGCCTCCCGCTCACCGTCGCCGTGCTGGCCGCGTGCGTGATCTCGGCGCTGACGGTGCGCCGCACCTTCGGCTACTCGTTCGCCACCTGGCGGTTCCACCTGCGCGGCGAGGCGATCCGCAGCGCGGTGGATATCGGCTGGATGCGCAACCTGACCGTGGGCCGGATGATGCGGCGCGAGATGCGCACGGTGCGGGCCGATACCGCGATCGGCGCTTTCAAACGCGACTTCCCGTTGGGCGCGTACCAGCGTGTCGTGGTGATCGACGAGAACGATCGATATGCCGGAATCGTGCTGCCGGCCGAAGTCCATGCGGATGCCGATGAGAACCATCATGTCCGCGACCTGCTGCACTACACGGATACGGTCCTGCTGCCGCAGATGACAATAAAGGAGGCGGTGGCGATGTTCGAAAACGCGGAAAGCGACGCGCTGGCGGTGGTCGACGGCGCTGAGTCCCGGCGGGTTATCGGCCTGCTGACCGAGCAGTACGCGCTGCGGCGCTACAGCGAGGAACTCGACCGCCGGCGGCGCGAGCTGTCGGGGGAGTAGAGCAGCCCCCTCCCCTTGCGGGAGCGGGTCGGGGGAGAGCGCCCGGGAGGAGCAAGATGAAACCCGAAGACGTCATCGCCGACCGCACCCGCCCCTTTACCGGCGCCGAGTTCATGCAGTCCCTGCGCGACGGCCGGGAAGTGTATATCGACGGCGAGCGCGTGCCGGACGTCACGACCCACCCTGCCCTGCGCAATTCGGTGCGCTCGATCGCGCGCCTGTACGACGCGCTGCATGACCCAAAGCACCATGACGCGCTGACCTGCCCCACCGACACCGGCTCCGGCGGCTACACCCATCGCTTCTTTCGCGTGCCGCGTTCACGCGAGGACCTGCGTGGCGCCCAGACGGCAATCGCCGAGTGGTCGCGCATGACCTATGGCTGGATGGGCCGCACGCCCGACTACAAGGCCGCCTACTCCAACACACTCGGCGGCAACGCCGACTACTACGGCCCCTACGCCGGCAACGCGCGCGCCTGGTACAAGCGGGCACAGGAAACCATGCCGTTCATGAACCACGCCATCGTCAATCCGCCGATCGACCGCCATAGAGCCGGCGGAACAGGTGAAGGACGTCTACGTCGCGGTGCAGCAGGAGACCGACGCCGGCATCATCGTCTCCGGCGCCAAGGTGGTGGCGACATCGGCGGCGATCACCCACTACAATTTCATGGGCCAGAGTTCCAAGACCGCGACCGAGGACCTGGACATGTCGCTGATGTTCATGGTGCCGATCGATGCGCCCGGCCTCAAGCTGATCTGCCGCACCTCGTACGAGAAGGCGGCGCTGCTGAACGGTTCGCCGTTCGACTACCCGCTGTCGTCACGGTTCGACGAGAACGACGCGATCTTCATCCTCGACCGCGTATTCGTCCCCTGGGAGGACGTGTTCATCTACCGCGACCCGGCACGCGTGCTGAGCTTCTACCCGCGCTCCGGCTTCATGCACGGGTTCCAGTTCCAGGGCTGCACGCGATTCGCGGTGAAGCTCGACTTCATCTGCGGGCTGCTCGCCAAGGCGCTGCGCTGCACCGGCGGCGACGAGGCGCGTGGCAATCAGGTGCAGCTTGGCGAGGCGATCGCCTGGCGCAACCTGTTCTGGTCGCTGTCCAATGCGATGGCCAGCGATCCGGATCCCTGGGTGGGCGACGCGGTGCTGCCCAACCTGCGCGCGGGGCTGGCATATCGCGTGTTCGCGCCGGACGCTTATCCCCGCATCAAGGACATCATCGAGCGTACCGTGACTTCGGCGCTGATCTACCTGCCGTCATCGGTGAAGGATTTTGCCAATCCGGCGATCGAGCCCTATCTGCGACGTTATGTCCGCGGCTCACACGGCATCGAGTACAAACAGCGCATCAAGATCATGAAGCTGCTGTGGGATGCCATCGGCACCGAGTTCGGCGGCAGGCACGAGCTGTACGAACGCAACTACGCCGGCGGTTGGGAGGACATTCGTGCCCAGACTCTGCACCGGTGCGGAGCGCGGCGGCGACCTGAAGGCGATGGAAGCACTGGTCGATCAGTGCATGGCCGACTACGACGAAAACGGCTGGACCGGCGAGACATGGATGGGCCCGGAAGGCGCAGGCTGAGCGAGGGCTGACCACGGCCCTCTGGCGCTCGTCAGCGCCGGGTCCGGTGGACGCCGCGGGCCATGCCAACGCGCCGCCGTCGCGTAGCCGGCGGAGGGCGTGTCGTCGCGATTGCCTGGGCGGCGGTGACCACCTGCGCATTCAGGAAAGCTCGGACGGCCTCGAGCTCTGGACCGCAGACGACCAGCGGTGCGCATCCGTGTGCCTCCCACACCGTAACGGAGTCCGGCGACGGACCGGAGAAGTCGGGAAACAGCCGCGTCACCTCGTCACCATTTGCGAAATTCGAGCGGTCTCCGGTGTCGAGGTAGGACTCCACCGGTAGCCCCTCGGCCAGCAGCACCTCATGCCGGGGCAGTTCAACGTGGTAGTAGGTCAGCTCGTCCAGCGGCACCTGCGCGATCGAGCTGCCGTTGACGAGGTGCTTGATGGGGATGAGCACGCCCTCACGAGTACAACGGCATGGTCCGGCGACAGCCAGAGATCGCGCCGAGGCTGAGCCGGCCCAAAAGCGTCGGCTGTTACGCGGACCGGCCAGACCTGTTGCGGATCGCGGCGGTGGCTGCAATCCACCCGGCGATGACCAATCCACACCACCCGCTCGGTGCCTCCCCGCGCGACCATCACCGCGTCGCCTTCGCGCAGCTGTTCGACCGCCACGTCCCCCATGGGCGTGGCGATCAACGTGCCGCCACGGAAGCAAGGCAGGGTCGCGGGCACCACGGAAATGTCGCTTCCCGAGAAGCCAAGCGACGCTGGCCCGGCGCCGGCCAGGTCGAACGTCAGCGGTCCGCCCTGCAACAGACTTACGGTCATTGTCGCGCCGCTGCGGCTGGCATCGGTTACTGTCTGTCCGACCAGTTCCAGCGTATCGCCCACCGCGGCAAAATCCGATAACGTGCCATGGAAATCCGCTGGATCGAGCAGCCGCAACGTCGGCATCGTCACCGGCAACGGAAGATCCGGAGAATTCGACCGTTTGTCCGGCGACGGCGCGTCGAGCTGCAGTATCCCGCCCGGGATATTGATCTCGCTGGCAGCGCTGGCGGTAACCTCGCCGGTGATCTCGAGCGGCGCACCGACGGCTCGTGGTTCTGCCGCGACGTAGTAGTTGTTCACCAGGTTGGCGATGATCGTTCCGCAACCCTCGAGGGTGTGGATCCCGCCGGTGCCGGGGTAGGCATCTACCGTGATGGCGCCGTCAGCGCCGTCACCCGCCGTGCCGATTTCGACACTTGAGCTGCCATCGACCTGGATGCTGCTGTTGTCGGGTGCAGAGCCAATGAAAACGTGACCCGCGATCCTGGCCGCGCCGCCATTGGTGACCACCAGCGATCCAATGCCGGTAGGGTCAGTGGCAAGCAATTGGCTGCCGATCGTCAGCGCAGCGAAACCAGAGGTGACCGCAAAGCTGGAACCAGCACCATCCACATGCAGCGTGGCAGTACTGCTGGCGCTGCCGCTATTGATCGTGGTTGTTGCCGAATTGCCCGAGCTGGTGATCCTCGCACCGCTCTGGATCGTCAGTGTGCCGCTGTCGGTGAAACTCGCGGTATCGGTCAACTGCGCACCGTTGCTCAACACCCACGGATCGGTTCCGCCGAACAGCAATCCGGCGACCATCCCGGTGCCGGTGATCGTACCACCGCCCATGATGAACTCCGCGGTGTCCTGCGCACCCGGCGCGGTGGTAGCCGGGTTCAGGCCGTCCGTGACGTCATTCCAGTTCTCGGCGTTGTCAAAGTTCGTGTCCTGCGCGCCAGTCCAGACAAATGTCGCCGGCATTGGTATTTCTCCGTGATGCTTCAGGCCACTGCCAGTCGCTGCGCCAGGATCGTATCGTGGCTGCGGACGACGTAGAACATTTCCTCTACCGATGAGCAGACACTGATTCTACCGCATCCAGTGCGGTCGGCACCGGTTGCCAGATTGCGCCAGGCAGCATCAAATCGCGACACCAATGGAGGACAGCGGGATGAGCGCCCAGCCGGAAGCCTTCACCCTGACCGTCGCTGATGAAGCCATCGCCGATCTGCGCGAGCGCCTCGGCCGCACGCGGTTCCCCGATCAGGCGCCCGGCGAGCCATGGGCCTATGGCACCAATGTCGAGTACCTGCGCGGGCTCACGGATTACTGGCGCACCGGCTTCGACTGGCGTGCGCAGGAGACCCGGCTAAATGGGTTCCCGCAGTTCAAGGCCGCATTGCATGACATCGACGTGCATTTTCTGCACGTGCCGGGCAACGGACCGAACCCCTGTCCGCTGCTGCTGATGCACGGTTGGCCCGGCTCGGTGTTCGAGTTCATCGAGCTGATCCCCCGCCTCACCGATCCGGCGCGCTTCGGCGGTGATCCGGCTGATGCGTTCACCGTCGTCGCGCCTTCGCTGCCGGGGTATGGGCTGTCATTCCGTCCCGGGCCAGAAACGCTTCGGCATCGAGGAGATCGCCGACTGCCTCGCCGACCTGATGACCGAGACACTCGGCTATCGTCGTTTCGCTGCACAGGGCGGCGACTGGGGCGGCATCACCGCATCACGCATGGGATATGCACATGCGGACAAGCTGATAGGCATCCATGTCAATCTGCTCGCGGTGCGGCGCGATGGCAGCATGCTGGCCGACCCGACGCCGGAGGAACGCAAGTACCTCGACGAACTGGCGCACTGGCTCCGCGAAGAGACCGGCTATCAGTGGATCCAGGGCACGCGACCGCAGACGCTGAGCTTCGGCCTGACCAACTCGCCCGCAGGCCTGGCGGCATGGATCGTCGAGAAGTTCCGCGCCTGGTCCGACTGCGGCGGCAATGTGGAAAGCGTGTACACCCGCGACCAGTTGCTGGCGAACATCAGCCTCTACTGGTTCACCGGCGCGATCGGTTCGTCGTTGTTTCCCTATTACTTCCGCATGCATCGCCCGTGGCCGATCCCGGACGGCGGCAGCGTCGGCGTGCCGACCGGATACTGCGAATTCCCGCGCGAAATCCTGCGCCCGCCGCGTTCCCTCGCCGCGCGCACCTACCCCGACATCCGCCGCTGGACCGTGATGCCGCACGGCGGTCACTTCGCTGCCATGGAGCAGCCCGAGGCGCTCGCCGATGAAGTCAGTGCGTTCTTTCGACCGCTGCGCTAGACCGCGCCGCTCAGAACGCCGGGGCGTCGTACAGACCGGCCGCGTCCGAGCCGACCCATACCTGTGGTTCGGATGGCTGGTAACGCTGCTCCGCTTCCATGCGTGCCACATCGGCGCGAATCTCGTCGAACACCTGATGCAGGCTGCGGTCCGGCTGATCGAAGGCATGCAGCTCGGCGTCGCCGAACAACGTGTGGCGATTGCCGGGCGCACAGCCGAATGAGCTACGGTCTGCCCTCGCCGCAGTGATGATGATCCGCTCGGGCGCGCGCAGATCGCGGATCAGCGAGCCCGAGTAGCAGGCCGAAATCACGATCACAGTCGGATGTCCGGCAAGCGGTGCCAGCTTGCGCGCGAGCTCGCGCGACGACAGCGCGGTGGGCGCCTTGTTGCCGACCTTGCGAGCCAGTTCCCGCGGCGCGCCATGCGTGCTGATAGCGACGAACACGATGTCGTCCGGCTCCCGCCTGCCGGACCACCGTGTCGACCAGTGCCCGCGATCGTGGCGTCATCGGCAACCGGATACAGTCTTCCAGCCGATGTGACATTGCTCGCGATCATCGGCACGACGCGATACCGGCTCGCGGATTGCAGCTTATCTGCCAGCTCGACGACATCGTTCTCGGACCACGCTTCGGAATAGAGGCCGAGGCCGATATAGAACAATCGCCGGCCCTGTGCCGGCTCGTTCGCCGGCCTGCTGTTGCTGGGTGAGCAGCGTGGTCTGCGCCTCGGCGCAGCCCTCCCAGCGAAACCGACGCAAGCGCCAGCCCGAGGACCGCGGCATGAATGCAGCGTATTGCGATCCGGCCGATGCAGTTGTCGGTTGAGTTAGATCGCGATCGCATCCAGCTCCTTGCCCTTGTGCTCCGGCGTGAACAGCCAGATGCCGACGCCCATCAGCAGCATCGCCACCGGCACGATCAGGAACGCCTTGGCGAACGAGCCGGTGCTCTGCTGGATGCCGATCGTGACGAACGGCCACAGCACGAAGCCGACCAGCCAGGCGACCGCCCAGGAGAAACCGTTGCCGACCCCGCGGATGCGCGTCGGGTAGATCTCCGCCGTCAGTATCATGGCGGGCGCCCAGAAGCCGAGGAAACCGATGCTCCACAGCAATCCGTAGATCCACAGCTCGGTGTCGCTCTCGGCGAACACCCAGAGCGTCAGGAACACCGCGCCTTGCACCAGCATGATGTAGAATGCCGGTTTGCGCCCGAACCGGTCGGCGATCAGCCCCGCCGCCAACAGGCCGAGAAAGCCGACCAGTCCCCACCAGATGTAGAACGTGCCGTAGGCCGCGGTGGACCAGTGCCGTTCCTGCGCCAGATAGAGCGGCATCCAACCGCCGACCGTGCCGTAGATGATCGTGCTGCAACAGGCGATGAACGTCGCCGCCGCGGTGTTGCGGAGCATGTCCGGCAGGAACAGCTGACGGATGGGGACCTTCGCCGCCTTGTCGAGCCAGGCCTGATCGGCGGGCAGCAGCGGCAGGCCGGCCGCCTGCGCCTCCTTGATGCGGCGCTTGCGATCCTGCAGGCGCACCCAGTAGGGCGATTCCGGCAGGCCGATCCGCACATAGACCGCGAGCAGCGCCACCACCGCCGGAACCACGCAGGCGATGCGCCAGCCCCATTCGGCGATGATGAATGTGGTGATGACGCCGGCCAGTGCCGCGCCGAAGCACCAGGTGCCGCGATTGATGCCGATCACCCGGCCGCGCATGTGTGCCGGCCAGGTCTCGGCGACCAGCATCGAGCCAAGCGACCATTCGCCGTTGAGCGCGAAGTTGATCGCACTGCGCACCGCGACGAACGCGGCAAACGTCGTGGTCACCGCCACGACCGGCATCAACAGCGAGAACAGCGCGATGTTGATGGCGAGCAGCGTGCGCCGGCCGTAACGGTCGGCCAGCCACGGCCAGACATACATGCCGAGGATGCCGACCAGCAGCGAAATCTGCAGCCCGCTCCGATACTCCGGGAGCGTGACGCCGAAATCCTTGATCACGAGTGGCGTAGCCAGGGCGAAGATCACGCCGTCCATGCCATCGAAGCCCCAACCGAGGCCGTTGGCGATCGCGATGTGCCAGTGCGTGCGACTGAGGCGCGTCGGATCACTCGCGGCCCGGAATGCGGCGGAGCGATTGCGGTAGCTTTGTTCCAGCGGGCCGGCGACATCGGCTGAGGCGATGGCTCCGGACGGGCTCATTGCCAGTTCCTCCTCGGGAGCCTGGTTGCGGCTCGTTGTCTTGTCGGCCGGCATCTTCGCAGGCGAACGGTCGCAGACGCAAGCGAGGTGGGAGACCGTGTGTCAGCTACGCGGCGCGAAATCGAAGCTTTCAAACAGCGGTTCAGATGCCAGCGGTGCAGATCAGCGTGGCGACTGTTATGCCAAGCCCATGTGGTACAGAACTACGCTGTTGTTGCGTCTGGTCGACACGATCACCAACCCGGCGTTCGGCCGGCCGGACTATCTGAACCGAACCGAACGCGAGCGTCTGACCACACCGGCGAAGGCCACACCGTTGCCTTGCAATAATCAACTTATCGCGAAGGCGGCTCGCTGCTGTCGCAATCCAGAGTAGCGCCAGTGGCAGAACTTCGCCGAGTACGCCATGCTCGCGGCAAGCGCGCCCGGAACATGGGACGCGGAACAAGCATCGGGGAGAAACGCCATGAGGATCGCCACACTTGCCGCGTTCACGGGTATGTCTGCCCTGTCGCTGCTGTCACCGGCCGCACCAGCCTTTGCCCAGGCCGACTGCAAGGCCGTCGTCGCGCCGTCGCCGTTCGGCCCGGACGATCAGGTCGGCGCCACCAATCGCGTCACCCCTGCCGTCACCAAGGCGGCAGCCGCGGAGATCCAGACCGGCGTGGTCACGCCCATGGCCAACAACCTGGTCGACGGCGTACCCTTGTTCGGCACGCGGTTCACCAAGACCATTCTGACCAGCTTCGCCGTCGTACCAGGCGCTGAATACGGCAAGAACAAGCTCAGCTACATGGAGGATACCTATCTCAGCCAGAGCCATGTCGGCACGCATATCGACGGCATGGGCCACATCGGCATCCAGGACTGCTACTATAATCAGACCCCGATGGGGAAATACGTCACCCAGAATTACCTCAAGCGGCTCGGTATTGAAAACGTCAAGACATTCGCCACGCGCGGCGTCATCATCGACGTGGTCAAGGTGTTCCAGGCGGCCGGCAAGTTGAAGCCCAACGCCGCCTGCAAGAACCCCTGCCTCGACGGCGGCACGGTGATCACCGAGGCTGACCTGCAGGCAGGGCTGAAGCTGTACAACGTCACCTTGCGGGAGGCCGATGCGGTATTCATCAACACCGGCTGGGGCGACCTGTTCCAGCAGTTCCCGGCGCAGAACGCAGCCTACAACGGCAGCGAGCCCGGCATCAGCAAGTCGGCCGGAGCGTGGCTCGCATCGCAGAAGGTGATCGTCGTCGGCGCCGATACCTGGGCTGTCGAGGTGATCCCCAGCGAGGACAAGGACGAAGCGTTTCCGGTCCACAAGATATTGCTGACCGATAACGGCATCCACATCATCGAGAACGTGCGCACCGACCTGATCTCGGCCGTCGCCGCGCAATCGGGCCGGGCCACCTTCTTCCTGTCGATGACGGTGCCCAAGGCGGTGGGCCTGACCGGCACCTTCGTCAACCTCGAGGCGATCCAGTAGCGTAACGTGCTGCGCCGCCGGCCACTCCTGGCCGGACTGATCGGCTGCGGTCTCGGCTCCGCACGGGCCGAACCGCGGCGTTTCCGCATCGCGTTCGCCAATCTCGACGAATCACCGGGCGTGACGCTCGAAGGACTCGGGTTCACCGGAACCGACGTACGGCGCAGCTTCGAACTGGCAGCGCGAACTCTGCCTATCGATATGCTCTACTTCGACAATGCCGGCGATCCCGACCGCGCCATCACCAATGCCGAGACGGCGATCGCTGCCCGGGTGGATCTGCTGATCGAATACAGCGCCGATGCCGATGCGAACGCTGCGATCGCCGAACGCCTTGCCGCCGCCGGCATTCCTGCCCTCGCGCTGGTCGACCCGGTGCCAGGCGCGCCGCTGTATGGTCCCGACAACCGTGCCGCCGGCCGCATTGCCGGACGCGCTCTCGGCACGTTCGCACGGGAGACCTGGCCGGATCAGCAGGTACTCGGCGTCCTCGTCGGCGACCTCGCCGACCCCGGCCCTGCCATCAGCGATCGCGTGCAGGGGATCACCGAAGGCGTGCGCGAGTCACTGCCGGCGCTGCAGTTTGCATCGCTCGATACCGGCGGACAGCCGGTGCGTGCCGACGCGCTGTTGACCAAATTCCTGCGGACCGAGCGCGACCGACTGCTGATCGCGACGCTGGACGACCTGGCCGCTGTCTATGCCAAGAATGCCATCGAGATGAACCGCCGGCAGAGCGACTGCGTCATCGTCAGTCAGGGGCTTGACCGCAACATCCATGGCGGGGCCAGCGAGAAGAAGGAGATCGACCCCAACAATCGCAGCAGCGTGGTGCTCGGCTCGGTCGCCTACTACATGGACCGCTACGGCTACGACGTGCTGCCGCTCGCAATGCGTCTGCTCGGCGGCGAGACGCTGCCGCCGCGCACGGTGACGCACCACACCCTGGTCACCGCCGCCAACGTCTTTCGGGAGTATCCGCCGTTCGACATGAACTGACCATAAGCGCGCCGCTTCACCCCAGGCATCGCGGCATGCCCAGCAGCTACGGACAGCGGCAGTAGATTGCGTTGGTTTCGCCATCCTCCTGCGCCACCGTCGCGAAGGTCACTGCGCCGCCTGGCCCAGCCATGGCGATCGCATTAAAGGCGAAACGACCGATCCGACCGCCCTGGGGCAACGTCTCTCCCATGGTCCCAACCGCGCGCAGGTCGGCCGCTACGCCGGAGAATGCGGCGAGCTGTCCAGGTCCGCCATCGAGCGCCGCGACGAACGCCGTCACGCCGCCTGGCCCGACCGTGGGCCAGGGCCCAAACCCCGCATAACGGCCGCCACCAGGCGCTTCCGCGCCCTCAACCGCAATTTCCACCAGCCCCTCCGATCCGATCCGCAGCACCGCCTCGCGTGCGCCGCCGTCGCTGCCGAGATAAGCGCCGAACGCGATCCCCTCGTCGTCGTCGATCGCCACCAGCTCGGAGAAACGCAGGATCATCGCCCCGCTCGGCGTTCGCTCGCCGGCACCGACCCGCAGGCGCAGATCGCGTGCGCCAGCGACAAAGATGCCGCCAAGGGTGGGGCCTTTGAAGATCGCAGCCGGAAAGGCGATGACACCACCGTTGTTCAGCGACGGCTCACCAATCTTGTCCATCGTGCCGCCGATGCGCAGCAGCCGCTCGCCCTCCGCCACCACCCGTTGCAGTCGCCGCCCATTCCAGAAATACAGGACATCCAGCGTTTCGCGCCCACGCCGCACATTGGCAACGAAGGCGATCTCGTCGTTGTCGTTCAACGCCGGCGCGTTGAAGCCGACAAGCACGCCGCTGGCTACGCCTGGCGCATCGTCGCCGGCCAGCGCAATCGCCTGCAGCCCTTCCTCGCCGACCAGAAAGATCCCCTCCGTCGCCCGCCCGCCGGCGATTTCGGCGCCGAACGCCACATGCCCGGACGCGTTCAGCGCCGGCAGCGGATGCGCCGCGAATTCCGCCAGCGTGCCACCTCCGGGCACCGCGTCGCCAAACGCGGCAATCTTCGTGACGCGGCCCGCTTCGGCAATGAAGATGCCCTCGCGTGCCGACGCGTGCAGCACGGTCGCATAGAACGCGACCTGACCACGCGCATTGACCGGCGCGACAACCGGCTGCGCGGTGACATCGAACCGGTCGAATACGCCGCCACCGGGTGCCGCCAGACCGGACCGGATCACCGGGCGCAACCGGCCGCGGTCGGATCCCGGCGCCGTGGTGGCCAGCGATGCCACCCGCACCGATGGCTGCGCCGGCGCCGTTGATGGCGTCGACGGCGCGACCCACAGAACCGCCGCCCACAAGGCAGCCACCACGACACCCGCCACCAGCAGGCGCTTCCAGGCCGCCGCCAGCAGCATCTGTCAGTTGCTCAACATGCCGGCCTTCAGCGTGGCCACGTCGTGGTGGAGCATCTTGAGGTAGCTGTCGGCCTCGCCACCGGCCGCAGACAGCGAATCGCCATACAGCGTGCCGCCGATCGCCGCCCCGGTTTCGCCTGCGATCCGCTGCATGGCGCGCGGGTCGGTGATGCTGTCGAGGAACAGCGCCTTCACGCGAGCCGCACGGATGCGCTGCGCCAGCTTCGCGAGTTCCGCCGCCGAGGGCTCGCTGTTGTTGGTCCAGCCATTAACAGTGAGCAGCGTGAAGCCGTACGCATTGGCAAGATATTGCAGCGAATCGTGCGAGGTCAGCACCCGCCGCTTCGTCGCGGGAACGCCCGACATCTCCTTGCGCGCCCAGTCATCGATCGCTTGGATCTCCTTCGTGTAGGCCGCCGCGCGCGTCCGATATTCGGCGGCGTTGGTCGGATCGAGCCGCGCCAGCCCCTCGGCGATGTTGCGCACGTAAATCACGCCATTGCGGGGATCGAGCCAGGCGTGCTGGTCGATCGCCGAAGGCAGCTGCCGGCCGGAAACCGGATGTTCCTCTTCTGCCATCAGCGTATGCACGCGACGGCTGACCACCAGCTTGGTACCCTTGAATTCGGCCTGCTTGAGCAGCGGCTCGAGCCAGGGTTCGAACTCATCGTTGAGGTCGTTGAGGAACACGGCGCGCGTCGATGCGACTGTTGCGACATCGGCTGCGGTCGGCTGGTACAGCTCGCAGTCCCCGCCGGCGCCAACGATGGTCTTGATGGCGATATGATCGCCACCGACATTGGCAAGCATGTCACCGATGACGCTGAACGTCGCGACCACTGCGATGCGATCCTCGGCATGTCCGGACGTCGTCAACAGCAATGCGGCCAACGCAACCAGCCAACGAACCATCAGGCGGCCCTCCCGATCATCGATGCTGCGCGGCGCGACAAACTCGCCGCGACGAGCGAAATGCCGAACAGCAATCCTCCTGCCAGCACAATCGCCGGGCCGGATGGCAGATTGCCGTGATAGGAGACCAGCAGCCCCGCCAATGCAGCGACCAGACCAAATGCGGTCGCCAACGCCATCGACGCTGCGACGCCGAGACCCCAGCATCGCGCAGCGGCGGCTGGCAGCAGCATCGGTCCCACCGCAAGCAGCGTGCCGAAGGCCTGGAAACTCGCCACCAACGCGAGCACCACGAGCACCACGAACACCGCCCCGTAGGGCGCTCGCGCACCCACCCCACGCAGAAACGCGGGATCGAACGCACCGACCGCCAACGGCCGATACAACGCCGCGATCGTCAGAACGATCAGACTGGTCACGCCAGCGATCTGCAGCAACGCGCGCTGGTCGATTGCCAGCACGGTGCCGAACAGCACACGCATCACGTCGACGTTGCTGCCCCGCCACGCCACCAGCACCACGCCGAGTGAGAGCGCGACCAGATAGAACGCCACCAGTCCGGCGTCGTCGCGCTTCCGGCCGCCCGCGACCAGCCCCGCCAGTGCCGCCACCGCAAGTCCGCTCGCAAGTCCGCCGAGCGACAGCCACGTCGGCGATGGTCCCGCATACAGAAAGCCGATCGCGGCTCCGGGCATCACCGCGTGGCCGAGCACATCGCCATCGAGGCTCATCCGCCGCAACAGCAACAGCGTCCCGACGGCGCCGTTGGTCAGCGCCAGCGCCACGCAGGCCACCAGTGCCGCGCGCATGAACCCGAGCGTCTCGAACGGCGCCACCAGCAGCGCATGCGCCGACATCACGCCGCAATTGTCGGCAACGCCGCCTCTGTCGCACCCCAGGCGATGCAGTGCCGCGCCAGCACCAGCGTCGCAGGAAAGCGTGCCCGCACCAGGTCGAGATCGTGCAGCACGGCTATGATGGTACGGCCCTCGCGATGCCATTCCGCGACCCGATCGAGCAGTACCGACGTGGTCTGCGCATCGACCGCGGCGAACGGTTCATCCAGCAGGATCACCGCGGCGTCCTGCAGGATCAGCCGCGCGAACAGCGCGCGCTGCAGCTCGCCCACCGACA
This sequence comes from uncultured Alphaproteobacteria bacterium, assembly GCA_963749575.1. Lineage (GTDB taxonomy): Bacteria > Pseudomonadota > Alphaproteobacteria > Acetobacterales > Acetobacteraceae > JAMXLO01. Next base: position 179,155 of record CAVVNM010000015.1, read on the forward strand.
GTTCGCCGATCCGCCGGCCCAATCGTTCTGTCATCCCAACCGTTGCCGCAGCCGCTGACGCGCGCAATCGCATCTTCAGGTCTGGCGCCCGGAACGCACCGAATTCCCGCCATCCGCCGAGCGCGATCAACTCTTCCACCGTTACCGGATAGTCGGTGTCAACCGCCGCAAGCTGCGGCAGATAGGCCAGTCGTTCCGACCCAGGACGACCCACCGCACCGCGGGCCAGTCGCACGGTGCCCGCGATTGCCCCCAGCAGCGTGCTCTTGCCGGCCCCGTTCGCGCCGACAATGGCGGTCAGGCTGCCCGGCACGAACTCGCCGCTGATGGCATCCAACGCCAGCCGCCGCCCGTAGCGCACCGTTACATCACTTAGCGCGACGCGTCCGTCCGGGAATATTGCCTTGCCTCCCACGTCATGCTCACGTCGGCCCGACGCACCGGCCACAAATGGTCATCAGTGGAGCGCACACCATGATCAAACTCACTGTCAACGGCACGCCGCACGATGTCGACGCCGATCCCGACACGCCGCTGCTTTGGGTGCTGCGGGAATGGGTCGGCATGACCGGCACCAAGTACGGCTGTGGCATCGCACAATGCGGCGCCTGCACGGTGCATCTCGACGGTGTCGCGACGCGGTCCTGCCAGGTGCCGGTCGGATCGATCGGGGATGCGAAGATCACCACCATCGAAGGCCTGTCACCCGATGGTCTGAGCCATCCGGTGCAGGTCGCCTGGCTGCAGCACGACGTACCGCAATGCGGCTACTGTCAGTCCGGGCAGATCATGGCTGCCGCGGCGCTGCTGAAGACCAATCCGAAGCCCTCCGACGCCGACATCGACGATGCGATGACCAACATCTGTCGCTGCGGCACCTATCAACGCATCCGCGAGGCAATTCATACCGCTGCCTCGCTCGGCGGCAAGGCATAGGGAACCGCGCCATGAGCAATCTGTTGACACTGCGCCGCCGTGCGCTTCCTCGGTTCGGTCGCTGCGATCGGCGGCGGCGTCGCGCTGGGCTGGCGGGTACCGGCGTTCGCGCAAGGCGGCGGACAGGAACTCGGTATCTGGGTGGTAATCAGCCCGGATGACACCGTTGTTGTGCGTATCGCCCGCTCGGAGATGGGACAGGGCACGTTCACCGGGCTGGCGCAACTGGTCGCCGATGAACTTGATGCCGACTGGAAGTTTGTGCGCGCGGAATATGTTTCGCCTGACGCCAATCTGGCCAGCAAGCGCGCCTGGGGCGACATGTCCACGGGCGGCAGCCGCGGCATTCGTGGCTCGGTGGATTATGTGCGCAAAGGCGGCGCGGCGGCTCGCGCGATGTTGATCGAAGCGGCTGCGCAGCGGTGGAACGTACCGGCAACCGAATGCACGGCGGCGAACAGCGTAATCACCCACACGTCGAGTGGCCGAACGCTGCGCTATGGCGAGGCAGCCGCCGACGCGGCGAAGCTGCCCGTGCCGGACACCGTCAAGTTGAAGACGCCGGCACAGTGGACGATCATCGGCAAGGGCGTGAAGCGGCTCGATACGGTCGACAAACTGTCCGGCAAGCAGGTGTTCGCCATCGACGTGCAGTTGCCCGACATGCTGAACGCCGCGATCGCACAGTGCCCGGTGTTCGGCGGCACGCTGAAATCGTTCGATGCCGACAACATCAAGTCGATGCCCGGCGTGCGGCAGGTCGTCGCGGTCGGCGACAACGCGGTCGCGGTGGTCGCCGACAAGTGGTACCAGGCGAAGACCGCGCTCGCCGCACTGCCGATCGTGTGGAACGAGGGCGCCGGCGCCACCGTGGACAGCGCGCAGATCGCGGCGCTGCTGAAGGGCGGTCTCCATGCCAAGGAAGCGGCGCTCGGTCAGAAGCATGGCGACGTCGAGGCGGCGCTCGCCGGTGCGGCGAAGACGATCGAGGCGGTGTACGGCGCTCCGTTCCTCGCCCACGCCACGATGGAGCCGATGAACTGCACCGCGAAGTTCAGCGACGGCAAGGTGGAGATCTGGGTGCCATCGCAGAACGGCGATGCCTCGCTCGCATCGGCAGCCGAGGCGGCAGGCGTGAAGCTGGCAAATGTGAAGGTGAACAAGCTGCATCTCGGCGGCGGGTTCGGGCGGCGCGGCCAGCAGGACTACACGCAGCAGGCCGTGCTGATCGCGAAACAGATGCCGGGGCGGCCGGTCAAGCTGATCTGGACGCGAGAAGAGGACATGACGCACGATTTCTACCGGCCGATCACGCAGTGCAGGTTGCGCGCGGGACTGGATGCCGGCGGCAACGTGGTGGCATTGCATGCGCGGCTGTCGGGGCAGTCGATCCTCGCCTATCTCGCGCCGCAGCGGATGGAGAACGGTGTCGATCGCATCGCGTTCCAGGGCTGGACCGAGGAGGAGTTCGGCTATAACGCGATACCCAACCTGCTGATCGACGACGCGGTGCGCAACACGCATGTGCCGGTTGGCTTCTGGCGTGGCGTCAACGTCAACCAGAACACGATCTACATGGAGTGCTTCATCGACGAGGTGGCGCACGCGGCGGGCAAGGACCCGCTGGAGTTCCGCCGCGCGTTGCTGGTGAACAGTCCGAAGCACCTGGCGGTGCTGAACGCGGTGGCCGACAGGGCGGAATGGGGCAAGCCTTTGCCCTCGGGTGTGTTCCGCGGGCTCTGCCAGAACTGCGGCTACGGCAGCTACACAGCGGCGGTCGCGGAAGTGTCGGTATCGCCGAAGGGCGAACTGAAGGTGCACCGCATCGTGGCGGCGACCGATCCCGGCTACGCGGTCAATCCGCAGCAGATCGAAGCGCAGGTGCAGGGCTCGTTCGTGTACGGTCTGAGTGCGGTGTTGTTCGGCGAGATCACCATCGACAAAGGCCGCGCGGTGGAGACCAACTTCGACACCTATCCGGTGATGCGGATCGCCGACATGCCGAAGGTGGAGACGATCGTCATGCCGTCCGGCGGATTTTGGGGCGGCGTCGGCGAACCGACGATCGCGGTGGCGGGGCCGGCGGTGCTGAATGCGATCTTCGCCGCGACCGGCAAGCGCATCCGCACGCTGCCGCTGCGGCAACACGATCTCGCCCACGCATGAGGGTCGGTGGCGTCGCGGTACTGGCAGTGGTGCTGGGTGCCGCGGCGCCACCGCCCGGTGCATCGAGCTGCTCGGGCTGCCATGGCGGCGTGGCGCCGGTGCCGGTGCTGGCGGGGCGCGATGCCGGAGAGATCGTGGTGGCGCTCGATGCGTTTCGCGCCGGGACGAAGCCTGCCACGGTGATGGACCGGATCGCCAAAGGGTTCACGCACGACGAGACGGTGGCGATCGCGGCGTGGTGGTCGGGGCAGAAGTGATGGCAACGCCCCCTCCCCCCACCCCCCTCCCGCAAGGGGAGGGGGAGTTCTGTACAAGTCCAAACTCCCCCTCCCCTTGCGGGAGGGGGTTGGGGGGAGGGGGCCTCGCCCGCCGCACACTGCTTCAATCCGCCGCCGCCCTGCTCTGCACCCCCTTCATTGCCCGGGCTCAAACCGCTCCGCTCGTGGTAGTGATCGGCGGCGGCTTCGGTGGCGCCACTGCCGCGCGCTTACCTCCGCCGATCCGACCCACGCATCGACGTCGTGCTGGTAGAACCCAACTCCACCTTCATCGCCTGCCCGTTCAGCAACGAAGTGATCATCGGCCAACGCGACATCGCAGCGCAGCTCTTCGATTATCGTGGCGTCGCAGCGACCGGCGTCCGCGTCGTGCAATCGGCCGCCACCACGATCGACCCCACCCGCCGCAGCGTTGCGTTCGGCGACAACCTGCTGAACTACGACCGCCTGATCCTCTCGCCCGGCATCGACATCGCCTGGGGCGCGCTGCCCGGCTACGACGAGGCCGCCGCCGAGCGCATGCCGCACGCCTGGAAGGCCGGTGAACAGACACTGCTACTGCGGCGGCAGCTCGAAGCGATGCCGGATGGCGGCGTGGTGGTGATCTCCGCCCCGGCAAACCCGTATCGCTGCCCACCCGGCCCGTACGAGCGCGCCAGCCTGATCGCCTACTACCTGAAGACGCACAAGCCCCGCTCCAAGCTGATCCTGCTCGACAGCAAGGACATCTTTTCCAAGCAGAAGCTGTTCCAGGCGGCGTGGAAGGAGCTGTATCCCAACCTCGAATGGGTGTCGCTGTCGGACGGTGGCAAGGTCACGCGGGTCGATCCCGCCACCAACACATTCGAGACCGACTTCGGCTCGCATAAGGCCGACGTGGCCAACGTCATCCCGCCGCAGCGCGCCGGCGCCATCGCCGCCAAAGCCGGTGTCGCGGACCGCACCGGCTGGTGTCCCGATCGACCCCGTCACGTTCGAATCGAAATTGCAGCCGGGCATCCACGTCATCGGCGACGCCGCAATCGCGGGCGCCATGCCGAAATCCGCGTTCGCCGCCAATGCCCAGGCGAAGGTATGCGCCGATGCGGTGGCGCAACTGCTTGCCGGCAACGCACCCGTCGAACCGCGACTGATCAACACCTGCTACAGCCTGGTCGCGCCGGGCAATGCGATCTCGGTTGCCGGCGTGTATCGTCCGGTGAATGGTCAGCTCACCGACATCGAGGGCGCCGGCGGCACCAGTCCGCTGAACGCGCCGGCCGAGCAGCGCGCCAAGGAAGCCGAATACGCCGATGCCTGGTTCAAGACGATCACCAGCGAGACGTTCGGCTGATGCGCTCGCACTGCTGCTGGCCGCCGCCATGATCGCCGCCGCGACCGACGCGATCGACGCACCGCTGACGGCGCAGCCGGGCGATCCCGCGCGCGGCCGGCAGATCGTGGAAGAACCGCCAGCTCAGCGCCTGCCTGCTGTGCCATTCCGGCCCGTTCCCCGCGCCGCACCTGCAGGGCACCGATCGGCCCGTCGCTCGCCGGCGTCGGCTCGCGGCTCGACGCCGGCCAGATCCGCCTGCGCCTGATCGATGCCAGGCGGGTGAACCCCGACACCGTCATGCCGCCATACTATGTGGTCGATGGACTGAACCGCGTGGGACAGCGCATGGCAGGGCCGGACCGCATTGAGCGCGCAGCAGATCGAGGACGTGGTGGCGTTCCTGACCACGCTGCGCGCGCCATGATGCGCCGCCGCCTCCTGGTGCTGGCCGGCAGCGGGCTGATCGTGCCGCTCGCACCGGTTCACCCGGCCCATGCGACGCCCGCGCAGGTGGCCGCGCTGATCGCCGAACTGGTGGGCGACGCCACGCTGCACGATGCGCGGGTAAAGCTCGATCTGCCGGTGATGGTGGAGAACGGCAACTCGGTCGGCATGACGGTCAGCGTCGATGCGCCGGTCGGCGACGTGCGCAGCATCGACGTGTTCGCCGAAGGCAACCCGCTGCCGCACGTGCTGCGCGTCCGCTTCGGCCCGCGTGCCGGCGCGCCGCGTTTCGCCACGCGCATCCGGCTCGCCACCTCGCAGACGGTGATCGCGGTGGCAAAGCTCGCCGACGGCAGTTGCTGGCGCGACAGCGTCGATCTGCTGGTCACACTCGCCGCGTGCATCGACAACTGAGGATGCTATGGTCCGTGTGCTGATCAACGTACCGAAGCAGGTGAAGCGGGGCGAGGCGTTCGACGTCAAGCTGCTGATCTCGCATCCGATGGAAAGCGGCCAGCGGCGCGACGACATGGGCCAGCCGATCCCGCGCGACATCATCAACAGCTTCGTCTGTACCTACAACGATGCGGAGGTGCTGCGCGCCGACCTGTTCCCGGCCATCGCCGCCAATCCGTTCCTGTCGTTTGCCGTCACGGCGCAGGAAAGCGGCACGCTGACGATGACATTCACCGACGATCACGGGGTGGTGCAGACCGAGACTGCGAGCGTCACGGTCGAATGATCTGGCGGGTCGCGCTTGCCGCCCTGCTGGTGATGGCGGCGGGGGACAAGCATTCCGGCTACCAGGATGCCAGTCCGGAAACCCGCGCCATGCAGGACGATGATGCAAGCAATCCGGGCTTCCTGTGGGTGCAGCAGGGCGAGACGCTGTGGCATCAACGCGTCGGCAGCGACGGGACGTAGCTGCGCAGACTGTCACGGCGCTGCACCGGTCACCATGCGCGGCGTCGCGACGCGCTACCCGCTGTTCGATGCCCGCATCGGCCGGCCGATCACGCTTGCTCAGCGTATCGAGCAATGCCGCGTCGATCGGCAAGGCGCGACGCCGTTGCAGCCGGATAGCGAACCGATGCTTGGACTGACCGCGTATGTCGGGCTGCAGTCGCGCGGGCTGCCGATGGCGGTCGCGGTCGACTGGTCCGGCGCGGCCATTCTACGAAGCCGGCAAGGCGCTGTTCAACCTGCGGCAGGGCCAGTTCAATCTCTCCTGCGCGCAGTGCCATGACGATCTGGCCGGACAGCGTCTGGCCGGCAGCATCATTCCGCAAGGCCATCCGAACGGTTATCCGGAATATCGGTTGGAATGGCAGGGCATGGGCTCGCTCGAACGCCGTATTCGCAACTGCATGATGGGCGTGCGGGCCGAACCGTTCGCCGCTGATTCGTTGGAGCTGGTGGAACTGGAGCTTTACCTCGGCGCGCGCGCGAACGGCCTGGCCGTGGAGACGCCGGCTGTTCGTCCCTGACGGACGCGGTAATATCCAGGTGCAGGCAAGCACGCAGCGCCGAGCGAAGCACCAAGGAACCCAGGCCAATGCTGTTCGAACTCCCGCCCGCCGCGCAGGAGCTGCAACAGGCAGCGCGGCGCGTTGCCGATGCGGCGGTCGCACTGCGCGCGGCGGAGGTGGACCGAACGGAAGCGTATCCATGGGACAACGTCGCGGCACTGCGGGAGGCCGGGCTGCTCGGCTACACCATCCCGCGCGAATACGGCGGTGCCGGCGGCAGCTTCCTCGATGCGGTGGTCATCATCGAGGAGATGGCACGGGTCTGCGGCGTCACCGGCCGCATCGCGGTCGAGACCAACATGGGCGCGATCTCGGCGGTGATGCAGTACGGCAGCGAGGCCCAAAAGCAGCTTGCCGCGCGACTGGTGCTGGATGGCGACAAGCCGGCGATCTGCATCACCGAGCCCGAGGCCGGTTCCGCTGCCACCGACATGACCACGCGCGCCGATCGGCGCAACGGCTACTGGCTGCTGAACGGCCGCAAGCACTGGATCACCGGAGGCGGCGTGTCGAAGCTGCACCTGATCTTCGCGCGCACGCCTGACGGCATCGCCGGCTTCCTCGCGGTGCGCGGCGAGGCGCAAGGGCTGGTGATCGGCAAGCGCGAGCCGACGATGGGATTGCGTGGCATTCCGGAGACCGAGATCCGCTTCGAGGACCTGGAGGTGCCGGACGAAATGGTGCTGCAATCGCCGCACGGCGGGCTGCACGGCTTTGCCGACCTGATGAACGCCTACAACAGCCAGCGCGTCGGTGCCGCGACCGTGGCGCTCGGCCTGGCGCAGGGCGCGTTCGAGGCGGCGACCGCATTCGCCAAGGAGCGCCACCAGTTCGGCCGGCCGATCGGCGAGTTCCAGGGGCTGCAATGGATGCTCGCCGACATGGCGATCCAGCTTAACGCCGCCCGGCTCGCGGTGTATCGCGCCGCGGCCAGCGCCGATCCGTTTCCCGATGCGCTGCTGGCGGCGGAAGCAAAAGTGTTCGCGTCCGAGATGGCAATCAAGGTGACCAACGACGCGTTGCAGATGTTCGGCGCGCGCGGCTATTCGCGCGACTATCCGATGGAACGCATGGCGCGCGACGCACGGATGTTCACCATCGGCGGCGGCACCGCGCAGGTGCTGCGGAACTTCGTCGCCGGACGGGTGCTGGGCTGGAAGCTGCCGCAGACCCGGGACGGGTATGCGGAACGAGAACGCTGACGCCGTGTTGCTACGGCGTGAGCCGCGGCAACGCCAGGACGGGTGACGGCGGTCCGCATGCGTGTGCGGACGCATGCCGAGAGAGCAACGTCGAGCTCGTAGAGTTCCTTGCGCGCACGTGGGCGCTCGCATCGGGAGGGGTAGCAACCATGGCCTTGACCATCAAAGTCAACCAGAAGTCACACAGCGTCGATGTCGACGGTGACACGCCGCTCCTCTGGGTATTGCGAGACGTGCTCGGCATGACCGGCACGAAATTCGGTTGCGGCGCGGCGCTCTGCGGCGCCTGCACCGTTCATGTCGACGGCGTCGCCACCCGTTCGTGCATTACACCTGTCGACAGCATCGGCACCTCAGAGATCATTACGATCGAGGCAATCGGCGCGACACCGACGGGCGCCAGGATCGTGCAGGCCTGGCTCGACCGCGAGGTCGTTCAGTGCGGTTACTGCCAGTCGGGCCAGATCATGTCCGCCTCGGCGCTGCTGGCGAGCAACCCGCATCCGACCGATGCCGACATCGACGACGCGATGTCTGGCAACATCTGCCGCTGCGGGACCTATCTCCGCATTCGCGAAGCAATCAAGCAAGCCGCGCAAACGAGCAAACAGGGGAGCGTGCAATGATCCTCGATCACCTCGCGTCCCGAGCCGCCGGTGCAGATGGATCGCCATCACCAAACGGTCTGTCTCGCCGCAGTTTCTTGCAGGTCGGAGCAGCCGCCGGCGGGGGCTTGCTTCTGACCCTGAGCCTGCCGCTTCGAAACAGCGATGCGGAAGCGGTTGATGTCGATGGCTTTGCGCCCAACGCTTTCATCCGTATCGGCAGTGACGGCCAGATCGTCCTGACCATGCCCTATGTCGAGATGGGCCAGGGCACCTACACCTCCGTCCCGATGCTGATCGCCGAAGAGTTGGAGGTGGACCTGAAACAGGTGCGGCTCGCACATGCCCCGCCCAACGAAAAGCTCTACGGCAATCCCTTCCTCGGGGTGCAGGCGACGGGTGGCTCGACTGCGATACGCGCGACCTGGAAACCGATGCGCGAAGCCGGTGCGATCGCGCGAACGATGCTGGTCGCCGCGGCGGCGAAGCGTTGGAACGTCGCGCCGGATTCCTGCCGCGCACAAAGCGGCGAAGTGTTGCACGCGGCGACGGGAAGAAGCATCAAGTACGGCGAACTTGCTGCCGATGCCGCCCACATGCCTGTCCCCGACCACGTGACGCTCAAGCGGCCGGAGGACTTCAAGCTCATTGGCACACCAGCCAAGCGGCTGGACGCGCCGGCGAAGGTCAACGGAACCGCCGTCTATGGCATCGATGTTCGGCCGCCAGGCGTGAAGATCGCGACCCTGGCGCAATCGCCCGTCTTCGGCGGTCGTGTGAAGAGCGTGGACGATACAGCGGCCAAGGCCGTCAAGGGCGTGCGCCAGATCGTGCGCCTCGACGACTCCGTGGCCGTCGTGGCCGACCATATGGGGGCGGCAAAGAAAGGGCTGGCTGCGCTGGTGATCGAATGGGACGACGGTCCGCACGCCACGCTCAGCATGGACGAGATAGCGGGCGAACTCGAACAGGCGACGCTCAAAGCGGGGCCGGTTGCGCAGAATATCGGCGATATCGACAAGGCCCTGGCGAGCGCCGTCACCAAGGTCGGGGCAACCTATCAGGTCCCGTTCCTCGCGCACGCTGCAATGGAGCCGATGAACTGTACAGTTCATGTCCGCAACGACGGCTGCGAAGTCTGGGTCGGCAGCCAGGTCATCGCGCGAGCCCAGGCCGCGGCGGCGAAGACCACCGGCCTGCCGTTGGACAAGGTCGTGGTCCACAATCATCTGATCGGCGGTGGGTTCGGCCGGCGGCTGGAGATCGATGGTGTCATTCGCGCCGTCCAGATCGCGCAGCATGTCGACGGCCCGGTGAAAGTCGTGTGGACACGCGAGGAAGACATTCAGCACGACATGTACCGGCCCTATTTCTTCGATCGCATGTCTGCCGGCCTCGACGATAAAGACATGCCCGTCGCCTGGAACCATCGTTTCGCTGGCTCCTCGATTCTCGCGAGATTTCTCCCGCCGGCGTTCAGCAACGGTCTTGATCCCGACACGACCGACGGCGCCATCGATTTGGTCTATGCCCTGCCAAATATGCACGTCGAGTACCTGCGGGTGGAGCCGCCGGGCATTCCGACCGCATTCTGGCGCAGCGTCGGACCGTCGCACAACGTCTTCGTGGTCGAGAGCTTCTTGGACGAACTGGCGGCGGCGGCGAAGCAGGATCCGGTCGCCTATCGACGCGCTCTGCTCGACAAGTCGCCACGCGCCAAAGCTGTCCTTGATCTTGCCGCGGAGAAGGCCGGCTGGGGACAGTCGTTGCCTGGACGGGTCGGTCGAGGTGTCTCGCTGCAGTTCGTCTTCGGGAGCTACATGGCGCAGGTCGCCGAAGTCGAAGTGTCGAAGGATGGCGCGGTGCGTGTCCGGCGCGTCGTCTGCGCGGTCGATTGCGGAACCGTGATCAACCCCGATACCGTCCAGGCGCAGATCCAGAGCGCAATCATGTTCGGCATCACGGCGGCGCTTTATGGCGAGATCACGCTGAAGAGCGGCCGTGTCGAGCAAGCCAATTTCGACACCTACCAAATCCTGCGCATGAACGAGGCGCCGGCCATCGAGGTCCACATCGTCAAGAGTTCTGAGCCGCCAGGCGGCATGGGCGAGCCCGGGACCTCTGCGATCGTGCCCGCGGTTGCCAACGCGATCTTTGCGGCAACTGGCAAGCGCCTGAGAAAGATGCCGATCGATGCTGCCGCGTTGAAGCAGCCGGCGTGAGCAGAAACCCAGGGCGCGTTCGCGCCGCGCGCGCCGCGGACTCGTGCCATTGCGCTAACCTGGCAGCGCCAACCGCGCCCGCAGTGCCTGCGTGATGGCGGCGTGCACCGCCGCCACCGGCGCATCCGCCGCGATCAGCACGCAGCGCTCCGGCGCCGCCGCGGCGATGTCACGGAAGCCCTGGTTCACCCGGGCGTGGAACAAGGCGTCGAGCCGCTCGTAGCGGTCGGCATCGGCACCCCGTTGCATCTGGCGCGCGACGGCCACCGCGTCGCTTACGTCGAGCACCAGCGTGACATCGGGAACGATGCCGAGCAGCTCGATCAGCGCCGCGATCGTGGCGCGGTCGGCGCCTTGGCCGTAGCCCTGATACGCCATGGTGGAATCGTAGAACCGGTCGCAGACCACCCACATGCCGGCCGCCAGCGCCGGACGGATGGTCTTCCCCACATGTTCGGCGCGCGCGGCGAAGTGGAGCAATGTTTCGGCGGGCGCGGACCAGTCCACCGTACCGCCGAGCAGCAACCTACGCAGGAGCTCCGCGCCCGGCGCACCGCCCGGTTCGCGCGTCCGCAGCACCGGCAGGCCGAGGTCCACCAGCGCGTCGGCAAGCATCAGGGCCTGGGTGGATTTGCCGGCCCCCTCGCCGCCCTCCAGCGTGATGAAGCTAGCCACCCGTCACATAGTGCGACAGCACCGCCATCGCGCGCCCCGGCATGCTCAGCCTGGCGATATCCTCGCCGGCCAGCAACGGCACCTCCATATCCGGCACGCCCTGCCCCGCCACCACCAGCTTGCCCAGCGTCGTGCCCTTCGCCACCGGGGCATGGATCGGCGCGTTGTAGCTCAGCTTCACCGACGCGCTCTTCCGCCAGTTGCGCGGCATCGTCACCGCCAGGTCGCGGCCGGCGACCAGCGGCACAGTCGGCGCCGTGCCCAGCCACACCGGAACCCGCTCGATCACGTCGCCGGCCGCGAACAGCGTCACATCCTCGAAATTCGCGAATGCCCAGTCCATCATCCGCTCGCCCTCCTCGGCGCGCTGATGCATCGAACTCGAGGCCGTTCAGCACCGCGATGACCCGACGCTCGCCGCGCTTGCTGCTCGCGACCAGGCCGTAGCCGCCCGCCTCGGTGTGGCCGGTCTTCAGCCCATCCGCGGTGCCCTTCTGCACCAGCGGATTGCGGTTGCCCTGCTCGATATTGTTGTACTTGAACGTCTTCTCTGCATCGTAATGATAAAATTCCGGGAAGTCGCGGATGATCCGCCGCGCCAGCGTGGCGATGTCGCGGCAGCTCATGTGCTGCTCGGGGTCCGGCCAGCCGGTGGAATTCCTGAAGTTCGAGTTGGTCAGCCCGAGTTCCTTCGCCTTCTGGTTCATCAGCTCGGCGAACTGCTCCTCGGAACCCGCTATCGCCTCGGCGAACACGATGCAGGCATCGTTGCCCGACTGCACGATGACGCCGCGGATCAGGTCCTCCACCCGCACCTGCGTGCCAACCTGGACGTACATCCGCGATCCGCCCATCTTCCACGCGCGTTCGCTGACCAGCAGCTCATCGTCCAGCTTCATCTTCCCCTGCTTCAGGCGCTCGTAGACCAGGTAGATCGTCATCAGCTTGGTCATCGAGGACGGCGGCATCTCCACATCGGCATTCTTCTCCAGCAGCGCCGCGCCGGTGTTGAAGTCCTGGATGAACGCCCAGCGTGCCGCGGTGTCCACCGGGCCGAGAGGCGTGTCGGCCGGACTGCCAGTCGGCACGTCCTTCTTCGCGCCGCGCGTCCCGGCCTTCGGCTGCGTCGGATGACGCTGCTGCGCGACGGCGGACGACGTGCCGCTGGCGAAGCTCGCTGATGCGAGCAGGGCTTGCCGACGGGTGAACATGGCGACTCAACTCCTATTCCACCACGATCCGCGCATCGGTTACTCCCGACCGCAGCACCTGGTCCAGCACCATGTCGGCCTGCTGCACGCTCGACAGCGGCCCGATGATCACCCGATGTGTCTGCATCCGCCCGCTGCGCGTGCTGACGATCTCCGCGCCGAGTTCCGCGACGCGCGCGCGCTGGATGTTGGCGTACGCGTAGTTCTGGAACGTGCTCAGTCGAATGAACAATTCGCCAGGATCGGGCGATCCCTGCGTGACCAACTCCGGCAACCGCGCAATCGGCACAGTAGCCGACGGTGCCGCCTGCTGCGGCTCGGTCGAGCTGTCGGGGATGACCGGCGCCGCACCGCCGGGAGGCGGCAGCTCGCTCTGCTGCACCTCGCCGACCGGCGCCGCCGTCAGTTCCAGCTTCGGCGCGCCCGGCAGCGCATCGGCCGCGGCGTGGCTCTCCGCCGGCAGCACCTCGAGCCGGACCCGCACCGCCTCGTCATTAGCGAATCGCAACAACGTGGCAGTGCGCCGGGTCACCTCGATCAGCCGATGCGGCGTCGCAGGGCCGCGGTCGTTGATGCGCACCAGCACCTGGAGGCCGTTGTCCAGGTTGGTGAGGCGCGCGATTGCGGGAAGCTGGAGCGTCTGGTGCGCGGCCGCAAGCGCCGTCTGATCGAACGCCTCGCCATCGGCGGTCAGCGCCGGGTGGTCCGACTGATACACCGTTGCGAGCCCGGTCTCCTGACCCTCGTAGCTGTCGCGCGGATAGTACCAGATGCCGCCGGCCTGATAGGGCGCGCCAAGTACATAGTGTGGATTGACCGGTGGCGGCGGCGGCTGACAGGACGCCGCCAACAGTGCCAACGCCAGCGCGAACGCCAGTCTCACGCGACGACCGTGTCGCCCAGCAGGCCGACCACCAGCGCGTAGTAGTCCGACGGGTTGTAGCGACGGATCGCGGTGAAGTTCGCATAGACCAGGAACGCGTCGCCGCCGGGTCCATCGGGCAGCAGCACCGCGGCCTGCGTATCGGGCTGCGCCAGGGACCGCCCGTCCGCCGCGCGCACACCAAGCCGCGTCCATTCGCCGACCGGCCTTCGATTGTCGCGGCCGGTCGCGGTGCGGTCGAAACTCCCCGCCAGGGTCACCGGCTGGCCCCAGGGTTCGCCACCGCGCCAGCCGGATCGCGCGAGATAGTTGGCGATCGAGCCGAGCACGTCGGGCTTGCTGGTCCAGATGTCGCGCTTGCCGTGGCCCTCGAAATCCACCGCATAGCGCAGGTAGGAAGACGGCATGAACTGCGGCTGCCCCATCGCTCCGGCGTAGGAGCCGAGCATGCGGGCCGGCGACACATCGCCGTTATCGAGGATGCGCAACGCGGCCAGCAGCTCGCCACGGAAGAAGCTGGCGCGACGGCCTTCCCAGGCAAGCGTCGCCAGCGCCTCGACCACGTGGAAGTCGCCCATGCCGGCGCCGAAGCTTGATTCCAGGCCCCAGATGCCGGTGATCACGCCGGGATCCACGCCGAACCGCTCCTGCACCCGGCCAAACAGCGCGCGGTTCTGCTGGAACGCGGCCCGGCCGTTGGCGATGCGCTGGTCGGTGATGAGCAGGGCGCGGTACTGCGCCCAGGTCATGGTGAACTCGGGCTGGTGGTTATAGTGCTCCAGTACCTTCTGGTTCAGCTGCACGCCGGCAAACGCGTGGTCCAGCGTCGCGGCCGAGATGCCGGCCCGGCGCGCCTCGGCGCGCATGCCGGTAAGGAAGCCCTGGAAACCGTCCGGCGCGGCGCAGACGGTGGACAGCGAGGCAGCCAATAGCAGGCGTCGGCTCAACATGCGGCGCTGTCTGCCACGAGCGGACGCGTCGGGGCAACAACATCAGCGAGAGCGAGCGACGGCGCGAGCTACCACGACAGGGTGCGGATGATCAGGTGTTCCTGTGGACCGTCGCACCGACCGGCGTAGAATGGTCATCAACTGCCGGACGGTGGTCGCCGCGGCGGAATGCTCGGGGCCACCGGCAGGTTCGCCAGATCCTTCGGGTGCAGACGAAAGGCTGCAGGATATTTGTCCGGGTCCCGGTTCTCCTCGGGTTCGGTCGAGCGCCACACGTACAAGCATGTGGCGCAGCCGAACACGGTCCAAACTCCCTTGACGGGAGACGTGCTCCGCACCTCGGTCGTGGTGGACCGACACCGGGGGCACGCGCCCAGTGCAGCGCTGTCCATCGCCTGACTCATTTCTGCAGATCTTTCATCAACCTACCAAGCTTATGCCGCCATGCGTCGGTCCCCTGCGGGGTGTCCAGTTCCTGCCCGTAGTCGCCACGGATGTCAGGGGCGATCGGTGAGGTCGCATCGATGATCATCTTGGACACCATACCGCCCGGCTGACACGCCGGGTCCAGCAGATTTTCCGAAAGGTTCGGTACAATAATAATATCGCCCGCGGGATTGACCTTGACCGACATGGCCCACATCACCTGCTTGAGGTCGAACGGATCGACATCGGCATCTACCACGATGATGATCTTGGCATAGCCAAGACCGTGTGGCGTGGTCAGCACGCCCATGCCGACCGCCTTGGCGAAGCCGCCGAAACGGGTCTTCGTGGCGACGATGATGACCAGTCCGTGGGTATACAATGCATTGACCGCGACAACTTCCGGGAAGGTCGTGCTCAACTGGACGAAAATCGGCACGCTGGTGGTCATCGCCTGGAGCCAGTCGAGCTCGGTCCAGGGCCTGCCGACATACGTGGCGTCGTAGATCGGGTCGGTCCGGTGCGAAACGCGATCGATCTCGATCACCGGGTACTTGTGGCAGCCTGAATAATAGCCGGGGAACTCGCCGAATGGGCCTTCCGGCTCGCGCTGCCCGCCGAGCACCCGACCCTCCAGCACATATTCCGATCCCCAGGGTACATCCAACCCCTTCGCCGTCTTCACCACCCGATACGGCTTGCCCTGCATGACAGCCGCCATCTTGTATTCGAGCTGGTCATAGAGCATCGGCGTTGCTCCCGCCAGCGTAATGATCGGCTCGTTGCCGAGGGCGATCGCCACCGGCAGATCCTCGCCGCGCTCCTCGGCATGGGTCAGGTGGATGGCGATGTCGTGCTGCGGCACCGTCTGGATCCCGATCCGGTTGCGGCCCTTCACCTGCAGGCGATAGACGCCCACGTTCTCGATGTTGTCGTTGTCCCAGTCGTCAGGATCGCGACTGACGACGCACGCCTTGTCGAGAAAATAGCCCCCATCGCCGCGGTTGATGCGAAACAGCGGCAGCAGGTCGAACAGGTTCACATCCTTGTCGACCACCACCTCTTGCCACGGCGCGCTGGCCACGCGCTCCAGTTCGCCCGGATACTGCCGATAGCGCCGGACAAACTCGAAGAACTGGTCGCGCAATGGCGCGTCCTTGTCCATGCCGAGAGCGAGCGCATGGTTGGGCCAGGAGCCATGCACGTTCATTGCCACCTGAGCATTGGTGTAGCCGGCGATCTTGCCGAAATGAATCGCCGGGCTGTTCTCGCCGATCTGCGTGAGGGCGCAGGCCGCGGCCGCCAGATCGGGCTCCAGGTTGACCGTCTCGGTAATGCGCAGCAACTGCCCTTCCTGCTCGAGCACCGACAGGAATTCACGAAGGTCCTGGTAAGCCCGCATGATCTTGTGTCCTTCCGCCGCAACCTGCTTCAGCTGGCCGCGCGCAAGGCGGCAATCTGCCGCTGCCAGCGCGGCAGCACCGCCTGCGGCTGGTGCAGCGCAAACGTGATCCCACTGGTGACAGCGGCATACGGGGCTACATGGGTGCGCGTTGCCTCCACCTCGGCCTCGAACAAGGCCAGCGGCACGTCGGGTGAGGAATGTGCCAGCCGCTGTGCGCGCATCCGCAACTCGCACATCCCGCCATCCAGCGAGAGCGTCAGTGTAATCCGCTGATCGCGCGCCAGATTGGCGGCAGCAGCGGACTGCGGAAACAGCGCGAAGCGGATGCGCCCGGACGGCAGTGCGATCATGTCGCCCGCGCTGAGCAGCGAAGCGTGCGGCCAGCCGGCGGCGTCGACCGTGGAAAGTCGCAGCGCCTGCGTCTTCGCCAGCAGGTCCGTGCCGTCAAGATAGCGCGCCACTTCCAGCGACACCACATTCGCGGCGGTGACGTGCGACGGCGTATAGGCGTGCTCGGCCTCGCTCATGGTCAGCTCCTGTTTGGTGGCGCCGTGTGGTGGTTCGACTGTCTCAGCAAGCACGCGGCGTTCACATCTTGTCGCGATAGATCTCGCTCAGCGATAGAACTCGACCTTCGCCTCGCGGAACCACAGAAAATTCGCCGGCGCCGCCGAAATCGGCCCGTTGATGGCGAACACCGCGATCTCGAACTTTTCGCCCGGGGTCACGGTATCGCGCAGCACCAGGCGATTGGGCATGTTGAAGCCCTGGATCGCAGCCGGACTGGGCCTGCCCGCCGCCCGTGGCATCACGCCATCGACCCAGACCTCCGCGTAGTCGTCGACGTTCACCGTCAGCACCGCCTTGGCGCCGGCGGTGGCGAAACCCGCGGCGTTCGCCGGTATCGTCAGGGTCGCGCGGAACCAGAAGAACGACACCATGCCGCCGCCCCGTTTCGCGCCGAGGTCGGTCGCGGCGACTTCGGGCCAGGTCGAATCGTCGAAGCCGAGCAGTTCGGCATGCGGATCGATGTCGTAGGTTGTCCTGAACTCGGGCATCGAGTCCGCCAGCGCCGGGCACTCGACGAGCTTCGCCTCCTTCGCCTTCCAACGCGCGCCGAACACCGCCGAGCCATCGAGCGTCATCAGATCGACCACATGTGCCGGCGGCACCAACGGCGCGATCGATGGCTGCGGGATGAGCAAGGGCGGCACTGCCGGTGGGGCGGAAGCCGTAGGCCGGGTGTAGATGTTCGCTGGCATCGGGATCAGCCCGGCGGCGCGACGGAAAGACGGCCGACCACGCCGTGCTTCTCGATCAGGCTGGCGACCAGGCCGGATGCCTTCGCCTGTTCGACAAAGTCGCGCAGGAACGCCGCGCCGGCGGCATGAGTGCGCGCGGTGCCGACTGCCTGCTGCACGGCGGTGAACTGGCCGTCGAGGATGCGTGCGCCGGGTAGCTTCTGGATGTCGCCCAGCAGGCCTGGCCGCAGTCCCGCCAACGCATCGAGCTTGTCGCGGACGAATTTTTCCGTGGCACTGGCGAGGCCGTCCGATCGCACCAGTTCAGCGTGCCTGATGTTGCGCTCCAACCAGAGATCGTAGGCACTCCGCGCCGACACCGCGATGCGGACCCCGGGCTTGTCCACATCGGCGATGGTCTTCAGCGGCGAGCCGGCCGGCACCAGATAGGTCGCCTCGATCTCCACATAGGCGGCGGTGAAGTCGATCTTCTCCGCCCGCGCCGGTTCCGCCCCGATCAGCCCGATGTCCCAGACATCGTCGCCCACCGCATCGGCCAGCTCGCCGGGTTTGGCAAACGGCACGTATTTCACCGGCACGCCGAGACGATCCGCGATCGCGCGGGCCATGTCGGGCGAAACGCCGTCCGGGTCGCCCGACGGCGTCCTGCCGGTGACCAGCAGGAAGTTGCTCATGTTGATGCCCGCGCGCAGCACGCCGTGCGGAGCGAGTTCAGCGACGACCGATTGGGACATAGGCGGGCATTCCTCCGACATGCATTCTCAGACCCGACATCTTCAGGTCCGCGCAAACTACGGTCAATGCGCCGCGGGCCAGCGCTGCGCGGCGTGCAGCACGCGGATGATCGAACCGTGTCGGCGTGCACCACATAGATGACGACGAACGATGTTCGGGCCACCACCAGTTCGCGCGTGGCGGGCACCCGACCAGTCCGGCCCAAGCGCGGGTTTTCCGCAAGCTGATCGGTAGCGGAACGGATCGTGTTGGCCACCGTGAGGGCCGGCCGCGGATTGCGCTCGGCGATGTAGGCGATCTGGCTGCGCCGGCTGCGTCTGGCTTCCGGCAGCCAGACAATTCTCATCACTTGCGCTTGGTCGGCGATATCCGTCGCAGAAGGTCGGCCTTCTCGACCTCCCACTCGTCCCTTACCTGCTCGTGTGGAATGAGTTCGACATTTGGATCGTCCAGTTCGCGCAATCCCTGCTCGACCTCGGCGCGGAACCAAGCGTCGTGCTGCGCCTTCTCGATATAGTCTCGCATGAAGTCGCGCAGCAATTGTGAACCTGGGCGATCATGCGCCTTCGCCGCCTCGGTGAAGGCAGTCTTCAGGGCCTCGTCAACGCGGAACGTGAACGTGGTCTCAGTCATCCGTCGCCTGCACTGCATATGCACTGACAACTTAGTGTCCTCTCTGATTGGGGTGGTTGAGGTCAAGCCACCTTTTTTCTCTCATCCGTCCGGTGGGTCGATTGTGGGTTCAATCACGCCCGTACCCGCGTGGCGGCTCAACGTCAGCGAGGGGCGCCAGGTCGAGATCGACGATGGCTTCGAGCGCCGCGGCTGTCGCGCTGCCTTGGAGGCTATCGGGGAGTGCTGCGAGCCAGTCGGCGTACTCAGTCTGCAGCGTGAACAATGTGCCGACGGCGTCACGCCAACGCTGCGGGCGGCTCCGTCGATCGGTCGGTCGGCGCGGCCGGGTGACGGCCATGGCCGCTTCACCTTGTTGTCGCGCGCGATAGCGGGCTTGGCGTTCGGCGTTGCTCAGCGCGTGCTCACCTGTCGGTTTGCAGCCCCTCGGCATAAGCTTTGTTCTCCGTTACTGTAACGCGTTGCAGTGGGATTGGCATCTACCAGGCCATACACTTCCGGACGCTCTTTCTGGTGAAGGTCGCCGGAGAAACCGCGTTCTTGATGTCGCGCCCGTGGATCACTCGCTTCTCTTCGCGGTCGGCGCATGGCCGCCGCATGATGGGGTCAGGAGGGCGAGGCGTCTCAATCTGTCCCGCGACCTTCGGGGCATTGCTACCCTCCGGTTCCGGACACTCAACGAGATCACCTCGCCCATCGTCCCCACGGGAACGACGTCGGCTCCGCCTCGTCAGGCGGAAACTGCAATTCCTTTCTTCACGCCGTCACAGCTTGCTTGCCCCAGCGGAACTCGGACTTGTCGACCCACATGCGGTGCAGGATGACCGCCAGTTTGCGGGCGACCGCAACCCGAGCGCGCGCCATGCCGCGCCGCTTCGCTACCTGCATGCCCCAGGCCCGCAGCGAGCACCATTTCGTGCTGCGGGTCAGCAGCGAGTGGGCCGCTTCGTAGAGTGCCGTGCGCGCCAACTCGTCGCCGCATCGGCTGATCCGACCCTGCACGTCGGTCTCGCCGGATTGGTAGCGTCGCGGCGTTAAACCGAGGTGCGCGCCGACGTCACGAGACCTTCGGAAGCGGTCTGGCCGGTCGACCGTGGCGCGGAATGCGAGCGCGGTGAACGGGCCCACGCCAGGCACAGTCATCAGGTGTCGGCACGTGGGCTCGGCGCGGACCTCATCGAGCACCCGCTTCGTGAGCCTGGCAACTTCATCCGTCATGACCCTGATAACCGACAACAGTGACTCGACCAGTCCGGTGAGCACGGTGTCTCCAGCGGCCAGCTCGCGCACCCTCGCCGGAAAGTCCTTGCAACTCGGCGTGCCGACCTTCAGCCCGGCCTCACGCAACAGCGCCCGCACGCCGTTCTCGACGTCGCGTCGCTTGTTCAACACCATTCGGCGCGCCGTCAGCAAAGCACGCCAAGAGCGGCAGGACGGGCTTTTCACATGCACAGCGCGATACCATCCAGTGCGCATGATCTGCGCGATACCGCGCGCGTCGTTGCGGTCGGTCTTGTTCGGCATCGCACCCATCGCGGCTTTCGCTTGGCGAGTCTCGATACAAACGGCCGGGATCCCCCCTTCCGAAAGCCCCTGGTGCAACCAGGCCGCCAGCGAACATGCCTCAAGCCCAACCCGCTCCACGGTCATTCCCAATGCATCGAAGAACGCCACCAGCGCGTCAGGCTCGCTCGCCACTCGCGCTTCACGCACAATCCCACCGGCCTCATCAACTATGCATATGGAGGTCTCCTCCAACGATACGTCCAACCCGGCAAAATATCTCACGGCTGCTTCTCCTCGCTTGTGGCCGATCAACATCGAACCACGTTCTATCAACCTGAGAGGAGCAGCCACCGCATCACCCGGGTGAGACCCCAATCACCCCATCTGTCCGGCAGGTTTGTAGAGTCTTTTGAATCGGTTACGCGATCGGGCTTGAACGGTTTGAATTGCCTGTGATTCTATCTCGGGCACCGATTCGCGAGGTGCCTCATGTGGACGACTAAGAACCGTCCCCGCTACGACCGGGACAAACTGCGCTACCCGAGTGATCTGACCGACGAGGAGTGGTCCCTGGTAGAGCCGCTGATTCCGCCGGCCAAGCAGGGTGGCCGTAAGCGCGAGGTGGCGGTGCGGGAGGTGGTCAACGGCGTCATGTATGTGCTGAGCACGGGCTGCCAGTGGCGTTACATTCCGAAGGACCTGCCGCCAAAGAGCACAGTGCACGACTACCTCACCCGCTGGAACTACGACCGCACGATCGAGAAGATCCATTACGCGCTGTATGTGCAATGCCGCGAGGCCATCGGACGGGAGGCCAGTCCGACGGCCTGTGTCATCGATAGCCAAAGCGTGAAAAGCGCTGAAAAGGGGGGGCCTGCGTCGATCCGCCCGGCTATGATGCGGGCAAGAAAATCCAAGGCAAGAAGCGACATATCCTGGTCGACACGGTAGGTCTGCTGCTGCATGCCGTGGTGCATCCCGCGGACATTCAGGACCGCGACGGCGGCGTGCTGGTCCTGACGACCTTGTTCGGAATGTATCCTTTCCTGCTGAAGCTGTTTGCCGATGCCGGTTATCAGGGGCCGCAGTTCTGCTCTGCTGTAGCACAGGCGTTGCCCCACCTCACGGTTGAGATCGTAAAACGGTCAGACCAAGCGAACGGATTTGTCGTCCTACCGATGCGCTGGGTCGTCGAGCGCACCTTGGCGTGGCTCAACCGCTGTCGCCGTCTTGCCAAAGATTTCGAGAACCTCAACTGCACCGCCCTGGCATTCCTCCGCCTTGCATCGATCCGCCTGATGCTGCGAAAGCTCTGCAATCCTTTATAGGCTTCCCGGACAGATGGGGTGATTGGGGTCTCACCCGGGTGATGCGGTGGCTGCTCCTCTCAGGTTGATAGAACGTGGTTCGATGTTGATCGGCCACAAGCGAGGAGAAGCAGCCGTGAGATATTTTGCCGGGTTGGACGTATCGTTGGAGGAGACCTCCATATGCATAGTTGATGAGGCCGGTGGGATTGTGCGTGAAGCGCGAGTGGCGAGCGAGCCTGACGCGCTGGTGGCGTTCTTCGATGCATTGGGAATGACCGTGGAGCGGGTTGGGCTTGAGGCATGTTCGCTGGCGGCCTGGTTGCACCAGGGGCTTTCGGAAGGGGGGATCCCGGCCGTTTGTATCGAGACTCGCCAAGCGAAAGCCGCGATGGGTGCGATGCCGAACAAGACCGACCGCAACGACGCGCGCGGTATCGCGCAGATCATGCGCACTGGATGGTATCGCGCTGTGCATGTGAAAAGCCCGTCCTGCCGCTCTTGGCGTGCTTTGCTGACGGCGCGCCGAATGGTGTTGAACAAGCGACGCGACGTCGAGAACGGCGTGCGGGCGCTGTTGCGTGAGGCCGGGCTGAAGGTCGGCACGCCGAGTCGCAAGGACTTTCCGGCGAGGGTGCGCGAGCTGGCCGCTGGAGACACCGTGCTCACCGGACTGGTCGAGTCACTGTTGTCGGTTATCAGGGTCATGACGGATGAAGTTGCCAGGCTCACGAAGCGGGTGCTCGATGAGGTCCGCGCCGAGCCCACGTGCCGACACCTGATGACTGTGCCTGGCGTGGGCCCGTTCACCGCGCTCGCATTCCGCGCCACGGTCGACCGGCCAGACCGCTTCCGAAGGTCTCGTGACGTCGGCGCGCACCTCGGTTTAACGCCGCGACGCTACCAATCCGGCGAGACCGACGTGCAGGGTCGGATCAGCCGATGCGGCGACGAGTTGGCGCGCACGGCACTCTACGAAGCGGCCCACTCGCTGCTGACCCGCAGCACGAAATGGTGCTCGCTGCGGGCCTGGGGCATGCAGGTAGCGAAGCGGCGCGGCATGGCGCGCGCTCGGGTTGCGGTCGCCCGCAAACTGGCGGTCATCCTGCACCGCATGTGGGTCGACAAGTCCGAGTTCCGCTGGGGCAAGCAAGCTGTGACGGCGTGAAGAAAGGAATTGCAGTTTCCGCCTGACGAGGCGGAGCCGACGTCGTTCCCGTGGGGACGATGGGCGAGGTGATCTCGTTGAGTGTCCGGAACCGGAGGGTAGCAATGCCCCGAAGGTCGCGGGACAGATTGAGACGCCTCGCCCTCCTGACCCCATCATGCGGCGGCCATGCGCCGACCGCGAAGAGAAGCGAGTGATCCACGGGCGCGACATCAAGAACGCAGTTTCTCCGGCGACCTTCACCAGAAAGGGCGTCCGGAAGTGTATGGCCTGGTAGATGCCAATCCCACTGCAACGCGTTACAGTAACGGAGAACAAAGCTTATGCCGAGGGGCTGCAAACCGACAGGTGAGCACGCGCTGAGCAACGCCGAACGCCAAGCCCGCTATCGCGCGCGACAACAAGGTGAAGCGGCCATGGCCGTCACCCGGCCGCGCCGACCGACCGATCGACGGAGCCGCCCGCAGCGTTGGCGTGACGCCGTCGGCACATTGTTCACGCTGCAGACTGAGTACGCCGACTGGCTCGCAGCACTCCCCGATAGCCTCCAAGGCAGCGCGACAGCCGCGGCGCTCGAAGCCATCGTCGATCTCGACCTGGCGCCCCTCGCTGACGTTGAGCCGCCACGCGGGTACGGGCGTGATTGAACCCACAATCGACCCACCGGACGGATGAGAGAAAAAAGGTGGCTTGACCTCAACCACCCCAATCAGAGAGGAACTTAGCACAGCCGGCCGACTATTCCAGCGCCAGCCCGTGCGAATGCCACCCATCAGTACCGCCGCGCAGCACCGCGACGTCGCGCAATCCGGCAGCGACCAACTCGGCGGCGGCTCGTGCCGAACGCCGATCGGTCTTGCACACGACCACGATCGGCTGGCCGCGCGCCGCAAGCTCCCCGGTATGCGCCGAGAGGTTGCCCAGTGGCACGTTGATCGCGCCGGGCAGGTGGCCGGGCGGCGAGGCGTATTCCTCCGGTTGACGCACATCAACCAGCAACACGTCGCCATGAGCGAGGCGTTGCCGCAGCTCCGCTACCTCGATCCAACCTGGTGTGTCAGCTTTGCCACTGAACAAACGCGACAGAAATCCGCTCATGACCGTTGCTCCAGCCAAGCCGATTGCATTCGCACCCCTATGCCTGCCGTCGCACCACAACGATCATCTCGCGGCTGTTCGGCAGCAGCGGGGCACGGTCCCAATCACCATACCACGTTACCGGCACAAGCCCCGCGTCCCCCAGGAGACGCGCCAGGTGCTGCTGGTCGATGAAACGCAATCGGCTATGGCTGGTTCGTGTCGTGCCCTGATCCAGGAAGCGGTAGTAATGCGTCAGGTAGACGATGCCGGAGTCGGACTCTGCTTCGCTGTCGTAGGATTCCTCGATACGCCCGTGCCGCTCCGTCGCGACAACACGGCCATTGTCGCGTGTCCAGCACCGCCAGGCCTTGCGCGCGGGATTACGGGTTTCGAGGGCCAGGCGGCCATCCGGTGCCAGATGCCACGCCGCGCGTCGCAGCAGCGCAACCGCATCGTCATCGGTCAGCAGCGCCTGAAACGCGTGCCCGGTCATGTAGATAAGATCGAATTGCTGCGATAGCCGCAGCGTTCTGCCATCCGCCTCGATCCAGGTGACACGCTCTGCACCTTCACGCGAGCGAGAGACACGCAGCATGCCCTTTGCAGCATCGACGCCGGTGACCGCGCAGCCGTCCGCAGCAATGCGACAGGCCAGCATCCCGGTGCCGCAGCCGAGATCGAGCACGCGCGGCCCGGTCTCGCGGGCCAGTTCCACATAGAACTGGTCGGACGGCGTCCACGGATTGAAGTAGTCGTAAAGCGAAGCGAAGAACTCGTCCGCGAACACCTCGTCGACCGGCACCGCCATCAGCCCCGCGCTACGATCTCCGCCAGCGCCTTCCCCACATCGGCGGTGCCGGCCTGCCCGCCCATGTCGCGCGTCTTCGGCCCACTCTCGCGCAGCAGCGTTTCGATTGCGGCGATGATCGCCTGGCCCGCCTCCGCCTCGCCGAGGTGTTCCAGCATCAGCCCCGCCGACCAGACCTGGCCGATCGGATTGCAGATGAATTTGCCGGCGATGTCAGGCGCCGATCCGTGCACCGGCTCGAACATCGACGGGAACTTCCGTTCCGGATTGATGTTGGCCGATGGCGCGATGCCGATCGAACCCGCCACCGCCGGACCCAGGTCGGAGAGTATGTCACCGAACAGGTTGGACCCGACCACCACGTCGAACCAGTCCGGATGTTGTACGAAGTGCGCGCACAGGATGTCGATGTGGAACTGGTCGGTCCGGATGTCGGGATACGACTTTCCCATCAGCGCGAAGCGCTCGTCCCAGTACGGCATGGTGAAGGTGATGCCGTTCGACTTGGTCGCCGACGTCAGATGCTTCTTCGGCCGCGTCATCGCAAGCTCGAACGCGAACTTCAGGATGCGATCGACACCATGCCGGCTGAACACGCTCTGCTGCGAGACGAATTCGCGCTCGGTATCGATGAACATGCGTCCGCCGACCGACGAGTACTCGCCCTCGGTGTTCTCGCGCACCACATAGAAATCGATGTCGGCCTCGCTGCGACCGGCGAGCGGCGTGCGCACGCCGGGCATCAGCTTGCAGGGGCGCAGGTTCACGTACTGATCGAAGCCGCGGCGGATCGGAATCAGCAGCCCCCAGAGTGAAACGTGGTCCGGCACGTCCGGCCACCCCACCGCGCCCAGCAGGATCGAGTCCGATGCCGCCAGCCGCTCCATCCCGTCCGCCGGCATCATCGCGCCGGTTTTCTTGTAGGTTTCGCAGGACCAGTCGTAATGCGAGTATTCCAGGCGGAAGCCGAAGCGGCGTGACGCCGCCTCCAGCACCTTCAGCGCCTCCGGCACGGTTTCCTTGCCGATCCCGTCGCCGGGCACCACCGCGATCCTGTGGGTCTTCGCCATGGACTATCTCCTCCGCCGGTGATCAGTTATCAGCGATCAGTGATCAGCGCGAGAGGGACCACCGGACATGGCCAGGCAGGCACAGGCGATGTCGAATTCAGCCACCACCGACTGGGATCGCGACGCCGCACTCACCACCGCGCGCATCCTGCTGGAGATCCAGGCGATCAACTTCCGCCCGGAAGAACCGTATACTTTCACCTCCGGTTGGAAGTCGCCGGTCTACATCGACTGCCGGCGGATCATCTACTTTCCGCGCGCGCGGAATAAGATCTGCGAGCTCGGGGTAGAAAAGATCAACCGCCACGTTGGCTACGAGACGATCGAGGCAGTGGCTGGCGGCGAAACGGCCGGCATCCCGTTCGCTGCCTGGATCGCCGATCGGATGTCCGCGCCGATGGCCTACGTGCGCAAGCAGGCGAAGGGCTTCGGTCGCAATGCCCTCATCGAAGGCGATGTTCCGGAAGGCAAGCGCACGCTGCTGGTGGAGGACCTCACCACCGACGGCCAGTCGAAGATCCGCTTCGCCCAGGCACTGCGCGACGCGGGAGCGATCGTCAACCACGCGTTCGTGGTGTTCTTCTACGGCGTGTTCCCCGGCGCATTCGAGACGCTGGCGCGGATGGACATCGCGCTGCACCATCTGTGCACCTGGTGGGACGTGCTCGAGGCCTGCAAGGACCGGCCATACTTCGCCGAACCGGCGCTGGCCGAGGTGCGGAAGTTCCTGGAGGACCCGGTGGCCTGGTCGGCCGCGCATGGCGGCGTCTCGTCGGCCGAGGAAGCGATGGCACGGAAGGCGGCGGCGGAGGCGTGAGAGCGGCGGCACATCGCGATCGTCATTCCCGCGAAAGCGGGAACCCAGGGCGGCAATACCGTTCGTCCACCCCGGGTTCCCGCTTTCGCGGCAATGACGAACTTTCGCGGGAATGACGATGAGGTACGCGTCAACCCTTGTGGACAGACCCGTGACCCACCAGACTGAACGCAAGTAAGCCTGCCATCGGGAGGATACCGGATGAGAATTCCTGGCGTTCATCGGTGCCCTCGCCATCATCGTTGCGATCGCTGCGGCGGTGTTCTTGTTCGGCGGGTTCTACAACATCGCCGCCACCGAGCAGGATCCCGGCCCGGTCGCCTGGGTCCTGGTCCACGTCCGGCAGGCCGCGATCGACCACCATGCCACCGAAGCGCCGCCAGGCTCGCTCGACGATCCCGCCACCATCCGGGCCGGCGCGCACGCCTTCGCCGCGCGTGGCTGCGTCTATTGTCACGGTGGGCCCGGCGCGCAATGGGCGAAGTTCTCCGAGGGCCTGAACCCCGCTCCGCCCGACCTCAAGGATGTCGTTGGCGGCCTCGAGCCGCGCGAGCTGTTCTGGGTGGTCAAGAACGGCATCAAGATGACCGGCATGCCGAGCTTCGGCGCGGTCGGAGTGCCCGACCAGGAGATCTGGTCGATCGTCGCCTTCCTGAAGAAATTGCCGACCGTCTCGGATGCGGACTTCAAGTCATGGAGCACGTCGGCGCCCTGAGCGTCGGATTGCTCCGATGCTGCTCGCATCATTCAAAGTGCCGCCGCGCTGCGAGTTTGCCTTCGCGATTTCGGTCATCGTTGCGGTCAACGTCGTGGCCGGCCTCATTACCCGGCATCACGTCGAGCAGCAGGGATGGCCACTGTTGACGCCCTGGGTTCTCACCGCAGTCTGCATGGTCTGGTGCTTCGCATTGATCGGCCGACTGCCGCCGATCGTGGACTGGCGCGGTCTGATCATCGACCAGCGCAACAAAATCAGCCTGTCGCGGCTTCAGCTTGTCGCATGGTCCCTGCTCGTTATATCCGCAGTCACCACCGAGGGTATTCTCAACGCTGTCTGGGGCAGCATGAATCCGCTCGAGCTCGGCATCCCTTCGGCGTTGTGGGTACTGCTCGGGCTGTCCGCCGGCACGTTCGTCGCCGCGCCCCTGATACTGGCGTCGAAGGCCGAACGCGGCGACCTGGCCACCAAGGCGCTGTACCAACATGCCTGGCGCGACATATTCTACGGCGACGACACCGGCAATTCGGATCAGGTCGACATCAGCAAGGTCCAGCAGTTCTTCTTCACCGTCGTGCTGGTCGTGACCTATGCCGTTGCCATCGGTTCGCTGATCGCGACCGCGATTCCGGCCGCGACCCCGCTGCAGTTCCCCGCGTTGGACCCCGGCTTCATCGGCATCATGGCGGTGAGCCAGACCGCGTACATCGCCTACAAGGCGCTGCCGCAAAACAAGATCGACCGCCCGTAGGCGTTGAATGCAACAAGGTCGCTTGGCCTGCGGAAGGGTGACTGTCGCGCAGAACGCTACGGCGTGATCGTTACGGCAACAACTCGCTGCGAATTGCTGGTCCTGTCCACAAGTTCAAATGTGTCATCGCCTCGAAAGCCGGGCGCAGGACGATAGGCGACGCGACTGCCGGTCGGGCTGCCACCGCCAGCTTGCTGCGCCAGCCGCTGCGCCGCCGCCGCCTCCCGTCGGTGATGCCACGGTCCACCGCGGCGAGCAGGTCATCGCTGCTCATGCGTCCCCTGCGGAATGCGTCGATCGGCGATGTGCCGTCGACGACCGCCATCTTGCCCTCTGCACACCCGCGGCACAAAATCTGCAATTCGCCGGAGAAGGTGCATACAGATGGATTTCGACCTGTTCGTGATCGGCGGTGGTTCCGCCGGTGTGCGCTGCGCGCGCATCGCCGCCGGCCACGGCGCGCGTGTCGGCGTCGCCGAGGAGCGCTTCTGGGGGGGCACCTGTGTCAATGTCGGCTGCGTGCCGAAGAAACTGCTGGTGCAGGCAGGCGAATACGGCGCCTGGGCCGAGGACGCCGCCGGTTTCGGCTGGCAGATCAAGAAGGGCCCGCACGACTGGGCCAAGCTGATCGCTGCGAAGGACCGCGAGATCGGCCGGCTCAACGGCATCTACAAGCGGCTGCTCGACAACGCCGGCGCGAAGATCTTCGAGGCGCGCGCGACCTTCATCGACCCGCACACGCTCGATGTCGGCGGCAAGCGCGTGACCGCCGAACACATCGTTATCGGCACCGGCGGCCACCCGGTGCGGCTGCCGATCCCCGGCGCCGATCTCGGCATCATCTCGGACGACGCGTTCTATCTGCCGCGCATGCCCAAGCGCGTGGCGATCATCGGCTCCGGATATATCGCGGTCGAGTTCGCCGGCATCTTCGCCGGGCTCGGCGCGCATGTGGATCTGGTTTACCGCCAGCCGCTGCCGCTGCGCGGCTTCGACATGGACCTGCGCGAATCGCTGGTCGAGGCACTGGGCGCGCAGGGCGTCGCGCTGCATCCCGGCAGCCGGCCGACGAAGCTGGAAGCCGACGGCGACGAGCGCATCCTGACGCTGGACGACGGCCGCACGCTGCGCACCGACCTGGTGTTCTTCGCCACCGGCCGCGCACCGGCAACCAAGGGGATCGGCCTCGACAAGGTCGGCGTGACGCTGAACGACGCCGGTGCGGTGGTGGTGGATCATAACCTGCGCACCAGCCAGCCGCACATCTACGCGATGGGCGACGTCACCGACCGACTGAACCTCACGCCGGTGGCGATCGCCGAGGGCCACGCGCTCGCCAACTCGTTGTTCGGTCGGAACCCGCGCGGCATCTCGCTGCACAACGTGCCGACCGCGGTGTTCTCCACGCCGCCGATCGCGACGTGCGGGCCGACCGAGGAGCAGGCGGCGGAACATGGCCCGGTCGATGTCTATGTCAGCAAGTTCACGCCGATGCGCCATACGCTGTCGGGCCGCGCGCGCCGGAGCATACTGAAGCTGGTGGTCGATCAGGTGAGCCAGAAGGTGGTCGGCGCACACATGCTGGGCGAGGACGCGCCGGAAATCATGCAGGGCCTTGCGATCGCGATCGTGATGGGCGCCACCAAGGCGGATTTCGATCGCACCATCGGCATCCACCCCACGGCGGCGGAGGAGTTTGTCACGCTGCGCACGCGGACCCGCGTTGCGGGAGTGGCGAAGGCGGCGGAGTAACGCTCAGGCGGCAGCCGAGTTCTCTGTCTTCAACCGCGGCACACGGACGAACTCGCGCAGATTGGCGGTGACCAGCACCGCATTGCGCCGGCGTGCCTGCGCCGCGATCAGGACATCGTAAGGTCCGATGGGCGTCCCTGCACGTTCGAGCGTTGCGCGGATGTCGGCCGCCTCTTCGGCATCGTCCTGGTCGAAATCGAGAACGCCGACGGGACCGGCAAGGAATTCCGCGATCCGATTTAACGCGCGCCGCCTGTTGGCACTCTTCGCGGCGCCGTAGCGAAGTTCGAACAGCACGAGGGCAGGAAGCGCCACGGCCTCGCGACGACACGCCGCGGCGGCAAGTTGTTCGCGCACAGGCTCGCTGCTGCGATTGAGCACGGCGATGACGGCATTCGTATCGAGGCAGATCATTCGTCGAATGTCACGTCGTCCGGCGGCGGCATCGGCGGTTGCTGCCGTCCCTCGGGCATGAATGGTTCATCGTTGCAGGCATCGAGCCGGGCGAACCAGGCCTGCACGTCGAACTCGATCGGTTCCAGCAGCACGCCGCGGCCGACGCGGCGCACCCGCACCTCCTTGCCGGGAAGGCGGAACTCCTTGGGCAGCCGCACGGCCTGGCTGCGGCCGTGGGTGAAGAGTTTGGCGATGCGGGTCTCGGCCATGGCGCCATCTACTCCAGCGCAGTCTGCCACGATACAATCAGCCTCGCCGGGTGCCAGCGGCAAGCGAAGTCGTTGGAACAAGGTAGACAAGACCTCCCTGGCCAGCGGGCATACCCGCGCGAAACGGCATCACAGCCCGCCGCTGGGTGAGGGCGGCGGGGTCAAGGGCTGAAACCGGCTCGCCGGCGCGCGCGGCGCGGCCCTTGAGGCCGTCGCCCTCACCCAGCACCGTCAGGATGCTGTGCGCCCAACGGCCAGCCTGTGTGTCGGCCGGTCCCGCCGGTAACCGCGCGGCGGAACGACCGCGGCGATCCTATCGATCCCGCTGACCTCGGCGGGGTTCACGTTCCTCGGAGGAACCACAATCTCTGGGTTGTTGCCATCCGCCAATTCGACGAATTATAATTCGTGCATCGTGACGAAAGGTCAGGTCGTGTCATGGGCAGCGGCAAGATGACGAAGAATCCGAAGGCTAGCAAGTCGTTCGGGACACTGACCGACTTGAGCACCGGGCGGACTTACAAAACCCGGCCCACCAAACTGCGAACCGGTCCGATGAACGTAACCGATATCGAACGCGATGGGCCGCCCGAGGGTGCTTTCGTTTTATTTGTCGACGCGTATTCGGACATCTTGCGGAGGCTACCGCGGAGTAGGGTCACGATCGGCCTGCTTGGCATCGCACCGGATGTCCTGTCATGGACGGAGTTCCGGCCGCTTGATCAGAAGGACCTTGCAACGCGCCTGGAAACGACACCCAGAAGTGTGAACCGGGCGCTCAGCGCTCTGCTGGTCGTGAATGCTGTTGAACAGAAATGCAGCGGATCGGCGACGACGTGGCGACTTGCAATGACATGGGGCTGGCGCGGCAACGCGGCCTCCTACCACGCCGCCGAACGCGAAAGAGCTCAGGCCGGTCAATAAGGTGGTGGCCCTCCGCGCCGTGTTCGGCAGACGGAGCGAGCGCGAGCTACATTGTCGACTGAGGACGCGGGAGACCCCAGTGAGTGACGAACCAACAATCGATCTCGCCTATACCGGTCACGCGCTGGAGCGCCTCATCACCGAAGTCGCGACCTTGCGCGACGACATGACAGTGCTGGCTGCGATCGTCCACCGGATGGACAACAGCCAGGGCCGCATCCTGGAAGAACTGCGCGCTATGCACCGCCAGCACGGACGGCTGGCGCATCGCGTCGAGGGGCTTTAGCGCGCGGCCAACCCCTGACCGCCGCTGCACTGCGCGAGGCAGGCTGAATTTTCCCCCGCCGTCTGGGCTCGCGACCAGCCTCATCCGGGCAGTTACTGCGCCGCCTTGCGCTCCTCTTTGACGACGCGATCGATGTCGGCATCGGACCAACCTTCGGCGATCACCTTCGGACGTGCGAACCTTCGCGCTTTGGCAATCCAGTCGTCCGGCTCGGTGGGCTCTATCCTGATGGTCACGCGCTGGTCAGGCGCCACGCCCCGGCGCGCGAGTTCGGCCACCACCTCGGCCGCGGTGCTTTCGATGAATTCCGGCAATATCCGCTTTGCCATCGCCTCCTCTCTGGTGGCCTGGCCGCTTTCGCATCATAGCACAAATTCGGGCGGGGTGGCTCACCCACGGGCCGCTACGCCGCCCGCCGCAGGCTGAATGTTCCCCCGCCGTCTGGGTTGGCGACGAACCCCATGCGCAGCAGCGCGCCGAGCACGGACGCGATCTTCGGCCCGGCGCGGCGGCCCTGGCGGAACTGCGCGGCGAGCGCGGCGGCATCGAGCGGTGCGGCGGCGTTCGCGAGCGCGGCCATGACGGCGGCGGTCTGCGCCATGTCGTCGGCCGGGAACAGCGGCTTCGGCCCGGCGGCGGTCGCGGCGTCGGGCGTGGTGTCGGCGCCGCCGACGAGGTCGAGTTCCGCCTTCTGCGCCGCGGTGCCGAAGCGCGGGATCTGATAGTCGGGACGCAGCCAGCGGACGATGCCGCGCGCCTCCTCCTGCGCGCGCTCTTTGTTCAACGCGACGAGGCGGGCGAGGATGTCGTTGTCGGCGAGATCGGCCGGCCAGCCATAGGCGTCGGCCACCGCGGCGTCGAGCCGGTCGTGCAGTTCCTTCAGGATCAGCACGAGGCCGTCGTCGAAGATGCGCCGGTCGTCGCCGGTGGCCTGCGGCCAGGCTTGACCCAGGCTGCGCGCGGCGGCCGCGATGATGACGGCCGGGACGGAGAAACAGCACTCGACCGAACCGAGAAACACCGTCACGATGGGCGTGGCGGCAACCCAGGAATCTACTTCTGAGTGGAGGGAAGTGGGGCCCAGGTCAGGCGCCGGATCGAGCGAGGCCGCATCGGTCCAGATCGTGGTCAGGCGCCCGCGGACCGCATCGTCGCGAAGGTCCTCCAGGTAGATGCGGAACGACTGGCGATCGGGGAACTGCGCGTAGTTCTTCCCCTGGCCGGAGAAAGTCGGCATAGACCTCGATCACGTGGCCCACGTCGCACACCAGGATGAACGGCGGCCAGCCATGCTCGACCGGCAGCGCGCGGGCGTAGCCTTCCGCCTGGCGGCGCGCCGGCGTAGCCTTCCGCCTGGCGGCGCGCATTCAGCATCAGCACGTCCCACGCCTTGCCGGCGCTGCGCACGCCGCGGCGGGCGGGTTCGGCGGCGGCGAACAGCTCCGCCTGGCCGGCGATCTCCTTCGAGCCGCCCTTCTGTCGCGACTGTTTCGACTCCAGCACGAAGCGGCCGCGCTTGTAGAGGTCGATGCGGCCCCATGATGCGCCGCCGTCGGGTTCCGCGGTTCTGACCAGGCGCTCGAACACGTAGTCGTTCTGTTCGGTGTTGGGCGACGCGGGCTCCGGCGGGGCGACGCCGATGGCGGCGCAGAGCTCGGTCAGGAACAGCGCGTAGTTCGCCCGCTCCTGGCCGCCCTCGCGGCCCTGCCAGCGGGTGATGAAGGCGTCCAGCGGTCTGGTACGGCGGCCATTGCAACGGAGGCTACACCAGTTGGCGGAGGTATCGATATTTACCCCCGTCACTTCTCCCCCTCCCCTTGCGGGAGGGGGATGGGGGGAGGGGCGGCATCGGCATACAGCCTAATGGTCGCACCAATGCGTCGCACCGGCCCCCTCCCCCCAACCCCCCTCCCGCAAGGGGAGGGGGAGTATTCTAGCCGCAGCTCCGGTTGCGTCGCGCCGGCAATCCGCCGACAACCACGCCACCAAGACAATCCCCGGGAGAAGACGACCGTGAAACGACGCGCCTTCATGACAGCCGCCGCGGCAGCCGCGTTGCCACTCGCCCGCCCGGCGATCGGCGCCACCGCGAAGACGCTGAGCTTCGTGCCGCAGGCCAACCTGACCAGCCTCGATCCGGTGTGGACCACCGCGACCGTGACCCGCAACTTCTCGCTGATGGTGTACGAAACGCTGTACGGCCGCGACCAGGCGTTCAATCCGCAGCCGCAGATGGTCGAAGGCCACACCATCGACGCCGACGGCCTGCGCTGGACCATGCGCCTGCGCGACGGACTGGTGTTCCACGACGGCACGCCGGTGCTGGCGCGCGATTGCGTGGCCTCGCTGCAGCGCTGGCTGAAGCGCGACGCGGTCAGCGAGACGTTCAACGCCCGCGTCGATGCGATCGAGACGCCGGATGACCGCACGCTGGTCTGGCGATTGAAAAAACCCTTCCCGCTGCTGGCGCATTTCCTGTCGAAGGTACAGCCGCAGCCGGTGATCGTGCCGGCGCGTCTCGCCGCCACCGATCCGTTCAAGCAGCTCACCGACATCGTCGGCAGCGGACCGTTCCGTTATCTGCCGGACGAATTCGTCTCCGGCAGCCACGCGGCCTTTGCCCGCTTCGACAAATACCAGCCGCGGCAGGAGCCGGCGTCGTACACCGCCGGCGGGCACAAGGTGAACCTGGACCGCGTCGAGTGGCGCATCATTCCCGATCCGGCAACCGCGGCGAATGCGATGTCGGCCGGCGAGGTGGACTGGCTGGAGCTGCCGTCGCCTGATCTGATCCCGATGTTGAAGCGCGCATCAGGCGTGACGACAGGACTGCTCGACATCTACGGCACGGTGGCGATCCTGCGGCCGAACAGCTCGATCGCGCCGACCAGCAATGTCGGCGTCCGCCGCGCGATGCTGGCGGCGGTGGACCCGCGCGAGGCGATGATCGCCGCGATGGGCGAGGACGAATCCGGCTGGCGCGCGCCGATGGGCTATTTCCTGCCCGGTTCGCCGGCGGCCAACGATGCGGGCATGGAGTTCCGTCGCAAGCGTTGGAGCACCGGCGACGTGAAGGCGATGCTCGACAAGGCCGGCTATGGCGGCGAACGCATCGTGCTGCTGCATCCGACCGACCAGATCATCTACAATGCGTTCATCACCGTGGTGGCCGATGCGTTCCGCAAGGTCGGGCTGAACATCGACGAACAGATGGTGGACTGGGGCACGGTGGTGCAACGCCGGACCAACAAGGAGACGGTGGAGAAAGGCGGCTGGTCGATCTTTCCCGCCGGTGCGCCGGGACCGGAGTTCGTCGATCCGATGCTGGCGAATACGCTGCGCAGTCCTGGTGCGAAAGCCTGGTTCGGCTGGCCGGACGATCCGAAGATCGAGGCGGCGTACGAGGCCTGGATCGATGCGCCGAATGACGCCGAGAGACACAAACATGAAGCAGAGTTCCAGGCGGCGGCGTTCGACTACGTGCCGACCATCACGCTGGGTCAGTACCTGCCGCAGGCGGCGTGGCGGTCGAACGTGACGGGTCTGCTGAAGGGGTCGGCGCCGGTGTTCTGGGGCGTGGAGAAGGGGTGATCCCCCACAGCCTGTCATTGCGAGGAGCATAGCGACCAAGCAATCTCCACCAGCTGGTGGTGCAACGCGACGGTTGCCACAAATGGACCATCGCTACTTTGTCTACATTCTGATGAACCGTCACCATACCGCGCTCTACGTCGGGGTGACGAACGACTTGGTGCGCCGCGTTCATGAACATAGAACCAAAACAGCGTCTGGCTTCACGGCCAGGTATAACGTCGACAAGCTTGTTTATTTCGAGGAAACGAGTGATGTCACAGAGGCCATAGCGCGAGAGAAACAACTCAAGGCTGGTTCCAGGGAGAGGAAGATCACGGTGGTCAGCACCGTGAACCCCGATTGGCGCGATCTCTATGACGACCTGATTTGACGGAGTGGCTCCGCGATCAGTGCGGCACTACGGTGGGGATTGCTTCGTCGCTGCGCTCCTCGCAATGACAGGTCAAACCGGCGGTCGCTCCACCCATGGCCGCGCACGCTCGAACGCCGCCGCTATGCGCAGCAACTCCGCATCGGCGCCGGGGCGCGCCACCAACTGGATCGCCAGCGGCATGCCGGCGGCATCGAAGCCGCACGGCAGACTGACCGCCGGATTGCCGGTCAGGTTGAACGGCATGGTGTACGGGTACCACGACGCACGGATGTTCTCGACCAACTGGTTGTCGATCTCGATCGGCCCGAAGAAGTCCTGATCGATCGGCACCGCGCTACGCGACAGCGTTGGCATCGCGACGATGTCGCAGGTGTCGAACCACGCCTGCACCTGCCGGTACAGCCGCGTACGCTGGAAGATCGCATCGTACAGTTCCGCTGCGGAGTAGTTCGCCACACGGTCCATCTGCCGCACAAAGGTCGGGCACATGATCGCGCGATGCTGCTTCAGATGATGGCCGAATTGCGCCATGCGGTAGGCGCCGTTGTTGACGAACCACACTGCCTCGGGATTCTCGAACGGCGCCGTCAGCTCCGACACCTCCGCGCCAAGCTCGGCGAACGCAGCCAGCGCGGCTTCGCAGGCCGTCACTACATCTGCCGCTACCGCCGAATTCCCCAGTCGCGCGCGCCACGCAATGCGCAGTCCCTGCAGATCGCCGCCGCTCGCCGCTGCGACGAAATCAGCCTTGGTTCGGCCGGTGGTGAGCGGGTCGCGCAGTTCCGGCCCGGCCATCGCATCGAGCATGAGTGCGGTGTCCAGCACCGTACGCGTCATCGGCGTGATGTAGGAGATGTTGCCGAACCCGTCCTGCGCAAATTCCTGCGGCACCACGCCAAGGCCCTGCTTGAAGCCGACCACGCCGTTGCACGCCGCTGGAATCCGCGTCGAACCGCCGCCATCGGTGGCGACTGCGATCGGCACGAGGCCTGCCGCAACCGCGACCGCCGAGCCGCCGCTCGAACCACCCGAACTGCGATCGCCGCGCCAGGCATTGCGGGTGCGGCCGAACAGCGGCGCCTGCGTCAGGCATTGCTGGCCGAATTCCGGCGTCGTGGTCTTGCCCACCACGATGGCGCCCGCCTGCTTCAGCCGCGCCACCGCAACCGCATCATGATCGGGGATGTGATCCTGGAAGATCAGCGATCCCCACGTCGTGCGAAGACCCGCTGTCGGGATCAGATCCTTCACCGCCACCGGCACGCCGTGCAGCGGCCCATGTGCCACGCCTTGCATCACCGCGTTCTCCGCCGCACGCGCAGCTTCCATCGCGGCATCGGCGGCGACAGTAATGAATGCGTTCAACACCGGCTGGCAGCGCACGATACGGTCCAGCGTCGCGCGCATGACCTCGACCGGCGAGACTGCGCGGGTGCGGATCAGTCCGGCAAGTTCGAACGCCGATGTGTACGCAAGGTCCATGTCCGCTCCCCCGATCACACAACTTCATGTTACACGACCCGCGACAGGGAGTAATCGCGATGCGAACGGGTGCCGAGTACCGCCAATCCCTCCGCGACGGACGTCGGATCTGGGTGATGGGACAAGGCCTGGTCGAAGACATCACGACCCATCCCTCTACCCGCGCGATGGTCGATGAATACGTCGCCTGGTACGACCGTCATGCCGATCCGGCCTGGGCCGACACTGTACTTGACGACGCAGGCGTGCCGGTGTCCTACCTGGTACCCAGGAACGCAGACGACCTTGTCCGCATGGGTCGCTGCTTTTCCGCCACGACGTTCCTCAGCGCGGGCAACATCACCCACACGCCGGCGTACGGCCATCTGATTGCACTCGGACTGCTGGCCACGGTGCAGGAGCGCAATGTCTCGGCCAGCCAGATCGCCGATGCCGTCGCCTATCGCGAGAGCATCGCACGCACCGAGCGGTTCCTCACCTTCTGTGGCGGCGGCGCGACGATCGGTTACCGGATGCGCGAGGATCCGGCCCGGCGCGCGGCCTTCCGCGTCGTGCGCGAGTCCGATGCAGGGCTGACGATCAGCGGCAGGGTCGGCATGCACACCAGCCCCGCCTACGCCGAGGATGTATTCATCAGCGGCAGCCAGACCGGCATCGACATCGGCGCCCATCGCGCCACGTTCATCGTTCCGGTCGGCGCGCCGGGTGTCACCACGCTGTGCCGCAAGATTGCGGTCCGTGACGACAATCCGTTCGTCTCGCCGCTGTCCAGCCGATACGACGAACTCGATGGACAGATGTGGCTGGATGAAGTGTTCATCCCCTGGGAACGGATCTTCCTGCTCGACATTTCGCCGGAGCCGATCGTGCGCTGGCTGCTCTGGCATCAGCTCTATTGCTGGCTGTCGAAGGGGGAATTCACCCTGGGCCTGGCGCTGGCCTGCACGCACGCAATGGGACTGGCGCAGCATGATCAGACGATCGACTACCTGATCGATCTGCTGATCGACATACAGACCGTGCGAAGCTGCCTCACCGCGGCGGAACGCGATCCGCAATTTACCGCGGCCGGTTACTGCTGTCCCAACCATCTGCACCTTGCGTCGGGCAGTATCGCGATGCTGAAGGCGCGCGCGCGCATGAGCGAGATCATGCGGATCGTGCCGGGTTCGTCGCTGGTGGTTGCGCCCAGCGATCGCGACATTGCCGCGCCGGAGGTTGCCGCCGGACTGGAGGAATCGTTCGGTGGCGGCGGCTACACGGCCGTGCAGCGCGCGGCACTGCTGAACCTGGCGTGGGATCACGTGTCCTCCGCACTCGACGCGCGTGAGTTCGCGTTCGAGCTGCACGCCAACGGAGGCATCCCGGTCTGGCGCGGCCGCATCCGCCGTTGCTTCGACCGCTACAACGAGTTGGCCAATGCGGTGCTGCGGCAGGTCTCGGTGCCGATGCCGGAAATCGACCTGAGTTCGTTGCGGGATGTTGCATTCGCGCCGCGCCGAACGGTTACGCCGCCGGCGCCGCGGTAACCGCTGTCGTTGCGAGGAGCGCAGCAACGCAGCTATCCCCATCCAGTGGTCAGCGCAGTCTGGAGGCAGGGATTGCTTCGTCGCCTTGCTCCTCGCAATGACGGTGGGTCCTATACCCGCCGCATAAAGCAGCGGTCCTCGACCTGGATGCACTGCGTCCGCACCGCGTGGGTCAGGTTCTCCTGCGCCTCGGGGTCGGCGCGCAACGTGCCGCGATAGCGCTCATACGCCGCCAGATTGTCGAACTCGATCAGCGCCAGGGCGAAGTTGTTAGGGCCTTCCTTGGGCAGAAAGTACCCCAACAGTGCACCGCCGCAGCGTGCGATGATCGGCGGCCAGCTCGTCGCGTAACGCTCGAAGTCCGCGATCCGGTGCGGATCGAGCGTGTAGCGGATGCAGCAGGTGATCATCGCAGCACCGCATACTGGACACGCTCACGCCGGTTGAGCCGAGGCACGCCCTCGCCCACGATCAGCGTCTTGAAATGCGCGGTCTGCTGGTGCGCCGCGAACGCCGCCGCATCCTCAAACAGTTCGTAGAACAGGAACTGCGCCGGATTCTCCAACGCGCGATGCACCAGGAACAGCTTCACCCCCGGTTCCTGTCGTGCCTGCGGCGCGAAGCGCCCGAGGATGTCGGCGACCGCATCCGCCTCGCCGTCACGCGCCTCCCACATCGCGGTTACCGCGAGGCCGCCGGTGAACTCTTGTATCTGCATGTTCGCCTCCTTGGCTGGAACAGGCAGATAGATAGACGCGCTGATCCGCCAGATCAGCTCATATTGCTTCGGCCACGAGCGAACCATCGGGCCTTCGCTTTCGGGCAGCGACGGCGCACTGGTTGTAAAATCTCCGGCCCAGCTTGACGGGGGGATGTGACGATTGATCGGAGTTCTCTGGCCTCTGCGCAGCCTCCTTGATGCGTGGGCGCTGCGTCGGCTGATGCGGCGAATGCCGACGACACCTCGACTATGGGTTCCGACCAAGCGCGGCATCCGCCCCGAGACCGATGCAGACTACTTGGCGAGGTTGAGGGAGCGCGCACTGGAGAAGGCGCGCCGATCATCGGCCGGCGCCCTTCAGCGTTCCGGCACTCGCCGGCGGAGTCGTGTGTAAGCCGACGCATCACCACGCCGCGGTTGTGGCAGAACCTGCGGTCGAAATATGACCTGAAGCGGATTGCCGGCAGCGCCGGCCAACCCGTCTGCTGAGCGCTGGCACGTCGTGCTTTGGCCAGACCTACCTACGCCCCCGCGCCGGCCTGGGTGGGGTCTGACCCTGTATTGAGGTTCGCCATCAACCAATGGTAGCAACCGCACAACGACCAGCGGGCCGTGCGGTATGCGCGCACCCGGCCCTCGAATGGGGGCCATGACCGTCTGCCCCACCTTGAAGCGATGGTAAGGCATATGGCCTATCTGGGTAGCGTCGCGTTATAAGCAACCGATGCGAACCAACCTATAGCGCCTACAAATTGCGCGGCAGTCGTATGGTGAACTCGCTGTACTCGCCGACCTTGCTTTCCACGGCGATGCTGCCGCCGTGCTGCTTGGTCACGATGTCGTAGCTGATCGACAGGCCGAGACCGGTGCCCTCGCCGGTCGGTTTGGTGGTGAAGAACGGCTGGAACAGTTT
Source organism: uncultured Alphaproteobacteria bacterium (assembly GCA_963749575.1). Taxonomy (GTDB): domain Bacteria; phylum Pseudomonadota; class Alphaproteobacteria; order Acetobacterales; family Acetobacteraceae; genus JAMXLO01. The sequence goes on from CAVVNM010000015.1 coordinate 219,496, forward strand.
GTCCCTGATTTCGGCCGGAACGCCGAGGCCATTATCGCGCACCTGGATCTCCACCGCGTCACCCAAATCGCGGGTTGCAACCGTCAGGGTTGGTTCATAGTCCGGTTCTGCTGTGTCGTTCTGCCGCTTCCGTGTCGCGTAGAACCCGTTGCTGAACAGGTTCAGCAGCACCCGCGTGATATCCTGCGGCGTCACTTCGACCGGCGCGATGCCTGAGCCGAAGTCGCGCTGCAGAGTGATGCTGAAACTCTGATCCTGAGCGCGGGCGCCGTGATAGGCGAGGTTCAGCGCCTCATCGACCAGCGTGTTGAGATCGACGCTGCGCCGCTCCCCGGACGTGCCACGCGAATGTTCCAGCATCGCCTTCACGATGCCGTCGGCACGTTTGCCGTGCTCGGTGATCTTCTCCAAGTTGCTGGTCAGCATGGCGGACACGTCATCGATCTCGGCGCGCTGCTTCTCGGACAGCGCGGCGAAGCCTGGCGCGGCGGTTTCCTTCAGTTCGCCCAGCAGATCCACCGACAGGGCTGCGAAGTTGTTGACGAAGTTCAGTGGGTTTTTGATTTCATGTGCGATGCCGGCGGTCAACTGGCCGAGCGAGGCCATCTTCTCCGCCTGGATCAGGTTGGCCTGGGCGGCTTTCAGATCGCGATAGGCAGCTTCCGCGGCATCGCGCGCGGTCCTGATCTCTGCTTCCGACCGTTTGCGCTCTGTTATGTCGCTGTAGATCAGCACGAAACCGCCGTCGGGCACCGCATTGCGGCGGACCTCGACGACCCGGCCATCGGGGCGCGTGCGTTCTAGGCGCAGCTCCCGGTCGGTATCCCCCAGGCGGCGGGCAAGCTCAGCTTCCACATCCTCGGCACCGAACTCACCACGCTCAGCCAATAGGCGCAGGTAGTCAGCATAGCCCAGGCGTTCGGCTAGTATCGCATCAGGGATGTCGAGCAGCTCCTGAAAGTTGCGGTTCCATGCTGCCAGTCGGTGCTTAGCGTCAAACATCACAACGCCATCGCCCATATTGTCGAACGTTACCCGCAGCTCTGCCTGACGTTGGCGAATTTGATCTAGCAGCCGCGCATTCTCCATTGCGATGACTGCCTGCGCAGCAAAATTCTGCAATAGCGTGACGTGTTTGTTACCGAATGCTCGGACCTCAGGACTACTCGCGACAACGTATCCGAGGAGGGCTTTATCTTTTCGAAGCGCCACAAATAGCGCGCTGCGCATACCCGCGAGTTTGAGTACCCTTTTGTACAACTGGATCATCGGTCGTGGAAACATCGTGCACCTCCGCGAAGGGCGCGCCGGCGACCAACCGCTGAACAGGGTGGTTCGGGCCCGGACGAAACGGGTTCCTTATCAGGTCTGCGAAGGCATCCGGCATGCCACGAAGGGCCACTGCCCGAAAAACCTCTCCCTCGCCTATATACAAGCTTCCATGATAGGCGCTGCAAAGGTTATGCGCCTTTTCCAGTATAGCGTCGAACACCGGTGCCAGATTGCCAGGTGAGGCATTGATGACCTGCAACACCTCGGCGGTTGCGGTCTGCTGCTCCAGAGCTTCGCGCTGCTCAGTCAGCAGTCGAGCATTCTCGATCGCGATCACGGCCTGATCAGCAAAGGCGCTGACGAATTCGATTTCCCGGTCGGTGAACGGTCGAATTTGGTCATGTGCGAGGCGGATCACGCCAAGTACGACGCCTTCTCGCAACAATGGCACGCCGAGCATGGTTCCGCTGGTCAATTGTTCAGCACCGGTGAGGTGTGCGTACTCGGTATCGGCGCCCACGTCAGCGATGTGAACGATCCCCTTGATGAGCACCGTGCGTCCGACGACCGAGCTTCGGTCCACAGGACGCCACCTGTCGCGGATGAATGAAAGACCGGAGAAATGACTCTTGCGGCCTTTGTCCGTGAGCATAGACGCTGGAATGAGCCGGATGTATTAATCAGTCGATAAGTAGAGTCATATTTTCCTTGACATGGCGAATCAGCCGTGATTCTCGTTCGACATGCAAAAAGACGATGCGCGTAAACTCGATCACGCAACCTTGGAGGCACTACGGATGCGCGCGGTGCGAAGCGTGCAAGACGGCGAAAGCCCCGAGGATGTCGCGCGCACACTGCGGGTCAGTCCGCGTGCGATGTATCGATGGCTGGCGCTCTACCGTCGTGGTGGCTGGAATGCACTGAGGGCGAAGCCCCTGGCGGGGCGTCCGCCGAAACTCGACGGCGGCATGCTGAAATGGCTCTACAACACGGTGACGCAGAAGAACCCGCTGCAACTCAAGTTTCAGTTCGCCCTATGGACCCGGGAGATGGTGGCGGAGCTGATCGAGAGGAAATACGGCATCCGCCTGGCCAAGAACTCGGTGGGGCGCCTGTTGGCGCAGCTTGGCATTACCCCGCAAAAGCCGCTGTATCGGGCGATCGAGCGTGATGCGACACTGGTGCAAAAATGGCTGAAGACGGAATACCCGAAGATCAGGACAATGGCCAAGGCGCAAGGTGCCGACATCTATTTTGGCGATGCGGCTCATATCCGTTCGGATCATCACGCGGGGCGCACCTGGGGCAAGAAAGGCGAGACCCCGGTGGTCGAGACCACCGGGGCACGGCATGCTATGAGCCTGATTTCGGCGATTACCTCGAAAGGGCGCATGCGGTTCATGGTCAAGCCAACAGGCGGCGTGAATGCTGATGTCTTTATCGAGTTCCTCAAACGACTGCTGGTCGGTGCAACGCGCAGGATCTTCCTGATCGTCGATCGAGGCCCGGCGCACCGGGCGAAAAAGACGAAGGCGTTTGTCGAAACGCTTGGCGGCAGGCTGCGGCTGTTTTTCCTGCCGCCTTACTCGCCGGATCGCAATCCCGACGAGCTCGTGTGGAAGCATTTGAAGGCCGACACCGTGGGGCGCATGGTCGTGACGGATAAAGCCGACTTCAAGAGCAAGGTGGTGTCCGCCATGCGCAGCCTACAAAGGAACCCAGGCAAGATTTGTTCGTTCTTCCAAAAACCGTCCATGCATTATGCTGCATGAATATGAACTTACTTATGGACTGATTAATAACTGCGTGGGAAATGGCGGCCACACCCGATCAGTGGAAATCGAACTCTCATTCGAGTGTTCAGCTGCAGGCCCCGGAACCGCTCCCCACAGACATTGTTGCTGTGCTGGCTGTTATCATTCGCCGGCCTGAAGCACGGCGATCTCGCGAAAAGGAAGTCGGATGGCGCTTTAATTTAATCGGCACCGACCTTCGAGGCGCGGACTTCAGCAGGGCGCATCTTGAAGGGGCTCTCCTTGCGGGGACGCATCTCGAAGGGGCCTTCCTCTACAACACGCATCTCGAAGGCGCCGTCCTCAGCGACGCCCACCTCGAAGGCGCCTTGCTCCGCAACACGCATTCTGAACGCGCTGGTCTGAGCAGGTCGCATCTCGTGGGCGCCGACCTGAGGGGGCACATACATTTCGAAGGCGTCGACCCTCAGGGGAGCGGATTTCAATGGCACCGACCTCAGCAAAGCAATCGGCGACGTGAAAACGCGGCTCCCGGATAACATTTCGCGGCCCGCCCACTGGCCGCCATACGAGCCGTGAACGGCTCAAGCCTGCCGACGCCGCGGACGACCCTCGCCGCCCGTTATGTGCGGGTGCTGGTCTGGTGCAAGTCGTGCCGTCGTCAAGCCGCGGCCGACCTGCGGACACTTATCGAGCAGGGACGCGGCGACGTGCCGCTGGTGCAACTGCGGCTCCGCTGCGGCCCACTGCGGCGGCCGGTTGACTGATTTCGTCTGCACGTCGGAGAACGCCGCCCAGGTGCAGCCGTGGCAGACTGCCCGATCGGGCGATTGCCCGCGCTGATCGGGGGCGGGCGATTGATCCCCCTCATGTGCGGCCGTTACGCCAGCTTCCTGCCCCACCAGGCCCTCGCGCGCCTGCTCGGCACCGTGACCCGCAGCCGAGCCTGGCGCCGTCTTGGAAGGTTGAAATGGGGATTGTTGTCGCGCTGAACGAACGAACCAACCAAGGCGAAGCGACCGATCAGCTATCGCGGCGTAGCGCAGGACAAGCTTGAATGTATCGATCACGGCGACCAAGTGGTGAATGGTCCTGGCAGGCCGAAGAAAGCATGGGCGCGGACTTTACCAATTCTCATCCGCCCTAGGTTTCAACTATTAGCCCCAGCGTTCGCGTTGGGTGGGAACAGCCAAATGCCTCGGTTCGCGCGGGTCACGTAACCTCCGATCGTTCCTCGCGTCTGCACAGTCTCTGATCTGGCCGCGCGCTTGCGCGCGGCAGTCGCCGCGCCAATGTGTTGTGCCACGAGCACAGGCGGCTCAATGATCTCTGACGTCGCGACTGAAGCTGTGACCTGCGGCGTGCTTGCACTCTCGACATCCGGCGAGTCCAATTGACTCTGCAACGTCAGGGCCGAAAACGGCAGTCGAACTACTATTGTCGCATCGGGGGACGCGCTCGTAGCACCGGGACGCTCGGGAGCCGTTCGCCCCGCCGCCCGTATCCGGTCAACGCCAAGCGGGGCCATCCAATATGATACCGCACCGATACTACCGACCAGCACTGCCGCTGCACCCGCCATTCGCACGGCAGTCCGGTCCCAACACAGGATGTTGAGGGCAGGAACTAGTGCGCGCGCGGTATGCGCAATCACAGGCCGCTTTATTACTACCTCGGGCCCGAGTTCAGACTGCGCCGCCAGGCCGCCCTCCAGCAGTGTGGCAACCTCGCTTGCAAGCCCCGCATCGCGGGTCTCCTCCAGGCTCAGGGGTTCTAGCTCAAAACGAGCCGTAATGAGGTTGCTGAAGCCGGCCTGAGCCGCCTGGTCGGCGATGTCCCAGAACGAGGGATCGCCGACGAAAACGATCTGCGGCATTCGCTCCACCGCCACGCTCGCCAACAGGCGCAGATATCCGATCGCGTCCGGGAACAATTGCTGGGCGTCGTCGATTATGAGCACCAACCTCTGGTCGGGGGCCTCCCGCTCAGTCATCGCGTCGAAGAGCCGCTCGATAGCATCGGGGTCGACATCGCATTCCGGCTTGCCCAGAAACTGGAACATGATCGTCCGCAGATGAATGCCGCTGCCGCCGGAGCCATCGATCCAACGGGTTCGGACAGAACGTTTGGTCAGTTCCTCGCGGACCGACGACGCCATGACAGTCTTTCCAACCCCAGGCGCGCCCGTCAGGGCAATAAACTGCGCCCCCTGCATCAGACTATCGATTATCCCTACCAGTAGACTGCGGTGTGCGCTCATCGGAGCGAGGCGGTCTGGTTCCGTCGTTTGCGAGGAGGAAGGTAGCCCCATGGGTGGAACCGACGGATCTGCGCCGTCCTGGTCGCGGAATTGTCCGCCAATCGGCTTTCGGTCACTCAGTCGACCGACTTCGGCCAGAGCATCCAAGATCTCGAATGGCAATGCCCGCGCGATATTGTGGGCAGATGTTTCTGTTACGGCATTTGCGTCGGCGTCGTCACCCTCAGTCGAGCCTGCACGAGGGCTAACGATTATCCAGCTTGAGCCGCCGCCAGTGAGCCCCGCCAGGAGAGCCACAGCGAAAACCATGATGATATACGTGACCATGCTCAGCCCGTTCATTTGAGCGGCGAGGCAGACCGTCGCCACTGGCTCAGCATCGCACACTTGTTCACGAATTCACACTGCGTCGGCAACTGCCGCCAACGGTCACGATCCGCTCCAGGCGTCACCATCGCTTCCAGGTCTCCGCGAAACCGCCGAACGTTTCCCGCCAGCATGTCGTAGCGGATCAGCGCGTAGCAGTGTGTTGCCACGAACACCGCAGCCGCGAGGCCGAACGCGAACACCACAGGCACCGCCGTCCCGCCCAGCTGGGAGATCGTAAGCGCCCGGTTCAGCAGCATGTCCTCGTCGGTCGCCGAGAACGCGGTTGCCAGCAGGAACACCCCGATCGCGGTGAACGCCAGCGCGCCGAGTTGCGCCGACTTCGCGCCGTCATTGATCGCCGCGATCAGGCTCGCGAGGTATTTTGGCGGTTCGAACGTCTCCTTGGTGGTCCGGTGCACTGGGGAGCGGAAACCATGCCGGCATCACAACCAGAAGTGCAAATGGTGCCCGTCGTTCGCCTTGTCCTGTTACCGCATGGACGCCGTCGGGTTGCGGTTGCCACCGTCCACTCCCCTGAGGGCGGGTGCCGGCGCAGACTTGTGTCGCCGCGTTGAAGCTTATTCAGATCAGCGATGGCAAACGGCGAAGCCTGCACTCAAGAGTCATCTCTGCCGCACCTTGTTCAACTCAACCAGGATCTTGCGCGGATCGCATCCAAGCACGTCGGTCACTTCCATTAGCTCGATGACATCCAAACGCCGCTCTCCGGTCTCATACCTCGAAACGAAAGACTGCGGCTGTCGCAATTGCTTGGCGACTTCCTGCTGACTAAGGCCCGCCGCGGCCCGAGCGGACACGAGCAACTGTTGTAGCCGCATATGACGAGGCGATCGGCGGGAACGCAGCATGGAGACGGCCGAAAAATGGTGACGACCGCTGGGCTAAGAGGGTGTTAACGTGATGCAAAGATCGCCGGCAGCGTGCTGCGCCGGCAGGACGTTGCGGTATGGCGCGTACGCGTCTGGCAAAGCGACGGCACCGTCACCGGCCAGGCGTTCAGGACCGAGGCCGATGACGAACCGGATGTGCGAGCACCCGACGCGCGCGACCATGCTCGCGTTCCTGCGCACGGCGACCTCTGACCCGCCGCGACTGGTACGATTGTGGGCTACATGTGGACTACGGCGGGGTGACGACCCGCAATTGCCCCAACCATCAAATCGCCGGGCCCCCTATAAGCAATTGAAACAACATTGGACACGATGGTGGGTGCGACAGGGATTGAACCTGTGACCCCCGCCGTGTGAAGACGGTGCTCTGCCGCTGAGCTACGCACCCATCGCCGCCCGAAATAGGCGGTGGCGCTTTCCAGTGTCAAGCGGACGCGTGCCGCGCTGCCTTGAATACCTGTTCCCCCGGGCGTCGATGCGCCGGTCCGCACCAACCGGACAACCGGAACAGGCGGCAGCCACGCGCCAGCCGGAGATTGCGCCGTTTTCCGCAAAGGTAATATCCCCGGCAGCTGGTTTATTGCGCCGACCAGGCAAGCTATCTCGCTCGTCAAAGGGCAGCATCGCTGACCCGACGAGGAGAGGGGCATATCCATGAGCGGGGTGATCAGGCAGGCCCAGGGCATTGCCGCGGGCAGCATCGGTGGCCGCGGCTTCCTGACGCTGAAGCGCGCCCTGGCCGCGCTGGCCGCGGGGCTCGGCATCAGCCTCGTGGCCGCATTCGGCGTGCAGTACTGGCAGACCGGCAGGTTTCAGGTCGCGACCGACGATGCCTATGTGCAGGCGGACTCCATCATCATCGCACCGCGCGTTGCCGGCTACATCGCCGAAGTGCCGGTGGGCGACAACCAGCCGGTCAAGGCTGGCCAGGTGCTGGCGCGGATCGATGACCGGGACCTGCGGGCGGCGCTCGATCAGGCCGTCGCCGACCGCACCGGCGCCGAGAGCCGGATTGCCAACATCGCCGCGCAGCTCGACCTGCAGCAGTCGGTGATCGAACAGGCTGCGGCGCAGCTCGACTCCGCCGAGGCCGCGGCAGGCTTCGCGGCCCAGGACCAGAAGCGCTACAGCGAACTGGCGCACACCGGCGCCGGCAGCGTGCAGCTCGCGCAGCAGACCCAATCGCTGCTGCTGCAACGTACCGCCGATCTGCAGCGTGCCCGCGCAACCGTGAACAGTGCGCGCCAGCAGGTCGCGGTGCTGCAGACCGCCGAAGCCGAGGCTCGGTCGGCGCTGCAGCGTGCCGCCGCGGTCGAGCAGCAGGCGCGCCTCAACCTCGGCTATGCGACCATCGCGGCGCCGGAGGACGGCACGGTTGGAGCCCGCACACTCCGTGTCGGCCAGTACGTCCAGGCCGGAACGCAGCTGATGGCGATCGTGCCGCTGCACTCGGTCTACGTCGTGGCGAACTACAAGGAAACCCAGCTCACCAACGTGCGGCCAGGCCAGCCGGTCGATTTCACAGTGGATACCTTCCCAGGCCAGGTGGTGCACGGCGTGGTGGACAGCATCGCGCCTGCCAGCGGCCAGGAGTTCGCGCTGCTGCCGCCGGACAACGCGACCGGCAACTTCACCAAGATCGTCCAGCGCATCCCGGTGAAGATCCTGCTGCGCAACGACACCGCGCTGGCCGGCCTGCTGCGCCCGGGCATGTCGGTCGAACCGACCATCGACACGCGTGTGGAATGACGGCGATGGCAACCGACATCACCGTCGCGGAGGAGCCACGGGCCGACTTCAAGGTCTGGCTCGCCGTCATCGGCTCCATCATCGGCGCCTTTATCGCGGTGCTGAACATTCAGATCACCAATGCATCTCTGCCCGACATCCAGGGCGCCATCGGCGCCGGCATCGACGATGGCGGCTGGATCTCCACTGCGTACCTGGTGGCCGAAATCGTGGTGATCCCGCTCACCGGTTTCCTGGCGCCGGTGTTCTCGCTGCGCCGCTATCTGCTGACCAACACGCTGCTGTTCCTGGTGATGTCGGTCGCCTGTGCGTTCGCGCAGAACCTGCACCAGATGATCGTGTTGCGGGCGATGCAGGGCTTCTTCGGTGGCGTGCTGATCCCGCTCGCGTTCACCATCACGCTCACCATGCTGCCGAAGTCGAAACAGCCGGTCGGTCTGGCCATGTTCGCCATGTCGGCGACGTTCGCGCCGGCGATCGGACCCACCATCGGCGGCTATCTCACCGAGACCTACGGCTGGCAGTACATCTTCTATGTCAACCTGGTGCCGGGCGCGATCATGCTCGCGGCACTGCTGCCGTCGCTGCCGCGTGCCCCGATGCAGTTGGCGTTGTTGAGGGATGGCGACTGGACCGGCATCGCCACGCTGGCGATCGGCCTGGGCGCGTTGCAGACGGTGCTGGAGGAGGGCAACAAGGACGACTGGTTCGGCTCGCCGTTCATCGTCCGCCTTGCGCTGGTCGCCGTGGTCGCGTTGGCGCTGTTCATCTGGATCGAGCTGACGACGGCGAAGCCGCTGCTCAATCTGCGCCTGCTGCGACGGCGCAATTTCGGTCTCGGCAGCGTCAGCAACGTCATCCTGGGCCTGGCGCTGTATGGCTCGGTGTATCTGCTGCCGAACTATCTGTCGCAGATGCAGGGCTACAACGCGCAGCAGACCGGCGAGGTGCTGGCCTGGACCGGACTGCCGCAGCTGGTGATCATTCCCTTCGTGCCCCGCCTGATGCGGCGGTTCGATGCGCGGCTGCTGGTTGCCTTGGGCCTATGTCTGTTCGCGGCAAGCTGCTTCCTCAACATCGACATGGACCGCAATTACAGCGGCCCGCAGCTCCTGGTGCCGAACCTGGTTCGCGCCGCCGGCCAGGCGCTGGTGCTGACGCCGTTGTCCGTCCTCGCGATCGTCGGCATCGAACGCGAGAACGCCGGTTCGGCATCGGCCCTGTTCAACATGATGCGCAACCTCGGCGGGTCGATCGGCATCGCCATGCTGCAGACCCTGTTGACCAAACGCGAACAGTTCCATTCGTCGGTGATCACACCGAACGTGTCGTTGTTCGACGCGGCGACGCGCGAACGGCTTGCCGTGTTGCAGCGATACTTCATGGCGAACGGCACCGCCGATGCAGCGACGGCGTGGCACGACGCCGTGGTGGCGGTGGGTCGGTCGGTGCGGGCCCAAGCCTACTTCCTGGCGTACGGCGACACGTTCTTCATCATGGGATGCGCGCTGCTGCTGGCTGTCGTTGCGGCAGTGCTGATGGCACGCAACGCGGGCGGAGGCGGCGGAGCCGGTGCACACTAGACTAGACCAGTCTGCCAGCACAGGAAGCCACCCAGATTGCGACTGCCGGCCTGCAGATCAGGATTGCTGACGGCAAGTTCCGCGATGAGTTGTGACCTGGTCGCGCCGGCCGATGCCGCCAGGCGCGGGCACACCGCAGCCCGTGACGGGTGCCGCGACATTGCCAGCCCACCGGCCCGTCACGCGCCTGACGGTTCCGCGACCGCCGCGCGCAGGCGGCCCACTGCCTCCTGCCGGTCTCGCGGCGCACCGCAATGCACGAATTCTGTTCTTGCCCAAGATGAGAAGCACTCGTTTGTCATCGTTAACCTCCAGCCCTAATTCTACGGCCTGTCGCCGGTTGCTGATGTCGCGCATCAGGCGATCCGTTCAGAGGAGCGAGTGATGACCACAGTCGATGTCTGGCTGCCCGTAGCAGCTCGGCGTCAAAGATAGGACGGCCAAAAAATTCCATCGATCCGAGATGGTACTCGTCCAGATACAACCGAAGTCCAAGGCCTGGAAGTTCAGCCTGAACAAGGATCCGACGAGGGCCATACCTGGCACGATGGCAAAGTGGTTCTCACCGGCAGACCCGGCGAGTCTCACCACGTCTGCTCAACCCCCGTTTTTTGTTGCAAATGGCGCGGTCTCGCCACGAACCGTGCACACTCATGAAGGGAATCCCTTATGTTGCGAAAGACACTCCTGACATCCGCACTGCTGGGGGCCAGCCTTGTCGGCTTGGCACAGGCAGAAGCCGCCGTGATCACCTGGAATTTGGGGTCGCCTGCTGGGCTTCTGGGTGTCTCCCAAAACTACACTGCCGGTTCTCCTCCGGTCACCATCACGGCGACGGGCTTCATCAATGGCAACTTTGCCAACGCCGCCAACCAAACTGCCCTGTTCGGCAAGGCTGCCGGCGGCGACGAGGCCGGCCTCGGCTTGAACGATGATCCGACCCAAAGTGGAGGGATTTCCGAGCACGAGATCAATGGCACCAACTGGATCCAGTTGGACGTCGCCAACGCGATCGCTGCCGGCGTAACTGGATTGTCGTTTGCCATGGACAGCTCATCCGGTGCTGACGCCTGGCGGGTGTTCGAATCCAACTCGGCGACTTCACTCGGGGCCCAGGCGCCGGGCCTGACTGGCACCGACGAGTTGTCGCACGCACTCCCGACCGGGTTCGAATTTTTCAACTTTCAGGCGACGAGCGGCAACGTCTTGATCCGTTCAATCTCGGGAAATCAAGCGGCCGTCCCAGAGCCGGCTACTTTGACCATTCTAGGCGCCGGGCTCGTCGGCATGGGGCTGCTGCGCCGCAGTCGGAGGACCTGAGTGAAATTACAATGAATGGCCCTTTGGATCAGCACTACTTTGGCAGAATTTAGCTGACGACATCGTTTTTGGAATTCTCGAATCGGCAAATCGGTGGCTCGTGGGGGATCGGCTTATTAGAGGCCGATCCCGGTGGGCACGGAGTTCGGTTGGAGCGAGGAATTTGAACGCTGGCCGGGGCCATTTCCGGCCCGCCTGGAGCACCGGGCCCGGCGGCGCATGTGCCCGCTCTACACGGCCAAAGCACTGGACGACCCACATCGGAGGCAATGCACCAATTATCTCAAAGTGAGCGGCCTGCGGCTGTGTCTGTTGCCGAACTTCGGCAGGCACCGAACCATCAGCGTGTTTGGCGTGCGTCTGCGCTTATTTGCGTTTGAACCTTGCTTGTCGTCGAGCGCCACGAGCCCGACATGGTGGCACGACCGCAGTCAGCGCAGCCGCTGTCATCCTCATCGCGCGCTCCAGCACCGCCTCGGCGCTACGTGACCAGCCGCCGTGCCACTCTGACCGGTCCATCGAAATCGTCCGCGACGGCGGCCGCAATCGATTTGATAACGTCATGTCATCGAACTCGTGATGGCAGGTGACTGTTACCGTTCGGCGCTACGTGGCCCTCGGTGGGTGTCTCCTGCCGCGCCGGAACCTTCTGGCCACCATCGTCATCATCGCTGCTCCACCGAACAAGAGCACGCACGCTGGTTCCGGTGCATGTATTGGCGGCTGATCATGCATTACAGTGGTGTAGGGATCATGTGACGGCACGAGCGCGACCGCGGAAGTGCCGCCTCCGTCACCTGTCGCCACGCCCGTGCCGGGGTGGGCGGTCGGTAGCCACCTCGCAACACTATCGGTTGCCGGCGGACCGAAGATTGCCAGCAATGACGCGCCCGGCACGCACACAACCGATGCGTGCCAAATTATCCGGGCAGTCCGGTGGGCAGCGACACCATGGCCTAGGCCCAGATGGTGCCGGATCAGGCGCCGCGCGTGCCTGCCGACCTGCCCAGGAATATGGGCAACGGCAACGACGCGCTTCCCCGCCGCGACGGCGCCATGCGCCACCACGCCAGAAAGAGACCAACACAGCATTTTCTACGGCGTCTCCTTCACGCCTTGTCGGCAGCTTGCCTGCGTCGGTGCCTGATGTGCCCGCGACGCGCTTGTTCTCACCGCTGATTACGGTCGTTGCCGTCCGGCGATGGAACTCAATGGGGGCTCGGTTCCTCCAATCAGACACCGAGGCACTCGAAATCGACGTCTCCGTAAACAACTTGTTAACCACTTTAATACGTCCAAAAAGTAATACCAGGACATGCTATTACAACAAATCAGTCCCCAACGTGCCGATGGGCCGAGCCTTCGGTGGCGTAACTTCCCCCGGCTTCTAGGAGGCCGCAACGACCGGTTGCAGCAGTCAGCGCGACCGATTTGGCAGCCAGAATGACATTCAGCCCACCAGCCGCCGTGCCACTCTGACCAGTCCATCGAAATCGTCCGCCACGGCGGCCGCGCCTTCCGCCATCGCCGGCGGCCCGTAGCCCCAGGCGGCAAATATGCACGGCACACCGGCGCCACGTGCCGCGGCGACATCGTTGGCATGATCGCCCGCCATCACCGCATGCGCCGGATCGCCTCCAGCCGCGCGCAGCGTCGCCAGCAGATGCGCCGGGTCCGGCTTGCGGACCGGGAAGCTGTCGCCGCCGCCGATCGCGGCGAACCGCTCCGCCAGCCCCAGCGCCGCAAGCAACGCCCGCGCCGCACGCTCCGGCTTGTTGGTGCAGACCGCCAGCTTCCACCCCTCGCCCACCAGAACGCGCAGCCCGTCGGCGACCCCCGGATACGGCCGTGTCTCCACCGCCGCGTGCACCAGGTAGTCGGCGGAGAACTCGGCCACCGCGCCCTCGTCCGGCGTCCCACCGCGCGCGGCGAACGCCCGTTCGACCAGCTTCGCTACGCCGTCGCCCACCATCGACGCCGTCTCCGCGTGCGAGAACCCGGCCAGCCCGCGCGCGCCCATCAGCCGGTTCAGCGCCGCGGCGAGGTCCGGCACCGAATGCACCAGCGTGCCGTCGAGGTCGAGCAGCAGGGTGCGGATCACGATGTTGCACTCCGACACGGGAATTGAACCGGCAGGATAGTCGCAGTCTTTGACACCGCGTAGCCTCCGCCGCCAAAACAACACCGAAGAAACAAGGACAGCGATGACCCGCACCGCCGTGATCCTGGCCGCCGGCTTCGGCACGCGCATGAAGTCGGCGCTGCCCAAGACGCTGCACAGGATCGCCGGCCGCTCGATGCTGCGCCATCTGCTGGCAAGCTGCGAGCAGACATTCGACCGCATCGTCGTGGTGATCGGCCCGGAGATGGACGCGGTGCGGCAGGAGGCGGCGCCGCATGTCTGCGTCGTGCAGCAGGACCGCCGTGGCACCGCGCACGCCGCCCTGGTCGCCGTACCGCATTTCGGTGATGGCGAGGTGGCGGTGCTGTATGCCGACAACCCGCTGATCCGATCCGAGACGCTGCGCCACTTGCTGGAACGCCGCACCGCCGGCGATGTGGCATTGGCGCTGCTCGCCTTCCGCCCAGCCGATCCCGGCCGCTACGGCAGGGTCCTCGCGCGTGATGGTTATGTCGAGCGCGTGGTGGAGTGGATCGACGCCGCGGACGCGGAACGTGGCGAAACGCTGTGCAACGCCGGTGTCCTGTGCGCCGCCGCCGCCGACATGGCGCGCTGGCTGGGCGAGGTGCGCGCCGACAACGCCAAGGGGGAGTACTACCTGACCGATGTGGTCGCTCTGGCGCGCGCCAGTGGCGGGCGCATCGCCGCCGTGGAGGCGCCGGCCGATGAACTCGCCGGCATCAACTCGCGCGCCGAGCTGGCGGCCGCCGAGGCAGTGGTGCAGTCCTGGCTGCGCGCCGCCGCAATGGACGCCGGCGTCACCATGACCGATCCATCGTCGGTGTTCCTGTGCGCCGACACCGAGCTCGCACCGGACGTGACGATCGAACCCAACGTGGTGTTCGGTCCGGGCGTCACGGTCGCATCCGGGGCGCAGATCCGTGCGTTCAGCCACCTGGAAGGCTGCATCGTTGGACCGGACTGCGTCGTGGGGCCGCACGCGAGGCTGCGTCCCGGCGCCGAACTCGGCGAGCAGGTGCATATCGGCAATTTCGTCGAGGTGAAGGCGACGAAACTCGGTGCGCGCGCCAAGGCCAACCACCTCAGCTATCTCGGCGACGCGGAAATCGGCGCCGAAACCAACATCGGCGCCGGCACCATCACCTGCAACTACGACGGCTACAACAAACACCGCACCACGATCGGCGCGCGCGTGTTCATCGGCTCCGATACCGCACTGGTGGCGCCGGTAACGGTCGGCGACGGTGCCATCGTCGCGGCGGGCAGCGTGATCACCGAGGACGTGCCGCCCGACGCGCTGGCGCTGGCGCGCGGACGGCAGGCGAACAAGCCCGGGCGCGCGGTTGCGATCCGCAAGGAACTGCAAGGGAAACGACGTTAGATGTGCGGCATCGTTGGCGTCATCGGCTCACGGCAGGCAGCACCGTTGATCCTGGATTCACTGCGCCGTCTGGAATATCGCGGCTACGACAGCGCCGGCATCGCCACATTGGTGAACGGCCACATCGAGCGCCGCCGCGCCGAGGGCAAGCTCGGCAACCTCGCCGCCGCACTGGATCGTGCGCCGCTGTCCGGAACCACCGGCATCGGCCACACCCGCTGGGCGACGCATGGCGCGCCGACCGAGAGCAACGCGCACCCGCACGGCACGTCGCGCGTCTCCGTGGTGCACAACGGCATCATCGAGAACCACGCCGAACTGCGCACCGAACTCGAGGCGGCGGGCCAGGAGTTCACCACCGAAACCGACACCGAGACGGTGGCGCAGCTGGTCGATCTCAACCTGCAGCGCGGCATGGCGCCGATCGAGGCGGCGGGCGCCGCATTCCGCCGTCTGGAAGGCGCCTACGCGCTGGCGATGATCTTCTCCGGTCATCCCGAACTCATCGTCGGCGCGCAGCACGGCGCACCGTTGGCCGTGGGCTTCGGCGACGACGAAATGTTCGTCGGCTCCGACGGCCTGGCGCTGGCGCCGCTGACCCAGCGCATCGCCTACCTGAGCGACGGCGACTGGACCGTGGTCGATCGCCAGGGCGCGCGGTTCTACGGCCCCGATGGCGCCGAGGTGCAGCGCGAGGTGAAGCTGACGCGGCTCACCGGATCGGCGATCGGCAAGGGCAATTTCCGCCACTTCATGGAAAAGGAGCTGCACGAGCACCCGGCGGTGATCGGCGACACGCTGCACCGCATGGTCAACCCCGCGACGCGCGCGGTCGCCCTGCCTGAACTGCCGTTCAATTTCGCCACGCTGCCGCGCATCACCATCAGCGCCTGCGGCAGCGCGTTCTATGCCGCACTGGTCGGACGCTGGTGGTTCGAGGCGATCGCCCGCATCCAGACCGATGTCGATGTCGCCAGCGAATTCCGCTATCGCACGCCGCCGCTGGCGCAGGGCGGCTTAGGCATCCTGGTCAGTCAGTCAGGCGAGACCGCCGATACCATGGCGGCGCTGCGCTACATGCGCGAGCAGGGGCAGCACGTGCTGTCGATCGTGAATGTGCCGGAGAGCAGCATGGCGCGCGCGTCGGACGCGGTGCTGGAGACGGTGGCGGGACCGGAGGTCAGCGTCGCCAGCACCAAGGCGTTCACCGTGCAGCTCGCGGTGCTGGCGTGCCTGGCGATCGCCACGGCGCGCGCGCGCGGTGCGATCTCCGCCGGCGAGGAAGCGGCGATGACCACGGCGCTGCTGGAGGTGCCGAGTAGGGCGGCTGAGGTGCTGGAGCGGCATGACGAGATCAAGGCGCTGGCGCACCGCGTCGCACAGGCGCGCGACGTGCTGTATCTCGGCCGCGGCAACTGCTTCCCGATCGCGATGGAAGGTGCGCTGAAGCTGAAAGAGATCAGCTACATCCACGCCGAGGGTTATGCCGCCGGAGAAATGAAGCACGGGCCGATCGCGCTGATCGACAAGGACGTGCCGGTGATCGCCATCGTCCCGTCCGGTCCGCTGTTCGAGAAGACCGCGTCGAATTTGCAGGAGGCCGCGGCGCGCGGCGGCCAGGTGGTGGTGTTCAGCGACGCAGCGGGGGCGGCGAAGCTGCGCGGCATCGCTGCGCAGACCATCGTGCTGCCGGCAGTCGATCCGTTCGTGGCGCCGATCCTGTACGCGATCCCGGTGCAGTTGCTGGCGTATCACGTGGCGGTGCTGAAGGGCACCGATGTCGATCAGCCGCGCAACCTGGCGAAGTCGGTGACGGTGGAGTAGGGGCTTTCGGCAACGCCCTGTCGGCGGCGCTTTGCATGTAGCGCTCGATGTGCTACATACAGCTCATGACCAAGACAGTCACGCTGCGCGACGCCAACCAGACCTTCGCCCGCTGCGTCCGTGCGGTCGAGGCGGGCGAGGAATTCGTCATCACCCGCAACGGCAAGCCGGTTGCCCGCCTGTTGCCGGTCAGCGGTCGGCGTGTGCCGACACCGCAACAGGAGGCTGCATGGGAGCGCACCCAGGAGCGGATGCGCGAGGGCTGGGATTTGCACGCCGGTCCGCTCGACCGGGATTCGCTGCATGAGCGGTGAGCGGTTCACGCTCGACACCAACATCCTTGTCTATATTCTCGACCGCGCTGCGGGTGATCGCCGTGAGCGGGCCGAACGCATCATCGATCAGGCGCGCCGCTGCGATTGCTGGCTGACCTTGCAGTCGGTGTCCGAGTTCTACGTGGCGGTGACGCGCAAGCGGCTGGCCAGGCAATTGCAGGCGGCCGCTCAGGCACATGACTGGCTGGAGATGTTTTCGACGGTGGCGCCCTCGGCGAACGCGATCCGGGCTGCGCTCGCCAGCACGAGCGCTGGGCGCGCGTCCTATTGGGACGCGCTGCTGATTGCCACCGCGGCTGAGGCCGGCTGCACCGTCATGCTGACCGAGGACATGGCCGACGGCAGCACCTTGCACGGCGTGCGGATCATGAACCCGTTTATCGGCGACGCGCTTCCGGCCGCCGTTCTTGCGTTGCTGTCGGAGGACTAATACCAACCGGCGATGACGATGACTCTGTGACGGGTACCCAACACAGCGGAGTTCTGATTCACTGACTTCCATCGACGATTCGCACGATGGAGGGATCGGATGGGAGCTGCACTGGCGGTGAGGCGGTCGGAGCATAATGCGGACGAGCTTCGTAGATTTGCTGCCAAAAGCGGCGATGGCTCGCAGGTTCGACGGCTGCTGGCCATTGCGCTTGTTCTGGAGGGCTATTCGCGAACCGAAGCGGCCGAATTGAGCGGTATGGACCGGCAGACGTTGCGTGACTGGGTGCATCGCTACAACGACGAAGGCATCGATGGTTTGAAGTCGCGCTCTGCTCCCGGTCGGGCCCCTGTGCTGACCGAGGAGCAGTTGGCGGAGCTGAAGGCGTTGGTCATACAGGGACCAGACCCGATGACGCACCAGGTTGTGCGCTGGCGGTGTGTCGATCTGCGCGCGGAGGTGGCACGCCGCTTCTCGGTCGAAGTCCACGAAAGCACGATCGGCAAATGGCTGCATCAGCTCGGCCTGACGCGTCTGCAACCTCGCCCCTTTCACCCGAAGAAAGATCCCGCCGCGCAGGAGGCGTTTAAAAAACGAGCTCGGATCGGCGGGCCGCCTGTGGCGGTAGAAACTGGCCGCGCTATCCTGGATCGGAGGGGAGTGGCCGAAAAGTTTTTGGTGGATCTGACCCCGTAAAAAAACGTGGCCCATGGGCTGTTGCGGACTTGCGAGTGGTGACGCTTTCGGGCGATCCCGATTAGGAAATTGATCTTTCTCCGTGGTCCAGCCCCTCTCTGACTTTCTCTGGAAGGAGGGTACCAGGCATGGCTCAAACGAAGCGGTCTCGCAAATCGCGGGATTTCTCCACGGTTCATCCGGCGGCGGCGGCGATCGACATCGGCGCCACAATACACGTCGCGGCCGTGGGTCCGGATCGCGACATGGAACCGGTCCGAACGTTCCGGACATTCACCGATGACCTTCACCGGCTGGCGGACTGGTTCGCCGGTTGCGGGATCAAGACGGTCGTTATGGAATCGACAGGCGTTTACTGGATCCCGGTTTTCGAAATCCTCGAACAGCGCGGGTTCGAGGTGATGGTGGTCAACGCCAGGGACGCGAAGCACGTACCGGGCCGCAAGACCGACGTCAGCGACGCGCAGTGGCTGCAACGTCTGCACGAATACGGCTTGCTGCGTGCCAGCTTCCGGCCCCAGGCTGAAATCGCCGGATTGCGCGCCTACCTCCGGCAGCGGGAGCGGCTGCTCGATTACGCGGCGGCGCACATTCAGCACATGCAGAAGGCGCTGACACAAATGAACCTGCAGCTACATCATGTCATCTCGGACATCACCGGCGTGACAGGTATGGCCATCATCCGGGCTATCGTGGCGGGCGAGCGCAACCCCACTGTTCTGGCCTCTCATCGCGAACGTGGATGCCATGCGTCCATCGAGACAATGTGCCAGGCGCTGGTTGGCAACTACCGGGAGGAGCATGTCTTCGCGCTGACCCAGGCGCTTGAGCTCTATGACGTCTATCAAACGAAAGTGGCGGGTTGTGACACGCAAATTCAGGCAATCCTGACGCGGCTGAAGCAGAACGCCACGCCACCGGCGAACAAGCTGCTTCCCGCCCGACGAAGGACTCGCCAGCCCAATGCGCCTGCGTTCGATGCCCGCGCGGCACTCCACGCCATCCTTGGAGTGGACCTCACTCAAATCGACGGTCTGGGGCCATACCTCGCGCTCAAGCTGGTCGGGGAATGCGGCACCAACCTGACGGCATGGCCGAGCGCGAAGCACTTCACGTCATGGCTGGCGCTCGCACCTCACAACAAGATTTCCGGAGGGAAAGTGCTGTCGTCGAAAACGCGTCGCACCAGCAATCGGGCGGCGTCCCTGTTGCGCCTCGCCGCCAGCACCGTGGGTCGAACCGACACCGCTCTGGGCGCGTTCTACCGGCGGTTGTCGGCGCGGGTTGGCAAGGCGAAGGCGATCACCGCGACCGCACGCAAGATCGCGGTGCTGTTTTACAACACGCTTCGGCACGGCATGACCTACGCGGATCCCGGCGCCGCGTACTATGAAGACCGATATAAGCAGCGCGTGCTGCACAACCTTCGAAGACGGGCGAAGTCACTGGGATTCGTCCTGCACGAAATGGAGCCGGATGCCGCACGGGTTGGTGTTTCTTAGGAAACTTCGCCGCGCTGGTCAGCCATGCCCTGCTCGGGTCCACGGCCTGTTCGTCAGTAGAAATCTGGTTCCAGGACGAGGCCAGGGTCGGCCAGAAGGGCGGCCACGCCTACATCTGGGCGGAGGTGGGCTCGCGGCCACCGATGGTGCGCGACGTCCGCCACAACTTCGCTTATCTGTTCGGCGCGATCTGCCCTGATCGCGGCTGCGGCGCGGCCATCATCATGCCGACGGTGAACACCGCGGCGATGAACGAACACCTTAAGGAGATCAGCACCCAGGTGGCGGCGGACGGCCATGCAATCCTGATCTGCGACGGCGCGGGATGGCACCAGACCGGAGGTGAACTGATGGTCCCCGATAACATCACCTTGCTGCCACTGCCGTCCTACGCGCCGGAGTTGAACCCGATGGAGAACGTCTGGGAATACCTGCGCGCCAACAAGCTTTGCAGTCTGATGTGGGACAGCTACGAGGAAATCGTCGCCGCGTGCAAAGCCGCTTGGGACTTCTTGATCCAAGACCCAGATCGCATCCGTTCAATCGGACAGCGCGATTGGGCGTGTGTCAAAGTCTAGGCGGGTTG
>CAVVNM010000016.1:0-668947 GCA_963749575.1 uncultured Alphaproteobacteria bacterium
GAAAGATGTCCAGCGCAGCTCGAATTGCGGATGCTAGCGGCGAACGACGAGGGCGTCGACGGCGACGCAGCCGGCATGGCCGACGATGACGGGATTGACGTCGATCTCCGCGATGCTGTCGCGATGTTCGGCGGCGATAGCCGAGAGCCGTGCGACACTCTCGGCGAGCGCGTCGATATCCGCCGGTCGCGCACCGCGCCAACCGGTCAGCAGGCGGTGGACCTTGAGGCCAGCGATGAGACGATGCGACTGCAGTAATATCGATGGGCGCCAGCGCTACGGCGCGGTCGGCAAGCAATTCGATCAGAACGCCACCGGCGGCGACCATAACGTAAGGCCCGAACTGCGCATCGTTGACGGCGCCGATGGCGATCTCGATCCCTTGCGCCACCATGCGCTCGACCAGCACGGCAGGGCCGAGACGGGGCGCAATGCCGTCGTAGGCGGCACCGACGGCAGCGGCGTCGCGAAGCCCGAGATGCACGCCGCCGGCTTCCGTCTTGTGCGCGATGCCTGGGGTCGCCGTCTTGAGCGCGACAGGGTAACCCAGCGCCTCCGCCGTCTCGATCGCGGCGTCACGCGAAACGGCATGGCGCCGCGAAACTGTCGGAATGCCGTAATCGGCAAGCAGATCGAGCGCAGTGTGCTCGCCAAGCACGACATCCTCGCTCAGCCGCCTGCGCCAGCGCGCATGGGTTGTCGCGGCGATCGCAGGCAACGCGCCCGGCGGTGGCTGTGCGCGAAAGTCGCGGTACTCGAACACATGACGCACGGCGAGCAGCGCCTCGCGTGTGCCATCCAGCACCGGGATGCCCGCCTTGGTCAGCTCGAGCGCGATCCGTTCGTGATGGACCAGCGAGTAGTTGGTTGCGATCGCGATCGGCTTGGCGCTCTGCTCGGCCGCGCGGCGCATGGCAGCGGCGTAACCGGTCGCGAGGTAATATTCATCGCGGATATCGGCGAACAGCACGCCCAACGCGCTGGCCGGATCATCGAGCAGCGCCGTCATGCAGGCCGCGAACTGGCTCTGGTAGTCGGCGCCGGTGCCCCAGGCATCGAGCGGGTTGACCGGATCGAGGCCGGGATCGAGATGCTGCGCCAGCCGCGCTCGTGTCGCAGCGCCGATCTCGGCATAAGGTACGCCGACCGCGCTCGCGAGATCGACCGTCATCTCACGCTCGCCACCGGAATCATGCATCGCGGCGAGCGCACCTTTGGCCGGTCGCTTCGGGTGCGTGAGCAGA
Source organism: uncultured Alphaproteobacteria bacterium (assembly GCA_963749575.1). GTDB lineage: Bacteria > Pseudomonadota > Alphaproteobacteria > Acetobacterales > Acetobacteraceae > JAMXLO01. The sequence continues at coordinate 1,245 of CAVVNM010000016.1, forward strand.
AGCAGCGTCGCCGCCAACTCATCGAGCGTCGCAACGCGGAGGACGCCATAGCGCCGGAACAGCGCCTCGTGCGCCGCGTCGCTGCCGGCGAGCGCGCCGGTGTGGCTCACCGCCATCGCAGCGGCCGCCTCGGTCCGGCCGATCTTGAGGACGACGACCGGGATATCGCGCTGCGCTGCCCGTTCGAGGCCGGCGACGAAGCCAGCCGGATCGCGGATGCTTTCAAGAAACAGCGCGACCGCGCGGGTGGTGTCCTGCGTCAGCGCCCAGTCGAGATAGTCGGCAGCCGTCGTCACCCATTCGCCGCCGGAAGAAACCACGAGATTGAAACTGAGCCGCCGGTCGTTATGGGCGAACGCGCCGAACACGGAACCCGATTGCGCGATGAAGGTGATGCCGCCCGGTTGCATATCGGGTCCGGAAGGAAAGCCGGCGACACGCAGCCGTGCGGGAAGATTGTAGAAGCCCATGCAGTTGCCGCCGCATAGCGCCATGCCGGCGGCGCGGATCTTGGCGGCGATGCGCTGGGCGAGCGGCGGATCGTTGTCCGGCAGCAGAACGCCACTGGCGAAGATGGTGGCGGCCTTGGCACCGTGGCGGATCGCGTCGTCCAGCGCCATCTCGAGCCGGTGATTGGCGACACTTAGTACGACGTGATCGACGGTCTCGGGCAGCACCTCCAGCGAGGGGTGGCAGCGCAGACCCTCGATCGCGTCGTAGCTCGGGTTGATCGGATAAAGCCGACCGTCGTAGCCGGTCAGTTGCGCCATCCGCACCATGTCGTTGCCGGGCGTGTCAGATCTGGCCGACGCGCCGACCAGCGCAATCGAGCGTGGCGCGAGCAGCGGATCGAGCCGGTGAGGCTGGTTCATGAGGCCCTCCGGCGCTTCAGGTCCCGGAGAATCTCGCGCGCGGCGTTGTGGCCCGGAATCCCCGAGACGCCGCCGCCGGGATGGCAGGACGAGCCGCATTGATAGAGCCCGGCAACCGGCGTCCGGTAGTCAGCGTAGTGCGGTACCGGGCGCTGGAAGAACAGCTGGTCGGGCGACAGTTCGCCGTGGAAGATGTGACCCTGCGGCAGGTCGAGGATCTCTTCCAGGTCAGGCGGCAACAGCACCTGCATGTCGACGATGCCGCTGGAGAAGCCCGGCGCCACCTCGTCGATGACGCCGAGTACGTTGCGCGTGAAATTATCGCGCTCATTCTCCCAAAGGCCGTTCTTGAGCTGGTACGGGGCGTGGCCGCCGAACAGGTTGATGACATGCTTGCCAAGCGGAGCCAGGGTGTCGTCGACGATGGTCGGAACCACCGGGGTCACGAACGGTTTCGCTGAATACCAGCCGTATTTCGCATCGTCGTAGGCGCGCTCGAGGTAGTCGATGTCGGGCGCGATGTGGACATAGGTGGGGTAGTCGAATCCGGCCTTCGCCTTGTCGAACGCGCGATAGTGCGGCGGCCGCTCGGCAGCGATGTTCATCTTGAACGCGGTCGAGAAGGTGCGGAACCGCGCGATGTCGGCGAGCAGCTCCGCCGGCAGATGGCGCTTGTCGACCAGCCGCTCGAACAGCGTCTTGCAGTTGGCGTTCGACACGACGGTCTTCGCCGTGAACTCACGACCGTCGGCAGTGCGCACGCCCGTCGCACGCCCGTTGGCGACGATGACCTCCGCCACCGTGGCATCGGTCTTTATCTCGAGGCCGAAGCGCTGTCCGGAAGTCGCGATCGCCTGCGTGATGCCGCCCATGCCGCCCTTGACGAAACCCCAACCGCCGGCCCCGGCATGCTCGCCCATGATGTGATGCATGATGACATAGGCAGAACCCGGCGATTTCGGTCCCGCGAAGGTCCCGATCGAGGCGTAATAGGCGAGCACCGCCTTGATGATGTCGCTGTCGAACCAGGCGGACAGAAAGTCGTAGGCGCTCTGCGTCATCAAATCGACGATGCGATAGAACTTGCCGCCGATGCGGCGGTGGCGCCAGAACAGTGCCGCGGTGTCCTTGAAGCCGCGCCAGTCGCGCCGTGTCGGATCGATCGGCGTTTCCAGCAGGAGCGCGCGGATGATGTTGGTTGCCTCTGCAAGATAGGCGGTGAATTCAGGATAAATCTCGGCGTCGTGGCGGGAGAACCGTGCGAACTCGGACTGCGTCTTGTTCGCATCGTCGCTGTAGACCAGGTAGTCATCGCCGTAGAGTGGACAGAACAGGTCGTTCGCCGGCAGCACCTCGAGGCCGAACCTGTGCAGCTCCAGCTCGGCGATGACACGAGGATGCAGCAAACTCATCACGTAGGAAAACCGCGATGCACGAAAGCCGGGCGCGAATTCCTCGGTCACTGCGGCGCCGCCGAAGATGGGACGACGCTCCAGCACCAGCACCTTGAATCCCGCCTTGGCGAGGTAAGTTCCGCAGACAAGGCCGTTATGTCCGCCGCCGATGATCAGCGCGTCGTAGCGTGTGCTCACGCGATGCCTCCCGCGAACCGCGCGTCGCGCCAGGCGAGCGCCGCCTTCAGGCCCTGCTCGGTGCGGATGCGGTTGAACTCGTCACGTTCCGGCCCACCCGAAGCTTCGATCAGGATGTCGGTTTCGACCGCCTGCAACAGCGCCTGGCGCATGCCCATCATCTCGTAGCTACGGTTGATGGCACGCTTCGTCATCTGGACCGAGGCGGGCGCGGCGGCGGCGATGTCACGCGCGATCACCATCGCCTCGTCGAGCGCCTGCCCTTCCGGGACCAGCCGATTGATGATGCCGAGAGCGAGCGCGCGTTCGGCGGTGATGCGGTCGTTGCCGGTCAGCAACAGCTCCTTCGCCTGCTTCGGTCCGGTCATCCACGGCAGCAGCAAGGCAACGATGCCGGAGCCGAACCGGACCTCGGGTTCGCCGAAGCGAGTGCCCGCCGCCGCCACGGTGATGTCACAGGCGAGCGCCAGCTCGAAGGCGCCGGCGAGGCAGTAACCGTGCACGGCGGCGATCGTCGGCTTCGGACAATCCCAGAACTGCACGATGAAGGCGAAATCGGTCTCGATCACGCGCCGCCAACCCGCCGGATCGAGTGGGCCGGCCGCCGCCGACGCCTTCAGGTCGAAACCGGCCGAAAAGGCACGGCCGTTGCCGTGTACGACGATGGCGAGCACGCCGGGATCGACGGCGAACGCGGCCAGGGCACGGCCCGTCTCCTCGACCAACGTTGGGTCGAAAGCATTCAGCACGCGCGGTCGGTTGAACGCGATGACGCCGATGCGGTGTTCCGTCCGTGTTTCGATTGTCGTGTAGGTCATGTTGCCATCGCGCGAGCTGCTGTTTGTTTTGCCCATCCTGGTACCGGGTGATCGGTTCTGGCGCAAATTCGTGGCCACCGACCCCGTGCGGCTTGCGGGAAGCTGACATTGTATTGGCGCCACGCGAGCAATAGGCTGTGGTGACTCCACGGGTGCTTCGCATGCCGTGCCAAGCCGTCACCAGGGAGAATGCACATGACAGCCACTCGACGCAGCGTGCTGAAGACCGGTCTTGCGGCCGGCGCGGTTGCCGCCGCGGTGCCGCGGCGGGCGAGTTCCCAAGCCGCGCCGCCGGCCAACAAGACGTTGCGCGCGGTGATGCAAGGCGATCTGCGCGTATTCGACCCGATCTGGACCACCGCGAACATCACCGGCTACCACGGCGCCATGATCTACGACTATCTGTTCGCGGTCGACTCCGAGTTTGCGCCGCAGCCGCAGATGGTCGGCAAATGGAGCCTGAGCGACGACAAAAAGCTCTACACGTTCGAACTGCGCGACGGTCTCGGCTGGCACGACGGCACGCCGGTCACCGCCGCCGACTGCGTTGCCTCGCTACGCCGCTGGGCGGCTGTCGATGCCGGCGGCCAGGCGATGATGGAGCGCGTGAAGGACATCTCGAAGAAGGACGACAAGACATTCATCATCTCGCTAAAGGAGCGGTTCGGCCCATTGCTGGATCAGATCGCCAAGCCGATCACGCGCGACTGCTTCATGATGCGGGAGAAGGACGCCAGCAAGCCGCCGACCGAGCAGGTGAGCGCCAATATCGGCTCCGGGCCGTTCATCTGGAACGCAAACGAGGCAAAGCCGGGCGCGCAGTATGTGTATGACAAGAATCCGAAATACGTATCGCGCACCGAGCCGTCCTCGAATCTTGCCGGCGCCAAGATCGTCAAGCTCGAACGCGTGATCTGGGAGAATATCAGCGACCAGCAGACCGCGATGGCGGCGCTGCAGTCGGGTGAGATCGATTTTTACGAGACCCCGCCGACGGACCTGCTGGGGCAGCTCGAATCCGATCCCAATATCAAGGTCGATGTGTTCGACAAGGGCGGCAACATCGTCATTCTGCGGATGAACTTCCTGCACAAGCCGTTCAGCGAGGTGAAGGCGCGCCAGGCGCTGCTGTATCTGGTCAACCAGCAGGACTTCATGAAGGCGACGTTCGGCGATCCAAAATACTATGGCACGCTGAACTCGATCTTCGGCAGCAACACGCCGTACGTGAACGACGAGAACACCGACTGGTTCCGGCACGGCGTCGATCTCGACAAGGCGCGGCAGCTGTTCAAGGAGTCCGGCTACAACGGCGAGACCGTCGTTGTGCTGCAGGCCACCAACTTCGCCTACATGAGCAACTCCGAGCAGTTGATCGCCGCGCAGTTGCGCAAGATCGGGGTCAACGCCCAGTTGGCGCCGAGTGACTGGGGCGGCGTGGTGACACGGCGCGCGGTGAAGACACCGGACGATCAGGGCGGCTGGGACATCTTCGTGACCGGCGACAGCGACTATTCGCACAGCGATCCGATCGGCCTCGCCACGTTCCAGGCCAACGGCGAGAAGGGCTGGTACGGCTGGCCGAAGAACGATGAGTTCGAGGCACTGCGCGCGAAGTGGGCGGATGCCGATACACTCGACGATCGCAAGGCGCTGGCACGCCAGATGCAGCGCGTGTTCTGGGACTTCGTGCCGACGCTGTTGCTGGGTCGTTTCACCCAGCCGGTAGCCTATCGTGCGAACGTCAAGGGATTCATCGGCATGCCCGAGATCATTCCGTTCTGGAACGTCGAGAAGACCTGACGTCGCCGCATGGGCGCCTACATCGTTCGACGGATCTGCTCGACGATTGTGGTGATGCTGATCGTCGGCATATGCGTGTTCCTGCTGCTGCACATCGCACCGGGGGATCCGGCGGCGATCATCGCCGGCGACAACACCAGCCCCGCCAATATCGACGCGATCCGCCGACGACTGGGACTGGACGATCCGATGATCGTGCAGTTCGCCCGCTGGGGCTGGCACCTGCTGCACGGCGATCTGGGTATTTCCATCTTCTCGGATGTGCCGGTGATGGCGCTGATCGTGCAGCGGCTGCAGCCGACGGTTTCGCTGACCACCATCACCATCGTCTTTTCGGTGCTGACGGCGGTCACCGCCGGGGTGATCGCGGGCTGGCGTGCCGGCGGCATCATTGATCGCGCCTTGATGGGATTCGCCGCACTCGGCTTCTCGGTGCCGGTGTTCGTACTCGGCTACATGCTGATCTACTTCTTTGCGGTCCGACTGCGCTGGCTGCCGGTGCAGGGATATATCCCGATCGAACGCGGCCTGTGGCCGTGGCTCAGCCATCTGATCATGCCGGCGTTCGCGCTCGGGCTGGCCTATGTGGCGTTGATCGCCCGCATCACCCGGACCAGCATGCTGGAGGTGCTGTCCGAGGACTATATCCGCACCGCCAAGGCGAAGGGCGCCTCCAACACCTCGACGCTGCTGCACCACGCATTGAGGAACGCCGGCGTGCCGATCATCACGGTGATCGGCATCGGTGTCGCGCTGCTGATCAGCGGCGTCGTGATCACTGAAACCGTGTTCAACATTCCCGGCGTCGGCCGGCTTACCGTCGATGCCATCGCCAACCGCGACTATCCGATCATCCAGGGCGTCATGATCGTGTTCTCCGGCGTCTATGTGCTGATCAATCTCGGGGTCGATCTGATCTACACGATCATCGATCCGCGCATCCGCTATTAGCACGGTGCCATGATGACCGGGGCCACCGTTGTTGCCGCCACGGCCACACTGACGATCCGGCGCCGCGGACCAGCGCGATTCATCCGGCGCAATCCGACGATCTGTCTCGGCCTCACGGTGATCGCCCTGATGCTGGCTGCTACCCTCGCCGCACCGCTGTTCGCCGGCGACCCCCTCACCATGAATCCACAGAACCGCCTGCATGGCCCGTCGGCCGAATTCTGGTTCGGCACCGACAGCCTCGGGCGCGACGTGTTCGCCCGCACCGTGTTCGGTGCGCGCATCTCGCTTCTGGTGGGCTTTGTGGTGGCCGTCGGCGCAGTGACAGGTGGCCTGGTGATCGGTCTCTTGGCCGGCTACCTGCGTCGCATCGACGGCGCGGTGATGCGCGTAATGGACGGGCTGATGTCGATCCCGTCAATTCTGCTGGCGATCGCCTTCGTCTCGCTCACCCATGCCGGCGTCGGAATCGTTATCGTGGCGATCATGATCCCGGAGGTCCCGCGTGCGGTGCGGCTGGTGCGCGCCGTCGTGCTCAGCGCGCGCGAGCAACCATTCGTCGAGGCCGCACGGGCGGGCGGCGCGCGCACCTGGAAGATCCTGTGGCGCCACATCCTGCCCAGTACGATCGCACCATTGATCGTGCAGGCCACCTACGTTTGCGCCTCTGCGATCCTGACCGAAGCGGGGCTGAGCTTTCTGGGCGCCGGCATTCCGCCGGAGATTCCCACCTGGGGCAACATGATCGCGTTCTCGCGCCTCTATATCGCGGTCACGCCGTGGACCATCTTCTGTCCCGGCATCTGCCTCGCCCTGGTCGTGCTGGCGGTCAATCTGCTAGGCGACGGGTTGCGCGATCTGCTGGACCCGCGGCTCGCGCGGAGAATGTGAGCTTGGCCAATTCCGCCCTGCTCGAGGTCGTTGATTTACGGACAAATTTCTATTCCGAGGACGGGATCACGCGTGCCGTCGATGGCGTCAGTTTTACTGTGGCGGCTGGTGAGACGCTTGGCATCGTCGGTGAATCCGGCTGCGGCAAGAGCGTCACGGCGCTGTCGATCATGCAGCTGTTGCCGCGCAAGAGCGGCCGCGTGGTGGGCGGAACGATCCGGTTCGATGACCGCGATCTGCTGGGCCTCGCCGAGGCCGAGATGCGGCAGATCCGCGGCAATCAGATCGCGATGATCTTCCAGGAGCCAATGACCAGCCTCAATCCGCTGCACACGATCGGCGAGCAGATCGCCGAGGCCGTGCGCATCCATCAGGGTCTGCCGACCGGCGCCGCCCTGGCGCGCGCCACTGAGATGTTGCGGCTGGTGCGGATTCCCGATCCGGAGCGCCGCCTCGGCGACTATCCGCACCAGTTCTCCGGCGGCATGCGCCAGCGGGTGATGATCGCCATGGCGCTGGCATGTTCGCCGAAGCTGCTGATCGCCGACGAGCCCACCACCGCGCTGGACGTGACGATCCAGGCGCAGATCCTCCGGCTGATGCTGGAACTGAAGTCGCGCATCGGCGCCGCCATCATCCTTATCACGCACGACCTTGGCGTGGTGGCGGAGACCTGCCAGCGCGTCATCGTGATGTACGCGGGCCGCACGGTGGAGGAGGCCGGCGTATTCGACCTGTTCGATCGCCCGGCGCATCCCTACACACGCGGGCTGCTCGGCGCGACGCCGGCACGCGCGACGACACGGCGCCGGCGGCTCGCGGAGATCGCCGGCATCGTGCCATCGCTGCGCGAGCCGATCCAGGGCTGCAGCTTCGCGCCGCGCTGCGCGCTGGCGATCGATCGCTGCCGCGTCGAGGCGCCGCCGATGCAGCCACTCGGCCCCGGCCGCCAGGCCGCATGTTGGCGTGCCGGCGAGACGGTGGAATGAGCGCACCGGCTCCGGTTCTGGCCGTGGAGAAGCTGGTGAAGCGCTTTCCGATCGAGCGCGGCTTCCTCCGGCGCACCGTGGCGGAGGTGCGCGCGGTCGATGACGTATCGTTCAGCGTCGGGACCGCGCGAGACGTTATGCATCGTTGGCGAGTCCGGTTGCGGCAAGACCACGGTGGCCAAGCTGATCCTGCGCCTGATCGATCCCACTGCAGGCCGCATCGTGATCGAGGGCCACGACATCACCAGCCTCGATGCGAACGCCGTGCGGCAATATCGCCGCCGCGCACAGATGGTGTTCCAGGATCCATATTCGTCATTGAACCCGCGGCTCACGGCCGCGCAGATCGTCACCGAGCCGATCGAGAACTACCAGGGTCTCGGCGCCGGTGAGCGGCACGATCGTGCGGCCGCGCTGCTGGCGCGCGTCGGCCTCAGAAGCGATGAGTTGGGCAAATATCCGTTCGAGTTTTCCGGCGGCCAGCGCCAGCGGCTCGGCATCGCGCGGGCACTCGCCTTGCGGCCGGCGCTGATCATTGCCGACGAGCCGGTGTCGGCGCTCGATGTCTCGGTGCAGGCGCAGGTCTTGAACCTGCTGATCGATCTGCAGGAGGAATTCGGACTGGCCTATGTGTTCATCTCGCACGACCTCGGTGTGGTGCGTCACATCGGCCATCGCATCGCGGTGATGTATCTTGGGCGCATCGTCGAGCTGGCCGACAGCGAGGCGTTGTTCGCAAATCCTGTGCATCCCTATACCGAAGCTTTGATCACGGCGGCGCCGGTTGCCGATCCGCGCGCCCGGCGGCCGGCGGCGATCCTCGAGGGTGAGGTTCCGAGCCCGATCAATCCGCCGAGCGGCTGTCCATTTCATCCGCGCTGTGGCTATGCGGTGGCGCGATGCAGGACCGACGTGCCGGAGCTCACTGGCCTGCCGGATGGCAGGCTGGTTGGTTGCCATGTGCGTGCGCCCGGCTGATCGCGCGTGCGCGGTGACCGCAATGGCCGATTGTTGATTCTGCTCAGGAATCACGTCACTGTCCTTGGACTCTGTGCAGGAACGAGCCATGCCGAAGGTTCTCTCGCCGTCGCAAATCGAGGCGTTCGGTCGCGATGGCTTTGTTGCGCCGGTCCGCGCGATCCCGGAGCGCCGCGCTATCGACTACCGTCGGCGGCTCGAAGCCTTCGAGGCGCGCTTTCCGGATGATCGGCTCAAGCTCGATCAGAAGGCGCATATGATCTGTCCCTGGGTCGACGAGATGATTCGTGAGCCCGGTATTCTTGACGCCACGGAAGATCTCATCGGACCTGATATCCTATGCTGGGGAACCTCGCTCCGCGCCAAGCAGCCGGACGGCAGGACGTTCGCCGGCTGGCACCAGGACACCGCCTATGCCGATGTGAAGCCGATCGTGGTGATCGTCGCATTGGCGCTGTCGCCGGCGCGCTCCGAGAACGGCTGCATCCGTGGCATCCCCGGCTCGCACCGTGGACCGTTGCTGCCGCACAAGGAGGCGTTCGCCACGGACAGCCTGTTGTCGCGCGAGCAGTATATCGACGCGGCATTCGACGCGACGCCGGCGGTGGATTTCGAGCTGGATCCCGGCGAGATCGCCTTGTTCAACAACGCCATCATTCATTCGTCGAAGCCTAATTTCGGCAGCGACCGCCGCGTCCTGTTCCTGCTCGAGATGGTACCGACACGGGCTTACCAGCACGCGCTTCGCGAGTCGGCGATGCTGGTGCGCGGCGAGGACAGCTACGGCAACTTCGATCGCGATCCGCAGCCGCGGACCGAGATGGGTGACGCGGAACTGGCGGCCTGGCAGCACGCGGTCGAGATTCAGGCCAGCGTGCTGTTTCGCGGTGCCCAGCGGCCGCCGCGAGCACTGCACGGTATGACCAGCGGGAGAGCACCTGGCGGCGGCTGAACACTTCTTCTCCACGGAGACAATCATGCCTGACACGTTGCCGATCGTGCGTCACGCAAACTATCGCACCATGGCGGAGGGTACCAAGGAGGACTACGAACTCGTGTTCGAGCATTTCAAGGCGTACGAGCGTGAATTGGCGGGCAGAGTCCTCAAGACGCTGGCAGAGCTCGAGCACAGCTACCCCGGCGAGCTGGTCGACCGTCTGGTGCACTCGTTGCAGACGGCAACCCGCGCGCATCGCGACGGGCACGACGAGGAATATGTGGTTGCGGCGCTGCTGCACGACCTCGGAGACCTGCTGGGGACGATGAACCATTCGGAATACGCGGCCTCGATCCTGAAGCCGTACGTGCGGCCGAACACCTACTGGACGATCCGGCATCATGGGCTGTTTCAGGGCTACTTCTACTTCCATCATTTCGGGCAGGACCGGAACGCGCGCGACAAATATCGCGGTCATCCGGCGTTTCAGATGTGCGTGGAGTTCTGTGACAAATACGACCAGACGGCGTTCGATCCCGACTACGACACCATGCCGCTGACAGCATTCGTGCCGATGGTCCATCGGCTGTTCGCCCGCGAACCATGGGGCGCGCACGCTAAGGAGGACGGCGGCTATCGCGACCAGCTCTAGACGAAACTGGCCGCCGACCATCCCCATGACAACGGGGGACAGTCGTGCCGAAGCTGCTCTGAACGCGCACTGTAAGGTTCTCGCGTATTACCCGAATGCGGCAACTCGTTCAGCCGTCTCGGGGTCCAGGAAGCCGCGCACGGTCGCATCGGTCTCCGCCGCCATGGCTGCTTCCAATCCACTGCCGGCACGGCGGGCAAGGATGCGGCGCAGGTCACGCACCGGCCCGCGCGGCAGCACGGCAATGCGGCGGGCGAGAGCAACAGCCTCCGGCAGCACCGCATCGTCAGGCGCCACTTTCGACAGCAACCCCCAGGCCAGCGCCTGCGCGGCATCGAAGCGCTCGCCAAGCATGATCAGCGAACGTGCGCGCTGCAGCCCGACGATGCGCGGCAGCAGTTCGGTGACGCCACCGGTGACGAACACGCCCAGGCCGATTTCCGGGAAGAAAAAGCGTGTGGCTTCGGCGGCAACGGCGAAGTCGCAGTTGATCACCCATTCGAGCCCACCGCCGACCGCCCAGCCGCGGATCGCGCCGATCACCGGTGTGTCGCCCAGCACCATGGCTCGCGTGACATCCTGAATGCGTTCGATATAGGCGCGGGTCGCAACCTCGCCGCCTGTTTGCGATCCGAACTCTTTCAGGTCGTCGCCGGCGCAGAACGCACGCCCCGCGCCGGTGAGCACGATCGCGCCGATGGCGGGATCGCGATCCGCGTCCTGTAGCGCTGCAATCAGATCGTCCAGCAGTTCCGGCACGATCGCGTTCAGCCGGTGCGGCCGGTTGAGCGTAATGACGCGCACGCCGTCGCCGACATCGTTCGTCAGCACCGTTGCGGTCATGGGCGATCCTTTCTGATTACGCGGCGGGTCTTGCCCTCGGTGCGCGGCAAAGCACCGAACGGCAGCAGCGTCACGCGTGCCGTCACGCCCAACTCCCGCTTGATCGTGTCGGCCAGCACCTCGGCCAATTGTTGCGGACCTTGCGCCGTCAGTGCTTCCGCAAGCTCGGTCTCCACCGGTAGCGCGTCGTATGGTCCGGCGCCGTCGAGCACGATGCGGTACTCGCCAGACAATGCGTCGTTGCGGTTCAGCACTGCGGCGATCTGGGCGGGAAAGACGTTGATCCCGCGCACCACGACCATATCGTCGCTGCGGCCGACGACGCGAAAGCGTGGAGCGGTCCGCCCGCAGCGCGCGCGACCGGTTCCGGTCAGCACGATGATGTCGCCGGTGCGAAAGCGCACCAGCGGCTGGCATTCGCGGCTGACATGGGTCAGCACCAGCTCGCCGCGCTCGCCTTCGCGCCAAGGCAGCACCGCGCCGGCGTCGGGGGCGATCAGTTCGGGGTGCAGCACGTCGAGCGCCATGAAATGCAGATCGTTATCGATCTCACTCTGCCCGGCGAAGTTGCAGAACACATCGGACACGCCGTAGTTCGCGTTGCGCACCTGCATGCCCCAGGTGTGCTCCATCCGGCGTCGAAATTCCAGATCGTCGACGCCCGCCTCGCCGCCGAACAGACCAAGTCGAATGCCAAGATCGCGCGGGCGAAGGCCCGGAAAGTGTTCGGCGAGCACGCGTTCCAGCACCGCAGGATAGGACGGCGTGCAGGAGATCGCGGTGATGCCGAGTTCGCGGATGGTGCGGACCAATAGCTGCGTTTCGCCGACGCCGAACGGCACGACAGTCGCGCCGGTTTTCTCCAATGTGGTGTGGTCGGTATAGCCGCCCATCCACAGCCGGTAGTTCAGGCAGTGCACGACGCGGTGGCCGGGGCCGAGTCCCGACGCCGATTGGGCACGCGCGCCGACCACCGCGGTCTCGTGCGCGTCCAGCGCCGACAACGCGAGGTTCATCGCCGTGCCCGTGGTGCCCGAGGTTCGGTGCACCCGTGCCACGCGATGCGCGGGCGCGGCGAGGTAATCGCCGAACGGCGGATGGGCGTGCTGGCTTTCCCGCAGCATCTCCTTGTCGATCAGCGGCAGGTCGGCCAGGGCGCCCAACTCCCGCGGCGGCGTCGCACCGGCCCAGGCCCGGTTATGCAGCGCGGAATTGGCGACGACGTGATCGAGCTGTTGCTCCCAACAGTGCTGGCGGTGCGCCGCCAGCACGTCGAGGTCGGCGAAATCCGCGCGTTCAATCAGCATGGCGCGACACTGTCGGGGGCGTTGGCGATCCGCACAAGGCCTCGATTGACGCCGGCAGGAACTGCTGCGAACACTCGCCGCCAACACATGGGGGCGGCATCATGCGCATCATCGGTCGTCTGTCGTTCTGGCTGCTGATCGGTATGCTCGGTTCCTGGGCCGCACGCGCCGACACCTTGGCGGTCTGCACCGAGGCCAGCCCCGACGCGCTCAACGCCCAGCTCAGCGCCGCCAACACCAGCTTCGATGTGTCGGAACAGATTGCCGACCGGCTGGTGGAAATGCAGATCGGCGGCTCCGACCTGGTGCCCGGCCTGGCGCAGTCATGGACCATCTCGGAAGACGGCCTGACCTACACCTTCAAGCTGCGCCACGGCGTGAAATTCCAGTCCAACGCCGACTTCAAGCCGACGCGCGACTTCAACGCCGACGACGTGGTGTTCAGCTTCCGGCGCATGTTCGACAAGTCCGACCCGTTCTATCAGAGCGCCAGCGGCAACTTCCCGGAATTCGTCGATCTGGTGGCGCCCAGCCTTGCATCGATCGACAAGATCGATGACGACACCGTCGCCTTGAAGCTGAAGACGCCGCTGGCACCGCTGCTGCCGTCGCTGTCGATGCAGCCGTTCTCGATCCTGTCGGCGGAATATGCCGCGGCGCTGCAGAAGTCCGGCAAGCCTGGCCAGCTTGATCAGGAACCGATCGGTACCGGGCCGTTCAGCTTTGGGCAGTACCAGAAGGACGCCGTGATCCGCTTCCGCGCGTTTCACGATTTCTGGGGAACGAAGGACGGCGCGCAGCCCGACCGCGTCGCCAAGGTGGACAACCTGGTGTTCGTGATCACGCCGGACGCATCGGTACGCTACGCCAAGCTGCGCACCAACGAGTGCCAGATCGCGCGCTATCCGAACCCGGCCGATCTGCCGGCGATGCGCGCCAATCCGGACATCAAGGTGCAGGAAGCGGCGATCGCCGGAACCAACTACATCCGGTTCCGGGTCGATCGCAAGCCGCTGGACGATCGCCGCGTGCGCCTGGCGCTGGCCGAGGCGATCGACATGAACAGCCTGGTCAATGCGGTGTTCCAAGGTGGCGGCACGCCTGCGGCGTCGCTGGTTCCGCCCTCGCTATGGGGCCACGACGCGGCACTGAAGCCGTACCCGCATGATCCTGAAGCGGCCAAGAAACTGCTGGCCGAGGCGGGTTACCCGAACGGCTTCACCATCGATCTATGGGCCATTCCGGTGGTGCGCGCCTATATGCCGAACGGCCGGCGCACCGCGGAGATGATCCAGTCCGATTGGGCCAAGATCGGTGTCACCGCGAACATCGTCACCTACGAATGGGGCGAGTACCTGAAGCGCTCCCGCGCCGCCGAGCCGAGCGTCGGCATGCTGGGCGGCACCTGGGACTATCCCGATCCCAGCGAGATCCTGCTCGGTTTCACCTGTAACAATCCCGGCAACTCCTCGCATTGGTGCAACCAGACCTATACCGACGCGGTGCAGAAGGCGAACATCGTGACCAGCCAGGACGAGCGGGCGCAGCTCTACATCACGGCGGACAAGGCGGTGTACGATGACGTACCGCTGGTGCGGCTGGCCGACGTGAAGGCCTACGTGCCGGTGCGTAAGAATGTCGAAGGGTTCAAGCTGCATTTCCTTGGCGGCCAGCCATTTGGCGGCGTCTCACTCGGCAAGTAGCGAGGACCGCGGCCGCCGCGCGAACTGATCCGGCGTGACGCTGTTCCTGGCGCATCGACTTGGCCTGGTGCTGGTGACGTTCTTCGGCATCACGGTCTTTGCCTTCGCGCTGATCCACCTGATCCCCGGCGATCCGGTGATGCTGATGTTTGGCGAGCGCAACGTCGATCCGGCGCAGCTCGCGGACCTGCGTGCGCAGCTCGGCATCGACCGACCGATGATCGTACAGTACGGCCTGTATGTCTGGCGTGCGCTGCATGGCGATCTCGGCACGTCGCTGGCGACGCATGACAGCGTGATGGACGAGTTCCTGACGCATTTTCCCGCGACCGTCGAGCTGGCGGTCAGTGCGATGCTGCTCGCGGTGCTGATCGGCGTGCCGGCGGGTATCACCGCGGCGCTTAGTCGCGGCAGCACCACCGATTACTCGGTGATGGGCATCGCGCTGGCCGGCTATTCGATGCCGATCTTCTGGTGGGCGATCCTGCTGATCCTGCTGTTCTCCGTCACGTTGGGGCTGACGCCGGTCAGCGGACGGATCGACATTGCCTACGACATCCAGCCGGTTACCGGCTTCATGCTGATCGACAGCCTGCTGTCCGATGACAGCGGCGCGTTTCGTTCGGCGGTGTCGCACCTGATCCTGCCGGCGGTCGCGCTGGGTACCATACCGCTGGCGGTGATCGCGCGCATGACCCGCTCCGCGATGCTGGAGGTGCTGAGCGAAGACTATGTGCGCACCGCACGTGCCAAGGGCCTGTCGCCGCTGCGCGTTGTCGGGCTGCACGCGTTGCGCAATGCATTGATCCCGGTGATCACCGTGGTCGGCCTTCAGGTCGGCAGCCTGTTCGGCGGCGCAGTGCTGACCGAGACGATCTTCGCCTGGCCCGGCGTCGGCAGCTGGCTGATCCACGGCATCGCGCGACGCGATTATCCGGTGTTGCAGGGCGGCATCCTGATGGTCGCCACCATCGTGATCGTGGTGAACCTGACGGTCGACCTGCTGGCCGGTCTGGTGAACCCGCGTCTGCGGCATCGCCGATGAGCGCCACCAATCTTGCGCGCGCTCCAGATGCGCGTTTCGCCGATCTGCGGCGGCATTTCCTGGCCAGCCGTGGCGGGACGCTCGGGCTTGGTCTGGTGACGCTGCTGATCCTGGCAGCAGCGTTCGCGCCGCTGCTGGCGTCCTATGGGCCGTACGAGCAAATGCGCCAGGCCATCCTGCATGCACCCGGCGGCGGTTTTCCACTCGGCACCGACGATGTCGGGCGCGACGTGCTGTCGCGACTGCTGTACGGCGCGCGTCTGTCGCTGTCGATCGGCGCCGTCGTGGTATCGCTGTCCTTCGCGACCGGCACGCTGCTCGGTCTGGTCGCGGGGTTCACGGGTGGCGTTGTCGATGCGCTGGTGATGCGGCTGATGGACATCATGCTCGCACTGCCGACGCTGCTGCTGGCGATCGCTGTCGTCGCCGTGCTGGGGCCCGGCCTCGCCAATGCGATGCTCGCGGTGTCGATCGTGCAATTGCCGGGATTCGTGCGCCTGACCCGCGCCGCGGTGCAGGTGGAGCTGGGCAAGGATTACGTTGCCGCGTCTCGCATGGCGGGCGCCCGGCGCGCGCGGATGATGTTCCTGACGGTGCTGCCGAACTGCCTGGCGCCGCTGATCGTGCAGGCCAGCCTCGGTTATTCCACCGCCATCCTGGACACCGCCGCGCTGGGCTTCCTTGGCCTCGGCGCGCAACCGCCGACACCGGAATGGGGCACCATGCTGGCCGACGCGCTGCAATTCGTGCAGAGCGCATGGTGGGTGGTGACATTTCCCGGCCTGGCGATCCTGCTCACGGTACTCGGATTCAATCTGGTCGGTGACGGGCTGCGCGATGCGCTGGATCCGCGATTGAAGGTTGGATGAATCGGATCGCCATGCTTCCCGCGGTGCCTACCCGTTTACCCGCTCCAGCTTTCCCACCACGAAGATGTAGGAGCAGGCGCCCAGCAGGGCGATGCAGGCGATGAACGTCAGCGGCAGGGTGAAATCGCCGCCGCGCAGCAGCAAGCCGATGATGATCGGCGCGGAGATGCCGGCCAGTCCGCCGACTGCGTTGAACACGCCACTGGTGAGCCCGATCAGCCGTTCAGGCGCCGTCGCCGACACCAGCGACCAGTGGATCGAGGCCAGCCCATTGGCGAAGAACGCCAGCGACAGAAACAGGATGATCAGTGCCGGGCGGTCGACGAAATTCGCACCGATGATGCTGGTCGACAGCGCCAGTCCGCCGATGATCGGCGTCTTGCGTGCGACGCTCAGGCTGAAGCCGCGGCGATATAGCCAATCGGACAGTGTCCCGGAGCAGAGCACGCCGACAAAGGCGCCGAGGAATGGCAGCGAGGCGTAGAAACCCGCCTTGATGAAGTCGAGGTGCCGGTAGGTGACGAGGTAGGTGGGGAACCAGGTCAGAAAGAATGTCGATGTGGTGCCCCAGGCGAAATGACCGAAATAAATCCCCCAAAGCTTGCGTCGGCCAAGCACGACCGCAAAGTCCCGCCGTAGCGAACTGCCGCGCGCTGCATGTCGGTTTGTGATGCGGCGCGACAGATCGGGGATGCCGCCGCTCGATCGGATCAGTTCGATCTCGGCCTGATTGACGCCGGGAAAATCCGCAGGGTCGCGGTAGCTGCGCCAGAACATGAACGACCAGCCCAGTCCGAGCGCACCGGTGAAGAAGAACACGGACGGCCAGCCGAATGTCACCTTCAGCCACGCCAGCAGCGGGGTGAGGAAGGCGAGGCCGACGAACTCGGCGGAGGTGTAGACCGCAATGCAGGTGGCACGTTCGCGCTCGCCGAACCATGTTGTGGCGATGCGGTTGTTCATCAGGAAGCTGGGCACCTCGAACAACCCCACGGTCATGCGCAGGACGATCAGCATGGCAAGGCCGGTCGAGAGCCCGAGGCTGAGCGTAGCGACCGACCAGAAGAAGATGGTGAGCGGGTAAAGTACCCGTGGATGCACGCGATCGACCAGCCAGCCGCCTGGAATCTGCAGCGGGGTGTAGGTCCAGCCGAATGCCGAGAACACCACACCGAGCTGCACCGGATGCAATCCGAACTCGCTCGCGATGCTGGGTGCGGCGATCGAGAGATTGCTGCGGTCGAGGTAGTTGATCACCACGGTGACGAACAGCAGCGCCATGACCAGGAAGCGGCGGCTGGAGGCGGTCAGGGCGGCGGCGCCAGGCGCGGGTGGCTGGGCAAATGACATCGCTGTATTCCGGGCTTGCGCCGGCCCGTATCAGAGCCGGAACATCGCCCGTGCGTTGCCTTCACGGATTGCGCGACAGACATCGGCCGGCAACGCCGCGGTGTTGGCCATCGAGCCCTTCATGTCGTGCACCTGGTGTGGGTAGTCGGTGCCGAACAGCACGCGGTCGGCGCCGACGATCGAAATCAGGAACTGCAAGGCGGCGGGATGGTAGGTGATGCAGTCGTACCAGATGCGCTTGAGGTATTCCGACGGCCGCGCCTTGACGCGACGCCGCGACGGAATTTCCACCTCATCGCCCTTGTCGAAGCGACCCACCAGATAGGGCAACGCGCCGCCGCCGTGCGAGGCGATCAGCTTCAGGTTCGGATACAGATCGAGGAAGCCGTCGAAGATGATGCGGGTGAACGCGAGCGTGGTGTCGGCGACGAAGCCGACCGACCAGCTGAGGTCGTATTTCTTCATGTCCATCGCGTCGATGCCGGGCAGATCGGTCGGGTGCACCAGCACCGGCAGCGCACGCCGGTCGATCGCTTCCCAGACCGGTGCAAACAACGGATCGGTCAGGCTGCGGCCGGCGATGTTGGCCAGCACCATCACCCCGACCGCGCCGGCATCGCAGCTTCGCTTCAGCTCGTCCACGGCTTGCTGCGGATACTCCCAGGGGAGCGAGGTGAACCAGCGGATGCGGTCGGGCCAGCTCTTCTGCGCCGTTGCCATGCTGTCGTTGGATTCGCGCGCCGCCTCGCAACTGACCGTCTCGGTTCCCCAGTAGACGTTGGGGCAGGTCAGCGAGACGATCGCCAGGTCGATGTGCGCGGCGTCCATGTCGCGCAGGCGCAGTTCGTAATCGAAATGGCCGCGCTGCGGGATCGCGACCGGGGTGTCGTGGCGATAGATCTCCAACTGCCCGTCCGGCCTGGTCTGCAGGTTGTAGATGCCGCCTTTCGCCTTCAGCAGCTCCATGAACGCGTGGGTGAACATATGCGTGTGGACGTCGATGACCGGCATCGCGGATTTTCCCTGGACGTTTCCCGTTTCAGTCGTTAGGCGCGACTTCATCGGTCAGTTCAGCGGATCATGTCAATCGGGCGCATTTCGCGGGAGCAGGACCCTCGCTGAGAACGCGAGGCCGCATGATCGGTGTTGCAATTGGTTGGGCCTGGCGCGAGCATGTCGTGCGAAGTTCGTATCCGCTTCGGGTCGCGAGGTAACTGTGACCGTTCGATGGCATTCACACCGGCTCGTGCTGCGCCCTTGGAAAGATGGGGCTTGCGAACAATTCGCCGCACGTTCGTGGGATGCCGTTGTGATGGAGTACCTGACGCCGCTTGCGACGCGCGAGGCGTCCGATGCCTGGATTGACAGGCAACGTGCGCAATTCGCGGAATTTGGTTTTGACTGCCGGGGCCGTCGAACCGCGTGACACGGGAGACTTTCCAGCTGCCGCTGAACCCACGCCAAGGTGAAAGCCCCGGAGAACGGCGAGTCGGACCATGAAGATCACCCGCATCAGAAGCCGTGTCGTCGATCTGCCGTTGTCGGCACCGTTCCACCCGGCCTGGGCGCGCGGCCGCAACCAGCCCAATATCCTGATGGTGCTGGTGGAGGTGGAGACCGATGCAGGGATCACCGGCCTCGGCGCCGCCCATGCTGGACCTGAGGCGGCGATCTGCATCGAACGCTTCATCGCACCGTACTTCATCGGGCAGGATCCCACTCGCGTCGAAGCGCTTGCCGCGGTTCTGCGCGACGCGGAGATCTTGGGTCCACCGATGTATTTCATGGAAATCCCGCTTTGGGACATTATCGGCAAACTGGCGAACCTGC
Organism: uncultured Alphaproteobacteria bacterium; assembly: GCA_963749575.1. Taxonomy (GTDB): domain Bacteria; phylum Pseudomonadota; class Alphaproteobacteria; order Acetobacterales; family Acetobacteraceae; genus JAMXLO01. The sequence continues at coordinate 20,675 of CAVVNM010000016.1, forward strand.
CGGTCTACAAACTGTGGGGCAGCGCGAGCGATCGCATGACGGCCTATTGTGCGACTGCCGAGATCCGCAGTGCTGAAGAGCGTGTGCGCGATGCGGAACGGATCGTCGCGGAAGGCTATCGCGCGATGAAGCTGCGCTTCCACAGTGACGATCCACGCGACGATCTGAAGGTGGTCGAGGCGATCCGCGCCAGGCTCGGCCATCGCATCGACATCATGGTGGATGCCAATCAGGCCGGCGTGGAACCGGGACATGGCGGACATCGACTGTGGGGATTTCAGCGTGCGCTGGATGTCGCACGCGAGCTCCAGCGAATTGGCGTGCTTTGGCTCGAGGAGCCGCTGTATCGTCACGACTATGCTGGTCTGGCCCGGCTGCGCGACAAGCTCGACACCCTGAAGATCGCCGGTGGCGAGGACAATCATGGCCTGCACGAATTCAAGCTGCTGATCGACCAGGGCTGCTTCGACATCCTGCAGCCGGACGCTTTGCTGTCCGAGGGCATCTTCCAGTTGCGCAAGGTGGGAGGAATGGCGGAGGCGGCCAATCTGGACGTAGTGCCTCACACCTGGGGCAACGGCATGGGTCTGCTCGCCAATCTGCATCTCGCAGCGTCGATGCCGAATTGCGGATGGCTGGAGTTTCCGCACGATCCGCCGAGCGGGTTCACGTTGCGGACGCGCGATCAGATGCTGACCGAAGCGCTGACCATCGATGCGGAGGGCGCCGTGCATGTGCCCGACAGGCCAGGTTTCGGCTTCCTGCTGGACGAGGATCGGATCCGGCATCACGCAGTGGCGACCTATCTGAGTGAATGACCCTGACGCGCGCGTCTCGCTTGACAGCCCGCGCAGCGGTTGGATACTGCCGGCGTTTGGAACGCTCCAAAAAGTGCGGCGAGGCGGGGCATGTATCGAGGGCCGGTGATCGATTGCGATGTGCATCACGCGCGGGCAACCGACGGGGAACTGCTGGAGTATCTGTCCGCCGCCTGGCGTGTCTACGTCGCGGATCGCGGTCCGGCCGGCATCATGCCGCTGACCGTGCAGGACGGGCTGCCGAACCCGCACGGCTTCATGCGAGCGGACACGTATCCGCCGACCGGCGGTCCGTCCGGATCGGATTTTCCCACCATGCGGCGGCAGTTGCTGGACCGTGCGGATGTGCGTCGTGCCGTGCTTACGTTCGGCGACGACAGCCATGTGGCCGGGCATCACAATCCGTATTTCGCCACCGAGCTGGCGCGGGCGCTGAATGACTGGTCGATTGATCGGTGGCTGAGTGCCGATCGGCGGCTTGTCTCATCGATCATCGTCGCCTCGCAGTTGCCCGATCATGCCGCAGCCGAAGTCCGGCGACATGCCGACAATCCACGCATGGCGCAGGTCATGCTGGTGGACAATCCGTTCAACTACCCGTTCGGCCATCCGGTGTTCCATCCGATCTACCAGGCTGCCGAAGAAACCGGACGACCCATTGCCATCCATGGCGGTGCCGGCGGCTGGGCCAATCCAGCGAGCACCGGCGGCGGCAATGTGAACCTGTATTTCGAAGCGCACACGCTGTGGCCGCAGGTGGTGATGACGCATCTGGTCTCGTTCATCAGCCACGGCGTGTTCGATAAGTTTCCCCGCCTGAAGCTGCTGCTGATCGAGGCCGGGTCGGCGTGGCTGCCCAGCCTGCTCTGGCGCTTCGATACTGAATACAAGGGGTTGCGTCGCGAGGTGCCGTGGCTGAAGCAATTGCCTAGCGAATATGTGTCGGAGCATGTCTGGCTGACCACGCAGCCGATGGAGACTTCGCCCGAACGCGACCAGGTGATCCAATTGCTGAGCTGGATCGATGGCGATCGGAAGCTGGTCTATTCGTCCGACTATCCGCATTGGGACGCCGACGAAATCTCGCACGTTTCCAGCCGGCTGCCGGAGGCGTGGCATCGCCGTGTGTTCTTTGAGAATGCGCTCGAGTTCTACGGTTGGACCGCGGCCGATCTTCCTGCACCGGCCGCGATGGCCGTTACATGACCACCGACGTCGGCGCACTCGCGGAATTCGCTGAGGACAGGATTTGCGTCATCGGCGTGGATGGTCGGGAGATCGGCATTGCTCGCTGGAATGGAGCAGTGTACGCCATGAACAATCTCTGCCCGCATCAGCGTGGCCCAATCTGTTCCGGCATTCTGAGCGGACGTTTGACTGCCGGGGCACCTGGCCGAATGGAACTTGATGCAGACAGTCCCATCCTTGCGTGCCCATGGCACGGCTGGGAATTCGACTTGCGTACCGGGGAGGCGCTGCACGACCCGCAGCATCGTCTGCGGATGTTCCCGGTTCGCATGGAGCGCGGCAGGATACTGGTCGATCTGGGGATGCGGTCGAATGCGGTCCTGGGCTGAGCAGGATATGCGCGGGGCACATCTCGAAATCGGCTTGGTGACGGAGGCGCTGATCCATCTGCCGTTGACCGAGGTCATGGATTGGATTGTGCGCGAAGTGCCGGAGATCACCGGACTTGAGATCGGCACCGGTGCCTATGCGCCCACCCATCATTGCGATATGCCCGGCCTCCTGTCGGATGCTGCCGCGCGTGCGGCGTTCCGACGCGAGATCGGCAGTCGCGGGCTGCGCATTGCGGCGTTGAACGTCTGGGGCAATCCGCTGCATCCCGATGGTGCGATCGGCACCGCGCATGATCGAGCACTGCGCGACACGATCCGGCTGGCGGCGGAGCTTGGTGTCGATCGTATCGTGGCGATGGCCGGCTGCCCGGCCGCCAAGCCCGGCGAACAGTCGCCAAATTTTGCCGCCGGGGGATGGCTGCCGTATCTGGAGGGCGTGTACGAGCAACAGTGGCGCGCCCGGGTCGAGGATTACTGGACCCAACTTGGCCGCTTCGCACAGCAGACTTATCCCGAACTGCTGATCTGCCTGGAGCTGCATCCCGGGACTGTCGCGTACAATGTCGAGACTTTCGAGCGTCTGGCGAGCCTGAGCCCTGCGGTCGCCGCCAACATCGATCCCAGCCATTTCTTTTGGATGGGCATGGACGCGAACCGTGTCGTCCGGCGGCTCGGCGCGCGGGTGGGGCACGCGCACGGCAAGGATGTCGTGTTCCAGCCGGAGAACCTTGCGTTGAATGGCCTGCTCGACAGACGCTGGCCCACGCCGCCCGAGGAGATGCCGTGGACATTCGCCGTTGTGGGTCGCGGTCATGACGCGAGCTGGTGGCGCGGATTGTTGTTCGACCTCGCCGCGACGAGCCATGCGCGCACGATCGCGATTGAGCATGAGGATCCGTTCGTTTCGCCGGAGCTCGGCATTCGTCAGGCGGCGCGCTTGCTGGCCGGCGTCCTCCAGGAAGCAAATGCAGCCGGGGCGCAAACATGAACGAGGTCCGCGCCGCGGTGATGGAACGGCCCGGCCGCATCGCCCTGCAGCATTTTCCGTTGCCCGAGCCCGAACCGGGCGCCGTGCTCATGCGGGTGCACTATTCCGGCATCTGCGGCACCGACAAGCACACGTTCCGCGGCGAGAGCAAGCAATACGCGGGCACGGCACATGAGCGCGACCTGACCTATCCGCTGATCTGCGGGCACGAGAATGTCGGTGAGGTTGCCGCGATCGGCGGCCGGGTGCTGGACAGCGAGGGCCATGCGCTGAACGTGGGCGACCGCATCGTGCCAGGTGCCAACGTCGCCTGCGGCACCTGCCATTTCTGCCGCAACGGTTATCCGTACTACATGTGCAAGAACATGGAGGATTACGGCAACAGCCTGCATTGCGGCCGTGCGCCGCATTTGTTCGGCGGCTGGGCGGAGTACATGTACCTGCTGCCCAACACACCGATATTTCGTGTGCCTGACGAGCTGCCCGACAGTGTTGCGGTACTGACCGAGATCATGGCGGTGACGCATGGAGTGGAAACCGCGCAGTCGCTGCTCGGGTTGATCGGCGGCTATCGCTTTGCCAATTCCGTCGCTGTGCTGGGTGTCGGACCGCTTGGGCTGTGTCATCTGATCAAGGCGCGGTTGCTGGGCGCGGCAAAACTGATCGCGACCGATCTGTTCCCGTCGCGTTTGCGCCTGGCGCAGGAGTTCGGCGCGACGCTGACGATGCAGGCGGACCAGACCGATGCCGAGGAACGCATCGCGCGTGCCCGCGAATATACCGATGGTCTGGGACCCGATCTGGTGTTGGACTGCAGCGGCTTTCCCCAGACGTTCATCGAGGCGCTGCGCATGGTGCGCCCCGGCGGTGTGGTGGTGGAAGCCGGCACCTTCGTTGACATGGGACCGGTCGGGATCAATCCCAACAGCGACATCTGCACCCGCAATGTCAGCGTGATCGGCGTGGGTGGCGAAACCGCGACATCCTATCTGCCGGCGATGCGGCTGATGGCCGCCAATTTGCGGAACCTGCCGTTCGATCGCTTTGTCAGTCATCGCATTCCGCTGGAGCAGGCGCAGGAAGGTGTGGAACTGGCGCAGAGCGATGCGGCGATGAAGATCGTGATGGCGCCGAACGGTCTGTCCTATGCCTGAGGCGAGGGCGCCAACCATCCTCGACGTGGCGCACCGGGCCGGGGTCTCGAAATCCACGGTATCCAACGTGGTTCGTGGCATGCGGGGGGTCGCTGCCGCAAAGCGCGCGCGCGTGCATGAAGCGATCGAGGAGTTGGGTTACCGGCCGAACATCCTGGCGCGGCAGCTCGTGCAGCGGCGAACGAAGATCCTTGGTGTCGTGGTCGGCGACCTGGGCAATCCGTTCCATGCGGAGATGGCCAAGCAGGTGGAGCGCCATGCGTCGGCTTGCGGCTATCGAACCATGTTCTGCAACACTCAGGCCGAGGAAACAGCGGAGCTTGCCGGCATCGAGAGTCTGTTGGAGTACCGCGTCGCCGGCATCCTGTTCCTGGCCCACACCGGCGCGTCGTCGCGCGCGCACGAACTCGTGGCGGGTGTCGTGCCATCCGTGTTCGTGACCTGCAGCGCCGATTGGGGGGATGTCGTTTCAGGTGACGACCAGCGCGGCGCGGAGATGGCGACGCGCCATCTGATCGAACTCGGCCATCAGCGGATCGCCTATTTCGCCGATCCGAGTGTGGAAGATGCCGCCGATCGCGCCCGGCAACTCGGCTATCGCAGGGCGATGCGGCGCGCGGGCCTGGCGCCTGCCGTGTATTACTGGCGGCGGGCGCCGGAGACCGTGGTGCACGAGCAGCGGGAGCTTCCCTTGCACCAGGTACTGTGCGGGCCGCGGCCGACGACCGCAATATTTTCCGCCAATGATCTCGGTGCGATCGAATTGCTGGATGCAGCGGACCGGCTCGGCGTGAGCGTGCCGGAGGAACTTTCTGTCGTTGGCTTCGACGATGTGCTTATGGCGCGTCTGGCGCGCATTAATCTCACCACGGTTGCCCAGCCGCAGGAGCAGCTTGCGCGTCTATCGGTGGACACTCTGGCGGCTCGGTTGCAGGGCGAACTGATCGGACCTCCCGTGCGGCGGACCGTCGAGCTTGAACTTATGGTTCGCGGCTCGACGGCCGCGGTGCGGCTGCCGCAGCGGAAAGCCGGCTGACATGACCGTCAGGCTGAGAGTGGGCGTAATCGGTTGCGGCCTGGTGGCTCAGGTGATGCACCTGCATTATCTGCGCGAACTCACCGAACACTACGAGATCGTGGCGCTTTGCGACCTTTCAGAATCGCTGCGGGCCGCCTGCGCGCGCGATTATGGTGTGGCCCGGCAGTATGCGGATTGGCGCGACCTACTTGGCGCTGATCTCGACGCGGTGCTGGTTTTTACGTCCGGCAGTCACGCGCCGATCGCCATTGCCGCCGCCGCCGCCGGCAAGCACATGCTGATCGAGAAGCCGATGTGCTTTTCGGTGGACGAGGGAAGGGCGATGATCGCTGCGGCGGAGCAGGCCGGTGTGACGCTCATGGTGGCGTACAACAAGCGCTACGATCCGGCCTACGGCCAATTACAAAGCGCCGCCACGACATTGCAGGATTTGCGCCTTGCACGTGTCACCACATTGGAATCGCCGCTCCAGCCCTACGTAGCGCATTACCGGCTGCATAAGGGCGCTGCGCTCGATGGCGCTACGGTCGCGGGCCTGCAAGCCGACAATGAGGCGCGGATCACAGCCGCGATTGGCGAAGCCGATGCACTGTCCCGCCGCGCCTATCACCTGGTTCTGCTCGACAGCATGGTGCATGAATTCAATGCCGTGCGTGGGGTGTTGGGCGAGCCCGACAGTCTGGAATTCGCCGATATACGCGACCATGGGCTGACCACGGTGCTGCGCTTCGGCGAGACGCAATGCATCATTGCCTGGGTCGATCTGCCGGGCATCGCGCGCTATCAGATGGAGTTTGCGTTCTACGCATTGGACCGCCGGCTGACCCTGTCATTTCCATCGCCGTTTCTGCGCAGCGCGCCAACACTGCTGATCACGGAAGCAGGCAATGCCGACACGCCACATGCGTGGCGCAACGAGGAGGTGTTTTCCTATACCGAGAGCTTCAAACTAGAACTGCTGCACTTCCACGATTGCATAACCACGGGCCGACCGCCACTTACGTCGGGAGCGGATGCTGTGCGCGATATCGCGCTATCGCAGGCAGTGATCACCGCGCACCGCAGTCGTACGCCGGTCTTGCGCCCGACTGCCGTGATACTCGGCTGACATGGCGATGTTTCGACTTGGTCTGGTTGGCGCTGGTCGCATGGGCCTGACCCATCTTCGAGCGTTGGTAGGGAACGAGCGTGTACGCGTGGTTGCGGTTGCCGAACCGTCGGAACGAGCCAGACAGACGCTCGATGGTCCAGGGGTCGCTACCTACCGCGATGTAGATTCGATGCTGCGTTCCGGGGGCCTCGACGGTGTGCTGATCGCTGCGCCCAGCACCTTGCACGTGCGTATCGTCGCCGAACTGACGGCGGCACGTCTTCCGATCCTGTGCGAAAAACCCTGCGGCCTCACTGTGCGGGAGGCTCAGCAGGCGATGCGGACCGCATTGGCCGCGAATATTCCGCTGCAGATCGCCTATTGGCGCCGTTTCGTGCCGGCATTGCAGCACCTGCGTCGACGCATTGTGCAGGGGGAGCTTGGCGAGCTCTATTTCCTGGCGTGTTCGCAATGGGACGGTGCGCCTCCGGCAGTGCAATTCCGTGCGGCAAGCGGCGGTATCTTCGTCGATATGGGAGTGCATGAGTTCGACCAGATCCGCTGGCTCAGCGGCCAGGAATTCGAACGTATCATGCCGGTTACGTCGGCCATCGCCGCGGATCCGCCGGTGACCGGAGACGCGGAAAGCGCCCAGGTTCTCTGCGCACTGTCCGGTGGCAGCAATGCGCTGGTCTCGCTTGGCCGCCGCTTTCCGGCGGGCGACGTCTGCCGCGTCGAGGTCTTTGGCACGAGAGATGCCGAAGATAGCCGGTTTCTCTGGCCACCGGACGGAGAAGCCGTGTTCATGCAGGCGCTGCGGGCGCAGGCGGAAGGCTTTGCGAATTGGGTCGGTGGAGCGGCGGCAACCGGCGCTAATGCAACCGATGCCATCGCTGCGCTGCGAGCGGCGGAGCAATGCTCCGTTGCTTATATTCCATAAGGGAACTCGCCATGGCGGTCGAAATCGGCATCAATCCGATCACCTGGACGAACGACGACCTGCCGGAGCTCGGTGGCGATATTCCGCTGGAGACATGCCTCGCCGAAACGCGCGAGGCCGGATACAGCGGCACGGAACTTGGCGGTAAGTTCCCTCGCAACAGCGGGGAGCTTGCGCCGATACTGGCACGCCATCGGCTCAAGCTGATTTCCGGCTGGTACGACGGCCGTATCTGTGAACGCGAGGTGGCGGAAGAGTTTGCCGCGATCGAACCGCACCTGACGCTGCTGCGCGACCTCGGCTGCAAGGTTGTGGTCTACGCCGACACCTCGCGCGGACGACACGACGGCATATTCCGCCCGATTTCGCAGCGACCGACGCTTGCCGATGCTGAATGGCGAGACTACGGGCGCAAGGTCACTGCGCTTGCCGAACGCATGGCGGCGTTCGGTGTCCGCATGGCCTTCCACCACCACATGGGCACCATCGTGCAGACCGATGCGGAGATCGACCGGCTGATGGCTGCAACCGGCGACGCCGCGGGTATGTTGTTCGACACCGGTCATTGCCGGTTCGCCGGCGGCGATCCGGCTGCATTGCTGGAACGCCATATCGCGCGCGTGGTGCATGTGCATTGCAAGGACGTCCGGCGTGCGATGCTGGACAAGGCGGTGGCGGAAGACGTGAGTTTCATGGATGCGGTCTTGAGCGGCATCTTCACCGTGCCCGGCGATGGATGCATCGATTTCCTGCCGCTGTTGCGATGCCTGTTCGCGCATGGTTACAGCGGATGGCTGGTTGTCGAGGCGGAGCAGGATCCGCGCAAGGCGCATCCGCTGACCTATGCGCGTCTGGGGCACGCCAACCTGCGCGCCATGGCGGTTGCCGCCGGTTTCAACATGGCCGATCCGCCGTCGGGCCGGTGAACGCATGCGCGTCGCCATCATCGGCACCGGCGGTATCGCCAGGGTACATGTCCGCCTGATCCGCGAATTGGACGGCGAACTGGTTGCGGTCTGCGGCCGCACGTCGGACTCGGCGCGGTCGTTCGCGACCGCCCCGGCCTACGACGATGTCACGCGGATGCTGCACGAACAGAAGCCGGATGTGGTGCATGTCTGCTCGCCCAACCATCTGCATGCCGCGCACAGTGTCGCGGCATTCGAAGCGGGCGCGCACGTCCTGTGCGAAAAGCCGATGGCCACCAATACCGACGAATGCCGGCGGATGATCGATGCCGCCACCAAGGCGGGGCGTGTCGGGGCGGTCGCATACACATATCGTGGCTATCCTCTCGTGGAGATCCTCCGTCGAAAGGTGGCGAACGGTGACTTCGGCATGCTGCGTCGGGTCGGCGGATGCTACCTGTCGCAGGATGTTTTGCCGGCCGACAAATATGTCTGGTTGTTCACGCCTGGCACGACCGGGCGGTCGTATGCGCTGATGGACCTCGGTATCCATTGGCTTGATCTCGTCGAGTACGTCACGGGCGCGCGAATCCACGAGATCACCGCGCAGTTTTCCACGCATCAGCGCGAACGGATCTGGCGCGGCGGGGCAGGCGAGGGACCACGGCCGCCCGGCTGTCCGGCCGATGACGGCGGCATAAGCGTTGCAGCGACGCTGGAAGAGCAGGCGGACCTGCTGATCCGTCTGGACAACGGGGCGGCTGGCTCGCTGACGGTCAGTGGCCTGGCACCTGGCCATCCCAACACGATCGTTCTGTCTGCGGATGGCGCGACCGAGCGGTTTCGACTGGAACCAGCAGGATCCCAACACGTATATCCACCGCACGACCGCCGGCAACACGATCGTACAGCGCAGGCCGGAGGATTTGCCACGAAGACTGCGCTTGGATGTCGACGCTGCCGGCCGGGCATGCCGAAGGCTACATCGATGCATTCCGCAATGTGGTGTATCGCGTCTGGTCTGCCATGCAGGGCAATGCCATGCGCTTCCCTTCATTCTCCGACGGAGCACGCGGCGTGCGGCTGGTCGAGGCGGCAATCCAAAGCGCCGCCGATGGGCGGACGGTGATCGTCGATGATTAGTGTCGCCGCAGCAGGAGATGGGCACAGCCGAGTATCCCTACGGAGCCGACGATCAGCAGCGTGCCGAGGGCGTTGACTGTCGGGGTCACTCCGTTCTCCACCTGTGCCCAGATGTACATCGGCAGCGTGCCCTGGGTGCCGATGGTGAAGAAGGTCACGCCGAACGTGTCCAGCGACACGGTGAACACGATCAGGGCTGCGGCCAGGATACCTGGCATGACCAAAGGCAGCGTAACGTAACGCAGCACGCGCCAAGGCGATGCGCCGAGGTCCGCCGCCGCCGCGTCGAGCCGCCGGTCATAACCGTAGAGACGCGTCGCCACCGCCAAAACGGCATACGGCGTGGTGACGACGACATGGCCCGCCGCTGCCGTCCAGATCGACAGCGTCAATCCCAGGATCGGGACCATGACGATAAGCAGAGCGGCACCGAGCAGCATGCCCGGCACTACCATCGGAAGCAGGATCAGGCTGCTGAACAGCGGCTTCAGCCGGAACTGCGCGCGCACCAGCCCGAACGCGCACAGTGTCCCGATCAGCGTGGCCACCGGTGTGGCGACGGCCGCGACGAACATGCTGTTCCAGAAGGCGCTGACCAGGAAATCCTCTTCCGCGAGGTCCTGGTACCAGTGCAGCGTGTAACCGGTGATCGGAAACGTGCCGAGCGACGACTTGTTGAAGGAAAAGAAGATCATCAGCACGATCGGCAGATACAGGAACACGTAGATCGCCGCGCCATGCAGACGCAGCGGCAAAGGAACGCGCCGCGTCGTGTTAAACACCGAACACCTTTTCCAGCCGGGCCATCCGGCGTAGTGCCAGCACCAGGCAGAGCGCAAGCGCCGTAATGACGAACACCATCGCCGATCCGATGCCGAAGCGGAGCGCCTGGAACTGCGACACCACGATATTGACGATCATCATCCCGCGCGCTCCGCCGACCAGCGTGGGCGTGACGTATTCGCCGACCATGGGAATGAACACGAAGATGAACGAGGCGAATACGCCCGGCAGGGTAAGCGGCAGCATGATGTGCAGGAACACCTGTCGCGGCCGCGCGCCGAGATCCATCGCCGCGCTGAACAGCGACGTGTCGAGCCGCTCGATCGCCGTGTAGAGCGCCAGCACGCAATACGGGATGTAGAGATAGACCGAGACCAGTACCACGGCATAGTTGTTGTAGAGCAGGAACCGCACCGGCTCGTCCAGGATCCCCAACCCAAGCAGGGCACGGTTGATCAGCCCGCGCTCGCCCAGGATCGTCATCCACGCATAGACCCTTAGCAGATAGCTGGTCCAGAACGGCAGGATCACCAGGATCAGCATGATTCGCTGCACGTGACGCGGCAGCAGTGTGAGGAAATAGGCAAACGGGAACGCGATCACCAGGCATACCAAGGTGACCACGGCCGCGATCAGCACGCTTTTGCCGAGGATCCATAGGTAGAGCGGGCTGCCGAGAAAGAACAGGTAGTTGTTCGCGGTCAGCCGGTATTCGACATGGAACTCATGGATCACCAGCACGCTCGCAATGCCCATGATCAGCATGGGCAACACGAACAGCACGAAATCCATCACGGTGAGCGGCAGGAACGCATAGATCGGCCACTTCGTCCGGGAGCCGCGATGCGGTGCGACGTACCCGGCCGTCTGCGCGACGCTCATGCGTTCCCGCCGGTGATCAACGGTTTCGGCAGCCGGGTCAGCTCCCCGCCACCTCGTTGAACGCATCGATGTAGTCGCCCAGATTGGGCGGCGGCCCGATCACCACCATCTTCGCGATCAGGTCCGGCTGGTCGTAGAACAGCTCGTGCGCCAGGTCCGATTTGCCTTCCTGCTTCAGCACGTCGAGCGGTCCACGATAAGCGAGCGGCCGGCGATATTTCAAAAAGTTCTCCATCACGTATTTGGCCTGCACGCGGTGCTGCATCCAGGCGAGCGCGGCATCGCGATGGGCGGCACCCTTCACCAGGCAGTCGCCGTCGAAATAGCCGATATAGCCCTCCGGCGGCAGAAAGCCCTTGCACAGCGGGCCACCGGCATCCTTGATGCGCAACGCGCCGCCCGCGCTCAGTGCCGTCACCCAGATGGTTTCATCGGCCATCAGTTTGACCAGTTCTTCTTCCTGTGGCGGAAACTTCAGGATGTTGGGCATCAGCCGCTTCAGTCCGTCCTTGGCGTTGGCGAGCTCCTCCTTGGTCATGTCGTACGGTTTCTTGGCCCCGGTGGCGATGCCCATCCAGGCGATGACATCTTCCTGCTGGCGGGTGAGCGCGATCCGCCCCTTCAGTGCCGGATCCCACAGGAACTTGATGCTGGTGGGCGGCGTCTTGATGTGGTTCGTGTTGTACCACAGCACCAGCGGCGACCATGCCCATGGCTGCGCCATGAACTTGTCGCCGACTTTCCAGATCGACATATTCTTGAACTGGTCGAACATGTCGTTGTATTGCGGCCAGGAAGCCATATCGAACACCTCGATCACGCCTTCCTGGTAGAATTTAGGAACCCACAGCGCGTCGACGCCGACGATGTCGTATTGCGCGCCGCCGCCGAGCTTCACCTTGGCCAGGTTCTCGGAATTGCCGGACGCGCCGACGAAATTGAGCTTGATACCGGTTTCCTTCTGGAAATCGGCGACCTCGGTGGGAATGATCCGTCCGCCCCAGGTGAAGGCGTTGACCGGACCTTGCAGGTTTGTCGCCGCCTTCGCCGGCGTGGCAAAGCGCGACGCGGTACCGAACGCGGCGCCGCCGATACCGGCCTGCGCGGCGCGTTGCAGCATGCGCCGCCTGGTCCATTCATGCTTGCTGGTCATTGTCCCCTCCGTGGCTGATTGTGTCATTCTCGATTGTGTCTGGCACTCGCCCACGCCGCCGCAGTAGAGCGGCGTGCCGTCACTCCTCCTCGGTCGAAAAGCATGCCGATCGTTTGCTCGACCAGCTAATCGATGCCGGTTCGTCCGGACCCGGCAGGTCGCCGGGTGCCGTCAGCGGCTGGCGGATCGTCACCTCGATGCCGTCATTCGTGGTCACCACGATCTGACGATGGGTACCGAGGAACGAGACCTTGGTCATGCGCCCGAGCAGCCGGTTGCTGTCCAACTGATGCGCATCGCCCGCCGCGAGCTGGATGTCGTCCGGGCGGATAGTGACCGCGACGCGCTGCCCTGATGCGAGTGGTCGCGCGGATACAGCGCGCGCGACCGTGCCCGAGTCCAGCCGGACAGTCGCAATCCCACCGGCGTCGTCCAGCAGCGTGCCCAGGAGGATGTTGGACGATCCGATGAAATCTGCAACGAACAGGTTCGCCGGCCGTTCGTAGACCTCCTGCGGCGTGCCGACCTGTTCCACACGGCCATGATTCATGACTGCGATCCGGTCCGACATCGTCATCGCCTCCTCCTGGTCGTGGGTGACATAGACGAAGGTGATGCCGACCTCGCGCTGGATGCGGCTCAATTCCAACTGCATCTGCTTGCGCAGCTTGAGATCGAGCGCGCCGAGCGGTTCGTCCAACAGCAACACGGACGGACGATTGATCAAGGCGCGCGCGAGCGCGACGCGCTGCTGCTGGCCGCCGGACAGTTGGTCCGGTCGCCGGTCCTCCATGCCGGTAAGCGAGACGAGCGCAAGTGACTCGCGCACGCGATGCAGGACGCCGGGGCCTTTATCGCCCGACATGCGCGGACCAAAGGCGACGTTTTCGGCCACGGTCATGTGCGGAAACAGCGCATAGCTTTGGAACACGGTGTTCACCGGACGCCGATAGGGCGGCAGGTGCCGGACAGAGCGGCTCTGGATCAGCACATCGCCGGTGGCAGGTTCGATGAAGCCACCGATGACGTTGAGCGTCGAGGTCTTCCCGCAGCCGCTCGGGCCAAGCAAGGAAAAGAACTCCCCGTCATGGATGGTGAGGTTGATGCCGCGCAGAGCGGCCACTCCCTTGTAGCTGAGCCCCACAGCCCGGAGTTCGACGCCGGCTCGCGGACCCACAAGGCCCGTGCCGTCAGACCGAACCGTTCCCGCCTCTTGAAGCATCACGTCCTGCGTTTCTGCCACCCGTGTTGAACACTCCCCGGTTGTCGCCAGATAATTGGAACGTTCCAAACGATCTTAGCAGACGCTGACGGAAATACGCAAAGGGGGCGGTGCGGCGAGTTCAGGGCAATCGGATGAACAGCCGGTGCGGTCGGGATTGAGCAGAATTGAAACACCGATGACGATCGAGGGCCACGGAGGATGAAAATGGGCCTCGCGCGAAGCGCGTTCGTGGCGCTCTGTGGCCCTCGATCGTCCTTGTATCTGGTCGCTCCGTGTTGAATCCTTTGTTGCGGGCGATTCAACCGCGCAGGTGGGCCGGAGGTTCACCTGATTGGCGCGGCCGCAAGTTCCTTTCTCCTCAGCGGCCGCCGAAGCCTGAACCGATCGCGATGCTCTTGAAAATGTAGCGGTGCATCAGGATCGTCAGAACCAGGCCGGGCAGCATCGAAATGGTGGCGCCGGCCATCATGTAGCTCCACTGCGTGCCCTGCTGGCCCTGGAACATCGTCAGGCCGAGCGGCAGCGTCGCGTGGTCGGGGCCGTTCACGGCGATCAGCGGCCAGAGGAAGGAATTCCACTGGCCGGTGAAGGTGAACAGTGCCAGCAGGCCCAGCGCCGGCAGCGACAACGGCAGAAATATCGTCAGCAGGATGCGCAGTTGCGACGCGCCGTCGATCCGCGCGGCATCCTCGAGCTCCTGCGGGATGGTGAGGAAGAACTGACGCAGCAGGAAGGTGCCGAAGGAACTGAACGCCACCGGCACGATCAGGCCCTGATAGGTGTCGATCCAGCCGAACGCGCCCATCATCAGGAACAGCGGGATGACGATCACCGCCTGCGGCACCATCAACGTCGCGAGATAGACGACGAACAGGCCGCCGCGGCCGGGAAACTTCAGCCGTGCGAATGCGTAGCCGGCCAGGCTCGACACCACGAGCACGATCGCGGTGACGGTTCCGGCAACGAAGGCGCTGTTGAGGAAGAAGCGGCCGAACGGCAGATAGCGCCATGCCGCGACGAAGTTGAACCACTGCACGCTGCCGGGCAGCAGGTGTGGCGGCATGGCGAACACCTCGCGGTCCAGCCGTAGCGCATTGGAGACCATCCAGAAGAACGGGAACAGGAACACCGTCGCGGTGATCGCGATGCCGACATGCCGCACCGCACTCGCGATGCGGGCGAGCCTGCCGCGGCGGGACACCTCAGATGTCATAGTGAACCCAGCTCCGCTGCAGCCGAAGCTGCAACGCGGTCAGCGCCATGATCGCCGCGAACAACACCCAGGCGATCGCGGACGCATAGCCGAGCCGATAGGTGACGAAACCCTGGCTGTAGATGGCATAGCCGAGAGTGGTGGTGGCCGCGCCTGGGCCGCCGCGGGTCAGTGCATAGACCTGGTCGAAAATCTGCAAGCTGGAAATCGCGGTGAGCACGGTGCCGAAGAACAGCGACGGCGAGATCAACGGCAGCTTGATGTGCCAGAAGCGCCGCCAGGGCCTGGCGCCGTCGATCGCCGCGGCGTCCAGGTAGGTTGACGGGATGGATTCCAGCGCCGCGCCGAACAGCAGCAGATTATAGCCGACATGCGACCACAGCGAGACGATCACCAGTACCTGCAGCGCATAGTCCGGGCTGGTGATCAGGTTGGGGATTGTAAGGCCTAGTGCTGCGAAGCCCGCGTCGACGATGCCGCCTGGCGTCAACATCAGCAGCCAGACCAGGGCGATGCCGACCAACGGCGTGAAGGTCGGCAGAAAGAACAGCAACCGGAACAGCTGCCTGCCCCAGGACAGGCTGCCGATCCACACCGCCATGACGAGCGCGAGCACGATGTTCAGCACCAGGTATTCCGCGGTGTAGAGCAGCGTGACGCGGAACACGCCCCAGAAGATCGGATCGCGCGTGAGGAGGTTGACGTAGTTGGCCAGCCCGACGAACCGCGTCTGTCCGATCACCTGCCAGTTGCTGAAGCTGAGCAGCAACGAGGCGAACAGCGGCAGGATCAGGAACATGGTAAGGCCGAGGAAGCCCGGCAGCAGGAACGGGATGGCGTCACGCAGGCCGGAATGCCGCCGGCGCCGCCGGGTGCGCGTTGCCGCCAAACGCGGCTACTGCGACGCCAGGTTCTGGATGGTGTCGAGTACTTTGCCGGGCTGCTCGGAACCGCCGAATGCGAGCGGCGCATACTGCTCGAACAGCGCAGCCACAGTGGCCCAGTTCGGCGTGGTTACATAAGGCTCGGCTGTCTTCAGCGCAGCCGGAAGCGCCTCGCGCGCACCGACCACGCCAACGGCGGCAACGTCGTACCAGAACTTCTGGAAGTCCTTGCGCGCGGCGAACGCGCGGCCGGCCTCGGCGAGATACTGTTCCGCCTCCGGCCCGGTCATCACCTGGATCGCCTTCCAGGCCGCGTCCTTGTGCATGCTGGTGGTCGAGATGCCGAAGCCGGAGCCGGCGCTGACCGTGATGCTACCGGCCTCGCGCGCCGGCACCGGCGCCATGCCGACAGTGAAGCTTGCTTTCTTTTTGATATTCAGCAGTTGCCAGGGCCCATCGACATACATCGCGACGTTGCCGGAGGTGAAGCGACCATTGGCCATCGAAGAAGACTGCACGCCGCTAGCCGGCAGCAGCGGCGCCACTTTGTCCTGACTGACCAGCGCGGCGTATTGCGTGAAGGCGCTCTTCATGCCGGGGTTGGCCAGGTCGAGCTCGCCCTTGGCATCGAGATAATGCGCGTCCTTCGAACGGGCGAACACCAGGAAGGCATCGGGCACGCTGGCGGCGAAGCCGAACGCGCCGTCCTTGGTCAACGCCTTGGCATCGCGCATGAAATCCGCCTCGGTCCAACCCGGTGCCGGCAGCGGCACGCCTGCCTGCTCGAACATGTCGCTGTTGTAATAAAGCACCAGCGGTCCGAAATCATACGGGAGGGCGAACTGTTTGCCGTTGCGCGACAGGCCCTTGACGATCGACGGATCGAACGCATCGATATCGAACTTTTCCGCCGTAATGCGGTCGTCCAGCGGCACCATGAGGTCGGCGAAGCCTGGCGCCCGCAGGCTTTGCAGACTGACGATGTCGGGCAGCTTGCCGGCCGCGGCCAGCGCCGGCAGCTTGGTCCAGTAATCCGGAAACGACGTGGTCTGAAACTCGACGGTGATGTCGGGGTATTTCTGCGTGACCAATTCGGCCACGTGTTTCCAGGCCACCACCTCCGGCTCGGTGCCCGACCACATGAACCAGGTCAGGTGCACCTGCTCGGCGCGCGCGACCTGGCCGGCCAGTGCGATCAGCGCGGCGGCCAGGCAGGCGCGCAGGGCGCCAGGCACATGCTTCATTGGTTTCCCCCTGGTTCGTGTCAGTAGATGCTGGCGGGCGAAGTGTGCGGGCACCAGCGCGCGGACTTCAGGAACGGCAGCAGCACCCGGATCGCGTCGGGCGTGGCGATGCGCTCCAGCGCCTCAACGGCATAGCCCGGCACGTAGCGGTTCTCGTCGTGCAGCGCGCCTTCCAGAGCCGGCACGGCGGCCTCGGCCGGGGGGCCGATCTGCGCCAGCGACAGCGCAGCGGAGAAGCGCGCCTGTGGATCGGGATCCTTGATCGCGCGCGACAAGGCGGCGACGGCGGAGGCCGTGGGCGGTTTCAGTCCAAGCGCCTCGATCGCGTTGATGCGTACCGCGGCCGCCGGATCCTGCGTGGCGCGGGCGAGCGCATCGGCGACCTCGGTGCCGGTGCCGGCGATCTCGCCCAGCGCAAACGCCGCATGCTTGCGGGCGCGCGAACCGGCGCTGCTCGGCGAGAATCCCGAGCAGGCCCGGCACCGCAGGCGCGCCGATCTCGGCCAGACCACAGGCAGCACTGCGGGTTGGCATCGCGGCATCCGGGCGGCTGCCGTCATGCGAGCCGCGGTCGAGGTCGGTGTCCTCCTCGATGTCGCCGCGGATGATGTCGAGCAACGGCGATACCGCGTCGGTTCCGGCGCTGGCCATGGCATACGCGGCATCGACGGCGATCGGTTCGAGCGTGTCGTGCAGCAGCGCGGCGAGCGCAGGTAAATGAGCGCGCGCCGCGGCCGCATTGCGAGCAACGTCGTTGATGGCGGCGAGGCGTCGGCGCGGGTCGATGTCGACAAGACCAGCGGCATCGATGTCGTTGACCGGCGCATCCTGCCTGCCCGCGCCGCGCAGCCAGTCCCATTGCCGACGCCAGACAGCGGACAGATCGAGGCCCGGCAGTTCGCCGAACCGCCAATCAGGATCGGCGTGATCCCAGCTTGGCCCATCGGGTTCCCGCATGCGGATGAATTCGAACTTCATCATGAACCGCTTGTCCTGCGTGTGGTTCTTCATCTTGCGGTGCCAGATGTCGTAATGGATCAGCAGGAACCCACCGGTCTCCAGGCAGCTCGCAACTTCCGGCATCAGCGTCTCGTCCGGGCGCTGCGACTGGTAATGGCTGCCGGGAATCACGCCGGTTGGACCACGCTCGAGCGGGGTCGCCTGCGGCACGTACATGATCATTGCCCAGCGGCAGCGGTGGTTGCGCACGCGGCGCAGATAGCCCCAGTAGCTGTCCTTGTGGATACGTTGCGCGTCGGAGCCCGGCGGATTGTTGTGCAGGGCGCGGTGCGGGTGCATCACGTAATCCGGCCCGACCACGCTGGTCAGCGCACCGCGCACGACGGGGTCGGCGAAAACCCGGTTCAGTTCCGGCACCGCCGGCAGCAGATTGTTGCCGGGGTTGAGGTTGGCTTCGGCGCCGATCAGCGCGTCGAACCGCTCGAAGATGCCACGATGAAAACTGTCCGGCAGTTCGGTGCGCAGACAAAGGTAGCCGTGCGCGACAAAACGCCGCATCTGGTCATCGGTGAGCAGTCTCGGTGTGGTCATAGGCTTGGGCTCCGGTCTCGCAAATGGGGCGCACACGCCACCGCGCCGTGATGAAACAGTAAAACAGCAGGGCCTGCGATGCGACCGCCGCCGCGTCTCCGATCTCGCCCACGATGCGCGAGACGTGGGCGATGTGCTCCAGATAGGCGTGCCGCTACCTGATGCGGCCACGCGCCGCGACCGGCCAGATCGCCTCGATCCGGCCGCCGCGAACCGCCGCAATCTCCTCGTGCAGATGCACGGTGGTATCGCCATAGCCGACCACGAACAGCACCTTGTCGCCGACCGCCGGCGCATCGCTCGGCGCCTCCAGTTCCACCGTCGCGTGCTCGGCCGAAAGTGCCACGCCGCGCACGCCGGTCAACCCGAGCGGCGCGGGAACCGCGCCGTCGCTGCTCATCGCCTTCTTGCCGGCATCGAGGATGATACGGGTTGGCGTCGGCCGGCTGGTCACGCTCGCCAGCAGGTGCAGCGCGGCCGGATAATCCAGGTGGAACCGTTCGCGATACAGCACGTCGCTGAAGATCGCGCCGCCCGCCTCGATTTCCGTAATCCCCGGCTGCATCGCGCAATATGGCAAGGTGCCGCTGCCGCCGCAGCTTACGATTTCGATCCGATGGCCAGCCTGGCGGCAGGCATCAGCACTGGCGGTGAAGGTCGCGACGGCCTCGTGCACCACGCGCGCTTTTTCGGCCGGATCGGCGATCGTGACGGCCTGGCTCTCCCAGGTCATCAGGCCCGCGAGCCGTACGCCTTTCATGGTCGCGACCGCATTGGCCAGCGCCACCACCGGCGCCCCGGGTGCCACTCCGGCTCGATTCATACCGACATTCACCTCGATCACCACGGGAACGACCACGCCCGCGCGCTCCGCCGCTGCGGCGATCGGGGCACAGTTGGCAACCGAATCGATCCCGACCATTACGGCGGCCCGCGACTGCAGCGCCACCAGCCGCGCGATCTTCGACGCGCCGACGATCTCGTTGGCGATCAGAATGCTGCGCACGCCGGCTGCTGCCATCACCTCGGCTTCGCCGACCTTGGCGCAGGTGATGCCGATCGCACCGGCGGCCAACTCCTTGCGCACGATCTCAACGGTCTTGTTGCCCTTCACATGGGGGCGCCAGTTGACCCCGTTGTCGCGGCAGAGTTTGGCGATGCGCGCGATATTGCCTTCGATGACATCTAGATCGACGATCAGTGCAGGCGTGTCGAGGGCCATCAGGGTGTGGCCGAGCAATGGTGCAATAGCGGCATCGTTCATGATGTCGTCTCCAGGGTTGCCACCGCGACAGCGGCACGATCGGGTCGGCTCTGTCGTGACACTGGTCGGCACGCGGCACAAGTCCATCGGCTCACGATTTCACCGGCGGACCGGATGCCGCAACCGCCGATCGCAACCCGGCAAGCGCCTCCTGCAGCACTGCTAGGTTCGATGCGTCGAACGCGCTCCGCAATATCTTGCCGCCGCTGCCCCGCAGCGCCGCTTGCACCTTGCCCGTGGTCATCTTGCGGATCAGCAGGAACAGGGCGGCATTGCCTGACTGCAGCGCATTGCCCGCCTCGGTCATGAAGTTGGCGTCGATGCCAAGCTCCATGAGCCTGCCGCCGGGTGCACCAGCAGCCATACTCACGAGCGGCACCATGAACAGCAGTCCGATCAAGGAGCCCCAGAACATGCCGGACGCAGCACCTGGTTCCGTCGGTCGGAACAACTGGTTCAACCTGACCTGACCCGGAGCGCATTTCGTCGCGATCACCGCATCGCCAAGGTCGATCAGATACTCCTGTTGCATGTCCAACAGCGTCCGGCGAACCGCCTCTGCCTTTCGCTCGGTTGAATATTCGATGACCAGCAGATCGGACATTATCGTCACCGTCAGACGATCCCAGCAGCCGAACAGGGTGGCGCCGTGGTCAACGATGCCGGCGAGGCTCTGGCCGGGCCCGTCGCAGCGGAATGGCGGCACAGCCTACGCGAGCGAGAATCACCAAATCAGTGTCATGGCGTTGTAGTCTCCAGCGACCGCGGCCGCCGACAATCGCAGCATAGTCTTGCAGTCTAGCGGTCCCCGAACCGGCAGTGATTAACCTGGAATCCCGTTGCGTTGCACTGCGTCGCAACTTCGCCATTCCGCTGTTTCAGGCATTGGCGGTACGGCGTCCGTGTTCGACCCGTCGGGAAGCGACATAAATCGCTGCGTTTCCGCTCAACCGGAAGGTGCGCTAGAATTCCCGCAGCAGATCGCTGAAGTCAGCAATGGCGTGCTCGGTGCGGCCCAGCGGCACCGCCGGAATGGCAAGTCCGGCCAATGCGGCGCACCGCGCTTCGCTTGGGCTGCAGCCGAACTCCCTCTTGAATGCGCGGCTGAAACTTGAAGCATCCGGAAAACAAAGATCATCGGCGATCGTCACAATCTTGGTATGCGACGTTGGGCTGCTCAAGATCGAGTGCGCCTCAAGCAACCGCTGCCTCTGAATGTAGCGGGCCACGCCGCCGACCGATTCCAACAGGCGATACAGATTGGAGCGGGAGACGCCAACCAATCGGCACAGCGTCGCGGGGCCGAGGACGGGCGAGTGCAGGTGCCGCTGGACGGCCTTGCGCACCCGTTCCATCCTGCCAAGCTCGATCTGGTTCCTTGCCACTGCGACCCGTGCCGGAGACGGGGCGACCGCAGCGGCGATCATTGCCCGCACGGCGTGCGTCAGCGCCGGAAGCTCGGCCGATGTCAATGCCGGCAATCTGCGTTCCAGAGCAAGCATATAGTCGCCTAGCAGATGGCCAAGCGGCAGATCCAGGACCGACCCGCACGCTGCATCGAGCAGAGGCGCGATGTCGCGGAACCCGTCGCGCGGCAGAAATAACTGGACGCGATCGACGCGCGTCCGCTCGGTTTCCGATGCCTCCCCGAGTGACCACAGATACGGCACGCCGGCCGGAACCTCGAACGAGGTTGCGTCGGTCTTCACCAACATCGCGCCCTGTTGGGCATAGGTCAGCACCCAGTGATCGATCGGGTCGCGTCTCACATGGGTTTTGGTTCGCAGTACGCGCACCGGCGGCGCCGACACCCGGCTCATCACGAACCCGCCCAGCTTCCAGACCCGGTTCTCGGCCAGGAATTCAGCTTCGGCACCAGGCAGCGGTGTCACGTCCAGCACGGGCCGGAACCATTCGTGCCAGGCAACTGGCCGATCCCTTGGAGCCAACGATTGGGTCGAAAAGCCTTCCGGCGTCATTGTATATTATCCACGTTTGCCGATACCCCTGGTATCAGACAAGCTATGCACCTTCAGGTGCAACTTCCGACCGTGTCGGATCGGGGGCAGAGTTTGTCAATACAAGTTCTGGTCATCATGAGCACAAGGCTGGCGACGAGCGGTACATCGATCAGTGACAGCACGTTCGGGATCACGTCGTTACAGTTCGCGATCGCGGCAGCGAACAACACACCGATTGTCTTCTGCGCGAACTTGAACAGCTGGACGCACGGTTTGATTGCCAGCCCGCGGCAGAACGGTGCTTGGACCCGGCGTGCCGCGAACAGATGGTGCGAGCCAGGTCCAGTTTACCATGTCGACCGTTGCGGCCATTCAATCTCATCACCGCGAACCAGCTATCCCGGTGCTGGTGATTGACCCACCATCGGCCCGGTGTTCGGCACCGAGTTGCCAAGACTGAACATGCATTGGACGAAGGCATTGTCGTATTGCGCCTGGATTGCGTTCTGTGCGTTCGAGCTTCGCACCGCACCCAGACCGGCGCCGCCAAGCGCACCGCCGGCCGCGCCGATTGCCGCGCCTTGCCCGCCACCGATCGCCGCACCCAGCCCGGCGCCAAGCACCGTTGTCAGCGCCGCTGTGCCGAGCCCGCGCAGATTGGCGCCCTGCGCCTGATCTCGTACCGCCTGCTCCGCGAATTGGCGGCAGATCGCCTGATCGCTCTGGAAGCTGGCGAATGATTTGCCGGGACCTGGCAGAACCTGAACGGTCGGTCCCATAGGGGTCTCGGCGCAGGCCGCAAGGAGCAGCGCACATGAAAGCGCCGGGAGGCTGTTGGCACGTCGAGTCATGGTGGGGTCCTCCGGATATCGGCGATCGACACGCATCACGAATGACATCGCTGACCGGTCGAAGCGCCGATCGTGCACATCATCCTGGGATGGTAGCGGTCAGGCCGTCGCCGCCAACAGTGCGCCGCGTCCCGAAGGCTTACCGTGCGTTCCGTGCGTGCGTCCCCTGGACTAAGGTACAAATACGGATGGTGTCGCCCACATCGTGACAGATAGATGAACCATTGAGAATCCAAACGGGGTTGGGCGATTGGGCGGCGAACGAATGACGGCCGGTGAATATCCGCCCGGGATGCGGGCGCCATCGGCCGGTACCTATGAACAGCGCAACGTGCTGGGTACGCCCACCGGGGTCCGCGTCACCGTTGCACAAGGCGATCTGCTGCCGGCAGCGCTGCGCGGGTTCAGCTGGAGAAAGATGGACACATCCGGACAATCATAACGGCATTCGTGCGGGGCACCAACGCGTCATTGCCACCGCGCGGCCGCCGCATCGTCCGCGGAGCGTGCCTCCACCCAGTTTGCCCCGCCGTCGGCGAATTCCTCTTTCTTCCAGAACGGCGCCCTGGTCTTCAGCCAGTCGATCAGGAAGGCGGCGGCATCCAACGCAGGTTGGCGATGCGCCGCGGCGGCCAGCACCAGCACAATGTTCTCGCCCGCGGTCAGACGGCCGATGCGGTGGATCACGGTGCAGCCCAGCAACTGCCAGCGCCGTTCGGCTTCCTCGGTAATGCGTGCGATGGCGCGTTCGGTCATCGCCGGATAGTGCTCCAGCGTCATCGCCGCAACGCGGTCTCCCGCGTCGCCGCGCACCGTGCCGACGAAGCAGCCAATGCCGCCGATGTCGGTGCGGCCCGCGGTCAGGGCGGCGAATTCCGCGCCGATATCGAAGTCCGCGGCCCGCACGCTGATCCTGGCCATGCCGTCAGCCACCCGTCACCGGTGGGAAGAACGCTACCTCGTCGCCGGGACCGACTCGGGTGGCGGGATCGGCGAAGTCCTGGTTCACCGCGCAACGCACCGCGCGGCGGTTGGCGAAGGCGTCGGCATGGCCGGGGCTGCGCTCCGTCAGCCATGCGATGAGGTCACCAACCGTGGCGACGCCGGCGGGGCGCGCCACAGTCTCCAGCGACGTGCCGGTCCGCTCGCGCAGCCAGGCGAAGTAGAGGATGGTCAGTGGAGCTTCGACATCGGCCATGGCGCTTCAACGTGGTGTGGGGACTGTCTCGATCCTGCCGTCCGAATGTATGATCGGTACTGGTGCCATTGCCATTGGGCACAACGATTGCTGAGCCACCGCCTGGTGGGGTGATGGTCTGATAACCACTGGTGCCCCCGTTGGTGACCGCCGGACCTTGCGGAGTCGAGTAGACCTGTCCTGCCGGGTTGCGGGCGGGCGGCGTCGTGATCGTGGGGTTGGGCGGCGTCGGGGTCGGCAACGCAGCCGGGCCGGGCATGTTGGAGCCCGGCGGCGTTGAGCTACCGCGCGTCGCCGGCGGGGGTGGCAGGTTAGGCTGCTGGTTGCGGAAATCCGGCGACCCCGGTACCGGCTGCTCCGTTCCGCCTTGCTGGCCCTGCGTCGAGTTCTTGCAGGGTAGGCTCCTCGGCGGCGGACCCGGCCAGATGTCGCCCGGTTCCGGCGTGAGCGCCGGAACCTCGACCTGCTCGCCCGCCACGCGACGCATGTTCTCGCTGTCGCCGGCCGGGAAATTGGGATTGAAGCCGCTGCTGAACGGTGGATTCCACCAGGTATTGTAGCCGCAACCGGACAGCGCCAGGCACAGGCAGGTGAAGGCGATGCGGCGCATGAACCAAGGCTCCCACCGGGGCGAATCGTCGGATCGACGGGCCGGACGGGCCAGCCGGGGCGGACTGTGCCCCGGCCGTGCGCCGCGCTCAAGGACCTCTCGGATATGGCCCAGGGTAATCCGGTGAACGAAGAAGGTCGGGGCTTTGCCGCGGACGCCACCAGAAGGCTCTGCCCTCTGAACTCCCGCCAAGGGCACAGCCCTTGGAACCCTTCCACTTTGGTCCGGTGCAGGGTGGGGCAAGCGGATTTCAGCGCGTCTTGCCGACGGTCTCGCGCTTCAGGAACCTATCCGCGGAATGTCCTCGTGCTCGGGGCCGCTCCGGCCGGCACGATCCGCGCCGCCGCCGAACGGCCTGGCATCGCGGGCCTGACGAGGGAGCGGTTCAGCCCGCCACAATCCAGGTCGCGATCGCGACAGGATCGTTCAAGGCGAGGACCATGCGGTCGGCGCTGACCGGCGCATCGGCGGCAATTGCAACGATATCGGTCTGCCCGGGCCAGATCGGCGGTTTGCCGAGCGCGGGCCGGTGCACTTCGAGCTTGGGGAATTTGTGGGTCTTGTAGCCCTCGACCAGCACAAGATCGACCGGCTGCATCCGTGCCAGCAGGTCGGGCAGTTCCGGCTCCGGCCCGACCACCTCGTGCAGCAGCGCCCAGCGGTTGCCCGCGGCCACCATCACCTCGTGCGCGCCTGCCTCGCGGTGGCGATAGGTGTCCTTGCCGGGTCGGTCCATGTCGAAGCCGTGATGCGTATGCTTCACGGTGGAGACGGTGAGGCCGCGGGCGCGCAGCAACGGGATCAGTCTGGTCAGCAGGGTGGTCTTGCCACTGCCGGACCAGCCGACGATACCGAGGACCCGCACGATCAGGGAAGCTGGCGTTTGGGCAGGGCACCGGGGCGCGGGCCGGAGGCGTGCCGCACGCCTGCGGTCAGATAATCCCAGCCAGTCCACAAAGTCAGCGCGGCGGCGACCCACAGCATGGCCTCGCCGATTGTTGTGACCGGCAAGAACGGGAGACCCACAAAGTGCGCCGTGGAGTCGCCGGCGAGCAGCGTGCCGAGGGCGCCCATCTGGAAGCCGGTCTTCCACTTGGCCAGTGGCGTGACCGGCAGGCCGATGCGGATTGCGGCGAGGTATTCGCGCAGCCCGCTCACCAGGATCTCGCGCAGCATGATGACGATCGCCGGATACAGGCCCCAGGTGGACAGCCGTCCCTGGCCGACCAGCATCATCAGTGCGGCGCCCACCAGCAGCTTGTCGGCGATCGGGTCGAGCATGCGGCCGAGATCGGATTGCTGGCGGCGGGAACGCGCGACCTTGCCGTCGAAGTAGTCGGTGATGGCGGCGCTGCTGAACAGCACGCAGGCAGCGAGATCGGCCGCCGGCTGGCGCAACGCCACCAGCACCACCAGCAGCGGGATCGCCACGATGCGCGACAGCGTCAGCAGGTTCGGCAGGTCGGTCAGCATCGCGCGCACCCTAGCGGTTCGGTTGGCGCAGCGGGAGGGGGGACCGACGACAACTGTCACGGAACTGAGATAGTTGGGCGCGCCTGGGCGAGTACCCTGCGGGCAACGATGATCGAAACCAGGGGATCAGCATGTCCGAAGCCATCGCGGCGACACTGCCTGCGCGACCGAACCTCAACACCAGGCCGCGCGCCTCGAGCGGCATCATATTTCTGGTGCTGCTTGCGGTCGGCGTCGGCTACACGCTGTACGGGCTGCTGGGCGACATCGACGCGGCGCACACTCCGCCGGTGGCGATCGGCGCCTTCGTGCTGCTGGGCATCGCGCTGCTGATCGCGCTCGGGTTCGAGTTCGTCAACGGCTTCCATGATACGGCCAATGCCGTGGCCACGGTGATCTACACTCACAGTCTGCCGCCGCATATCGCGGTGGTGTGGTCGGGCGCGTTCAATTTCTTTGGTGTGATGGCCTCGTCGGGGGCCGTCGCATTCAGCGTGCTGTCGCTGCTGCCGGTGGAGCTGATCCTTCAGGTCGGCGGCAGCGCGGGCTTCGCGATGATCTTCTCTCTGCTGATCGCTGCCATCGTATGGAACCTTGGTACCTGGTGGCTCGGGCTCCCGGCGAGTTCGTCGCACACGCTGATCGGCTCGATTATCGGTGTCGGCCTGGCCAACCAGCTCATGTCGCCGGCGGGTTCCGGTACCTCGGGTGTCGACTGGTCGCAGGCGATGGGCGTGTTCCGCGCGCTGCTGTTCAGCCCCATCGTGGGATTTGTCCTTTCCGCGTTGATGCTGCTGGTGATGAAGTTCGTGATCCGCAACAAGGCGCTGTACACGGCGCCAACCTCCAACCGGCCGCCGCCGCCGTGGATTCGCGGTCTGCTGATCCTCACCTGCACCGGCGTGTCGTTCGCGCACGGCTCGAACGACGGACAGAAGGGCATGGGCCTGATCATGCTGATCCTGATCGGCGCGGTGCCCACGGCGTTCGCACTGAATCACGCGATGCCGAGTGGCGCGACCCCGGCGTTCTACCAGGCTACGCAGCACGCGCAGGCGGTGTTTGTTGCGCATGCGGGCGGAACGCCGGCGCCGTCCGCTGCGGAGGCGCGGTCGGTGGTGACCGAGGCGGTGCAGGCGCGCCGGATCGCCGGTCCGCAGACCTGGGCGGCGCTCGACACGCTGGCCGGCGACATCGCTGCCCAGGTGCGTGCGCACGGCGAAATGAGCGCGATCCCCGCCGCCGCGGTATCGAACGTACGCAACGACATGTATCTGGTGAGCGAAGGTATTCGCTTGGCGCAAAAGACCGACCTCCCGGCGCAGGATGTCTCGGTTCTGACCGCCTATCGCGGCGCGGTGGACGAGGCGACCAAGTTCATCCCCGTGTGGGTGAAGGTGGCGGTGGCGATCGCGCTCGGTCTCGGTACCATGATCGGCTGGAAACGCATCGTGGTGACGGTGGGCGAGAAGATCGGCAAGAGCCACCTTACCTACGGACAGGGTGCCTCGGCCGAACTGGTCGCCGCTGCGACGATCGGTGCGGCCGATATGTTCGGTTTGCCGGTCTCGACCACGCATGTCCTGTCCAGCGGTGTGGCGGGAACCATGCTGGCCAACGGCTCAGGACTGCAATGGAGCACGGTGCGCAGCATCGCCCTGGCATGGGTGCTCACTCTCCCGGCGGCCATGCTGCTGGCCGGGTCGCTGTACTGGCTGCTGCGGCAGGTGACCTGAGCGCTCGGCGGAGTCACGCCGCCGCCGGGTGCTCGGTATCCGCTGCACGCAGCAGGTTCGTGCGCAGCGTCAGCAATGTGTCCAGAAGCTGTTCCCGTTCGGCCTTCGGCATACCAGCCAGCGTCTCACGTCGTACCATGTCGGTGATCCGGCGCACCTGAGCCACGGCTGCTTCTCCGGCCGGCGTCAGCCAGAGGGTGCGGATGCGGCGGTCGGTGGCGTGCGGCCGGCGTTCCAGCAGCCCGGCCTGCTGGAGGCTGTCGACCAGGCGAACCACCGAGATCGTCTCCAGGTCCAGCAGACAGGCGATGCGAACCTGGCTGATTCCCGGTTCACGCCAAACCTGCGACAGCAGGCTCGCCGCAGACAGGTTGAGCGGCAGCCGTGCCTTGCGTGCATGGTGAACGAAGCGCCGCCGCATCAGGCGCGAGCTCTCCCGCAGCAGGAAGCCCAACGTGCGGCGGGCATGCGCAGTCTGCATCGAACGTTCCTCCTGGTTCGCTTAATCCGCTCCTTCGGCATTCGAGCCTGCCATGATCGCCGCAAGCTTCGGCACGTTCGGCGCGCGGCGTGGCGCCAGCCAGTGTTGCAGCCGATCGAGATAGAGGTAGATCACCGGCGTCGTGTAGAGAGTGAGCACCTGGCTCAACGCCAATCCTCCCACCATGGCGAAGCCCAGCGGTTTGCGCAGTTCCGATCCCGCGCCGCCTTCCAGCATCAGCGGCACGCCGCTGAGCAATGCCGCCATGGTCGTCATCAGGATCGGCCGGAACCGCAGCAGGCACGCCTGCCGAATTGCCGCAATCGGCGACAGCCCGTCGTGCCGTTCGGCGTTGATGGCGAAGTCCACCATCATGATGCCGTTCTTCTTCACGATGCCGATCAGCAGGATGATGCCGATCAACGCGATCACGGTGAGCTGGTAGCCGAACGCCAACAGGATCAGCAGCGCTCCGACGCCGGCGGATGGCAGGGTGGACAATATCGTCAGCGGCAGGATGTAGCTTTCGTACAGGATGCCGAGGATGATGTAGACGGTGACCAGGGCGGCCGCGATCAGATACGGCTCGGTGCTGAGTGAGGTCTGAAACGCCTGCGCGGTTCCCTGAAACGAGCCTTGCACCGTCACCGGCACGCCCATCTGAGATTCGGTGCGTTCGATTGCGGTGACGGCTTCGCCGAGCGCGGCGCTGCCTTGCAGGTTGAATGAGATGGTTACCGCCGGGAACTGGCTTTGGTGGTTCAACCCCACGGGCTGCACCGGAACCGTCGTTTGATGCACCAGAGTGGACAGCGGTACCGCTTGGCCGCCAGACGAGGTGACATAGAGCTTCTGCAGCGTGCTCAATTCGCCCAGCTGATCCGGCAACGCCTCCAGGATCACATAGTACGCCTTGTTGCCGGTGAAGTATTGCGCCACCTCGCGCTGGCCGAACGCGTCATACAGAATGTTGTCGATCGCCGCCGGCTGCACGCCGAAGCGCGCCGCCTGATCGCGGTCGTAGGTCAAGGTTTCAGTGGTGCCGGCATCCTCCTGGTCCGACGTGACATCGGCGAGCTGCGGCAGGCTGCGCAGCTTGTCGAGGATCTTCGGCGCCCAGGTGTTCAGTTCGTCGGCCTTGGAGTCCTGCAATGTATATTGATACTGCGTGCGCGAGACGCGTCCGCCCACGCGCACATCCTGCACGGCCTGGAGGAACAGGCGGATACCCGGGACCGCCTGCATCCGCCGATCGATCCGGCGGATCACCTGGAACGCGTTGTCGTTGCGCTGGTCCCACGGCTTCAGCGTGATATACATGCGGCCGTTGTTCGCGGTCTGCCCGGCCACGCCGGCGCCCACCGACGCCACAACCGACGCGACCGCCGGATCCGACTGGACGATGCTGTTCACCTGCTGCTGCAACGTGGCCATCGCGTCGTACGAGATGTCCTGCGCGGCATCAGTGGTGCCGATCAAGATACCGGTGTCCTGGTCCGGGAAGAAACCCTTGGGGATCATCACGAACAGCAGCACGCTGAGGCTCACCGTCGCCAGGAACACCAGCAGCGTGACGAAGCGGAAGCGCAGCGCGATATCGAGCGTGCGCTCATAGAAGCGCAGCGTCGCGGCGAATGCCTGCTCGATGGCATTGTAGACGCGGCCATGCTCGTGCGCCTCGGACGACAGGAAGCGCGATGCCATCATCGGCGTGAGCGTCAGCGAAACCAGGGCCGAAATCACGATGGTCATCGACACGCAGATCGCGAATTCGCGGAACAGCCGGCCGACGATGCCGCCCATCAGCAGCAGAGGGATGAACACCGCGATCAGCGAGAAGCTGATCGAGATGATGGTGAAGCCGATCTCGCCGGCGCCCTTGATGGCGGCGTCCAGCGGTTTCATGCCTGCCTCGATGTAGCGGAAGATGTTCTCCAGCATCACGATCGCATCGTCCACGACAAAGCCGACCGCGATGGTCAGCCCCATCAGCGACAGATTGTCCAGGCTGAAGCCGCACAGGTACATGGCGCCCAAGGTGCCGGCCAGTGACACCGGTATCGTGATGCTGGGGATGATGGTGGCCCACAGGTTGCGCAGGAACAGGAAGATCACCATCACCACCAGGCCGACCGCCAGCATCAGCGTGAACTCGACATCGCCGACCGACGCGCGGATCGTCAGTGTGCGATCCGACACCACCGACATGTGGATATTTGGCGGTATGTTGTTCTCCAGCTCCGGCAGCTTGGCCTTCACGCTGTCGGCCGTGGTGATGACATTGGCGTTGGCCTGCTTGAACACCAGGAGCAGAACGCTGCGCTTGCCGTTGGTCCATGCCGCCAACTGGTCGTTCTGCGGACCATCGATCGCCCGTCCGATGTCGCCGATGCGGATCGCGGCGCCGTTGCGATAGCCGATGATGATGTTGTTGTACGGTGCCGCCTTGGTGAGCTGATCGTTGGCGTAGATCGTGTATGACTGCTGCGATCCGTTGATGCTGCCTTTCGGATCGTCCACCGTGGCATTGGTCAGCACGTTGCGCACGTCTTCGAGGGTCATGCCCATCGAGGCGAGCCTGGCGGGGTCGACCTGCACGCGTATCGCCGGCGTCTGTTGTCCGCCCACCAGCACCTGTCCCACGCCCTGAAGCTGCGACAGTTGTTGCGCGACCAGGTTCTCCGCGTAGTCGTCCACTTCGGTGATCGGTGCCTGATCCGATTGCATCGACAGGATCAGGATCGGCGCGTCGGACGGATTGGTTTCACGGAAGGTCGGCGGATTCGGCATCGCCTTCGGCAGCGAGCCCTGGGCGGCATTGATTGCCTCCAGCACCATGGTGGCTTCGGACTTGATATCGGTACTGAGGTCGAATTGCAGGGTGATCTGAGTGCTTCCCAGCACACTGGTCGAGGTCATCTGCGCCAGGCCGGGCAGCATCTCGCCGAATTCGGTTTCCAGCGGCGTCGCAACGGTGGCAGCCATTGTCTCGGGACTTGCGCCGGGATAGCTCGCCGACACCACAAGAGTGGGAAACTCGACGTTCGGCAGCGGAGCGACGGGCAGCAGCGGGAACACGACAAGACCGGCCAGAAGTACTGCTGCCGTCAGCAGCGAGGTCGCGATCGGACGACGGATGAATGGTGTCGAGATGCTCATGCGAGGGACGCGCTCTAGCTGCCGCCGCCGGGCGCCGGATTGGCAGCATTCGTGGCGACACGAGTGCCGGGCGCCAGCCGGGACTGACCGCTCAGGACGACGTTCTCGCCGCTGGTCACGCCGTTGGCGATCACCGCGATCTCGTCATCCTGATAGGTCACGTCGATGGCATGTTCCTGCACCGTATTGTCCGGCTTGACGGTATAGACGAACAGTCCATTCGGTCCATGTTGAATGGCTGCGACCGGTACGGTCACCGCCTGATGCAGCGTGTCCACGCGCAGCCTGGCGTTGACGAACTCGCCGGGCCAGAGCGCGTCGTCGTTATTCGGGAATGTGGCCTTGATCTGGATCGTGCCGGTGGATGCGTCGATCGCATTGTTCGGCGTCAGCAACTGACCGTCCGCGAGCTTGGTCTGGTCGTCGCTCGCGTACACCGTCACCGGCAGCGGGCCATTGACCATCGCCTTCTGAATGTGCGGCAACTGCGACTCGGCCAGCGTGAAGACAACCGATATCGGCTTGTCCTGGGTGATCGACACGATGCCGGTCTGGCTGGCTGTCTGAATCAGATTGCCGATATCGGTCTGATGGAAGCCGACACGGCCGTTGATCGGTGCATGGATGGTGCAATAATCGAGGTTGATCTGCGCGGTTTCGATCGCCGCCGTATCCGCCTGCACCGCGGCGACCAGCTTGTTGACCGTCGCCTGCTGATCATCCACCTGCTGTACCGGCGCGAATTGGCTTTTCGCCAGATGCTGAAAGCGCTGCAGATCGAGCTGTGCGCTTTGAAGCTGTGCCATGTCTCCGGCGCGCTGCGCGGTTACCTGGTCGAGTGTGGCCTGATAGGGGTGGGGATCGATCTCGGCCACAATGTCGCCTTGATGCACCTCCTGGCCTTCCTGCACCGGGATGCCGGTGAGCATGCCATTGACCTGTGCCTTGATCTCGACCGTGTTGAATGCCTGCACGGTGCCGAGCCCCCGCAAATACATGGCAACGTCCTGCACCTTGGCGGGCGTTGCGGTGACGGGAACCGCCGGAGCGGACGCCGCGGCCTGCGCGTGCAGTGAGCTGTGGTTGTGCGTGAGCCAGAGTGCGGGCAACGCCAGGAGGACGGCGGCAAACAGCCAAAAACGGTGTTTTTTCATCGTAGGTGAGCCAATCTGCGAAAGCGGAGCCGACGCACCGCAGGCGGCTATTTGGATCAATGCATGTAATCGGCAATGCACCTAATGTTACATCGCCTCCTTGTGAGTGATTTAGGGCATTAAATCGAATTTAGGATGCACTCTCCAATCGCACCCCCGGATGGAAATGCGCATATACGCTTCGCGCCGTCTCGTGGCTGATACCGGGTGCTGCCTCCAGATCGGCCAATCCCGCCATCTTCACCCCACGTGCCGAGCCGAAGTGGTTGAGCAACGCACGCTTGCGCGCGGCGCCGATGCCGGGAACTTCGTCCAGTTCGCTCTGCCGGATGTTCTTCGAGCGCCCGGCGCGATGGGTAGTGATGGCGAACCGATGCGCCTCATCGCGCAGCCGTTGTAGAAAATACAGCACCGGATCGCGCGGCGGCAGTTGGAACGGCGCCGACCCATCGGTGTGAAACCACTCGCGTCCGGCATCGCGGTCCGGTCCCTTGGCGATTGCCACCAGCTTCACATCCTGCACGCCGAGATCGGTCATGACGTCGCGCGCGGCAGATAGCTGTCCGGCGCCGCCGTCGATCAGCACCACGTCCGGCCAGTCGGCCGCCGGCGCGCCCTCCTCCTGCTCCTTCAGCGCGCGTGTGAAGCGGCGTTGCAACACCTCGCGCATCATCGCGAAGTCATCGCCCGGCGTGACCGGGCCGCGGATGGCGAACTTGCGATAGGCCGCCTTCCGAAATCCCTCCGGCCCGGCGACGATCATCACGCCGTACGGGTTGGCACCCATGATGTGCGAGTTGTCGTACACCTCGATGCGTTCCGGTGGCGCCGGCAGGCCGAACAACTGTGCGACACCATCGAGCAGCTTCGCCTGTCCGGCGCTCTCCGCCAGCTTGCGTTCCAATGCCTCGCGTGCGTTGACTTCGGCGTGCAGCACCACCGCGCGCTTCTCGCCGCGCTGAGGCACCAGGATCTCCACCTTGCGGGCCGCCTTCAGGCTCAGCGCCTCGGCGACCAGGTCCTGTTCGGGCAGCGGATGGTTCACCAGCACACAGGGCGGCGGCGGCTTGTCGTCGTAGAATTGCGCGACGAACGCGGCCAGCACTTCGCCGGCCTCCTCGGCCTTCGCGTGGGTCGGGAAGAACGCGCGGTTGCCGTTGTTGCGGCCGCCGCGGACGAAGAACACCTGCACGCAGGTCTGTCCCGCAATCTGCCACGCGGCGATCACATCGGCGTCCCGCAGGCTGGCGGGGTTCACGACGTCGTTGCCCTGCACGAAGGTCAGCGCGCGGATGCGGTCGCGCACCGCCGCGGCGTGCTCGAATTCCAGGGTGCCGGCGGCCTGCTCCATCTCAGCGGCCAGTTCCTGCTGCACGGTCGCCGACTTGCCGGCCAGGAACGCCTTCGCCTGGCCGACCAGACGGCGGTAGTCGGCGTCGCCGATCCGACCCACGCAGGGCGCCGAGCAGCGACGGATCTGATACAGCAGGCACGGTCGTGCGCGATTGGCGAAGACGGTGTCGGCGCAGGAGCGCAGCAGGAATACGCGCTGCATCGCGGTGACCGTCTGGTTTACTGCCCACGCTGAGGCGAACGGCCCCCAGTAGCTGCCCTTGCGGACCTGCGCGCCGCGGTGCTTGGCAATCTGCGGGAACGGGTGGTCCTCGGTCAGCATCAGCCAGGGGTAAGACTTGTCGTCCCGCAGCACGATGTTGAACCGCGGCTTCAGGCGCTTGATCAGGTTGGCCTCGAGCAGCAGCGCCTCGGCCTCGGTGTGAGTGGTGATCACCTCCATCGAGGCGGTTTCGTTCACCATCCGCCGCAATCGTTCGTCGAGCCGGCCGAGCTGGACGTAGGCCGCTACCCGTTTCTTCAGGCTGCGCGCCTTGCCGACATAGAGCGCGTCGCCCTTGGCATCCTGCATGCGATAGACGCCGGGGCTGAAGGGCATGGTGACGAGGGCGGCCTCGATGGCCGCGGCGCCGACGGCGGGAGGGGAGGCGGGCGGATCGCTCATAGCAACGGATAATTGGCCGCTTCACTGCTGTTCGGCCAGGGGGCGATGCACGCCGGCGCGCGATCTCCGGGTGATGTGGATAAGTTTGTGGGCGGAGCCGCTCGCACAGGTGTGAAAGTCGCGGAAATGCTGCCTTTCCACAAGATTGCCAAAAATTTAGGCAACTGCTAAGTCGTTGATTTTACGCACCCCTTATGCCGGGCAGTGCAACGAAATTAACGCATGCCAAGATACACGATGGCCTGTCCGGCCGGCCGTCAGGCCGTGGACAAGTCGCCCTGACGACGCTCGATTTCCACGCCCGCCGATGTTGCGTCGGCGAAGATGTCGAGCTTTTCCACCCGCACCCGCGCCAAGTGCACCCGCCGGTCCGCCAGGCAGACCTCGGCGATACGCTCGGCCAGCGTCTCGACCAGCCGGACATGGCCGGAAGCAACTATGCCGCGCACCCGTTCGGCCAGCTTCTCGTAGTCCACTACTCGTGCCAGTTCGTCGTGGCCGACCGGTTGGCGCGAGAACGGCCGCGCGCCATCGTCTTCCACGCCGAGATCGACGTTGATCCGCACCCGCTGCGGGGTGGCGTGTTCGTGCGGATGCACGCCGATACTTGCGGTCAGCACCATGTCGCGCAGGAACATGTGGCGGAGCACCCGGGCACTGCTGGCGATCGGCTGGGTTTCCATGCGGGCTTACTCCTCGGGCGGCGGGCCGAGCCGGCCGGGCTGCCATTGCAGGTGCTGGCCGCCGTCGAGCGCCAGCATCTGGCCCGTCATCGCCGGCAGAGCGAGGATGGCGAGCACGGCGCGGGCGATCTCCGCGGGGCTGGTGCCGTGGTGCAGCGGCACGGATGCGGACTGGCGGTCGAACTGCTCCTGTGTCTGCCGCATATTGGGCAGCGCAGGCCCGGGCCCGATGCCGTTCACCCGGATGCGCGGCGCGAGCGCCAGCGCCATCGACTGGGTGAGCGCCCAGAGCCCGGCCTTGGCCACTGTGTAGGACACGAAATGCGGCGTGATCGACCACGCCCGCTGGTCCAGCATGTTGATCACGGCGCCCTCTGCGTCCGCCGGTAGCGC
The DNA here is from genome assembly GCA_963749575.1 of uncultured Alphaproteobacteria bacterium. Classification (GTDB taxonomy): domain Bacteria; phylum Pseudomonadota; class Alphaproteobacteria; order Acetobacterales; family Acetobacteraceae; genus JAMXLO01. Next base: position 56,250 of record CAVVNM010000016.1, read on the forward strand.
GCGGGCGAAGTCCTGCATCAGCACGAACGGCGCGCGCAGGCCCGGCTCGATGTGCATGTCCCACGAGGCGCGGGTGGCGTCGTGCCATTCGTCGCGCTCGAACGGGCTGGCGTTGTTCACCAGCACGCCAACCGGGCCGAGTGCCTCGGTGGCGCGCGGCAGCAAGGCCTGGGTCGCTGACTCGTCGGCGAGGTCGGCCTGCAGCAGGGTGGCGCGCCGGCCGAGGCGGCGGAGCGCCGCGCAGGTCGCGTCGCCGGCGTCGCGACTGGTGTGGTAGTGCACCGCGACGTCGAAGCCGGCCTCGGCCAGCGCGAGTGCGATGGCACCGCCGATGCGCCGCGCCGCCCCGGTGACCAGTGCGGTGCGGGGGATGCTCGCGGGAATGTTGGCAGTTACTGTCATGGCTGGTGCTGCGGCAAAATACTACGCCTCTGCCGCTTGCGGGAGAGGCCGGCGCGCAACGCTGGATGAGTGTGCCACCAGCGCACACGACACTCACCCTGCCGCGCTTCGAGCCCTCCCACTTCGTGGGCGAGGGGACCCGTGTTAGGCAGTGCTATGCCCCGTCTGCTGCTCATGCTGCTGCTGGCTATGCCGCTCCGCGTCGCGCAGGCCGATGCGCTGTGGCAAACCCTGCCGCCGACGCCGCCGCCCGTCGCCGGCGAGCACAGCGGCCACGCCAAGGTCAACGGCATCAGCCTGTATTACGCAACGATCGGCCACGGCCCGCCGGTATTGCTGCTGCACGGCGGTCTCGCCAACTCCGACTACTGGGGTCACTTGGTCACCGCACTCGCGCCACACCACACGGTGATCCTGGTGGACAGCCGCGGCCACGGCCGCAGCACCCGCGACGCCCGCCCGTACGGCTACGACCTGATGGCCGACGACGTGGTGGCGCTGCTCGACACGCTCCACATCGCCAAAGCCGACGTGGTGGGCTGGAGCGACGGCGCCATCCTCGGCCTCGACCTCGCCATCCGCCATCCGGATCGCATCGGCAGGATCTTCGCCTTCGCTGCCAACACGGTGACCAGCGGCGTGCAGGAGGGTGTCGAGAAGAACCCCACCTTCGCTCGCTACATCGCGCGCGCCGGTCATGAATACGCGCATCTGTCGGCGACGCCGAAGGACTATGATGCGTTCGTCGCGCAGATCAGCAAGATGTGGGAGACCGAGCCGAACTGGACCGATGCGCAACTTAGGTCGATCAAATCGCCGGTGCTGGTGGTCGACGGCGACCACGACGAGGCTATCAAGCGTTCACACACGGAGTACGTCGCGGCGACCATTCCGGGTGCCGGGCTGCTGATCCTGCCGAACACCAGCCATTTCGCATTCTTGCAGGATCCCGCGGCGTTCAACGCGGCGGTGCTGCATTTCCTCGGCGACCGCTGACCTATCCGATCACGGCTTTGCGCCGTTCCAGGCTCTCCGCCGGCCACACCTCACGCGAACTGTAATATGCTTCGAACGCCGGCACGCCCGCGGGCAACGAGATCCAGGGCAGCTTCGATCTCGTATAGATATGCACGTCCGGCGGCAGCGCCGTCGGGTCGTCGAGCGTGCCGACGCGGACGAAGCGCAACTTGGTCAGGCCGCCATATTCGCTCCACACTGCTGTGCCGCAGTCGGGGCAGCGAAATACGGTGTGAGGCTTACCGCTGTCAGTCGGCATCGCAAATGCCTTTGGATCGCCGGACAGCAGTTCGACCCGATCGGCCTCGATCAGCGCATTGAGCGCGAAGCCGGTGCCGGTCTGGCACTGGCAATCCTTGCAGTGGCAGCAATGTGTGAACATCGGCTTCGAGCGCATGCGGTAGCGCAGCCCGCCGCACGCGCAACCGCCGTCCAGCGCGTCGGTCATGGGGACCTCCTGGTTTGCGCCAGGATATTACCAACTGTCCCATCGGTAGGAAGGCCGCTCCTGCATGCCAGGCGACGGCTGGTCTCCGGACGCAAACCGGACGTGCTGGCCGTCAAACGTCACCCCACGCATCTGGTCGACATCCGGAAACGGTCCGTGCGCCCGGAGGTTTTCGGTCGCTGATTGACCGCTCGTGCCTGGGTTCACGACGAATTTGCTACTCCCCGCTCCGCTGCCGAGTGACTACGATGGGGCAGGTATCGCGCGACCAAGCGACCGCACCTTGCCCACTGCACTGGCTGGGCGTCAAGGCCGAGTTCACGAATGCCTCACCGTCGGCGGGCAAGGCGAGCACAGTTCAGCCGCTGTCGATCGATCCCGGCCCTCGCACGACACCAATCCGATGACCGGAGCCGGCGGAACCCGCAACGGCCGCTTTGGAGTGTCCAACGGCGTCAAGCTGACGCTCACTTTTGCGAGTTGGGTGGACGATCGGCTTCACATGGGGTTTCCTGGCGTGCCGATTCCGTGGCTGAACCTGGGCCGCGCCGCCGCCGTGGCCGGGCTCACGTTCAGGGGGAGATGGCCGGCAGATGCTGGATGACCTCAACCCGGTGGCCTACCGGGCGATAGCGGAATGGCCGATTCCTGGTCTGGCCATCGCCGCCGTGCGCTCCACTATCGCTCATCTCCACCGCGCTTTCGAAGCCACGTCGGTCGCGACGCGCACCGGTGCAGAGCGCGATCATGCTGTCTTGGTTCTGACGTTTCGAAACCGAAGGAGGAACGACCATGGCGTTTATCAGGCACGTTGCGATCGCGAGCGAGGATCCGGCGGGCACCGCTGAATTCTACAAGCAGCACTTCGACCTGAAGGAGCTGTACCGGCAGCCGAAGGACACCGGCGACGATGGCGTCTGGCTGAGCGATGGCTACATCTATTTTGCGATCCTGAAGCACGGGCCCAACACGCCCCAGCTCGGGCCTGAGCAGTCATCGGATTTCTGCGGCATCCACCATATCGGTTTCATGGTCGACGATCAGCGGGCAAAGGTTGCCGAACTGGACGCCGCGAACGTGCCGCACGTGCAGGATAATCCGGCGGCGCCGCGACGGGCCAGCCTGATCAGGAACGCACCGAATGAGAAGTTCATCGGACCGGACTGGGTGCATTTCGACGTTCGTGACAAAGGCTGGAACGAGGCCATCCGGTCCAACACGCAACTCTATGAGCTGAAGCCGGTCACCTCCGACCGCTAGGCAGCTGCGACACTGCGGGGCGGCAGGTTGCAAATCCTGCTGCCCCATTTGTCTCCAGCGCCGACCGGCTTCGATCCGCTGGATCTGGCGCTGCCGATCAACCTGACTGCTTGCTCGCCCCGCAGATCAGGACCGAAGCCGAGGCCGGTCCGAGACGGCAGGCGCAAGGTCCGCGCACTTGTGCGAGAGCGCGACACGGCCGTTCATTCTCGGAAAATGTCGATGGCGGAAAGCGACCGCGGTGCGGACATCGCACCACACGAAGGAGTTGGGCGCATCAGTTGTAGAGCCGCGAGCGACCTTGCAGGCCAATCACGGTCGGTCCTTGAGGTTCCGGCCAAAAAAATCCTGGGCTGCTGCAATTGCTGCGCCATGGGTATCGGCCTGGGGGACAGAAATCATCTTGCATTGTGGAACCACCGTCTGTCCGGCTTCGGTGCAGGAGGACAGGAAATCATAGTGTCCGACGCCGGGCAGCCGCTGGAGTTCCGCCCGGGGGATCATCTTGGCCGCCATGAGCCCGTTGGTGGCAGGCGGCGCTACCGTGTCAGTGTCGCCCAGCACGATATGAACGGGCGTTTGTATGTGCGCCAGGCTGGCAGGGTCGAGCGCCTGCACCAGGGCGGGCGCCATCGCAAAGACGGCTCGCACTGCCGGGATCGTGTGGTCGTCACCGGCGTGCGGTAACTCTGCGGCCACTTCCGGCAGCTTAAGGGCTGTTGCGCGCTCCTCCGGTGTCGCCGCGAATTCCTGCTGTGGCCGGCACACCCCGTCGTCGGGATGAGCCTCACAGAACTGGGCAAAGTGAGTGGGATCGACCCGAGCCCCTGCCGCCACAAGTGCGGTGAAGCCTCCGGCGGAGAAACCGGCGACACCGACGCGGGCCAAATCCATATGGCGGCCGATGGTCTGATCTCGCTCGGTCGCCTCCAAGGCCGCGCGCAGGTCGTCCGCGCGAGCCCAATACAGGGTCGCACCAAGGACGGTCATCGCATCGACGGCATTGCTGCCAGGATGGTCCACGGCAATGATGATGTAGCCATCGCGTGCCATCGCGATGCCGAACCAACCCATTATCCTTGCGGTGCCCCCGAACCCATGGGACAGGAGAATCACCGGCCATCGGGTCGCATCGGCGGCAAAGGCTGCATCCAATGCTACCGATCCGACATTGCGGAGCGGTCGCTCGGGCGAACCGACAACGAGGGGGTGTTCGACGGCATCGGCGGCGGCAGGATACCAGACCGTAATCCGGAGCTGGTCCCGGTGCTCCGCATCGCGCAGGTGTGCCGTATTGTTCGTAGTCACCCGGTGCGCTTCGCCGATCGGCTCCGCAGACACATGTGCCGCTGCGAGAAGAAGGAGCATGCCAACCACGGACACGAGCTTCATCGCCGTGCTTCCTCCACATGCTGCGGGCCGGCCGCCGCCATGCCGTTGTCTGCCCGTTTCGGTCGTGGTGCCGCCACGATCGGCATCCTCGCGGCTCCATCATCTCGCGGACGCGTGCCGCTGACTGGCGTCGAGCAGCAAGCTATTGCAAAGGTCTCCTGCGACCTTACCGAGGTCGGTAGCAGATCTTTCACTTTCGCCGATGACACGAGGACCACTCGCCATGTCGGACCAACCAAAGGACACGCTCGATCGCCGCGACTTCATGATAACGACCATTGCCTCGGTCGGCGCATCGGCAGTCCTCGCGGCCAATACTAGCGCTGTGAATGCCCAAGGCACACCAGCGCCCGCCGCTGGTCCAGCGCAGGCCGTTCCACAAGGAACGGTCTACACTGGGGACGTGATCCAGAAGAAGAAGGTCATAAGCGCGCTTGACGTCAATGATTTAGAACCCGGCAAGCACCTCTTCTATTTCCAGGGCGTGCAGATGCCCACGGGTCAGCACTGGTATGTGTCCGTGATGGTCGCCAAGGGGGCGAAGGCGGGCAAGCGCGTCGCGCTCATCTGCGGTGTGCACGGCGACGAGATCAGCCCCGTGCACACCATACAGACCGTCATGAGCCAGCTCGATCCGGCCGAGATGTCGGGAGCGGTCATCGCGGTTCTGGATGTGTCCCGTCCGGCCCTGGAAGGCATGGCCCGTAGATGGCCCAATTCAGGTAGGGGAATTGACCTCATCGACATCAATCGCGAATGGCCCGGGAATCAGAATGGCGCCAGCGCGCCCAGCCGGCACGCGGGGCTTCTGTTCAACCGGCTCTTCAGGCCGAACGCCGACTACGCGATTGATTTCCATACCGGGACAACCGGGATGGATATTACAGCGTTTCATCTTGCCCGGATGGACCTGCCCGAGGTCCGGGCGATGGCAGAGCTGTATCCCATCGATCAGATCTTGGACATCCCTGCTTATCCCTCGCTCCTGGCGAACGCGTTCATCGACGTGGGCATCCCGGCTTTCACGGCTGAGATCGGTGCCCCGCGCATCCTGGACCACGCGATGATACCACTGTTCGTGGAGGGCACGATGAATGTGCTCAAACACCACCGAATCATCGTGGGCCCGATGAGGCGCACCGGGCGGGACACGGGTATTTTCGTCGCCAACAGCGGGCACACCATCCTTGCAACCCATGGCGGGTTCGTTGAGCTGTTAATCAAGCTGAAAGACAAGGTCGACATCGCACAGAGGGTTGCAATCCAGCGCAACACATTCGGTGAAATCGTCGCGGAATACACCAGCAGTGTGGCGGGCGAAGTCTCCGGTTATCGCACCGACGCGACAGCCGAGCCCGGCACGCCGCTGGTGTTCATTTTTTACAACAATCCAACCCGAGAGGACCCGGTGGATTACTCTGAGTGAGCGGAGCCACGAGATTGATCGGGCCAAGCAGTGGGCCGATTGGTAACCTCTCCGTGACTGACAACGCCGACGCGGTGACGACACGCCTTCCCTGTTGTTGCGTTCATCCGCAGTCGAGGAGCGGCATGCGCCGCATTCCCAAACAACCCGAAGCCTACTTCGCTGGGCCTGGTGCGATCAGTGGCTCGAGGTCGATGGTGGCCGCCATCGCCGCGTATCCTGCGCGGTTTGGGTGCAGCTTGTCGCCGGGACCGCCAGTGGTGCTCTCTGGCACGAACTCCACCCGCATTCCGCCCGTGGTCGGGTCGAGCGTCGCCCGATCGAAGTCGGCGACGCCATCGAATACGCCGCCGCTGCGAATGAAGTCGTTCAGGATCCTGCGCTGGACATCCTGCTCCGGGCTTCCGTGCGCAGGATTGCTGCTGCCGAGCGCGGTGGTGACAGTGGCGCCGATGATGCGCACGCCTGGGATGCGCTGGCGCATGTGCGCGACACCCCTGCGCATGCCCGCGATAACCGCCTCTGCCGTGGCGTTGCCGCTCTTGCTGAGATCATTAATGCCCTCGAGCCAGATCACCGCGGTCACCCCGGAGAGGTCGATTGCGTCGCGGTCCAGGCGGTCCAGTGCCGAGGGTCCGCCAGAGAAGGGCCGCTGCGGCGTGTAGGTATCGGGGCCGACCACACGGTTCCCGCCAATCCCGGCATTGACGACGGCGGCATGCTCTGCGCCTGCCATATGCAGGCGCTGCAGCAGCACATCAGGCCAGCGGTCGCTTCCGTTCAATGTGCTGGCCGTGCCGTCGGTGATCGAGTCGCCGAGGGCTACAATCACGTGGGTATCTTCCGGGTCCGCCATGTCCACGGCGTCGAGGAAATACCAGGAGGTCGTGCTGAAGGGAAACTCGAGCACGCCATTCGCATCGCCCTTGGCGCCAGCACCGGGCGGGGTAAGGTAGGATGTGATCAGCGCTTTGGCGTGCCAGGTCATCGGGCCGCTCTCGCCGGCGACGTGGAAGCTGACCGCCAGTTGGCGTCCGAGCAGGGTGGCATCGGCGGGTGCGTGCACGTAGGGCAGCGGCACCGGGTCGCTCCATACCGACTGGCCCGGCGCGACGGTAACGCTGTGCTGGCCGCCAAATGAAACTGGCTGGTTGCTGCCGGGCTCCACCACTGAACCCGACCGCTGCAGCCCTGCAAAGACACCGTCGAAGGTGACGGGGCGCGTGCCGAAGGCGTTGTCGAAGCGGAAGCGCGTCTGCGGGCCCCAGAGGCTTGGGCGCACAATCAGCCGGAAGGTCTGATCGCGGGCTCCGGTTGCGGGCGAGGCGAAGGCGAGATGCAGGTCCGGCTCGGCAGACGGGTTGCCGGTGGGGTAGGGGCCCTGGACCGATCCGGCCCAACTCGTGGCCCAATGCGGTGAGGTCTGCGCCGCCGCATTGGTGCCAACCGAGGCTAGAATACACGCAGGCAGCAGGCTGTGGCGCAGACGCATGTTCGTTCCTTCGCCCGGCCGAACGCCGGCTTGAAAGCAGTTTGCCGGCACCCCTCATGGCATATCCAATGGGAGCCTGCTTACCATCCGGTTCTGTCCAAGACCATCAGGCATGCCAGTTCGCGGCGTCTTCGGCGAAGCATTGCATTGTCGACGTCGCGACTGCGCGATCTGTTCGAGCGAGGCGATGCAAATCATTTCCAGAGAAAAGTTCGATCATTCCGAGAAATTTAATTGATTGGACAGATGAATGCCGGGTGATTATTGCCCGCGTCCAGATTGAGCAACGCAGACTACGATTGGAGAAGGCATGAACGCCGAGAGCAAGTGTCCGATGGGTGCCGGGGCCAGCAGGAACGCCATTGTCCGGAGCATGTCGAACCAGCTCTGGTGGCCGAACCGGTTGGATCTGTCCATACTCGGGCAGAACTCTCCCCTGACGGATCCGATGGGAAAGGACTTCAGCTATGCGGAGGAGTTCAAGAGTCTCGACCTGAATGCGGTAAAACAGGACATTTTCGCACTGATGACCAGGTCGCAGGACTGGTGGCCAGCCGACTACGGCCATTATGGTCCGCTGTTCATCCGCATGGCGTGGCACAGCGCGGGCACTTACCGCACCAGCGATGGCCGCGGCGGCGGCGGCGCAGGCACGCAGCGCTTTGCTCCTCTCAACAGCTGGCCCGACAATGCGAACCTCGACAAGGCGCGCCTGTTGCTCTGGCCGATCAAGCAGAAAGTCGGCCGGAAAATCTCCTGGGGCGACCTGATGATCCTCGCCGGGAACTGCGCCCTCGAATCGATGGGCTTCAAGACCGCCGGTTTCGCCGGCGGACGCGTGGACGTCTGGGAGCCGCTGGACGACATTTACTGGGGGCGTGAGGGCAAATGGCTGGCGGACGAGCGCTATAGCGGCGACAGGGACCTTGAGAATCCGCTCGCGGCCGTTCAGATGGGCCTGATCTACGTCAATCCCGAGGGTCCGAATGGCAAGCCCGATCCGCTTGCCGCGGCGCGCGACATTCGTGAGACCTTCGCACGGATGGCGATGAACGACGAAGAGACGGTCGCGCTCATCGCCGGCGGGCACACGTTCGGCAAGACCCATGGCGCTGCCGACCCGGCCCGCTATGTCGGTCCGGAACCCGAGGGCGCCGCCATCGAGCACCAAGGCCTGGGCTGGCACAACAGCTTCGGCAGCGGCCGTGGCGACGACACGATCACCAGCGGGCTCGAGGGTGCCTGGACCAAGAACCCGGTGAAGTGGGACAACGGCTTCTTTGAGAACCTGTTCGGCTACGAGTGGGAGCTGACCAAGAGCCCCGCGGGCGCCTGGCAGTGGACGCCGAAGGACGCATCGGCCGCGGGCACCGTGCCGGACGCGCACGACCCGTCGAAGCGGCACGCGCCAATGATGTTGACGACCGACCTCGCACTGCGGATGGACCCGATCTACGCGCCGATCTCGCGGCGCTTCTACGAGAACCCGGATCAGTTGGCCGTGGCCTTCGCCGAGGCGTGGTACAAGCTGACCCACCGCGACATGGGTCCGCTGTCCCGATATCTTGGCCCGGAAGTGCCTGCGGAGCCGCGTCTGTGGCAGGATCCGGTTCCCGCCCTCGATCATGGACTGGTGGGCGTTGAGGACATCGCCGCGCTCAAGGCGAAGATCCTTGCCGCGGGACTGTCGATCTCGCGGCTGGTCAAGACCGCCTGGGCATCTGCTGCGACGTTCCGCGGCGGCGACAAGCGCGGCGGGGCCAACGGGGCGCGCATCCGGCTCGCTCCGCAGAAGGACTGGGCGATCAACGAACCGGCTGAGCTGGCCGTTGCGTTGGCGACGCTGGAGAAGGTCCAGCAGGAGTTCAACGCATCGCAGTTCGGCAGCAAGAAGGTTTCGCTGGCCGATGTGATCGTTCTCGGCGGCTGCGCGGCGGTCGAGCAGGCGGCGAAGAATGCCGGCCACAATGTGCAGGTTCCGTTTACGCCAGGCCGCACCGATGCGTCGCAGGAGCAGACCGATGTCGACTCCTTCGCCGTGCTCGAGGCCAAGGCAGACGGGTTCCGTAACTACATCAGCGGCGAGCACGACCGCTCGCCGGAGGAATTGCTGGTCGATCGCGCGCAGCTCCTGACGCTGACCGCCCCCGAGATGACAGTTCTGGTCGGCGGGCTGCGTGTGCTGGGCGCAAACTTCGGTGGGTCCAACCTCGGTGTCTTCACCGACCGGCCAGGGACGCTGACCAACGATTTCTTCGTGAACCTGCTCAAGACGAGCACAGGCATGAAGTGGGAAGCGACCTCGGACAGCAAAACCGCGTTCGTGGCGCGCGATCGTGCGAGCGGCGAAAAGCAGTGGGCTGGGACCCGTGTCGACCTCATTTTTGGTTCGAACTCTCAGCTCCGCGCCCTTGCGGAAGCCTACGCGACCGACGATGCGGCGGGGGCCTTCGTGACTGCCTTTGTCGCGGCATGGAGCAAGGTGATGAACGCCGACCGGTTCGACCTGGCGTAATTGTCGGCGCGCGGGTTCCCGACCGGCGGCGTCGGGGATCTGCGCCGCGTCCTCACCTTCTCGCTTGCATCCAGATCGATACCCGCGAGCATCTTCTTCCATCCGAAAAGCGCACTGGAGAGCCGTGACCATAGGATGCCGATGAGGTCCTTGCCCCATCTCAGCGGGGGGGCTTTTTGAACCGCGCTGGATCGCCAAGTCGCGCGATTTCCTCCGCTGTCGACATGCGCCGAATCAAGGGCTTCATGGGGCCGGCAAATCGATCGGTCAGCGCCCGGATGCAGCGACCGCGCAGGTAGACAAAGTGTGGCCCGGAGGCGGGCCTCGCCGCTCAATGGCCGGCATGGGCACGTAACAGCGGGCTTTCTCGCGCCGGCCGTTGCTCACGCTGGGTTCGTCATCCTGGAGGAACAGCTTCTCGGGATGTAGAGTTTGGCCGATACCAATAGGCCAGACATCCCAGGACGGGCCCGCCCGGTCGCAGTCGCAGCACGCACGAGGAACATCCAATGAAGCAACCGAACCGAATCAAGGCCGCCATCCGTGCGGGCCGTCAGGCATACGGCTACACGCTTTCGTTTCCATCCCCATGGGTGATCGACATCCTGGGCCAAATCGACTTCGATTACGTCTTCATCGATGGCGAGCACGGCCCCTTCGATCTGGGCCAGCTCGAAGACCTCTGCCGCACCGCCGAACGCCACAACGTCACAACGATGGCCAGGGTGCCGGACATCGGCGCATCGACCATCCTGCGCTATCTCGATCGCGGCATCAGGGGCATCCTCGGGCCGCACATCGCCACCGAGGCGGACGCCCGCCGGCTGGTCCGCGCATGCTACTTCGGCCCGCTCGGCGAGCGGTCATTCGGGGGGAATCGCGGCACCGATTACAATGCCGGGATTGCCGACAAGGCGGCGTACTATCGTGAGGCAAACGACCAGATGCTGGTGTGCGCCTTGCTGGAAGATGTCGCCGTGCTGGACAATCTCGAGGCCATACTCTCGGTGCCGGGCATCGACCTGTACAGCATCGGGCCAAACGATTTCGCCCAGAGCCTTGGCTATCCGGGCCAGCCCGACCATCCGGAAGTCGTCAAGACAATGCAGGACCTCACCGGCCGCATCCATCAGGCCGGTAGCGCGATGCAGCAGGATGTGATGCAAGGCGCATGGATCAGCGACATGTTGCTCGATGCAGGTCGTCGCATTCTACCAGCGTAGCCTCGATAAACGCCGGCGTCCCGACCCAATATCCGTGCCTGCGCGCGACCAGGCGGCTGCACCTTTGCCTGCCTGCCGCAAGCGAGTTTAGTGCGCATTGCACGGCACGCTGGCTGGTGCCAAGCGCAACCAGCAAGACGGGCACCGCCGCATGCTGGTCTTCGACGGGTCGCGCCAGCACGGCGACCTCGCGGGGCGCGGCTGGCCGGCTACGCCATCAATTCCACGCTAGCGGTTGTCTGCTCTTGCGTCCCCTTTTGCTCGAACGCCGAGAGTGCGGGCGTGAGCAGGCCAACGTGGCTTTCGTCCTCAGACCCATAACAGAAAGGCCGCAGATCCCAAATACTGCCGACCTCCGTTGCCCACCTGGGACGCGGCCGTCTTCGGGTCTTGGCATGTGTGCTGGAAGTGGGAGTTTGGACTGCAAACCGCGTTTACGATATGTCAAGGCCATGCCCAACCGTACCTGGACGATTCTGGTGATCGAAGCCCAGCTGCCGGCGCAGGGCCAGATCGCTGGCTGCCTGGGCGACGATTACCGGGTACTGACGGCCGGTTCCGGCCACGCCGCATTGGAAATTCTCAAATGCGAGGAGATCGACCTGGTCCTGTGCGATCAGTCGCTGCCCGACATGACCGGCGTCGAATTCTTTAGTCAAATTCGGATTGGCAGCCCGGAGGCGATCCGCGTGCTGCTAACCGAATGCCGTGATCCCGATGAGGTGATCCGCTCCATCAACGAGGCCGCAGTCTACCAGATCATCTCAAAGGCATGGCAATCGGACCAGCTGCGCCTGCTGATCCGCCGCGCGCTGGAAAGCCGCGAACTGGCCCGCCTGCATCGTTACCTCAGCCGGGAGCTGAAGTTCGCCGATGAGGTGTTGCGGCAGCAGAACCGCAAGATGACGAAGCAGCTGCAAAGTGCCTACGAGTTCGACAAGCTGGTGTTTGCCAGCGACAGCATGATGGAGGTCTGCAACCTGGCGCGGCGGGCGGCGGCGACCGATCTTCCAGTGTTGATCCAGGGCGAGACCGGCACTGGCAAGGAACTCATGGCTCGGGCGGTGCATTTCTTCAGCGGCCGCAACAAATATCCGTTCCTGGCGCAGAACTGTGCCGCTCTGCCGGACGAGTTGCTGCACTCAGAGCTGTTCGGTCATAAGCGCGGCGCCTTCACCGGCGCGATCAGCGACCGGCTGGGCCTGTTCGCAGCCGCCGATGGCGGCACTGTGTTCCTCGACGAGATCGGCGACGTGTCGGCCGCATTCCAGGTCAGTCTGCTGCGACTGTTGCAGGACGGCGAGGTCAAACCGCTGGGCAGCCAGGCGGCCAAGCTTACCAATGTGCGGATCATCGCCGCGACCAACCAGCGGCTGAAGGAGCTCGTCGATCAGGGCCGGTTCCGTCGTGACCTGTATTTCCGGCTGCGTGGCTTCGAGTTGAGCCTGCCGCCGCTGCGCGATCGGGTGGAGGACATCGCCATCCTGGCCGAGCACGCGGCGAGCAAATATGCCAGGTCGATCAACCGAAAGATCGCCGGCGTGTCCGCCGAGGTGCTGCGGCGGCTGCGCCTCCATCCGTTCCCCGGCAATGTGCGCGAGCTGGAGAATGAAGTGCGGCGCATGGTTGCGCTGGCGGCGGACGGCGAGTTTCTGTCGCTGAAGCATATGTCGCCTGAATTTGTCCGCCTCAATCCCGAGCACCGGGCCGACACCAGGATCCCGGGCTTACTGAAGGACGGGAGTACGCTGAAGGGGAAGGTTGAGGCGTTGGAGGCGCACCTCGTGTCGGAGGCGCTGCTGCATCACAAATGGAATCATAGTCGGGCGGCGCGCGAACTCGGGATTTCGCGTGTGGGTTTGGCCAATAAGATCAAGCGCTACAATCTGGATCGCGGGGCCACCCATGACGCCATAGGTGCGACGGTGCATGGCCGTGCAGGGGCGGCATATGTCCGACGACGCGCCTAGCAGATCGGTCGCCTTCGCCAGCGTGTTCACGACGCCTACCGTCGGGTGCGAGGTCCTCGGCACGGCGGAGCCGGCGCGACGGTTTGGCCTGAAGTTGGAGGCCGAAGTGCCCGGTGTGCGACAGCCGCAAGGGCGCTGCGACAATGCCAGTCCGCCGTTTACCGTGTCTGTAAATCAACTTTACATGCGGGCATTCTAGGCAAAGCAACTTTGCACCTCGTGATGACCGCGATCTGCCGGAGAGCGGGTTAACTGGTTGAAATTATTGGACCCAGGGATAGTGCCGGCAACTGGCGCGTTTCTTGCGTGGCTCCGCGTCGCCAAGGAAAAAACCACAGGAGGATAGCCGAGATGGCGAATCTGCTTTGGCTGCAGGGCGGTGCGTGTTCCGGCAACACAATGTCGTTCCTCAACGCCGATGAGCCGAGCGCCTGCGATCTGGTGACCGATTTCGGCATCAATATCCTCTGGCACCCCTCGCTCGGTATGGAGCTGGGTGACAACCTGCAAAAGATCCTGCGCGATTGCGTCTCCGGCGCCATTCCGCTCGACATCTTCGTGTTCGAGGGCACGGTGGTGAACGCGCCGAACGGCACCGGCAACTGGAACCGCTTTGCCGGCCGGCCGATGAAGGAATGGGTGCGCGAGCTGTCCGGCGCGGCGCAGTTCGTCGTGGCGATCGGCGACTGTGCGACCTGGGGTGGTATCCCGGCGACCGCGCCGAACCCTTCGGACTCGCAGGGGCTGCAATTCCTCAAGCGCGCGCACGGCGGCTTTCTGGGTGCCGGTTTCACGTCGAAGGCGGGCCTGCCGGTGATCAACATTCCCGGCTGTCCGGCGCATCCCGACTGGATCACCCAGATCGTCGTCGCGGTGGCGACCGGCCGTGCCGGCGATGTCGACCTCGACGATCTGCAGCGGCCGAAGACGTTCTTCCAGAGCTTCACGCAAACCGGCTGCACCCGGAACATGCATTTTGCCTACAAGGTTTCCGCCACCGAGTTCGGCCAGCGCAAGGGATGCCTGTTCTACGATCTGGGCTGCCGCGGCCCGATGACTCACTCGCCGTGCAACCGCATCTTGTGGAACCGCCAATCATCCAAGACCCGCTCAGGCATGCCCTGCCTCGGCTGTACCGAGCCGGAGTTCCCGTTCTTCGATCTGGCGCCCGGCACGGTGTTCAAGACGCAGACCGTGATGGGCGTGCCGAAAGAGCTGCCACAAGGCATCGACAGGCGCGGCTACATTGCGCTGACCGGTGCCGCCAAGAATGCCGCTCCGGCCTGGGCCGAACGGGACATGTTCGTGGTCTGACGCCGCCAACCAACGGGAGGAAGCACAGTGCCAGTACAGACACTCGACATCTCGCCGGTGGGCCGCGTCGAAGGCGATCTGGACGTGCGGGTCGACATCGAGAACGGCGTGGTGACCAATGCGTGGACCCAGGCCGAGCTGTTCCGTGGCTTCGAGATCATCTTGCGCGACAAGGACCCGCAGGCCGGCCTTGTGGTGACGCCGCGGGCGTGCGGGATCTGCGGTGCGTCGCACCTGACCTGCGCGGCCTGGGCGCTCGATACGGCATGGCAGACCGAGGTGCCGCGCAATGCCATCCTGGCACGCAACCTCGGCCAGATCACCGAAAGCCTGCAGAGCCAGCCGCGCTACTTTTACGGCCTCTATGCGATCGACATGACGAACAAGAAGTACCGTGCCAGCAGCCACTACGAGGAAGCGGTGAAACGCTTTGCGCCGTTCACCGGCAAGTCATACGAGATCGGCGTTACCGTCTCCGGCAAGCCGGTCGAGATCTACGCGCTGTTCGGCGGTCAGTGGCCGCATTCCAGCTTCATGGTGCCGGGTGGCGTGATGTGCGCACCCACACTGTCGGACATCACCCGCGCGTGGTCACTGCTGGCGTATTACAAGAACACCTGGCTGGAGCCGATCTGGCTGGGTTGCACGCTGGAACGCTACGAGCAGATCAAGACCTACGACGACTTCATGGTCTGGCTGGACGAAAGTCCGGCGCACGCGAATTCCGATCTGGGCTTCTACTGGCGCATGGGCCTGGATGTTGGTCTGGACCAGTACGGCGGCGGCGTCGGCAAATACATCTCCTGGGGCTATCTGCCGCACGAGGACAAGTACCAGAAGCCGACCATCGATAGCCGCAACGCGGCGCTGATCATGAAGAGCGGCGTCTACGACGGCAAGGCAGACACCCACGCGCTGATGACGCAGGACCACGCGCGCGAAAACACGATCCATTCATGGTACGACGAGGGTGCCGCCGACGTGCATCCTTATGACCGCACGACGCGCCCGGTGCAGAACAACGATACCGATTTCAACGGCAAGTACAACTGGGCGACCGCGGTGACGCACAATGAGTTCGGCCGCCTGGAAGCCGGCCCATTCGCCCGTCAGCTGGTGGCCGGCGGCAAGCACGGCGAAGCATGGCAGCACTACGATGGTCTGATCCTCGATATGTACAAGAAGATGGGTGGTCCCAGCCTGCATCTTCGTCAGATCGCCCGGATGCATGAGACGGTGAAGCTGTATCGGCAGGCCGAACACTGTCTGCGCGAGTTCCGGCTGAACGATCAATGGTACATCAAACCGCGCGAGCGCGATGGTCGCGGTTGGGGTGCGACAGAGGCAATTCGTGGTGCCTTGTGCCACTGGATCGAGGTGAAGGACGGCAAGATCAAGAACTACCAGATCGTCGCACCGACCACCTGGAACGTCGGCCCGCGCGACGCCAAGCTGAACCGCGGGCCGATCGAGCAGGCGCTGATCGGCGCGCCGATCGCGGATCCTACCGATCCGGTGGAGGTTGGTCATGTGGCGCGGTCGTTCGAACTCGTGCCTGGTTTGCACCGTGCATGCCCACGACGGGAAGACCGGCGAGGAGCTGGCTCGGTTTCGAGTAGGTTAGGCACCTGATCCGGGCGCCGATGTTTATCGGATTCGCTGGTGGTGGGTGCGCAGTGCAGCACCTGCTCCTCCACCGAGAGGAGGCATGGCATGACCACGGACAAGGAGGCGGCCCTGCGGGCACAGATCGGCAAGCTGTTGGCCAACGGGCTGAAGACCCAGACCGAGCCGTTTCCCGAAACCGATCGCGAATTCGCTGCCCTGCTGGTCGCGCTGCGGGAGCTGCCGGCGGACGATTTGGAGGCGAAACTTGTGCTCTCGGGCTTCGCCGACCAACCCTATGGGCCGGACCAGATGCGCTGCCAGGAATGCATGTACTACCTGGTGCATCGCCAATGGTGTGACCTGCCCGAACTCGCAGTGCCGGTTGAGGCTGACTGGTACTGCCGCCTCTGGCGCATCTAGCCTGGGCGCAGGGCGCAAATCGACTGAGGGAGGTGCCGAGAGGGCGTGGGATGACGACTGACGAGGACGCTCCTGGCGGCGGGTGTGAAGACCCCGACCGAGCCGACTGCGGAGACCGATCGCAGTTTCGCGCGCGCCGGCCGACCGTGCTGTTCACACCTGAACGGGTCCCGATAGTGGCGCAGTTGCTTCCTCGGTATTGGGCTCAATTTGACACGCAGACGATCCAGCCAAATGAGAGGAGGCGACTGTGGCGATGGTGAAATGCGCATTGTGCGCGGCGCAGTCTACCAAGATGCACAGCATTGCCGCTGAACCGCTGAGTTATCCGGATGTAGCGGTGTTGGTCTGCAGCATGCCGGGATGCGACAAGCCGGGTCTCGTATTGTTGCGCGGCGCAGAGGCAGTTGATTACCGCGCGGGCCGCAGGAGCTGCTTCCCGCTGGCGACCGAACGGCATGTCGCCAAGGTTCGCCTGAAGCCATGGCCGAATTAGTGGTGGTCGAACCGAATCCCGCAGTACCGGTTGAGGCGGTACCGGTTGAGGCAGTACCGGTTGAATCTGAGCGGCACTGTCGATTCCGGCGGATCTAGCCCGGCGATGCTGACCGTCATCGGCTGCGGCAATCCGACCCGCTCCGACGATGGGGTTGGTGTGTTCGTTGCCCAGGCACTGCAGGCGCATCTGCGGGCCCATGCGCGCAGCGATGTGCGCGTTTTCGACGCCGGCACCTCCGGCATCGAGGTGATGTTCCAGGCTGTCGGCACGCGGCGCCTGATCCTGGTGGACGCCGCGCGCAGCGGATCTCCGCCGGGTGCCATCTTCAAGATGCCGGGCGCGCAACTGGCAGCCGAGCATGTGCCGAGTTTCAATCTGCATGATTTCCGCTGGGATCATGCGCTGGCTGCGGGGCAGAAGATCTATCGGGAGCGTTTTCCGACCGATGTTACGGTATATCTGATCGAGCAGCAGAGCTGTGCCTTTGGGCTCGAACTCAGCGAACCCGTGCGTGTGTCGGCGACCCGCGTCATCGCCGAGATCCAGCGAGCGATCGATGATTATGCCACCGACGGCTGACGCGGAGCCCGAGGCGACGGCGACGGGCCATATGGTCAGTATCCGGCGCGGCAGCATCCATCTGCCCCGGGCGCTCTGTGATGCGCATCTGGCGGATGTCGGCGCGGTCGCGCTGCTGGCGCGCGACGCCGCCGTGCTGATCGTGCCGCTGGCGCGGCGGTCGGCGGGCGGGCTGCTGTTGAAGGTCCGCAACGCGCGCGGCGACAAGGTGTTGCATGCGATGGAATTCCTGCGTGCCAGGGGGCTTCCCGAAGATTTCGAGCAGCGCTGGTTTCGCGTCGAATGGGTGGCGGAGCTGAACGCGCTGGCGATCCGCGGCGTGCCGGGATGTAAACTTGATTTGCATAGTGTTTAGGCGGTTGACCCCGCCGCGCGGACCGCATTAGGCTGATGGCAGCGGGTCTGTCGCGAGCCAACGTTGCGGCCGGGGGAGGGCGTGCAGTGGTGCCGACGCTGCCGGAATCACAATTCGATGCCGCACTGAAGACTGTCGATTCCGCCGCGGAGACGACCGAGGAAAAAGCCGAAATGCTCATGGAAATCGCCATGGGCATGCAGGTTCGCCCGAAAACGCCGGATCAGTTGCAGCGCGCGATCGATCTGTATCGCCGTGCGCTGGATCTTGCGGAGGACAAGTTGTTGCGCGCCCGCATCACCGCGCGGCTGGGGACGGCGCTGCAGGCGCTGCCTGCAGGCGGAACAGCCGCGCTGAAGCAGGCCCGTGACGCTCACGAGGCGGCGCTGCCGATCCTCCGCGAGCATGGCAGTGCGGCGGAAGTCGCCGAGGCCGAGATCAACCTCGGGCTGGTCGTGCAATCGCTTGCCGGCACCGGCGCGGCGCGGCTACAGGATGCCATCCAGTCCTACCATCGCGCGCTGCGGACCTTTACCTGCGACACTCACCCGCAGGAATACGCCATCCTGCACAACAACCTCGCGATCGCCTACCTGTCGCTGCCGATGGCCGATGAACGGGCCAAGATGCGCGAGGCGCTGGCAGTGCAGTCGTTCGAGGAAGTCCTGCGTGTCGTCACGTTGGTGGATCACCCCAGTGAATACGCGATGATCCAAAACAACCTCGGCAATGCGCTGCAGTACGCCTCCAGCGGCCATCCGCTCGACAACAATCTGCGGGCACTGGCTGCGTATGCCGAGGCGCTGAAGGTCCGCAACGAGCGCGACACACCGTTGGAATACGCCAGCACCATCGCGAACAAGGCGAATGTGCTGCGCAACCTGCCCGAGGATCCGGACCGGCCGGGGCTTGGCCGTGAAGCCAGCCTGACCGCGGCGCGCGAGTTGTACCAAGAGGCGCGGAGGATCATGCTTTGCTTCGATCAGGCCGAAAGTGCCGGCATGATCGACGACGCACTGGCCGGTATCGCAGAAGAACTGGCCCTGCTGCCGCGCCTGGGCGACAATGTCCGGCCGGGATTGGAGCACAAATGACGGCACTCTGGCGCGATCTCTCAGGCGGGCAGTTGACGCCTGGCACCATCATCATCTGGACCTGCTGCGCCTTTGTGCTGGCGACGATCGGCGGGGCTCTCGCTGGCATCCGGCTCGCCGGAAAGCATCTTGGCAATGAACTCGCCGGGGCGATGGGCGCAGTGTTCGGTCCGACCGGCGCGGTCCCGGGCATCCTGCTCGGGCTGATCATTCTGGCACTGATCTAGGCAGGCAGCATGTGGCCGATGTTCACCAACGCGCTCCGGCTATTTGCCAGGGGAAAGTTGTTCCGCGATCCCAAGTCGGTCCTGCGGCGCTGGGCGATCGGCTTCGTGGGCGCGCTGGTGGTGGTTGTCGTGTTGCGGCTGCTCGGCGTGCCGGTGTGGCTTGCGGTCGCGGCCACGTCGGTCGGCGCCGGGCTGCTGCAGCCGTATCTGTTTCGCGACCTGAAATACGGCTGAGGACGGACCGTGAGCAGCGGCGCGATCGATCGCACCGAGGCGCCGCCACAGGACGAGGCGGCGGCGGAACTGGACCGCCTGGTGTACGCCATCACGAGTTCAGGAGGTCATCGTCGACGGCTGGGATGCCGCGCAGGCCGCGACCGTGCAGGCACTGAAAGCGGCCATTGAGGCTCTGCACAAGGAAGCGCTGCGCCGCCTGATCCGCGCCCTGAAGGATGATGCGGCCGCTCTGCCCAGACTACGCGAGGCGGTGGCCGATCCGATCGTGTATGGCGTGCTGCATTTCCACGGGTTGCTGCGGGATCGCCTGGAAACGCGGCTGGAACGCGCTCTGGATGACGTGCGCCCGTCCATACGCCTGCACGGCGGTGACGTGGAGCTGGTCAGGGTGGTTCCACCGGATACCGTGGAGATCCGCCTGACCGGGGCCTGCCACGGCTGTCCCGCATCCAGCGAGACACTGCGCGAAGGTGTGGAGCGCGCGATTCACGCCCACTGCCCCGAGATCGTGCATATCCGGCAGGTCAGCAAAGGGCCGGCCAGGCCGGCCGGCGACGCGACACACTTCATCAGTCCGTTCGCCGTCAACACCGAGCAGGGTTGGGTCGAGGCGGCGCGGCTGGATGAAATTCCCGAGGGCGGCATCATCGAGCGCAGGATCGGCGGGCGATCCGTCCTGCTGAGCCGGCGCGACGGCGGGGTCAGTTGTTTCGACAACGCGTGCGCCCATCTCGGGATGCCGCTGGAGATGGGCGACATCGCCGATGGCGTCGTCACCTGTGCGTATCACGGCTTTCGCTATCTGCTGGCAACCGGCGAATGCCTGACTGCGCCGGAGGTGCAACTGGTGATGCACGCCGTGCGGGTGCGCGGCGACCGCGTCGCCGTGCGGCTAGAGGGCTAGGCAGTGGCCACCGCACTCCGCGTCAATCTGACGCCCGCGCTGAAGCATGCGCCGATCCCATCCGGCCAGGTCGTGCTGGATCGAGCCGGTCCATTCGCCTGCCTCGGCGGGTCCACAGGCGCCGACGGCCTGGCAGTGCCGGTGGTGCCAAGCGCCGTATCGCTGTTCGGTCCGCGCGGTGTCAGCCTGATGCGGCCGGCCGGACCGCTCTGGGTCAGCGACACCGGCCATCACCGGCTGCTCGGCTGGTCGGGGCTGGCGAACGCCGACAACACGCCTGCCGACTGGGTGATCGGCCAGCCGGACTTTTTCCGTGAGGGGCGCAATGCCAAAGGAGAGCCGGGACCGGCCAGCCTGAACGTGCCTGCCGGCGTCTGCCCGCTTGGCGACGGCATGGCAGTAGCCGATGCGTGGAATCATCGCGTGCTGATCTGGCATGTCCGCCCAGAGCGCAGCAATGCTCCGGCGGACGTGGTGCTTGGCCAGGCCGATTTCGATGCGGCGGAACCCAACGCCGCCCGGGGGGCGGCATCGGCGGGCTCGCTGGTACTGGCCGTACGGAGTGCACTGGGATGGCGGGCGGCTGTGGGTCGCCGACACCGGCAATCGGCGCGTGATGATGTGGCAGGGCGTGCCGACGGCGAACGGATGTCCAGCGGACCTTGTGCTGGGGCAGTGCGATTTCGCGACGCGCGACGAGAACGGCGGCGGCGAACCGAGCCTGTCGAGCATGCGCTGGCCGCACGATGTCACGGTGTGGGCCGGTCGTCTGTGCGTGACCGACGCCGGCAACAACCGCATCATGGTGTGGGATCGCTTGCCCACGAGGAACGGACAGGCGGGCGACTGGCTGCTCGGTCAGACCGACCCGACGCAGGTCGATCATAACCAGTCGCTCTACTGGCCCAACTCCGCGACGCTGCACATGCCGTACGGCATTGCGACGGCCGGCGACTGGCTGGTTGTCGCCGACACCGCGAACTCGCGGTTGCTGGGCTGGCACCGCGACGGCGGCGTATGTCAGGCCAATGCGTGCGCGCTGACCGGCCAGGTCGATTTCCACGCCAAGGGCGACAATCGCTGGGGGTTGCCCGACCGGGACAGCCTGTGCTGGCCATACGGCGTTGCGCTATGCGGCGATGTGGCCGTGGTCGCGGATTCCGGCAATAATCGTGTGCTGTTGTGGCATCTTGCGCCGGAACTGGTGTCGAACGGGCAGATGTCATGACCGCGGCGGCCGCATTGCCGGCCGGAGAGGGCGACGTTGCCGAGCAGATCCGTGTGCGTGGCCTGGTGCAAGGCGTCGGGTTTCGGCCGACAGTGTGGCGCCTGGCACGCCGCCACGGCCTGCGCGGCTGGGTGATCAACGACGGCGACGGCGTCAGCATCAGGCTGCGCGGCCCGGCCGAAGCGATCGCCCGGTTCGTCGCAAGCCTGCCTAGCGAAGTCCCGCCACTGGCGCGGATCGACCGGATCGAGCGCACGCCAGGCACGCCGTCGCCGGAGGACGTCGCGTTTCACATCGCCGACAGCAAGGTCACCCGGACGCGCACAGGCGTGGTGCCCGACGCGGCCACCTGCCAGCACTGCCGCGCCGAGGTGTTCGACGCTTTCGCACGGCGCTATCGTTATCCGTTCACCAACTGCACACATTGCGGACCGCGGCTGTCGATCATCGAGGCGGTTCCGTACGATCGTCATGCCACCACGATGCGCGCATTCAAACTTTGCACTGCCTGCGCCGGCGAATATCACAACCCGGACGACCGCCGATTCCATGCGCAACCGATTGCCTGTCACGCCTGTGGCCCGCGCGCCTGGCTCGAGCGCGGCGATGGCCGCCCATTTGCCCTGGACGCCATCACCACACTGGATGACGTGGACGGCGCGGCGACCTTGTTGATGCGCGGGCAGATCCTGGCCATCAAGGGGCTTGGCGGGTTTCAGCTCGCCTGCGATGCAACCGACCCGGATGTCGTCGCCCTGTTGCGGGCGCGCAAGCGGCGCCCGCGCAAGCCGTTTGCGCTGATGGTGCGCGATCTCGACGTCGCGCGCGCGTACTGCGTCATCACCGAGCAGGAGGTGGAGCTCCTGCACGGTGCCGCCGCTCCGATCGTGATCGCCGCGCCGCGCGACTGCGACCGGCCGGTCGCGGGGAATGTCGCGCCCGGCGTGGGCACGCTTGGCGTCATGCTGCCGAACACGCCGCTGCACCATCTGATGCTACGGCGGATCGACCGGCCTATCGTGCTGACCAGCGGCAATATGTCGGATGAGCCGCAATGCATCGACAACGACGAGGCGCGGCAGACGCTGGGTGGCGTCGCTGATGCCTTCCTGATGCACGATCGCGACATTGCGCGCCGGGTGGACGATTCCATTCAACGGGTCATGGGCGGCAGGCCCCGCGTCATGCGGCGTGCGCGTGGCCTTGCGCCGGCGTCGTTGCCCCTCCCGGATGGCTTCGCCACCGCGCCGCCGGTGCTGGCGATGGGTGGCGAACTGAAGGCGGCGTTCTGCCTGCTGCGCGACGGACAGGCGATCCTGTCCCATCACATGGGCGATCTCGAGGACGCCAAGACGTTCGCCGACTATCGGCAGTCGGTGGACGCTCACCTTCGATTGTTCGAGCACGCGCCTGCGATCATCGCGATCGATCGCCATCCGGATTATCTTTCAAGCGCGCTGGGCCGCGATAATGCGGCGCATCATCAGGTGGAAATCGTCGAGGTGCAGCACCATCACGCCCATATCGCCGCCTGTCTGGCGGAGAACGGCGTCGCACTCGATGCTGCCCCGGTCATCGGGGTGGCGCTGGACGGGCTGGGCTACGGCCAGGACGGCACGCTGTGGGGCGGCGAATTCCTGCTGGCCGACTATCGCGACTGCCAGCGGCTGGCGACGTTCAAGCCGGTCGCCATGCCGGGCGGCGCGCAGGCGATCCGCGAGCCGTGGCGCAACACCTACGCGCACCTGATGGCCGAAATGGGCTGGGCGCGTTTCGCAGTGGACTATGCCGAGATACCGCTGTACGCGTTCCTGCAGGCGAAGCCCCGCGCGCTGCTCGACGGCATGATCGCGCGCGGCGTCAACTCGCCGCTGGCAAGTTCCTGCGGCCGCCTGTTTGACGCGGCAGCAGCGGCAGTAGGCATGTGCCGTGAGCGAGTCGAGTATGAAGGTCAGGCGGCGGCGGAGTTCGAGGCGCAGGTGGACGCGCATACGATCCTGTATGAGGACGAGCGTCTGGCCTACCCGTTTGCGATTCCGCGGTTGAAATCCAACAATCTGCCGTATGTGGAACCGCTGCCGATGTGGCAGGCGCTACTGGGCGATCTGGTCGAGGATACGCCGGTGCCGGTGATCGCGGCACGGTTCCACAAGGGAATCGC
This sequence comes from uncultured Alphaproteobacteria bacterium, assembly GCA_963749575.1. GTDB lineage: Bacteria > Pseudomonadota > Alphaproteobacteria > Acetobacterales > Acetobacteraceae > JAMXLO01. Next base: position 80,021 of record CAVVNM010000016.1, read on the forward strand.
CGTGGTGATCGCGCGTATGGTGGACAAACTTCGGCAGCGCGAATCCAACTCGGCGCCGGTCTCGGCCGTCGCGCTGTCCGGCGGTGTGTTGCAGAACCGCGTGCTGCTGGAACAACTCATTCGCCGGTTGGAAGCCCTGGGACTGCGTGTGCTGACCCACGCGCAGGTCCCGGCCAACGATGGCGGCCTTGCGCTCGGGCAGGCAGCGATCGCCGCGGCGCTGGTGTCCGCGTCTCGCAGTAAACCACGATGGAGCCCTCCATGTGCCTAGGCATTCCGGGACGCATCGTCGAAGTCAGTGACGCGAACAACAGGCTTGCGATCGTTGATGTCGGCGGTGTGCGCCGGCCGATCAACATCTGCTTCATCGTCGAGGATGGATGCGCGCCGGAATCCTATGTCGGCGAATGGGTGCTGGTGCATGTCGGCTTCGCGATGAGCCGCATCGACGAGGCCGAGGCCGCGCGCACGCTGGAACTGCTGCACGAACTGGGCGAGGCACAGGCGGTGTTCGATGCCATGCGTCAGTCGGAACGGGCTTGAGGGACGCGGCGCCGTGACCGAGGGCCGCGCGCTGCAGGAACTATATCCGTTCCTGCATGGTGACAGGCAGGATGCCGAAAGGCTGCATGCCGCGCTGCTGGAATCGGTCCGGCAAAAGGCCCGGGCCAGCAACGAAGCCAAGGAGCGTTTCTTCGCCGACAGTGCCGACGCCGTGGTGGCGGCGGCCGAGGCGATTGCCGGCGTGTATCGCCGGCGCGGCCGGCTGTTCAGCATGGGCAATGGAGGATCAAGTTGCGATGCGGCACATTTCGCCGTGGAATTCCTCCATCCGGTCACTGCCGGGCGCCCTGCGCTGACCGTGACCAACCTGACCGCCGACATGGCGATGCTGACCGCGGTCGGCAACGACGTGGGCTTCAGCCACATCTTCGTGCGCCAGTTGACCGCGCAGGCGAATTCCGGCGATGGACTGGTCGGGTTCTCCACCAGCGGCAGTTCCGAGAACCTGTTGGCGGCATTCGCCAAGGCGAAGGACCTTGGACTGGTGACGATCGGTTTTGCCGGCAACGATGGCGGCAAGATGGCACGTGACGCCGCGCTCGATCATTGCCTGATCGTGCGCAGCGACAGTATCCACCGGATCCAGGAGACGCACGTGGCGATCTACCACATCCTGTGGGACCTGGTGCACACGCTGCTTGCCGAGGACCGCGGCGGGTTTACGCGTGAGGCGGCGTCATGAAATATGTCGACGAATTCCGTGACCCGCTGAAGGCACAGGCCCTGCTGGTTGAGATCCGCCTGCTGTCCGCACGCATCGCCCGCACGCGGAGCCGACCGCTGCAGATCATGGAGGTCTGCGGCGGACATACCCATTCCATCTTCCGTTACGGGATCCAGCAAATGCTGCCCGACGAAGTGGAGTTCGTGCACGGTCCAGGCTGCCCGGTCTGCGTGTTGCCGATGGGCCGCGTCGACGACTGCGTGGCGTTGGCCGAACGACCGGAGGTGATCTTCACCACCTTCGGCGACGCGATGCGCGTGCCGGGCTCGCGCAAGAGCCTGCTGAAGGCGAAAGCGGACGGCGCCGATGTGCGGATGGTCTACTCGCCGCTCGACGCACTGGCGATCGCTGGGAAGAATCCTGACCGCGAGGTGATCTTCTTCGGCCTGGGCTTCGAGACCACGATGCCGAGTACGGCCATGACAGTGATCGAGGCGCGTCGGCAGGGCGTGGCGAATTTCTCGCTGTTCTGCAACCACATCACGATCGTCCCGACGATCAAGGCAATTCTCGACTCGCCCGACCTGCTGCTGGACGGGTTCCTCGGCCCCGGTCATGTGAGCATGGTGATAGGCACCACGATTTATGACTTCGTCGCACGGCATTACCGCAAGCCGATCACCATCGCTGGGTTCGAGCCGCTGGACGTGCTGCACGCGCTGTGGATGGTGCTCAAGCAGATCGACGAGGGCCGTTGCGAGGTCGAGAACCAGTATGGGCGGATTGTGCCGAAGCATGGCAATCCGAATGCGCTTGCGGCGATCCACGAGGTCTACGAGCTGCGGGAATTCTTCGAATGGCGCGGCCTCGGCTCGATCGATCATTCCGGCGTGCGGCTGCGTGAGAGCTACGCCGCATTCGATGCGGAGCGCAAGTTTGCCGTGCCCAACATCAGGATCGCCGATCCCAAGGCATGCCAGTGCGGCGAGGTGCTGAAGGGCGTGATCAAGCCGCACCAGTGCAAGGTGTTCGGTACCGCGTGCACGCCGGAGACGCCGCTGGGATCCCTGATGGTGTCCACCGAGGGTGCCTGCGCCGCTTACTACAGCTACGGCCGGCTCGACAGCCCGCAACCGGCTGTGGCGGCGAGCGCCGCGCAATGAGCGTTGTGGCACCGAACAGAGCGCGACGCGGCGGCACATTGCGCGACGCGCGCATCAACATGTCGCACGGCAGCGGCGGCAGGGCGATGCGCGCGCTGATCGAGGACGTATTCGTCGCGGCATTCGACAATCCCCTGCTTGGCGCGCTGGAGGACCAGGCGCAGGTGCCGTTGGCCGATCTTACCCGGCTCGGCGACCGGCTCGCATTCACCACCGATACCTATGTGGTCGATCCGCTGTTCTTCCCCGGCGGCGACATCGGCACCCTGGCGGTGGCGGGCACCGTCAACGACCTTGCGATGAGCGGCGCGCGGCCGTTGTTCCTGTCGTGCGGCATGGTGCTGGAGGAAGGCCTCGAGGTCGACCTGCTGCGCCGCGTGGTTGCCAGCATGAAACACGTCGCCGATGCGGTCGGCGTCGCCATCGTGACCGGGGACACCAAGGTCGTCGAGCGCGGCGCCGCCGACAAGCTGTTCGTCAACACTGCCGGTATCGGCGTGGTGCCGCGCGGCGTGGCAATTTCGGCAAGCCGGGCGCGGCCGGGCGATGTGGTCATCGTCAATGGTGTGCTGGGCGATCACGGCACCGCCATCCTGATCGCACGCAATCAATTGGCGCTGGAGGCTGACGTGTCCAGCGACTGCCAACCGCTGGATGGACTGGTGGCGGCGATGCTTGCCGCCTGCCCGGTGATCCACTGCCTGCGCGACGCTACGCGTGGCGGCATCGCGACCGTGCTGAACGAATTCGCGCACAGCTCCAATGTCGGCTTCCGCATCCGCGAGGACGCGCTGCCGTTGCGCGAGGAGGTCAAGGGAGCGTGTGAGATTCTTGGCCTCGATCCGCTGTATCTGGCAAACGAGGGCAAGCTGGTGGCCGTGGTCGCCGCGGCCGATGCGGACCGGGTGCTGGCGGCGATGCGCGCCCATCCCGCGGGGGCTGGCGCGGTCGCGATAGGCGAGGTCACGGAGCGGCCGGCCGGTATGGTGGTGCTGCACACCGTGTTTGGTGGCGAACGCATTGTCGACATGCTGGTCGGCGAGCAACTGCCGCGGATCTGTTAGCGGTACGCGGTGATGCATGAACTCAGCATCGCCAACGGGATCGTCGAGATCTGCGTCGAGCACGCGAGGGGTGCGCGGGTGACGCGCGTGCGGTTGGAGATCGGCCGGTTGTCCGCGGTGATGCCAGATGCCGTGCGTTTCTGCTTTGATGTGTGCGCCAGGAACACGGTGGTGGAAGGCGCCGCGTTGGAGATCGTGGAGACGCAGGGTCGCGCACGGTGCCGGGACTGCGATCGCGAGGTGCCGCTGGAATGGCTGGTCGGCCGATGCGCCTGCGGCAGCGCCAATCTGCGCGTGATCGCCGGCGAGGAACTGAAAATCAGAGAAATGGAGCTCGCGTGATGTGCATGACCTGTGGCTGCTCGGACCCGCAAGACGTCCGCTACACGATGGCGAGCGCGCATTCGCATGGACCTGATGGGCACAGTCACGACCATGATCATGTGCATCCGCATGATCATGCGCACCCCCATGATCACGACCACACCCATCCCGACGACCACGGGCATGCGCACGACCACGACCACACGCCGGCTGCCGATCCGCGGGCGGCGCTACATGCCGGTTTGCATGGGCGCACCATCGCCCTGGAGCAGGATATTCTGGCCAAGAACCAGATTCTGGCCGAACGCAACCGCGGCTGGTTTGAGGGCCGCGAGGTACTGGCAGTGAACCTGATGAGTTCGCCAGGTTCCGGCAAGACCACGCTGCTCGAACGCACCATCCGTGCGCTGTGTGACGACACGCGCATCTACGTGGTGGAAGGCGACCAGGCCACCAGCAACGATGCGGAACGCATCCGTGCCACGGGGTGTCCGGCGATCCAGGTCAACACCGGTACCGGCTGCCATCTGGACGCGAACATGCTTGTGTCCGGGCTACGGCAACTCAAGCCAACACGCGGTTCGCTGGTGCTGATCGAGAATGTCGGCAACCTCGTGTGCCCGGCGCTGTTCGACCTTGGTGAGCGGGCCAAGGTGGTGGTGGTGTCGGTGACCGAAGGAGAAGACAAGCCAGCCAAGTATCCGCACATGTTTCGTGCCTGCCGGCTGATGCTCATCAACAAAATCGATTTGCTGACGCATGTGCGCTTCAATGTCGATCGCTGCATCGCGTATGCTCGCGAGGTCAATCCCGACATTGAGGTATTGCTTGTTTCGGCAGAGACCGGCGAGGGCATTGAAGAATGGTGTCAGTGGCTGCGAAATGAGCGCGGATTGTTGGACGCAGTAGCGAACGACCCCACAGCCCACGTTGCGTGAATCACAGCGGTCAGGCGGCCACCGCGTTCTCAACTATGGGTCCACCCACAAGAGACAACATGGTGGAAGCAAAGCAGATTCCGATGGCTCCGGGGGCGGTGTCAATCCGCCGACATGCGGGCGGCAATCCCGTCTGGCAGGCGGGGGACCGCGGGCCCGACATCGGCCGTCAAGGCGCGTCCAGCCTCGGGCTGGTGTACCCCATGTGCTGGCAACCGCGATCGGCGGGCCACGAACGACGATGATGAGCAATATTGCTTCGCCGTAGCGCTATGAAACCGGAGCCCATCGCACGCCGGAGCCGGAGAATATACGACTGCCCGCGACCTTGCGCTCTTGCGCTGCGCCCACCGGAGGGAGGGTCCGATGTCGCGGTCGTCCAACGTCACTCCATGGACGGCGCGCCGAACAATCCTAGGGATCGGAGCAATATCCGTTCCTTGGGGGTGGACCGGAAGCTCAAGGCAGGGCGCCAAAACAACGCGATTGACCCAAAGCGGACTTAGTGCCTGTGCGCAACACTTGTGTTGCGCGGCGTGTCGGTAGCTGGCCTGTAACGTTGTGCGCTGCAATATTTGCTTGATGGCGCCATACGTATTCCGGAATTCCAGGGTACCGACGAAGCATCGGCCGATTGACGTCAAGGTGGGCGTTGGGTCATCGTTCATAAGAGCTATTGGCTGTAGAGGACGTATCCGCATGACTGCCGCGCAGCACGAACTGGTGCTCTACAGCCGGGACGAGCACGTAGTCACGATCACGCTCAATCGGTCCGAGAAGCGCAACGCATTCAACGCGGAGCTTGTCAAAGAACTAAGGGCTGCACTGCTTCGGTTTGAGGCCGATGCTGATGCATTCGTCGCCGTTCTGACCGGCTCAGGGCCCTGTTTTTCGAGCGGGGCCGATGTCGGCGAACGACAGATCCGAACCGTTGCGGAGTTCGATCGACTTGGCGGTCCACAAGAGCCGGATGCTCACACGGCCGATCTTCTCGCTCGACTGCCGAAGTCGAAGCCGATCGTTGCAGCCGTACACGGGGTCGTGATGGGGCTGGGTATAGGTGTCGCTTTCGAGTGCGATTTGGTCGTTGCCGATAGCCAGACACGTTTTCAGATCACCGAAACACCGCGCGGGCTCGGCGGTGCTCGCTTCTGGGCTTTGCTCCATTTCTGCGGCGGAGGCAGCTTCGCGACGGAAGTGGCGCTCACCGGGCGCTTTTTTTCGGCTGCGGAAGCGGCCGCGGTGGGGATCGTCCGTTCTATTGCTCCGCCCGGTTCGGTCGTCGAGACAGCTACGGCTCTCGCCCGCCAGATCGCAGCCAATCCGCCTCTAAGCGTGCAAGCAACCGTACGAGCACGCCGCTGGTTCATGGATCAAGCTGAGCGAGCGGCGATGGCGATGACCGATCCGATGAAGCTTTATCTGACAGAAGACTTTCGCGAAGCGCTCGCAGCGCACCTCGATAAACGTAAGCCGCGGCCTTTTCGGGGACGATGAGTGCTCCAATCGCGTGCATGCAAGTTCGAGGCGGGCGTATCGAGATGAATTGGTTCAAATCACTTCCTGATTACGCACTTCCCTCAGTCACGAAACACCTGGTAGCAGGGCATGAATTCCGTGTTGTTTCATGAGGTTGTGTCAGTGGCTCGTAATGTCGTGCAGTTCCAGAAAGGTCTCAGCGAACTCGCGTTCGAACAGCAGTACGGTACCGAGGAGCAATGCCGGGCGATCGTCATCGCATCACGCTGGCCACATGGCTTTGAGTGCCCGGTATGCGGTGGCAGGCAGTACTGCGTGGTGACAACCCGCGATCTGTATCAGTGCGCCAAGTGCCGCCGGCAGACGTCGCCGATCGCCGGGACGATCTTTGCATCGACCCATCTGCCGCTGCGGCTATGGTTTCGGGCGATCTATCACCTGACGCAGACCAAACAGGGCATCTCCAGCATCGAACTGGGTCGTCGCCTTGGGGTGACGCAGACCACCGCCTGGAAGATCAAACACAAGCTGAAGCAGGTCATGCTTGAGCGTGATGCGACGAAGCGTTTGAGCGGCAGGATCGAGATCGACGATGCCTATCTCGGCGGCGAACGCTCAGGCGGAAAGCGAGGCCGCGGGGCGCCTGGCAAGACGCCGTTCGTCGCCGCGGTCGAGACCACCGACGAGGGAAAGCCGGTTCGCCTGAAGCTGCGCCGTGTCACCAGCTTCTGTGCAGCCTCGATCGCGGGGTTCGCCAAGCGCAGCCTCGATCCAGACTGCTCCGTCGTCAGCGATGGCCTTCAGTGTTTCGCCAGCGTCGCCGATGCCGGGTGCGCGCACCAGGTCGTCAAGACCGGGTCGGGGCCAAAGGCGGCTCGGACGCCAGCCTTCAAATGGGTCAACACCGCGCTGGGCAACATCAAGGCCGCCATCACAGGAACCTACCGTGCCATCAACAGTAAGCATGTCCCGCGCTACCTCGCCGAATTCGAATACCGTTTCAACCGACGATACGATCTGGCCGCCATGATCCCGCGCCTCGCTTGGGCCGCCGTCCGAACCACCCCTATGCCCTATCGGCTCCTGAAACTGGCTGAGGGTTATGCGTAATCAGGAATCACTTTGGGGTGGCGCTGCCAACCTCGGTCGATCGGATAACGAGACGATCCAGCAGCGAATACGGCGCCATGTCGAGCGTCGTGGCGGTACTCCCGCAGTCTGGTGCGCCCCCGATCAATTCTGCAGCTATAGCCAGATGAACGAGAACGCTACTGTCATTTCCCAAGCTCTGAAATCTGCGTCAGGCGCATCAAGTCCTCGGGTGTGCTTTCCAATGCCTCGCGGCTCGTCTGCGCTCTATGGGTTTCTAGGCGCAATCGAGTGCGGTACCTGCTGTCCACTGGACGGAAAGCTCAGGCAAAATGAGTTTGACGAGGCTTACTCGGTCCTGTTGCCGGATGTCGTGCTGAGCAGCGAACCTCAATCGATAGGCGTGAAAGTAGCCGCTGCCGCAGGCATAGCCATCGTCATCTACGAGGTTTCCTCGGATCACGGGAACTGCCGCATCATCGACGTGAAGCCCGTCAAAAACGTGCGGCGTGCTGACCGTCTCATGACCCTGACGTCGGGAGAAGCGCCTGCTGTTCTGATGCGCACATCCGGGACGACAGCGCAGCCCAAGCTCGTCGGGCTTACGCATGCCAATGTTCTGGCTGCGACAGACACGATGCGGGTGGCGTTCGAACTCACCGAAAGCGATGTTTGTATTACGCCGATGCCATTGCATCACGTGCATGGGTTGATAGCGGCAGCCCTTTCAGCACTCTCTGCCGGCTCATCAATCCATTGCTGCGAAACGTTCTCGCCTCGATCGTTCGATCAGGCACTACGGGACTACGCGCCGACCTGGCTTACGGCAGCGCCGGCGCTGCACATCGCTATGAACGACTACTATGCGGGACAAAATACTACGCCAAGTATTCGTACGCTGCGATGCTTTCGCTCATCGTCCGCGCCGCTTGCGCCTGCATCGATAGCGCGTTTGGAAGAGCTCTACGCCGCGCCGCTGCTGGAAACGTATGGGCTCACCGAGACCGCCTCAACTTTGTGTTCGAATCGACTGCCTCCAGGGAAGCGCAAGGCCGGCTCGGTTGGACAAGCAATTAACGCGGACTTGAAAATCGTCGATCCGGAGGGGCGTGAGTTACCTGCGGGCCAGGACGGCGAGGTGATCTTGAAAGGTCCCGGTGTGATCAGCGAGTACGTCGGAACTCAGCCAACGGACGCGTTTATCGACGGTTACTTGCGCACCGGCGACATCGGACGCGTCGATGGAGACGGTTATTTGTACATCGTTGGTCGATTGAAAGAGGTCATCAAGAGAGGCGGGCACTCAGTCTTTCCGCTGGAGATAGACAACGCATTGCTGGATCATCCGGCTGTCGCCGAGGCGGTGACGTTTTCGATCCCTCACCCGACCCTCGGCGAGGACGTTCTCGCCGCCATAGTGCCGAAAGAAGGTTCCGTTGTACTTCCGTCAAGCATCCGTGAAAGTGCTGCCGAGGTCTTGAGCGGTTATAAAGTTCCGACGCGAATTCTCGTAGTTGAAGCAATACCCCGCAATGCTATCGGGAAGGTGATGCGGCGCGATGTGCCGTCCCTATTGGCGGAACGGCTGGCGCCCGCTCGGATAGCGGCGACCGAACCCACCGAGCAGATACTACTGGCAATTTGGCTGGAGATCATCCAACGCGATGACATCGGGATCACAGACAACGTTTTCGAGTTTGGCGCAGATCCGCTCCGAGCCGAGATGGCTGCGGCTAAGATTGATCAGCGCTTCGGTGTCCGCTTTTCGTTGAAACAGATTTTCGCACAACCGACGGTGAAGGAGCAAGCGGTGCTCCTCGATAACAAGGGTGCGCATCATGCCCGCCTACCAGCTTGATCAGTTTCTTCCTGACATTGACCCGTCGTGCTGGATTGCGCCGTGTGCAACGATCATACGAAATGTGGTCGTCGGCTCCGGATCGAGTATCTGGTTCGGATCAGTGGTACGAGGCGACAACGAGCCGATCGTTATTGGTGAGCGGATCAACATCCAGGATGGATGTATTCTGCACAGCGGTCCTGGCAGCCGGTTGCGTACCAAAAACGATACAACGGTAGGTGCGCTGCGGCAACCATTGCTCCGCAACCCGTATGATCGCATGCACACAAAGTACACGTAGTCAGATCATCCGAGTTTGAGTGCGACAGCTCCTGGCACTTTCCGGACATGTCGCGATGTCCGACGTGAGTCCGTTTTTGAATGAAGATCGGAAGTAAAGGTGACATCCCTAAATCGGGAAATCATGCGGTCGGCGGCGCGCAAAATGCGGTCCAGTTGTCATCCACGTCGGTAGCCGAGCGCACTCTTTTCAACGGGCGCACGACGGTTCAGCAGCCACTAACCGACGCATCCGCGAGCGATCGGCGTGCGCATGATTCTCATGCCGGACTGACGTGTGATGCACAGTTTCGGCGGAGGGAAATATCGTAGCGCAGGGTCGACTTTGAACGCTCGATTTGGACGGCAAGATAAAAGCGTGGCCGTCGGCCGCGCACATGGGATTGGAACGATTGAGCTTTTCGGTCATCCGTCGGAAGACCCCTGCCATACGTTTTGACAAAAATGTCAATGAAATCAACAGTGGAACCGCCATCCGCCAATCTCGCGGGGCTGCTGGGAGGAGGAAGGGTGTTGTGGGATGCCTCGCCCGCGTGCCAGCCTGGGCAGTCTGCCCGATGACCTTTACATTCCGATCGAGCCCTGGCCCCGTATCGGTCGGCCGACGAAGTGCGACCTCTCGGCCTGGACGGTCACGGACGATTGGCCCGACCCTCTGCCGATCACCGACGCCGAGCTTGATGTGTTTGAGGCATGGTTCGGCGATCTTTTCGATGAGCTGTTTGGGCCGTGCCGATGAGCTGAGAGGACAATCGCGATGACTGTGCCATTGCGTGCCGCGTTGTATCTGCGCGTCTCTACCGCGCGCCAGGCCGAGCACGATATCTCGATTCCCGATCAGAAGAGGCAAGGCGAAGCTTACTGTGCCGCGCGCGGCTACCAGCTTGCCGAGACCTACGTGGAGCCAGGCGCGTCGGCGACCAACGACCGCCGCCCCGAGTTCCAGCGCATGATCGAGGCGGGCACAAGCAAGCCGGCGCCGTTCGACATCGTGATCGTTCACAGCTTCACGCGTTTCTTCCGCGATCACTTCGAGCTTGAGTTCTATGTCCGCAAGCTCGCCAAGAACGGCGTCAAGCTGATCTCCATCACCAGGAGATGGGCGACGATCCGATGCACGTCATGATGCGGCAGATCATGGCGCTGTTCGACGAATACCAATCTAAGGAGAACGCCAAGCACGTCCTGCGCGCGTTGAAGGAGGAATGCGCGGCAAGGCTTCTGGAACGCTCTTTGCCGCCCGTCGGCTACCGCGTCGCGTCGCGGCCGAGCAGCGCGGCGCGAAGATTAAGAAGAAGCTGGAAATCGATCCGCTGCACGCCGACACGGTGCGGCTGATCTACGCGACCTAGGGGGCCTCAACGCCCGGCGCATCTTCACCCGCGATGGCGGGCGCTGGGGCATCGGCCAAGTTCATCGCATTCTGACGCGGCCTACCTACGCGGGCCGGCACGAGTTCAACAAGCGCGCCAAGAACAAGGTGCTAAAGCCCACCATCGAGATCGTCACCGTCGAGGTGCCGCCGCTGATCGATCAAGCAACCTTCGACGCCGTGCAGGCGCATCTGCGCGCCCGCAATCCGAAGGTCACGCCGGCGCGCGTGGTGAGCGGCCCCACGCTCCTTGCCGGCATTTGCTTCTGCGCCGCCTGCGGCGGCGCGATGACCCTCAGGACCGGGAAGGGAGGGCGATATCGCTACTACACCTGCTCGATCAAGGCGCGGCAGGGCGAGACCGGCTGCAAGGGCCGTTCGATCCCGATGGACAAGCCGGACAGCCTGGTCGCGGAGCACATCGCAGATCGGCTTCTTCAGCCGGAGCGGCTCGAGGAAGTTCCGGCGTCGGTTCTCGACCGCCGGCAGGAGCGGGCCGAGCGCCGCCGCCAGCACATCGCGGAGTTGAACAAGCGGTCTACGGAGACCGACCTGCGGCTCAAGCGCCTCTACGATGCCATCGAGGCCGGCGTCGCCGATCTCGACGACCCGGCGCTGAAGGAGCGCATTGCGAGCCTCAAGGCGATCCGAGACCAGGCGCAAGCCGACGCCGTGCGTGCCACCGCGATGCTGGAGACGTCAGGCCAGCAAGCCATCATGCCGCAAATGGTGCACACGTTTGCCAGGGCGGCGCGCGAGCGGATCAGGATCAGGCGGCGGCTACCGCCGCGACCATCTCCGCGCGCTCGCCCAGCGCGTCGAGGTGGCCGACCGCGAGGTCCGGATTATCGGCTCGAAAAGTAATCTGCTTCAGACCCTGACCGCCGCCGCCGGCGTAAAGTCGGCTACGCTTGGCGTTCGCAGTTCTGTTCTGAGGTGGCGGAGGGGGCGGGATTCGAACCCGCGAGGACTTGCGCCCTGCCAGTTTTCAAGACTGGTGCCTTCAACCGCTCGGCCACCCCTCCGTAGTCGTTACCCCCCAGGAAAGTCGTGACGCAGACCCATCCTGCGTCGCCCACTTGTGGATACTTGCAGCCTTGGGTCTTTGGGGACATTTGAAACCTTAGAACGGTCAAGCGGATTGCAAGATCGCTGCTTCAAGCCACTCCGCCACCCATCCCGCGCGGCATCAGTTCAATTCGCGCCGACGGCCCGGTCGATCTCTGCCGCGGCAATGCCGAGCCTGGCCGCGGCCGCACGGATGTCGTGCCATGTGGTCGCGTCCACCGAGATGCCCGTCTCCGTCCGCTCCTGCGCCGCACGACGCTCGGGCTCACCAGGCAGCAGCACCTCGTCAAAGCCGGGTGCGGCGCGCGAGGTGCGGATATGCGCCTTGGTCGCCTCCACGCTCTCCATCGTCGCCGCTGGATCACCCAGCCGCGAAATATCGATCACCGTCGCCAGCATAGAATTGAGGATCCCGCCCCGCACCGGCTGATCCACTCGCTGCCCGCCGCCGATCGCGCCTGCCATGATCTCGCACATCACCGCCAGCCCCGATCCCTTATGCCGACCGAACGACAGCATCGCGCCGGCGCGGTCGCGCATGAGCCCTGTGGGGTCGTTGGTTGGCTGCCCGGCAGCGTCGATCAGGCAGTCGTCTGGAACAGGGATACCCTTGTTGTAGGCCACGCGCGCCTTGCCGGCCGCAATCGTGGTGGTCGCCATGTCCAACATCAGCGCTGGCCCATCGAGCCCCGGCACCGCGGCGCAGAAGGGATTGGTACCGAGCCGTGGTTCTGCGCAGGCCCAGGGCGCCTGTATGTCGCGACCATCGGCGACGTTGACGAAGGCGGTGAAGGCGCAGCCGGCGCGCGCTGCAAGCTCGGCATAGGTGCCGATGCGGCCGACATGTGAGGCGTTGCGCAGTGCCAGCACACAGGCGCCAAGCTCGCGCGCGCGGGCGATCGCGCAACGCACGGCATCCGCTGCCATGCGTTGGCCGAAGCCGCGGCGCGCGTCAATCACCAGCAGCGCGCCGGCATCGAGCACGGTCTGCGGCGTCTGGTTCGGTACCAGCAGGCCGTCCTGCAGCAGCCGGATATAGGCGGGCAGCATGCCGATGCCGTGGCTATCGTGGCCGGCAAGATTGGCGCGCACGAGGTGGTCGGCGACTTCGTCGGTCTCCTCGGCGCAACTGCCCATGCGTCCAACGATGAGGGTGACGAGCGCTCGGAGTGCCTGGGGGGTGAAACTGGGCATGGAATGGTGGGTCTCCGCGTCGCCGTTGGAATGGGGCGTTGAGCCGGAGCCCTGATCGGGCGCCGCCTTACTCTCCGGCAAGCCGCGCCGGCATCAGTGGCGCAGCGAGACGCATCAGGTTCGCGACATCGGTTGTGGTATCGATCTTCAGCACTGCGTCGGCAAGCCGCGCCGAGCGTTCGGTGCCCAGCACCGCGTCGGTCAGTCCGGTGAACTTCGCGCGCAGTTCCGCCTCGCTGAGGAAGTTGTCGGGCTCGCCCTTCGGTACCACGACCTTGTGGACGAAACTTTGGCCACGTGCCGCGATAGTCAGCTTGCCGGACATGTTGGCGGGGAACTCGGCCTCGATCTCGGGATCGAACCCGCAGGTGACCTTGGGCAGCAGGGCGCGGACCGTAGCGTCGCGCAGCAGCCCGTAGCTGTCCCAACCCATCGCGCCGGTGGCGAGCGCGGCCGCGATCACGAATGGACCGCTGAACTGGCCATCGACAACATTCTGGGGGTCCGCCTTCTTCTCGGGCGGCTCACCGATCAGCATCATCCCGGCACGCGGCAGGCCGAGGCTGACGGTGGTGATCTCGGCCGGCTTGATGTCGTTGGCGGCACGCAGCGCGAGTGCGGCGTCGATGCCGGCGTGGCCGTAGCGGCAGGACGGGTAGGGTTTCACGGCGGTGTGCATCAGCTCGAACACGGTGCCGAGGTTCTGCACCGCGCGGCCCGGGTTCGGATTGGGGGCATAGGCGCGCAGGAAGCCGTGGCGGCCTTCCAATGCCTCGGCCGCGCCTTTGAAACCCTCGCGCACCAGCGTAGCCGCCAGCAGCCCGTTGCAGGCGGCCCAGCCGACCTGGAAGCGCTTGGTCCACGCACCGTTGACCAGGAACTGCAGGCTGCCGGCGCACTGGCTCAGCACGGTGCCCAGCGCACCTTCCACCTGCTCGGCGGTCAGCCCGAACACCCGCGCGGCGGCCGCGGCGGCACCGAACGCGCCGCAGGTCGCGGTGGGGTGGAAGCCGCGGTCGTAGTGCTCGCCGGCGGGCAGTGCGAGGGCGGCGCGGCAGGTGATTTCGTAGCCGGCGACGATCCCGGCCAGCACATCGGCACCCGATGCTCCCACCATCTCACCCGCGGCGAGCGCAGCCGGGATCACCGGAGCGCCAGGGTGCAGCGAGCCTGCGGCATGGGTGTCGTCGAAGTCCAGCGAATGCGCCAGCGCACCGTTGAGCAATGCCGCACCGGCCGGGGTGTAGCGGGCGGCGTCGCCGAATACGCCGGAATTGCCCGCAGCCATGCCCATGGCGCGGACCGCGGCGAGGAACGACGGCGTACTCTCGGCGTCGTGGCGCGCGCGGACGATGTTGCCGGCCAGATCGAGCACCAGGAAGCGGGCACGCTTCACCACCTCGGGCGGCAGCCGGTCAAGGCGGATGTCGGCGGTGAACTGGGCGAGTTCCGCGGTGATGCCCATGTCACGGTGTCCTCCGGTTGTTTGCGCAGTGTCGTTTGCGCCAGTGTGGCGCAGAACGGCGTGCCCGGCCACTCGCGCGAATGATCGCAATGATTCCCGACGCCGTAAGGCGCGCGGTAAACCAGCCGCGTCGGTTGCGGCTTGGATTTCGCTGCGATCATGCCGCGCCAAGGTCCAGTGCCCGCAAGAACCGGCCCCATGCCCGATCATGCCGCGTCCGGTGCGCTGTTAAGCATGTTGTCGAGGCCGGCCTGGTCGGCCTCCGTCCCGACAGAGCCGGTCATCAGGAAAAGCAGTGAGGCGCCAGTGAGAAACAATTTCGTAATATTGTTCGTGTACAACTAGTGGCGGTGCCGGTAGATACTTTAATACCTGATCCGTCGTGGCCGGAAGTTTACAGCTCCGTTACCAGACCGCGGCGCCGTCCGTAAGACCGGCTGCGGTCAGGGTCGGCCTTGTCCGCGCGGCGCGCGTCGAGAGCAGGGATCGCTCGGATGATCGCCTTACTCTACAGCCTGCCCGATCTCGGAGTCACCATCCTGTTCGGCTCGGTGATGGCGATCGTATTCGGCGCCGCACCGCTATTGCGCCTTCGCCTGTTCGGCCATGTCAGCGAAGCCAGCTCCGAAATTGCCCGCAGCACGATGACGGCGATTACCGGCTTCACCGGCGTCGTGCTCGCCTTCTCGCTCGTGCAGGCGCAGGGCAATCTGCGCAGCGTGCAGCAGACCGTGGCCGGCGAGGCGCTGCAGCTCGAGCAGATGGACCGGCTGCTCGGTCGCTACGGGGATGCGAAGGTCGCGGCGATCCGCGACGCGGTGTGCGCCTATGCCGAGTCGGTCGTGGCCGATGAGTGGCCGAAACTGTCGGAGCACGACAGCAGCCAGCGCACTGCCGATCTGCTTGCCGCGCTCTCGCAGCGGATCCTGGCCATCCAGCCGGCGCCGGGGCGGGAGAACGTGCTCTATGCCGAGCTGGTGAAAGTCGCCGGCCAGCTCGCCGAAAGCCGCGAGGTTCGCATCAGCGCGACCGATCTCGGCCTGCCGCCGATCTTCTGGCAGGTGATCGGGTACCTGACGGCGCTGCTGGTCGGACTGGCCGCATTCGTTGAGCCGCGTCGCGCGCGCGCCTGGTCGCTGGGCGGCCTGGGGGCAGGGCTGGCACTGCTCGTGGCCCTGGTGTTCATCTTCGATCAGCCGTTCCTCGGGGACGTCTCGGTCACGCCGGACGCGATCGTGAAGGCGCTGGCCACCATGCGGGTCGGCTGAGCCGCGTTCACTCCGGCTCGACCGCCAAGTCGCAGCTGGACGCAGGCCATGCCGCGGACACCCGATCTTGGCTCATTTTGGCTCACCCATCGGTCTGAGGCCCGTGCCGGGCGGTCCGCGCGGTGTGGCCCGCGGCGCGGCCTAGCCCTATCGTGGCTCGACATACGGAGGAATTGTCGATGCGCCTGACCCGCCGCTCGCTTCTCGCCGCTACCGCCACCGCTGCTGGCACTGCCGCGTTCCCTGCCAGGCGCTCCCGTGCCCAAGCGCGCCCGGTGATCCGCGTGGGCGTGATGAACGACATGTCCGGCCCTTATCGGGACGTGAACGGCCCCACCAGCGTGGCCTGCACCAGACAGGCGGTGCAGGAATTCGCCGCCGGTGCGTTCGACGTCGAGGTCCTCTCCGCCGACCACCAGAACAAGCCGGACGTCGCCGTGTCGCTCGCCCGCGAGTGGTTCGACCAGCGGGGCGTCGACATTATCATCGACGTCGCCGCAACGTCCTGCGCGCTGGCGCTCGCCGGCGTGGTCAAGGAGAAGAACAAGATCCTGATCCCCACCAGCACGGCGAGCTCCGACGTGACCGGCAGCGCGTGCACGCCCAACTCGATGCACTGGGTGTTCGACACCTACATGGAGGCGAAATCCACCGGCGGCGCCATGGTGAAGGCTGGCGGCGATTCCTGGTACTTCATCACGCCGAACTACGCCTTCGGCGCGGCCACACAGCGCGACACCACGAAGTTCGTCGAGGCGGCCGGTGGCAAGGTACTCGGCGCGCAAATCTATCCGTTCCCGGAGACCACCGACTTCTCCGCCTTCCTGGTGAAGGCGCAGGGCTCGGGTTCCAAGATCCTCGGCATCTGCGGCGCCGGCGCCGACCTGATCAACATCGTCAAGCAGGCGCATGAGTTCGGCCTCACGCAGAAGATGAACCTCGCCGCGATGGTGGCCTATACTACCGACATCCGTGCGATCGGGATCGAGATGGCGGCCGGCACGCGGTTGTCAGAGACCTACTACTGGGACCTCAACGACCGCACGCGCAGCTTCCAGAAGCGGATCGCGCCCAAGGTCACGCTGTGGCCGAACATGGCGCAGGCCGGCGACTATTCTTGCACGTTGCATTATCTGAAGACGGTCGCCGATATGGGTGCGACGGCGGCGAAGGCAGACGGGGCGGCGACGGTCGCGCGCATGAAGGCGATGCCGACCGATGATGACTGCTTCGGCCCCGGCAAGATTCGCGAGGACGGCCGCAAGCTGACACCGGCCTATCTGTTCGAGGTGAAGCAGCCGTCCGAGAGCAAGGGCGAGTGGGACCTCTACAAGCTGATCGGTACCACGCCTGCGGACCAGGCGTTCCGGCCGCTGTCGGACGGGGCGTGTCCGATGGTGAAGGCGTAGCTCGCTCGCCTCCGTCGGCGCAAGGCGGGACAGCCGAGCGCTGCCTCACCACGGACCGGCACTTGTTCCGCGATGCGTGGCACTATGAGTTGGTCGCCGGCAGCATGATCGCCCACGCCGCGCTGTCGCCGGACCACGGCGCGATTCTGAGGGGGCGGACGACGGCATTCTGCAGCCGCCTGCGGGTTAGTCCCGACGGCAGTCGTCCCGACCGCGGCAGCGGCGCCGAGCCGAAATCCGCGCAGCGAGCCACTGCGCGGATACCTGACGCGGTGATCTGCTCCGGTGAGCATCTCAGGGCAATGTTCGAGTTGATCTTGCCGTCGGAGTTGCGCAACCGGACCCAGCGCGATGTCAAGCGCTCTCCAGGCGGCGTACGGCGCCCTGGAAATCGTCGAGCTGTAGCAGTCCGAGCGCGCCAGCCACCGGGACCTATGCCCTCGCGGACATGTCGGAACCGGGCTACTCCGAGGCGAGCGCCGGGGACTGAACCGGTCCGAGCTGCCCCGGCTGGCGCAATCCGGCAGTGAGGCGCACAATCCCTGGGCTCGCTGACCGTCCGGGAAAAATGTCCGACTCCACCCGCGTTCCCTATCGCGGTCTGATCACCGCCTCCGCCATGCTGGCGATGTTCATGCAGACGCTGGACTCCACCATCGCCAATGTGGCGCTGCCGTACATGCAGGGCAGCTTGTCGGCCTCCTACGACGAGATCACCTGGGTGCTGACCTCCTACGTGATCGCCGCCGCCATCATGACCGCGCCGGTCGGCTGGATGGCGGTGCGCTTCGGTCGCAAGCGCCTGTTCATCGTCTGTATCATCGGCTTTACCGCCGCCTCCATGCTGTGCGGAGCAGCGCAGTCGCTGGAGCAACTGGTCGGCTTCCGCCTGCTGCAGGGCATGTTCGGCGCGGCGCTGGCGCCGCTGTCGCAGGCGACGATGCTCGATATCTACCCGTTCTCGCGCCGCGCCCAGGCGATGGCGATCTTCTCCATGGGTGTCACCATGGGTCCGATGATCGGCCCGACCCTCGGCGGCTATCTGACCGACCTCTACTCCTGGCGCTGGGTGTTCTACGTCAATCTGCCGTTCGGCATCCTCGCCCTGGTCGGCATCGTGCTGTTCATGCGCGAGACACCGGCGCGGCCGCAGCTCACCTTCTCCTGGTACGGCTTTGCCATGCTGGGCCTCGCCGCGGGGTCATTCCAGATGCTGCTGGATCGCGGCCAGGAACTCGACTGGTTCGGCTCGCGTGAGATCATGATCGAGGCGGTTGTGGCCGGCCTCGCGTTCTACCTGTTCGTCGTGCACATGTTCACCGCCGAGAAGCCGTTCCTGCCACCGGGCCTGTTCAAGGACCGCAACTTCGCCTCCGCCATCATCATGATCTTCTGCGTCTCGTCGCTGATGCTGTCGACATCGGCGCTGCTGGCGCCTTATCTGCAGAACCTGGCGGGCTATCCGGTCTACACCGCCGGCTGGGTGATGGCGCCGCGCGGGATCGGCATCATCATATCGATGTTCCTCGCCGCGCGCATGGGCATGCGGGTGGACCAGCGCAAGATCATGGCGTTCGGCCTGATCAGCCTGGGCTGGGTGCTCTACACGATGAGCAACTGGACGCCCGACGTGACCGCGGAAGCGATGATCTTCACCATGATTATCCAGGGCTTCTCGGTCGGCCTGGTGTTCAACCCGATGACGGTGATGGCCTACACCACGTTGCCGCCCTCGCTGCGCGGCGAGGCGACGTCGATGCAGTCGCTGGCGCGCAACATCGGCTCCGCGATCGGCATCTCGGTGACCTCGTTCAGTCTGACGCGCGGGGTCCAGGTCACCCACGCCGACATCGCCGCCGGCATCACGCCGTTCGATCGCGTGCTGCAGGGCAATGACGCGGTGTCGCACCTGCTGAACCCGGCGACGCGGCACGGCGCGGTGTTGCTCGACCAGATGGTCAATCACCAGGCGCAGATCATCGCCTACAACAACGACTTCCGCCTGATGATGCTGACTGTCGTCCCGCCGTTGCTGTTGCTGTTGCTGATGCGTAAGCACGACCGGCCGGCGGTGGCGGCGGGAGATTGAGCGACAAGGCAAACTGTGAACTGGCTCGAGACCTTCTCATCTGCGTTTGGGACCGGGACCGGCGGCGTGATGCTGGCTGGTTTGATTTATGGCGGTTCGATCGCCCTCGAGAAGGAGATGCGCCAGGAGGCAAAAAACGAAATCGCCGGCTTCATCAAACGAACGAATGTAACACCGGACAGCCAGGTCGTCGCCAGCTTCATTGATAGTGCGTTTCAGACGGTGTTTGGTTCAAGACACTGGACCTTGAGATGCATGCTGCGCTCTTTCATGGCATCAATCATCGTTTGCCTAACGCTTATGGGCCTTTTCTGGCTGAATTATCCGCGGAATTTCGATTAGATTATGAACGCACTGAATTCTGGGCCATTCTGGGTCGCGGGATCTGTCGCGGCTATAATGATAATCTGGTTTTCATGTATTCCAGACTATTTATCGCTTTTCAAAGGACGCATAATTCTTCGAATAATGGTCATAAACCCAAACATGCTCAAAATATGCCGGCTTGTTGTGTTAGATATTCTAGCATCCGTAAGCATATATTTCATTATGTTGGTGGTAACTGCCTTGGTCGTCAGCCCAAATTTGCACTCGATCCGCGACGCGGCAGATGCGGCGGTCGCAGCGGAACGTGGCATAATTTCCGGATTCGACATTCTCTTTGGCCGTAGTCCTATCCATCCAGACGACATTGGCTTTGTGGTGTTCCTGTTGTCCACGACAATGACGTCTATGTGGGCCGTGATGATCCTGCTGGCCTCGCTTACTCTTAGGGTCCTCGCAACCGTCGGATTGCTCATGCGCTTCGTGCGGTGGATGCTCGATGTGGATGCCCATCCAGTCCGCGTGCTTGGTATGGTATCGGCAGTGATTGCGTGGCTCGGTTCCGTCATCTATGGTGTACTATAGCGCGGTGCTTCCTGGATTGCCTGCACTCGAGTGCCGTTCTAGCCTGCCCTGATGGGTCCTCTCTCAGGCATCAGAATACTCGAATTCGCCGGCATCGGGCCTTGTCCGATGGCGGCGATGATGCTCGCCGAGATGGGCGCCACCGTGCTGCGCATCGACCGCGTCGCCGACAGCGATCTCGGCCTGCCGCTGCCGACCAGGTTCGAGGTGTTGAAGCGCAGCCGCCACATCATCCGCCTCGACCTCAAGCGCCCCGAAGCCCTTGCGTTGACCCTGCGTCTGATCGAGCGGTCGGATGCGCTGATCGAAGGCTTTCGTCCTAAGGTGATGGAGCGCCTTGGGCTCGGACCTGATGTCTGCCTCGCCCGCAATCCGCGCCTGGTGTTCGGCCGGGTCACCGGCTGGGGCCAGGAAGGCCCGCTGGCGCACGCCGCCGGTCACGACCTCAACTACATCGCGCTCACCGGCGCGCTGCATGCGATCGGCCGCACCGGCGCCCCGCCGACGCCGCCGCTCAATCTGATCGGCGACTTCGGCGGCGGCGCGCTGTATCTCGTCGTCGGTGTGCTGGCGGCGATCATTGCGGCGCGGCAGTCGGGCAGTGGCCAGGTGGTGGACGCGGCCATGGTCGATGGCGCATCGTCGCTGATGACCTCGATCTATGGTGCCAAGGCGGCCGGCCGGATGGAGGGCGGGCGCGGCGAAAACATCCTCGACTCGGGTGCCTACTTCTACGAGGTCTACCAGTGCGCCGACGGCCGCTACGTCTCGGTCGCGGCGATCGAGGCCAAATTCCACGCCGATCTGCTGCGCCTGTTGGAGATCGATCCCGCCACCATGCCGCCGCAGATGGATCGGTCGCGTTGGCCCGAGGCGAAGGCGCGGCTGGCCGAACGCTTCCGCACCCGCACGCGTGACGATTGGTGCGCGCTGCTCGAAGGCAGCGACGCATGCTTCGGGCCGGTGCTGTCAATGGACGAGGCGCCGGACCATCCGCACAACCTGGCGCGCAACGCATTTGTCGAGGTCGATGGTGTGCGGCAGCCCGCGCCGGCACCCCGGTTCAGCCGAACGCCGCTCGCTCCACCGTCGCCACCCGAACCGTCCGGCGTGACGGATCTGCGTGCCGTGCTGGCGGCGTGGGGTTTCGGCGCCACCGAGGTGGAGACCGCTAAGGCAACTGGGGTGCTGGCCTGACGAATCAGCCTATTGTCCGGGTCGGAACGGTCACGTATCCTGCGCGGATCAATTGCGAGTGATTCGCAACACGGAGGGTCGTCCGCCAATGGGTCACGAGATCAGCCAGATCGCCCGGCGCTGCGAGCGCGCGGTGGTTACCGCCTATCGCGATCTGCGTCATCTGGGTTCGGACGACATGGCGGCGTTCCAGGCCTGCACCGCGCTGTATCGCATTCATCATCCCGAGGCCTCGCTGAATGAGGCACGCCGGCTGGTGGCGGAATGGATCGACCACCACGTGGTCCGCGACGACCGCGGACCCACACCGGGCTGCGCCTGCGAATGATTGTTACTGGCGCGCGTCAGTTGTCTCGCGTCGGCCGCCAGCTTCCCGCTCCGGTCGGCGATGCGCGACCCGTCCATATGGACGCCTGAATCGAGGCCTCGCCGCGTGCCGCGCCACGCGAGACCGAACCAACCAGCCCAACCGGCTTCGCGGCGCTGCCGCCGCCTGGACCGGCGACGCCGATGACCGACAAAGCGATGTCGGCGCGCTATCGCTTTAGCGCCCCCTCGACCATGAGCCGCACCACTGGCTCGGCCACCGCGCCGGCCAGCTCGGCCGGCACGCCGAGCAGCTCGATCTTGGCCTGGTTCGAATTGGTGACGAAGCCACGTTCGGCCAGGCCGTACGAAACGAACCGGCGACCGCGGTGAGCACCGCGGCGATCAGCCCTCCCGTGCAGGTCTCCGCGGTCGCCAGCTTCACCTGCTTGGCGCGACACGCATCCAGCAACATCGCCGCGTCATCCAACAATGTCTGGGTGATCATTCGGAACGTGCCTCGATAACGCCGGCCTTGATCGCCTCGACGAACAATCGCCAGTCGCTCTCCACCTGAACGGCATAGGCCATGGCAAATTCCGCGATCGCCATATCGAACGACCCGCTGGAACCCATGTAGCCGGCGATCCGTGCCGCATCACCGGATCGCGCATGCGCGCGTGCCAGTGTCGTGCCGCACAGCGGTGCGTAGTACGGCAGCGCCGCATCGGCGATCTTGTTGCCGATCGCCGCCAGCCGCGAGTCCTTCAACTGCGCGCACGTAACAATATTGATCGCTGCTGTGCTCCTGCGTCCAGCCCAGAAAGATGTCGTGCTCGCCCTGCATGATGCGCTGGCCGGTCACCACGCGCTGCCCCTGATTGACGTAAACGCTTGGCGCGGCATATGGCGCCAACACCGACTGCTGTGCCTCCTTCAGTTGCAGCAGCAGGGTGGCGCCATCGCGGTCGGTGAACAGGCCAAGCGCGCAGAACGTACCGACGCTGCCGACACCAACCACCTTGAACGCGACGTCGGTCAGCCGGTAGCGGTCGAGCAGCACACCACGCTCCTCGGGCTGGCTTACCTTGTAGGCCTCGAATGCAGTGCGGGCGACCACCTCGAGCGTATTGTCATCCAAGGATGACGAGGGCGTGACAACCGGCACCTGTGGCCGGATGCGCCAGCCTGACCTGCGGCGTTCCAGCAGCCTGCGGTAGCCTGTGCGATGCGCCTCGGCTGCGATATGCAGGCGCTTGAGTTCGCGCTGCCGCAGCTTCGCCTCGTCAATGCCTTGCAACACTTTTGTCACATCCACGCGCAACCACCATGCGGTTTGCGGATCGAGCCGCATCAGCTTCGCCATATGCTGTCGATATGCCGTTACCACGCTGCGGGCGAGATCGCGGCAGGCGCGCTCCGGTATCCGGCGCCCGCGCGCATCGACCGCGACGCTGACGGCGAGGCGCTTGAGGTCCCATTCGAATGGCGCCGGCATCGTCTCGTCGAAATCGTTGACGTCGAAGATCGGCGTGCCGTCCAGCGCGGCATAAACGCCGAAATTCGCCAGATGGCAGTCGCCGCAGGACTGCACCCAGATGCCGCTGGTCGGCGTGGTGGCAAGGTCCGCCGCCATCACCGCGGCCGAGCCGCGCAGGAACGCGAACGGCGATGGCTGCATGCGGCCATAGCGGATCGGCAGCAGCGACGAGATCCGGTGCCTGCTGGTCTCGATCACGATATCCAGCGGATCGCGGCGATCGGACGGTGACCGCCAGACCGCATGAGATCGACGCGGCACCAACCGGCGCAAGGCATGGCCAGCGTCGCGCCGCTCCGCCGCCGGCAGCACGTCGTCGGGTCGGACATTTTCCAGTGGCATCGTTCTGGCCCCCCGACTATTGACACGATCACACCGCAGGCAGGCATGGCAACGCAAGCTGAATATTGCAGTCTATAACGATACATAATAGAGCTGATTGGAGAACGAGTCAGTCGAGCAACGCTGGCCAGCGCGAGCCGATCGCCCAGAGTATGCCAGCGGTGATCGCGCCGGCGATCACATCGTCTGCCATGATGCCGGCAGCACCGCTCTGGCGATCGGCCCAGCCGATCGGGCCAGGCTTCGTCACATCAAGCAAACGGAAGATGATGAAAGCGGCAAGCAGGCCGACCACCGACGCATTGGCAAGACCGCACAGTGCGACAAGCTGGCCGGCGATTTCATCGATGACCACCCAGCCGGGATCGCCGGCGACATGCGCTGCCCGGATTGCCCACAGGCCGGCGAGTGTTGCGATCAGAGCGGCAGCAGGAAGCAGGGACGGGGAGATGTGCAGCATCAGCGCGCCCGGCAGCAATGTAGCTGCGGACGCGACCGTGCCAGGTGCGAGCGGCACGAAACCGCAGCCGAAACCGCTGGCGATGAGGTTTGATCTCTCCGCGCCCGCCCGCGGGAGAGGTCGCTGCGCTTTGCGCGGCGGGTGAGGGTCCACGTGCGGCATCGGCAGCCTTATCCGGCGCTCGTGATCATGCCACGCCATCTACAAACGCCCGCAATGCGGCAAGCACTGCCGGCTCGGTCAGTGTCGGCGCGTGGCCGATGCCCGGCAACGATGCCAGCACCATATCAGGCCGCTCCGTCCGCATTCGGGTCACCGTGGCGGGCAGCAGGATGTCGCTCGCCTCGCCATGCACCAGCAGCAAACGCAGATGTGTCAGTCCGCCGAATAACGCCCACAGATCAGGCGTCCTGCTGTTCACCAGCCTGGCGATGCGCGTGTCCCAGAGCGGACGTAGCCTGCCATCGCCGTCCGGTGCATAGGTGAGCGCCGCCATCGTGCGCCACGCTGCGTCGCCGTCGAGCGACAACGGCGGTAGAATTCCGCGCAGATGCGCGACCGCTGCGTCGAGGTCGGGGAATGCGACGTCGTGACCGATGAAACGCCGCACGAATTCGCTGCCGCGGCTGCCTATCTCCGGGCCGATGTCATTCAGCACGACGGCACGGAATAGCGACGGCCGTGCCGCAGCGAGTCCCATACTGAGCAGGCCGCCAAAGCTGGTGCCGATAGCGATCGCATTGTGCACGTGCAGCGCGGCGCAAATGTCGAGCACGTCGCGCAGACATGCCTCGGGCGTGTAGCGGTCGACGTCCTGCGACCGACCCGATTGGCCGCGCCCGGGATAGTCCGGGGCGATCACCCGGCGTCCGGCCCCCAGCGCCTGCGCCAATGCCTCGAAGTCGCCGGAGGTTCGCACAATTCCCGGCAGACACAGCAGCGGCGCGTGCTCGGTGCCGTCCCGCCATTCGCGAACGACGAGAGGAAATCCGTCCCAGGCGGAGATCCGGTGGACTAACGCGTCCATTGCGCGAGCAGGGTCGGCGTGGTCTCGCCGCGCCGCGCGCGGTAGATCACCACGTTCTCCAGCACGCGCTGCACGTAGTTGCGGGTTTCGTTGAACGGGATCAGTTCGATCCAGTCGAGCATGTCGATCGGCCCGACGCGAGGGTCGCCGTTGTCCGCAAGCCATTCATCGACCCGGTGCGGTCCGGCGTTGTAGGCGGCGGCCGCGAGCGGCAGCGAGTTCTCGAAGCGGTCCAGCATCTCGCGGAGATAGGCGGTCCCCAGCCGCATGTTGTGTGCGGGATCGGACACCAGCGAGACCGCTGAGGTGGGGGCGCCGATCTGCTTCGCGACGGCCTGCGCGGTGAACGGCATGAGCTGCATCAGTCCGCGCGCGCCCGAGGGGCTGACCGCGGCGATGTCGAAGCTGCTCTCCTGGCGGATCAGACCCAGCGCCACCGCTGCGTCAACCGGGCCGTCAGGTGGCTCGGACGGCGACCGGCCAACCGGCCTCCGGCAGAGCCAAGCCGTCGCGACCCATGCGCCGGCCCACGAAGACCGCCGTGTCGGGCAGTTCCACGCGCAATGCGAAGCGCGCCGTCAGGGCGCGGTCAGCGGGATCGGGCGCGAGTTCGTCCATCCGCAACAGGAAGCTGCGCGCCCGCTGGGGATCGTTCCAGGCGACCAGCATCGCGGCGGCACGCACCACCTCGCGGTCGGTGAATGCCAGCACCTGATCACGCGTATAGGCTGGATCGTGCAGTGCGGTGATCCGGTGTGCCAGTGCCGCGGCATCGTCGCCCAGTGCGAGCGCGGCAAGCTGGCCGTAGAAGGTGGTCGGCCAGGCCGCCGCGCGTTGGTATTCCGGCTTCGGATCGCCGCTCGCGGCGACCGCGGTGCGGCCCAGCCAGTAATGGGCGCGGCTCTGTGTGATCGCCGCCTTGGACTGCTCGGCGAGAGCGGTGAAGTGCCGCGTTGCCGCGGCGGGATCGTTCAGTCGGCGCAGCGCGATGAAGCCAGCCAGGAACTCGGCGTCCAGCACCTGGTCCGGTGTGATCAGGCCATGCTGATCGGCAAGCGTATAGGCACCGGTGGCATTGCCGTCGCGGAGCAGGCGGCGGGCCAGCAGGTTGCGTTCGGTCCAGAACCCGCTGAGCTGGTCCGCCGGCGCGTCGCGCTGCGCGGCCTCGCCGGCGCGCTGCCACAGGGCAAGTCCGTCCACGATGCGATCGGCGTGGCGCAGCCAGCGGGCATGGTCGAGCACCATTTCGGGATCGCGCCGCAGCAGGTCGGGCAGGGCAGCGAGCAGTGCCTCTGCGTTGGGGGCGTCATGCTGCAAGGCCAGCCGCGCCTCCGCCGCGACGCGGCGGGACGGATCGAGGTGCGGAATCTGTCTGGCCGCCGCGGCCGGGTCGCGCCAGGCGAAGTGCTGGAAGCGCTCCCACTGGTCATCCGGTCCCACCGCGCCCGACCAGCGGCGCAGGAAGCCAGCCTCGTCGGCATAACCCGCGACCCAGGCGCGGCGCGCGTCCTCTTGCGCCTCGGCGTTGCGCCCGGCATTCGCCAGCGCTTCGGCGCAGCGCAGCATCGTCTGCGGCAGGGTCGGCGCGCTGCGGTCACATTGCGCCAGCGTGGACGCCAGATCGGGGTCGGCGGCAATCGCCTCCTGCCGCCTGCGCTCGAGCAGCGCCTGGTTCGGCCAGTCGGGGTTCTGCGTCATGAAGTCGGAGATCTCGTCCGCCGTCGCAGCACCCGGCGCGAGCATGCGGTAGTAGGTGACCAACTTCGTGGCCACCGGATCGGCGTAGGCGCCTGCCGCGCGCTGCGCGTCCGCCCACCGGTCGGAGCGGATCGCCGTGATCGGGTCGGCCTGCTGCGCCAGCGCGGGTGTCGCGGCGAGCAGGGCGAGCAGAGCGAGACGGCGGTGAATCGAGGCGGCCATGCCGCCGTTGTAGCGCAAGCGGACCTTGCGATGCACCTTCCACACGCCTAGCCTTCCGACCACGCCGCATTCCGCCAAATCCAGGGAGAGGACAATGTTCAAGGGATCGCTCGTCGCTCTGATCACGCCGATGCGTGCGGATGGATCGGTCGACGAGAAGGCCTATGCCGAGTTCGTGGACTGGCAGATCAAGGAGGGCACCGACGCGGTCGTGCCGGTGGGCACCACCGGTGAGTCGCCGACCCTGTCGCACGACGAACACAAGCGGGTGGTGGAGATCGCGATCGAGGTGGCGAAGGGCCGTGTGCCGGTGATCGCCGGCGCGGGTTCCAACTGCACCGAGGAGGCGATCGATCTGGCGCGCCACGCGAAGCAGGCGGGCGCCGATGCGACGCTGGTGGTGACACCCTATTACAACAAGCCCACTCAGGAAGGCATGTACCTGCACTTCAAGGCGATCGCCGATGCGGTCGATCTGCCGATGATCATCTACAACATTCCGCCACGCTCGGTGGTCGATATGAGCGTGGACACCATGGCGCGGCTGGCGAAGCACAAGAACATCGTCGGCGTGAAGGATGCGACGGCGAACCTGACGCGCCCGCTGCACACCCGCCGCAGCTGTGGCGAGGAATTCTGCCAATTGTCGGGTGAGGATCATACCGCCTTGTCGTTCAACGCCGCCGGTGGCGTGGGCTGCATCAGCGTGTCTGCCAACGTCGCGCCGCGGCTGTGCGCGGCAATGCAGGATGCGTGGATGGAAGGCCGGTACGGCGAGGCGATGGCGATCCAGCACCGCCTGGTGCCGCTGCACGACGCATTGTTCACGGAGACCAGCCCAGGTCCGGTCAAGTTCGCCGCAAGTTTGCTCGGCAAGACGTCGGAGCACTGCCGCCTGCCGCTGGCGCCGCTGATGGAGAGCACGCGGGCCAAGGTGCGCGCGGCGATGACCGACGTTGGGTTGCTTAACTGACCCGGTAGTTGGTGCAGCCCGGGCAACCCTGGCAACATCAGCCTGGTCTGGGATTCACGCCGCCGAGCGCCGCGTCACTTGATGGTCAGCGTAAGCTGGAAGCGACCGAACGGGCCTTCCGACATTGTGTTGGCGTGCAGATCGATCACATAACTGCCGGTGGCGGGCACCGTGTAGGGCGTGTCCTCGAATACGGCGTCCTGCACGGTGTTCGGGCCGGCAATCGGAATTCCGGGTCCGGTCTTGAGCCCGCCCCCGACCGTGCGGATGAGCATTGTCTGACCGGCTCTGGCGGCGAAGGTGAAGTAGAAGTCTGGTTGTTCCCCGGAAACCGAGCCTGTCGCCTCGATCGCAGTCGCCCCGGGCTGCATCCGCAGTACGACCGGACAGGCCTGCTCGCCCGGCGTACAGGCCGATGCCTGCGTCGCGCCGAAGCCGATGGCGAAGGCCATCGTGGACGCGAGCAGCACTTGGGAGCGCATCCTGAGATCCTTCGCCATTCACCTATGCTCCGTTGCTGTCATGTTGCCTCGATCCGAATAGTTGAACTCGGGATCCCCCAATTGAAGGCCAATTCGTCCGTTATGAGGGCAGGTTCGCCACCTATCCAGGCGTCCAGCCGGAACATCCCGCCGAGACACCGGGGGTTGGCTCGTGACCCTTGCCGAATTCTACCAAGCGACCAACATCCCGCGACGAATCCAGAGTGGCCGGTAACAGGTCGTCAGGCCTCCCGCATCTCGCCGCACGTCATCGGCAATGCTATCTCGATCTTCGGAGCAAGCGGCGGAAGCATGGCAGAAGCGAAAACCAAGAAGGGCCTGATCTCGCACGGCATCGCGGCGCAGAACCGGAAGGCACGGTTCAACTATGCGATCAAGGACACGGTGGAAGCGGGACTCGTCCTGAAAGGCCCCGAGGTGAAGTCGCTGCGCCATGGCCGCGCCACTCTTTCGGAAGCGTGGGCCGGCGAGCGTGACGGCGAGCTTTGGCTGTTCAACGCCTACATCCCGGAATACCAGGGCGGCGTACTGTCGCGCTTCGAGCCGCGCGCGCCACGCAAGCTGCTGTTGAAGCGCAAGCAGATCCGCTCGCTGGCCGGGGCGGTGGCGCGGGACGGCGTCAGCCTGGTGCCGTTGCAGATCCACTTCAACGATCGCGGCCGCGCCAAGGTGCTGCTCGGTCTCGGTGAAGGCCGCAAGAAGCAGGACAAGCGCGCCGCGATCGCCGCCCGTGACTGGCAGCGCGACAAGGCGCGGCTGATGCGGGCACGCGGCTGATGTCGCACGACAAGCTGATCGAGGCGAAGCAGCGATGGGCGCGCGAAGGACGGCTGCTGACCGGCACCACAGGTGATCCGGACCATGACCGGCTGCCGCCCGGCCAGCTCCTGGTGCGCGACTGGCCGGTGCTCGATCTCGGCGCGGAACCGGACGTCACGCCCCAGAAGTTCCGCCTGGACGTCGATGGCGCGGTGGAGAACCGTCTGAGCCTGTCGCTCAAGGAATTCATGGCGCTGCCGCAGACCGAGAGCGTGTCGGACATCCATTGCGTCACGCAGTGGTCGCGCTACGACAATCACTGGAAAGGCGTCGCGGCGCGTGCGCTGCTGGCGATCGTGCAGCCGAAGCCGGAGGCACGGCACGTCGTGTTTCACAGCTTCGATGGTTACACGGCGAATGTGGGCCTGGAGCAGTTCGATCGACCGGACGTGTTCCTGGTGCACGAATGGGAGGGCAAGCCACTGTCGCGCGCGCATGGCGGACCGGTGCGGATGTTGATCCCTCGCCTCTATTTCTGGAAGTCGGCGAAATGGCTGCGGCGCGTCCAGTTCACCATCAGCGACCATCCGGGTTTCTGGGAGCAGCGCGGCTATCACAACAATGGCGACCCTTGGCTTGAGGAGCGCTATGATTGAAGCGACGCCGAATGGTGCTGGGAGCGTCAATGGGGGCTGGCATGGCAGCGAACAACGCAACGCTCGCGTGGGATTTCGGCTTTCCGTCAATCGACGAGGACAGACTGGATTTCGCCGCGTTCAAGGGACGCGTGCTGCTGGTAACGAACACCGCGAGCTTCTGCGGCTACACCTATCAGTACGAGGGATTGGAAAAGCTCCACAAGGCGGCTTCGTCGCGTGGGCTGAGAGTGATCGGTGTGCCGAGCCGGGACTTCAACCAGGAGTTCGCTGATAACAAAGCGGTGAGGGCATTCTGCGAGGCGACGTTTGGCGTTGATTTTCCGATGGCTGGAATCGCGCACGTGCGCGGCCCGGAAGCCGCGCCGTTTTATGCCTGGGTGCGCGAGCAAACGAGCTGGGAACCGAACTGGAATTTCAACAAGGTATTGATCGGGCGTGACGGACGCATCGCAGGAACGTTCGGCTCCGGCGACGAGCCGGAAGGGACGAAGTTGTCCCAGGCGATCGCGGCCGAACTCGACAAGACGCTGCCGTCACCGTAGCATCATTCAAGTCAGGGAATTTCTGCGACGTCCATGCGTCCAACCCTTCAAATCAATCAAACCCGGAGGGCTCCAAGCGCATCAAGACCTCGTCGTCCTGTGCAGCAAGAAGGCCGTACCGCACAGTTGCTACCGCCATGCTCGCCTTTGGATTGTCGCTCGCCGCAAATGCCGCGTACGCCGGCGCCGAATTCGTCGAGCACAACCTGGTAACCGACGGCACTACGGTTGGCTCCCCAACGGCCGACCACACCGACACCAGCCTGATCAATCCGTGGGGAGTTTCCTGCGGGCCAGGCGGCCCGTTTTGGGTGTCGGACAACAACTCCGGGGTCGCGACCATCTATGACGGTGCTGGCGTGAAGCAGGCGCTGTTCGGCGGAACCGTACCGCAGGTCACCATCGCGACGCCGCCGATCCAGACGCCGGGAACCGCTGCACCGACCGGCCAGGTGCACAATGACTCCGGCACCGGGTTCAATGTCACCGGCGGCGGGGTCACCGGTTCGTCGGTGTTCTTATTCGCTACCGAGGACGGCACGATCTCGGGCTGGTCGCCCGCGGTCGATCACAAAAATTCAATACTGGCGGTGGACAATTCGGCCGGCGGTACAGGCGCCGTATACAAGGGTCTCGCCATCAATCAGAACGGCAGTCAGTCATTGCTCTATGTTGCCAATTTCCGTGCCGGCACAGTGGAAGTCTATAACAACAGTTTCGTAATGGTGAACTCGATCACCGATCCCACGGTGCCCGCGGGTTATGCCCCGTTCAATGTCCTAGTGGCGAACGGCAAGCTCTACGTCACTTTCGCCCTGCAGGATCCAGCCAGGCACGATGATGTTGCAGGGCCCGGCAACGGGTACATCGACAGCTTCAACCTCGACGGCACCGGCAGGCAGCGGCTCGTTGCCAATGGCGTGCTGAATTCGCCGTGGGGTCTCGATATTGCGCCCTCCGGCTTCGGAAACTTCAGTGGCGACCTGCTGGTCGGCAACTTTGGCGACGGCACGATCAACGTGTTTGATCCCAACACGGGCGCATTCCTCGGCACGATCGACGGCGTCAACGGCTTGCCGCTGGTGAACGGCGATCTGTGGGATCTGATCAACGGCAACGGTGGCGCAGGCGGGAGTTTGGGATCGGTCTATCTGACCGCTGGCATCGCCAATGAATCGCTCGGCCTGTTTGCCAGCCTCACGGCCGCGCCGGAGCCGACCTCGCTTGTGCTACTGGCGAGCGCGGTCGGCCTCCTGGGTTGGGTGCGCCGACGCATGGTGTAGTGGCAGCCGTGTCCACACCTGCCCGGCGCGCCACCTCGCGCGGATTTGGCATCGCGTCGGTCAGCCGTGGCTCGTCGCCAACCGCGCAAGCAATTCCTGGACCACCGAGCGGAACATGCCCTCGGTCAAGCGGCCGGTGTTCGTGTTCAGCCGCGACACATGATAGCTGTCGGCGAGCAGGCGGCCATCGGCCAGCGCATGAATCATGCCGTGGCGAAACGATACCTGCGCAGGCCGCAGGCCGTGCGCCCGCAGCACTGCGTTGTGCGCCGTGCCGCCAAGCGCCAACACACCGCGCAGCTGCGGCATGGCAGCAATCTCGGCGGCGAGAAATCCGTTACAGGCGCCGATCTCGGGCCGGCTCGGCAGATTGCCTGGCGGGACGCAGCGCACCGCATTGGTCACGCGGCAATCCGCCAGCGTCAGGCCGTCCTCGGGATCGGCCAGATAGCGCCCTCGCGCCAGGCCGAAATGCAGCAGTGTGCGATACAGCAGGTCGCCCGCGAAATCGCCGGTAAACGGCCGTCCGGTCCGGTTGGCGCCGCGCACACCGGGTGCCAGCCCGACAATCAGCAGACGCGCATCCAACCGGCCGAAGCTGGGAACCGGTGCGTTGAACCAATCAGGGTGCGCACCACGGTTGGTCCGCCGATACTCGACGAGCCGCGGACAAAGCGCGCAGTCGACGGGCGGTTGCCCGCCCGGCGGCTCACTCACGCCGCGTCGTGCGGATCGGGGAACGGTTCGGCTGGGGTCTGCCGCACCGGTACCGAGCGGACCCGTGGTTCGGTCTGGCGCCGGGTGAATTCCGGGGCGATTTCAGCCAGTTCCATGAACTGATCAGCCTGCCGGCGCAGTTCGTCCGCCACCATCGGTGGGCTGGTTCGGATCGACGATACAACCGAGACGCGCACGCCCTTGCGCTGCATCGCCTCGACCAGCCGCCGGAAATCGGAATCACCGCTGAACAAGATTGCGTGATCGATCCGGGGGGCCAGCTCAAGCATGTCCACCGCGACCTCGATGTCCATGTTCCCCTTCACCCGCCGGCGGCCGGCCGAATCGGTGAATTCCCTGGCGGGCTTGGTTACCAGCGTGTAGCCGTTATAGGCCAGCCAATCGGTAAGCGGTTTCAGCGGCGAGTATTCGTCGGTCTCCAGCACTGCAGAGTAGTAGTAGGCGCGAATCACGTGCGCCTTCTTGCGGAAGAACTCGAGCAGATTGCGGTAATCCACATCGAAGCCGAGATTGCGCGACGCGGAGTAGAGATTGGCACCGTCAATGAACAGGGCGATCCGTTCACTAGGCAGAAAATGCATCGAATTTGACCTCTCGGAGCGGCTTCAGGAATCAGTCGGAAGGGGCGCTGACCGGTCAAAGGATACGGACCGGGGCGCTCGCGGAGCAAATCATCGCAGTTTCTTACTGAATTGTGAACCACCTGAGCGGATGCGTCGCCGATGATCCTGATCGGTATCGGCGCAAATCTTCCGGGGCAGAATGACGCGCCACCGCTGGCGACGGCGCGCTGGGCCGCGACGCGGTTGCATACTCTGCCTGGGTTGCAACTTTGCGCTTTGTCGCGTTGGTATTTGACCGAACCGATCCCGCCGTCGGACCAGCCGCCGTATGTCAACGGCGTCGCTGTGCTAGTGGTCGAGCCGGCCGCCGCGGCACCCGATCCGATTGATCTGCTTGCATCACTGCAGGCGATCGAGGCGCTCGCGGGCAGGGTGCGGGGCCAGCCGAACGCGGCGCGCACGCTCGATCTCGACATCATCGCGATGGGAGAGGCCGGCGCGATGGTGCGGCAAGCGCCGGATCCGGTTTTGCCACACCCGCGCGCACATCTGCGGGCCTTCGTGCTGGCACCGCTGCTCGATGTCGCGCCGCGCTGGATGCATCCGGTGCTGGGTCGGAGGGTGAAGGATCTGCTGGCGCAGCTGCCGTGCC
Source organism: uncultured Alphaproteobacteria bacterium (assembly GCA_963749575.1). Classification (GTDB taxonomy): domain Bacteria; phylum Pseudomonadota; class Alphaproteobacteria; order Acetobacterales; family Acetobacteraceae; genus JAMXLO01. The sequence goes on from CAVVNM010000016.1 coordinate 113,684, forward strand.
AGGGGATCCGCCCGATTTAGGCGGCGGCTACCGATCAGTCGGTGGCAACGGCCGGGCTTCGTTGCGCCAGCAATCGCCGCACACAGCGCATGGTGGTGAGTGTGGCGTCCAGATCCGTTGCAGTGATGCGTCCTTGCAGCACCGCCCAATCTGTCCGGTATTGCGAGAATTGTACTATGTCGACCTCGGCGCCGTATTTCAGCTTACCGTGCAGAGTGCCGTCCATGGCGATCCGCGCGGTCAGCGGGACAACTATGGGCGGGGAGACCGCGAACGAGTAGGCGAACTGCCCGTCGCGCACGTCGATCCGCTCCGGCCTGCTCGCGTCGCCGCACTGGAAGTCCACCCCGCGGAGCAGCGTGTCTCGGCCGACATAGCTGCCATCGAACTGCGTGCCCGCCATCGGCACCGGCGGCGCACTGTCCGTGCATCCCGCGAGGGTCAGGGCACAGCCGGCCAATGTAACCAGTCTGGTCATTGCTCCGACATGGCACTCAAATCGAGCTCGTCAAGCGGGTCTCGTTGCTCCGACTGGCCGGGACAATCGGGTGAACGCCCGGTCCGCCTGAGCGGTTGGATCGTCCGCGCGCGAGGACTCAACACCGAGAACGCCGAGGACCACGGGGGCAACGGAAGAACGCGCTTCGCGCCGTGGTCCTCGGTGTTCTCCGTGCCGGGATGCTTCGTTGTCGCGAACGCACCGGCCGTTCATGCCCTGGGGAGCGCGGTGGGGAGCGCGGCGTCAGGCTTGCTTTGCCCGGGTGCCTCGCCTACATCGACAGTTCGCCCAAGTACAATGCCCGGAGGCTGAGCGCATGGCGCGCGTCACCGTTGAAGACTGTGTCCAGAAGGTTCCCAATCGCTTCGAGCTCGTGCTGCTCGCCGCCCAGCGTGCGCGCAACCTGAGCCGCGGCGAAGAGTTGACCATCGATCGCGACGACGACAAGAACCCGGTGGTTGCGCTGCGCGAGATCGCTGACGAGACCATCGATCTTGGCCGGATCGAGCAGGATCTGGTCAAGTCGCTGTCCCGCGCGCCGGAGCCCGAGCCGGCGGACGAGGAGGTGCTCGACCTCATTCCGACCGACCAGAACATCTTCGGCCTGCAGGACGTGACCGCCGAGGAAGAGGCGGCCGGGCTGCCTGTCGAGGGCGAAGAGATGTCTCCCGAGGACCTCGAGGCAGCGATCGAGGCGGAGCTGGGCGGTCGTCACCGCCCGTAATCGCGCATGACAATGGGGGGCGCAGGACGCGCTGGCACGAGGCCGAACCTCGCCCCCGTTTTCGCGCCTGACGGCACGGCGCTCGAGGCGGGACCACGTGCCGGCCCGCCCCTGCCGACATTCCGTCTGACCGAAAGGCTGCGGGCCTACGATCCCAAGGCCGATACCGGGCTGATCGATGCCGCGTACACGCTGGCGGAGCGGGCGCACGGCACCCAGCGCCGCGACAATGGCGATCCCTACATCACGCATCCGGTCGCAGTGGCCGACATCCTGGCGGGTTATCGGCTGGACACGGCCTCGATCGCCACCGGCCTGCTGCACGACGTGATAGAGGACACGCCGGTCAAGTTGCCGGAGATCCAGACCCGTTTCGGCGGCGAGATCGCCGGGTTGGTCGATGGGGTCACCAAGCTGACCCGACTGGAACTGCAATCCGACCGGACCAAGCAGGCGGAGAATTTCCGCAAGCTGGTGCTGGCGATCAGCCGCGACATCCGCGTCCTGCTGGTCAAGCTCGCCGACCGGCTACACAACATGCGCACGCTGCATTTCGTGCAGGACCCGGAGCGCCGCCAACGGATCGCGCGCGAGACGATGGAGATCTACGCGCCGCTGGCCGAGCGGATCGGCATGGACGCGGTGAAGACCGAGTTGCAGACGCTGGCCTTCGCGCAGCTCGATCCGGAGGCGTATGCGACCATCCAGGCGCGGCTGAATTTCTTGCGCGGCCAGGGCGCCGATGTGATCGACGAGGTGCGCGCGGAGCTGAAGCGCGTGTTCGCGGAGTCCGGCGTACCGGTGACCGAGGTTGCGGGCCGTGAGAAGTCGCCGTATTCGATCTGGGAGAAGATGCACCGGCGGAACGTCGCTTTCGAGCAGCTCTCCGACATCATGGCGTTCCGCATCGTCGTGCCGAACAAGGAGGCGTGCTACGCGGCGCTGGGCGCGATACATTCGGCGTATCCGGTGATCGCGGGACGGTTCAAGGACTACATCTCGACGCCGAAATCGAACGGCTATCAGAGCCTGCATACCGGTGTGACGCTGCGCGAGCCGCGCAACCAGAAGATCGAGATTCAGATCCGCACCGCGGACATGAACGATATCGCGGAGAACGGCGTGGCGGCGCACTGGGTCTACAAAGAGCCGAGTGCCAAGGCGGACCGGCGCGATCTGCAGCGGTTCCGCTGGGTGCAGGATTTGCTGGAGATCCTGGAGAACTCGGCGGCCCCGGATGATTTCCTGGAGAACACCAAGCTGGAGTTGTACCAGGACCAGGTGTTCTGCTTCACGCCGAAGGGGCAGTTGATTCAGTTGCCGCGCGGCGCGACGCCGGTGGATTTCGCCTATGCTGTGCACTCGCAGGTGGGCGACGCCTGCGTCGGCGCGAAGATCAACGGCCGGCTGTTGCCGCTGCGGCATCAGTTACAGAACGGCGATCAGGTCGAGATCATGACCGCGCGCGGCGGTACCCCGTCGCCGCAATGGGAGCGCTTCGTCGTCACCGGCAAGGCGCGCGCCCGCATCCGGCGCTTTATCCACCAGCAGCAGCGTCAGCAGCATCTCGACGCCGGTCGGGCGGAACTGGCGAAGGCGTTCCGACAAGCTGGGGTGGACGGATCCGAGAAGGCGTTGGAGCCGGCGCTGAAGGCGCTGAAGGTAGGCGCGGTGGACGATCTCTATATCGCGGTCGGCAACGGCAATATCGGGCCGAAGGACGTGGTACACGCGGCTTATCCGGAGCTGCGCCATTCGCCACGGGCGCCGCGCATGGTCCCGCCGCCGCCGCCGCGGGCACACAGTCGGCACCCGCACAAGTCCGATTTCGACATGCCGATCACCGGCCTCGTGCCAGGCATGGCGTATCACTTCGCCGGCTGCTGTCACCCGGTGCCCGGCGACGACATCGTCGGCATCATCACCACAGGGAAGGGCGTGACAATCCACGGGCGCGACTGCCCGACGCTGACCGGCTTCGCCGCCACGCCCGAGCGTTTCATCGAGGTGGACTGGAACTACACTGCGCTGACCGGCGGCCGCACCGATGGCAAACCGCCGCATCACACCGCGCGGATCAGCGTGATCGGTGCCAATGAGCCGACCGCGCTCGCCAACCTGACGAACGCTATCGCCAAGCAGGAGGGCGCGGTCGCCAGCCTGAAGATCGTGAACCGCCAGGCCGACTTCATCGAGGCGTTGGTCGACGTCGATGTCCGTGATGTGGCGCACCTGTCGAAGGTGATCGCCGGCCTGCGCGGCGCGGTCGGCGTCAAGGGTGTGGAGAGAGGGTAGAGCCGCGGTGTCCGGCGGCACCTCCTCCCCAGCCTTCCCCCGCCGCGCAGGAGGGCAGGTGCAGCGCATCTGCTTCCGCGCCGCGAGGGAGGCCTGGGGAGGAGGTGCATGATCCTCGGCCTCGGCTCCGACATCTGCGACATCCGCCGCATCGAATCGGCGATCGCGCGGCATGGCGAGCGTTTCCTGTCGCGCGTGTTTACCGAGGTGGAGCGCGCCAAGGCGGCGAGCCGCACGGAGCGGATCCAGGCCGCCACCTATGCCAAGCGCTTCGCCGCAAAGGAGGCGGCGGCGAAGGCTCTCGGTACCGGCTTCCGGCGTGGCGTGTTTTTCTCCGACCTCGGCGTGGTGAACCTGCCATCGGGCCAGCCGACCTTGCGGATGGCCGGCGGCGCGGCGGTGCGGCTGGCGGCGATCACACCTGCGGGAATGCTTGCTTGCGTCGCATTGACCATGACCGACGAATACCCCTACGCGTTCGCCCAGGTGATCATATCGGCCGTGCCGGCTGGCTGAGGGAGACCGACACATGCAACGCCTTGCTGCGCTGCTGGCGCTGGCGCTGACCGCGGCTTTGCTGGCTGGCTGCGCTTATGATCCGTACACCGGGACCTACGTCCCATGCTGTGGGTACTACGGTTACCCCTACTATGGGTATCCGAATTACCGCTACCCTCCGCCTTCCGGCCCATACGGCTATCCGTCGGGGCCATACATGGTGGCGCCCCAGGGCCAGCCCGGTGGCCAGCCCGGTGCCTACCCGCCACCGGCCGCCGGACAGCCGCCCGGGCCGGGAGCGGCGGCCTACCCCACCGGGGCCGGCGTTCTGGCCCAGCGCTTTGCCACAGCCAACGTGACGCATGACGGACGGTTGACCCGCGACCAGGCGGCGGTGGGCATGCCACTGGTGGCGCAGAACTTCGACGTGATCGATGTCGATCGAAAGGGCTATGTGACCTTGCCCGAGGTGCGTACCTTCGCAATGACGCGCCGTGGCGAGTCAGGACAGCAAGGAACGGCAAGCCCGCAATAGGCGCTCGCTTGACACACCGTCCCCCCCTGGGCTTGATCCGCCCGGATTTTTTGGACGAAAGCCTCTCCCTTCATGGCGACAAAGGTAAAGGCCAGGCGCAAATCGAGCGTCTGGGTCGAAAACGCCAAGACGATCGTCTATGCCGGCCTGATCGCCGTCGTGGTGCGGACCGTCGCGTTCGAGCCGTTCAACATTCCATCAGGCAGCATGATCCCCACTCTGCTGGTGGGCGACTACCTGTTTGTGTCGAAGTTCAGCTACGGTTATTCGCGCTACTCACTGCCGTTCGGTTGGCCACCGTTCTCCGGACGCATCTTCGGGCGTCTGCCCAACCGGGGCGACGTCGCGGTGTTCAAGTATCCTCGCGACAATTCGACCGACTATATCAAGCGCATCATCGGGCTGCCGGGCGACCGCATTCAGGTGCGGCAGGGCCAGCTCTACATCAACGGCCAGCTCTGCCCGCGTCAACCGGAAGGCGATTACGTCGCCGACGACAGCGGTATCCACATGGTGCTGCGGCTGTATCGCGAGACGTTGCCGAACGGCGTGAAGCACGATGTCATCAAGGCTACCGACGAAGGGGACATGAACAACACGCCGGAGTTCCTGGTGCCGCCCGACCATGTGTTCGCAATGGGCGACAACCGCGACAACTCTGCCGACAGCCGGTTCATGAACGGGGTCGGATTTGTGCCGGTGGAAAACCTGGTGGGACGCGCCGAGATCATCTTCTTCTCGGTTGATGCGGAGTCCCCGTGGTGGCAATTCTGGTGGTGGCCGTTCGAGATCCGCTGGAGCCGTCTGGCGATGAGTGTGCGCTGAGTGCGTCCGCGTTGACCACGCCGATCGAGTCGATTCTCGGCCACGACTTCGTTCGCCCCGAACTGCTGCGTGAAGCGATGACCCACCGATCGGCGGTGCATGGTCGGGGCCGGCTGCGTGGCAACGGGTCCAATGAGCGGATGGAGTTCGTCGGCGACCGTGTACTTGGTCTGCTGATCGCCGAGTGGCTGGCAGAGCGGTTTCCGCGCGAGCAGGAGGGTGATCTCGGCCGCCGGCTCGCGGTCCTGGTATCGCAGCCGGTGCTGGCGGAAGTGGCCGAGACGATCGGATTGGGCGAGGCGTTGTGGGTGGCACCGGGCGAGGCCAAGGCCGGCGTGCGGCGGCGGGCCACGGTGTTGGCAGACGCGCTCGAGGCAGCGCTGGGGGCGCTGTTCCTGGATGGCGGCCTCGAGCGGGCGCGCGAATTCGTGCGGCACGCGTGGGACGGCGTGATGACCCGGCTCGAGACGCCGCCGCGCGACGCCAAGTCAATGTTGCAGGAGTGGGTACAGGGACGCGGGCTTGGTTTGCCCGAGTACGTGGTAGCGTCGCGTGCCGGTCCCCCGCATGCACCGGAGTTCGTCGTGACGGTGACCACCAGCGGCTTCACAGGTTCTGGGGCTGCCGGCAGCAAGCGTGCCGCCGAGCAACTTGCGGCGCAGGACCTGCTGCGGGTACTCGGCGCATGACCTCTCGATGCGGCTTTGTCGCGGTGGCGGGCGCGCCGAACGCAGGCAAGTCGACTTTGGTCAACCGGCTGGCGGGCGCCAAGCTGTCGATTGTCACGCCGAAGGCCCAGACGACGCGGTTTCGCGTGTTGGGGATCATGATGCATGGGGCGAGCCAAGTGTTGGTGGTCGATACGCCTGGCATCTTCACGCCACGGCGGCGGCTGGATCGCGCGATGGTGGCGGCGGCCTGGACCGGCGTGCGCGATGCCGATCTGACGCTGCTGCTGGTCGATGCGAAGACCGGCGCGACCGGTTCGGTGCGAGGGATCGCCGAGGCGTTGGCCGCGCAGCGGCGGCGCAGCTGGCTGGTGCTGAACAAGGCCGATCTGGTGGCGGCGCCGACATTGCTGCCGTTGACCGCAGCGCTAACGGCTCTGGCGCCGTTCGAGCAGACCTTCATGGTGAGTGCAGTGACCGGCGACGGCGTCGGCCAGTTGGCGGATGCCTTGGCGGAAGCGGTACCGGTGGGGCCGCATCTGTATCCGGATGACGACCTGACCGATCTGCCGGACCGTCTGCTGGCGGCGGAGATTGTGCGCGAGCAGATCTTTCTGCAGACGCACGAAGAGGTGCCGTACGGGACCACGGTGGAGACCGAGAACTGGCAGGAACGCGACGACGGCTCGGTGCGCATCGAGGCCACGGTGTATGTCGCGCGTCCCGGCCACAAGGCGATCCTGATCGGCGAAGGCGGCAAGCGGATCAAGGCGATCGGTGGGAGGGCGCGAGAGGAATTGGCGAGACTGCTGGAGCGCAAGGTGCATCTGTTCCTCAATGTGAAGCAGCGCACCGGTTGGGACGAGGAGACAGCGCGGCTGCGCGCGATCGGGCTGCAGGATCCCACCTAGAGCGTAGCGGTTCTGCCGAGCCTTCGATTGCGTGGTCGCTGCGCGGGCACTTGTTGGTGTCTCAGGGGTCGGCGCGGACCAATATTGATCCAAGGATGCACAATCTGATCCTTCGATCATGGTCTCGCCGACAGATAACAGTTCCGTTCGGCAACAGTTCGTTATAAGAATGGCGGCGAAGCGTTAACAGGGCATGACCTGTTTTCGTGCCGTGGTCCAATGCGAACTTGCATCACCAGATGACGCATAGTCACGTATTGCGACATAAGAGCCGGGCCGACAAGTAGCGACTGGTAACGGCGGTACAAGTTGACATAGCGGTTCGCAAGAAAAACGGGTGGGGAGCTGGACGTTATGGGTCACCCTGAAGCTGATTGGCAGCAGCCTGCCGCGCGGGCTGGCGTGAGCGACGATGTATTCATCACACCCAATACTCTGATCGTCGTCGCGCGACGCGAATTCGCCCGCGGTTGCTTGGCATGCTGGATCACCAATTATTGCCGCGGGTTAGCTGTATTTCCGGTTGCCAGCGTTGAGTCCGATCTGCCGTCAGATGTGTTCGTTCGCTGTATCGCCGCGTTGATCGGAATTGATCCGTCTGATCAATACCGATGGTTGTATCGCCAGATCGCTTGGTTGCGTGCGAGGCAGCCAAGATTTCCTGTTATGCTTATTCCAGAATATGATCAATGCAAGGCGGCTGCCGACCTTGCCGTTCGGCTTGACCTGCAGGGCTACATCCCGGCGTCCAGCAGCCTGGAAGTGGCTGCCGCAGCGGTACAACTGGTCATCGCTGGTGGCAGCTACTTCCCGCGCCCCCCGATCGGGGAATCTCAACAACACGAACCGCTGCCGTACCATGAGCATTCGGTGGTCGATCTGACACGGATAGCAGAACTGACATCGCGCGAAAGGGCAGGTACTGGTCCTGCTCAGCAGTGGATTGCCGAATAAGGTCATCGCCAAGCGGTTAAGCATGTCACTCAGCACTGTCAAAGCCCATGTGCACCACATTATCCGTAAGCTTAAAGTGGGCAATCGAACGGAGGTTGCACTTCGGGCCCAATCCCTGGTGACCGATACCGAAAGCTCGGTTGTGTCGCCGATCGATCTGTCTACCGCCTCACTTGACGGCTTTCACGACGAGAAAGGTACTGGCGCGAAGTGTACCTGGTAATATTGTTCCGACAGTCTGTTCATGTGACGTGCGCGACGCCGGATATCATTGTGATGCCCGATCAGTCAGACTTTCGAGCTCTCGGCGAGCCTCATCGAGTCCTTGAGCGGCCGCCTGCTGTAGCCACCTCCGGGCTGCTTCCGAATCTTCCTTGCCTCCCGCACCGCGAACGAGACCGCGGCCCAGGATCAGCTGCGCCTGAGCGTGACCCATCTCGGCGGCTGCGATGAACCAACGCTGCGCGACCGCTGTGTCGCCCGGGATATCGTAGCCGCCATTGTAAAGAGCCCCGAGCGCGAACATTGCCCCGACGTGGCCCTTGCCGGCGGCTGCATCAAACAGAGTGACTGCGTCGGCATGCCGGCGCTCGCCACCGCGCCCGTTGACCAGCATCTCGGCCAGCGCCACCTGTGCGTCTACCAGGCCCGCCTCCGCGGCGCTGGCAAACTGACGGCGGGCCTCGACGGCATCGGGCGCCACCCCGCGGCCCTCGGCTAGCATGAGGCCGTACCAATACTGTGCGTTTGCCACGCCACCTGCCGCGTGGCGAAACCACCTCACCGCCGCTGCATCGTCGCGCTCGCCACCAAACCCCTTGGCCAGGCAGATCCCCAGATTGAAGGCGGCAAGGAGGTCTCCTGCTTCGGCACTCTCCTGGAACCACTGGCGAGTCTTGATCAGATCGTCGGGCGCACCCAGGCCGCGCATCACCAGCTTGGCGAGTTCGGCCTTCGCCTCCGTATTGCCCGAGTTTGACGCGACGCGAAACCAATGTGCCGCCTGCGCAATGTCCTGCGCTGTGGCGACTCCGGTGAGATGCAACATGCCCAGCGCGCGCGCTGCGCCACTGTGGCCGGCATCCGCCGCGAGTTGGTACCAGTTCGACGCCTCGACATAATTCGGCGGCAGCGGTGTGGTCTTTGCATACAGGTCACCCAGCCGGGCTGCGGCGTCCGGATCGCCGGCCAGAGCTGCCTTGCGGATCCACGACTTGCCCGCAAACGGATCGGGAACCCCGCCGCTTCCTTCGAGCAAAGCGATCCCCCAACGCAACTGGGCCGAGCGGTTGCCCCTCTCGGCTGCCTGCCGGTAATACTGCAGCGCCAACTCCTGATCACGCGCCACGCCCAGGCCTAGTTCCGTCAGCTGGCCCATCAGATGGAGTGCCGTCGGCAGTGAACTCTCCGCGGCAAGTTTCGCATGATCGGCCATGCGGCGCTGGATGCTGCTGTCGGCGCTCTGACTTCTGACGAGCGAGAGAGCGTAACCGAGATGTCCCTGCGGGCAGCCGGCCGTAGCGGACAGCTGGTACCATCGCTGCGCCGCGTCAACGTCGCGCAGCGTCTCCGGACCGGAGGTCAGAATATAGCCGAGCAACGCCTGCGCGGTCGGCGAACCTTCCTGGGCGGCACGGTGCGCCCACACATATGCTGCGGAAAAATCCGGATCACCTGTGTCATTGGTATCGAACACGCTGTTTGCCGAGCCCAGGCGCGCAGTCTCCGTCCCGGCTTTTCCAGTGGCAACGCCGTGAATATACAGTTCTGCCAGCAGCACTTGGGCATCGACATGCCCGCGCATACCCGCTCTGTGCAACCACTGGATCGCATGGGCTCGGCTGACGGGAACTCCGGTGCCTTCCAGGTAGAAACGAGCCACACGATATGCCGCCTCAAGGTTGCCCGCGGTGCCTGCGCGAGCATACAGCCTAAGGGCTCGGCGGGCCTTGCCCTTCGCATTCAACTGGTCGGCGCGCCGCAGCGCGGCGTGGACCCCGCTCAGACCGATCAGCCAATCCAACGGATGCACAGGACGACGTACCGGCCAAGCGACAGGCGAAGTGCGGCTAGGCGACGAGTGTCGAATCCGCCGGCAGCGCGTCGAACACGGTCGGGATGACGACCAAGACATGCTGGGCATCCGATCCCAAGGGCTCGCTGGCGGACTGAGACGGCAGTTGATCGGTGTCCGTCCGAAGCGCCCTGGTAGCGGCGAGCCCATTCACCCACCGTCGTACCGCTTCAAATGCGGGGCCGGTGATCACCAGCGGTGCACAACCCTCTGCTTCCCAGGTCCGCGAGAAGAAGTCCGGGAACAGCGTCATGGGCTGGCGTTGCTGCCAGAAGTCCGACCGATCGTTGACGTTCAGGTATGATTCTGTCGGCAGTCCCTCGGCCAGAACCAGGTTATGTTTCGGCAGTTCGACGTGGTAGTACGTAACCACGTCCCGCGGAACCTGCGCAATTGTCGTGCCATTTATCAGATACTTCACCGGCGTCAGTATGTCGGCAATGAAGATGGCATGGTCTGGCGAGAGCCACAGATCTCGGCAGGGCTTGCCCAGACCGAACGCGTTGGCGGATATGCGGACCGGCCACACCTGGTGGGGCCTTGGATGCCGCTGGCAATCCACGCGACGTTGCCCGATCCAAATCACCGGTTCGAAAGTCTTGCCAAGCAAGACCTCCAGACGGTCACCTTCGCGCAGTTGCTCGACCGCGACCGCGCCGTGCTCGGTCATGATCCGGGTGCCCTCGGCAAAACAGGCGATCAGCTCGACGAACGTTGCCGTGGGACTGGTGACAATGGCGAACTGTGAGGGATCCAGCGTTGCCGGCAGTCCGGTGTCAAGGGTTACACCGGTCAGTTGCGCCAGAAGCGAGCCGGTCCCGTTGGCGCCGGAAAAAAAGTTCAGATCCTGACTTGCATCGTAGCTTGCCGACTTCACCGAAGAGATGCCGGCGATTCCTATCAGGTCATCGACCCCATAGCCGCTGATAGTCAGGCCCTCACCGGAAGTGGGCAGCAGCAGTTCGTCGTGCCCTGGTCCACTCATGTTCACGACCTGATCGGCCGCATTGCCGGTCGTGTTCGACAGATCACCGATCTGGGACAGATTGGCGATGCCACCCGAAAGGGCGATGGTGCCATCATTGAACGCATCGTCGGCGGTCGCATTGAACGTCGCGCCGTTCATCAAGGTGATGAGGGCCGTAGGATCCACGATGTTTCTGGCGTCGAAATTCACCCCGTCCATGGTGATGACGGCGCCAAGGTCGATGCCGAAGCTCGCTGCCGTGAATACGACCTCACCCGGAGCGCCGACACCATCGCTCTTGACGTAGAGGGTTTGGTTGTTGAAGTCACCGCCGGCAGCGTCGGAGGTGTAGGTCAGGACAGCACCATTGCCGACCTCAAGCAGCCCACTGTCGGCTGCTGTGCCGTCGGTCGACCGCGACCCGTCCACGGCGTCGACACTGACCGACTGCCGGACGTCCAGGATGACGTTTGGTGATAGGAACATCGTGCCGAGCGAAGTACCGGAGGGAAAGCCGGTATCGAGGACCGACGTGTACGAGCCCAACGCGAAGGTGGCATCGTCACCGCCGCCAGGTTCTGCGCTGCCCGTCCAGTTGGTCGCGATGCTCCAGACACCGCCGACAAGGTTACTCCAGTTCCTGGCCACCATCGCTGTATTCCCGCCTTCTGGCTTACGCCCTCACGTTACGTCGGATCGGGGACCTGATCGGCACGTCCCACGGCAGCCAAGGCTTGGGCTCAGTGCCGGATATTGGACAACGCACCACGCAACAGGTCCGACCTGCCCCAAACAACCTGGGGCAGGTCCATCAGGCCTGGTTCGTCAGCTGAAGGCGAAGTTCTGCGCGTGGATTGTGGCAAAAGCCAGGTCGAGCGAGCCTGTGCCGAGATGGATGAGCGTGCCACCATTCCCGTCACTGGTCGCGTTGAGCTGACTGATGTTGGTGAGGCCGAACCCTTGCAGGTCGATCAGCCCATTCGTGTCGCCGTCATCCGCGAAGCCAGTCAGTACGATAGTTCCGGAATTACCGGCACTGGCATTGATCGTGACGTTCAGTTGCCCGCCGGACAACTCGTCCGCGACATTTACATTGGCGTCAGAGTTCAGAACGATGCTGTTCTGGGCGCCAATTGAATCGATCGTCGTTCCCGTTCCGGTGGCATTCAGCGTGACCACGCCGTTGCTACCGAGCGCGATCGAACTCGGTCCCCTTGCTCGCGGTAATCGTATCGCTGTCGCCCTTCGCGGAAACGGTGTTCTTGCCGCTGCCCAATGTGATGGTGTCGTTGTTGCCGTCTGCACCGATCTTGTTGTTGCCGTTACCGACCGTGATAGTGTCGGTATTGCCATTGGATGTCAGGGCATTGCCGCCGTTGCCGAGCGTGATCGTGTCGGTGTTGCCATTGGACACGACGGTGTTGGCGCCATTCCCGGCAGTGATCGCGTCGTTGTTGCCGTTGGCCACCACGGCGTTGGCGCCATTGCCGAGGTTGATCGTGTCGCTGGCGCCGTTCGCCGTCACGTTATTGTTGGCATTCCCCAGTTTGATGCTGTTTGAGGAGCCGTTGGCCACTACCATGTCGCCGCCCGGCTCGTCGGACGTACCCATGACGATCGTGTTGTTGTTGCCGCTGGTGTTCAGGATGTTGTTGCCGTCTCCCAGCGTGAACTTGCCCGCCCCGCCGTTGGTGACGTTGATCGTGAAGTCCTGATCGCTTTTGCCGGTTACCGTGTTGTTGGTGCCGGCGAGGGTGATGACGTCGGTGTTGTCAGGATCCGTAGGCATTGGCAGGGCCCACCGTGATGGTCGCGCGCCCTCCAAGGTCCTTGATGACGTTGTTGCCACCACCAACGGACATCTTGTCCTGAACGCCGGCCTCGGTGATGGTGTTGTCACCATTGCCGATCATGATGAGGTCGAACCCTTGGCCGCCGCTGATGGTGAAGTTCTGATCGCCGCCGATGACAGTGTTGTGCTGACCCGCGTCAATTACGGACGTGGTGAATCCGAAGTTGCCGTCACCGCTCTTGCCGGCGTCTACGGAGCTATTTCCCGCGCCGGAGAAGATCGTGTTCGTGGCATCGGAATTGACGGTGATCTTGTTGAAGAAACCTTGCAGGGAGACGTTGTTGTTGCCGTTCGTGTTGGCCAGCTTCGTGGTGTTTTCGCCAGTGCCGCCCTGGACAGTAAGCGTGCTGCCGACATGGCCGCCGCCCTCTGTCTGGACCAGGTTGAATGCGCCGCCGACATTCACGGTGTCGGTCACGCCAACGAAGGTCGCGGGCGGACTTCCGTTGCCGTTGAGATGCACCGTCGCGTTGCCAGATCCGGTGTTGATCTGGTCGTCTGCCCCCATCGCGAAAATGACGTTGTTGAAGGCAAAGGCATTGATGGTTTCATCAAGCCCCGGCAATGGATCCCCGATGAGGATGCTGTTCCCATTGGGACTTCCGTATATATTGGAACTCATGCTGTCCTGCTTTCCTGTTGTTGGTTGGTCCTGGCCCCCGGCATCAGCAGGACTGGTAGGCACGTGGTCTTGGCGATGCCGATTATAGCCGAGGCGCGGATTGTTACGACTTCACTATGGAAGCGCGACCACTGTAACGAATTTCATTTCGCTGTCTATGGATCGGAGGGATTGGTCACTAGGATGCGCTCCCTTGGCGGCAGTTTTAGTCCTGGCTGCAATCCTGAGTATGCGGGCGGAGGCAGAAGCTAAACCCTGGGTGGTCGGTATCGGATGTTGCGGTGCAGGATTATCCTGCCGGGTGGTCGGGGCGGCTCGACTGCTCGTGCCCTCAATGGCGGTGGGTGGCTTGGCGCTCCGGTCGTCTCAACTTAACTTGCGATATGGATTGGGACGCGCCCGCAATCGTGCTTGCCGCGCGATCGTACGGTGAAGGCGACGCCATCGCCACGGTGATGACGGCGGAACATGGCGCACATCGTGGGCTGGCACGTGGCGGCGCGGCACGCGGCCGCACGGCGATATGGCAGCCCGGCAATCTGGTGCACGTTCGCTGGGTCGCCCGTCTTGCCGAACAACTCGGCAGCTTCAGCGCGGAACTGGTGCATCCGGGCGCCGCGCTCGCCATGGACGATGCGCTGGCGCTGACCATGTTGTCGGCGATCTGCGCGGTGGCCGAAGGGGCCCTGCCGGAACGCGAACCGCATCCTCGTGTGTTCGACGGTCTGCTGCATCTCATCGCCCACCTGTCGCAGGGTGAGGCGATGCTGAGCGACCTGGTCCGCTGGGAGACGGTGGTACTCGCCGATCTCGGCTATGGGCTCGATCTAGCAAGCTGTGCTGTCACCGGCGAGACGACAGGCCTCGCATTCGTCTCGCCGAGGACCGGCCGCGCCGTCACCTCGGCCGGCGCCGGCGTGTGGGCGTCGCGTCTGCTGCGTCTGCCGTCGTTCCTGGTGGGCGGCAACGATGCCACGCCGACGGATTGGCGCGATGGCTTGCGGCTCACGGGTCACTTCCTGGAGCGCGACGCGTTCGGCCACTACCATCACCCGCTGCCGGCCGCGCGCCGGATGCTGTATGACCGCGTCGCGGCGCTGGCCGCCGAATCGGAGCAGCACAATGCCGGATGACCTGATCGGGCACATCGAGGATACCCGCCTGACGGATGCGCTGTCCGAGCGCTACCTCGCCTACGCGCTGTCCACCATCATGTCGCGTTCCCTGCCGGACGTGCGCGATGGGCTGAAGCCGGTACACCGGCGGCTGATCTACGCCATGCATCTGCTGCGGCTCGATCCTGCCGCCGGCTTCAAGAAGTGCGCCCGCGTGGTGGGCGACGTGATCGGCAAGTTCCACCCGCACGGCGACGTCGCGGTGTACGACGCGCTGGTGCGGCTCGCGCAGGATTTCGCCGCGCGCTATCCGCTGGTGGAAGGGCAGGGCAACTTCGGCAACATCGACGGCGATAATGCCGCCGCCATGCGTTACACCGAGGCGCGGCTGACCGAGGTCGCGCGCGCCTTGCTGTCGGGTATCGACGAGGATGCGGTCGATTTTCGCCCCACCTATGATGGCGAGGAAAGCGAACCGATTGTCCTGCCCGGTGCGTTTCCCAACCTGCTGGCCAATGGCGCAGCAGGGATCGCGGTCGGCATGGCGACGTCGATCCCGCCGCACAATGCCGGCGAGGTCTGCGCCGCGGCGATCCACCTGATCCGCCATCCGGCGGCGACCACCGCGGAGCTGCTGCGACACATGCCAGGGCCGGACTTTCCCACCGGCGGCGTGATGGTGGAGGACAACACAGCTATTCTTGCCGCTTATGAGACCGGGCGCGGCGGTTTCCGGGTGCGCGCCAAATGGTCGGTGGAGAAGGGCAAACACGGCACCTGGCAGATCGTCGTCACCGAGATTCCCTATCAGGTGCAGAAGGCCAAGCTGGTCGAGCAGATCGCGCAGCTTCTTGAGGAGCGCAAGCTGCCTCTGCTGGGCGACGTACGCGACGAAAGTACCGAGCTGGTGCGCCTGGTGCTGGAACCGAAGACGCGTGGCGTCGAGCCGGAGGTGCTGATGGAGACACTGTTCCGCGCCTCGGCCCTGGAGGCGCGATTCCCGCTGAACATGAACGTGCTGGATGCGACGCGCACGCCGCTGGTGATGTCGCTGCCTCAGGTGCTGCGCGCCTGGCTCGACCATCGGCACGAGGTGCTGCTGCGCCGTACCCGCCATCGGCTGGCGGCGATCGAACGGCGCATCGAGATCCTTGACGGGTATTTACTGGTCTATCTGAATGTCGACGAGGTGATCCGCATCATCCGCAACGAGGACGAACCGAAGCCGCAATTGATGCACAGCTTCAAGCTGACCGACACCCAGGCCGAGGCGATCCTGAACATGCGGCTGCGCTCGCTGCGCAGGCTCGAGGAGATGGAACTTCGCAAGGAGCACGGGTCGCTGGCGAAGGAACGCAAGGACATTCAGACGCTGTTGAAGGACGCGGCGCGGCGGTGGGATCGCATCGTCGAGGAACTCGAGGAGACGCGCAAGAAATTCGGCTCCGGCGCACTGGGCGCGCGGCGTACCGAACTTGGCGCGGCGCCGTCGGTGGTCGAGGTGACCAGCGAGGCGTTGGTCGAGCGCGAGCCGATCACTGTCATCCTGTCCGACAAAGGTTGGATCCGCGCGGTGAAGGGTCACATAGGCGATGACGCCGAGGTGCGCTTCAAGGAAGGCGACCGGCTGAAACGGCTGCTGCACTGCCAGACCACCGACCGGCTGACGCTGTTCGGCACCAACGGACGTGCCTACACGCTGAAGGCCGCCGACCTGCCGCGCGGCCGCGGGGATGGCCAGGCGGTGCGGCTGCTCGCCGAACTGACCAACGAGGACGATGTTGCTGCGCTGTTCATCGCGGTGGAGGGCGGGCAGTACCTGGTCGCATCATCGACCGGCCGCGGCTTCGTCGTGCCGGCGGCGGAGCTTGCGGCGGAGAAACGCACCGGCAAGCAGGTGCTGAACCTGCGGCCCGGCGAGGAGGCGTTGCTGTGCGTGCCGGCTGATGGCGACCATGTCGCGATCGTCGGCAGCAACCGCAAGCTGCTGATCTTCCCGCTGGAGCAGGTGCCGGAGATGGCGCGCGGCGGCGGCGTGATCCTGCAGCGCTACCGCGACGGTGGCCTGGCCGACGCCAAGGTGTTCCGGCTGGCCGACGGGCTGACGTGGCAGCTCGGCGATCGGACGCGCACCGAAACCAACCTGCGCGACTGGATCGGCGAGCGTGCGCAGGCCGGCCGGCTACCCCCGCACGGCTTCCCAAGAACGCCGCGGTTCGGCTGAGGGATAGCTGTGTGTGACGGCCAACGCTGCCGTTCGAGGCCCGCGTGCTCTGTGCCTGCCCGTTGCTCGCCCCGTGGTTGCCGGCGTCGCAACCCGCGCTTGGCCGCAGGCGCAGCCGTACGCTGGGCGCCGTTGCGTTCCGGCAGCACGGAGGCCGGCTCGTCGTTCGGGTCCTGCGGCGCCTGCTCGCCGCCTCAACCGGGGCCAGCTACGAGCGGGTGCGCAAGGCGAGAAGGCCGATCAGTCCAGGCAGCAACAGCGATGCGGACGTAGGCTCGGGGACTGCGGTGATCGTAAAGTTCGCTGCGAATGAGAACTTATTATCGCCGCCGAGCAGCCAGGGGAAACGTCGTGGCAAGCGGAACGGCATGGCAACCAACGTCACGGTCTGCCGCCAACGTTACAGTCAGTAGCAGTCTGTGAACTTAAAGGTAACCTGTTACATTCACTACTGCAACCACGCCGTGTGGCCGACTTTGGCTCGGCGGGAAGTGCGTCCGGTTCATGAATGATTCGTATCTTGACGGCACACGTGCAGGGCCGCTTTGTATAGTCGGTGGTCAGGGGCTGATGCTGCTCGCGCGTCGGCCTCTGGCCTATGCCGTGAATTATTGTTCCGAGGGAGTACCGTCCAATGCGACTCACCCGCCGTGGCCTGCTGGGCAGCGCCGCCGCAATCACGACCGCGCCGATCATCGGCGCCCGCGCGCAGTCCAGACCCGTTGTCAAACTCGGCGTGCTGACCGATCTGTCCGGCACCTATCGCGACAACACCGGTCCCACGTCGGTCGCCGCGGCGCAGCTTGCGATCGATGAGATGAAGCCCAATCTCAGCTTCGACGTCGAGCTGATCAGCGCCGATCACCAGAACAAGCCCGATATCGCAGCGACCATCGCGCGCCAGTGGTTCGACCAGGGCATCGACGCCGCAATCGACGTGCCGACCTCGTCGGTCGCGCTGGCGGTGGCGCAGGTGGCCAAGGAGAAGGACAAGATCATGCTCAACGCGTCGGCCACCGTGGCGGCGCTGACCTACGAGCAGTGCAGTCCGAACTCTATCGTGTGGAGCTTCGATACGTGGGAGAATGCGCACTCGACCGGTGGCGCGCTGATGGCTGGCGGCAACAAGTCGTGGTTTTTCATCACCGCCAACTACGCCTTCGGCCAGTCGCTGGCCGACCTGACCAAGGACGTCGTGGCGAAGGGTGGCGGCGAGGTGAAGGGTGACCTGCGCTATCCGTTCCCGGACACCACTGACTTTTCGTCCTATTTGACCCAGGCCGCCGCTAGCGGGGCGAAAGTACTCGGACTGGCGAATGCCGGGCTGGACACGCAGAACTGCATCAAGCAGGCGGCCGAGTTCGGACTCAACAAGTCGATGAAGATCGCGCCGCTGCTGCTGTTCATCACCGACGTCCACTCGCTCGGGCTCGACGTGTGCGGCGGGTTGACCACGACCGAGACGTTCTACTGGGACCGCGACGACCGCACGCGCGCGTTCACCAAGCGGTTGCTGAGCCGGACGCCGAACAACTATCCGAACCAGGCGCACGCCAGTTCGTACGCCATCACACTGCATTATCTGAAGACGGCGCAGCAGATGGGTGCCGCCGAGGCGAGGAAGAGCGGCCGGGCGACGGTGGCCAGAATGAAGTCGATCCCGACCGACGATGACGCGTTCGGCGCCGGCCGCGTGCGGGCGGATGGCCGTGGAGA
This sequence comes from uncultured Alphaproteobacteria bacterium, assembly GCA_963749575.1. Classification (GTDB taxonomy): domain Bacteria; phylum Pseudomonadota; class Alphaproteobacteria; order Acetobacterales; family Acetobacteraceae; genus JAMXLO01. The sequence goes on from CAVVNM010000016.1 coordinate 132,163, forward strand.
GTTTCCGGCCTATCTGTTCCGCGTGAAGACCAAGACCGAGAGCACCGGGCCGTGGGATCTTTACAAGCTGGAGCACACCTCGCCGCCGTCCGAGGTCCTGCATCCGCTTGCTGATGCCTGCAAGTTCCCGACCGCCTGACTGGCGCTGACGATAGCCTCTCCCGCAATACGGGAGAGGTGATCGTCTGTAAGCGTGTGCCTATTCCGCGGCGCTCAGCGCGCGGATTCGGTTTGCTGCGGTTGCCGATCCTCGTGCAGGACATGGCCGTAGCGCCTGACCCAGAGCTGCCCGAGACGGGCAGCTTCCGCGGGTGTCAGCCAGGACCATTCGGCACCACGCGCGCGGAGTGCCACCCAGGTGGTATCCCCGTCGATTACCCGCTCTTCGACCGAATAGGGGCTAATTGCTTCGACCATTCCGTGGCGAACTCCAAACTGTTGCGCCGGCGGACAACCTCAGGAGGCGTCGCAGTCGCATAACAGCGTGGCCGATCGATTCGCCATGAAAAAGCCTTGATGTCACACATGCCGGCGAAATGTCCGAGCGTGTTGCACCGGTACCGCTGGCATTGCGCACCGGCTACGCGGCGGCCTTCGCGAATGTCGCGGGATACTCACGACCGAACGTGTCGAGGCAGCTGAGCACGCGCTCGGACTGGCTCCGCATGTCGGCCACGCAGCGACGCGCCGCAGCGACATCGTCTGCCGCGAGGGCCACGAGAGCCCGCCGGCCAAGTTCATGCACGGCCTCATGTGGCGCATCGATGGCTTTGAACGACGGCAGCGCCATTGCGGCGGTGTCGCCGACAGCGTCGTACCACAATCCGAACCGACAGTGATGCGGCGACGCCAGGGTCCCGGGCGGCAGTTTCTGGCCGGCCGCCACGGCGTCGGCAACTCGTTTGACGAAGGCAACATGATCGTCGTTCGCCAGTCGCATCAGCTCGCCGATCGTCGTCAGGCTGATGCGATCGGCCTGATCGGCCGGAAGCCCATCGCCGAGGAACGCGATGTGCATGCCGCCTTCGGTGCTCTCTGCCGCTGTGCCATCCAGGCGGATGCCGAACTGCGTCAGTGCAATCTCCACGCGTTGGCCGGCTCGGTAGGCCAGCGCCGTTCTCGCGTGGCAGCCACGCTCCGAGAGGTCGTGCAGCCAGGCGGATTCCGAGTGCCCCTGGCAGATCAGCGTCGCTTCGACATGGCAGGGCCGCCTGCGATATCGACGCCGATCCACCTCGCTGGTGGAGGTGCGGACGAGGTGGATCACCGCGTTGTGCAGAACGTGCACCGCACCGTCCAGCGCGGTGCTGTTCTCTAGTACGTTGGCGGCGCGCTCGCCGGTCCGCTTCGCTTCGTCCGACACCTCGTGCGTCCGCGCGGTCATCTGGTTGGCCGCAGCAGCAGTCTCGGTGACATTGCGGGCGATCTCGGCAGTCGCTGCCCCCTGCTGCTCCACCGCCGCGGCGATCGACCCGGCGATGGCGTTGATCTCACCGATGGTCTCCTCGATGCGGCCGACCGCGGCTACCGATGCGCCGGTGGCGGCACGAACCTCGCCGATGTGGCGGCTGATCTCCTCGGTCGACTTTGCCGTCTGGGTGGCAAGCTGTTTCACCTCGCTGGCCACGACGGCGAAGCCCTTGCCCGCGTCGCCCGCTCGCGCCGCCTCGATGGTGGCATTCAGCGCCAGCAGATTGGTGCGCGCCGCGATCTCGCTGATCATGTCGGCGACCGTGCCGATGCGTCCCACCTGTTCGTTCAGCGCGCCGATCGTCTCGCGGGTCATGCGACCGGCCTCGACGGCACGGCCGACCACGGTGGTGGACTGGCTCACCTGGCTGCCGATCTCGCGGATCGACGCGGTGAGCTGTTCGGCTGCGCTGGCCACCGTCTGCGCGGTGGCCAGCGCCTGCGCCGCCGAATTCGCCGCGCTTTCGGCCGATTTGTCGGTGCGCGCCGCCGACGCGCTCATGCCGTTGGCCGCTTCGGCCATCGCACCGGTGCGGCGACCCACTTCCGCCAACGCCTGCTGCGCCTCTGTCTCTATTGTTTCGGCCATTGCGATCAGTGCCGCGTGCTTCTCTGCCGCGGCACGTTCATGTTCCTGTTCGCGTTCGGCCGCGAGGTGCTGCTCCCGCACCATATGCTCCTTGAACACCAGCGCCGCGCCGGCCATTCCGCCGACCTCGTCGTGCCGCTCGACACCGGGGACCTCGGTTGTGAGTTCGCCCTTTGCCAAGTGTTCCATCGCTGTCTTCAGGCGCCCGAGCGAGCCGGTGATGTCCCGGTTGATCAGCCAGGCGATCAACAGGCTGGCCAACAGAATGCCGCCGCCGATCAGCGTCAGATGCCAGAGGATTGCGTAGAATGCGGCGTCCAGGTCGTCGATATAGACGCCCGACATGAATACTGTCTGCCAGGGGTCGAAGCGCGCGGCGTAGGCGATCTTTGGTCGCGGCTGCGTTTGCCCGGGTCGCGGATAGGCATAGGTTACGACACCGTGGTCGCCGCCGCGCAATGCCGCCTCACCCAATTGCAGCACGGTTCTTCCACCCGAGTCCGCGACCGGCGTCGGCTTGTTCTCCAATGCCGGAACGGTCCCGTGCGCCAACACGATTCCTTGCGAGGTCCACGCGGTCAGGTAGCCCGCACCGTCATCGAACCGGATGGCATGGACGGCATCGCGAAACTGGTCGAACGCCTGCTCACGCGTGAGCCGACGAGCCGCGACCTGGCCTTCCAGCGACGTGGCAATACCGATGGTCGTGTTCACCACGGCCGCGAGCTTGCCGATGCGATCATCAATCATGCGTTGACGTAGCAGTGATGCCGCGATCCCGCTGGACGCCATCAGCGCCAATGCCGACAGCCCCATCAAGATTGCGAGCTTGGTGCGCAGCCGGAGGTGGCTGAGAACATGCATGGTGATGACCTGCGAGCGTTGCGTGTCCGCCATCCTCGCCACCGCGGATTAATACTAAATGAAACGGCCCGATGCCGGTCAGGCGCGAACGTGATTGCCGAGCGGCAGCCGGATCCCGAGCAGTTGCGCGGCGGCATCCGCGACCGCGGGATCGAGCGGACGCGGCTCCAGTGGCACGCCCTTGGACAGCCGGTCCACGATGATCCGGAGTGCAGCCAGCCGGCCGTAGGGCTTGTTGTTCGCCGGGATCAGGTGCCAGGGGTCGCGGCGGGTCGAGGTCTTCTCGACCATGTCCTCGATGGCATCCTGATATTCCCGCCAGTGGCCGCGGTTGCGAAAGTCCTCATAGGAGAGCTTCCAGCGTTTCAGCGGATCGGTCAGACGGGCGCGGAAGCGGCGGAGCTGCTCTTCTGGCGTGATGTGCAGGAAGATCTTGACCAGACGTGTCCCGTCGGCGAGCAGCATGCGCTCGAAGTCATTGATCTCGTCATAGGCGCGATGCCATTCGGCGTCGCTGGCGAACGCTTCGACGCGCTCCACCAGGACGCGGCCGTACCAGGAGCGATCGAACACGACGATCTGGCCGTGCTGTGGCAACCGCTCCCAGAAGCGTTGCAGGTAGTGCAGATGTATTTCGCGGCTGTTGGGCGCGGCGGTGGCATGGACCTTGAAGCTGCGTGGATCGAGCGCCCAGCCGAGCCGGCGCACCACGCCGCCCTTGCCGGCGGTATCCCAGCCCTCCAGCACGATGACCGCTCGATGCGAGGTGCCGAGGTAGGCCTGCTGCACCAGTTGCAGCGTCTGCTGCGTGGTGGCCAGGCGGCGTTCGTAGTCGGCGAACTCCACTGTCGGGAAGCGCTTGATCGCGGCCAGGTGAGGTCGGCTGAGTACGACGAAATCGGCGGATTTCATAACCTGGATTCGGGCCCGTTCGACAATGCGATCCGGTCGTCAACGCGCAACACATCGCCGAGCTTGTCAAGCAGATAGTCGAGATCGTCCTGCGGCAGGTCCTCGAACTGGGTGAGGATGCGGGTGATCACCCGAGAGCGGTAGCGCTCGCGGTCGCGGTCGCCGCCGTCGAATTCGGTGCCGCGCACGACGTCTGCCGCGACCCGCACCGCGGGCAGCAGCCGCTGCGGCATGCCAGCCCTTTGGTACAGCGATGCCAGGCCGATCGGGCCCGCGTCATGGATCAGGATGCGCGCGTTGGTCACCGGCACCTTGGCCATCACCGCCATCGCCATCTCGAAGAACGCCATGTCACCCAGACACAGCGCGCGCAGCACCAGGAGCGGCGTCAGGCGCTGGTGGCGGTGCATCTGACGCACCAGCCGTTCCAACTCCTGCTCACTGGAGCCGAGGCTGAGGTGTAGGGTGGCGCGTTCGCGGCTTCGCAGCACGATGTCGGTGGCGAGCGAAACCGGCAGCTCGTGATGCCGGACGAGATACGATTGCAGCATCTCGGACACTATGAAGACGAGGCGTTCCGCGATGGCCACCGGCAGGTCGGCGCGGTGCACCATGGCCGTTTTGATACGGTCACTGTAGGCGAAACGGTCGATCGCACTGTCCAGGCTGGCCGCCGCGACGTGCGCTTTGTCGTTGCCCATCAGCCTCGCGACAGCGCCTTCGCTGCCGTGCATCACCAACGCATCGGCGACCTGTTCCGATACGCCGGTGCGGCCGGCGATCGCCTCCTGCTTCGGCGACGAGCTGCTCTTGACCAGCGCCACCAGGTCCGCATCGGTCAGCACCGGCGAGCTGATGAGAATGGGCAGGGCGACCGCTTCGACATCCTTGGCGAGGCGCAGCGCTATGTCGTGCGGCAGTTGCGTGGCGTTGCGGAGGCTTTGCGACAGCGCGCGCCGCACCGCCAGTTCAGCGTCCTGTGCCATGATGCGGATTATGTCGTGGGCGATGCGCTGTTCGGCTTCGCTCAGCGAGGTGCTGTCGACCTCGCGCGCCAGCTTGTCCGCCACCTCGGCGCGGACCGAGGCGGACGGCTCCGCCAGCAGACGCGCAACGTCGGCCTGCGTAAGAGATGACGCCATGCGGCAAGGATGGCGCCGAACCGTTGCCTTCAGGTTAAGAAATGGCGTGCGATGGCCGGTGGCGTCGGTCGGTCGCGTGGCGGACACACTGCCTACCGGCGACTGCGGGCCCCGTCGAAACCGACCGGAGGAAGCGCTGATTATCTGGTCAAAGCCTTAGGGCCGATGCGGCATCCGCCAGCGCCTGGTGCGCCTTGTCGGCGGCGGCAGTGGCCTGATCGATCGCCTGACCGAGCTGCTCCAGCTTCGTCTCGTCCGCATCCAGCGCGCGCGTGAGCTTGGCGTGCAGCGCATCGTTGGCTGGCACCGCCGCGAGGTTTCGACGGATGCGGTCTTCGTCCTGCAGCACCGCGGCCTGCTGCGCCTTGAGTTGGGCAACCGTCGCCCGCTTCGCCGCCTCGTCCTGCCGCAGCGCGGCCAATCTCTGCAACGCGCCCCGCGCCATGGGGGTCAGCGTCTGCTCGTTCAGCAGCCGCACCACCACTTGCGCATCGTCGGCCAGCAACGCGGTCTCCTCCCGGTCCAGCCGGTCGATATACGCGGTCAGCTTGCGCACCTCGCCGGGCTGCAGTGAAACCGGGACGCGCCAGGCGGTCGCGGTTTCCTCGGTGCCCGCGATCGGGCCGCCCTCCAGGGACAGCGTGCGGTCGCCCTCCTTGGGAATTTCCACCAGCACCCGGCGCGGCTCGTTGGCGGGCCCGGTGAGCGTAACCCGCAGCACCTCCCGCTGCCGCGTGGTGACGTGCAGCACGCCCTCGGCGGCGGTCAGCGATGCGAGCGTTGTCTCCCCAGCGCTGTCTCGTTCCACCGTGGTGCGCAGGTCCTGGGCGAACGACAGCAGCCGGCGCTCGCCGGCCGGCAGCCCGCCGAGCCTGGCGTCGCCGGCGAAAGTGGTGCCCGAGGCGTCGTACAGCGTCAGCACGCCGGCGGGGATCGACGATCCGGTGTCGTTGGTGATACGAATTGACGACAGCGGATACGGATCGACGGCGGTGGCGAGGTCCACCCGCTCGGCCGGAATGTTACGATCTATGATCGGTACGCTGGCGGTGTGGCCGGCGGCGAGCACCACCGGCGTGGCAAGCTGGAAGATCGTCGCTTCCACACCTTCCGCGGCCTGCACCTGATCCGCCGCCTGAGCCATCACTTCGGCCTGCGGCATCGGTGCCGGCGCGGCAACCGGCGCGGCCAACATACGGGCGGCGCCGGCCGGTGCCCCTGTGGCCTTCTGCGTCGGCAGTTCCGCGACGCGCGCGCGTGCGTCCACGCTAGGCAGAATGCGGCCAAGGACCTCCACCGGTACCTCGGGCCGCTGCACGAAGTAGCTCTGGTAGATCGCCTGGCGGAAGGTGACCGGGTTGCCGTATTGCAGCGTCAGCGTGACGCCGTTCCAGTCGGTGCCCGACTGGTTCTCCAGCACCGCCCAGCCCTGCAGCCGTGCGGGATCACCATCCTTTGCAGGCAGCACGAGACGATATGTCGCCTTCCACAGCGGCGCCGCGGCGACATAGCCGACGCGCACCGTGCGGTTGCCGTCGCCGGTGCTGTGCAGCGTGATGTGGCGCAGGCTCTGATTCGCCTCACGGCGCAGCGAATTCGAGCGCCTGGCCGATGCGCGCGCGTAGCTCGGGATCGACGACCTGGATGCTGTCGGCATCCTCCAGCACGAACTGGCGCAGTCCCTCGGCACCAAGGATGGTGACGCGGGTGCGCTGCACCGTCGACTGCGGCTGGCCGGTTGGCGCCGGCAGCGTCTCGGCGACGCGCTCGGCATGCACGATGCGCCCGGTCATGGGACGCGGACCCTGCACGCTGATTTCCACGCCTTGCAGGCTGTTCAGGTAATCGAGAGTCGATCGCAGCGCCTCGGGCCCGAATGGCACGTTGCCGAAGTTTGCGCGCGTGTTGTCGCGGCCCGGCAGCTCGACCGTGCCGACCGCCCCGGTGCTGTCGAACACCACGAGCGAGGTCAGCACGTCATCCACCTGCTCGAGGGGCACATCGAGGCCGAGTGTCGCCGGGCCGTCCACCACCGCCTCGAACTCGAAGTAACCGACGCCGGCGGACGACAACATCACCCGCTTCAGCGCCAGGTCCGCTGCGACGGCTGGCGTGGCGCCCAACAGCAGAAGCGCCAGGATCAAGCGTTGCATTGCGTCTCTCCGGTCAGTTGCTTCGATTTCCGCCATCGCGACAATAGCCGACAGCGGATTGCGGGGTGAGGGGCGCGTGAGCCTGTTTGATACTGTTTCGAGCGCCGATATGCAGACTGTGCGGATTGTGACGGGCGCGACGATGGCGGCGTTCATCGGAATCGGCATGGTGCCAGGCCTGCGCGAGCATGCGGCCAGGATCAGAATGGGGCTGCTGGCGATCTATCTGGTGGCTTGCGGCATTTTCGTTGGCTACGTGCTGATGCGGTAGAGGTCGAGCCAATGCCAGCGGAAGCTACTCCACCACCACCAGCGCCACCCGATTCACGCCGCTTTCCGCCATCGCGATGTTGCCGTCGCGCGTTACCATCATGTTGCGCACCACGCCGCCGCCCGAGGGGATCGCCCAGGTCTGGAATGTCGCGGTCGCCGGATCGAACCGCACCAGCGTGTTCGGGCGCACGCCTGAACTCACTGTACCACACCGCGCGCTTCAGATAGACGATGCCGTAGGGCAGCGAGTTTGGCCCGCCAGGTGAGGCGAACTCCTGCACCTTGCCGGTCTTGGTATCGAACCGGCCGAGGAAGCCGCGCGCATAGTCCGAGTACCAGATGACATCGTCCGGCGTGATGGCGATGCGGCGCGGCCGGCTCGCGGCGTTCGGCAGCGTGGATTCGTGGATCGCCATCGTGTCGGGATCGATGCTCGCCAGCTTGTTGGCACCGAACTCGCAGAACCAAGGGACGTTGCGCGAACTGATCACCATGCCATACGGGTTCGACCGCGGCGTCGGCGACTTCACCAGCTTGATCTCGCCGGTTCTGGGATCCAGCCGGCCGACCATGTTGGCGCCCTGCACGGTGAACCACAGTACGCCGCGCCGGTCGAACAGCGGCGTGTGGGGATCGCGCGCATTCGGATCAGGCAATGGGTAGTCGGTGAACTTGCCGGTCCTGGGATCGAGCTTGCCGATGTAGCCGGCGAAGTTGCCGGTGAACCAGATGTTGCCGTCCTGATCGGCGACCAGGCCGTGCGGACCGGACGACGGAGTGTCGGGGTGGTATTCGGTGATTGTTCCGGTGCGCGGATCAAGCCGTCCGAGCAGGTTGGCCATGTGGCCGGTGTACCAGATCGACCCGTCCGGATAGGCAAGCGGATCATGCGGCCGGGATCCAGGCGTCGGCACCACCCATTCCTTGATCTCGACATGCGCGCTGCCGGCGATCAGCGTCGGAGCGGGCTTGGGCTTTTCCGGGAAGTGCGTCACCAGGTAGTCGGTCAGCACACCCACCTGATCCGGCGGCACCGGCGCGCCGACGTTCAGCATCATGTGTACGATGTTCTGCCAATCCTGGCGGTTGTAGCCGGAATTCACGATGCGGTTCGGTTCATGGCAACCGAGACAGGACTGTTCGATGACGGTCTTGCCCGGTCCATCCGGCAATTGTGATTGCGCCATCGCCGTGAGGGCGCCGCAGCCGAGCGCCATCGCAAGCCAGAAGAGGGAGCTGATGCGCATCGTTACGTCGTACTCCGCCAACCTTCGCGGATCCGGGCAAGGCGGCCGAGGGTCCGCCATCTGGCGTCAGCCTGCCGCAGCGCCTCCGCGGTTTGTGCGGCTTCGCGAGCCTCATAGCGGGCAATTTCCGCTGCTGTCTCAGCCTCGGCAAGGTCCGCCCGAAGACCGTCGATCCGTTCGCGGAGCAGATCGGCGCGGCTATATTCCGCTCGCCTTGCCAGCTCAGCGCGGTTCGCACGCTCCCGCTCGATCTGTGCCGCGCGCTCCGCCGCGTCCGCCTGTTCACGCAGAGCAGCAACCGACGCCTCCAGCTGTTCTATGGTTTGGATCAGGCGTGCGTCGGGGTCGAAGTTCCTGCCTGGTGCCGGTTCCGACCACTGCTGCGGAACGAATGCTCGCATAATCCCCTGGTTATCCTGCTGTCGTCGCCACCGCCGACGCAACACCAGCCGGATCGCCGAGGGCATGGTGATCCTGCGCGATTCCGCCAATTCCTTGTAGCTCATCCATCGACTATCCGCGGCATCGTCTGCAGTCCCATTCCCTGCTTCCTGCATGCCTGCCCATTCCCCTTTGCCGTGCTCGGCGGCATGCCTTTTAGGTGAAATGCGGACGCACCTGTTCGCACAGGAGCCGCAGTGACCGCATCATCTGCTGCGGCGGGATCAGGCTGCCGAAGTTCAGCTCTGCGAGAATGCCGTCGATGCCCAGTTCCTCGTGCAACTGTCGCAGTCGATCGGTCACGCGCTCCGGACATCCCACCACGACCTTGTCACGCAGCACCTGCTCGTAGGTGATGGTGCGCACCGTCTCCAGTTCCGCGCGCCGGCGGCTGTTCGGCGAGCCTTCCAGCCGCGTGGTAAGCGACCTGTAGCCTTGCATCATGCTTGGCTCGGCCTCCTCCAGCGCCTGCGCATCGGTCTCGGCGAGGTGCAGCGACAGACGTAGATACACCTCGCCCTTGCCGGGATGGCCGGCCGCGGTGTAGGCGTCGCGATACGCCGTCAGGTCCGGCGCCAACGCCGACAACGAGCCGCTGCGCACCGCGACAAACAACGGATAGCCGAGTGCGCCGAGCAGCGGGAAGGTGTCCTCGCTGGCACCGGCGATGCGGATCGGCGGGTGCGGCTGTTGATATGGCCGCGGCACTGCACGCGCCTCGTTGAAGCTGTGGAACTTGCCCGCATAGGAAAAGCTCGGCTGGGTCCAGGCGAGCTTGAGGATATCGAGTGTTTCGTAGAAACGCTCGCGGCTCTCCGAATACGGCACGCCGTAGGCGGCATAGGACCGGGGGTTGCCGCTGCGCCCGGCACCCAGCAGCAGCCGGCCGCGGCTGATCTGGTCGATGGTGGCGGTCTCCTCGGCCAGCCGCAGCGGATGGCACAGCGGCAGCACCTGCACCGCCGGTGCCGATCTTGATGCGGCTGGTGCGGCCGGCGATGGCGCCGGCGACGGTCAGCGGCGCGCTCAGCACCGAGCGCGTCGCCTGCTGGTGGATCTCGGCGAGCCAGATCGCGTCGAGCCCCCATCGTTCGGCATCGGCAACCTGCTCGAGCGCCTGCGCGAACGCGTCAGCGTCCGATTGCTGATCCACCTGGCGGTGGAATTCGTGGTACCAGCCGAACTCCATAACGACTACCGTCGCATTTGGAGCATGGCAGCGCAACGCGTAACCTCGCCGCCGACAGTGACGAGAGGCCTGCACCATGCGGTTCGGACTATTCGGCAGCGCCGCGGCGCGCCGTGGCAGCGGCGAGTTCGACAGCGCCGAGGGGTTTCGCGACTTCATCGACTACAACGTCGAAGCCGAGGCGCTGGGCTTTCATGGCACCTTCGTCGTGGAACATCATTTCACCGGCTTCGGCCAGGTCTCGGCGACGCTGAACCTGCTGACCTGGCTCGGCGCGCGCACGCATAGGTTGCGGCTCGGCACCGCGGTGATCGTGCTGCCCTGGCACAATCCGGTTCTGCTGGCCGAACAGGCAGCGACGCTGGACCTGCTGTCGGGAGGACGGCTGGATTTCGGCATCGGCAAAGGCTACCGCTACAATGAATTCGCCGGCTTCGATGTGCCGATGGAGGAGGCCGATGCGCGGTTCGAAGAGTCGATCGAGGTCCTGCTGAAGGCGTGGACATCGGAGCAACGGTTCTCGCATCACGGCAAGTACTGGCGGTTCAACGATATCGTCGTCGAGCCGCCCTCGGCGCGGAAGCCGCATCCGCAGATCTGGATGGGCGCCGGCAGCGAGCGCTCGATCCGCAACGTTGCCGAGCGCGGCTTCAATCTGCTGCTCGGGCAATACGCCTCGCCGGACGATGTGGCGCAGAGCATCGCGTGGTTCAGGGCCGCGGTCGAGGCGAGCGGCCGGCGTTACGATCCGATGCAGGTCGGCGTCACGCGCGCCTTCTTCGTCACCGACAGCGCGGCGGAACGCGACGCGGCGCTGGACCGCAGACTGCAGAACCGGATGCGGCAGTTGAAGCTTGCGACGCGCCCGGATGGCACGGTGCATGGCGGACCCGACCGCGCCACCGGCGATCCGCACGCGGTCAACGTCAACAGCGCGATCTACGGCAATCCGGACGAGATCGCCGGCAAGCTTGAAGCATTGCGGCGACGTCGGGGTCGGCTATGTGCTGATCAACGGCGGCGGCTCGGGCGGCGGCGAACGAGGGCGCCAGAGCATGCGCCGATTTGCCCGCGAGGTGATGCCGTTGTTCGCCGATCAGGCTGCGGCGCAGGCGGCTGAATGAGGGACCTGATCAGGCGCGGCCGCGCTGTCGCGGGTCGAGCACCAGACTGAGCCGGTCGCCGACCAGATTCACCGCCATTACCGTGAGGAACAGCGCGAGCCCCGGGAAGATCATCGTCCACGGCGCGTAGCGGACATATTCGCGACCGGCGTTCAGCATGGCGCCCCACTCCGGCGTCGGCGGCTGCGCCCCAAGTCCCAGGAACGACAGCGTCGCAGTGAACAGCACCGCGCTGCCGAGATCGAGCGTGGTGATCACGATCAGAATGGGAGCAAGATTGGGCAGCAGGTGGCGCAGCACGATGCGCATACGGCCGGCGCCGACCGATCGTGCGGCTTCGACGAAGTCGCGTGCGGCCAGCGTCAATGTGGCGGCCCGCGTGATGCGGGCGAAGCGTGGAATGCCCGAGATGCCGACGGCCAGGGCCGCATTCCACAGTCCGACACCGAGTACCGCCACGATCAGGATGGCGAGGATGATCGGCGGAAAGCACAGCATGGCATCGATAAGCCGCGCTCCGATCGCATCGACCCGGCCGCCGCCATAAGCGATGGTGACACCCAGCAGGGCGCCGAACACCAGGCTGATCGCAACCGTCGAAATGCCCATGGCCAGCGAGAAGCGGGCGCCATACATGACGCGACTCAGGAGGTCCCGTCCGAACAGATCGCAGCCGAACCAGTGTTCGGCAGACATCGGAGCAAGGCGCCGGCACTGGCTGGTGGCGTTCCAGTCATATGGAGCCAATAACGGCGCCAACGCCGCCAATGCCAGGATGGCAACGAGCACCAGACTGCCTGCGACGGCACCCGGCGCCCCGAGCATCCGCGCGATGCGGGTCACGCCGTGCATCCGCGGATCGATAATGCCGTAGGCGATGTCGATCAACAGATTGATCAGCACATAGGCAGCGGTGGTGAGCACGACGACCCCCTGCACGACCGGGAAGTCCTTCTCCAGAACCGCAAGCACGAGCAGACGCCCGATGCCGGGACGCGCGAACACCGTTTCGGTGACAACGGCGCCGCCGATCAACAGCGCGAACTGGATGCCGAGCAGGGTCAGCGGCGGAATGATGGCGTTGCGCATCGCGTGCTTGGCGACGACACGCACGGCGGTGAGACCCTTGGCGTATGCGGTGCGGATATAATCCTGCGCCATCACCTCGATGATGCTGTTGCGTACCAGACGCGCGAGGCCTCCGGCGAGAAACAGGCCAAGCGTGATGCTCGGCAAGATCAGCGCCTCCAGCCCAGTGCCGAGTACCGGCACCCAGCCCAGTTCGGTGGCGAAGACCTGGATCAGGATCATCCCGATCCAGAAACTCGGCAGCGACAGCCCGGCAAGAGCGAGCGTCATGCAGATGGTATCGATCCAGCCGTTGGGCCGAAGGCCGGCAACGATGCCGAGTGCGCCGCCCAGCAGCACGCCGATCAGGAAGCCGCCGACGGCGAGCTGCAACGTATAGGGGAACTCGGCGGCGATCAGCTTGGTCACGGGCTGGCGGCTGCGGAAGCTGTCGCCGAAATCGCCGCGTGCGGCGCTGGCGAGGAAGCTGACGTATTGCACGATGAATGGCCGGTCGAGACCGAGTTTGGCGCGCGCCGCATCCATCGCCTGATCGCTGATCGGCGTTCCCTGCAACATCAGCAGCACCGGATCGCCGGGGGCGAGCCGCATGGCGCCGAAGACGACGGTCCAGGTGATCAGCAGTGTCACGATGGCGCTGAGCAGGCGGCCCGGAATGCTCTGCATCGGCGAACAATAGGGATGTCGGATGTCCGCACAAGCGCCCTGCGGCGATTGCGCGACGACCAGCAGGCACCGCACAGTGCGCGACAGTCGGACACATGTGGAGGCGGCTATGGCCGGACGCGGACCTTCGGGCGTGACACGTCGCGCGGTTGTCGGCGGCGTGCTCGCCGCGCCGATGATCGCCCGGAACGCTGCCGCGCAATCGGGCAGCGGGCTTACGGTGACCTGGGGCGAGGACGATGCGACGCCGCGCACCTACGATCCGCGGGTCACCAGCTCGCGCCATGAATATCAGGTGATCGCGCAGATCTTCGATACGCTGATCGCCAGCGACGGGTCGAACAAGCTGTTTCCTGGCCTGGCGACGGCGTGGGATGTCGCGCCGGACGGCAAGAGCGTGACGCTCAAGTTGCGCAGCGATGTCGGCTTCCACGACGGCACGCCGTTCGATGCCGAGGCGGTGAAATTCACCTTCGACACCATCGCCGATCCGAAGACCGCGAGCGAAGGCGCGGTGACCCAGCTCGGCCCCTATGCCGGCACCGAGGTGATCGATCCGCATACGGCGCGGGTGACCTATTCGCAGCCGTTCGGGGCCGCGCTCGCGAGCTACGCCGAGGGCACGCTTGCGCCGGTGTCGCCCACCGCGGTGAAGCGCCTGGGCAATCAGGCGCTTCGCCCGCGCGCCGGTGGGCGCCGGGCCGTTCCGGTTCGTCTCCTGGGAGGAGGGGCGACAGGTCGTGCTGGAGCGGTTCGACAAATACAACTGGGCGCCGCCCTACAATGCAAACACCGGGCCGTCCCGCGTCCAGCGTGTCATCACCAGGTTCATTCCGGATGCCTCGACACGCGTGGCCGCACTGGAGGCGGGCGAGATCGACATTTCCGATGCAACGCCGATCCTGGACATGAAGCGGTTCAACGATGCGCGCGGCTATCACACCATGATCGGCAACGCGGCCGGCATTCCGTTCGGCCTGGAACTCAATGGCAGCCACGGGATTTTCGCCGATGTTCGCGTTCGTCGTGCGCTCGCCATGGCGGTGGACCGCAAGGCGCTCAGCGAAAATCTGTTCTTCGGCCTGATCGATCCGGCCTATGGGCCGCTGTCGAAGGACACGCCGGGTTATTGGGCGGGCACGGAGGAGCTGTACAAGCCGGATCCGAAGGCCGCGATGGCGCTGCTGGATCAGGCCGGTTGGAAGCCCGGGCCGGATGGCGTGCGCATGAAGGACGGTCAGCGGTTGAGCGGCTTCTACGGTGCGCCGCCGCCGCTCGAACCCGATACCGCGGTAGAACTCCAGGCAGTTGCCCGACGCGTCGGCTTCGACCTCAAGGTCGAGACGATCACGTTCGCACGGAACCAGGCGCTGGTGTTCGACAACGCGTTCGACATGCTGCCGGTGCGCTGGATTCAGGCTGATCCGATGTGCCTGGAGAACCTGTTCTCGAGCGGCAACATCCCGAGCCCCGGCCGCTACAGATACAACTGGATGCAGCTCAACGATCCCAAGCTGGACGCGTTGTTCGTCGCGGGCCGCGCGGTGACGGACCCCGAGAAGCGCGCCGCGGTCTATGCCGAAGCGCAGAAGATCATCATGGACAGCGCGCTGTGGTTCCCGGTGCACAACCAGGTGCAGACCATCGCCTATCGCGCGGAGAAGCAGGGCTACCACTTCGCCCGCGCCAGTTGGGTGGCACTGTTCTACGACGTGACGAAGACCTGACCGCGATGCATGCACTGACCGGGTACGCCGATCGCTGGAGCGTCAAACAAGGCGAGACCATTCGGTTCATGGTCTCAAGCGCCGGCGGCGGTGATTTCGCACTGCGCTTTGTCCGCCACGTTTGCGCCGATCCCAATCCGGCCGGGCCGGGATATGCCGAAATCCCGATGCCGAGCGCGATCGACGGCACGCGTGCGGGCAAGGAACAGCCTGCCTATCTCGGCAGCTTCGGCCATGTTGCGTCGCTGCCGGTCGATCTGCGCGGCGGCGTGTGCCTGTCGGCGACGATCTGGCCGACCACGCCGGGCAAGGGCCGACAAGGCCTGATCGCGCTGCGCATCGACGACTGGACGTTCGCTCTCGGCATCGGCCCAGGCGGCGGCGCAATGGCGGAAGTTACCGGTCCCGATGGCGCACGCGTGCGCGCGGAAGTTCCGCGCAAGCTGCTGGAACGGCGATGGTACGATGTGACGGCCTCGCTCGATAGCGACGGCACCGTCACGGTGAAGCAGACGCCGCGCGCCCTGCTCGGCGATGCCGGCGAGGCCACGACGAAAGGCGCGCGGCCGCCTGCCGGTGCGCCGGAGATCTTCCTCGCCGCATTGCCGCCCGACGGCGTCGGCCCGGCCAGCTCCCACTACAACGGCAAGCTCGAACGCCCGGCCGTCCATCGTCCGGCGCCGTCGAACGCCACGCTGGCGGCGTGGGATTTCTCGATCGGTATGCAGACCCAGTCCGCCACCGATACGGGTCCGCACGCGGCCCATGCCCGCCTCATCAATCTGCCCACACGCGCGATGACGGGATCGAACTGGACCGGCGCTGTGCACGACTGGAAGGCTGCCCCGGACCAATACGGCGCCATCCATTTCCACGATGACGACCAGGGTCCGCTCGGCTGGGCCGAAAGCGCCTGCCTCGACGTCCCGACGGACTGGCCGAGCGGCTTCTATGCCGCCCATATCAGCCAACGATGCAGGCGAGGACTACATCCCTTTCATCGTGCGGCCGCGGCAGCCGCAGTGCGGACGTGGCGCTGCTGGTGCCGACGTTCAGCTACCAGGTCTACGGCTGCTATGTCCGTCCTGGCCGCGGCGCCGAAATCGCCGAACGCGCCGCCGCGTGGGGGGCGCTGCGCGAGACGCCCGACATGAACCCGCAATTCGGGCTGTCCTGCTACAATCATCACAGCGACGGCTCCGGCGTGTCGCTGGTCACGCAATTCCGCCCGATGCTGGATACGCGACCGCGGCAGTTCGCGCTGATGGATCCGATCGAGGGCGGATCGGGCACGGCGCGCTGGGTGGCCGACAACTATATCGACCAGTTCCTGTCCACCATCGATGTGGCGCACGACGTCATCACCGATCACGACCTGCACGCCGAAGGTGTCGCTGCGCTGGCGCCGTATCGCGTCGTCATCGCGGCGCAGCATCCGGAGTACCACTCCGAGCGCATGATGCAGGCGTTCGAGGATTTTCTCGGCCAGGGCGGACGCCTGATGTATCTCGGTGGCAACGGTTTCTACTGGCGCGCCGAACCGTCGGAGGATCAACCGGACACGCTGGAGGTTCGCCGAGCCGAGGGCGGCATCCGGGTGTGGGAGACGATGCCCGGTGAGAGCTACCACGCGTTCGGCGGCGGCTACGGCGGGCTATGGCGGCGCATCGGCCGGTCGAGCCACCGCCTTGTCGGCATCGGCTTCTCGACCCAGGGACGCCATCTCGGCTTTCCTTATCGTTTCGTCGATCGGCATCGACGACCCGCGCGTGGCATTCATGACCACGGGGCTCGACGCGCGCGCCGGCACAGTGTTCGGCGATGCCGGCTACATGGGCGGCGGCGCGGCCGGGTTCGAACTCGACAGCGTGAACCCCAAATATGGCACTCCGCCGCACGCACTGGTCGTTGCCAAGGGCATCGTCATTCATCCCGACTACGGCTGGGTGAACGAGGACATGCTGGTGCATCGCCACCCGCTGCCGCAATAGGACTGGTCCTGCGCCGACATGACATTCTTCGAGACCGCGGCTGGCGGCGCGGTGTTTTCGGTCGGCTCGATGACCTATGCGGGCAGCCTGATGATCGACGGCGGCAACAGCCCACTCGGCAGGCTCACCGCGAATGTCGTCCGCCGCTTCGCCGACCCCGCGCCGTTCATGTTGCCGGCAGCACTGACGCAATGATGGTCGACCGCGCCCTTGGCCGCGCTTTCGTGTCTTATCGACCTCTGGCATGCTTGGACCAGCAACCAACGAACCGGGAGGACTGGTGAATGCCGCCATCCAAAGAGGGCCAGCCCCTCGCAGTGCAGCGCCGCGCGCTCATGCTGGGGAGCGCCGCCGGCATCATGCTGCCGACCTGGCGCGCACAGGCACAGACCGCCAGCGTGTTGAACATCGCGACCAGCGGAGATCCCGGACCGCTCGATCCCACCCCGGTCACCTCGGATCTGCTGTCGGAGATCACCCAGCTGTTCTACGAGACGTTGTATATCTTCGGCCCCGATTTCAGCATTGCGCCGTTGCTCGCGGCCGAATTGCCCGAGATCAGCGATGGCGGAAAGCGCTACGTGATCAAATTGCGCAGCGGCGTCCCGTACCACGACGGCACCACCATGACCGCGGACGATGTGGTGGCCTCCCTGCAACGATGGGGACGGCTGTCGCCACGCGGACGAACGCCCTGGGCGTTCCTGGATTCGATTTCGGCGAAGGATCCGACAACGGTCGAGATCGTGCTGAAGCAGCCGTATTCGCCGCTGCTCAATCTGCTGGCGTTCCCCAACGGTTCGCCGCAGATCATGCCGAAGCGCGTTGCCACCGCACCCGATCCGCTCAAGGATTTCACCGGCACCGGGCCGTTCAAGCTGATCGAGTATAAGCCCGACACCTGGGTGCGTGTCGGCAAATTCCCGCAGTATGTTTCCCCGCCGGGACCGGCGAACGGATATGTCGGTCGACGCGAGGCGCTGGTCGACGAAATTCGCTTCCTCCCCTCGCCGAACCCGACCACGCGCGCGGATGGTCTGCTGGCAGGACAATATCACTGGGCGGACAACCTGACGCCGGAAAGCTACGCCCGCATCCACGGCAAGCCGGATGTGACGCCCGGCGTGCTGACGGCGGCGCTCTGGGTGCTGTTCATCATGAACACCAAGAAGGGCGTAATGAGCAATGTGCTGCTGCGCCGCGCCGCGCAGGCAGCGATCAACTGCTCGGACGCATTGGCGGCGGCGTTCGGCGACAAGGCGTTGTGGACCCTGCAAGGATCGATCTATCCCGAGGGTACCGCATGGTTCGATCCCGCAGCGCCAGGCTACAATCAGGGCAATCCGGACAAGGCGGCATCACTGCTGAAGCAGGCCGGCTACAACGGCGAGCCGATCCGCGTCCTGACCAGCGTGCAGTACGACTACCAGTACAAGACCGCGCAGGTGATCGAGGCCAACCTGACCGAGGCCGGCTTCAAGATCGACCTCGTGGTCACCGACTGGGCTACGATCCTGCAACGCCGGCAGAACCCCGACCAATGGGAGGCGTTCGTGACCGGACATGGCGTGGTGCCGGAGCCATCCTCGATCACCATCTTCAACCCGAGCTATCCAGGCTGGTGGGATACGCCGGAGAAGCACGCTCTGCTCGACGCGTTCACCACCGAGAGCGAGCCTGCGAAGCGCGTGCCGCTATGGCACAAGCTGCAGGCGCAGTTCTATATCGACGCACCGACCGTGAAGATCGGTGCCGGATACACGACGTTCGGCGCCAGCAAGAAGATGTCCGGCTATTATCCCGGTATCTGGCCAGCCTTCTGGAACACCGGGCTGTCCGCCTGAGCCGATAGTCGGAGCCGGCGCATGACTCGCTACCTGTTGCGCCGGCTGGCTGGCATGGTCGTCGTGATGTTCCTGGTCGCGACGATCGTGTTCGTGATCGCCCATGTCATTCCCGGAGACCCGGCCGCGGTCATGCTGGGGCCGTCGGCAACCGCCGAAGACATTGCCGCGCTGCGCAGCCGTCTCGGCCTCGATACATCGATGCCGGTGCAGTACCTGCAGTTCCTGCACTCGGTGGTCCGCTGCGACTGGGCGAGTCGATCTTCCTCAGTCGCAGCGTGACGCAGGCGCTGGCCGAACGGGCGCCGCTGACGCTGCAGCTTACCGTGCTGGCCGCGGCACTCGCGACGCTGATCGGCATACCGATCGGCGTGCTGTCGGCGGTGAAGCGCGGCAGCATGGCGGATCAGGTGCTGACCGCCGCCGCGATGGCCGGCGCCAGCCTGCCCAGCTTCTGGATCGGATTGACCCTGATCGAATACCTGGCGGTACGGCTGCACCTGTTGCCGGTCGCCGGCTACGGACCACCTGATGCCGGAATGCTCGAACGGCTGACCTATCTGATCATGCCGGCGATCGCGCTAGGCATTCCGAATTCGGCGCTGATCATGCGCTTTACCCGCACCAGCATGCTGGACGTGCTGCAGGAGGATTACGTGCGTACCGCGCGCGCCAAGGGACTGGCGCCGGCAACGGTGATCTTCAAGCATGCGTTCCGCAATGCGCGCACCTCGGTGCTGACCGTGATCGGGCTGACCGTCGCAGGCTTGCTTGGCGGCGCCATCGTCACCGAGACCGTGTTCGCGCTGCCTGGCGTCGGCAATCTCGTCGTCTCCGCAGTGTTGCGGCGGGACTACCCGGTGATCCAGGGTGCGCTGCTGGTGATCTCCGGCGTCTATGTGCTGATCAATCTCGGCATCGACATCCTGTATGCCGTGCTCGATCCGCGGGTGCGGTACTGAGATGTCCGATATCGCGCTGCCCGCCGCCCGGGTGCGATCGGCCTCGCCGTCGCTGCTGTTGCTGCGTCGCCTGGTGCGGCGGCGGTTGGTGCTGATCAGCCTGTTCATCCTGCTGATCATGCTGGTGGCCGCGATCGGCGCGCCGTGGCTGGCGCCCTATTCGCCGCGCAAGATGGACATCGCGCACCGGTTGGCGTCGCCCTCGGCCGCGCACTGGTTCGGCACCGACGAGTTCGGCCGCGACGTCCTGACGCGCTGCATGTACGGTGCACAGCTTTCGCTCACCGTTGGGTTCCTGGTGGTGATCGCGTCGCTGACCTGCGGAACGGTGCTGGGCGTGGTGTCCGGCTATGTGCGCCAGCTCGACGGGCTGCTGATGCGCATCACCGATGCGTTGATGGCATTCCCCGACATCCTGCTGGCGATCGCCCTGATGGCGGCGCTGGGTGCCTCGCTGACCGACGTGGTGATCGCGCTTGGCACCGTCTATACACCGCGCGTCGCCCGCGTCGCCCGCGGCGCGACCCTGGTGCTGCGCGAGTTGCAGTTCATCGAGGCAGCGGAGGCGCTGGGCGCCAGCGACAAGCGCGTCATCGTTGTGCACCTGCTGCCGAACCTGCTGTCGCCGCTGCTGGTGCAGGGCACCTTCGTGTTCGCCTTCTCCATCCTGACCGAGGCGGCGCTGTCCTTCCTGGGTGCCGGCGTGCCGCCGACCAGCCCGACCTGGGGCAACATGATTGCGTCGGCACAGGAGTATATGCAGAACGCCGCCTGGCTGATTCTTGCACCTGGGCTCTGCATTGTCTTGACGGTGCTCGCCCTCCAGGCGGTAGGCGACGGATTGCGCGACGCGCTCGATCCAAGGCTGCGCCGGCTGACATGAGCACGCCGCTGCTGCTTGAGGTCGCGGACCTGCAAACCCTGTTCCGTGTCGATGACACTGTCGCGCGCGCGGTGGATGGCGTCAGCTTCGCGGTCGGCGGCGGGGAGACGCTGGCGATCGTGGGCGAGTCCGGCAGCGGCAAGTCGGTGACCGCGCTGTCCATCATGCGTCTGGTGCAGGCGCCGCCCGGCGAGATCGCGGCCGGGCGTGTGCTGTTCCGCGGCCGGGACCTGTTGTCGCTGTCCGAACCGGACATGCGGCACGTCCGCGGCAACGAGATCGGGATGATCTTCCAGGAGCCGATGAGCAGCCTCAACCCGCTGCTGACCGTCGGTGAACAGATCGCCGAGGTGGTGCGTCTACATCAGGGTCTGGCCAGGACAGCGGCACGGCGCCATGCGATGGACATGCTGGCGCGGGTGAACATCCCCAATCCGGAACTGCGTGCCGCGCGAGTACCCGCACCGGCTTTCCGGCGGCATGCGCCAGCGGGTGATGATCGCGATGGCGCTGGCCTGTCGTCCGGCGCTGCTGATCGCCGATGAACCCACGACGGCGCTGGACGTGACGATCCAGGCGCAGATCCTGCACCTGATCCGCGCGCTGCAGGTGGAGATGGACATGAGCGTGCTATTCATCACCCACAATCTCGGCGTGGTGGCGCAGATCGCCGATCGGGTGGCGGTGATGTATGCGGGGCGCATCGTCGAGCAGGGCGACGTGGCCACCGTGTTCAGGTCGCCATTGCATCCTTACACGCGCGCCCTGTTGCGCAGCATCCCGCATGTGCAGGGCGGCGGCCGGGATCCGGCGCGACGGCTGCTGTCGATCCCTGGGCAGGTGCCGAGCCCTGTTGCCTTGCCGCCAGGCTGCAGCTTTGCGCCGCGCTGCCCACTCGCGGACGACCTGTGTCGCGCCGAGATGCCGCCAATTGCGGAGGTGCTGGCGGGCCACGAGGTGCGCTGTCATCACTGGGCGGCGCGCGCATGAACCCGGCCCTGGTTGAAGCAACAGATGTGACTGTGACCTTTCCCGCCGGTGGGGGAATGCTGCGCGGAGGACGCATCGTGCTGCGTGCAGTGGACCGGTTGAATCTGTCGATCGCTGCGGGTGAGGTTGTGGGACTGGTGGGCGAGTCCGGCAGCGGCAAGACCACCGCGGGCCGGGCGGTTCTGCGTCTGTTGGAACCGACGGCCGGGGTGATCCGGTTCGCTGGCGCTGACATCACACATCTGGACAAGCCGGCGCTGCGTCCGCTGCGCCGGCGCATGCAGATGATCTTCCAGGACCCTTATTCCAGCCTGAATCCGCGCCTCAAGGTGCGCGATATCGTGGAGGAAGCCTTCGTCATCCATGGCATCGGCACCAGGCGCGATCGTCCGGAGCGGGTTGCCGAACTGCTCGGTCGCGTCGGGCTGCCGGCGGATGCGATGCAGCGCTATCCGCACGAATTCTCCGGCGGACAACGCCAGCGGATCGGCATCGCCCGCGCGTTGGCAGTCGAGCCGGTGTTCGTTGTCGCCGATGAACCTGTTTCGGCACTGGACGTGTCGGTGCAGGCGCAGGTGTTGAACCTGCTGCTGGATCTCCAGCGCTCGCTGGGTCTGGCGATGCTGTTCATCGCACATGACCTGGCAGTGGTTCAGTATGTGAGCGATCGGGTGGTGGTGATGTATCTCGGCCGGGTCATGGAGGTGGCGCCGGCCGAGGCGATCTATCGCCGGCCGATGCATCCCTACACGGTGGCACTGCTGGAAGCGGTGCCGGAGCCCGATCCGGCGATGCGACGACCATTGGCCGAACTGCCGGGGGAGATGCCGAGCCCGTTCGCGCCCCATCAGGCTGCGTGTTCCGCACACGATGCCGACACGCGGTGGCGGCGTGCGAGCAGATCGAACCGGCTTTGGTAGAGGTGGCGCCCGGACACAGCAAGGCGTGTATTCGGGACGATATTCTATGAGTTGCTGCCATGGGCAGGTACGCGTCGACGAGTGGGCTGGCATCACCGGCAACAACATCGGGCCGGTGGCCCAATCTCCCGCTGTGGCCATGCGAGGCGGCGCGCCATACCCCAAGATCATCGTGGTCAGCGAGGGCAACGTCGCCGGGATTCAGATTGACCGCGGGGACACCGGGCTAGCGACCGGTGGCTGCGAACTGGGAGTGGGCGAGACCAGTGCGGTTGTCTACAATGCCCGCCACCGACGACACTCGTCTGCGGGGAGGCACCGTCGCGAGGCTGACGTGGCTGGCGACAATGTGATCGCATTCTGCAGGTTGCCGGGCGCGGCAGAGGTACACCCTTGCTCGCACAAGCCAGGGGTGGCGGTCCGGCAACTCGTGCGATCGGATTTGTCCAAAGGATTGGCATGAATTATTCAATCGGCACGCGGCAACACCCGACATCGTCCGCGACCCCCCGGTGTCGCGGCGCCGTCCTGAACGCGCGAGGTCACGCCATGCAACAGCTGCCGGATCTGGATCAGCCTGCGATCAACACCATCCGGATGCTGGTGGCCGACGCGGTGCAGATTGCGAATTTCCGCCATCCGGGCACGCCTATGGACGCGGGCCCGGCTGCGTCCACGCTGTGGCAACGCCCGCTGCGCTACGATCCATCGGATCCAGCGGCCATGCGTCCATGCTGTTGTACCGGCTTATCCATCTCGCCGGCATCAAGGCGGTGAATCCGAGCTGTGAGCAGGTCGGACGCGATGCCGTCACCCTCGACGACATCAAGGGCTTTCGCCAGGCCGGCAGCCGCTGTCCCGGTCATCCGGAATATGGCTGGACATCGGGGGTCGAAACCACGACAGGTCCGCTCGGTCAGGGTGCGGCCACCAGCGTCGGCATGGCGATCGCCAGACGGTGGCTGAGCGCCACCTACAACCGTCCCGGCCTCGATCTGTTCGACTTCGATGTCTATCTGCTGTGGGGCGATGGCGACATGATGGAAGGCATCGCCAGCGAGGCCGCCTCGCTCGCCGGCCACCTGCGGCAGGGCAACCTGTGTTGGGTCTACGACAGCAACCGCGTGACCATCGAGGGCCACACCGACATCGCGTTCACCGAGGATGTGTCGTGCTGGGCAAGCACACCTTCGGCATGTCGGTGCCGATCAAGGTGGTGGCGGAGTATTTCGGCTTTACCGCGGACCGCGTCGCCGCTGCCGCCAGGCAGGCGATGGGCCACGGACAGGCATCGGAGGTGACAAGATGATGCATGACAACGTGTTCCTGTTTGACGTCGACAACACGCTACTCAACAACGACCGGGTGCAGGCCGATCTGGATGTCCACATCGGCATCGAGCACGGCAACGCTGCCCGCAACCGATACTGGGAGATTTTCGAGACGCTGCGCAGCGAACTCGGTTATGCGGACTATCTGGGTGCGCTCGAGCGCTACCGGTTGGAGGACCTGCACGATCCGCGGCTGCTGCGCATCTCCAACTGGCTGGTGGACTATCCGTTCGCCGAGCGGCTGTACAGTGGAGCGCTGGACGCGGTGAAGCATGTGCAGCAATGGGCACCGGTGGTAATCCTCTCGGATGGCGATGCAGTATTCCAGCCGCGCAAGGTGGATCGCTCCGGCCTATGGAAGGCGTTCGACGGCCACGTCCTGATCTTTATCCACAAGGAGGAGCAACTGGACGACGTGGAGCGGCTGTATCCTGCTAAACATTACGTGATGATCGACGACAAGCTGCGTATCCTTGACAGCATGAAGAAGATCTGGGGCGAACGGCTTACCACGGTGTTTCCTCAGCAGGGTCACTATGCCACCGATCCGGAAATTCTGGCGCAGTATCCGCACGGCGACGTTCAGCTTGCGCGTATCGGGGATCTGATCAAATACGAGTTTGCCGATCTGGTGCAGCGATAGGAAGGGAGACGAGCAGTGAAAGCGACACAGAAACTGCACGCGCTGGGTCAGAGCCTGTGGCTCGACAACATCACCCGCGATCTGCTGACCAGCGGCACCTTGCGGCGCTACATCGACGAGCTGTCGGTCACCGGGACTGACGTCGAACCCGACCATCTTCGACCATGCGGTTGCGCACAGCCATTCGTATGACGACGACATCAGGCGGCTGGTCGCGGCGAGGCAAGTCGGATGAGGCACTGTTCTTCGAGCTGGCGGTCGCGGATCTCACCCAGGCGGCCGATCTGTTTGCACCGATTTATCAGCGGACCGCTGGGGTGGACGGATTTGTCTCGCTCGAGGTCTCGCCTCTGCTGGCGCACGACACCGCCAGGACCGTGGCCGAGGCGAGGGCACTGCACGGCAAGGCCAAGCGGGCGAACCTGTTCATCAAGATTCCTGGCACCATCGAAGGACTTCCCGCCATCGAGGAAGCGATCTATTCGGGCGTGCCGGTGAACGTCACGCTGCTGTTCTCGCGCGACGACTATATGAGGGCCGCGGATGCCTACATGCGCGGACTGGAACGTCGCGTTGCGGCGGGACTGAGCCCGGATGTGCGCTCGGTGGCGTCGCTGTTCGTCAGCCGCTGGGACAGGGCGACGATGGACAAGTTGCCCGGCGAGTTGCGGGATCGGCTTGGCATCGCGATCTCGCAGCAGGCCTACAAGGCGTATCGCGATCTGCTCGAATCGGATCGGTGGCAGCGCCTGGAAGGCCAGGGGGCACGGCCGCAACGGCTGCTGTTCGCCAGCACCAGCAACAAGGATCCGCAGGCCTCCGACGTGCTCTACATGGGCGCGCTGGCGGCGCCGAACACGGTCAACACGGTGCCCGAGGAGACGCTGCTTGCCTTCGCCGCTCACGGCGTGGTGGATCAGCCGATGCGCCGGGATGGCGACGACTGCGAGCAGGTGCTGGCCAGCGTTGCCCGTGCCGGCATCGATGTCGCGGCGCTTGCCAGGCAGTTGCAGGACGACGGCGCCAAGGGGTTCGTCGATTCCTGGAAGGAACTGCTTGGCGCGATCGAAGCGAAGAGCAAGGCAATGAGCTGACAGTCGCCGCGCATTTCGCCGGCACAAGGCGACCTGCCGCTCAAAGTTTCACGTCTGTCGACGGTGGTTCCGATGGTCAGGATTGCGGGCGGCACAACGCAATGCAGGTGTTGCGCCCATGGAGAGCGGACGATGCCCGCGGAAGGACCGACCACGCTCCGTAGCGGCAACTCGACCGGCGCGCTTGACGCGCTGGCGAGAGCGGCAACCGCCGCTGCGTGACGACGCTCGAAGTCACCCGGTTCGCAGCAGTTCTTGCTGCATCGCACAATCCGCCGCAGAATGATCGCTCGCCGCGTCCACACTTGAACCAGCAAAGCCGATCACATGCCGCTCTCCGTCGCGCTGACCCACCGCACGACGTATCGCTACGACCGTGCGGTTGCCCTTGGGCCGCAGACGATCCGCCTGCGCCCGGCGCCGCACGCGCGGACACCCGTTCTGTCCTATGCGCTGCGCGTCGAGCCGAAGCCGCATTTCATCAACTGGCAGCAGGATCCGCAGGGCAATCACCTCGCCCGCGTGGTGTTCCCCGAGCGCGTCACGCATTTCGACGTCACGGTCGATCTCGTCGCCGACATGGCGACGATAAACCCGTTCGACTTCTTCCTGGAGCCGGAGGCCGAAAGCTGGCCGTTCGGCTACGACCCGCTGCTCGATCAGGAGCTGGCACCGTTCCGCCGCCTGGCGCCGATCGGGTCCGCTGCTGCAGGCGCTGCTCGATCAGGTGCCGCGTGGCGAACAGCGCACGGTGGACATGCTGGTCGCGCTCAACCGCCTGGTGCAGAGCCATGTCGCCTACATCGTCCGTATGGAGCCGGGCGTGTGGACGCCGGAGGAGACGCTGGCGGCAGGCAAGGGCTCCTGCCGCGATTCCGCCTGGCTGCTGGTGCAGTTGCTGCGCCAGCTCGGCTACGCCGCGCGCTTCGTCTCCGGCTACCTGATCCAGCTGGTGGGCGACGTGAAGCCGCTGGAAGGGCCGGAGGGCCCGACCTCGGACTTCACCGACCTGCATGCCTGGGCGGAGGCGTATCTGCCGGGCGCCGGCTGGGTAGGCATGGATGCGACTTCCGGTCTGCTGACCGGCGAGGGACACATTCCGCTCGCCGCCACGCCCGATCCGCAATCCGCCGCCGCGATCACCGGGGCGGTCGAACAGTGCGAGACCGAATTCGGCTTCGACATGCGGCTTGACGCGCGTGCGCGAGACGCCGCGCGTCACCAAGCCGTACAGCGAGGCGCAGTGGCAGGACATCCTGGCGATGGGTGCCGCGGTGGATCGGGCGCTCGCCGCGGGCAATGTCCGGCTGACCATGGGTGGCGAGCCTACCTTCGTCGCCGCCGCCGATTTCGACGAACCCGAATGGAACACCGATGCGCTCGGCCCGACCAAGCAGCGCCTCGCCGAGAAGCTGATGCACCGGCTGCGCGAGCGCTGGGCGCCCGGGTCCGCGTTGCAGAACGTTTCCGGCAAGCACTATCCGGGCGAGCAACTGCCGCGCTGGGCGCTCTATGCGCATTGGCGCAAGGACGGCGAACCGGTTTGGCGCGATCCCGCGCTGCTGGCTGGCGCGGAGGACGCCGATACCGCGACCGCAGCGGACGCGCACCGCTTCTGTGCCGCATTGGCGGAGCGATTGCAGGTCGACCCGTCGCTGGTCAATCCGGCCTATGAGGACGTGCACTACTACCTCTGGCGCGAGCATCGGCTGCCGGAGAACGTCCTGGCCGAGGACGCGAAACTCGGCGATCCGATGGAGCGGGCGCGGCTGGCGCGCGTGTTCGGCCACGGGCTTGGCTCGCCGGTCGGCTCCGTGCTGCCGCTGCGCCGTGCGATCCGCGACGGCGTGCGGGTCTGGCAGAGCGGCAAGTGGTTCTTCCGCGGCGGCGCGCTGTTCCTGCTGCCCGGTGATTCGCCGATCGGCTATCGGCTGCCGCTGGACAGCCTGCCCTGGGAAGACCCGGACCGGATCGAGCACGAAACCGAGCCCGATCCGTTCGCGCCCCGCACGCCTCTGCCGCCGCGCCAGGCCTTCGACCATGCCGCATCGCTCATGGGTGCCGGCGCCGAGGGGTTTCGCCCGATCGTGCAGGAACTTCCGGTCATGGGCCGCGACGAACCCGATCTGGTGCGCACCGCGCTCTGCGTCGAGCCGCGCGATGGCGATGATCCACGTGTTCTTCCCGCCGCTCTACGCCGCCGAGGACTGGCTGATGCTGGCCGCCGCGGTCGAGGACACCGCCGAGGAACTGGGACGCAAGGTGGTGCTGGAAGGCTACCTGCCGCCGCGCGATCCCGGTCTGCTGCACTTCTCGGTCACCCCCGATCCCGGCGTGATCGAGGTCAACGTGCATCCCGCGTCGAGCTGGAACGAGATCGTGCAGCGCGGCGAGGAACTCTACGAGGACGCGCGCCAGGTCGGACTGGCGACGGAAAAGTTCATGCTCGACGGCCGCCATGTCGGCACCGGCGGCGGCAACCATGTGGTGATGGGCGCGGCGGAACCCGCGGACAGTCCGTTCCTGCGCCGACCCGATCTGCTGAAGTCGCTGCTCGGCTTCTGGCACAACCATCCGAGCCTCTCGTACCTGTTCAGCGGGCTGTTCATCGGGCCGTCGAGCCAGCATCCGCGCATCGACGAGGCGCGGCAGGACAGCCTGGTCGAACTGGAGATCGCGTTCTCGCAGGTCAAACCCGGCGAGGAGGTGGCGCCCTGGCTGGTCGATCGGATGTTCCGTCATCTGCTCGCTGACATGACCGGCAACACGCATCGCACCGAGTTCTGCATCGACAAGCTGTATGCGCCGGAGACCGCGACCGGCCGACTCGGTCTGGTCGAATTCCGCGCACTGGAAATGCCGCCGCATGCGCGCATGTCGGCGGCGCAGCTGCTGCTGATGCGCGCCGCCGTGGCGGCGTTCTGGCGCACGCCGTACGAGCGGCGCCTGGTGCACTGGGGTACCCGCATCCACGACGACTTCCTGCTGCCGCACTACGTCGCGCAGGATTTCGCCGACGTGCTGCAGGAGTTGCGCCAGCACGGCTACCGCTTCGATCGCGCCTGGTTCGATCCGCATTTCGAGTTCCGCTTCCCGCGCATCGGCGAGGTCACGCGTGCGCGGCACCACGCTCGAGCTGCGCCACGCGCTGGAGCCGTGGCACGTGCTGGGCGAGGAACCGGCCGGCGGCGCCACGGCGCGGTTCGTCGACAGCTCGGTGGAACGCGTGCAGGTGCTGGCGTCCGGCTGGGTGGACGAACGCTTCGTGCTGGCCTGCAACGGCAGCGCGGTGCCGCTGACGCCGACCGAGCGCGTCGGCGAACACGTCGGCGGCGTGCGTTTCAAGGCGTGGCAGCCGCCGGTGAGCGCGCTGCATCCGACCATCCCGGCGCAGACACCGCTGGTGTTCGACATCTACGACCGCTGGACCGGGCGCAGCCTGGGCGGGCTGACGCATCACGTGTCGCATCCCGGCGGGCTGAGCTACGAGCACTTCCCGGTCAACGCGAACGAGGCGGAGGCGCGCCGCCGTTCGCGCTTCTTCCCGTTCGGCCACACCGCCGGGACCGATGGCGGAGCCGGTGGTGTCGCGTTCGCGCGAGCATCCGCGCACGCTGGACTTGCGCCGGTCGGGTTGACTGGTCAGCCTTCGGCCATGAGTCGCGACGAGATGGTGGACGGCAAGGGCGGGCTGCGCCCGCAATGGCGCAGCCTGCTCGGCGTGCTTGCCGGCCTGGGCCGCGGCGTGCTGGCCGAGCGCGCCGGGCGGCTCGAACGAGTGATGGAGGAAGAGGGCGCGGCGAGCCTGCTGCCTGGATCGCCGCCCGATCCGTGGCGGTTCGATCCGATCCCGCTGCCGCTGGCGCAAGCGGAATTCATCGCGCTTGAGGCCGGACTGGCGCAACGCGCACGGCTGTTGGATGCGGTGCTCGCCGATCTCTACGGTGCGCAGCGGCTGCTGGCGGATGGCGCTCTGCCGCCGGCACTGGTGTATGCCAATCCAGCCTTCCTGCGGCCATGCCGGCACGACGCAACGCCGCACCAGGAGCTGTTGCAGTTCTACGCCGCCGACCTGGTGCGCGCGCCCGACGGCACCTGGACTGTGCTCGCGGACCGCACCGGGCTTGCCGATGGCCTCGCCCACGCGCTGCAGAACCGCAGGCGACTCGGGCGGGTGGTGCCGGAACTGTTCGTCTCGCAACTGCTCTGCCACATCGATCCGTTCGTCGAGCTTTGCCTCGACATGCTGCGGCGGATCGTGCCGGCCGGCACGGCGGCACTGCTGACCCCGGGTCACGCCGACCCCGCCTGGTACGGGCATGTGCTGCTGGCGCGCGAACTGTCCTGCACGCTGGTCGAGGGCGGCGACCTCACGGTGCGCGACGGCGGCCTGTTCCTGAAGACGTTGCGCGGTCTGCAGCCGATCAGCGTGCTGTTGCGCGGCGTTGCCGGCAGCGCTGGTCGATCCGCTGGAACTCGACGCCGACGGCGCCGGCGTATCCGGCCTGCTCGCCGCCGCGCGCGATCGCGTGCGGATCGTCAACAGCCCGGGCAGCAGTCTCGTCGAGGCGCCGGCCTGGCGGCCTTCCTGCCCGACCTTGCGACGCGGTTGCTCGGCGAGGACCTTGCGCTGCCCAGCGTGCCGACCGTTTGGCTGGGCGACAGCGTCGCGCGCGCGTCGGTCCTGGCTGCGCCCGGACGCATGGTGCGTTCGCCCGGCGCTCGACAGCGCCTTGCCGCCGGTGCCGTTGGCGGCGATGGCGGAGCCGCAGCGGCGGGCGTTGCTCGACCGGATGGAGGCGGCTCCGTGGCAATTCGCGGCGAGCGCGGTGGTGACGCCCTCGGTCGCTCCCTGCCTCGACGGCGAAGGGCTGGTGCCGCGTCCGGTGCTGATCCGCATGTTCCTGGTCCGCGACCGGGGCGGCTGGCGTGCGATGCAGGGCGGGCTGGGCTGCGTGCTGTCGGACGAGGCGCAGGCGTGGCCGAGCACCGGGCCGGTGCTTGCCAAGGATGTCTGGGTCCTGGCGGAGAACCCCGCCGCGATCGAGGGCCCAGCCTCGACCGGGACGCCACCGCTGGCGATCCGTCGCACCGGCCGGCGACATGCCCAGTCGCGTCGCCGACAACTACTTCTGGCTCGGGCGCTATCTGGAACGACTGGAAGGCGCGGCGCGCCTGTTGCGCATCGCGATCGGCCGCCTCAGCCGGCCGGCGCCGACGCCGCATGAGGTGGCCGAACTCGAGGTGCTGATCGCCTGCCTGACCCAGGCCGGTCTGCTCAACGCCGAAGCGATCGCCGGGCTCGGCCCCGCCGGTCTCGGCCAGGCGCTGCTGCGGGTCGCCGGAAGCTGGGGCTCGATCCATGCTCTGCTGGGCCAGGTCTCGCGCGTGACCGGCCTGCTGCGGGATCAGGTCACCGGCGAGATGCACGCGGTCACCGCACGCGGCCTGCGCGAGGTGGAGGATGCGCTCGGCCACATTCCTGCGCGCGGCGACGGTCAGGCGCTGGATGCGACCTTCGAGGCGATGTCGCGCGTGCTGGCGTTCGCGGCCACGCTGTCTGGGCTGGCGGCGGAGAACATGGTGCGCGGCGGCGGACGGCTGTTTCTCGATCTGGGGCGGCGGGTGGAGCGCGCCCAGGCGGTGGCAGACCAACTTGCCTGCGCGCTGGAGTTTCCCGGCGCCGCGCAGCAGCCGGCGCGCATCGAGCACGGGCTGCGCCTGGCGTTGGAGCTGTGCGATTCGTCGATCACCTATCGCAGCCGCTATCTGGCGGTGCTCCAGCCGGCCCCGGCGCTCGACCTGCTGCTGGCCGACGACGGCAATCCGCGTGGGCTGGCGTTCCAGCTTGCCGCGATGCGCGCACTGCTCAGCGAGATCGGCAGCGGCGCGGACACCTCGCTCGCCGCCGCCGCCGCGGCACTGCAGGACGAGCCGCAGGCGATGGTCCGCACGGTGGCCGAGGCCGCCGACCAGTCGGTGGCCGCGCTGTTCCTGCCGGCGCGGCTGCGCGCATTGCGCGACGCGGTGGCCGAGTTGTCGGACCGCGTGTCGCGGCGCTACTTCGCGCTGCTGCCGACCGCTCGCACGGTGGGCATCGAGGCGCTGCCTCGCTCGATGCGTGGGGCGGCGTGATCTACCGCGTACGGCACGTGACCCGGTACGACTATCAGGCGCCGGTCGATCTTGGCGCGCATCTGGCCCACCTGCGGCCACGGCCGCTGCCGTACCAGAAGGTGCTGCGCGCCGGCGTGCATGCGGCCCCTGCGGTGTCGTGGCGACGCGACGGTAGCGACCATTTCGGCAACGAGGTGACCTGGCTGTTCCTCGATGTCGCGCACGCGGCGTTCCAGGTGATCGCCGATGCGACCGTCGATGTGGGGTTTCCAGCCCCGCCCGATCCCGCGGCAACTCCGCCGTGGGAAACGGTGGCGCAGCAGGCCTGGGACGCCGGCGGCACCGCCTGGCAGGCAGCCGAGTTCGTGTTCGACAGTCCGCGCGCGCCGGCCGACGGCGGTGCCAAGGCCTATGCGGCGCCCTGCTTCGCGCCAGGCCGCACGGTGCTGGAGGCGCTGCTCGATCTGAACTCCTGCATCCGGCGCGAGTTCACCTTCCGCGCCGGCGTGACGACTACCAGCACGCCGAT
The DNA here is from genome assembly GCA_963749575.1 of uncultured Alphaproteobacteria bacterium. GTDB lineage: Bacteria > Pseudomonadota > Alphaproteobacteria > Acetobacterales > Acetobacteraceae > JAMXLO01. Next base: position 164,353 of record CAVVNM010000016.1, read on the forward strand.
AGCCGAGGTGCTGCGGCGGCGCGAGGGCGTGTGCCAGGATTTCACCCATCTGATGATCAGCGCGCTGCGTGGGTTCGGCGTGCCGGCGCGCTATGTGTCCGGCTACATCCGCACGCGTCCATCAAGCGGCCGGACGCCCGCGACTCGGCGCCGATCAGTCGCACGCCTGGGTCGGCGCCTGGCTCGGACCGCAGCATGGCTGGCTGGATCTCGATCCCACCAACGGCATCGTGGTGCGGGACGAACACGTCGTGCTGGGCTGGGGCCGCGATTTCGGCGACGTCACGCCGTTGCGCGGCGTCATCCTGGGCGGCGGGGAGCAGACGCTGACGGTCGAGGTCGAGTTGCGGGAAACCTGCGAACCGGAGTGACAATCCGTCTCCCCGCGCGTACGTGATGCAGCCGAAACCGGCGAAGCGGGTTGTTATGGTTCCGATGACCATCCTCAACGTTGTTCACCGCACACGATACAGTTACGCGGACCCGGTCAGTTTCGGTCCGCACCGGATGATGATGCGGCCGCGCGACAGCCACGATCTGCGTCTGATCGACACCGCGCTGACCATCTCGCCGAGCGCCTCGGTGCGCTGGCTGCACGACGTGTTCGGCAATTCGGTCGCGATCGCCGAGTTCGCGGAGCCTGGCAGCGAGCTGCTGGTGGTATCGTCGTTCCGGGCCGAGCACTTTCCGTTGCCCGAGGCGGAGGTGAACCTCGAGGCGTACGCGCGCCGCTACCCGTTCAGCTACGACGCGCTGGAAATCCCCGACATCGGTCGCACGGTCGAGCGGCACTATCCCGATCCCGAGCACAAGGTTGATGCCTGGGCGCGCCGCTTCGTCGCGCGTCAGCACGACGGCGATACGATGGCGATACTGCTCGGCATGGTGCAGGCGATCCGCGCGGAGTTTCGCTACAACTGCCGCGACGAGATGGGCACGCAGGATCCGCTCGTCACGCTGCACTCCGGTGCCGGCACCTGCCGCGATTTCGCCCTGTTCATGATGGAGGCTGTGCGCAGCCTCGGCTTCGCCGCCCGCTTCGTCTCCGGCTATCTCTACGACGAGGATCGGGTGGGCGAGGCGAGCGTCGTCGGCGGCGGGGCGACGCACGCGTGGGTGCAGATCTACCTGCCTGGCGGGGGATGGGTCGAATTCGATCCGACCAATGCGCTGGTCGGCGGCCGCAACCTGATCCGGGTGGCGGTCGCGCGGGATCCCAGCCAGGCCATTCCGCTAAGCGGCAGCTTCACCGGCGCGGCCAACGCGTTTCTGGGCATGAGCGTCGAGGTGGAGATCAGTGCGGAGCAGGCGTCGAATTCAGACGACAGGAGGCGATCGATGAGTGACTCGGTTTCCGGCGGTATCCAGGACTCGATCGGCGGCGCCGCACAGCGGGTTGCCGGTGGTGTGCATGACGCGGTCGAGCAGGTGGGGCAGGCGGCGTGCCGCGCACATGACGGGGTCGGCGAGGTGCGGGCCGTCATCCGGGCTCAGCCGATCACCGCCGCATTGGTGGTGTTCGCGCTCGGCTATCTGTTCGGTCGACTCGGATCGCTGATTCCGACCGGCGGTTCGACGCGCCACGGCTGAGTGCGGCCATCGTGACGCAACGGCCTTGTGGGCGGCACGACAATTGGCCAAAGATCGACCGGTAGGCTGGACAACCCGGTGCGCAAACGCGACATGTGTGCCGGGTGAAGGAGAACTTGCATCGGACTCTGGTCCGCGTTCGGGCGCATTCCACTCTCGTGCGCTTTGATCATGCTCGCGGTGGTCGGGCTGGCGGCGCATGCGGCTGAACTCGATGGCGTGAAACTGCCCGAAACCGTGCAGGTGGACGGCAAAGCGTTGCAGTTGAACGGATATGGGCTGCGAACCTTTTCGTTCTTGGATATCCACGTCTATATCGCCAGCCTCTACCTGGAGCACTTGAGCACCGATCCCGAGGCAATCCTGCGTTCGCCGGAAACCAAGTTGCTGAGAGTCAGGTTTCAACGCGGCATCAGTGCCGAGCGAGCTCGAAAAGCCTGGCGCGACGGGCTTGCGAACAACTGCGTATCGCCTTGCCACCTTGATCCGCAGGATGTCGAGAGGTTCCTTGCCCAGGTGCCTGCGATGGAGGCGGGCGACGATTTTGCCTTGTTGTTTACGCAGAACGGTGCCGTTGTGACCGTCGGCGGGAAACAGATTGGCACAATTTCACAGCCGCAGTTTGCCGAAGCGATGTTGGCCACGTTCCTTGGCCCCAAGCCAGGGGCACCTGGCCTCAAGCGGGAACTGCTCAGAGGCCACTCGTGAGTCGATCACTGATCGGCAGCACGACGTGGCGGCGGCGAACGAGACCACTGCTGTTGTGTCCATGACGATGAGTTTCCAGCATCGGTGAGCGTGCCAGTCCGCCGCCGAAGTCGCCGATTGCCTGCCTGGTGGCAAGCGTTGACGCAAAGAGTGGCATCGCGCCTATGCTGCCGGATCGAGCCATCGCGCGGGGGAAGCAATGCGGCTGCTGCTGGCGACCTTGTCGCACGAGACCAACACGTTCTCGCCCGTGCCGACCAAGCTGGAACGCTTCTGCCGCGACGGCACGACGTTGCTCAGCGGCCAGGATGCGATCGACTTCTATCGCGGCACCGGCACGTGCATGGGCGGCTACCTGGCGGTCGCGGACGAGATCGGCGCCGAGGTGGTGGTGCCGGTGTGCGCCAGCGCGCCGCCGAGCGGGCCGGTGGAAAGCGATGCCTACGAGACGTGCTGCCGCATGATCACCGACGCGGTGGCGAAGGGCGGCTTCGATGCGCTGTGGCTCGATCTGCACGGTGCGATGGTCACCGATCGGTTCGATGACGGCGAAGGCGAGCTGCTGCGCCGCATCCGCGCCATCGATGCGAAGACGCCGATCTGCGTCGCCTACGACATGCACGCCAATTGCTTCGACGCGATGGTCAGCAACGCGCAGATCGTCACCGGCTACCAAACCTATCCGCACATCGATCAGCGGCAGACCGCCGAACGCGCCGCTCGGGCGCTGCTGCGAGCGATGCGGGGCGAGGTGCGGCCGACCTCGGCGTGGGGCAACGCGCCGATGCTGCCGCACGTGATGGCGCAGGGCACGCACCAGGCGCCCAACAGGGACCTCCAGGCGATGTGTGCGGCGTGGGAGGCGAGTGGACGGGCGCTGGCCGCCAGCCTGTTCGTCGGCTTCCCGCATGCCGATGTCGAGATGGCAGGCCTGTCGGCGGTGGTCGTCACCGATAACGATCCCGTGCGCTGCTCAGGCGATGGTCGATGAGCTGATCAGCGCCGCCTGGAAGGCACGCCGCGAGTTCATGTTCGACGTCGAGCCGCTGGAGAGCATCGGTGCGCCGGGCCAAGGCGCTGGGTGCGCCGGGGCAGTTGCCGGTGGTGCTGCTCGATCACTACGACAACTGCGCCAGCGGCGGCACGATGGACACCACCGATACGCTGCGCGAGATCATCCGCCAGGACCTGGACGACGTGGTGTTCTTCGGCATCTACGATCCGGATGCGGTGCGAGCAGGCGGTACGGGCGGGCGTCGGCGCGAGCGTGACGCTGTCGATCGGAGCGAAGCTGCCGATGCCGCAGTTGCCGGTTGCCAGCGCGCCGCTGACGGTGACCGGCGTGGTGCAGACAATTTCGTCCGGCAGCTTTCGCTTGAAGGGCGGCCTGACGCCGGGGCTGCGGATCTACATGGGCCGCAGCGTCGTGCTGGATACCGGCAAGGTGCAGATCGTGCTGCTTAGCCGGCATATCGAGCCGACCGCGCAGGAGATGCTGCAAGTACTCGGCATCGATCCGTCGCGCAAGAAGTACGTCGCGATCAAGAGCCGGGTGCACTGGCGCGCGGACCTGGGCAAGATCGCGCGCGAGATCGTGGAGTGCGCCGGCGTCGGCGTCTGCACATCGGACTACGGACAGTTGACGTTCCGCAAAGTGCGTCGACCGGTGTTCCCACTGGACCCGGACCTGCAATGGAACCAGCCGGCGTAAGGAGGCGATACGATGCGAGCACAGGCCGAAGCAATGCAGGCGTTGTTGAACCAACCTGCGCTGCAGGTGATGCCCGGTTGCGGCGACGCGATGGGTGCGCACCTGATCCAGGAGGCCGGGTTCAGGACTGCGTTCGCCTCCGGTTCGTCGATCTCCGCCATGCGGCTGGCGATGCCGGACATGGACCTGCTGACGTTCCCGGAGATGCGGGATGCAGTGGAGTGCATCATCACTGCCGCACCGAACGTGCTGTGGCTCGCCGACGGCGACACCGGCTACGGCAACGCGATCAGCGTGCAGAAGACCATCCACGCCTATGCGCGGGCCGGCGCTGCCGCGGTGCTGATCGAGGACAAGATCTGGCCGCGTCCACTTGGCAACAAGGGCGCCAAGCTGGTGATCGAGCGCCACGAAGCACGGCTGCGATGCCGCGCGGCGGTCGCGGCCTGCCGGGACGCGGGCATTCTGTTACTTGCCCGCACCGACGCGCGCACCTCGCGCGGCTTCGACGAGGCACTGGCGCGGGTCACGGATTTCGTGGTCGAGGGCGCGGATATCTTCTTCCTGGATTCGCCGCTGTCGGAGGCGGAGATGCGCGCCTCGATCGAGGCGTGCGAAGGCAAACCGGCGATTGCGGTGACGGCGCCGGCGGGAAAGCATTTCATGCCGGACGATGCGGAACTGGCGCGCCTCGGCATCAGGCTTGTGGTCTATCCGCAGGTCATTCTTGCGGCGACAGTACATGCGGCAGGCGCGGCGCTGCGGGGGTTGAAGGGCGGTGCAAAGACGGACATGGCACAGGTTCCGACCCTCGCGACCGCCATTCGCACCACCGACTATCTGGCCCTCGATGAACGCCTCTCGCGCCGGAGCTGACAAGCGCCCGGAATGTCAGGCGTCTGGCGGAGGCTGGTTGACGGAATTCCCCTCGGTCACCCACAGCGACACGCGCCGCGCCATGTCGAAGAAGTCGTGGCCGGCGTGGCTCATGCCATAGACCTCGTCGTAGAACGTGTTGCCGTCCCACAGATCGAGGTGCCCGTTCGCGTCGGTAAAATGGATATCGAAGGCGATGATGCCCTTCTTGCCGGCGAATGCCTCGCGTGAGATCGGCGGGCCGCCGGTCCGGTCGATGGTCGGCGCGCCGAAATGGCCGGTCAGCCAGCCGCGCATCTCCTGCATGGCAAACGCGTAGTTGCGGTGATCGGCGCCCACGGTGGTGCGCATGCCCGGCGGGTTCTGCGGAATTGGCACGCCGGAATAGTTCAGCGTGCGCGACAGCCGGATGGTGCAGGTGTTGCCGTTGGCTCCCCCGAGCCATTGCTGGGCCGGTGGAGCATCGAGGTCGTTGATGCCACCGCCGATGAGACGCTTCACCGTCTCGACGCTGACGAAATTCGGATAATTCTGGTTCAGCACGTCGAACGGTGGAACTGTGTCGGCCATGGTGTCCTCCGATGGGTGTCAGGCGACAGGTCCGCGACGAAGCTCAGGTACGCTATATCGGTCGGAACCAGCTTGTTGCCGGCTTCCGACCGGGGTCCTTCGGTTATCATCGACGCGCCCTGTGCGGCAAAGCGATATCCCAGATCGGCGAAGATGATTGTGATCTCCGTCACAAGGTCATGCCGGTTGATGGTGTCCACCAGGAACTGTCCGAGTGCGCCGCGCGCCGGGCGGCCGGTTCGGCCATCCCAGTTGGCGCAGGCCCCCAGGACCGTTGCGAGCCTTGCGACCAGTTCCGCTTGGTCGGTCAGCAACACCGTGACACGTGGCGTATTTGGATGGTCTTGCAGGAAGCGGGTGAGCAGGGGCGTGAGCAGCGATCCCTGTTCGGCGAGGCGCATCGGCGTTGTGCCGCCTTCGACGCGAAACGTCAGGCTGAGACTGGTGGGCACATAGCTGAGGATCGCAGTGAGGCCGCCGCGGCTCAGGCTGTATCGGACTTCGCCGCGAAGCCCGACGCTGCCTGGCTGTGGATCGGCAAATTGTTCCACCCGCACATCCGCCTGCACGGGCGCGGCGGCGCCGAGTGCCAGTAACAGCCAGAGGAGAGCGAGCCGGCGCATCCAGCCTGCGATGCAAGCACAACAAACCGGCATCGCCAACGACCGGCCTTCGTCCGGCGTCATGCCCCGCCAGGGTCCCCGATCGTGGCAGGCAGCGACGCCGGCGTGGTAGCTGCGCGTCAGACTACAGGCAGGTGAGGTTCCGCGAGGTGAGTCGGGCCGGTCCTGGGCGTCACGCCTCGGCGGTGGGCGGCCCGGTGCAGGCAGGTGCCGGCGATGGCGGAGGCGGGACGGCCGGCCAGCTTTGGACAAGCATCTGAAACACCCGCCGGCTGAGGTCGTTGGCCAGGGTGACGAGGCTGCCGCCGTATCGGATGACGGCCAGCTGCACGTCGCGCCACAGCGGATGGCGCGGCGTGATGCCGAGATCGCGGCAGATGTCGATGATGACGGCACCGATCGGCCGGCGGCGCACCGCGGCGGCGATCTGCTTCGGCGTCGGCAGGAGGGCGAGACTGGGTTGGGCGGTGTCGGACTGCGGCGCGGCCGGCCGCCGGGCGGCGCGCGGCTTGCGCGGGGCCGGAGCGCCCGGCGGCCCGGGGTCTGCTTCCAGGCGGGCGGCGTTCCGGACGATTTTTGCTTCGAGGGCGCTGGCGCGCAGCAGGCCGCGGGTGATGGACGCAAGGATCAGCGCGATATCGCTGGTGCCGAAGCCGCGCTGGACGGAGGCGAGGTCGGTGGCGGGGCTGCGCTGCTGGAGTGAGGTGGCGAGTTCCTTGCCGTACTCGATCAGCCTGCGGACGAGGTCGAGCAGGCGCCCGACGCGCGTGGGCTGGTTGGTTGGGGCGATCGGCGCGGCGGACATGAACGTAACAAGAACACGGGATGGCGGCGGGTGTCAAGGAATATTTTCCGCACCGAGTACCAAACCTTTCGGCGAACGAGTTAAGCTGCGGCTTTGCGGTTTCGCCTCATCGTCGTCGGGCTTCGACCAGATGGAATCGATGCTCAGCATGAACGCCATCGAACGATCGCCAAATGCTGTTGCCTCCGCGGGCACACGCTGCACGGCGCCGCCGAAATGCCACACCGGGGTCAGCGACAGCGCGGACGGACGAGATGCCCAATGTGCGACGATGTCAGCGATGACCTTGTCATCCAGACCATTCAAATACATCGATTTGAAATAGCTGCGGTCACGACCTTTCGGGAACAGGCTGTCATAGAGGCTTTGAATGGCGCAGTACGGCATGGGACCGCTGAAGTCGAGCAGCGGCGAGCCAAGCTCCCGCAAGGGCTGAATCACTGCCTCGCCTTCGTCGGCCGGGCCGTCATAAACGCCGGCGACCGCCAGAACCCGCGCGCCGCGTGTCTCCGCAGGATAATCGTCTGAATCCGGAATGGTGGAGAATTCGACCAGACTGCAGAACCGCTCGGGGGCGGTGGCCATGAAGTCACGCCATGCGGCGATCACCCGCGCTGCATCGGCTTCCGAACACAGCGGCGCACAGAACATCAGTTCCGCCGCGATCGGATGCAGGCGGAACTCGAACGACGTGACGATACCGAAATTCCCGCCTCCGCCACGCACCGCCCAGAATAGTTCCGGGTGGTTTGCATCATCCGCGTGCAGCAATCTGCCATCCGCGGTGACGATGTCGACAGACGCAATATTGTCGATGCACAGACCATGCGTCTGGCGTAGCCAGCCGATACCCCCCGACAAGGTGAGGCCGCCAACGCCCGTCATCGACACCACGCCGCCCGGTGTGGCCAGACCGAACGCCGTCGTCTCGTGGTCCCCATCGCCCCAGGTGGCACCGCCCTCAACCCAGGCCCGTCGGGCATCGGGGTCAACGCGGACGCCGTTCATGAGTGACAGATCGATCATCAGTCCGCCGTCGCATACTGCGTAGCCCGCGACGTTGTGACCGACGCACAATCCATGCGTCCGTGCGAAGTCGACCGCGGCGAGCACGTCGGCGACACTGGAACACCGCGCAATCAAGCTGGGCCGGCGATCGATCATGCCGTTCCAGACGACGCGTGCCGCATCATAGCCGGCGTCGTCGGGCGCGATAAGGCTGCCCCGCAGTCTGGTCCTGAAAGCTGTGATGTCGTCAGTGTTCGGGTTCATGGCGCACCTCCAGCGGACAACGTTTGCTTGGCGAACCTAGCGGGCCGCCTGCATGGCCACTAAAGTCAAAAGCGCAGCAGTCTGGTCATTTCTGCCATGTCGGATGTTCTACCGCCAATTAATGTCGCCATACTCGCCGTGCCCGAGGTCACTGCGTCCGCGGTCTATGCGATGTATGACCTATTCGCTGGAGCGGCCAGAGATTGGGCGTTCATTACGACCGGCGTGCTCGGACCAGGCCGCATGCGCCCTTACGTCGTGACGCTGGAACCAGCGGGCGTTCAGTCAGCCAACGGTATCGGGATCAAGCCAGACTAGACGCTGGATGACTGTCCGGAGCCGGCAATTGTCTGCATTCCCGATTTCTCGCTCACACCAGGTGCAAGTTGCGAGGAAACCTATGCCGCAGAGGCGGCCTGGCTGCACCGCTGCCACGCCCGTGGCGCAACGTTGGCCAGCGTCTGCACCAGTACCATGCTGCTGGCGGCGACCGGTCTACTAGACGATCGCGAGGCGACAATTCACTGGGCCTATGCCAAGACCCTGGCGCAGCACTATCCGACGGTGCGCGTGCAGCAGAACCGTGCCCTGGTGGTCAGCGGCGTCGGCCAGCGCCTCGTCATGGCGGGCGGCGGCACGAGCCATCACGACCTGGTGCTGTATCTGATTGGCCGCTTCGTCGGCCTGCGGGAAGCGCTCGACATCGCCAAGGCCTACCTCATCAACTGGCACGACACTGGCCAACAGCCTTTCGCGTCATTGCACGCCAGCGCTCAGGCGAGTGATGGGCTGATCGCCCAATGCCAAACGTGGATCGCGGACAACTATGCGAAACCGTCGCCGGTCACAGCGATGGCGCAGTTGTCGAACCTGCCGGAGCGTACCTTCATCCGACGGTTCACCAAGGCCACGGGACACTCACCGCTCGTCTACGTGCATTCGCTTCGCCTGGAGGAGGCAAAGCAGATCCTGGAGACCGAGGAACTCTCGATCGAGACGGTCGCCGCTCAGGTCGGCTACGAGGACGCAAGCTTCTTTGGTCGGCTGTTCCGGCGCAAGGTCGGGCTTACCCCGGCTCAGGACCCGTCGGCGCTTCGCGTTTCTCGGCCGCGCCTTGCGGCAGTCCGGCTGAGGTTCACAAGCATGGCTGGCGGGTAGCGCCAAACGATCAGCCGATCCATATTCGGCCCATGGTCCCACTTTCCGTGCTTGATCTGTCGCCGATTGTCGAGGGTGGCGATGCCGGCCAGGCCTTGCGCAACTCGCTTGATCTCGCACGCCACGTGGAGGCGCTGGGCTATCGGCGCTACTGGATGGCCGAGCACCACAACCTGCCGGGGATCGCCAGCGCGGCGACGGCGGTCGCACTGGCGCATGTCGCCGCCGGCACGCACAGCATCCGCATCGGCGCCGGCGGCATCATGCTGCCAAACCACGCGCCGCTGCTGATTGCCGAGCAGTTCGGCACGCTGGCGGCGTTGCATCCCGGGCGGATCGAACTGGGGTTGGGTCGCGCGCCGGGCTCCGATCAGATCACCGCGCGGGCGATGCGGCGGACGCTGCACAGTAGCGGCGACGAGTTCCCGCAGGATGTCATCGAGCTGATGGGCTATTTCCAGCCGGTCGAGCCAGGGCAGGCGGTGCAGGCGGTCCCCGGTGGCGGGCTCGAGGTGCCGATCTGGATTCTCGGTTCCAGCACTTACGGCGCGCAGCTTGCCGCGATCCTCGGCCTGCCGTTTGCGTTCGCCTCGCATTTTGCGCCGGCGATGATGCTGGAGGCGATTGCGATCTACCGCCAGCGGTTCCGGCCGTCGGCGCAGCTTGCTGCGCCCAACGTGATGCTGGGGGTCAACGTCTGCGCCGCGGACACCGACGCCGAGGCGCGGTATCTGTTCTCGTCGCTGCAGCAGTCGTTTGTGAATATGCGGAGGGGTCGTCCCGGCAGGTTGCCGCCGCCGGTGCCGGATTTCGACGCGCGGCTTGATGCCTACGCGCGGGCGATGCTGGACGACGCGCTGGCCTGCGCGATCGCAGGCAGCGCGGCGACGGTGCGGGATGGGTTGGACGCGTTCATTCGGCGCACCGGCGCCGATGAGGTGATGGTGACGGCCAACATCTTCGACCACGACCACCGAAAGCGGTCGTTCGAGATCGTGGCCGAGGTGGCGATGGGCAGCTAGCTGCTCGGCAGCGACGCCGATTGTGGCTCAGAGTTTCGCCACCAGCGCCGTAAGCTGGTCGGCGCATTTGCCCCAGCCCTCGTGGAAGCCCATCTTCTCGTGCGCCTCGCGGTCGGCGACCGTCCAATGACGCACGCGGGCGGTGTAGCGCGTTTTCCCGCCTTCGTCCTCGAACGTCAAAATGACCGTCATGAACGGTTTCTGCGACGGCTGCCACGCGTCGGTATAGGCGTCGGTGAAGACCAGCCGCTGGTTAGGCACGACCTCGAGATAGACGCCGGTGCACGGCATGTCGTTGCCGTCAGGACCGCGCATCACGACCGTATTGGACCCGCCAGGCCGCACGTCGAGCTCCGCGTGCGGCGTCGTCCAGGGCAGCGGCGCGAACCACTGCTTCAACAGTTCTGCATCGGTCCATGCCCGGTACAGCTTCTCGCGCGGCGCATCGATCACACGCGTCAACACCAGTTCACGATCCGAAGTCCCCTGTGTCATGTCACGTCTCCGACATACGCCTGTTGCAACGTCCCGATATCGAGCTTGATCATCCGCATCATCGCCGCCCTCGCACAATTTCTCCCACAGCACATCCAATTCTGCCAGCGTCTGGCAGCGAACGAAGAGCGAGACGGCGGGGCTGAGCTGGTCACGGACATCACCGATCCGTTCGGTCGTGGCCCGGCTTCGCCGTTGTACCTGATCTCGCTGATGGTCGAGTTCTTGAACACCGAGGTATAGAACCGCGCGGCCTCATTGGCCTTGTCGTCGAACCACAGAAACGGCGTGATCTTCTGCATGCCGACTTCCCTCTCGATCAGCTGCCGGATGGGCGCGGCATGGCACCATCCACGATGGCTTCGCAGCACTCAATGCATGATCTACAGTCGCAGTCGAGGCACCTGCCGTCAGTCCGGGGAGGAACCATGATTATCGACTGTCATGGCCATTACACCACGTCGCCGCGCCAGCACGAGGCATGGCGCACCGAGCAGATCGCCGCGCACGCCGGAGGCAAGTCGCCGCCGCCGCGACCCTCGGTGAGCGACGACGAGATCCGCGCCAGCATCGTGAACGGGCAGTTGAAATTGCAGCAGGAGCGTGGCACCGACCTCACCATCTTCTCGCCGCGTGCCGCCGGCATGGGCCACCACCTGGGCGACGCGCGTACCTCGGAAGCGTGGGCCACCGCGTGCAACGAACTTATCCACCGCGTCTGCGTGCTGTTCCCGCGCAATTTTGTCGGCGTCTGCATGCTGCCGCAGACTGCCGGTACGTCGCCTTCGAATTGCATCGCCGAGTTGGAACGCTGCGTGCTGGAATACGGTTTCGTCGGCTGTAACCTCAATCCAGATCCGTCCGGCGGGTTCTGGAAGGACCCGCCGCTCGGCGATCGCTACTGGTACCCGCTGTACGAGAAGCTGGTCGAACTCGACGTGCCCGCGATGATCCATGTCAGCGCGGCGTGCAATCCGGCGTTCCACACCACCGGCTCACACTACCTCAACGGCGACACCGCCGCGTTCATGCAGTGCCTGACCTCGGATCTGTTCAAGCACTTCCCGACGCTGAAGTTCATCATCCCGCATGGCGGCGGAGCGGTGCCGTATCACTGGGGGCGGTTCCGCGGCATTGCCCAGGACATGAAGCTGCCGCCGCTGACCGAGCATCTGCTCAACAATGTGTTCTTCGATACCTGCGTCTATCACCTGCCGGGGCAAGAGTTGCTGACCAAGGTCATTCCGCTGGACAACATCCTGTTCGCGTCGGAGATGATCGGGGCGGTGCGCGGCATCGATCCGGAGACCGGGCATCCCTACGATGACACCAAGCGCTACATCGAGCAGCTTCCGCTGGCGCCAGGGGACAAGGCGAAACTCTACGAGGGCAACGCACGGCGGGTCTACAGCCGGCTTTCGGCGCAGCTTGCCAAACAGTTCGGCCAGTAGAATCGCAACGGGCTACAGCCCTACTTCCTCACCTGCCGTCAGGCGCGCCACGATGTCCTCGCGCCATCGGGAGAAATCGTCGCCGCGCCATGCGTCGTGCCGCCCCTCGGCATAGCCGAGGGCGTTGCGGTGATAGATCAGTGCGTTGCGCCGGGTGGCCAGGAGATTGTCGCGCGTCGCCATAACCTTGCCTGGTACGCCCATGACCACCGATCCTTCCGGTATCACCGTGCCCGGCGGAACCAGCGCCATGGCACCCACCAGGCAGCGCCGGCCAACCCTGGCGCCATCCATCACCACCGCGCCGATGCCGATCAGGCAATCATCGCCGACCTCGGCACCGTGCACCACGGCACGATGCGCGATCGAGCAATAGTCGCCGATCGTCGTTCCGCGCCCCCTGCCGACATGGATCACCGCACCGTCCTGGATATTGCAGCAGCGGCCGATGCGCACCGCAGCGCCCTCGGCGCGGATCACCGAATAAGGCCAGAAGCTGCAGCCCTCTCCCGCGCTCACCCGGCCGTAGATGCGCGCGGTGGGATCGACGTAGGCCGGCCGATCCAGGTGGACGTCGGGGCCGAGGCGGTACGACATGACTTAATCACCCTGATGACGTGCGGCGACCGTGCCGGATTGGCGATGTCCCGGCAATCGCAGGCAACAATTTCCCGCGATGCGGCGACGGAAAGTCGTCGCGGCGCGTTGTCTCCGTGCGATCACGAGGGCCAGGCAATGAGAAACAGGATGATCATGGCAGCTGTGTTGCTGTCGGTGACGGTACTGGGCGGCTGTGTGGCCTACCCAGGGTACGGCTACGGCAACGCATATCCGCAATACGGCTATGGCTACGGATCTCGATACTATGCCGCGTATCCGGGCAACTACGCGTACCAATATCCTCCGGTCTATACATCTGACTACAACGGCTACGCCAATACGTACCGAACCAACAATGGCGGTAACAGGTGACGCGGTCGTTGGTCAGCGTGACACTGCGGTCCGAAGCAGCGCAGCCCGGCGGCTGGTAAATCCGCGGACGCGGATGCTTACCCGCCTGATCAGCTCGAGCACATCCGTTTCCGGACCGCTCGGCCTGCCGCTGGCGAGCCACAGGCTGAGCAGGACTGCTGCATAGACGGCAGCGCCGGAACCGCTGGTGACGAAGAGTTGTCGCAGGTTCGCTCCCACCCCCGGCGCAGTAGCGACCCAGCCAAGGCCTGACAGTACAAGAAACACGCTCATTGCGGTGGCTGCGAGCAGGCAGCGCCAGACCCGCGACAGGAGGTCGATCGGCCGCATCGCGAACCTGCGGAATGAGAGCGCTGACAGAACGGTCTGCTGGATCAGCAGTGCCAGCGCCGAGGCGATGGCGGCGCCGATGATGCCGGAGTGCCAGACGAACGCGACCAGCAGCGCGAACTGGATGACCGACATGGCGATGGCGTTCCAGAACATCGGCCGCAGATAGGCGAAGGCGCTGAACAGGCTCATACTGATGCGGTCCATCACCGCGAACACGCCCGAGAGGGCGAGGATCTCGATGATTGGCGTTGCCTCCATCCACTTGGTGCCGAACGCGAGGTAAACCATTGGGCCGGCAATGCTGGAGATGCCGATGCTGGCAGGCATGGCAAACACCATCATGGACGAGACGATACGCATGTAGGTCTCGGCGACACTCAATCCGGAGCGTTGTGCGGCGGCGAAGCCGGAGAAACAAACCCGGCTCAATGGTCCGATCAGTTCGGTTTCTGGCAGGGTGGCGATCTCCGCGCCTACTGTGTATACGCCGAGCTGGGTCGGATTGAGCATGCCGCCAATAATCATAATGACGCCGCGCCCCTGGATCATCCGGACCATGCTGACAAGCCAGGTCCACACCGAGAAGCTGACGATTTCACGCCATGCCTTCAGCGAGAGTCGCGGCCGAAACGGATGCATGGCATAGCTGGCAAAGGTGCGCAGCACGCGCTGGGTTATCAGCCCCGCGACCAGCGCCCAATAGTTCGCCCAGGTGAACGCCAGCGCGACGGTAATAGCGACCTGCGCGATGCGCGGAAAGATGGAAAACTGGAACTCGCGGCGGAACGCAAAATGGCGACGGAAGTCGGCTATTCCGACGTTCTCGAACGAATCGAGCAGTACCACCAGCACAAGCGCAAGCACGACATAGAACAGGCGTGGGTCGCCGAAGAATGTGGCGAATGGCCAGGCCGAGGCGCCGATCACCGCCGCGGTGACGGCTCCCCGGATGGCATTGATGGTGAAGGCCGCGTTGTATGTCGCCCGGCTGGCGTCGTGCGCACGGACCAGCGCGTCCTCGACGCCGAGATCGGCCAGGATGTCGATCGCGCGCGAAAAGCTCATGGCGAGGGCGACGAGGCCGAAATCCGCGGGCACCAGGATGCGGGCGAGCACGAGCGTACTGATGAAGCCGAGGGCGCGAGTTGCCGCACGCCAGCCGATCGTCCAGCCCGCGCCGCCCGCTGTCTTTGCCAGCAGGGCGCCGGTCTGCTCAGGGTCGGCGGTTCGCGAAGCGGGCGATCCGATTGTCATCTCAGCATGGTTGGAGGCTGTTCCGCATGTGGGCTGGCATCGGTTTGGGGATGCCGGTGCAGCAGGTGCCGACAGGACGTTGCCGTTGCGTGACGGCGATTTATCTGGCGCACACTTCACCCATCCGTTGGACCGGCAATCTGCCTGCGATGGACCTGCTCCAGCTCTTGCAGCATCAGCTCGCAAAGGTCGCGGACACCGGCGTCGAGCTGCGGCGAAGCGTGCTTGCGCACCAACTCGGTGTGCGCCACTCGTCGCATTGCCGGGGTAAGCTCGATGCCAACGGCATCGGTCAGGCGTTTCGCATAACTGCTGCTATTGCTCACCAGATCCTCGTAGCGCACGAGCAGCATCCGAGGATCGCGCTCGAGCCCTTGATCGAACAGAAGTCGGTTTCGATAGAACCAGAAGAGAGCGGTGGCCGAGGCGTCGTTCATGTCGGGCCGGTAATGCTGGCGTACGATTTGGTGCGTCGCATCCGTCATTCCCGATCCACGCCAATCAGCCGCATTCCTGTCGTGTACCAAGGCGTCGATCTTGTTTCGCCAACCTGGCCAGCGGTGCAGGAAGGAGTTGACCGCATCATCATACGACCGGAACATCCAGATCGCCTTCGCCGGAGCAAATGCCTCCATGAGGTGATGTAGATCGTGTGCTTCGTGGAGTGCCTTGACTACGGCCACGGGGGCGGCGGACTTCTCGACCAGCTCATGGATGATCGCTTCATCGCGGAGGATGTAGTCGTCGAATGCCCGTGGATCCGCTTCGTTGAACACGTCAGTCTCCCAACTGCGTTCCAGGATCTCCATCATCATATTGGTGCCGGACCGGTGAACGCCGGCGACAAACACCGTGAGGTGCCGGCGTGACTGACCCGGGACAAGGCGGTTCCTGAGCGACTTCAGGCGTGGCAGTGACCGCGCTCGAACCGCTTTGATCAGCTCTCGTCCGGACATGGGCGCCATTTCGCGAATCCTGATCTCGAACCTGGGCAACCGCCCAATCCCTGACTTGCCCCGCTGGGGCGGCGAAACCGTAGAACACATGGTGAGGTGATCGCACAAACAGACCCAATCTGCCAGCATCATGTGATCAGATGCAGGGCGACAGCGCAGCCGGACGGCGCACGGAGCATAACGATCTGAACAGTGCGAGTTGACCGTCGGTGGTGGCATCCCAGCTGAACTGTTCGGCATAGGCTCTGGTCGCCGCCCGTTCCGGCAGGTGTGTGAACAGACGGCGTACCGCCGCGACCAGTCCTTCCGGCGTATTCTCATCGGCGATCACGCCGGCTGCGGCGCTGCGGACCACTTCCGGATTGCCCCAGATGTTGCTGGCGACAACTGGTGTGCCGCAGGCCATGGCTTCCAGCAGAACATTCGCCCAGCCTTCGCGACTGGAAGCCAGTACCAGGATGTCCGCCGCGCCATAGAGGGCGGGCAACCCGGTATGCGGCTGCGCTCCCAGCAGCCGGACACGATCCGTTAGGCCGAGGCGCTCGATGAGAGCGGCAAGACGGCTGCGCAGCGACCCCTCACCGACGATGAGCAGGTTGAATTCGGGCAGCCGGGTCATCGCCTCGATGATGCGATGGTGTCCCTTGCGTTCAATCAGATGGCCGACCGAGAGCAGCGTCGGCCGTGTGATTCCGAGGGCCGCGCGTGCGGCTGTGCGGTCCACGGGTCGGAACAACGTGATATCCACGCCATTACGCAGGACGGTCACCTTGTCGTCGGGCGCGCCAAGCGCAACCAGTTCGCTCTTGAGCGCAGCGCTCACCGCGATCAACGCCGCGGCACCTGCGACCGTCCGGCGAATCATCGCGCGCGGCAATGGGTAACGCGGAATCAGATTGACGTCGGTGCCGCGCGCCGTGACGACGGTCGGAAGCCCCAGCGTCCGGCCAAGCCAGACCGCCGCGACGCCGTCCGGATAGACGTAGTGTGCGTCAATGGCGTCGAAGCGCTGACCGGAGGCAAGCATTCGCCGCAGTGTCGGCAACGCGGCGCGATAGAGCAGATAAGGCGCCACCGACATGCCGATACTGGGGATCACCGGATAGCGTGGATGACGCACCGTGATGCCATGGCGCAATTCGATCGGCGCGACGGTTGCGTGCTGCGCCCAGTCACCGAACCGCGACGATCGGCTCGGGAACCACGGCACGGGAGCGACAACGGTGCTGCAGGCTTGCTGACCCGCAACCAGATGACGCAGCCGGTTCTCCACAAATATGCCGTGGTTGGGCCGCGCATTGTTGGGATAGAGCGTCGAGAAGGTCAGGAGCCGAATCGTTTCCATGGCCGCGTCGGGTTCTGGCGGCTCCGCCGCAACACGCTGGGAGCATCCTGCTTGTCCGCCTGTGAAGCGTCCGAATCGCTGGTCCGAAAGTCGAACGGCCACCAGGTATCACTGGGCTTCGTATGATCGGTGCAGCACCAGAACACCAACCAACCGACCGCCACCATAATCACCCAAAACAGCGCGGCTTCCATCGGCTATGCCCCGTGATCGTGCGGCTTGCCCATCACCGCGAAAGCGCAAGACGGGATGGAATTGCGTTGGCCGCCAGGCGTCGCTCCGGGGCGCTGCCCAACGTTACGGTTACGTGCTGATAGACCGCTGATACCGCTATCAACATCGTAAAGTAATAATCCCAATAACATAATGAAAGGAAACTGCCGCCAGTGAGATACGCTATCGTCGAAACCTGCGCCATCTTGGCCAGGTTGACGCACCATTCGAGTCCCGGCACTCCCGTTGCCAGTCGGATGGTCCGGCGAGCATAGACCGTCCCGACAATGATGATGCCGAGCCAGACGAAGAACGTCGGAAAGCCATGTTCGCCGAGAACCTCGAACCATATACTGTGGGCTGCCCTGGCTTCGGCACCCGGCACGAACTGGTCGACGATAGGCTGCCAGTATGTGGCCTGGAACCCGCCTCCGACCAGCGGTCGGTCGAGCGCAAGCAGCCAGGACGTATGCCACATCTCGAGCCTGCCCTCCGCCGAGTGGTCCAAATGGGTCGTCCCAATCGTATCCATCCGCGCGAACCAGCGCTCCGGCATGAACGCAATGGCGGCCACCAGCGCCATCGCCACGATCATACCGGACAGCAGCTTCCTTGAACTCTTCAGCCAGAAATAGCCCGACACCGCACCGAGCGCCAGCAACGCGCCACGCGAATAACTGCCGACCACAGCGAACAGCGTCAGCACCATTGCGGCAGCGAGCCCATGCCGAATGATCGCATGGCGGGATTCCATACGCAGGTAGTTCATCAGCGGGATACTGACCAGCATGGCGACGGCCAGATGGTTGTTGTCGTGAATCATCGAGCCGTCCGGACCGTACACCCGGTCGGCACCGCCGCCGAGCAGCGTGAACCCGCCGCCCTTGATCCCGAAGAACGCCAACGAAAGCACCATCACCCAGATCAGGGCGTGAATGCGTTCTCTGCTGGTCAGCAGCGCGGCGGTGACCAGCAGGAACAGAAATACCTTGAAGACCAGCTCCCATCTCGCTTCCACCATGTCCCACGGTGCCAGCGCGAACATTGTTGTCGCGGAGATCATTACCAGGAACAGGCTGATCAACAAGGTCATCGCGTTGACCGAAAAGCGTCTTGGCTCGCGCGCCACAACGCAGCCTATCATCGTGGCGCCGAATATTATGAGGGCCCACGGCAGGTCGGTTCCTACGCCGCCGTAGACCAGTCGTTGCGGATTCATGAACGAAATCCACGACCACAGGAGGACGCCGACAAACGGCCGCAAAAATACCAGCGGCAGCAGCACAAGCAGCTCAAGGAACAGGGTGGCTGATCGCACGTTTCACCTTACCGGTCGCGAGAGCATCGCCGACCCCTGTCGCGCCGCTGTCCTCACCCCTTGTTCAACTCATCGAGCAGCTTTTGGGCCTCGGCCTTCTCGCCAAACTCAGCCTTGTTCGCTACCACCGCGTTAAGCATCCGGATCGCCTCGTCGCGCTTGCCGGTGTCTTTCAAAGCAACGGCAAAGTGATACAGGATGCGCGGATCGGCGCCCGCCTGAGCCGCTGCCTGGCGCAGCAACGGCATTCCCTGCTCCACATTGCCACTCGACACCAGGATCCAGCCCAGCGTGTCCGCCGTCTGGCCGCCAGGCGACAGGATGTAGGCCTGTTGCGCCAGTCCTTGCGCCCGCTTGTCGCCCTGCTGCTGATAGATCCAGGCGAGATTGTTCAGCGCCACCGGATCGTGTGGCTTTTTGTCCAGTATGCGTTGCAGATTCGTTATGGCTTCGTCATAACGCTGCGCCGCGATATGGAGATCGGCAAGCTGCTCCGTGGCGGCCAGGTCGTCGGGGTGCTGGGCGATCCAGTCCGCCAGTAGCTTGACCGCCGCATCACTTTGGCCGGCGCGCAGCTGCGCCGCACTCAGGCGGCCGATCAGCATCTGCGACGGTGCCGAAGTCAGGGCATCCTGGTAGGCCCGTACTGCGTCAGCCGGTCGGTTTGCCGCCATATAGACGTCGCCGGGCAGCGCCCGTGCCTGCTGGAAGTCACGATCCTGATCCTGCAGCTGCTTCGCCGTCGCAATCGCGGCATCGACGCCGCCAGCCTTCAGGTCCACCATCACGTAGTCCTGGTAAAGCTGGTAGTTGCGAGGATTGCCGGCCATACCTTCCTTGATGAGGTTTCGCGCGCGTTCATAGTCGCCTGTCTGCAGCAACAGAGCTTCCAGGGCGCGCCGCGCTCCAAGCGCCGATGGATCGAGCTTCACGATCTGCCCGTAGGTGTCGCGCGCCTGGTCCTTCTGCTCGAGCGCGACTTCCGCCGTCGCCTTCGCGCCGAGCAGTTCGACACTGCTGGCGGCGGCCGGGTCCTTGTTGATAAGTGCAAGGCCTCCGCCGGCTTGCCCGAGCGGGTATACAGATCGCCCAGGCTCGCGGTCAGTCGCATGTTGGCCGGTTGGGCATCGTGAGCCTTTTCCACCAGTGCGATCGCCTGCGGCATTCGATTGGTCTGTGCATACTGCGTCGCGAGCATCGAAAGCGCGGGTTCGGACACCGGGTTCTTCTCCAACAGCGCGGCCAGCAACTGCTCCGCCTCCGCCGGCTTGCCCTGCATCGCCGAGACCCGCGACAGATTGATCTGCGCCGGGACAAAATCCGGATTCTTTTTCAGCACTTCACGGAATTTCGCCGCCGCGCCGTCGACATCGAGCCGCGCAAGGTTCAGCAGGCCTTCAAGGTTCTGCACCACCGGGGTATCGCCTTGCGCCGAGCGTACCTTTTCGACGGCGTCGGCCGCCTTGTTCAGATCACCGGTCGCAAGCGCGGCAAAGAACAGCGCCTCGCCGACCTGCGGTGCGGTGGGCGCGAGCTCCAGTGTGCGTTCCAGATCGCCCACCGCTGACTCGGCCTGGCCCGCGCCCATGCGCGCACTCGCGAGGCGCGTCTGCAGTCCCACGTCGTCCGGCGCCAGCGATTCGGCCTTCTGGAAGGACTTCACCGACTCGTCGCTACGCCCGGTTGCAGCATAGGCGCGGCCGAGCAGATCATACGCTTCCGCGTCGCCCTGACCCGAACTCGACCACCTTGGCCAGCGTTTCGGCGGCGAGATCCGGGCGGCGCTTTGGCGAACTGCAGCCGCGCCAGCACCTTGTAGCCCGCGAGGTCATTGGGAGTACGCGCAATGTAGCGGCGGATTGCCTCCTCGGCCTGCGCGGTCTGGCCAAGCTGCTCCTTGACAACGCCCTGCAGGAAATAGCCGCGCGGAATTCGCGCGATATAGGCACTGATCTTGTCCAGCGTCGCGTCGGCGGCCTTGTAGTCCTTCGCCTGCACCTGGATCACCGCCTGCAGATAGATCGCCTGTACATTGCCCGGTGTCGCCTTCAGCACCGCATCGAGGTCGATCTTCGCCTTGTCGGCCTTGCCGGTGGCAATCAGCAGCCCGGCGCGGTCAAGCAGCGCCCGAATGTTGCCTGGCTGATCCGTCAGCAACTGATCGAGTACGGCGAGTGAGCCGGTCGCGTTGCCTCGCGAGCGCAAGATCTCCGCCTTTGCCAGCAGCGCTTCGACTGATTTCGGCTGCGCGTTGATGGCACGGTCGATCTTGTCCTGCGCACCGGCGAGATCGCCGCGCGAGGCCAGCAGCCGCGCGCCAGCGAGCAGTGGCTCCACCGCGTTCGGTGCGGTCTTCTCGGCAAGCGCGAAGGAGGCCTGCGCCTCGTCAGTGCTATTAAGTGCGATCTGCGCATAGCCGCGCGCCACCAGGATCGACGCGTCGAGCACAGCGTCCTTGCCGTCCGGGTGCAGCTCGGCGAGCAGTTCTTTCGCCTTCTGCTGCGCCAGCATCGTCTGTGCCAGCAACGGCACCACCTGATGCGGATCGAAGCCACGATCGCGTGCCGCCCGTGCCTCGCGTTCCGCCGCCACCGCGTCGCCAAGCTCGAGGCTTACCGTGGCCAGCCAGAAATGTGCTTCCGCGTTCTGCGGATCGGATCGCACGGCGTTGCGCAGATTGATCTGCGCCGCGCGCAGGTCGCCCTTCTGCAGCGCCATGCGCGCGTCCGCAAGGTCATCGGCGTACGACGTTGCCGGCACCATGCCGAACCAGACCGTCAACAAAAGCCAGCCGAGATGCCGCTTATGCATGCTGTGTGACCTCATTCCATGTCCAGCCTGGACTCGTCCGCCTCCGCACCCGCGTCGACTGCCTTGCCGGGCTCGAACTCGATGCCGTGGGCTTCCATCAGCCCGTACAACGTCGGGCGGCTGATACCCAGCAGCTTGGCCGCGACCGACAGCGTGCCATTGGCGCGGGCCAGCGCAAGCTGCAGCACCTCGCGCTCTGCCCGCAGCCGTGCCGCCCGCAGATCGAGCGGCACCACGGCGTGCGTGGCGGGCGCCAGCTCCAGATCCGCCGCATCGATCATCCGCCTTTCGGTCATCACCACCGCGCGCTTCATGCGGTTCTCCAGCTCACGCACATTGCCCGGCCATGCATGGGCGGTGAGCGCGGCATTGGCCGCCTCGGTGAAGCCGCGGATGTTGCGGCCGAATTCCCGATTGAACCGGCTCAGAAAGTAGTTGGCCAGCAGCAGTGCGTCGCCGCCGCGCTCGCGCAGCGGCGGAATGCGCACCGTGACCGCGTTCATGCGGTAGAACAGATCGCCGCGGAACGTGCCCTCGTTGACCCGGTCCTCGAGGCTGGAATTGGTCGCCGACACGATGCGCACATCGACCTGGATGCGCTGTCGCCCGCCGATCCGCTCGATGACCTGATCCTGCAGGAAGCGCAGCAGCTTCACCTGCAGCGGATGCGGCAGGTCGCCGATCTCGTCCAGGAACAGCGTGCCGCGGTTGGCACTCTCGATCTTGCCGATGGTCTGCTTCACCGCGCCGGTGAACGCCCCGCGCTCATGGCCGAACAGCTCGGATTCCAGCAGGTTCTCCGGGATCGCGCCGCAGTTGATGGCGACGAACGGCTGCTTGGCGCGCGGCCCGAGATCGTGCAGCGCCTGCGCCAGCGCCTCCTTGCCGGTGCCGCTCTCGCCCAGCAGCAGCACCGGCACATGCGTCGTCGCGAGCTTCTCGACATCGCGGCAGACCTTCAGCATCGCCTGGTTGGCGGTGACGATCCGCTCGATCGGCGAAGCGCGCCGGCATCGCGGCAAGCCGGCGGTTCTCGTCCTCCAGCCGATGCAGATTGAGGCCGCGTTCGATGATCGTGCGCAGCACCTCGAGTTCGACCGGCTTCTCGCAGAAATCATAGGCGCCAAGGCTGCACCGCCTTCAGCGCATTCTTGCGTTCGCCGTTGCCGGTGACGACGATCACCTTGGTCTCCGGCGCGATCCGCAGCACCTCCTCCAGCGTGGCAAAGCCCTCGGACACGCCGTCCGGATCGGGCGGCAGACCAAGGTCCATGATCGCGACCGGCGGATGCTCCTTCTGCACCGCCGCCATGGCCGACGGCCGCGCACTTGCCATCATCACTTCGCAGGACGGAAACGCCCAGCGATACTGTGACCGCAGACCCTCGTCATCCTCGACAACCAGCAGCTTCGGTTTGACCGCCATGGCGATGCGTCAGGCCGGCAATGCCGCGGCGTCGGCGACGGCCAGACGGACCGAGGGCAGCAGCAGGCGCATCGTCGTGCCGCCCGGCTTGCGGCTCAGCACCAGAAGATCGCCACCCGCCTCGCGCAGCAGCTCGCGCGCCTGATACGCGCCGATGCCGTGGCCGCCGTCCTTTGGTCGTGGCGAACGGGCGGAACAGCTCGTCGCGGATGAACTCCGGGGTCATTCCCGGACCCTCGTCGACGATATCGACGACCACGCTCAGCGCCTCGTGGCGCAGCAGGACGCGGACCGGGCTGACCGGCTCCGGACGCCTCGATCGCGTTGTTCAGCAGATGCTGCACCACCGCATCGAAGGTCTCGGGATCGATCGCCACGCCGGCGCTGCCGCCGTCATCGGACAACTCGACGGCAGTCCGAGTGATCTGGCGCGTGGCTTCCACGATGTCCCCGAGCCGCTGCAACGGCCGGATCAGCGCATGGCTGCGCTCCTGGCGATCCGCCTGCAGCCGCGTCAGCAGCCGGGTGATCTTGGCCACCGAGGCGCGCACCGTCGCCAGCATGTCGCGCTGGAATTCGGGATTGTCGGCATGGACCTCGGCGTTGGTGAGCAGCATCGAAAGCTGTCCGGAGACATTCTTTATGTCGTGAATGACGAAGGCAAAGCGCTGACTGTACTCGCGCAATTGTTGCGTCTGTGACAGAACCTGCGCCGCCAGTTGCTCGGCGACCCGGCTGGCCACCTCGCGTCCGATGATGCGTAGCAGATCGAACACCTCGCGGTCCAGCTTGAACTGGGCCCGTGAGCGGGCCAGCACGACAAAGCCGATCAGGCTGCCCTGATGGTTGAGCGGCACGGCGAGCCAGGTGCGGGTCAGTTCGCTCGACCATTCAGCCACCGGCGCCACCTTGTCGAGCTCGACGATCCAGTCGCCATTGCGGAATTCGCCCAACAGGCCATGGCCCGGCGGAATCGGCTGGGTCGCCGCCGGCATGTTCCACGAGCCCGCCCATTGGAACGCCACCTCCTCCGGCGCGCGCACGAACAGCACGCCGGCCGGGCTGTCCACCACCTCCGCCACCGCGCGGATCGCGCGCACCGGCAGACTGGTGTGCGCGGCGGGCGCGGTCAGCGTGTCGATGCAGCGCATCCACTCGCGGCGATAGTCGTAGCGGTGGCTGAAGAAGTTATCGACCACGATGGCGCGAATGCGCGAGCGTGCAGACCCGGAGGTGAGCAGCACCGCGATGATCAGGACGCCGGCGAAGATCAGCGATACCTCGGCGACATAGCCCCATTGCGCGCCGCCGTGACGGAAGATCTCGCCGGTCGCAGCAAGCCCGAGCAGGAACACGCCGCTGACCACCAGGGTCGCGGTGTGGAACACGACGTCGCGCGAGACGTGGAGATCGATCGCCCAGCGCCGGTTGCGCGCCGCCGCGATCGCGATCAGCGGCACGGCGAGCGCCGTGGCGCTGGCCCGCCCCACGAACAGCGACTGCGACACGCGGTGGAACAGCGCGGCGTCGGCGTAGAGCACGAGATCGTACAGAAACAGCCCGGCGAGCGCGACGCAGAGCAGGTTGATGTGCCAGCGCGCATCGCTCGGCGTGTTGAAATAGAGGTTCTCGAGCAGCAGGATGTTGCAGACCGCGAAGCCGAGCCGGATCGCGGTGCCGATCGACCACAGCGAGGCGTCGGGCTGGCTCGACAGCACATCGATCAACGGCAGGCCGCCGACCAGCAGCAGGGCGAGCAGGCCCATCGTGGTGAATGCCTGGCGAAGTTGGCGGTGCGACCGCGACCGAGCGGCGATACAGATGCAGAATGAAGCCGTACCACGCAGCCGAGCGGGCGATTTCCAGCCAGCCGGCGACGCCGCCGGTCGGATTGCTCGAGGCGGTCAAGGCGACGGACCCTGCCCAGGCAGCGGTGACCAGGCACGCGCCGGCGAGCCAGAGGCGGTGCGGCCGGCGACCGGCGCATCAGGACCAGCGCGGCCAGCGCGGCATACAGAACGGCGCAGCCGGCGTGCAGCAGGACCAGGGCAGGAAGCGTCTGCATCATGCGCTCAGCTGTCATGCCAGCGCTTCGCCATCCGGTCGGCGTCAGCGCGCGCCTTCCCGGAACAGGATGACGCGGATGGTGGCGAGCAGGATGAACAGATCGAGCAGCAGGCTACGGTTCTTCACGTAATAGAGGTCGTAGGACAGCTTCTGCCTGGCATCCTCGACCGATGCACCATACGGATAGTTCACCTGCGCCCAGCCGGTGATGCCCGGCTTGACGTAGCTGCGCTCGCCATAGAACGGGAATGATCCGGGCCAGCTGCTCGACGAAATGCGGCCGCTCCGGGCGCGGGCCGATCATGCTCATCTCGCCGCGCAGCACGTTGATCAGCTGCGGCAGCTCGTCGATGCGCATCGGTCGGATGAAACTGCCGACGCGGGTGATGCGGGGGTCCTGCTGGGTCGCCCAGCGCGGATTGCCGCCCTGCTCGGCGTCGATCGACATGCTGCGGAACTTGAGCAGCGTGAACGGCCTGCCATGCAGCCCGGCACGCTGTCTGGCGATACAGCACCGGGCCTGGGCTGTCAAGCCGGATCAGCACCGCGGTCAGCAGCATCAGCGGCAGGGTCAGCAGCAGCAGGGCCAGGCTGACGCAGATGTCGAAGCCGCGTTTGACGGCGTTGCCGACCCGCCCGTTGGCGAACCCGTCGGCGAACAGCAGCCAGTCGGCGCGGACGCTGTCGAGATCGATGCGCCCGAGATGCTGCTCGCAAAAGCCTGCCTCATCGAGCACCGGGCACGCCGCGCAGCTTGCAGTCCAGCAGCGCCGCGGACCGGCAAAGCGAGCGGCATCGGCGGGGCTGCCGGCGACGACGATGCCCCAGATGCGCTGGCGCCGCAGCGCGGCAAGCGAGAGCGGCTGGTCCACGACGCCCGCGCCGGCTTCCCGGGCGGCGACCACCGGCTCGAACAGCCGACCCCGCCCGCCGGTCGCCAACTGCCGCAGCCGGGCAATGCGCGGTGGCGAACCCAGCACCAGGATCCGCCGGATGAACCAGCGCTCCCGCATGATCCGGTTGAATATCAGCCGGCTCGTCAATGATGCAGACCAGCCACACCAGCAGCACCTTGCTCAGCACGACAGCACGGCGTGGCGGGACAACCCGATATTGAAGCTGCCGCTCACCACCAGCACGGCGGGAAACGCGAGCAGACCGGCAACGCCGGCGTTGATCAGCAGCCGACGCCGCTCGATGCAGATCTCCGGGCGATAGAGCCCGATCGCGGCAGCCGTGCACACGATGGTGAGGGCCAGCACCGCGGCGAGGTTGGCGGTTTCGAGCGTCGCCGCATGTGCCGCGCCGACACCGGATGCCTCCGCCAGGGCCGGAAGCACTCCAGGCATCGTCAGCATTCCGTAGATGACAAGGAACGACAGCGCCAGCTCGCACAGGCCGAGCAGGGCCATCTCGAGCGACATCAGGCGTCCCAGGACACGCGTCATAACTGTCTCCCCCCGGAAGGCGCCAGCGCCACGAAACGCGCACGAACCGGCAACAGACTGCACCGCGCCGTCAGCCGGTCCGCCGCCGGCCGGACCGCATTGCCGATCTGACATGCATCGGATCGAACCAATTTGTCCACAATTTTAAATACCCCCGGCGGCCACCACAACATTGCATCTGCGCAGTCAGGAAAGCTTCACGTCTGAAACCATTGAGCTTTTCTTTCGTTATCAAACTGCATTGGATGGGGCGGCGGTCGCATCAATACGGCAACAGCGCAATAGTTGTGCAACCTATGGATGGTGTATTAAGTTCAGTTTCGTGGTTACTCTTGATTGCACGAGCCCGTTCAAGATGCTAAGAGACTATCACAAACTGGAGAGCGGCCGCCACACCCAAATTGGGGCTTGCGGTCACCGGAGCGAGGCGCGTAGCTCAGTGGCAGAGCGCTGCCGTTACATGGCAGAGGAGGGGGTTCGAATCCTTCCGCGCCTACCAGGCCGGCCGGTTACGCGGGTCAAAGAACGTGGAGTTGCCGTGAATTCCCTGTTGCGGGCTATTACGATGGTTGCCCTGGCGATCATGGCACTGTCGGTAGCGGCGTGTTCGTCCAGGCAGTGCGCCAACCCCGGTTGCGACGGCGTTGGCACGGACGCCCGACAACATGGCTCCGGGCGATACCGCGCCGATGGACCAATACGTGATCGGTTCGGGAGACTCGCTCAGCATATTCGTCTATCGCAACCCCGATCTCAGCGAAGGCGGGGTCTCGGTGCGGCCCGACGGCCGGATCTCGACGCCGCTGATCGAGGACATCACGGCCGCCGGCAAGACGCCGACCCAACTCGCCCGCGAAATCGAGGAGCGGCTCAAGAAATACATCCAGGACCCCAACGTGACGGTGATCGTCCGGTCCTTCATCGGGCCGTTCGATCGTCAGATCAGGGTGATCGGCGAGGCGACCGAGCCGGCCGCGATCCCCTATCGCGACCACATGACGCTGCTCGATGTCATGATCGCCACCAAGGGGCTGACAAAATATGCCGCCGGTAACCGGGCGGAAATCGTTCGGCACGATGCTGACGGCAAGCAGACGACGATCAAGGTCAGGCTGAACGACCTGATCAAGGACGGCGATATCAGCCAGAACATCGAGATGCAGCCTGGCGACACCCTGATCATCCCGCAATCCTGGTTCTGAAGGCGGCAATAGTCCTATGGATTCCATCCGGATCCTGGTTGAGCAGTACGCGCGAGCTGCGTGGCGGCGCCGCTGGGTCGGCGTGTTCATCACATGGCTGATCTGCGGCGTGGGCTGGGTCGGCGTTTACCTGGTGCCCAATCAGTATGAGTTCGAGCGCGCGCCTGTTTGTCGACGCCGATGCCATCCTGACGCCGCTGCTGCGTGGTCTGGCGGCGGATTCGGCTCCGACCAGCCAGCTTGAAATGCTGCAGCGCACCCTGCTCAGCCGACCCAACCTGGAAAAGCTGGTTTCCAAGACCGACCTCGACCTCAGCGTCGCCGGCCCATCCGACCGGGAGCGCCTGTTGCAGGCGCTCGCGCTGCGAAATCAAGGTGACCCCGCAGACCAGGAACCTGTTCACCATCACCTACCGCAGCAAGAGCGCCAAGCTGGCGCACGACGTGGTGCAGACGCTGTTGTCGATCTTCGTCGAAAGCGCCACGGGCTCCAACCGCACCGACATGGAGAACGCCAGGCGCTTCCTCGAGCACCAGATCTCGTCCTATGAGCAGCAGTTGCGGGCGGCCGAGAAGCGTCGCGCCGACTTCCGCTTGAAATACATCGAGATCTTGCCCGGCTGACGTCAATCCGGACGGACCGTACACGACGGCGACCGAAGGCGTCCGCGACACCGTTGCGAGACATGGACGGCAAGCTGCAGGACGCGGTGATCAAGCGCGACACGCTGCGCCAGGAGCTCGACAAGACGCCGCCGATGCTGGTGGCCGAAGACATCGCCCGGCTTCAAGGGGGTCGGTGCGGCAAGGACCAGGCTGCAGGACGCCGAGGAGCAGCTCAAGATGCTGCTGCTCAAGGACACGCCGCAGCATCCCGAGGTGATCGCCCAGAGGAAACTGATCGAGGCGCTGCGGTCATCGCACGACGGGGGTGCGCCGGCGGCCAATGCTCGCTGGCAAGGGCGACGGCACTGCTGCGGCCGACGCCGGCAAGCGCTCGGTGCCCAATCCGGTCTACGAGCAGCTCAAGGTGCGGCTGGTCGATGCCGATACTGCCCTCGCCTCATTGCAGCGCCAGCGTGCCACCGAGGCGGAACTGCTCGATCGGCTGGACAAGGTTCAGCACGAGCAGCCCGGCCTGCTGGCCGAGTACCAGAACATGGACCGCGACTACAGCGTGCTGCGCAGGAACTATGAGGAACTGCTGGGTCGTCTGCAGTCGGCCAACATCGCCCAGGCCGCCGATACCCAGGCGGACAAGGTCAAACTGCAGATCGTCGATCCGCCCGAAACGCCACGACTGCCTGCCGCGCCGAACCGGCTGTTGCTGGTGTCCGGCGTTCTGGTCGCCGGGCTTGGCGGCGGGGCGGCCTTCACCATCCTGCTCGGCCAGCTCGACCGTTCGTTCGCGACCGTGGATCAGCTTCGCAATCTCGGGCTGCCGGTGCTGGGCGGGATTTCAGTCCTTGGGTCAGCCGCCCTTCCTGCACCGCCTGCTGGTCGCGCCTCCGATTCAGTGCGGCTGTCGTCGCTTTGGTGGGCGTGTATGGGGGACTGATGATACATATTCTGCGCGGGGCGGCGCTGATCTGAGATGATCGGTCCCAAAGTCCTGCGCATCTGGTCGAACGGGCGGCCGAGCGTCTGCTGCAGGCAGGCGTGCTGGAGGGTTCCGCAGCGCAACTGCTGGACCCGGGTCAGCTGCGCCCGTTGTTGCACGCTCGTTCGAATGGCGCCGAACGTCCGATCGCGTCCGTCGCACTCGCATCTCCGGTCGATGTGCTGGAGCGCGACCTGCCGACCGGCGAGGTGACGGAGGCAGGCGAACCGACCCGAGCCTCCGAAGCGACCGGCGATCGAGATGGCCGCCCTTGCGCGGGCCGGCATGTTCGACTGGTCGCACGGGCGCAGCCGTATTTCCGAGGAGTTCCGCCTGGCGCAGCGGCAGATTCTGCGCGCGGCGTTCGCGCCGACCGCCGAGGCGGGGACGTCGAACCTGGTGATGGTGACCAGCGCGAGGCCGGGCGAGGGCAAGACCTTCACCGCGGTGAACCTCGCCGGCAGTGTCGCCTTGCAGGGCGATCACCACGTGCTGCTGATCGACAGCGACTCCAAGCGGGATTCGATCTGCCAGGCGCTCGGTCTGGCCGATGCGCCGGGGGTGCTCGACCTTGCCGCCAACCCGAGCCTGGACCCCAACGAGGTGATCCTGCGGACCGAGATCGAAAACCTGTCGCTGCTGCCGGTCGGCCAGGAGCGCGGCCGCAGCTCGGAGCTGTTCGCCAGCCGCGATATGACGCAGCTGATCCAGCGTCTCGGCCGGCGCTATTCGGACCGGCTGCTGGTCCTCGACGCCGCTCCCTGCCTGTCGACCAGCGATCCTGCGGCGCTGGCGCCTGTCGTCGGTCAGATCCTGTTCGTCGTCGAGGCGGAGCGGACCCAGCGTGAGGAAGTCGAGGCGGCATTGGACCTGATCCAGGCCTGCCCGCTGATCATGCTCCTGCTGAACAAGGTGCAGGTGACGAACCGCTACACATTTGGAGCCTATTCCAACTACTACTCATCCTGAGCTTGCGCCAACGCGGCAGGGTAGGGCCTATGTGTGTCGTGACTGTCCCACTTGGCATCTCTGCGCGGCTGACGTGTGCCATTGCCGTCGGCTGTCTGCTGAGCAGTGCGAGCCCGGGCATTTCCGTTAACCGACCCAAGCAACCCGTCGATCGTGACCAATGCGCCGGAGCCCACCGATTCCGACCTCCGCAACCAGCTGCAGTTGCACTCCGGCTTTGGCGCGGCCGCGGCAGGAGGCGGATGGACCTTCGTGCCGGCGATCAGCTGGGAGGAGATCTATACCGACAACGTGTTCGACACGGAGCGGAACCGTCGCTGGGACCTACTCACCACCGTTACCCCCAGCATCGCGATCACGGGCGACGTCCCGAATGCCCAGGTCCAGTTTGAATATGGACCGCAATTCCGCCTGGCTGCCAGAACGCCGCAAGAGAACAGCATCACGCAACCAATTGCTCGGCACCGGGCTGTTCACCATCGTGCCGGACGAGTTCTACGTCGACGCGAGAGCGATCGCCGGCGGCGCTCCGGTGAATGGGGGTTTCGGTGCACTGGGTCCTGGCGTGACCCCGAATTTCGGCGGCTTCGGGACGCAGCTTGGGGCGCTCGGCACCACGGGGCTGTCCAATCAGAACCAGATTCAGACCAACAGCTTCTCGATTGCACCCTATTGGTTGCATCGCTTCGGTGACACGGGCACGGCCAAGATCGGCTATCAGTTCAGTGATTCGGGCTATTCCCAGAGCAACAGCTATGTGCCGCTGTTCTTTCCGACTGGCCCGAACGCCGCGTCCAACATCAGCAACGAAGGCGTCGCGCAGTTCGAGACCGGCGATCGCTTTGCCCCGTTCCGGAATTTGATCGTGGCGGATGCGCAGCTAGGCAGCGGCAATTTTCAGGGCAACTCGTACCAGTATACGGTGACCAACCGGCTCGGCTATGTGGTGAACCACGAGATCACTGTCTACGGTGAGATCGGATACGAGGACGACCTGTACTACGCGGCACACCGACGAATCCACATCAACGATGCAATTTGGGGCATCGGCGCCACGTGGAAACCGAATCCGGACAGCCAGATCAACATCAACTTCGGCCGCCGATACGGCGAGAACAATCTTGGATTCAACGGCTCATACGCGCTGACGGCGAGCACGCGGATCAGTGCGAGCTACTCGACCGGATTGCAGACCGACCTGCAGGGCATCCAGAACCAGCTGGATCTTGCGTCGCTCACTTCCACGGGCGAGACGGTCAACGGCGACACGGGAGCTCCGCTGTTCATCGGCACGGGTGGGCTCGGCGTGCAGGCCGGGCTGTACCGGTTCAAGGCGTTCACCGCCAGCGCGAGCACCGTGCTCGATCGCGATCAGTTTTCCATCTGGTTGCAGATTTCCCAGACCACGACGATCGCCATGGCCCCGACCAATGTAACGGTTCCGTTCAACATTGCCGCCCCGCCGGTGGGCTCTACCCAACAGGCGACCTCGGTATTTGTGTCCTGGACCCATCAGATCAGCGAGGACCTGAACCTGAGCAGCGTCGCCTCCTACAGTACAAGCAACGTAACCAACAACGGCAATCAGCGGTCGGTGGCGGTCAGCGTCGGTTTGCAGTATCTGATCAGCCAGACGTTGTCGGCGACCGCGAGCTATTCGTTCTTCGACCGCATTGCGTCGTCGCAAGTTCCCGTCAATCTGTCGAATTTTGGGCAGAGCTACTACCAGAGCCTGGTCGTTGATCGGACTAACCAAGCAATTTTGAAGCAGCAACGTGTACGAGAAATACTACAACTTTTCCGGCATTCCCTTTCAACTGACGCCCGACAGCCGGTTCTTCTTCGGCTCGAGCGGCCACAGTCGGGCGATCGCGCACCTGGTCTACGGCCTGGCGCAGGAGGAAGGCTTCATCGTCGTCACCGGCGAGGTCGGCGCCGGCAAGACGACGCTGGTCGAACAGCTCTGGTCGCAACTCGACCGGCACAGCTACGTGATGGCGCGGGTCGTTACCACGCGGGTGTCCGGTGATGACCTGCTGCGCCTCGCGGTGGCGAATTTCGGCGTGCCGGACGACGGCGGCGCCGACAAGGCGACGCTGCTGCGCCGCTTCGAGCATATGGCGCGCGATCAGCGTGCCGCTGGCCGGCGCTGCCTGCTGGTGGTGGACGAGGTGCAGAACCTGCCCTTGGCGGCGCTTGAGGAACTGCGCATGCTGTCCAATATCACGGTCGACGGCCGCGCCTCGGTGCAGACCATCCTGCTCGGCCAGCCGCAGTTCCGCGCCACGCTGGCGAACCCCGATCTCGAACAGCTACGCCAGCGCATTCTCGCCTCGTACCATCTGGGGCCGCTCAGCGAGGCGGAAACGCGGGCCTATATCGAGCACCGGCTGAAGCGCGTCGGCTGGAGCGGCGATCCGCGCTGGGAGGATGCCGCCTTCACCTACATCTATCGCTATACCGACGGCATCCCGCGCCGGATCAACACGCTCTGCTCGCGCGTGCTGCTGTTCGGCGCGATCGAGGAGGCACACGCCATCACCGGCCCGATGGTGGAGACGACGGCCAACGAGCTGAGCCAGGATCTGGGCGCGGGTCTCGCTGCGCCGCAGCCGGCCGCGGTGACGATGGCGCTGACCTCTGCGTGTGCGCCGGGCAATGATGCGCTGGTGCGGCGGATCGAGGCACTGGAGCAGACGTCCTCGCGACAGGATCGCGTGTTCCGTCGCCTGATGGATCTGTTGAGCGCGGTGGCTGACCGATGACGCCACGCATCCGCAATGCGATGACGGTCGATGTCGAGGATTATTTCCAGGTGCAGGCGTTCGCCGGCTGCGTCGACCGCAGCCGCGTGGCATCGCATCGCGCCGCGCGTCGAGGCAAACGTCGATCGCATCCTCGAGCAGTTTGCCGCGGCGGAAGTCAGCGCCACGTTCTTCACCCTTGGCTGGATCGCCGAGCGTCACAAGCCGATGGTTCGCCGCATCGTCGCGGCGGGACATGAACTTGCCAGCCATGGCTACGACCACACCCGCGCCGATGCGCAGGATCCCGGCCACCTTCCAGGCCGACGTAAGTCGCACGCGGCTGCTGCTCGAGGACATCGGCGGCGTTGCGGTGCACGGTTATCGCGCGGCCACCTTCTCGATCGGCACGCGCAACCCCTGGGCGTTCCGCTTGCTGGAAGAGCGCGGGCTACACCTACAGCTCCAGCGTCAATCCGATCCGGCACGACCTTTACGGCATGCCCGACGCCCCGCGGGTTCCGTTCCGTCCCGGCGGCGGCGGGTTGTGGGAGATTCCGATGACCACGTTGCGGGCGTTCGGCCGCAACTGGCCGTGCTCAGGCGGCGGCTATTTCCGTCTGCTGCCGTACAGCGCGTTTCGCCGCGGCCTCTCGCTGGTGAACCAACGCGAGCAGCGCCCGGGCATCTTCTATTTCCATCCCTGGGAGGTCGATCCCAACCAGCCGCGCGTCGCCGACTGCGGCTGGAAGTCGCGGTTCCGGCACTACACCAACCTGTCGCGCATGACGGCGCGGCTCGACCGGTTGCTGCGCGATTTTGCCTGGGACCGCATGGACCGGGTGTTTGCCGACGCAAACGTCCACGTCTCCCGACGTCGGGCGAGGTCTCGTCGCGTAACTGTATCGTTTGATTGATGGCCATCAGACTGCGACCGCTGGATGACGCCAGTGCGCCCGCCTGGGACGCATTCGTTGCCGCAATGCCTGGCGGCACCTTCTTCCATCGCGCCGCCTGGTCCCGCGTCATCGAGACCGCGTTCGGCCACCGCTG
Organism: uncultured Alphaproteobacteria bacterium; assembly: GCA_963749575.1. GTDB lineage: Bacteria > Pseudomonadota > Alphaproteobacteria > Acetobacterales > Acetobacteraceae > JAMXLO01. The sequence goes on from CAVVNM010000016.1 coordinate 198,345, forward strand.
CCATTACACGCTCGCCGAACAGGATGGCGCGATCATCGGCGTGCTGCCGCTCGCGCATGTCAGGACCACGCTGTTCGGCAACACGCTGGTCTCCACGCCGTTCTGCGTCTATGGCGGCCCGCTGGCCGCCGACCGCGAAACCGCGTGTGGCGCTGGAGGCGCACGCCGACGCACTGCGCGCAAGGCTCGGCGCCTCCGCGCTCGAGATGCGCGAGCGCCAGCCGGTCGGACGGCGACTGGCTGGTGCGCTCCGATCTCTATGTCACGTTTCGCAAGCCGATCGCGGGCGATGACGACAGCAACATGAAGGCAATTCCGCGCAAGCAGCGCGCCATGGTGCGCAAGGGCATCCAGAACGGCCTGGTCTCGGTGTGCAACCACGACGTGGCACGTGCTGCATCGGGTCTATGCCGAGAGTGTCCGCAATCTCGGCACGCCGGTGTTCTCCCGCCGCTATTTCTCCATCCTGAACGAGGCATTCGCCGATTGCAGCGATGTCGTCACCGTGATGGACGCGAGAACAGCCGATCGCCTCGGTGCTGAATTTCTATTTTCGCGACGAGGTGCTGCCGTATTACGGCGGCGGCACTGCGCAGGCGCGCCAGCGTGCGGGCAACGATTTCATGTACTGGGAGGTGATGCGCCGCGCCGCCGCCCGCGGCTGCCGGCTGTTCGACTTCGGCCGCAGCAAGCGGGGCACCGGCGCGTTCGCCTTCAAGCACAACTGGGGCTTCGAGCCGGAACCGCTGCACTATCGCTACCGATCTGGCGCCCGGCGCGACGATACCCGGACCACAATCCGCTCAACCCGAAATACCGGCTGTTCATCGCCGCCTGGAAGCGCCTGCCGCTGGCGGTGGCCAATCTGCTCGGCCCGCCGATCGTGCGCGGGCTCGGCTGAACGCCATGCGCGACCTGCTGTTCCTGTCGCACCGTATTCCCTATCCGCCGGACAAGGGCGACAAGATCCGCGCGTGGAACGTCCTCCGCCACCTGGCGCGCACGCATCGCATCCATCTCGGCTGCTTCATCGACGATCCGGCGGACCGCCAGCATCTCGCTGTGCTCGCCGCGCACTGCGCTGATCTTAACTGCCTGCCGCTTGATCCGCGCACCCAGCGCTCAAGGCACTGCTGCGGACGCGCCCCGGCCAGCCGCTGTCGCTCGGCTATTTCCAGGACCGGCGGCTGCAGCGCTGGGTGGACGCCAAGCTGGGCGACGGCGCAATCGACAGCGTCTATGTGTTTTCCTCCGCCATGGCGGGCTATGTCATGCATGCCAAGGCGGCGCGGCGCATTCTCGACATGGTCGATGTCGATTCCGAGAAATGGACGGCCTACGCCGAGACCGCGCGCTTTCCGGCGCGCAATATCTGGGCGCGCGAAGGGCGCACGCTGCTCGCCTTCGAGCGACTGGCGGCCGCGCGCATTCGATCACAGCCTGTTCGTCTCGGAGCACGAGTGGCAGCGCTTCGTGGCTCTGGCGCCGGAGGCCGCCCAGCGCACCAGCTGGATCTCCAACGGCGTCGATCTCGACTATTTCTCGCCGACGCACGACTTCGCTCATGCCGTTCGCCGGCGCAGGGCGCCGATCTGGTGTTCACCGGCCGCATGGACTACCGGCCGAACATCGACGCGGTGCGGTGGTTCGCGCGCGAGGTGATGCCGGTGCTGCGTCAGCGCGTGCCCGCTGCGCGGTTCTGGATCGTCGGCGCCGCGCCGACCGGCGAGGTGCGGGCGCTCGCCGACCTGCCCGGCGTTCAGGTGACCGGGACGCGTGCCCGATACCCGGCCCTATCTTGCCGCCGCCGATGTCGTGGTGGCGCCGCTGCGCATCGCCCGCGGCATCCAGAACAAGCTGCTGGAGGCGATGGCGATGGCGCGACCGGTGGTTGCCACGCCGGAAGCATTTCAGGGCGTGCGTGCGGAGCCGGGACGGGATATTCTGCTGGCCAGCGGCGTTGATGAAACGGTTCAAAGGATCAGCAGACGTGCTCGACGGCCGACATGCAACGATGGGTGCCGCCGCGCGGCGCGCCGTCGAAGCCTCGCATCAATGGTCGGTGACATTGCGTCCGCTCGACCGGCTGTTCGGTGCAACACGACCGGAGCCGGCTCCAGGCGGATCTACCGGCATGAATGTCCGGGCGCTCGCCGAGGCGGGGCTGGTCGACGCGTGGCGCAGCGGCCCCGCCATCGCCGTCAGCGTCGGTCTGATCGCGCTCGGATTGCTGTTCCACACCGAGGTCGTCGCGGCGGTCACCGTCTGGCAGGACTCGACCGCCTACAACCACTGCTTCCTGGTGATCCCGATCGTTTTCTATCTGATCTGGGATCGTCGTGACACGTTGCGCGACGCCGTGGCCAGTCCGTATGTGCCGTGGCGGCGCTTGCCGGCGTGCCGCTGGCGATCGCCTGGTTGCTCGCGGAACGCCTGGGCATCATGGAAGGCCGGCAGCTCGTCGCGATGAGCTTTGTCGAGTTGCTGTTCTTTGTCGTGCTTGGACCGCGCCTGTGGTGGCTGCTCGCCGGACCGCTGCTGTATCTGTATTTCCTGGTGCCGTTCGGCGCCTTCCTCACGCCGAAACTGCAGGACTTCACCACCATCTTCGTTGCGCACGGCCTGCCGTTGCTGCACATCCCCGCCTACATCACCGGCTACACGATCGAGATTCCCGAAGGCACGTTCCTGATCGCCGAGGCCTGCGCCGGTCTGCGCTTCCTGATCGCCGTCGATCGCGTTCGGCTGCCTGTACGCGCTGGTGATGTACCGCAGCCCGCTGCGGCGCGCGGTGTTCATCGGCGTGTCGATCGTCGTGCCGATCATCGCCAACGGCTTCCGTGCACTCGGCATCGTGTCGCTCGGTCACTACCTTGGCAGCGCCGAGGCGGTGGAGGCCGATCATGTGCTGTATGGCTGGATCTTCTTCTCCATCGTGATCCTGATACTGATCGTTCTCGGCCTGCCGTTCCGGGAGGACCAGATCCTGCCGGCGACGCCGCGCGCTGAGCGAGCACCCGAGGCGCATCATCTGCGCCCGGCGTTGCTCGGGACAGTTGGGCTGGTTCTGCTGGCTGCGATCGGTCCGGCTCTCGCGGCGCAGATCGATCGCGCGGCTGCACCCGACATGACCGCCGCGCTGCCGACGCTCGCGCCGGCGGCGGGTTGTTCAGCGTTACCAGCGCCGCCGACCGCGGATCTTGAGGCGCCGGGCCGCATCATCGTGCAACGCTATGATTGCGGCCAGGGGCCGGTGACGTTCACCATCGTGGTGTTTTCCCCGCGCAGCACTGCAGCCCGCCTGGCTGCCGAGCAACGTCGCCTCACCGGCATGATGGAGGGTGACGATGTCGAGACGCGTTCGCTGTCGCTGCCGCACAGCCCGCCGGACGCGTGGCGGCTGATGGAGACCACAAAGCCAGCGCGAGCGGTGGCCACCAGCCTGTGGATCGATGGGCAACCGGCGCGGCTCGGTCTCGGAGCACGAGCGCTTCAAGCCTGGCGCAGCGTGTTTGGTGCGCGGTTCCAACCCGTGCTGATGGTGGTGAACGCAGACGCAGGCCTTCCGGTGCATGACCCGGTCGGCCATGGTCAAGCGGCATCGCGGATCGTTGGCTTCCTGCAGGCGCAGCCGTCGTTGGATGTGCTGATCGCCCAGCTTGCCGGCATCACGGGCTGACGGTACCAGGCCCAACCAGGGGTGTGACGAGGCCATGCAGGTGATTGCCGGACAGCGCGGCAGGGGTGTCGGTGCGGTTGCGCACGAACACGGTGGCCCCCGGCAGATCGCTGGTGAATTCGTTGTCGCGGATGGTCAGCTCATGCGTCGGGTTTTTGACGCCTTCCTCGCCGATCGGCACCGCAGTGCCGGTGTTCTCGGCCAGCTTCCCCTTTTGCAGCCGGTTGCCCTGCATCAGCAGATCGCCGCCGTTCGGGATGTCCACCAGATAGCTCGAGTTGCCGTTCGGGCCGTCAGCGATATCGTTGTCGATCAGCACCGTGCTGCGCGCGCGCGACTTGATGTGATGGCCGACATGCTGGTCGATGAAGCGCGAGCGCTCGATCTCCAGCCGGTCGACCGCGTTGACGTAGATCCCGTGCGCACAGGTCGGATCGCACTTGCCGTTGCCATGGAACTCGCTGTCCACGATGCGGATCGTGCTGCCGGCGACAGCGGCGGCGAGGATGCCGTTCTCGTTGTCGATGAAACGACTGTGTTCGACGGTCAGGTTGCGACCCTCGGCACGGATGCCGGCACCATTGTGGTCCGGCACTGTGGCGCGGGTGAAGGTGATATTGCGCACCGTGACATCGTTGCCCGACGATCACGAAGATCGCCTTGCCGGCACAGGTCTTGTCCGCGAGCACGGCGCCGTCGCCGGTCGCCTCGATGGTGAGCTTGTTGGTGTGCCAGATCGCGCAATCGCTGTACTCGCCTGGATCGATGCGGACGATGTCGCCGGACGATGCCGCGGCGGCCGCCTGGCTCGGCAGCTTCAGACGATGCGACGGCCCAACTTCCAGCACATTGCCGCCGCCAGGTCCGGTCGCGCAGGCTGCCAGCAGCAAGGCCAGGCTGAGCGACGCGACGCAGTTTCGATTGGTCATGCCGATCACCATGGGGTGGCTGCCGGCAGCGTTTACACCCGCGCGGCTTTGCCGGCAAAACGGGCGGAAGCCTAGCGATGCGCCGTGTCGCCCTGATCGGTGCCGGCTTCATCGCGCGGGTGCATGCCGAGGCGCTGCAATCGCTGCCGGGCGTACGCATCACCGCCATCGTCGATCCGAAACATGACGCTGCGGCGGGCCTGGCTCGGATCTGCAATGCGGCACAGGTGTTCACATCGGTCGACGCAGCACTTGCGGCCGGCGCGTTCGACTGTGCGCACGTCCTGGTACCGCCGCCGGTGCATCGCGATGCGGCTCTGCCGCTGCTGCAGGCCGGCAAGCCGGTGCTGCTGGAGAAGCCGCTCGCCGCGACCAGCAGCGACGCGGCGGCGTTGCTGGAGGCGGCGGCACAAAGCGGGGCGCCGATCGGCGTCAATCAGAACTTCGTACACCACCCGGCGTTCGCGCGGCTGCGCCGGCTGGTCGCGGCGCGCACCCTCGGCAAGCCAAACTTCGTAGGCTGCGTCTACAATGTTCCGCTGCGCCAGCTGGCGGCGCGGCAGTTCGGCCATTGGATGTTCGCCGCACCGGTCAATCTGTTGCTGGAGCAGGCAGTGCATCCATTGTCGCAGATCGCCGCGCTTGCCGGCACGATCAATGACATCGCGGTGCAGACCGGACCGGCGATCGATATTGCGCCCGGCGTGGCGCTGCATGCCAGCCTCGATGCGTCGCTCGATTGCGCCGATCTGCCGGCGCAGCTTCGCTTTGCGGTCGGGCAGCCGTTTCCGTTCTGGCAGGTCACCGCAGTGTGTGACGATGGCGTCGCGGTCGTCGACATCCTGGCCAACCGGATGTACATGTATCGGCGGACGCGGTGGATGGAGGCGGTCGATGAACTGGCCTCCGGCGTGCGCACCGGGGTTTCCGTGTTCGCCGAGAGCAGCCGAAACTTCGCGGCGTATGCTGCGGCGACGTTGAAACTGACCGGTCGCAACGATGCATTCTATCAGAGCATGCGTGCGAGTATCGGCGCGTTCCATGCCGCGCTGGACGCGGGGACACCGCCGCCGATCGACGGCCGGTTCGGCGCAATGCTCGTGGCGGCCTGCGAGCGCATCGGGCGGCACCGCGCCGGCTGCGCCGCCGACGCCGCGAAACCACGGCGCGGCATGCGATGTCGCTATCCTGGGCGGTACTGGATTCATCGGCACGCATGTCGTGCAGCGCTTCGTCGCTGAGGGCGCGCGCGTCGCGGTAATGGCGCGGTCGGTGCGCAACCTGCCGGCGGTGTTCGGCGATGACGCGGTGACGTTGCACGCCGGTGACACGCGCGACAGCGACGCGGTCGTCGCTGCGATCGGTGCGGCGCCGATCGTGGTCAATCTCGCGCATGGCGGCGGGGGCAGTTCGTGGGAGGAAGTGCGTGACGCGATGGTGGGTGGCGCCGAGGTTGTCGCCAGGGCGTGCAACGGACGGCGGCTGATCCATATCGGTTCGATTGCGGCATTGTATCTAGGTCCGCAGAATATCCCGGTAACCGGCGCGACGCTGCCCGATCCGCAGGCAGAGCAGCGCGCGGACTATGCGCGCGCCAAGGCGATGACCGACCGGATGCTGCTCGATATGCCCGGACTGAAGGTTTGCATCCTGCGTCCAGGGCTGGTGGTCGGCGAAGGCAGCTCGCCGTTCCATTCCGGGGTCGGGATTTTCAACAACGAGCAGCACTGCATCGGCTGGAACGCCGGACGCAATCCGCTGCCTTTCGTGCTGGTGGAGGACGTCGCGGACGCAATCCTGCTGGCCGCGCGCGCCGGCGGCTTCGACGGACGTTGCTACAATCTGGTCGGCGACGTACGGCTGAGCGCGCGAGACTACATAGCCGCTCTCGCCGCGGCGATGCAGCGGCCGCTGAAGTTCCATCCGCAACTGGTGGAACTGCTGTTGGCGCAGGAGTATGGCAAATATCCTGATCAAGCGCGTCACCGGCCGCCGCGCCGCGCCGCCCAGCAAGCGCGATCTGCTGTCACGCGGGCTGACCGCCACCTTCGACTGCGGCGATGCGAAGCGCGATCTCGGTTGGTCTCCGGCCGCTGATCCGATACGGTTCCGCGAGCGCGCCATCCTGGTACATGCCGGCTGAACCCGGTGGGTGAACCGCCGCTGCTGCTGCACGTGTTCTCGACCTTCGCGGTAGGCGGACCGCAGATGCGGTTTGTCGCGCTCGCCGCGGCGCTCGGCTCGCGCTACCGCCACATCGTGACGGCGATGGACGGCGACTATGCCTGCGCTGCGCGACTGCCGCCGGGGCTGGAGGTGCGCTGCGAGCCGATCGAAGTGGCCAAGGGGTGCGACGCTTGGCAATGTCCGACGTTTCCGCCGCCGGCTGCGCGACATCGCCCCCGACGTGCTGGTGACCTACAATTGGGGCGCGATCGAGTGGGCGATGGCGAACATCCCGCGCCTCGCCCGGCACATCCATGTCGAGGACGGCTTCGGGCCGGAGGAACGCGCGCGCCAGCTACCACGCCGGGTGCTGACGCGGCGGCTGGTGCTGGCGCGCAGCACCGTGGCGGTGCCGTCGCGCACGCTGTGGCGGATCGCTACCGAGGTCTGGCGCCTCGATCCGCGCCGCGTGCGCTACGTGCCGAACGGCATCGATCTCGCCCGCTTCGCCGGACCGCGGATGACCGGCAGGCCGTGCCGCTGATCGGCACGGTCGCGGCGCTGCGGCCGGAGAAGAACCTGTCACGTCTGCTGCGCGCGTTTCGCCTGGTGGCCGACACGATGCCGGCGCGGCTGGTGATCGCGGGCGACGGGCCGGAACGGCCGGGGCTGGAGCGACTGGCCAGCGAACTTGGGCTGGCCGGGCAGGTGCGCTTCACCGGCCATCTCGATGATCCGGCGGCGCTGTATCGCAGCCTGGACGTGTTCGCGCTGTCGTCGGACACCGAGCAGATGCCGCTGTCGGTAATCGAGGCGATGGCCTCCGGACTGCCGGTTGCCGCCACCGCGGTCGGCGATGTCGCGGACTATGGTGTCGGCGGACAATCGGGCCTTCGTCGTCCCGCTGGACGAGGCGGCGTTGGCCGGGGCGATCGTGACGCTGGCACGGGATGCGGCGCTGCAAGCCAGAGTGGGGGCCGCGAATCGGGCCAAGGCCGAGGCGGAGTTCGGGCTGGCAGGGATGGTGGCGACGTGGGGGGCGCTGTTCGATGCGGCGATAGTTCCGACGCGGTCAGGGCTCCTGCAATCCATGGCTGTCGGCTGAAGTCGGAGGAGTTTACACTTGCTCCTGCCGCCGTAGCCTGACGCCGAATAAGTCTTTGAAAAGGGCGGATTTCGGTGTATGGCATGTATCGTGCGTTCGCGCTTCTGTTGGGTGTGCCCAGGGTAGTCTTGGTTGCTATAAACTTGGCGAGTGTCGCCTAGCGTGGCATGTTGGCTGTAAACGAGCGGGGCGGTCCATGAAGGCGTCACTGGTATCAGCGACTTCAGTTGCCGCGCTGTTGGCGTCGGGAGCTGGGCCTGCTTGGGCCGGCCCGGTTTTTGACCTGAGCGCCCCGGCACCGTCGACCTGCGACAACATCGCCTCGCCGTCCACCTGCACGCTGAACTTCTATGCGCTGCCTGGCACCGCCGCAGGCAACCAAAAGGTGACCCTGACGGCGGATACGAAGATCACCGGCACCCTGAACTACTCGGCCGCTCCCATTGCGTTCAGCGGGGCTGCGAAGAGCAGCAATGCCAATTTGTCGGCGGGCGGTACGTTCGTCAGCAATGCGTACGGGTTCACCGGGGCCGGTTCGGCGGGTACTCTGGGGGAGACGGTGACGTCCACCGGTACCGGTTCCGCCTCGGTGACGGCCGGGAAGGGTGGCAATGACCCGCAGAGCTCGGTGCTGGCATTCCAGGGAGTGACCGTCGCGCCGATCCAGAGTGTCAGCAGTAGCGACGCCGGGTTCGTGCTGGTCGGCAGCAGCGGAAATGCGACGGTCACGGTGACCAACACCGGTCACGGCAATCTGGACACCAGTGTCGCGACCAAGGTCAGCAACCTGAATGGCACCGTGGGCAAGGGTAGTTCCGTGTTCGTCGGGACCGGTGGCAAGCTGGCGGGACCGACCGAGACCGGGTTGCGGGACGGCGCATCGCAGACCTTCACCTATCTGTTCACGCCGACCAAGCAGGCCACCACCGCGAGCACGATCAACGTCGTCACGACATTCACCAACGGCAATGCATCCGGCGACAACACCGGCCAGACCGTCACCTCCACGTTGAGCGGCCAGGGGGTGGCGCCGGTCAATCAGGTTTCGAGTGTTTCGCCGGTCTATGCCCGCATCAATGGGGCCAGCGCGACGTCGACCGTGACGGTCACCAACATCGGCAACGGCAACCTGGCGACCGGCGGCCCGAGCAGCCACAGCAACCTCAATGGCACCATCGGCGGCGTCGCCGGGAGCAGTTTCTGGTCGGGCGGCGCGAACACGTTCAGTATCCAGGACAGCGGGTCCGATGTCTTCAGCTACCAGTATACGCCGCAGGCGAAACGAGGAACCAAATCGTCCGGTACCGTGACCCTTGGGTTCTCCAATGGCAACAGCAATCTGCAGAACACCGCGCAGACGGTGAAAGCCACGTTGACGGGTATGACCGTCGGGCCGGTTTACCAGAGTGCCTGGCCCGGAAGCACGGTCAATACGCCCCCGGCCAATACCAAGCTGACGCAAGCCAGCAACATCAACTTCGGCACGGTGGGTCTCAACACCAACCATACCGAGTTGCTCCAGCTGACGAATGTCAGCACTGACCCGAATGGCGGCGATCACACGCTGACCGATTTGACGATCGAGAGTTTCACGATCACCGGGAAGAACGCGAGTAACTTCAGTATCGATGGCAAGCAGAGCGGCACCGGTGGTGTGTTGGCGGTGCTGCCCGAGGGCGGATCGGAAACCGTCGACATCGGCTTCCTCGCGGCTACCGCGGGACCATATACCGCCATGCTGACACTCGTCACCGACATGAGCACAGCCCTCGGCGGCACTGGGGACTTCTTCGTCTACAGTTTGACAGCGATGGCACCTGAGCCGGCCTCGATGCTGCTGCTCAGTGTGGGGCTGGGTGGCGTGCTGTTGGTCAGCCGGCGTCGAGGGCAGGACCTGAGGCGCTGCCGCCAAGGCGAGCATCGCCGGCGCGGGTCCGAGTTATGGGCTCATCGCAATCGAGTACCACACCAGCCCAATCCACTCGTGCATCGCGAAATAGCTTGCCCGCCAACCGCTGACCTCAGGCACAAAGTCCAGCGCGAACGACATCGACACGCGATCGAATCGGGTCGGCGCGGCCGTCACCGTGATCCCGGCGGCGGTGAACGCCACGATCGCTCGCCGCATGTGCCAGGCCTGTGTCACCACGTAGACCGACCTGATGCCCTGCCCCCGCAGGATGGCGGCGCTCAGATCGGCATTCTCCCAGGTGTCGCGCGACTCTTGCTCGACCCATTGCACCGGCACCTGGAAGTCATGCACGAGGCTGTCGGCCATCATCGCGGCGACCGGCGGCTCGGACGCGCGCAGCTTCCCGCCGGTGATCAGGACCGGCAAGCCGCTGCGGCGATACAGCAAGGCGGCAGCCCGCACGCGCTCCAGCGACAGCGGGCCGAGATGCGTGATCGGAGCCTGGCTGCCGCCACGCAAGGTGTCGCCGCCGAGCACGACGATGGCCTGAGGCGGTTGATCAGGTGGCGGGGAAAGCGGCAGATTCCGCTCGAGCGTGGCCAGCAGCAAACCGGCGACCACCGGCATTGCCAACACCAACAGCCCAAGCACACCGAACCATTCCAGGAAACGCCCGATGCTCCGGCAACGGCGCTCGATCAGCAGCCCGACCAGGGCCACGAACACCAGGGGAATGGGTGGCACCAGCAGCGCGGTCGCCACTTCCTTCAACGGCACTCGGCTTGGTCTCCCTGGGGGCCCTCGGCGCGTCGGTTAGCTCGAGTCGCCCAACCAGTCCAGCACCTTGGCGAGGCCGTCCCGCAGATCCATCGGCTCAGGCGATCCCAGGGCATTGCGCGACAGTGCAGGCGAGCCGGTGGAGTGACGGATTTCGCCGACGCGCGGTGGCCGGTGGTGCACATCCAGTCGCGTGCCGGCCAGCTCAGCGATGACACGCGCCAGGTCCAGCACCGAGGTGGCGACGCCGGTACACACGTTGAACACCGGCGCATCGGCAGGCGCGAGACGCATCGCCGCCAGCAGCGCTGTGACGACATCGGCTACGTAGACGAAGTCGCGCGTCTGCCCGCCGTCGCCGAAGATGTCGATCGGCGCGCTGCGGCGAATGTGCTCGCAGAAGATCGAGATCACGCCGGAATACGGCGAACGCGGGTCCTGGCGCGGTCCGTACACATTGAAGAAACGCAGCCCGACGGTGGGGATGCCGTGCACGTGGCTGGCGACGCGGCCGTGCAGCTCGCAGCCAAGCTTGTCGGCACCATAGGCGGAAAGCGGGCGACGTTCCGATGCCTCGGCGATCGGGACGGTGGCGGCGTCACCGTACACCGCGGCGGAGGACGCATAGACCACCGGGACGCGCATTGTCCGGGCCGCATCGAACACGGTGATCGCGCCCGTTAGGTTGGCGCGGTGCGTCCCGAGCCAGTCGGTGACGCCGCGCTCCACCGAGGCAATGGCGGCGAGATGGAAGCAGCCGGCCACGCTCTCCAGCGCGGCTCGCATCGCGATCGGATCCGCGACATCGCCTTCGATCAGCATGGCATTCGGCGGCAGGTTCTCACGCCTTCCGGTGGACAGGTCGTCCAGCACGCGCACCGCATCGCCGCGCGCCAGCAGCGCCTCGCACAGATGCGAGCCGATGAAGCCCGCGCCGCCGGTCACCAACCATGTCGTCATGCGCCGAACTCGGCGCTGCCGACCGTCCGTACGCCGAGTCCTGCCAGCCGCTGGCGCGCTGCGTCCATCGTGGTGCGACCGTCGGGGAGCGGCACGGCGATGCCGCGGCAGGCGTCCTCGATCATCACCACGTCATAGCCCAGCCGCACCGCGTCCTCGGCCGACCAGGCGACGCAGAAGTCGGTCGCCAGTCCGGCGAGGAACACACGCCGGAAACCACGCTGCCGCAGCCAGCCATCGAGGCCCGTCGCGGTGCGGCGGTCGTTCTCGAAGAACGTCGAGTAGCTGTCGATCGCGCGATCGAAGCCCTTACGGATGATCACCTCCACGCGGGTCAGATCGATCTCGCGGTGCAGCGCCGCGTTGGGGCTGCCCTGGATCGCGTGGTCCGGCCACAGCACCTGCTGGCCGTACGGCATGCCGATCGTGTCGTACGGTTTGCGCCCGGGATGCGCGCTGGCGAACGAGAGGTGGCCCGGCGGATGCCAGTCCTGCGTGGCGAACGCATGGTCGAACCGCGCGAGCAGGCGGTTGATCACCGGCACGACTGCGTCGCCGTTCGCCACCGCGAGCTCGCCGCCCGGCATGAAGGTGGGCTGCACGTCCACCAGCCCGAGTATGTCGGTGGCGCGGTCGATCATCTGGCTCGATCCTTGGTCGGTTCGCCGCGACGATAGTATGGAACAGCGGGGGAGGGGAGCGATCGCCTGCGCCATATGGCGCGGCGATCCGAGGTGGCGTCCGCGGCGTGGTTCATGGGCGGGAAACGATCCGGCTCAGCAGGTGCCACCGCCGGCCCGTTTACCGGCGGGTGGCTGACCGTTGAGCGCGCGCTGCGGAGTTGGCCGCCACTGCGACGAGGATGAGTTGCCTGAAGGCAGCCGCGTTGATCTTCTCCCCTTTGCGGAGGTCGATCGCGCGCCGCGTGTTCCCGTCCAGGCTGGAATTGAACAGCCTCTGCGGGTCATTGATGGAGGCTCCGCGCGCGAAGGTGAGCTTCACGACCTGCTGGTACGATTCCCCTGTGCAGACGATGCCGTCATGGGACCAGACGGGAGTTCCCCTCCATTTCCACTCCTCCTGGATGTCGGGGTCGGCATCGTGGATGAGACGACGGACATGGGCGAGGGTCTCTCCTCGCCAATCTCCCAGCTCTTGAATCCGCTTGGTGATATTCGTTGAAGCGGCTTCGGCATCCGGGCGACCTGTCGGCATCATGTTCTCTCCGATCCTGCGTTTAGCCAGCCGTCGCTATGCCGGCAGGAAAAACCCGTGGCCTCACCGGACAGCGAGTTGCGATATCGACAGGATGGGACTGCTATCCTGTCGAGTCTGGCAGCGCGAAGAACCGGCACAGCCCCTCGTCACCACTGGTGCTACGAGTTGAATGCCCGGTGCCCCAGGTGCCTCGACCAGCATCACGCTGCCAGGCACCATGTCGCGAACGGTGCCGTCCCCGGCGGCAACCTGAAACTCTGCTCGAATGTTGACGAGCAGGAAACGATGCCGGGCCAGGTGCGGGACATCGCCGTTCCGATCGGAAGTCCCGCCGATCCATGCGCATTGCGCGGTCGTCATGAACGGCGCGTGATAAAGCGGCTCGGCGGGAGGCGCCGCAAATCCTGGAACCATCTCGACATCCAGGTCTTCGAAGTGGGAAACGCCCGACTCGTCCGCGAACCGGCGGACATACGAAGCTCGCATGGAAGGGTCCCCAGATGGTCGCCCGGTGTTAGCAGGCCTGTCAGGCATCACTTCGGTTCCCGGTCCGACCAAAGGCCGCGGCCCTCCGACTGCTGCGACAACAAGAACCCCATGGTGTCCGCCGGCTGCGTCTCGAACCGCTGTCCGTCCGGAGGCAGCACGACCCAGGGCTGCGCACTGCGTGTCCAGAAATGAGCCGTCGGCCGTAGCCAGGAGGTATCATCGAGGGTGCCGGCGCACACCGCGAAACGCAATTGGCGAGGGCAGTCCAGGCCTTGATCCGCTGCAGATGACCGTGGCGCATTCGGGGCAGATCCACCGGGTCGCCGTGCGCCCGCTATCGGTAATGCGCTGGATCGGCCGGGGCTCACTCCCCGAGAGGTGGAAGGCCTCGTCAGCGACGATGAACGACATCGAGAATGCGCTGCCTAACAGGCGCTGGCAATTGGTGCAATGGCAGGTGTAGACCGCGATTGGCGCACGGGTAATTTCGTAACGAAGCGCGCCGCAAAGGCAACCGCCATTCTGAGGGAGCTGCACGAGCAAAGCGCCTTTCCCAGTTGCGGGCCGCGACCGAGCCTGCATCGTCGCGACGAACTCAGCGACGCTAGGCTGACCGCTCGATAACCGCCAGCCCGTTGGACAGCAGATGGGCGGCGGGCTGGCGCGGGTGGTGCTGTCGGGCAGGCCACATCAAGCTGTGGGCCGGGGCTCTCATGGCCGGTTTCCCGCTACGGCTGCGAAGCCGATTGGGTGGGACGTGAGGCTGACGAGGGCGAGCTTCAAGCGGCATCGGCGAGGCGAGCGAACTGTCGCGCGACCGGAGCGTCACGCCAGGCCTGCACCGGTTCGAAGAACGTGCGCTCACGGCCGAGCACAAGCCAAGCGTCGTCTGGCGAGCCCAGCTCCTGGTCGACACGCAGCCGGCCCGGAAAGCGATCGGAATAAGTCCGGTAGACGAGAGCAGAGTCGTAAGTGCCCGCCAAGAGGCCGTTCGCGACAGTATGCAGGGTGCCCGTCGTGATATGGACCACTCGGTCCCACTTACTCGCGTCGATATAATAGGTGGTAGACGGGTGGAGCACCCCGATGGAGGTCGGGTGTTCGATGCCTGCGCGCGTCAGCACGGCGAGCGGTAGACTAGGCGAGATGAAGCTGTCGACAACGAACATTTCCCGGTAGTGGCGACCGACGGCACGCGACGCATCGGGATGCACCGAGCACAGGACGAAGTAGTCGGCCGCGCCCGTGCGGATTCGCTCGGACGCCTCGTCCACATTGGCGGTTAACTGCAGGTCCGCCGTCGCCGTCAGACCGTGGAAGCTCAGGTACTTGCGCGTGACGAACTCGTGGTTGGTCCCGGGCGGCCCGAGGGTGGTGAAAATGATCTGCGACATGACCGACACCAAACTCCCTGCGTCATTACTGTGCGGCCAGTCGCAGACCGTGGCCTGAAATCATTGGCCGTTACATTGCGCTTCCTTGCGCGCAGCACCGTATCACGCCGGTACGCGGTGCGATCGCACCGAACGCCCGCGCGCCAGGAGCCGCCGCCGCTATAGGTCGAACCTCCCCTGTCGCGGATCGTTGATCTTCCCCGCCCGCCGCGAGCGCGACGCCGCCTGTGCCCGCGGCTCGGATGGATGGAACGCCGCGGTCCACATCTTCCGCCTCACCTCGTAGGCGCGCTGACGCTCGGAGGCCTCGGCCAGGAACCTGGCCGTCACCTCCACCCGCAGCGGTGGCAGTCCGCCGCGTTCCGTCATTGCTTGACCGCCATGTCGCGCAGTTCCGGCACCACCCAGAGCGGCCGCTCGCCGCGGTGCACGCGCAGCACGTTGTCGAATGCGTTGCGCGTCTGCTTTACCCGTGTCTCGCTGCTGGCGCCGGCGAGGTGCGGCGTCAGCACCACGTTGTCGAGCGACAGTACCGGCTCCGATGGCGACGGCGGTTCGGCGGGGAACACGTCCAGCCCTGCGCCGGCGATCTTGCCGCCGGTGAGCGCCTCATGCAGCGCCGGAAAGTCGATCACCGGCCCACGGCTGCAATTGATCAGCACCGCGTGCGGCTGCATGTATCCCAGCTCGCGCGTGCTGATCATGTTGCGGGTCAGCCTGGTCAGCGGCACATGCAGCGTGACGATATCCGACGTGCGCATCAGTTCCGGCAGCAGGCGATAGCGCACGTTCAGCGCATCTTCCTCGTGTTCCGGCAGTCGCACGATATCGTTGTACTGGATACGCATGTCGAAACCACCGGCGGCGATGCGTGCGACGCGCTTGCCGATGGTGCCATAGCCGATGATGCCCAGCGTCTTGCCTTGCATCTCGTAGAATGTCGGTATCGGCTGGTTGCCGCGCCAGACCCCGCTGGACGTCATGGCGTGTTGCGGCACCAGCTTCCGGTACACCGCGAGCATCAGCAGGATGGTGTGCTCGGCCACCGCGCGTGAATTGGCACCGCCATTATTGGCCACCAGCACGCCAGCGCTGCGCGCCGCCTCGAGATCGACGTGGTCGTAGCCGGCGCTGAACAACTGCGCCAGCCGCAGCTTCGGGGCGGCGCGGAAGAATGCATTGTCCATCGGGTTGACGTTGCCGATCAGGTACTCGGTATCCGCGAGTGCCGCGGCATAGCCGGCACTGCCCGGCGCGCCGACCGCAAGGTCGAAGCCGGGAGGCGTCATCTCCTGCGCCTCCTTCACGGTTTGCTCCAGGGTATTGACCAGCAGGACCTTGGTCGGCATCGGCATTTTCCTCCAGGGACGTGGTTCAGCCGCCAGCGCGGATCGTGGCGGCGGTCTTCTCGGCGATCATCAGCACCGGGATGTTGAGGTTGGCGCAGGGCACCGTCGGCATCAACGAGGCGTCGCACACGCGCAGCCCCTCGACGCCGATCACCCGAGCATGGGGATCCGTGACCGCCATGCGGTCCGTCGGATCGCCCATGCGGCACGACCCGCACGGATGCCAGGTGCCGTTGACGCGCTTGCGCAAATGCGCCTCCAGCAGCGTGTCATTGGCCGCCAGTTCTTCGGCGGTATTCTCGGTGCCGACCGCAAAGGTCATGACCTTCCTGCGGATGGCGTTGCTGCGATCCATCAGCGGCGCCGCCATCGCGGTGATCGCGCCGTTGCGCGCACCGGGCCGCATCAGTTCGCGGATGCGCGGCGAGTAGCCGCTGGGGAACACGTCCAGCACCACGCCTTCCTGCTTTGCTGCGGTCATCGCACGCACGCCGATGCGGAACGCCTCCTTCAGCCGCGCCATATCGCGCGGATCGGACAGCATGCGGAAGTCGATGTCGGAGCGCTTGTCCGGCGACGACGACAGCCGCACGCGGCCGGTCGAGTACCGACTTGTTCACCCAGAATCCGAGCGTGCCGATCCGTTGCCCCACCGCGTGCCAGCCGCCGCGTGCAGCGATCGCCACGTGCATGTCGCCGGGCTGGATGCCATCGATGTTGGAGGAATAGCGCAATAGCGCCTGCAGATGGTGCACCTCGCGCGACGGCAGCCGCGCCGAGGGATGCAGGTAGCCGGAGATGCCGATGTTCGGGTGCTCCTGCAGGTTCTCGCCGACGCCCGGGCGATCGACCTGCACCGGGATGCCGTGCTCGGCGAGATGCGCGCCGGGGCCGATGCCGCTTCGCATCAGCACCACCGGGCTCTGCAGCGCACCGGACGAGACGATGACCTGACGCGCCTTGATGGTGAGGCTCTCGCCGTTGCCGCGGGTGAACCGCGCTGCCGCGACGCGGCCGGCTTTGATCACCAGCCGGTCGAGCGACGTCTCGGTCAGGACCCGTGAGGTTGGGCCGCTTGCGCACTTCGGGCGACAGATACACCAGCGCCGCGCTGCCGCGCCGGCCGTTCAGATCGACGTTGAACGTGGTGGGGAATATGCCGTCGGTCCAGGGACCGTTCTGGTCCTCGTGCATGGCATAGCCCATGTCGGCGAAGATCTTCGCCATGACCCGCGTGTAGCCGGTCCAGTCCTGCTCGCGATGGCGCTGGATCGGCACCGGGCCGGACTTGCCGTGCAGCGGCTCGCCGTAGTCGGCGTCGGTCTCCAGCTGCTTGAAATAGGGCAGCACATCCGACCAGCTCCAGCCATGCGCGCCCTTCGATGCCCATTCGTCATAGTCGTGCGGTGAGCCGCGGTTGGCGCAGATGCCGTTGATCGACGATCCGCCGCCCAGCAGGCGCGCTTGCTCGTAGAACCACGGCTCGGTCGGCTGATTGGTGCCGCTGTCGCCGCGGGAGGTCTGCAGCGAGCCCCACAACCATTCCTGCTGGAAATACGTCCGCCCCGGGTAGGGCGAGGCCAGCACCGAGGGGATGTTGGATGGCGTTACATCGCGCCCGGCCTCGCACAGCAGCACCCGCGTGGCGGGATCCTCGCTCAGCCGGGACGTCAGCGCGCAGCCGGCCGAGCCGCCACCGATGATGAGAAAGTCGACAGGCTCTGCAGGCAGCTCCATGGCGGGACCATCCCCTTGTCGCAATGAACCGACCGGAGCGTAGCAGCTTTAGAAGAGTGTTAAGAATTCTCATGCCGAGGATGGCCGCGCGTATTCACTCGATTAGACGCACCGGGGGCGATCGGCCATGCAGGGCGGGAGGACGAACCCGAGCCGGGAATTCTGGAACGGCCGATGCGTTCTCGTGGTCGGCAATACCGGGTTCAAGGGCTCCTGGCTCAGCCTGTGGCTGCACCGTCTCGGTGCCAGGGTGGCAGGCCTGTCGCTGCCGCCGCCCACGGAACCGAGCCTGTTCGCGTTGGCAGGTCTCGCTGATCTGGTGCCGACAAGTTACGGCGACATCCGTGACCTGGACACGGTGCATCGCGCGGTAAGCGAGTTGCAGCCGCAGGTCGTACTCCATCTGGCCGCACAGGCGGTGGTACGAGCGTCCTACCGCGAGCCTGTCGCGACCTATGCGACGAATGTCATGGGCACCGTGCATGTGCTGGAAGCAATACGCTCGGTACCGACGGTTCGCAGCGTGATCGTGGTGACCAGCGACAAGTGTTATGAGAACCGCGATTGGCCGTGGGCCTATCGCGAGACCGAGGCGATGGGCGGCCACGATCCCTACAGCAGCTCCAAAGGCTGCGCCGAACTGGTGACGGCAGCCTACCGGCGATCGTTCTTGTCCACCGTCGGTGTGGCGACCGCGCGTGCTGGCAACGTGATCGGTGGCGGCGACTGGGCAGCGGACCGGCTGCTACCCGACTGCATGAAGGCGCTCGACGCGGGCGAGGCCATCGCGATCCGCAATCCACATGCGCTGCGGCCGTGGCAGCACGTGCTGGAGCCGCTGTGCGGCTACCTGAGGCTGGCCGAACAACTGAACGCTGATCCCGCCGCGTTCGGCGACGCGTGGAATTTCGGGCCGGCCGATGAGGAGACGCGACCGGTAGCGTGGATCGCCTCGCGCATCGTCGAGCAGTGGGGCGATGGCGCGACATGGTTCCATGCCTCCGGTGACGCACTGCATGAGGCCGCGGCGCTGAAAGTCGATGCCGCGCGGGCGCGCGAACGGCTTGGTTGGGCGCCACGGCTGCGGCTCGACGATGCGCTGGCATGGACGGTCGATTGGCACCGACAGGTTGCCGCGGGTGAGCCGGCGCGGGCGCTGACGGAGCGGCAGATCGCGCGCTATTGTGAGCTGGGCTCATGACCGCGTCCGCCTGCCGCTTCTGCCGCAGCGAACTGCGACGCAGCTTCGTTGATCTCGGCAGATCGCCGCTGTCGAATGCGCTCCTTACGGCGGAGCAGCTACGGTCGATGGAACCGCATTATCCGCTGCATGCCTACGTCTGTGAGAACTGCCTGCTGGTGCAACTCGAGGAGTTCGCTTCTCCCGACGCCATATTCTCCGACTATCGATATTTCTCGTCGTACTCCGAGATGTGGCTGCGTCACGCAGCAGCCTATGCCGCACGGATGACGAAGGAACTTGGGCTCGGTGCAGGTTCGCTGGTCGTTGAACCGGCAAGTAACGACGGCTATCTGCTGCAGTATTTCCGGCGGAGCGGTATCGATGTACTTGGCGTGGAGCCCGCAGCGAATGTTGCCGCGGTGGCCGAGGCGCGCGGCGTGCCGACCGAGGTCGCATTTTTCGGCGTGGCGACGGCGCGCCGGCTTGCCGCCGCGGGACGCCAGGCCGACCTGATCTGCGCCAACAATGTGCTGGCGCACGTGCCAGACCTGAACGACTTCGTCGTCGCTCTGTCGATCCTGCTGAAGCCATCGGGCACGATCACGGTGGAGTTTCCCCACCTGCTGCGCCTGATCGCGGAACGGCAGTTTGACACGGTATATCACGAGCATTTCTCGTATTTTTCGCTGCTCGTCGTGGACAAGGTGTTCGCGCACCACGGCCTGCATGTGTTCGACGTCGATCGTTTGCGGACGCACGGCGGCTCGCTGCGCATCCATGCCTGCCATGCGGCTGCGGCGCGAGAACGCACCGAACGCTGTCACGCGACGCTGGCCGAGGAGGCGGATGCCGGCCTTGCCGATCTGGCGACCTACGATCGGTTCGCCGCGACGGTGATCGACGTGAAGTGCCAGGTGCTGGAGTTCCTCATAACGGCGCGGCGCGAGGGCAGGCTGGTCGCCGGCTATGGTGCGCCGGCGAAGGCCAGCACGTTGCTCAACTATTGCGGCGTCGGACCGGAGCTGCTGGCGTTTACCGTCGATCGCAGTCCGCACAAGCAGGGACGCTTCCTGCCTGGCAGGCAGATTCCGATCCTTGCGCCCGAGCATATCTTTGCCATCAGGCCGGACTACGTGTTCATCCTGCCGTGGAATTTGCGGGACGAAATCATCGACCAGATGCGTGACGTGCGCGATTGGGGCGGCAGATTCGTCACGCCGATCCCGAGCCTCCAGGTGATCTGATGCGGTTCGATGAACTTCCGCTGACCGGCGCCTTCGTTGTTTCGCCCGAACGCCATCGCGACGGGCGGGGCTGGTTCGCGCGAACCTTCTGCCGCGATGAATTCGCCGCGCGCGGACTGATTGGCGACTTCGTCCAATGCAGCACGTCGTTCAATACGGGGCGCGGCACGCTGCGCGGAATGCATTTCCAGCGCGCGCCACATGCGGAGACCAGGCTGGTCCGCTGCACGCGCGGGGCAGTGTTTGACGTCCTGCTGGATCTGCGGCCTGGCTCCGCGACATTCCGCGGCTGGCAGGCGGTCGAGCTGAACGAAGAGAATGGCGTGGCGGTCTACATCCCCGCCGGCTTCGCCCATGGATTTCAGTCGCTGACCGACGCGTCCGAGGTGTTCTACCAGATCGCTGGACGTTACATACCAACATCGTCCTCTGGCGTGCGTTGGGACGATCCGACGTTCGGCATCGACTGGCCGGTCCGGCCGCCGATCCTGTCGCAACGTGACGCTGACTACGCCGCGTTCTGCGAGGTCGCGGCGGATGAGTGATCTTGTCGAGGTGTCGGTCCGCGCCCGCCCGACGGTCAACGTGCGCGCACTGCTCGACCACTCGGCGCGGGTGAACAAGGTGCGCGCCCGCGCGCCGCTGCGTCTGGGTTTCGCCGGCGGCGGCACCGATGTCTCGCCGTACTGCGACACGTTCGGCGGTTGCGTGCTGAATGCAACGATCGGCATGTTCGCGTACTGCTCCATCGAGGTTCGCAACGATCAGAAGGTGAAGTTCGTTGCGCTGGACTATCAGCAGGAACTCGAAGCCGACACCGGCGCCGAACCGGCCCCCGCGGGGATGCTCGCGCTGCACAAGGCGGTGTATCGGCGGATCGTCCATCAGTTCCTCGGTGGCGCCTGCCTGCCGGTGACCGTGATGACCGCATCCGACGCGCCGGCCGGTTCCGGTCTGGGTTCGTCGTCCACTTTGGTGGTCGCGATGATCGAGGCCTATCGCGAGCTGCTGGCATTGCCGCTCGGCGAATACGATGTAGCCCATCTCGCTTACCTGATCGAGCGCGTCGATGTCGGCCAGGCAGGCGGCCGGCAGGACCAGTACGCGGCCACCTTCGGCGGCATCAACTTCATCGAGTTCTCCGCCGAGCAGGCGATTGTCAATCCGCTGCGCATCCGCCAGTCGACCCTGATGGAGCTGGAGGCGATGCTGGTGCTGTACCAAACCGGCATCTCGCGGGAGTCGGCGAAGATCATCACCGAACAATCGGCGAGCCTGCGCAGCGGCCACGAGGCGTCGCTGCTGGCGATGCATCAGATCAAGCGCGACGCCTACATCATGAAGGACGCGCTGCTGCACAACGATCTGCGCGGGTTCAGCGACACGCTGGGCCGGAGCTGGGATGCCAAGAAGCGGACCGCCTCCGGCATCACCAACGCCGAAATCGACCGAGTGTGCGATGTTGCGCAGTCGGCGGGCGCATTGGCGGGCAAGGTATCGGGCGCCGGCGGCGGCGGCTTTCTGTTCTTTATGGTAGCGCCGGAACGACGGCCCTACCTGTTGCAAACCCTGTCGCGCGAGCCAGGCACGACCATGCGTTGCAGCTTCACCGAAGGCGGCGCCCGGGCGTGGCGCGTCTGACCTAGCGCGCGGTTCGCGCGAGCGCTTCCTGGCGCTCCCGCGCCTGCCGCATGCCCTGCAGAATCGCTTCGGCATCCAGCACTGCCTGCCGCTGACGCCACTCATCGTCGTAACGCGCCAATGCGTACTCCGACTGCGTCTGGGTCATGCCGCAGGCGACGAGGCCGGCAACGGTCAGCAACGCAGCAATCAGGCGCATCCCGAGCATTCCATCGAGCAAGGTTTAGCGGTTGTAGCGGCCTCCGGGACGTGAGGCCAGAGGGAAAGTGGCCGCGTCAGCAATCCACTGCGGGCGGGCGGCGCAGCGCCCAGAAGGCGACACTGCCGCAGAGATAGAAGAAGATCGAAAGCCCGAACGCGACTTGATAGCTGCCGGTGACATCGAAGATCCATCCTGCCAGCCATGATCCGGAGGCCGAGCCGACGCCGGTGCCGATGGTGATCACGCCCAGGATCGTGCCCAGTCGCGGACCCGGAAACAGATCGGCAGTCTTGGCGGTGATCGCTGGCCCGCGCGCTCCCCAGGTGAGGCCGAAGAAGCAGGAATGCAGCCACAGCAGAAGATGCTGGTCCGGCGACGTGATGAACATGGCGCAGGCGACGCCGAAGATCGAGGTGCCATAGGTCACCACTGCGGACAGTTCGCGACCGACATAATCCGACAGGATCCCGGTGACGATCACTCCCGGCAGCGACAGCAAAGCGCCAAGGCCCAGCACCTCGGCCGCGTACAGCTTGTCGAAGCCGATCGTTACGGCAAACGCAAGCTGGTGCAACGCCACCAGGAAGCTGCCGAGACCGGTGAACACATAGACCAGGAACAGCAGCCAGAAATGCGGCGTCCGGATCGCGCGGCGCAGCGTCCAACCAGTCCCGACGACGGCGCGCCCGCCGGGAGTCAGCGCTCGCTCCGGCTCGGTACGGCGAAACATCGCGGCGAGCGGCAGGAACGCCGCCGCCATGAACCCGCCCTGCGCCAGATAGGCGCCGCGCCAGCCGAAGGAGGCGATGAGCACTTGCGACAGCGGCGCCGAGACGGCGCGGGCGAAGCCGTTGGCCGACTGCACCACGGCCACCGCCATGCCACGGTTGCGCACGAAATGGCGCGACAGGATCGGCACGAACACCACCAGCCCCAGGCAGTTGGCGCCAAGCGTCATCACCACTCCGTACAGCACGATCACCTGCCACAGTGCGTTGGCGAACGCGCTGGCGACCAGGCCTGCCGCAAGCAGGAACCCGCCCATCAGGATCAGCCGCCGCGGGCCGAGCCGGTCCACCAGAATGCCGACCGCGGGCGACGTCGCACCAGTGATCAGCTGCGACACCGAATAGGCGATCGAGGCTTCCCCGCGGCTCCAGCCGAACGCCTCGATGAAGGCGATCAGGAACACCGTGTAGGAGTGCATGCATGCCGCGCCCACGGCGAACGTGAGGAACGCAGCGGCGAGCAGCAGCCCCGCCTGGCGCGTGGACAGGCTGAGGGAGAGTGGGGCGATCACGCGGTTCGCCTCGCTGCTTCGGATCGGTGCCCCACGATGTGGCGAGTGTGCGCGCCACGCGCGCGGGTCTCAACCCCGGGAGCGCACCGGAACCCGCACGCCACCGCGGGGGATGCCCGCGATCTTCCGTCGGCGGTTCGACGCAACGTCCGGCGCCTACACCTATCGGCTCGCTTGCCGCCGGGGCGGCGAGGCGCTGGTCATCGATCCGGTCCTCGAGCCTGCTGATCGGCGACGTTGGCGGGGGCGGTATGGGTTGAGCACGCCCCACCCACGCGCTAACGGATCGATGAGCAGGGCGGGCGGGGCCGCTCAAAACCCTAATCGTGAAGCGTCAGCGTTAGGTCCGGTCCGCCGTATAGAATGACTTGGCGCGGAGTGGCTGGTAGACAGTAGACTGTCCCCCTGCGCTCTGCTCCAGGAGGCGATCGTGATCTTCCGTCAGCTGTTCGATGCGACGTCCGGCACCTATACCTACCTGCTCGCCTCCCGCCGCGGCGGCGAGGCGCTGATCATCGATCCGGTGCTGGAGAAGGTCGATCGCTACCTGCAACTCATCCGCGAACTCGACCTGAAGCTGGTGAAGGCGATCGACACCCACCTGCACGCCGACCACATCACCGGGCTGGGCGCGCTGCGCGACCGCACCCGCTGCATCACCGTGATGGGCGAGCAGTCCAGCGTCGATGTCGTGTCGATGCGCATCGCGGACGGCGATCGGCTCGGCATCGAGGGCATCAGCCTGGATGTCGCCTACACGCCAGGGCACACGGACGACAGCTATAGCTTCATCATGCCCGATCGCGTGTTCACCGGGGACACGCTGCTGATCCGCGGCACCGGCCGCACCGACTTCCAGAACGGCGACCCGCGCGCGCAGTACCAGTTCGATCTTCAATCGCCTGCTGCGTCTGCCGGACGAAACCATGGTGTTCCCGGCGCACGACTACAAAGGCGACACGGTCAGCACGATCGCCGAGGAGAAACGCTGCAATCCGCGCCTGCAGGTGAAGTCGGTGGATGAATACGTCGCGCTGATGAACGGCCTGAACCTGTCCAACCCGAAGATGATGGACGTCGCGGTGCCGGCCAACATGCGTCAGGGGCTGGCCCAGCAGGAGATCGCACGCCGTGGCTGGGCGGTGACCGCGGAGCAGGCGAGGGACCTGGTGGGCAGCCGCGACATCGTGCTGATCGACTTGCGCGAGCGCACCGAGCGCGAGCGGCACGGCGTGATCCCCGGCTCGCTGCACGCGCCGTATCCGGACCTCCAGGAGAACATTCAGGAGGGCGGCATGCTGCACGAACTGGCCAGCGCGACAAACAAGCGCATGGTGTTCTATTGTGCCTTCGGCGAGCGCTCGGCCATGGCCGTCCAGGCGGCGCAGGATGCGGGACTCGCCACCGCCTGCCACATCCACGGCGGCATTGACGCCTGGAAGAAGGCCGACGGTTCGATTTCACACTGATCGCTTGGGAGGGTCCGAAATGGATGCGCTGGAACTGCTGGTTGGCCGGGAATCCGCGATGAAACTGAGTTCACCTGGTCCCGATCAGGACGCGCTCGACGTCATGTTCCAGAGCGCGCTACGGGCGCCGGACCACGGCCGGCTGCGCCCGTGGCGCTTCATCGTGGTGCCGGAGGACAAGCGCGAACGCTTCGGTGAGCTGATGGCCGACTGTCTGCGCCGGCAACAGCCGGATGCGCCGCCTGACATGCTGCAACGCGAGCGCGACAAGGCGATGCGCGCGCCGGTGATCGTGGTGGCGGCAGCGACGATCTATCGCGGCCACAAGATTGCTGATTCCGAACAATTTGCTTCCGCTGCCGCGGCGGCCGAGAACATCATGCTGGCGGCGCGCGCGCTGGGGTTCGGCGCGATGTGGAAGACCGGCGCGCCGGCCTATGACGCGACGGTGAAGCAGGCGCTCGGGCTGGATCCTGACAACGACATCGTAGGGTTCCTGTATGTCGGCACGCAGATTGGTGGCGGTTCGCCGGCGGCACGACCGATGGTGCGCGATCTGGTTTCGGTGTGGCAGGGGTAGCGCAGGGGGCGACACCCGCGGCACTCTATTCATCGCGCTTTAACAGGTGATCAGTAAGACCGGCGCTCCCTCTGCTGGAGAGCAGCTGAATGAACTCGTTCAGCATATGGCATTGGATGGTCATCCTCGTTGTATTGGTCATTCTACTGAGCCCTGCTGTCATCGGGATAATGGTAATGGGGATCCAGAGAAGCGTCGCTATTAGGCATGAACCGAGCGGCCTCTTGAAGAAACGTTTCTATGGATATTCATGGACATACCTTCTGTTCGGCTTCTTCGTGCCGATCTTCTGCGGAGAGATTTCGATCGGATTACTGCATATAATACTGAACATACGAAAGGAGTATTTCAGGCTATCATGCTGTATCTTTACAACAGACAGTATATGGATCGCCAACTGACGACTGGCTGGGCTTTGGCCGATACGTCACCCAGCGTTACTCAGGCGAGAACGCGCCTCAAGATAGCTGCGTGAACGAAGCTCTGGCACGCCAGCGAGCCTCCGACGCTTATGCCCGTACTTTCACCGATGCATCTGCCCCGGTCAGTGACGCATCGACCTTCGCTTCATCGGGAATTCTGGTGGGCAACGCGGTCCGTTCCGGATCGACCTGGAGCGCCCAGGCGAGCGCCTCGCGGGCTGCTCCGTTCTGCCCCTGCGGAGCAGCCAATGCGGTGATTCGGGCACCCAGTAGCGGATCAACAGCACCAGCGCCGCCGGTGCGAGGCCCACCCTTGCGGCGATCAGGCCAGCGATGTGCTGTTGCCAGATCTCCAAGGCACTGATCGTCTCGCTTAAGTACAGTGCCGGCACACCGAGGCGCGCCATCGTTGAACGCGCCGAGCGTCGGAGATCATGCCGTCGCCATGCTGTCATTTCGAGAGGCAATTTGTTATCGAGCAGGGTTTTCAGTCCAGAGAACCCCCGGAGACCCGATCCCTTGACCGCACCGGATAGGCGGTAACTCTCTCCCGCTCGCCGATCCGGCCAGATCGTCTGCAGTTCTGTTATCGAGAGTGGATGCAACGGGACGGTGTGGCTTTGCCGGTTCCTCGTGCGTAACCCGCCAAATCGCAAGGCCTTCGGCTACCGCTGCCCTCTGGCGTGGCCGGCCGCCTGTTCAGGCCGAAAGTGCCGTGGCGGTGGCACCGTCGTCCAGATACTGCGTCGCCCCGGCGAGGTGCACGATCAACATGCCGGAACCGCGCATGCTCGCGAACAGCTCCGCCGGTACCGCCGCGTCCCCGTCGGTCCAGCGGATGCCGTTGTCACGCTCGAACGCGTGACAGCCGTCCGTCAGCGACGCAGCGCTTGCTTCGATCGCTGCCTGCCGACCTGCCTGCGCCACCACGATCCGGGAAACGGCCACGCCCAGCGCCCGCGCGTCGCGCGCGAGACCGAGTTCCTGCGGCACCGCCGACCGCGAGCAGATGCGCACCGTGCGCGGCCGCCGGAGCAGCCGGAACACGGCGCGGTCGGCGCACAGGTCCATCGCATCGACGCGCTTGCCGTCCACCAGCAGGTGGAGGTCCGGGTCGTCGGTCAGCGGCAGAGCGTTACGCGGACCGGCGCGCTCCAACAGGCGGCGCCACAGCGCATCGACGATCGGTCCGCCGGTCAGCACCGGCGCGCAGGGTGCCAGCGGCGGCATGGTCCAGCCCGAATTGGGGTTCTGGAACAGCCAGCGATTGCCGTCGTCGCGATAGCTCTCGGCCGGCGCACCGTTGGCCAGCAGCACGTCGTGGGTGTCGAGCTCGAGGTGGTAGATCGACACTTCCTGCGCCCGGTCGTCCCACAGAATGGAGCGGTGGTTGACCAGGAACTCCACCGGGATCAGCACGCCGTCGAGATACAGCGAATGCCCCTTGGTCACCCGCAGGTCGCGGTGCGGCACGTTGTCCGCCAGCGCGCTTTTGCGCACGATGACCGGCGTGGCGGCATTGCGCCGGCCGCGCGTGGCCAGCACCTTGCCGGTGCCGATCCAGGCGATCGGCCGGAGTTCGCCGTGCAGCGTGCGGACGATGTCGCCGACCGCGAGCCGCTCCACCGGTGTCTCGCCGGACGGTGTGGCGATCAGGGTGCCGGCGAGGAAACAGACGGCCGCGACAACATCGCCCTGCACGGTCAGTGAAAGAGCGCCGAGCGGAGCCGTGAAACCGCTCGGATTGCTGTCGTTGCCGCTGAACGAGATCATCTCGCTGACCGGGTCGGTGTTCGTGGTATCGATATCCACCGGCAGCGAGATCGCGCCGCCTGACGCGAGGTCGATGACCGGCTGAATCCCGTTGATGACGACGCCGTTGCTGGAGACCACCGTGAAGGTCCCCGACAGCGGATCGCCATCCCCGTTGTTCGCGAGGGACAGAGCAATCTCGGTGATGGCGTTGGCCTGCGCGATATTCCCGAGATCAAGGGTCGCCGTCGTTCCGGACTGGGTAAAGGTGCCTGCGCTACTCGGGTCCAGGAAGGCGGGAACCGCGGGGCTGCCCGCAACCGGCTGGGCGTTGCCGATCGTCACGCTCGCGGTTGGCGCCAGGACTGGAACGCCGGTCTGACCGGTGTCCACTTGAACCTCAAGCGTCTCCGATGGCACGCTGCCGATGCCGCCGATCACGTCGAGGGTCAGCGTTGCGATTGTTTGCCCGGCGGCGATCGTCATCTGTCCAGTGGGCAACACCCCGCCCGCGAAATTCCCGGAACCAAGGTATCCGGCGCCGGGAGATAGGACCGCGTAGTCCACCGTCTGCGGAACGGCATCGGGGCCGGTGCGGTAGATGTCGAAGGCGACCTCCGTCGGGCCGCTTGCGGCTTCGGTTATGGTGGTCGCCGCAGGGGCGATACCAACGCCGGTCAGCGTATCGGTCGGCGGTGTGATGACGAGTGAGGTTGTAGTCGCGGTATTCTGCTGTTGCGCCGCAGTTTGGATGAAGCTTTTGTCGCCGGTGAGGAGATAGTCTTCGGTTGCGCCCTGAGCGAGCCCGGGGTCGGTGATCCCTGCCGCGGTGACCATATTCTGCGCGTTCTGCACCACACTGGCAGGGAGGCTGCTCAACGGGACGATGCCGGCGGGGAACTGCGTGTTGGTGAAGGTTGCGGTGGTTTGGCCAGGGCCGTAATCGAGCAACGACGTCGTCTGAGTGACACGCCACGCATTGGCCCACTCGCTGTACAGCTCCGAGGCGGAGACCGGCTGCTGCAAGACGGTACCATTCGGGAGCGTGAACTCGTTTGCGGTGCCGCTGTCGCTGCCCAGCAGGCCTTGCAGCGAGCCAGGGCCATCCGCGGGACCGCCTGCGATGTCCAGGTTCAGATAGCTGTCACCGTTGAAAACGGTGAGAACCTCGCCGGTGTTCCATGTGAGCTGGTACTCTGCTGCGGCGACCCTGACCAGTTGACCGCCGGCCAGGTTGAGCGTCGGATTGCTGGCGCTCAGCGTTGTCGCCTGCCCGTCCACCATCACGAAGTCGCTGCGACCGACACCAAAGGTGACGCGGTCACTGCCAACCGCAGCCGCGGCCTGGGTGATGACACTGACGTATGAACTGCCTTCCCACGCCTGCAGCCGGACCTGGACTTGGAAAGTGTCGCCAGGTTGGGTGGATTGCGACAGGACAAATTCGCCGGCTGCTTGGAAGTTGTAATAAAGACCGTCGTAGGTGGTTAAGTGGACGTCGCCCCAGGCATCAGCTAACGTGCGCGTCGTATCAACGGTAAGACCGGCGATCGCGAGCCATTTCGCGAGTTCTATAAGTCCTCGTCCACCGATGAATGTGTATGCCAAGAACGTTAGGTCCGCAGCTGCGACGGCTCCTTCCAAGTTATCGAGGAAAGCCGCTCCGATCTTGCCGTCCCTAATATCTTGAACCATCTGCTCATGAGCATGTATCATTCCCGTTATATCGTTCAGTCCGTTATGGACCTTATTGAGCTTATTGTTGGTCTTGACGGAACTGGCCGACAGTATCGCCGCATCAATCAAGGCGGCGGGTTGGTTGCCGGATAGCGAGCTTCCCAGGAGATCCTGCAAATATGCCTGCTCCGAATCAAATTCGCCTTGAGTGCTGGTTCCCAAATCCGCTCCAACAACGCCGCTCCCTATGGCGGATGTCAGAGTAGCGGCATCAGTTAGTATTTGCGATACGCTGGCTTGGTTGTTAGCCTCATCAGCAACGATTTTAGATATAGCGCTTTCTATTGTCGATTGGTCCTGGGCACCTAGATCGTTCAGTAAGAAGGGTTGTCCTTGAGGGGTTTGCACGGCGTCAAGCAGGCTCTCAGTCGCAGCGAGCAGCTCAGAGGTGGTGGCGTGAGCATCCATATCCTGTACTAAGGCGCTTGCCTCACTTTGGACGTTCGATAAAGCTTGCGGAGATTGATCGCTGCTAATCGATGCCAGAGTCTCTGTTTCCAAGCTAGCAAGGAGGGTCAGCCCAGCTTGTAATAGTTGGGTCTCTGGCAGGTTTGACAGACTTGCGGACGCAAAATTCTTAAGATCGGCGTATGTTTGGCTGGTAGTTTCTTGTATGCCTGCCCCGCCCAGGTATCTGCTCAACCCGACTGAATGACAAATTCCCCGTCTAGGACTGCGCGAATAGCCTTATACGCATCCTTTCCCCGTCGCGCTGCTGTTCCAACGACGGATCGAACGCCAGCGAACAGATCGGCTCCCCATTTAGAACGGAAGCCGCCCGTGACCTTGCGGTATGTGGCGGTGGGACGCAACTCACGCTCGCTGCCGTTGTTATCCGGCGGGGCGTCGGGATGTTCGAGAAAGGTGAACAAGTGACTTCGCACCTTGCCGTAACGTTTGCGCAGCCGCTTGCCGTGTTGGTTGGTGGGCGCCAGCACCATGATCGCGTCCAACTGGCGATCCAGCCTGCCTTGATAGCTGCGCCGCGTACTCTCGGCCAGATGCTTGCGCCGCCGTGCCAGCACGACGGCACGCAGCAGTAACGCCTTCATGCGTGGGGCGAAGATCATATCGCCCGCATCGATGGCGTATTGGCAATCGCGTAGTTGGTGCGCCAGGCAGACCTGCCATAGATCGGCATGCCCCTGCTGTGCGCCATACAGGTCGGAGACCCATATGCTGGGCCGCTGACCGGCCATGATCTCGGTGACCACACCGGCGGCACGGCTGTTGCGCACCACGTGGATCACCACCTGTTCGTTCTGGAATACCCAGTTCCAATGTGTGCGTCCGTCGATGCGCACCGATGTCTCGTCGGAGCAGACGATCCGCGAACGACGCAGTCGGGCGAGGATTGCCGCAACTTCGTTGTCGAAACAGGGCTTGGCACGCTGCAACATCGCATCCAACGCGCCCTCGCTGATCGGGAGCGCATAGAGGTGCAGGAACAACTGCGTCAGACGGCGGTAGCTGATCGCGTGAGTGAAGCGCAGGTAGATCGCCAGCGCCACGATATTCATGCTGAATGGCGAGCCGTCTTCCAAGCCCGTCGGTATCGCCGCCAGGGTGACGCCGCCACAGCACCGGCAATGTCCGGCATAACGTTCCACTCGGGTTACCATGGGGCGCACCACCGGCAGGTCGATCTTGTCGTAACGACCATGCAGCACCTGATCCGCATCGCGCAGCGCGGCTTGGCAATGCGCACACGCTACCGCCTTGGCGGTCACCGTCTCGTCGGGATCGCAGGCCAACGGTCGGCCGCCCCCTTTGCGTCCCACGCTGCCCTGGCGCGGCCCGACGCGCTTGGCTTTGTCCGGCTGGTTCGGTTTTTGCCCCTTCGACGACGGCAGGCTCGAATTGTCCGGGGTCTTCGATGGTTCGTCGCGCCTCGCTTCAAGCACCGCTACCCGTGTCGTCAGGCTCTGCACCTGCGCCCACAGTGCCCGGATCAGGGCATCCTTCTCGGCGTAACTCAGGCGATCTAGGTCAGGAAGCGGCGGCACGCTTCCGGTTAGAATCGACTCGGCCGTAACCGCGTCAACATATTTCTCAGCCCGTCACAGCGTGGTCAAATGCGCACCGAGCACATACGAGACAAGTAAGGAGTCAAAATTTGCAACGTCGGACAAGGTCGATTGGTCGGGAGTAGATGCGAGTCCAAAGTCACCATTGGCTATATCGGCGGCGACGATCGTCGCAGAAGCGATCAAATCTCCGGTGTCAGAAATGGTACCACCGACGCTACTCCCTCGGCTGTCCAAAACATTAACTTGAATAGTATCTGATGGAGCAGAACCCTCATACGTCAAATTCGCGAGGTCGGCGTTAACTTGATCAAGTGGCCCAGAGACAGTTAGGTTTTGGGAGCCAGAACCAACGATGTTGTTGATATCTGCAGTAGTACTTGCCAAATTGATCATTGTGTTGTTTATAGACAGTAATCCGCTATCGGCAGTCACCATTACAGTCACCGTACCGCCCGCAGCAGCTAAGTAGCGGTCGGCGACGGAAATCGGTAGTGGAGTCCCAATTTCAAAAGGTGTCACGAGCCCCGATGGGCTAGTGATCTCGGGGGGCGCAATCGCAGCAGTCAGAGTGCCGACTGCAGCGGTGAAGTCATCAGTCGAGAGTTGACCTGTCACGTTTAGGGCCACCGTTCCGCCACCGGTGAATTCAACCGTCAGCGTCGAGCCATTCAGCGTGGCTCCGGTTACTGTTGCGCCGCCAAACGTAATTTGATCGCCCGTGGTCAGGCCCGCGATTGATCCCGAGAAGTCGGCGGGGGAATCCAGTTGCAGCGTGCCGGGCCCGGTAAAAAAGACGGACTGGCTTGTGGCGCCCTTGAGCTCGATCTTGCCGCCATAACCGACAATCAGTGATCCGTTGCCGGTGATTCCGTCGGTCGCATCCAGCACACCATTGGCGTCGGTCTCTATGGTGCCGGTGTTGTTGACGGCGCCACTCAGCACCAGGGTCCCTTGCTGAACGTCGACCGTCCCCGAGTTATCCAGCCCCACAGCGATGGTGCTGGTACCGGTGCCGCCGGTCTTGGCCAACGTGCCCTGGTTGACCAAGCTCAGGCTGCCGGTGTGCGATCCGGTGCTGTCGCTGTAGCTGGCATTGGCGATGGTGAGGAAGTCGCCGGGCAGGTTGAAGCTGGCACCGGCCAGGTTGGCCAGCGTCGCGCTGCCGCCGCTGCCGTCACCGGCAGAGATGCTGCCGTCGTCGTTGACGGTTCCGCTGTTGGTCCAGTTCAGCCCGCCGCCGAGCGTCAGGGCCTCGTCGATCGTCGTCGTGCCCTTGGTGGACAGGGTGCCTGGTCCGTTGATCTGGCCGGCGCCGAACGGACCGAACTGCGCCGCACCGGAGACTGCCAGTGTGTCACCCGAAGCGACCGAGACCGTGCCGTTGGTCTGGTAGAATGTGCCGGAGACGGCGACATCGCTGCCGATAACCAGCGCGGTCCCGCCGTCCACCTCCAGGTTCACTGCGCTCAGGCCGCCAGGGCCCCCGAGCGTACTGGTGCCGCCGCCGAACGCGACGTTGCCCGCGCCCGTGATGGCGCCGCTGAAGCTGCCGCCGCCGTCGAACTCCAGGGTGCCGCTGTCGGCGGTGATGGTGCCGGTGTCGGTGACGGCGGTGTCGATATGGCTGGTGCCGGCACCGCCGGTCTTGGCCAGGGTGCCCTGGTTGACGAAGCTCAGGTTGCCGGTGTGTGAGCCGGTGCCGTGGCTGTAGCTGGCATTGGCGATGGTGAGGAAGTCGCCGGTCAGGTTGAAGCTGGCGCCGGCGAGGTTGGTCAGTGTCGCGCTGCCGCCGCTGGCATCGCCGGCAGAGATGTTGCTGGCGTCGTTGACCACGCCGCCGTTGGTCCAGTTCAGCCCGCCGCCGAGCGTCAGGGACTCCTCGACTGTCGTGGTGCCGGTGGTGGACAGCGTTCCGGGACCATCGACCTCGCCCGAGCCGAACGGCCCAAACTGCGCCGCACCCGCCAGCGTCAGGACAGCGTTCTGGCTGATAGCGATCGCGCCACCGGTCTGATCGAACGCATCGGTCGCCGTCAGGGCGGCGTCGACCGTGCTGGTGCCGCCGCCGAAATTGACCTTGCCCGTGCCGTCGATGCTACCGCTGAAGCTACCGCCGCCGTCGAACTCCAGCGTGCCGCTGTCGGAAGTGATGGTGCCGGTGTCGGTGACCGCGACGGAGAGCCGGCTGGTGCCGGCGATGGTACCGGTCTTGGCCAGGGTGCCCTGGTTGATGAAGCTCAGGCTGCCGCCGTTGTTGGCGATGGTCAGGAAGTCGGTGGTCAGGTTGAAGCTGGCGCCGGCCAGGTTGGTCAGCGTGGCCGCGCCGTTGGCGGTGATGTTGCCGTCCTCATTGACGGTGCCGCTGTTGCTCCAGTCCAGCCCGCCGCCGAGCAGGATGGTTTCCTCGATCGTCGTGGTGCCGGCGGTGGACAGCGTGCCCGGTCCGTTGATCTGCCCGGTACCGAACGGACCGAACTGCGTCGCGCCGGCGACCGCCAACGTGCTGCCCGCGGCGATCGCGACCGTGCCGCTGGTCTGGTAGAATGTGCCGGAGACGGCGACCTGGCTGCCGGTGAGCAGCGCCGTGCCGCCATCGACCTCCAGGTTCACCGCGGTCAGCTCGCCGAGGGTACTGGTACCACCGCCGAACGCGACAGTGCCGGCGCCGTCGATGACGCCGCTGAAGGTGCCGCCGCCGTCGAACTCCAGCGTGCCGCTGTCCGAGGTGATGGTGCCGGTGTCGGTGACCGCGACGGAGAGCCGGCTGGTGCCGGCGATGGTACCGGTCTTGGCCAGGGTGCCCTGGTTGATGAAGCTCAGGCTGCCGCCGTTGTTGGCGATGGTCAGGAAGTCGGTGGTCAGGTTGAAGCTGGCGCCGGCCAGGTTGGTCAGCGTGGCCACGCCGTTGGCGGTGATGTTGCCGTCCTCATTGACGGTGCCGCTGTTGTTCCAGTCCAGCCCACCGCCGAGCAGGATGGTTTCCTCGATCGTCGTGGTGCCGGCGGTGGACAGTGTGCCGGGGCCATTGATCTGCCCGGTACCGAACGGACCGAACTGCGTTGCGCCGGCGACCGCCAACGTGCTGCCCGCGGCGATCGCGACCGTGCCGCTGGTCTGGTAGAATGTGCCGGAGACGGCGACCTGGCTGCCGGTGAGCAGCGCCGTGCCGCCATCGAACTCCAGGTTCACCGCGGTCAGCTCGCCGAGGGTGCTGGTGCCGCCGCCGAACGCGACAGTGCCGGCGCCGTCGATGACGCCGCTGAAGGTGCCGCCGCCGTCGAACTCCAGCGTGCCGCTGTCGGAAGTGATGGTGCCGGTGTCGGTGACCGCGACGGAGAGCCGGCTGGTGCCGGCGACGGTACCGGTCTTGGCCAGGGTGCCCTGGTTGATGAAGCTCAGGCTGCCGCCGTTGTTGGCGATGGTCAGGAAGTCGGTGGTCAGGTTGAAGCTGGCGCCGGCCAGGTTGGTCAGCGTTGCGGCACCGTTGGCGGAGATGTTGCTGTCGTCATTGACGGTGCCGCTGTTGCTCCAGTCCAGCCCACCGCCGAGCAGGATGGTTTCCTCGATCGTCGTGGTGCCGGCGGTGGACAGTGTGCCGGGGCCATTGATCTGCCCGGTACCGAACGGACCGAACTGCGTTGCGCCGGCGACCGCCAACGTGCTGCCCGCGGCGATCGCGACCGTGCCGCTGGTCTGGTAGAATGTGCCGGAGACGGCGACCTGGCTGCCGGTGAGCAGCGCCGTGCCGCCATCGAACTCCAGGTTCACCGCGGTCAGCTCGCCGAGGGTGCTGGTGCCGCCGCCGAACGCGACAGTGCCGGCGCCGTCGATGACGCCGCTGAAGGTGCCGCCGCCGTCGAACTCCAGCGTGCCGCTGTCGGAAGTGATGGTGCCGGTGTCGGTGACCGCGACGGAGAGCCGGCTGGTGCCGGCGACGGTACCGGTCTTGGCCAGGGTGCCCTGGTTGATGAAGCTCAGGCTGCCGCCGTTGTTGGCGATGGTCAGGAAGTCGGTGGTCAGGTTGAAGCTGGCGCCGGCCAGGTTGGTCAGCGTTGCGGCACCGTTGGCGGAGATGTTGCTGTCGTCATTGACGGTGCCGCTGTTGCTCCAGTCCAGCCCGCCGCCGAGCAGGATGTTTTCCGCGATCGTCGTGGTGCCGGCGGTGGACAGTGTGCCCGGGCCATTGATCTGCCCGGTACCGAACGGACCGAACTGTGCCGCGCCGGAGACCGCCAGCGTATCGCCCGATGCGATCGAGAGCGTACCGTTCGTCAGATCGAAATTCCCAGAGGCTGTGGCGTTGCCATCGAATGCCAGAACGCCGCCAGTCTGCTTAAGATTGCCGCCTACAGCAGCCCCCAAGAGGATGGTCAGAGAACCGCCGCTAATTGTCAGGGTGGAGACGTCTGTCGTCAGGCTCTGTAACAAGTCGGTGCCGCCGGCGTAGGTAACGGCCAATGGGGCACTGGTGGTGCCGACAATGAAAGCATCCACCGTCGAGGTTGGAACGCCGTTATCCCAATTGCCTGCGGTGTTGAAGTTGCTGCTGCCAGCTTTACCGGTCCAGTTGGTTGTCGCCAATTCCTGGTCCTCCCAGTCACGGGGTCGAGACATAGAGCTCGTTACTTGGGCCTCCCAAACGACGACAGGCGGCCGCCGCTCCGGAAGCGCGGAGCGTAATATTCTGAATCACAATTCAGCAGTCAACTGTCGGTGGTTGCGTGCCCCGCAACTTCGCGGCGCAGCGCGCGGAGGCCTCAGGGTGACGTCGCCGCGATGATATCGACCTCCATCAACAGCTCCGGACTGGCCAGACCTTTTACCACGAGCGCACTGAAGCATGGCGTGACGCCATTCAGCCGTCGCAGCACGGCATCCATCACGCCAGGCAAAAAGGCGCGATCGGTGACGAACACCGTTGCCTTGACCACATCGGCCAAACTCGCACCCGCCTCACCCAGCAGCACCGCCACGTTGTCCATCGCCTGCCTGGCCTGCGCCACCGCATCCCCGGCGCCGTGCATAACCTCGTTCAGATCGGTGCCGGTCTGGCCGCGCAGGATCACCGCGTCCCCGGCGCGCACCGCCATGCAGAAATCGCAACCGAGGGACTGCTGGGCGAACCCATAGCGCACCGTGTTCGAATGGTATGGTCGCAGCCGCCGATGCGGGCCACCCTGCACGCGCAGCGCATGCACGTCGATCTCGAACAGTATCTCCGGGCGAGCGAAGCCCGCCACGATCAGACCGGTCGAGACTGGATGGATGCCGCGGAAGTGCTTTCCGATCACCGGATAGACCGTGCTGCGATAGGCGCGGTCGCTGATGTAGACGGTGATCTTGCAGACCTCGTCAATGCCGGAACCAGCCTCATGCAGCAGCGTCGCCAGATTGCTCAATGCGAGGTCGGCCTGCGCCGCGGCATCCTTGGGCTGCCGTCCCGGTCCTGCCATGAAGCCGCCGTCCAGCGCCGAACCGGTCTGGCCGCGCACGAACAGTTCGGTCTTTCCGGCAGCAACCATCGCGCCCTGCCAGGCTATGTCCTGACCGAACCAGTCCTTCATCTCGAACATGCGCAGGCGTTGGACCGGCGAGCCGACCACCGCCTCGGCGTCGATCTGCACCATCAGTTCCGGCAGCGGCAGCCCGGCGACCAGCAGGCCGGTGCTGACCGGGAACACATCGCGGAGACGCTGGCCGATCGCTTCGTACACCGGCTTGCGGTGCGCCCGATCGACCAGCGAGATGGTCAGCTTCGTGATGTCGCGCAGCGATCCGCCGGCCGCCTGCAATGCCGCCTCGAGCTGATCGAGCGCAGCATGGGTCTGCGCCGCGGCATCGCCCAATCCGGCCACCGAACCATCGGGAAGCAAGGCGCTCCGTCCGCTCAGGAACACGCGCGAACCGCAGCGAATGGCGCCGGCGACGGGCGAAGCTGCGATATTGAACGGCAGCAGGTGAGCGCGGGACATGAGTAATGAAACCACGGATGAACACGGATGAACACAGATGTTTGCATCCGCTTTCATCCGTGTTCATCTGCGGTTGCAAATGTCTTCGAGGCACAGATGACAGATGCTGGGCATCGTCGACCGAACTACCTGGAGATCGACAGCGACTCGGTGACGCGGCGCGTGGCGGCGCGGGTGGCGCGGATGCCCTATCGCTGATCGATCGCGCCGAGGCGCTCACGTTGCGTCAGAATGGCATCGACGCGCCGATCCTGCTGTATGCCGGCGCGCCGATCGATGCGGCTGCGGTGGCGGCGGTGGAATTGTCGCGCCTGGTTCTGACCGTGCTGAGCGAGCGCGAGATCGACGTGGTGGCGCGCGCCATGCGCGCGTGCCGATCGAGCTCGCGATCAAGCTGGAGGTCGGTGCGGAGCGGATCGGTGTGCTGCCCGACCAGTTCGTCCGCATGGCTGATCGCATCGCGCAACATCGCCTGTTGTCACTCGAGATCGTCTATACCCATCCGACGTTCCACGACGATGCGCCGGACGCCGTGGTGCTGGAGCAGTTCCAGCGATTCGTCGCGGTACTGAACCGGCTGAAGCAAGCCGGCCTTGCCCAGCCGACCCGCCTGTTTGCGTCGTCGAAGACGCTGGGGCGGTTGTCGGGGATGGAGCTCGACGCGGTCGATCCCGGCCAGTACCTGTTCGCCGATACCTCCGACCTGCCGATCATCCGCTGGTTGCGAACGGTGCTGACCCAGGTGCGTCCGGTCACCCGCGACTTTGCACCGGAGCATGCGCCGTTCGACATCGCCAAGGTGCGGCGCGTCGGCGTGATCCCGTTTGGCAAGGTCGATGGCGGCGGCCGCTGTCACGCCGCCGAGGTGCTGTTGCGCGGCAGGCGCGCGCCGATCCTGGGTGGGCCGTCGCTGGAGTATATGCGCCTCGATTTGTCGGCGATCGACGATGCGGAGGAGGGCGACGAAGTGGTGCTGATTGGCCGTCAGGCGGCGCTCAGATCAGCCTGGCCGAGGTGTGCGCTACGCAGGGCGCGACGCCATCCGACATCGCGATGGCGATCGGCCCTGCCGTGTTACGCACCTGGCACGTGATGGATGATTAGTACTGGGAATAGTATCCCCCATAGTAGGGCGGCGGTGGCGCATAGACCACCGGCGGCGGCGGCGCGTAGTACTGCGGCTGCTGCGAGGCAATCACGCCGCCGAGAATCGCCGCGGCACCCAATCCGAGCACGGCGCCGGCGACCGCGCCACTGTTGTCGTGGTCGCGGTGATGCCAGTCGCCATGCCACTCGCGATGATCGCGTCCGTCGGCATAGGCCGCAGGCGCAGCCAGCAGCCCGGCCGCGACGGGGGCAGCGATCAGCAGTGATGACCAGATTCGCATGACGCATCCTTATCCTGAATGTGTGTCAGGCAAGGTGGTGGCTGGTCGTGGCCGGAATGGGGCGGCATGGTGATTTGTTGACGGCGTGTCCTCAGTGGTAGGTGCGACCGCCGTCGACCGCCAGGTTAATGCCGGTGACGAACGAACTCTCGTGCGCGGTGAGGAACAGTATGCCGGCGGCGATCTCCTCCGGCGCGGCGGGGCGGCCGAGCGCGTAGCGGTTCACGATCGCGGGAACCACCGTGCCGGCCGGGTCACGCAGCGTGCCTTCGGTCATTGGCGTCTCGACCGCGCCCGGACACACCGCGTTGACCCGGATCCCCGGCGCGAGTTCCGCCGCCATCGCTCGCGTCATCGCGATTACGCCGCCCTTCGATGCGACATAGGCAGTGCTGCCGCCGCCGGTCGGCAATAGCCCGACGCCCGAGGCAATGTTGACGATGGTCGCGCGCTCGGTCTGGCGCAGCAACGGCACCGCGGCCTGCACGCACAGGAACGTACCGGTGAGGTTCACCGCGATCGTCATGTTCCATTCGTCGATGGTGGTGTCCATGAGGCCGCGGTTGATGAACACGCCCGCGGCGTTGACCAACCCGTCGAGCCCGCCAAGCACTTGCGCCGCTTGCAGCATCGCGCGCGCTACGGACGTGGCGTCGGACACATCGCCGGCGATCGCATGGGCACCGGCGACTCGCGCGGTATCGCGGTCGAGTACGGCAACGGCGGCGCCCTCGCGCGCGAACAGCTCGCATGTGGCGCGGCCAATGCCGGATGCGCCGCCTGTGATCAGGATCTTCCGATTTTCCAGCCGTGGCATGAACGGTCTCCCCCGCAGCGTTGCTTGTTACCAAATAGCATGACACGTTACCTGTCGGTAGCACGTCGCAGGAGGCAACGATGGATGTCGGCATGATTGCAATCGCGGCGGCCGGGTGATGGGCGACGAACTGCTGTATCGGCAGGAGAGCCGCGTCGCGGTGATCACGCTGAACCGACCAGAGCGGCTTAATGCGCTGACCAAAGAGATGATGCAGCGGCTGCGGGAGCGGCTGTCAGCATATGCGGTGGACGAGGCGGTCGGCTGCGTCGTATTGACGGGTGCGGGTGGTGCTTTCTGCGCGGGTGGCGACGTGCGGGCACAGGCGCGCGTCGCGGCAGAGGGCGGCGTTGAAACGCCGGAACGGCGGGCCGATCTGTTGCGTGTCTCGATGGAGGCGTCACGGCTGCTGCACGAGATGCCGAAGCCGACGATTGCGATGGTGAACGGCGTCGCCGCGGGGGCCGGACTGTCGCTGGCGCTGGCTTGCGATTTGCGGATCGCTGGTCGCAGTGCGCGAATGACCACGGCATTCGCCAAGGTCGGTCTGTCCGGCGATTACGGCGGCACATGGTTTCTTACGCAACTGGTTGGCACGGCGAAGGCACGGGAGCTGTATTTCCTGTCCGACGTGCTCGATGCGGCGCGCATCGAAGCGATGGGGCTGGTCAACCGCGTGGTGGCCGATGCTGCGCTGGTGGCAGAGACGATGACGCTGGCGGAGCGGCTGGCCAATGGGCCGAGTGTGGCGCTGCGCTACATAAAGCGGAACTTGAATGTCGCGGAATATGGCGACCTCGCCGCTGGCCTGGACAGCGAGGCGTATGGGATGTTGCGCTGTCGTGCCAGCGAGGATCACAAGGAGGCAGCGCAGGCTTTCGTCGAGAAGCGCCCGCCGGCGTTCAAGGGGCGTTGACATACTTGATCGTACGAAATACTACCAATGGGTAATTACGCGGAGCCGCGCGCCATGAGTGCTGCCAAATCGCCAAGCGTCGTCGATGTCGCAATAGTCGGCGCCGGTTTCGCCGGCATGTACATGCTGCACCGCTTGCGCGGTCTCGGGATGTTGGCGCGCGTGTTCGAGGCGGGCAGCGGGGTTGGCGGCACCTGGTACTGGAACCGCTACCCTGGCGCGCGCTGTGACGTCGAGAGTATGCAGTATTCCTACTCGTTCTCGCCGGAACTGGAGCAGGAATGGCAGTGGAGCGAACTGTTCGCCTCGCAGCCCGAAATTCTCCGCTACGCCAACCACGTGGCTGATCGCTTCGACCTGCGCCGCGATATCCAGTTCGACACAAGGGTGACCGAGGCGCGGTTCGACCGCGCGACGCATCGCTGGGACATCCGCACCGACCGTGGCGACGTAGTGTCGGCGCGGTACTGCGTGATGGCGACCGGCTGTCTGTCCACCGCGCGCGTGCCGGACTTTCCGGGGATCGATCGCTTTACCGGCAAGACCTATCACACCGGCCACTGGCCGCATGAGGGTGTCGATTTCGCCGGCCAGCGTGTCGGAGTGATCGGCACCGGATCGTCGGCGATCCAGGCCATACCGGTGATCGCGCAACGGGCGGCGCACGTCACCGTGTTCCAGCGTACGCCGAACTTCAGCATCCCGTCGCGCAACGGCCCGATGACGGAAAACTACGCGGAGTCGTGGAAGTCCGACTATCCCGCGCGGCGCGAGCAGGCGCGACACGCGCGCACCGGCATTTTGAACAATCCGAACGACGTGTCGGCGCTGGAGGTGTCGGACGAGGAGCGCCGGCGTATCTACGAACAGCGCTGGTCGACCGGCGGCACCTACTTCCTGGCGGCGTTCAACGACCTGATCCTTGATCGGCAGGCCAATGACACTGCGGCGGATTTCGTGCGCGACAAGATCCGCGAAACGGTGCGCAATCAGGCGACGGCCGAACTGCTGGCGCCTAGCAATCATCCGATCGGCACCAAGCGCGTCTGCGTCGACACTGACTATTACGGCACTTACAACCGTGAGAATGTCTTGCTGATCGATGTGCGGGCGGCGCCGATCAGCGAGATCACCGCGCACGGATTACGCGCCGGCGACACTGAATACCAATTCGATGCTATCGTGTTCGCCACCGGATTCGATGCGATGACCGGCGCGCTGACCAGCATCGACATCGCAGCCGATGGGCGGACGCTGCGGCAGAAATGGGAGGCGGGACCACGCACCTATCTCGGTCTGATGACCGCGGGCTTTCCCAACATGTTCACGATCACCGGGCCGGGCAGTCCGTCGGTGCTGAGCAACATGATGGTGTCGATCGAGCAGCACGTCGACTGGATCGCCGGCTGCGTGGCGTATCTGCGCACGCACGGCCTGGACTGCATCGAGGCGACGCAGACCGCCGAGGATGCTTGGGTCGAACACGGCAACGAGGTGGCCTACAAGACCCTGTACCCGCTGGCGAACTCCTGGTACATGGGCGTCAACATACCCGGCAAGCCGCAGGTGTTCATGCCGTATATCGGCGGGGTCGGTGCCTACCGGCAGACCTGCGATGACGTTGCGGCGGACGGTTACCGGGGGTTCAGGTTGACCGCGCAGCCTGTCGCGCTGGCCGCGGAGTGACCGTCACGCCT
This sequence comes from uncultured Alphaproteobacteria bacterium, assembly GCA_963749575.1. Lineage (GTDB taxonomy): Bacteria > Pseudomonadota > Alphaproteobacteria > Acetobacterales > Acetobacteraceae > JAMXLO01. The sequence continues at coordinate 240,410 of CAVVNM010000016.1, forward strand.
CGTCGTGGATGAACCGGTCGATCTTGCGATAGCGGAACAGCCAGGTCCCGTCCTGCTTCACCATGTCGTCGGCATAGCTGCCGGCCGAACCGATCTTCGGTCCCTGACCGCTGTTCTGTACAGTGACCCAGTTGGAGAAGCATTTCGCCGTCGTGCCCTCGATCTTGATCACGATATTGGTGCAGTGATGGATTGCACGCGGGCGCGGATCGGCGGACCTGCGCATGCTGCGCACCAGCGCCTCGACCCCTCCGCGGCCGGTGCCCTTGCCGAACGCGGTGTCCCAGGTGCCGTCCGCGGTGAACAGCGCCGCCATGTCGGCGAAGCGGTCATTGTCCAGGTGGAAGCAGTATTCCGCCATCACCTCACGGATTGCGTCCTTCTCGGCGAGATCGCTCATGCTATATTTCCTTCTGCCATGCCATATGCCGCGATTGCACGCGAGAAAGCCACGATTGTCGAGCGCACCGGCCACCTGGGCGAAGGTGACGCCGGGCGTCAGCTGGTGGCGCGCTTCTTCATCGAGGGGTTCGGCACCGAACAACAGCGGGCCGCGTGGCTGCCACACATCGCAGCGGTTGCGATCTCTGAGCCGCGGGTCGGCGCGCATCCCAAGCTGCTGACCACGCGCGCCGAGGAAGATGCAGACGGTTACGTCATCTTTGGCGAGAAGGCGTGGGTGACCAACGGTCCGCTCGCCGCGGTATTCATCGTGCTCGCGGTGACGTCGGTCGAGGATGGACGCAAGCGCTACAGCGCATTCCTGGTGCCGCGCGGTACGACTGGCCTGTCGATCGACGAAGCGCCGCAGTACCGTGCGCTTGCGCCGTCGCGGCATTGCGGGCTGAAGCTGGACGGCTGCCTCGTGCCGCGCTCGGCACTGCTCGGGCGGCCGGGCACCGCCTACGAGACAATGGCGCTCCCGTTCCGCGACGTCGAAGACGCCGTCAGCACCTTCGGCCTGCTGGGCGCGTTCCGCTTTCTGCTGTCCCGGTTCGCCGCTTGTGCCACGGGCGAGGCAGCAACACTGTCACTCGGTGGTCTCGCGGCGCTCAGTGCTGTGTTTGCCGAGGCGGCGAGCACTGCGGTCTTGGCGCTCGATTCCGGCGAACTTGCGCGTGTCGCGCGGTACGCTGGTGGGATTGCGCGTGCTGGCCGCGGACATGTTGCAACGCGCACGCACCCATCACGATGCGCATGGTGCCGGCGAGCCGGGAATCGACCGAGCATTCAGCGATCTGGAAACGTCCCTGTCAGTCGCGCGCGGCCCGCGGACAGTGCGCCAGGCACGGCTGGGTACCGAATTGATCGCGTTGGCCGCGCGGATTTAGAGCAAGCCCGATCCGATTGTAATTGCAAAGAGCGCCGCAACGCCGGTTGCGCTCTACGCAACGCTGCGTGAAGCCATCTCAAAAGTGCCCTTGCTGAGACTGGGGACCTCGAGGATGCGCCGCAGCTCCTGCTTCATCAGCACTTGTCGCGCCGGCTCGAAGCGTCGCCACTGACCCAGCGGAGGCACCAGTCGTGCAGCAACCTGGCTGTTCATCGGGTCCAGCGCGACAATGGTGTCGGCCAGGAAGCGATATCCGCTGCCGGTCAGGTCGTGGAATCGCACCTGATTGCCGGATGCGAAACTGGCGACCAGCGCGCGCACACGGTTCGGATTGCGCAGGTCGAAGTCCGCGTGTTTCGCCAGCGCGCGCACAGCGGCCGTCGTGTCGGGCAGGGGCGACATCGCCTGGATGGCGAACCATTTGTCCAACACCAGATCGTCGCCGCGCCAGCGTGCATGGAACGCGTCCAGCGCGGCCTGCCGTTCCGCGCACCCGACCGCCGACAGCACGGCAAGCGACGCGAGCACGTCGGTCATATTCTGTCCGGCATCGAACTGCGCTTTCGCACGCGCGATCCCATCGGCGTCGCCATCCGCGGCGAGATACGCGAGACAGGTATTGCGCAGCGCCCGCCGTCCGATCGCAGCGCCGTCGATGCGATACGGCCCGGTATCGGTCAGCCGCTCGTAGGTTGCGCGCAATTCATCGCGCAGCGCCTGGCCGATTGCCGCGCGTGCACTGTGCCGCACCGCATGAATCGCATCGACATCCGCGACAGCCATCTGGTCGGCCAGGAACGCCTCGCTCGGCAACGCCAACGCCTCGGCCGCGAATGCCGGGTCCGCGTCGGCACTGCGCAGTGTCGCCGCCAGCGCATCGATCAGACCTTGATCCAGCGCGGGCGTCTCGCCGCGCCGCTGTGCCGCCGCCATCGCCAGCAGCAGATGAGTGGCATATTGCTGCGCCGACTCCCAGCGCACAAATGGATCGGTGTCGTGCGCGGCGAGGAACTGCAACTGCGCCGGCGGTACCCCCGACAGCTTCACCGGCGCGGAAAATCCGCGCAGCAATGACGGCACCGGGCGTTCTGCCACATCGTCGAACACGAAACTCTGTTCCGCCTCGCCGAACAGCAGCGTGCGCGCCGCGATCTCCCGGCCGGCGCCATCGAGCAGCCCCATCACCACCGGGATCATCAGCGGCTGCTTGTCCGACTGGTCCGGCGTCGGCGGTGTGCGCTGCGTCAACGTCATCGTGTAGCGGCGCGTCGGGGCATCATGGCCGTCCGATACCGTAACCTCCGGCGTGCCGGCCTGCCGGTACCAGCGCCTGAACCTGGTAAGATCGACCCCCGAGGCGTCCTGCATCGCCTGGGCGAAGTCGTCGATGGTGACTGCCTGGTTGTCGTGCCGCGCGAAATACAGATCCATGCCGCGACGGAATGCGCGGCGCCCGATGATGGTCGCCATCATGCGGATCACCTCGGCGCCCTTGTTGTACACGGTCGCCGTATAGAAGTTGTCGATCGTGATGTAGTGGTCAGGCTGCACTGGATGTGCCAGCGGACCGGTATCCTCGCGGAACTGCGCCGCACGCAGCGCGCGCACATCGCCGATGCGCTTCACCACCCGACTCCCCTGGTCGGCCGAGAACTCCTGGTCGCGATAGACCGTCAGCCCTTCCTTCAGTGACAGCTGAAACCAGTCGCGGCAGGTGACGCGGTTGCCGGTCCAGTTGTGGAAGTACTCGTGCGCGATGACCGATTCGATACCCTGATAGTCGCTGTCGGTTGCGGTCTCCGGCTTTGCCAGCACGTACTTGGTGTTGAAGACGTTCAGGCCCTTGTTCTCCATCGCGCCCATGTTGAAATCCGAAACGGCGGCGATGTTGAACACGTCAAGGTCGTACTCGAGCCCGAACACGTCCTCGTCCCACTTCATGGACGTCTTCAGCGAACGCATTGCATGCGCGCAGCGGTCCTCGTCGCCGCGGCGCACCCAGATGCCAAGTTCGACATGACGGCCGGATCGCGTGACAAATTTGTCCTTCACCGCGACCAGTTCGCCGGCGACCAGCGCGAACAGATAGCTCGGCTTGGGATGCGGGTCGGTCCAGATGATGCGGTGGCGGCCGTTGCCGATGTCCTCGATTGCACCGGGATTGCCGTTCGAAAGCATGATGGGGACGTGCGCCGCGTCGGCGGTGATTGTGGTGGTGAACCGCGCCATCACATCGGGGCGGTCAGGGAAATACGTGATGCGGCGGAAGCCTTCTGCCTCGCATTGGGTGAAGAAGCTGCCGTTCGAGGTATACAGGCCGGACAGCTCCGTATTGTCCTTCGGCGCAATGCGCGTCTCGATCTCCAGCGTCGCCGCGTCCGGCATGTCGGGGATCTGCAGCTTACCATCCTCGATGCGATAGCGATTGGCGCCGAGTTCCTCGCCATTCAGTGCGACGCGCACCAGCGTAAGCGCCTCGCCATCCATTGTCAGTGGCGCATCGGCATCCGCAGAGTCGGGATTGCGCCTCACCGTCAGGCGCGAGCGCACACGGGTCGCCGCTTCGTCGAGATCGAACGCAAGCTCAACGGTTTCGACCAGGAACGCCGGCGGCCGATAGTCGGCCAGGCGTGTCTCACGCGGCGAGGTCTGTGGCGGCTGGGAACTGGCGTCGAGCGGCATGATAGGCGGTTCCTTGACATCGGGAAGGCTGTCACGCGGAGGGCATCGAGGCAGAAAACGGGCCGCCACCGAGCAATATTCGTGGTACCTGTATCTGGTAGTTGTGCCAAGAGATGCGCGGTCCGGCGCGGCGCCAGCCCCGCCAGCCCTGGCGAGGAGAGCGACCGCTTGGCCCCGGGAAGACCGCTCCGACATGCGCGCCGCCATTTGGCAATCGAAAGTTAATCCCGTCATGCCATCCTGCCGCCATCGGGCCCGCATCGGCGACGGAGGTCCCCCCGTGAGCAGCATCATCAGCGGCATCAACTACAACCTGCTGTTCAGGGGCAGTTCGTCCACGTCCGACATAGCCACCGCCATGCTCAACACGTTGTACGGCGGCACCACCACCACCTCGACCGCGGTCTCAACCGGCAATCCGCTCACCGACCTCAAGCTCGCCCAGGCGAACGAAACCGCCGATGTCGCCCAGGAGGCGAAAACCCCCCAGGTGCAGCGCGACATCGCGGCGTTCCAGACCGGGGTGGCCAACGCCAAGGACATCCAGACCGCGCTCGAAAACCCCAACGTGATGAAGGTGCTGCTGACCGCGAACAACCTGTCCAGCTACATCCAGTATCCGGCGCTGGCGCAGAAGGCGCTGCTGTCCGACCCGAGCCAGAGCGACTCGCTGGTCAACCAGCTCAACGACACCAACCTGCTGAGCACCGCCAAGAGCTTCGATTTCGCCAAGAACGGACTGGCAGCGCTGCAAAATCCGCAGGTGATCTCCACCCTCACCAACGCCTACAGCGAGGTGCTGTGGCGGCAGTCCCTGGAACAGGCGACGCCCGGCCTGTCGAATGCGCTGGCGTTCATCGGCCAGGCCAGTTCGATCAAGACGGTGGACGATGTTCTCGGCGACTCGGTCAATCGCTCCGTCGTGCTGACCGCCCTGGGCATTCCAGAGCAGGTCGCGTTCCAGGACCTCACGGCTCAGGAGCAGGCGGTGTCCTCACGCATCGATGTCACAAAGTTCCAGGACCCGAAATTCGTCACCAGCATTACCGACCAGTACTTGCTCGCGATGCAACAGCAGTCGCAATCCAGCGCGAGCGGCAGCGGTACGGACCTGACCACACTGGCGGTGCAGGCCAGCGGGCTGGTGGCGTGACTTCCGCCGCGCCAGCCCGGGCCTGCAGCGCATGCCGGGCAGATTTTGGCCGACAAGGCAAAAATGGCCGGGTATCAGAGCGTGCTGCACGCATGTTCCGCGCCGATTCACACCGGTTTGTGCTGGCACGAGCAATGCATCCCTCATGGCCAGACCACGGAAGGCGACAATCATGTCGATCAATGGTGTCAGCAGTTACCAGAATTGGTGGCAGTGGCAGAGCCAGCCCAGCGCAGGTTCGAATGCCACCACCACCGCGACCACCAGACCGGCCAGCGACAGCATCACCAACACCGGCTCGCTGACCGCCAACAGCAATGTGTCGGCATTCATGCAGGCGTTTTCCGCCGACCTCCAGACAATACTCGCGCAGTCCGGCAGCGGCGCCGGCGCGGCGGCGGCGGCAACGCCAACCGCCGCCGGCACAACGGCGGCCACCACCGGTCAGACCGCAGCCAACCAGGCTCCCGCGGCTGTTCATCCTCATCACCACCACCACCCGCATGGCAGCGGCGAGGATGGATCGATGAACGACGCGGCGCAGCAACTGGCGGCCGAGATCGACCCGATGCTGCAGAACGGCTCGCTCAGCGCCGGCCAGGTCAACCAGTCCGCGAGCGTGTTCGCCACCGACGTGATGCAGGCGCTCCAGTCCTATGGCACGACCGCACCGACCGCCACCGGACCGTCCATCCTGGCTTGACCGGCCATGCGCGCGAGGGTCACATCGCTACCCGACCTCGCGCAGCACCTCGGTCTTCACCGGCAGCACCGCGCCCAGCCACATCGCGTTCACCGTGTGGTCGTCGCGCGGACGGCCGGACTGCGGATGCACCAGCACCGTCAGCCCCATGCGGTTCATCATCAGGAACGGCACCAGCGTGGGGAACAGCTCCGGCGCGAAGGCGATCTGATACATCGCCTGCAGATGCGGCCCCACCGGTTCGTCGTGCCAGCTTCCCATCCGCATGACGAACCGCTGCTCCACCCATTGACGCAACAGCGCCGCGGATTCCTTGGAGGAAGGGTCATAATAGACGTGCGCGTGGTAGTCCTTGATCGCGGCTACGTCCTTCGGTGCGTCCTGCATTAGCGAACTCCCTCCAAAATCGACACGTAATTCGCCACAGCGGCGCCGCCCATGTTGAACACGCCGGCGATGTCGGCCTTCGGCAACTGCATGGCACCCGCCTGGCCGGTAAGCTGCATGGCGGTGATCGCGTGCATTGACACGCCGGTGGCACCGATCGGATGGCCCTTCGCCTTCAGCCCCCCCGAGGGATTGACCGGCAGCCGCCCATCCTTCGCCGTCCAGCCCTCCAGCACTGCGCGCGCTCCCTGGCCTGGCGCGGTCAGCCCCATCGCCTCGTATTCCAGCAATTCGGCGATCGTGAAGCAGTCATGCGATTCGACGAACGACAGCTCGTCCAGCTTCACGTCCGCCGCATCGAGCGCACGCCGCCACGCCTCGGCCGCGCCCTCGAACCGCGTGATGTCGCGCTTGGAGATCGGCAAAAAATCGTTTACCTGCACCGCGGCACGGAACCGCACCGCCTTGCCCATCGAGCGCGCCGTCTTCTCATCCGTCATCACCAGCGCCGCGGCGCCGTCCGACACCAGCGAGCAATCCGTGCGCTTCAGCGGCGGCGCCACGTATGGGTTCTTCTCGCTGACGTGGCGGCAGAACTCGTAGCCCAGGTCCTTGCGCATCTGCGCGTACGGATTGTCCACTCCGTTCTTGTGATTCTTCGCGGCGATCGCCGCCAATGCGTCGGACCGGTCGCCGTAGCGCTGGAAATACCGCTCCGCGATGCGCCCGAACACGCCGGCGAAACCGGCGGGGATGTCAGCCTCCTCCTTCTGGTAGCTGGCCTTCAGCAGGATGTCGCCCACCTGCGCACCCGGTGTCGCGGTCATCTTCTCGACGCCGATCACCAGCACGAACCGACCCCGCCCCGCCGCAACAAAGTCGCGCGCACCGTGCACCGCGGCGGATCCCGATGCACACGCGTTCTCGTACCGCGTGATCGGCCGAAAGCGCAGCTCCGGAACGTGCTGCAACACCAGCGACGCCGGAAAATCCTGTGCCGAGAAGCCGTTGTTGAACAGGCTGACGAAGCTCGCTTCCACGTCGCCGGGCGCGATGCCGGCATCGTCGATCGCGGTGCGCGCGACACGGCCGATCAACGCTTCGACGTCGGGATCGTCCAGCTTGCCGAATGGCGAATGCGCCCAGCCGACGATGCAGGCTTCGGTCATATCGGATCTCCTGAGCTGCCGGCAGGACCCTAGCCGATCGGCATCGCATTGGCGATGGAAGGGGCGCTCCCGGGGGCATTGACGGCTCCGGCCGAACGATGACGTTGATGGCTCATTGCACCCTTTCCAGCTTCAGCAGCGGTTGGACGCTGACCGTCACTTCGTGGCTCCGGCCGCCGTCCGTCAGTGTGCTGGTGTAGTACACCGAACCCGGAACCGGGCTTCCCGGGGGAAGATCGTTGGGATTGATGTTGCGCAGATCGGCCTCGCAGGCGAAGCGGAATGCGACATAGCCACCGGCATGGGTCTCGATGTTCTCGATCGTGACGCTCGCCGGCACCTTGAAGCGCCCGGTCAGACTATGGCGCACCAGGGCGAGCGTCTCGGGGGCCTCGCAGTCCGGCGGCACGACATGGATGCGCAGCCAGATCACCGTGACGACTGCGAACAGCAAGATGGCAATGGCACCGATTGCCAGAGCGAATCGTAGTAGCGGCCGCCGGCGTGGCCGAAACACTTGGCTCACGGTGCTCCCCCCATCGTCATGGTCGGCCATGACGATGGGACGTCAGGGCGTCGCTCTCCCCACGAACTGCCCGCTTCCCGGCCGCGACAGCACGCGGACGCCATCCCAGACCGGCGTACCACGCAGATACGTCGCCGCGACCCGCGCCCGCATCCTCCGCCCGTGATACGGCGACCATCGCATCTCCGGTCGGTCCTGAATCGCCGCCTCATCGAACACGAAATCGCCGCGTTCCAGCACGCAGAGATCGGCGTCCGAGCCAACCTGGAGCGCGCCCTTCCTCGGCCACAGTCCGTGCATCTTCGCGCTGCGTTCAGCGCAGTACGTCGCCATCAGTGTCGGCGACAGCCCGCGCTCCTCCAGCAGCGAGAACATCAGCGGCGCAAAGCTCTGCAAGCCGGTCAGACCGGCGCCATTGGCGAAGATGTCCGGCAGCGTCTTGCGTTCGATCGGCCACGGCGCGTGGTCCGTGGAGACATACGCGATCTTCCCCGCCGTCAGACACTGCCACATCCGCTCCACCTCGTCGGCGGTGCGGAACGGCGGATTGCACTTGCCCTTGCCGCCGAGCCGGACGATGTCGTCCTCGGTCATGCAGAGATACTGGATGCACGCCTCGCCGGTGGTCGCGGCGCCCATGCCGCGGAACGTCTCGGCGATCTCGAACCCACGCGCCACCGAGGAATGCGCGATGTGCACATGTGCCCCGGTCGCCAGCGCCATCTCGAAGATCTCGAGATCGGCCATCGTTTCCGCGAGCGGCGGCCGCGTGCGGCAGTGCATGATCGGTTCGATACGACCGTCGGCGCGCGCCTGCGCGGTCAGCATCTCGACCAACTCCTGGTCTTCGTTGTGGATCGCCACCGGCAGTCCGGTCTTCGCGATCTCGCGGAACGCCGCCAGCATGGTCGGATGATCGATGCGCGGGAAGCGCACGGCGTCGTACTCGTAGGTGGACAGCTTGAACGCCGAGATGCCGCCTGCCGCGAGACCCGGAATCGCGCCGACGCCGCAGGTCTTGGTGATTGTGCCGTAGAGCGCCATGTCGACATGCGCGGTGCGCTCGACCCAGCCGATCTTGTCGGCCAGGATCGCCGCATCCGTCACCGGTCGCGGCACGTCGTATGGCATGTCCACGCACGTCGTGACGCCACCTGCGGCTGCGCTCCTTGTCGCGGTCTCGATGCCAGGCCAACCAGTTGATGACGAGGTGTGCATGTGGCCGTCGACCAGACCGGGCAGTAGCAGCTTGCCACTGTGGTCGACAACATCCTTCGCCTGCGGCGGTTCCCCCGCACCGATCGCAGCGATCGTCTCGCCGCGTACCGCCACATATCCCTGTGGGATGACGCTGTCGCTGGTGACCACCTCGCCGATGATCAGCCGGTCGAATGGAACTGACACTATATATAAGTGTCCTCGGCACTCAGTTGCGGTGGGGTGCGCTTCACCTTACGAAGGATCGCACACGGATACCAGCGGAGGAAGCGCATGATCCTGCACGACGTGAAGGTGCACCCATCCAAGGACAACCTGAAGCGCCAGGATCAGCTTGCCTGGAAGATCGCCGCCGCCGCCGCCGATCGTGTCCCTGTGGAGCGTGACGTCGCTGCCATGATCATCAACCGCATCATCGACAACGCGGCCGTCGCGATCGGCGCGATCAACCGTCATCCGGTGGTCGCTGCGCGCGATATGGCGCTGGGGCATCCGCGGAAGGACGCCGCGACGGTGTTCGGTGTCGCACCGGGCAAGCGAGTCAGTCCTGAATGGGCCGCCTGGGCGAACGGGACCGCGGTGCGCGAGCTCGACATGCACGACACGTTCCTCGCGCAGGACTACTCGCATCCCGGCGACAACATCCCGCCGATCCTCGCGGTGGCGCAGACCATGGGGAAATCCGGCCGGGACCTGATCCGTGGCATCGCCACCGGCTACGAGGTCCACATCGACCTCGTCCGCGCGATCTCGCTGCACAAGCACAAGATCGACCACATCACCCATCTATGCCCCGGTCAGGCCGCCGGCATCGGCACGCTGCTCGGGCTGAAGCATGGGGTGATCTACCAGGCGGTGCAGCAGGCGGTGCACGTAAGCTGCACCACGCGCCAGTCGCGCAAGGGCGAGATCAGCTCGTGGAAGGCGTATGCGCCAGCCCACGCCGGCAAGCTTGCGGTCGAGGCGGTGGATCGCGTGATGCGCGGCGAAGGCGCGCCGAGTCCGATCTACGAAGGCGAGGACTCGGTGATTGCGTGGCTGCTGGACGGGCCGCAGGCGCACTATCAGGTTCCGCTGCCCGCGCCGGGCGAGCCGAAGCGTGCCATCCTCGACAGCTTCACCAAGGAGCACAGTGCCGAATACCAGTCGCAGGCGCTGATCGACCTGGCATTCCGTATGCGCGGGCAGATTCCCGACCTGGAGAAGATCGAGAAGATCACCATTCACACCAGCCACCACACCCATGCCGTGATCGGCACCGGCGCCAACGATCCGCAGAAGATGGACCCGAAGGCGTCCCGCGAGACGCTCGACCATTCGATCATGTACATATTCGCCGTCGCCTTGCAGGACGGGCGCTGGCATCACGTGACCAGCTACGCTCCGCGTCGCGCCGGTCGCGCCGATACCGTGCGGCTCTGGCATAAGGTGGCAACGCGTGAGGATCCCGAGTGGGAGCGCCGCTATCTCTCCACCGATCCGGCTGAGCAGGCGTTCGGCGGCCGCGTCGAGGTGGTGATGCAGGACGGCAGCCGGATCGTCGATGAGCTCGCGGTTGCCAATGCGCATCCCCTTGGCGCCAAGCCATTTGGGCGCGACGATTACATTCGCAAGTTCACCACGCTGACGGGTGGCGTCATCTCGACGCGCGAGGCGAACCGCTTCCTGGAAGCCGCACAGAATCTGCCGACGCTGAAGGCCGGCGAACTGCACGCGCTGAACGTTGCCCTGCCCGCCGGCACGCTTGCTGTCGGGAAGGCGGGAATATTCTGAGGAGTTGAGGTCGCCATGGCCGGCCTTGTGCCGGCCGTCAGTCGTGGCACCGTGCCGCTGCGGATGGCCGGCACAAGGCCGGCCATGACGGCGGCCTGAAGGAGACACATCCATGAGCGACACCGCCACACTCCCCAACCGGGCGAAGAAAGGCGTCGGCTTGTCCGGCGTCACCGCCGGCAACACGGCGCTGTGTACCGTCGGACGCACCGGCAATGACCTGCACTATCGCGGCTACGACATCCTCGACGTCGCCGAGACCTGCGAGTTCGAGGAGATCGCCTACCTCCTGGTCCACGGCACGCTGCCGACCCGTGCCGAACTTGCCGGCTACAAGGCGAAGCTGCGCGCGCTGCGCGGCCTGCCTGCCTCGCTGAAGCAGGCGCTCGAGGCGCTGCCACCGGCATCACATCCCATGGATGTGATGCGCACCGCCGTCTCCGCACTCGGCTGCGCGCTGCCCGAGAAGGACGATCAAAACCAGCCGGCCGCGCGCGACATCATCGACCGGCTGATGGCGTGTCTCGGTTCCGCGCTGCTCTACTGGTTCCACTACGCCCACAACGGCAAGCGGATCGACGTGGAGACCGACGACGACAGCATCGGCGGTCATTTCCTGCATCTGCTGCACGGCAAGCCGCCCAGCGAGATGTTCGTCCGCGCCATGCATACCTCGCTGATTCTCTACGCCGAACACGAGTTCAACGCCTCGACCTTCACCTGTCGCGTGGTCGCCGGCACCGGCGCCGACATGTATTCGGCGATCACCGCGGGCATCGGCGCGCTGCGCGGACCGAAGCATGGCGGCGCCAACGAGGTTTCGTTCGACATCCAGAGCCGCTACGCGACGCCCGACGAGGCGGAGGACGACATCCGCGGGCGCGTCGCCAACCGCGAGGTGATCATCGGCTTCGGCCATGCGGTCTATACGATCGCCGATCCGCGCAACAAGGTGATCAAGGAGGTCGCGCGGCGTCTGTCGCAGGAGGCCGGGTCCATGAAGCTGTTCAATATCGCCGATCGAATCGAGGCGACGATGTCCGACGCCAAGAAGATGTTCGCCAATCTCGACTGGTTCAGCGCCATCTCCTACCACATGCTTGGTGTTCCCACGTCGATGTTCACGCCGCTGTTCGTGATCGCGCGTACCTCCGGATGGGGCGCGCACGTCATCGAACAGCGCATCGACAACAAGCTGATTCGCCCTACTGCGAACTACACCGGACCGGAGAATCTGTCGTTCGTGCCGATCGACAAGCGCGTCTGAACGGTTCGCTGAATGCTGAGCACACCGCCGCGGCAGTGATGTCGCGGCGGTTTTCTGTGACATCGATGCATCGCATTGCGCTGCGCATGGGTTTTTTTCATCAGACTTGCGACGAAACGGTTGCTTTTTGTTGACAGCAGTGGGCGAGACAAGGAATAGCGGATTCGGTGCGTACGCATCCGATTCGCAGAATCGCTGCAGTGCGCACGGCAACGGAAGGACGGTCCATTGACCGCAGACCAGTCCAGGTGAAGCAAAGTCGATCGAGCATCGACGTCGGATGCGGGATCGCGGATGCGACGAAGACGATGGCGCTGCTGTGCGCCGGGCTTGATCGTCGCGCTTCCGGGCATGTGCGGCATTGGTGCGCGTGGCAGACGACCTCCCACGCGGGATCGCCGGCCCGGCCGCGGTTTGGCCGCGCGACTGCAACCAACGATACGAGAAGGAGTTCCTACAGGTGAGTAACGAAGAAACACCAACCACCGAACAGCCACGCGCACTGGCGCTGGCGATGCGTGCCGGCGGCCGCAAGAAGGCGGCGCCGAAGAAGGCCGGTCGCAAGGCCGCGCCGAAGAAGAAGGCCGCCGCGAAGAAGAACGGTCGCAAGAAGGCCGCGTACGGCAAGAAGGCCGCACCGAAGAAGGCGTATCGCAAGGCGGCTCCGAAGAAGAAGGCCGCTGCGAAGAAGGCCGCCGGTCGGAAGAAGGCCGCGGGTCGCAAGAAGGGCGGCGGCCGCAAGAAGGCTGCTGCTGCCGCAGCCCCGTCCGCGGACTCGATGCCGTCCGGCGGTTCCGATTCCATGAGCTGAGTACGTGCTGATCCCGGCTCCCGAACTGGAGCCGGGCAGGACGCAAAGGGCGCCGTCAGGCGCCCTTTCTTTCCGCTATCCGAACGTGGTCAGCAGATCATCGACCTGCCGAGGTGTCAGCAGTCGCGGTTCGGTTCCGCGCAGCAGCAGATAGAGCTTCGCGGCCTCCTCCAGCTCCTCGGCCGCATAGACCGCGTCAGTCAGCGTCTTGCCCAGACACTACCGGACCATGATTGGCCAGCAGCACTGCGCGCGCGTCGCGCGCCGCGGCATGGATCGCCGGCTCCATCGCCGGATCGCCAGGGCGATAGTACTCGACGATCGGCATGCTTCGCCCAACCCGCATGACGAAATACGGCGTCAGCGGAGGAATTGGGTTCGCCGCATCGACATCGGGCAGGCAGGCGACCGCGGTAGCCATGGTGGAGTGCAGATGCACGATCGCGCCGGCGTCCTGCCGCGAGCGATAGAACGCGCGGTGCATGAACACCTCCTTCGACGGCTTGTCGCCGCCGACGTGCTGGAAATCGGCATCGAGCCGCGACAGCCGTGCCGGATCCAGTCGCCCGAGGCTCGAATTGGTCGGCGTGATCAGATAGCCGTCGTCCAGACGCACGCTGATATTGCCGGCGCTGCCGACCGAGAAGCCGCGCGCGAACAGACTTGCGGCGAGCTCCACCAGCAGATCACGGGTTTCATTCTCGGTCATGGCAACACCTCGAACGCCTTGATGAAGAAGTCGCGCGCGCCGAAGTTGCCCGACTTCAGCGCCAGCAGCAGTGGCGTCTGCGCCGCCTTCGGCATGGGTCCACGGCACACCGGGATCGATCTCGCCGCCAATGCGCAGCCTGCGCACGCCGAGACGCGACACGACAGCGCCGGCCGTCTCGCCGCCCGCGACAACAAGTCGCCGCACACCACGTGCCACCAGCTCTTCAGCGATATGCGCAAGCGTCTGTTCGATCAGCGCGCCTGCACCGTCGCGTCCCAGCATCTGCTGCAATGCCAATACCTTGTCCGGCGGCGCCGACGCTGCGATGATGATTGGCGTCGCGCCAAGCTTGTCCGCTATCCAGTCGCGCGCGATCGCGACCATACCGGCCGTGTCGGGCTGCGCGATCGGATCGAGCTGCAGCACCGGCACCAGTTCGCGCGCGATGCCGAGTTGCGCGAGCGTGGCGCGCGAACACGAGCCGGCGATCACCGCGGCATAGCCGGACAATGTCGGCAGCGAAGCGGCATCGCCGTGTTCCGCCAGCATGCCGGTGCGGCGGAAATTTGCCGGCAGTCCCATCGCGACGCCGGACCCGCCGGTGATCAGCGCATGGTGCTCGGCTGCCTCGCCGATCGCGACCAGGTGCGCGTCGCTCACCGCGTCCACGATGGCGTAGCGGCGGCCCTGCTCCTTCAGCGCTGTCATCGCCTGGCGGATCGCTACCGCGCCCTGTTCGACCGTCGCATATGGAACCAGGCCAACGGTCCCATCGGTCTGCCGCGACAGCACGCGCACCAGATTGGCATCGGTCATCGGCGTCAGCGGATGGTGCTCCATGCCGCTCTCGTTCAGCAGCGTGCCGCCAACGAACAGATAGCCCTGATAGACGCTGCGCGCATTGGCAGGGAACGCCGGGCAGGCCAACGCGAAGCCGCAGCCGAGTGCCGCGATCAGTGCATCGGCCACCGGACCGATGTTGCCGGCATCGGTGCTGTCGAAGGTGGAGCAGTATTTGAAGAAGAACTGCCGGCAGCCTGCTAGCGCGCAGCCAGGCGAGGGCGGCGAGGCTTTCATCCACCGCCTGCCGTACCGGCGCAGTGCGCGACTTCAAAGCGACGACGACCGCATCCGCATCAGGTGCGGCATCCCCTGGCTGCGGCACGCCGATGAGCTGCACGGTGCGCATGCCGCCGCGCACCAGCATGGAGCAGAGGTCGGTCGCTCCGGTGAAGTCGTCGGCGATCGCGCCCAGCAGCATGGCGTCATCCTCCCGATGGGAGTGCCAGTATGTCGCGGTGGCCGATGGTTATGGCAAGCCTGCCTCGCAGCGCCTGCCGCAGGCGCGCTTCCTGCCATGCGGTGATGGCGTCGGCGTGCGCAGGGCGGGCACTGCGTGCTGCTTCAGCGGTGCCGTCGATCAGCGCCCGCTGCATGCGGAGTGCGGTGCGCGGAATGTGCCAGTCCGATGGCGCCGAAGCGGTCACCAGGCCGCGCACGGCGAGCGCAGAGAGTGCGGCGATGCCGAGTGCGGGACCGAAGCCTTTGTCGCGCCGCATATCGCGTCGGAAGGCGGTCCGCACCAGGCCGTCGAGCGGATGACGAGGTCGCCAGACATCACGGCCATCGACAGTGAGGCAGGCGAGGAACGGCACTGACAGGGTGTCGCACAGGCACGCGAGCCACGCCGCTGAGACCAGATCGAGCAGCGCGGAGCACACGATCGCATCTACCTCTCCCGCCAGCGGGAGAGGTGTGTTGAGTGTTCGCATTCGCCACAGCCCGTGTGGCGTGGACACCAGCAGTTCATCACCGGCCGCCGTCGCAGCGTAACCATGGCGTCGTGCCCATGCCGCGGTGCGGCCGAATGCCTCGTCCAGCAACGCTGCATCGGCATCGATCAACACCCAGTCCTGCCCGCGTCCAATGATCGGCGCCAGAAACCGGAACATGCTGCCGGTGCCGGCACCAAGATCCGCCAGCCGGGGCCGCCGTGGCAGTCGATCGGCAAGACGCCGCGCCAATGCCACACTGCGCGCCGCATGATCGAATGGCTCGCGCAGCGCGAGCCATCCGGCGCCGAATCTCTCCGTCACCCTGTCAGGGCCTGGGCGAATTCCCGCACCTGCGTCGGCCAACTCGGCAGCGTCTGCCCAACCTGCCACGCCGCCTCCGCCATCTCGCGACGCAAGGCCTGTGCCGAAGATCATCCGGCGCAGCGCCTTCGATAGATTATTGTGATCGCCGACCGGACATCACCACACCCGATTCCGGCGTCACCAGATTGCCCGCGGCACCACCGGCAGTGACCGCCACCGGCACGCCGCGCTTCAGGGCCTCGGCGATCGCCATGCCGTAGCCTTCCCAATGCGTGGCGAGCGCGAACAGATCGGTCTCGCGCCACAGCGCTTCGAGCTCAGCAGCGTTCACTTCGCCCGCGAAGCTGACGCGTCGCGCAATGCCAAGCTCGTCGGCCATCGCTGCGAGCATGCGTGCATGAACGGGATCGACGGTCGCGACGATCCGACGATCGTGAGTTGCCAGTCGAGATCGAACAGCCGGGCGAGCGCGCGCAGCAGCACGTCGTGCCCTTTGCGCGGCACCAGCGTGCCGATAGACAGGATACGGCAGGTCGGTCCTCCGGAACCCGGACTGCGCGGCGCATCATCCGTGCCGGGCACAACGACCCTGATGCGGTCACGATCGACGCCGAAATCGGTGGCGAGCCGTTCGGCGGTCGACACGCTGGTCACGATGATGCGAGCTAGCCTGGCCAGCAGGCGCTTCTCGACGCCGAGCAGCGCCGAGCGTTCGGTCTCGCTGAAGCCAGTCTCGAGCGCGGTCGGGTGATGGATCAGACCGACTGCATCGCGTGCTTGCCAGCGCATCGTCGGCAGCCACGAAGGCCGGCAGCGCGAGACCGTCGATGATCGGCCGCGAGTGATCAGCAATGCTGGCCCATGCTGCGCCGGCCGCATCGCGTGCCACTTGGTCCGCCAGCGGATGCGTGCCTGCAAGTTCCACCACCTGCACGGTGTGACCTGCCTCGCGCAGTCCCGCGACGATGCGCCGGTCGTATCTGTAGCCGCCGGACACCGCATCGAACGGCGCCGGTACGATCAGCGACACCTGCATCAGGCGATCGCAGCTTCGTAGGCAGCCCAGGCGTTCGGACTCTCTCGCACCAGAACCTTGAGTCCGGCCATCGCGCGGCCACCATCGCCCAGCCGTCCATCGCGGCACGCGGCGGCGAGCAGCCCGTGGATGTGGAACGCCACGTACTCCGTCGTCGTGTTGATGCCACTGAGTGTCGGGTTGTCGTCGAGGTTGCTGTAGTCGAGCGTATCGAGCACTCGGCGCAGTTCGACCTTCGCCATGCCGATATCGACCAGAATCTGCAGGTCGCCGAGTTTCTCCGCGCGGAACTCCGCTTCCACCGCGAAGGTGGCGCCGTGCAGCTTCTGCGCGGGGCCGAACTCCTCGCCGCGAAAACTGTGGGCGATCATGATGTGGTCGCAGACGGTGAGACTGAACATTCACTCGGTCCCATAGGTGATGACGTGGCATAGGCCGCCCGGCGCGAGGATGCGCGGCATCGCCTCCGGCATATCTTCGAATTGCGTCGGTCCGTCCAGCAGTGCGTCGTATCGCTCATCGGCCAGCAGTTCGAGTGCCAGTGCCAGGCGGTCGGCATGGCTGCGCCGACCACGCATCGGCCGTGCGACCGCACCAACCTGGCTCGCGATCAGGCGCAGGCGCCGCGCATGGAATGCTTCCCCGAGTGGCACCGCGGGTGCGCGGTCGCCGTACCAGCTGGCCTCGACGATACGCGCTTCGAAGGCGGCACGGTCCAGAGCGAGACGCAGCCCCGCTTCGCTGGCCGAGGCGTGCACGATCAGCTCCTGCTCGGCCGGCGCGGCATTCGGACCGACAAAGTCGCAGCCGAAGCGCCGGGCCAGGGGTTCACGCGTCGGATCGATGTCCACCACCGTGACGCGTGCGGCAGGGATGCGTGCCAGCAGCGATGCGGCCAGCAGCCCGACCACGCCGGCGCCGATCACCAGCATGCGCTCGCCGGCGAGCGGGCCTGCATCCCATAACAGGTTCAGCGCCGTCTCCATATTGGCGGCCAGCACCGCACGATGGGTGGGGACAGCGTCGGGCAGGGGAATGCACATAGTGGCCGGCGCGACGAAAAGATCCTGGTGCGGATGCAGCACGAAGACGCGTCGCCGATCGGTCGTGCGGCCGACCGCACTGTAACCGTACTTCACCGGGAATGGGAACTCGCCGCCCATCAGCGGCGCACGCATTGCCTGATACTGGTTCTGCGGCACCCGGCCGGCAAACACCGTCGCTTCAGTGCCGCGGGAAACGCCGGTGACCAACGTTCGCACCAGCACCTGATCGGGCCCTGGACCGGCAAGGCCTCGGCGCGAAGCTCACCGCAGCCTGGCGACACGGTCCAGAAGGCGCGTGCCTCAGTCATACTGTCGCACCGCGAGACAGCGGAATATCGACCAGCAGGTCCTTGCCCAGGCGATGCACCGTCCAGTTGAAGCGCTGTGCATCGGACAATGTCGCGGCCTCGGGCAAGGTGAAGGCGGGAATGCCGGAGCCGATCAGCAGCGGCGCGATGGTGACGTGCAGCCGGTCGAGCGCACCGGCGGCGAGAAAGCGCGACACGGTGATGCCGCCGCCTTCGACGTACACGCGCCGCAGACCGCGCTCGGCAAGTGCAGCGAGAACGGCGGTGACATCCAGTCCCGCGCCGGAGCGCGGCAGACGCATCACCGGCGCTTGACCGACACGGTCGGCGCCGGTGGCGTCGGTCGCGCACAGCAAAAGGGTCTCCGGTCCCTCGCGAAACACCCGGTAATCCGGATGCAGCCTGCGGTTGGTGTCGAGCACGACGCGCACCGGCGACGGCCCTTCGACCTCGCGCGTGGTGAGCTGTGGATCGTCGGCGCGTACGGTTCCGGCGCCGATCACCAGCGCGTCGAACAGTGCACGCAGGCGGTGCATGTGGACAATGTCCTCCTGCCCGCTGATCCAGTGCGAGGCACCGCTCGCAGTGGCGATGCGGCCATCGAGCGACTGAGCGATCCGCCCCAGGACGTAGCAGCCGTCAGGGGCGGTGGCAGGACAGAGCAACGGACCATAGAGCCGTGACAGGCCGGCGTCAGCAGCGGCGCGCCACAGTTGTCGGCGCCATGTCTCCGGGGCCAGTCCACTCATTCTCCGGCAGTATCACGCCGGCGCCCCGCTGCCCAATCCTGCCTGCCGCAAGCGCAGGTTAGTGTTCCGGTGACGCAACCGGTTATCGATTATTGGCGGGCGCCGGTGGTTGTGCCACCGGTCCATCCATGGCGAGACATAGGTCCGACGGGTTGCGATCAGGCTCGGGCGAACAGCGCAAACGCTGCCGGTCGCCGCCCGCGCGTCGTGCCATAGCCAGCCGCCACCGCCGGTTGCGCGGCGCGTGCGATGACCTCAATCACCCGTCCCTGTGCGGCGATCGCCCGTTCGAGCTGGCGCTTGTTCTCGACGGCGAGCGCCTGTAGCCGGCGCGCCATGCGTTCGGCGGCTTCGTGCGCTGCTGGTGCGGTCGACGCGGCGGCAAGGCCAGCAATCGCTCGGTGTTTGTCAGCCAGCAGGCCGGCAGCGCGCGGCAGATCGAGAGCGGCGAGCGCATCGTTCTCCGCCTCCAGCGTCTCCGCCATGCGGGTTCCGGCTGCAATCAGGTCCTGGGTCATCGTGCTTGCTCCTGTGCCTGCAACATCGCGTTGAACACCGGGACGGCGAGGCCGATGCCGCCACGCGCAGCCATCTCCTTGCCAATCTCATCGATCAGCATCGGCCGCCAGGTGGCCTCGCCCTCGCCGCCACCGAACGCCGAATGGGCGGTATCGACCGTCTCGAACATTGGTTGCAGCAACTGGCCGATCGCCATCGCCTCGAAATCGTGCGCCGCCTGCCAGAGCTTCGCCGTCTGTGCGGGTGGCAGTGTGCCGGCGGCCGGTTGGATCTGCCCGCTCATCAGCGCACCATCAGATCGGCCTGTAGCGCGCCAGCCGCCTTGATCAACTGGAGGATGGTGATCAGATCGCGCGGGCCGATACCAAGCGCATTGAGGTTGGCGACAAGGTCGCGCAGCGTCACGGTTCCCTGCACGATCCCGAATTTGCGGTCGTGCTGATCATCCACCTGTACCGTCGTGCGCGGCACGACGGTGGTGGTGCCGTTCGAGAACGGGGCCGGCTGGCTCACCTCGGGGGTCTCGGTGATCCGGACGGTCAGATTGCCCTGCGCGATCGCCACGGTGCTGATGCGGACATTGGCGCCCATCACGATGGTGCCGCTGGCTTCCTCGATTACCACGACGGCGTTGCTGTCCGGCTCGACCCGCAGTTCACCAACTGTGGCGAGCAATTCGATCGGATCGCGACCGGCGAGGTTAAGGGCGACCGTGCGCGGGTTGGTAGCTTTGGCGATCGGGCCCAGCACCCGGTTGATCTCGGCAGCGATACGGCGTGCGGTCGTAAGGTCCGGATTACGGAGACCGAGCCGGACGCCGCTGCTGGTGTCCAACCGGAACGCCACCTCGCGCTCCACCGTCGCGCCGTTGGAAATGCGCCCCGCGGTCGGCACACCACGCGTCACCGAGGTGGCGCCGCCACGCGCGGCAATGGCACCCGTGGCCAGAGCGCCTTGCGCCACCGCATAGACTTCACCGTCGGCTGCCAGCATAGGCGTCACCAGCAGGGTGCCCCCTGTCAGGTTGGTTGCATCGCCGAGGGAGGATATCTCGACATCGATCCGGGCACCGCTGGTCGCGAAGGCCGGCAAATCGGCGGTCACCATTACGGCCGCGACGTTCTTGGTAGAGAGCTTCGCCACCTGATCGCGGGTGTTCACACCCAGCCGCTCCAGCATGCCGATCAGCGATTCGCGGGTGAACACCGAATTGTCCAACTTGTCGCCGGTGTTGTTGAGCCCGACCACAAGGCCGTAGCCGATCAGCTGGTTCTGGCGGACTCCCTCCATGTCAGCGATATCCTTGATACGGACCTGGGCGCTGGCCGGCAGGGCGGTGGCGACCGAGAGGAGCAGGCTCAGCAGGTAGAGGAAGCGGATCAAGGCGGGCCTCGGCGGTAGCAGGTGCGAAAGGAATTTGCGCCAGTCTGATGACGGAAGGCGCAAGTCCCATGCCAGCTCGAAACTGGCGCAGTGCGCCAAGTCCACGGCCTTCGAGCCCGGCACGATCTGCCGGGCGAGCACAAGGAGCCGGGTACATGACGGGGATCGAAGGCGTCGGCTGGCCGACCACACCACGTGTGGCAAGCCGGGCGTCGGCGCGGACGGGGTTCACCGTTCCGTCGGAGCCGGCGGGCACCGGCCAGGCAATGGCGGCCGCGGCGCCCCAGGCGACCTCGCTAGGCTCCATGCTGACATTGCAGGAGCTGGGCGGCGAAACCGCGGCGGACCGCGAGGCGCGGCGGCACGGCCGTGACATGCTCGCCACCCTGACCGAGTTGCAACGAGCGTTGCTGGGCGGCGGCGACGGTGTGGTGGCATTACAGCATCTGGCGGACCTTGCGGCCTTGGTGCCGCAGGCGACCGACCGGCGGCTCGCCGCCATGGTCTCGGCGATCATCGTGCGGGTGCGGGTGGAGTTGGCGCGCCGGCAGATCTGAGCGGCGGCAAAATTGTTGCGTGTCAGCTTGTTGAAGCTTGTTAACGCGCTCTTGGCGGAGCTATCGCCCGTCGCTATAAGCCCGCGCAATTGCGATCCATGACGGGCCGGGGGGTTCGCGGCTTCCGACACGCCCAAAGCGGGAGCGCAGCGAGACGAAAGGCAGGACCGGCGCGCCATGATGATCACGCTACCCCCCGATTACCGGCCGAGCGAGGCCGAGGAGTTCATGAATCCCATCCAGGTCGAGTACTTCCGCCAGAAGCTGCTGCGCTGGCGGACCGACCTGCTGAAGGAGGCGGACGGAACCCTGGCCAGCCTGTCCGAGGGCGGCATCCACGAGGCGGACATCACCGACCGGGCCAGCGTCGAGACCGACCGGGCGCTGGAATTGCGCACCCGGGACCGGGCGCGCAAGCTCATCTCCAAGATCGACCAGGCGCTGATGCGGCTGGAGGTCGGCAGCTACGGCTACTGCGAGGAGTCGGGCGAGCCGATCGGCCTGCGCCGCCTCGAGGCCCGCCCGATCGCTACCCTGTCGATCGAGGCGCAGGAGCGTCACGAACGGATGGAGCGGGTGCACCGCGACGACTGAACGACTGCACGGGCCACCGGTTGGCACCAACTTGGTGCGTTCACGGGCAGCACGTCAGGACGCCGGTACGGCCGAACTTTGCCAGGTCGGTATCCCGCTCGGGCCAAAAATTCGCGTCGGCTCCTCAGCGAACCACGGTCAGGTCGATAGGCTCGTCCGCTACGTCCCGCCGAACGCCGGCATCACGTCGCGGGCAAACCAGCGGAGCTGATCCTCGAATTCGCTCGGCGACAGGCCCTCGGCCCAGTGGATCATGTAGTCCTCGAGGCCGGGATACTTCGCCTCGATCGACTTGATGCCGTCGATCACCTGGCCGGGCGGCCCGCAGAACCACGCCTTCTGCGCCACCCCGTCGCGCAGTGACGGGATCTTCGCCGGCGCGCCGGGCGTGCCCCAGGTACGGCCCTGTTCGTCCGCATAGCGCACGAAGCCGAACGGTGCGAACCACTTGTAACGTTCATCATGCGCCGGTTCGACGCGGCGGATCGCCTCCTCCTGACTGGCGGCGAGATACAGGCCGGTGCCCCAGATCATGTCCTGGCCCAGCTTCTTCTGCTGCCCGTGCCGCGCGCACGCATCCTGATAGGCACGCACCACATCGTCGAGGATCTTGTCCCCGTTCAGGGTGACCATCGCCTTCAGGCCATACTTCGCCATCATGTCGATCGTCTTGCCGGAGGCGACCGGCATCCAGACCTCCACCGGCAGATGCGCCGGCCGCGGCACCATGGTGATGTCTTTTAGCTGGTAGCCGCGATACTCCACCTCCGGCGGGCAGGTGAAATACTTGCCCTTGAAGGCAAACGCCTCCTCGTTGAAGCAGGCGAGCAGGAGCTGGAGCTGCTCCTCGAAGTATTCGCGGTTCTTGTCGGCATCGATCAGCGGACCGCCGAGGGTTTCCACCTCGCGCGTGTGGTAGCCGCGGCCGACGCCCATGATGATGCGGCCGTCGGTAACGATGTCGGCCATCGCGTAGTCCTCGGCCAGCCGGATCGGATGCCACATCGGCAGCACGTTGAACGCGCAGCCGAACTTGATGTGCCTGGTCTGGGTGGCGAGCCAGAGGCCGAGCTGGATCAGGTTTGGCAGGCACTCGTAGCCTTCACGCTGGAAGTGGTGCTCTGCGGTCCACAGCGCGTGGTAGCCGAGGTCGTCCATCACCTGGGCGATGCGGCGGGTGGTGAAGAAGACCTCGGCAAGACGGGAGTTGGGGTAGCGGCGGTCGTTGGCGGGCGTACCACTGAGGCCGACGCTGTCGAGGTCGATCTGGCCGACGTAGAGGACGTGAAAGCGTTTGATCATGGCGATTTCTGCCCTATCCGCAAAATTCACGAGGCAAAGTGGAGTTACCGGCGGCGCAGAACTATGCCAGTTTGCGCAGGAATGTGCCAAGCTATGGCAGCGGATATGTAGCCTCGGGATGTTCCCTCATCCGGAGCGCGGCGAGTTGAGCCTCGAACGCATGGTCGGGATCCGCGGCGACTGCGGCAATGCGTCCTCATCGCACTGGGGCAGCGGGGCGATGAGTGTGTACAGCGCCCGGTGGGTTGGTCGTCGAGCCCCAGCTACCTGGTATCAGCGAGGTCGGACCTTGGGGGCACGCAGCAGGAACCCATGGGTCCATTTCCAGCTTCGGGTCGCAAGGTGCAATTTGATTTCGGGTCAGTGTTTCGAATTGAGAGTGGACGGATCGCAGAGTGGTGGGTGACCTGGGACAACATGACGATACTCAGCTATCTCGGCCACCTTTCGAGTGGCCGAGATAGCTGAACCTCAACCCGATTGGACAGCAGTCTGTGGCGCCACGCTGACGGCTTGCGCTGATGCAACTCCGAGCACTGCGGCCGGCCAACCTTCACCGGCACTTCGGCGCCTGCAAGAGATGGCGCCGGTCAGCATTCCTGACGCACAACCGGCGTTTTCGCGGGCCAGAAGAGAGCGGTGAATGGTCCGACCAAGTGCCCCATGTCGATACTGCGCACATCGTCATTCCGCCGGCACCACGATCGGCGGTCGCTTGCCGGCCAGCCGCTCCAGCGCCAGGTAGACCACTGGAGTCGTATAAAGTGTCAGCATCTGCGACACGATCAGCCCGCCGATGATCGAGATGCCCAGTGGGCGCCGCAGCTCCGCGCCGGTGCCGAATGCCAGCGCCAGCGGCACCGCGCCAAGCAGCGCCGCCAGCGTCGTCATCATGATCGGCCGGAACCGTTCCAGACACGCGTCGTGGATCGCCCGCTCCGGCGACAGGCCGCGCTGGCGTTCGGCCTCAAGTGCGAAGTCCACCAGCATGATGGCGTTCTTCTTCACGATGCCCATCAAAAGGATGATGCCGATCATGCCCATGATCGACAGGTCGTTGCCGGTGATCAGCAGCGCCAGCAATGCGCCGATGCCGGCCGAGGGCAGCGTGGAAATGATCGTCAGCGGATGCAGCAGGCTCTCGTACAACACGCCCAGCACGATGTAGATCGAGATCAGCGCGGCGGCGATCAGCAGCGGCTGAGTTGCGAGCGACTGTTGCAGGAACCGCGCATTGCCGGCGAATTCGGTATGCACGTCCTCGGGCATGCGCAGCTCGCGGGCGGCGTTGTCGACCGCAGTCTCGGCATCGCCGAGCGCCAGGCCGGGTGCCAGGTTGAAGCTGAGCGTGGCGGCGGGGAACTGCCCCTGGTGCCGCACCGCGAGCGGCGCGGTACCGCGCTGGAAATGTGCCACCGTCGAAAGCGGTACCTGCTTGCCGCCGGCTGCGCCGACATAGATGCGATCGAGCAGCGATGGATCGGTCTGCAGCTTCGGATCGATCTCCAGCACCACCTTGTACTGGTTGCGCTCTGCGTAGATGGTCGAAATCTGCCGCTGCGAATAGGCGTTGTTCAGCGCGTTGTCGATCGCGGTGGTGTTGATGCCAAGGCGCGCCGCCGCGTCGCGGTCGATCACCACGTTCACCTGCGGGCCGGCGCGATCCTGATCGGAGGTCACGTCGACGATGCCTGGGGTGGTTCGCAGCTTGTCTTCCAGCGCCAGCGCCCAGCGGCGCAGCGCATTGATGTCCTGGGTGATCATCGCGTACTGGAACTGCGCGCCGCCCTGGCGTCCGCCACCGCGCAGGTCCTGCGCCGAGAACAACGTGGTCTGCACGCCCTCGACCTTCTCCAGCGGTGCGCGCAGACGGGCGATCACGTCTTCGGACGATATGTGTCGCTCGGACAACGGCTTCAGGCTCACCGTGAGATTGCCGCGATTGATCGAGCTCCAGCCGTTCGACACGCCCACGGTCGATCCAACGCTGGCCACCGCGGGGTCGCGCAGGATCACATCGACCGCCGCGCGCTGGCGATCCTCCATCGCCTGGAATGACACGTCGGGGGATGCGAGGGTGGAACCGATCAGGATGCCCGTGTCCTGCAGCGGCAGGAATCCCTTCGGCAGTACGGTGTAGAGCCGCACGGTCAGGACGATGGTGGCGAGCGTCACCAGCAGCATGAACACGCGGTGCTCCAATGCCCAGCCGAGCGTCACCGCGTAAAAGCGCTGCATGGCGACGAAGCCGCGTTCGAGCATGCTATCGAGGCGTGCGGCGATCCGGTTGCGCGGCGGAGCGTAGGTGTCGCCGCGCATGTACTGGGCGCAGATCATCGGCGTCAGCGTCAGCGACACCACCGCGGAGACGGCGATCGCCATGGTCAGCGTGACGGCGAATTCATGGAACAGCCGTCCCATGATGCCGCCCATGAAGATCAGCGGGATGAACACGGCGACCAGCGAGATGCTGATCGACATCACGGTGAAGCCGATCTGCCGCGCCCCGATCAGCGCGGCGCGCATCGGATCCGCGCCGCGCTCCCGGTGGCGGACGATGTTCTCGATCATCACGATCGCATCGTCGACCACGAAGCCCACCGAAATGGTCAGCGCCATCAGCGAGAAATTGTCGAGCATGTAGCCCATGAACCACATGCCGGCGAGCGTGCCGCAGATCGACAGCGGCACGGTCACCGCGGCGGCGATCGTCGGCAGCAGCCGGCGCATGAACACGAACACCACCATCAGCACCAGCGCGATGGTGATCAGCATGGTGTACTGCACGTCGGATACCGAGGCGCGGATCGTCGTGGTGCGGTCGGCGATGATGGTGACCTTGATGTTGGCGGGCAGCCATTCCATCAGCTGCGGCAGCAGTTGGTGGATGCGGTTCACCGTGTCGATGACGTTGGCGCCGGCCTCCTTGGTGATCTGGAGCAGGATCGCCGGTTGCTTGCCATTCCAGGCGGCGAGGCGCGAATTGGCGACACCATCAATCACCGTTGCCACGTCGGACAGGCGCAGGATCGCGCCATTGCCGGCCTTCAGCACCAGCGGCGCGTAGTCCGACGCCTGCGAGATCTGTCCGTTGATGCCGATCGATTCGGCGCGGTCGGGTCCCTGGAACGCGCCGGTCGGTTGCAGCACGTTGGTTCCCTTGATCGCAGTCAGCACGTCCTGGCCGGCGAGGCCCGCCGCGGCGAGGCGGACGGGGTCGAGCTGCACGCGCACCGCAGGCTTCTCCGCGCCGTTCACCGTGACCTGCGACACGCCTTCCGCCTGCGACAGGCGTTGCGCCAGGATGGTGTCGGCGGCGTCGTAAATCTGTGCCGTGGTCAGCGTGTCGGAAGAGAGGGCCAGCGACATGATCGGCGCGTCGGCCGGGTTGAACTTGCGGTAGTAGGGGCGGGTGGGAAGGTCGGACGGCAGGTCGGTGATCGCCGCGTTGATCGCCGCCTGCACGTCGCGCGCCGCGCCGTTGATGTCGCGGTCGATGTCGAACTGCACGACGACGGAGGCGTTGCCGATCGAGCTGGTGGAGGTGATCTCGGTGACGCCGGAGATTTCGCCCAGTCGGCGTTCCAGCGGTGCGGCGACCGAGTTGGCCATGGTCTCCGGATCGGCGCCCGGGCGTGCGGCGATCACCACGATGGTGGGGATGTCGATGCTCGGCAGCGCGGAGATCGGCAGGAAGCGGTAGGCCACGATGCCGGAGAGCAGCAGGCCGATGGCCAGCAGGATGGTGGCGACGGGGCGGCGGATGAAGGGTTCGGAAAAGCCCATGGCTCATCCGCCCCTGTCGTTGCGGGTCCCATCCCCATCGTCATTCCCGCGCAAGCAGGAACCCAGGGCGCGGATCGTGTGGTTGCTCTGGGTCCCCGCTTTCGCGGGGATGACAACGGGGGGCCGTTGCTTCGCAATGACAGTTGATTTCACTCGGCTGGCTCCATCCGCGCACTGCCGCGCGAGAACCGCAGCCGCAGCCGTTCGAATGCGAGATAGATCGCCGGCGTGGTGTACAGCGTCAGGAACTGGCTCAGCAGCAGACCGCCGATGATGGTGATTCCAAGCGGCGAGCGCAGCTCGGATCCCGCGCCGCGCTCCAGGATCAGCGGCAACGCCCCGAGCAGCGCCGCCATCGTGGTCATCATGATCGGCCGGAACCGCAACAGGCAGGCATCCCGGATCGCGACCTCCGGCGTGACATCGCGCGTGCGCTCGGCCTCGATCGCGAAGTCCACCATCATGATCGCATTCTTCTTCACGATGCCCATCAGCAGCACGATGCCGACCAGTGCGACCAGCGACAGATCGGTGCCGGTCAGCATCAGCGCCAGCAGCGCGCCGATGCCGGCCGACGGCAGCGTGGACAGGATGGTGACCGGATGGATCCAGCTTTCGTACAGCACGCCGAGTACGATGTAGATCACCACCACCGCGGCCAGGATCAGCCATGGTTCGGCGGCAAGCGACTTTTGGAACTCGGCGGCATCACCGGAATAACTGCCGGAGATCGTTTCCGGCATGCCGATCGCCTGTTGCGCCGCGGCGATCGCCTGCACCGCATCGCCAAGTGAATAGCCTGGCGCGAGATCGAAGCTCAGCGTGACCGAGGGGAACTGTTCCTGGTGCGTCACCACCAGTGGAGCAACGGTGCGCGTGATCGTCGCGATGCCGTTCAGCGGCACCTGCGTGTCGCCGGTGCCGGGCACGCGCAGCAGGCGCAGCGTATTCGGGTCGGCCTGCCAGGACTGATCGGCCTCCAGCACGACGCGGTACTGATTGGACTGGCCGAAGATGGTGGAGATCTGCCGCTGGCCGAACGCATCGTACAGCGTGTCCTCGATCGCCTGGATCGACACGCCGAGCCGCATCGCCGCGTCGCGGTCGACATTGATGTAGGTGCGGAAGCCGTTGTTCTGCTGATCGGTGGCGACGTTTTGCAGCGCCGGATCGGCGGCGAGCCTTTGCAGCAGCTTCGGGCCCCATAGCGCGAGCTCGGCCGGATCGGTGTCCATCAGCGTGTATTGGAATTGCGTGCGGCTGACGCGGGTGCCGATCTGGATGTCCTGCACCGGCTGGAAGAACGCGGTGATGCCGGGGATGCCGGCGATCGCCTGCTGCATGCGCGCGATCACCACCTGCGCCGAATCACGCTGGCTGATCGGCTTCAGCGCGATGGTCAGCCGCCCGGTGTTGGGCGTGGCGTTGATCGTGCCGGCGCCGACGAACGATACCACGCCGGTCACCGCCGGATCGCGCTCGACGATCTGCGCGACCTGGCTCTGCAATTCGATCAGGCGGGGGATCGACGCGCTCTGTGCCGCCTCGGTGACGGCGACCAGGACGCCGGTGTCCTGCTGCGGCAGGAAACCTTTCGGCACCACCATGTAGAGCCCGATCGTGCCGACGAAGGTGCCGACGGCGATCAGCAGCACCAGCGTCTGGCGACCGAACGTCCAGTCCAGGCTGCGGCGATAACCGGCGAGCAGCGCGTTGAAGCCGGCCTCGCTGACGCGGGCGATGCGTCCGGGACGCTGGTCGCTCGCGGCGCGCAGGATGCGGCCGCACATCATCGGCGTCAGCGTCAGCGAAATCACCGCCGACATTATCACGGCCACCGACAGGGTGACGGAGAACTCTTGGAACAGCCGTCCCACCACGCCGCCCATGAACAGCAGCGGGATGAACACCGCGATCAGCGACACGGTCAGCGACACGATGGTGAAGCCGATTTGCGCCGCGCCGCGATAGGCGGCGGCGAGCGGGTGCATGCCCTGCTCGATGTAGCGGACGATGTTCTCGATCATCACGATCGCATCGTCGACCACGAAGCCGGTGGCGACGGTCAGCGCCATCAGCGACAGGTTGTCGAGCGCGTAGCCCAACTGCTGCATCACGCCGAACGTGCCGATCAGCGACAGCGGCAGGGCGATCGCCGGAATGAACGTCGCGCGCGGCGAGCGCAGGAACACGAAGATCACCGCCACCACCAGGATCACCGCCATGATCAGCGTGACCTGCACGTCCCGCACCGAGGCGCGGATGGTTTCGGTACGGTCGGTGACGATGGCAAGTTTGATCGCTGACGGGATGGCGCTTTGCAGCCGCGGCAGCGCCGCCTTCACCAGTTGCACGGTCTGCACGATGTTGGCGCCCGGCTGGCGCTGGATGTCGAGCACCGCCGCTGGCTGGTCCCGGTACCATGCGGCGACACGGTCGTTCTCCACTCCGTTGATCACGCTGCCGACGTCGGACAGGCGGACCGGTGCGCTGTTGCGCCAGGCGATCACCAGGTTCTGGTAGGCGGCGGCGTCGATAAGCTGGTCATTGGCGCCGAGAGCGAAGGCGAGGCGAGGGCCGTCGAAGCCGCCCTTGGCGCCGTTCACGTTGGCGTTGGCGACGGCGGTGCGCACGTCCTCCATTGCCAGCCCATACGCGGCGAGCCGGGCGGGGTCGACGCGCACCCGCACGGCGGGGCGCAGTCCGCCCTGCACGGTGACACGGCCGACGCCGTCGATCTCCGACAGTTTCGGCTGCAACAACGTGTCGGCGGCGTCGCTGACCTTGTCGATCGGCAGCGCATCGGAGGTCAGCGCCAGCGTCAGGATCGGCGCGTCCGCCGGGTTCACCTTGGCGTAGACCGGCGGGTAGGGAAGGTTGGCCGGCAGCGTGCCGGCGGCGGCGTTGATCGCGGCCTGCACGTCCTGCGCGGCGGAATCCATGCTGCGGTTGAGGTCGAACTGGAGCGTGATCTGGCTGGTGCCCTCGGAACTCTGCGAGGTCATGGTGACCAGGCCGGGGATCTGACCGAACTGGCGCTCCAGCGAGGCGGTGATCAGGGTCTCCACGGTTTCCGGGCTGGCACCGGGAAGCTGGGTGGTCACCTGGATGGTGGGAAAGTCGACTTCAGGCAGCGCGGAGACTGGCAGCGCTCGGTAGCCAAGGGCGCCGGCCAGCAGGATCGCGATCGCCAGCAGCCAGGTGGCGATTGGTCGGGCGATGAAGGGGGCGGAGATGTTCATGGGGGATCAGTGCCGCGAATCACCCCGGCGCCCCGCCCTGCCGCCGCCGCGTCCCAGGGGCGGCAGGCCGGTCAACCCCCGGCGAACTCCCCGTGGCCGCAGGCTGGACGATCGTCACCTTGCTGCCATCGTTCAGTCGCGACGCGCCGTCTACGACCACCTTTTCGCCAACCTTCACCCCGTCGGCGATGATCGACTGCTGCGCGTCCTCGTGCCCCACCGTCACATCTCGTCGTGTGGTCGAGCCGTCCGCATTCGCCACGTACACATAAGCTCCGCGCGGCCCGCGCTGCACCGCGGCCGGCGGCACCACCACGGCGTTCTTCGCGGTATCCACCTGCACCTGCGTACCGACGAACGCCCCCGGCCACAGCCGGTTGCCCGGGTTGGGGAACGTCGCCTTCAGCTTGATCGTGCCGGTGGTGGGATCGACCTGGTTGTCGAGCACCGTCAGCGTGCCGGTATCCAGCAGCCCGCCCTGGCTGCCCGTCGCGCCTTGCGCATAGGCAAGCACCTTCGCGACTCCCTGGCTTATCGCCTTCGCCACTTGCGGCAATGTTTGCTGCGGCAAGGTGAACACCACCGAGATCGGCTGCAACTGCGTGAGCATCACGATGCCTGTGGTGTCCGAGGCATGCACGATGTTGCCTGCATCCACCTGCCGCATCCCGGTACGGCCGTCGAGCGGCGAGGCGATCGTGGTGTAGGACAACTGCGTCCGCGCCGAATCGATCTGCGCCTGGTCCTGCTTCACCTGCGCCTCGAGCTGCGCCACCTGCGCGCGCGCCGTGTCCGCCTGTTGGCCGGAGGTGTAGTTGTTCGCCACCAGCTTGGCGTAGCGCGCGAGGTCCAGCCGCGCGTTGGCAAGCTGCGCCTCGTCCTGCGCCTTCTTCGCCACCGCCTGGTCGAGCGCCGCCTGGTAGGTACGCGGATCGATCTGCGCCAGCAGGTCGCCCTTCTTCACGTCCTGGCCCTCGGTGAAGTTCACCGTGTTCAGCGGGCCGTCGACCATCGCCTTGACCGTCACGGTGTTGAACGCCTGCACCGTCCCCAGTGCGTCCAGGTAGATCGGCACGTCCTTCTGTTCGGCGGTCGCGACCAGCACCGGGATCGGCTGGTTGGCGTTGCGATTGCGCCCCGCCTGGCCGCCGGAGCCGGCGGGCCAGAACCAGATCGCGTAGCCGATGCCCGCGACGACCAGCAGGCACAGCGCCACCATCAGCCAGCGACGGGATCGTGGGCGCGTCTTCAGATCAACCGGTTCGCGGGTCAGGGAGTCCATGGCAAGCCTCGTTGCGTCACCGGACGTTGCCTCCCACCGGCAGGGCGATTCCGCCGGGTATCAGTCCAGGGCGCAGTCCCGGGAACTGGTCCTCGATCGGTCCGGACGGCGCAATCCAACCGCCACCCAGCGCCTTGTAGAGACTGAGCAGCGCCTGGAACCGCGCCAGCTGCACCTGTGCGAGCGTGTCCGCG
Source organism: uncultured Alphaproteobacteria bacterium (assembly GCA_963749575.1). Taxonomy (GTDB): domain Bacteria; phylum Pseudomonadota; class Alphaproteobacteria; order Acetobacterales; family Acetobacteraceae; genus JAMXLO01. The sequence goes on from CAVVNM010000016.1 coordinate 272,241, forward strand.
GCGCCGAACAGGGTGGTCTCCACTTGCAGCACTGTTGTTACGTCCACGGTGCCTGCCTGCATCTGGGCCCGCGCTATATCGGCAGCGCGCTGCGCCGTCGCAACCGCCTGGCGCTGCAAAGCCTCCTGCTCGGTGGTGAACCGCCAGGCGGTCAGCGCGTCCTCGACATCGGTGAACGCCTGCACCACCGATTTGCGATAATCCGCCAGCAGTTCGTCGTAGCGTCCTTTGGCCTGCTCCAGTTGCCCGCGCAGCGTTCCGGCGTCGAACAGCGGCTGGGTCAACCCGGCCGCGAGCGAGACCAGTGTGCCGCCTGGCGTGAACAACGTGCTCAGCGCTGCATTGGCGAAGCCGTAGGACCCGGTGAGCTGGATCGACGGGAAGAACGCAGCGCGCGCCACCTTGATGTTGAAGTTCGCCGCGACAAGCTGCGCTTCCGCCTCGGCCACATCGGGGCGACGTTGCAGCACGGCCGAGGGCAGGCCCGGAACGACCGGCGGCAGCGACAACGAAGCGAGCGAACCCGGCCGGACCGTGATCGCTTCGGGTGGACGGCCGACCAGGATGCCGAGGCCGATCAGTTCTTGTTCGAGCTCACTGCGGAAGTTCGGGATGACCGCCCGCTCTCCGGCGACCAGCGACTCCTGCTGGGCGACATCCAGCGCACTGGCGGTCCCGGCATCCAGCCGACCGCGGATCACCGCCATGGTTTGCTCCGCGTCGGCGAGGTTGCGCTGCGCGACGACGAGGCGATCGGCAAGCGCCAGCGCGGTGAACCAGGCATTGGCCACGTTGGTCACCACGGTCAGCGCGACCACCTCCTGGTCGAAGCGGCTGAATACCGCGCTGGACGCGGCGGACTGCTCGGCGGCACGGTTCTTTCCCCAGAAATCCACCTCATAGGCGACATTCAGCGGGCCGACACTGTAGTTGTGGACATCGATCGTCGATGTCGTGCTGCCACCGCGGGTGGCGCCGGAGACGTTCCCCCGCGTGGCGCCGACCTGCTGCCAGCTCGCGCCGGCGGTGGTGGTCACGTTCGGCAGCATCGCGGCGCCGGTGATGCGTACTTGGGCATCCGCCTGTCGGATCCGGGCGATGGCAGCGGTGATGTCAAAATTCTGCGCGCGCGCCTGATCGATCAGCGCATTCAGGTCGGGCGAGTTGAAGCCACGCCACCAATCCCCGGACGGCCACGCCTCCGCCCCAGTCGCCTCAGTGGCACGGAACTGCACCGGCATCTCGACCTCTGGGCGCAGGTAGTCCGGGCCGAGATCGCAGCCGCCCAGCAAAAGCGAGAGCGGCACGGCGCAGCGAGACAGCAGGCGTATCATCACAAAGCCATTGATGCGCTGTCTACCTGGCCACCCGCCATTGCCGAATCATCACGCGGTCTCCTGTCCGCCGCAACCATGCCGCCCGAAACGCGGCGCAAAGATGTCACTGCCAGGGTCTTGTAACCCAGGTGTTGCAGCCTTCCTATGCCAGCCGGCTCGAAGCACTGCCCGACATACTTCACCGCACGGCAACTGCGGACGCGCTGCAAGCCATGGTCGATCTTGATCCCGACATGCTTGCCGCGATCCAGCTGCCCGGCCGCGATTGACGGAATGGGGCTCGGCCGGTCGCACGGCTGCTGCATGATGCTGGGCGAGGACGACGGCCTCAAGGGGTGCGCCGGCTAGCGCTGGCCGCGGCCCTTGACCCAGCCGCCCTCGCCCGGCGTTTGGCAACGATGCCGCGTGGCGCCGATCCTGTCCGCCGAAGCTTATGTCACGCCTGCTCTGCCCAGAGCCACATTTCCATCGGGGAGAAATTGTGACCTCTCTGTCGGGCACCGGCCGACCGAATTCCGCGTTCAATGAGGATATGGCCCAGGTGCAAGACTGGCGGGCGGGTGTCGGGTAACAACGTCGGCATCACACCACGCGATCTCGAGATTAATCGAAGCCGACTCGAGTCAGACGCTTGGCGACGCTCACCGGGCGGATACCGGGCGCTTGCATCTGCGATTGCCACCCTTAGCCGTAGCCAACAGGAGATCGGCACCCGGCGCCGGAAAATGAATGATTTCGATCATCACCAAACCTTCAGCCGAGCGAGGGCCATCTCCATCTTGATTCGGCAGGATCTTGAGTTTGTTTGATCCAGAAGGCCGCTCTTGACGGCATTTCCGAACTGCTTGAGCGTCTGCCAAAGGGTGAAGGAGGTTAGCACGCCGTCATGCACCCAGGGTCGTCTTGAATGACCGACAGGAATGCGCCGCGCTGCTCCGATCACACCTTATGCCACCGAACCATGGTTAACCCGTTCGCCGCATCAAGCGTCGCCACCGGGTCGGGACTGAGGCCGCCACTTCTCAGCACGTCCTCCGGCGTCACGGCAGGAACTTCTGGAAACACCGGCCGGCCACCCGGTAGTAGCACGCCGGGCGCACGTGACAGATAGAAGACGTCATAGCGATCCAGGAACAACCCGAACACGTCTGGGCCGCCGATTACGCCGATATCTGCGTCGGGAATGCCCAAGGCAGCGAGCGCTTGCTCGAACGATGCGCCGTCGGGGTTCCACAATAGCGCGTTGGCGTTCCGATGATGATTGTCGATGGATGGAATTTGCCGTGTCAAAATTATCCGACGGCGCTCGGGTGAATTCGGTTGCCGCTCTTCAGAGTGCCGGCCATGGACCACTACATCGACCCCGTTCAGCCCCGCCTCGAAGAACCGGGCATCAGCGTCGAATTTGAGCGAGTCAGGCATAATCCCCGCTGCGTTCGCTAGCATGCCGTCCTCCGAAACTATGGCATAGCCCTCGATGCGACCAGCACGGCGATTTTGCATTGGTTTGCTCCCCCGACATACCGTTGTGCGAAAGCAATATCGCGTCACCCGGCGTTAGAGTTTCGGCTAGGGTGATAGCCAGCGGTCCGAGAAATGTGATGGATCGTCAGTTTGTTTCTGGTGCTCAGCGTAGAACCCGGCGATCTGACCGCCAAGACACGTGACCGTGCAAGGCGGTGATTCTCGTCCCCTGAGCACATCGATCCATGCCCAGACAAGGAACCAACAGGCTCGGCGGCAGTTGCAAACGCAACCGGTGCCACGACACGGTGTTGTCGTGGCCGACGGCCCAGCCCTCCCGAATGCACAGGATCTCGCGCCATGCACCGGTGGTGTCGTGCACGAAGGCGGAATGCTCCGGTTCAGGTTTGATCGCGAACCGCCTGTTGTGCTGGGTGATGAAGCTCTGAGCCAGCCGGCAATTTGCCGCCTCGGGCCTGGTGATCCCGGCCAGCGCCGTCTCCTTGCGCCATCGATCCTGCGAGGTCAGGAACGCCCGCTCGGAGCGCCCCGCGCCTGTGGTGAGTACGCCGCGATATGATCGCTCCAAAGCTGCGTTTCGCCGCCACCTCGGTCAGTCCCTGCTACGAGCCGATGATGAAGGCCAGCACGTAGCCGACAAGGAAGAAGTCGAAGCAGTCGAGCATGTCGCCGAGATTTGCCGTGGCGATGATCCGCCATTGCCTCCGGGTCAGCCTCTTCTGCCGCTCCAGGTGTTCGAGCGTCGCGTCCTCCCATGGTCCGGCAGCGCGGTCACTCAGGGCGGCGACGATGACGGCGAAGCTTCGGCTCGGCTGCGCATCCTTCCGGCGTACGTGCGCTTCCCCGGCTGGCGCAAAATGGCGCACACGGGTACCGGCTGGTTCTTTTGCATGCCGTGCGTGTATCATAAGCCTAGGCCGCTTGCGCTTGTCAGCAGCAATCTGCCATGCGGCGAGAACGACAGGGAGAGAACCCATGACGAACGCCAGCGAAAGCGAACAGCTCACCCACGTCGGTCCCGGCACCAATATGGGCGATTTGATGCGGCAGTACTGGCTGCCCGCGGCGAAATCCTCAGAAGTCGTCGCGGGCGGCGATCCATTGCGATTGATGCTGCTGGGCGAGAGGCTGATCGCGTTCCGCGACCACGGGGGCCGCGTCGGCGTGATGGACCATCGCTGTCCGCATCGTTGCGCATCGCTGTTCTATGGACGGAACGAGCCAGGTGGCTTCCGTTGCGTCTATCACGGCTGGCAGTTCGACGCCGATGGCAACTGCGTCGACATGCCGAATTTGCCGCCGGATCAGGACTTCCGCCAGAAGGTGCACGCCAAGGCCTACAAGGTGACAGAGCGCGCCGGGGTCATCTGGGTGTACATGGGTGCCCGTGAGAACGCACCGCCGATGCCGGAGATCGAGGCGACGCTGCTGCCGGAAAGCGATCTTTCCATCACGTTCACGCAGCGTGAGTGCAACTGGCTGCAGGCGCTGGAAGGCGACATCGACACTTCGCATTTCAGTTGGCTGCATGTCGGCTCCGTGCAGCCCGAACAGGTCGATCCGGACAACTGGCTGATGTACCAGGTCAGCAACCGGGCCCCGGACTATCATGTGACGGACACCGATTGGGGCACGATGTACTGCGCCTATCGTCCGACCGAGGACGCCAAGACGTACTGGCGGTTCGCGCATTTCGGCTTCCCGTTCTGGACCTTCATCCCGCAGGGCGACTTCATGGATCGCGTGATCGCGCGCGCCTGGGTGCCGATGGACGACACGCACGTGATGTTCGTCGGGTTCTCATGGAAGCAGGCGTCGCGCACGGCGTCACTGGCCGGCGGCCAGGCGATCCCAGGCGCCACGCCGGCACCGGCGATGCAGCCGAACACCACCGACTGGTTCGGTCGCTGGCGCCCGGTGCAGAACGCGGCGAACGACTACCTGATCGATCGCGAGGCGCAGCGCAACGACGTGATCTATACCGGGATTACGCACATCGCGATGCAGGACCAGGCGATCACCGAGAGCATGGGCGAGATCGTTGATCACTCGTTCGAGCACCTGGCGCCGAGCGATCAGATGATCACGCGTACCCGGCGCCGGCTGCTGCTGGCGGCGCGAGCGCTGCGCGAGAAAGGTGCGGTGCCACCGTGCGTCGAGCAGCCGGACATCTTCAGGCAGGTGCGCAGCGGCGAGGCGGTGCTGGCGGCGGATGACTGGCAGGCGGCGTATCGCGATCGCCTGCAGCATGTGGCGCGGCCGACAGGGTGGCGCCAGGCGGCGGAGTAGGCGAGCGATCGGACAAAAAGCCATGTCGGACAAACCGCGCCTCGATCCGGATCTGGTGCGCGACTTCGTCGGTAGTGCACACGGCGATATCGCACGGGTCCGCGACCTGCTTGACGGCCAACCGGCCTTGATCAATGCCGCCTGGGATTGGGGTGTGGGCGACTGGGAGACCGGTCTGGGAGCCGCCGCGCATATGGGGCGGCGGGATATCGCACTGCATCTGCTGGCAAACGGCGCGCGGATGGATATTTTCGCCGCGGCAATGCTTGGTCACCTGGACATCGTCCGTGCGACGATTGCCGCGATCCCGGCAGTACTGACATGGCGTGGCCCGCACGGGATTCCGTTGTTGAAGCACGCGGAGGCCGGTGGCGAGGCGGCGGCATCGGTATTGGATTTCCTCACGACGCTCGGACGGGTCTAGCGGCCGCGCCGCCCTGTTCCGACTTGGCATGCGGCTCCGGCCCAGCGTTGGTTCGTCGTCATGGCACCGCCTGAAAACACTGCCTTTCAAGCAAGCGTTCTGTCGATCGTTGCGGGCTATGCCGACACGATCGGCTACCTTTCTTTTGGCGCGTTTGCCGGCCTGATGACGGGCAACACCGTTCTCCTCGGAATCGCGCTGTTCTCGCACGAACCGCTGCATGCCCTGCAAAACCTTTTGATCATTGCCATGTTCCTGTCAGGCGTCGGCACCAGTGCGGCGCTCCGGCGCGTCGGCTTCACGTTGCGCATGCTGTTGGTGTTGGAGGCATTGGCGCTGGTGGCCGCCGCATTCCTGGCGGCGAACGTCGCCGCACCGACCCTCGCGTTCGCCATGGGCATCCAGAATGCCGCGGCGACCCGCTTCTCTGGCGCAACTCTGAACACGGTGTTCCTGACCGGCGATCTGCAGAAACTGACGCAGGCGGTGGTCAGCCGTGTGGTCGGAACGCGTCCGTCGCAATCCGATGCCGGCGCCGGCGTGCTGGCCCTGGTCTATGCCAGTTACTTCATCGGGGTTCTGCTCGGTGCGGCAGCGCAGCTATGGGTCGGCCGGCCGTTGCTGTTGGCGGCGCTGCTGCTTCCGGTCTCGCTGCTGCCGTTCAGGCGTACGACTGATACTGCGGCTGGTACACGTGACTCCGGATGAACGCCTCGTAGTCCGACGGCCGATCGACGCGCGCCAGGTTGCTGTCGAACACCAGTTTGGCCACCCTCGCGGCGGTCTTGATCTCGGTCTCCAGGATGTTGGACTGCAGCGGATAGAGCAGCCCCTGTCGCAACTGCTCTGGCGCAACCTGATCCGCCACGGCCCGGGCGGCCTCGATGAACATCTCATCGCTGACCCGGCGCGCCTTGGTGGCGTAGATCGCCATGCCGACCGCGGGGAAGATGTAGAAATTGTTGGCCTGGCCGGGCAGGAAGGTCTGACCCTGCCAGGCGACCGGCGGGAACTGCACGCCCGCCGCGTAGATCGCCTTGCCGCTGCTCCACTGATAGGCCTGTTCGGCGGTGCATTCGGCATGCTCGGTCGGATTGGACAGCGCCAAAATGATCGGACGCGCATTCACCCGCGCCATCGCTTCCACCACGTCCTTGCCGAACGCGCCGCCCATCGTGCTGACTCCGATCAGGGTGGTCGGCTTGAACTCGTCGATCGCCTTGGCGAACTCCGCCAGCCGCATCGGTGCGTGCGGATGCGCATACGGGCGCTGGAAATCCACCAGGTCGCTGCGTGTCGATTCCAGCAGACCCTTGATGTCGAACATGCGTACCCGGCTGCGCGCCTGCTCCAGCGTCAGACCCTGCTGTACCAGCGCCGAGCACAGCAGATTGCTCAAGCCGATGCCGGCTGAACCGGCGCCCAGGAACAGATAGGTCTCGTCCTTCAGATCGGTGCCCTTGATCTTGCAGGCATTGATCATGCCGGCGAGTGTGATGCCCGCGGTTCCCTGCACATCGTCGTTGTAGCAGCACACCTTGTCACGGTAGCGTTCGAGCATGTGCACCGCGTCCACGCCGGTCCAGTCCTCGAAGTGGATGCAGCAGTTTGGGAACACCTCCTGCACGGCGTCGACAAATTCATCGACGAAGGAGAACAGCTCCTCGGTCTTCGGCCGGGTCTGGCGCAGGCCGAGATAGAGCGGGTCATTCAGCAACGACTCGTTGTTGGTGCCGGCATCCAGGTACATCGGCAGCAATCCCGCGGGGGTACGCCTGCGGCTGCCGTGTAGAGCTGCAGCTTGCCGATCGGGATGCCCATGCCGTTGGCACCCAGATCGCCCAGCCCGAGGATACGGCCGCCGTCGGTCACGCAGATGAAACTCACGTCGGAGACCGGCCAGTTGCGCAGCACCTCCTTGACCTTGCCGCGCCGGGTGATGGACAGGTACATGCCTCGGGTCTGACGATACAGGTGGCCAAACTTGAGGCAGGCTTCGCCGATCGTCGGGTCATAGACGATCGGCAGGAAGCGGGCCGGGTCCGACATGATGGTGCGATAGAACAATGTCTCGTTGTGGTCGAGCAGATTGACCAGGTAGATGTAGCGGTCGAGGTCGCTGGTCTTGTGGCCGAGTTGCTGCATGACACGGCGAAGCTGCAGATCCATGGTCTCGGTTACGTCCGGAACCAGTCCGGTCAGGCGTAGCGCCTGCTTCTCTGCCTCGGTAAAGGCCGTCGACTTGTTCCGAGTCCCGTCGGTCAGGATCCCATAGCCGGCGTGCGTCGCGATCGTCATCGGTTGCCTCGCTCTTCCCAGTGTCGTCAGTCGGACAGCAGTTCGCCTATTGGCTGCTGGCTACATGCGGATGCACCATCGTCGCAGGATTGACGATCCGGTCGAACTCCTCGGCGCTCACCGCCTTGAGCTGCAACGCGGCGTCCCGCAGCGACAGATCGTGGTCCATCGCATAATGCGCGACCTGCGACGCCTTGTCGTAGCCGATCACCGGACTGAGCGCGGTCACCAGCATCAGCGAGCGCGACACGTACTCAGCGATCTGCTTGCGGTTCGGTTCCGCGCCGTCGACCAGGAATTTGCGGAAGTTGTTCATGCCGTCGGACAGGATGCGGATCGACTGCATCACATTGCTGATGATCAGCGGCTTGTAGACGTTCATCTCCAGGTAACCGCTCGCGCCGCCGAACGCGACCGCCACGTCCAGGGCCATCACCTGAGTCGCGATCATCGCCAGCGCCTCGCATTGGGTCGGGTTGACCTTGCCCGGCATGATCGACGAGCCCGGCTCGTTGGCCGGGATGATCAACTCGTAAAAGCCCGCGCGCGGGCCGCATGACAGCAGGCGGATGTCATTGGCGATCTTGTACAGCGATACCGCCAGCGTCTTCATCGTGGCGGACAGCTGTACCAGCGCGTCGTGCGCCCCTTGCACGGTAAACTTGTTGGGAGCCGTCACGAACGGCAGACCGGTGAGCTGGGCGATCTGCGCTGCCGCCGCGGTATCGAAACCAGGCGCGGCATTGATGCCGGTGCCTACGGCGGTGCCGCCCAGGGCAAGCCGGTGGACGCCGGACAACGCATGGCCGAGGCGATCGAGATTGTCGTCCAGCATGCCGACATAGCCGGAAAATTCCTGGCCCAAGGTCAGCGGCGTCGCATCCTGCAGGTGCGTTCGCCCGATCTTGACGATGTCCTGCCACGCCTGCGCCTTGTGGTCGAGACCATCGCGCAGGTTGCGGACAGCGGGGCTGAGGGAATGGCTGACGCCGATCGCCGCGGCGACGTACATCGCCGACGGAAACGAATCGTTCGACGATTGCGACATGTTGACGTCATCGTTCGGATGCACCGGGCGCTTGCTGCCGAGCGGCTGACCGGTGAGCTGGCTGCAGCGGTTGGCGATGACCTCGTTGACGTTCATGTTGAACTGCGTGCCGCTGCCGGTCATCCAGACATGCAGCGGAAACATGTCGTGATGCTGGCCGGCGAGGACTTCGTCGCACACCTTGACGATCAGCGACTGCTTCTCCGCGGTAAGACGACCAGCGGCGTGGTTGGCCAGCGCGACCGCCTTCTTGAGGATGGCGTAGGCGCCGATCATTTCCCGTGGAATCAGGTCGGTGCCGATGCTGAAGTGCTCGAGCGAGCGCTGCGTCTGGGCGCCCCACAGCTTGTCGGCGGGGACATGCACCTCGCCCATGCTGTCCGTTTCGACGCGGAATGAGCTGGGGTCGGTCGATGTCACGCCCATGCCGCTACTCCCGATGCGCGAGCCGCAACTAAAGCACGGTTGGTGCCCGTGGACGAGTCGCCAGCGGAGGTCACCCGGCCGGCGCATGCCGCTGTCGGCGGTTGCACCGAGCCCCAAGGTGATCGCGAACCCCGCCAGCGACAGCAGCACGAGGGCCACGAACCTGCGCGGCTCCTGAAGCCGGTAGCCTGCCTCCTGATGCGACGCGAGGTGCAGCCGAGCCGCGTTGGCTGGCCACTAACGGACAGTACACGCATCCAGCATTGCCAAACCGAACGCCGATAGTGGCGGTGGACCGCCTCGTTCGCGAGGCTGGACACAACCTGACCGGCCAAGCGCATCCAATGAAACTTCAAGGCTGTTGGCCGATATGCCGGCGTCTGCTGCTTCATTCCGGAGAAATTGCATTGCCGCTTCTCGGGCACTTCGGTCGTCGCCCGCGTCCCGATTCAGTGACCGTCTGATCAGGTCGAGCACAAATGCGTCCGCCGGTTCCAACTGTCTGATTACATCGAAAAATGAGCGCCGAACGCGATGCCCTCCGTCGATCATCACGTTTGCCAGCAGCGCTGCCCACAACGCCTGTAGTTCGGCACGATCCTCGTCGACCGCAGCCTGCAGCAAGGGAATGAGCACGGATGGACTGGGCTCCGTCAGGCGCTCTCGGTCGATTCCCTCCAGTATTCGGGCAGTGTTTGCTTCGAGCTGCGCAAGGTTTCGTCTGCGTTTGTGGTTGAGCCAGTCACCGACCATCAGGCCGAGTGCATCCTGTGGGATCGAGCTGAATACGCCGGCGAGATACGAGCCCACACCGCCTGCTGCCTTGACAACCTCGCCTGCGGTCTTGGCCACTTCGGCGACCGCACGAGCTGATTCACTGCTCATAGCAACTCTCCCTGGGCGCGGACATCGGCAGCGAAAGCCATCAACCTTGCATCGACGTATCAGTCGCCGCCGCCCCGTCGCCGGATCACGGCGCTCCCCAATACCCCCAGCCCGAAGTTGATCGCGATCCCCGCCAGCGACAACAACACCAGGGCCGCGAACATGCGCGGCACCTGCAGCCGATAGCCGGCCTCCATGATGCGATACGCCAACCCCGAAGCGAACCCGCCCGACCCCGCGACGAACTCCGCCACCACCGCGCCGACCAGCGCCAGGCCGCCGGAAATGCGCAAGCCGGCAAGGAAATAGGGCACCGCCGCAGGCAGGCGCAGCAGCCACAGCGTGGCGAACCGGCTGGCGCCATAGAGGCGGAACAGATCGGCAAGCTCCGCCGGCGCCGATGCCAGGCCCGCGGCTGTATTGGCGAACACCGGAAAGAACGCGACGATAGTCGCACAGACCACCAGCGAGGCGAACGGATCGCCGACCCACACGATGATCAGCGGCGCGATCGCCACGATCGGCGTCACCTGAAGTATCACCGCCCAGGGTTGGATGGCAGCGGCGAGCAATCGGCTGGATGCGATCGCGACCGCCAACGTGACACCCAGCGACGCAGCGACCAGCAATGCAGCGAAGGTGACCAACAGCGTCGATCCCAACGACCACAGCAGTCCCGCCGGGTCGGCCAGGAACGCCGCGATGATCGCGGACGGCCCGGGTACCAGATAGGATGGTACGTCGGTGATGCGCACCGCCGCCTCCCAGCCCAGCAGTGCGGCGAGACCGAACCAGGCCGGGGCGTATTTCATGCCGCCAGCGCACGCTCCATCTCGCGCGTCACCTGCGCCACCAGCGCGGCATAGGCCGGTTGCAGTCGTGTGTCGGCGCCTGGCCGCAGCGGTGAGGCGATCTCGTGGTCGATGCGTCCCGGGCGTGGCGTCATCAGAACGATGCGGCGGGCGAGGAATGCCGCCTCGTAGATCGAGTGGGTCACGAACACGACTGTGCAGCCGAGTTCCTGCCACAGCGACAGCAGGTCCTCCTGCAGCTTATGGCGGGTGAATTCGTCGAGTGCCGCAAATGGTTCGTCCATCAGCAACAGGCGCGGCCTGGTCAGCAGCGCGCGCGCGATCGAGACGCGCATGCGCATCCCGCCGGAGAGTTGCCGCGGGTGTGCCGCCTCGAAGCCATCGAGGCCGACCCGGTGCAGTGCCTCGTGCACTTTCGGCATCGCCTGGTCGCGCGCCATGCCGGCCAGACGCAGCGGCAGGAGCACGTTGTCGGCGGCGCTCGCCCAGGGCAACAGCGTCGCATCCTGGAACACGAAGCCGATTTCGCCTGGGCGCGGCTGGTGGCCTGCGTCCCAGATCAGGCCGCCGGCATCCGGTTGATCCAGTCCGGCGAGCAGGCGCAGCAGCGTCGATTTGCCACAGCCCGACGGCCCGAGGAGTGCGACAAAATCACCGGCATCGATCGACAACGATACACTGCGCAGCGCCTCGACCGGGCCGAAGCGGCGGCCTACCCCGGCGAGCTGGAGCATCATCGACTGTCAGGGGGACCAGGGTGACACGCTACCGCTTCACCTCCATCCCCACCCGCTTGTCGACGAACCGCAGCGTATAGGCCTTCGCCACATCCAGGCCCTTCGGATACACGCCAACATCGGCCATCGAACGATAGAACTCCGCCCAGCGTGCTTCGGTCATCGCGCCGATGCCGAGGTTCAGCGCATCGCCGGAATCGACGATGCCGCGTGTCTTCATGACATCGCGGCCGTAGCTCAGCAGTGCGTCGGGCATCTCCGGGTTGTCCTGCTTGATCAGCCGGTTCGCCGCCGTGGGGTCACCGTAGAGATACGAGTACCAGCCCTCGACCGAGGCATCGATGAAGCGCTGCACCACATCAGGTCGCTCGGTCACCAGCTTCGTGCTGGTAGTGACGATGTTGGCATAACCGGCGAAGCCCGCGTCGCCGAGCAGCAGCACGACCGGCTTGAAGTGCGCGGCCTGCTCGATGGCAAACGGTTCTGAGCCCAGATAGCCCTGCTGCACCAGCGTCTTGTCGGCGAGGAACGGCTGCATGTTGAACGTGTAGGGCCGGATCTGTGCATCGCCATACCCGTACTTGCCGGCCAGAAAGCGCCACCAGCTCGCCCGGGTGTCGGCGCCGATCAGGATCGGCTTGCCCTTCAGCGCGGCAAAGCTGTCATTGCCCTGGCCAGGATGCGCGATCAGCACCGAGGGGTCCTTCTGGAACATCGCCGCGATCGCGACGAACGGCAGGTTCTGCTGCACGAATTCGATCGCGCGTCCGCCTCCCAGGTTGAAGTCGAGCCGGCCCGCCATCATGAGCTGCATCTGGTTCACCTGAGGGCCGCCCTGGCGGATGGTCACGGTCAAGCCGCGTTTGGCATACAGTCCGGTGGCGAGCGCCTGGTAGTAGCCGCCGTATTCGGCCTCCGCCACCCAGTCGAGCCCGAAGCTGATCGCATCCTCGGCATGCGCCGCGGTGATGCCGACGAGCAGGACCAGCAGGGCGATGAGCCGTCGCATGGAAACCTCGATTCGCGCAGTAAGGCACGCATCCTGCACAATACCGGCGCACTCGGGGAGGTGGCATGGCCGAGCCGCGGCTGAAGGCTGGACTGTGGGTGAAGATTGCGCTTCGGATGTCCGACCGCGACGGCCGGCCGGCCGTGGTCTTGCGCAAGGGCGATGCGGATTCGGGCGGTGTCCTGGTGGTGCTGCGCGGGCGCGACGGGCTGGTGGTGCTGTCGCAGGTGCGCGCCGCCGATGGCGCGCTGGCGTGGCTGCGGGGCACCGGCGCGACGCCGGTCGATCAGGCAGCGGTCGATGCCTATGTCGCGCGGCAGGCCAGGTTCGATCCGGACGTCTGGGTGCTGGAGTTCGAAGCCCCCGACCTGCTGCCGCCGTTCGAGGCAAAGCTGGTATAGCAAGGAGGACCAACCATGGCCGGGCTCTACTTCGAGGACTTCCACGAAGACCAGACCTTCGAGCACGCGCTCAGCCGCACCGTCACCGAGATGGACAACGTGCTGTTCAGTACATTGACGCTGAACCCGCAGCCGCTGCACCTGGACGAGGAGTTCGCCAAGACCACCGAATTCGGCCAGCGCATCGTCAATTCGATCTTCACCCTCGGCCTGATGATCGGCATGACGGTCGGCGACACCACACTTGGCACCACCATCGCCAATCTCGGCATGAACAAGGTGGAATTCCCCAAGCCGGTGTTTCACGGCGACACGATTCGTGCGCGTTCGATCGTACGGTCGCTGCGCGCGTCGCGGTCCCGGCCCGAGGCCGGCGTGGTCGAGTTCGAGCACCAGGCGTTCAATCAGCGCGGCGAGATGGTGGCCACCTGTCTGCGCGCCGCCTTCATGAAGCGGCGGCCCATCTGAGAGGGCGGCGTCGCCCTCAGCCTTCCGGCAATCCGGCCTTGCGGAGGCCCGCTTCGAACCGGTCCCGCCCGCTCCCGATCGAGATTGTCCCTGCTCTCCATGTGCGGATGGTCAGGCCGGGTTGCTTTTGCAGAAGCCGTCCGAGCCATTCTTTCGCCTCCTCGAGACGGTCGAGATGGGCGCAGGCCGCGACCATAATCCGCATCGGCAACAGGAAGTCCGGCAGCTCGGACAACGTTCCAGTTGCCCAATGTGTTGCATCTTCGAAGCGACCTTGATGAAGGCTGGCAAGTGCAATTCCAGATCCGAAGTAGCCTCTCAGCGGATCAAGCGGACTCAGTCGAAGTCCGCGTTTGAAGGCACCAATGGCCACCTCATTCTGCTCCTGAAAGCAGGCAGCGCAGCCCTTCGCATACCATCCGGTAGCGGAGCTTGGGTTGAGCACCAGAGCGCGATCTGCAACGGCTTCGGCAACGGCATGCTCGCGGCCAAATATTGATAATGTGAGGGAGGACCAGCCGAGAGTGTCCGGGTCCTCCTTGCCCAGATCGATCGCCAGCCTGGCGAGCTCAATGAACTCCGCACACTCTTCGGCGGTCACGGCCTGCCCCTGAGCCTCCAACGCCAGCCGGCATTCGCCAATGAGTGCGGCCGCGGCCGCATACCCGGGATCGATCGTCAAAGTCTGTCTCAGCAGTGCGATAGCGTCACAGATCGCAGGCGCCGTGTGTTGGTGAAATCGGCCAAGCGCGCGCAAGTAGAGGTCATACGCGTTCAGACTCTGAACGTGTCTCCGATTCACACGCGCAATCTCGCTGCGCCGGAGTTCCGGTTGGAGCTGGCCCGCTACTTCCTGTGCTACGCGATCCTGCAGTTCCAGGACGTGTTCGAGCACGCCATCGAACCGCTCTGCCCAGATATGATTGCCGCTTGACGCATCGATGAGCTGCGCAGTGATACGCACCTGCTGCGCTGATCTGCGGACCGATCCCTCAAGCACGAAACCTACCCCGAGCTCGCGGCCTACCTGCCGGACATCGGTGGCGCGCCCCTTGTAGGTGAAGCTTGAGTTGCGTGCGACCACGAACAGCCATCGCACCTTCGCCAGAGCCGTCGTGATCTCCTCGACCATACCATCGGCGAAGTACTCCTGCTCGGGGTCGCTGCTCAGGTTGGAAAATGGCAGGACTGCGATCGAAGGTCCGTCAGGAGGCGACAGCGATCCCGGTTCTTCCGGGACACGGGGAACAGATCCATTGGCAGTCGTGGCCTCGGCGGCAGGGTCCAACCGTAGAACGAACGCCTCCACCGGCCGCGCGATGTTCTTCAATGTCAGCTCGCCGATCGGCTCGAAAGCCAGGTCAAGGCGGCCGTGCACCTGGTCGTGCACCGAACGCGACACACAAACGCCGCCCACCGGTGATGCTGCCTCCAGGCGAGCTGCGATGTTGACGCTGTCGCCGTGCAGATCGGTGCCGTCCGGGATAACGTCGCCGAGGTTGATGCCGATGCGGAACCGGATGCGCCAATCCGGTGGCTGATCGCCGTCATGCACCGGAACCTGTCGCTGCATCTTCGCGGCACAGCGGACCGCACCTTCAACGCTATCGAAGGCGACCAGGAGGGAATCGCCCCCGGTCTGCACCACCCGGCCGCCGTTTTCCTGGATTGCCGGGTCAATCAGAGTTTGGCGTAGTGCACGCAGCCGGCGTAGCGTACCAGCATCGTCCGAACTTATCAGCCGACTGTATCCCACCATGTCGGCGTAAAGAATGGCAATCAGCCTGCGGGCGTCCGCGGCCTTCACGGCGAGGTCAGGACCGATCCCTGCCATGCTCATAGGCGGCACAATAGCACATTGGCCACGGCGTGTGACACTTTGTGTGCCACCGGCGCCACAGGGTCAGGGTCTGCGCGCCATGTCCGAAATGAGGAAGGCTCCGGAGGTTGCCCTCCGGAGCCTTCGGCATTGTCTGCGGGCGTCGTTGCCCCGTGTTTTTAAGCGCGGTGTGACTAGACGGCGACGCGAGCGTCGGAGATCCAGGTCACGGCAAACGGCGCCACGAAGAGACAATGAGACACTGGATCACCTCCTTTCATGTTGTTGCGGACTGGGCGGCACTATGACCGGGTGCGCGGGGTTTCGCAAGTCACGTTCCGGCCAGCCGTTTGCACAGGAATAACTTGCTGTGCCCAGGCGGATAATCCTCCAGAGTGCCGAACACCTCATAGCCGCGTTTGGCATAAAAGCCGGGCGCCATGAAGCTGTGCGTTTCCAGCGTGGCGCCGACGCAGCCGTGCTCGAGGGCAAACGTCTCCGCCGTGTCCATCAGCCGTGTTCCGTGGCGTCGTCCGCGCAAAGCCTCGGTCACCCACAGGAAGTTCACGTGCATCCAGCCAGCCCAGGTGTAGCCGGTCAGGCCGCCCAGCCACTCCCCGCGCCCGTTCTTCAGGAAGTAGCCTATTGGGTGCCAGTCGGCGATGCCGGTCCTGGCAAAGTTGAGGTTGATCACATGGTCGGACAGGAACCGCGTCAAGGCGTCGCCGGGGAACGGCTCGAACACCAACTGCACGTCTTCCATTGTGCTACCCCCCGACCCTATCCTGGTCCGGTATTCTGGAGTGAGCAATGTCGGGCACCAGCAAGAGCCGCATCGTCGCGGAGGTCGATTTCGACCGGAATGGCCGCCAGCATGGCTTTCTGAGGCTGTTTCATTCGGTGCATGCCTCAGCCTACGGGTTCATCCCGATCCCCATCGTGGTGCTGAAGAACGGCGATGGCCCGACTGCGCTGTTGGTCTCCGGCACCCACGGGGACGAGTACGAGGGCCAGGTCGCGCTGTGCAATCTGGTGAAGTCCATGGACCCGGCACGCATCCACGGTCGTGTGATCATTCTGCCGGCGGCGAACTTTCCTGCCGCGATGGCAGGCAAGCGGACCTCTCCGATCGACGAGGGCAATCTGAACCGGCTGTTTCCCGGCGATCCGGATGGCACGGTGACGGAACAGATCGCCTTCCACATCGAGCACGAGTTGGTGCCGATGGCCGACCTGGTGTGCGACCTGCACTCCGGCGGGTCGTCGCTGATGTATGTGCCGTCGGCGCTGTTCGGCAACTGGCGGCGTGACGGCAGCACGGCGGACGGCGTTGCGGCGCTGAAGGCGTTCGGTTCGCCGATCGCCTATGTCGCGGAAGCGAACCAGGGTGGCGCCCGCACGCTGTCGGGTGGCGCCGCGCGTCACGGCATTACCCTGCTGGGCACCGAGGCGGGCGGTTCCGGCCATGTCACGCGCGCCGCGCTGCGTATGGTCGAGCGCGGGGTGAACAACGTACTGGTGCATCTCGGTGTCCTGCCAACGGGCGACCACATCGCGCCGGACGGGCCCACGCGGTTCCTCGAGGTCGGCGGGCCGGACTACTTCGTCTACGCGCCGGAGCAAGGGCTGTTCGAACCGTTGGTGGAATTGGGCGAGACGGTGCGCGCGGGCCAACCTGCGGCACGCATCCATCTGCCGGAAACGCCGTGGGCCGAGCCAGTGACCGCGCATTTCGCGCATGACGGGTTCGTCTTGTGCAAGCGTGTGCCGGGGCGGACGGTGCGCGGGGACTGTCTGTTCCACCTGGGGACGGATATCGCGTTGTAATCTGTTCGCTACGCCGCCTCGGTCGCCGGAACGACGCTCGGCTGTCTGCCGGGCAGCGCCAGAAGTGCTGCCGCCACCGCGGCAATCGCGGCGAACAGGCACGCGGACAGAAAGACGTAGGTTGGCGGCAACCCGCGCGCCAGCAGGAACCCGCCGAGAGGTGCCGCGGCGATGCCGCCCAATCGCCCGACGCCGGTCGCGAAGCCGTAACCCCTCGCACGTATGCGGGCCGGATAGAACTTGCCGCATGTCGCGTTCAAACCGGTCTGGCTGCCCAGTACCGTTACTCCGGACATCAGGACCGCGGCCAGCAATGCGACATAAGGCAGCGCGACGAGAGCGATCAGCGCGATGAACACGATGCCCGTGGCAAAATGCGCTGACAGCGCGCGGGCACCGAAGCGATCGATCGCCCATCCGAGATAGAGGACGGCAACAATGCCGCCGAGCCCGAAGAGGCTCGACACGAACACTCGACTCCGCCGGCGTCAGGCCAACCAGGTGCAGAACTTCCGGCAGCCAGAAGACGAACAGGAAAAGATCCAGCAGGCTGCAAAAGAACATGATCCACAACAAGGTCGTGGGCAGCGCGAGCCCGTCGGCGAACAAGAGCCGGAGCGGATTGCCGCGCGCGGCCTCGATCGCGTGCGCCGCACCGGGCGACGGCGTGATGGCAAGCCGCTGCAGCAGCGCGCGATGATGCGGCGCCAGGTTTGCCCGCACCGCGAGGAAACGCGGCGACTCAGGCAGCCATCGTACCTGTGATCGCCAGCAGCACCAGCGGGAAGACGCCGCCGATAATGAAGATGGTCGGCCAGCCGAACCCTTCGCTCAGCAGCAGCGACACAAGCTGACCGCCGACAAAGCCGCCGAGTGGCGCGCCGGTAAAGGTGAGCATGATCATCATCGCACGCATGCGCTGCGGCGTGTAATCGCCGGTCAGCGCCACCGTTCCGGCAAATCCGCCGGCGATCCCGGCGCCGGTGAAGAAACGCGTTCCCGCAAGGAATTCGAGGGAGGGGGAGACCGCGCTGGCCAGCGAGGCGATCCCGAACAGCGTCAGGCTTAGCATCAGGAGCGGCTTGCGCCCGCAGCGGTCGCCGATCGGTCCGGCCAGCAGCGCGCCCGCCATGACGCCGATGTTCGACCACAGGAAGGCCAGTGCAAATGCCGACGGCGCGACGTGCCAGGCATGGGTCAACGACGGCACCGACCAGCGATCGAACCCACGTCATAGCCGTCGCACATCTGTATCAGGCCGCAGATTGCTGCTACGCGGATCTGCAAGCCACCGAGCGGCTGGTGTTCCAGGGCATGCTCGGTCGCCGAGAATGGTGTCCCCGCCATCGTCGCCGTCCCTCTTGCCGCACTGTTGTTCTTGGTTCACGGCGGTGCGGCGCCGCGGCGCCTACCTGTCAAACATCAAATAGCGTAGGGCGAATGACGAAAGCGCGCAATCAAAAGACCGGCAACAACCGTCATTCCGGGTAGATCATCTTCCGCGTCACGCCGCCATCGACGATGAACTCGGCACCGGTGATGAAGCCGCTCTCCGGGCGCACCAGGAATGCCGCCAACGCGGCGATATCCTCCGGCGCACCTACCCGGCCGGCGGGATGGAATGCGTCATCCTCGGGCCGCGGCGGATCGCCCTTGGTGACGATCCAGCCCGGGCTGATGCAATTCACCCGCACATCCGGTGCCAGGCTGATCGACAGCGCATGGGTCAACGCGACCAGCCCACCCTTCGATGCGGCATAGGCTTCGGTGTCCGCCTCCGACATATGGGCGCGCGTGGATGCAATCGTCACCACAGAGCCGTTCGCCGCCCGCAGCATCGTCTCGCCCGCGCGGGTCAGCAGAAACGTGCTGGTGAGGTTGGTGGCGATCACCCGCGACCACTCCGCCAGCATGAGCTGCGCGATCGGTTTGCGGATGTTGATGCCGGCATTGCAAACCAGCGCATCGAGCTGACCCTCTTGTGCCGCAATGCCGGCGAGCAGCGATCCCACGGCCGCCTCATCCGCCACATCGCACGCGGCGTATCGTCCGCCCGATGGCGCCGCTCCGGACGCATCCCGATCGGCGACCACAGCACGCCAACCATCGCGGGCAAGCCGCGCGGCAATCGCTGCCCCGATGCCGTGCGCGCCACCGGTGACCAGCGCTACAGGTCGATCCACGACAGATGCCCTCCCTTGCCGGCGCCGGTGTCGAGGAACACCGCCGATCCGCCGGCCGCGCCACGCCGGATGTAGGGACGACCGTCGCTGCTGCGCCGATCGTGCCCGCAATACACCGTGATCCCTGCGGGGATGCGATCGACCCAGCGCAGGCTGCGTTCCGGATAGCCGTCGGGCTGCATGCGTCCGGTGGGTTCGCCGTACAGCGCGCGCGCCAGCACGCCGTGCGCACGGTCCAGACCATGCTCCGGCGCCGGTGTCTCCAGCATCGCGGTGTGGAAGCCGCCGTGCACGAATACCGCGCCGTGGCGCTGCAACCATGCTGGGGCGGCTGCCACTTCGGCGACCACGCGTTGGCGCAATTCGGTATCGAGCTGCGCCAACGTGGCGTCCAGGGTCGCCTCGTTGCGTACCGGCTGGCCGGCGAGGAAACGCGCCAACTTCAGGTCGTGATTGCCCAGCAGGAACAGGCCGCGGCCTTCATCGATCAGCCGGAACATGATGCGCAACGTACCGGCGTTGTCCGGTCCGTAGTCGGTGAGGTCGCCAAGCTGCACCACGAAGCGGTCGGTGGCGGCGGCGTAGCCGAAGGCAACGGCATCGCCATGCACGTCGCCCACCACGCGGATAGGCGCGTCCTGCGGGAGAGATCGGACAGCCATGTTCGACGCAGCCTGCGGCGAGGTCAGCCGGAGCGCAATGTCCCGAGCGCGAAGCTGAACAGCCGTTCGCGGCCGAGCAGGAACACGCGGCCGCCGCGCGGGAACAGTCGCGCGATGGCGGGGTCGCGGACGTCGAGCCCTCCGGTATAGGCACCGAACGCCGGCAGCATCAGGCGGCGGCCGTCGGCCACGAAGCAGGGGCGGCTCACACTGCCGCCGCGCGCGGGGACAGTGGCTTTGGGATGGTGGTGGCCGGAAATCTCGCCCTGTGCGCCGGGCGTGGCCTGGTGGCGGAACACGAGTGTGGCGGTGGTGAAGGCTTCCATCCATTCGCCGCCCAGCGCTTGCGGCGGTGAGGGGTCGTGATTGCCCTGGACCCAGATGAAGCGGTGCGCCCCGGTCATGGCGCGGAGGCGGGCGAGTTCACCCGCGGGGAGTCGCGTCGAGCCGTCGGCATCGTGGAAGCTGTCGCCAAGGGCGATGACGATACGGGGATGGTAGCGCCGGAGCAGCAAGGCGAGCCGCTCCAGCGTGGCGTGGGTGTCCCAGGGCGGCAGGAGCTGGCCGTGGCGGGCGTACGAGGAGCCTTTCTCCAGGTGCAGGTCGGAGACCGCGAGCAGGCCGATGGCCGGCCAGAGCAGCGCCCCGGCTGGGTCAAGCATCAGGCGCTCGCCGGCGAGATGGATGGGGGCGGCGGTCATGAGTGCCTCGGCCCTCTCCCCCCAACCCCCTCCCGCAAGGGGAAGGGGAGGCGTTTCCATACTCCCCCTCCCCTTGCGGGAGGGGGTTGGGGGGAGGGGGCCGGAATGCTGCTCATGAACCGAACAACGACGCCTGCGCAGTTCGTCTGCGCACCGTGTTCCCCCGATGGATCGCCTTCACCGGTGGCGGTGCCCGCTCCCCGGTTGCCTCGGCGATGATCGCCTCCGCCTCCGCCAGCAGCTTCTCCTCATCCTCCCGCGTCCGCACGCTTTCGCGGCCGATCTCCAGCAGCACCGGCACCGCCAATGGCGACACGCGCGACAGCACCATGTGCACGACCCGCCCCTTCACCCGCGCCAGCATCCCCACGATACGCGACAGATCGGTCAGCCCGCCCGCCGCATCGGCGCGGGTTGCGCGCAACAGGATGTGGTCCGGCTGATGGCGGCGCAGCACGTCGTAGATCAGGTCGGAGTTCACCGTCACCTGCCTGCGCGTCTTCTCCGCGCTGGGGTGGTGCCGCTCGATCAGCCCGGCGATCACCGCGACATTGCGGAATGTCCGCCGCAACATGGAGCTTTCCGCCAGCCACGCTTCCAGGTCGTCGCCCAGCATGTCCTGGTCGAACAGCTTAGCCACGTCGTGCGGCTGTTCGGCCGACCAGATGCCGAGTACATAGTCGGTCGCGACGAACCCCAGCGGCGCGTAGCCGGCACGCTCCATGCGCCTGGTCAGCAGCATCCCCAGCGTCTGGTGGGCATTGCGGCCTTCGAAGCAGTAAGCGACCAGGTACCACCGGTCGCCGCGCAGAAAGGTCTCCACCAGCAGATCGTTGCGGCCTGGCATCCGTGACCGCGCCTTCTGCAGCTTCAGCCATGCCTGGACGCCCTCCGGGAACAGCCCCCAGCTCGACGGGCTCTGCAACAGCCCTCGAACGCGGTCGGCGAGGTTGGTGGTCAACGGCAGCCGCCCACCTTCGTACGCCGGCACCATCGGCTCGCCGGTGCCGCCTTCGGCGCACTCAACCACGTTCTCGTGCAGGCGCAGGAAGCGCAGCAACCGCCCCGCGAACATGAACGTATCGCCCGGGCGCAGCAGGTTGACGAAATACTCCTCGATCTCGCCGAGCAACGGACCGTGGCGTCTCTTGCCGACCAGCCGAACCTTCACCAGCGGCGCCTCGACGATGGTGCCGATGTTCATGCGGTGCTGCCGCACGATGCGCTCGGAGCGCACATGAACGCGGCCCTCGCTGTCGCGGAACAACTTGCGCCAGCGCTCGTACGCTGCGAGCGCATAGCCGCCATTCTCCACGAACCCCAGCACGTCGTCGAAATCCTTGCGCGACAGCACCGCGTACGGCGCGGCGCGGCGTACCTCGGCATACACATCGTCAGGCCGCAACGGCGTTGAACACGCGAGCCCCAGCAGGTGCTGCGCGAGCACGTCCAGCCCGCCCGGACGCGGCGGATCGCCATCGAGTTCGCGCGCCGCAACGCCGAGCATGGCGGCCTCGCACTCCAGCACCTCGAACCGGTTGGCCGGCACCAGAATGGCGCGTGACGCCTCGTCCATCCGGTGATTGGCGCGCCCCACGCGTTGCAGCAACCGCGATACACCCTTCGGCGCGCCAACCTGGATCACCTGATCCACGCCGCCCCAATCGATGCCGAGATCCAGCGACGATGTCGCCACCACGGCGCGCAGCCTGCCCTCCGCCATCGCCGCCTCGACGCGACGGCGCTGCTCCACCTCCAGGGAGCCGTGATGCAGCGCGATCGGCAGCGTCGGTTCATTCAGTCGCCACAGCGCCTGGAACATCAACTCCGCCTGCGCGCGCGTGTTGACGAACACGATCGTCATGCCGGCGTCGCGGATCCGTGCCATCACGCCGGGCGCGGCCTCCAGCCCCATGTGGCCCGCCCAGGACAGCTCGCCCTCCGGCAGCATCATCGTCAGTTGCGGTGGCGCGCCGTCCGGCTCCTCGATCACCCGTTCGGCGCCGACATAGTTCCGGATTGCTGCCGGATGCGCCACCGTCGCCGACAGCCCCACCCGCCGGCATGCCGGCGCCAGCGTCGTGAGCCGCGCGACGCACAGCGCCAACTGATCGCCGCGCTTGGTGCCGGCGAGCGCGTGTACCTCATCGATCACCACCGCGGCGAGCCCGGCGAACATCGCCGGCGCGTCCGGCAACGACAGCAGCACCGCCAGGCTTTCCGGTGTGGTCAGCAGGATGTTCGGCGGCGCGACGCGCTGACGCGCGCGGCGATTGGCCGGCGTGTCGCCGGTGCGGGTCTCAATCGACACCGCCAGCAGCATCTCCTCCACCGGCCGGGTCAGGTTGCGCGCGATGTCGGTGGCCAGCGCCTTCAGCGGACTGACATACAGCGTATGGAGGCCGGCACGCGGCGCCTCGGCCAATGCCACCAGGGTCGGCAGAAAGCCCGCCAGCGTCTTGCCGCCACCAGTCGGCGCGATCAGCAGCACGCTCTCGCCGGCGTGCGCGGCGTCCAGCATCGCAAGCTGGTGCCGCCGCGGCGTCCAGCCCTGCTGCGCGAACCACTCCATGAAGCGAGCCGGCAATGTGCTCATGTCAGCGCGTCGAGGCTTCGCATCACCGCATCCACCACCGATTGCCAATCATGCAGCGCGGGCTGGCGGAACAGGCGCATGGTCGGGTACCAGGGGCTGTCCGCGCGGCCGAGCATCCAGCGATAGTCGGGACCGACCGGCAACAGCAGCCAGGTCGGCACGCCAAGTGCGCCAGCCAGATGTGCCGCCGCGGTGTCGATCGAGACCACCAGGTCCATCAGTGACACCAGAGCGGCGCTGTCGGCGAAGTCCGCGAGTGCGTCGCTGTGATCGCGCACTTGCGGCAGTGCAGCCAAGGTCGTGCGATCGGCGGGCCAGATTTCCGTCTGCAACACGTGCAGTTCGCAGCTCGTCCGCTGGGCGAGCGGCAACAGCAGTTGCAACGGAATGGCCCGGTTCCACGGGCTGGGCGTCCCCGACCATGCGATACCGATGCGAAGCGCACGCGATCTGCCAAGCCGCTCGCGCCACGACGCGATCTGCGCTGGCGGCGGCGCGAGATACGGCACGTCGGCTGGCACTGTCTCGAGCGTGGTGCGGAAGGCGCGCGGCAGGCTCATCAGCGAGGTGTGCAGATCGAACGCAGGCAGCGCATCACCGCGGGTGACCGCCCCGGCCACACCAGGCATTCCCGCCAGCAGCGGCGCGAGGCCCGGCTGCACTTCCAACAGCACGCGCCCGCCGCGCGCGGCGACCAGCGGCGCGTAGCGGACGAATTGCAGCGTGTCGCCGTATCCCTGCTCGGCATGCAGCAGGATGGTCCGGCCGGCCAGGTCCGGTTCCCCGAGCCAGTACGGCTGCGCAAACAGCCGCCGGCCTGTGGCACCGAGTTCCGAGCACCAGCGCGCCTCATGCAGGTCCCAACCCGTGGCCCAGTCACCGAGTGCGATCAGCGCCAGGGACTCGAGGTATCGGGCATTCCAGTTGTCCGGCTGCTGTGCCAGCGCCGCGCGGTATTGTTCGAGCGCCTCCGGGTAACGGCCGAGTGCACAGAGCGCGGGACACATTTCGCTGCGCGCCTCGATCATGGTGGGCCGGATCGCCACCGCGCGCTGCATGCTGTGCACCGCTTCGTCCTCGCGATGCAGCGCGTGCAGCAGTGTGCCGAGATTGTAGTGGATCACTGCCTCGTTGGGCGCGAGGGCGACGGCGCGGCGGTAGCTCGCGACCGCGGCCTCGTCCTGGCCGAGCACGCGCTGGGTCTCGGCGAGATTGTTGTGAAGCTGGCCGTTGTCCGGATCCAGCATGACGGCGGCAGCGTAGCTCTCGATGGCGCCGGTCAGGTTGCCATTCTGGCGGGCGATATAGCCCAGGAAGTGCAGCACCCGCGCATCGTCGCCGCTGACGCCCAGCACGCGGCGGAACAACGGTTCCGCATCGGACAGGCGGCCTGCCGCGAAGTGGCTCTCGGCAAGTCCGAGTGTGGCAGAGGCGGAATTGACATCCATTGCGCGGGCTGGTCATAGCCACCGACAGCCGGCGCGACAATCGCCCGACCATGGAGCTGCCGCCGCGTCCGTCCGCTGACGCGCGTCCGGCCTGATGCACTAAGGCGGCGGCGGCACCGTCGCCTGAAATGACGGTGTCGCCGCAATGGCTGCGAACCACATGGCCAGCGCCGGCCGGCCGGCGCGCCAGATCCAGACCGGGTGACGCGGATCGACCCAGCCCAGTGCGCAACCGAGCACGATGCGGGCGGCATTGATCTCGCCCGCGTAACCACCGTTCGCGACCGCCCGTTCAAGCACATCGGCAGTCCGGTTGACCCTGGTGGTTTCGAGCGCGGTCACACCTGGCGAGCGTTCGTTCTCGGGTCGGCGCAATTCGCGCGCCCAGGTGACGATGCCCTCCAACATCCCCGCGGCGGTGCCCATCTCCGCGAGCGTGCGCCACCTGTCGGTGCCGTCCCTGGGCAGCAGTCGGCGGCCCGCGTGCAGGGTGTCGATATAGTTCAGGATCAGCAGGCTTTCAGTCAGGATCGTGCCGTCATCGAGTTCGAGGGTCGGAACCCGTCCGATGGGATTGTACGGCAGCAGCGCGGAGTCGAGATCGCGCAACGTGACCTCTTGTTTGCGGACCCGGGTGTCCACGCCGGTCTCCAGCAATGCCACCCGGACGATGCGTGCGAAGGGCGACGCGGCAGCATAGAAGAGTCGCATGGTTCGTTGCCTTTCGCGGAATGCGGTTTGTTACCAGCATCCCCTGATCCTGACCATATTGCCGACATGATCCCTCCGTGCCACCGCCCGAACGCACGACCGGTCGCGGCAGAAGATTCTGGCGTCTGTCGCTTGCCGGCGCGGTAAGCTGCCACCAGCATCGTATCGGGAGCGGCTGATCGTGGGCTACGCAATGCCAAGGGCAATGAGATTGCCGGGCGGCGGTCCCGATGGCGAATGCGGAGAATATCGGAGTGCTGCCTGATGGCAACGTGGCTGCTCGCGCTTGCGACAACATTCACGGCGCTCAGAGGCGCGTGGTACTGGTACCAATCCAGCCAGATTACCGCGGTGCCTGATTGGGTCGAGGTAGGGCGAGAACAACCCACGGACCCGCTGCAAGTCCAGCTTGGATGGATGCACGCGCTCATGAAGGCGAGCGGAGAATCGGCCATGCTCAACAGATGGGGCGCCATCTGGACGGCTGGGACTGTTGCTCTCGGTGCCGCCACGACGGTGGTCAACGCCTGGTCAAGTTGAAATCAGGCTGCATGTTGGCTGTCGCGCGGATGCTGTCATCAGTAACGGCCCGGTCCTGCCGGCGGACGGGCGGCAGCGCCGCACCATCGGCATCGATCGCCCGTCCGCCGCTTGCGCCGACGGCGCCCGACCCGGCTCAGCGCTTGTCGTACTCGTCGTGGCGGCGCCACCAGGGACGCGTCTCATTGCGCCCCTTGGGTGCGCGGTCGAGCCACTGGTACATGCCCCAAATTCCATCCACCCCGCGCGCATAGGTGGAATAGCTGTGATAGACGACGCCATCCTCGAGCACGAACGCGCTCATGCCAGGCCTATCGCGCGAGTACGTGGGTGCGTCGGTTCCGCAGGTGGCCGCAAACCGGGCGACCGGCTCCGGGACCGCTGCCGCGTCCATCGCGTGACCACCGCGCCGGTAGTTGTATTCGATGTCCCCCTCGCGCTGTTGGTCCTCGGTGAACGAGACGTTGAAGTCGAAGTTGAAGTCGCCGCTGTGCGAGGACGCCCAGGGAAACGTCCACCCCATCCGCCGCCGGTACGCCTGCAACTTTGCGAGTGGCGCCCGCGAGACCGCCGAAAGCGTGACGTCGTGGTTCGCCAGGTGGACGACGAAGCCGTCGAACCCGTCCGCGATCATCGAGCATGACGGACACCCAGCCGTGTAGTCGGGCCCGAACATGAAGTGGTAGACGAGCAGCTGCGAGCGCCCGCTGAAGAGGTCTGCCAGCGAGGCGTTCCCTGTATCGGTGTCGAATCGGTACTGCTTGTCGACCCGGACCCACGGCAGCGCCTGCCGTCGCAGTGCCACCTGGTCGCTGCGGCGCGTCAGCTCTTTCTCTGCCTCCAGCAGCTCGAGCCGCGCTGTCAGCCACTGTTCACGCGTCCCGATCATGTGTGTTGCCATCGTGCTTTTCTCCCTTGGGTGTGATTCGTCGTTCGCTGCGTTCTTGCCACGACGCGCCGGTTGGTGATCGCGCGACAGATTAGGGACCGGGCATCGAGCGGCGGGAGTGACAAGTGTGGCGGGATTGACCGTGTTCCGGCGAGCGATGGCAGCCGTGATGAGGCTCAGGCGGGCCGCCATTTGGGCGGCAGCTTTGATTTTCGCCTTGGTGCTGTCTGTTCGCGCTTCACTGCGACCCGCCGCGCCGCCGCCAGCGCCGCTCGCGCCCACGTGACAAGCTCATCGGGTTCGTTGAGCAGCCACTCCGGCGCGCGCCAAAAGGAGAGGTCTACCATGCGATCCTTCTTCGCGTAGCTGAGGGGCGGAACAGACCCGGCCTCCTTGAAGACCGCCCGGTTGTGGTCATCGACCCGGAAGTAAAATGCGTCGTTCGTCACCATCCCAAACCTCAGCCCGTTGCAGAACACGCCCGTCTTGCCGAACATTCGTCGCATCGTGACGCAGCCAAGTGGACCGAGCTGCTCGCGCAGGAATTCGGCAAAGCTGTCGCTGGCAACCATCCTCCGTCCTCCGTCCTGGCCCGCCGGGAAGCGACGCATGCCAAGGAGCAGCATGAATGACGTACGGCACCTGCGCCGGCCATGCCGGCGGAGGCACCGGTGCCGCTACAGCACCAAGGGTCGGGGTTGGCGGTGGTTGGCGTAGGACGCAGCAGCACGCCGCGATCGTCGGGCGACAGGTTCAGGGCGGCCCGGTGCCGCCCGGTGCCGCGGACCGCAAGGCCGGTCCTCGCGATGCGGCTTGGGTGGCTGCGGCCGAGAGTTGGGCAGCCCGGGGGAATGCCTGGCGGAAGATGTCGGTCGTCAGGCGGGCCAGGCTGCCGCCGTGCCCGATGATGACCCGCTGCAGGTCGCGCCACAGCGGATGGCCCGCCGTGATGCCGAGGTCGCGGCAGATGTCGGCGATGACGGCGCCGATCGGCCGGCGGCGGACGCGGATCGGTCTCGGCAACGCGCGGGGCGGCCGGCGGCGTGGCGGCGGATCGCGGCTTGCCGGGCCGCGGCCGCGCGTCGAGGTGGGCAGCGCGGCGGAGCACCCTCGCCTCGAGCGCGTCGGCGAGATGCAGGCCGCGGGCGATGCGCGCGAGGATCAGCGCGAGATCGGCGGTGCCGAAGCGGGCTTTGGCGAAGATCGGGTCGGCGGCGGTGCGCTGGCGGATGGTGGCGGCGAGTTCGCGGCCGTAGTCGATCAGCTTGCGGACCAGGGCGAGCAGGCCGCCGCTGCGGCTGGGCTGGGGCGTTGGGGTTTCGGCCGCGGCGGACATGAACACAACAAGAACATGAGCGGGCCGCGGATGTCAAGGAATATATTCCGCAGGCGGCGTCGAGCCGCTCACGCATCCGGCAGGGTGAAGACGGTGCAGGGCGCCGCGACGCCGCGCAGCGCGTGTTCGCCTAGCGGCACCAGCGGTGTGATGGTCTCGGCGGCGACCGCGCCCGAGATCAGCACGGACCGGCCGAGCGGCCGGCACAGCCCCTCCAGCCGGCTGACCAGATTGACTGCGGGGCCGATGGCGGTGAAAGCCAGCCGGCCGGCCGCTCCGATATTGCCCCACAGCATCTCGCCGAGATGCAGCGCCACGCCAAAGGGCAGCGGCGGCAGCCCTTGAGCCTGCCGCACCGCGTCGAGATGGACCATGCCGGCACGGGCGGCGACGACGGCGCGCAGCGCGGCCTCGCAGGCCTCGGCCGGCGCGCCGGTGACCGGGAAGATCGCCAGCACGCCGTCGCCGTTGAACTGGAGAACCTCGCCCCCGAACGCGAGCGCCGCCCCGGCGACGCGGTCGAACCAGGCGTCGAGGGCGACGATCATCGCCGCAGGCTCGGTTGCCTCGGACAGCGCGGTGAAGTTGCGCAGATCGGCACAGAGCAGCGCGGCGCGGATGGTCTCTCCGGTGCCGCGGCGGAGCGCGCCGGCCAGTACGCGGGTGGCACTGCGCCGACCGAGATAGGCCTCGAGCAGCGCTGCCAGCGCCGCCCGCGCGGTCAGGGCGGCCAGGGGTGCCGCGACGAAGCGCGCGACCTCGCGCAGCCGGTCGACCTCGGTGCGGCCAAACAGCCGGAGCCCAGCCCAGCCCAGCACCGGACTGTCCATCGCCCGGCCAATCGTGTCGTCGTGCACCGGGCCCAACTCAGCCAACCAGTCGCGCCCGGCCTGGCTGAGCGGACCGCCGGCAAAGCCCAGCGCCTCGGCCACCGCCGCGGTCTCGGCTCGCCAAAGCCAGGTGCGGCGGGTGGTGATCGGATGCGGTACTGCGAGCGTCAGGGCGCCGGCGGCGAGCGGCAGGCCGCTGGCCAGTAGCCGGCCGCCGAGTTCGGCCAGGAACTGGTCGGGGCCGGGCGAGGTGGCGGCCTCGTTCACCAGCCAGGCCAGCGGCGCGGGCAGATCCATGAGGTGATCATGCAACCGCGGCCGCTGGCCTGTCACCCGCGCGGCGACGCGCAGCCGGCGCCACGAGCATCAAGTGCGGTGATATCGGGCTCGGAAGGCAGTCACCCCCCGCCAATGCGGCCGTGCCAGGGGTCCGGGCCCGGGTCGCGTCCGGCCGCAACCTCGGCCAGCCGGCCAAGGTAATGGGCCCAGCCTTCCGCATGGCCGGCGCACTGCTCGGCATCAGGCAGGCCGGTGTGGGTCAGACGCAGCAGCGTGCCGTCCGGCTGCTCGATCAGGTCGATCTCGATCAGGCTGGACCCCGGCGGCACCGTCTCGCTGCCGTCCCAGCCGAAGCTGTAGGCCAGGCGGTGCACCGGCACCACCTCGCGGAAGGCGCCGCGGGCAAACCGAGCCCCGGTGACATTGACCAGATAGAGCCCGCCGGGCCGCGGCTCGACCTGTGCCTCCGCTCCCATCCAGCGCAGGATCTTGTCCGGATCGGTCAGCAGGGCGAACACCTCGGCGGGCGGCGCCGGGATGTGCGTCTCGCGGCGGACGATGAGGGCCTCTTGCATCGGTCTCCTCCAGGAGTTGCGCCGGTTCGGCACGGTTCGACTTCAGAACCGAACACCGCTTCGCCGGCTGGAGATCAGCTTCAGCCAAGGTGCCAAATGGAAGGCACTCATCAGCAGGTACATCGGAACCATTCCGCTCAGCGGCGACGCATGTTGCGTGGCTGCGCAGAGCATATCCGGTGGGCCGACATCAACAGCGCCCGCAAACAGCGCCATGATCGCGAAGGTCGGCGCGGCCGCGAGGGATAGCAGGTGGACTGCGCCTGCGGCGGCATTGCCGCGTTCACCGCTCATCAAGCTGGTCTTCGGCATGGTTTTGGTCATCTCGATCGCAGGCCAATCGTTCCTCGTCTGCAAGGGGTCGCGGCCAAATACCGCGGCAGCCCTAGGCATGCGGTTTGCGGCACGAACCAACTGCCGCCGCAGCCGCCGCGACAGGAGCCGGCTCATAGCGGTCGTGGTGACGCACCCACTGGACTCTTTTGTTGTCCACGTAGCTCTCGTCGCGACCCTTCGGTGTCAGGTCGAGCATGTTATAGGTGCCCATCATCACCTCCACACCGCGTCCGTAGGTCGAGTACGTGTGGAAGACCCCACCCGCGTCGTCCTGGTAGAACACGCTGATGCCAGGCAGGTCCTGGTGCGCGTAGGGCCACGTGCCATAGTTGTAATAGAGCTCGCCTTTGGCCACTTCTTCCGGCGTGAAGCTGACGCCGAACCTGTAGTTGAAGTCGGTGCCGTGCGAAGACACCCACTTGAACTGCCAGCCCATGCGCCGGCGAAACCGCTCGATGTCGGCCAACGGTGCGCGCGAGACCGCCAGCAGCGTGACGTCGCGGTGCGCCAGATGCATATTCATGCCGTCACTGTGGTCGGCCATGAAGGAGCAACTCGGGCAACCCTGCTCCTGTCCCGGGGCGAACATGAAGTGCTGCACCAGCAGTTGGTGGCGACCATCGAACAGTTCGGCGAGCGTGCGCCGGCCCTCAGGCGCGTCAAAAACATAGTCCGTATCGACGCGCACCCACGGCAGCGCGCGGCGTTCGCGGGCAACCCGGTCGCGCAGGCGCGTCAGCTCCTTTTCGTGCGCAAGCAGCGTCCTGCGCCCGGCAGCCCATTCATCACTGGAGACGACGCGATGGTTTTGGGTGCTCCCCCGGGAAACGGCGATAGTGTCGGTTGTGTGTGTCGTCATCGCCTTGTCTCCTTGCTTCGGCTATCAATTCGCTGCTCGATACTGCGGGTTGGTCACGGGAAACACTTAGCGCCCGAAATCGAGCGGCGAGAGTGACAAGTGTGACGGGATTCCGATGGACTCGCTGATTACGGCCGCAGCGCGGGCGCTCGCAGCGGGGGATATCCTGGGCGCACTGCAGCGGGTTGCCCTGCGCGACGACCCGCCTGCTCTTGCGCTGCGCGGTATTGCGATGGCGCAACTCGGCGATTTCGCGCGCGCGAGGGCTCTGCTGCGAAGTGCGGCGCGGGGCTTCGGTCCGAGAGAGGCGGTGCCCCGCGCGAGGTGCGTCGTCGCGGAGGCCGAGATCGCGCTGGTCTCGCGCGACCTGGGGTGGCCTGCCAAGGCGCTCGACGCCGCGCGGTCGACGCTCGAAGCGCACGGCGACCGCGTCAATGCCGCACATGCGCGGACCCTCGAGGTCCGGCGCCTCTTGCTGATCGGCCGCCTCGACGAGGCCGAGCACGTGCTCGCCCGGCTCGACCCCGCGCCCTTCCCGCCCGCGTCGAGGGTTGCCCACGAGCTGATGGTCGCGGGAATAGCGATTCGGCGCCTGCACACGAAGGCGGCGCGTGCTGCGTTCACTCGAGCCGCGCACGCCGCGCGCGAGGCAGACATCCCCGCGCTGACGGCGGAGGTCGCAAGCGCAGCCCTCGTGATGCACACACAGGCAGCGCGCCTGATCGCCCGTGGCGAGGAACGTCCACTCCTGCTCGAGGAGGTCGAAGCGCTCTTGGGGTCCGGGACGATCATCGTGGACGCGTGCCGCCATGCCGTGCGGGACGCGGGCACGGTGGTCTCGCTCGCGACGCGCCCGGTATTGTTCGCGCTGGCGCGCGCGTTGGGTGAAGCCTGGCCCGGCGACGTGCCGAGAAGCGCGCTGCTCGCTCGCGCGTTCCGGGCGAAGCACGCCGATGAGTCACATCGCGCACGGTTGCGGGTCGAGGTCGGGCGGCTTCGCGTGGAGCTGCGGACGCTGGCGGAGGTGAGCGCGACGAAGCGAGGCTTTGCGCTGACGCCGCGCCATGCGCGCGAGGTCGTGGTGCTGGCGCCGCCGGTCGAAGAGCAGCATGCGGCGGTGCTTGCCTTCCTCGCGGACGGCGAGTCGTGGTCGAGCTCGGCGCTGGCGATCGCGCTTGGCGCCAGCTCGCGCACCGTGCAGCGGGCGCTCGATCGGCTTGCGGCAGCAGGCAAGGTGCAGTCGTTCGGTCGCGGCCCGGCGCGTCGCTGGATGGCCCAGCCCGTGCCGGGTTTTCCGACGATCTTGTTACTCCCCGGGCCGCTGCCGAGTGATTAGGGCGGGTCCTCGATTGAGCCAAATGACGATGGCGGGGAGTCGGGTCACAACCAGCAAGAAAATGGAACCGCAAATCACGCAAATCACGCAAATCCAGGCCAATTGCGTCGCAGAGACCGACGACGCGTGTGATTTGGAAGCGGGCTTGGGGCGTAACTGACGCACCGACCGGACCGTCGATTCACCGCGGCTTCATCAGCGACCATTTGCGTGATTTGCGTGATTTGCGGTTCCACCTCTTTGCTTGCTGCGGTCTTCTCCGCGCCGGGATTTTTCCAATTGAGGACACGCCCTAACACTACTTTGGCAGAATTTGTCACTGGGTTACGCTGAGCTGAACCATTCGCGACAATGCGGGCATCGCTGGAGTGGCGCGCGAGTGAGGTGAGCGATGATGAGATGACGCACTGCTGGTAAGCTTGGCTGTGGCGGTGGTCCATCAATTCTTTTTCCCCGCCTCGCGACTGCGAGGCGACGATGCTGCAGGAAGGCGTAGGCAATCATCGTCATGAGGGCATGGCGGTGGAGGCCATGCCAGGATCGTCCTTCGAAGTGATCGAGACCGAGTTCTTCCTTCAGTTGCTGATGGGCCTGCTCGCAGATCCAGCGCGCCTTGATCGTGCGAGCGAGCACTTTGATCGGCGTGCCTATCGGCAGGTTTGAGAGGTAGTATTTGCGTTCGCCGCTGGCGCGACGTTCCCCGATCAACCAAACCTCGTCGCCAGGCATGTGCTGGGCACCCCTATCGCGAATGCGCTGCGGCGGCCCATCGGCGACCCGCACACGCACGGCGGCGAAGCGTGCCGATAGTCGGCCTTTGGTGCCACGGCGCCAGCTGACCGAGCGCCATGATGTGCCCGTAAGCATCGCCTCCGCCGAGACCGACTTGCTGTCGGGAATGTGTCGCTGTCGTGGGCGGCCGCGACCTGCAACGGGGAAGATCAGGGCCACATCGCCTCGATAGACCTTCTGATGCCGCGGTATGCCGACGGCCCATTTCAAACCGCGCTCGCTAAGCTCGTGCCGGAACGGCGCACTCAGGCCGTAACCCGCATCAGCCAGAACGCATCCGAAGCGTACGCCGGCAGCTTTCACCCGGTCGATCTCGTCAATCGCGATCTCAGGCTTGCTCCGGAACGTCTGCCGATCCGCTGGAACCGCCACTCTCGCCATGCGAACAGGATCACTCGTCCAACTCTCTGGCAGAAACAGGCGCAAGCCAACCATCACCGGCACTTCGCCGCCCGCCAGCGTTGCTGAGACCAACGTCTGGCAATTGGCCGTCTTGCCCAGAACCGAGGCATATTGCGCAGCAACGCCAACCGAATGGCTGCCCTTCTTCGGCAGCGCCGTGTCATCGATCACCAACACGGCGTCATCACCGCCGACCAGTCGGTCCGCCTGGATGAGAAGCTCTGCTTCCAGCGGTGCCGCATCCCAAACTCCAGCCGCCACGAAATGATGCAACTGATCATACTCGCCCGGCACCAGCCGCTCCGCCATCGGTTGAATGCTCTTCCGCTCGCCCGGCCCGATCAGTCCTGCAATATAGAGCGGGCACATCCGCCGCCGGGCCTTGTGCTCCAGGCGGGCCAGAAATGGCCCCAGCCAGTGTTCAAGTTCCTCGCTCCAACCGAACTCCGTGACCACCGCGATCGGCCTCCAATAAGCCGATCCCCCAGGAATCACCGATTTGCCAATTCGGGAATCCCAAAAGCGATGTCATTACCTAAATTCTGCCAAAGTAGTGCTAGCTAGACTAGACCAGAGCGCAGCACAGAGATTTTGCCAGCTCGCCGAGCGGCCTGCGATGCGCCGCGTCAAGGGAAACCTCCGCGATCAATTTGTCCGCATGTCCTGGTCGCTGCTTGTCTGCCGGTTGTCGCCGGCCGGTGCGGAACGCAACATGCGGAACCCCAGGAACGCGACAGCGATTGTCACCAGCGGGTTGAGCAGGCTGAAGAAGGCAAATCCCACATAGCTGAGCGTGGGTACCCCAAGGGCAGCGGCCATGTAGGCGCCGCAG
This sequence comes from uncultured Alphaproteobacteria bacterium, assembly GCA_963749575.1. Lineage (GTDB taxonomy): Bacteria > Pseudomonadota > Alphaproteobacteria > Acetobacterales > Acetobacteraceae > JAMXLO01. The sequence continues at coordinate 306,813 of CAVVNM010000016.1, forward strand.
CTGTTCCAGGGGATGAGCGGCGAGGTCACGCTGCCTGAATCACCCACGGCGCGCGATAGAACGACCGGGAGCAAGCCACGGCGATCAAACTCGACACGGAACATCCGTGCAGGCAGCAGGATGGCGATATATTGGTCTGATGCGATGATATTCAGGCCGACGCAACTGCCGACCACGGCAACCACAAGACTGCCGATCGAGCGCATCTTGTGCAGCACCGGATCGATCAACCGGTTCAGCAGCCCCGCATGCTCGACCACAGCGCCGAAGGCAAGCGCGGTGACGATCAGCCAAATGGTATTGAGCATCAACTCCATGCCGCCGCGCGACAGCAGGCGATCGATATCCGGCTCATTCGTGCTGGAGACGTAGCCGTTGGCCAGCGCCGACCAGATCCCCTTGAGCAATGCCAACGGTGCCGGCAGCGAGGGATCCTGCGCGAAGGCGGCCACCTGGTGGGCATTGAACACGACGGCAAGAACGCCGCCCAGCAGTGCGCCGGCGAAGATCGTGACGAACGGCGGGACGCGCAGGACGGCGAGAGCGAATACGAACACCAGCGGCAGCAGCGCCCACGGGGTGATCACGAAATGCTGGCTCAGTCCCGACAGTGTCGTGGACGCGTCGAAGTCTCCCGGCCGGCCCAGCAGGCTGAACCAAATCACCGAAATGAGCAGTGCCGGCACCGACGTCCACAGAGTTTCCTTGATATGCTGCAACAGATCGGACCCGGCCGACGCGGTCGCCAGATTGACGGTATCGGACAGCGGCGAGGCCTTGTCGCCGAAATAAGCACCAGAAATGATCGCGCCCGCCGTGATTGCCGGCGATAAGCCCATGTTGGCCGCAACGCCCATAAGGCCGATGCCGATCGTGCCGGCGACCGTCCAGGAACTGCCGATGCCGAGTGCGATCACCGCGCAAATCAGCGCGGTCGACGCGTAGAAGTAGTGCGGGCTCAACAGCTCCAGCCCATAATAGACCATTGCGACGATCGTGCCGCTCAGCGCCCAGGTTCCAATCAGTGCGCCAACCGCCAGCAGGATGAATATGGCGGAAAGCTAAGCGGCAACGCCATCGATCGTGGCTTGGCGCAACCCGGACCACGGCATGCCGTTTTTGACGGCTACACCGGCCGCAATCAGGGCTGAGAAGACCAGAGCGATCTGGTTAGGCCCCTGCGCGGCCTTCTCCCCATAGAGGAAATATGACATCGCCAGCAGGACGATCAGCGCTGCGACGGGAATGCAGGCATCAAGCAGCGAGGGTGGCCGGAGGGGATCTGCCACGGTGCCAGTCTCCGGCGGTGGCGGGCGCGCCCTGATCACCGCTGCGGCGGCGGCCGATGATCGGCCACTACCGGGCGGGCAGCGATCTCGCTGGAGCGCTGATTGAGCACGAACAGCGGCGCGGTCGCGAGCACCAGCACCAGCGCAATGAGCGCGTCGGACAGGTTCGCTGCCGCGGCCACACAGATCGAGGAAATCGCCGCCGCCATGCCGACGATCCGCATCACACCACTCTCCGTCGGATCGAGCGCCAATGCGACGGCGGAAAAAAGATACGCCGGAATGATCAGAAGCGTCGACATCGACACGAGTCGCCCGAACAGACCACCAAGCGACGGCGATAGTGCGAACATCTCCATTGCCGTCATCAGCACACCTACAACGATGAGTCCAGCGACTGGAACACCACGTCGGTCCACGCGTGCGAATACGCGCGCAAACAACGCGTCGTCGGCTGCCGCGCGCGCCAACTCGGCTGTCAGCAGTGTCCAGCCACCCAGCGCACCGGCCGCCTTGACCATGGCGCAGAAGGCCATGACCAGCGCGGGCCCTGCACCAATTGCCGCTGCCACTGCCGTCTCGAACGGCGCCGGCGAATCGGCAAGCCGCTCCGCCGATACCAGCCCAAAGACGACCGCTGTGCTGCCAACGTATACGCACGCCGCCAGCGCCACACCGAGCAAGGTTGCGCGAGGTACATTGCGGCTGGGATCTTCGACCACCTCGGTGGCGACGGCCGCACTTTCCACACCGGTGAACGCCCAGAACATGATGGTCAGCGCGCCGGGCACCGGCGAAGGGCGAGAGGCGTGACGGGTTCCAGTTGCTGGCGAACAGATCCCCCTGGAACCACCACCAACCAAAGGTGGCGACGCCCACGATCGGCAGCAGGCCGAGCAGAGTAGTTGCGGACTCGACAGTGCCGACCAGGCGAGGTCCGACCACGTTGACGACGATTGCCAACCAAATGATCGCAATCGTGCCCACCACTGTGGCCTGTTGCCCTACCAGAACGGGGAGGAAGACGCTGGCATAGCCAATCACCGAGACGGCGATGGCGATGTTGCCGACGACATTGCCCAGCCAATAAAGCGAGTTGCAGGAAAAGCCGGGATAGTCACCGAGGCTCCGGCGCGCCCAGGCATAGGGTCCTCCCGCCATGGGCCGGCGCGTTGCCAGCCGCGCGAACACTATGGCGAGCAGTAGCGCACAAGGCACGGCCACCAACCACCCGAGCAGCGAAATTCCTCCGTTCGGCGCCATGCTCGCGGGCATCAGGAACACGCCGGAGCCGATCATGTTGCCGGCTACCAGCATGGTTGCGCGGAACAGGCCGATACGCTGGCCGGGAGAGTTCATCGCGCCGAACCCGCCGGAGGCGTCGCGCTTTGGATGAGTTCCACCTGCGCGCGCCCGGCCTGCCCGAACCAGCGGATTGCCATCACTTCGAGTTCCGGCCCACGCAGAATCGTGCTCAATGCTGCCTGCACGGAGTGATGCAGCACGGCGTCCGATCGCACCGCGATGGCCAGTGGTTCGCCGACGATCGGGCGGGGGATCAGGGTCATTCCGGCAAGGCGTGAGTCCGACTTGACACGTTCGGACAGCACCGCCCACTCGCCCACCCAGGCGCCGACGTCGCCTTCGACGAGCCGGTGAGCGGCCTCGTCGTAATCCGCGACCGATAGCGTTGTCACGTCCACCTGGGCACGCGCGAGCGCCGCCTCCAGCCACTTGGCCGCTGTGCCGCCGCGCAACACGGCAATTCGCCGCGACCAGTCCAACTTCGCCAGGAGCGCCCTCGGTGGCGCCGCATCCGCCTCGCCAATACGCAACAAGCGGAGCAGCCAAGGTGGCGCGTCCGGCCGCAACACAGCGCCAATTCCACCGATGGCGATCGGGCTGGAGAATTCGACGCGCTGCTCGCGTGCCACTGTGTCCGACACCGGTCCGCACAGCAGGTCCGCCTCGTCGCGGGCGAGGCGGTCGAGTCCGTCCGCGATCGGCGTCTCTTGCCATGAGGGCGGCACGTCGGGCCGCACGATGGCGGCTATGCGCTCACACAACCAGACTGCGTAACCCTCGGGTGCGCCGCTGGCTCCGGCCAACGAGAACGGCGCGGCATCGCCGACAAACAGCAGCCGCAACCCGGTCGTGTCAGCGGTGGCAAACCGCGGAGCCAAGGTCAGCGCCAACAGCAAGCCCACGGCGGTCAGTCGCCAGGTCATGCGACGCTCCATCCGGCTATCGACGAGCTCATGGGAAACGCGGAACAGGCAACGGCCGGTTCGATCCCCTTCAGAACAACGCACCGGCCTCAAGCAGGAAGGTCGCCTGGTTGCGGTCTCTCCCGCTGCTGCCATAGGCGACCGAGCCGGGCGCGCCGACATTGGTCAAGTGAATCACGCCGACCTCGCCCCGCACGAACAGGTGCTTGTTGGCCCAGGGCGGCGACCAGGTCGGCCCGACCACCATGCCGAAACCCTGTGCACCGGGGTTGAGAAACCAGAAAGCCGACCCGTTGCTGGAGAAATATTGTCCCCAGGCACCGAGGGAGAAGGGTGAATCACCGAACTTGTAGTTGGCGAACAGTGCCACGCCGAAGTGGCTTGAATAGTCGGTTAACCCGACGCTCGCATTCTTGGTGGACCAGACATACTGCACCTCCGGCACCAGAATGAGGTTGCCGGCGGTGAACGTGTAGTAACCGCCCACCACCGAGGAGTTGACGAGATTCGCGACACCGGCCGACCCCACTGTGCTCGAGCCGTACGGCGTGGTCGCGTTGCCGTAGAACCGCGCACCAAGGCCGGTAGTGCCGAGATTGGTAGCTCCATACAACGTCACATTGTTGTTGTCGTCAAACGAATATGCGGCCTGAATCTGCAGGTAATTCCACACATTCGTGTCGAAACCATCGCCGAAGATGACTGTTCCGGAAAGCGATCCAATCTTGTAGGTAGCCCTCACGCCTACGCTTTGCGAGTTCTGGACATACCACAATGCGGTGGTCAGCAGATTATAGTTGTCCCAGTCGATACTCAACTCAAAGCCCTCAACCGATCCCATCTGGCCCACCGAGATGGTGAAATCCGGTGTCGGCGCCAGAGTGACGTATGCGGTGCGCACCGGCCAGGTGGACCACGTCTGTACCGACGGCGGCGCCGGCCTGGTGCCCAGAGTGAGCGAGTTGACCGCGCCGACCTGCAAGGTGAACCGCAGCAACCCGTCGGGCTTGTCCAGCTGGATCAGCCCATTCAGAAACTGCACCCCTACACTTGTGCTGGTGCCGAGCAGCCCCTTGTTGGTCCCGTCGCCGGCGCCGGTGAGCGCATAGGCATATCCATCCGCTCCGCCGCTGAGCTCCAGCGTGCCGAGCGGGCCGGCATCGAAGGTGATGGGATCGGGTAGATCGACCGCATGCGCCGCCGCCGGCGCCATCGCCACAGCGAGAGTGAACGCAGGCCAACGGCTCAGCTGCGACCGCATCATGTCATCCCCCCTGAAGGCTGGCTGTTGCTGCGAACGGTCCTCCCTCAAGCCGCCCATTCGACTCCCGTCGCCGCCTTGGTGATCGTGGTCCCCGCCGCGCCGCGCGTGATCGCCGCGAGGTCCTTCAGCGCGCCGATCGCGGCAGCCTTGCCGGTTGCCTCGACGAACTGGCACGCCGCGTCCACCTTCGGGCCCATCGAGCCGGTCGGGAACTGATAGGCACGCACTGAGGCCGGGTCGGCGCTGCGGATCGCCTTCGCCGTCGGCTTGCCCCAGTCGACGAACACCGCCTCGGCGTCGGTGGCCATGATGAACAGGTCGGCGCCGATCTCGCGCGCCAGCAGCTCCGAGCAGAAGTCCTTGTCGATCACCGCCTCCACCCCGACAAGGTGTCGTTCCCGGCCCTTTTCATACATCGTCGGAATGCCGCCGCCGCCGGCGCAGACCACGACGACGCCCTGCTCCAGCAGCCAGCGGATCGGGCGCATCTCAAAGATGTGATTGGGCATCGGCGAGGGCACGACCCGCCGCCACTTGCCACCATCGGCCTTGAATATCCAGTTCTTCTCGGCGGCGAGCGCATCGGCCTGCGGCTTGTCATAGACCGGGCCTACGAACTTTGTCGGGTTCGCGAACCCCGGGTCGTCCGCGTCGACCTCCACCATGGTCAGCATGGTTGCGAACGGAACCTTGTAGGGCAGCAGGTTGCCAAGTTCCTGCTCGATCATATAGCCGATCATGCCCTCGGTCTGCGCCCCGAGTACGTCGAGCGGATAGGCCTCGTCCGGCTTGTACGCCGCACCTTGCAGCGCCAGCAGGCCAACCTGCGGACCATTACCGTGCGTGATGACGATCTCGTTGCCCGGATGGATCTGCGCCAGTGCCTCGGCCGCAACGCGCGTGTTGGCACGCTGCACCTCGGCCGTCATCGGCTCGCCACGCCGCAGCAGGGCGTTGCCGCCGAGGGCTACCACGATGCGCACGACCTAATCCCCCAGCGTGGCGACGAGCAGCGCCTTGATCGTGTGCATGCGATTCTCCGCCTGCTCGAACGCGATGTTCATCTCGGACTCGAACACCTCGTCGGTCACTTCCAGCCCATCGCTGATCCCATGCTGCTCGGCGATGTCGCGGCCAACCTTGGTCTCGGTGTCGTGGAAGGCCGGCAGGCAGTGCATGAACTTCACCTGCGGATTGCCGGTCGCGCGCATCACTTTCATGTCCACGCGATAGGGCTTGAGCAGCTTGATGCGCTCGGCCCAGATCTCCTTGGGTTCGCCCATCGAGACCCACACGTCGGTGTGGACGAACTCCGCGTCCTTGACAGCTTCCTGCACGTCGTCGGTGATGGTCAGCCGCGCGCCGGACTGCGCCTGCAGGCGCTTCGCGTCCTCGACGAAGCTCTCCTCCGGCCAGAGCTGGCGTGGGCCGCAGATGCGCACGTCCATCCCCATCAGGCAGCCGGCCAGCATCAGCGAATGGCCCATGTTCGAGCGCGTGTCGCCCAGATACGCGTAGCGGATGGTCTCGATAGGCTTCTCCAGGTTCTCGCGCATGCTCATGATGTCGGCGAGCATCTGGGTCGGATGGTACTCGTCGGTCAGGCCGTTGTAGACCGGCACGCCGGCATATTTCGCCAGAGTCTCCACGCCGCCCTGCACGGCACCGCGATACTCGATCGCGTCATACATGCGCCCAAGCACGCGCGCGGTGTCCTTGAACGATTCCTTGTGGCCGATCTGTGAGCCACTGGGCTCCAGATAGGTCACGTTGGCGCCCTGGTCGTAGCAGGCGACCTCGAACGCGCAACGGGTGCGCGTGCTGGTCTTTTCGAAGATCAGCGCGATGTTCTTGCCCTTGAGGGACTGCCGCTCGGTGCGGGCATACTTGGCGCGCTTGAGGTCGCGGGCGAGGTCGAGCAGATAGCGGAATTCTCGCGGTGTGTAGTCCTGCACCGTCAGCAGCGAGCGGTTGCGGAGATTGAAGGCCATGAGATGTCTCCTGGTGATGGCGTTGATGAGTGCGGCGGTCAGTACGCTGGTTCGCGCCAAATCGGACAAGTCATGCAGTGTCCCCCGCCGCGCCCGCGCCCCAATTCCGCTCCCCGAATGGTTATCACCTCGACCCCGGCCTTGCGGAGCAGTGTGTTGGAGTGAGTATTGCGGTCGTAACCGACCACCACGCCGGGTGCCAGTGCCACGACGTTGTTGCCGTCGTCCCACTGCTCCCGCTCGGCTTCCCAGGCATTGCCACCGGTGCCGATGATTCTCAACTGCGCCAGTCCCAGCGCCTCCTGGACGACTTCAAGGAACGGCTTGCTCTCCGCGCGGACCTCGCTTCCGCCGGTTTCGTCGGTCGGACGAATGCTGTAGCAGCGGATCTGATCGACGACCTCGGCGAACACGGTGCAGATGTCGCGGTCGCAGACGCCCGCTGAACGCTGCATACAGAAGTGCCTTGGGACTGATCGGCACTCAGCCGAATATGCCGTTTGTTCCGACCATGCGACGCCGGTTCTTGACCCAGATCAATCCGTCGCTGTCCACCCTGTCATCTACCGATTCCGGCCCGTGGGCTATCGTAGTCGATGCACCGCGTTGGCCGTCAAGAGTTCGCAAGAATGACCGACGGCCTTGAGGGATAGTTTTCTACAGCAACCAAGATCGTTGGCAGGACTATCAAGGTGCCCGCGGAGTTCGACGACCGAGTTTCACCCTGTGGGTCGAACTGAACGGCGGCTATGCGTGGAGGTAGCCGGAAGTGAGTTCGATTGCAGCCGCTCCAAGGTCCTCGCCCAGACGCTCCGGCTTTCGCGTACCCAGGATTGGAACGGACCTGGCTGGGCAGATCGACGATTGGCTGGTTGGCCTTTTGGGCATCGCCGAAATCAGGCGGTCGCACGGCGGAGATTGACGACAACGATGTTACTCCCCGCACCACCGCCGATCGACTAGGATCGACGCATGATTCGATCCGCAGCCGAAATCCTCCGTGAATATGGCTCTTTTCCGGGCGTCGACCACGTACATGGGGTCACGTTTGACGGTCAGCACGTCTGGTTTGCGTCCGGCGCCAGGCTGAACGCGTTCGATCCCGCGAGCGGGAAGCTGGTGCGCTCGATCGCTGTCGCCGGGCATGCCGGATCGGCGTTCGACGGCCGGCGCCTGTTTCAGCTCGCCGAGGATCGTATCCAGAAGATCGATCCGAACACTGGCCGTGTGCTCGCCACGATCCCGGCGCCCGGTGGCGGCGGTGACTCCGGGCTCGCGTGGGCCGAAGGGACGCTGTGGGTCGGGCAGTATCGGGAGCGGAAGATCCATCAGATCGATCCGCAAACGGGGGCGATCCTTCGCACCATCGAGTCCAACCGCTTCGTCACCGGGGTCACCTGGATCGATGGCGACCTCTGGCACGGCACGTCGGAGGGTGACGAGAGCGATTTGCGACGCGTCGATCCTGCAACGGGAGAGGTCCTGGAACGGCTCGAGATGCCGCCCGGGGTGAACGTATCGGGTCTGGAGTCCGATGGCGGCGGTCAGTTCTTCTGCGGCGGCGGAAGCAGCGGGAAGGTGAGAGCCGTCAGCCGGCCCAGGCGAAGTCCCGCGTCCGGCAGCGGCTCGGTGACCCAAGTCAGCCGCTCGAGCACATAGTCGGAGCCGTGGCGGCAAGCCGCGGAGATTGACCGCCGCCTGGATCAACCGCGGGCGTTCGCGCTCGATACCGGAGTTCCCCGTTTGCGGCGTTCAGGTGGCGGGTTGCGCCTACCTCCCCCTGCGGGCGGGGGTCCATAGCTGTTCCGCGCTGGCATCGCGCACGCGCTGCGCCCAGATTGTCGCGATGGCTCATCCGGCGACCTGGCTCAGGGTGCTGCCGCAGGGGCTGTATTGCGAGCCCGGCGGCTTCTTCATCGATCCGACCAGGGCGGTGGATCGGGCGGTGATCACCCACGCACATTCGGATCACGCGCGCCCTGGTCACCGCGCGGTGCTGGCGAACGCGGACACGCTGGCCCTGATGCGTGCGCGCCTGGGTCAGGAGCGGGCAGGGGCGACGCAGCAGGCGCTCGACTGGGGTGAGACACTGCGCATTGGCGACGTGCAGGTGTGGCTTCAGCCGGCTGGGCATGTGCTTGGCAGTGCCCAGGTCGCAATGGAGTATCAGGGCGCGCGGGCGGTGGTCAGCGGCGATTACAAGCGCACCGCTGATCCGACCTGCGCTGGGTTCGTGCCGGTCGGGTGCGACGTGTTCGTGACCGAGGCGACGTTTGCACTGCCGGTGTTCCGCCACCCACCGCCCGACCAGGAGATCGGCCGGCTGCTGGCGAGCGTGGCGCTGTTTCCCGACCGCACGCATGTCGTCGGCTGCTACGCGCTTGGAAAGTGCCAGCGCCTGATCGCGTTGCTGCGTCAGGCCGGCTGGGACCGGCCGATCTGGCTGCACGGCGCATTGGTCTCGCTGTGCCAGGTGTACGAAGCGCGCGGCGTGGTGTTGGGCGATCTGCGGCCGGCGACCACGGCGGCGAAGGACGCACTGGTGGGGGCGATCGTGCTGGCCCCGCCGGGTGCCGTGGCCGACCGGTGGGCGCGGCGGCTGGCGGATCCCGTGGTGGCGATGGCGTCGGGCTGGATGCGGGTGCGGCAGCGCGCCAGGTCGCGCGGTGTGGAGCTGCCGCTGGTGATCTCCGACCACGCCGACTGGGACGAGCTGAATGCCACGCTGGACGAGGTCGGCGCACCGGAGGTGTGGGTCACGCATGGCCGGGAGGAGGCGTTGATCCACGCCGCCGGTCTGCGCGGCATCAAGGGGCTGGCGCTGCGGCTGGTGGGGTACGGCGAGGAGGACGAGGCGGAGGATGCGGTTGAAGCTGCGTCGGTGGCATGCTAATTATGCTCCATAACGGAGCAGTTTCGGAGCAGGCAATGCCGGTGAACCTCTCGATCAAGAACGCGCCGGATGACGTAGTCGAACGGCTGCGGGAGCGCGCGCGGCTGCATCATCGGTCGCTGCAGGGTGAACTGATGGTGATCATCGAGGAGGCCGTCACGCCGAAGCCGCCAAGCCGCCTCAGCGTCGACGAATACCGGGTACGGATCAGAGCCTTGGGCCTGAATTCGCCGGATGAGTTGGCCGCGATCATTCGCGCAGACCGCGATGCCGGGCACCGCGACCATTAAGGTGATTGATGCCTCGGCGCTGGCGGCAATCGTGTTCGACGAGCCGGCCGGCGATCAGATAACCAACCGGATCCGGGATTGCGACCTGATTGCTCCGTCACTGCTTGCTTATGAGATGGCAAATGTCTGCTGGATCAAGCTGCGACGAAATCCACACCAACGCCGCGCGCTGCTCGCCGCCCTTCGGACACCGGGGCTTGCCCCGGAGACACTCGATGTCGATCATCACGCTGTCGTTGAGTTGGCCGAGCAAACCGGATTGACCACTTACGACGCAAGTTACCTATGGCTCGCGCATGATCTCGGTGTCGAACTGGTGACACTCGATCGACGGCTTGCAGCAGCAGCGGAGAAGTTCCCATGACCGAACCCCAGACCTTCACTTTCGCCGACGATGGCGCGATCCCCAACTCGAAGCTGCCGCTGCTGGTGTATCGCCAGGCGGTACCGGCCGATCCGGCGGCGATCGAGCGCATCTTCACCGCCAACCGCTGGCCCGCCGCATGGCGCGATGCGGTGCATCCGTTCCACCACTTCCACAGCGACGCGCATGAGGCGCTGGGTGTCGCCAGCGGTTCGGCGAGGGTGCGCTTCGGCGGTCCGGCCGGCGAGGTGCTGGAAGTGAGCGCCGGCGACGTGGTGGTGGTGCCCGCCGGCGTCGGCCACTGCAACGAGGCCAAGAGTGCCGATCTGCTGATCGTCGGTGCCTATCCGGACAATACCGCGCGGCGCGATCTGCGTCGCGGCAATCCGGCGGAACACGACGAGGTGGTGCGCAACATCGCGGTGGTGAGTTTGCCGGCGGCCGATCCAGTGTCCGGTGGCGAAGGCCCCCTGGTGCGGATCTGGGGCGGCTGATCGTTCCTCGGGTTAGCGCGGCCGCAGGTCGTTGTTGGTGCGGTGATCGCCCGCCATCCAGCGCGCCAGTTCGGAATGTGCATCGGCGCGACGGATCTCGTCGATCTGTTCCACGCCCGGCGGATCGACGGTGAACTCCACGATCAGCCCGTCGGGTGATGTCGTATAGACCGACTTGCAATACCCATGGTCTGACTCGCGGAATGCCTCCCGCGCACGCTTCAACCGCGCGACGAGCTCGTCGTAGGTGCGATCCGATACCTTGAACGCGACATGATCGAAGCTGCCCACCACCGGCGGCTTTTCCGCGATCACCAGCTGGTAGACGTCCGGATCGGCGAACGCGAAAAACGCCAGCGCGCCGCCATCGGCCATGCCAAAGAACGTGTGGCACATCGCGACGTCGCGGCCGAGCCAGGTATTGTGGTGGCTCTCGCACCAGGTGGCGACCAGCGGAATCCCCAGCAGGTCTTCAATGAACCGCCGGTTCACCTCCTGGTCGCGCACGACATAGGCGTGGTGATGCAGGCGCTGCGGCAGCTCGGTCAGCAGGTTCGGCTGGTCCATCACGGCTGCGTCTGATGCCATGGTTCCGCTCCCTCTTTGCGGGGGCAGCTTGCCCTTCCAAGGGCACAACCGCAAGCTGACGGCGGGGGAAACGACAATGCACAACCGCCGGCTCTGGATCTGCGTCTTTCTGTTCACGCTGACGTTGATCAACTACACCGACCGCGTCGCGCTATCCGTCGCGGTCACGCCGATCTCCGCGGAATTCGGCCTGTCGAAGGTGGAGATGGGCTGGCTGCTGTCGTCGTTCCTGTGGATGTACGTGCTCTGCCTGCTGCCGGTCGGCCTGCTGGTAGATCGTTTCGGCGGCAAGGCGATGAACGCCGCCGGCATCGGCATTTGGTCGGCGGCGACCGTGCTGACCGGCTTCACCACCGGGTTCGTCTCGATGGCGGCCACGCGCATCGTCATGGGAATGGGCGAGTTCGACAAGCTGGCCTGCCTGCAACCGGGTGATCCGCGAATGGTTCCCGGCATCCGAACGCGGCTTCGCCAACGCGGTGTTCGGCGCCGGCGCGGCGGCCGGACCGGCGATCGGCGCCGTGGTGGTCTCGGCCATCGTCGCCTGGCTCGGCTGGCGCGCCGGGTTCTTCGTCGCCGGTGCGATCGGGTTCGTCTGGTTGGCCGCCTGGCTGCTCGCGTTCGACAAGCCCGAGCGCGTCGGCTGGTTGGGGTCCGCGGAGCGCCACAGGATCCTTGCCGAGCGCGACGGCGAGGCGAGGTCGGCCGCCTTGCGGCCTGCCTCGCCGCTCTGGCACCTGCTGACGCTGCGCAGCGTGTGGGGACTGTTTCTGACCCAGGGCTGCGAGGTTTATGGCGGCTACATGTTGCTGACCTGGCTGCCGAGCTATCTGCAAACCGCGAAGGGATTGTCGGTGCTGAATGCCGGCATGCTGACCGCGGTGCCGTTCGGTGCCGCCACCGTGATCGCCGTTGTACTCGGCGTCGTCAGCGACCGGTTGTTGTCGCGCGACGCCGTGCACACCGGGCGACGACGCTCGATGCTGGCGGTGATGCTGGTGAGCGCTGCCAGCATCCTGCTGATCCCGTTCATCGACAGCCTTTGGCTGATCGTGCTGATCCTTGCCGTCGCTCGCTCGACCGGCGCGGCCGGGAGTGCGCTGAACTTCGCACTGGTGACCGATCTGGTGCGCAATTCGGCCGATATCGGCAAGGTTACCAGCATCACGGTACTCGGCGGCAATTCGTTCGGCATGATGGGGCCGATCGTGACCGGTTACGTCGTGGGAATCACCGGCAGCTTCAACGGCACGTTCGCGGTGGCGGGTGTGCTGGCATTGATCGGCGCGGTGGCGACGTTGACGATGACGCGACGGCCGATCGAGGCGTATGTGGCGATGGGTGGCGGTGCTCCGCAGGTGGCGTGATAGTGAATCTCGCTGACAGCGGCCAGTTGCACGTCACAGCGTCAACCCAACACGTCATTCCCGCGCAAGCGCGAACCTAGGGGGTAGCTTGGCGACTGTCGCCCTGGGTCCCCGCTTTCGCGTTGCAGCGGGCCGAGGGGTCAGTCCTGCGGCCGCAGGTATTCCGCGATCAGGAACAGGCTGGTGACGATCAGCAGTACAACCACCGATGCCGCGGCCAGCGTCGGGCTGACCTGTAGCAGTATGTCATCCCACATCTGCCGCGGCAGGGTTGTCTTGAGGCCGCCGCCGATGAACAGCGCCACCGTCAGCTCCTCGAACGAGTGGAGGAAAGCGAAAATGAACGCAGCGAACAGTCCGCCCCGCACTAGCGGCACGGTGATCCGCGCCAGCGCGCGTCCGCGATTTGCGCCGAGTGTCGCGGCCGCCTGGTTGAGCCGCCAATCGTAGCCGCGGAGCGTCGCGAGCAGGATGACAAAGGCGAGCGGTATGCCGCTTACGGTATGGCCGATGGTGATACCGAGATCCGTCGCCACCAGGCCCAGCTGAGCGAACAGGTAGAACAGCGCCACGGCGGTCACGATGGATGGGACCACGATCGGTGCAAGGAACAGGATGAACACGGCCGCCGACAGCCGGCTTGTGCTGCGCGCGACCCCGTAGGCTGCCGGCGCCCCGATCAACAGCGTGAGGCAGGCGCTGGCCAGACCGATACCGAAGGAACGAATGGTCGCGGTCACCCAGACCGGCGAGCCGAAATACTCGCCGAACCAGCGCAGACTGAAGCCTGGCGGTGGAAACGACAGGAAGTTGGAGTCGGTGAACGCCATCGGCACGAACGCAATGATCGGCAACAGCAACACCGCGAGCAGTGTCCAGGCATACACCGGCAGCAGCCAGCCGAAGCCGCGCCCACCCGCGATCCGCGTCGCACCGCTGGTGATCGCATCGAAGAATTTCGCCACATAGGCCAACAGGAGCAGCGCCGCCCGGCGCGACAGTCGATTGCTGCCGCGGGGCGATGCCGATCCGCCGGACATCGAGGACAGACCGAACAGTCGATCATAGACCAGGCAGGTGAGCAGCGCCGAGACCACCAGCATGGTGGCCAGCGCGCTGGCAAACTGCCAGTTCTGCTGGCCGAGGATCTGCTGGATGACGATCTGGCCGAGCATTGTTTCGTGCAGACCACCGAGCAGCGCCGGCGTGATGAAGAAGCCCAGCGAGCCGATGAAGACCAGGAGCCCGGCCGCGGCGACGCCGGGAACCGACAACTGAAAGAACACCCGCCAGAACGCCTGCACGCGGGAGGCACCCATCGTCGCGGCGGCGAGCGGCAGGCGTGGATCGATCTGGTTCATCACCGGCAGCATGGTGATGATGGCCAGCGGCAGCATGGTGTGGGTCATGCCGAACACCACGGACCCGCGGCTGAACAGCAGTTCCGGCGGCTGCGCCATGCCGAGAAACTTCAGCAGGCTCACCACCGCGCCCATCCGGCCCAGCAACACCAGCCAGACGAAGTTCTTGACCAGCGCACTGGTCCAGAACGGAAACAGCACGAACAGCCCGAGCAGCCGCTGGCGCCGCTTTGGCTGGCGGGTCAGCCAGTAGGCGATCGGATAGCCGAGCACGAGACAGAGCAGCGTCGTCTGCAACGCGATCAGGAATGTGGTCGACAACACACGCGTATAGACACCGACGCCGAAGGCGCGGGCATAGGCGGCGAGCGTGAACGCTCCGGTGTCGGTATCTTCGACGCTGAGCGACAGCAGCCAGAGGCACGGCATGAGCAGGAAGATCAGTAGGTAGCAGAGGCCCGGCAGCGTCAGCCACAACGTGTCGGGGCGCCAGCGGTTGAACAGGCGGGTCACGCGGGCGGAATTAGGATTTGCCACGAAATAGCTGCGTCAGTTGGGGCCATGGCCGCAACTATCATGACGAGTTGGGGGTACCGTCCAAGCTTCGCCTGACCCGTTTAATTCGCAACAAGCCATTACTCGGCAGCGCGACGCTCGCCGCCGGCGTGGCGGTTGGCCGGGCGTGCCAGGTCGAGGTGCTCGCGCAGTGTCCTTCCCTGGTATTCGCGGCGGAACAGATGGCGCCGCTGCAGTTCCGGCACGACGTATTTGACGAAGTCGGCGAGGCCCGCGGGCTGTAAGTGCAGGATCAGCATGAAACCATCGGCCGCGCCGGTGACAAACCACTCCTCCAGCGCATCGGCGACCGTCTTCGCGCTGCCGCGAATGGAACGCGTGCCGCGCTCGTAGCGCATGTAGAGCTGCCGCAGGGTCGGCTTGTCCTCGCGGATCATGCGTGCGATCTCGGCGAAATAGCCCTGATGGAAATTGGACACTTTGGGAATCAGGTGCTCCGGCACCGGTTCGTCGAGCGGCAGCTCGGTCAGATCCACTTCCAGGTCGGTGGACAGCCGCTGCCGTCCCACATCCGGATGGATCATGCCTTGCAGCGTCTGGTATTTGTCCTCGGCTTCCTGGTCGGATTCGCCGACGACCACCGGCACGCCGGCAAGGATCTTCAGCGCGTCGGGCGAGCGGCCATACTTCGCCATCCGGCCCTTCAGATCGGCATAGTACGCGCGCCCGGCGACGACATCGACCGCCTGTCCGAACACCACCTCGGCGGTCTCCGCGGCCAGTTCCTTGCCCGCATCGGACGCGCCGGCCTGGATGATCACCGGATGGCCCTGCGGCGGCCGCGCGATATTCAGCGCGCCATCCACCGCAAAATACCGGCCCTTGTGGCGCACCGCATGCTGCTTCGCCGGGTCGAAGAACAAACCGGCCGCCTGGTCATGGACGAACGCGTCGTCTTCCCAGGTGTCCCACAGGGCCTTCACCACCGCCACGAATTCGGCCGCCCGCGCGTAGCGTTCGGCGTGCGGCGGCAGCTTCTCGTAGCCGAAATTCCGCGCCGCAAAATCGTTGGCCGACGTCACCACGTTCCAGGCCGCGCGGCCGTGACTGATATGATCAAGCGACGCGAACTGGCGTGCGACGTTGTACGGTTCGTTGAAGCTGGTGGTTGAGGTGCCGCCGAGACCGATGAACTCGGTCGCCCCGGCGATCGCGGACAGCGCGGTGATCGGCTCCAGCGCGTTCATGAACATCGGGTACCGGCTCCACGCCTTCAGGTTGGTGGTCCGCGCCGCCGGCGTGTCGGCGATGAAGAACATGTCGAACCGACCGTGTTCGGCAAGTCTTGCCATCGACCGATAGGCATCGATGTCGGTGTCGGCGTCCAGTTGCGTGCTGGGATGCCGCCAGCCGGCCGGATGCGCGCCGGTCAGGTGTGCCGAGAACGAAAAGTGCATCTGCCGATTGGCCGCCATCACTGCTGTCTCCGTGGTGCGTTGCGGCTCAGCTCAGCAGCCAGTCCTGAAAGCGCTCCACCACCTTGCTGCGGTTCTGCGCCCACCAGACATCGTCGGTCGGCGCCAGGCCCTTCAGGTTCTCCGGATAGGTCGCGAGTACCTTCGCTCGTTCGGGCTTGATGAAGTCGTAGGCCCTCTGGTTGGTGGGCGCGTTCGCGACCGTGTTGGAATAGATCGCCTGCTGCTCGGGCTTCATGCAGAAGCGGATGAATTTGCGCGCGAGATCGGCGCGCGGCGTGCCTTTCGGGATCGACCAGCCGTCGGTCGAGTACAGTCCCTGCGTCCACACCATCTTCACCGGCGCGCCGCCATCGATTGCGGCATAGGCGCGCGCACCCCAGGTGTCGCTCATGTCGACCTCGCCGCTTTGCAGAATCTGCGTGTTCTGCGCGCCGCTGGTCCACCAGACATTCACGTGCGACTTGATCTTGTCCAGCATTCGGAAGGCACGATCGACGTCGAGCGGATACAGTTTGGCGGCCGGCACACCGTCCGCCATCAACGCCGACTCCAGCATGCCGGCGACGCCCTTGTACAGCGCGCGGCGGCCGGGGAATTTCTCGACGTTCCAGAAATCCGCCCAGTTGTTCGGCCCGTTGTCGCCGAACCTGTCGGTCCGGTACGCCAGCAACGTCGCGAACACCGAAAAGCCGAACCACACCGGGGTCAGCGCGCCAGGCACCAGGTCCGGAACTTCGCCCGCACCGATATTGAGCGGCTCGAGATAGTCCTTCGGCTTGCTGAGGTAGCCGACATGCGCCGGCGTCACCATGCACAGGTCCCAGATAAAGGTGCGGGTATCGACCAGCAGCTTGAACTGCGTCGTCGGGTCGGCGTCGTGCGCGACACTGGCCGCGCGAATGCCCGTTGCCTGCTCGAACGGATCGCAGAACGCCTTGCGGATCGCGGCGCCTGGCGCGCCGCCTACATCGGCGACGGTGATCTCGTCCGCGCCGAATGCCCGCTCGCCGGTCCAGACCGCAGGCGAAGCGAGACCTAATGCTGTCGCGCCCGCACCGCGGAGGATGCCACGCCGGGAGTACCGTTCATTGAACGCCGCCATCTGTCTGCCCCTTCAGGTCTCGAGAAATCTGGCACGGTCGGGTTCCCAGGTCACCGCGACCGGACCGCCCACTTCGGGCGACCACTGACCGCCGGAGCGACGCACGGTGATCACCGTGCCCGACGCCAATGCCACCAGAACGCGGGTCTCCGCGCCGGCATAGACGGTCTCGATCACGGTGCCCGCCAGGCCGTCGCGCCCGGCGTGCGCGATCGCCACGTGCTCGGGCCGGATCACCAGAGCGCCGGACCGCCCGGGCGTGGCGGGCGAGACGGCAAACTCGCCATCCGGCGTGACAAGCCGGCTGCCGCAGGCGCTGACCCGCCCGCGCAGCACGTTGGAAATGCCGATGAAATCCGCCACGAACGTATTCAGCGGCCGTTGGTAGATTTCCTGCGGCGTGCCGACCTGTTCGATCCGGCCACCGTTCATCAGGCAGATCCGATCGGACAGCGCCAGCGCCTCGTCCTGATCGTGGGTTACAAACACGATCGTCGCACCGGTATCGCGGTGCAGCCGCTTGATCTCGATCTGCATCGCCTCGCGCAGCTTGCGGTCGAGCGCTCCGAGCGGTTCATCCATCAGGATAAGAGCCGGCTGGTAGACCAGGCAGCGCGCCAGGGCGACGCGTTGCTGCTGACCGCCGGACAGTTCACGCGGGAAGCGCGTGCTGAATGCCGCCAGGCCAACCATGTCCAGCGCGGTCGCGACCTTCTGCCGCAGTTCCCTGGCCGGCAGGCGACGCATCTGCAGTGGGAACGCGACGTTCTCCAACACCGTCAAATGCGGGAACAGCGCGTAGTTCTGGAATACCATGCCCATGTGCCGGCGATGCGCGGGCGTATGCGTCCGATCCTCGCCATCGATCAACAGCCGGCCCGCGGTCGGTTCCACCAGACCGCAGATGATCTGAAGCAGCGTGGTCTTGCCGGAGCCTGATGGTCCGAGAATGGTCACCAGTTCGCCAGCGGCGATCTCCAGATGTGTCGGCTGCAGCACCTCGGCGGTGCCGTAGCGCTTGCTGATGCCTTCGACCCGCAGCTTTGCGCGAGGCGTCGCGGTTGGGCGACCGCTGTCGCCGCATTCGGGGCGCAGCACGGCAAGCTGCGATTGGCGCTGCAAACCTGTCTCCTCGCACGGGTTGATCAGGGTTGCTCTAGCAAATTCTGCGCCAGCGAAGCACCAGGAACGAGCAAGTTGTCATTGCGAGGAGCAATGCGGCGAAGCAATCCCCGACCCGATGGAGATTGCTGCCCTGCGCGCGCAATGACGGGCGCCCGTGACGGTTGGGTACTGATCAGGGCACCAGCAGGATCTTGCCGATGTGTTCGGACGACTCCATCAGCCGATGCGCCGCGGCCGCCTCGCGCAGCGGGAACTGACGCCAGGTGAACGGCCGCAGCTTGTGCTGCGCCCAGAGCGGCCAGACCTTCTCGCGCAGCGCCGCGATGATGCCGGCCTTCTGCGCCACGCTGCGCGAACGCAGCGTCGAGCCGGTGACCGTGAGGTGCTTGCGCTGGATCGCGCCGAAGTCCGCCTCCACCCGCGTGCCGCCGATCAACGCCACGAAGCACAGCCTTCCCTCCTGCGCCAGCAGCTCGATTTGGCGCGGAATGTAGTCGCCGCCGACCATGTCGAGGATCGCGTCCACCCCGCGTCCGCCGGTGAACTCCTTCCCTACCGCGACGAAGTCCTGGGTGCGGTAGTTGATCGCCACATCGGCGCCGAACTCCCGGCAGGCTTCGCACTTCGCATCGGAGCCGGCGGTGGCCAGCACCTTGCAGCCCCACGCCTTGGCAAGCTGGATCGAGGTGACGCCGATGCCGCTGGAGCCGCCCTGGATCAGGAAGGTCTCGCCCGGCTGCAGGTGCATCCGTTCGAACACGTTGGTCCACACGGTGCAGAATGTTTCCGGCAGGCCGCCGGCATCGAGCAGGCTGACATTTGGGGGTACCGGCAGGCACTGCACCGCCGGGACCGCCGCGTACTCGCCATAGCCGTCGCCGATCATCAGCGCACAGACCTGGTCGCCGTCCTGCCACTGAGTGACGCCGTCGCCGCACTTCACGACGATGCCCGAGCATTCCAGGCCGGGGATGTCCGGGGCGCCCGGCGGCATCGGGTAGCGGCCCATGCGCTGCAGGCAGTCGGCGCGGTTGACCCCGCCGGCGGCGATGCGGATCAGCACCTCGCCCGCCATCGGCTCCGGTACCGGTCGCGTCGCGGGCACCAGCACCTCGGGTCCGCCCGGCTCGCTGATCGCGATCACAGTCTGCGTGGCGGGGATGTTGGCAAGCACCGGCCGGTCCTCCTGCACAGGGTCGTGGTCGCGGGTATGGCAAATCGGCCGGCCGCGCGCCAGGATCACGGCGGCGGCACGTTGCGTCGCTGGTTGGGGGAGCCGTGGCTGGGATCGTCCTGATGGCCGAAGGGTGGTCGGCGACCAGCTTCCCGGCGGACGGGTACCGGTTGCTGTATCCGGGCTCGCTGTCGTTGTTCGGCTTCATCGGCTTTACGGTTCTGAACATTCCCGGTGGCTGGTCGAACCCGCTGTATCTGGCGCCGCTGTTCGTCTCGGCAGTGCTGACCTACGCGATGTTCTGGTTCGTCTGGGCCTATTTCGGGGCACTGATCGCCTTCGCCTGCCTGGCAGGGCCTTACGTGCTGGCTGAGATCGCCGGCAGCGCGCTGCCAGTGCGAGCCCGCACAGTTCTGATCTTCGTCGCTTTCGCCGGCAGCATCGTGTGTGCCGACATGGCGGTGCACAGGGGTGGGTTGGGATGATGCCGGATGGTACCCAGGCCGGCCAGGGATGTGCCATCACGGCGTGAATTTGACGGAGGATCATGTCGCGGCATGCTCGCCGGCAAGCACGGGAGGAAGCGATTCATGCCGACCATCGACGTCCAGGTACACGCCTACGAACGCAACCATCCCGGCCCCCCTGGGTAGGGCAACTGCACGGCCCGCAATCCGCGAATGGCGAGGAAATGACGGCCGCCACGGCTGCAGTCGGCGTCGACGGGGCGATCCTGGTTTCCTCGTTCAACCTCAACCGCTACGACCCGGGCTACGCGCTCCAGGTGTACGCGAAGTATCCAGAGCGGTTTCGCGTGGTGACGCCGGTCGACCCCACCAATCCCGCGATCGACGACGTCGTCATGGACTGGGCCAAGACCAAGGGAGCCGTCGGCGTCCGGATCATGCTCAGAGACGAGCAGCTGTCCGACCACAGCGACCCCCGCCTGAATCGTGCGTTCGCCGCGGCGGGGAAATACGGCTTGCCGGTGAATTTCCTGTGCTGGGGGAGGCTGGATGATGGCGCCGATCTGGTGCGGCGAAACCCGGACACAGTGATCGTCATCGACCATCTCGGCCTGCTGCAGCCCAACCAGCCGCCGCCGCTGGCGGAGCCATGGGCTGATCTCGCGAAGCTGCTGGCCCTGGCCGCATATCCTAACGTCCGGATAAAGATCAGCGGGGCCTGCACGCTGTCCCGTGAGCCCTATCCGTACCACGATATCTGGGATCCGGTGCCGAAGATCATCGACGCCTTCGGCATCGATCGCTGCATGTGGGGCACTGACTGGACGCGAACCAGCGGCATGCTGAGCTACGAACAAGGGGTTGCCCCGTTCCTCAACACCAGCCGCCTGTCGGACGGTGACAAGGCAAAGCTCATGGGCGGGACACTGGAGAACGTCTACCGTTGGTCGACGTCCTGACGGGTCATGCGCCAGCCGTCATTGATCTCGCTTGGCGGGCCATTTCGCCTGGCGGCTCCGAACGGACATCGCTGATCGGCTGCGGAGGCCGATCCGCAGTGAACGCGATGTTCGCGAAATGCGCCGATGCGATCTGCGCGTGGGGTTTCGGCGTGCAGGTCCAGCTGCCGGATTGGGGAATTGGCGGCCAAAAAAATAGACGGCCAGATTCCGCCGCCATACCATAGGCTTCTGCCCAATCGCAGCATTTTGCGCGCCATCTCGGCCGAGGTTGGCCTTGGGTGGGCCGCTGGTAGGCCGGGGTGAGCAAAAATCTGCACAGGTGTCGGAAATGTTTACAACGGCGTCGCGGTTTGCCGACGGCTACGCGACAAGGCTTTGCATTCATTGGACATTGTATCCTGGCCCGGTTATTGCTTCTCATGCTTTGAGCCAATCGAGACGTGAATTTAAGGAAAGAGACAGAGCATGCGTAAACTGATCGGCACCGCCACGTTCGGCGGGATGGCGCTGGCGGCACTGGTGGCCTGTGGGGGAACCGCGGCCAACGCGACTCCGTTGACACTGACTGGCAGCTACACTGTTGGCGAGAGCCCCACCATCGGGGCGCCGGGTGTCGGATCCCCCAAGCTGCCCTCCAGCTTCACCGAGAGCTTTGCCGGCCTGAATTCCACGGTCTCGGTGGCCAGCTTCTTTACGCTGTCGCCGAACCCATCCTCGGGAAACTGCAACAGCAGTTCGCCTGGCTGCTTCATTCCGACCGCGTTGCAGAGGGGCACTGATACCCTTTGGAAAGGCACGCAGACCGATACGATCACGGTCACCATGAACCTGACGTTCAACGGCCAGACCCACGTGCTGGTCGAGACCGGCACCTTCACGGCCAAGTATGGCGGCGTCGAGGCGTCGTGCTCTGACAGCGGTGGCAGCGGCTCAGGCAACGACACCGACTGCATGGTCTGGAACAGTGTGGCGTCAACCATCGCCACCACGGCCGGCGCCGGTGGCGTGTCCGGCGCCGGCGGGACCGTGACGGATCAGGTCAATTTCGGAACTCTTGCGTTGCAATTGACCTTCATCAACGCCGAAGACTGGGACATCACCCCCGGCATCACCTTCAAGGAAGTCGACCCACCTGCCAGCGCGCCCGAGCCGGCATCGCTCGCCATCCTTGGGCTCGGCCTGCTTGGGCTGACCTTCGTCTCCCGCCGCCGGGCGTAAGCCCTCGCCGCCGGCGTGCAGGCGGCGCCCTCAGTCAATGGGCAACAACGAGGCGCCCCCGTCCCGGAACTGTGCTTCGGGGGCGGGGGCGCCTCTCGTTGTGCCAAGGGTTCGCCCCCCCGGCGGGGGCCGGACCTAGCCGTCGTGAAGGGGTGAGAGCTGGGGATCCGACTGATGTTCTGACGCTGACCTATGGCTGTGGAATTGCCATGGGGATGCCGTGGCGATCCGCGCATCGGCCGGCCCGCGCATCGGCCGGCATCGAATTGCTGAACTCTCGACACCAGCCACCGCTGGCCGCCGACCTCAGTCGACGCTGATCGTCCCCGCCTCGGGCCCCTTGGCGCCCTGCACGACACCCATCCGGACCGACTGGCCTTCCTGCAACGGGCCAAGACCGGCGCGCTCCAGCACCGTCGCGTGGATGAACACGTCCTTGCCGCCGGACTGTGGGGTGATGAAGCCGAACCCCTTGTCGGGGTTGTACCACTTCACCGTCCCCAGCATCTCGACCGCCGAACTGAGATCGACCTGCCGCCGTGGCGGCCCATCGAAGCTTCGCGGCGGGCGCTGCTGGAAACCACCCGGCCGTCGCGCGGCAGGTGCACTGGCGGCGGCCGTGCTCTCATCGACCGACACCACCTGATCGACCTGCCGACCCTTCTGCCCCTGGCCGACGCGAATCCGCAGCGTCGCCCCCGGGTTCACGGTCTGCACCCCGGCGCCCTGCAGCGTGTTCACGTGCAGGAACACGTCACCCGAGCCGTCGGTCAGTGCAACAAAACCGTAACCCTTCTCGGCGTTGAACCATTTCACCGTGGCTTCCAGCTCCGGTCCGGATGCGCTGGCGGCCAACGAGGGGAACGGCATCGGCGGCGAAGGTGCGTTGCCGTAAAAGTTGTCATCATCGAAACCGCGGCGGCGTGGGGGCCGTTGGCGGTCGTTCCTGGGCGGTCGCAAGGCTGTGCTGTCCTCTGTGGTCGGCTGAAACCAAGCGCCACGATACGCCCGATTTCGGCGGCTGGGTAGCGCTACTCGCGGGGCGCGAAATTCTTCACGCAATCAGTCGAATGCGCGCTTGATTCGAGCCCAGTCCTCGATCGCGCGCTCCTCTCCGGGAGTGATCGGAACGACCAGCTGGCTCCAGCCGGCGCTGCGCATCGCCTCGACCCGCTGCTTCAGTTCCTGCTCGGAGGCGGTGAAGGTGGTGCGGCGGATCAGGTCGCCGGTAATGAACCTGTGTTCCTCGGGCTTCACGAATACGAAATGGCCGCGGTGGTTGTTCAGGTAGCGCGCGTCCGGCGGTTCGAAGCCGCGTGCCATGGCGACGTAGCCATCCACCTGTTCCTGCACCGACGACGGCACCGGCGAGGTGTTCTGCCAGCCCTCCATGTCGAGATCGGCTGCGCGGTGCAGCAGCACCGCGGCACGCGGACCTGCCTGCGCGACGGCGCGCGGGCTGTCGGCCGGTTCGCCGTCGGCCAGCACGCAGCCGCACGCCCACGCGGTGGCGTAGAGATCGCCGGCGCTGCGTCCCGCCGCGGTCCAGCTTTGCCGCATGGTTTCCAGGGCGGTCATCGCGCCGGGCACGTCGCTGACGAAACTCTTCCAGCCGGCGTTCAGCTTCGCGGTCAGCGCTTGCGACTTCGGGCCGTAGGCGGAGACGTGCAGCCGGATCGGATCACGCGTGTTGATCAGGCCGAAGTCGGGATTGAGGAAGCGGATCTTCTTGCGCTTGCCTTCGACGGTAGTCTCCAGCGTCTCGCCGTTCAGCAGGCCGTAGACGACGCGGATATACTCTTCCATGTCGGCCAGCTTGATCGCGCCGAGACCCATGGCGCGGCGCGCGGAGAAACCGGTGCCGACACCGAAATCAATGCGACCGGGTGCAAGCCCATTCAGCGTGGCGAAGGCATTGGCGGTGACGGCGGCGATGCGGTTGGACGGCACCAGCACGCCAGTGCCGAGCCGGATGCGCGAGGTCTTCATCGCCGCCGCCGCCATGGCGACGAAGCAGTCCGCAGTGATCATCTGAGTGTCGAAGAACCACGCATGGGTGAACCCAAGCTGCTCGGCGCGTTGTGCGAGCTTCCACGAATCGTGCGACGTGGCGATGCCGATGCCGAAGTCCATGTCTGTCTCCCTGGGCGGGTTTCCCGTTGGCTGCCAAGTGTAGCATCGGCCTGGGCGGAAGAAACGCGACGGCGTCCGTCTCACCGCGGTGCCAACCAGCGCAGCCAAGCAGCGATCGGTTTGGTGACGCCGACAGCGCTAGGAAAACAGGAACACGGCGGCGGCGATCGCACATGTCCAATGATCGCCCGGACCGGATTCGGCCGCGGCTGTGATCGACGTGCTGTCGATCACCACGCTGCTGTGCTCGTAGATCTGTTTTCGCTCATCCCACGCGGCCTCGGGGTCAAAATCCAGGCCGAGTGTCGAGGCGAGCATAGTCGCGGCGAGATCCTCGGCCTGTTCACCGCTCGCTTCGACGGTCATGCCAAAGCCGTGTTGTTCGGAGATATATCCATACATTTCTGGATCGGCCGCTCGGGCCAGTCCGATGCTGGCGTGAATGTGGCGGCCGAATTCATTGGTCTCCGATCGGGCCAGGACGCAGAACGTGATATCGCCAGGCCGGAGCAATTCGACTCCGGCGTCGCGCGCGATCACCTCGCAACGCGGCGGTAGAATGGACGATACATGAACCAGGTTTTGCTGCTCGATATCGGCATCACGCAACGCAAACTCGAATGCGGTGAGGGCGTTGCGATGGACGCCCACACCTTTGGTCAGGAACATGCGGGTTGGGCTGGGGAACATTTTACTCTCCTTGATGCGCTGCCCTGATCGCGGCTGCCCGGTTCGATCGAGCAGCTACGGCGTCACGGGCCGGGCCGGATGGCCGCCGGGCCGAAGTGACCGCTCTTTCCAGGTTCGAAGGTGAACGTATGGTGTAGCGCTGCCAATCGAAATTTGGCTTGCGATCATTGGCCGCGCACGGCGATCCAGAATGGTTGGTTCGCCGCTGGTCAGGGAGACTGCCGATGAACAGGACTGTGCTGATTACCGGCGCCGGCGGCAACATCGGCACCAAGCTGCGTGCGCATTTTACCGGTCTAGGCTGGAGCTTGCGGCTGCAGGATGTCGATTCCCGCGGCGATGCCGCAATCCAGGTTGCCGATCTGGCGGAATGGGACGACACCTGGATGGCCCGGTTCGCAGGCGTCGACACCGTGATCCATCTTGCGGGTGACCCGAGCCCGCAGGCGTCCTGGGCTGCCGCGCAGCGGCAGAACATCGACCTGACGGCGAACGTATATGCGGCGGCCGTGGCGCAGGGCGTGCGGCGCGTGGTGTTCGCCAGCTCCAACTGGGTGATGGCCGGACATCGGCCGAGCCAGTGCGCGCTGACCACCGAGGTGGCACCGTATCCGATCAATCCCTACGGCGTGTCGAAGCTGGTGGGTGAGCGGATCGGGCGCAGCGCGCATTTGCGACATGGAGTGTCGGTGATCTGCTTTCGCATCGGCTATCTGCAGCGCGGTGACAATAAGCCCGGCGCGCACATGGGCTGGGGCGGCTGGGGGCAGGCGATGTGGTTGTCCAACCGGGATCTTTGCCACGCGATGGAGCGGGCGGTACTGGTTGAGGGCGTCGGGTTCGCGGTTCTCAACCTGATGAGCGACAATCCCGGTATGCGTTGGGACATCGAGACCACGAAGCGTACGATCGGCTACCTACCGAAGGACGGAGCGGTGCCCGTGCTGACCGAGACAATCGAGCGCGATGAGCGTGCCGCGAACGACCTGCGGCGCATGGTCGAGCGGCTCGACACGACATTGCAGGAGCGGCGCTGGTAGCTGCCACGGCCGCGCGCCGAAGCGGATCGGCTCCGTTTTCCACAGCGAGGACGGCGTCGTCGGCACCTGCGCACCACCGACCGAAATACTGGCGACTTGCCAGGCGCGCCGATTCGGCAGCGAAATCCGATCCGCGCGGCAACACCGATCGGAACACTCCGGATGAACACTGAATCCCAGATCACTGCCTGGCTCGCCACCCAGCAGGATGCCATGGTCGCGCTGCTGCGCGAGATGGTGGACATCGACAGCGGCAGCTACAACAAGCCCGGCATCGACGCGGTTGGCGCGGTGGTGCAGCGTTTCATGGCGGCGCAAGCCATTCCGGTGGCGACCGTGCGCCAGCAGAAGCACGGTGATTGCCTGCGCGCGGCGGTGCCCTGGGACGGCCCGCAGGGGAATGCCGGCGGCAACATCGTGCTGATGGGGCACCGGGATACCGTGTTCCCCGACGGCGAGGTGGCGCGCCGGCCGTTCACCATCCGCGACGGCGTCGCCTATGGCCCGGGGGTGGCCGACATGAAGGCGGGCCTGGTGATGAACTGCTTCGTGCTCGCCGCGTTTGCGAAGTTCGGCGGTTCGCCGGCGCCGTTGCTAGGGCTGTTCACCGGCGACGAGGAGATCGGTAGCCCGGAAGGTCGTGCGGTGATCGAGGCCGAGGCGCGCCGCGCTCGCGTCGTGTTCAACAGCGAACCGGGGCGGGTGTCAGGCAATGTCGTGACCGGACGCAAGGGCGGCGTATTCATGGCGTTTCGCGTAACGGGAAAGGCGGCGCATTCCGGCGGCAACTACAGCGAAGGTATCAGCGCGATCGAGGAACTCGCGCGCAAGATCCAGGCGCTGCACGCGATTACCGACCTCGATCGCGGCATCACGGTGAACGTCGGGCTGGTGAGCGGCGGGCAGAGCGTCAACACCGTGGCTCCCTGGGCGGAAGGCCAGATCGACCTGCGCTATGTCGATCCGCCGGAGCGCGACGATGCGATGGCCCGGATCGGCGCGATCATCGAGCACAGCTACGTGCCGGGTACCAGGGCGGAACTGGCGATCCGAGGGGAATTCCTGCCGTTGGTGCAAACGCCGACCGCGAAGCGGCTGTTCGAGATCTACGTGCGGGCCGCGGCCGATACCGGCTTCACGACCGACGGCGAGTTCACCGGAGGGTGTGCCGATTCCGGCTTCACCGCCGGTGTCGGCACGCCGACGATCTGCGCCGTGGGGCCGGTTGGCGGCAAGGCGCACAGCCCGGACGAGTTCCTGCGCATCGACAGCCTGGTGCCCCGCGCACAGGCTTGCGCGCGGGCAATCCTCCGGCTGGAGCAGGCGGGATTGTGACAGCGCGCTGACGACGGCGTTCTCACCGGCGCCAGTCATTGTCGTGCCAGCCGCCGCGCCATCCCCAGCCGCCGCCATACGCCACGGCGCCACCGCCATAGTATGGAGCGCCGTAATAGCCCCCACCGGAGTAGCCATAGCCCGGATAGCCAGGGTAATAGACGCAGCCGCCCAGCAGCATCGCCAGCGCCAGGGCACCGAACCGCAGCAGGCCATGAAGTCGGGACGATCCGAACATCGTCATCACTCCGGTTGTCGGCACGATTGTGTGGCGGGCATTCGCGGCATTTTAGTGGCCGGCCGGCGGCGATGCCATGTCAGCCCTGGTCGTTGACGGTGCGGCGTGGCCGGCAGCGTCGTCATTTCGCCATGTTGCCGGCCGATGGACGCCAACGTTGAACTAGCCGTCAAGGACCTGCACACATGCGTACGCAGAACCGGCCGTTCCGTCTGACTGCCACCGTCGCCGTTGCCGCCCTGCTGGCAGCGCAGGCGATGCCGCGGCCGGTACTGGCACAGGGCGCGCCGCCCCCGCCGCCGCAGGCAGGGCCGCAGGATCAGCAGGGCGGCGATCCGCCGGCGCGTGTTGCCCGGCTGGCCCAGATCAACGGGACGGTGTCGTTCCACGCCCTGGGCGACGAGCAGTGGAACCCGGCGACGCTGAACTATCCCGTCACGCAGGGCAACGCGTTCTGGACCCAACCGAACTCCCAGGCGGTGATCGAAGTCTCCGCCAGCCGCATCGTGATGGCGCCCGCGACCGAGCTGGACATCGCCACATTGACCGACAACGCATTCCAGGCAGCTTTGCCGCAAGGCGAGGTGTACCTGCACGTTCAGGCGGCGATGCCGGACGAGAGCTACGCGGTACAGACGCCGCGCGGCCTGGTCTCGCTGACGGCGCCTGGGCGATACGGCGTTGCGTCCGGCGACACCCAGAGCCCGACCTTGATCACGGTGGTCGAGGGTTCGGCACACGTCGAGGGTCCGGGCGTCTCGCTCGATGTCGGCGCCAACCAGACCGCGAGCATCAGCGGCACGGACACGTTACAGGGCATGGTGGGCCCGGCGCAGCAAGACGCCTTTCTGACCGCGATGCTGAACAGCGAGCATCCGCCGCCGCCGCAAGGCGTCGCGTCGCCACCGGCGGTGGCCGCGATGCCGGGCGGCGGCGATCTGGCACAGTACGGCACCTGGTCCGAGAACCAGGATTATGGCCAGGTCTGGTACCCCCAGGTGGCGCCGGACTGGGTGCCCTACCGTGAGGGCAGCTGGGCCTATGTCGGGCCGTGGGGCTGGACCTGGGTGGACAGCTCCCCCTGGGGTTTCGCGCCGTTCCACTACGGCCGCTGGGCGCAGTTCGGCGGACGCTGGGGCTGGATCCCGGGCACTGCGGTCGGCGGCGGCTATCGGCCGGTCTATGCGCCCGCGCTGGTCACCTTCCTGGGCGTCGGCGCCGTGGTCGGCGTCGGCGTGGGTGCCGCGCTCGCTGCGGGACGGATCGGCTGGCTGCCGCTGGGACCACGCGAGCCGTTCCATCCCTGGTACCACGCCAGCAACAACTACTTCCGCCAGGTGAATGTCGCGCACGTGACCAACTTCACCACGATCAACAACAACGTCACGGTGAACAACTTCGTCAATCGCGGCGCGGCGACCGTGGTGCCGACCAGCGCGATGACCGCCTCCCGTCCGGTGGCGAGTTCGTTCCAGCGGGTCGATCCCGCGCAGCTTGCGCAGGCGCGGCCGGTGATTGGCCAGCAACCGCTGCGGCCGGCCTCCGCCACCGTCGGCGTAACCCCGGCGGTGGCCCGCCAGTTGAACCTGCCGCCGACCGCGAGCCTGCACGCCGTCGCGCCAGGTCCGGCGATTCACGCTGTGCCGGCCGGCATCTCGACCGGGGTCGCGGCCGGGGCGATGGTGGGGCATCCGAACCTGCCGACGCTGCACAACCCGGCCCAGCCGACGCTGCCGGCCGCCGCCGGGGTGGCGCACCCGTTCACCACGCCGCCCGCGCTGCGGACGCCCGCGGCGCCAGGCCAGATCGCGCCGCCGGCGATCCAGCATGAGCCAGGCTTCGTCAGCCAGGGGGCCGTGGCGCACGTCCCTCCCGTGGTCAATCAGGGTGGCGCCGGCGCGATGCCGGCGACGATCACCCATCAACCGCAGCAGTTCCACACCGCGCCTGGGGCGACGTTCCAGCAGGCGACGCCGCCGGCCGCCCTTCACGCGCCGCCAACCGCGGCGGCAGTGGTGCACACGCCGTCGCCGCCGATCGTCACGCATGCCGCGCCGGCGGTGGTGGTTCACACCCCATCGAACCCGACGCCGCAGTTCCGCGAGCCGCCGCCCGTGGTGCACAATGCGGCACCCCAGGTCGTGCACACGGCACCGGCGCTGGTCCACACCGCGCCCAATCCACCGCAGGTTGCGCGTACACCGCCACCCCAGCAGAATACCCAACACAAGCGGCCGGGAGAGCAATGACGCGCACACTGTTCCTGATCGCGACGCTCTGCGTAGCGGGCTGCGGTGAGTCGCCGGCCGCACTGGGCATCACCGGGCCCGGTGCGCCGCCCGCACCGCCTGCGCCCAGCGACGACAGCACGATCCCAAACCCAGGGCTGCCCGATACCGGCGGCTACGGCCCGAGTTACGGTCCGATGCCCTCCAGCGGACGGTACTTCAACTACAACTGAGCACCCCGGCAGGCATCCCCGCGGATCGGACCCGCGGGGATACTGCTCGTGTCGCTACGCCGACAGCGCCTGCGGCTCGGTCCGCACCCGCTTCACCAGTAGCTTGTTGAGCGCGTGCACGTAGGCGCGCGCCGAGGCCACGATGGTGTCGGTGTCGGCGCCCTGGCCGTCGACCAGCTTGCCGTTCTCCTCCAACCGCACCGTGGTCTTGGCCTGCGCGTCGGTGCCTTCGGTCACCGCGCCGACCGAGAACAGCACGAGCTTTGCGGTGTGCGGGAAGATCTGCTCGATCGCCTTGAACGTCGCGTCCACCGGGCCGTCGCCGGTCGCGGTGGCGGACTTCATCACGCCGTCCACTTCCAGCTCCATCTCGGCACGCGGTGGCGATTTCGAACCCGCATGCAGATCCAGCGACACGAACCGGATGCGCTCGTGGTCGCGCATCACCTCATCGTCCACCAGTGCCACGATGTCGTCATCGAACACGACCTTCTTGCGGTCGGCGAGGTCCTTGAAGCGGCGGAACGCGTCGTTCAACTGGTTGTCGCCGATCTGGTAGCCCAGCGTCTTCAGCTTGTCGCGGAACGCGGCACGGCCGGAATGCTTGCCGAGCACCAGACTGTTCTTCGCCCAGCCGACACTTTCCGGCGTCATGATCTCGTAGGTACCGGCATGCTTCAGCACGCCGTCCTGATGGATGCCCGCCTCGTGCGCGAACGCGTTGCGCCCGACGATCGCCTTGTTCGGCTGCACGTCGAAGCCGGTGATCGCGGCGAGCAGCTTCGACACACGCAGCAGGCTGGTGGTCTCGATTCGGTTCTTGCGCGGAATGGCGTCCTGGCGGGTGCGGATCGCCATCACGATCTCTTCCAGGCTGGCATTGCCGGCGCGCTCGCCGATGCCGTTGATGGTGGTCTCCACCTGGCGCGCACCGGCGCGGATCGCCGCGAGGGTGTTGGCCACGCCGAGCCCCAGGTCGTTGTGGTTGTGCGTGGACAGCACCACCTTCTCGACGCCCGGAACACGATTGGCGACCGCGGCGAACATCCGCTCCATGTCCTCAGGCAGCGCATAGCCGACGGTATCGGGCAGGTTGATCGTGGTGGCACCGGCGCGGATCGCCGCCTCGCAGCAGCGGCAGAGGAAGTCGATGTCGCTGCGTGTCGCGTCCTCGGCCGACCACTCGACGTCGTCGGCGTGCTGGCGCGCCAGTGTCACGGAATCGACTGTCGCGGCGATCACCTCGTCGGGCTCCAGGCGCAGCTTGTACTTCATGTGCAGCGCGCTGGTGGCGATGACAATGTGGATGCGGCGGCGCTTGGCCGAACGCAGTGCATCCGCGGCGCGCAGCACGTCCATGCTGCCGGCACGCGCCAGACTGGCGATCACCGGGGTGTCGTCGCGTTGGCCGATGCTCTCGGAGATCGCCTTGACGCTTTCGAAGTCGCCGGGCGAGGCGATGGCGAAGCCGGCCTCCAGCACATCGACGCCCAGTTCGGTCAGTGCTTCGGCCATGCGGATCTTCTCGTTGAGGTTCATCGAGAAGCCGGGCGACTGCTCGCCGTCGCGCAGGGTGGTGTCGAAGATGATGATGCGGTCGTCGTCCAGCTTGCCGAAGCTGGGATGTTCGATGCTCATTTGAGTGGGTCCTCGGACTGATTGCACGACATTGGCCTCAGGGGTCCCCCTGAGCGAAGCCGGCGTCAGCGACCCGGCGCAGCGCTCAGGGGCGGCTAAGTCGAAGGAGGAGGCCGAGGGCCAGCAGGCATGCGCCGCCACGCGCGACAGCGCGGGCAGTCCGACAGGCGAGGCGCAGGCCACAGAACATGAACCGTGAATAACCGATCGGGCGGAGGTTGGCAACCGAGCATTGTGGCGGATAACGGGTGGTCAGACGATGCGACACCTGGTCCGCGCAGGGCAATCGGGCGAATGGTTGGAGCCGTCGAACAGCAAAAGAATCTACACGGAGGCCAATCGAGCACCACGGAGCGCCGCTGAGAATGGATTGCATGGGCTGTGCGCACGCCGGAATTGACTTCCTTGGCGCTCCGTGGCCCTCGATCTTCCTTTGTGTTGAACGCTTTACTGCTTGCTATCCGGCCGCTCCGCCGCGTCGGACGTTCGCCCGATTGCCCCGCTAGTCCGCGGCAATCGCGGCCCGCGATCTTCCCTGCCGTTGGGCCTGTCGCCCGTCCACAGCATCCGATCGCAGCGTCATGATCGCGTCGCGCACGATCCTGAGCGCCGGCGGCTCGGCCCGCCCGCGTCTCGCCACGAGACCGAGCGTGCGCACCAGCGGCGGATCGAGCGGTCGTACGACGACGCTGTTCATCGGCGGGCCTTCGCTCATCGCGGGACCGGGAACGATGGCCATGCCCAGCCCGGCCGATACCGCGCTCTTGATCGCCTCGATGCCGTCGAACTCCATTGCCGGCCGCACTGCGACGCCGCCGGCCTGCAGCCAGGCACAACTCAACTGTCGGTGCGGTACACGCTGATACTCGAGGATCAAGGTACGGCCCGCTACATCGGCTGGCGTCATCCTGGGCGGAATGCTTGGCTCGGTGGCGGGCAGGATCGCGACCATCGGATCGCTGCGCACCGGCAGCGCATCGAGCTCCTTTGCGTCGACCGGCAGTGCGGTGAAGCCGATGTCGAGTTCGGAGGACAGCAAGGCTTCCGAAATGCTGTGCGTCGTGCCGGTGGTCACGACGATCTCGATATCCGGATGGGCATCGCGCACTTGCCGCAAAACTGGCGGGAGTAGATAGACGAGCGCCGTCGGCCCGGTGCCGAGATGCACGCGACCGACCGCCCCTTGTTTGTGATCATGCACCGCCGCCAGCGCATGTTCCGCATCCGCTATGATGCGTCGGCCATGCATGATCAGCTCGCGGCCGGCCGGCGTGGCGATGGCGCGCTTGCCGACGCGGTCTACAAGCTGCAGCCCGCAGCGGCCTTCCAGTTCGCGAATCTGTTGGCTGATCGCAGGCTGCGTCAGATGCAGGCGCTTCGCTGCCTCGGTAAAGCTGCCATGTTCAACGACTTCGATCAACGCGCGCAGTTGGTCGAGATTCAGGTTCCGCATGATAAGGCGAGCTTATCCTAACCATCACAACAATCAAATTGCTTAATTGGCACGGTGCCGTATAGGGCTGCGGCAGGCGACGCAGGGCAGGGGTTGTACTCGCGGCGCAATCGAGCGGAGAGCCGATATGGACACCCAGGCTTTTGCGGTGAGTCAAAATCCCCCACCGGTCCAACGCGACTTGATGGATATCAACATTGCTCCGGGTAACGGCAACGTGTCTCCAGCGACCGCGCGGCGCTGGTGCACTGTGCTCGCGACCCACTGCGTGCTGAGCACTGCGCTCGCGCCGTCGGCACTCGAGCACGAACTCAACGGCCTTATCGGACGGTTCGATCGCTCGCGGGGCGGCTCCGTGATTGTGCCCAGCGAGTACCTCGAGGTCGTAATCACCCGGTCCTGATGTCGTCCCCCTCGTTGCTCTCGAAGCAGCCGGCGAGGGACCATCGATCAGCGCCCAGCACGCATGGTTTTCGCACATGGTTCGTACTCCCTCGCTCGATGCGCTGCGGATCTTTGTTGTGGCAGCCCGCCACATGAGCTTCACCAATGCCGCGAATGAGCTGAATCTCACGCAGAGTGCGGTCAGCCACCGTATTCGCGGGTTGGAGGAAGAGCTTGGACTTGCCCTGTTCGAGCGCCTTACGCGGCGGCTCGAACTGACCCCGCAGGGCCGGGCGCTGGCGCGGCAGGTCCAACAGTCCATCAGCGAGATCGACCGTAGCGTTTTCGAGGTCATCAGGTTCGACGATGCCGCGCCGCTGAAGGTGACGATGCTGCCTTCGGTTGCATCCCATTGGCTGATCCCGCGCTTGCCGCGAATTCGTAGCCGGCACCCGGGCCTTGAGGTGGAGGTGATCGCCAATTCGCGTTTGTTCGATCTACGGACCGAGGGGATCGACATAGCGATCCGCTTCTGTCGCACGCCGCACCCGAGCTACGCGGCGACGCGGCTGATGGGCGACCGTGTCTTCCCGGTCTGTGCGCCCGACCTGCTCAAGCAATGCGGGCCGGTCGACGGCATCGATGCGTTGCTTGCGCTGCCGTTGCTGCACAACTCCGCAACGGAGAGCAATTGGCGGGCCTGGCTCGATCACTTCGGCAGGTCGGATGTTGCCTGCCATGCCGGCCAATACTTCAGCGAGGCCGGCATGATGATCGAGGCGGCGGAGCTCGGTCTGGGCGTTGCAATCGCCCGCGCCAGCCTGGTCGCCGAACATATCGCGAGTGGTGCCTTGGTGTGTCCACTGCGGTTGGCGGCGCCGACCGCGCTGACCTATTACCTGCTCGGACTGCCGGAGGCGGTCAACAGCCCAAAGATCGCCTTGTTCCGCGAACTGCTGGTCAGGGAAGCTGCCGCAACCGAGGCATTCGCGCGCTCGATCGGAACACTGGTCCCGGAGTCGGTTGCCGAAGTCGATGTCCTCGAGGTTGCTTAGACACGAGCGCGGCGCGTTGATCGGCGGCGAACCATCGAGCCAGATGGTTGTCCTGGCGCATATTGTCCAGGCTTGCGCGTTCGACCGGCACCCATTCGGTCAACTCATGGGTTCGGCTCACCGGCAGGACGCAGAGTGATCCTTTGGCATCTCCCCGCTCATCCCATTATGCGTGCAACGGAGGCAGCGATGGTTGGCATGTATCTCCCGCCGGAAATCGTGGATATGACAGCGAGGACCCCGCGCGCCTATCGGATGCGCAATCGAATGTCAGTGCAGATCGACACCGTCGTTCTGCACCAGACCTCATTCAGCCGCGGCAACCTTCCCGACCTGTATCTGTCGGTCCACGCACATTTTGTCGTCCTGCCGAACGGCGATCTTGTGCAACTGCATCCGGTCGAGGCCTACCTCGTCGCGTCGAGCGCCTTCAACGATGACGCGATCGCGGTCGAATTCGTCGGCAACTTTCCGGATGAGCGTGGTCATTACTGGAGGGGAGACACGGAAGGCCGCCATGTCCTGTCGGACCAGCAGATCAGTGGTGGCTGCGACCTGATCCGCTACCTGCGCGATACGTACGGTATCTCGTTCGTGTTCGCCCATCGCCAGGGTGAGGCCGAGAACGCGCGTGGCAACTGCCCCGGCCCCGACATCTGGTACAACGTCGGCGAATGGGCGGTGCGCGAGCTGGCCATGAGCGACGGCGGCAAGGGCTATAAGGAAGGCAACGGAAGCCCGATCCCCGACAACTGGCGACGTCCCCGCTCCTGACCGGGGCGCCTTTCGTCGAACCAACGCAAGCACCGGAAGGCGCACGGATCAGCGATGCCGTATCTGGCTGCTGTCCAGATCGGAGGCATGATAATGAGTTTTCGTATCCGCGGTCTTCCGGCCGAGCCGTTCGCTGAACTGTTCAGCCTATCGGATGAAGACCTGAGAGCGCGCGGCGCGGTGCGCCGGGTTGCCGACAAGAAGTCGGGCTATCCTTGCCGCGTCAGCCTGACCGACGCGGCGCCGGGCGACGAGCTGCTGCTGATCAACTACGAGCACCATCCGGTAGGTTCGCCGTATCGGATGCGTTTTGCCATCTTCGTACGGCAGGGCGAGGAGCAGTTCGATGCGGTTGACCAGATCCCGGAACAATTGCGCATCCGCATGCTTGCGGTCCGGGCATTCGATGCGAACGCGATGATGGTCGGGCACGAACTGACCGACGGCAGGCAGGTTGAACAGGCGATTGAGCACCTGCTGGCAAACCCTGCCGCCGCGTACCTGCACATCCACTTTGCGTCGCCTGGCTGCTATGCTGCGCGGGTGGAGCGAAACTGACGAGGACGTCGAGTGCGCGATCTGCTGAGCGAATTGCCGGTCCGATGCGCCAGCGAGCCGATCGGCGACGGTGCGGTCGTGCTGCGCGGCTTCACCTCTGCATATGCCGGCGCCCTGCTGCATGCGGTGGAAGCGATTCGCGCGGCCGCGCCGTTCCGCCACCTGACCACACCGGGTGGCCATGCGATGTCGGTGGCGATGACCAATTGCGGCACGTTAGGATGGGTGTCGGATCGGAGCGGTTATCGCTACCAATCAGTCGATCCGCGCAGCGGCGAACCATGGCCGGCGATGCCCGCACTGTTGCGCGCCACTGCGACTGAGGCGGCGGACGCGGCGGGCTTTGCAGGTTTCACCGCCGATGCGTGCCTGATCAATCGCTATGAGCCTGGCGCGCGCCTCTCCCTGCACCAGGATCGCGACGAGCGCGACCTGAGCGCGCCGATCGTCTCGATGTCGCTCGGGCTGCCGGCAATCTTCCTGTTCGGCGGTCTGCGACGGAACGACAAGCCGCGGCGGATACGATTGGACCATGGTGACGTCGTGGTCTGGGGCGGTGCGATGCGTTTGGCGTTCCACGGCGTCGCGCCGCTCGACGAAGGGGAACACGCGGTCAGCGGCCGGTGCCGCATAAATCTCACCTTCCGCAAGGCAGGATGAGACGGGCCGCTATGACACGCAGCCACGCAGGATCGCCGCGGTTGCGCGACGGTGGTGAACAGCTTGCGTTTGCCGGCATCTGGTCGCGACGACCGAGGCGCGGGGGCAGGTTGATGTGACGACATGACGGTCGGCACAGCTATTCCTGCTCGATCAACTCGCGCATCTGCCGAGCGGTCCGGAGCACGTGCCGTCCCTTCATGCGGGCGCCCAGAAAGCGATTGAGCGCCGCCGTCAGCGTCGGCGCGAGATTGCCGTCCGCGCTGATCAGATTGGCGCCTGCCAGCAAGGTCTTCGTCAGATGCACGGATACGATGAAGCGGTCGCGGCCATGATCGAACAGCATGCGGATACTGTCGGCAATGAAGCGATTGGCGTCGACGACGACATAGCTGCCGGTATCGACGTCCGGGTCAATATATCCCGCGTTCCGACCAATGAAGCACGCAAGCTGAAGCAGCACAGAACGCCACAGGTTCGGCCGCCGGTGCACGACACCCAGCGCCGCCTCGGCAAAGGTAATGGCATGGGTGAAGTCGAGCCAGCCGACGTTGTCCGCCAGCTTCCCATCCGTGCGGGTGAACACATCCTCGTTGGCGTGCAGCAGGTTCCACGCCGCTGCCTCGGCGAGCACGGGGAAGATTGCTTCGGGCGGATGACGCCCTCCCCACGCGGCAACGACCGCCATCGCGGTTTTCGGCGCCATCCCGCGCAACGCTGACGGGTGCAGTGGAGGGCAAGCGTGCAACGGTTGCCCCCAGCCAGCGAGGCGCGTCGCATAGTCGCGGAATTCCGGCAGCAGGTCCTCGCGCCGGGCGTAGATCAGGTTCCGCGCGAGCAGGCACAGCAGCGGCTCCGTCACCTCCGCACCCAGGCGGCGGGACAATTCAACGGTCTTGGCAACGTAAATCAGCGAGTGTCCGAAGCCGGCGTAGTGAGCCAGTGCCGCGTCGGCGAGCACCGGCAACAGGTCGTCCGCCGTCACGCCGGCGTGCAATGCGCCACGCAGCAGGCCGATCGCCGCCGCTGCGTCTTCCCGCTCCATTGCAGCGAGAAACTGCGACTCATTCCAGCTGTCCGCGGCGGGCGGGAACGGATAGCCGCCGCCGCCGCGCGCATCGTCAGCGATGTGGCCGAGGATCTCGCCCAACGCTGCCAGCTTTTCGTCTGCGGTGCTGGACGGCCGGTCGGACAGGCGGAGCCAGTCCGCGGCACCACCGATCGCGTGCGTCATCCCGAACTCCAGCCGTTCCGCACACCAGACGATCGCCGTTCGCACCGCATCGGCCGGGTCCGCGTGCAACTGCGCCAGCCGCGCGGTTTCCCTCACCAGGCGCTGCTGATCGAGGTCTTCCAGTCCACGTATCACGCCAGCCAGGACTTCCTTGCGCCGCCCAACCGGATCGGGTGGCGTCAGGTCAAGCCAGACACGGCCGGCTTCCAACTTCATTGGATAACGCGTGAGCCGATCGCCGCCGACCAGCGTGGCGCCGGACGCCAGGTTGAATTTCCAGTTGTGCCAGTTGCAGGTCAGCACGCAGCCTTCCGACAGCGTGCCTTCGCTCAGCGGGTAGCCCTCATGCGGACAGCGGTTCATGCACGCGAAGCTGCCTGCCTCGCCGTGCATCAACAGGATCTGTCGTCCGTCGTGTCGAACGACGGCCTTGCCGGTTCGCGCCAGCTCGGCCAGCGACATCACGTCGGTCCAGTTCATCGTCCGTCTCCTCCCTGACCTGCACTGGTTTGATTCGATAGGCGCAGCGTCGCGCGCCGGCGAGGACATGCTCGGTGCGCTCCACGGCAACTTCCGGGCCCAGCACATCACGGAACACTTCGAGTTCCGTGCGGCAGAAACCCTGACAGGAAGCGGCCGCGGCGCAGATCGGGCAATGATTTTCCAGCAACAGAAAGCCGTGGGCGTCGGCGCGCCATTCGGCCATATAGCCTTCGCGCGAACGGATCTGTGCCAGGCGCGCCACGCGGGCACGCAGAGTAGCGGCGCCTGCGAGTGCCGCGCTGTAGCCGCGTCTGGTTTCGACTTCCCGCACGCGTATGAGCTGTTCCA
This sequence comes from uncultured Alphaproteobacteria bacterium, assembly GCA_963749575.1. GTDB lineage: Bacteria > Pseudomonadota > Alphaproteobacteria > Acetobacterales > Acetobacteraceae > JAMXLO01. Next base: position 345,468 of record CAVVNM010000016.1, read on the forward strand.
GTGCCGCCTCGCCGAGCGTCGAGCGGACCGCATCGATGAGACGGACGGTGAGCTCGGCGTGCGTATCCGGGAAGCGACCGTGCGCCGCCGGCGTCAGATGCCACTGGCGGGCAGGTCGACCGACACCGCACTGCTCGGTCACGGCTTTCACCAGCCCCTCACCCGCCAGCCTCACCAGATGTTGCCGTGCCGCCTCGGCCGTCGTGCCGAGCACGGCGGCGATATCCGACGAACGCAGCGGCCCGCGACGCTTGATAAGTCCGAGGATGCGGTCGGCGGCAGTGGTATTTTCCAAGGTCATGCTTGGATATTGGACCGACGCCGCGCCGATTGCAATCCACTGAATGCGACACCCGGTACCGATCGAATGGCGCTATCGTCCCTGGTCGCTGGTGCTCGGTTCGATCCCTGGACCTTTGGCGCCGCCGCCTCCGGTCAACATCGGCGAAATCTGCTGCGCCACAGCGAACAGGAACGCGGTGCTGATGCCGAACAGCAGCATGCCGTCGGCCGCTTCCAACGCGCCCATCAGCCGCCATTCCTCGGCCAACTCGAGACCCGAGGCGCCCCGGGTCGTCATGGAATCGATCGAATACAGCACGGCGTCGGTCCATGACCCCATCGCACCGATCCAAACATAGCTGATCGCCCAGATCGCCATTTCGCTCGCATGCAGGAAGGCCAGAGCGCCGCCGGTGGCGGCAACGCCCAGGATCACGAGCCACACCATTGGCCGATAGCCAAGATTGGAGCGAGCGGCCCGATTACGCAGGCGAACCAGAAGCAGCGCCATAAATATCAGCGCGATCGAGTGCATCGCGATGGTCAGCGCGATCAGCGACAGGCCGCCAATCCAGCATGCCATGCCGTTCGATGTCACGGTTCGGCAGTTCCCTCGGCTCCGCCGGGCGACGTTGTGCCGATTGGTTCAACCAATGCAGTGGCGGTCATCGCATGCGCGATCACGGTCAGCAGGATGGCATGAGACTGCGGCCGACAGCACGCCGTTTCCCGGAACTTTCTCGTGGGTCTCAGCGGGGCCGCCGCGGCCACAGCGCAATGAGGCCAATGATGGCCGCAAACCTGATCGTTGCCAATATGTCCGGCACGACACCGAAGCTCCCCGCGCCGATGCCTTCGCCGACAGCGATCAGCGGCGTAGGTCATGCCGCCATATCCACGTCGTTCAGGGTCCAGGCGAACAGCGACTGGTAGAACGACTTCGCCTTGGCGACGTCCTGCCTGTTGAGTTCGACATGCACGAACGGATTGGCCATCGGTGCTCCTGTAGGTTGCGGCTGTCACGACACGACAGAACGGCGCCGGGCGGCTATGGTTAATCCTGAGCCGACACCAATAACTCATCCGCCACGAGAAAGAGATCACGCCCATGCCCACCATAGTTCTGTGCCGTCCGCTGCACGCCAGCGGCATGGCGCTGCTGGAAGCCCGCCACGACGTCACCGTTCGCACGCTGAGCCGGCCGTCTGCCAAGGAACTGGCCGATGCCATGCCGGGCGCGCATGCCGTGCTGATCGGGCTCGAGGTGGTCGACGAGCCGCTGCTCGCCGCTTCACCCGGTCTGCGCATCGTGTCGCGCTTCGGCGTCGGCTACGACACGGTCGACGTCGCGGCCTGCACCCGGCGCGGCGTGGTGGTCGGCGTGACCAACGGCGGCAACGACCTGTCGGTGGCCGAGCACACGCTGATGCTGCTGCTCGCCGTCGCGCGCCGCACGATCGAGATGGACGCCGCAGTGCGCGCCGGACGCTGGATGCTGCGCGATGGCCACCCGATGGGCGAGCTTGCCGGCCGCACCATCCTGGTGGTCGGCTACGGCCGCATCGGCACCCGCGTGGCGCGCCTGTGCGCCGCGTTCGGCATGAACGTGATGGTGCGCGATCCCGCCTTCCCGGTGCCGCGCATCGCCGCCGACGGCTTCACGCCGGTCACCGACATCGCCACCGCGCTGCCGGAGATCGACGTGGTGACGCTGCACTGCCCGCTCGGCGAGGACACGCGCCACATGATCAACCGCGAGATGCTCGGCCTGATGAAGCCGACCGCCTGGCTGATCAACGCCGCACGTGGCCCGCTGGTGGACGAGGCAGCGCTGATCGAGGCGCTATCGTCCGGCAAACTGGAAGCCGCCGGCCTCGACGTGCAGTTGCACGAGCCGCCGGATCCCGCCAATCCGCTGCTCAAGCTGCCCAACGTGGTGCTGAGCCCGCACAATGCCGCAGCACCGCTGGAGTGCAACGAGAAGATGTCGATCCGTGCCGCGAAGAACATGCTGGAGCTGTTCGACGGCGTGCTCGATCCCGGCTACGTGGTCAACCCGGAGACGCTGGCGAACCGGCGGAACGTCTGATCGGGCTGCGAGGCCGGCCAACGCTGAGACCCGATCGGATCACTCAAGGCGTTTCCACCACCAGGCTCGCCAAGCTGACTTCCCCGTCGGTCACGTAGTGATTGACCCGTCCGACGGGCAGATCCTGACCGGCTGCATGCGAGGTTACGTCTCCGATCACCCCACTTCTCTGCAACTCCGACACGATATAGTCGCGTTCTGCGTTCGTATCGGAATCGGTGCCATGGGTGATCTGGAAAGTGAGTCTGGTCAGGGAGAAACCGGTGTCTCTGGTGCCGGCTCCGATCCATAGCACGCGGGCGCCGTCCGGTGGACGGTCGGTGTTCAGCCAGAAGGCGGCCGTTCCCACGGTGTCCTCGGCGCGTGCAAGGGCCAGCGCCCAGAACCGTATGTGGTCGCGCTTGCGCGGGCTGTTGTCGATTGGCTTTTGGAAGCCGATGTCCTGACCGCGTCCGAACAGAAAGAGCGTGCTGAACGGGGCGGTCGGATAGGGCGAATTGAAGACGAATGCGCGAACCATGCGCCACGAGTTCGCCAGACCCAACCGATCAGCCTCGGTCCAGCCGGCGGTCGCGAACGCCGCGCGAAGCTGCTGCAGCGTGCCGACCAGCGCGAGATTGACGGGGTCGCCCGGTAAACCGTCGCCGGTAGTCGTATAGCTCGGCACACGTTTGCGCTGAAGGATCTTGAGGCCCATGCGCACGGCGTTCGGGAGGATAAGATATGCCGCAAGGCCGTAGGTGATGCCCAAGGCCAGAACCCATGGCAGCCGGTTGTCGGCAATCCTGAATACCACAAAGACGATCAACCAGACGCTGGCGATGCCCAGCGCGGCGATCAACAAGCGCCGTAACAAGCGTTTCAGAAACCTCAATGCCGAGCGTCCCGGTCTGACGCATCGCAAACTGCGTTGACGCGCCGGCGTGGCTGCTGGCGCACCCCCACGGCATTCGCCTCGATCGGGAAGGCGACTGCGACGAAGTCACTCATCGGGTGGTGTCCTGCGCGGTTCGGCCGAACCGACCGCTTATCGGGAGAATCCCGGCTCAATCCGTAGACCTCAATCTCTGCGTTCTGCAAGGCCTGCTGGCCGGGCGGCCGAGCATAGTTTTGTCGCCGGCACAGCAACGCCGGGCGCGGCTCGCGCAGGAGCGAGCCGCGCATGTGGCGTAGCGGGGCTGGCATCGCGGGCCGATCGCGACGAATATTGGCTGGCCGCATCGGTGCCGTTCACTACGCAAGCCTGGCAGGAGCACAGCATGAGCGTCCGCAACATCCCGCGCCTGCTGGCAGGGATCCTGCTCGCCGCCGGTTTGTGCGCCCTCGGGGGACCGCGGGCAAGCGCAGACGATCTTGCAACGATCAGGCAGCGCGGCACGCTGATCGTCGGCGTAAAGGCGGACTATCCTCCGTTCGGATTCCGTTCGCCGTCCGGCGAGATCGTAGGGATCGAACCCGCGCTCGCCGCGGATGTAGCCAAGAGCCTGGGCGTGAAGCTGGAACTCGTGCCGGTGTCTGCCGCGAACCGCATACAGTTCCTGCAGCAGGGCAAGATCGACCTGATAATCGCCACCATGAACGGCACCGGGGTGCGCAGGGAGGAGGTCGACATCGTCAAGCCCAACTACTACGCCGCCGGCTACAACATTATGGTGCCGAAAGCGATGAACCTGACGACGTGGGCCGAGCTGAAGGGCAAGCCGGTGTGCGGCATCGCAGGTGCTTACTACAACTATGAAGCGGCGATGAACTTCGAGCTTCAGGTGGTTGCCTTCGCGGGCCCCGCCGAAGCCCTGACGGCGCTGCGGCAGGGACGTTGTGTGGGGCTGCTGTATGACGATACCTCGATCGAGGGCGACATGCTGCAGCCGGAGTGGAGCGATTATGACATGCCGCTGGAGTTGCAGGAGGTGCAACCCTGGGGTATTGCCGTGCGAAAGGATCAGCCGGAATGGTCCGCCTATATGTCCGCCATGGTCAAGAAGTGGGCGAAGGATGCGACGATCGTGGACCTCGAGACCAAGTACCGCATCAAGCATTCGAAGTTCGCCGAGGACGCGCACCGGAAGGCGTCCGTGTCTTCGGACTAGCGACGCTCCGGCGGGTTCCGCGCCTTGCTGTTACAGCGTTGGCGCCGAGCTGCGCGGTCCAACCGGCGGCCGGCACCACCAGCAGCCCGGCCTATTGTCAGCAGCTACTGCCTACCGCCGGCGGGCGCCGTAGAGCCAGCCCGCGGCCTTCTCGCGGTCGATCTCCGCCGCAATCCCGCTGGGGACGACGATCTTGCCGACCGGTGCCAGCGCGGCCGCTGCGATCTTCAGATGCGCCCAGGCGAATGGAATGCCGATGATGGTGATCGCCGACACGCAGGCCGCGATGACATGCAGCACGATCAGCCACCATCCGGCGAGCAGGAACCACACGATATTCGCCAGCAGCCCGAGCTCCCCGGTTCCGAGTGACTCACGCCCGGTCACGTCGCGACGCGACGCCAGTTCGCGGCCGAACGGCGCGAGCGTGTAGTTGGCCAGCGTGAAGCACGCCTTCGCCCAGGGCAGCCCGATGATGGTGATCGCCATCACCATTCCAGCCAGCACCCAGCAGAACGCCGCGACGAAGCCGAGTCCCGGCACGTTCCACAGGATGTTGAGCAGCGTCCGCATTCAGTGCCTGAAATGCGGCATCACCTCGGCCGATACGCGACGATACTGGTCGAGCATGATCGCCTGCGGCGTGCCCATCGGCGTCGAGAGGCTGATGTGCTCCAGCCCCGGATAGCGGGCTTCGAGGTTCTTCAGGAACGCGACCAGCTCCTCCGAGGTGCCGGCGAACCAGCCGCCCAGGTCGATGTAGTGCTCGACCTTCGGCACGCCCGATTCGTACCAGCCGCCACGCCGGGCAACCGCGGCGACCTGGTCCTTGGTCATGCCCGGCATGAAGTTGAGCGGGGCGAACATCTTGGCGTGCTCCTCGTAGAGCGGAACGATCTCCTTCAGCGCCTGCTGCTTCGAGTCGGCCAGGTGGATCGACGATGCCGATCATCAGGTTCTCGCCCAGCTTCCAGTCCTTGCCGGCGCGGTGTCCCGCCGCCTGGAACGCCGTGATCGGCCCCTGCTCCAGGGTCGCCGCGCCACCGCCGACCGCGCCCTTGATGTTGTGCTTCACCATGAAGTCGAGCCCGCGCGCCGAGGCGCTGACCACCGGCTGCCAGCATTCCACCGGCAGATGGACCGGCCGCGGCACCAGCGTGAGGTCCTTCAGCGTATAGCCGCGATACGGCACCTCGGGCGGCAGCGTGTAGTGCTTGCCCTGGTGCGAGAACCGCTCGTTGTCGAACGCCTTGAAGATGATCTCGACCTGCTCCTCGAACAGTTCGCGGTTGGCGTTCTGGTCGAGCATCGGTGCGCCGAACGTCTCCACCTCGCGCGTATGGTAGCCGCGGCCGACGCCGAAGATGGTGCGGCCCTTGGTCATGATGTCGGCGCAGGCGAAATCCTCGGCCAGCCGCAGCGGATGCCACATCGGCGTGATGTTGAACCCGCAGCCGATCTTCAGGTGCTTCGTCAGATGGCAGAGATGCACAGCCGCCATCAGCAGGTTCGGGATCACCTCGTAGCCTTCCTGCTGGAAGTGGTGCTCCGCCATCCACAGCGTGTCCCAGCCGCCCTCGTCCATCACGCGTGGCGATCGCCTCGGCCTTGTCGAACACGCTGGCGAGATGCGCGTTGGAGAAGCGCCGCTCGTTCGCCGGCGTCGCGTCCTGCCCGCGATCCGGGATGTCGACATGGCCGGCGTAGACGGTGGCAAATTTCCTGATCATGGCTTGCTCCCATGGTGATCGGTTGCGCTGCGTTCATTCGCCGTCGCCGTTGCGACCGTACCTTCGCCAATATCGGCGGCCAGCACATACAGTCGATGAGGCATCATCCGCGGCGATATCTTCTTGGCATCCGAGTCTGTCACCCGCTCCCGGTCACTCCGCCCAGCTCGACCGGCCCTGGATCGCCCAACGGCCGTCCTTGAGGGTCAGATGTACAGCGACCGATAGCTGCCGAGCGCGCTGCCATCGGTGCGATATCGCGTGAACTGTACGCGGAAGTGCACCTTCTCCGGTCCGGCGTCGATTACCACGACGGTATCCCACGCCGAGCGCGCCCAGCCCGCAGACTGCCCTTGGCCGTCCCACACCAGATTGTGGTAGTCGGCGGGCGTCTGCATCACCGTGACGGTGCCGCCATGGAAGCGAACATGTGGAAAGTGGAACCAGCGCGTCCGGATCGCATCAGCATCGTGGGCGTTGAACGCGACCATGAACCCATCCATCGCCGCGCGCGCGCCGTCCACCGCCTGCACCGACAGCATCTCGTCGGCCAGGGACTGCCACTCGTCATCCAGCGACACCGTGGCGGGTTCGCGTCCGGCGCGGCTGTACCAGCCGCCGGCGTTCCGCATGTCGCCTTCCTTGCGGTGGAGATAGGCGTGCACGGCCGAGCCGGTCTTGCCCTCATCCTGCTGGGCACAGGTGTGGGCGCGATCCCAGTCGCCCTTCGCATCCCACCACAATGTCTGCAATGCGAAACTGATCCCATCGGGCGGCGCACCCTGCGCCACCGTCGCGCGGAACTGCGTAAGGTCCATTTCTGCCCTCCTGTCGTCGCTCCTCCGGAGTGTGCGCGGCGACAGCGCCTGCCTCAAGCCCCGGCGTGAAATGGTTGGCGGTCCTGCTGTGCGTGATCCTGCTGGCGCCGCTGGCGCTGGTCGACGTGCCGCCGCTGCTCGACTACCCGAACCACCTGGCGCGCGCGGCGGTGCTGGCATTCGGCAGCGACGATCCCGTCCTGTCGCGCATCTACGCTGCGCACTGGACGGTCATTCCCAACCTCGGCACCGACCTGGTGCTGCCGCCTCTGCTCCGCGTCCTGTCGATCCATCTGGCGGGCCGCTCTGATCCTCGGCGTCACCATTCTGCTGCCGGTGATCGGCGCGATCGCCTATAGCCGCGCGACATTCGGCGTTGCGTCGGCTTGGCCGCTCGCATCCGGACTGGTCGCCTATAGCGGCACCCTGCTGCTCGGTTTCGTGAACTTCGTCGCCGCGATCGGCATCGCGTTGCTGCTCGCTGCCGGTTGGATCGCGTGGCGCGAGCGTTATCCACTGCGCACCGTGGCGCTGGCAGGCGCCGGCACGGTCGCGCTGTTCTTCTGTCATCTGATGGGGCTGGTGTTCTTCTACGTGCTGATCGCAGGCTACGAGCTGGTACAGTTCTGGTGCCACCGTTGCCAATGGACAGCGCTCCGTGCCCGCGTGCTCGCGCTGTTGCCGGTGTTCGGCTTGCCATTCGGCCTCTATCTGATCTCGCCGCTCGCACCGCTTCCCGCCGACACCGAATTCGCATCGATCGCCGAAAAGGCGCGAGAACTGATCTTTCCCTTTGCCAACTACTTTCTGCCGCTCGACATCGTCGCAGCCGGCACGGTGCTCACCTTCCTGATCGCATGCATCGCGACCCGACGCTGCCGGATCACGCCGGGTGCCGGCTTCACTCTGGCGCTGGTGGGCGGGCTCTTTCTTGCGACCCCCTGGGCCTACAAGGGTACCTACTTCCTCGACACACGCTTCGCGATCATGCTGGGCTTCCTGCTGTTCGGTGCGGTACTGCCTATGCGGCTGCCGCGCGCCGCGAGGCTGGCCGCCGTTACGGTCTTCACTCTGCTGTTCGCCGTCGCATGGCGGTGGTTGCGCTCGCGTGGTACGGTCACCGGCACGACGTCGCGGACATGCGCGCCGTCATCGCCGAGGTGGAACCCGGAGCCCGCGTCTTCGTCGCATCGGTGTCGCCCGAGGAAGCCCCCAGCTATTGGCGCAGCGGCCCGCTCAGCAGGATGTTGTCCAATGGCATCCGGCTCGACTACCACCTGCCCGCGCTGCTGCTGATCGAGCATCGGGCGTTCTGGCCGTTCCTGTTCGACAATCCGTCGCAGCAGCCGGTGGAGACACTGCCAGCCGTATCGTGAGCTCGCCGACAGAGCGGGCTCCATTGCCGATCATGGCGCACTCGCCGTGCCAGGCAAGGTCGATCTGTGCGGCTTCGACTATCTGCTGTTGCTGGAAGCCGGCGCCGCTACGGACCTTGAGCATTTCGGCGGCCGACCGCCTGCTGCTGCTTGCGCGGTCGGACATGGCTGCGCTGTTCCGCGTCAGGCCGGCTGCCTGCGCGTTATTGAGCCGTTCTGGAAATCGCTGATCGCTCCCGCCGGCGCGCGGCTATACAAACCGCCGCGGCTCGCCGCCACGCCGGTGAGGCGATGCAGCGCCAATGCCATCTCGGTCGCCTTCATCACGGTCGCAATGCCTTCCAGCACCACGGCGCCATCGATCAGGAATGGCTGCTCCTGCGAGAATAGCAGCATCGGCAGCCCTCCCGCGGGGATCAGCACGTCGCAGCCACGCTCCAGCAATGGCCGCACCTGGCGCATGAAGTCCACGCGCACCGCGGCATATACCTCGGCATCGGTAAACGCCCGCATGAACCGCGGCAGATCCGCAGTGATCGCCGCCACTCCGCCGATGCGCTGCGACAGACCGTGGCGAATCACCTGCTCCTCGTGCCAGGGAATGAACACCGGATCGATCGTCACCAAACCGATGCGCCGACCGATCGAGCATGCGAACAACATCGTCGCTTCGCCGAGGCCGATCACCGGGACATCGACGGCGCCGCGGCATTCGGTCAGGCCTGGTTCCTGGAAATGGCCGATGACGAAGGCATCGTATCCGGCGCGTTCCGCCTCGATCGCCGCGTGAATCGTCTGCTGCGCGCAGCGGAATTCGGTGATCGGGTGGAAGTGTCGATCCGGCGGCGATATGCCGTGCACGTCGACAGCGATACCTGGCGAGGCCAGTGCCTGCAACCGGTCGCGCAGACGCTCCACATAGGGCGCCTGCTCGATCGGATCGACGAAGCTCTGATACCAGACACGCAACGGGGCGGTCGGTCCGTTACGAATCCGGATGCTCGGTGGTAGGATCGATCATCTTGCGCACCTCGGTGATCTTGGTCGCCGGAAAGCCGCTGATCTCCGCGTGCCTGCGGATGATGTCCTCGTCTTTTGCCAGATAGACGCAGAAGGTCTTGTCGGCGGCGACGTAGCTCTCCACCCACTGGATATCGGGTCCGAGCTGGGTCAGCACGGAATTGGACTTCGTTGCCGCGCCGCGGAGCTGCTCGCGCTCGAGCGATCCGACCGCAGGGATGTCGCGTTCGATGATGTACTTGCGCAGGGCCATGGTTCCCTCCTGTTCTGGTTGGGCCGGTGCAACGTTGGCACGGCGTCGGGCCCAGGCCAAGCTGGTTGAGTGCTCACGCCAGCGGCGACGGCCTCGGGCGCGATCCGTCGGTGAAGCGGCTGTAGCGAAACGGCGTTGGATCGACCACCGGCGTCTCGCCGGTGACCAGTTCCGCCATCAGCCGTCCCGCCCCAGGGCCGATGCCGAAGCCATGACCGGTGAACCCGGTGGCGATGAAGAACCCCGGCAGCGTATCGACCGCTGAGATCACCGGCACCGCATCGGGCGTAACGTCGATCACGCCGCCCCAGCTCTCCGCCACCTGCATATTGCGGAATGCCGGGAACGCCGCGGTGACGGATGCTCTCGCCTGGTCGAGGATCGGTTGATACGGTTCCGGATCCAGCGTGCGCACGCGCTCGAACGGCGAGGCTGCATCGAGCGCCCAGCGACGCGGCACCTGCCACTCCTCGAGGAACTTGCCGCCGATGCGAAGCCGCATGCTGCTCCATTGCATCCGCAGCGCCGGCAGGAAGTCGGCGAAGAACCGGAACGTGTCGGGCACGATATCCACCACGTTGCCGCTCCAGCTCGCCACGTTGTAGCCGCCGTCGAGCCGCTTGCGCACGCCGAAGCCGAAGCCGCTGCACGACGTCTCCGGCCCGCCATCGAATTTCTCGGTGCGCATCACCGACGACATCACCTTGAGCTGCGGCAGCCGCAGATCGAGGTTGCCGCAGAACAGCCGCGACCACACGCCGCCGGCGAGCACGACGCTGTCGCAGGCGATGCGTCCCTTCTCGGTCACCACGCCGGCGATGCGCCCGCCCTGCGTCTCGATGCCGCGCACCGCGCATTGCTGCAGGACCACGGCGCCGTGTCGCTGCGCCGCCGCGGCGATCGCGGGCGCCGCCTTCTGCGGCTCGCCGCGCCCGTCACTCGGCGTGTAGAGCGCCGCCCTGCCAGTCGCCGGTCAGACCCGGCAGCACCGCGGCTGCCTCGTTGCGCGACAGCATGCGGGTGTCGAGCTGATACGGCCGCGCCTCCTCCAGCCATGCCTCGCGCTTCGCCATGTCTGCCGGCGTCTTGCACAGATAGACGATGCCGCATTGGCGAAAACCGGTCTCCGCCTCGGTGAGCGCATTCATCTCCGGCCACAGCCGCAGGGCCTCGATCGCCAGAGGAATTTCGCGCGGGTCGCGCCCCATCTTGCGGCACCAGCCCCAGTTGCGGCTGGATTGCTCGCCGGCGATGTGGCCCTTCTCGCACAGCACGACGGGCACACCCTTGCGGGCGAGAAAGAACGCGGTGCTGGTGCCGATGATGCCGCCGCCGATCACCACCACGCCGGTGCGGGCGGGGATTTCGGTGTCGGAAGCGACGGGATCGACGCGCGGCGCCATGCGGTGTCTCCGAGTTTGGCCCGCGCCTCCTTGTGGCGCTGGCGTGACGATTCTGGCAGTCTGACCAGCGTCATCATCCCGGAAATGGACCGATGCCGCAAAGCCAGCAGGTGAAGCCTCACATTCTGGATGCAACATGCTCTTGTGACGAGACCCTGCTCGAGGAATACGCGGCGATCATCCGGAACGACTGGGTGGACGGGAAACCGCCGCGGCGAACCCGGCAATGGCTGCGCGAAAATGCCGACGAGCTGTGTGCCGCGCCGAAGACCGCACTCTGTCTGTCCGGCGGCGGCATCCGCAGCGCCGCCTTCTGTCTTGGCGCGTTGCAGGCGCTGGCGGCACAGCAGCTGCTGGGAGAATTCAACTACCTGTCCACTGTCTCCGGCGGCGGTTATATCGGCGCTTGGCTCACGACCATCATGCACGGCGGCGGCAAAGGTAACGGTGCGCTCAGCGCGGCGAACAAGGCGCTGACCGATCCCGTCGATCCGGCGCTGCGCAGCCTGCGCAACTACACCAACTTCTTGATTCCCGAAGGCGGCTTCGGTTCGTCCGACACCTGGTCAGCGATCGTGCTGTGGTTTCGCAACGTATTGCTGAACTGGCTGGTGTTCGGTCCCGTCCTGCTCGCCGTCGCCATGGTCCCGCTGCTGTATCACGAGCTGCTGTGGGATGTTTCACCGCGTGTTGGCGTGGTTGCGCTGCTCGCCGGCTACGCCTGCCTGCTTGGCGGCACGATCATGGTGTGCCGCTCCGTGCCGACGCACGCCTACGCCGGAGGCAAGGACCCGAAGACCGGCCTCTACGGCTGCATCGCATCGACCGTGCAACGCTGGATCGTTGCTCCGGTGCTGGTCTGGGCATTTCTTGCGCCGCTTTGGTTCAGTGCCGTATCGTCAGGCCAGCATGACACCGTGGCATTTCTGTCCTGGACCTTCGCCCCGGTTTCGCTTGGTGCGTTCGCCATGCTCATTGCGGGCTATGTCATCGCCGCCCTGACGCTCGGTCGCGACCACTGGGCCGCGTTCGTCTGGAATATCCCCTACTGGGCCATCGGGGCGGCCATGAGCGCGTTCCTGCTGCAACTCGGCGCCACGCTCGGCCAGCAGATGTCGGCAACGACGCTTGCCGTGCTCGCCCCGCTCTGGATTGTCGGCGCACAGGTTCTGCACAGCACGCTGTATGTCGGCCTGCGCTGGACCGCCGCCTATGCCGAGCTCGATCGCGAATGGCTGGCTCGGCTGAACGGCGAGAAGGTGGTCCCCGCGCTCACCTGGAGCGGACTCGCCGCGATCACGCTGATCCTGCCGGCGCTGGTGTTCGAACAATGGCCGGCTACCTATGCCGCGGTCGTCGGGTTCGCCAGCGGGCCGATCGGTGCGTGGCTCGGGCGCAGCGCAAAGTCGGTCGGTACCAAGACCTCCGCCGACGCGCCCGGCGCCGCTGCGTGGACGGGCATGGTGCGCGAGGCGGCGATCACCCTCGCCACGCTGCTGTTCGCGGTGACGCTGTTCATGCTGCTTGGCGAACTTGGCGCCATCATCGTCGCGCGGCTCGGCTCACTGCTCGAGACTACGTCCTGGTTGGATCACGCCTGGCTGATCGCCCTGGTGGTGATCGCATTGCTGGTGGCGCTGTCGCTGTATTGCGGCGCGCGCATCAACATCAACCGGTTCTCCCTGCACGGCGTCTATCGCAACCGGTTGGCACGCGCCTTCATTGGCACCGCGCGACCGCCGGCGGAACGCAAGCCCGACGCTTACACGCGGTTCGATCCCGGCGACAACCTGCGCATGCAGGACCTGTATCGGGGCAAGGAACAGTGTGGCGTGCTGTTCCCGGTGGTCAACGTCACGCTAAACCTGCTGGACGGCGCACCGAGCGGCTGGGCGGAACGCAAGGCCGCGCCGTTCACCATCACGCCGCTGCGCGCCGGCGCCGCATGTCTCGGCGCGAAGGATGCGCAGGGCGAGCCGGAGGGGAGCTATGTCAGGACCACGGATTACGGCGGCCAGGAGCACGACGCTGGACTGGAGGACGTAGCGAGTGGCATCACTCTCGGGACCGCGATGACGATCTCGGGTGCAGCGGTCAGCCCCAACATGGGCTATCATTCCTCGCCCGCTACCGCCTTTTTGATGACGCTGTTCGATGTGCGGCTGGGTGCCTGGTTGCCGAACCCCGGCGTTGCCCAGCGTTGGACTCCGGCCAAGCCCAGCAACGCGCTGCGGCCGTTGTTCAACGAGATGCTCGGCCGCGCGAATGACAGACAGGCCGACGTGTACCTGTCGGACGGCGGCCACTTCGACAACCTCGGGATCTATGAGATGTTGCGCCGACGCTGCAGCATCATCGTGTCGATCGATGCCGGCTGCGATCCCGAGTATCATTACACTGATCTCGGCCGGGCGCTGCGAATGGCGTCGATCGACCTGCACGCGACGGTCGATTTCATCACCCCGGTAATCAAGGGCGAATGCAGCCTGAACGCACTCGGCGCGCTCGCCCGCATCACCTACCACGACGGATCGGACGGGTTGCTGCTGTACCTGAAACCTTGGCGGCCGCAATACTTGAGCGCCGACGTGCTCGCCTATTGGGCGGACCACGACGCGTTTCCGCATCAGAGCACGGCCGAGCAGTTCTTCGAGGAGAGCCAGTTCGAGAGCTACCGAGCGCTCGGTGAGCAGATCGCTGCGCAGGCGTTCGCCGGCGCCGAGCACTGCGTTGCCGGTCAACGGCTGCGGCAGACGTTCGAACCGGCCATATTGGCCGCGCGAAACGCCCGGCCGATGCCGTCCGGCGGAGCAGGGCCGCCGCCGGATCATCCGGAATAAACCGTCGCGACGCGCGGTTCCTGCACGAGTGAGCAGGAGGGCACTGTGCGACGGAAGCAACTGGCCTCGGCGGTCTGCGGCCTGAGCATATTGCTTGCGGCTGCCGCGGACGGCCGCGCGGCGTTCGAGCAACGCCGCGACACGATGAAGGCGATGGGCCGCGCGCTGTATCTCGGCGTCGGCCGCGTCGGCAAGGGACGCGCGGAATTCGGGCCCGAGACGGTGGCGGCGGCGGAGACGCTGGCGAAACTGGCCGCGACGATCGGCACGCTCTTCCCGCCCGGCTCGGATGTTCCGGACAGCAACATGAAGCCGGCGATCCTCGCCGCTCCGGACCAGGTGGCACAACTGGCCGCAGCGGTGCAGGCGGCGATGCCGGGCTTCGTCGCCGAGGTGCGGAGCGGCGACCGGACGCGCATCGCTTCTGCCGCTGCCGCGATGAGCCAGGCCTGCGACGCCTGCCACAACGACTTCCGCAAGGAGGAATGAGCGTGTGGCGCATTGTCGTCGCCGTGTGGCTCGCCTGCGCCGGGCCGGCGGTGGCGCAGGATGCGGTGCAGCGCGGCAAGTATCTGGTCCACGCCGGTGGCTGCGTATCGTGCCACACCGCGCCGGGCGGGACGCCATTCGCCGGCGGGCGTCGCGCTCGCAACGCCGTTCGGCACATTCTACAGCCCGAACATCACGCCCGGACGCCGAGACCGGAATCGGACGCTGGACCGATGCGCAGTTCCTGCGCGCGCTGCGCCAGGGCCGGCGGCCGGACGGCGCGAGCTACTTCCCGGTGTTCCCGTACCCGAGCTTCACCAACATCAGCGATGCAGATGCGCTGGCGATCAAGGCGTATCTGTTCTCGCTGTCGCCGGTGCGGCAGGCGAACCGGGCGCATGACGTGGCGTTTCCATTCTCCTGGCGGTTCCTGCAAACCGGCTGGCGGCTGCTGTTCTTTCAGCGCGGGACCGTTCCATGCCGATCCGGCGCGCAATGCGACCTATAACCGCGGCGCCTATCTGGTAACGGCGCTGGCGCATTGCGGCGAGTGCCACACGCCGCGCAACCTGCTGGGCGCGGTGAAGCCCAGCCTGGCGCTGGCGGGAACGCCCGATGGGCCGGACGGCCAACCGGTGCCGAACATCACGCCGGATCGCGCAACCGGCATCGGCGACTGGGACAGTGACGACATCGTCACGCTGTTGAAGACCGGACGCACGCCGGAGCAGAGCGCTGTGAAGGGAGCGATGCGCGAGGTTGTGCAGGATGGGCTGAAGTTTCTCACTGATGCCGATTTGCAGGCGATCGCGGCGTATCTGCTGGCGCAGAAACCACTGACGTCGGTCATTGCAAGGAGCCCAGCGACGCAGCAATCTCCATAACCTGGGATGACATGAACCTGGGATGACATGAACCTGGGTGGGGATTGCTTGGTCGCGGGGCGCTTCGCAATGATAGTCCGACTACGCGGTCGTCGCTGCCGGCATCCCGAATTGCGCGATGAACCTGCCACCTCCTCGCGCGACCCGAGCGATGGCTGCGCGCCCAGTCGCGTCACCGCCAATCCGGCGGCGGCGGCGGCGAAGCCCAGACTGTCCGCGACGCCACGATCCTCTGCCAAGGCGGCCGCCAGAGCGCCGATATAGGCATCGCCGGCCGCGGTGGTATCGACCGCCTGCACCGCCACCGCGGGACAATGCAGCGCACCGCCGGCATCGCAGTACAGCGCACCTTCGCCACCCAGCGTGACCAGCGCGGCGCGCGCGCCCTGCGCCACCAGATGCCGCGCCGCGTCACCGCGCATCGCTGCTGCCGGTGAGCGCCGCCGCCTCGGTTTCGTTCGGCGCAATGATGTCGATCAGCGGCAGCAGCTCGCGCTCGATCGGACGCGCCGGCGCCGGATTGAGCACGATGAACCATCCCGCCGCACGCGCCGCGCGGATCGCGTGCGCGTTCGCTGCCTCGGGTATCTCGTGCTGCAGCAGCAGGATCCCCGGCCCGTCCGCGATCGGCCAGCGCGCGATCCACCAGCGCCGTGTCGCACGCGGCATTGGCGCCCGAGATCACCACAATCGTGTTGGCGCCGTCTGCGTCGATGGTGATCAGCGCGGTGCCGGTCGGATGCGGCACCGTCCGCACCGCATCGCTGCGCACCCGGTCCCGCCGCAGTCCGGCAACCAGATCGCGGCCGAACTGATCGTCGCCGACGCACCCGGCCATCGCCACCCGCGCGCCGAGCCGCGCCGCGGCAACCGCCTGGTTTGCTCCCTTGCCGCCGGCGGCGGTGAAGAAGTCGGTGCCGAACACCGTCTGACCGGTGCGCGGCAGATGCTCGCAGCGCGCAACAAGATCCATGTTCAGGCTGCCGATCACCAGGACCGGTTTTGCAATTGCCATCGGCTTGCTCGCATTCTGCCATCACGACGGTGTGAGCGTAGTCATGGTCTGCATCTGGCGACAGCGTCCGTACTATGACATCAATCATCGCGGCAATACGATCGGAGACATCGGGGAGACGGCGTCGGGGATGAGCGAGAGCAGCGGCAGAGCCGGTGCCCCGTGGGCTTTGCGGGCGCTGGTCGTCGCGTCGGTTCTGCTGCCGTTGCTGGTGTTCGCCGGTGGTGGCTGGCTGGCCTGGCGCGACACCATACGAGATGCGAACGCAACCCTGGTGAGCGCGCTCGCGGTCTCCGCCGAGCAGGCGACCCGCGTGCTGGATACCCATGTCCTGCTTGGCAACCGGGTGAACGATCTGCTCGGCGATCTGTCCGACGATGCGGTCATCGCGCGCGAACGCGAGCTGCATGATCGGCTTGCTGCGATGATCGCCGGCTACAGTCAGGTGACTGCGATCGTGGTGACCGGAGCAGATGGACACGCACTGGTCGCGAACATCGCGCTTTCCCGCGGATCACCGCATCGATTTCAGCGACCGCGGGTATTTCATCGCGCTGCGCGACGGCGGTGCGCCATTCCAGATCGGCGGCGTGGTGCATGGCCGGCTGTCACACGATGGACGTGTTCACCGTCGCGATCCGCCGCGGCGATCCGCAAGCATTTCGCGGGCGCCATCCTGGTCGGCGTGTCGCCGAGCTATTTCAGCAAATTCGATAGCGACATGTTCGGCGGCGACCCCGACTACACCGCGCAGCATGTTGCGCGAGGACGGCACGCCGCTCGCCGGCTATCCTGAGGCAACGCCGGCCGAGGGCGGCCAGCGCGACCAGTTGCTGATCGACGTCATCGCCCAGGCGCCACCGCGCGGACTGATGCGCGGCATGTCGTCGGTCGACGGCACCGAGCGCTTGATCGCCTATCGCCGGCTGGCGAATTATCCGATCTATGTCACGGTCGGCCGCCGCTGGAGCTCGGTGATCGCGCGAATGGCGCGCCATCATGGCGACGCACCTGATCTTCGGCATTCCGGCGACGCTGAGCCTGCTCGCGCTCAGCCTGCTGGCGATGCGGCAGTGGCGGCGGCAGCGCGACACGCTGGCAGCAACTGCAGGACGAAGTGCGGCGGCGCGAGGTGGCGGAGGAGGCGCTGCGCCAGTCGCAGAAGATGGAAGCGGTGGGCCGGCTCACCGGCGGCATCGCGCACGACTTCAACAACCACCTGACGGTGATCAGCAGCAACATCGAACTGCTGCAGCGTCGGCTGCCGCCGGACAGCAGTGCGCTCAACCGACTGACCGAGGCGGCGATGGCCGGCGTGCAGCGCGCGGCGACGCTGACGCATCGGCTGCTCGCGTTTTCGCGGCAGCAGCCGCTGGAACCGGAGCCGCTCGATGTCAGCCGGCTGGTGTCCAACATGTCGGATCTGCTGCGGCGCACGTTGGGCGAGCACATCGCGATCGAGACCGTGCTGGCCGGCGGACTGTGGCAGACACGCGTCGATGCGAACCAGCTCGAGAACGTGCTGCTCAATCTCGCGGTGAACGCGCGCGACGCGATGCCCGCCGGCGGCAGGCTGACGATCGAGACGGCGAACACGCAGCTCGACGAAGCCTATGCCGCGGCGCATGCCGAGGTGACGGCGGGACAGTATGTGATGCTGGCGGTCACCGACACCGGCACCGGGATGACGCCAGACGTGATCAGCAAGGTATTCGAGCCGTTCTTCACCACCAAGCCGCTCGGTCAGGGCACCGGTCTCGGCCTGTCGATGGTGTACGGCTTCGTCAAGCAGTCGGGCGGCCACGTGGCGATCTACAGCGAGCCCGGCCAGGGCAGCACGGTGAAGGTGTATCTGCCGCGCTTTGTGCGCTCCGGAGGCGAAGCCGGCCGAGCACTCACATAGCCGGAGCCCAGGCGCAACCGCGCGGCAGCGGCGAGACGATCCTGGTGGTGGAGGACGATGAAGAGGTGCGGCGCGCCTCGGTCGAGGCGTTGCGCGACATCGGCTATCACGTGCTCGAGGCGGGCGATGCGATGGAGGGCGTGCGGCTGATCGTCGATCGCGGCGGCATCGACCTGCTGTTCACCGATATCGGGCTGCCGGGAGGCGTGAACGGCCGGGCGCTGGCGGATGCCGCGCGCAGCGCACAGCCTGGCGTGCGCGTGCTGTTCACCACCGGCTACGCCCGCAACGCCATTCTGCACAACGGCGTGCTGGACCACGGCGTGCATTTCATCGCCAAACCGTTCAATCTGGACGCGCTGGCGGGGAAGATCCGCGAGGTGCTCGCGGAGCCCGGCAGCGTGGCAACGACCCGGGTGGAACGATGAGTGAAGCGATCGAAACTGCGCGCGACGGGATCGAACACGCGCATCACGAACCCGGCCCGCACACCGACCGCACGGCGCGCCGCATTGCCGTTTTGATCGCAGTGCTCGCTGCGGCCCTGGCGCTGTCCGAGATGGGCGAGAAGGGGGCGCAGAACGCTTACCTGACGTATCACATCGCGCTGTCGGACGACTGGGCATTCTACCAGGCGAAGAATGCGCGCGCGACGGCATGGGCGGCGGAGGCAGGCATTCTTGCCAATCTGCCGAACGCCGCGGAGGCCGGGCCGCAGGCGGAGATCAAGCGCGCCACGGAGAACGAGGCGCGGATGCGCGACGAGCCGGGCGCCGACGGGATGAAGCAGCTCGAAACGCGGGCAAAGGCGAACACGGCGGCGCGCGACGAGGCGTTTCATCGCTACCACAAACTCGAACTGGTGGTCGGAGCGCTGCAGATCTCGATCGTGCTGGCGTCGGTTGCGGTGGTGACACGCATCCTGGCGCTGGCGGTCGCTGCCGGCGTGATCGGTGCGATCGCCGGGGTCCTCGGGCTGTTCTTCTCGCTCTGATCGGCGACGGCAGCATCCTGCCCCTGTCCCATGGGGTCGGGGAGGGGAGTTCGGATCTGCACTGGTTGACGCGCCAACGCGTGGGGGCTACATCGCGCGCCCTACCGTTGCGCCCGCGTCGGTCGCGGGACACATGATTGCCCAGGTGGCGGAATTGGTAGACGCGCAGGTTTCAGGTACCTGTGGCCGCAAGGTCGTGGAAGTTCGAGTCTTCTCCTGGGCACCAACAAAGTGAGCACCCAGTTCATGCCAGGCGGCACCATCCATCTGCACCGGCACGACCTGCCGGAAGGCCTGACGCTGGGTTCGGTCATTGCGGTGGATACCGAGACCATGGGTCTGAACCCGCATCGCGACCGGCTCTGCCTCGTGCAGCTCTCGGCCGGCGACGGTCACGCCCACCTGGTGCAGCTCATCCCGCCCGCTCTCGGCGGCCACGGCTACGACTGCCCCAACCTGCGCCGCCTGCTCGCCGACGCGGCCACGGTAAAGCTGATGCATTTCGCCCGCTTCGACGTGGCGATGCTGCAGCACCGACTTGGCATCACGGTCGCTCCGGTGCGCTGCACCAAGATCGCCGCCCGGCTCACCCGCACCTTCACGGATCGCCACGGCCTCAAGGACCTCTGCAAGGAACTGCTGGGCATCGATCTGTCCAAGCAGCAGCAGACCTCCGACTGGGGTGCCGTCGAGCTGACCGCGGAGCAGCTTGCCTACGCCGCCTCCGACGTGCTGCACCTGCACGCGCTGTGGGCGAAGCTGGAGGCGCTGCTGGTGCGCGAGGGACGCCGCGAGCTGGCCGAGGCCTGTTTCGGTTTTCTGCCCGCCCGGGCCCGTCTCGACCTGCTAGGCTACGAGCAGCCCGATATTTTTGCTCACTGACTCGGGGGCGATCCGCAATATTGGCACGGTTCTTGTCAGCGCCCTGTCGTTTGGGTTGACCCTCGCGTCGCCGCCCGTCAAAAGAGACCGATGACCGTCGCCACCGCCACGAATCCAGGGGACCTCGATGTCGCCCGCTCCGTGCTGCACACCGAGGCGGCCGGCCTGCACGCGCTCGCCGCCGGCCTGACCGCCAGTTTTGGCCGCGCCGTGGATCTGCTGGCGGGCACCACCGGCCGCGTAGTGGTCTCCGGCATGGGCAAATCAGGTCTGGTCGCCCGCAAGATCGCCGCCACGCTGGCCTCCACCGGCACTCCGGCGCTGTTCGTCCACCCGGCCGAGGCTTCGCACGGCGACCTAGGCATGATCGTCCCGGGCGACGCGGTGCTTGCCCTGTCGAACTCCGGCGAGACCGCCGAGCTTGCCGACCTGGTCGCGCATTCCCGTCGGTTCGGTCTGCCGCTGGTGGCGATCACCGCGCGCGCCGCGTCCACGCTGGCCAAGGCTGCCGATGTCGCCCTGACGCTGCCGGCCGCCGCGGAAGCTTGTCCCATGGGCCTCGCTCCGACCACCTCCACCACGATGCAGATGGCGCTTGGCGACGCGATTGCGGTCGCCATGCTGACCCGGCGTGGGTTCACCGCCGCAGACTTCCACCAGATCCATCCCGGCGGCCGGCTCGGCACCCGGCTCCGGCGCGTACGTGAACTGATGCACAGTGGCGATGCGATGCCGCTTGCTCCGCCCGACACGCCGATGGATCACGCCCTCCTGTTGATGACGGAAAAGCGCTTCGGCTGTCTCGGCATCGTCGATGCCGGCGGCAGGCTGATCGGCATCGTCACCGACGGCGACCTACGCCGCGCCATGGGACCCGATCTACTGTCGCGCCATGCCGCCGATGTCATGACCGGCACGCCGCGCACGATCGCTCCCCATGCGTTGGCCGGCGAGGCTTTGCACGTCATGAACGCCCGGGAGCGCCCGATCACCTCGTTGTTCGTCGTGGATGCCGGCGAGCGTCCACTCGGCATCCTGCATATCCACGATCTGCTCCGAGCGGGAGTCGTATGACCGTCAGTCCGCTGTCCACACGCTCCACGACGGGTCGGCCTGGTCGGCGACTGGTTGGCGCGGCCGCCGCCCGCGTCAGCCGGCCTCCTGATCCCAATGATCTCGCCCGCCGGCGGATGGTCATCAACCTCACCAAGTGGCTGTTGCCAGCTGCCGCATTGCTGCTGCTCTGCACGATCGCGCTCTGGCCGCAAATCAGCCGCATACGCGACAGCGCCCGCATTGCCTACCAGCGTATGAGCACATCGGTGGGCGGCGCCACGGTCACCGACGCCCGCTATCGCGGCATCGATGAGCATGGCCACCCGTACACGGTCACCGCCGCGACCGCCCAGCAGGAAGGTCCGGAGCGCGTCAACCTGACCACGCCGAAGGCCGACATTACCCTTACCGATGGCACCTGGCTGATGCTGCAGGCAAAACACGGGGTGTTCCTGCAGCATTCCAGCCAGCTCGACCTGTCGCAGGACGTGACCCTCTATCGCGACGACGGCACGACAGTGACGACCGCCAGCGCATCGGTTGACCTGAAGAACGGCGCCGCCGCCGGTGGCGAACCGACCCACGCCGAGGGTCCGTTCGGCACGCTGGACGCCCAAGGCTTCACCGTCACCGACAAGGGCAGCGCCATCCAATTCTCCGGTCCAGCCCATCTGGTCCTGAAGGGGGGCTCGCCGTGAAGATCGGTGCGGTCACGCGGCGGCGCGGCTGGACCAATGTGCCGCGGCGGGGCCGGCATGGGGGTGACCGGCTACTGGTCTATCTCACGGCCGCACTGGCGCTCGCGGTGACGCTCTGTTCCAGCCAGGCGCAGCAGTTGGATCTGACACACGGGGGGCCGATTGCGATTACAGCGAGCGACGGAATCGAATGGCGACAGGGGCAACGCGAGGTGATCGCCCGCGGCGATGCCAGGGCGGTCAGGCAGAATGTGACGGTGGCGGCTGACCGGTTGATCGCGTTCTATCGGCCGAAGAATGCCGCGGCAGCCCAGCCGACACAGGTTGCACAGCCGGCACAGAGCATGGCGAACGGGCCGGACACCGGCGGCAATGAGATCTTTCGGGTGCAGGCCGAGGGGAACGTGCGGATTTTTACGCCAACGGATCAGGCGCAGGGCGATCACGCGGTTTACGATATGGACCAGGCGGTGCTGCTGATGACCGGGCGGGCACTGAAGCTGACCACACCGAACGACCTGCTGACTGCGCGGGACAGCCTGGAATACTGGCCGCAGAAGCACATGGCGGTGGCGCGCGGCAACGCGGTGGTGGTGACCAACGACGGGCGACGGGTCGCGGCGGACACGCTGGTTGCCTACACCACAGACGCGCCGACCACGCCGACACCGCAGCCCGCGCAGAAGCCGCAGCAACAGCAGCCGAATACCGCCGAGGATCCGCTCGCCGCGTCGGGCAAGCTGCAGAAGGTGGAGGCGTTCGGCAACGTCACGGTCCGCACAGTGACCGACACCGCGATCGGCGATCGGGCCGTCTATGTGCCGGACAGTGGCATCGCGCGGCTGGCGGGGCGCGTGCGCATCACACGCGGGGAGAACCAGCTCAACGGATCTGAGGCGGAAGTCAACATGAAGACCGGGATCGCTCGGCTGGTGTCCGGAACCAATGAGAAGGTGCAGGGCCTGGTGCTGCCGAATGATGCGACCAATCAGCAATTGGGCGGACAGGCTCCGCCGGGTGCGCCCAAATGAACGATCTACGCACAGAATCGTGGGCGCCGGAACTTCGCGTCGTTACGGGCGGCGCGGGGCTGGCAGCGCACGGGGTGGGCAAAACCTACAAGAAGCGACCGGTGGTGCGGAACGTCACGATAGCATTGCGGCGTGGCGAGGCGGTCGGGCTGCTCGGCCCGAACGGTGCCGGCAAGACCACGACGTTCTACATGATCGTCGGACTCGTGAAGCCGGACACCGGCTCGATCAGCCTGGATGGCGCCGATATAACCAGCCTGCCGATGTATCGCCGCGCACGGCTCGGCATCGGATACCTGCCGCAGGAGGCCAGCGTGTTCCGCGGCCTCAATGTCGAGCAGAATGTGATGGCGGCACTCGAGGTCGTCGAGCCGGATCGCGACAGGCGCGATATGATGCTGGACGAACTGCTGGCTGAGTTCGGCATCGGCCATCTACGGCGCACGCCGGCGTTGGCTCTGTCGGGCGGCGAGCGGCGGCGGGTGGAGATCGCCCGCGCCCTGGCGACGCAGCCAGCCTACATACTTTTGGATGAGCCGCTGGCCGGCATCGATCCGATCGCAGTGAACGAAATCCGCGATCTGGTGTCGCATCTGAAGGATCGTGGCATCGGCGTGCTGATCACAGACCATAATGTGCGCGAAACGCTTGGGATCATCGACCGTGCCTACATCATGCATGACGGCAGGATGCTGATGGAGGGTAGCCCCGATGAGGTGGTGGCGCATGAGGACGTGCGCCGCTTCTACCTCGGTGAGAGGTTCAGCCTTTGATGTCGGCGCGTGTGAACGTTTTGTTGGTGTCGATGCCCTAGCATGCTGAGCCGTGAAGCGATGAAGGATCAGGCCGTTTCATGGCGTTAGGGCCGCGCCTCGATCTTCGCCAGACGCAGACCCTGGTGATGACGCCGCAACTGCGCCAGGCGATCAAGCTGCTGCAGTATTCGAACGTCGAGGTGGCCAGCTTCGTCGAGGAGGAGCTGGAGCGGAACCCGCTGCTCGAGCGCGACGAGAGCGCCGAGTTGCCGAACACCGAGCGTGCAGCGCCGGACCAGACGCCGGAACGGACCAACGAGTCTGCGGATGCTGCGCAGTTTGCCCAGGCCGACACGCTGCCGAGCGAGATGGCGGCGCCGCTGGATACCGATCCCACCGACACTTATGACGCGGGCGGAGTGGCCGACGGCGCGCCGCTGACCTCGGCTATCAGCGGCCGAGGCGGCACGAGCGACTTCGACAGCGACGAACGCGGCATCGAGGATATGGCCGATGAACGGCGCCCGCTGCGCGATCATCTTGGCGAGCAGTTGCGGCTGTCGTTTGCCGATCCGGTCGATCGCATGATCGGCGCGCATCTGATCGCTCTGCTGTGTCCGGCCGGGCGGTTGACCGCGGATCCCGCGGCGATTGCCGGTGCGATGGCGATTCCGCTAGGAGCGTGTCGAAGCGGTGCGCGCGCGGATGATGCGATTCGATCCGGTCGGGTTGTTCGCGCGCGATCTGAAGGAATGCCTGGCGGCACAGCTCGCCGAGCGCGATCGGCTGGATCCGGCAATGGCGGCGCTGCTCGACAATCTCGATCTGCTGGCGCGACGGGAGATGCGGCGGCTGGTGTCGATCTGCGGTGTCGATGCCGACGACCTTGCCGAGATGATCGCCGAGATCCGCAGTCTCGATCCGAAGCCGGCAGCGAGCTACGATACAACACCGGCGCAGAGCGTGATTCCGGACATCCTGATGCGGCCGAACGGCGATGATATCTGGCTGATCGAGATCAACCCGGACACCATGCCGCGCCTGCTGGTGAACGAGCGGTTCTACGCGCGGGTCGCGCCGCGCGCGCGCAAGGAGGATCGGCTTGTTCCTGGCCGAGCAGCTGGCCAGCGCCAACTGGCTGGTGCGCTCGCTGCAGCAGCGCGCGCAGACCATCCTGAAGGTGGCGGCGGAGATCATCCGCCAGCAGGATGGTTTCATGCGCCACGGCGTTGCGCATCTGCGTCCGCTGATCCTGCGCGATATCGCGGAGGCGGTGGAGATGCACGAGAGCACGGTCAGTCGCGTCACCGCGAACAAGTATATCGCGACGCCGCGCGGCACGTTCGAGCTTAAGTATTTCTTCACCACGGCCATCCCAGGAACTGATGGCGAGAGCCACAGCGCCGAGGCCGTGCGCCATCGCATTCGTGCGTTGATCGACGCGGAGCCGGCCGATGACGTTCTGTCAGACGATGCGATCGTGGCAGCGTTGCGCGATGCAGGCGTGGACATCGCACGGCGTACCGTGGCCAAATATCGCGAGGCGCTGCACATCCCCAACTCGGTGCAACGCCGGCGGGAGAAAGCCGAGCTGGTGTGATTGCCCCGCTTGGTCACGTTCGGGGAGGGGCACGATGCAGATCACGGTTTCGGGCAAGCAGGTGGACCTGTCGGACGCGCTGCGAACGCGGGTGTCGGATCATCTGGATGTCATCGCCAGCAAGTACTTCGACCATGCACTGGAGGCGCAGGTCACATTCAGTCGCGCCCGCAGCTTCTTCATCTGCGACATCAACGTGCATGCCGGCCGCGGCCTGTCGCTGCGGGGAGAGGGCGAGGCGGCGGATGCCAACACCGCATTCGACGATGCGGCCGAACACATCGCCAAGCGGCTGCGGCGCTACCGCCGCCGGGTGAACGAACACGCGCGCGACAGCGCCAATCGCGAACGGCCGGAAGCAGCGCGGCAATACACGCTGCGCCAGGAGGATGCGGAGGCGGCGCAGGGCGGGAACGGCGAGGCGCACGCCACGGTGATAGCGGAGCAGGCCACCGAGATCAGTCTACTGTCGGTAAGCGAGGCGGTCATGCGGATGGACCTCGCCGACCAGCCGGTGCTGATGTTCCGCAACAACACCACCGGCGAGCTGAACGTGGTGTACCGGCGCAGCGACGGGAACATCGGCTGGATCGACCCCGGAGCAGGGTGATTTGTCACCTCCCGCGCAAGCGGGGACCTAGTGCAGCGGTGCGAGTTCTGCCGGCCCTGGGTTCCCGCCTGCCCGGAAATGACGACCAGGATCAGTGCACCTGGGCCGGCACCATCTCGTGCTGGACGATCGCTGCGACCGCCACATCAAGGCCACCGGCAATCGCCATCGGCGTGCCATCGGCGGCATGGATCGCGAAGGCCGCGGTCCCGTTGACCACCACCGGCTTCACATAGGCGATCTGCTGCATGCCAAGCTGCGCGAGCTGCTCGGTCGAAATGTGGCGAATATCGACCATGGCGGCCATCGCCGGGCCCTCGTCTGATGGCTGAATACTGGTCGTGTTCATCGTCAAACTCCTTGCTGGCGGCGGACTGTCGATGCAGCTCCGGCGCCTTTTGGTGATCCGGCCCGCGTTTTGCGGCACCGTCGTGATCGGCCAGGCCCTATTCCTGTCCCGGTTCGCTATCGACCACCCGGATCTTGCCGCCGCCATGGCCGTTGCTGCCGCTGGCGCGGTTGATCTGGATGGTCTTCACGCGCAACTCGGGCTGCGGCCGGACGAGGTCGATATGCAGCAGCCCGTTGTCGAGCCACGCACCCTTCACCTCGATTCCCTCGGCGAGCACGAATGCCCGCTGGAACTGCCGCGCCGCGATCCCGCGATGCAGGAAGACGCGTCCCTGGCTGTCATCAGTCTGACGCCCCCGGATTACCAACTGGTTGTCTTCCTGCGTGATTTGCAGGTCGTCCATGGTGAATCCGGCAACCGCGAGCGTAATGCGCAGCCCCGACGGGCCGGTCTGCTCGATGTTGTAAGGCGGATAGCCGTCCGATGAGGTCTTGGCTGCCCGCTCGAGCATCTGCTCGAGATGGTCGAAGCCCAGGAACAGCGGTGAGGTGAACATCCTCGTCGTCATGGCCTCCTCCTTGGAGCGAAGCGTCGCCGGAACCCATGATGGCATCCCGGCGGACAGGAATCTTGGCAGAGAGGGCGGACGGTTGCAAGGGGGCGGGGCGTTGATCGGACAGGATGCCACCGCTACATGCCCGACATGAACGCGACGACGGTAACCCTGCCGATCCTGGTGGTGCCCGATCCGATCCTGAAGGCGCGGGCCAGGCCGGTCGGCAACGGAGACATGGACCGGGTGCGCAATCTGGTGCCGCGCATGTTCGCGACCATGTACCGCGCGCCGGGGATCGGACTTGCCGCGCCGCAGGTCGGCGTCGGACTGCGCTTTGCTGTCGTGGACCTGATGCCGGACGACAAGCCGGCGCCGATCGTGCTGATCAACCCGGAGGTCACCGCGCACAGCGAGGAGCAGGCGACACGCGAGGAAGGCTGCCTGTCGCTGCCGGGCCAATACGCCGACGTGACGCGGCCGGCGAGGGTGACGGTGCGCTATACGGATCCGGACGGCGCGAAACGGCAGATCGAGGCGGAGGGATTGCTGGCCGCCTGCATCCAGCATGAGATCGACCACCTGGACGGGATCCTGTTCGTCGATCACCTCTCGGCGCTGAAGCGCAACATGATCCTGCGCCGGCTGGCCAAGGAACTGCGCCAGAAGCGCGCTGAGGCAATGTAGCGAGATGCGCCTTGCGCTCATGGGCAGCCCGGACTTCGCCGTGCCGGCGCTGCAGGCCTTGCATGCGGCCGGCCATGAGATCGTCGCGGTGTACTGTCAACCGCCGAAGCCAGCCGGACGGGGTTATGCGCTGCGGCCATGTCCGGTGCAGATCGAGGCGGAGCGGCTCGGCCTGCCGGTGTGCACGCCGGTACAGCTGCGCGGCAATATCGCAGCGCAGGCGGCGTTTGGCGCGCTTGCGCTGGATGCGGCGGTGGTTGCGGCGTACGGGCTGATCCTGCCGAAGGCGATGCTGGATGCGCCGCGGCAGCGGCTGCCTCAACATCCATGCCAGCCTGCTGCCGCGCTGGCGCGGGGCAGCGCCGATCCAGGCGGCGGTGCTGGCCGGCGACGCCGAGACCGGCGTAACCATCATGCAGATGGACGCCGGGCTCGACACCGGGCCGATGCTGCTGCGGGAGGCAGTGCCGATCACTGCGACCACCACTGCGGCAACGCTGCACGACATGCTGGCGGCGCTGGGCGCCCGCCTGATTCTGCACGCGCTGGCCGAACACCCCGCTCCGGTACCGCAGCCGGAAGCCGGCGTGACCTACGCGCCGAAGCTGACGCGCGACGCGGGACGGATCGACTGGAGGCGGGACGCCACCGCGATCGAGCGGCAGGTGCGTGCGCTCGATCCGTGGCCCGGTACGTTCACCACGCTTCGCGGCGCAATGCTGAAGGTGGTGGCGGTTGCGCTGGCGACCGGTTCGGGTCCGCCCGGCACGGTGCTGGACGATAGGCTGACGATTGGCTGCGGCACTGGGGCGCTGCGGTTGCTGCGGGTGCAGTTGGCTGGCCGCCCGGCGATGGCAGCGGATGCGTTCCTGCGGGGTCATGCGGTGCCGGCTGGGACGATCCTCGGTGAGTAGCGTCAAACGGATTTCCCCTCGCCTTGCGGGAGGGGGAGGTCTGCGATCATGACCCGCTGGGCGCTCCTGGTGGAGTACAACGGCACCCCGTTCGTCGGCTGGCAGCGCCAGGACAACGGATTGTCGGTCCAGCAAGTGCTCGAAACCGCAGCCGCCAGGCTGAACCACGGCGCCCCGGTAGTCAGCACCGTCGCCGGTCGCACCGATGCCGGCGTTCATGCCGAGGCACAGGTCGCGCAGCTCGATCTGCCAGATGCGATCGTGGCCACGAAGGTTCGCGACGCGCTGAACTACCACATGAAGCCGCATCCGGTCGTCGTGCTGCGATGCCGCGCCGGCGCCGGATGGCTGGAGCGCCCGCTTCTCGGCGACCGGCCGCCGCTACCGGTACCGTATCCTGAACCGCTGCGCCCGCCCTGCCTTGCTCGCCGGGTGTGTCTGGCACGTCCACGCCGAGCTCGACGCCGTGGCGATGCACCACGCCGCCCAGAGCCTGCTGGGCCGGCACGACTTCTCCTCGTTCCGCGCTGCGGCCTGCCAGGCGAACAGCCCGCTGCGCACGCTCGACCGGCTGGACGTGCGGCGCCACGGCGACATCGTCGAAGTCATCGTTGAGGCCCGCAGCTTCTTGCATCACCAGGTGCGCAATATGGTGGGAACGTTGAAGCTGGTGGGCGACGGAAGCTGGCCGGTCGAGCGGGTTGCCGCGGCGTTGGCCGCTCACGATCGCTCGGCGGCCGGTCCGACCGCGCCGGCGGACGGACTGTGCCTGACCGGGGTCCGATACGATATCGACCCGTTTGCGGAGCGCCCGCTTCGGCAGGACCCCTTCATCCCTGGAATGCCATGACCGCCGTTATAATCAGGCCTGCTGCCATCGCGACGACGACAATACGGGAGCTGACCGGGTGATGCGGGACGCGGGACAGCGGGGCACTCGCCGACAGCCAGTAGATATGGATGACCACAATCATGACACCGAGCAACGCTGTCTTGAGCGCTGCGTCGAGTGCGTGCTCCTCGGCCAGGATGCTCGTCCTGCCGAACCCGGCAGCGATGGCCGGATACGTCTTGGGGTTGGCGATGGCCAATAGGACGCCACCGGCGAAGTCGGGGGCAGCCGCTTGGTTGGAGTGGCCGCAAGCGGCGGAGCCGTTGCAATCCTGAATGCCAGATAAAGCAGCCAGACGAGACGCATGACGGCAGGGCGAGAACCGACGGGGTTCGGCCACCGTTGGAACATCTTGCGCGTGCGCGCAGGCTCACGTTGCCGCATGGTCGGCGAAATTGCATAATGGCGCTTGCAAGCTCGGCCCCAAGCAATGAGGGCTGCTGCACGGGAGGGTGCAACCATGGTCGACACCGCCATGCCAGGCGCACTGTCAGATGCCGAGCACAGCAGGGAGCTGCGCAAGGCGGTGATCGCCTCCACCATCGGCACGACGATCGAGTGGTATGACTTCTTCATATATGGCACGGCCGCCGGCCTGATCTTCCCGCAACTGTTCTTTCCCAACCAAGACCGGTTGACCGGAACGCTTGCAGCCTTCGGCACATATTTCATCGGCTTCGTCGGCCGGCCGATCGGCGCCGCGATCTTCGGACATTACGGTGACCGCATCGGCCGCAAGGCGACCCTCATCGCCACCCTGATGTTGATGGGCATCGCCACATTCCTGGTCGCCTTCGTGCCGGGCTACGCATCGATCGGCGTCTGGGGCGCGGTCATCCTGACCGTGCTGCGCGCGCTGCAAGGCATCGGCGTCGGCGGCGAATGGGGCGGATCGGTGTTGATGTCGATGGAGTGGGCGCGCAGCCATGGCAGCCGCGGACTGGTCGCCTCGTGGCCGCAATTCGGTGTGCCGTCGGGCCTGTTCCTGTCGAACCTCGTGATCCTGGCGGTCAGCGCGTGGACGGGCGCCGATTTCGCGACCTGGGGTTGGCGGGTGCCGTTCTTCCTCAGCATCATCCTGATCGGCATCGGGCTCTGGATCCGCCTCGGCATCCTCGAGACGCCGGTGTTCCGGCAGCTTCTGGAAACCAAGAAGATTGAACGGACACCGATTGTCGAGGTGATCAGAAGACAGCCGATCGAGATCATCCTGTCAGCCCTGCTCCGCATGGCCGAGCAGGCTCCGTTCTACATCTTCACCGCCTTCGTGTTCGCCTACGGCGTCGGCACTTTGAAGATGTCGCGGGACCTGATCCTGTCTGCCGTGCTGGTTGCCTCCTGCGTGTCGTTCGTCACCATCCCGCTGTCGGGCCACATTTCCGATCGGATCGGCCGGCGGAACATGTACCTGATCGGCGCGGCGGCCACCGGGCTGTTCGGCTTCCTCTATTTCGGCATGCTGGACAGCGCGGTTCCGTCCGCAGTGTTCATCGCCATCGTTTTGTCGCTGATCCCGCACGATATCATGTACGGCCCGCAGGCCGCGCTGATCGCCGAGGCGTTCACTCCGCGTCTGCGTTACAGCGGCGCGTCCCTTGGCTATCAGCTCGCCTCGGTGATCGCCGGCGGCCCTGCGCCGCTCATCGCCACCGCGCTGTACGCCACGTATCACACCGGGTATGCCATTGCGATCTACATCGCCGCCTGCGCGGTGGTGAGCCTTGTGTCGGCGGGTCTGATGCCGGACTACACCGGACAGGATATCTCGGCCGAATACGAAGCGACCACGACGTAGCCGCGATCGGCTGAACCCAGGCGGATTCCCGCCACGCTGGAGGACTGCGGCCGCGCGGCTGATCGCACGTCGCTCCGACGCTCGGTAGCCGGTTCACATCCGCTGCGGTTCATTGTGGCAACGGGGTGGCAACAGGCCGTTGCCAGCCTATCAGGAAAATTTTCTGAAACCGGCGATGATGCACTTGCCATCTCTTGCAACCTATGGTTTTATTAGTTCTGGTATTGTTCTAGCGGAGCCATGTCTCAAAAGGAGATCGCCGTCATGGGTGCCAAGGCTAACCGGAGTCAGTTCGACCGGCGCGGCAGCGTCACCACACAGCGTCGGTGGCAGCCTTTCCGCGACGCCGAGGAAGCCTGGTTCTGGACCATGGCAGCACTGACGGCACGGCGTGAAGGCGCACGCTTCAGCGCGAACCAGGGCCGTGTCATGCGTCCCTGCGAACCCGACGATGTGGTGAAGTGCCTCGACACGCTGTATCGCCAGCGCCGGATCGACCTGGTACATGCCCGGATTTTGCGCATCTGGGGCGAGCGGCAGGCTTCGCCCAACCCGGGGTGCGCTGGCGAGCGCTGCGACTGGCGGTTGTGGCGGGAGGCGCTGGAACGGCTGGAGTGGCCACTGCGGATGAAGGGCATTGTTGGCTGATATATTTTTCCTAGGAAAATTATCTTGACAAACCTACCTCTCATTCCATAGTGTTCCTCTGTCAACGGGTGGAACTCCGCCCGTTGAACTTTCTCCTCCTGGAACCTCAAGGGCTGCCGCGACCTGCGGCGGCCCTTTCTTTTTGCCCGAAGGGACCCTCAGCCATGGCATTCGCCATCCGCAATCTCTCCGTGCTCGCATACGCCAACGGCTTCACGCTCTGGCACTACAAGGCCGGCAAGGACAGGCTCAATCAGGTGGAGAAGGCAAGCTTCTTTGCTGACGCGGCCGACATGCTGGCGGAGGGCGATATGATGATGGTCTCGGCGTCCGACGGCGGCCGTATCGTCACCATCGCAGCGGGCTCCGGCGGCGAGGTGGCGACCGCTCGGATGGCCTGACGGCTCACCGTGCCGGGGCCGGCCGCTTCAGCACGTCGCGCCTGTGCCGCAGCGATCCGGCCTCGGTGAATGCATATCGTCCGTCCTGCCGTGCGGCGGCGAGGCCCATCGCGACCAGCCGAACCAGGCAAGGACCGTCCTGCAATCCTGCCGGCCGCCCGACCTTTCCGCTCAACACCAGCCGATGCAGCGCGGAGCGGCAACACGTCTCGAGATACGGCTCATTCCACACGGTCGATATCGTCGGGTGTTGCCGCCGAGGACGCAAGCCATGCTGCGACGCAGCCGCAGTGACAGGTTCAAGGGTAGCGAAACATTTATCCGCCGACAGCCGGCGGCGACCCGTGGAGATCAGCGTCATGAGTGACACAGCCGCGACCAGAACGGCCCCGTCCGCAGCAGCGTCGACCATCTGGATACCATGGGTCGCCGC
Organism: uncultured Alphaproteobacteria bacterium; assembly: GCA_963749575.1. GTDB lineage: Bacteria > Pseudomonadota > Alphaproteobacteria > Acetobacterales > Acetobacteraceae > JAMXLO01. Next base: position 377,961 of record CAVVNM010000016.1, read on the forward strand.
GTTGCTTGGCTTCAGTTTCCAGGTCATCTGGTTCAGCAGCCAATTCGGCTCGCTCGGCGCCAAGATCGAGGAGTCCGAGCGGCGGGTGCAGGCCATCGAACAGAACGGCTCGCCGGTCGTGCAGGCGATTCGCACCGAGGTCTCGATCAACTCGCGCCGCATCGCCAACCTTGAGGACCAGGTACAGCTCCAAGGTCAGCGGCCTGCTTACCGACAATGCGGCGCAGATCGAGCAACTCAAGCACCTGCGGGCCGATATGGACGCGCTGCTGCAATGGCGACTTTCGAATGTCGGCTATGACAGCGACGTGAACGGGCGCCTCGCCGAGTTTGAGCGCCAGCTGCAGCAGCTGCAGGCTGCGCAGACCACCCTGGTTCGACCAGCCGCCGCGAGCCCACGCTCCCGGCAGCGGCCCTGAAACCAAGCTCCTTGCGACCGGAGACCTGGTTGAAGATGCGGCAGGTCGGTCGGCTACAGCCCTTGAAGGAGAATGTCGTGCCGATGAAGGCATTGGTCAGCCTGCTTGCCGCGCCGCCAGGCTCGCCGGTCAGGGCTGTGCTGGCGCAACCACTCATCACGGTCGCCTTGCTGCTGTTCCTCTACGCCGGATGGCACGTTCGCGACGAGGGCAGCATCCACGCTGGCCTGCGCGTTGCCTTCATCGATACCAGGGCCTATCGCACCGATCATGAGCACGAGCGGGAAGCGGCCATGCTCCAGGTCGAGATGCACTACGCGGCCGACACCGACCGACTGGTCGACGAGTCGCTGACCGCACTGCTGACATACGCGCCGCTCGCCGCCCGGGTGCGGCTCGGCGTGGTGCATAACGGCATCACGGGTGTCACCGGGGTAGCGCTGTTACGGTACGACGTCACCAATGCCGTGGCTGCGCCGGGCCACTCGATCGGTACCCTGCTGTTGAACCAGCCATTGTCGGATTGGAACAACTTCCTGCCGGTGCTGCTGGCCGGCCGGTGCTACCTGGGCCAAGTCGCCGATCAGCCCAATCCGGCACTTCGTGCCCGGTTCGAAGGATTTGGTGCCGGCACCTTCATGGCCTGCCCGGTCACCGACAATCGGGGCCGGATGCTTGGAGCCACGTTCACCACCTGGGATGCCAGGGATCTGCCGCCTACCGGAGACCTGCTCATCGGCGTAATGAAACACGCACTCACCGTTGGGGAACAGATTGCGGCCGCGCTGGATCTGCGCGGCCGCAGTTCGCCGTTCGCCGGAGGCTCGGAGGCACAGTGACGTCCGGCGTGCCTTGGCAACGCCGGCGTGGGGATGGTTGCGGCGCCCGGCCGCACCTATCAGCCTGCCGGCCATGACACCCGCCATCGCCTCCGCTCTGCTGCCGCTGTTGCGCCGGTTCGATCCGGAACGGGCACACCAGATTGCGCTCCTCGCGTTGCGTCTCGGCCTCGCCGGCGGCGCCCCGGAGCGCGAACCACCGGTGCTGGCGGTTGCGGCACTCGGCCGGCAATTCGGCAATCCCATCGGCCTTGCCGCCGGGTTCGATAAAAACGCGGTGGCGGTTGCGGCGCTGATGCGCCTGGGCTTCGGCTTTGTTGAGACCGGCACCGTCACACCGCGACCGCAGCGCGGCAATCCCCGGCCCCGTCTGTTCCGCCTCGAGCAGGATCAGGCGGTGATCAATCGCATGGGCTTCAACAACGCCGGTCTCGTCGCCTACATTGCCCGGCTCGCGCGGTGTTCCCGCGGCCAGGTCGTGCTCGGCGCCAATGTCGGCATCAACAAGGACGGGGCCGATCCGGAGCGCGACTATCCGGCATTGATCGCCGCGGTCGCGCCGCACGCGGACTATGCGGTGATCAACCTGTCCTCGCCGAACACACCAGGGCTGCGCGACCTTCAGGGCGAGGCGCAGTTGCGCTCGATACTGCGCGCCGTGGCCGAGCGGGTGGCGAACCGCCCGCCGGTTCTGGTGAAGATCGCGCCGGATATCGCCGGCGAGACGTTGGCAACGCTGGTGGAGACCTGCGTTGTCGAGGGTGTGCAGGGACTGATCGTGTCAAACACCACGATCGACCGACCGCCGGGACTGCGCTCGCAATATGCGCGCGAGGCAGGTGGCTTGTCGGGTGCGCCGCTGTTTGCACGCTCCACCGCCGTGCTGGCGCGTGCCTTCATGCTGGCGCGCGGCCGCTTGGTGCTGATCGGCGTCGGTGGCGTGTCCACCGGCGAACAGGCGTTGGCGAAGATTCTCGCGGGTGCGACGCTGGTGCAGCTCTATACCGCCTTCGCCTATGCCGGCCCGACGCTGATTCCCAGGCTGAAGCGCGAGCTCGCCGAAGCGCTGCGCGTCCGCGGCTTCACCCGCGTCCAGGACGCGGTGGGCAAGGATGCGCAGCGTCTGGCAGAATAGGCTGATGGAACATCTGCCAGGCTTCGCCCCGCTCGCCGTCCGGTATGACGGCTTCATCCTCGACCTGTGGGGTGTCATCCATGACGGCGTGAACGCGTTCCCGCACGCCGTCGATTGCCTCGCCCGGCTGCGCGAGGCCGGCAAGCGCACGCTGCTGCTGTCCAACGTGCCGCGGCCGAACGACGCTGCGCAGGCAATGATGCGCCGAATGGGAATACCGGACGACCTCTACACCGACATCCTCACCAGTGGCGAGGCGGTGCGCCGCGCATTGCAGCGCCCGCCGGATCTGTGGTGGGCGGAGCTCGGTCAACACGTATTCCATCTCGGCCCGGAGCGCGACCACGGCGTGATCGAGGGTCTGGCGCTGATCAAGGTGGACGATCCCGCCGACGCGAATTTTGTGCTCAACACCGGGCCGGACGATCATCGCAATCCCACCGAGCTGTCCGAATTCGAGCAGGTGCTGCAGGATTGCGCCCGCCACCACCTGCCGATGATCTGCGCCAATCCGGACCTGCAGGTGATCCGCGGCGGCGTGCGCGTGCTGTGCGCGGGGTCGCTGGCGCTACGCTATCAGGAACTCGGCGGCGACGTTCGTTCGATCGGCAAGCCGGACCCGACGATCTATCAGCCGGTACTCCAAAGCCTGGGTCTGCCGGTCGGGCGCGTTCTGGCGGTCGGCGATGCGCTGCACACCGACATCGCCGGCGCGGCGGGGGTCGATATTGCCGCCTGCTGGGTCCTCGGCGGCGTTCACGGCGAGGCACTGGCGGACGGATCGGGGCGCTATGATCTGGCCAGGGTGGAGGCGGCGGCCGCGGCGGAAGGCGTTGCGCCGCTCGCAACGGTTCCGCGCTTCGTGTGGTGATGAGGGCTCGTCACCTCAATGCGACAGCAGCACCGGTGCGGTCATCTCCGTGATCAACGTACGCGTCACGCCGCCGAACACCAGTTCGCGTGCCCGCGAGTGCCCATAGGCGCCGGCGACAATGAGGTCGGCGCCGAGGTCTGCGGCATACGACAGCAGCGCCTCGCCGTCGGCGATGTCCTTTGCCACCGTATGTGCCGCCTCCGCCTTCAGCCCATGGCGCGCGAGATGCAGTGCAATGTCCGCCGCCGGCACGTCGCCGTGGCCGCCGACGCCGCGCTGCGGGTTGATGGCCAGTACCGTCACCTGCTTCGCGCCCAACAACAGCGGCAGCGCGTCGTTGAGCGCGCGTGCCGCCTCGCGGCTGGCGTTCCACGCGATCAGGACACGCTCGCCCAGGGTGGGGAACTCGCCGGCGAACGGTATCGCCAGCACCGGACGCCCGGAGGTCATCACGGTGGTCTCCGTCACCGCATCGGCGTCCTGCGGTTCGTCCCGGTTGGGTTGGCCGACCACCGTCAGGTCCGCATAACGCGAATACAGCGCCACCGTCGCCGGAGGAGCACCTTCGGCCAGCCGCCATTCGCCCGCTATGCTGTTGCGGCGCAGGCATTCACGGAACCCTGCCTCCACTGGTCCGGCCGCCTCGGTTGCCTCGGCGCGAATCCGCTGAACGATATCCTCCGGATTGGCCGGTACGAACGGCATCGCCGCACCATAGAAGTAGTTGGCCGACGGGATGTCGATCACATGCACGCCGGTCAGATGGGCGCCGTGCTGCATCGCCAGTCTCGCGGCTATTTCCAATCGCGTGGCGCAGCGCGGCGTGGTGTCGAGATGCACCAGGATATCCTTCAGAGCCATCGCCGATTCCTCCCTGTCACAGTGGTCTGCCCGGGGTATATGCCATTGTCTGCGCCGGCTACTTGATCTGGATCATACGCCTATCGAAGCGGCACCTGAACGGTCAGGCCCGGGGTCTGGATCGAGCGCTTTTCTTCGCTGGTTTCGTACTGCGAACCCGGGGCGTAGCCGAGCCCCTGGTTGAAGCGCCTGACCCGGAAGTCCCGCACGCTGACCCGCGCACCGTCGGCGTCAGTGTCAGGCGGCGCCTGCGCATCGCGATCCGGTATGGGCGCGGACTGATCGGTCGGCGGATGCGGGGGCGGGATCGGCGGGATCGGCAGCTGGCGCGGGGGACTGGCACCCGCGGTGACCAGCAGTACCAACATGATCCAGCAGGCACGCATTATTGGCCGGTCCCGGCCACGGGCCGGATGAGCCGCTCGGTGCCTCGCCGATCGTGCGCCGGGTTGCCGGCGGGCGCCCCGAGCGGAGCCGACCCGATTTTTTGCCAGGCATCGAGTGCCCAGACGACCGAGGGGAACGCGATCTCGTCACGCGGGATTTGGCAAACGGAGAACAATGCCACCTCCAGGCTCTCCGGTCCGGCGGCGAAGCTCGGCACGCCGGCTGCGGCGAAGCGGGCGCGAAAGATCACTTGAACCTGGCCGATACGGCTGATGCTGAACACGCCGAGGATGCCGTCCAGCACGATCTCGGCCTGCGCCTCCTCCCATGCTTCGCGGGCCGCGCCCTCTTGCAGTGTCTCGCCGTGTTCCAGATAGCCGGCAGGCAGGGTCCAGAAGCCGCGGCGCGGTTCGATGGCGCGGCGGCACATCAGCACGGAGTTGTCGGCGACCACGACGGAACCGACCACGACCTTCGGATTGTCATAGGCAATATGACCGCAATCGGCGCAGATCAGACGCTCGCGGTTGTCACCTTCGGGAATCCCGAGGACGAAGTCCGGCATGCGTAAAGCGTGAGGCTTTCGCGGCCGCGGATCAATCCCTGAAAACCTCGAAGTGGATTGACCGAAGACTACACGGACAGATCAAGCAGCGAACCGCGCGGCAGCGCCCGGTCCGGCGCATCGTCGCCGCCGCGAGCGTTTGGCGCGAGGATCTGTGGCGCGGTCGACGACGCGGCCTGTGGCGCCTTCGCATCATTCACCGCACGTACCCGATGGACCGGACTTGCCTGACCGAATTGCGCCTGCGACACGCCGGCGGAAAATGCAGCAAGAGTGGCTGGCGACAACATGAAGGCATCATCGCGCCGACGTATTAATACCGCCTGAACACTCACACCAATTCGATTTGGAGTGTCTCGCGCAGCGCAGTGGCGGCCCGGAACAGCTCGACCTCCAGCGCCTCCGTCAGAACGCTGGCGGATTGCGGCGTCTGCCGCGCGGTCTGCAGCAAGGTGCGGAGCCGGGTCTCAAGCGCGGCCATGCCGTATCCCGCTGCCATGCCTACCATCGCATGCGCATGAACGATGATCTCGTCCACGGCCTGTGCCCGGACGGCTTCGAGCAACAGTGTGAGGTGCTCGGACATCTCGAGCAGGCAGTCCTCGACCAGATTGGCCAGCGTCTCGGCAGGCAGGGTTGCGCGGAGTTCGTTCAGCCGTGCGGATGACAGAACCGGCAAAGCCGGGGGCTCGTCCGGCGCCGAGGCGACGGTGACCGGCAGCCGGGCGTGCCGATACGGCCAGGCATACCGCGCGATCGCGTCCGGCAGTTCGCGCAATGCGAGCGACTTTTCCAGCATGCCGTTCATCCCCGTCGCTGCGCAGGCCGCCTCGTCCTCCGGGCATATGCGCGCGGTCAGCGCCACGATCGGCACTGCTCCGGCGGGGCCTCCGAGGCCACGGATTCGCCGCGCGGTGTCCAAACCGCTCAGGTCCGGCATGCAAACGTCCATCAGGATCACGTCATAGGGCCAGGTTTCGGCAGCGCTGACCGCTTCCGGTCCGCTGCTGGCGACGTCAACCATGTGGCCGTCGCAGCGCAGCAGCGTGGCGGTGACGAGTTGGTGGGCGGGCATGTCTTCGACCAGCAGGATCCGCGTCCGTGGCAGTCTCCGCCGCAACTCCGCGTCCGGTGGAGGTGGCGACCGTGCCTCACTCGGCACCGGCTTGACCGGCAGGGTGAGCCAGAACTCATTGCCGACGTCGCGTCCTCCGACCGTCCAGACCGCGCAGCCGATCTCACCGCCCATCCGCGCCATCAGGTGCCGGCAGACCGTCAGCCCCAGTCCGATGCCGAGAGGTACCCGGTCGCCGCCGTCCTCGAGACGGTCGAACGGTTCGAACAGCCGCGCACGGCCCGCCTCGGGGATCACCGGCCCGCGGTCGCGCACGGCCAGGTGGATGTGCGGGTCGTCTCCCTGCCGGTGCAATTCCACCACCACCTGCACTTCGCCGGCAGCGGTGAACCGCACCGCGTTGGACAGCAGATTGATCAGCACCTGCCGAAGCCGGCCGGGGTCCGCGTTCAGCTCGTCCGGCACCTCCGGCGCGATCGCAAGCCGCAGCGCGATCCGCCGCTCGGCTGCCTGTGCGCCGAACGTCTCGATCACACTTTCAATCAGCGGGCGCACCGCGAATTGGCTCGGACGAAGTGGGAGCTGACCGGCGTCCATGCGTGACAACTCCAGGAGGTCGCTGATCAGCGCCTGCAGAGCGTGGCCTGACTGGCGCGCCGTGTCGATCAGCGCTTGCTGGGTCGCCGCCATTCCGCTGTCCGCCAGCAGGCTGAGGCTGTTCAGCAGGGCGTTCAGCGGCGCACGGGTCTCGTGCGATACGATTGCGACGAAGCGCGACATTGCCTTTGTGGCGGCAGCAGCGCGGGCGTTGGCATTGCCCAGCGCGCCGACCGATTCCCGGCGCGAGGTGATGTCGCTGTAGAGCGAGACGAAACCGCCGTCCGGCAACCGGTTGCGCCGCAACTCCACCACTGTGCCATCCGGCCGCCGGTGCTCAACGGTGGAGGCGAAATCACCGGCGCGCAACGCGGCGATCCGCCGCGTCACCTCCGCCTCGAGATCGACGTCACCGAACACGCCGACCGCCGCCTGCGCGCGGACGGCGTCCTCCATTGGCAGGCCGACGCGCAACATCTCACCGGGTATGCCGGCATATTCCGGAAAGCGCGGGTTCCATTCAACGAGCCGCATGTCGCCGTCGACGATCGCCACACCATCCGACATGCCGGCGAGGGTGGCCTCCAACCGCATCGTCTTCTCGTCCGCGCGCGACCTGGCGAGCTCCAGCTCCGTTTTGGCCGAGGCCATGACGGCACGATCGTGGCCGAGCGCCGCCTCGCGACGATGCGCCGCGCGGATGGCATGCATTACGATGCCCGCAAGCAGCAGCAGCAACGCGGTGATGCCGCCGGCGAACAGATAGGCGGTAGTTACCCAGTTCTCCGTCGCACGCATCGCCTCGTCGCGGTCCTGCGCGACGACAACGGCAAGGTCGCGGTCAGCGACCCGGTGGAAGCCGTGCATACGTTCGATACCGTCCAGCGCGGTGCGGCCCACCCAGACGGAATCCGGGTCAGCCTTGATGGCCTTGAACATGTCGCTGTCGGCGATGCTGATCCCCGGATCGACCGGATTGACCCCGAGCGCGAAACGCAGGTGCCCCTGATCGAGCCCTACGACCGCGATCATGCCGTGCGCGCCGATATCCGCCATGCGGCGGAAATTGCTGATGGCACCGACGCGCAGACTGGCAACCATCACTCCGGCGAACGAACCGTCATGGTGGTGCAACGGGCGCGCCAGGTTCATATGCCATTGCCGCACCTGCGGGCCCATTATGCTCGGGCCGATGAACATCCTGCCGTCGTCGAAGATCCGCTCCGCCAGTGTCCGGAAGTAGTCGCGACCGCGAACATCGCTGCCCACGAACTCCGGCACGGTGCCGTCGCGGATGATGCCGCGTTCGTCTGCTATGTACAGGTCGGGACTGATCCGATTGAGCAGAACGAGATCGCTGCGCCAGGAGAGCAGGTTGAAGTGGTCGGGATCGGCTTCCCAGGCATGAGCGAGAACGCGCAGCGTCTGGTCCACTTCGAGCAGATCGATCTGGACCTGCGCCTCGAACTGCGCCGCCTGGTTCGCCACGCTGGCCTCGATGTGGGCCTCAGCCTCGGCGCGCCCGGAGCGCGCGACGTTGAACGTACCGAGCCAGGTGAGCGCGATCAGGATCACGGTCGCGGCAACGATGCCGCCCAGCCATAGCGCCTGGCTGGCGCGCTTCAGCCGCATCGTACCGCTACTTCCGGAGCCATCCTGCGTCCTGCTGCAGCCGCGGCAGTGCCGTTCGCCACCATTGCCCCTCCATAAGCATTTCACGTGGCCAAACACAACCATTCGCGGCCTCGACCGGCTTGCCCGCGGCACGGGATGCGAATGCCCGACGGCCTCGGGGACGGCCGGACGCGGCGAACCCGGTCCACTTGCGAAGTTCAAGGTGAAGACCCGGTCGTGGAGCTCGACGGGGACGAGATGGCCCGCATCATCTGGGGTTCAATGCGCGACGATCACGCCGGACGAGGAGCGCGTGCGCGAGTGCAACCTGAAGCGGACGTATCGCAGTCGGAACGGGACGATCCGCAACATCCGCAACGGCACGATATTCCGCAACGGCACGATATTCCGCGAGCCGATCATCTGCCAGAACGTGCCGCGGCTGGTGCCGGGTTAGATCCAACCGATCGCGGTCGGCCGCCACGCTCCTATGGCGACATCTGCCGCACCACCGAACTGCGTGCACCCGTACGACGGGGCTGGCGCGGCAGCGGCCAAGAAAAAGCCCGCCCTGGTGGTCCAGGGCGGATCCACCTAACAGCGGGTCACACCGCCGCGATCGCCGCGTTCAGCGTCGCACTCGGCCGCATCGCCGCCGATGTCCTGGCCGGATCGGGCAGGTAGTAACCGCCGGTGTCCACCGGCTTGCCCTGCGCGGCGATCAGTTCGGCATTGATCTTGGCCTCGTTGGCCGCGAGCGTCTCGGCCAGCTGCTTGAAGCGGCCTTGCAGCGCCGCGCTCTTGCCCTGCGCGGCCAGCGCCTGCGCCCAATAGAGTGCCAGGTAGAAATGGCTGCCACGATTGTCGATTTCGCCGACCCTGCGGCGGGGGAGCGGTTGAACTCCAGGATCTTGCCGTTGGGGCGCCGAACCCCCGGCCCCGGTCTCGAACAACCCGCCGCCCGCCAGCAGCGGAACGATCGACAGCATTTTGGCGGAGGTGCCAAGCTCCATGATCGGGAACAGGTCGGTCAGGTAGTCGCGCAGCACGTTGCCGGTGACGGAGATCGTGTCCTGCCCCTTGCGGATGCGATCGAGTGAAAACCTGATCGCCTCGACCGGCGCAAGGATGCGGATGTCCAGCCGTGAAGGGGCGGGGGGTTGCCAGTAATGATGATCTACATTACGCTCCAGCGAGCGTCAAGGGAGATTCCTCGTGGCTTCCCTCACCGTCACTGCGAAAGGTCAGGTCACGCTCAAGCGCGACTTGTTGCAACATCTGGGCATCAAGCCCGGTGAACGGGTTGACTTCGAAAAGCTGCCAGGTGGGGAACTGCGCGTGCGGGCAGCGCGGCCGACCGGAACGATTGACGCTTTCCTGCACAGCCTCGACGGCAAAGTGAAGCGCAAGAAGCCGCTGTCGATCGAGGACATCAACCGGATTACGGCCGCTGGCTGGGCGGGCAATCTGGATCAGGCATGAAGATCTCCGTTGATACCAACGTGCTCGCGCGGGCCGTGCTGAACGATGATCCCGCGCAGTCTCGCGCAGCCAGAAAACTGCTCAAGGAAGCGTCGTTGATCGCCGTGCCTTTGCCGTGTCTGTGTGAGTTGGTCTGGGTGCTTCGGCAGGGCGCCAAACTAGCAAAGGATGACGTGGCGACGGCCGTTCGCAGTCTGATGAATGCGGGCAACGTGGTGGTGAACCGGCCGGCTGCCGAGCTCGGCCTTGCCGTCCTCGAGGCCGGCGGAGATTTTGCCGATGGCACGATCGCCTACGAGGGGGCCTGGCTGGGCGGCGAAACATTCGTGTCCTTTGACAAGCAGGCCGTCACGCTACTGTCCAGGCAGGGCGAAGCTGTGCAGCTGTTGAGCTGAAGGGTCCGCCTCTTGTTCCATCGCCGCGGTCGGGATCGGGTCGCAGCCGGGAGTGCGGCTGCAGGGTCTCGCTGCTGGAGGCTACCTGAAACCCAATTCCCCGACGATCTACATCGACCACAGCATTGTCACCGACGACACCTGCTGGCCCATTTTGGAAAGCGCGATCAAGGTGCATGGCCTGCAGCTCGCCCTGTCGGTCTGGAATGTCTACGAGATCGGACGCGCTGCCGACCGTGCCCAGCAGGATCGACGGCTTGCATTTCTTCACAGCCTGGACCCGATCTGGATGATCGAGCGCCGTCCCGTTCAGTTGCACGGTTTCTGTGCCGGCATTATTTTGGACGGTTGCCCAGCGAGGTGATTTCCACCATCCCTCATTTCACGCAGTCAGAGGCCCTGCGGACCGGAACCGCTGTGCGCTTAGGCCTTACCCCACGCGTGTTCATCGACGAGTTCGACTACACCGGCCATGAGCCGCTTCGCGACCTAGCGACGAATGCGCAGACGACCCTGCGGGCGGCAAAGCCAGACTTCGTGAAGGCGAAAGCAAAGGAGATGTTCTGCGCGTGGATGGACGTATCCATCCCCGCCTTCGACCCTGATGGGCATCGACTCGTCGGCATCCGGCGGAATGCGGCGCTGGAATTCTGCTACCAGAACGCCAAACAGCTCTATACTGAATGCCCCGCTATGGCAGTTGAGGATGAGATCGTAATCGCCCGGCGTCAGCCGCCTTTCACCAAGCTGGCTAAGTCGGATGCCGCCGATATGAACCACGCAATCGTCGCGCTGGCGTACGCCGATATTTTCCTCACACGAGACAAGACACAAGCAAGGCTGGCCGAGACTGCTCGTGCAGCGATCAACTCACCAGAGCTGGCGAAAGTATGCTTGGAGACGGAGATGTTGGGAGCACTCCTCTTAAAAACATAAGACTTGCGCCGGTGTTGTTTATGGTCGGCAATGAACGCATCGAGGTCAGCGATGCGCACCCGCGGATCCAAATATACCAGCTCAGTCCAGCACCTCAGCTCGGTGGGTGCGCTGGACCACGATTGTATTGCCGACATCGTGGTGCCGATGGGTTATTGCACGCCGGTGTCGCCGACGATGAATTTCCATGCCGTGACTCCCGGCACGCCCGGGCTGGCAAGGGTGCGGCCAGAAAAAACCGCCCTGGTCGCCCAGGGCGGGTCCACCCAACTCCGCGTCACACCGCCGCGATCAGCGTCGCACTCGGCCGCATCGCCGCCGATGTCCAGGCCGGATCGGGCAGGTAGTAACCGCCGGTGTCCACCGGCTTGCCTTGCGCGGCGATCAGTTCGGCATCGATCCTGGCCTCGTTGGCCGCGGGCCTCTCGGCCAGTTTCTTGCAGCGGGCCTGCAGCGCCGTCTTCTTGACCTGCGCGGCCGGCGCCTGCGCCCAGTAGAATGTCTGGTTGAAATGGCTGCCCACGATTGTCGCGTTCGCCCAATCTCCGCTGGCGAGCGGCGGCATGTTCTGATTGCCGCACGCCAGGTCGTGTCTCACCGCCAGGGCCGCGCTTGCGATTGAGACCTCCGCCTGCCAACCTGCTCTCAGGACGCGAGTGACCTTTCAGGAAGCCAACAGGGTCATGTCGGAAGCTGTTGCCAGGCGGATGACCGAAGCGGAATTCCTGGCGTGGCAATCAGCCCGGGACCAGCGCTACGAGCTCGTGGATGGCGTCCCGCAGGCCATGACGGGCGCCCGGATCCGTCACGACATCGCGCGCGGAAATGCCGACAGACACCTGGCGCCGCAGCTCAGTGCCGCAAGCAAGGGCTGCCGTCCCTTCAGCGCCGACATCGCCATTCGGGTGCACCCAGGCCAGCTCCGTCGGCCGGAGCTTAGTGTTCTGTGTCCTCCATTCGACATGGAGGACATGGTCTCCGACACGCCGCGCCTGGTCCTTGAGGTGCTCTCCGAGACGACCCGCCGAATCGATGAGCATGTGAAGGTCGATGAGTACAAGGGCATCGACGCCCTCGATTACATCATCCTAATGTCGCCGACCGAACCGGACGTGGTGGTGTGGTCACGGGACGCAGCTCGGCAGTGGCAGCGGAAGCGTTATCAATCAGTTGACGAGGTCATCCCCTTGTCGTTGCTGGAGGCGTCCCTGCCACTGGCGATCCTCTACGATGGCATCGACCTGAGGCCAGGGTTTCCCCGAGCGGTCGAGAGTTGACCATGCTCAGTCGTGTAACCCCGCCGCGATCGCCGCGTTCAGCGTCGCACTCGGCCGCATCGCCGCCGATGTCCTGGCCGGATCGGGCAGGTAGTAACCGCCGGTGTCCACCGGCTTGCCCTGCGCGGCGATCAGTTCGGCATTGATCTTGGCCTCGTTGGCCGCGAGCGTCTCGGCCAGCTGCTTGAAGCGGCCTTGCAGCGCCGCGCTCTTGCCCTGCGCGGCCAGCGCCTGCGCCCAGTAGAGTGCCAGGTAGAAATGGCTGCCACGATTGTCGATTTCGCCGACCCTGCGCGCGGGGGAGCGGTTGAACTCCAGGATCTTGCCGTTCGCCACATCGAGCGTGTCGGCGAGAATCTGCACGTCGGCGTTCTTGTGGGTCTGCGCCAGATGTTCGAGCGACGCGCCCAGGGCGAGGAACTCGCCGAGCGAGTCCCAGCGCAGATAGCCCTCTTCCTGGAACTGCTCCACGTGCTTGGGCGCCGAACCCCCAGCCCCGGTCTCGAACAACCCGCCGCCCGCCAGCAGCGGAACGATCGACAGCATCTTGGCCGAGGTGCCAAGCTCCATGATCGGGAACAGGTCGGTCAGGTAGTCGCGCAGCACGTTGCCGGTGACGGAGATCGTATCCTGCCCCTTGCGGATGCGATCGAGTGAAAACCTGATCGCCTCGACCGGCGCCAGGATGCGGATGTCCAGCCCAGAGGTGTCCTGTTCCTTCAGGTATGTCTCCACCTTGGCGATCACCTGCGCGTCATGCGCGCGCTGAGCGTCGAGCCAGAATACCGCCGGGGTGTTGGTCAGGCGCGCGCGGCGCACCCCAAGCCTGACCCAGTCCTGGATCGGCGCGTCCTTGACCTGGCACATGCGGAAGATGTCGCCGGTCTCCACCGGGCGGGCCAGCAGCACCGTGCCGTCATCGGCGACCACGCGCACCGTTCCACCCGCGGGCACTTCAAACGTCTTGTCGTGCGAGCCATATTCCTCGGCCTGCTGCGCCATCAGCCCCACGTTCGGCACCGAGCCCATCGTCGTCGGGTCGAACGCGCCGTGCGCCTTACAGTCGTCGATGACTATCTGGAACAGCCGCGCGTAGCAGCGATCCGGGATCGCGGCGATCACGTCGTGCAGCTTGCCGTCCGCGCCCCACATGCGCCCGGATTCGCGGATCATCGCCGGCATCGACGCATCGACGATCACATCGCTCGGCACATGCAGGTTGGTGATTCCACGGTCGGAATTGACCATGGCGAGGCCGGGCCGCGCGGCGTAGGTGGCCGCGATGTCGGTCTTGATCGCTTCCCGCTCGGCTGCGGGCAAGGACTCGATCCTCGTCAGCATGTCGCCCACGCCGTTGTCGGGATCGACGCCGAGCCGCTTCAGTGTGGCTTCGTGCTTCCTGAACACATCGGCGAAGAACACGGAAACGGCATGACCGAAAATGATGGGATCGGAGATCTTCATCATGGTCGTCTTCACATGCAGCGAGAACAGCACGCCGTCCTGCTTCGCGGCGTCGATCTGCGCGGCGAAGAAGGCGTCCAACGCCTTGCTGCTCATCGCCGACGCGTCGATGATCTCCCCGGCCAGCAGCGGCGTCTTCGCCTTCAGCACCGTGACGGTGCCGTCCGTGCCGATCAGTTCGATGCGGGCGTTGGTCGGCGCCGCGACGGTCGTCGCGACTTCCGAGCCGTAAAAATCGCCGCCCGACATGGACGCCACATGCGATTTGGAAGCAGCGCTCCAGACGCCCATCCTGTGTGGATTGTTGCGGGCATACTGCTTCACGGCGCCGGCAGCGCGGCGGTCGGAATTTCCCTCGCGCAACACCGGGTTCACGGCGCTGCCCAGTACCTTGCCGTAGCGGGTCCGGATGTCCTTCTCAGCGTCCGTCGTGGCGCTGTCCGGATAGTCCGGCACGTCGTACCCTTTGTCCTGCAATTCCTTGATCGCGCCCTTGAGCTGCGGGATCGAGGCAGAGATGTTGGGCAGCTTGATGATGTTGGCCGCGGGCCGCATCGCGAGTTGGCCCAGTTCGGTGAGTTCGTCGTTGATCCGTTGCGCCTGCGTCAGTTTCTCGGGGAAATTGGCGAGGATGCGGCCGGTCAGCGAAATGTCCTTCAGCTTCATCGTCACGCCGGCGGCGCCGACGAACGCTTCGACGATCGGCAGCAGGGAGAACGTCGCGAGCGCCGGAGCTTCGTCGGTCTTAGTCCAAATGATTTCGAGATCTGACATGCTTGCACCTCTGCGCGCCGGCTGGTTTCCGCTGAGTTGAACTATCCATGGAGCAGGCGCGCCTTGTCGCACCGGCGTGCGGGAAGGGCAAGCGGTGGCGGCCCCTCGCCCGCATCCTCGCCCGGAGATGAGAGAGCCGTTAACCGCCATATCCAGATGCCCGGCCAATCCGTGCACCTTGGGTAACCGATAATCATTGCTGCGCGCGCCCGACAAGATCGACAGCGCAGTCCTGCACGGTGGCGCAGGGCTTCGGCTCGCTCGGGCTGATGACCAGCGTGCTGCTGTCATCCGATGGCAAGACGGTGGCGAGCGAGGCGGCGCACGGCACGGTGACGCGGCACTACCGGCCGCACCAGAAGGGCCAGCAGGCGTCCACCAACCCTATCGCGTCGATCTTCGCCTGGACGCGTGCGCTGATCTATCGGGGCGGTTCGATGGCACGCCGGTGTGACGAAGTTCGCCGAGACGAACGGTCGCCATGGGATCGGGCAGACAATGACCGATCCCGATCGATTTCGCGTCGCTCAAACCATCCTACGGTTGGCGCTTGGCTTTGGCAGGTTTCGTGGGATGGGTAGGATGGGTTGAGCGGTTGCGAAACCCATCACCTGCGTGGTTTTCAATCGCCCTGGTACCGCTCTTCAACGCCTGTGCGCCATGTGGAACTTGATCGCCTCGATCGGATCGGGAGGGTCCATCGGATTGTGCTCCGCCTCATAGGCATCGATGAGCGTCGCAAGCACGTCTAGGCGATCGCCTTCGCTTGTGCCGCTCTTGGCGCCTCACAGGTGTTCGACTTCGGCGAGCGCCCGCTTGTAGTCTGCCTCGCTGCGGATCGGCTTCAACTCACCTGTCATGCTGCACCTCCGTGGCGGACCGTTGCGGGTATGAGGCGGCGTCGGCAACCGCGCTATCCGCTGCGGAGCGTCAAGGCCGCGTTCACTGATGTGAGGCGATTGAATTGGACGGTGACGTCAGCCTTGGGGGGCTGAAGACCTCGGCATGGACGAGCAGGCGGCTGCCGATGTCATCGCGGGACTCACCGGGAGCGACTTCGACAAGTCGATGCCCTCCGAACTCGATCATTCGCAGGATGTCTACAAGCCGATCGTCGGAGGTCGCTCGCGGTATGTGAAATTTACTGTCGATACCCGAAGCGACCTGCTGCTGATCAGCTTCAAGGACAACGAGCCATGACCAGCCCCCGCGGCTATCCCGACGTCATCGCAAGTGCGGAAAGCGGCAGGCCACTACAGCGTGGTGTGAAGATGCTGACGATTGATGTCGGTGGGCAGAAGTTTACCTTTGGCCAGCCGGAATGGTGGGCATCGATCGACGATCCCGCTGACACCCAGGGCCCGCCGGGAGGCGCGGGCCAAGGCGAAACTTGCGATCCTGACGCCACTCGTGATCAAGGCCATCCGCGAGGCATGTGGTTTGTCGCAGCGGGATGCGGCGCACGTTTTCGGTGGCGGGCCGAAGGCGTTCGAGAAATATAAGACCGGTGGCCCCCAGCGCAGCGATGACACGGCTGCTGCTGCTTGCCGCGAAGCGCCCCACGCTGTTCCACAAGGGTGCCGGCACCGATGCTGTCCGCGGCTGATGCCGCTGTCGTCCGCGAGACGGTACGCGGGAGCTCGGTCGATCGTATCTACCACTCGCGGCCGGGCCCGGAGCGCAAGACGGCATAGCCAATACGGTCGGGCCGCGGTGCGATCACCAGCCTGACCAGCCGACAGCAGCGGCGCTTCGCATCAACCTTGCGGGAAGCGACCGCTGTCCGTAGCATGATCGGGTCCGGAACAGTTCAGCCATGCCGACCGGCGGTCCGTCTATGACGTTGCGCGTCTTCCTCGCCTCACCCGGCGATGTGCCGGAAGAGCGCGCGTATGTTCGTGAGTATCTCGAAGCTGTGCTGTCCAAGGATCCGCTCCTGCCGCGGCGCGTCGATTTCGACGTGATAAGCTGGGATGACCCGCATGCCGGCACGCCGATGCCGGCGGACCTGACGCCGCAGGAGGCGCTGCTCCACTACAAGGGCGGTCCGGCCGGCTGCGACATCGTCATTGTCATCCTGGCGGCGCGGCTCGGCACCCATCTCGCCATCGACCGGTTCACCCGGGAGGACGGCAGCCGCTACCAGTCGGGCACCGAATGGGAATACGAGGACGCCTGGAACGCCGACCCGCGTCCCGCGATCATGGTATACCGGCGGCAGGATCTGGCTCCGCCGCAATTCGACGATCCGCGCCGCGACGAAAAGAACCGGCAGTTCGACCTCGTGCGAACATTCTTCGAGCGGTTCAAGAACCCGGACGGATCGGCGAAGGGCGGCTTCCAATCGTACAGCGGCGTCGAGGACTTCAAGTTCCGTCTCGCCAACGACCTGAAGCATCTGGTTCGCGAGCGGCTGGCCAGCCCGGAACCACCCGTCGAGCGGCCGCCAGACGCCGTGCCGATCGTCCGCCCGCCTCGTTGCTTCGGTCGCGACGACGACATTCGCGCCCTGGTCACCGCGCTGGACGGCGACGCTCCTGCCGCCCTGCTGGTGTTGGGCCCGGGTGGCATCGGTAAGACGACGCTGACGCGCCAGGTGGCAACCGACCCGGCCGTCGCCAAACGGTTCGGGCCCCGGCGCTGGTTTGTCGAGCTGGAAACCACGAAGGACGCGGCCACGATGCAAAGCGCGGTTGTGCTGGCGACCGGCCACAATGCCGCCGCGACCACGTTCGCGCAGATGCTGGAGTTGCTGGCGCAACAGCCTTGCCTCGTGGTGCTCGATAATCTCGAGACACCGTGGGAGCAGGACCAGAGCGCGGTGCAGGACGCGCTGCAGCTGCTGGCGACCACGCCAGGCGTGTCGCTGCTCGCCTCGCTGCGCGGTGCCGCCGCGCCGGCGAGCCCCCGGTGGACGCTGCGGCCGACGCAACTGAGCCCACTGGACCGCGAAGAGGCGAAGCGGCTGTTCCTCGAACTCGCGCCCGGCATCGCGGCGGACGATCCACATTTGGTGGAGTTCCTCAAGGAACTGGGCGGCCTGCCGCTCGCGGTGGAACTGGTGGCGCTGCGTGCCGCCCCCGACAACGATCTACGTGAGCTGTGGGAGGAGTGGCAGCGCCGTCGTGTGGCGCTGATCACGCATCCCGACCTTCCTCTCGAACAGCGTCGGACATCGCTGGCCCGGTCGCTGGACCTGTCCTGGCGGTCGCCGCGATTGCGCGACGAAGGGCGGCGGCTGTTCCGCCTGCTCGGGCAATTGCCGGCGGGCATCGCCGATGCAGATCGCACCGCGCTGCTTGGCGACGCGGCGGCCGAGGCGGCACGCCAGCTCCGCGCGGTCGGCCTCGCCTTCGCACGCGATGACAGACTCGACCTGCTGCCGCCGGTGCGGGAGTACGCCAGGAGCATGCTGCCGCCGGATGCCCCTGACTTCGAATTGTGGGTCAGTCACTACGTGATCCTGGCGCGCGAGATGGGCGGGCAGATCTTTGAGACGGCAGGAGCTGCTGCTCTCACGCGTCTCTCGTCGGAGCTGCCGAATATCGAGGGCGCCCTTCGTGCCGCCAGTTCGCGACTCCTTGGGGAGGCCGTGAACGCACTGGGTGGAGTTGCGCGTCTTTGGTTTGCCACCGGGGCGGGATCGCCCGCGATATTCGTAGAGCTGGCGGATGCCTGCCGCACGGCCGGAGATAATCGTGGTGCGGGCAGGTGTTGGTATCACCTTGGCTATGTCGCCCGAGGCCGCTCCGATCATGTGCAAGCCCGCGCCGCATATCAGCGGGCGTTACCACTTTGCCGGGATGCCGAGGACACATCGTTTGAGGCTGGCTGCGTCGAGGGCCTCGGCGACATCGCGCTGGCCCGCTCGGAGCACGACGCGGCGCGCGCGGCGTATCAGCAGGCGTTGCCGCTCTACCGCCAGGTCGGCGCCGTGCTGGGCGAGGCCAACTGCATCCGGAGCCTCGGCGACATCGCGCTGGCGCGCTCGGAGCACGACCCGGCGCGCGCGGCGTATCAGCAGGCGTTGCCGCTCTACCGCCAGGTCGGCGCCGTGCTGGGCGAGGCCAACTGCATCTGGCGCCTCGGCGACATCGCGCTGGCCCGCTCGGAGCACGACGCGGCGCGCGCGGCGTATCAGCAGGCGTTGCCGCTCTACCGCCGGGTCGGCTCCGTGCTGGGCGAGGCCAACTGCATCCAGGGCCTCGGCGACATCGCGCTGGAGCGTTCGGAGCACGACGCGGCGCGCACGGCGTATCAGCAGGCGTTGCCGCTCTACCGCCAGGTCGGCGCCGTGCTGGGCGAGGCCAACTGCATAAAGAGCCTCGGCGACATCGCGCTGGCGCGCTCGGAGCACGACACGGCGCGTGGGGCGTATCAGCAGGCGTTGCCGCTCTACCGCCAGGTCGGCGACGTGGTGGGCGAGGCCAACTGCATCAAGGGCCTCGGCGACATCGCGCTGGAGCGCTCGGAGCACGACGCGGCGCGCGCGGCGTATCAGCAGGCGTTGCCGCTCTACCGCCAGGTCGGCGCCGTGCTGGGCGAGGCCAACTGCATCCAGAGCCTCGGCGACATCGCCCGAGCCGACGGCGACCTGCCGGCGGCGCGCGAGCATTACGAAGCGGCACTGGCGCTGTATGGGCGCATCTCGGAGCCGTACAGCATCGGCTGGGCGCACCACCGCCTCGCACGGCTCGGTGACGGCGCCGAACGCGCCGCACACGCGGCGGCGGCGCGCGAGGCATGGACCTCAATCGACCGGCCAGACCTGGTGGACTCGCTCGATCAGTTCGACTGAGCCGCCGATCGCGGCACATCGGTGCACTTGCTTCCGCCCCCAGGGGCAGGGTAGAACAGGTCATGAATATAGCGAACAAACGGGCGATGATGCGTGTATCGGTCATCCGCCATTCGACGCGACCCACAGTGTTTGATCGTGTGTCGATGTCTTCGCTCGCACCGTGCGACAAACTCTCATCAAATGACACGCTGAGACGGATGTGAGGCGGCCTCCACCCATCGCTGCGGTGTCGCTGCCTGGATCGCATCATGGCTGAAGCCAACGCCTCGTATATCAGTACACTGAGACATCGCCGAGACACAGACACCACGCGCGGATTCCGATCGATTTTCCAGATGCAGTCTCGGCACTCGATCACGCGCCTCG
Organism: uncultured Alphaproteobacteria bacterium; assembly: GCA_963749575.1. Taxonomy (GTDB): domain Bacteria; phylum Pseudomonadota; class Alphaproteobacteria; order Acetobacterales; family Acetobacteraceae; genus JAMXLO01. The sequence continues at coordinate 397,822 of CAVVNM010000016.1, forward strand.
CGTGGCGATGCATTGAGACACCGTCGAGACGGTGACAGCGGCGCGGGCCTGGCTTGCGCAATCCCTCACCCTCCCCAACTCTGCCGCATCGCACCCACGGGGAGGGACCATCATGAACGACGTGACCGAGATCACCGGCCTGCGGCGCTACCCGTTCGCCCGCCGCGGCTTCGTGATGACCAGCCTGATCAGCGGCTTCACGCTGGCCACTCAGCGGGTCGAGGCCCAGGCGATCCACACCGACGCCAGCGGGCTGGATGCCGGGGAGACCCAGATCCCGGTGAAGGACGGCCACCTGCCCGCCTATTATGCCCGCCCGGCCACTGGCACCGGTTTTCCGGTTATCCTGGTCAACGAGGAAATCTTCGGCGTCCACGAATACATCAAGGACATCTGCCGCCGCTTCGCCAAACTCGGCTACATGGCGGTCGCGCCGGAAATCTATGCCCGCATCGCCGATCTTTCGAAGATGACCGACATCCCGACGATCTTCCGCGATGTGATCAGCAAGAAGCCGGACGACGAATTGTACAGCGACCTGGACGCCACGCTCGCCTGGGCGGCGCAGAACAAGGGCAGTGCCACCGCGATCGCCGAAACCGGCTTCTGCCGCGGCGGGCGCAACACCTGGCTGTATGCCACGCACAATCCGAACCTGAAGGCCGCGGTCGCCTGGTACGGTCCGATCAAGGGACCGACCAGCGAAATCCAGCCCAAGGTCGTGCTCGATGTCGCCGATCAGTTGAAATGCCCGTTGCTCGGCCTGTATGGCGAGCAGGACACCAGCATCCCGGTCGCCGACGTCAGGGCGGCCGAGGCGAAGGCGAAGGCCGCCGGCAAGACGGTCGAGATCGTGTTCTATCCGGATGCGCCGCACGGGTTCCACGCGGACTATCGTCCGAGCTTTCGCCAGGCGGATGCCGAGGATGGGTGGAAGCGCCTGCTCGCGTGGTTCGCCCAATACGGGGTCGCCCCCAAGAGCTGAGCCAGGCCTCAGCCCTCGTAGACCACCCGGTGGTAGCCGCGCGCGTAGTAGATCAGCCCTTCGCTCACGGTACCGACCTCCACCGCTTCCACCGGGCAGATAAACACGTCGTGGGTGCCGACCTCGACGATCCGCTCGATGCGGCAGTCGAATGCGACCAGCGCGCCGTCCAGCGCCGGGGCGCCAGTCGCCAGCGGGTGCCATGTGGCACCTTCGAAGCGGGCCGCCATCGTGTGTTCGGTCAGGCCCGCGAATACCGGCGACAGTCCTTCGTGCGCGCTGGCCAGCGTGTTCACGCACAGCACGGCGTTCGTCTTCATCGCCGGATACGAATCGTTGGTGCGGTTGGCGCAGACCAGCAGCGTGGGCGGGCTGTCGGTGACGCTGCACACGGCCGAGGCGGTAAAGCCGGCGCGACCGCCCGGGCCGTCGGTGGTGATCACGTTCACCGCGGCGCCGAGACGTGCCATCGCCTCGCGATAGGCCTGCTTTTCCACTGCCACGGTCCGCTCCATCGCCGGCTGCGCTACGCCGGACTATGCCGCTATCACACGGCGGAGGACAGGGGCGGCGCGATGTCCTCCAGCGCGCGCCGCTCCGCCGGCACCGCGAGAAACCCTGCGACCACCGCCGCACCCACCATCAGTCCGCCGCCGAGCAGATAGCCCCACAGGATCGACATTCGCTCGCCGGTGTCGATCAGCGCGCCGAACAGCGTCGGACCCGCGACCCCGCCCACGCCGGTGCCAAACGCATAGAACAGCGCGATGGCGATGGCGCGCATCTCCAGCGGGAAGCTCTCGCCGACCGTCAGATAGGCAGAGCTTGCCGCGGCCGAGGCGACGAAGAAGATCGCCGTCCAGGCCAGGGTCTGCTGCACTGCGTCGAGCACGCCGAGGGCAAACAGCCAGCCGGTCAGCGCCATCAGGAGACCGGAGAGGGCGTAGGTGACGGTGATCATCAGCCGCCGTCCCAGCGTGTCGAACAGTCTGCCGAGGACCAGCGGACCCAGGAAGTTGCCGACTGCGAACGGCAGCATGAACCAGCCGATGTCGGCGGAGGGGATCGCGTAGAACTGCTTGAGGATCAGCGCATAGGTGAAGAACACCGCATTGTAGCAGAACGCCTGTGCCGCCATCAGCGCGACGCCGAGGACGGCGCGGCGGCGGTAGTCGGTGAACAGCGCGCGTGTCGCGGGACCGAACCACGATTGCACGTCGCTGCGCAGCCGCAGCGACTGGTACGGCACCGGCGGCAACGGGCGGCCGGTTTCCCGCACGATACGCTGCTCGATCTCGGTCACCACGCGGTCTGCTTCCTGCGGATGACCGTGTGTCATCAGCCAGCGCGGGCTTTCCGGCAGGAAGCGACGCAGCAGCAGCACCACCAGACCCAGTGCGCCGCCTAGGATGAAGGCAAAGCGCCAGCCGTATTCGACCGGCATTATTGCCGGGTTCAGCACCACCAGCGCGCCGATTGCGCCGGCGGCGGCGCCTAACCAGAAACTGCCGTTCACCACCAAGTCGGTGAAGCCGCGCCGCCGCGCCGGGATCAACTCCTGGATGGTGGCATTCACCGCGGCATATTCGCCGCCGATGCCCGCGCCGGTCAGCAGGCGGAAGGCAGCGAACGACCAGAAGTCCCAAGACAGGCCACAGGCGATGGTCGCGGTCAGGTAGACCAGCACGGTGATGCTGAACAGCTTCTTGCGGCCTAACCGGTCGGTGAGCCAGCCGAAGAACAGCGCGCCCGACACCGCGCCGACCAGATAGGCGCTGGCGGCGAGCCCTACCTGCTCGTTGGTAAGGTGCAGCACCGGGCTTTCGGTCAGCGCGCCGGACAGCGAGCCGACGATGGTGACCTCCAGCCCGTCGAGCACCCAGGCGATCCCGAGGGCGACGATCACCAGCCAGTGAAACCGGCTCCACGGCAGGCGGTCGAGCCGCGCCGGCACATCGGTCTCGAACACCACAGGACCGCTGTCCATCGATTCTCCATACCGCGAGTGAAATCAACAGTCTGGTGGGTGCTGGCGCGGAGTTCCAGGGGTCACAGGGTCACTCAGGGGTCACAGCACCAGGAGCCAGGCTGACACGTAACCACGGTGCAACGATATCACCCGCGTATGGCTGCGCGCGGGGCAACGCTGGCAGCGAGCACAGCGTCGACAACCAAACCCCTGCGTGGGGTTCGGCAACACCGCCTGGCAGTGCTTGCGCGAAACCGGGCGAGCCGTTTTATGCGGTCAGGGCTTTCCGAAAGGGCAGGCAGGGGACGTGGAGCAAGCAGCATCCGCCGCCGCGCGTTACCTGCACGCGCGATTGAACAGCGCCGATGTCGTGTGTGCCACAGCTTCGGAGCCAAGAGCGACGTCGCATTTGTGCCGTTCCGAACACGTCCGGAAACGCGCGTCTGCGCAGCACGCTCCCGCCGCCGGCCCTGCTTCACGCTCCCGCCGGTGGCCCTAGCTTTCGGCGCGGGCCCGCCGGTTCAAGCCGTGGCGGTGTTGGGCTGCATGCAGGGAGCATGCGCCCTGGCTTGATTGGAAGCTCCTGGCCGACGCCCCCCAGAGCACGCCGGCCAGTTCGTCTAACCCGCCCGGCGGCGCCGGACCTCGAGCAGTCCGAGCAGCCCGACGCCCAGGATCGCAAAGCTGGCAGGTTCCGGCACCGCGTTGATCGCGATCGACAGGTTGTCGTAATCGGCCACGATGACCTCGGCCGCGCCCGCGCCGAATATCTGGGTCAGTCCGAACGTGATCTGGCTGCCCGACGAGGTGAAGTCGGGGGTGCCGGTGCCGAAGGTGTCGGTGGCCGGATCGAACTGCGGGAAGTCAGCCGCCGTCAGGCCCGTACCGCCGATGGTGTTGTAGCCGGTGGAGCAAGCACCCGTCGGACAGTTAAGGCCCGGCCCGGCGATCGAAGTCCACGTAAAGCACACCGCCTTGCAGGACAGTCGGATGAAAGGTGTTGCCGCCACCGGTCAACGCAATGTCGACCGAAAGGTTCTTGTCGGTGAACGCCGAGAGGTTGGTGATCGCGCCCTGCGTCGACGGCGTGTAGATGAAGGCGTTGTTGAGCAACACCTGGACCGTGGTGAACAGATTGGGCGGCGTCGGCGCGTTCGGGAAGTCGCCTGCGATCTGCAGGCCTAGGCCGGACGGGTTGCCGCAATTGCTGCACTGCGTCGGCGTGGAGGAGGCACCGCCGTTTTCCAGCCCGGTCGAGATGCTGTAACCGGCAAGATTGAAGGTCCCGTCGCTGAAGGTAACGGGGCTAGCCTTAGCATGTGGGCCGATCAGCACGGTGCTCGCGAGCAGCCCGAGAACGATTGGAAGTCTCATAGCGGTTCCTGTCCCAAGGGAAAGGCCACGCGCCCCGAGCGCTGGGACACCGGGCCAAATCCGGTTGTGGTCTAGCAGGTGGGCGGCGCCCTTTTTGCTCTATATCAGGATTGATACACAACAAGCGGAGCAATTTGTGGGCCAATTGGCTGGCCATTGATTTAATTCGAAAAATCTCGCCGATCGTCACTATCAATATGCAAGTTGTAAAGATTTCCGAGCGGAACAAAACCCAACCACCCGCGGCCTCTCACTTCTGAGTACCCACGGGCCGCGGAGGCCCCACCCGCGCGAAGCGCGCAGGAGGTCCTCCAAGCTCCTGGTCAGCGTCCGGTCACGGCAGCCGCACCAAGTCGATCGGTTGCGAACACCGCATCGCTATCCGGCATGTCGCTCGATCCAGCCATTTGGCATACTGCGGCGATAACGCCGGGGGAGACCGAACATGGACGACTTCACCGCTGAGGTTGAGGCAACGATTGCGCGATGGCACGGGATCACGGTGCCGAACGATCCAGCACGGCGGATGGCGGCCGACCTCGTTTCGACCATCAAGGCCTTCGAGGCGTTGCGCGGCACGCTGGCATTCGAGGACGAACCGTCCAGTTTCGAGGCAGCGCTGCACGAAGCGAAGGAGTGAATGCCATGACGGATCTGGCAGATCTCTCACTGGTCGAGGCGGCGGATGCGGTGCGCAGTGGCGACGCCACATCGATGCAGCTGCTCGATGCCTGCTGGCGCAACCTGGAGGCGGTGAACCCGAAGCTGAATGCGACGATCTGGCTGGATCGCGAGGGTGCCGAGCAGGCGGCGCGCGCGGCGGACCGCGCGGCGCGTGACCAGGACTGGATCGGCCCGCTGCACGGCGTGCCGATGCTGCACAAGGACATGTACTACCAGGCGGGAAAGCTTTGCACCTGCGGTTCGGCATTGCGCAAGGACTGGCGCCCCACCGTCACCGCGACCGTGATCGAGAAGCTGAGCGCGGCCGGCGCCTATACGTTCGGCGGCCTTAACATGGCGGAGTTCGCGCAGAACCCGACCGGTCACAATCGCGCGTTCGGCGACTGTCACAACCCTTGGAACCCGCCCTACATCACCGGCGGATCGTCGTCCGGCTCGGGCGCGTCGGTGGCGGCACGGTTCAATTATGCGGCGCTGGGCTCCGATACCGGCGGCTCGATCCGGCTGCCGGCGGCGGCATGCGGCGTGACCGGGCTCAAGCCGACGCAGACCCGCGTGTCGCGCTACGGCGTGATGCCGCTATCGTTCAGTGCCGACAATGTCGGACCGCTGACGCGCACCGCGCGCGACTGCGCACGGGTGCTGACGCTGATCGCCGGACGCGATCCGCGCGACCCGACCAGCTCGCACGAACCGGTGCCGGACTATGAAGTCGGCGCTCGACGGCGATTTGCGCGGCCTGCGCATCGGTCTGCCGTCCACCTGGTTCTTCGACGCTGTCGATCCACCGGTGCTGGAGGCGGTCGAGCGTGCGGTGGCGGTGCTGGTGGAGCGCGGCGCCACGGTGCAGCGCGATCGCGTTGCCGCTGATGGACGCAGTCACCACCTACGGCAGTATCGTTTCGCGCGTCGAGGCGGCGACGATCCATGCGCAGTGGATGCGTGAGCGGGCAGGGGAGTACGGCAGCCATATCAGTGCCCGGATGTATGGTGGCTACGCCATTCCGGCCACCTATTACGTCGAGGCGCTCAGCCGTCGCGGCCCGATCCTGAAGGCGTTCGCCAAACAGGTGTTCGCCAAGGTCGATGTGCTGGTCTCGCCGACCATCCGTTCCTGCCTCCCGACGCTCGCCGAGACCGACATCGATCACGGCCCGCCGGGCACCGAGGTGACGTTCATGGCCGTTTCGGCGAACACCAGGCCATACAATTACCTCGGCTTGCCGGCGGTCAGCGTGAACTGCGGCTTCGATCCGAACGGCTGCCCGATCGGTATGCAGATCGCGGCGCGTCCGTTTGCCGAAGCGCGCGTGTTGCAGGTGGCCGACGCCTATCAGCGCGACACTGACTTTCATACCCGTCGTCCGCCGGTGCTGGACGCCGCGGACGCCGGCGCCGTCATCGTGGCATGAAGCCGAAAGTCGCGTTCATCGGCACCGGCGGCACGATCGCCTCGGTCGGCAAGGGGCCGCTCGATCTGCAGGACTACGGCGCGAACGGCAACGATCATGCACGCCGACGAGATCATCGCGCGCTGGCCCGAGACCACGCTGGTCGCCGACGTGCTGCCCGTGCGCTACCGTAACATCCCCAGCACTGCGATCGACTTTGCCGACTGGAAGGCGCTGGCGCTGCTGTGCGAACGGCTCGCCGCCGAACATGCTGATCTTGCCGGCATTGTCATCGGGCACGGCACCGCGACGCTGGAGGAAACGGCCTATATTCTCAATCTGACGCTGAAGATCGATGTGCCGGTGGTGCTGGTCGGCTCGCAGCGGCCGTCGAGCGCGCTCTCCACCGATGCCGGCCTCAACCTGGTCAACGCGATCCGTGTCGCGGCCAGTCCAGACGCGCGTGGCATGGGCGTGCTGGTGGTGCTGAACGACGAGATCCAGGCCGCACGCGACGTGACGAAAACCGCCACGCTGCGGCTGCAGACGTTCCGATCCGCGGATTTCGGCGTGCTGGGTCATGCCGACGGCGACGCGGTCGCGTTCTATCGCAAACCACTGCGGCGCTGCTGTCCGGATACCGAATTCGACATCCGCACGCTGGATGCGCTGCCGCGGGTCGATATCGCCTATGCCTATGCCGGCGGTGACGGCACCGCGGTGCGCGCCTTCACCGCCGCCGGCGCCAAGGGCATCGTCTCGGCTGGGTTCGCGCCGGGCTTCGCGCCGCCGGGTGAATTCGAGGCACTGAAAGAGGCGGTCGCGCAAGGCATCGTCGTGGTGCAGTGCACGCGTGCCGGCAGCGGACGCACGTTCCGCGGTTCCAGGCTCGCCGGTGCCGGCTTCCTGATCGCGGACAATTTGCTCCCGCAGAAGGCGCGCATCCTGCTATCGCTGGCATTGACCGTGACGCGCGATCCGGAACACATCGGAGCAATGTTCCGAACCTACTGAGGAGGCCGCGAGATGATCCACCACGTATCGATATCGGCGCGCGATCCGAAGCATGTCGCGGATGTACTGGCCGAACTGATGAAAGGCCGCGCCTATCCGTTTCCGGGCGGCGTTGCCGACTCGTTCATGGCGGTCAGCGGCGACGAGCACGGCTCGATGATCGAGGTGTATCCCGAAAATGTCGCTCTGGTGCCGGGCCAGGACGACAAGCAGGTGCATGCGGCGCACGACGCGACCGCGGGATACGCGCCGTTCCATCTGTTGCTGTCGGTGCCGGTCGATCGCGCCACGGTGGAGCGGATCGGCGAACGAGAGGGTTGGCGCACTCGCTATTTCGGTCGCGGAGCGCCGGGTCAGCCGCCGGCGTTCCATGTCATCGAGTTCTGGGTGGAGAACCGGCTGATGGTCGAGGTGGCCACACCGAACATGCTGGCCGAGTACACGTGGATGATTCGCTATGAATCTCTGGACGCCCATTTCGGCGGCCGCGCCGCCGCCTGATACCATACCACTGTCGCCGCGAGCCTCGGGCGAAGCATCTAAGACGATCAAGCACCGCATTGTGAGACGCACAATCGTTGCACAACGCATTCATCAGGAGGACATGATGATTGAGATGCCTTCCCGCGGTTTGCAAGTCGCTGCAATTGCCAGCCTCGGTCTGGTGCTCGCCGCACTAGGCAGCATCGTCCTTGCGGCTCAGGACAAGTACACCGTGAGGGTGTCGAACGGGCTCGCGTTCTCCGACTTCAGGGGGTACGAAGACTGGCAGGTGGTTTCGACGTCTCGCACAGACAACCTGTTGAAGGTGATGGTCGCGAATCCCGCGATGATCGACGCATACCGGGCGGGCATTCCGGGCAACGGCAAACCTTTCCCCGACGGCTCCAAGATCGCAAAGATCGAGTGGAAATTCAAAAAGATGACAGAGGCCCCGTTTTCCGTAGACGTGCCGGACGTCCTGCAGGACCTGTTTTTCATCGAGAAGGACAATGCGAGGTTTCCGGCCACCAGCGGATGGGGATACGCCGTGTTTGACTATAACGCCGCGTCCGACGAGTTCACGCCCGATAAAGACGGCACCGTCAATTGCGGGTACGCCTGCCATACCATCGTGAAGGCGAGGGATTATATTTTCCACTCCTACCAGAAGCGGTGAACCGCGATTATTACGACCGCTATTCGCACTTGGGCGCCGCAGGAGATGTGTGCCTTGCACGCGGCGTGACCAGTGCGCCAGAGTAGCTCGTGATGCCAAGCAGCTCATCGGCAGCCAAGGTGATATTCCCCGCGCCGGCACTCGGCAGTTGGCTTCGCGCCGCCATGCCGGCGTTGCTCTACGGCATCCGCGTATGGGCAGCGGTCTGCCTGGCACTGTTCGTGGCGTTCTGGCTGGAGCTCGACAACGCATTCTGGGCCGGCACCTCCGCCGCCATCGTCTGCCAGCCGGTGCTCGGTGCGTCGCTGCGCAAGGGCTGGTTCCGCATGGTCGGCACCGTCATCGGTGCGATCGCGGCGGTGCTGCTCAGCGCCCTGTTTCCGCAGAGCCGCGCCGGCTTCCTGCTCGGTCTTGCACTGTGGGCCGGCGTCTGCGCCTTGGTCGCGACGCTGTTGCGCAACTTCGCGTCCTACGCCGCCGCCATGTCCGGTTTCACCGCGGCGATCATCGCCGGCAACGAACTTGGCGCGGTAGGGGGCACCAACGGCGATGCCTTCAACCTCGCCGTCGCGCGCGGTGCCGAGACCTGCATCGGCATCGTGTGCGCCGGCGTCGTCCTCGCCAGCACCGACCTCGGCGGCGCGCGCCGGCGGCTGGCGACGTTGCTCGCCAGCCTGTCGGCCGATGTCGCCGGTGGCCTGATGCGTGCACTACAGTTGCCGGCCTCCATGCAGGCAGAGTCGCGGACGGAGCGCCGGCGACTGGTCATGCAGGTCTCCGGCCTCAGCACAGTGATCGACCAGGCGGCCGGCGAGATCTCGAACACGCTGTTCCGCCCGCGTGCCATCCTGGCCGCGGCAGACAGCCTGTTCGACGCACTGGTCGCCTGGCGCTCGGTCGCCAACCATCAGGAATTTCACCCCGAAGCCGGCGCGGAAGCACCACAAGTGCGCGAATGCCTGCCGAGCATTCTGACGACCTCGGACGGGGCGATCGATCCGGTGCGCTGGCGGAGCGATCCCCTGGCGATGCGCGCCGCGATGCGGATAGCGGCACGGCGGCTGGTGGCATTGCCGGCGGAGACGGCGTCGCTGCGATTGCTCTGCGACAGCACGGCCGAGGGGCTGCTCGCGCTCAGCCACGCCGTGACCGGTGTGGTGAGGGTCGGCCACCCGGCGCTGACAGCGAGGCTGCGGCGCACTGCACGGCTGCGTGTGCCGGATCTGATGCCCGCCCTGATCAATGGTGTGCGCGCGTTCCTTACGGTCGGCGCGGCGGCGTTGGTCTGGATTTGGACCGCCTGGCCAACCGGAGCCACGTTCATCATATTCGCGATGCTCGCAATCACGCTGTTCGCGCCACGGGAGGATGCCGCCTACGCGGCCGCCAGGAGCTTTATGACCGGCGTCGCCCTCACTGCCGTTTTCGCCTCTGTGGTTGCCTTCGCATTGCTGCCGCACCAGACGAGCTTCGCCGGCTTTTGCGCCGTGCTCGGCCTGGTGCTGGTGCCGGCCGGGGCGCTGTCGGCGCAGGCCTGGGAACAAAGCCTGTTCGTCGGGATGACGGCGCTGTTCATCCCGCTGCTCGGCCCGTCAAACCCGGAGACCTACGATCCGCCGCACTTCTACAATATGGGGATGGCTTTGGTCAGCGGGATTGCCTTCGCCATGCTGGCAATGCGACTGCTGCCGCCGATGCCGCCGGCGATGCGGGCACGCCGGCTGCTGGCGCTGACCTTGCGCGACCTGCGTCGTCTCACGCATGGCAATGTGCCGCCCTCCTCCGCAGAATGGGAAGGCAAGATGTACTCCCGGTTTTCTGCGCTCCCGGCCTCGGTTGATATCCTGCAGGGCGCCCGGCTGGCGGCGGCACTATCGATGGGCAGCGGGATTATTCGCTTGCGCCGGATCGCGCGCCGGTTCGGGCTCGGTGCCGAGCTGACGGGAGCGATGGCCGCGATCGCTGCGGGTGACAGCGCGGCAGGGATCCGAGAGCTGGACCGCTTCGACCGCGCCGTTGCGGACCTGCCCCCCGCACTGCCCGGGGCCAGCTTGCGGCTGCGCGCGCGAGGTACGATCCTGTCCATCGTCGACGTGCTAAGCCAGCACGCCAGCTATTTCGACGCCAAGGTGCGGCCATGAGGTACACGGAGCTCAATCTGCTCGGCGTTTACGTCGCCCCGATCGCGCCGATGATGGTCGCCGCCTGGATACTGCTGATCCCGGTCCGCCGGCTCGCCGACCATTTCGGGCTGCTGCGCTATGTCTGGCACCCGGCGCTGTTCGTGTTCGCCGTTTACATGCTCCTGCTGTCGGCGATCATTCTTCTGGCCGGCAGGATGGGGGGCTGATGGCGGACGCCGAAGTCCAGGCAAGGACACAAGCGCGCGAGCCCCAGCGGGCGCCGCCGGCCGCCGCCGACCTCGCGCCGACGAGCCGGCTGCGCGCCGTGCCGGTGCTGGTGACGCTGATCGGGCTGGCGTTGGCCGGCATCGCCGTCTGGGCCGCTTGGCAGGCCTACATGGCCGCGCCCTGGACGCGCGACGGGACGGTGCGCGCCTACGTCGTCACCATCACGCCGGAGGTCTCCGGCCGTATTGTGCAACTGCCGGTCGTCGATAACCAGTTCGTCCACGAGGGCGATCTGCTGATGAGCATCGACCCGACCGACTACGCTATCGCCGTGGACCTGATGCAGGCTGCGGTCAGCCAGGCGACTGCCAATACCGAGAATGCCGCGCGCGAGGCAACGCGGCGGGCGAAACTGACTCTGTTGGAGACATCGGAGGAAGAGAAGCAGACCTACCAGACCGCCGCGATCGCGGCGGCGGCGGCGGAGCGGCAGGCCATTGCCAATCTGGCGCAGGCGCGGGTGAACCTGCAGCGCACGACGATCCGCTCACCGGTCAATGGGTACGTTACCAACCTGGTGGTGCAGACGGGCGATTATGCGACGGCGAGGCAGAGCGCGCTTTCTGTCGTCGATGCCGATTCATACTGGGTGGATGGCTATTTCGAGGAAACCTCGATCGGCGCGATCCATGTCGGAGACCGGGCGACGGTCAGGCTGATGGGCCGCGGGGCCGTGCTGCAAGGCCACGTGGCCAGCATCGCGCGTGGTATCACGGTCGCCAACGCGGCGCAGGGGCAGTCGGGTCTGGCGAACGTGAATCCGATCTTCACCTGGGTGCGGCTGGCGCAGCGCGTGCCGGTGCGTATCAAGATCGACCACGTGCCTGATGGCGTACTCCTTGTCGCCGGGCAGACCGCCACGGTGCAGATCGAGCCGAGCACGGCCAGCCGCTAGTTGAACAGGCCGTCGATGCAAGGTGTCGTGCTCCCCTTATACCAGAAGCCCGAAGTGTTGACCCACGGTGATGCCCACAGCTTTGCCGCACGTGCGAAGGCAAGTCGGGGATGGCGGGCCCACTGCCTTTGCCGGGACATCCGTCGCCCACGTGACGGTGCGCGCCGGGCGGGCGAGGTTTTTCCTCGCGCCTGCCTGGCGCCCTTGGCGGTTTGCGGTTGATGCGGGTGAGCTAGGCGGGGACGGCGAGGGGCGGGCCCGTGCTGGCCGGCTCGGGCGGGGCGGCGGGTTTGGCTTTGAGCCGGGCGACGATGTGGGCGATCGGGAAGGCGCGATCGAGCCTCTCCATGGCCATGCGGAGCCAATTGCCGCCGAATTGGTTGATAGCGAGTTGCAATTCTCGCCATAGCGGATGGCTCGGATAGAGGCCGAGATCGCGGCAGATGTCGGCGAGGACGGCGCCGATCGGCTGACGGCGGACCATGGCGGCGATCTGGTCTGGGGTGGGCAGGTTGGCGAGCAGGGAGGCCGCGTCGGTGGGTTGCTGCGGCTGGGCGCGCCGAGGGGACGGCGGTTGCGCCTCGCACGGGAGGGCGCGGGACGCGCGGGGGGATGGCGCGGGTTTGGGCTCGGGTTTGGCGTCGAGGTGGGCGGCGGTGCGGGCGATCTTTTCCTCGAGCAGGCCGGCGCGGTGCAGGCCTTGGGCGATGCGGGCGAGGATCAGCGGGAGGTGATCGGTGCAGAACTTGCACACGAGGTCGGCGGTGTCGTTGGGGACGGCGCTTTGGCGCAGCGTGGCGGCGAGTTGCCTGCCGTAGTCGATGAGCCTGCGGACGAGCGAGAGCAGTCGGCCGGAGCGGCTTGGCGGGGGTAGGTCAGGAGCGGTGGGCGCGGCCGACATGAACGGAAGAAGAACACGAAATGGGTGGCGGTGTCAAGGATAATTTCCTAGGAGAGCTGGGCCGGCAGTCCTATGCGCGGCTGCGACCACGGCTTTGCCGCACGTCCCAGCGCAAGTCGTGGATGGCGGGCCCTCGGCCTTCGCCGGGACATGCTTCGCCCACCAGGACGATGGGCGGCGGCCGAAGAGTTGAGATTTCGGGCTCCTGGTATTATACCAGCGGCGATTTCCGGTGACAGCTTGCCACCAAGTGCTCGGTACGAGATTGCTTCGTCGCTTCGCTCCGCGACAAGGCCGTGGGGACGCGTTCACGAATCACATTGACCCCTGATGCGCCTTCACCATCTCGGCCAGGCTGGTGAAGCGGAAGTCGTAATGCACGTCGACCGGCGGCGCCGCGGTGGCACCCCAGCCGGTCGTGTCGTGCCGCCGATCTATCCACGCCGATACAAGTCCGGCGTGATTCGCCGGCGCGTGGTCGTGGAACAGACTCTGCGCGGTGTGCAGAATGCGTGACTTGTCGATCCCCGTGGCAGCGAGGCGCTCGATCATGTAGCTGAAGTTGCGCGGGTCCGGCTTGTACGAGCCGACGTCCTCGGCGGTATAGATCGCGTCGAACGCCACGCCGAGCCGACTGTTGGTGGCACGAAAACTCTCGCGATCGACATTGGACAGGATCACGAGCCGGTAGTGCTCCTTCAGATAATGCAGTGCTGCCGCGGTGTCCTCGAATGCCGGCCAGTCGCCCACCGACTCGCCAAAGCGTCGGCTCTCCGCCACGTTGGTTGCGACACCCAATTCGCCCGCCAGCGTACCATGCACCAGTGCCAGCAGCTCGCTGTAGCGCAGCGTCGGATTGGCCTGCTCGAGCCGCGTCTCATGCCGTCCGAACGCCTCGAGCGCCGCGTCGCGGGTCAGCGATCGTCCAACCCGCGCCAGCAACGGCCGCAGCGCGGTCATGATGCCGCTCTCCCAGTCGATCAGCGTGCCATAGCAGTCGAACGTCAGGGTGCTGAAGTCGGTGAGCCGCACGGCCAATCCCCAACCGATGCGATCGCGCCCAGCCAGTCCCGCACGCCGGCCGCGTCGTCGAACGCGTCCTGCACGCGCAGCCCGGCACCGCCCATCGCCGCCGCTGCCGCGATGGCGTCTTCATCCGTTACGTCGTCGCCGATGAACACCGGCAGCCGACCGCGAAATGGCGAGCGATCCATCAGGGTGGCCACGGCCTTGCCCTTGTCGGCGCCGCGCGGCCGCACCTCCCACAGCATGTGCGCCGGCAGCAGCTCGAACTGCACGGAGCCTGCGAGCAGATCGTCAAGTGCCTTGTGCAGTTGCTGTCCCGCGGCGGGGACTGCCCGGTAATGCAACGCGAAGCCACGCGCCTTGCGCTCGAGCAGCACGCCGGGATGTGACGCCGCCAGGCGCTCGGCAGCGTCGAGCCAGGCCGACGATGGTGATGGCAGCGCTGGTCGTTCCACTGTCTCGCCAGGTCGGTGCCGGATCGCGCCGCCGTGCTCGCCCGCCACGGCGAACACTGCATCACCCAGCAGCGCATCGACGGTCTCGATCGGGCGGCCCGTGATCACCGCAAGCGCGTCACCCAGCAGGCGCCGCAGCGCGCGCAATACCTCTGGCAGCTCCGCCGGCACCACCACCGCATCCGGCCGCGGCGCGAGGTCCAGCAGCGTGCCGTCGAGGTCCAGCAACAGAGCCGCACGATGCAGCGGGGGCAGCGTCAGCCGCATCGGTCAGGCGTGGCAGCCCACGACACGCACGTCGTAGATCGGATGCTGCAGCATGGACAGCGACGGGTTGTTCGCCAGCATCCAGCCGCGGAACCCCGGTGCATCGGCGTGGCTGTCGGTGATCGTCACGTAGGCGGCGGAGTCCTGCGGCTGGTCCGGCGGATGGATGTCGCAGGCCTGCACCTGGATGTTGAGCGAGCCGAACTGCGCCTCCTGCCCGACCTTCACCGTCAGCAGTGCATTCTGCGCATTCACTTTGTCGAGCACCTGCAACTGCGCCGTGCCTTGCGGCACCCAGGTCAGTTGCATCGGTTGCGGCGTGGCTGGAGGTGCCGGCTGCGTCGGAGCCGGCGTCTGATCCGCCGGCGGCCGCGTCACGCTCGGCGCTGTCAGTTGCTGCGCCGAGGGCGGCAGCAGTGGCGTGGTGGTGATCGGCGTCTGCGCCAGTGCGATGGCAGGAATGGCGAACCACGCCGCGATGCCGCTCAGGAGTCTCATCGGCCGGTGCGCTTCGGCAACTCCAGGCCGGCGACCATACCGGACAGGATGCGGCGCATCGCCTGCTCGTCAACGCCCATCAGGACGGCATCCTCGAACGCATCCTGCAGCGCCTGCGCCAGTTCAGCGTGGTTCTCCGCCAGCATCCGCAGCTTCTCGCGACAGGATACCGGCGCACCGTCGGATTGTGGCCAGACCGCGGGGGGCGGTGGGATCATGGCTTCTGCGCTCCGGGCTGGGCCTCGCCGCCCTTCTGCACGTTGGTCATGCTGAAAATGAACTTGCCCAACAATTCCTCGAGGCTGACCGAGGACTGGGTAATGGTGATCATCTGCCCCGGCTGCAACATCGCTTCGTCGCCACCGGGTTGCAGCGAGAGGTATTTGCCACCGAGCAGGCTCTCGCTGGTGACGATCGCGGCGCTGTCCTTCGGCAGTCTGATGTCGTTACGTAACGACAGCGTTAGCACCGCCTGGAAACTCTGCGGATCGATCCGCGCGTCGTTGACGCTGCCGACCTTGACGCCGGCGAGGCGCACATCGGCGCCGACGCCAAGCCCGTCGATATGGTCGAACTTCGCAAACAGTGTGTAGCCGGAGGTTGCGCTGCGGCCGGAATGCGCCACCGCGTAGCCAAGGAAGCCAGCCGCCACCAGCAGGACGACCGCTCCGGTCAGCACCTCGGCGATGCTGCGACGACGCATGCGC
The DNA here is from genome assembly GCA_963749575.1 of uncultured Alphaproteobacteria bacterium. Classification (GTDB taxonomy): domain Bacteria; phylum Pseudomonadota; class Alphaproteobacteria; order Acetobacterales; family Acetobacteraceae; genus JAMXLO01. The sequence continues at coordinate 413,558 of CAVVNM010000016.1, forward strand.
CGGGCCTCAGTTGTCCGGGGTCCAGGCTTCGTAGTCGCCGGTGGCGCGGGCGCGCTGGCCGCCCTGGTAGTCGTGACCGGGGGGTCGGTAGCCGGCCGGCGTGCCGGTGGCGTTTGGCAGGTGCGGCTTCTCCCAGGCACGTCGCGTGCGCTCCACCAGCGGCGCGTCGGTGGTGTAATGCAGCCAGGCGTGCCACTCAGGCGGCACCCGCGACGCCTCGGCTGGCCCGGGGTATGTCACCCAGCGCCGCACCCGGTAGCCGGGGCGTGGGCGCCGCTCCTCGAAATAGGAGTTGCCAAGAGTGTCGGCGCCGACGCGCCTGCCCTTCAGTCGGGTGAACAGCCAGGTGCCGAAGTTCATGCCGCACCGTATACGAAGCTCCGTGAGTCGGTCCACCCATCGGATCATCCACAGGATCTTGTGGTTCCCACGCGGAACGGACGCAAAATACGCTTTCCGAGTCGGTGGCGGCCGCCTAGGATGACGCCATGAGGGCCATTCGAACCTGGCAGGGCGTACGAATGCGGCGCGCGATGGTCGGTGCCGACCCCGACGCGGTGCCGCGGCAGGTCACGCTGCCCGCATCCTGGGACGACAATGCGGCAGCGGCGCTGGCTGCTCTGGCGTCGGGCGAGGAACCGGTAACGCTGGCTGCGGCGGCGGATGCCTGGATCCGACCGGCGGCCGAGCGGGCGCTGCGGGCCGGGCTGGAGCTGCCGCTGTCGGAACGGCTGCACCGGATGCTGCTGCTGCGACATGGCGCTCCGTCCCCGCTGATCTGGCAGGGACGGGGCGAGGGAGTGCCTGGGTTCGTGTTGAACCTCGCATCGTTCCACGATCCGGCCAGCGGCTTCGATGCGCCCGCATTCGCCGAAGCGGTGGAGACCGCTGTCACCGCGCTGACCTTGGCCGCTCCAGCCGCGACACGGCTGGCGATCGGCGTGGCCGACCTTGCGGGCCTGCTGGCCTTGCTCGGCATCGAATATGGCTCCGATGCGTCGTTGCCGATTGCCAGTGCGCTCGCTGCCATCCTGCGTGGCCGGGCGGAGGCGGCATCCGGCGCGCTGGCACACCTGTTCGGCCCGGTTGCTGCCAAATCGCCGGACCAGCCAGCGCCGCCGGTTGACCCATCACTACCAGGCTTGGCCGATGCCGTCCGCGCCGCTCGCCAGGCATCGGCATCGGCAACGGGTGAGGGCCTGCGCCACATCGCGCTCACAGCGATTGCGGAGCCGGGGCCGGCCGATGCGCTGCTCGGCGTGGAGACCGGCGGCATCGCACCGGCATTCTCCCCGCTTGCGGCGACCGGCGGCCTGAGCCGCGCCGCGCGCGCCTGGATGGCGGCGAAGGGCATCACTGCCGAGAGCGTTCTGGCTGAGCTGCTCGCCGGCGGCGATCCACTGCCGACGCCGAGTGCTGCCGCGCACATCGCGATGCACGACGCGGTGGCGCCGTTTGTCCACGTCATGCCGGCGCGGCCGGAGCCGGTGCGTCAGTCGGCGCATGCCTTGCGTCGGCGCGAGCTGCCGCCGCGGCGGGCGGGCTACACACAGAAGGCCGCGGTCGGCGGCCATCGGCTGTATCTGCGCACCGGCGAATATGACGACGGGGCGCTGGGCGAAGTGTTCATTGCGCTTCACAAGGAGGGCGCGGCGTTCCGCGGGCTGATGGACAACTTCGCGATCGCGGTCAGTCTGGGATTACAACACGGCGTGCCATTGGAAGCGTTTGTCGAAGCGTTCACCTTCACCCGGTTCGGTCCGGCCGGCGCCGTGGAAGGCGATCCCGCGGTGGCGCATGCGACGTCTTTGCTCGACTACACGTTCCGCCATCTTGCGACGAATTATCTTGGCCGGCGAGATATTCCCGAAGCGGAACCGGAGGAAGCGGACACCGTCGGTAATGGCAGCCGTGACCATGCGCCGTTGCTGCCGCTCGATCTGCCGGCGGAATCACCGCACGCACGCAGGCGGGGGTTCCGGGTGGTTTCCAGGTAGGGCTGTCATTGCGAGCGGCGTAGTGACGAACCAATCTGGTACCGGCGGGGCACGTCGAGACCGTTGGTGCTACCGTCGAGGTTGCTGCGTCGCTACGCCCCTCGCAATGACACTGTAAGGAACCACGCAATGTCGGGTCGGATCGAGATGAAGCTGGCGGAACTCGGCATCACCTTGCCCAGCCCGATGCCGCCGATCGCCAACTACGTTCCCTACGTCGTCACCGACAACCTGGTGGTCGTTTCGGGCCAGCTACCGGCGGTCGACGGCAAGATCGCGATCACCGGCAAGGTCAGCGCCGGTGTGTCGATCGATCGCGGCAAGGAGGCCGCGCGGCTCTGCTTCATCAACCTGCTGGTACACCTGAAGGCGGCGTGCGGCGGCGATCTGGATAAGGTGAAGCGCGTGGTGCGGCTGGGCGGCTTCATCGCCTCGCCGCCGGAGTTCACCCAGCAGGCGCAGGTGATGAACGGCGCCTCGGATCTCGCGGTGGCGGTGTTCGGTGATGCCGGCCGACATGCGCGCACCACGATCGGCGTGCCGGCCTTGCCGGCGGATGCCGCCGTGGAAGTGGAGGGACTGTTCGAGATCGGTTAGGCTCGCGCCATGCCCGACGGTTCCGCCACCCTGACGCTGACGCTGCACCAGAAGATCGCCGATGTTCCCGCTGCCGAATGGGACACCTGTGCCGGCGACGGCAATCCGTTCGTCAGCCACGCCTTCCTGAGCGCGATGGAGGACAGCGGGTCCGCCAATGCCCGTACCGGCTGGCTGCCGCAGCATGCGGTGCTGCGCGGCGAGGCCGGCCGGGTGGTGGCGGTGGCGCCGATGTACGCCAAGTCGCACAGCTACGGCGAGTACGTGTTCGACCACGGCTGGGCGAACGCGCTGGAACGTGCCGGCGGCGACTACTATCCGAAGCTGCAGGTCGCCTCGCCGTTCAGTCCGGCGCCGGGGCCGCGTCTGCTGCGCCATCCGGACGCCGACGTGCCGGTCGCCGCGCTCGCATCCGCGCTGGAACAGGCTTGCCGATCGCTCGATCTGTCGTCGGTGCATGTCACCTTTTGCACCGAACCCGAGTGGCAGGAGCTCGGCGCGGCCGGCTGGCTGCCGCGGCTCGGCATGCAGTTCCATTGGGAGAACGCCGGCTATGGGTGCTTCGATGACTTCCTGGGCGCGCTGTCGTCGCGCAAGCGCAAGGTGCTGCGGCGCGAGCGGCGCGATGCGAATGCCGCGGGTCTGACGTTCCGTGCGCTGAGCGGCGCGGACATCACCGAGGCGCACTGGGACGCATTCTACCGCTTCTATCGCTCGACGGTGGATCGCAAGTGGGGCTCGGCCTATCTGTCGCGCTCATTCTTCTCGCTGCTGGGCGAGCGGCTGGGTGACCGCGTGGTGCTGATGATGGCCGAGAATGCCGGCAAGCCGGTGGCCGGCGCGCTGAACCTGGCCGGCAGCGAGGCGCTATATGGCCGCAACTGGGGTTGCCGCGGCGACTGGCCGTTCCTGCACTTCGAACTGTGCTACTACCGCGCGATCGACTGGGCGATCGAACACGGGCTGCAGCGTGTGGAGGCAGGCGCGCAGGGACGACACAAGATCCAGCGTGGCTACCTGCCGAAGCCGACCTACTCGGCGCACTGGATCGCGCATTCCGGGCTGCGCAAGGCGATCGCCAACTTCCTGCAGGACGAGCGGCGCGGCGTGCATGCGGAGATGGCGCATCTGGCGGAGCAGTCGCCGTTCCGCAAGGACGCCGAGCTCGACTGACGGTGCTGTCCGCGCCAGTGGTGGCCGTAATTCTGCTGGCCGCGACACTGCATGCGGGATGGAACGTCGCGGTCCGCGCCGGCAGCGATCGCCGCCGCGAGACAGCATTGCTGCTTGGCGGTGGCGCGGTGATCGCCATTGTCGTGCTGCCGTTCCTGGCGATTCCACCAGTGGCGTGCTGGCCGTATTTGGTCATGTCCTCGTTGCTGAACGGGCTGTATTTCATTCTGATCGCCGAGGCCTATGTGCATGGCGGAGTGGCACTCGCCTATCCGCTGATGCGCGGCGTGGCACCAATGATCACGCTGCTTGCTGCCTGGTTGCTGCTCGGCGAGACGTTGCCAGTGGCAGGCTGGATCGGCATAGCGACAATCTGCGGCGGGGTCGTCCTGCTGGCGCGCCGCCGCGGCGTTGTCGGCGAGGCGGCTTCGGTACGGTTTGCGCTGGCCAACGCGGTGGTGATCGCTGCCTATACGCTGAATGACGCGGTCGGTGTTCGCATAGCGCAAGCGCCCCTGGCGTACACATTATGGCTGTTCCCATTGTCCGCGATGCCCACGCTGTTGTGGCTGCGCCGCTCGACGCCGTTGCATCGGCCGAGCCTTCGCGAAGCGGTGCGTGGGATCTTCGGCGCGGGTGCGGGCATCAGCGCCTACGCCCTCGTATTGTGGGCGATGACCCAGGCGCCGGTCGCGCCAGTGGCGGCGCTGCGCGAAACCGGCATCCTGATCGGCGTGGTGTTGGCGCGTCTGTTCCTCGGCGAGCATCCGGGGCGGCGCGGTTGGAGCGGTGCAGTGGTGATTGCCGCCGGCGCTGCGATCCTGCGACTGGCGCCAGGGTAGCGGCGGTGGAAGCCTGGTGGTCCGGCGACGTCGTCGAATTGTTGACGAGCGAGCCCGAGACGATCGTGCAGCGCCTCGCGGTCCGCCTCGTCGAGACGCACTATCTCAATCGCGATACGCAGCTTCACGCCTGGCGCCAGCAGATCATCATATTGCGTGCAGCATTGCAGGATTGTCCGAGCGCCTGGCGCATATTGTTCGAGTATCCGATGCTCCGTCTGGGACGCAGGATCGATGTAGTCCTGCTGACCGGACAAGCGATCCTGGTCCTGGAGTTCAAGGTCGGCGCCACATCAATCACCACGCCCGATCGTCAGCAGACCGAAGACTATGCGCTCGACCTGTTCGATTTTCATGCGGACAGCCGCGCCCATCCCGTCGTGCCAATCCTGGTGGCGACAGAGGCCAAGCCAACGCTGCCGGAGTGGCCGCTGATCTGGTTCGCGGTAAGCGGAGTCTTTGTTGCCTCCGCGGCTTCGCTTGGAACGCTACTGCGGGACATCACGACACGTATCCCAATGGCGGCACGGGCGCTCGACGTGCGAGCGTGGGAAGCGGCGCCCTACCGGCCCGTGCCAACCATCGTGGAAGCCGCGACCATGCTGTACAATCGGCATGGCGTCGCCGATATCGCCGAAGCACGAGCCGATGTCGGCAATTTGACCCGCACCACCGATGCGATACGGCGCGCCATCGACACTGCGCGCGGGGACCTGCGCCATCAGATACTGTTCGTTACGGGCATACCCGGTGCGGGCAAGACGCTGTGCGGTTTGAACGCCGTGTTCGGCGCGAGCAACGGCGCGGCGTTTCTGACCGGCAATCTGCCGCTGGTCCACGTCATGCGCGAGGCGCTCGCCCGTGATGCGCATGTGCAAGGGGGCAGTCTCCGCATGGCGCGGCAAAAAACTGAGAGCGCCATCCAGCCACTGATGGGGTTCCTGCGCGACAACATGGATCGCGCGGAGCCGCCGCACGAGCATGTGGTTGTGTTCGATGAGGCGCAGCGTGCCTGGGACGCGGATTTCGGTCGTCGTAAATTCGGCCGCACCGCCAGCGAAGCAGCACTGTTTCTTGACATCATGCATCGTCACCGGGATTGGGCGGCGATCGTGGCCTTGGTTGGCAGCGGCCAGGAGATCAATACCGGCGAGGCGGGTCTGGCCGCGTGGGGTGAAGCTCTGGCCGAGCGTCCGGCCTGGCATGTGCGTGCCGCTCCCGGGGTGCTGAGCGGCAATGATCCGCGACAGCGTCTGTTCGCAACGCGTCCGGCGACGATGCAGGTGGATCTCGCACTGCAGCTCGATGTGGCGGTCCGTTCCATCCGCTCCGCGGCGGCAGCGCCTTGGGTCGATGCCGTGTTGACGGGCGATGCACGGCGGGCGTCCGCGGTCGCCGATGCGGGCGGCGGCGTCCCGTTTCTGCTGACGCGTTCGCTGCCGGCAATGCGCGCGGCTTTGCGTCGGTTGGCGCGCGGCACGCGGCGCGCAGGTCTCGTGTGCAGCGCCGGCGCGCGGCGGTTGGTGGCGGATGGGCTGTCGCCCAACTTTCCGCATCTCGACGCGGATGCTGTCGCGAACTGGTTCCTGCGCCGCTGGCCCGATGTTCGCGCCTCGAATGCATTGGAGGTGCCGGCGACGCAATTCGCCTGTCAGGGACTGGAACTCGACCAGGTCGGCCTGTGCTGGGGCAATGATCTGATGCGTCGTGACGGTCGTTCCGAATGGGTCGCACGTTCCTTTGCCGGTACGCGATGGCAGGAACCTCGTGGCGAGGCCGCGATCGCCTATCAGATCAACACCTATCGCGTGCTCCTCACGCGGGCGCGCTACGAGACGGTGATATGGGTGCCGGAAGGTGACACGGACGATGCAACGCGTACGCCGGCAGAGTTCGATGCGATCGCTCGGTTCCTGATGGAATGCGGTGTGCAGGCATTGTGCGATGCGACGCCGGAAGCCCACGCGGAACCGGCACCAATGACGCTGATATGAAGGTCACGCTCCTTTGCGCTTCTGCCACGCCTCTGCCAGCAGGCAGAGGATCTCGAACAGCACCGACGCGCCGTTGAACGAGGTGATCGTGCCGACATCGAACGGTGGCGCCACCTCGACCAGGTCGCCGCCGATGAAGTCGATGCCGCGCAATGCGCGCAGCAGCCGCAGCGCCTCCAGCGCGGTGATGCCGCCCGCCTCAGGCGTGCCGGTGCCCGGCGCTTGCGACGGGTCGAGGCTGTCGATGTCGAACGTCAGATAGGTCGGCCCGGTGCCTGCCACGCGTCGCGCCTCTTCGGCCGCGTAGCGCCAGCCCTTGTCGTGGAACTCCTCCATGCTCAGCACGCGCATGCCGGAGCGGGTGGAAAAGCCCCACATGTCCGGATCGTTGGTGGTGCCGCGGATGCCGATCTGGATCACCCGCTGCGGATCGAGCAGCCCTTCTTCCGTCGCACGGCGGAACGGCGCGCCGTGGTGGAAGCGCGAACCGAGATAGTCGTCGCCGGTGTCGCAATGGGCGTCGATGTGGATCATGCCGACCGGCCGCTGCGCTGCGACCGCGCGCAGGATCGGCAGGCTGATCGAGTGATCGCCACCGACCGACAGCGGCACCACCTTGGCGGCGACGATCGTCGTGTAGAACGCGCCGATCTCTTCGAGCGCCCCTTCCAGCGCGAAGGGCTGCTCGATCCAGCAGTCGCCGAGATCGCGAACGCGCGCGATGTCGAACGGCGCGATGCCGTGCGGGTGCAGCCGCCGCAGCAGCGAGGACTGGTCGCGTACCGCACGTGGCCCGTGGCGGGCGCCGGTGCGGTTGGTGACGCCACCGTCGTACGGGACGCCGATCACGCCGATATCGGTATCGGCGTGCGACTCGGTGTGCGGGGCGCGGAAGAAGGTCGGGATGCCGGTGTACCGCGGGCGCGCCTGCGGGTCGGTCATCTCCTGGTAGCGGGTGGGACGTTTGATCGGGTCCATCGGAGGGTGCTCCGTTCTGCAATGGGTCAACGCAATCGCCCTATCGGCGTAGCGATGCAAGGGGCGTTTGCGGAGCACGGTCATGGGAGGACGCCGGTGCATGGGGTCCTGGCACCATCGTCTCGATTCGCACCGGGCGAGCCACTGCGCCGATGATTGCCTCGGACTTCGGCCAGAGCAATGTCACGACATGTCGCCAAGGAAAAAAATGTCACGCCGTGGCCGGCGCTGTGTCAAATCAAGCCAGAACAACACGGATTACCCTGATCGCAGGCCCGCCCCTTGAGACCACCCTCGGCCACGTCGCACTATCCCGCCGGAGCGAACACAAGGGCCCGGACATGACGACCAAAATCCGCTATCGCATCGGGTTCGACATCGGCGGCACCTTCACCGACTTCATCCTGCTCGACACCGCAGCGCAACGACATCCGCCTGCACAAGTGCCTGACCACGCCGGACGACCCGTCGGTCGGCGCGCTGGAGGGCCTCACCGAACTGCTGCGCGCGGCGCAGCTGACGCTGGCCGACATCGGCGACGTGGTGCACGGCACCACCCTGGTCACCAACGCCCTGATCGAGCGCAGCGGCGCGCGTCTCGGCCTGATCACCACGCGCGGCTTCCGCGACATCCTCGAGATGGGCACCGAGCAGCGCTACGACATCTACGACCTGTTCCTGCAATTCCCCGACCCGCTGGTGCCGCGTCGCCATCGCCTGGAGGTGGCGGAACGCATGGACCGCGACGGCAACGTGCTGACGCCGCTCGATGCCGCCGAAGTGCGCGCGGTCGCGCAGCGCCTGGTCGCCGACGGCATCGAGGCGATCGCCATCTGCTTCCTGCACGCCTACCGCAATCCCGCCCACGAACGCGCAGCGGCGGCGATCGTGCGCGCAGCATTCCCCGACATCGCAGTGTCGATCTCGTCCGACGTGGTGGCCGAGCTGTGGGAGTACCAGCGCTGCAACACCACCTGCGCCAACGCCTACGTGCAGCCGCTGATGGGCCGCTACATCGCGCAGGCTGGAACGCGAGCTGCACGCGCGCGGCTTCCGCGGCGAACTGCGGCTCATGCACTCCGCCGGCGGCCTGTTGTCGCCGGAGACCGCGCGCGACTTCCCGATCCGCATGCTGGAGAGCGGCCCCGCCGGCGGCGGCCTCGCCACCGCGTTCTTCGGCGCCGCCGCCGGGCAAGCCGGACGTGATCTCGTTCGACATGGGCGGCACCACGGCGAAGGCCTGCCTGATCGAGGACGGCCGCGCCGAGATCGCGCCGATGATGGAGGCGGCGCGCGTGCATCGCTTCAAGAAAGGCTCCGGCCTGCCGATCAAGGCGCCGGTGATCGACATGATCGAGATCGGCGCCGGCGGCGGCTCGATCGCGTCGATCGACGAGGTCGGGCTGCTGCGGGTCGGCCCGCATTCCGCCGGCGCCGATCCGGGGCCGGCGTGCTACGCCCGCGGCGGCACCGAGCCGACGGTGACCGACGCCAATCTGCTGCTCGGCTACTACGATCCCGGCTTCTTCCTCGGCGGCCGCATGGCGCTGGATCGCGACGCCGCCGAACGCGCGCTGGCGAAGGTGGGCGAGAAGCTCGGTCTCGACGCGATCGAGACCGCGTGGGGCATCCACCGCATGGTGGTGGAGAACATGGCCGCCGCCGCGCGCATCCACATCGTGGAGAAGGGCAAGGACCCGCGCGCCTATGCCATGGTCGGCTTCGGCGGCGCCGGCCCCGCGCATGCCGCCGAGGTCGCGCGCGTGCTCGGCGTGAAGCAGGTGCTGATCCCGCCCGCCTCGGGTGCCGCCTCGGCGCTCGGCTTTCTCGCCGCGCCGCTGTCGTTCGAGCAGGTGCGCAGCCATCCGGTGCGGCTCGATGCGCCTGGCGCCGCGGCGACCATCGACGCGATTCTGGGCGAACTCGACCGAGGCCGCGCGCGCACGACTGGCCACCGCACCGGAGATGGTGACCGAGCGCTTGGCCGACATGCGCCTGGAAGGCCAGATGCACGAGATCAGCGTGGCGCTGCCCGACGGCACCGATCACCGATGCGACCATGCCCGCCATCCGCGAGGCGTTCGCCGCCGCCTATGCGGCCCGATATACATCCGTGTATGCGGGCGTTGGCGTGATGGCGGTCTCGTTTCGCGTGCGCTGTCGCGGCCCGTTGCCGCAGCTTTCGCTGACCGAGGCTGGCGCGCGTGCCAGCCGGCGCGGCGCGCAAGGGAACGCGCGCGGCGTGGTTCGACGGCGGCTTCGTGGATACGCCTGTGTATGACCGCTACGCCCTGGCACCAGGCGCGCGCATCAGCGGGCCGGCGATCATCGAGGAACGCGAGGCGACCACGATCATCCCGCCCGGCGACAGCGTCACCGTCGATGCCACCGGAACGCTGGCGATCGAGATCGGCCTCGCCGCCGCACCCGCCGCGCGCGTCACCGCCGACACGCCGATCGAACAGGGCGCCGCGCTGATCGAGGCCGATCCGGTTTCACTGGAAATCATGTGGAGCCGTCTCGTCACCGTGGTCGAGGAGATGTGGCACACGATCTGCCGCACCGCATTCTCGCTGATCGTCTCCGAGGCGCAGGATTTCGCCTGCGACCTGCTCGATGCGCGCGGCGATTCGCTGGCGCATTCGCCGCGCGCCATGCCGGTGTTCAACCTGACCCTGCCGCGCGCGGTGAAGGCGCTGCTGGAGAAATTCCCGCCCGAGACGCTGCAGCCAGGCGACGTGCTGGTCACCAACGATCCGTGGCTCTGCGCCGGCCATCTGTTCGACATCGCCGTGGTCACGCCGGTGTTCCGCAACGGCACCCTGGTGGCGCTGACCGGCACGGTCGGCCATGTCGGCGACATCGGCGGCACCAAGGACAGTCTGCGCGCCCGCGAGATCTACGAGGAAGGCATCCAGATCCCGCCGATGATGCTGTATCGCGGCGGCAGTGCCGAACGACGACCTGTTCACGCTGATCGCCGAGAACGTGCGCAAGAGCGAGGAGGTGCTTGGCGACATCCACTCGTTCATCGCCGCCAACGCACTCGGCGCCGAACGGCTGCTGGCGTTCATGGACGAGTACGGCATGCACGATCTGCGCGCGCTCGCCCACGTGGTGCAGACGCGCGCCGAGACCGCGATGCGCGACGGCGATCCGCGCGCTGCCGGATGGCGTGTACCACTCGGAGATCTGGAACAACCCGCTCGGTGAAAGGCTGCACTATCCGCTTACGCTCACCGTGCAGGGCGACGCGATCGAGCTCGACTTCGCGGGCGCGCCGGCGCAACTGCCGCAGGGCGGGCTGAACTGCACCTACAGCTACACCGCCGCGCACGCGACCTATCCGATGAAGTGCATTCTCACGCCGCAGCTGCGCAGCAATGCCGGCTGCTATCGGCCGTTCACCGTGAAGGCACCGGAGGGCTCGATCCTGAACTGCACCAAGCCGGCGTCGGTGAACCTGCGCACGCGCGTCGGCTGGTATATCGCGCCCAACATCTTCCGCGCGCTCGCCGATGCCGCGCCGGCGCAGGTGCAGGCGGCCACCGGACTGCCGGTCGCGATCAACATCTACGGCCGCGAGGCCAACGGCCACGTCTATGCCGACCACTTCTTCATGGGCGCCGGCCAGGGCGCCTCGCGGCACGGCGACGGCAAGTCGGCGCTGCTGTATCCGACCTCGGCCGCCAACACCTCGGTCGAACTGATGGAGACGCGCGCGCCGGTGCTGGTGCTGGAGAAATCCTTCGTCACCGACTCCGGCGGCGCGGGCGAGCATCGCGGCGGCTGCGGCGTGCGCACGCGGCTGCGCAAGCTGCACGACGATGGGCTGCCGATGCTGGCATCGGTGTATCCGGAAGGCGTCGGCGTCACCGTGGCAGGGACTGCACGGCGGTTTGCCGGGCGGGGGCGTGCGCGGCGTGGTGCTCGATCTCGACGGCAACGTGGTGCACGACTGCGGCACCGGCGAGTTGGTCACACTGACGCGCACCGACCGGATCGTCGAAGTGCGGTTGGCAGGCGGCGCCGGCTTCGGCGATCCGCGTGCGCGGCTGGCCGCGTTGGTGGAACAGGATGTGGCGGAAGGCATCGTGTTGCCGGAGGCCGCGGCGCGCGACTACGGGCTGCGAATCGCGGCAGGCAAGGCGGCGGAGTGATGACGGGTTCTCCCCCTCCCCTTGCGGGAGGGGGTTGGGGGAGGGGGCGGCGCGGGACCGGCAACACCCCCTCCCCCCAACCCCCTCCCGCAAGGGGAGGGGGAGAATAGGGGTGGGGCGAACGAATGAGCGAACTGGCCGCAGCACGCACGAGAACCGCACCAAGGCCAGGGTCGCGCAGCCACCCCCGCTTCCTCGAACTGTCCTCGCTGCTGTTGATCACGCCACTCTGTGTGGTCGGTGCAATCATCGGCGTGCAGCTCATCGTCACACTCGGCATCACCGCCAACACCTCGCTGATCGGCGCACTCGCCGGCATGGCGCTGGCCCGTATCCCGCTCAACGCGTTCATGCGCTATCGCTCGGACTCCGGAAGCGGTTGCCGCCGGTTGCCTATAATCGCGTAGCTGTCCTTCAAATGGAGAACGTAGACATCCGTGCGCTGCGACTCTGAGCAGGGATTGAAGTGCGGCAACCGCTCGGTCGCTCACTCGAGAGTGCCTCAGTTGCCAGGGTATTTTCTGCTCCCATCGGTAGCTGCCGCAATATTACTCGGCCTTTATCCTTTCGTCATACAGGCCCTCCCGCCCCCGGACGGGTATTCGCGGTCCGCCGGTTCGAAGCGCAATGGAGAGATCTTAGGTCCGGGGAGACGTTCGTCGGATGGGATCCAAGCACAGCCCAGGCTAACCCCAATTATACCATCATTGTCGATTCGACGCTTCTGCTTGACAATCCCGGCTTCTTCCTGAAACTCAGTCCGGACATCTCGCCGGCCGGCAACCGGTATCGGACCTGGCAGCCTGCTGGCTGGACGCAGCGTATAAGGCAAAGTCAGGCTTCTGTTACGGTCACCAGCCTGATGCTTGGGCGTCCTCCGACCGGAGTGATCCATGGCCATCCCAAAGAAATTCTATCAAATGCCGGTGGCATCGCCTGATTCAGGCGATGCCATCAGCGCCGATGCCTGGATTGGGTCACTCGGCAGCGAGTATGGCTGGCAACAGCTACCCGTCACCTTTTTGTATGGGCAAGCAGAAACGTACCGACAAGCGGACGTTGTACCAACGCGCGCTCCGATCGTTCAGCACACGCCCGCCTCTCGCGTCGATGTACCTACGATGCCTGACGGGGTCAGCGCCGCAGGAACGTCTGTTGGCGTGGTGCGCAACGATGCATCTGACGGAACAACCAGCGATGCGCCTGGCCCGCCCCCACAGGCCGTCGGTGCGGCTGACCTCGCGGTGGCGGGGCAACTCGCGCGCGATCAGTATACCGTCGATGGCACTGATGTCTCCGGCGCTGGTGTGAAGATCGGGATTATATCGGATAGCTTTATCAATGTGGGTGGTACACCGGATGTCACGGTGCTTCCCGGTGGGGCGGGAGTGGGGACCAATGAAGGCGATGCGATGGCCGACGTGGCCTACGCAACGGCACCGGGTGCGGAATATTATTTCGATAGCGTTGGTACAATCACAACGACTGGTACGGTTAGTACCCTTAGTGCAGACCTGGCAACGTACGCTAATGCGGTGTCGGCGCTGCAGGCGGCAGGATGTGATATCATCGTCGATGATATTTCGCTCTCGACGGAGCCATTCTTTGGACAGAGCAACGCGCTGAATACGGCAATCGCATCATTTATCTCTGCTGGAGGAAACTACTTCGCCGCAGCCGGAAACGATGGACCTAACTATTACCAGGGTACATTTAGCCCGGTAAGCGTGACGATTGGTTCTCTAGGACCAGTCATTGCCATGGATTTTGGTGGCGGAAATCCGTACGAAAGCCTCACCATCGCTCCCGGCACCAATGTAGCCCTCGACCTGCAATGGGATCAGCCATTTGGCACAGGCGATCAATACAGCCTGGCGGTATATCTGTTCGACAGCTCCGGTGACATCGTTTCCTCTGGTACTATCGATGAAGTCGGAAGCAGTCCGGTTCAGGTTCTGAACTATCCCACACTCCCTGGCCCGATCGGCAGCAGCTCCTACAGCCTCGCAGTTGTGGTTAATGGCGGATCCCTTGTGGGATCTCAGCCCTTTAGATTCCAGTTTGTGAACGATGGCGCCAACGTGACGATAAACGACCCGAACGCGGGCCAAGGAAGCGGGGAGCTCTTCGGACACGTGCTGGTTCCCGGGGTCAACGTCGTCGGCGCCGCCAATGTGGCGGATACACCGTCCCAGGGGGTGAGCCCTCCCATCGTAGAGGCATCTTCCGAGTATGGACCGACAATGGGAGGGGCCGGGACAATATCTTTTGTCGGACCAGATGGTTCCGGCACGAGCCTGGGGGCGTTAGGCTTCAATCCATTCAACGGCACGTCCGCGGCAGCCCCCGTTGCCGCCGCGGTCGCCGCGTTGATACTGCAGGAAAATCCTGAGCTCACAAATACCGAAATCACCAGGTATCTCGCGGAGTCGGCCATTTCGATGGGCAATGGCCAGCAAGTGGGCGCCGGTCTCATTCAGGCTGACACGGCTCTTGGTCTTGCGCAGGACGATTTCCTTATCAAGACCGAACAAGAGTTCGACGAAGCGATTCAGGCGAGCAACCTTGACTTGGGGATCCAGAACCAAAGCTACACGATCACCATCAAAATCCTCTTACGTTTACTGGCACGCTGTCGTTGGTCATCCCGTCGGTCAGCCTTCAGAATTCCTCCGACCTTGACATCGTGGGAGGCAACTACACTGACGATTTTGACAATATGAATGTTACAATAACTGCTGGTACCGTCAGCTTTGACGACGCTACGATCTTCGATGCCGGTAGCCTGACAAACCAAGGCACGATCGAACTCTCCGCCAGCTTGCTATCTGTCTCCAGTTTGGCAGGCACCGGAACGGTTGAGATAGGGTCAGGTGGCGCCGCTCTGTCCGTGGCCGGGTCGACAGCGGCGGGCGCGACGATTGAGTTCAACGGCACCGCAAACCTCCTGAAGCTGTATGATCCCGACCAGGCAGCGGCGACCATCTCAGGCTTCCTTCCAGGCGACACAATTGACCTGGCAGGTATCGGAACGGCGGACGGTGCGTCTCTCGATGGCAACAACGTACTCACAGTCTCGGCCGGTACTGGCACATCTGTCACACTCAACCTCGACCCCACTCAGAACTTTAATGGCGACAGGTTCCTTCTCGCGTCCGATGACAGCGGCGGAACTCTGATCACTGTTGAATCCGACACAGAGACACTCGGATTCACCGGTACCAACGAAGACCTATTGATTGTCAACCCTGTGAACCAGACAGGAACTATCACTGATTTGACCGTTGGCGACACCATTGACCTTGCTGACGCCGGCATCGCGACCGACGCCACGCTCGGTGCCGGCAACGTGCTCACGGTTCAGGGTCTCACCGCCGGGCCTCTGACACTGTCCCTTGACCCCACCCAAGACTACAGCAGCGACACTTTCTTCGTCGAGGGGGACGGCGCGGGTGGCACGAATATCGTCCCGTATGCATATCGGGACATTGTTGTCCCTGGCGTCGCGAATTTGTATGCGACGGTGTTTACGGGCGTCAATGACGCTGGCCAGGTTGTTGGATTTACGGTACTTTGAATGAAAGCACTGAAACCGGTGTCACGAACGGCTTCATCGATAACGCCGGCACCTTCACCGAACTTGATGTCACTGGTGTAGCAAATGTGAGTGCGACGACCCCTTCCGGCATCAATGCCGCCGGTCAGATCGTTGGATCCTATCAAACTCTTGATCCCACAACGTTCGCGACCGCGACTTACGGCTTTCTCGATACCGACGGCACCTTCACCTCATTCGACGTGCCTGACGTGGCGAATTCGAGCGATACACGAGCCACCGGCATTAATGGGACCGACGAAATAGTAGGGCATTATGAGACCACCGATCCGGTAACTTTCGACATCACAACCCACGGCTTCATCGATAATGCCGGCGCGTTTACCTCGTTCGATATGCCGGGCATTGCGAATTTGGATGCGACGGTGCCAACCGGCGTCAATGACGCCGGGGAGATCGTTGGGGACTACTCGACTTATGATCCGGACACTGGAGTCGAAACGCTGGACGGCTTCACCGATATCTCTGGTAGCTTTACCACGTTTGACGTGCCTGGCGTGACGGATCTTACTGGAACAACCCCAACCGGCATCAATGATGCGGGCCAGATCGTTGGATATTACTCGACTTACGATCCGAGCACCGAGATAAGCGAGACCCATGGTTTCCTGGATACCGCCGACGCTTTTACTTCATTCGACGTGCCTGGCGCCACGTTTCCGGACGAGTATGCGACGTTGCCAAGCAGCATCAACGACGCAGGGCAGATTGCCGGATACTACGAGGACTATGCGACTTATAACCCGGACGTCGGGAACACCACAGGCATCGGCGGCTTCTATGCGGGTGACGGCTTCCTCTTGAATGACCAGTCGGTGCCATGCTTTTGCCGCGGCACGCGCATCCTGACGGACCGTGGCGAAGCGCCGGTGGAGAGCCTGTCGGTCGGGGATCGTGTGAATACGATGTCGGGTGCGGCGCGGCCGATCGTCTGGATCGGCGCGGGCTCGGCCACCATCGTGCGCGGGCGGCGCGGGGCGGCAACGCCAATTCTGGTGCGCAAGGGGGCCTTGGCTGACAACGTGCCACATAGCGATCTGCGCATCACCAAAGGCCATTCACTCCACCTGGATGGTGTGCTGGTGCCGGCCGAGTATCTGGTCAATCACCGTACGATCCTATGGGACGATCACGCGCAGACGGTCGAGTTCTTTCATATCGAGCTGGCAACCCACGAAGTACTGTTTGCCGAAGGCGCTGCGGCGGAGACATACCGTGATGACGGCAACCGCTGGATGTTTGGAAACGCCAACAGCGGTTTCGGTATGTCACCGAAACATCCCTGCGCACCGGTGCTCACGGGCGGCCCCGTCGTGGATGCGCTCTGGCGCCGGCTGCTGGACCGAGCCGGACCGCGCCCCGGAGTGCAGACGACAGACGACCCGGACCTTCATTTGCTCGTTGACGGCCGCCGTGTAGACGCCGCCCCGTGCGCCGGGGCTTGGTATAGGTTCCGCCTGGCGACCACACCATCCTCCGTCCGCGTCGTCTCCCGCGCCACTGTACCGCAGGAGTTGGGACTGGTGCGTGATCCACGACCACTCGGCGTCGCGGTGCAACGGATCGTGGTAACGCAGGGCGTTAGAGTTCGCACGATCGAGGCCGATGACCTGACCCTGGCCGAGGGCTTCCACGCATTCGAGCCTGATAATGCCATCCGCTGGACCAACGGTGATGCTGCCTTGCCCGTTGGGTTGTTCACCGGTTTCACGGGCAGCCTCGAGATCGCACTTCGCCTGGGTGGACGAACCACCTATCTTGATGAGGGCACGCCGCTCAGCGCGCGGCGGGTGGCGTGAACCTGTCGGCGAGGACTATGCTACGGTACGGCAACGACTGTGATGCTTCTTTCATCTTCGCCCAAGCGTCTGTGCGACGCGTTGTCGTGCAGGTTCCAGCATGCTGCGCGCCCGAAACGTTGCTATGTTGAATACTGGCTTGCGTCGCCGCTTGGTGGTTTTCTACCCTTGGGATCAGCGTGGACGTTTGGAACCATGCTGCGGTTCATGCATTCTTCCGGTGCTCCGGTCGGCGATGATCACCCACTCGATTGGGGGGCATTCAAAATCCTGGAGGCCTGCTGCGTGTGGTGGCCGGTTCTGGTCACCTTGATACGCCGCGAGCGAGTGTTGGTATGAATGCGCGCCAGCGACGGCCCCTTTAGACGCCCTCCACGTGTCAACCGAGAGTCACATTGAGAAAGTGCTGGCGGCGCAGCAGCGACCTGATGCGGATAAATCCGACGGCGGATCGTTCAAGATTTCGCGGAGGCGCGACGAGCGGGTGCTATCAAAGCGTCAGACCGCGCGGAATTCCACGCGAAAGTAATTCGACCTGGGTTGAACATCGGCCCTCAGCGTCCGCTTTGGGTCCGAATCCGGACAGTCAAACATAGACCCTGCCGTTGGGTCGCGAAGTGCGCACCGCTCTTGAACGCGCCCGCTTCGTGTTTGGGCGCGATCCCGCCTACGGCTCAATCCGGAAATGCGCCTCGGTCGGTTTTCCCGCACGGCCGTTGATCGGCAGGATGTCCTGCGGGCAGGCGGAGAACGCGATGACCAGGTCCGATCTCGGCGCGCAGCCGGATGTAGCAGCCCGGCGTGGAGACCGGCGGCTCGAATGACAGCGCGCCGCTCCACCGTCCACGGGATGTTCATGAACAGATTGAGCGGGCTCGGCGTCTCCGGCGGCGTCAGGCCGAGTTCCGCAAGGCCCTGCGCCAGGTTGTCGGTGCAGTTGTCGTGGTAGTCCTTGCAGCCGAGCTCCTGGTAGCGATAGCGATCGCACGCGGCCATCAGCGTGTCGTGGATGCCGCCCGAGGTGTCCTCCAGCACGGTCAGGATCGGCCGCCGGTGGTTGGTCAGCAGCGCATCGCCGACGCGCGGGATCAGCCGGTGCATCGTGGCGCGGCTATGCTCCATCGACATGAATTCGGTCATGTCGTGGCGGTTGAACGCCCAGGTGTCGACCACCTGTTCGCCATGCGTGTTGATGACGCGAATGACCTGGCCGGCCGCGACAAACGCGGCTTTGCCGCGTCGCGCCGGGATGGTGATGTCGGGCATGCTCGGTTCCCCTGCTGCTCGCGGCAGTCTGCCGCGCCAGCGGCGGCAGGGACAGGGGCCTGTCAGGCGTGCGGTGGCCGGCCGCCCGGATCATTGCGCCCAGTCTCCGATACCCGGCGCCGGTCGGATGCAGCCCATCGCGACCGACCTCCGGAGCGCAGTCGATCAGCCGGTCGCCGAAGCGTGCGGCAACCTGCCGGATGGCGGCGCGGGCGTATTCATGGTTTGCCGGCAGCAGCCAGTAAACCGCGTTGCCGCGCACGCTGTCGCGCACGCGCTCCAGATTGGCGATGGTGTACGGAGATACGCCGTCATTCACGCCCAGACTGATCACCACCCTGTCGGCTTCCTGCGGCGACAACAGTTGATGCACGAATTGCCGGGAACTGATGCCGACGCGCGCTTCGGTACGGCACTCGGGGAGCGTGCTGCCGACGCCAAGAGCGATGCTGTCCCCGATCAGCAGGCAGGGTATCAAACCGAACCTCCTTGTTGCAGCGACGCACCGATAGCGCCGCCGTGTCGATTCGGCTTACTGGTTATCATGTCGCGATGAAGAAACGTCTAATGCGCGGCTTCGGCGTCGCGTACCGCACGGCGCAAGCGCGTCATAGGGACGATCGAAGCCGATCCGCTGCGTGAGCTCGTGCCAATCGTCGGCCGCCTGCTGCACGACGGTACCGCCGACGATCGATGCATCCACCCACGCGGCCAGCGGCGCCGCGCCGAACAGCGCCGCGACGAAGCAGCTCAGCACGGCGATCCCCAGCAGCTGTCGCGGCGTCACGCCCATTGCCACGCCTAGAATTGAAAATAGATGAACGGCGCGACACCCTCGGGTCCGAGCGCGTCGATCATCGCGATGGCGAAGCCGGCGGTGACACCCCACAGCCAGGCCGGACGCTCGCCGAGCAGGCTCGCCAGCCGCCCGGCAGATCACGCGGCACCGCATGCAGCGCCAGCCCGAGCACGATCAGCGCGACGGTGAACGGCGTGGCCTGCATCGCGGCGTCCTGGCCGTGCACCAGCGTGGTCAGATAGATCACCACAGTGTCGAAGCTGTCGGCGCGGAACAGAATCCAGCCCAGGCAGACGATGTGGAACACGATCAGCACGGCCAGCGCGCGGCCGAGCGGCTTGCGTGCCCAGTCGCCGGACCACGGTTGCAGCCAACGCTCGATCACCAGGCCGATGCCGTGCAGCCCGCCCCAGGCGACGAACTTCCACGCCGCGCCGTGCCAGATGCCGCCGAGCAGCATGGTGATCATCAGGTTGCGCGCGGTGAACCAGCGGCTGCCGCGACTGCCGCCGAGCGGCTTGTAGAGATAATCGCGCAGCCACGACGACAGCGAGATATGCCAGCGCTGCCAGAACTCGCGCAGGCTCTGCGCGCGATAGGGCTGGTTGAAGTTGATCGGGAATCGATAGCCGAGCAGCGCGGCGAACCCGATCGCCATGTCGGTGTACGCGGAGAAGTCGCAATAGATCTGCACGGCATAGCCATAGGCCGCGAGCATCAGGTCCGCGGTGCCGAAGCGCGACGGATCGAAGAACACCGGATCGACCAGATCGGTCGCGAGATAGGTGGCGATCACCACCTTCTTGAACAGTCCGCCGATGATCAGCAGCACCGGTTCGGCGAGCGGCACGCGTTCCGCGGGCGGCCGGGCGAGCTGCGGCAGGAAGAACGCGGCGCGCACGATCGGTCCGGCGACGAGCTGCGGGAAGAACGAGAGATACAGCAAGATATCGACCGGCCGCCGGCACACCGCGACATCGCCGCGATAGACATCGACCAGATACGAGATGCCGTGGAAGGTGAAGAACGAGATGCCGACCGGCAGGATGATCTCCATGAACGGCAGCTCGCGGTCGGCGCCGAAAGCGTGCAGCAGGTGATTCGCGGAACCGACCAGGAAATCGAGATACTTGAACGTGGACAGCAGCAGCAGATGCATCGCCACCGTCACGCCGACGATCAGCTTGCGCGCGTGCTGCGATGACGCGGCGCCGATGCCGATGCCGCCGACATAGGTCAGCAGCGAGCTGCCCGCCAGCAGCAGGCAGTAGTGCCAGTTCCACTGCGCGTAGAAGAAGTAGCTCGCCGCGACGAGCACCAGCTTGCGCAATTCGTGGGCTCGTCGCGAACGGCACCATCAGCGCCAGCACCACGATGAAGAACAGCAGGAAGTCGAGCGTCGGAAACAGCATCAGGCGGTGGGCGCAGCGCGCGATATCGTTCGTAGCCGTCCATGATGGCGCGGAACAGCGCCTCGGCGGTTGCCTGATAGCCTGGCGCGAACAGGTGCACATGATCCGGCGCCGCCATCGGCGGGCTGGTCGCGGCCCAGCGCAGCATGCTGCACGCGCCGCCCATCGCCGCCTGCCAATCCCAGAAATACGCACCCTCGCGCGCCGCGACCCTGCGCTGCACTTCGCGGATCGGGGCGAGGTTCGGCGGTTCGGTCCAGTTCGGGTCGCCGCAGGCGGGCGGGGCTGTGCTGTTCTTGCCGCGGCGGCGGTAACCGTCGGGCGGCCCCAGCACCAGCAGCGCCGCGCCCGGCGCCGCGGCATGCAGCGCGCGCAGCCGGGCGGCGAAGATGTCAGCGTAGCCCGCCGGATCGGTGCTGTCGCGGAAGCCCTCGTTGGTGCCGAACGCCAGCACGATCAGCGACGGAGCGAGATGCGCGAGATCCTGCCGCAGCAGTCCCGGATCCCACGCGTCCATCAGATCGACGCTGGCGCCGACGGTGCCGAGATTGGCGTAGATCACGCCGGGCTGGCCGCGTGCGACACTCCAGGCCAGCACGTCCACCGGGCCGTCGCCGCGTGCGCGCAGCGTCAGCGTGTGGCTGCCGGGCGCGGATGGCGCCGGCAGCCACACCGCCTGCTGGGTCGGCGCCGCGGTCGCAATCGCGGTGCGGGCGCCGAGTTCCAGTTCGACATCGAGCGTGCCGCCGCCTGGCTGGCGCAGCACCTCGATCTCGGCGTGGTCGAGATCGCCGGGGTCGTCCGCTGTCAGGGTCATTGCCGCTGGCCCGTCGGCATGTTGGCGCAGGCCGGTGATGCCGAACGGCCCGGGGTCGCCGCGGTAGCTGCTGACCACCGACCAGCCCTCCGAGGTCACCGTGACGCGCGCCGGCCGATACCAGCGATACGGCACTCCGGGCGGCAGCACGCCGCGTCCGGCATCGCCGAAGCGCGCCTGGAACAGCTCGCGCATGCGGCTGCTGAAGCTGTCGTTGGCGGTGTGGCTGTCGCCAATCTGCAGGATCACCACGGTAGGCGAGCCGGACAGCGAGCGATACAGCGGCATCAGCGGCGCGGCCGTCACCGAGTTTCGCGGCAATCTCGGCGTCGGACGGGCCGGGCAGCGATGTAGCGCAAGCGGTGACGAACAGCGCGGCCGCGCTGTTCAGCAGAAGGCGGCGGCACGATGACAGCATAAGGGCTTGGTTGCTCCGTCGAATCCGCGGTGTTAACCTAGCACGGTCAACACTCTGAATTCCCGCGGATGCGCATGACCCTGCAGCGACGCGATCTGCTGATCGGCTGTGCCCTGTTGTTGCCTGTGTCGCAAATCGCACGCGCCACGGAGGCCATGACGCGCGTCCTGGTGGTGGGCGATTCGCAGGCGCAAGGGCTTGCCGGCGGACTGCAGCGGCAGTTCCGCGGCGATGCATCGTGGCGCGTGATCGATCGCTCGCGCATCGCCACCGGGCTGTGCTCGCCGGCGCGGTTTGACTGGCCCGCGGCGGCAGCCCGGTATCGGTGAGGCTGAGCGCGGCGCGATCGCCGTCGTCATGTTCGGCGCCAACGACCGGCCACCAGTGCGTGTGCATGGCCAAATCGACGACAAGCTGGCGGCGGCGTTCACGGCGTCATATGGCGCGCATGTCCGGACGATCGTCGAGGGTCTGAAGCGGTCCTGTATGGCCGTCATCTGGGTCGGGCATCCGATCGTGCGCGATCCGGCGTATGCCGAGGATATGGCGTTGCTGAACCGGCTCTACGCGAGGCAGTCGATGGCGGCGGGCGCGGACTGGTTCCCCTCTTGGCCACTGTTCATTGATGCCGATGGCAATTATGCGCCGTACGGCAAAGGGCCTGATGGCCAGACCACGCGACTGCGCGCTGATGATGGCGTGCATTTCACTGGCGCCGGCTACGACGTGCTCGCCAGGGCACTTCTGCCGGTCATCGCGACTGTACCGCCCCGCCGTCGCGCACGTCTAGCGGCGGCAGTATTGCTCGACTGCGTCATCCTCGGAGACAGCCTGGCGGCCGGGCTCGGTCAGGCGCGGCCGGACTGTGCGGTGGCAGCTGTCTCCGGGATCACGTCCGGGCGGTACGTGCAGACCTTTTCCGGCATGCAGCGCGCGCGGACGGCGGTCATCAGCCTTGGCGTGAACGATGGCGAGGGGGTTGCCACCGCCGACAACCTGACACGACTCCGAGGCGAGGTTTCGGCGGACGTCGTCTATTGGCTGTTGACGGGCAGCAATCCGCGGGCGCGCGAGGCGGTGCGTTCGGTGGCACGTCGGTTCGGCGATCGGCTGATCGATGCCGCGCCGCTGACCGGGCCGGACCATGTCCATCCGGACCGCGCAGGCTACACGCGATTGGCGGCGGAAATGCGAGGTGGCGGCAGCTCAACGCAGGCCTCGGCTTATCGGGACTTTTTATCGCCAGCCCGGGTGTATCGCGCGTTTCCCAACATGCAGGTGTGGAACGGGCCGAACAATCTGAACGGCGCACTCGTGACGGTGGTGCCGCGTCCGTAGTGTCAGGGCAGCAGTTCGCGCAGCGACTCCAGTTCGCGCAACGTCGCCGTCAGCAGCGCCCGCAGGCGCTCGGCTTCCGGATCGACCTTTGGGCGTACGTTGATACGAGCTACCTGCGGTGCAGCGGCGGGCGCCAGACCTGGCATCGGCAGTTCCGGTTCCTCCGAAAGCGCGGCGGCGCGCTCCGCTTCTGCTGCCTCCTGCTCGTCCGCCGGAGCAGGCGGGATGTCATCGGACAGTCTGCCGCCGCCCTCGCGCAGGAGACGTTGCACGCCCTTGATAGTATACCCCTGAATGTAAAGAAGATCGGAAATCCGCCGCAGCAGCGCGATGTCATCCGGACGATAGTAGCGCCGGCCACCGCCGCGCTTCAGCGGCTTGACCTGCGTGAACTTGGTCTCCCAGAAGCGCAACACATGTTGTGGGATGTGCAGTTCGTCAGCCACCTCGCTGATTGTGCGGAACGCGTTCGGCGCCTTCTTCAGCCGCGCCCTTCCGACCAGCGGCACCGCCATGTCATCGGCAGGGTCGCTCATTCGTCGTCATCCGGGCCGGGCGTCGTACCATTCACCCGGGCCTTGAGAACGTGGCTCGGACGGAACACCAGGACGCGGCGCGGCATGATCGGCACCTCCTTGCCGGTCTTCGGGTTGCGACCTACCCGGCGGCCCTTCTGGCGCACAGAAAATGTTCCAAACCCGCTGATCTTGACGGATTCTCCCGCTTCCAGTGCGGCAGACACCCGCTCCAGCACCGTCTCCAGGAGATCGGCGGACTCGTTCCGCGACAGCCCAACCTGGGTATAGATCGTCTCGGCCAGATGCGCGCGCGTGACGGTCTGCATCCGTGGACGCTAGGCAGGCAATGCCCAGCAGTCAAGCAATTACCGGAATAAATCAATCAGGATCAGGACGTTGCAGGAAGGCGTCGGGGACGGCTGCAACGTTCACATGCGCACCAGCGCGGAACCCCAGGCCAACCCGCCGCCAAGTGCCTCCATCAGCACCAGGTCGCCATTGCGGATGCGGCCGTCCTCCCGCGCTTCGGCAAGTGCCAAGGGCACCGAGGCTGCCGAGGTGTTGGCATGCCGATCCACGGTGATCACCACCTGTTCCGGTGAGAGGCCGAGCTTGCGGCCCATCGCATCGATGATTCGCCGATTGGCCTGGTGGGGTACCAGCCAGTCGATGTCGCGCTGGGTCAGTCCATTGGCTACGAGCGCTTCCTGCACGGCCTCGGCGAGCCGGACCACCGCGTGGCGGAACACCTCGCGACCGTTCATCACCAAGTGGCCCGGCCGGTCGTGACGCCCTACCGCACCGTCGACGTACAGGATGTCGCCCAGCGTTCCCTGAGCATGCAGATGCGTGGAGAGAATGCCGCGGTCGAAGCTGCCACTACCCTTGCCGGTGCGCAGGAACACCGCACCGGCACCATCGCCGAACAGCACACAGGTGCCGCGGTCCTGCCAGTTCATGATGCGGGAATAGACCTCGCTGCCGATCACCAGTGCACCACGCGCGTTGCCGGTGCGGATCATGCTGTCGGCCACCGACAGCGCATATATGAACCCGGCACACGCAGCGGCGATGTCGAAGCCAAAGCCTCCGACCACACCAAGCGCGGCCTGGACGCGCAAGGCGGTGGCGGGGAATGCCTGGTCCGGCGTGCTGGTGGCCAGGATGATCGCGTCCACCTCGGCCGGTTCCGCGTCGGCATCCGCCAGGGCGGCGCGCGCCGCCGCGGTGGCCATGAACGCCGCGGTTTCGTGTTGTGCCGCGATGTAACGCTGGCGGATACCGGTGCGCTCGCGGATCCACGCGTCCGATGTTTCCACCGTGCCGGCGAGCTCGTCGTTGCTGACCGCGCGCTCAGGCAGATAGGCGCCGACACCGGCCAGAATCGAGCGAATGGTCATCGTCTCCCTATGGTGCCGTGGCAAGCCGCGCGCCGCCGGATTCCTTTTCCAGCGCGCTGTTCTTCGCCGCCAACGCCATCAACCCGGCGATTCGGGTCAAGTCCTCGCGGATGTGTTCGTTGAAGCGATGCACCACCATGTCCATCGCGACGTCCATCGCATGGGCGAAGCCTTCGGCGTCGGTGCCGCCATGCGACTTCACCACCACGCCGTTCAGGCCCAGCATGACGGCGCCATTGTAACGCCGCGGATCCAGCCATTCGCGCAAGCGCTCGAGCGAGGGCCGCAGCAACAGGTATGCGACCTTCGCCGTGAGACTGCTGCGAAACACCTGGCGCAACAGTTCGCCGATCAGCTTCAGCGCACCTTCGCCGGTCTTGAGTGCCACGTTGCCGGTGAATCCGTCGGTCACCACGACATCGGTGGTGCCGGCGGCAATGTCGTGGCCCTCGACAAACCCCACGAACTGCGGCGCGATGTGGCTGGCACGCAGCGTCTCGGCGGCCAGCCGCAGGGTGTCGTCGCCCTTCAACTCCTCGGAGCCAACGTTCAGCAGGCCAATGGACGGCGAGGTCAGACCCAGCACGGTGCGCGCGAACACGTCGCCCATCACCGCGAACTCGACCAGGTTGCGGGTGTCGCACTGCACGTTGGCACCGAGGTCCAGCATGACGATATCGCCCCGCGCCGATGGCCCGATCGCGGCCATCGCCGGCCGGTCGATGCCGGGCAAGGTCTTGACGAAGATCACGGCCAGTGCCAGCAGCGCGCCGGTGTTGCCGGCGGAGACCACACCGGATGCCTCGCCGCCGGCCACGGCATCGATCGCCACGCGCATCGACGAACCTCGCACCCGCAGCGCGGCGGTCGGCTTGGTGTCGTTGCCGATCGCCTCGGGGGCGTGCCGGATGTCGCAGACCGCCGCCGCGCGGGGATGGCGCTGCAGCAGCGGGCTCAACTGCGCCTCGTCGCCGACCAGCAGGAAGCGTGCACCGGGGTGACGCACGGCAGAGATCTCCAGACCCTGCACCACCATGAGCGGCGCGTGATCGCCGCCCATCGCGTCAACCGCCAGCGTATAGATCGCGGTCAAGGGAGGAGGGGCGCCACACTGCTTCCGGGCGTCAGGCCCGAACAGCGCCCTTCAGCGCATCTCCAGCCGGTACGACCTCGCGGCCGTCGTAGTAACCGCAATGGCTGCACACGTGATGCGGCCGCTTCAGTTCGCCGCAATTAGGGCACTCGGCATGGGCCTCGCGCGGCAGCGCTTCGTGACTGCGCCGCATGCCGCGGCGGGATGGTGACGTCTTTCGCTTGGGAACGGCCATGGGACAGCGTCCCTCCGATCTTGGTGACGCCCACGACCCGACTGGGGAGGCGGGACAGTCACATTCTGTCAACAATGCAAGAGGGCGGCGTCTAGCAGAGGGTCCGGCGGGTCGCAAGGGACGGAGGTTTCAAGGCGTCCGGAGAATGGGACAGGGGGCCGGTCGGATTCCCAGCCGCTGGCGCCACACTGACTCGGACTGCCGCCCGTAGGCATGGAGGTCGCGGCGCTGGCGGCAGAGCCGCACGAGCGGTGCCGGCTCACTCCACACCTCGGTGAGCACAGCGACCATGCTGGCCACACTCGTCGGGTCGGCATGGCCGTACTCGCCGAGCCAGGGTACCTCGCAGGAAGCAATGAGCGGCACACCGGCTGCGGCGGCGTCCGCGCCGACAATGTTGAAGGTCTCGGTAAAGGAGACCTGCATCACGGCATCCATTGCACTGACCAGCTTCAGGAATTCCTCGTGGTCAAGCCAGCCGTGCTCGATCAGCTTCGCATCATGCGCGCCCTCGAACATGGCGCGGAGGTTCTTCAGGACGGGTTCGCCGCTCCCCTCGACGCGTGTGCCATTCACGTGAAATTCCAACCGTTTTCCGAGACTTCGCGCGAAGGCGATCGCCGCGATCGCCTGTGTGAGATGGTTCTTCAGGGGGCGAACCGCGCCGAAGCAGCCGACCCTTATCACCGGAGCGCTGCGGTCCAGGCGGCTCATCGCCGGCCCGGTGTCGGCGATCGGGTAGAAGTTCGGCCCGCAGGTTACGAGGCGGTCCGGCAGGCAGAATGCGCGCGCCAGCTCCCTTACGTCCTCGACGGCGCGCGGCGAGTTGCACATCACCTCGACATTGCGCGCGAGGTAGCCGGTGATCCACTGGATCGCGATACCCTCGTTGGCGAGGAACGGCAGCTGGCTGTGATTGCGGACGACCCACGCAACGTTGGGGTGCAGCGGCTTCAGGACCTCGAATTTCTCCGGCACAACCCAGAGCGCCTCAATGACCACGTGGGACGGCCGGTGAGCCGCGACTTCCCGGTCGATATCGTTGTTGTCTCGCACCTCGACCACGTCGGCGGTCACGCCGATGCTCCGGAGCATTCCGACGACGAAGTGCACCGAGTTCCTCAGACCCGACCCCATCGTCTGTCCCGTCATCGGGTTCCCGCTGTGGTGCCGACGGTCCGGACCGGTGCTGTCGTCGACCCATGGGGATTCCCGGTGCTTCAATGCGAACAGCACGCGTGGCCAATGCGTTAAACCACGGAAGGTGGTGACCACGTCCGGCCTCGGCATCGGTGTCTCCTCTTGGGTGTCGTCAATCGGGTCTCAGTCGACGAACAGGCAACACAACCTCGCCCACCCCCTCACCGCTGGCCGCGAAGGAGCCGAAGAGAACTGAGAAATACCGGAGAAGAACCGGCATCGACCCCACCGTATCGTGTCACGTGGTTGGCGCGCTGGCGGTGGTCGCCGGCACGGTCGCGGGTGAGCTGGCGGATGTAACGCTCGCCGGCACCCCGTTGAGGGCCTTGCATGCTGCGACCACAGCTGGGTGCACCAGCAGATCGATATTGGCGCCCGTGGCGCCGACCGGCCCAAGCGTGGCGACGATCGGCTGTGCCACCGGCACCACCACACCGTCGACGTTACAGGCCACCGTCAGTACCTGTTGGATCGTCGCCTGCTGCTCGGGTGTCATGCTGTGGCACGCGGACAGGTAGACGAGCAAGGCCAGGGCAGTGCTGCGTCGCATCGTGAAGTCTCCAGGATGTGTGGGCGTTCAGGCGGCCGGCGATCCGCCGATCGATACTGTCGGATCGGCGGCGAGCAGCCCGCCGAACCGCGCCTCGACCATGTTCCGCACGTGCTCGGGGGTAACGCCGAGGGCGATCAGTGCCTCAGGTGTCGAGGCGACGACATGCTGCACGCCCTTCGCGATCGCAGCATCGCGGATCGTCACGTTGCGGTAGTCGGCGGCATTCGAGGCGATGTAACCGTAGGCCGCCTGTGCGCCGGCATCCGCCGCCGACTGGATTGCTGCGGCCTGGGTCGCGGTGAGCCGGATGTGCAGGTAGCGACGCAGCAACGGTACCAGATATGGCGTTGTCGGTACTAACGGTTGCGAGCGCAAGCGCGGTCAGCGCCTGCACCAGCGGTGTCAGGTCGATGCCCATGATGTCTCCGGCGATGGTGCTGGGGGAGCCGGGCGGAGTACGCCCGTTGGCCCACGCTAGTTAGTCTACATGACCTAATGTGTCAAGATAAATTGCAATCTGGCCTGTCCCCCGTGCAGGGGGCGTCGCTTTGCCGGCGCCCTACTTACGTCGCCGCAATGCATCGAGTGCGGCAAATGGCTGCGCTTCGGGGTCGTCGGGAAGGTCAGGCAATACCGCGTCCGGCGCTCGTGGATATGGATCGAGCGCCAACCCCAATTGTTCCACTGTTGCTTCGCCGAGGTCGAGCATGCCATCGGCATAGGTGATTTCGTCGAGAGCTTCGGGATCGGCGTCGTGGCTCTCTTCGCCGTCGGGGACGCACCGCACGGTGAAGCATTCCTCGATGGTGGCGGTGAAATCCTCCAGCGAGACCACACAGGTCTGCACCACGCGCGCCACCAGCGTTCCGAACGCCAGCACAGTGTCTGCGGTGTCGCGTTCAAGATGAAACCGGCAGGTCAGCGCCAGCACGGCAGGCAAATTCATACGCTGCGCCACGGCGGCACATTCCGCGGCACCCGCCTCCACCATCACGTCCAGTCCTGCGGATCCGACGCGCTCGATGGCGATCGGGCGATGCAGTTCCGGCGTCATCGCCTGGCCTCCGCTGCTGACAGAAACTGCGCTGTCCCTGATGTGAGCGCGGTAATTGGCTGCCCCTCGAGATGGGCCAACTGTGCCAGCACGATCCGGGCCAACGAAACGGCCGCGCCATCCGGTGCCGCACCGCGCCAGACATTGCGAGCGAGTGCGGCCTCCAGCGCGGCGCGATCCGCGGCCCCGATTGCCGCCGCATAGACCCTGGACCGCCCGTGGAACGCTTCCCACATCGCGCGCATGCGCTTGCCGACGCTGAGGTCGCCCACCCCGATCTCGCGCAGGTTGTGGTCCATGTCGCTGAACATGGCGTCAAACACCGCCTGGGCCAGGGTCGGTCCCGGGTCCGCTGCATCGCGCAGCCGATGGATCACCAGAAAGGTGTGCAACGCCACCAGGTCGAACCGTCCGTCCAGCGTGTCCGGCACGCCGAGTGCCTGGTAGAACCAGGGATCGCGCGCCGCGGCCACCGCGGCAGAGTACAGGGCAAAGCCGGCCGCGGCATGCCGGTCGGCCTTGCGAATAATCCGGAGACCGAGCAGTCCTGCCAGCTTTCCCATTGCCCCTCGAAGCGCCGAAGTCCGCGATTGACAAGCAGCGGGCCTGCGTGACACCGGAGTGACATAGCGCGGACCGGAGGATACGCCCAGGTGGACAGAGACCATTCAACCGCCTTGCTGCCGTCCTTTTTGCTGCTAGCCTGCCTGTTGTTCGCGGGTTGTAGCGTGTTCGAGGCACAGCCACAGTTTCGTGGCAACCGCGTGGATGCCGATCAGCTCAAGGAGCTGGTGCCTGGCACCTCGACGCGCGCCGATGTCACGGCGCTGATCGGCTCGCCGACCGCCAGGGCGACGTTCGATGACAACACCTGGCTTTATGTCAGCGAGGTCACCCGGCCGCGCATCGGGCAGGTGCAAGGTGTACTGAGCCAGAACGTGGTGGTGCTGAGCTTCAACGATCAGGGCGTGTTGCAGGATGTGAAGCGGCTCGACCAGGACGATTCGGTGCCGGTTTCGGTCGTGGCGCGCTCGACCCCGTCGCCGGGCACCGAGGCGTCGTTCCTGCAACAATTGCTCGGCAACATCGGCCGGTTCAACGCGTTCACCCCGAACCAGACCGCGCCGTCGGGTGGCGCTCCGTCGCCGGCCTACTGAGCCGGCGCCGGCGACAGTCGCGCGCGAGCCGACCAGTGCCAGATCACCAGCGCCGTCGCGACCACCGTCGGTGGCACGACCACCAGGTTCAGCGCCGCCCAGCCGCCGGTCGCCTCGATTGCTCCCGAGGCGAACGCGGTGCAGGCCACCGTGCCGAACACGATGAAGTCGTTGGTGGTCTGAATGCGCACGCGCTCATGCGGGTCGTGCGCCGTCGCCAGCAGCGTCGTGCCGCCGACGAACATAAAGTTCCAGCCGATGCCCAGCAGGGCGAGAGCCGTCATGAAGGTGGCGACCACCGGCGGAAACGTCAGGTTGGTGGCGACGCAGAACGCGATCAGCACGGCGCCGATGCAGATGATCGGGTGCGCGCCGAAACGCTGGATCAGCCTTCCGGTGACGAAGCCCGGTA
Organism: uncultured Alphaproteobacteria bacterium; assembly: GCA_963749575.1. Taxonomy (GTDB): domain Bacteria; phylum Pseudomonadota; class Alphaproteobacteria; order Acetobacterales; family Acetobacteraceae; genus JAMXLO01. The sequence goes on from CAVVNM010000016.1 coordinate 444,386, forward strand.
GGAACATGGCGATGGAATGCGCGCGGATCACGTCGGCGCTGGCATTTACTCCGAAGCCGCAGAACAGCATCTGCAGTGGCGTCGAAGCCATGATCAGGTTCATCGCGCCGTAGCCGACCATGCTGCAGACGACGGCGGTAAGGAAGTTCGGGCGTGCGATGATGGCGCGGAACGGCACAGGCGCACTGACCTGACGGACCGCAGGTGGAAGCTGTATGAACAGCAACAGGGTGGCGCTGATCAGCGGCAGGATGGTGATGCAGAGATAGGTGCCGAGAAACATCAGCGGTGGCAGCAGCATGTTGGTGCGCTTGACGACCTCGGGACCGATGATCGCGGCCAGCACGCCCCCGGCCATCACCAAGGCAATGGCCCGGGTGCGCGCCGCGGCGGCCGCCACCTCCGCCGCAGCAAAGCGCAGGTGCTGCGCGATGCCGAAGCCCAGGCCGGCGAAGACGGCACCGACGCAATAAATCTGGAAGTTCTGCGTCCAGACGCCGAGGGCGAAGGTCAGGCTGCCCAGCAGCGAACCGGTGCAGCCCAGCCAGAAGCCCGGCTTGCGGCCGAGGCGAGCGAACACGATGCCGGCCGGGATCGAGGCGGTCATCGTCGCGGTCATCTGGATTGCCATCGGCAGCGTGTTGAGTGACTTGTCCACCGCCAGCGTGTGGCCGATCAGCGCGCTCATCACCGTCTGGCCGGACATCACCGCGTTCATCAGCGCCTGACAGCAGAACAGCAGCCAGACGTTGCGGTTCATCAGAAGTGGCTCCAGCCGCCGCGGTCGAGGGACATCGGCGTTCCGCTGGATCCGAGTACCATGACCTCGGGCGGCCCCGAGCGGAAGACACCGATGCGCGTGACAGCCACGCCGGCCGCCTGCGCGACCTGTCGCAGCGTGGACTCTTTGGCCGGCGGGACAGCCAGCAGCAACTCGTAGTCGTCGCCGCCGGTCAGGCAAGTGGCGAGCCAGTCTGGCCCTGCCGAGCGCGCCGGGTTGGACAGCGGCACCAGGCCGGCGTCGATTTCGGCGGCGGCGCTGCTGGCGCGGCAGATATGGCCGAGGTCCTGCACCAGCCCGTCGGAAATATCCATGCCGGCGGAGGCGACGCCGGCGATTGCCACGCCCACGCGCGGCCGCGGCAGGCGGTAACGGGAGAGCAGGTGACCGGTCGGATCGCTGATCTCGCCGCGTGCCACGGCGAGGCCGAGGGCGCCGTCGCCAATCGTGCCGGTGACCCAGATACCATCACCCGGTGCGGCGCCCGCGCGATGCACCGCCCGGCCAGGCGCGACGTGGCCAATCGCCGTAAGCGACAGCGAGATCGGCCCGGGCGTCGAGGTGGTATCGCCGCCCAACAGCGTGATGCCGTACTTACTCTGGTCTTGTTTCAGTCCGGCGGAGAAATCCGCGAACCATGCGTCCGGCGTATCGCGCGGCGTCGAGACGGTCATCAGATAGCCGATCGGCGTCGCACCCTTGGCCGCCAGGTCCGACAGGTTCACCCGCAGCAGCTTGCGGCCGACCAGATCGGGCGGATCGTCAGCCAGGAAGTGAACGCCAGCGACCATGGCGTCGCAGGTCAACACCAGCTCGCGCCCGGGCGGTGGCAGCAGAACCGCGGCATCGTCCTGCAGGTCGAGCGCGCCCGCTCCGGCCAGCGGCCGGAAGTGCCGCGCGATCAGCGCGAATTCGGCGGGAAGTTCGCTGGCCACCCCTCAGGCCAGATCGACGGCGTAGCTCTTGAGGTCCGCCAGCGAGCAGTACTCCAGCGCGCCCTCCTGGGTGGCGCGCAGCACGACACGGGGTGCGGCACCGGCTTCCAGCGCCTCCTGCCAGCGCGGCGCGCACAGGCACCAGCGGTCCCCGGGCTGCAGGCCTGGGAAGCCGAATTGCGAGTGGGGCGTCGAAAGATCGTTGCCGGCGGCCTTGCTGAAGGCGAGGAAGTCGGCAGTCATCACCACGCACACCGTGTGACTGCCGGAATCCTCGGCGCCGGTGTCGCAGCAGCCGTTGCGAAAGAAGCCGGTCATCGGCCTGGTCGAACAGATGTCGAGAATGCCGCCCAGTACATTGCGTGACGGCCTGCGGCCCGGCCGGCGGGAAGTCTCATCGAACGGCATCGCAGCCTCCATGGTTGGCTCGGACGCTTGCCCGGTCGGTCCATTGTAGGACGCCGGCGCGCAACCCGTAATCCCGATGCGCGCGTGCCTGCGAGCTTGGCATTGCGAGCATCAGCGGCGATGTTTCGATCGCTGCTGCACGGGAGGACCAGATGTCAGCGTGGGACGTGGCCCAGATGAATGTCGGCACGGTGCTGTATCCCCTGGATGATCCGCGGATCGCGGAATTCATGGGCCTGCTCGACCAGGTGAATGCGATGGCGGACGCATCGCCCGGGTTCGTCTGGCGCCTGCAGTCGGCGCAAGGCAATGCCACCGACATCCAGGTCAGCGACGATCCGAGATTTATCGTCAACATGTCGGTTTGGCGGAGCGTGGAGGCGTTATTCGACTTCGTGTACCGCAGCTCGCACCGCAGCGTGATGGCGAAGCGGCGAAACTGGTTCACGCGGCCGGATCGCGCGTATCAGGTGCTGTGGTGGATTCCGGCGGGGTCGACGCCGACCATCGCACAGGGTCTCGAACGCCTGGGTTGGCTGGATCGCAACGGCGCGTCGCCGCACGCCTTCGATTTCCGCAACAAGTTTGCTCCTCCCGGCGTCCTGGAGTCACCGGAGGACATGCAGCCGCAGCCGTATTGCGCAGGCTGGGCCTGACCTGCTGCCCGGCTGTTGTTTATTGGCGATCAGAATCCTGCGTCCGGCTCCGCCAGATATGCCAGTTCATCCGAAGTGCTGAAACGCTGCAATGCGGCATTGCGATGCGGGAAGCGGCCGAAGTGTCGGATCACTTCGCGATGGCGCTCAGTATCGCGGATCGTATCGTCGCCCAACGCGTCGCGCAGCGCCGCGAACAGTTGGATGCCCGCGTCCTGGTCCGCGAGGTTTTCCGAGTGCTCGAACGGCAGATAGACGAACATCCGCTCCACCGGCCCGAGCATCTGATCGAAGCCCTGGGCGATTGCGGTACGCGCAATGTCGCGGGCCTTGGCATCGGCGGCGAATGCCTTGGGCGAGTTGCGGTGCAGATTGCGAGAGAACTGGTCCAGCAGGATGATCAGCGCCAGCGTGCCGCGCGGCGTTTCGCTCCAATGGTCGAGCTCGCCCGCCTTGGCATCGCGCAGCGCGTCGCCGAAGCGAGAGCACGCGGCGTCGAAGTCAGTGTTCTTCTCGAACCACACCTCGCGGTGCGTGGCAGGGTCGCCGGAGAACCAGAAGTCCAGCACGTCGTCCTGCGTCATCATGCCAGCGCCCGTTCCAGCAACTGAACCGAATGGATCGCCTCGCGGCCGGCCAGATCGCGAATCTGGTGGCGACAGGAGGTGCCGTCGGCGACCACGATATCCCCTGCCGCCGCGTTGCGTACCGCCGGCAGCAGTCCGGCCTCGGCCATCGCGCGCGATTCCGACTGGGTTTCCGCCTGATAACCGAACGAGCCAGCCATGCCACAGCACGACGACGCGATCGGTTTCACCACGAGGTCGGGAACCAGCCTCAGCATATCCAGCGCAGACGAGAAGGCACCGAACGATTTTTGATGGCAATGGCCGTGCACATGTGTCGTGGCTGCCAGGCGCTTCAGTCGCAACGCGGGTCTGTCGCGCGCGAGGAATTCGCTGAGCAGGAAGGCACGTCCAGCCAGCGCGTCGGTCGCGGCACCCGGCAGCAGCGAGCGGTATTCGTCGCGCAGCGTCAGCAGGCAGGACGGTTCCAGTCCGACCACCGGCAGGTTGCCGCCAAGGATTTCGAGCGTGCGGCGTGCCTCGTTGCGTGCCTTGTCCACCATGCCGACCGAGAGGTAGCTGCGCCCGCAGCAGGGCGGGTGGCCGTGATACTCTGGCACGCGTACGCGGTAACCGGCGGCGGCCAGCACGCGCAGAGCGGCGCGCAGGTTCTCCGGTTCGAACCAGCGATTGAACGTGTCGGCGAACAGGATGACCTCGCCATGTGAGTTATCCGGCGAGAATGCGGCGGACTCGCTGTCGCGGAACGCGTCGCGTCGCCAGGCGGGAAGCGGACGCGCCGCGGCAAGCCCGGCCAGGCGTTCACCGAGCCGCCGCAGCACGGGGACCTTGTTGCGAAGATTGGCAAGCGGCGCAAACCGTGCGGCAATTCGTGCATAACGTGGCAGCTCGGCGACCAGCCAGTCGCGCCGCGTCAGGCCGTTGCGGTCGAAGCGCGCAGCCAGCACCTCGATCTTCATCTTCGCCATGTCGACGCCGGTCGGGCATTCGCGCCTGCACGCCTTGCATGACACGCACAACGACATCGCATCGGATACCGCGTCGGATGCGATCGCGTCGGCGCCCAGCTGGCCGGTCAGGGCGAGACGCAGCGTGTTGGCGCGCCCGCGTGTCAGGTGCGTCTCGTCGCGCGTCACGCGATAGGACGGGCACATCACGCCGGCATCGAAGGCGCGGCAGGTGCCGTTGTTGTTGCACATCTCGACCGCGCCGAGCATCCCGCCCAGCGGTCCGGGATGCTCCGACCAGTCGAGCTTCGGCGTGAAGTCGGGGACCGGCGCATAGCCAGGCGCGTAACGGAACAGCGTTCGGTCATCCATGCGCGGCGGCCGGACGATGCGGGCGGGGTTCAGCATGTTGTGCGGATCAAATGCGTCCTTCACCGTCTCGAATGCGCGCACGATGCGTGCCCCGAACATGGAGGCGTGGAATTCGCTGCGCACCAGGCCGTCGCCGTGCTCGCCGCTGTGCGAGCCCTTGTACTCGCGCACCAGGGCGAAACACTCTTCCGCCACGGCGCGCATCGTAGTGACGTCGTTGGGGTCCTTCATGTTCAGCACCGGGCGGACGTGCAGGCAGCCCACCGAGGCGTGCGCATACCAGGTGCCCTTGGTGCCGTGCTTTTCGAACACGTCGTTCAGGCGTTCGGTGTAGTCGGCAAGGTCCTCGAGATCGACCGCACAGTCCTCGATGAACGACACCGGCTTCCCGTCGCCCTTCATCGACATCATGATGTTGAGACCGGCCTCGCGCACCGCGGCGATGTCGGCCTGGAAAGCGGCATCGCTCGCACGCACCACAGCGCCGGGGTGGCCGAGTTCGTCCATCAGCTGTTCGAGATCCTCGAGCTTCGCCGCGAGCGGCGCATCCTCGTGCCCGTGGAACTCGACGATCAGCAGCGAGTCCGGCTGGCCGATCAGCATGCGATCGATCGTGGCGCGGAAGATCTGGATGCCGCGGCCAAGGTCGATCATGGTGCGATCCACCAGTTCCACCGCCTCGGGGTCGAGCTGCACGATGTGCTGCGCGGCTGCCATCGCGCTGCGGAAGGTCGGAAACTGGCAGATGGCGAGCAGCTTGCGCGGTTTGATCGGATGCAGCGCGAGTTCGATCGCCGCAGAGAAGGCGAGGGTGCCCTCCGAACCCACCAGGAGCCGCGCCAGATTCTCCTGTCCCGCGAGGCGGGCCACAGGCGTCAGCACGTCGATGTTGTAGCCACCGACGCGGCGGAGTTGCGTGGGAAAGCGTGCGGCGATCTCCTCGGCTTCCGCGGCACCGAGTGCGCGCAGTCGCTGAATCAGCTCGGCGATGCCACTCGGCACATCGGCGCCGATGTTGTCGGGCAGCAGGCCGAACTTGTGCTGGGTGCCGTCGGCCAGGATGGCATCGATCGCGCGGACATTGTCAGCCATCAGCCCGTATCGGATGGACTTCGAGCCGCATGAATTGTTGCCGGCCATGCCGCCGATGGTGCAACGCGCATGTGTCGATGGATCGACTGGAAAGAACAGGCCATGCGCGCGCAACGCGGCATTCATGTGGCCGAGCACGAGGCCGGGTTCCACCAACGCTGTGCACGCGTCGGCGTCGATATGCAGGATGCGACGCAGGTGCTTGGAACAGTCGATCACCAGCGCGCGATTGACTGTCTGGCCGCACTGGCTGGTGCCGCCGCCGCGCGGCAGCACGGGGATGTCTTCCTCGCGCGCGATCGCCAGCGCCGCGGCGACATCGCCGATTTCATCCGGCACGATCACGCCAAGCGGCTCGATCTGATAGATCGATGCGTCGGTGGCGTAGCGGCCGCGGTCGGCACGGCTGAACAGCACCTCGCCACGGATTTCGCGTCGCAGGCGCTCGGCCAGGCGGGAATCGCCTGGCACGGCGGTAGTGCCACTCACAGGCCTTGCCTCATTCAGCATTCCATCATGTTGCCGCGCTTGCGAGGTGGTTAACACGCCGCCGGAGCCATTGCCACGCGCGGAGCCGCTCAACCGGTTCGGTACAGAATCACGCCGGGATGCCCGGGTCCGAGCTTCTGCAGAAGTCCCGCTGGAATCGGCAGGCCGGCTGGCATGAGCTGCATAATACGCTGCGGCACGGAGGGCGGCGGTGCGCGTCGGTCGATCACCGTCCAATCCTTTCCGGGGCGAAAGCCGGCGTCGACGCGAGTGGGATTGTAGAAGTACAGGTCCCCTTTCGCGGGTGTACTCGTGGTCACCCTGTCTTGCGCGCCGCGCCATTCCAACATCAGTTCGGCGCGACGCAGTGTCTGCGGATCCGTGTGAATCACGGCGTCCGCGTTGTCCGTCAGTCCGACCAGTACCCGCTCTCCAAACATAAAGTTCCGGTTCTCGCCTGCCAACCCCAACACGTTGCCGATCACCAGCAATGTGACACAGGTCACCGCCAAGCGACGCTGGCCACGCTGCCACAGGCAGCTTGTGGCCAGGGCGGCCAGGATCGACACGCCAAGCGCCGGCATCATGTAATAGCGCGGTACAAGCGTCAGTTGCTGCCACAGACTGGCGGCACCGATTGCCCAGACGAGCGACAGTACACCGAGCACGACGACAAGCTGCCGTGCCGGTCCCGGTACATTGCCGCGCCGCACAAGCCAGATCGACAGTGGCAGGCCGACCCAGAAAATCAGACCGAAATAGTGACTCAGGAGCAGCATGATGACGGGATCTATCAGCGGGTGCAGAGCGGGGGTTCCCGAGCCCTGCGCGACCCATCGGTCGATCGTGATGTCGTGATGCGAGGCGACGACGTAGCGGTAGAGAGGATTGCCCGTCGTCACCCAGTAGAAGGCGCACTCCGCTCCGACGACGGCCAGAAACCCCAGCCCGATCACCAGATACCATCGCCGCTCCATGCCATATCCTGCAACGAACAGCAGTCCGAGCGCGGCGAGCGCGAAGATCGTCGTCTCTCGCGACATCAGCGCCAGGCCGGCAAGCATGCCCGCTGACAGCAGTGTCACCCACGACGGTCCTTTCCGGAACGCTCGGGCCGTCAAGGCGACCGCAGCGAACACGAAGAGCAGTTCGACGGGGTCGATCCAGGCCGCGCTCGACAACGCGACGAGCAGCGGGTTGGTCACGAGCAGGGCGGCGGCGACAAGGGTCGCGCGACCATCCGAGACCCGCCACGTCCACAGTACCAGCACCACAACCAGCGCGAGTGCGGCCACGATCGTGGGCAGCACCAGCGCCGGCAGGCCATCGCCCAGCGCCAGCCGAGACAGCGCCAACGGGATCACCAGGGTATGGCGCAGGCTATGATGGGTCCCGCCGACAAAGGGGACATGCTTCAGCCAGCTGGACGACGCTTCCCAGTACCAGGGAATCGTCCGACCCCAAAGGCCCGATCCAGAACAGGCCGACGACGGCCAGGAACCCCACCATCGTCCCCAGGATCAGCGCAATGGCTGTGCCAGGGCGTTTGGCGCCGACATCCGCCTCAGCCGCCTGATTCGGTGCGGTGGAGCGTGGTACCTGCCGCGCGCCCTCAATATGCGGTGACATGGTGGCGATTCTCCACTGAAGTCAGAATTGGCGAACCGCTTCATGTCCCAGCGGCTTGGCAACCATTACCACGTGAACGCCAAATGCGATGCTCTTGAGGCGGACATTGGAGGCAGGCACATTCGACACGCTGAGCGGCGCACCTGCCACCTCCCGTCGCCTCAGCGAGTTCCCGGAGCAAGCCATGTCCCAGTCTCATCTCGCCGGCCGGCACTTCCTGCAAATTCCCGGCCCCACCAACGTGCCGGACCGGGTGCTGCGCGCGATCGACACCGCCACGATCGACCATCGCGGTCCCGCCTTCGGCCGGCTGGGCCTGGAAATCCTCGCCAACCTGCGGGCGATCTTCCAGACCAGCGGTCCGGTGGTGATCTACCCCGCGTCGGGCACCGGCGCGTGGGAGGCGGCGCTGGCCAACACGCTGTCGCCCGGCGACACCGTGCTGATGTGCCGCACCGGCTGGTTCGCCACGCTGTGGGACGAGATGGCACAGCGGCTCGATCTCAAACCGATCCTGATCGACACCGACTGGCGCCATGGCGCCGATGTGGCGGCGATCGGCGCGGCACTTGCCGACGACAGGACGCATCGCATCAAGGCGGTCTGCGTCGTGCACAACGAGACCTCGACCGGTTGCACCTCCCGCGTCGACGAGGTGCGCCGCGCAATGGATGCTGCGCATCATCCGGCGCTGTTGATGGTGGATACCATCTCCTCGCTCGCCTCGATCGACTACCGGCACGACGAATGGGGCGTCGATGTCACCGTCGCCGGCTCGCAGAAGGGGTTGATGCTGCCGCCCGGCCTGTCGTTCAACGCGATCAGTGACAAGGCACTGAAGGCGGCCGCGACCGCCCGCCTCCACCGCAGCTACTGGGACTGGCGGCCGATGCTGGAGGCCAACAAGACCGGCTACTTCCCCTATACGCCCGGCACAAATCTGCTGTTCGGCCTCAACGAGGCGGTAAAGATGCTGCTGGAGGAGGGCCTGCCGAACGTATTTGCCCGCCATGAACGCCACGCGGAAGCGACGCGTCGCGCGGTGCGCGCCTGGGGTCTGGAAATCCAGTGCGCCGAGCCACGGCACTATTCCTCGTCGCTGACCGCGGTACGGGTGCCGCAAGGGCACAGCGCCGATGCGCTGCGTGCAGTCATCCTTGACAAATACAATATGAGTCTGGGCAACGGGCTCGGCATCTTGAAGGACCGGGTGTTCCGTATCGGCCATCTAGGCGACTTCGGCGACCTGCAACTGATCGGCACATTGGGTGGCGTGGAGATGGGGCTGCGGGTGGCGGGGGTGCCGCACAAGCCGGGCGGTGCGCAGGCAGCGATCGACTATCTGGCAGGGAATGCGTGAACGCCTAGCATAGCCGTGCAACGACAGGGAGGTAACAATGATAGAAGTCTGGACCTGGCCGACCCCGAACGGCCACAAGGTGCATATCGCGCTGGAGGAGCTCGGGCTGCCGTACAAGGTGATCCCGATCAACATCGGCAAGGGCGACCAGTTCAAGCCGGAGTTCCTGGCGATCACGCCGAACCACCGCATCCCGGCCATCGTTGATCCCGACGGTCCCGGCGGAAAGCCGCTGACGCTGTTCGAGTCGGCCGCCATCATGATCTATCTGTCGGAGAAGACCGGCGGCAAGCTGATCCCGCACGATGCGGTCGGCCGCTACAAATGCCTGGAATGGATGATGTTCCAGATGGGCGGCGTGGGCCCGATGTTCGGGCAGTACAATCACTTCGCCAACTACGCAGTGGAGAAGCTGCCCTACGCGATCGAGCGTTACACCAACGAAGTTGCGCGGTTGCACCGGGTGCTGGACAAGCGTCTGGCAGAGGCGACGTGGCTGGCCGGCGACGAATACAGCATGGCCGACATCATCAACTTCCCCTGGATCCGCAATCCTGAGCGCCGCAACGTCAACCTGGAGGACTATCCGCACGTGAGGCGCTGGCATGATGCAATGGTCGCCCGTCCTGCGGTGCAGCGTGGGGTGGCGGTGCTGTCGGACAAACAGCGCAAGGGGCATATGACCGACGCCGAGAGGGAGGTGATGTTCGGCAAGACCCAGTTCGCCGTGAGGTGAAGAATGGCGGAATGCCCTGGACTGATTGGGATGCATTCCGCAATCATGCCGCCACGACGACTGCTCGCTCCCGGCGGCGCACCAACCAGCATCCCGCTGACGACACGATCAGTCCGGCCATCGTCAGTGGCGACAGGCGCTCGCCCAACAGTGCCCAGGCCAGCAGCGCCGCCGTGCCAGGTACCAGATAGAAATTCGCCGTCGCGCGCGCCGCGGTGCCGCGCATCAGCATCAGGTAATAGAGCGCCATACCACCGAGCGACACTGCCGCCGCGTTCCATGCGACGGCGCTGAGGGCCTGCCAGGTCCACTCCGCATGTGGTGTCTCGAGCACCGTCGTCGCCATCACGCAGGTCGTGGCGGCCGCCAATAGTTGGACCGTTGTTCCCTCCAAGATTGGTACGCCGCGGCAAAAGCGGCCGAAATACAGCGTCCCGGCGCACAGCGCGACCACGCCGCAGGCGGTGAGCAGTAGGCCGTTGGCCTCCACCGGGCTGCGCATCGCCGCCAGGCCGACGACAAGAACGACCCCGGCAGCGCCCAGGAACAGGCCCAGCCATTGCAGCGGCCGCAGACGCTCGTTCAACAGCGGCCAGGCCAGCAGTGCCGTGAGCAGCGGATTGAGCGTCTGCACCAGGGCAATCTGCGCCGCGCCGATATGCACCATGGCGTAATGCGCGGTCAGCAGCAGCACGGCATTGGTCAACACGCCGGCTACCGCCAGGTGTCCCCATCGTCCCGCCAGTGTACGCCACGGCCGTCGCAACGCGACCATCGCGGCCACGAGAACCGTGGCGGCGAACACCAGCCGCACCGTCACGAACAGCATCGGCGATAGGAATCGCAGCCCTACCCGGGACGCAATGAACGACGAGGCCCAAAGCAGCACGAAGCCGAACGGCGCCAAACGAGGCATTCGATGGTCAGTAGCACCGATCGACCACCGATCATCGGTCCGCTACGCGCCGGGAACGTAGCGCCACACGCTTGCCGGCGGGACGTTGAGCGGTGTCCAGGCCTCCCGCCGCGGCACCTGGCTGCCTGCGCCGGGGCAGCGGGCGAGGTGGCGCAATAGGTGTAGTGAAGAAAACCGCCGGCTGGGGCAACCGCGTCGATCGCAGCGATGAACCGCGCCTGCTCGGCCAGCGGCACCAAACGAGCGGAATGCCGCACACCACGCTGCCGATCCGGCCATGCCAGTGGCGCGGCAGCAGCCTCGGCAGTTCGCGGGCGTCGCCCTCGATCACCAGGACGTCAGGCAACACGCCGCGCAGGTGATTTGCCATCTCGGGTACGATCTCGACCACGATCCACCGTTCCGATGGGACGCCGCCATCCAGCAAGCGCCCCTGAGACCACCCCGGTCCCCGCCCCCAACTCCGGCACCGCCTCATCCCCGGCACGCTTCGTGTGCCGCGCGATCCGACGGCACAGAGCCCCGACGGGCGGACCACAGATCGCATTTGCAGTGGAATTGCCAGCCAACGGCGAAAGAACATTGCCGGGTTGGCCATGCCACGCCTGCCGCGCGGATGCGATGTCGCGGAGACGTTATTGTCTGCAATCATGGTATTTGTCATATATTTGACACTTTTTCTTCATTTTCTACTTCGGCTTTGCAGCGAGGATTACAGACAATCGTCACGCAGCGGAAGGTCGTGAGTGCAGGCCTGATCAGCCGATTGCTCGCTTTCGGAGAATGCAACCGTCGGTTAAGCTGACATGTTACCTTGATTAGCCATTGGCCACACGCGAGCAGCAAGGGCGAACCCGCCGCCGATGACCGCCAGAATCCTTATTGTTGACGACGTCCCGGCCAACACCCGTCTGCTGGAAGCCAAGCTTTCAGCGGAGTACTATCAGGTTGCCAGCGCCAGGAATGGGTTTGAGGCGCTGCGCATGGCGCACGAATGGCAGCCGGATCTCATTCTGCTCGACGTCATGATGCCGGGGATGGACGGCTTCGAGTGTTGTCGGAGGCTGAAAAACGATGCGACGACGTTGCATATTCCGGTCGTAATGGTCACCGCGCTTGGCGAGCCCGCCGAGCGGCTGCGCGGGCTGGATTCTGGCGCCGATGACTTCCTGACCAAACCGGTCGAGTACGAGACTCTGATGGCTCGAGTGCGCAGTCTGGTCCGGCTGAAACGGCTGCTTGACGAATGGCGCGCGCGCGGCGAGACCGCCCGGGCACTCGGACTGACCAACGAGAGTGCGGCACCTCCCTCGGTCACCGGCGCGCGAGCACTCGTGGTCGACGACTGGGACCTCGGCGCACAGACCATCCAAGAGGCGCTCGCGCTCGACGGTGTCATAGCCGGCCGTGCCCGCACGACCGCCGAGGCGATGGAACTTTCGGCGGCGATCCCGTTCGACCTCATTGTGCTGAGCCTGTCGCTGATCGAGGAGGACCCGCTCAAACTCGCCGCATCCCTGCGCGCTGCGGACGCCACGCATGAGGTCCCGATGCTGCTGATCGCCGAGCCGGAGGCGCGCGACAGCATCCTGCGCGGCTTCGATCTCGGTGCGAACGACTGGCTGGTGCTGCCGCTCGACGAGAATGAATTACGTGCCCGTGCCCGCAATCAGATTCGGCGCAAAGGCTATCAGGACCGGCTGCGCACCGACTTCGGCACCGCGCTTGAAATGGCGCTGATCGATCCGCTCACCGGACTGTACAATCAGCGCTACCTGATGCGCCATCTGCGTGGTCTTCTGGAGAGCGGCCAGAACCGTGAGCTCGCGGTCCTGATGATCGACGTCGACCACTTCAAGTCGGTCAATGACGACTATGGCCACGCCACCGGAGACAAGGTGCTGCGCGCCGTCGCGGATGTGCTGCGCGGCAACACGCGGGTGTTCAACTCGCTCGCCCGCTACGGCGGCGAGGAATTCGTTGTGGTGATGCCAGGCACCGGCGTCGCTGACGCATCGCTTGCGGCCGAACGGCTGCGCTCGGCGGTTGAGGGCGCGTCGTTCACAGGGGCATCCGGCGGCCGCTCTCGGCTCACCGTGAGCATCGGCGTAGCCTGTAGGGCGCAGGCTCCGGGTACGCCGGAAGCGCTGCTCCATGCCGCTGATCTTGCGCTGTACGAGGCGAAGCGGGCTGGACGCAATCGGATCGAGATCGCCGCCGCGTCCAGCGGCTAGCCCGGCTCACCTGATCTTGGCTTCCTTGAACGGCACGTGCTTGCGCACGACCGGATCGTACTTCTTCAACTCCAGCTTGCCGGTCTGGGTCCGCGCGTTCTTCTTCGTCACATAGAAGAAGCCCGTGTCGGCGCTCGAGACGAGCTTGATCTGGATGGTGTTGGTCTTCGCCATGGCTACGTCCTCACGATCGGCACAACATGCGGTTCCGTCGGCTCGCGGTCAAGCACCGGATCAGCGTGTGACGGCTTGCGTGTTGACTGTTGAAACCTGACCGCTGCTGCCGAACGGTGGCAGCAGCGCGGCGGCGTAGGCGGCGGGGTCGAGGATCAGCAGCCGCGCCGTATCGAGGTCCGACTCGCGGCCTTCAGCGGCAGGACACGCGTTGCGGATCGCCAGAATCTGTGTCGGCTGGAGCGGTGCCCTGGCGGTGCGGTGGGTTTCCAGCGCCTTCGCCATGGTCTGATGCCCCTGCGCCAATGCCGCAAGCTGCCAGCTCAGCGCATCCTGGCCAAGGCTGGTGCAGACCTGCGGCAGCACCCCGAGGCCCTGGATCGGCCAGCCTCTCGGTGCCAGCACGCGGCTCCAGGTCACGAACAGCTCGCCGCCGTCCGGTAGCGGGGCGATCGTCTGTACCAACCCCTTGCCGAGCGTCGAGCTGCCGATCACCACGCCGCGACCACGGTCTGCCAGTGCCGCGGCCAGGATCTCCGCTGCGCTGGCGGAGCGGCCGTCCACCATAACGACAACCGGGATGTCGGCAGCCAGTTCACCGGAATTCGAACGCCAGACCCGCGTCGCCGACGGATCGCGTCCGGCGGTAATCGCCACGACACCGGCCGGCAGCAACGTGTCGGCTGCGGTGACCGCCTGCCGCAGCAGTCCGCCCCGATTGCCGCGCAGGTCCAGCACGATGCCCTCGGGCGGGCGAGGCGCCGCCAGTCCTTGCTCGATCGCCTGCGCAAGGTGGCTGTCGGTAGTGTGGTTGAAGGCGGTCACCTGGATCACCAGCGCCTCGCCGGAGCGCTGAGCGAAGACGGTTTCCGGCGGTACCACGGCGCGTTCCAGCTCCGCCGAGCGCAGATGCCCGTCGCGACCACGCCAGGCGACCGTGAGCCCGGTCTCTTCGGGCCCAGCGATCCACCCCATCACGGTGGCGGGGTCCTTGCCCTGGGCGGACTGGCCATCCACCGACACGATCGTGTCGCCCGGCCTGATCCCGGCGAGAGCTCCCGGTCCGTCGGCGATGGCCTCGACCACCACGATGGCCGAGCCGCGCCGTGCGACCCGCAACCCTGCACCGGCCTGACCGACGCGGCGGTCGCGGTCCTCGCTGGCATCGCGTGGGGGCACATAACGGGAATACGGATCGAGATGGTTGAACAGCTCGTCGAAGAAGCTCTGTACGACGCCTTGCGTTCCCGCCCGGCGCACCGGCACGGACGTGCCTGCCGCGGTCAGAGCAAGGTCCGTGGCGGCGCCAGCCCAACCGGTGACATCGCCCTCCGCGGGCTGTGGCAATGCCACGAGCTCGCGCTCCCGGGACGCGAGGCGGAGCGCGCCGTCGCGCAATTCTGTCGTCAGCTCTGGATCCAGCGCGGTAAGTCCGCGCAGTCCCCAGACGGTGAGTTGCGAAACCGCGACAGGTTCCAGCGTGCGCGGCGACATGAAGGCGAGCGCGGTGGCGTAGACGTCGGTGATGAGATGTGGGTCGAAGCCAGGAGGAGCAGCGACGATCTGAGCGTGCGCGGGTACGATGAACAACAGGACGAACAGGGCGCCGATGCGGATCACCTGGTTCTGAATCGCTCCCCCTTCCGCTGTCTGTCCCGACGCCGATCGGGAGTTCCCTGCAAAATGTGGAATACGAGGCTACCGGTAACGGGACTTGCTTCCGCAAGCCGCACCTCGACCTCCTGCGCCAGACGAAATGCCAAGCGGGTCCGACGTCCTGTCAGCATTTGCTCCCGTTCATCGTGCTGCCAGAAGTCATCCGGCAGCGAGCGCACCGGCACGAGGCCACTTGCGCCGCTCCCAGCAACTGTGACGAAAAGTCCGAACCGCGTCACACCGGAAATTCGTGCAGCGAAATTCTCGCCAACTTTGTCCGCCATATATGCAGCGAGGTAACGGTCGATGGCATCGCGCTCGGCGAGTTGGGCGCGGCGTTCTGTGGCGGTGATATGCAGCGCGGTGTCTGGGAAACGCGCGGCCTCGTCCGAGGCAAGGGCGCCGTCGCCCAGCCGCAGACCACGGATCAGTGCGCGATGCACCAGCAGGTCGGCGTAGCGCCGGATCGGACTGGTGAAATGCGCATAGCGCGACAGGGCAAGGCCGAAATGGCCGATGTTGTCGGGGCTGTATTCGGCCTGCGACTGGCAGCGCAGCATCACCTCGTTGACCAGCGGCGCTTCAGACGTGCCCGCGAAGCGGCGCAGCACGCGGTCGAGATCGCGCGGATGCACCTGATCGCCGGGCGGGAGCGAGATGCCGAGCCCGTGCAGGAAGTCGCGCAATGATACCAGCTTGTCGGGCGACGGCGGGGCGTGCACGCGATACATCACCGGCTGGTGCAGCCGCTCCAGTTCCTCAGCGGCGGCGACGTTGGCGAGGACCATGAACTCCTCGATCAGCCGGTGGCTGTCGAGACGCGGCCGTGGCGTGACGCTGCGCACGACGCCGGCGCTGTCGATCACCACGCGGCGCTCCGCCAGGTCGAGGTCGAGCGTGCCGCGCGCGGTGCGGGCGGCGAGCAGGGCGCGAAATGCCGCATACAGATGCGCGTGTCTGGGATCGCCCGCATCGTGCGCTCGCTGCACGCCTTCGTAGGTGAGGCGTGACGCGCTGCGCATCAGGCCGCGGCCGAAGCGATGGCCGGTCTTGCGGCCGCCGGCGTCAATGCGGAGTTCGACGAACAGGCAGCCGCGATCCTCGTCTGGTCGCAGACTGCACCAGCCGTTGGACAATGCCTCGGGCAGCATCGGTACGACGCGGTCGGGGAAATAGACGCTGTTGCCGCGGGTGAGCGCCGCGTGATCGAGCGGCGATCCGGGGCGGACGTAGTGCGCGACATCGGCGATGGCGACGATGAGGCGAAAGCTCGATCCGTCCGGTTCGGCGAACACCGCATCGTCGAAGTCGCGCGCGTCCTCGCCGTCGATGGTGACCAGCGGAATGTCGCGCAGGTCGGTGCGCTGGCCCAGCGGTGCCGGACCGGCGCGCTCAGCTTCGTCCAGAGCGGCGGGCGGAAATTCCTGCGGGATGTCGTGGGTGTGGATGACGATCAGGCTGACCGATCGAGCGTCGCCCATGGCACCGAGCCGCTGGATGATGCGGGCCGGCTTCAAGCCCAGTCGATGGTGGGGCAGCGGTTCGGCAAGCACGATCTCGTCCGGTTCGGCGCCGCCGGCTGCACCGGGCGGCACCGTCCATTCCGCCTTCGCGCGCCGATCGGTCGGGATGATGCGCCCATCCCGGTAGATGCCGAGAATACGGCCTGGCGTGTCAGCCACCCGGCGGATGGTGTGGGCTTCGTAGCGGCCCGGACCCGCGGGCTTCAGGCGTGCCAGCACGCGCTCGCCGGGAGCCAGCGCCGGCTGGCCGTGCGGTTCGGCTGCCATGAAGATGACCGGCGGCGGGCCGTTTGCGGTGTCCCAGTCGGCGGGACGGGCGATGGCGTCGCCATCCGGGTCGGTGCCGGTGACCACCACGATGACGGTCTCCGGCAGACGAGGGTCTGCTGGCCGGCTGCGGGATCCGCGTGGAGCGAAGGGTGGGTTCACGCCGTTATCATATGCGCGTTTGCACCGCTGGTTGCGAGACTTGCCTCACACTCGTCACTCACGCGCAGGCGTGGGTCGAGAGTGCGGCTGGTTCAGCCTCCCCTGCTGAACCGCGCTATCGCGGCGCCCGCCGCCGTGTCCCAGCACCCGAAGCAGCCTTCTTGCCGCGCACTGCGGCCTTCTTCTTGGCCGGCGCCTTGGCAGCAACCGCTCGCTTCGCCGGCGGCTTTGGTGCTGCGCGCTTGGCCTTTGCGACACGCCGCTTCGCCGGCTTGGCCTTCCGCTTGGCAGGTGCGGCACGTATCTCTTGAGTAGCGGGCGCAGCGTCAAATGACGGCCTTTTTGCTGGCGCTCCTCGCCCGCGTCGCCCCGTCGCACCACGCGGGCGCAACTGCTTGCCCTTCTCCGCCAGCAGCGCCACCGCCTGGTCCAGCGTGATCTCCTCCATCATCACGCCGCGCGGCAGATTGGCGACCGTCTTGCCGTGCTGCACATAGGGACCGAAGCGTCCCTTGCGCACCGCGACCAGTTCCTTGTCCGCCGGATGCGTGCCAAGCGTGCGCACGCTCGCCATCTTGCGCGCGATCAGGTCCACCGCGCGGTTGATGCCGATCGCCAGCACGTCGTCG
This sequence comes from uncultured Alphaproteobacteria bacterium, assembly GCA_963749575.1. Lineage (GTDB taxonomy): Bacteria > Pseudomonadota > Alphaproteobacteria > Acetobacterales > Acetobacteraceae > JAMXLO01. Next base: position 461,939 of record CAVVNM010000016.1, read on the forward strand.
TCGCGATCGAGCGAGCCGAACACCGCCCCCATCCGCACATAGGGGCCGAAGCGGCCGATGCCTGCCTCGATCGTCTCGTGGGTTTCCGGGTGCGTGCCGATCGCGCGCGGCAGCGACAACAGGCCGAGCGCCTGCTCCAGCGTGATCTGCTCGCCGTCCATGCCGCGTGGCAGTGATGTGCGGCGCGGCTTCACCTTCTTGTCCTCGCCGTTCTCGCCCTGCTGCACGTACAAGCCGTACGGGCCGCGGCGGACGGTGATGTCCTCGCCGGTGTCGGGATGCTGGCCGAGGACGCGCATGCCCTCCTTCAGCGTTTCGCCCTGGTCCTCGCCGTTCTCGATCGCCAGGCGCCGCGTGTACTGGCAGTTCGGATAGTTCGAACAGCCGATGAAGCTGCCGTAACGGCCGAGCTTCAGGCCAAGCCGGCCGGTGCCGCAGGCTTGGCAGGCGCGCGGGTCGGAACCATCCTCGCGCGCTGGGAAGAAATGCGGACCCAGGTCCTCGTCCAGCGCCGCGATCACGTCGCTGATCTTGAGGTCCTTGGTCTGATCGACCGCATGGGAGAACTCGTCCCAGAAGGTGTGCAGCATCGCCCGCCACTCGGCGTTGCCGTCGGCGATGTCGTCGAGCTTCTCCTCCATCGAGGCGGTGAAGCCGGTATCGACGTAGTGCTCGAAGAAGCTCACCAGGAAGGCGGTCACCAGCCGCCCGCGGTCCTCCGGGATGAAGCGCCGCTTCTCCAGCCGAACGTATTTGCGGTCCTGCAGCACCGACAGGATCGAGGCGTAGGTGGAGGGCCGGCCGATACCGAGCTCCTCCATCCTCTTCACCAGACTCGCCTCGGAGAAACGCGGCGGCGGCTGGGTGAAGTGCTGGGTCGCCGTCACGTCGCCAAGGCGCAGCGGATCGCGCTCAGCCATCGGCGGCAGCATCCGGCCCTCGTCCTCCTCGGCCGCATCGTCGGTATCCTCGCGATACAGCTTGAGGAACCCGTCGAACGCGATGACCGAGCCGGTGGCGCGCAGCGTGGTGCCCTTGCCGTCGGTTACGTCGACGCTGACCTGATCCAGCTCGGCCGACTGCATCTGCGAGGCCACCGCCCGCTTCCAGATCAGTTCGTAAAGCCGGCGCTGATCGTTCGAGAGAAAGCGCGCGACATCGTCCGGGGTGCGCGCGACATCGGTCGGGCGGATCGCCTCGTGCGCCTCCTGGGCGTTCTTGATCTTGCTCTGGTATTCGCGCGGTGCCGACGGCAGGTAATTGCCACCGTAACTGGCGGCGACGTGGTCGCGGATCGCGGCGATCGCCTCGCGCGCCATCTGCACGCCGTCGGTGCGCATATAGGTGATCAGGCCGGTGGTCTCGCCGCCGATATCGACGCCCTCATACAGCTGCTGCGCCAGCCGCATGGTCTGCTGCGCGCCGAAGCCGAGTTTGCGCGAAGCCTCCTGTTGCAGCGTCGAGGTGGTGAACGGCGCGTAGGGGTTGCGCTTGACGCGCCGCTTCTCGACCGAGCCGACGTGGAACCGCCCGGTCTCGACGCGGTGCTTCGCTTGCATCGCCGTCTGCTCGTTGGGCAGATCGAACTGGTCGAGCTTCTTGCCCTCGAGGTGGGTCAGCTTCGCGGTGAATGGCGCGCCGGCCGGCGTGGTGAAGTCCGCCTCGACCGTCCAGTATTCGCGGGCGCGGAATGCCTCGATCTCGGCCTCGCGCTCGCAGATCAGGCGCAGCGCGACCGACTGCACGCGACCGGCCGACCGGCTTCCCGGCAGCTTGCGCCACAGCACCGGCGAAAGGGTGAAACCCACCAGGTAATCGAGCGCGCGGCGGGCCAGGTAGGCCTCGATCAGCGGCTGGTCGAGATCGCGCGGCGCGGCCATCGCGGCGCGGACCGCGCTGCGGGTGATCTCGTTGAAGGTGATGCGGCGGACCTTGATGCCCTTCAGCGCCTTCTTATCGGCCAGCATCGCCTTCACGTGCCAGGAGATCGCCTCTCCCTCACGGTCGGGGTCGGTGGCGAGGTACAGCGTGCTGGCGCCTTTCAGCGCCTTGACGATGGCGCCGACCTGCTTCTCGCCGCGCTGGTCGGACTGCCAGTCCATGGCGAAGTCCTGCTCTGGCCGCACCGAGCCGTCCTTGGGCGGCAGGTCGCGCACGTGGCCCAGGCTGGCCAGCACGGTGTAGCCGCCGCCGAGATAGCGGTTGATGGTCTTGGCCTTGGCGGGGGACTCGACGACAACGACGTCTGACATTGCGATCCTTGGGCGATCCTTAGCGTAGCCTAAAATCCGGTCTCCGGCAGCAGCGCGACCCGGCTCCCCGACAGCGTCTCAATGCGGCCGGCGAGCTCCAGTTCCAGCAATACCGCCATGACCGCAGCCGCAGAGAACTGGCAGCGGCGTACGACATCGTCAACGGCTGTTGGAGAAGTTCCAAGGAGATCAACGACTTGCCGTCGCGCCCTGGCGAGGTCGGCGACACTTTCCGCAGGTTCCTGCCAGGCTGGAGGCGGTTCGGCGAGGCCCGATGGGGGCCGCGCACGAACAGCGGGTCGCGCGCGAGCCCGTCGCGAGAGGGGTGGTCAGGCAGGTTGTCCAGCACGTCCTGCGCGGTTTCGGTGAGATGCGCGCCCTGGCGGATCAGATCGTTGGCGCCTCGCGAGCGCGGATCGAGCGGTGAGCCTGGGACGGCGAACAGTTCGCGGCCGGCGTCCTGGGCGATGCGGGCGGTGATCAGGCTGCCGGATCGCAACGCCGCCTCCACCACCACGACGCCGAGCGCGAGGCCGGCGATGATTCGGTTGCGGCGCGGGAAATGGCGCGCCTGCGGCGCGGTGCCGAGGGGCGCCTCGGTGAGCACGGCGCCCGACTCCGCGATGCGGCGTTGCAGATCGGCGTGCTCGGGCGGATAGGGCACGTCGAGGCCGCCGGCCACCACCGCAATGGTACGTCCGGTTTGCAATGCGCCGACGTGAGCGGCGGCATCGATGCCGCGCGCGAGGCCGGAGACCACCGTCAGCGAGTGTGCGAGGTCCGCAGCAAGGCTTTCCGCCATGCGCTGCCCGTTCGCCGAGGCGTTGCGGCCACCAACCACTGCAACTGCGCGGGCCACCGGCAGTGCGGGGTCGCCCAGGACGGCGATGGCGGCGGGCGCATCATCCAAGAGTGCCAACAGCGGCGGATAGTCGGGCTCGCCGGCAAAGATCATCCGGGCACCAAGCCTACCGAGCCCATGCAGTTCGCGTGTGGCATCGTCCGCAGACGGAAGGGCGGGCGGCGTCGGTCGGCCGCCCGCGCGGACGAGGCCCGGCAAGGCAGCAAGTGCCTCGGCCGCTGAACCGTACCGCGCGAGCAGGCGGCGATAGGCGACTGGACCGACGCCTTCGGTGCGTGCGAGCCGCAACCGGTCTATTGCATCGACTGGAGTTTGGTCTGGCAGTTCATGCTTTCTGACCAATGCGCGGCTCTGTGCCTGCGATCAGGCGTCGGATGTTCGTGTGATGACGGGCGAACACCAGCACGGCGATCACCAACGCAAGCTTAACGACGATGGCATCGGCCAGCGTGGCGGCGAGGAGCGGTGCGAGCGCGAACGATGCCAGCGCGGCCAGTGACGAGATGCGCCCCACCGCCGCCGTCGCCAGCCAGATCGCTCCTGCACAAAGGCCGACCGGCCAGGCGGCGGCGATCAGCACGCCATAGGAGGTTGCGACCGCCTTGCCTCCGTTGAATCCAAGCCAGATCGGGAAGGCATGCCCCAGCACCGCCGCGCTGCCGGCCCACAGCACGGCATCGTGGCCGCCAAGCCACGCGGCGAGCAGAACAGCTGCGGCGCCCTTCCCGCCATCCAGCAGCAGGGTGGCCGCGGCGAGACCCTTGTTCCCGGTGCGCAATACGTTGGTTGCGCCGATGTTGCCGGAGCCGATACGGCGGATGTCACCCAGCCCGGCGATACGGGTGAGGATCAGGCCGAACGGGATCGAGCCGAACAGATAGCCGAGGAGCGCATAGGCGAGAGGCTGCATCGGTGGCGGTCAGAGCGGCACTGCGGACGGCACATCGGTGTGGACGAAGTCGTCGCCCTTGAAGAGCAGCCTCTGGCCGGTCGCTCTCGCTGCTGCGTATGCGAAGCAGTCGCCGATATTAAGTGCGGCGCGATGGCGTCCTCGGCCGAAGCGTCGGAATGCCTCCAGTGCCAACTCGGCCTGCTCCGATGTTACTGCAACGATATCGGCGCCGGCCATCCGCAGGAACGTGTCCAGTAGACTGCGTCCGGCTGCCCCCTTTCTCGACTCGATCACCAATCCGGCTTCGACCCGGCTCACCGCTGATATCAGGCGGAGCGGATCCATCGCGAAGGCGGCACGCTCTGGCTCATCGAGCAGGATTGCGAGGATGGCGGAGCTATCAATCACCATCAGCGCTACATGCCGTACTCGTCATACCCGATGATCTCGTCTGCGGATCGGGCGTCGAGGTCGGGAAGAGCGGCGCATTCCAGGGCCATACGTCAAGCATTCCAGCGAGTCCGTCGGAGTGTTGTCCACGGCGCAGACGCTCTCTGACCAAACGATCCGCCAGAGCATTGCGCACCGCCTCCGTCAGACTTTCGCCGGTGAGCTTCGCGACCTCGCGGGCAAGTCGGTCGGTCTCGGGGTCCTTGAGGCTCAGAGCCATGGTCGCCTCTGCATGTCTAGAACTGAGGCTGCAATCTATATGAAAGATTTGTGTTCGCCTATCCGAACACCCGTCGCCCGGCCTTCCAAGTCCCCAGCACCACCCCTTCGAGCGCACGGCCGTCGAACGGCGTGTTCTGTGCCTTGCCAGGGAGGCGGCCGGCTTCCACCTGCCAGACGCGTTCGAGGTGGAACAGGCAGAGATCCGCGGGCCGGCCCTTCGCCAGGCGGCCCGCATCGAACCGCAGCAACGCCGCGGGCCGAGCCGTGAGCAGCTCGATCGCCTGGGCCAGCGTCAACGCGCCGCTGTGAACTTGCGCAAGCGTCACGCCAAGCAGGGTGGCAAGTCCGGTGCCGCCCGGCGTGGCCTGGGCGAAAGGTTGGCGCTTGTCGTCGGCGTCGCGCGGCTGGTGATCCGACGCGATCGCATCGATCGTGCCGTCAGCGAGTGCCGCCGCCACCGCCATCCGGTCCGCTTCCTTGCGCAGCGGCGGCGACAACTTGGCGTAGGTGCGGAAGTCGCCGATCGCCGTTTCATTCAGGTCGAAATAGGGTGGCGCGGTGTCGCAGGTCACGGCGATGCCATTGGTCTTCGCCTCACGTATCAGCCGCAGCGCCTCAGCAGTTGATATGTGGGCAAAATGCACTGCACCACCGGTCAGCGCCGCCAGCCGGATGTCGCGGGCCACGAAGATCGCCTCGGCAGCGGCCGGGATACCGGGAAGGCCAAGGCGTGTGGCCAGTTCGCCCTCGGTCGCGGTACCGCCGTCGGCAAGCGACGGATCCTCGGGATGCTGGACGATGAGACCGCCGAAGCCGTGGGCATAGGAGAGCGCGGTACGCATCAGGCGCGCCGACCTGATCGCGCGGCCGCCGTCGGTGAATGCAACCGCTCCGGCCTCGGCCAGCAACCCGAGCTCGGCAAGTTCCTCGCCGCGGCAGCCAGTGGTGACCGCGCCATAGGGCAGGATGGTAAGGCTGCCGGTTTCCTCGCCGCGGGCACGCAGCAGGCGCACCAGAGCAGGATCGTCGATCGCGGGCAGCGTGTCGGGCAAAGCGGCGAGCGTGGTGATGCCGCCGGCCGCCGCGGCCTCCGCGGCCGAAGCGATGGTCTCGCGGTACTCGTAGCCCGGCTCGCCGAGCGCGGCGCGCATGTCGACGAGGCCGGGGCACAGGATGGCGCCCTCTCCCGCAACGACGGTTGCACCGTCCGGGCGTCCCAGGCCGGCGCCGAAATCGATGATCAGGCCGCCACGGACCAACAGCTCCCCGTGCTGATCGAGGCCGCCGGCAGGGTCCAGCAGACGGACATCGGTGAACAGCGTGTCAGAGCTCATTCCGACCGTGCCCGCGGGACAGCGTGTCCAGCACCGCCATACGGACCGCCACGCCCATCTCGACCTGCTCGCGGATCACACTGCGCTGCGGATCGTCCGCGACCGCGCTGTCGATCTCCACGCCGCGGTTCATCGGCCCCGGATGCATCACCAGCGCGTCCGGCCTCGCGAATGCCAGCTTCGCCGCATCCAGCCCGAAGAAGCGGAAATACTCCCGCGCACTCGGCACCAGACCGCGCTGCATCCGCTCGCGCTGCAGCCGCAGCATCATCACGATGTCGGCGCCGGCGAGACCGTGCTCCATGTCGTGAAACACCTCGACACCCAGCCGCTCTGCCTCGGCCGGCATCAGCGTCGGCGGCCCAACCACGCGCACCCGACTGCCCATCGTGGTCAACAGATGGATGTTCGAACGCGCTACCCGCGAGTGCAGCACGTCGCCGCAGATCGCCACCGTCAGCCCCTCGAGCCGCCGCTTGCGGCGGCGAATGGTCAGCGCATCCAGCAGCGCCTGGGTCGGATGCTCGTGCGTCCCGTCGCCGGCGTTGATCACCGCCGCGTCGACCTTCTGCGCCAGCAGGTTGGGTGCCCCGGACTGATCGTGCCGCACCACCAGCAGGTCGCAGTGCATGGCGTTCAGCGTCCCCGCGGTGTCCAGCAGCGTCTCACCCTTGTTCACCGAGGAACTGGAGACCGACATGTTGATCACGTCGGCCCCGAGCCGTTTGCCGGCCAGCTCGAAACTGGTGCGCGTGCGCGTCGAATCCTCGAAGAACAGGTTGATCAGCGTCCGCCCGCGCAGCAGGTCGCGCTGGGTCTTGCCTGAACGATTGAGCAGCACGTAGCTCTCCGCCAGGTCGAGCAGATGGCCGATCTCGGGCGGATACAGGCCCTCGATCGCCAGCAGGTGCTTTTGCCGGTACGACACGACTCTAGGTCGCAGAAAGCCGGCACCAGCGTCAACGGTGCCGAGCCATCACCCAAACGGAGGCGTCGGAATATTTTCCTTGACATCCCGCCGACCACTATGTTCTTGTTACGTTCATGTCCGCCGCGGCCGAAGCCCCTGCCCCAACCCCCCAGCCCAGGCGCAGCGGCGGCCTGCTCGCCCTGGTCCGCAAGCTGATCGAATACGGCCGCGAACTCGCCGCCACCATCCGCCAGCGCACCGCCACCGACCCCTTCTTGGTCAAAGCCCGCTTCGGCACCACCGATCTCGTGCTGATCCTCGCCAGCATTGCCCGCGGCCTGCACCTCGCCGAAGCGCTCGAAGCGAGAGTGCTCCGCCGCGCTGCCCACCTCGATGCCGGACCGAGGCCAGGCAGGGCTCGATCCGCGGCCAAGGCACCTGCCGCCCCGCGCGTTGCCGAGGCCGACCCGCGTCCCGCAGGCCTGCCCACCCCGGAGCAGATCGCAGCCGAGATCCGCCGCCGGCCGATCGGCGCCGTCATCGTCGATATCTGCCGCGATCTCGGCATCACGGGGAGCCATCCGCTATGGCGGGAGGTGCAACGGGCCCTCATCAGGCACCGCGGCAGCCTTTTCCGCTTGGTGATGAACGCCATCAACCGGCCGCTCTCCCCGACTGCCCAGTCTCCAACCGTGGCCATCCCAGCTGCATCGCAGCCGCTAACCTCGCGGTCTGAGGCGCCAGACAGCACCGGGCCGCCCTGAACTTTACCCTCGGGCCTGACCCGAGCGCCCTCACCTGGCGATCGCGGCATCACGCACGGGGCCAGCGATGGCCGGCCCCGCCATCCTTATTCGTCTGGTGGCAACCGCCGAAAACGACCAACACTTGGTGCTTTAACGGCGCCGGCAAGCGCCAGTGCGGTCGAAACGAACGGAGAGCCACCGCGATGCGCTGCCTATGCGGGACCGCGTTGCCCGCACGTCCCAATGGTGACGGAGTTGGTGGCCCGTGCGTGCCTCTCGCCGAAGCCAAGCAGCAAGGCAAGCAAGACTCAACGCAAATGCACGCTGATCAGAAGGGATGCACGCAGATGGTCCTGAGCAGTCGATCCGCCGGTGCCCAGCCTCAAAGAAGGCACCGGCCTCGCGACCGCTCGGTACATTCGCGTGCATCCCTTCTGATCAGCGTGCATTTGCGCTGAACCTTGCTTGCTGGCGACGCTGCGGGATCAGCAATTGGTTGCGGCCAGCGGCTGCGCTGTATCATACCCTTTGCCGTTGGAATGACACGGCGAGGGACATCAATGTCCCCGCGGTCGCCGGCGATCCGTCGTCACTGCGCGGCCGCGGCCGAGCGCCAGACGGCGCCGATCTGCCTGCTGGCGGGCACACCGTAGCCGCCGGCGGCCATCGCCAGGACCTCGACATCTTCCAGGTTCACCAGCAGGTCGGCGGACGCGCCACAATCGGCACCGTCATTGCTGCTGCGCGCCCCGGCCCAGTGCACGCGGTAGCCGAAGCTGGTGCGGGGCTCGCGAGCCTCGATGATCACGCTGCCGCCGTTGGCATGCATGGTGCGGACGTCCAGGACACAAGCTACTCCGGCCTGATCTCCGACCGACATGGCGGGCAGGCGCGCGTGCATGTCGCGCGAGATCGAATCGAGCGGATCGAATGCGACGATGTCCCCGACCCTCGGCCCAAGTTCACCGACCTGATGAAGCAGGCCGATGGTACCGACCATCCCTGCCAGCGCGATCGCTGCGATGCCGAGGAGGACGCTGCCCACTCCACTGGAATTGCTGTCGTTTGCACGCATTGTCGAAATCTCGCTCGCTGGCCACGAAGGCTGCTTCAGTCCGGTGTCCGACTATCGCGGGCGCGGGTTCACATTTGATGAAGTCAGACTGCCAGAACTATTCGTGATTATCCGTATCAAAAGAAAAAATGGCGGCACCAATTGGTGCCGCCGAGGGTATGGGGAGGAGTCCAAGAGAGAGGTGAGAGCGGGTCGAAACCCGCCGACCTCACGGGCGGAAATATGCCGCGCGCGACACCCGGCTGCATTGATCCAGATCAAAGTTCCAGACTTTTTTCTGCTGGTGTCAGGCTACGACGGCGAGCCTCGCCAGAGCCTCCTCCTTGCCCAGCGCAACCAGTGTCGCATCGATCCCGGGGCTGGCTATGCTGCCGGTCAGCGCCGCGCGCAGCGGCTGAGCAACCTGACCGAGCTTCCGGCCGCTCGACTCGGCAAACCTGCGCAGGGTCGCGTCGATTGCCGCCTGGGTAAAGTCCGTGACGGCCAGTGCGTCGGCGACATCGCGCAGCATCAACTGCGCCTCTGGCGTCAACAGGGCGGCCGCCTTCGGCTCCATCGGCAGCGGCAGTGGCCGCGCCAGGAACGTAGCGGCATCAGCAAGTTCCACCAGCGTCTTGGCGCGCTCCTTCAGCGCCGGCATCAGTGCCCGGATGCGCTCGGCCGCCCGCGCGTCAAGCACCAGGTCGGTGCGACCCGCCAACCGCTCCAGCACCTCACGGGTCAGCCGATCGTCGTCGGCATGGCGGATATAGTGTCCGTTCAGGTTGGTGAGCCTGGCATAATCCATCCGGCTCGGCGCCCGTCCAACTCCGTCGAGGTCGAACAGCCGGATCGCCTCTTCGCGGCTGATCACCTCGGCGTCGCCGTGTCCCCAGCCGAGACGCAATAGGTAGTTGCACAGCGCCTCGGGCAGATAGCCTTGCTCACGGAACTCCAGCACCGACACTGCGCCGTGCCGCTTCGACAGCTTGGCACCGTCAGCGCCGTGGATCAGCGGTACATGCGCGAAACGGGGCGGGTCCCAGCCCATCGCCTGATAGATTTGCACTTGGCGAAACGTGTTGGTCAGGTGGTCGTCGCCGCGAATGACATGGGTGATGCCCATGTCGTGGTCATCCACCACCACCGAATGATTGTAGGTCGGCGTGCCGTCGCTGCGCAGGATGATCATGTCGTCCAGTTCGGCGTTGGCGACGCGGACGGTTCCCTGCACGAGGTCCTCGACCACGCTGTCGCCATCGCGCGGTGCCTTCAGCCGGATCGAGGGTGCCACGCCTGGCGGCGCATCGGCCTGGTCGCGGTCGCGCCAGCGCCCATCATAGCGCGGCGACCGTCCTTCGGCGAGCGCCTGCTCGCGCATCTGCCGCAGCTCCTCGGCCGTGCAGTAGCAGTGATAGGCGTGACCCGCGGCCAGCATCTGCCGCGCCACCTCGGCGTGCCGCGCCATGCGCGTTGACTGGAACACCGGCGGCTGATCTGCCGTCAGGCCAAGCCATTCCAGAGCCTCAAAGATCACCTTGGTCGCCGCCTCGGTGCTGCGCTCGCGATCGGTGTCTTCGATGCGAATCAGGAATTCGCCGCCGTGGTGACGGGCGAACAGGTAGTTGAACAGGGCCGTCCGGGCGGTGCCGATGTGCAGCAGGCCAGTCGGACTGGGGGCGATGCGGGCGCGAACCGTCATGGCGATGATCTAGCATGCGCATTCACCGGCTGTAGAGGCCGCCTGCGTTAACCTCCCGTGCGTGCAGCGATTGATCGTCGATTGGCTGGAGGAATGGCAGGCGGCCGAGCGTGGCCGCTTCGCGCCGTGGCTGCCGGTATTCATGGGCACCGGCGTGCTTTGCTACTTCGCCCTGCGCAGCGAGCCGCCGCTGTGGCTCGGGATGATGGTGGCGACCCCGGCGATATGCACTGCAGTACTGCTGAGGTGCCATGTCCTGCCGCGCGCGGTCATCATGGCAGTGGCCGCCGCCGCCGCCGGCTTTACGGCGTCGCAGTTTGCTACTGTCCGTGCACCGTCGCAGTCACCGCTGCCGACCCGCGCTACGATCCTGACCGGCACCGTCCGTTCGGTGGAGGCACTGCCCGACGGCCGACGGATCGCGCTCGAAGCGGTACAACTGGACGGCGGCGATCCGCTGCAACGCTGGCTGCGGGTGCGGTTGAGAGCCGGTGATGTGCAGGAGATCGGCACTGGCGACACGGTCCGGTTGCGCGCCCTCGTGCGGCCGCCAATGCCGCCTGCCTATCCAGGTGCATGGGACCTCCAGCGCGACGCCTGGTACAGCGGCCAGGGTGGTTCCGGATACGCGCTCGGGCCAGTGGAACGCATCGCCGAAACGCCGCCGGGTGGCCCGATGCGCATGGTGCAGCGTCTGCGGGAAGTTATCGCGCGCCACATCTCGGCGGTGGTGCCCGGGGCGGCCGGCGCGGTGTCGATCACGCTGCTGACCGGCATCACCACCGGCATCCCGCCACCGGACCACGACGCGTTCCGTGCCTCCGGCCTCGCACACCTGCTGGCGGTCGCGGGACTGCATATCGGCATCGTCATGGGCTGGACGCTGGCGTTCGCGCGCCTCGCCCTCGCGGCGTCCGAGCATGCCAGCCTGCACTGGCCGACCAAGAAGCTGGCGGCGCTAGCCGCACTTTTTGCCGGCGGCGGCTACATGGTGCTGACCGGCATGCACTTGCCGATCGTACGCAGCTTCGCCATGGCGTGCCTGTATACCGTCGCTGTGCTCGCCGGGCGGCGCGCGATCTCGCTGCGCGGCCTCGCCCTGGCGGCGACGGTGCTGATGCTGCTCGAGCCGCACGAGGTGCCCGGCGTCTCGTTCCAGATGAGCTTTTCCGCCGTGTTGGTGCTGATCTCCGGCTATGAGGTGTTGCGTCCTACATTGCGCACGCTTCGTGGCAGCGGCTCACGCCCCCGGCGCTTCGCCTCCTATCTGGCGGCGCTGGCGCTGACCAGTGCGCTGGCCGGCACTGCATCGGCGCCGTTCGCAGCGTATCATTTCGGCCACATCCAGGTCTATTTCGTGGTGGCAAACATGATCGCTGTGCCGCTGGCGGCGCTCTGGGTAATGCCTGCTGGGCTGATCGCCTTGATGTTGCTGCCGTTTGGCCTCGACTGGCTCGCGTTCGTGCCGATGGGATGGGGCGCCGAGGCGATCCTGTATGTTGCGCGCACCACCGCTTCATGGCCGGCGGCGACGATCGACGTGCCGCACATGCCATCCTGGGGCTTGGCGGTGACCGGGTTCGGCATCGCCTGGCTCGGCTTGTGGCGAAGCAGGCTGCGGCTGATCGGTGTGCCGATAATCGCACTCGGCCTGGTCTCGCCGCTGCTGGTACGGCCGCCCGACCTCATGGTGTCGGCAGATGCCCGGCTGATCGGCGTGCGGGTGCAGGACACGGTGTATTTGCAGTCCGTCTCCGGTGTGTCGAAGTTCACCCGGGATGCCTGGCTGCAATACTGGGCGGCAGAGGCCCCACGCACGATGCCCAAGGATGGCGAGCAGGCTGATGGCGCGATCATCTGTCAGGAGGGTTCCTGCCTGCTGCGGCCGCTGCCGGGGGCGAAGGCCGCGTTGCTGGTGCGTGGCGGCGCCCACCCCGACGGCTGCCAAGCGGTTTCCGTCATCGTATCGGCGGAGCCGGCGCGCGGCCTGTGTCAGCGCCCATGGCCAGCCCTGGTCGATCGCTTCACTGTCTGGCGTAATGGCGCGACCGCGATCTGGCTGGATGGGCGGCGCGCCCATATCCTGACCGACCGCGCCTTTCGCGGTGACCGGCCCTGGGTTCCGCCGGTGCCGACACCACGCGAACATGCATCGCCGTCATTGCCACCGGCGCCGACGGAATAGCCAGGGCTTCCTGCCAGGCTGATACGAGCGTATGCCGGGCGTGGGAGGGACGGCGTACGCGGCAGGGCTTCGAACGTCTGGCGCTATCCGCTTCGGATCGAATGATCCGACGACGGCACGGCGCGCTTGCCGCGTCCCTGTCGCTGCACGGACTTGCGCTGTTGGCGCTCGTTTGGTTCTCGCAGAGTATCGCTCTGCCGAGGCCGCCGACGGAGCCCAGCATCGCCTTGGTTTTTGCGCCGGCACCAGCGCACGTGGATGCGCCACCAACGCCGGCGGAACCTTCGACCGCCGAACCGCCACCGATGGAGCAGACCGTGCCTCAGCCTGCCCGGCCAGAACCAAACGCGGAGCAGGCTACGCCGGCAATCCCTCAACCCGAACCAAACATCCAGGAGACAACCCCAACAATCCCGCAGCCGGAACCGAAGATGGAAACAACTGCTCCGGCAATCCCGCAACACGCTCCGCAGCAGCATCCGCCGTCGCTCCGCACGGCTGCGGCGCGGCCGTCGGTTGAGGTGACGCGCCCTGCGGCTGCGCCGCTGACGACTCCCGCCGCAGTCTCCATGGCGCCATTGACGCCTGCGCATCCGGTGGCTGGAATGGAGTCAGACCGTCCGCCCAGTTATCCCGAAATTGCCCGTCGGCGCGGTCAGCAAGGCCGGGTCGTGCTGCATGTGAACGTCTCCGCCGAGGGGATGCCGATAGCGGTGACGGTTGCGGAAAGCAGCGGCTACGCGACCCTCGACACTGCGGCGCTCGCCGCAGTGCAGCAGTGGCGGTTCGTGCCGGCTTCGAGGGGCGGCATGCCGATTCCGGCCTTAGCTGAAGTGCCCGTGCGATTTCGCCTGACCGAATGATGCTTCGGTGTTCGGCGCTCGTGCCTTTGGCACTTTGTACTCACCCGAGTGCGGCGAGCCGACGCTGCAAACGCCGACGTGCCGGTGTGATTTCGACTCGTCGATTGAACGGCTGCACAGTTGATTTGCGACACGAGTTCAGGCGATGCCCAGTGTCATCGCCAGGCGAACGAGATCGTTGGTCCGTGTTACGCCAAGTTTGGCCTTGATGTGGCTGCATGCGTTGGCGACTGTCTTATAGCCGATCCCAAGCGCATCGGCGATCTCGGCCAGGCCCATGCCTTTCGCGAGCAATCGCATCATCTCGAGGTCACGCTCCGTGAGGTCTCGCAGGTCGTGACCGGGGGAGATCGCGCGCAACGCCAACTCCTGCGCGATTTCGCTCTCGATGTAGCGCCCGCCGTCGGCCGTGCGACGCACCGCGGTCAGCAGCTCCTCCGCCGACGCGTGCTTGCTGAGATAGCCTCGCGCGCCGAGCTCCATCGCGCGCGCGGCATACAGCGGCTCTGCATGCATACTCAACACCAGGATCCGTACACCTTTGTCCTCCAATAGCATCCGGCGCAGCAACTCCAGTCCACCGATGCCTGGCAGGTTCAGATCAAGCAGCACGAGGTCGGGTCGATCCTGCCGCAATCGCGACAGGGCGTCTCGACCGTTGGCCGCCTCGGAGATCTGGACGTCTGCCACAGACGTCAGAAGAGCGCGAAGGCCGGACCGCACGACCGAATGATCGTCGACCAAAAGGACCTTCATTGCAGTGTGTCCTGGCGGCACGACTGCGCTGAATTCATGCACGGCAGACATGCGACAAGCGTCAGGCCCTTGTCGTTGTGACCACCGCCAATGGATAGCGATCCGGCCATCGCCATCACACGCTCGCGCATCCCAATCAGGCCAAATCGGGTTGGCCCACGCTCGGTAGAAACATCCGCCGGTATACCGATCCCGTCGTCCGTCAATTCGACCCGAACACAATCGGTTCCATCATGCGTGATCGCAATCTCCACCCGCGTGGGCTCGCCGTGGCGGATCGCGTTGCTTACGCCTTCCTGGATCACGCGATAGATCGTCTCCTGCATATCGTCACCAACCCGATCCTCATCGATCGTGATGGTGACGATGAAGTCGATGTCGGGGCGACGGTCTTGCCAGAACGCCACCAACCGACCGATGGTAGTCGCCAGTCCGAATGTCCCTAACGGTCGTAGACGTTCGAGAATTGCGCGCACGCGCCGCTGCATGTGACCTACTGCATCGTGAATTGACCGTGCGTGCGCTGGAATGCCGCCCGCCCGTTCGCTGTCAACCAGACGTTCAATGGTTGCAGCGGTCATGTCTACCGCGAAGAGCAGTGGGCCAATTTCATCATGCAGGTCTCGCGCAAGGTCGGCTCGCTCTTCTGCTTGCAGCGTCAGCAGTCGTTCATTGAGCCGGTGATTCTGGGCGGCGACCGCGGCGAGCCGCTGTGTCATGAGATTATAGCCGTTCGCCAGGCGCCTGAGCTCAGGCGGACCATGCGCCGGCAATAGGCTGTGATAGTCACCGTTGCCAACATGCTCGAAAGCGGCTGACAACTCGGTAAGTGACCGTAATGCGCGGCCGACAACGGCGGAGGTCAGCAATGCGGTCAGCGCTGCGAACCCTGCCAGCACCAGCATGGCATCGCACGACCCTTCCCAAACCTCGGCTGTCTCGTTGGTCGGATCGGCTTGCAAAAGGATGACGCCACCGCTCTCGAAGGCCGGTGGGACCGGCAGCCGGATGGCACGCGGCTGACCTCTGATAAGCCGGAGGAACCAATCCGGAGCCGGTCGGGTCGGAGCCAGCAGCACGGACGTGGCAACCGGCTGATTCCTGGCATCAAGCAGCGTCGCGTGCAGATGGCGGTTGCCGTTGAAGGTGGCGACCTGATGCCGCAATTCCTGCGCGATGTCGCTCGCGCCGGCCAGGTCATCGAATCCGTTCCGGATGGTATTTGCCCCTACGTCAAGCGCCGCGCGAAGTTCGGTCTGCACTCGGCCGGCGGCATGCCAAGCGACCAGCATGCCCCCGCCAGCGATACTGACCAGCAGCACCAATCCGACCAGTGCAGTGAGCCGCACGCCAAGCGGCATCCATTGCCTCCCCACGAACTTGCGTCCCCAATGCACTCGGGGCAGCGATTTCGGGAACTATTCTCGCGAATTTCGGGAACTTGTGCCATAGCCAGCCGGCACCTCCGGAGCCCTAATTCATGTTCGAGACCCGTGGGAGGTGTTCAGCGTGCGAGGCGGCCCGATCATCGCGGCTATCGCGATCCTGCTGAGCGGTAACGTTGTTGCTCAAACCGTGCCGCCGGCGACACCGACAGTCACCGAATTGCCACCGGTCGAAGTGGTCGGCGCCTCTCCGCTCATCGGCTCGGGGATCGATCGTAATACGATCCCGGCGGAAACCCACGTGCTGGACAGCAGCGACATAACGCGGCAGGGAACCACCGACCTGGTCAATTCGCTGAACCGGCAGGTGAGCGGCGTCAGTCTGGATTCCGCTTCGGGCAACCCCTTCCAGCCGACGCTGTTCTATCACGGCTTTGCTGCGTCGGGACTACAAGGAACTCCCCAAGGCCTTGCTGTCTATGTCAATGGCGTTCGGTTCAATCAGCCATTCGGCGATACGGTGGACTGGGATCTTATCCCTGATATCGCCATCGACCGGATCAACCTCGAGGGTTCCAATCCCGTATACGGCCTCAATGCTCTGGGCGGCTCGGTGAACGTCCAGCTCAAGAACGGTTTCACCTGGCAGGGTTTCGAGGGAGATGTCTCAGGCGGGTCGTTCGGCCAGGTCGAAGGAGAGTTCCAATACGGCAAGCAGATCGGCAACGAATCGACCTATGTTGCCGGGACGGTGCTGCACCAGAGCGGCTGGCGGGATCAGCAGTCGACTGAACTGCAGAATATTTTCGGCGATGTCGGCTGGCGAAGCGACCGTGCCGAGCTGCACCTCAATATCACGGCGGCGCACTCGATACTCAACGGTCCCGGCAGTTCGCCGGTCGAGCTGCTGGCCGCGGACCCGGCCGCGCAGTTCACGGCACCGAACTCGATCAGCAACCAGTACGCCTCGGTCAGCCTCAACGGCAACGTGGATCTGACTGACACCACCTCGGTGCAGGCACTGGTGTACTACCGCTATCTCCTGCAGCGCGTCACCAACGGCAACGCGCCGAACGATACGCCCTGCACCGATGGCTCGGGGCTGCTATGCTTTGATGGAGGCTTCGGTACCACGCTGGGCGGCGGGTTCATTCCGGACTTCCTGAATGGCGGTCAATATTCCGAACTGGACAACCAGACCACCAACACCAACGCCTATGGCGCATCGGTCCAGATCACGAACACCGATGATCTGTTCGGGCTGAAGAACCACTTCATCGCAGGGTTCAGCTTTGACGGGGCGCAGACGATGTTCAGCGCGGTCTCGTTTATCGGTGGGCTGACACCGCTTGACCGCGTGTTCGGCGGGCCAGGGGTGGTAATCGACGAGCCTGGCACGAACTCGCCGGTCCGCGTCGCGATCTCCAACGCTACATACGGGTTGTATATCGCCGATACGCTGAACCTGACGCCGCGGCTTGCCTTGACCCTTTCTGGCCGGTTCAACGCGGCGCTGATCGACTTGAACGATCAGAATGGTGGTGACCTGACCGGCAATCATAGTTACAACCACTTTAATCCGGCCGCCGGAGTGAGCTATCAGTTCAGCCACTGGCTCACTGCGTACGCCGGTTACGCGGTGGCGAACCGCGCACCCACGCCGGCCGAGCTCTCGTGCGCCGGGCCCACCAACTCGTGCAGCCTGGCCAACTTTTTCGTCGGTGACCCCAACCTCCAGCAGGTGGTGTCGCACACCGTGGAGGCCGGCGTGCGTGGCAGCTTCGCGCCAAGCGAAGGGGTCAAACTCAATTACAATCTTGCGCTGTTCCGCAGCACCCTCGACAACGACATCGCATTCATCAACAGCGCGACCCAGGGGCGCGCCTTCTTCACCAATGTTGGCGAGACGCGCCGTCAGGGGGTCGACGTCGGCGCGCAGTTGAAGACCGACCGTTGGCTCGCCTATATCGCCTACACCTATATTGCTGCCACATTTCAAAGCGGATTCGTCGAAGGGTCGGGCAGCAATCCGGCAGCGGATGCCGATGGCAATATCACAATTCGCGCCGGTAATCGGTTGCCCGGGATTCCGGCAAGCCAGCTCAAATTCGGCGTCTACTACAACGCGACGGACAAGTGGACCGTCGGCGCCTCGGCAATTTTGGCAAGCAGCTCTTACCTGTTCGGCGATGAGGCCAATCTCACGGCACCATTGCCGGGCTATTTCACAATGAACCTCAGTACAAATTACCAGCTGAGCAAGAATGTGCAGTTGTTTGCATGGGTCGAGAACATCACCAACGCGCGTTACTACACGTTCGGTACCTTCTCACCGACCAGCTCAGTGTTTCTCGCCCAGGCTCCTGGCGCCACCAACCCACGCAGCTACAGTCTGGCGGCACCGATCGGCGGCTTCGGCGGCATCAGGGTGACGTTCTGACGGCTGTGCACTCCCAGGCTCAGTACCGCCGGAGCAATGCCACCAGCTTGCCTTGCACCTTCACCCGGTCGGCCGGGAAGATTTTCGTCTCGTGCCGGACGTTGCACGGTTCGAGCGCGATCGAGTTGCCGCGGCGGCGCAGTCGTTTCAGCGTGACCTCGGCATCGTCCACCAGGGCAACGACGATCTGACCGGTCTCCGCCGCGTCGCTCTTGCGAATGACGACGGTGTCGCCGTCGAGGATGCCGGCCTCGACCATCGAATCGCCGGCGACTTCCAATGCGTAGTGCTCGCCGCCGTCCAGCATGTGCGTCGGTATGTCCACGTAGGTGGCGGGATCGCGCAACGCCTCGATCGGCAGGCCGGCGGCGATGCGGCCGTACAGCGGCAACTGGATCGCCGACGCATCGTTGGCCGCGCGCACGCCGTTGATCTTCGGCGTGAAATCGCCGCGGATCACGGTGGGCGAGAACGGCGGGCTGGCCTGCTCGGCGGCATGATCCTCATCTGCCGCGTGCGGCAAGGTTCTCGGGCAGCCGCAGCACTTCCAATGCTCGGGCACGATGGTGGCGACGACCGAGGAAGCCGCGTTCCTCCAGCGCCGAGATCAGCCGGTGGATGCCGGACTTCGACTTCAGCTTGAGGGCGTCCTTCATCTCCTCGAAGCTGGGCGAGAAGCCGGTCTGCTTCAGATGCTGGTCGATGTACAGGAGCAGCTCGTACTGCTTTTTTGTCAGCATGGCGCGCGATCTTTCCCCTCAGGCGCCGAATGCCCGTCATGGAACAAATCGGCAACTGGAACGGCGTTCTAGATAGGTTCGCACCGCGCCGTCAAGATTTCCTGAACCGGCACGCGAAAAAAACCGCGTCAGAGGCCGAGCGAATCGAGGCGAATCACCGTGACCTCGCTGCCCTCCGGCAACGCCGGAGCGTTCGGCGCGCGCAGAATCAGGGCATCCGCCAGGGCGAGCCGGCGCAGCATCGCCGAATCCTGCACCGGGAACGGCGTAGCGACGATCCGACCCTGGGGATCGATCGCAACCGTGGCGCGCAGGTGGTCGGCGCGATGGTCGTTGGCGCGTAGCGCGGCGCCGGCAATCGCCTGCACGGTCGGCGGCGGCGCGGCAGGCAGGCCGGAGAGCCGGCTGAGCGCCGGCAGCAGGAACAGGATCGAGCAGACCATGGCCGAGACCGGATTGCCTGGCAGTCCCAGCACCTTCACCGGGCCGAGCCGGCCGAACAGCAGCGGTTTTCCCGGGCGCATGGCGATCTGCCAGAAATCCAGCTCCAGGCCGCGCGTCTTCAGGCTTTCGATGACGAGGTCATGGTCGCCTACCGAGGCGCCGCCGGTGGTGACCAGCACGTCCATGCCGTGCACCGCATCGGCCACCGCGGCGACCGCCTCGCGCGTGTCGGCGGCAACCGGCAGCACCACCGGCTCGCCGCCGGCGGCGCGCACCAGGGCGGCCAGCGCATGCGAGTTGGAACTGACGATGCCGCCCGGCGGGATCGGTTCGCCCGGCATGGCGATTTCGTCGCCGGTGGCAAGGATGGCGACACGCGGCCGGCGATGCACGGTCAGCCAGGGGTGGTTGGCGGCGGCGGCCAGTCCGATGTCGCGGGCGGTCAGGCGGCGGCCGGCGGGAACCACAGTGTCGCCGGCAGCGAAATCCTGACCGGCGCGGCGGATATGGCGCCCCGCGATGACGGCCTCGTTCACCCGAACCTCGGCGCCGGAGGCGGTGGCGTCTTCCTGCAGCAGGATCGCATCGGCGCCGCTGCGGGACGACGCTGCCGGTGAACAGGCGCACCGCCTGGCCAGGGCCGACACATGCCGTCGAACGGATGGCCGGCCGGGGCGCTGCCGATCACGTGCAGCATGGCGCCGAGTGAGCCGTCATCGGCGCGCAGCGCGTAGCCGTCCATCGCCGAGACGTCGGCCGGCGGCTGCGTCAGGCGTGCGATCACCGGCGCGGCGGTGACACGGCCCCAGGCGTCGGCCAGCGCGACAATCTCCGCCGGCGTCGGCTGAAGGTCGGCCAGGATGCGGTCGCGGGCTTCCTCGACGCTGATCATGGTTCAGTTGACCCGGGCCAGTTCCAGCAGGTTGTCGTCGGTCATCGGGCGGCGGCCCTCTTCCACCTCGTGGATCATCGCCACCAGCTTGCGCGTGGCGCGGCAGTCGATGCCGTGGCGCGCGCCGATCTCGGCGATCGGGGCGATCTGCACATCCACCTCGGTGCGGCGCTTGCGGATGGCAAGGTCGCGCCACACGCCGGAATGCGTCTTCGCGCTGGTGCTGTTGAACGCCACCATCGCGGCGATACTCTTGCGCGCAGCAGCCTCGCTGGCGCCAGGCTTGAAAGCCTCGACGTCGTAGCCGTTGAAGCCGCGCGGCTCAACGCCCTCTGCCCGTGCGACGACAATCGCCTCCTCGCCGAGGCGGCGCCACAGACCGAGCAATTCCGGCCGTGCCAGGCAATCGGCGATGCCCTTCTGGCCGAGCGCCTGGGCGAACAGCATCGCGCCATAGCCGAGCTTGCCCCAGAGATACGACCAGATGTCAGGCGTGGTGATCGCTTCCGGCTCGAAGTCGCGCATCACCGCATGCAGCGCCGCAAGACGCGGCGTCATGGTGCCATCGAGTTCGCCCAGCACGACGGCGCCACGGTTGCCGAACAGGATCTCGCCCGGCGCCATCCAGTCGGCGCCGAAATTGATGAAGGCGCCGATCGTGCGGTCGCGGCCGACGATGCGCTGGATGATCAGCTCGTTCAGCCCGTTCTGCAGCGACAGCACATAGCCATCCTGCGCCAGGTGCGGCGTGAGCGGCGCGGGTCGCCGTCTCGGTGTGCTGCGCCTTCACCGCCAGGAAGATGTGCCGCCAGGTGCCGTTGAGTTCGTCCGGCGTGACGGCCGGCGCGGTGACAGGGAATTCCTCGACCGGGCCGGTGATGCGCAGTCCTGTGCCGCGGATCGCCGCGACGTGGTCCGGCACCACATCGACGAAGGTGACGTCATGGCCGGCGCGCTTCAGCCACGCGCCGGCCGAGCCGCCGATCGCGCCGGCGCCCCAGACCAGAATCCGCTCGGGCATCACCAGGTCTCCAGCAGCGCCCGCGTCTCCTGCACGGCGACGTCCCAGATCTCCAGCATCTCGGAATCGTCGCGCTGATAGCGGCCGCCGAAATTGCCGTCATCGATCAGCGTGCGCACCTCGAACGGCGACAGCGTGCGCAGGCGGTCGGTATCGACCATGCGCTTGATGCCTTCCTGCGGCGGACGGTTCGGCAGACGCGTCCAGGGGAAGTTCTCCATCCAACTCGCGTGGCTGGCGACGGGATCGATCGCACGCACCGCCGCGGCGGTGAGCGGTGCGCGCCACCAGTCATGAAAGCGGACATGCGCCTCGGGATTGTCCATCATCCATTCCTGCGCGACCGATCCGGCCGGCGCATTGCCGCCATGGCCGTTGACGATCAGCACGCGGCGGAAGCCGGCCTGCATGAGGCTGTCCAGCACATCGCGCAGCACCGCGGCATAGGTGGCGACGCGCAGCGTGACGGTGCCGGGGAAGGCGGTGAAATACGGCGTCAGGCCGTAGGGCAGGGCAGGGAACACCGGCACGCCCAGCGGTTCGGCAGCCTCCACCGCGACGCGTTCCGCGAGGATGGCGTCGGTCGCCAGCGACAGCCCGGCGTGCTGCTCGGTGCTGCCGAGGGGCAACGCGCAGCGGTCGTCGTGACGGACCCAATCCTCCACCATCCGCCAGTCCATGTCCGCAATCCGCATGACAGTCCCCGCGCTGCAAGGATCGGCACGCTGGACAGAGACGGGGCTTGCGTCAATCGGGGCGCTACATGTGGCCTTGCACGAGCCAATCGCACTGGATGCGTCCGGCCATCAGGCAGTCCTCGATCGCCGATTTCGCGTGCAACTCGCGCACCAGGAACAGGCCGACCGCCACCAGCAGCAGGGTGACGGCTACGCCGGCGAGGCTGGCCGTCTGCCGGTTGGCGGCCTCGTTGTCTTGCTCGACAAGCCAGGGGCGTTCCTGCTGCATGTTGGCATCCTACCGCCGGCTAGGGGGTTGGAGGCAAGTCACGGTTGCGGTATGCGAATGACGCGTCAATAGGCCAATCGATGAGCGAGCAAGCGCTGCGCCATCTCCGGCGCGACAAGGCATTTGCCACCCTGATCCGTCGGGTGGGACCGCCGCGGCTGGGCATCCAACGCAACTGGAGCCCGTACGAGGCGCTGATGCGCGCGATCGCGCACCAGCAACTGCACGGACGTGCGGCGTTGGCGATCCTGGCGCGGTTCGAGACGCTATATCCAATGGGCGCCTTCCCAGCGCCGGATCTGGTGCTGGCCAGCCCCGAGGCCGAGTTGCGGGCGTGCGGCTTTTCTGGCGCGAAGATCGCCGCCATGCGGTCGATCTGTGCGGCGACGTTGGAGGGGACGGTGCCGACGCGACGCGGTTCGGCGCGACTTTCGGACGAGGCGCTGATCGAGCGGCTGACCTCGATCCGCGGCGTGGGGCGGTGGACGGTGGAGATGATGCTGATCTTCACCCTCGGCCGCCCCGACGTGCTGCCGGTGGACGATTTCGGGGTTCGCGACGGCTACCGGGTACTGCATGGCCTGGACGAGCAGCCGAAACCGAAGGCGCTGGCAGAGATCGGACTGGCGTGGGCGCCATATCGTTCTATCGCGGCATGGTATCTGTGGCGTGCATCAGACGAGGCCAAGCGCACCAAGCAGCCGACGTCGCGTGCTTGAGGACTGGCGATGGCACTGATACGTGTGCTTCCGGCCGATAAACTGTGGGTTTGCCGCGGGGTCGTGTCTGCTGCTCGAGGTGGTCAACGCCAGCGTGGATCGGGTCAAATTCGTATGCCGCGCCTAAGGTAGCCAGTCGAGATCCAGAAACACATCATCGATCCAGCTCCGCGGGTCCGCCCCGCTTTCGGGAAGCGAAGGTGCAGCTGTAACGATGAAGTTGAATTGGGACACTGACCGAGGGCCTGTGATAGCCAATCCGCCAAGCGCCGAACGATCATTCTCCGAAAACCACCCTGCAAACTGTTGGATCGAGAGAGTCAGCACAGACTCCGTGGTGCCATCGGAGTTGCCGATGTCAAAGGTGGCCGAGGTTGCCGATGTTGGCATTGCGAGCAGCAGACCAAGGACGGTCAATGCCGGTGCAGTTGAAATCAACGAGCGATGCATTGCGATTCCCTTGATGTGGCCAAGCGACCGATGTGTGCGCAGAGGTGGCCGATTTCCCGCTGGCACGGGTTCTTCCGAAGCCTGGAGTATCGAGCTGTGGCTGCGGCAGGCCGAACCGGTCGATCGCAGGTCGCGTACCGCACCCTTCCGGTGCTCAGGTAGGCGAGCAACACGCCGGACGTCGGCGTCACCAGCGGTCGGCCACAGGAACGGCACATCGAGGGTGATCTCGATCCCCACTAAGATCTGAGCGACGAGAACCGGCGGGCGGTCGCGCGCGAGCGACGACAGGTCGTTGATGATGGTGTCGAGCACGAGCGCGTTGCGCAGAACACCTCCACCGCACCTGCCAGTCCAAAAAGCAGCGGCGCCAACGTCATGCCGTCATGCCGTCGACGAAATAATTCAGCGGCCGGTTCGGCATTCATGCCGCCGCAGCAAACTGTGGATTGCCCCAGTGCAGGTTGCCGGCACCATACACGATGGCAATGATGCCGAGACCGACGGCGAGCAGGATCGCCACACGGCGCGGCAGTGCGATCATCAGCACCGGTGTCAGCACGTCGACGTCGCCTCCGGTCGCGGCGACAAGGCGCATCGTGCCCGCGTCGAGCGCGCTCAGGTCAGCAGGGCAGGCTGTCTCGCGGGTGCTGTGCTGCAGCCGGAACAGCGGCAGTAAGGAGTATCGCTTGGGGATCTCGCGAAAGCTGCCTGCGATTACGTGGCGGTCAGGCGCGCGGTCGAACCGTCCGGAGGGAATCAGCCAGCTCAGCAGCATGGCTGCGGCGACGATGAGGCTCATCATCACGATTGGATGCGGCATCTGATCGCGCCGTGGCGCGGTACACCGCGCCGTCTCGGCCGTGGCAACGGGGCGCAATAGCGCTTGCACGCTACTCATTGCGGCACGCTACCGTGGCGCGGAAGTCGCAGACAACAGGCGCGTCGCCGCGCTAGCCGCTTGCCAGTTCGGCCAGTGTCTGCGTCAGGACGCGCGTTCCGGCAGCCAGTTGCGATGGTTCGGAATACTCCGCCGGGTTGTGACTGATACCCTTGCGGCAAGGCACGAAGATCATGCCCGGTCGGACACACCGGGCACGACGAATTGCGCGTCGTGGAATGCACCGGACGGCAGGCGCATGTGGCGGTGACGCTGCATCCGCCGCCGCGCGCTCCACCGCATCGATCACCAGCGGCGAGAACGCGACCGGCAGAGCGTGGAACGTCTCCTGCACCGTCGCGCCGGCATTGCGCACCGCAGCCTGCACCACGCCTGCCACCGCATCGCCGCGCGCCAGTAGCACAGTCCTTGTCGGGATGGCGGAAGTCGATAGTGAAGCTGGCACGGTTCGCCACCGAGTTCGACGTGTTCGGCTCCACCACGATGCGTCCGACGGTGAAGCGCAACACATCCTGTCGGATCATGCATCAGCGCGTTCAGCGCAGTGATGGCACGGACCATGTCCTGCACCGCGTCGCTGTCGCAGCGCGAGCGGCGTCGTGCCGGCGTGCGCGGTCTCGCCGGTGAGCGTCACGGTGAACCAGCGGCTGCCCTGGATGCCGGTGACGACGCCGATGTCCAGTCGCTCGGCTTCCAGCCGGGGGCCCTGCTCGATATGCGCCTCGACATAGGCGTGCGGCTGGCTGCCGAGCGGGCGGCGCGGCAGGTCGGCTTCGGCGACCAGGTGCGCGGCGAGCGCGTCGGCGAAGCGGACGTTGTCGGGATCGACCACATCGGCAAACTCCTCGATGCGGCGGCAGCCGCTCCACGCCATGCTGCCCATGCAGCCGGGCGCGAACCGGCCGCCCTCCTCGTTGGTCCATGCCACCACCTCGACCGGGCGGCGCAGCGCCGCTTTCGGCGTCGTGCAGCGCGGCCAGCGCCTCCAGGCCGGCGATCACGCCATAGATGCCATCGAACCGGCCGCCGTTCGGCTGCGTGTCCATGTGGCTGCCGGTCACGACGGCGGCGGCGTGGCGGATCGCTGCCGTCGCGGCGCAGCCAGAGATTGGCGGCGGCATCGATCGATATGGACTGCGCCGATCTCGTTCGCCCAGCCGATCAGCAGCCGGCGCGCCTGCCGATCCAGCATCGGTCAGACAGGCACGGTTGACGCCGTCGCCCGGGATGGCACCGATCCTGGCCATTGCCATGAGCCGGTCCCATTGCCGCTGCTCGCTGACTGCCCCCGCCGCCTGGCTCATTCGTGCTCTCCTGCCGTCGGCGGCAGATGACGTGCGGTCGGCCGGGGCGTCAATTAAGATGTGCTGGTAACTACCCAGGTAGCAGAGGGATCAGGCCAAGCGCAGGCTATCGATCAGCTTTGCCGAGTTGGTGGCTGTCAGGGTCTCGAGCAGATCCCAGCCCTGCTTTCTGGCGGTCGAGATCAGCGATCGGACAACGGCAAAGTCCACGGCGCCTTGCTCGGAGCGGAAGCCGCCTGAGATTTTCTGCCGCAATTTCATCATCCGCCCGTCGCGTTCGGCGAGATTGTTGGTGAACGGCACGCTCGGATCGGTCAGGAAGCGGAGCACGTCCGCTTTGCGCGTGCTGAGCCGCAGCAGCAGGTTGTGGCCGACCCGGCGTGGCGGTGGGCCGCGTGGCCTGGCCTTCGTCAAGGCGGGTTGCGCCATGTGGTAGGCCAGTCCGTCCGCGACAATGGCATCATAGCAGCGCTCGATCAGTGCGATCATCTCCGGCTTGAGCGGCAAGTCCTGCGCGCGTGCGAGGTTCACCGCATGGCAGGCGCGGCGGAGCAGCCGCTGCATCCGCCGCGCCCAGTCTTCCTTCTCGATCTCGACCAGCGCCTTCAGTTCGCGCAGGTGGTGAGCGTTGCACAGCGCATGTCGCACGCCTGTCAGCGTGTAGTAGGGATGCCAGTGGTCGTGCACCACAATGCCGATCACCTGCGCCAGCAGGCTGCCGCGCTTGGCCGAGACCCGATAGAAAGTGAGCAGCAGGGTCGAGGCGATATGCAGCCATTGTGTCTTGCCGCCGATCCGGAAGCCGGTCTCGTCCATATGCTTGACTGGCGCCGTTGCCACCTGGTTGCGCACGACATTGACGAAACCCTGGAAGCGTTCGGCGCAGTCGTGACTTATCCGGGCAATGGTTGCCGTGGCCAGCCGCACGCCGAACAGATCGGCCATCAGCGTTGCGAGACGTTTCTCCGGCAGCAACTGGTAGTGCAGCAGGTAGAGCACGATGGCGCCGATCCGCTTGCCGTATTGCACCGGCGCCGTCACCCAATCGGGAAAGCGCGCCCGTGTCTGTGCTCCGCACGCCGCGCAACGACAGTCGTGCGCCCGGTGTTCGGTAACGACCAGTGACTGCGGTTCGGGCAGGTCGAACTCTTGCCGTGCGACATGGCTGGTGGCCATCGCTTCGGTCAGCGGGGCGCCACACCAGGCGCAAGCCGGCGGATAATGGTCGATGATCGCATCGGGTGTCTCGGTTCGACACAGCGTCTTCCCCGGATGACCTTTCTGGCCGCCCGGCTTCTTGCCGGAGTGTTCCCGCAGACTGCTGACCCGCGCAGGCTTCTTCAACCCGTCACTCGAGGGCGGCTTGCCGCTGTTGCTGCTGTTCAAGCTGAGCCGGCGCTCCAGCTCCGCGACGTGGGCCCGCATCGCCGCCATCTCAGCCGCATGACGCGCCTCCTGCGCCAATAGCAGAGCGATAAGGTCGTGCGGCGACAGTTGCTCAAGGGCGGTACGGTCCACCGACTCCTTGGAATTGGGCAGCCGAAGTCATGTCAAACGCAATCTTCGCCCGCTCGTCACGCGGATGCCCAACTCCCAGACCATCACACCCTCAGACCGCCTCTCCGAGGTAGGCGGGTACCTGGGCAGTTACATGTGCTGTTAGGTGCTACTTCCAGCGGCTGAGGAAGAACCCCGGCAGCTCATCCGGATACGGCATGAAGTCGAACTGCTTCGGGAAGCCGTAGATCGTAGTCTGGGTGAAGATCGGCGCGGCGCTGTAAGCCTTGCGCCGCTGGTCCGGATCCACCGTTGTGCTGCCTCCACCAGGCTCCTGATCCCCGAATCGCCCGTTTAGTCGTTGCCGGTGAAGGTGAAGGATCCCGGCATCAGGCCATGACCTTTGCTGCCGACCGTGCCCTCGCGGCCGCACTCGCGGGTTGGCGCCACGCAAGGCGAGCAGTTCTGGCCCGGAACAGAAGGGCCACCGAGGAGAGCACGAGGCACACAGATATGGCCGACCAGGCCGGCATCCTGGCTCCCGCCGACGCCATGATTCTGGCAATACGCGCCTCGACCGCGCATCTGGCAGGGGAGTTTGCAGCGGCTGAGTGGCTGGCGGTTCGGCCGCGCTGGTACGGCCGGGCAGCACCGATCTGCACGGCAAGCTCGCCGCCTGCTACCTGCAGCTTGGTGGAAGAGCAGCGACGCGGTCGAACTGGCGGAATTGCGCCGCATCTTGCCCGATGCTTCGGTCGAACAGTACGTGAACGCTTACCCTTCCGGCTTTGATTCATTCAAGGTTGTATTGGCAAACAACCTCGCCGAAATCGGCATGCCAGCCTGAAGCGGCGCCGACTACCCGGTGACAAGACGCGGCATGGACGCGGCCGCAGCACTGTCCGGAAACACCGTCGCCAGCGCGGCCGCCGTCAGGCCGAGATGTTGCGCCAGCAATCCCTTGGCAACCGATCGCAGGTCGCACGTCGGTTGCAGATCGCGATTCTCCAACAGCCTGCCCGGACCGAGGCCCGGCCAGTCTGCCACGACGCGTCCTCCCGCCACCGCGCCACCCAGCACGAATGCCACGGTGCCGGTCCCGTGGTCGGTGCCCCTGGTGCCGTTCATTCGTACGGTCCGGCCGAATTCGGTCATCGTCAGTATCGCGGTCTGCCGCCATGCCTCGCCAAGGCCGGTCCTGAGCGCCGCAAGCCCGGTGTCGAGCTGGCGCAGTACGCCGGCAAGACGCTGTGGCTGGGCGGTATGGGTGTCCCAGCCGCCAATCTCCAACGCGGCAACGCGCGGGCCAGCTTCGGCACGCAGCATCTCGCCGGCGGCCTTGGCGAGGGCAGGGAAGGCGTAGCGGTTCTGAACCGGCTCCTCGCCACTCATGACCGCATCGCTGAGGCCGCGGTCGCGCAGGCCCTCGACGATCGCGGGACCGAGTAAGCGGTCCCCTTGGTTCAGCGCGGCAACGCGGGCGTAGAGATCGGCATCGAGTGTCGCCGAACCGTGCGGCGCCCAGCTTGCCACGGCGGCGGGGCCACGCAGCAGCAGCGGCACCGAGACCCCGATCGCGATCGCCTCGCCCTGGGAGGCGGCGCGCGGCAACGCTTCGATAGCCCGGTTCAGCCAGCCGCTCGTCATTCGGTGGTCGGCGCCGCTCTCCAGGTAGTCCTGCGCCTCGAAATGGCTGCGCACCCGATACGGGCCGGCGACCGCGTGCACCGCCAGCGCCTGGCCCTCCTGATACATCGCGTGCAGATTGGCGAGCGCCGGATGCAGGCCATAGAAGCCGCCGAGGTCGAGCACACCCCCGTCCTGGCCCGGCCCGGGTGGCACGATCTCGCCGCGCAAACCGGCCAGTGCCGCGTCCCCGTATGGAACGACCGCCGCCAGTCCGTCGAGCGCACCGCGCAGGATAACGACGACAAACCGCTTGTCGGTTGTCGCATCGGCCAGCGCCAGCGAAACGCGACCCAGCGAGAAGGCGGATGCGAGACCGAGCAGGGCGGAGCGGCGGGAAAGGTATGGCATCATCGTCTCAGGAATTCGGGAGAGGTGAGCAACAGGGTCAGCGCGTCGCGCCGCGAGCCGGCACGGCGCATGGCCTCCAGCGTGGCGGGCTGTAGCAGCGGCCCCAGGCTTGCTTCCGCCACCTCGGCCGGGTCCGGCACGTTGAGCCGGCCGGCGACCGCGTAGGCCCAGTCGATCCGCCGCAGCAGCGCCTCCGGGCCGGCCCAGTCCGCTGCTCGGTCTGGCCAGCCATTCGGCTGCGGTGCCGTCCACATCGGCTGGCCGAGACCCGCCAGAGCGCCAATCAGGTACGGCTGATCCGGCAGAGGCGGTGGCGCGTCGAGCGCTCGCAGCGTGGCGACCATATAGTCGAGCGGGGTGCGCAGCTTGGTCTGGGGCTGCCACGCCGCCGCCGGAGTGGTCAGCGCTGAGGCTGCCGCGCCGAGGTCGCCGTTGCTGTCGCGCAGCACGCCGGCGATGCGGCGGACCACGTCCTCCGGCGGATCGTCGGCAACGAAATGACGCACCAGCTTGGTTGCCAGGAAACGATGCGTCGCCGGATGGGCCGCCAGGAAATGCAATGCGGCAACTCCGCCTTCCTCGCCTGGCGGAAATTGCCGGCCCAGGACGATCTGCTCGCCCGGCTCATGCGCCAACGGGCGGAAGCGGAAGCCGGGCGGATCGGCCCGCAGGTCGATCGACCAGCCGGTCAGCATCCGGGCGAAGTTGGTCACATCTGCCTGGGTGTAGCCGGCGGCGGGGCTGACGGTGTGCAGTTCGAGGCACTCGCGTGCCAGATTCTCGTTCAGCCCGCGCTTGCCACGCTGACCGGCTGGACTGTCCGGGCCTACCGATCCGGCGTTGTCCAGATACAGCAGCATCGCGGGATGGCGCATCACCGCCAGCAGCATGTCGACGAACCGGCCGGTGACATGTGGGCGGATCGCTTCCTCGACGAAGGCGCCGGCCACCGCCGCGCATTGCGCCGCGGCGCAATGAGATCGTGAAGTGGTTGGTCCAGAACCAGACCAGCCGTTCGCGGAACGGCGTCTGGGTGGTCAGCGCATTGGCCAGTTGCGCCGTCGCGTCCTGGCGGAACAGCGCCCGGCTGCGCGACTGACCCGGTGCAGGACGGTTCTCGCCGGTCCTCGCGCAGAGCGGCCAGTCCGGCCGCGGTGGACGGCGGATTCGGCAGCGCAGGCGGATCCGGGCCGGCGCAACTGTGTCCTGAGCCAGGCGGCTGGGTCGGCGGGAAGCGGCTCGCTGCCGCGGCGCCCCAGGCCGAACCGGACGAGCGCATGCGCGACGGTGATGTCCATGGCGCGAACCTTAGCGCCGAATGGTGTGTCCGACAGTGACAAAGGGTAGCGAGGCGTCTACACCGCCGGGCGTGTACAGGGTTGCCGCTCGCTTCGCGCGATAATCCTTGCAAATCGCGCCGCAGTGCAGCATCTGTTGATGCGACATGCGGGCGCGCGGAACAGGGGTTCCGGGGCGCCCGTCGTGGTATGGAGGTTCACCGTGGCTGGCACGCCGCTCGACAGGATCCGCAATATCGGCATCACCGCGCATATCGACGCGGGCAAGACCACCACGACCGAGCGGATCCTGTATTACACCGGAATGTCATACAAGATCGGCGAGGTGCACGACGGCAACACCACGACCGATTACATGGAGCAGGAGCGCGAGCGGGGCATCACCATCACCTCGGCCGCGGTGACCTGCGAGTGGAACGACCACCGGATCAACATCATCGACACGCCCGGCCACATCGATTTCAACATCGAGGTGAACCGCAGCCTGCGCGTGCTGGACGGCGCGATCTTCATCATCGAGGGCGTCGCCGGCGTGCAGCCGCAGTCGGAGACCAACTGGCGCCTCGCCGACCGCTACAACGTCCCGCGCATCATCTTCATCAACAAGCTGGACCGCACCGGCGCCGACTTCTTCCGCGCGTTCGCCACGCTGAAGGAGAAGCTCGACATCGTCGCGCTGCCGCTGCAGCTGCCGATCGGCATCGAGGACAAGTTCATCGGCGTCGTCGACCTGGTCGAGATGAAGGCGATCGTCTGGGAAGGCGGCGAACTGGGCGCCAAGTACCACGACGAACCGATCCCCGCCGATCTCGCCGAGCAGGCGAAGGAATACCGCCAGCTCCTGCTGGACACCGCGCTGTCGGTCGATGACGCGGCGATGGAGGAGTACTTCGACAAGGGCGACGTCGAGGTCGCCACGCTGAAGCGCTGCATCAAGACCGGCACGATCTCCGGCGCGTTCCGTCCGGTGCTGTGCGGCACCGCGTTCAAGAACAAGGGCGTGCAGCCGCTGCTCGACGCGGTGGTCGACTATCTGCCGTCGCCGGTCGACGTGCCGGGCATCAGCGTCGCCGCGGGCGAGGGCGAGGAGGATGGCGAGCACTCCAGCCGCCGCCGCATCAAGGCCGACCCGAGCGCGCCGTTCGCCGGCCTCGCGTTCAAGATCATCAACGACAAGTACGGCACGCTGACCTTCGTGCGCGTCTATGCCGGCACGCTGAAGTCCGGCGACACGGTGATGAACACCACCAAGAGCCATCGCGAGCGCATCGGCCGGATGTTCCAGATGCACGCCGACAAGCGCGCCGAGATCAAGGAGGTGCACGCCGGCGACATCGCCGCCTTCGTCGGCCTGAAGGATACCGGCACCGGCGACACGCTGGCCTCGCAGCAGGACCCGGTGGTGCTGGAGCGGATGGCCTTCCCGGTGCCGGTGATCGACATCTCGGTCGAGCCGCGCACCAAGGAGGCGGTGGAGAAGATGTCGCTCGGCCTGCAGAAGCTGGCGGCCGAGGACCCGTCGCTGCGGCTGCGCACCGATCAGGAGACCGGGCAGACCATCCTGTCCGGGATGGGCGAACTGCACCTGGAGATCATCATCGACCGCCTGCGCCGCGAGTACGGCGTGGAGGCGAATATCGGCGCGCCGCAGGTGGCGTATCGCGAGACCATCAGCCGGCCGCACACCGAGACCTACACGCACAAGAAGCAGACCGGCGGTTCCGGCCAGTACGCCGAGGTGAAGATCGTGTTCGAACCGCTCGCCCGCAACGCGGGCGTGGTGTTCGAGAACAAGGTGGTCGGCGGCACGGTGCCGAAGGAATACATCCCGGCGGTGGAGAAAGGGCATCAAGCAGCAGGCCGAGACCGGCGTGCTGGCCGGCTTCCCGACCGTGGACTTCAAGTACACGCTGCTGGACGGCAAGTACCACGACGTCGACTCGTCGGCGCTGGCGTTCGAGATCGCCGCCAAGTCGTGCTTCCGCGACGGCATGAAGAAGGCCGCGCCGATCATCCTGGAGCCGATGATGGACGTGGAGGTCACCACGCCGGCGGACCATGTCGGCGACGTGGTGGGCGACCTGAACCGCCGCCGCGGCATGATCCAGAACCAGGAGAGCACCGGGTCCACGGTGATCGTCCGGGCGCATGTTCCCCTGAAGGAGATGTTCGGCTACATTTCAGATCTGAGAAGCATGACCAAGGGCAGGGCGTCGTTCACCATGCAGTTCCACCATTACGATCCGGTGCCGCGGAGCGATCGCGGACGAGATCATGGCCAAGAGCGCATGATCCTGAGGGTTGCATGATGGGGGCAGCCTAGTGCGCGCCCCCCGCCTCCACTGGATGCGGGGCCGACAGGAGGAGGGGCCCGGTGTCCACCGGACCCTCGAATGGATCGGACACAACGACGCGGGCGAGGCCATCGCCCGCGTCGTTCGCATTCTGGGGCCGGTGTGGTCGGGCTGGCGCAGCTACCGCGCGGTGGCGCTGGACGACGAGGCGAAGGTGATCGAGCTGCGGCCTGGCGGACCGCCGGACGGGGCGGGGTGGCTCGCCTGTGTCGGCGGCCAGGTGGTGGGGCGGGCGTCGGTGCCGCTGCAGGCGGTGCGGGCGGTGGAGGCGGCGCTGGGCGGGGATTAAGCGCACGGGCGGCGATAAACGCACCTTCATCGCGGGTCTCGCTCTTCGCCACGTGCTCGCCCGTGCAAGTCCACGATACCGGCCGCGCCCGCAAACGCCAATGACCTCTGCTTGCCCGGGGGCCGATACGATCGTATCTGCACGCCGGTAGGCAGGCTTGGAGAGCGAATCATGGCCCGTGCCAGCGGCAAGCAGCCAGCCAGGTCGAAAGCGAAGCCGGGCAAGCCGCCGGCGAAGCGGAGGTCGGATTGGACCGACCTGAAGGTCGCCTGGCCACAACCAAAGCAGGCGATCTCGTTACGCATCGACCAGGACATCCTCGCCTGGTTCCGCGGTCGTGGCCCAGGCTATCAGACGCGAATGAATGCGGTGCTGCGCGCTTTCGTCGACTCGCAGCGGGGCAGGCGCTGATCGGTCGCAGCGATCGATCGAGCTGTGTCGTCGTCGACCAGACGATACGATCGCCCGCCGATGCATCGATGTGCTATGGTTCGACCGCCAATGCAGCAGGGAGCGCGTCATGTCCAACATCACCGCAGTTGCGAGGCAATTCTTCGAGGCATGCGAGGCGGGTCGCGGCTGGGAGGTGTGCCGTGCCTGTTGCACGCCTGACGCAAGCTTCGTGGCCCAGTCCGAGCCTCTGGCCGATGTGAAGACGCTGCGGGAATATTGCGACTGGATGAAGGGGCTGCTGACCTTTATGCCCAACGGACGCTATGCGGTGAAGTCGTTTGCCACCGATGACGAACGCAACAGCGTCTGCGCCTATGGCGTTTTCTCCGCCACGCATACTGGCGAGGGTGGTCCGTGCCCGCCGACCGGCAAGAGCACGACGACTGACTACGTCTATGTCATGGAATTCGCCGGCGACAAGATCCGGCACATGACAAAGATCTGGAATGCCGGTTGGGCGATGAAGGAGCTTGGTTGGGCCTGACCCGCGGTCCCGGCGTTACACCAGCGGGGTCGCTGGCGGGCCGCCTTTCTCCCATACGTTGAACGTCGCATCCCAGCGTGCGATGCGGCCATCGCGCACGATCCAGATCTCTGTGCCGCGGCCCAGCATGGGCTTGCCGGTCTGCGCGTCCTGCCAGCTTGCATCCCAGGTGTTCGCCAGCGTGTCGCCCATCAGGCAGTGCAGGGTCTTCTGCAATCGGTAGCCCAGGGTGCGGGCGAAGCGGGCCCGCAGGAAGCGCATGATCGCCTCGCGTCCGTGCAACTCCGGGAAGTCGGCGAAGCGGGTTACGGCGTCCTCGGTGAAGCCCTGCTCGATCGCTGCCAGATCGGCGGCGCCGAACGCGTCCTCTACAGCCTGCACCAGGCATTTCGCGGCATCCCAGGACATGGTATCGGCCATCGACTCATCCCTCCGGGCGGACAATCAACACTGTGCCATCGACACCTTCGACGCGCAGCCTCGAGCCGGACGCTGGTTCCGGCACATCTGGCGGTACCCGCGCTGCCCAGTCGCTGTCGCCGACGCGGACGCGGCCTTCGCGGCCATGGAACGCCAGTGCAGTGGCGGATCGACCGGCGAGGCCGGCCTGCTGCGTGTTCAGCCACGGCGGACGGGGATGGCGAAACCGCAGCCCGACCGCCAGCGAGATCGCCGCCAGCACGCCGACCGTAACCACCTGCAATTCGAAGCCGATCCCGCTCGCCAGCACAATCAGTCCGGTGCCACAGGCCGCCAAGCCCAGCCACATCATGAACGCGCCCGGGGCGTGGATCTCGAGCATCAGTAACGCCAGGCCGGCGACGATCCAGATGATCCAGTCGCTCATCCTGGTGTGCCGCCTCCCCAAGGTGACGCCGCGGGCATCTGCAGGCAATCGGCGGCGGCACGACTGGAGCGGACGGCGGGGGCGGCGATTTCGGGCGGCGCGGCGTCCCGGTGTGCCGTCGTCGCCGCGGAACAACTGCATCGCCTGCACGATGCCGCCGGCGAGCGCCGCGGACTCCATCGGCACCACCACGACGCGCGTGTTCGGCGCCGACGCCAGCGCCTGGAACGCCCGCACATAGCGGTCGGCGATGAAGTAGCGCAGCCCCGCCTGGCCGTGCAGCGTCGCCGCGTCGGATACCATCTGCGTCGCCTCGGCTTCCGCGCGGGCCAGCGCGACGCGCGCTTCGGCGTCGCGGTTGGCGGCCTGCTGGCGGCCCTCGGCGGACAGGATCAGCGCCTGCTTCTCGCCCTCGGCACGCAGGATCGCCGCCTGGCGTTCGCCCTCGGCCCGCGCCACCGCCGGCGCGCCGCTCGCGTTCCGCGGTCATCTGCAGGTTCATCGCGCGGATCAGGTTCTCCGGCGGCTCGATCTTCCGAATTTCGACCCGGCTGACCTTCACACCCCACGGCATCGTGGCGCCATCCAGGATCACCAGCAACGCGGTATTGATCCGCTCGCGCGACGAGAGCGTGGCGTCCAGCTCCATCTCACCGATGACCGCGCGGATGTTGGTCATCGCCAGCGTGGTCAGCGCGAGCGTCAGGTTGGTGACCTGATACGCCGCCTTCTCCGGTTCCATTACCCGGTAATAGATGATGCCATCGACCGCTACGGTGGCGTTGTCGCGGGTGATGACGCTCTGCTCAGGGATCTCGACCACCTGCTCCTGCACATTGAGCTTGCGCCCGACGTGATCGACATAGGGCAGCACGAAATTCAGGCCCGGCTGCAACAGGCGCGTGAACGCGCCGAAGCGCTCCACCGTCCAGACCTGTCCCTGCGACACGGTCTTCACTCCGGCGAACAGGGTGACCACGACAAGGATCAGCAGGGCGATCCAGACGACGATGACGACGTCGGTCACGCTTGAGTGCCCTTCCATTGCAGAATGTAGAGCCCGGCGTCG
This sequence comes from uncultured Alphaproteobacteria bacterium, assembly GCA_963749575.1. Taxonomy (GTDB): domain Bacteria; phylum Pseudomonadota; class Alphaproteobacteria; order Acetobacterales; family Acetobacteraceae; genus JAMXLO01. Next base: position 497,757 of record CAVVNM010000016.1, read on the forward strand.
TAGTCGGTGGCGTAGATCAGCCCGTCCTGCGCCACGAACACGTCCGCCGTGTGCCGAACCTTGGCGCGGCCGCGCATCGGCTCCGCCCACTGCGTCGGCTGCGGCGGCACGAAGTAGCCGACCTCCTGCGGCCGGTAGGCATCGGAGATATCGAACACGCGCACCCCTGCGCTCTGCCAGGTGGCGAAGATCGTGGTGGAGCTCTGGAACGAGCCGGGCCGGTTCTCGTGCAGATTATGCGGACCGAACTGGCCGCCCATCTTGACGTAGTCCTGGTCCGACGGCGTCGGCATCGTCGAGATGCTGACCGGATTGCTCTTCTCGCGGATGTCGAACACCCAGGTGCGCTTGTGCTGGCGCTCCTGGTCGATGTTCAGCACCGCCTCGTCCGCCACCACCAGCAGATCGCGGTCATGCAGCGGCAGCGCGTTGTGCGTGCCGCCGCCATAGGGCGGGCACCAGTTGCGGTGCGCGATCAGCTTCGGCGCCGACTTGTCCTTCACGTCCAGTATGGTCAGCCCGCCGTCGCGCCAGGAGCCGTAGGCGATAGTCGTCCGCCACCATCGCGTGGTGCAGCGCATGGCGGTTGCGCCACGTCGGTGTTTCGCCGGCGGCGGCGTTCTGGCCGGGGATCCACCAGCGCCCAGCTTCGTGCGGTCGCGTCGGGTCCGCCATGTCGATGATCATCAGGATGTGGTCGGTGAAACCGTCGAGCAGCGCCGAGGCATAGGCATAGCGTCCGCCGGTCCACCAGATGCGATGCAGGCCGAGCCCTTGCACCTCCATGACGCCGATCGAGCGCGGATTGGCCGGATCGGAGATGTCGTAGACGCGCATGCCGGCGGCGTAGTCCTCGCCGCGCTTGCCGAACCGGCTGCTGTCCACCTTGCCGGAGCCGCCATAGTACTCCTGCTGCGTCAGCAGCGCGCGCTGATCGGCTTCCTGGATGCACAGCAGCAGGTCCTCGGCCGCCTGAAGGTGCATGCTGACAGAATTCGGATGCATCGGCACGAAGTTGACCGGCTTCGGATTGCGCGGGTCGCGCACGTCGGTGACCATGACGCCGCGGCGCACCCGTGTACCAATGTATGCGTGGCCGCGCGCCACCATCACCTGGACGCCGTCGCCGCGGCCGCCCTGGTCGGTATGGCCGACAAATTCGATGTTCCTGGCGCCTTCCGGGACAATCATGGCTTGCTTCCCTCCCTGATCGGTCGTCAGCTTAGGCCGGGTTCCGAGGACTGAGTAGGAGGGAATGGCCATGCCGACCTACGTCATGCTCGCCAACTGGACCGAACAGGGGATGCGGTCGATCGGCGACAGCCCGAAGCGCGTCGATACGGCGAAGAAGACGCTGGAGGAAATGGGCGGGCAGTTCCGCTCGGTCTACATGACGATGGGCATATACGACCTGATCATGATCTACGACGCGCCGGACGATGCGGTGGCGGCGCGCTTCACGCTGATGCTGGGCAAGCTCGGCAATGTGCGCACCACGTCGCTGAAGGCGTTCCCCGAGGAGGCGTTCCGGCAGATCGTCAATTCACTGCGCTGACTTACAGGGTCTGCAGTGCATACCACCAGATTGGCAGTGTCAGGAACGCGACGACGCTGCCGATACCGACCATCAGGGTGACCAGCGGTGGATCGAGTCCGTACTGCGTCGCCACGATGGCGCCGCCGATCTGCGGACCCATCGCGGACTCGAACAGGGTGACGTGCGCCATGGTGCCGGTCGCGCCCAGCACCTTCACGTAGATCAGTGCCAGTACGAGCGGCGCCAGCAAAAGCTTGACCCCAAGCCCGCACGCCACCGGCGTACATCTGCCACGCAGCACACCAAGCCGGAGCTGGAGGCCGACGGACACCAGTGCAAGCGGTGCGAGTGTCCCTCCAAGGCGCGCCAGGATCTCGGTGACGACGGGAGGATAGGCAACCGGTGTAAGGACCAGCGCCAGAACCAGTGCAATCAATGGTGGGAATGTCGCGATCCGGCGCGCTACCTCGCTCATCGACGCGCTGCCGCGCGAACAGAGGCAGGCGATCGCGATGCCCAGCGTGCTCGAGCACGAGATAGGTGCCGAGCTGATCGATCAGTAGGCCGACCGCCATATAGCGGGCGCCGTAGAACGATTCGATCATCGGTACGCCGACGAAGGATGTATTGGCGAGCCCGGCGGTAAGAATAAGTGCTCCGGTCGTCGCCGTGGCGAGGTGCAACTGCCGGCCGATCAGCCAGACAGACGCGGCCACGCCGACGAACATCAGCCACGGCATCAGGATCGGGAAGAACAGCTCGCGGTGGAGTTGGACGCCGTGGATCTGCAGCAGGGTGAGCGCGGGCAGCGATATGTTGATGATGAAGCCATTGATCGCCAGGTGGGCGTTGTCGGGGACCCTGCCCGACGCCCGCAGTGCGACACCGGCTGCCAGGCAAAGGAACAGCAATGCGACATTGCTCATCACGGTTCTCCCTGCAGGGCGCAACCGCTATTCAAGCACGCAAGTGCGGATAGGAGTGTGGACTGGTTCACAGCTCGGTGCCTGAATGTTCTTTCGTTACCGGGCTGGTCGGCCATTTCTGAGCGATTGGCCGTCGCCTGTCGTGGGTGCTATCGTTCCGCCACGAGATGAGGCGTTGAATGATTACCGCCATCAGTCTGATGCAAAGGCGACAGGATGTGGGGCTGGGCGCGTTCCGCCGGCACTGGCTCGATGTGCACGGGCCGCTGGTGTGTCGGTTCCCGGCGCTGCGCCACTATGCTCAGCACCATGTCATCGCATCGCCGGCAATGAACTCGAGCGCGCGGGACATGTGCATCGACGGTTTCCCGATGCTGTGGTTTGACAATGATGCCGACCGGCAACGTGCCCACCACTCGCCGGAAATGGCGGCGTGCAATGTGGACTCACAGGCCTTCATCGGCGCCGTGTCGCGGGTGATCTGCGAGCCGCGCGTGGTCGTGCCGCACGCGGACAATGCCGCACGGATCAAGCTGATCGCGGTGTTGCCGGGTCAAACTCCAGTCGACGCGGCGGCGCTCGGGCATTATGCTGCTTGGGCCCGCGACCTGCCGCGGCTTGCCGGTCTCGTGCTGTACCGCGTGTTGGAGCAGGGACATGCACCGAACAGCGCCATTCCGCATCTCTCGGTCAGCGCCGCAGGCATCGCCGAACTGGGTTTCGCCAGTCTGGTCGATCTGGAATGCGCGGTGTCAGGTGATGCGACACGTGCCGCACACTTCGTGATCGAAGAGCACCGATTGGTGTGACGTATGGCGGTTCCGGACGACCTGATCAACAAGGGCTTCATCGTCAATCGGCAGAGCGCCGAGAAGGGCCGCACCTTCATCGTCACTGGACTTCACCGATCTGGCACCAGCCTTGTCGCATCCATCCTGCAGCAGGCCGGTCTTTTCATCGGCAACGAGGCCAACGACATCGTCTACGAGGATCTGGATATTGCCAAGGCGCTCGCTGCCCCCAACCGCGAGGTATTGCGACAGATAATCGACATTAGGAATGCGGACCATCCAAGGTGGGGCTTCAAGTACCCAAGGCTGTACCGTGCGCTCGATGCGGTCGAACTGCGATGCTTCGACCGACCTCGTGTAATCGTCACGTTTCGCGATCCGGTGTCGATGGCCGTTCGTACATCGCTCTCCGAATACCGGGAGTCGATGCGGGCCATGCGCGACATCATCGCCGACCAGACCGCAATGATTGCATTCATTGGCGAACTCAGTTGTCCGAACCTGCTGCTCAGCTATGAAAAGATTTTGATGTTCCCGCAGGACTTTATCGACGTAATGCTGGAGTTTTGCGGCATTCCGCGCAGCAACGAGCTGCGCGCCCGGCTGCTTGCCATGATCGAGCCCAATCGGCCGAGCTACCTGGTCAGTGCGCGACGCCGCTTCGACGGTCTGATCGAGGGCGTCAGAGGTGGCCAGCTCTACGGCTGGTGCGCGCTGACAAAGTCGCCGGAGCCAGTCACCCTTGACGTGCTGGTTGACGATCGTGTGGCATTGACCCTGATTGCGGATACCTTCAGACAGGATCTTCTGGACGCGGGAATTGGCGAGGGCAGGCACGGGTACTTCGTACCGTTGGACGCGATGCACGCGCGGTGCGAACTCGGTGATCCGCGTCAGGGTTGCCCATCACGGGGTCGAACTGCACAACAGCGGCACCCGCCTGTGCGACTTCGGCCCGTCGGCTTGAGCCGGCTTACCGCACGGATCAGACTTGGCCGGGCAATTCGAGGGGAGTGACGGCAATGCAGATCGGATTCATCGGCCTCGGCATGATGGGCGCCGGGATGGCGAGCAACCTGCAGAAGGCAGGGCATGAGCTCGTTGTGCACGACCTGTCGCGCCAGGCAGCGTCGCGTCACCTGAGCGAACGGCGCCACCTGGGCCGAGAGCCCGCGTGCCGTGGCCGAGGCGGCGGATCTGGTGTTCACCTCGCTGCCGACGCCGGCCGATGTGGAGAAGGTCGGCACCGGCGAGGACGGACTGCTGTCGGGTTTCCGCAAGGGCGCGGCGTGGTTCGATCTTTCCACCAATGCGGTGAGCGTCGTGCGCGCGCTGCATGCGCAGCTGGCGGAGCACGGCATGGACTTCCTCGATGCGCCGGTCAGCGGCGGTCCGCGCGGCGCCAACAGCGGGCGCCTGGCGATCTGGGTCGGCGGCGACAAGGCGGTGTTCGACAAATACAAATCCGTGCTCGATGCGATGGGTGACGCGGCGCGCTATATCGGCCCGATCGGCGCCGGCTCGATCGCCAAGCTGGTGCACAACGCCGCCGGCGCCGCAGCGAACATCGCGCTGGCCGAGGTGTTCACCATGGGGGTGAAGGCGGGCGTCGATCCGCTGCCGCTATGGGAGGCGATCCGTCAGGGTGCCGGCGGCCGCAGCCGGCTGTTCGATCGCATGGCGGATCATTTCCTCACCGGCAGCTATGATCCGGCAGACTTCGCGTTGCGGTTGCTGCACAAGGATGTCTCGCTTGCCTGCCAGTTGGCGCGCGACGTCGGCGTGCCGATGCGTCTGACCAATCTGGCGCAGCTCGAATTGACCGAGGCACTCGGGCGCGGCTGGGGCAGCCGCGACAGCCGCGTCGGCATGCTGTTGCAGCAAGAGCGCGCCGGGATCGACAAGATCGCGGTGCCGCCGGACAAGCTGAAGGCGGTGCTGGACGCGGACAAGTGAGGAGCAGGTAAATGGAACTCGGCGCGCTCATTCCACTCGGCGACATCGGTGGCGATCCCGCCGTGGTGCGGGACTATGCGCAGGCGGTGGAGGCGATCGGCTATGACTTCCTGGAGGCGCCCGACCACGTGCTGGGGGTGAACGCCGCGTCGCGGCCCGGACTGGGATCTGAGCCGCAACACCTCGCAGGACCTGTTCCACGATCCGTTCGTGCTGTTCGGCTTTCTTGCAGGCTGCACCAGCAAACTTGGCTTCTCGACCGGCGTGCTGATCCTGCCGCAGCGGCAGACCGTGCTGGTGGCGAAGCAGGCGGCGTCGCTCGACGTGCTGTGCGGCGGGCGCTTCCGTCTCGGCATCGGCGTCGGCTGGAACGAAGTGGAGTTCCTCGGCCTCAACGAGAATTTCCGCAACCGTGGCCGGCGATCCGAGGAGCAGGTGCAGGTGATGCAGGCGCTGTGGGCGCAGGAGCATGTCACGTTCAAGGGACGCTATCACACGATCGACGATGCCGGGATCAATCCTCGGCCGGCGTCGGGGCGCGTGCCGGTGTGGTTCGGTGGCCATCACGACGCGACGCTGCCGCGCATCGCCAAGTGGGGCGATGGCTGGATGCCGAACGCCTATCCGCCCGATCAGACCGCGCTCGACGTGTTCGAGAAGCTGCGCGCGCTGATCCGCGCCGAAGGCCGTGATCCGGCCGCTGTTGGCATCGAGGTGTGGACGTCATGCGGATCCGGCACGCCGGCCGACTGGCGCAAGGAGGTGGCGTTCTGGAAGTCGGCCGGCGCATCGCACATCGCGCTGACTACGACGTTCAATCGGCGGCATCATCACCGCATCGCGGGGACGAAGCCGGCCGACCATCTGGCGGCGCTCAGGAGCTATCGTGAAGCGGTGGTGGACGTGCTGTAGCGCAGTTCGCCACACGGAGCCACAGCCACACCGGACGTGATGGTGTGCCTTTTTGTCGACTGAATATACCATCAATCGCCAGGTGAGCATAACCCATGAACGATGCCGGCCACGGCAGACCAACCCGTCGCCGCGTTTACCGTAACCGGCAATTCGCCGCCTCCGGTCTGTCAGGCAGCAGTCACGTTGATCGTAAAGCTGTTGGATCCGTCCTGGATCGTGACCTGTGTGTAGTCAACCTTCGCCGGATCTTCGTCGAACCTCACGGGATGTGTAGTGACAATATCTCCAGATTCGCCGGCCGGCGCCACCGCCTTGATGGTCAGGAGGAGAACGGCAGGATTGATACCCTGCGGATTCGTCCGTTCCAGTGTCACTGTCCAGCCGGTCGTAGGTTCCGTGACATCGCCGGAAACGCCAAGCCTTTTCTTGTATCCAGCCGTAGCCGCCATCACAGCCTTGAATGTGTCTCGTTTCGCTGGCATTATCCTCTCCATTGTGTGTGCGGTGTTATTGGTGGGGAGACCGGTTCAGCCTTCGTTGGAGCCCGATCAAGTCCCGCCGCGCCTCACGGGGTGGCAGGACTTGCCGACCCGATAGGAGGCTAGAATACCGTTCGCCTGTGTCCCTGTGAGCCATCTCACAGGCCACGCAACAGTGATGGCATTGTGGCGTCTGCTTCTCGGGCAGGGATCGCTACGCGAAGATCTCGCCCAGCCGCCTGATGCTGCCTAGCGCCTTCTCGAACTCCAGCCCGGGCCAATGGCAGCGCATCATGAAGTGGTCGATGCCAAGCGCCTCGCGGTAGCGCGCGATCTCCTCCTTCACAACACCGCATCGCCGATGATGAAGCGGTCGCGGGCAAGCTCCTCGAACGCAGGTGTCTGGCGTCCCGACAGGCCCCATGACGCATACGCATCGTATTTGTATTGCAGTGCGCTACGGCATTCCTCCAGCGCAGTCCTGTGATTCGCGCCGACATAACACTCGCGGACCATCGGGAAGCAGTGCGGCGTGCGGCCGCCCAGCGCGGCGCGATATACCCGCATCTGCGCGGTTAGCTCGGTCGAGCGGCGTGCTGGGGACGATCATCCAGGCATCGCCGAGCCGTGCCGCGCGCTTGATGGCCGCGTCCGCGGTTCCCGCGAACCAGATCGGCGGGCCGCCATCACGCGCCGGCTTCAGGCCGATGGCGTGGTCGTTCACCTCGTAGAACCGGCCCTTGTGCGTCACCTTCTCGCCGCTCCACAGGCGGCGGATCAGCGCGACGCTTTCCTCGAGCCGCGGCGCGCGTTCCTTCAGCGACATGTTGAACGCGGTGAACTCGCCCTCGCGGTAGCCCAGCCCTACGCCAAGCACGTAATTGCCGCCGGTCAGCACGTCGAGCGTCGCGGATTCCTCCGCCACGTGCACCGGATTGAGCAGCGGCAGGATCAGGATGTTCGGGCCGATCTGCATGCCCTCGGCGTGCTGCGCGAGATACGCCATCATCGGCACGATCTGCAGCATCTGCAGCGGGCCGGTCAGGTAGTGGTGCGGGAACCACAGCGACTTGAAGCCGGCATCGCGCGCCGCGCGTGTCTGCGCGACCAGGTCGGGAACATGTGCCGCCACGTTCTGGCCAGGCTGGAACTGTGTGTTGAGGAACAGTCCGACTTTCACGATGACGCCTCCCTGTGCTCCGCCAATGCGCACCTTGAACCAGCCGCGCTGGCGCGCCAACTATCGCGGCCATGAGCGACCGCATGCCGCCCGAACTCGACCTGTTGCCGGACGGGAGCTTCCGTCCGCGCCGTCCGCCCGTGGCTGCCCGCATCTTCGCCTGGGCGATCGTCATCGCAGTGGTGGCTGCCGCCCTGGCGGTGGCGGCCTTGGCGCTGTGGTTCGCGCTGATCCTGATCCCGGTCGTGCTGGTGGCGGGGCTGATCGCCTGGTTGGCGTTTCGCTACCAGATTTGGCGGGCCGGAGCACGGTCGCTCGCGTTAAGGCGTGATCTTGCCGTCCTGCACTACCAGCCGCACCGGCTTCACCTCGACGCGCTGCCAGACATTCGCCCTTCGTGTAGGGATCGTTGGCGATCATCGCGTCCAGCTCGGCGCGATCCGCGCAGTCCGCCAGCAGGAACGAACCGATCGGCTGTCTGCGCGTCGTCGAAGATCGGCCCGCCGAACACCAGCCTGCCGGCGGCGACATTGCCCTTCAGCCCATCGAGATGCGCTGGCCGCGTGGCCTGCCGGCGCGCGGGCGCCTCGGCATCGGTGCCGTCGTAGAGTGTCACCAGGAACTGTGGCATTCGCTGTCTCCCCTATTCAGCGGCGAGCGGTATCTGTGCCGCCAGTCCGAACTCTCGCGCCAGCAGCGTGTAGGAGTGCCGCCGTGCCTCCGGATCGTGCAGCGTGGTGAGGATGGCGATTTCCGCCACGCCATGCTCGGCCGCCAGCGCCCGCAGCTTGCTCCGCAACCACCGCAGGCGTGCCATAGATCGCACGCGAGCGCAGGCGTTGGATGCGCAGCAGTTCGGCTTCGGAATACGGATGCGCTGCGGCTTCCTCCGGTGAGGGCAGCGCAGTGAACACGCCGCGGTCACGGTTGAGCCGCGACAGTTCGCGCGAGGTGAACAGCCGCGCCGCCTCTGCCTCGGTGTCCGCCGCCACCGCCCAGACGCACAGCGCGCCATACGGTTGCGGGAAGCGCTCGCTCGGCCGGTAGCCCTCGCGGTACAGCGCCATCGCCTGCTCGACGCCGCGGCCGTCGGTGATGAAATGCGCGAAGCAGAACGGGATGCCGAAATACGCCGCGACCTGCGGGCCGTAGTCAGAGCTGCCGAGCATCCAGACCTCCGGCATGGTCGGTCCGCCCGGCTGCGCGATGATGTCGCGAAACGGGTGGCCCTCGACCAGCTTCTCGCCGGCGAGCCACGCCAGCAGATCGCGCACCTGCGCCGGGAAATGATCCGCCGCGGTCTCTGCCAGCGGATTGAGCGCGAACGCGGTGCGGCCGTCGGAACCAGGCGCGCGGCCCAGACCGAGATCGATCCGCCCGGGCGCGATCGCCTCCAGCACGCGGAACTGCTCGGCCACCTTCAGGCTGGAATAGTGCGGCAGCATCACGCCGGCGGAACCGACACGGATGCGCGTCGTGGTGGCGGCGATGGCGCTGATCAGGATCTCCGGCGCGGTGCCGGCCTGGCTCGCCGAGTTGTGGTGCTCGGCGCACCAGTAGCGCGCATAGCCAAGTGCCTCGCAATGCTTTGCCAGCGCCAGGCTCTCGCGGATCGAGGTGTCCGGCGAGCGGCCGGTCACCACGGTCGATTGGTCGAGGACGGACAGTCGCAGCATACTCGGCTCCAGGGACGACGCGGGAACGTTAAGCCGATAACGCTGTCATTGCGAGGACCGGAGCGACGCAGCAATGACAAGGCGCGTCAGATCCGCCGCACCACGTATGTCTGCTCCAGCGCCTCGAGGATGGCATCGGCGTGTGCTGGATCGCGCGCCTCCACCATCACTTCCAGTTCCGCCGCCTGGACGGACGATGCTGCGAACAGGCGCTGGTGCGAAACCTCGATGATGTTGCCGCCGATGTTGCCGATCTTGCCGGCGATGTCCGCCAGCACGCCGGGCCGATCCGGAATCTGCAGATGCAGCCGCAGCAATCTTCCGTCGCGCAGCAGGTTGCGCAGCAGAACGTTGGACAAAATGCGCGCGTCGATATTGCCGCCGGTGATCGCCACGCCCACACGCTTGTCGCGGAAATGCTCGGTGTAGGCCAGCAGCGCCGCCACACCGGCGGCGCCGGCGCCTTCCGCGACGACTTTTGCGCCCTCCACCAGCAGGCCGATCGCTTCCTCGATGGTGTGTTCCGGCACCACCAGGACGTCCACGCCCAGTTCGCGAATGATCGCGAACGGCTTGTCGCCGATGTCGCGCACTGCGATGCCTTCGGCGATGGTCGGGCCGCCGACCGACACCGTCTCGCCGGCAAGCCGCTGCGCCATAGCGGAATACGCTGCCACCTCCACGCCGAACACCGCAATGCCGGGCTTCATCGCCTTCGCCGCGGTCGCGCAACCGGCCAGCAATCCGCCGCCGCCCACCGGAATCACCAGCACATCGAGATCCGGCACGTCCTGCAGCAGTTCCATCGCCAGCGTGCCTTGGCCCGCCATCACGCCGACATCGTTGTAGGGATGCACGAACACCAGGCCTCGTTCCGCTGCCAGCGTCTCGGCATGCGCCGCGGCCTGTTCCAGTGTTTCGCCGTGCAGCACGACCTTGGCGCCCCACGATGCGGTGCGGGTGACCTTGGTTGACGGCGTGAACTTCGGCATCACGATGGTGGCGCCGACATTGCTCAGCCGCGCATGCCGTGCCACCGCCTGCGCGTGATTGCCGGCCGACATCGCGATCACGCCGCGTTCGCGTTCCGCGTCGGTCAGCAGCGCCAGCCGGTTCGCCGCGCCGCGCTCCTTGAACGCGCCGACGACCTGCAGGTTGTCGAGCTTCAGCACCACCTCGGCGCCGGTAGCGCGCGACACCGCCTCGCTGGGCAGCGCCGGCGTGCGCAACACGCGGCCGGCGATCCGCTCGGCCGCCGCCGTCACATCGGCAAAGCGCAGCACGTCAGATGAACTTGATGCCGAGGATCTCGTATGACCGGTCGCCGCCGGGGGCCGGGACGGAGACGGTGTCGCCCACCTTCTTGCCGATCAGCGCCTTGGCCAGCGGCGAGGAGATCGACAGCCGGCCGCCCTTGATGTCCGCCTCGTGCACGCCGACGATCTGGTAGGTGGACTTCTTCTCGGTCTCCTCGTCCACCAGCCAGACATGGGCGCCGAACATCACGTGCTCGCCGGACAGCGAGGACGGATCGATCACCTCGACGGCAGAGACGATCTCCTCGAGCTCGGCGATCCGGCCCTCGATGAAGGACTGGCGTTCTCGGGCGGCATGGTATTCGGCGTTCTCCGAGAGATCGCCGTGCGTGCGCGCCTCGGCGATCTGGCGAATGATCGCCGGACGCTCCGACGCCTTGAGCTGGCGAAGCTCGTCATTCAACCGCTGCAGTCCAGGGGCGGTCATCGGGAACTTCTGCACGTCACTCCGTCCTTTGGTGATCGAACGTCATGAGAAGCCGGGTCGCGGCCAAGCACGAGCGCCGCGACAGGCCTCCGCCTGGCCGCGACGATGGGTTCAGAACGAACCGCGAAAATAGGACTGTAGCGGCGCGACTTCAAGCGGCTCCCGACTTCAGCGCGGCGATGGCGTGCACCGCGGCCCGGGCGCCGGACATGGTGGTGTAGTGGGGAACGCCGTGGGTCAGCGCGCTGCGGCGGATCGCGAAGCTGTCGGCGACCGACTGCGGCGTGGACGCGGTGTTGATCACAAGCTGTACATCGCCGGAACGAATCGCGTCGACGCAGTGCGGGCGGCCTTCCAGCACCTTGTTGACGACCGACACGGGAAGGCCGGCGTCGCGGATGCGCGCGGCGGTGCCGCGTGTGGCCATGATGGCAAAGCCCATCTCGGTGAGGCGGCGCGCCAGCGCCGGCAGGCCGCGCTTGTCGGCATCCTTGATCGAGAGGAACACCGTGCCGGCATCGGGCAGTATTACGCCGGCGCCGAGTTGCGACTTGGCGAAGGCGCGCTCGAAGCTGGAATCGAGGCCCATCACCTCGCCGGTGGATTTCATCTCGGGACCGAGGATGGTGTCGACGTTGGGGAAGCGGGCGAACGGGAACACCGCCTCCTTCACCGCGACGTGCGGCGCCACGCTCAGATCGTCGAGATGGAAGTCGGCGAGCCGGGCGCCTGCCATCACCCGGGCGCCGATCTTGGCCACCGCGACACCGGTCGCCTTGGCGACGAACGGCACGGTGCGCGAGGCGCGAGGGTTCACCTCCAGCACGTAGATCACATCGTCCTTGATCGCGTACTGCACGTTCATCAGGCCGACGACGCCGAGCGCCTTGGCCATCGCCTCGGTTTCCGCCTTCAGCTCGGTGACGGTGGCAGGCGGCAGCGTGTAGGGCGGCAGCGAGCAGGCGCTGTCGCCGGAGTGGATGCCGGCCTCCTCGATGTGTTCCATCACGCCGGCGACATAGACGGTTTCGTGGTCGGCGATGCAGTCGACATCGACCTCGATCGCGTCGTTCAGGTAGCGGTCGATCAGCACCGGATTGTCGCCGGAGACGCGCACCGCCTCGCGCATGTAGCGATGCAGGCCGGCACGGTCGTAGACGATTTCCATGGCGCGGCCGCCGAGTACGTAGCTGGGGCGGATCACCACCGGGTAGCCGATGCGATCGGCGATGGCTTCGGCTTCGTCCGCCGAACGCGCGATGCCGTTTTCCGGCTGGCGCAGGCCGAGGCGGTGCAGCAGCAGCTGGAAGCGTTCGCGGTCCTCGGCGATGTCGATCGCGTCGGCCGATGGTGCCGAGGATGGGAATCTTCTCGCGTGCCAGTGCCTGCGAAAGCTTCAGCGGGGTCTGGCCGCCGTACTGCACGATGCAGCCGAGCAGCGTGCCGCGGCTCTTCCTCGCGGCGGACCAGCGCGATGACGTCTTCCGCGGTCAGCGGCTCGAAATACAGCCGGTCGGAGGTGTCGTAGTCGGTGCTGACGGTTTCCGGATTGCAGTTGACCATGATGGTCTCGAAGCCGGCGTCCTTCAGCGCATAGGCGGCGTGGACGCAGCAATAGTCGAACTCGATGCCCTGGCCGATCCGGTTGGGCCCGCCGCCGAGAATGATGATCTTCTGGCGTTCGGTGGGATCGGCCTCGCAGACCGGCGTGCCGTAGCCGCCTTCGTAGGTCGAATACATGTAGGGCGTGGCGGAGGCGAACTCGGCGGCGCAGGTGTCGATACGTTTGTAGACCGGGTGCACGCCGAGGCGGACGCGGAGCGCGGCGACATCGTCCTCGCCACGTCCGGTGAGCTGCGCGAGATGCCGGTCGGAGAAGCCGAGCGCCTTGATGCGGCGAAGCGCGCCTGCGTCGTGCGGCAGCCCGGACGCGGCGATGCGCGCGTTCGGCCTCGATGATGCGTTCCAGTTCGCGCAGGAACCACGGATCGAACTTGCAGGCGTCGTGGATGTCCTCGACCGAGAGGCCGGCGCGCAGCGCCTGTGCCGCCATCAGCAGCCGGTCGGGACGCGGTTCGGAGAGCGCGGCACGGAATGCGTCGGGCCCGCCATCGCCCGGCGGCTCGATCTCATCGAGACCGGACAGCCCGGTCTCCATGCTGCGCAGTCCCTTCTGCAACGCCTCGGCGAAGCAGCGGCCGATCGCCATCGCCTCGCCGACGGATTTCATCGATGTGGTCAGCAGGGCAGGCGTGCCGGGGAATTTTTCGAAGGTGAAGCGCGGGATCTTCACCACGACATAGTCGATCGTTGGCTCGAAGCTGGCCGGCGTGACGCGCGTGATGTCGTTGGCGAGTTCGTCCAGCGTGTAGCCGACGGCCAGTTTCGCGGCGATCTTGGCGATCGGGAAGCCGGTCGCCTTCGACGCCAGCGCGGAGGAACGCGACACGCGCGGGTTCATCTCGATGATGACCATGCGGCCATCGGCCGGATTCACCGCGAACTGCACGTTGGATCCGCCGGTATCGACGCCGATCGCGCGCAGGCAGGCGATCGAGGCGTCGCGCATCCGCTGATATTCCTTGTCGGTCAGCGTCAGCGCGGGGGCGACGGTGACGGAATCGCCGGTGTGGATGCCCATCGGATCGACGTTCTCGATCGAGCAGACGATGATGCAGTTGTCCGCGCGGTCGCGGACCACCTCCATCTCGAATTCCTTCCATCCCAGCACGGATTCTTCGATCAGCACCTCGGTGGTGGGCGAGGCTTCCAGGCCGCCCGCGACGATCTGCTCGAATTCTTCGCGGTTGTAGGCAATGCCGCCGCCGGTGCCGCCCAGCGTGAAGCTCGGGCGGATGACGGCGGGCAGGCCAGTGGTGGCAAGTGCGGCGCGTGCTTCCTCGAGCGAATGCGCGATGGCGGAGCGGGGCAATTCGATGCCGATCGCCGCCATGGCGTCGCGGAACTTCAGGCGGTCCTCGGCGCGCTCGATCACCTCGGCGCGGGCGCCGATCAGTTCGACGTTGTGGCGTGCCAGCGCGCCGTTGCGCGCGAGCTGCATCGCGGTGTTGAGCGCGGTCTGGCCGCCCATGGTCGGCAGCAGCGCGTCGGGCTTCTCGCGCGCGATGATGCGCTCGACGATCTCGGGGGTGATCGGCTCGACGTAGGTGGCATCGGCAAGACCGGGATCGGTCATGATGGTGGCGGGGTTGGAGTTCACCAGGATGACGCGATAGCCCTCGGCCTTCAGCGCCTTGCAGGCCTGTGCGCCGGAATAGTCGAACTCGCAGGCCTGGCCGATGACGATCGGGCCGGCGCCGATGATCAGGATGGAGGCGATGTCGGTGCGTTTGGGCATGGCTCAACCGCGACGGCCTTCAGGATAGTCGTGCCGGCCGTCAGCCGCGATCCATCCAAGTCGGCTATTCGTGCGCGTATTGTCATTTGGCGGCACGCGCTCGGGGTCATCGAGACTCGCTGTCGTCACATCGACCTCGTCGAGCGCCGCATCGCGGAACGTGAGCTGGGTGCCGCATCGTCCGCAAAAGCTGCGCTCCCCATGCGCGCTCGAACGAAAGCGCTGCGGCGTTCCCTTCACGAGCCGGAACTCGTCCGGTCGCACGCTGAACCAGGCGACCAACGGTGCGCCCGCGGTTCTGCGACAGATTGAGCAGTGGCAGTTGGTCGCGTTGAACGGTTCGCCTGTTACTGTATAGCGAACAGCGCCGCAGTAGCATCCACCGGTCAGCACGGCGCCTGCTCGTCGCTGCGGCGCGCTGCGATCACGCCCTCAGGCGTCAGCTCGAGTTGCCAATGGCATTGCAAGGCGCCTTCCGGCAATCGAACAGGCTCATGGATCAGACCTTCACGGAGGCAGGCCGCAATGGCGTCACAGAAGGCCTGATAATCGACGTCGTGCTGAACGATCGCTCGGAAGCGCTCGAATCCTGCCTCGATATTCGGATCGCTGATGCTGTGTTGCAGGCTGCGGACAACAGCAGTGACTTGGCATTCATGTCAGGACCGCCGCTCCATCATCTCCACGAACCGCCCGAACAGATAATGGCTGTCGCTCGGCCCCGGGCTCGCCTCCGGGTGATACTGCACGGAAAACGCCGGTCGGTCGGTGCATGCCAGCCCCTCGTTCGATCCGTCGAACAGCGACACGTGCGTAACCTTTGCGGTCGCCGGCAACGTATCCGGATCGACTGCGAACCCGTGGTTCTGGCTGGTGATCTCCACCTTGCCGGTCAGGAGGTCCTTCACCGGCTGGTTGGCGCCGCGATGCCCGCGGTCCATCTTGTAGGTCCGCGCCCCCAGCGCGATCGCCAGCAACTGATGGCCGAGGCAGATACCGAACAACGGCACGCCCGCCTCCAGCACGCCGCGGATCGCCGGCACCGCGTATTCGCCGGTCGCCGCCGGATCGCCCGGCCCGTTGGACAGGAACACGCCATCCGGACGTCGTTCCAGAATGTCATCGGCGGTCGCCGTCGCCGGCACCACCGTGACGCGGCATCCGGCCGATGCCAGGCAGCGCAGAATGTTGCGCTTCGCCCCGTAATCGACCGCCACCACGTGGTACTTCGGTGCGATCTGCCGACCCAGCCCCGTTGGCCAGGCCCAGCGCATTTCGTCCCACTCGTAGGACTGCCGGCAGGACACCTCCTTGGCGAGGTCCATGCCCTCCAGCCCCGGCCAGGCTTCGGCCGACGCGCGCAGAGCCGGCAGGTCGAATCGCCCGTCGGGGGGAAACACCAGAACGCCGTTCGGCGCACCGCCATCGCGGATGCGCATGGTCAGCGAGCGCGTATCCACGCCCGCGACGCCGGCAATCCCACGGGCGCGCAGCCAGGCATCCAGATGCTGCGCCGACCGCCAGTTCGACGGCTCGGTGACGTCCTGCTTCACCACCAGTCCGCGCGCCGCGACCGTGGCGGCCTCGATGTCCTCCCCGTTGGTGCCGACGTTGCCGATATGCGGGAAGGTGAAGGTGATGATCTGTCCGGCATAGGACGGGTCGGTCAGCGTCTCCTGGTAGCCGGTCATGCCGGTGTTGAAGCAGACTTCGCCGACGGGTGCCGGCACGCCGGTATGGGCGCCGAAGCCGCGGCCCCAGAATACCGCTCCGTCGGCCAGGACCAGGGCGGCGGTGGCGCCGGTCGGCACCGCGTCGCCATCGGAGGGGGGCGGATCGGCGCGCGGTACGGCCTGTCCACCGGACAGGTCGGACAGGGCGAGACCGGTGGCGGCGATCACCGCTGCCCAGTGGCGCGACGGAATCGACCCGGCCTGACGCCATTTGCGGACGGCCTCGGTTCCGACGCCGGTCAGGCGCGCGGCTGCCTCGGCGCCGCCCAGCCGTTCGATGAGAGCGTCCACGCCGATTGTCATGTGCTCGGACATTATGGGAAGTAAATTCCCAAAGCAACAGTCCCGTGAATGGGTGGGAAATTTCCTCCGCCCACAATACAGCGGAGTCACTTCGCATATAGTAGAGGGTGTTTTTTCTTCGAGTGAGGGTGCCATGAGCCTGCGTGAGCAGTTCACCGACCAGCTCAAGGCATCGATGAAGGCCGGCGACCCGGCGCGCACCTCCACGCTGCGCATGATTCTCGCCCGGCTGAAGGACACCGACATCGCCGCGCGACCGAAGGGGGTCGAGCGTGTGCCGGACGAAGACATCGTCAGCATGCTTCGCGGCATGGTCAAATCGCGGCGCGAGTCGGTGGAGATGTACCGCCAGGGGCACCGGCAGGACCTCGTGGACAAGGAGGAGGCCGAGATCGCCGTCATCGAGGCCTTCCTGCCGCGGCAGATGGACGAGGCGGCGATGATCGAGGCGGTCGCGGCGGCCATCGCAGAGACGGGGGCGGCCAATATCAAGGATATGGGCAAGGTCATGGCCGCGCTGCGGGCAAAGCACGCCGCCACGCTGGATATGTCGAAAGCGGGACCGATGGTGAAGGCGAGGCTGGCGTGACCTGGCGCATCCCCTGATGGCACTTCCCGCCGAATTCCTGGACGAACTTCGCGCACGCACGCCGCTGGCGGCTATCGTTGGGCGGCGGGCGCGGCTCGTTCGATCGGGGCGGCAATGGAAGGGCTGCTGCCCGTTCCACGGCGAGAAGACCCCTAGCTTCTACGTCTATGAGGACGGCCACTACCACTGCTTCGGCTGCGGCGCGCATGGCGACGCGATCGGCTTCGTGATGCAGTCCGAGGGCATCGGATTTGTCGATGCGGTGGAACGTCTGGCCGGTGAGGCGGGGCTTGACGTGCCGAAGCCGTCGCCCGAGGCGGCCGAAACGGAGCGCAAGCGGCTGGACCTGACTGCCGGTACTGGAAGCTGCGCAGTCCAGCTACCACCGGCGCCTGTTCCTGCCGGAAGGTCGGCACGCGCTGGCCTATCTGCGTGGCCGCGGTCTGTCGGAAGACACGATCCGGCAGTTCGGCCTCGGTTGGACGGGCGAGGGGCGCGGCGCCTTGGCGGCGGACCTCGGCCGCGACGGCATCACCCAGGACCAGCTCGTCGACGCCGGATTGATGCGGCGCGACGATGAAACCGGCAGGGCGTACGATCTGTTCTTCAATCGCGTGATGTTCCCGATCCGCGATCGCCGCAGTCGGGTCATCAGCTTCGGCGGGCGCATCCTCGGCGATGGCCAGCCGAAATATGTCAACGGGCCGGAGACGGTGCTGTTCTCCAAGCGCCGCACGCTCTACGCGCTGGATCTGGCGCGTGACGCGGTGCGGGGCGGCGCGCCCCTGGTGGTGGTCGAGGGCTATATGGACGTGATCGCGCTCGCACAGGCCGGCATCGGCGGTGCCGTCGCCCCACTCGGCACGGCGCTGACCGAGGAGCAACTTGAGGAGCTGTGGCGGCTCGCGCCGGCGCCGATCCTGTGCTTCGACGGCGACGCTGCGGGTAGCCGGGCGATGGCGCGGGCCATAGCAACCGCGCTTCCCTTCGTAAATGCTGGAACGGACTATCAAGACGGTTTCGCTGCCCGCGGGAGAGGATCCCGACACGCTGGTGCGAAGCGGGTAGGCAGGATAACTTGCGTGCGGATTCCTCGATGATGCAAGGTGGCTGAAGCGATTCGATCTACGCGTTCGCGCGCCGAAACGCCTTTGTTCATACGCCTGAGCAGCGGGCGCATTCCTGAAGGCCACGTTGGAAGGCTGCTTGCAGGAATTCCTGATAGAGACCTCCGTTGGCAGTACAGAGTCCAGGCGGTCCGAAAACAGCTGCGCGACGTCGAATTCGAGCAGATCGACGATCGTCGCCGAGCGTGCAGCGACTGGCGGCAGCCACTGACCTGGACGTGGTCGCAAACGGGCGCAACGCCGAGCGCCATCGTATCCTGACCGCCATCCTGCTGCGCCATCCGGTCCTGCTGGGCGACGTCGAACACGCCTATGTCGGGCTCGATCTCCCGCATCCGCTCGCGGCGTTACGGACTGCACTGCAAGAGTGGGCGGAAACGGCCGAAATCCTTGACTCTCACGCATTGATGACCCACCTCACCACTTCTGGATTGCAAGCTGAGGCTGATCAGGTCCTGGCGACGGTGCCCGTGCCGCTGCCAGCCTGTGCGTCATCGGCGGCGATGCCGGCGGAGGCTGCGGCAGGGTGGTGGCACATCTTCGGGTTTCTCAACGTGCAGCGGCTGGGCGAGGAAATTGCGTTGGCCGAGGCCGCACTGCGCCCAGGACCTGACACTACAGAGCCAGAACCGCCTGCTCGCGCTGAAGGCCGCGCTGAACAAGGTCGAACAGCGGCGAGCCCGACGGGGTGGAGCTTGCGGCTTGAACATTGAGACTTAGGAGTTCGCTGAACGATGGCCACCAAGCCCTCTGTCGCCACCGATACCGTGACCGCCGAACAGGACGTGGAGACCACCCTGCTCGACGTGCAGACCGCCGCCGTCAAGCGGCTGATCGCGCGTGGCAAGGAGCGCGGCTACATCACCTTCGATGAGCTGAACCAGATCCTGCCGCCGGACCAGAACAGCTCCGAGCAGATCGAAGACGTGATGGCCAATTTCTCGGAAATGGGCATCCAGGTCGTCGAGAGCGAGGAGACCGAGGACGGCGAGGCGCCCGTCGTCAAGGTCGAGAAGACCGACGAGGCGGAGGAAGAGGAGCCGACCGGCAACGTCGATGAGGCCAGCCTCGGCCGCACCGACGATCCGGTGCGCATGTACCTGCGCGAGATGGGCAGCGTGGAGCTGCTGTCGCGCGAGGGCGAGATCGCGATCGCCAAGCGCATCGAGGCCGGCCGCGACATGATGATCGGCGGGCTGTGCGAGAGCCCACTGACCTTCAAGGCGATCATCTCCTGGCACGACCAGCTCAAGGCCGGGCGGATGCTGCTGCGCGACATCATCGACCTGGAGGCGACGCAGGGCGCCGGCGCTCCGGCGCCGGATGGCAGTGTGGCGCCGGATCCCTCGATCACCAACGGCGGGGCGAACGGCGCCGAGGCGCCCGAGGTGCCGGATGACCTGGATGGCGACGACGAGGGCGACGGCCCGGGCATCTCGCTGTCCGCGCTCGAGGAGAAGCTGAAGCCGGAGGTGCTGGCGACCTTCGAGGAGATCGAGGCGCTGTACAAGAAGCTGCACAAGGTGCAGCACCGGCGGCTGGAGACGATGACCTCGGGCGAGGAGGTCACCGCGCGGTCGGAGAAGACCTATGAGCGCCAGCGCGAGGAGCTGGTGAAGAAGGTCGAGCAGGTGCGGCTGCACAACAACCGCATCGAGGAGCTGGTGACCCAGCTCAAGCAGCTCAACCAGCGGCTGACCGCGCTGGAGGGCCAGCTGCTGCGCACCGGCGAAGCCTGCAAGGTGCCGCGCGAGGAGTTCCTGAAGAACTACCGCGGCCAGGAGCTGGATCCGAACTGGGTGGAGAAGGTCTCCAGGCTGCCGGCCAAGGGCTGGAAGCTGTTCGTCACCAAGCATGCCACCGACATCACCAACGTGCGCTCGCAGATCGCCGCGGTGGCGAACGATGCCAGCCTGCCGATCGCCGAGTTCCGCCGCGTCTACATGACGGTGAGCCGCGGCGAGCGCGACAGCGCGCGGGCGAAGAAGGAGATGATCGAGGCGAACCTGCGCCTGGTGATCTCGATCGCCAAGAAATACACCAACCGCGGGCTGCAGTTCCTGGACCTGATCCAGGAGGGCAACATCGGCCTGATGAAGGCGGTCGATAAGTTCGAATACCGCCGCGGCTACAAGTTCAGCACCTATGCGACGTGGTGGATCCGCCAGGCGATCACCCGCTCGATCGCCGATCAGGCGCGCACCATCCGCATCCCGGTGCACATGATCGAGACGATCAACAAGCTGGTGCGCACCTCGCGCCAGATGCTGCACGAGATCGGCCGCGAGCCGGCGCCCGAGGAGCTGGCCGAGAAGCTCGGCATGCCGCTCGAGAAAGTCCGGAAGGTGCTGAAGATCGCCAAGGAGCCGATCAGCCTGGAGACGCCGATCGGCGACGAGGAGGACAGCCATCTCGGCGACTTCATCGAGGACAAGGCGGCGGTGATCCCGCTGGATGCCGCGATCCAGGCCAACCTGCGCGAGGCGACCACGCGCGTGCTGTCGTCGCTGACGCCGCGCGAGGAGCGCGTGCTGCGCATGCGCTTCGGCATCGGCATGAACACCGACCACACGCTGGAAGAGGTCGGCCAGCAGTTCAACGTGACGCGCGAGCGCATCCGCCAGATCGAGGCGAAGGCGCTGCGCAAGCTGAAGCATCCGAGCCGGAGCCGGAAGCTGCGGAGCTTCCTGGACGACTGAAGCCGGTCGGGCGGGGGGACAGGCAGCCATGGAACCGGTGGCGCGGGTCACCGTGACGGTGACGTTTCTGCGGATGGACCGGCCGCCCGCCGGCGCCTCGCCCGGGCTGCCGACCGACTACCAGATGGTGACCGTGCAGGCGCCGACCGTGGGGTTCTATCGCTATCTCTACGACACGGTCGGCGCAGACTATGTGTGGTGGCTGCGACGCACCATGCCGGACGCGGAGCTCGCGATGCTGCTGCGCGATCCGGCAGTGTCGATCCACGTGCTGTACAGTGGCGGGCAGCCGGCCGGATTCTTCGAACTGGACGGGCGCGGCTGGCCTGACGTCAATCTCAGCTATTTCGGCCTGATGCCGCACGCGATCGGTGCCGGCGTCGGCTATCCGTTCCTGCGCAGTGCCGTGGACGCGGCGTGGCGGCAGGGACCGCGCGGCATGACGGTGAACACCTGCACCGCCGACCATCCGCGCGCGCTGCCCACCTACCTGCGCGCCGGCTTCCGCACGCTGCGTCAGGTGCGCGAGCTCTGGAACGTGCCGTTGCGGCTGGGGATGCGGATTCCCGAACGACTGCTGGGGTGACGCCGATGATGACCGACGTGACGCATCGCACGGTCGAGACCAACGGCATCAGCATGCACATTGCCGAGAGGGCAGGGACCGCTGGTCTTGCTGTGCCACGGAATTCCGGAGTCCTGGCGCTCCTGGCGCCATCAGCTTCGTGCACTGGCGGCGGCCGGCTACCACGTGGTGGCGCCCGATATGCGCGGCTATGGCCGGACCGATGCACCGCAGGCGATCGATCAGTACACGATGTTCCACCTGACCGGCGACATGGTGGGGCTGCTCGATGCGCTGGGCAGGAGCAGGTGGTCATCGTCGGCCATGACTGGGGCGCTCCGGTGGCATGGCACGCTGCGCTGTTTCGGCCCGATCGCTTCCGCGCTGTGGTCGCGCTCAGCGTGCCGTTCCGGCCGCGTTCGTCGGTGCGGCCCACGACGGTGATGCCACAGACCGCGGATGCGGTGTTCTACCAACTCCACTTCCAGTCGCCCGGTGTGGCGGAAGCGGAAATGGAGAGTGACCCAAGGTCGTTCCTGCGGGGCGTGCTGTACGGAAATTCCGGCGACGACGGTCCGCTGGGCTGGCACGGTCTGCCGGCGGATGGCGTGGGCATGGTGCCGCGGGTCGGCGGTCTGCGCGCCCGCATGTCGAGCTTGATCGTGCCGCCGGAAACCCTGCCCGGATGGCTGACCGAGGCCGATGTGGACTTTTACACCGGCGAGTTCGCCCGCACCGGTTTCCGTGGCGGCCTGAACTGGTACCGCAATATCGACCGCAACTGGGAGCTGACGGCGCCGTTCGCCGGCGCGCACGTGGCAGTGCCGGCGCTATGCATGATCGGCGAACTCGATCTGACAATGGGGTTCCGCGGCGCGCGGGAGGTGGTGGCCAATATGAAGCAGTCCGTGCCGCTGCTGCGCGAGACGGTCATGCTGCCTGGCTGTGGCCATTGGACACAGCAGGAGCGGCCGGCCGCGGTGAATGCCGCGGTAATCGCGTTCCTGGGGAGTTTGTAAGGGACCTGCGCGAGCGCCACGCCCTGCCCAAGCCTGCTCGCGTGAGTTATTTTTTCTGACATCTGGAAAAGCTTGACCACGCCCCACATGCTCCGGTGTCCGACCACAAACAGCAGGCACATCAAAGCATGTCGATATATCCTCCCACGCCGGGAGTTCGGGCTCCGGCCGTCATGATCCCCGTTTCGCGCGCGACTGCGCTGACGCCAACCACAATCCCAATCCCAACGCCGACCCCGACAGCCCTGCTCCCGAACGCTCCGCAGGCTCCCTCCCTGGCAGCAGGCTCCAACAGCGACCTGGTCGTGACCTGGACAGCGCCAGCGGTTGACAGCACGCACAGCGCCGCGACCGTGTTCAACCTGCAGTCCAGTCCCTCGGGCGCCAATGTCTGGACGATGTTGGCGAACGTCACCAGCCCGCACCTCCTGTCGGGCCTGCCAGCCGGTACGGCGATCGATGTCCAGATCCAGAGCGCGAACGCCGCCGGGACGAGCCCATGGTCGACCACCACCACACTCACGACCGGCACTGCGATACCGAACGCGCCAGCCGCCCCATCACTCGCACAAGGTCCCGGCAGCGGCCTTACCGTGACCTGGACAGCGCCAGCGGTCGACAGCACGCACAGCGCCGCGACCGTGTTCAACCTGCAGTCCAGTCCCTCGGGCGCCAATGTCTGGACGCAAGCGTCAAATGTCACCAGCCCATACGTCCTGTCGGGCCTGGCTGCTGGTGCTGCGACCGACGTGCGGATCCAGGGCGCGAACGTTGCAGGCACCAGCGCGTGGTCGGCGGGCAGTACACTGACCACAGCCTCCGGGCCGTTCGCGCCGAATGCCCCGTCGATCACCGCCGTCGCACCGCCGCCGGACGGCACCAACGCCAAGCTCTTGGTCAACTGGACCGCACCGACAACCGACAGCACCCACGGCGCCGCAACCGGATACAACCTGCGCTACAGTCCCTCCGGTGCCGGCACCTGGACGACGGTGCCGAGTGTCACCAGCCCGTACACCATCGTCGGCCTGACCGGTGCAACCGCGATCGACGTCGAAGTTCAGGCCACCGACGCCGCGGCAAGTCCAAGTGCGTGGTCCGCCATCGCCACCGGCACAACCTGGGGCGCCACCGTGGCGCCTGGCGGCTGGACCGCCGCCGCGGCGCAGGTTCACGGCGCGAACGTCGCACCGAATGGCGGGGTTCAGTATCACCGCAGCCGCCGCGCCGACCGCGGTAACCGGAGCAGCCTTCGCCTGGTCCGTCAGCCCGTCGGTACGCCCCACCACCAACCTGATTGCGGCCGCTACCGACGGCCAGACCAACGGGTGGGGGCAGTATTTCACCGCACCGGCGACCTCTGGCACGTATTACCTCTGGATGCTGGCGCAAGGCTCGGGCGGGGTCACGACCGGCGCCCTCGTTTCGTCGGCGATCACGGTGTCATAGCGGCCAGGCCGGGCGCGAACCGGCCGTGGTCGGCCTCGGCGCCGTCGCTGAGAGACGCAGCAGGGCCCGTTGCGTCCTCAGTCCAGCGACACGTCGTGCCGCGGCCGGCCCCAGTCGGCGGCGGCTGCGGCGCAGCGTGCGACGTCCTCTTCGAGCATCAATTCCTGCGCTACAAGTTCTCGCGCCGCCGCAGTGATCGCCGCGACATAGGCCGCCTTGTCGGGATAGCGCTCCAGGATCGATGGCCGGGGATCGCCGGTGATCTGGCGTTCCTGCGGAGACTCGGGGAACGGAATGTAGCTGCCCTCGAAGCGCAATTGCGCTCCATGGCCATAGCCGCGTGCGCGCGGATTCCAGCCGGTATAGGTGCCGAGAGGTGCTGCCACCATCGGTGCGCGCACACCAGGCACGTCGTTGCCGTCGTGGTCCACCGAGGGCACCAGCACCGTGTACTGCTTGCCTGGTGCGTCGGGTGCGTTACTGCCCGGCACGGGATGCGGCGGCTCGCGCAGGATGCCGCGTGCCACATCGGGACCGAAGTCCAGCAACGGCAGCACGTTGGGCGAGCGAGGCGTCGCGATGCCGGGAATGGTGGGGAACTGTCGCCGCCATTCGTCGATGCCGACCAGCGTGCCGTCGCCCCGCGTCGGGATCCGGCTCGGCGGCGGCGGCGTCGCATCGGTGGCCCAGCGGTCCATTGCATCGAGGTTGGCACGGAAGAACATCGACGTGGACACGACGTTGGAGAAATTCTGGCCATGTCCGTGCGATGGCGCCTTTGGCTGTGGATCCGCGAAGTGCTGCGAACTGGACCAGCAGTACACACGCACGGTGTCCGGCTGTGCCAGATCATTGCCCTGGGTGTCAGTATGCGCCAGCGAGCCACGCCGCACCCAGTATTCCGTCGCGGTCTGGGTGTGAAACACCAGTGGGTCGGTATCCGGCCGCTTCAGGATCGCATCCTGCCTCCGGTCAGGTGGTCGGTGGACCAGGCATAGGAGAACGGGAAGCTGTCGGCGATGTTGAAGTGATCCTCGTATTGCTGGCCGCCCGATACGATCGGACTGGCGAAGCGATGGTTCAGCCACTTGCGGCCGGCGCCCGCGACATGCGGCAGCACACCTTCGAACACGCGGCGTCCCTCGGCATCAGCGTTGAAGCCGCGATAGACGAAGTCGCGCAGGCAGCGCCCGGTCTGCGAACGGCCCCAGGCGTACGCCTTCTCGACGCCGCGCAGCGGGTTGGCGTCCGAGCGATCGTATTTCAGGAAGCTGATGAAATCGCGCACCGCGACGTGGCCGAGGCCATGCACCAACGGGTCCTTCGCCGTATAGGCAAGCTCATAGATCCAGCCGGGCTGGAAGCCGGCCGGCAGAAGGATGTGCCGCTGGGATGGCACGACCGCGCGCTCCAACGACTGCGTCTCGCCCCCGCCGCCTGCCTCGACACAGGCAAAGCGCCACTGGTCATGCGGAATGGCCTGCGGCGTGTCGTACGGATAGCGGCGCCGCGTCAGCACCGCGTCGCGGGTGTCTAGCGAGACCGTGGCATAGGAGTGAGCAGCGATCCGGCCACTGAGCGGGAAGCAGGTGATGCCGGGAACATCGGCGATGTATTCGACGCGGATGCGTCCGGTGATCGGCTTGCCGTTGTCGGAGGCCACCGGCACGTCGAGCATCATGCGGTCGTCGCCTGGCAGGATGTCGCCCTCCCAGGCAAGCCATGCGACCGCATACCCTCGCCGCATGAAGAACCCGTTGCCGGCGTGCGCCAGCGTGATCGGTGCGTTGCTGTGCGGCGCGTCATTATAGAACTGGAGCGCTCGCTTATGGCCGCGGTTACCGTAGTCATAGAATACGCGCCGGTTGCCGCGCGGCATTTCCCGGGGCTTGAGGATCATGAAATCACCGGCGAACTGCACCAGTCGTGCATCGTCCACGGGGGCATGGTCGAGATCGACGACATCCGCCTGCGCCGGGCTGTGCGGATCGACGGCGAAATGCGCGCGGCCTGACAATCGCTCGTAAGCACCAACGTCGCCGAAGACGTGGCGGTCGGCGAATGGGATGCGTTCCGTCACCTGTAGCTCGATCCGGTTTGTCATGCCCGCCCCGTTGTCCCCCAATGTAAATTTTATGTCCCAATCCATTGGCCCATTGGTCGGGCCATCGGCCAAGGTGCGTCGGGCCGGCTCATCCGCACTCCGTTGGCTGCCTCAGCGTCAGTACGGGTCGCGGACGAAGATGAACGTCGTGCCGGTCACGATCGGCGCACTCGCCCCGACGAACGACACGTTGGCATCCTTCACCTGCCGCGATCCGGCCCGACCCGAGGCCTGGAGCGCGCCTTCGATGATGTGCCACAGCCCGTGAATGCGACCCGTGCCAAGGCTGCCGCCAAACGTGTTGAGCGGCAGCTCGCCGTCAAGCTCGATGCGCCCGTCCTGGATGAAATCGAGCGCCTCGCCCTCCTTGCAGAAACCGTAGGACTCCAGCCCGTAGATCACCGATGCCGAGAAGCCGTCGTAGATCTGCGCCACGTCGACATCCTTCGGACTGAATCCGGAGCGCTCCCAGGTCAGCTTGGCGGAGCTGCTGCCGCCCTCCATGTAGCTGCTGAGACTGCCAATGCGGCCCGCCACCTCGAAATGCAGTCGCTGGCCGTAGCCGGCGAGGTAGGCCGGCTTCGGCTTCAGGTCCCGCGCCCGGTCCGCCGTCGTCAGCACGATGGCGACCGCCCCTTGTACCGGGATGTCGCAATCGAACAGACAGAACGGATAGGCGACCATCCGCGATGCGAAATAGTCCTCGCGCGTCAACTTCGTGCCATAGAAGTAGGCGTGCGGATTGTGCTGCGTGTGGCGCCGCTGCGTCACAGCCAGCGTGGCCATCTTCTCGCGGCTCTGTCCGTTCCGTTCCAGCCAGCGCGTGTAGGCGACCGCCATTCCTTGGCCCGGACCGCCGAAGCCGTAGGGCGCAGTAAACTGTGTGGCGCCCTGCGCATAAGCCCCAGGCAGGTTCTGATAGGTGCCGCGCGGGTTATGCATAGCCCGCCACACCACCGCGTATTTGCACACGCCGGCGAGCAGCGCGTTGACCGCCTGCTGTACAGCGCCGCCGATGTTGGTCGTCCCCACCTGGATGTGCCACGTCAGATTAGGCAGCTTCAGCATCGCCATCATGCAGTTGACCGACACGATGGAGATGCCGTCCACCTCCGCGTGTCCGGTCGCCGGCAGTTCCGGATAGCTGGCCAGGCCGTCGATGTCCTCCATCCGCAGCCCCGAGTCCGCAACCGCCTCCTTCACCGCGGTAAGCGCATGCGCCGCGAGCGGAATCTCTGCGGTCCGGGAAACCTTGGAAAGGCCCACACCGCTGACCGCCACTTTGCATCGGTTGTCCCACATGCGATCGGTTCCCTTCAGCGTGCGAGACGAAACTGCGGTAGCGTGATGTCGTCGTTCAGCTGCTCGAAGATGACCTCGACGCGCCGGCCGACCGTCGCCTCGGTATACGGCGCTCCCAGCAGGTTGCCGGCGAGCAGTGTGCCGGGCGCATCATCGAGTTCCACGATGATGCTGGCGTACGGCACCGCAGGGGCAAAACGTTTGTCGCCGGTGTGATACATGATGGTGTACGCGTAAATCGCCCCGGCGCCGCGCACGGGTTCGAACTTCAGGTCCGCCCCGATACATTGGACACAGGTCGCGTACGGCGGGTGTTGGAAATGGCCGCAACTCTGGCAGCGTTGCAGCGCCAGTTCGCCCCGCTTGGCCGCATCCCAGAACGGCTTGGTCCACTCGTTCGGGACCGGGATCGGCCGCGTCACCTTGCTCCAGTCGCTCATTTGACCGGATCCAGCACAACGACGGGGATCTCGCGCTCGGTCTTGCTTTGGTAGTCGGCGTATGGGGGCCAGAATTCCAGCGACTTCTCCCACAGCCGCGCCCGTTCCTCACCGGCGGCGGTCCGCGCCCGCGCGCGCATCGTCGCGGTTCCAACCTGAACCTCGACCTCCGGATTGGCGAGGATGTTGCGGTACCAGCCGGGGTGCTGCGGCGCGCCGCCTTTCGACGCGATTACGAAATAACTGTCGGCGGACTTCCCGTAGAACAGCGGGAACACGTACTTCTCTCCGGACTTCCTCCCCGTCGTCGTCAACAGCAAGGACGGCACCGTGATCTCCGGCCGGCCCGGTTGGGTCATTTTGTACATGTGCCCATCGGCGCCCCCGCTGGAACGGTACCGGTTCGCATGGTCCACCATCCAACCCGGCAGGTTGGGAGCGAGCTTGGCCTCGGTCATACTCGGAACTCCTGTTGATCCCGAAGGAGCATATCCATGAACGCCAACGAGGCCCAGCGGCGCTATTGGAACGAGGTCGCGGGTCCGCGCTGGGTCGCCGGCCAAGGGTTCAGGGAGCGGCGCAACGAGGAAAGTCTCGCGCTGTTGCTGGATTGCCTGCGGCTGATCGGCGGCGAGAGTGTGCTGGAAATCGGCTGCGGCACGGGCGCGGTCACGGGCCCGCTTGCAAAGGCGGTCGGCGAGCACGGCGGCGTCGTCGCGGTCGACATTTCCGAACCGATGCTCGGGGTCGCTCGGCAGCGGATCGCCGAGACCGGGATGCACAACGTCACGCTGCTTCAAGGCGACGCGCAGGTGTTCGCGTTCACGCCGGCGGCGTTCGATGTCGCAACGTCGCGCATGGGCGTGATGTTCTTCGCCGACCCGGTGGCGGCTTTCCGCAACATTGGCGGCGCACTGCGTCCAGGCGGGCGCCTCGTCTTCGCCTGCTGGGCGCCGCTGGCGGAGAACCAGCACTGGCTGATCTCCTACGACATCGCGCTCCGCCATCTCGGCCCGCCGCCGCCGTCGACCGCGCACGAGCCGGGTCCGCTCGCTTTCGGGAACCCCGACTATATCCGCCGGATTCTCGCCGAGGCCGGGTTCGCTGCGATCACGGTGGAGCGAGCGCACCCGACCATCACCGGCGGCAGCCCCGAGGAAGAGGCGCGGCAAGCGCTGATGATGGGACCTACTGCCAGGCTGATCGAAGCAAAGGCACCCGACGAGAGGACCCGCCAGGTGATCGCCGAGGAGATTGCGGCAGCGTTCGCCACCGCAGCGAGCGCCGGGCCGATCCGCCTGCCGGCGACCATTTTTCTGGTCACAGCGCAGCGGTAGAGGGAGGTGAACCTGCCCCTCGCAAGTTGCGGATGAACGAAGGTTGGCACCAGCCGGCCTGGGCGGGCGGGCCGGAACCGCGCGCTGCGAGCTCTGATTCACCGACCGGATGCCAGCGGCGCACCTCACGCAATGTGACCTTGTCGTGCGGCGCGGCACCCCTGGCGGGTCAGCGACGGCACGCAGTCAAGCCTGTTTGCCTTCGTGCTGATCGACGGAGAGTGCGTTCGTAGACTCTGCCCACCTGCCTCCGCCGGGCTCGCATCGTGACAGCGGACAACCAGCTGGCCAGGTAAATTCACGCGGGCGGCATCGTCTCAAATGCTGCAAGGCCCGGAGGCACCTCGGCCCAAGCCGGACGGTCGCGCACGAAGATAGCGATCTTCGGCCGAAAGCATGACGGATCGTCCAGCGAGCCCGCATAGATCGTATAGGACTGGGACTTGCCGACTTCTCCACCGAACACCAGGCCGCCACAGGTCGGACAGGAATTGCGGACCGCATCACCTCCCCTGAATGACTTCGACCGAAACTGGCGCGTCTGGCCGCGGAAGCGGACGGCGCTGCTGGCAAATCCCATGAACGGTATGAACCCCGAGCCGGACGCCTTGCGGCAATCAGCGCAGTAACAGTACCCCGCAAACTGTGGCCGCCCGTCGACTTCATATCGCACCGCGCCGCAGAGACAGCCGCCGGTTAAACGCCTGACGCTCTCGTCCATGTGAACCTCGTGTTTTGCTGCGCGCGGAAACGTGCAGGTTATCGGTATCACTCCACTGTCAGTTCGAGCGTAGTGGGATCGTGATCGTAGAGCCGGCGGAGAGGGTCAATCGCGCGGTCGACGGCGCTTGCCCATTCGGGGTCGCGCGACTGTTGCGGCGGACCATCCTGCATGTGAAAGGATCCCGGTCGCCGCGCGATATTGCCTGCCGCCCGCTGACGTGCGGAGCTGCTCATGATGCGCGAGGGCAGCAGCAGGATCGCTGGGACCGGCGGCGAGGCAGGCAGCGAGCACGCCATTATCGTCGATCGCCTGCGCCGCACCTTGGCCGACGAACGGGCACTTCGGATCGCCCTGCACAGCGGAATGGACGCCATCGGCACCAACCAGAACATCGAGCGATATGCGGGCACCTGCGAGGCACGCGGGCACACGTTGTCGCGGTCGAGCCGGGCCGAGCGGGTAGGCGGTGCAGAACGCGCCCCGCGTTGGGAGCCATATCTTGGACCGCCGATACCAGCGCCGATGACGCCAGTGCGAAGCACGGTATTGGCGTCCGTTCTGTTAGATCACGCGATTTTCTGACAGAACGATGAGCTCTCCACGGGACAGCCCCAATTCGTCACAAAAGATTTCCGCATTGTGTTCGCCGATCTGAGGCGCCCGTCTGGAGATCCGCCAGGGCGAGCCGTTATAGATGGCCGGCTCGCCCGGGTAGACGAAGCTCCGACCGACTTCCTTGTGCTCCACCTGCTTCCAGAAGCCGCGGTCATGCAGATGGGCATCGTCGAGCAGCGCCTCCGGGGCACGCACCGCTCCCCAGGTGAAACCACGCTCTTGGGCAGCGTGGTAAACCTCCTCGGCCGGCAGGCTGGCAATGAAATTGGCGACGAGATCATCGATGATGTGCGATGCGTTTGCGGTGATGACCGCCTGATCCTGATACTTGGGGTCCTTGAGATCATCGGCCATCCCGTAGCTGTCCAGCAGTTCCGCCAGTTCGTTGACGAATTTCGGGTTCAGCCGACCGCCCACCAGCGCGCAGACGTACGTGCCATCTTTGGCGCGGAACTGGGTACGGGGGGTAGGACCGGCGGCATGATGGCGGCCTGTCTGGCGTCGTACCACCTCGCCTCGGTAGATGTAGTTGGCAATCGCCGCCTCGGTCGTGAGCGCACAGGCCTCGTGTATCGACACGTCGATATACTGTCCGTGCCCGGCCACCGTTCGGTGGACCAGAGCGGCCATGATTGCCATGTAGGCATAATGACAGCCCATATGCCAAACGTTGCCGCCGCCCGGCGCGATGGGCGGCGCGTTCGGCACGTCCGCCTCGTCATAGCCGCAAGACGCCATCTCGCCGCCGGCCGCCATGTGGAGCAGATCGGTGCTGAGGTAATCACGCCAAGGGCCGGTCTGGCCGAACGGCGTCAGCGAGCACAGGATCATCTGGGAATTCTGCTCGTGGAGACGCTCGTAGTCGAGCCCCAGGGATGCCAGGTAGCCTGGTCGGAAGGTTTCCAGAATGACGTCCGACGTAGCCACCAATTGTTTGAACAGCTCGCGACCGGCGACCATTTCCAGATTGAGGGTAATGCCGCGCTTGGATGTGTTGTAGTACCAGAACGACAAACTGCGATCCGGATGGGGGATGTCGTCGAGGAATGGGCCGACTTGGCGGTTGCGCTCGCCGCCGGGTGGTTCGATCTTGACCACGTCGGCCCCGAGATCGCCGAGCAGCTTGCCGCAGAACTGGCCCATTTCATCCGCGAGCTCCAGAACCTTCAGGCCTGCCAGCGGGCCCGGCAGTGTCAGGGGATCCGTCACTGGAGCATCTCCTCCATATAGGGAAAGAGCACACGCTTCGCCGGCCAGAAAGTGCCGTCGTTGAAGCCTGCGCGGAGCTCTTCGTGGCTATAGCCCAGCAGGTCTTCGACAATCTCCCGCGTGTGTTGCCCTATCAGCGGCGAAGGCAGGTGATTCGACGCTGGAGTCTCCGCGAGTTTGAACGGAGCATTCTGCACATTGTGTCGTCCGAGGGCCGGATGCTCGATCGGCAGATACATCTGTCGATGGCGCAGCTGAGGGTCATGCTCCACCCGGTCTTCGGCACTTTGCACGGGAAGGGCGCGAACACCTGCAGCCTGGCAGCGCTCCGTCAAATCGTACTTGCCAAGCGTCGTGCTCCAAGCTTCGATATGCTCGTCCAGTTCGTCCTGATGCTGCAAACGTCCGGTGACCGTGGCAAATTTCGCCGAGCTGGCCCACGATGGAGCGCCCATCACCTGTCCCAGTCGCTGCCATTCCTGGTCGGAGTGGCAGACAATCACGCACCAGTCGTTGTACTCGCCGGGATGCGTACGATAGGCATTGTGGGGCGCGACCGTTGGTCCACGGTAGTTGTTGACCAAAGGTGTGCCGGGCCAGTGGGCACGATTTCCCGGAGGAAAACCAGCCCTCCGTGACCCGCGCCCGTTCACAGTGAAGTCCAATAGCGCCGGGCCATTGAGCGGAACGCTCGATACCATCTGCGACAGGTCGATATGCTGGCCGCATCCGGTCACGTTGCGATGGTAGAGGCCGGTAAGCGCACACATTGCCCCATACATTCCTCCAGTATCGTCCATATACGACCATCCCCAACCGGCCGGCGGTTTGTCGGGCAAGCCGGAAAGATACGTCAGTCCCGAGACCGCCTGGGCAACCGGACCGAATGTGGTGTAATGGTGATTCCGGCCGGTATGACCGTAGCCTGACATCGACACATAGACGATATCAGGCTTGATCTTGCACAGCTCCTCATAGCCGAGGCCCCACTTCTCGAGCACCCGGGAGCTGAAGTTCTCGATCACGATGTCGGATACGGCGATCAGCCGTTTCACGACCTCCAGGCCTTTGGCGCTGCGTACGTTCAGGCTGAGGCTCTTCTTGTTGACGTTCGTGTCGTTGAAGTTTCCCGATGTGTTCAGATTGACCTCGAGATGCTGCGGCGTGGTCGTACTGGGAAGCCTGCCGCGCTCACTGTCCGGCCATTCGATTTTTATGATTTCGGCCCCGAGAGCTCCTAGCCAGCGCGTGGCCCATGGCCCGGCCCTCACCCAGCTGAAGTCCACTACCCGTATGTTTTCAAGGGCTCGCGGTCGAGGCATGGCTCACTCCACTCGAATGCAGTCGCCGGATACTCTGCTGGTACGCATTATTTCGTGACACTGTAACCAGTAAGCACCGCCGATCCTGTACAGCGAAGCCTCACCACGATAGACCGTTGCCAGATGGCAATCGAATCACCTGACAGCGGGACCGGCTGGGCAACTCACGTGGCCATCAAACGAAAATCGATGCTGGGCAGCCGGTCGGCTGCTGCGGCTTTCGGTGCGCAACTGGCCGCACGCGGCCAGTATATCGCGTCCCCGCGGCGAGCGGACCGGTGAGGCGAAGCCCGCATCCATGATGATGTTCGCGAAGCGGTCGATCGTGCTGTTGCTGCTGGTCTCGAACGGGCTGCCAGGCCACGGATTGAACGGGATCAGGTTCACCTTGGCGGGAATGCCGGCGATCAGCCGCACCAGTTCGCGCGCGTCCGTCTGGCTGTCATTCACACCCTTCAGCATGACATATTCGAATGTGATACGGCGCGCATTGGACACACCCGGATAGCGTCGGCAGGCCGCGAGCAGCTCGGCGATCGGATATTTTCGATTGAGCGGCACCAGTTCGTCGCGCAGTTGATCGCGGACCGCATGCAGCGACACCGCCAGGTTCACGCCCAGTTCGCTACCCGCCCGGTCCATCATCGGGACCAAACCCGAGGTGGACAGCGTGATGCGCCGGCGCGACAGCGCGATGCCTTCATTGTCCATTGCGATCGTCATCGCCTTGGCGACGTTGGCGTAATTGTACAGCGGCTCGCCCATGCCCATCAGCACGATGGTAGACAGCAGGCGCGGTGCCTCGCCTGAGGGGCTCGGCCACTCGCCGTACGCATCACGCGCAGCCATGAACTGGCCGACGATTTCTGCCGCACCCAGGTTGCGCGTCAGGACCTGGGTGCCCGTGTGGCAGAACCGGCAAGACAGCGTGCAGCCGACCTGCGAAGAGATGCACACCGCGCCGCGCTCCTCCGCGCGATCAGGGATGTAGACCGTCTCCGCCTCCTGCCCGTCGCGGAAGCGGAACAGGAATTTGCGGGTCTGGTCGTCGCCGGTCTGCACCGTGATGGCCTCGGGCCGGCTGATGACGAAACGGTCCGCCAGCGTCTGCTGCATTGGCCGGGCGATCGAGGACATTCGGGAAAAATCGGTGGCACCCTGATGGTAGATCCAATGCCAGAGCTGCTTGGTACGGAACGGTGCCTCGCCGATCGCCGCCACCTCAGCGGCGAGTTCGGCGCGCGACAAGCCCATCAGCTCGCGCCGCCCATCCGCGAGGCGTGCCGGCGGCAGGTCAAACAGTGCCGACTTGGCAAGTATGCGGGCGCGCTCGGCCTCGGTCAGATCAACGGTTGTGTCGCTCATCAGTGTGCCGGACATGCCTTGTTGATCGCAGCGTGTGCAGCCGAGAAACCGCGGAGGCTGAACGTATCCACCACCTGGCTGTCATGCGGGCCCGGCGAGCGCGCCAGCGCCTGCCCGCTCTTCTGGAAGGCGGCAACCGCGGCCTTGCCGTCGCGGGCGAAAGCGCTGCTTTGCGCGGTGTAGAAATCGAGGCCGATGGTATCGACCTGCACCGTCACCGCCGCGTCCTTCGGATAGGTGAAGCCGGCGCTGATCGCCACTGTGTCGCGACCGGTCGGGCGTTCCGTCACGGTGAGCACAACCTCGCCGCGAGCGGGTAGCGCGGGGACAGAATTCTTCGCGCGGACGAACGCGTAGCAGGTGGTCTGGCCCGACTCATCGTGAGTCGCGGCGGTCCAGTCGTCGAACTTGCCCAGTTCCTTCGGTCCCGCGGCGACAGCCGGCTTCGCGGGATTTGCTGGCTTCGGCGGCGCCTGAGCGGCAGCCGGCATGGCAACGACGAGAATGAGCAGGGTGGAGGTCAGGCGCATGCGCGAGAGATACGGTGCGAAGTTGAATGCCACAAGCGCGGGTGGATCATGGCTCGGTCTCACCTGCGACCCATTCCGGTATGTGGCGCCGGAAGCGTGGCGCGCCATGGCAGGTCGGCTCCGGCCGCGGCAGAGCCGCGCCGCGACTGCCAACGGGACGCTCGGCGAAGCGGCCGTGCTGCAGCAGCCGATCGTACAGCACGAGCGCGCCGACCACCGCCAGATTGAGCGCGAATCGGGTGGGAATCCGGACCACGTGGCGGCACCGCTGCAGCATGGCGGGCGATAGGCCGGACCGCTCCGGACCGAGCACATAGGCCGCGTTCAACGGGTGACGGAACGAGGGCAGATCGGTCGCGTCGTCCAGAAGTTCGACGCCCACCAGCACGCAATGCTGTGGCAGGCCGAGTGCCTCGACGTCCGGAAAGCGCCATAGCGGCACATGCTCGGGCGTATCGGCGGTGTCGGCGAGCCGGCCGGCACGGGCATCGAAGCCGGCGCCGACGATGAAGCAGAACGCAGCACCGAATGCGTGGGCGGTACGCAGCAACGCGCCGACGTTGGCGGATTTCGACACCCCCTCGACGCCGATGCCGAAATAGCCGCGCGGTCTGGCTCCAGCCATGGCTGCGGTCTATGCCTGACGCATGACTGACGCAACCGACGCCAGGCTGGCCGAGCAGTACGAGGCATTTCCCTACCCGCGGCGCGATCCGCGCGATGAGGCGAGCCGGTTGATCGTAGGCAGCCCGGGGCATCTGCGCGAGATCGACCACTGGGTGTTCGGTGCACAGCGTTCGGCCGCGCGACCACTGCGTGCGCTGATCGCCGGCGGCGGCACCGGCGATGCGACGATCATGCTGGCACAGCAGATGGCGCGCGAGGGCAGGTCGGGTAGCGTGACCTGGCTCGACCGGTCCGCAGCCGCGCTGAAGATCGCCCAGGCTCGGGCGGCGGCGCGGGGACTGACCAACATCGTCTGGGAGCAGCGCTCGCTGCTGGAGCTGGCAGGGTCGGGGCTGGGGCCGTTCGACTACATCGACTGCTGTGGCGTGCTGCACCATCTGCCCGATCCGGCGGAGGGACTGCGTGCGCTGCTATCGGTGCTGGCCCCGGGCGGCGGCGTTGGGCTGATGGTGTACGCACCGCACGGACGGACCGGGATCTACATGCTGCAGGATGCGCTGCGGCTGCTGGCTCCAGCCGACGAAGCGCCCGCTACGCGGCTGGATGTGGCCAAGCGAGTGATGCGGCATCTGCCGGAGACGGCATGGCTGCGGCGGAACGGCTTTCTCGATGACCACGTCAATGGCGGTGATGCGGGCCTGTATGATCTTCTGCTGAACCCGCGCGATCGCGCCTTCACCGTGCGCGAGCTGCATGTGCTGCTGGCGGGCGAGGGGCTCGCGGTGACCTGTTGGGTCGAACCCATCCGCTACGACCCGATCCCTTTGTTGCCGGACCCGCGATTGCGGGCGCGGGTAGAGGCGCTTGATCCGATCGACCGCGTCGCGTTGGCGGAGGCACTGGCCGGTAACGTCAGCGCACATATCGTGTACTGCGTGCGGCACGACGAGCACATCGATCGGGCAGATTTCATGGCGGCGGATGCAGTGCCGGTGTTGCGCGAACTTTCCGGGCCGGAGCTTGCCGGCGGCATCAAACCGGACGGCACGATCATGATGGTGTTCGACGGATTGCGCCTGCCGATCGCATTGCCGCCTCTGGCACCCGCCGTCCTGCGACTAGTTGATGGGCGAAGATCGGTGGGCGAGATCGCCGCAGCGTTGGCGCAATATGGCACCGGCGCGGAGGCATTCGAGCGCGCCTGGCGGGTGACCTTCATCAGTCTGGAACGGATCAATCGGCTGCTGCTGGCTGCGCCCATACCAGATTGTGCCGACCGGCACGGGAAGCCCTGGGCGTCACCTTGAAGGTCACTGCGAAGGGCCGGGGTCACTTTGCCGCTGATGGGTGGGCTGGCAAGGCATGAGGATCACCGCCGCTGGCAACGTCCGCGTTGCGACGGTTCGGCCGCGAGGTGATCGACAGCTTCGATCGTCGCGCGGTAGCGCCGATGACAGCCGGAGGAGGGGAGTCGCGCCCGTTGTCTGGAACATCGGGGCACGCGGACGTCTCGCTACGCGCGCATCTCCTTTCCGGTGCCCCGCATCAGGATCTGCGCGTGCGCCCCGGTGATCGCCGCATGGTAGGCGACGGCCGCCGGTGACATGTCGGCATCAGGCCGCTGCTCGGGTTCGAAGTGGTGGTAGCGGTCCTCACCGCGCACCAGCGTCGCGCTGTCGTGGCTGCCGGCGACCTGGCGTACATAGGTGGGGATGTAGCGGATCGCGAACCCGATCCGCCGGTCGTCCGACGGGTTGGGATCCGAGCCGTGGATCAGCCGCACATGGTGCAGCGACATCTCGCCGGCAGCGAGTTCCAGCATCGCCGCCTCGCGCTCATCGACGTCCACCATGATCTCCTGGCCGCGCGACAGCAGGTTCTCGGCGGCGAAGGTGTCGCGATGCGGCACTTGATCCAGCTTATGCGAGCCGGGGATCACCCGCATCGCGCCGTTCGCCGCGGTGCTGTCGGTGAACGCCACCCAGGCTGTGATGATGTCCGGCTGGTTCCAGGCCCCAATAGGTCGAGTCCTGGTGCCACGACACGAAGCCCGGGTTACGCCGCTCCTTGATGAAGAACGAGGTGCCCCAGCACAGGATGTCGGGGCCGATAACGTCCTCCACCGCATCGAGGATGCGCGGATGGCGGATCAGGTCGTTCAGCCAGGTGAACAGCAGGTGCGGCTTGTGGCGAACCGCACCTTGCATGCCGCTGCCGGTCGCCTCGAAGGCTTCCAGGCTGCGACGGAGCGCGCCTGCTTCCGTGCGGGACAGGACAGGGACCGGCGCGTAGTAGCCGAAATCGCGATACTGCCGCACGGCGGGTTCGGTCAGGGACTTCATCGGGGCCATCCTGTGTCGGGATAATATGGACAAAGGCGATACTCCCACGCCACCATCGCCGGCAAGCCGGGAGGAAGCAACAACAACTGGGAGACTGAACCATGCGGAGACGCACCTTCCTCGCGGCCTCGGCCGCCACCCTGGCACTGCCCGCGGTGGCGCTGGCGGAGAGCAAGCGGGTCCTGAAATTCATCGCGCAATCGGATCTGGCGATCGTCGATCCGATCTGGACCACAGCTTACGTGACGCGCAACCACGGGTTCATGGTGTTCGACACGCTGTATGGGCAGACCGGGCAGAGCGGCGGCTTCAAGGCCACGCCGCAAATGGTCGCCGGCCACGTCATCGAAAACGACGGCAAGACCTGGAAGCTGACGCTGCGCGACGGGCTGATGTTCCACGACGGCGAGAAGGTGCTGGCACGCGACTGTGTCGCCTCGATCAAGCGCTGGGGAGCACGCGACGCCTTCGGCCAGGCGCTGATGGCGCGCACTGACGAACTGTCGGCCCCCGACGACAAGACCATCATGTTTCGCCTGAAGCAGCCGTTCGCACTGTTGCCCGACGCGCTGTGTCACGGCGCCTCCAACATGTGCGCGATGATGCCGCAGCGCATCGCTGAGACAGACCCGTTCAAGGCGTTCACCGAAGTCGTCGGCAGCGGCCCGTTTCGCTTCAACCAGAATGAGCGCGTGCAGGGGTCGCTGTTCGTCTACGACAGGTTCGACCAGTACAAGCCACGCGACGGCGGCGAGGTCAGCTTCACCTCCGGTCCCAAGATCGTCCATTTCGACCGTGTCGAGTGGCATATCCAGCCCGATCTCGCTACCAAGGCGGCGGCCATGCAAGCGGGTGAGATGGACTGGTGGGAGAATCCGTCAGCCGACCTGCTGCCGGTGCTGCGCACGGCGAAGATCCTGACGCCGATCAACGACCATACCGGCAATCCCTATATCCTGCGTCCCAATCACCTGTTCCCGCCGTTCGACAAGCCTGCCGTGCGCCAGGCGCTGATGGGAGCGATCGACCAGCGGGAATTCATGCTGGCGATGATGGGCGAGGACGCGTCGCTCTGGTCGGTGCCCACGGGTTTCTTCCCGCCGGCCTCGCCGTTGGCAAGTGACGCAGGGCTGTCCGCGCTGACCGGCCCGCGCGACTACGCGGCGGTGACGACGGCGCTGGAAAAGGCGGGTTATCAGGGCGAGAAGGTCGTGCTGATGGGTGCCACCGACCAGCCCACCAACTATCCGCTTGCGGAGGTGGCGGCAGACGTACTCAAGCGTGTCGGCATCGCCGTCGACTATCAGGCGACCGACTGGGGCACCGTCGTGCAGCGCCGTGCCTTGACCAAGCCGCCGGCCGAGGGTGGCTGGAACCTGTTCTGCACCGGTTTCTCCGGTCTCGACTGGTTCACGCCGGCCAGCCATCTGCCGCTGCGTGGCAACGGCAAGAATGCCTGGTTCGGCTGGCCGACGATGCCGAAGATCGAGGAACTGCGTGAGGCGTGGTTCAACGCCGAGGACGCGGCGGCGCAGAAGAGTATCGGCGAGGCGATCCAGCGCCAGGCGTTCGAGGACGTGCCGTTCTACCCGCTCGGGGTGGCGCAATCGCCGACGGCGTTCCGCCAGGACATCACCGGCGTGCCCGAGGGCTTCGTCATCTTCTGGAACGTGCGTCGTACCTGACGGCGTCATCGTCATCTTCGGCGCCGCGGTGCGCCCGGACGGCCAACCCAGCACCACGCTGCGCTGGCGCGTCGAGGCGGCCGCGGCGTTCGGTGCGCGCTTCGCCGACCCGCTGTTCGTGCCGACCGGCGGCATCGGCCGGTTCGGGCCATCGGAGGCCTCGGTGATGGCCGGGCTGCTCGGCGCGCGCGGTGTGCCGGCCGAGCGGATTCTGGCCGAGGAAACCGGCACCGATACGTTGTCCTCGGTGCGTGCGGTCGCGGTCTTGCTGCACGCGCACGGTATCGCCGCGCCGGTGTTCGCCGCGAGCAGCCTGTATCACCTGCCGCGCTGCCTGCTGCTATTGCGCCTGCTCGGCGTCCCGGCGCGTGCCGCCGTACCGCCGGCGGTGCCGGCCGCGGCGCGCTGGTGGCGGCGTTGCCATTGGTGGCTGCGGGAGGTGCCGGCGCTGATCTACGACGCGGTGCTCGCTCTACTATTGCGTGCGCGCGGGCGGCGCTAGACGTTACGGGCGTCGCCGGCAAGAGAGCGAACCGTCATCGTCGACGCCACATGTCCATCCCCCATCCATGGCGCCGCCGCGGACTATCCCGCTGATCTGTCGGCGTGGGTCGCTGGCCGGGACGGGCGGTCGTTCGCCGACCCGTTCGAACCGCTCTACACCCGCAACGATGGTTCGCCGCTTCGCCGCTACCGTTCAGTCTCGTCGGAATCTGGCTCCACCTCGATCTCCGGACCGATCGTGTCGGCATCGTCCTCGAGGTCGTCGGCGTCCTCGATCAGGGCCTCTTCGGCTTCCTCCTCGACGCCCTCCACCTCGATATCGGCTTCCTCCAGGCCGGGCGCGGGCACCGGCTTCTTCGGCCGCCGCTCCTCGGCGACGTTGCCGCCGGCACGGCGGGGGCGCGGCTGCTCGATCGGCTGCTCGGTGCCGCATTTGGGACAGACCGCGGGGACCTTGGTGAGGTCATAGAAACGTGCGCCACAGGCGACGCACACGCGCTTGGTACCAAGTTCGGTCTTCGCCATCCAGTTGGCCTCGCATGGGTTGGCGGTGCGGGAAGCGGGCGCCCATGCCACTGCGGCGGGCGGGTGTCAAATCGGGGGACGGAAGTTTGTTAAATGTCCAACCCGGACAATCCAGCGCATGGGCGCTGTGCAAGGGGTGGATGCGTTCGGCGCCGATCCGGAGTCGCGCCGGGCAGCCGGTCGTGCACGCGGTGGATGCATGGGCGGCCGGTCTTGTACAGCCGGCCTCAGACCCCTGCCTCCGCATTGTGCTTCCCCAACTGCTGCTCCAGTAGCTGCAGTGTATGGAACAGGCGCCCCGCGGCGAGCTGCATGAAATAAAACCCGAAATCGGGATTCTGGAAAAACAGCTCGCGCACCTCGTCGTAGCGGATCGCCAGCACGTCCCCCTTGTCGGCGCATTCCAGCGACTGCGTGCGGAGACCGCCCGGCGCCAGCAGGCCGAGCTCGCCCACGAACTCACCGGGCACGCGCTGGATCCCCAACTCAGGGATGCGAAAGCGCCCGGAGACGATATAGTACATCGTGTCGGCGACGTCTCCCTTGCGGAACAGAATCTGACCGTGGCCACAACGGCGACGCGTCATGTACGGCTTGATCCAGTCCATCGTCTGATCACCGCGCGCGGCGGTGCGCACGCGGCGAACCAGCCTCACCATCTGCACCATCCGCAGCACGTTCAGCGGCAACAAGGCGGCATTCAATGCAAGGGTTGGATACTGCCCGTCGAGATAGGCATAGAGGATGATACACAGATTGCTGCCGGCGCTGAGCGCACGCAGCGGGATCATGGTGCGGACAACGAACGAGCCAACGATGAGCAAGGCACCGACATAGCCGGGCACCAGGCGCCAGGAGAAGGCGCCCGGGTCAAGATAAGCCGTCGCCCAGTGGACCAGCCAACTGATCATCATCCCCTCGGTGGCTCGACCCATGGCAGGGGCCCGGCCGTTATTGCGTTT
The DNA here is from genome assembly GCA_963749575.1 of uncultured Alphaproteobacteria bacterium. GTDB lineage: Bacteria > Pseudomonadota > Alphaproteobacteria > Acetobacterales > Acetobacteraceae > JAMXLO01. The sequence continues at coordinate 539,395 of CAVVNM010000016.1, forward strand.
CACAGGCGTTTCTTCACTATAGCGCGATCAGTCCCGGGTGCCACGGAGCCGAACCGGCCGGCGCCGGGACCCACGGGAGATCACGGTCATGGTCATGCGCCTTCAAGGCATCGGTGCCTTCCTCATTGCGGCCGCTGTCATGGCATTTGCGACCACGTCACTGCCGGCGCATGGCACCGCCCAGTCGCTCCGAGACCTGCTGCCGTTCGGCCGCACGCATCGGATTGCGAAGCTGCTCCAGACGGTGGTGAACATCTCTACGCACAAAATGTCCACTGACCCGACCAACTCCCCCGGGGCAGGCGAGAAGCGGCGGGTCGAATATTTTGGATCAGGCTTTATCATCGACCCGTCGGGGCTGATCGTGACGAACCGGCACGTCGTCGATGCAGCGCTCGATGTTACCGTCATCCTGTCGGACGGCACTGTACTGCCGGCGAAACTGCGCGGCACCGGCCATACGATCGACATCGCCTTGCTGGAGGTAACGCCCCCCAAACCGCTCCCCGTTGTGACCTGGGGCGACAGCGACAAAGTACGGGTCGGCGATCAGGTGCTGGCGGTCGGCAATCCGCTCGGTATCGGCGAATCGGTCAGCGCCGGAATCGTCAGCGCCAAGAACCGCGACATCATAGGCAGTCCGTTCGACGATTATATCCAGACCGACGCGGCGATCAATCATGGCAATTCCGGGGGGCCGCTGTTCGACACGCGTGGCGAGGTTATCGGGGTGAACACCGCGATCTATACGCCGACGGAGCAGGGCGGCTCGGTTGGCCTCGGCTTCGCCATCCCCGGCAACGATGCGCGGGCCGCGGTCGATCAGTTGCGCCGCTTGGGAAACCTGCGGCAGGGGTGGCTCGGCCTGCGTGCGCAGGACGTCACGCCGAGCATCGCCGAAGCGTTCGGCCTACCCGTGCCCTATGGGGCAATCGTGATTGGTATCGAACCGGACGGCCCGGCGGCCCATAGTGGGCTGCATGTCGGTGATCTGATCCTCAAATTCGGCAAGCAGGTGCCCAGGGACGCGCGGGCGCTGGCGCGCATGGTCGCTGCCACCGCGATCGGGGATACCGCCTCGCTGCTTGTCTGGCGTGACCACAAGGAGCAGACGTTCACCCCGACGATAGCGGTATGGCCGGACGAGCAGCCGACATCAGACAACCCGGCCGCGAAGCCGGCTCTCGCGGTACACCTCGACTTGCCCGATCTTGGTTTGCAGACCGCGCCGATCACCGACCAGACTCGCGCCAAATACAAGCTCACGGAAACACAGACCGGCGTCGTGATCACCGGTGTCACGCCCGGCAGTTCCGCCGATGAAGGCGGGCTCGCGGTGGGGGACGTGATCCTGCGGGTGCAGCAGGCGGCCGTGGCCACAACGGCCGACGTGCTCGCCCAGTTCAGCGAGGTGCGGGCGGCGCAACGCCATCATGTGGTGCTGCTGGTTCAGGATCGTCATGATCTGCGCTGGGTACCGCTTTACGTTGGCGGAGGCTAGCGGGCTGGATTCCGCGGTCCGCCGGACCAGACCACACCATTGGTGTGGTCACTCCACGTCGACCCGCACCACGTTGCTTACCGAGCGTCCACCGCGTTGTTCGCCCGGCACGATGAGGCGTAGCCCCTGGTCGGGAAGTATCTCGCCATTCACTCGGTTCGCGAGCTGGATCGGCCGATTGGCGAACTGCGGACCAAGCTCCGCCAGGCCGAACACCGCCATCCAACCATCGGCGCCGGTCACCCTTACGCCGAGATGTACCTGCTCCGACGGCTTCTGCGGATCCAATGCGCCGGCATCGATCAGCACATCCCACAGCAGCGGCCCGGTCCATTCGCGATCCGTGTGCTCGATCGCGGCATGCTGGGTAACGGCGTGCAGGGCGGCGATGCGTTCGGGCGGGATCAGCCGTGCCGGCTGTCCGGCCCGAAGCACCAGTAGATCGTGCGATGGCTGGACTGGACCGGCCAGCGCGGTCGGTGCGAAGCCGTGTGCCCGCAGCACAGCTTGGCCAGCTTCCGACATAACGAACGCGGCCCAGCGCAATGTCGCCGGCCGAGCGTTCAGCAGCACCGTGCCGTACGCGGGTTCCACCGTCAGTTCCGGCGGCAGCGGCACGATCGCCAGACCGGGCACCGCATGCGCCGCCGGTTCCGCGCTGCTGCAATAGCCAAGCATCACATCGGCGCGGTCGGCGAGGAACACGCCCTCGACGGCGCCCTTTCCCGGCACCAGCGGCGGGGTCTTATCGCCACCGCCGACCAGCTTCTGCGCCTTGGCTTCCAGCGTGGCGCGCGCACCGGGATGCAGCGCCTCGGCACGGGCGAAGACCGCCCAGGCATAGTCGCCACCCGGATCGGCGCCGGGCGTGGAGGTGGCAAGCCGCACCGACGGATCCAACAGCCGCTCAAGCATATTGGCCGGGGTCAGGCCGATACCGCCGCGCGCCAGCACACAGAGCCGGTTGCGGGCGAAGTTGATCACGGTGCGTTCAGGATAACCGACGGCGAGGCGCCGGGCATTGTCCATGTCGGCCGCGGCCAGGATGTCCGCTAGCGCGCCGGCGTCGATTTTCTCGCGCAGCAGGCCGGATGGGCCGAATTCCACCGTCGGGGCGCTGTCCGGTGCGGCGGGGAAACGGCGGGCCAGGTCGGAGAAGGCGTCCGTCAGACTGCCCGCGGCGAGCACCCTGAGACCCTCTGCGCGCGACGGCGTCGCGATGACGATAGCTGCAAGGACGACGACGGCGATACGCAGCATGGCATCCTCAACGAAAACGGGCATGATATTTCATGATACATGACACCGGCCCGACCGGAAGTTGGGATCACCGCTCGATTGCGATCAAACACCATCGCAACGCATTCCTTACGGTGACCCGGGAGATGCTGGCGTTCTTGCGGGCTGGCGGTTGCCAGTGCGGCGCGCTCGTTACTAAATCGCTCGGGCACCGCTCGCGGTTTACACCTGCCATTGCCATGACTGCCAGCGGGTGGAGCAACCAAGCAGGTTCCGAAACTTGCGGGCCGGTACGCTGGACGACACTTCGTGGCGGCGGCCGACGGTGGACCTGGTCGTGTCCCGGGTAGTGGTGTAGGAGCTGTGGGTAAGTGGCCTGCCTACGCGACCGCCAAGAGTTTGGCGTAGGCGGGCCACTTATCCACAGCGGTGGTCACCGCGGTGCTCCTCGGTAGGGTTGGGTTGCGAGACGCAACTCTGACCTTGGAGAACACCACAATGACCGACGACAAGATCGCCCTTCGGGAGCTTCTGGAGAAGGGTTCCGACACGACATTGCTGCGCGAGATGATCGGTTTTGCCGCGCAGCGGCTGATGGAGCTCGAGACCGATACGCTCTGCGGCGCCGGCCACGGCGAGCGCAGCGAGAGCCGGACCAACCATCGCAACGGCTTCCGCGACCGCGATTGGCAGACCCGGGCCGGCACGGTGGAGCTGCGCATTCCGAAGCTGCGCCATGGCAGCTACTTCCCCGGCTTTCTCGAACCCCGCCGCGTGGGAGAAAAAGCACTGACCGCGGTGATCCAGGAAGCTTACGTCCAAGGCATCTCGACCCGCTCGGTGGATGAACTGGTCAAGGCCATGGGCATGGAGGGGATCAGCAAGTCGCAGGTCTCGCGGCTCTGTGGCGAGATAGACGAGCGGGTGCAGACCTTCCTGCACCGGCCGATCGAGGGGGACTGGCCCTATCTGTGGCTGGACGCTACTTACGTCAAAGCCCGGCGCGACCATCATATCGTGTCAGTGGCGGTGATCGTCGCTGTCGCGGTCAACACCGATGGCCGGCGAGAAGTGCTGGGCATGACCATCGGCAACAGCGAGGCGGAGCCGTTCTGGACCGAATTTCTGCGCAGCCTGACCAGGCGCGGCCTGCGCGCCGTCAAGCTGGTCGTCTCGGATGCGCATGAAGGACTGAAGGCAGCGATCACCAAAGTGCTTGGCGCGACCTGGCAGCGATGCCGCGTGCACTTCATGCGCAACGCCATGGCATACGCCGGCAAGACCCAGCGTCGCGTCGTCTCCGCCTGGGTCGGCACAGCATTTGCCCAGGACGATGCAGAGGCGGCCCGCAAGCAGTGGCGCCAGGTGGCCGATCAGCTGCGACCACGTGTCTCCAAGCTGGCAGCGCTGATGGACAACGCCGAGGCCGACGTGCTGGCCTACATGGACTTCCCCGCCCAGCACCGCGCCAAGATCCACAGCACCAACCCGCTCGAACGTCTCAACGGTGAGATCAAGCGACGCAGCGACGTGGTCGGAATCTTCCCTAACGAAGCTGCGGTCGTCCGCCTCATCGGTGCTCTGCTGCTCGAACAGAATGATGAGTGGGCCGTGCAGCGTGCACGCTACATGAGCCTGGAAACCATCGCGCCAATGTGCGATGGTCCAACCGCCAGCCTGCCAGTCATCGCAGCCTGACACGGCGGTCCAACCCGCCAAGGAGCAGCGCTCCTACACCACGCGGTGGGGCACGATCGTGGACCTTTGGTCGCGGAACGCGCAGCCCCGGGTCGCACTGCCCGCTGGCACGCGAAGCTTTGGGGCGCGCCGTACGATTGTCTGATGGCGTTACCGCCCACAGGTCCGGAACCGTCGCGGTGTCAGGCGACAATCCGTGATCCGGTGGGTTGACTGACATCATCGATCTGCGGTGTCGCTACGGTCGCCGCCGGACTGTCCAATCCCCCCGTCCGCATGCTAATCGCGGGCCGATCCAGGGAGCATCGCCCAATGGACATCGCCGGCCGCCAACTCGTGTCGCGCCGCGCTGCGGCGCCGCTCGCCGGACGTATCGTTGTGCCGGGCGACAAATCGATCAGCCACCGTGCGCTCATGTTCGGCGCACTGGCCGTGGGCGAGACGCGGATCACGGGACTGCTGGAAGGTGAGGACGTGCTGCGCACCGCCGCCGCGATGCGCGCTCTCGGCGCCGAGGTGACGCATGACCCGGACGGGTCGTGGCGGGTCGCCGGTCGCGGCGTGGGCGGACTGGTCGAACCGGCGGACGTGCTGGACATGGGCAACTCCGGCACCGCGGCGCGGCTGCTGTGCGGCGTGCTGGCCAGCCATCCGCTGTTCGCGGTGATGACCGGTGATGCCAGCCTGCGGCGGCGCCCAATGCGCCGGGTGATCGACCCGCTTGCTGCCTGCGGCGCGCGCTTCGCCGCACGCGAGGGCGGCCGGTTGCCGCTCGCCGTGCAGGGTCCGAAGGAGGCGCTGCCGCTGGAATACCGCGTGCCGGTGCCGTCGGCACAGGTGAAATCGGCGGTGCTGCTGTGCGGCTTGAATGCGCCCGGCACTACCCGCGTCGAGGAGCCCGAGGCGACGCGCGACCACACGGAGAACATGCTGCGCCACTTCGGCGCCACGGTGCGGGTGGAGCCGGCGGGCAGAGGCCGCGTCATCACGTTGCAGGGCCAGCCGGAACTCCGCGCCGCCGATGTGGCAGTGCCCGGCGACCCGTCATCGGCCGCGTTCCTGGTGGCCGCGGCGCTGTTGGTTCCTGGTTCGCGGCTGACCATCACAGGTGTCGGGCTGAACGAGCTGCGCTGCGGCCTCTATGCCACGTTAGGAGAAATGGGTGCGGACATCGTCGTCGAGAACCACCGCATGCAGGGCGGCGAGCCGGTCGGCGATCTGGTGGTGTCGCACGGTGCGCTGCGCGGTGTTGATGTGCCGTGGGAACACGCGCCAACGATGATCGATGAATACCCGGTGCTTGCGGTCATTGCCTCGCACGCCGTGGGAACCACCCGAATGCGTGGTCTGAAGGAACTGCGGGTGAAGGAGAGCGACCGGGTCGCCGCCACGGCGGCGCTGCTTGCGGTCAACGGCGCACAGGTGAAGATCGAGGGCGACGACCTGATCGTGCACGGCGACGGGCGCGCGTTGCCGGGCGGCGGGTTGGTCGAAACCGACATGGACCATCGCATCGCCATGGCTGCTCTCGTCCTCGGCGTGGCAACTGAGCAGCCGGTGACGGTTGATGAGGCGGCATTCATCGACACCAGCTTCCCGGGCTTCGCCGAGTTGATGAACCGCACCGGTGCATCGCTGTCTCCGGCGTGACACGCGGTCCGGTTATCGCCATCGATGGCCCGGCGGCGGCGGGGAAGGGCACGCTGGCACGGCGTATCGCAGCAGCGCTGGGCCTGCCGTATCTCGACACCGGCCTGCTGTACCGCGCCGTCGGGAGGCTGGTAATGGAGGCAGGCCGCGATCCGGCCGACCCGAAGGCTGCCGAGCGGGCAGCACGGGCGTTGCGGCCCGGCGATCTGGAGCGAGGCGATCTGCGGGGTCCGGTGGCAGACGCCGCGGCTGCCGCGGTGGCGGCGATCCCGACGGTCCGGGCGGCACTGCTGGATTTTCAGCGGAACTTCGCCACTGAGCGTGGCGCCGTGCTCGACGGCCGCGACATCGGCACGGTGATCTTCCCGGATGCGCCGGTAAAGCTCTACGTCACCGCCTCGCTGTCCGAGCGGGCGCGCCGGAGATGGCTGGAGCTCCAGGCGACGGGGATCGCGGCGGACGCAGTGATCGTTCAGGGAGAGATGCTCGCGCGCGACACGCGCGATGCTCCGAACATGAAGCGGGCGGAGGACGCGGTGGTGCTTGACACAACGGCTCTCGATGCCGATGCAGCCCTTGCCTTGGCACTCGCGGAAGTGCACAGGCGGTTGGCTTGCTTCACTTGACTCTGCTGGCTTGGAGCGTATTTCTGCCGCAGCGCAACTCATGCGTGCTTATCATCAACCCGGCCCGCGGGTGCGTCCCGCGGGCAAGACGTGTTTCGTGACCGGAACGCGCACACCAACGGTCCAATCTGGGTATCCCGCCCGGCCCCTCCGTAACGGAACATGATCAACACATGGCTCTATCCGCCACTGTCGCCCGCACCACCCTCCCTGTCCCGATGCAGGACCATTTCAAAGGCGAGAACTTCGCCTCCCTCCTCGATGAAACCCTCGGCCAGGACACCGGCTTCGACGGCTCCGTCGTCACCGGACGCGTTCTCCGTCTCACCGACGAGTTCGCCATCGTCGATGTCGGCCTGAAGTCCGAGGGCCGTATCGCGCTGAAGGAATTCGGCCCGCCCGGCGCCAAGCCCGAGGTGAAGCCCGGCGATGTGATCGAACTCTACGTCGAGCGCTACGAGGACAAGGATGGCGCGATCATCCTGTCGCGCGAGAAGGCCCGCCGCGAGGAGGCCTGGACCAGTCTCGAGAAGGCGTTCGAGACCCAGCAGCGGGTCAACGGCACGATCTACGGCCGGGTGAAGGGTGGCTTCACCGTCGATCTCGGCGGCGCGGTCGCGTTCCTGCCCGGCAGCCAGGTCGATATCCGTCCGGTGCGCGATGTAGGTCCTCTGATGGGTTCGCCGCAGCCCTTCCAGATCCTCAAGATGGACCGCGCCCGCGGCAACATCGTGGTGTCGCGCCGCGCCGTGCTGGAAGAAACCCGTGCCGAGCAGCGCTCCGAGCTGATCCAGGGCCTGAAGGAAGGCCAGATCCTCGACGGCGTGGTGAAGAACATCACCGACTACGGCGCGTTCGTCGATCTCGGCGGCGTCGATGGGCTGCTGCACGTCACCGACATCGCCTGGCGTCGCATCAACCATCCGTCCGAGGCCTTGCAGATCGGCCAGCAGGTCAAGGTGCAGGTGATCCGCTTCAATCCGGAGACCCAGCGCATCAGCCTGGGCATGAAGCAGCTCGAGGCCGATCCGTGGGAGGGGGTGGCCGCCAAGTACCCGGTCGGTGCCAAGTACACCGGCCGCGTCACCAACATCACCGACTACGGCGCATTCGTGGAACTGGAGCCCGGCGTCGAGGGCCTGGTGCACGTCTCGGAAATGTCCTGGACCAAGAAGAACGTACATCCTGGCAAGATCGTCGCCACCAGCCAGGAGGTGGAGGTGATGGTGCTGGATGTCGACGCCTCCAAGCGCCGCATCTCGCTCGGCCTGAAGCAGGTGCAGCGCAATCCGTGGGAGCAGTTCGTCGACGAACACCCGATCGGCACCGAGGTCGAGGGCGAGATTCGCAACATCACCGAGTTCGGCCTGTTCATCGGTCTCTCCGCCGATATCGACGGCATGATCCACATGTCCGACCTGTCGTGGGACGAACCGGGCGAACTTGCCATGGCCAAGTACGAGAAGGGCCAGATGGCGAAGGCCAAGGTGCTGGACGTCGATGTCGAGAAGGAGCGGATCAGCCTCGGCATCAAGCAGCTCAAGGACGATCCTGCCGCTTCGGTACTGGATACCGTGCACAAGGGTGAAGTCGTCACCTGCGTGGTGACCGCGATCCAGTCGAACGGCATCGAGGTGAAGGTCGGAGATGTGCTGACCGGCTTCATCCGCCGCGCCGAACTGGCCCGCGACAAGGGCGACCAGCGCCCTGACCGTTTCGCCGTGGGCGAGAAAGTGGACGCCAAGATCATCGCGGTCGACCGTGCCGCCCGCAAGCTCAGCCTCACCATCAAGGGCAAGGAGGTCGAGGAGGAGAAGCAGGCGATGGCCGAGTTCGGTTCTTCCGACTCCGGCGCATCGCTGGGCGATATCCTCGGCGCGGCGATCCGCCGCCGCAATCAGCAGGCCCAGACCGACAGTGACTGAAGTCGCTTGATCAGGTGTCAGTGATTGGTGCGCAGTTTTCTCGTTCGGCGCCGGCCGTGCGTTACTGATCACTGGTCACTGATCGCCGACCACTGCGAATGAGCCTCGAGACCGACCTTCTGCTCGACCGCCGTCGGCTCAAGCGGCGGTTGTTCGTCTGGCGCAGTTTCGCCGTGCTCGCCGTTCTGGTTGCAATGCTGGTCGCGCTGCGCGGCGAAAATGTCCGGTTCGGGCGTTCACGCCTTGCGCGACTGACGGTGAACGGGGTGATCAGCGACGACCGCAAGCTGGACGAGGCAGTGACCAAGCTGGCCGACAATGACAGCGTGAAAGCGCTGATCGTGGCGATCGACAGCCCGGGCGGCAGCGTGGCTGGCGGCGAGGGCCTGCACGACGCGATCGCGCGCGTCGCCGGGAAGAAGCCAGTCGTCGCAGTGATGGGCGGTCATGGCGGCATCCGCCGGCTACATGATCGCCGTCCCCGCCGCGCGGATCTTCGCCCGCGAGGCCACGCTGACCGGGTCGATCGGCGTGCTGCTGGAGACCGGCGAGGTATCGGGCCTGCTGAAAATGCTCGGCGTGAACGCCGAGGCGATCACCTCGGGACCACTGAAGGACCAGCCAAGCTTCACCAGGCCGCTGACACAGCAGGGCAGGGACGTGCTGCAGGGGCTGGTGATGGACATGTATGATCAGTTCGTCGGCATGGTCGCCAGCGGCCGGCATATGGATGCCGCGCGGGTACGCGAACTTGCCGACGGGCGGGCCTACACCGGGCGCCAGGCCCTAAAGCTCGGCCTGGTGGACGCGATTGGCGGCGAGCACGATGCTCGCGAGTGGCTGGCGCAGAACAAGGGCGTCTCGGCCGATCTGCCGGTCGAGGATGTCTCCACCAGCAGCTTCACCAGCCGGGCGCTGTCCGGAAGCCTCGGCTGGATGTTCGATGAGCTGTGGAAAAGCCTGTTTTCCCAAGGAGTTATCCTTGACGGCACGCGGTTGGTCTGGCAACGTTTCGGAGGCTGAACTGCCATTCGGTTGCCGGGGTCATGACCAAATCGGAACTCATCGCGGAACTTGCCGCCAGCAATCCGCATCTGCGGGGGGCCGATGTCGAGCTGATCGTGGCGACGATTTTCGACCAGATCACTGGCGCGCTGGCGCGCGGCGAGCGGGTGGAGCTGCGCGGCTTCGGCGCGTTCACCGTGAAGCGGCGCAACGCCCGCACCGGCCGCAATCCGCGCACCGGCGAGGCGGTGCCGGTGGACGAGAAGGCGGTGCCGTTCTTCAAGGCCGGCAAGGAGCTGCGCGACCGGGTCAACCGCGGCAGGCCAGGGCGATCAGCGATATCCCCTCCCTAAACCTTCGCCGCTTCGCGGGAGCGGGGACGCTGCATTCACTCTCCCGCAAAGCGGGGGAGCGCTAGGAAGGGTTGCCGCCATGCGCCTGCTGATCGCATTTCCCTTCCTGTTGTTGCTGGTGCTGTTCGCGCTATCCAACACCGCGCCCGCTCCCCTGCGCCTCTGGCCAACCGATTACACACTGGAACTGCCGCTCTCGCTTGCGATTCTGGGCGGAATGGCCATCGCCTTCCTGTTTGGCGGGGCGCTGGTGTGGCTGTCGGAGCTGGCGCCAACGCCGCCGCGCGCGGCGGGCGGAGCATGCGGTGCGTCTGCTGGAGGCCCAGGTTCAGGAGCTGAAGGCCCGGCTGCCCCAGGCGCCACCGCCATGACCGTCCGGGTGAAGATCTGCGGCATCAACGACCCGGTCGCATTCGACGCCGCCATAGCCGCCGGCGCCGACTGGTTGGGATTTCAATTTCTTCCCGCCATCTCCCCGCTATGTCACGCCGGCACGGGCGGCCGAACTTTCGGCACGCTCACCGGGCGGTCCGCTGCGCGTGGGCCTGTTCGTCGATCCGACGCCGGAGACGATCGCCGCGACGCTCGACACGGTGCGGCTGGACATTCTGCAGCTCTACGGCACGCTCGACCTTCCCGCGCTGCGGGCCCGCTTCGGCCTGCCGATCTGGCGCCCGGTCGGCGTCGCGAGCGCCGCCGACCTGCCGGCCGCCGCCGGCGGGGCCGACCGTCTGCTGGTGGAAGCAAAGCCGCCGCCCGGCGCGACGCGGCCAGGCGGTAACGCGGTGCGCTTCGACTGGTCGCTGCTGCGCGGCTGGCACGCGCCGGCACCGTGGATCCTGGCCGGCGGCCTGACGGTGAGCAACGTCGCGGAGGCGATCCGGGTCACCCGGCGCATCGGCGGTGGATGTGTCCTCGGGGGTGGAGCGCGAGCGGGGCGTGAAGGATCCGGCGCTGATCCGCGCCTTCATCGCCAATGCGCGCTCGAACGGCATCCAGTTTCGACCCGCCACGCCGGCGGATGCGGAAGCCCTCGGCCATGCGCACGTCACCGCGTGGCGTGAGGCGTATGTCGGCCTGATCCCGGACGCGGTCCTGGCAGCCTCGATCCGCGGCAGCGTGCCGCGATGTGGCGCGATGCCCTGACGAAAGGCGCCGTCGTGCAGCTGGCGGAACGCGACGGCGCCATCGTCGGGTTCGGCTCGAGCGGGCCGCCGCGCGACCCACGCTCCCCTGCGCCGGTGAAATACACGCCATCTACGTGCTGCGATCGGCACAGCGGCAGGGTGTCGGCCGCACTCTGATGGCGGCCATGGCGCGTGAGCTGTTGGCGCGGGGTCATGCGTCCGCCGGACTCTGGGTTCTGGAGGGCAACACGTCCGCCCGTCGGTTCTACGAGGCGCTCGGCGGCCGGGAAATCGACGCGGCGCGAGCAGCAGCGCGAGGGCTTCAGCGCGGTCGGTATCGCGTACGGGTGGGAGGACCTGACCGCCCTGACCTGACACCGATCAGGCTTTTGTCTTCGCCTCTTCCAGTTGCCGGCGCAGGTTCTCCACCTCGGCACGCAGCGCGGCGATCTCCTGCCCCTGGTCCATGTCCCCCGACTCCGCCCCCGCGATAGAACGGCGTGAACAGACTGAACGCCCGTTCCATCATCGCCATGTTCTGCCGGCCGACCTCCTCCATGTTGCCGAATGGGAACATCGTGCCGATCGACCCCATGGTCTTCTGCATCGCCGCCCGCATCTGCTCCTGCTGCTGCGCCAGCGCTCCCATCGCCTGCTCGAGGAAGCGCGGCACCATGCTCTGCATCTGGTCGCCGTAGAAGCCGATGAGCTGGCGCAGGAACGCGGTGGGAAGCAGCGCCCGGCCCTTGCCCTCCTGCTCCACGATGATCTGGGTCAGCACGCCGCGGGTGATGTCCTCGCCGCTCTTGGCGTCGTACACCACGAAGTCGCGTCCCTGGCGCACCATGTCGGCCAGGTTGTCCAGCGTGATGTAGCTGGAGCTTTCGGTGTTGTAGAGCCGCCGGTTGGCATATTTCTTCACCACCACCGGCGGCGACGTCTCGCCGGTCTTGGGTTCCGGTGCGGCGTGGACGGTCTCGGCCATGCATGCCTCGGTATTCAGGACGGACCTAGCATGCGGCTTATGCCGCACCTGCGAAAGCCCCTTCGCGCAATCTTCTCCATCTTGCGTGACCGCTGGGCCGATGGTCATGGTACCCACATGAGCGTGACAAGCTCTGCCCGCATGACCGCCGACGAGTTCGTCGCCCGGGCAATGCAGCAGCCCGAGGGGCAACACTACGGGCTTTGTCGGCATGGCACCCGAGCGTGCCGCACCAGCGTGCGTCAAGCATCGTCATCTGCGAAGATTGGGTGTGGGCAATTCGCGCCGCCGAGTTGCCGTGCGAGGCGTTCCCGGACGGCATGTCGGTCCGAGTGGATGCCGACACGGTGTACGAGCCGGATGCACTGGTCCGCTGCGGCCCCAGGCTGGACGACGACGCGGTCGAGGTGGCCGATCCGCTCATCGTGGTCGCGATCGTGTCGCCATCATCCGCCAGCCGGGATTCGGGCAGCAAGCTGGAGGGCTATTTCCGGCTGCCGTCGGTACGGCATCATCCGGCCGGACCCGCCAGGGATCGAGCTGACCGGGCCGTTCTACAATGAATGATGCCAGCACCGGGACTGCTCAGCATGCGTGGATCCGCGAGCGGATCGCCCGGGTGCCCCGCGTCCGACTGGCGCTGATCCCAACACCACTGCATGAAGCGCCGAACCTGACACGCGCGCTCGGCGGCCCGCGCATCTTCATCAAGCGCGACGACCTGACCGGCGTGGCGTTCGGCGGCAACAAGCTGCGCAACCTGGAATTCCGCCTCGCGCGCAGCCATGGCGGAGGATCCGGACACCGTGGTGGTCGGCCTGGACCTTCAGTCCAACTCGGCGCGCCAGACGATCGGCGCCTGCAACAAGCTGGGCCTGAGGACCATCCTGGTGCTGGAGGGTGAGAAGCCCGAAATGGTGCAGGGCAACCTGCTGGTGGATTATCTGCTCGGCGCCGAGGTGGTGTTCGCGCCGACGCGCGAGGCGCAGCGCGCGGCGCTCGACGAACATGCGCGGCGTGTCCGCGAGGCGGGTGGCCGGCCGCACATCCTCAACGACAACCCGATGTTCGATGTCGCCTCTGCACTGGCGTATCTGGAGACGACGCTGGAGTTGCTGGAACAGTTGGAGCTGCTCAGCGTGCAGCCGAACGCGCTTTACATGTCGTCCAGCGGCAAGGGTCAGGCCGGTCTGGTCCTTGGCAAGCGTCTGACCAATGCGGGCCATGCGGTGCGAAGGCGTCACCGCGACCGAGGAATTCCATGTCCCGTCACGCACCGCGGCGATCGCCAATGCGACGCTGGAGGTACTCGGCCTCGACACGCGGTTGAGCGAGGACGAGATCCGCAACGACATGCGGTTCGTCGGCCCCGGCTATGGCATCCCGACCGAGGCATGCGTCGACGCGGTAAAGCTGTTCGCACGCACCGAGGGCGTGATCCTCGATCCGATTTACACCGGCAAGGCGGCCGCGGGCATGATCGTGCATATCCGCGAGGGCCGCTACGGCAAGGACGACGTGCTGGTGTTTGTGCACACCGGAGGCACGCCAGCCATCTTCACCTGGAATTTGCTCTGGGTTTGAGGGGATTTCCGCTCGTTGCATGGCGGCGGCCTGAACGCTGGCATTGTTCCGGCGGCCACGATAGGACGTCCTATGGTTGAAAGCTGCAATCTCGGCACCGATGTCGGCGGCACCTTCACCGACCTCGCCTGGTGCACGCCGTCTGGCGAGCTGCACTGCTTCAAGGTCCCCAGCACGCCGTCGCAGCCCGGGCAAAGCATCCTGGAAGGCGTCGACGAGCTGTTCGGCGTGCTGGCGCCGAGTGCCGCGACCTGGCAGGGCGTGCACCACACGCACAGCAGCACCGTCGCGACCAATGCGCTGATCGAGCGTCGCGGTGCGCGCATCGGCCTGATCACCACTGCCGGATTCCGCGACGTGTTCGAGCTGCAGCGCCTGGCGATTCCGCATCCGATGCGGTTCGACTCGCGCCGGCCGGAGCCGCTGGTGCCGCGCGCGCTGGTGCGCGAGGTGCGCGGGCGCATCGGCCCGGACGGCGTCGAACTCGAACCGCTCGACGAGGCCGATGTGGTCGAGGCTGCGCGCGCCTTGCAGGATGCCGGGGTGGATATCGCCGTCGTCGGCCTGATCCACAGCTATCGCAATCCGGCGCACGAACAGCAGGCGCGCGAGATCGTGGCGCGGCACGGACTGCGGCTGCGACTGGAACTGTCCAGCGAGATCTGGCCGCAGGCGCGCGAGTACGAGCGCAGCGTGCTGACCGCGCTGAATGCGTCGATCCGGCCGATCGTCGAGGCCTATCTCGATCGCCTGACCGCGGGGCTGGCGGAGCGCGGCCTCGCGTCTGCCGCCGCGCGTCGCGCGTTCGAATGGCGGCGCGGAACTCGCGGCCACGCTGCGCGAGCGGCCCGTCGTTGCACTGCTGTCGGGACCCGCGGCCGGTGTCGCCGGCGCCGCCGCCACCGCGGAGGACGCCGACTGGACCGCGGCCGATCTGATGACGCTCGATGTCGGCGGCACCAGCGCCGATATCGGGGTAATCCGCGCCGGCCGGCCGGTGCTGAGTTCCGAAGAGCAGGTCGGCGAGTTTCCGGTCCTGATGCCGACCATCGCGGTGTCCAGCATCGGCGCCGGCGGCGGCTCGATCATCTGGCTCGATCCGACCGGCTCGCTGAAGGTTGGCCCGCGCAGCGTCGGCGCCGATCCGGGACCCGCCTGCTACGGCACCGGTTCGCTGATCCCGGCGTTGACCGATGCGTTCCTGGTCGCCGGCCTGCTCGAACCGGGCCAGCGTCTCGGCGGCAAGCTCGCCTTGCAGATGGCGCCGGCGCGCGCCGCGCTGGATGCGCTGGCGCGACAGATCGGCATCAGCGTGGAGGAGGTCGCCGACGGCGCCATCCGCGTCGCCACCGCACTGATGGCGGCCGAGGCGTCGCGCGTGCTGGCGCGCCGCGGCGTCGATGCGCCGAGCTTCCGCATGGTGGCGTTCGGCGGCGCGGGACCGCTGATGGCGGCGCTGCTGGCCGACGAGATCGGCATCGACGCGATCCTGATCCCGCCGGTGCCCGGTGCGCTGTCCGCGCTCGGCGCGGCGCGCGCCGACATCGAGGGCGATCTGGTGCAGCCGGTCTATCGCCGTCTGCACGACCTGTCGGCCGATGCGCTGACCCAGCGTTACCGCGCGCTGGCGGAGCAGGCGCAAGCCTGGGCCGCGGAGCAGACCGCGCGCCTGCCGGTGCGCGAGGTGCGCGTCGAATACGCCGCCGACATGCGCTACGAAGGGCAGGGCTACGACGTCACGGTTCGCGTTCGAAACCATCTGGCTGGAGCACGGCGATGCCGATGCGATTGCCGCCGCGTTCCACGTCGCGCATCGCGGCGTCTATGGCCACGCCAACGAGCAGGCCGAGGTGTGGATGAAGGAACTGCGCGCCCACATCATCGGCGCGATGCCGAAGACGCGCGTGGTGGCCGCGCCGGACGAGGCGGCGGTGCAGGAACCGACGACACGACCGATCCGTCTGTTCGGCAAGATGTTCGATGCGCGCGGTGCGTGGGCCGCGCCGCACTCGGCGACGGGCGCACATTGGCGGGCCCGGCGATCGTCAATCAGATGGACACCACGACGCTGATCCCGCCCGGCTGGACGCGCACGCATCGTGCGATCGGGCGCGCTGGTGCTGGAGCGCGCGCCATGACCGACGCCGTCACCACCGAGGTGTTCGCCAACCTGTTCAAGGCGATCGTCGATGAGATGGCGTGGGTGGTGCTGCGCTCCTCGCACACCACGTTCGTCAAGGAGACGCAGGACTTCGCCGTGGCGCTGGTGACCGAGGCGGGCGAGACGTTCGCCTCGCCCTATGGCAGCGGCGCCACCACGATGATCGGCATGCCGATGCACGCCGGCACCCGCGCGTTCACCCACTGGGAACCGGGCGACGTGCTGGTCACCAACGACCCGTACAGCTCGGGCGGCATGGTGATGCACCTGAACGACCTCTACGTGTTCCGGCCGATCTTCGCCGAGGGCGAGCTGCTGTGCTTCGCCTGGGCGTTCATCCATTGCACCGATGTCGGCGGCTACGCGCCGGGCAGCATCGACATGCAGAACGGCGAGGTGTTCCAGGAAGGCCTGCGCCTCCGTCCGGTGAAGCTGTTCCGCGGCGGCGAGATCAACCAGGAGGTCTGGGACATCTTCGCCGACAACTGCCGCATCCCGGCGCTGAACTGGGGCGATCTGACCGCGTGCCTCGCCGCACTCGCCAAGGCCGAGCGGCGCATGCAGCGTCTGGCGCAGCGCTACGGCATCGATGCGGTGCGCGGCGCGATCACCGCCACGATCGATCGCACCGAGCGCATCGCGCGCGACGTGCTGCGGCGGATCCCGGCGGGCGAGTACCGCTTCGTCGACTACTTCGAGGACGACTACATCAGCGACCTGCCGGTGCGGCATCGCGCTGAAGCTGACCGCGCGCGGCGACGGCACGGTGGAGCTGGACTTCACCGGCTCCGATCCGCAGGTGCGGGCGGCGCTGAACCTGCCGACCGGGTCGATGCGGCACCATCCGTTCCTGTCGTTCGGACTGACCAGCTTCGTGGTGACGCAGTCGGAGGCGATCCACATCAATGCCGGCATCATCCGCTGCATCGATCTGGTGCTGCCGGAGGCGTCGGTGGTGAATTCGCGCTTCCCGGCGTCATGCGGCATGCGCATCACCACCGCGATGCGCATCCACGACATGGTGCTGGGCGCGCTGGCGCAGGCGCTGCCCGGCACCGTGCCGGCCGGTGGCGGCAATACGCTTGTCATTACCTATATCTCTACGTCGGAGCTCGGCACGCAGGGCCGCGTGGTGGTTGCCAATCCGGTGCCGGCGGGGTCCGGCGGCGGGCCGGATCGCGACGGCATTTCCGGCACCGACTTCTCGGTCGCGTTCCTGCGCAACGTGCCGGTGGAGGTGCTGGAGTCGGAGGCGCCCGTGCTGGTGCGCAGGTTCGGCCTGCTGCCGGACTCCGAAGGACCGGGGCGATACCGCGGCGGCTTCGGGCTGGAATACGAGCTGGAGATCCGCCACCCGAGCGCCGTCGTGGTGATGCGCGGCAAGGACCGGCATCGCTTCAGTTCCTGGGGCGTCGCGGGCGGTCGCGCCGGCGCGGTGAACGGCAATGACAGCCTGGTGCCGGACGCGCCGAAGCGCGACATCGGCAAGCGCACGGTGTACCGGCCGGAGTTGCACGAGGTGATCCGCTTGTGGAGCGGTGGCGGCGGCGGTTACGGCGATCCGTTCACGCGCGATCCCGCCGCGGTGGCGCGTGATGTTGCCGCGGGGCTGGTGTCGCGCGAGCGGGCGAGGGACGTGTACGGCGTTGCGCTGCGATGGCGATGAGGTGGACCTGGCCGCGACCGCGCGGTTGCGAAACAGCCAGCGTGCAACAGAGGATTTCGATTTCGGGCAGGCGCGCGGCGAGTGGGAGCGGGTGCATGGTCTCGCAGCCGAACGCATCGCGGCGTGGCTGCCCTCGCTGCCGGTCGGCGTGCGGCGATATGCTCAGGCGCATGCGTATCAGCGGCTGCATGCGGAGCGGTCCGGGGCCATACGGACGACGCGATTCAATTGCCATGGTGCTCGAGCACAATCAGCGCGGAGCTGAGCAGTTCGCTGCGATCAATTCTGTCAGTTGCTTCGCGCTTCGCTGCTCGCAGGATGGGTGAGCGCAGCGAACCATCAGGACTCCAGGAACTCCGCGAAATACTCCTCCGCGCTGATCCGCCGCCCCACGATCCCCGCCAGATGCGCCTGCTCGGCGAACACCTCGATCGTCTCGCGGTTCCGCTCGAAGCCGTCGGCGTGGAAGTCGGCACCCATCAGCGCCTCGGCCTCCTCCAGTTCCGCATCCAGCCACGGCGACACATAGGGGAACGAACGCTGCGCCTTCGCGAACACCTCCGTGCCGCGGCTGAACGCATCGGTCAGCGCACGCGCGATCCACTTGTTCTGCTGCCACGCCTCGCGCCGCAGCACGATCAGATGCTGCGGCGGGAACATGCGCGTAGCGCGGAAATACTGGCGCTCGATGGCGCGGATGTCCGGGAACAGCCGCACGATCGGGCCGTCCACCGGATGATAGCGGCGCGGCCGCGGCGGGCTGTAGATCGCGTCAAGCTCGCCGGCGATCAGCATCTCGGACAGCGCGCGTCCCTCCGGCGCGGCGTGCACGCCGTCGGGCAGCGTATAGACGTGGTTGGTGATGTTCGGCTCGTCCACCGCGCCGATGCACCATTGCAGACGCTTCGGGTTTCACCTCGATGAAGCGCAGGAAATGCCGGTACCAGATCGAGCCGCTGGCCACCCAGTCGTACATCCCGACGCGTTTGCCGCGCAGATCGCCGGACGATCTCACCGGCCCGTCCTTGCGCACATAAAGGTCGCGCCCGGTGAAGTTGCGCAGCGGGAACACCGGCAGCGCCACCAGGCTGCGATCGCCCTTGTCGATCCGGCGCAGATGCCCGGCCATCGACGACTCACCGCCATGCACCGTCGGATCGCTTGCGGCGCGACGCAGCATCTCGGCGCGCGCCGGCCACGACCCTTCGCGGCCGAGCACCATGGTAAGATCGATGCCGTCCGGCTTCACCTCGCCGACCGCGAGCGGCATCACGCGCGCATAGTCGGCGCAGGTCAGACGGATCGGCAGATCGGCCATGTCGATGTCCTTAAGACGAAACGAATTGCCAGCGCGGAGAAATCGTCCTCCAGCGGGCCTGGCCGTGCCGCCATGCGCACCGTGTCGTACAGGCGGCGCGGCCCGCCGGGCGCAGCCATCACCGGCAGCAGCGACAGGATCTGCGGCAGGCCCCATTCGCGGCCTTCGTGGTCGGTGATCTCGAACACGCCGTCGCTGAACAGGAACAGCGAACTGCCCGGCGCCACCTGCGCGCGCGAAGCGGCGACATCGCGATCCGCGCCGATGCCGATCGACGGATTGCGCGTTCCCAGCGGCACCGGCTGCGTTGCACCGGACGGCAGCAGGAATGCCGGATGATGACCGGCGGTGGCGAAGCTGACGACGCGCTCCGCCGACGTCGTACACGCCATACCACATGGTGAAGAACAGGTTGTTGTGCCGCTCCATCGGGAACATGCGGTTCAACCCGCGAATCACCGCGCCGGGATCGCGGAAATCCACCTCCGGCAACATGCGCTGGCGCAGCACGTTCGCCACCGTCACCGAGAACAATGCCGATCCTGCGCCATGACCCGCGACATCCAGCATGTAAGCGGCGAAGCAGCGGGAATCGAGCATCTGGTAGCCGAACGCATCGCCGCCCAGCCGCGTGCATGGCTGATAGAACCACTCGGCCTGTACCGGTCCTGTGGTGATCGGCGGCGGCAGCACCGACAGCACATAGTCGTGCGCCTCGCCCAGTTCGCGATCCAGCGCCTCCCATCCGGCCAGTTCCTGCTGGCTGCGGCGATGGTAGCTCAGCGTGTGCGCACCGATGGTGATGCGCGCGCCATCCTCCAGCACGACTGACGCAGCGACGCGCTCGCTGTTGACGTAAGTGCCGTTGGTCGAGCCGAGGTCACTCAGCACGATGTTGTCGCCTTGCCGCTCCAGCTTGCAATGCCGCCGCGATACCGTGCTGCCTGCCAGAATCACTTCGGCGGGGACGCTGCGTCCGACGGTCAGCGGCAGCAGGTGCAGCGGCACATGCCGCGACGGCGCGTTCTCGACGTGGACCAGCAGCAGATGCGCCGACATCTCGGCCTGCAATCGCGATCCTATCGAGGCGCGAAAGCTGATCGTCCGTTCAGTGAAGTCCTCGTCTGTCCTCGGTCACCGCAGTTCCGTCCAGTCAAGCACATTGACGTTACTCTGGACGGTTGCGGCGGGGCAAGCAAGTGAAGGGGCTCACACGGCGGTCGCCAAAAGGAGACGCGGAGCGCCATTATCCTCGTCGGCAGCACTCCGCTGGAACTCCGCCCATTCCGTGTGAAACGTCTTACCTGGCCATCGCCATCGCGCCGGGATCGCCGACTGGATCAACTGCATGGTCTGCGCCCGATCGCCGGCGGCCAGCGCCTTCAACGCCTGCGACACCTGCGACACCGCGGGATTGTCGCTCGGGTTGTTGGTCTGTCCCATCGGCACCGAGCGGTCCAGCAGCCGCGTCTGCGCCATCTCGAGCGACTGCTGTGCCTCGCCGGTGCGGTTGGCCTGCAACGCGGACTGCGCGGCGCGCAGGTAATCCGCCGCGTTGGCATTCGGGCCGATCGGTGGGCTCGGCAGGTTCGGTGCGATCGTCGAGCGCGTGTCGCCCGCATCGATGTTGCTGGCATGCGTGCCCATCGGCATCGACATGCCGGTGCCGATGTCATTGCCGGGACGCGCACCGGTCGCCGGATTGGCGCCAGGCGGCACACCCTGTGGCGTGACCGGAACGGCGGTTTGCGCAAGCACGGGCGCGCCGGCCAGGCCGGCCAGCACGGTGAATGACAGCGCCAGGGAACGCATCGGAATTTCTCCTTCCAGATGTGGCAACTCGCGATCGGTTACGTCCGCGGCGTGCCGCAATTGTGGCGCGGCATAGCATCGCGCGATGACAAGCCGGTGAGCGTCAGCGCCAGCGGCGGTGAAACCACAGCCATTGATCGGGATGCTCCCGCACCCAGCGTTCGATCACGGATGTGATCATCTGGGTGGAGCGCTGCACGTCGATGCGTCCGGTGGCGTCACGCGGCAGATCGAACGGCCCTTCGGCGGCGATGCGAAAGCGATGGCCGGGCAGGCGGATCACGCGCACGCCGACCACCGGGCAATCGAACTGGCGCGCGAGGCGCGCGATCGACGGATTGGCCTTGCAGCGCCGACCGAAGAATGTGACGTCGACGCCGCGAGAAAAATGCTGATCGACCAGCATGCCGAGATGCTCGCCGCGGCCGAGCGCGGCGGCCATTTCCAGCGGCGCCTGTGCGCGGCTGCGGATCAGGTGGCCCATCAGCGGTGCGCGGATGCGGGCGATCTCGCGGGCAATCGCCTTGTTGTTCGGCATGCGGTAGAGCACGGCGGAGGGCATGCCGTGCGCGGCGGCCATCACCGCCGGCAGTTCCCAGTTGCCGAGATGCGCGGCGAAGCACAGCGCCGGTTTGTCGTCGTTCTGCAGGTCGATGAAGAGTTGCGCATCGTCGGTGACGATGCGGCCGGCATTGGCGCTTGCCACGTCGTAGTCCCATAGCTGGCCGAGATGCACGTATTCGCCGGCGACGCGGCCGAGATTGTCCCAGGCCCCGCGCAGCGTTGCGGCGATCCAGGCGGCGTCCTTGTCGGGGAAGGCGGCGCGCAGGTTGGCGCGGCCGATGCGGTGCGCCGGCAGCAGCGGGCCGAGGCGGCGGGTCATCGCGCCGCAGCGGTCGGAGGCGCGGTCCGGATCGGTGCGGCGCAGCGACGCCAGCAGGTGCTTCACCAGGCGACCAAGCAGGCGGTCGGCATAGAGCGAGAGGGTGCGAAGCATTACCGGCACCCCCACCCCAACGCTCCCCCGCTCCGCGGAAGCGGGAGAATTGGTGCCGAACCCGCTCTCCCGCGAAGCGGGGAAGGGTCGGGGAGGGGGTACCGAAACAGCTCAGATTTCGACAAGCAGCTTCCCGAACACGTCGCGGTTCTCCAGCCGCGCGAGACCGGCACGGAATTGGTCCAGATGATACACCGTGTCGATCACCGGCAGCACGCCGGCGGCAATTCGATCCAGCGCACGACCCAGCGCGCTCAGCGGCGAGCCGAACGAACCGATGATGCGATACTGTTGCTGGAACAGCTGCATCAGGTTGATGTTGCCAGTCGGTCCCGATGTCGCACCGCAGGTCACCAACCGGCCGCCACGCTTCAGCGACAGCAGCGACCCGTTCCAGGTATCGGCGCCGACATGCTCGAATACCACATCGACACCCTTGCGGACGGTGAGCTTGCGCACCACGCCCTCGAACCGGTCGGTGCGGTAGTTGATCACGTGATCGGCGCCAAGCGCGCGCGCCTTTGCCGCTTTTTCCTCGCTGCCGACAGTGGTGATGACGGTGCAGCCGAGCGATTTCGCGACGCGGACGGCGATGCTGCCGATGCCGGAGCCGCCGGCGTGCACCAGGATCCACTCGTCCGGCTCCAGCTTTGCATTGTCGAACAGCATGTGCTCGACGGTGGCATAGGCGACGGCGACACAGGCGGCGTCGCGCAAATCGACTCCGTCGGGCAGTTTCGCCGTGAGGCGTGCGGGGTGGTTGGTGAGTTCCTGCGCGAAACCATCGACGTGGAAGCCGCGCACGCCGGCGACGTTCTCACACAGGTTCTCGCGTCCGCGCGTGCAACCGCGGCAGGTGCCGCAGACCAGGGCGGCGTACGGCACCACGCGGTCGCCCGGCGCCAGCATGGTGACGCCGTCGCCGATCGCCACCACTTCACACGCCGCCTCGGCGCCGACACTGAGCGGGAACTGCCGCTTGGCGAACGCCATGCCGCGAAAGCCCCACACGTCGATGTGGTTCAGGCCGACATAGCGGACGCGAAGCTGCACTTCGCCAATACCGGGTGGCGGTGGTGCATCGCGCTCCACCAGTGCGATCTCCCGGTCGGCGAGCAGTTGCAGCGCACGGATCGTAGGCATGAGCGGGTTGTGCCACTCAGCCGCGATGGATGCCAAGCGACGCGGTCAAACCGCCATCCACCGGAATATAGGCACCGTTGATGTAACCGGCTGCCGGCGAGGCCAGGAATGCTACCACCGCGGCGATCTCGTCGGCGCGCGCGAAGCGGCCGGCTGGGATGCGCGCCTCGATCGTGCTGCGGTAGGCGGCGTACGGCACCATCATCCCGGTATCGACGAAGCCAGGTGCCACGTAGTTCACCGTCACGCCGCGCTTGGCACTCTCGATCGCCAGCGTGCGCACGTAGGAGAGCAGCGCGGCCTTGCTCGCCGCATAGGAAGCGTTGCCCTGGCTCGCGTGCAGGCCCATGACCGAGCCGATCACGACGATGCGGCCCGACCGCGCGCGCAGCATCGGCCGCACCACGGCACGCGCGATGCGTGCGAACGCCCAGTAATTCACCTGCATCGTCTGCTCGGCCGCGTCCTGGTCCATCACGGTGGCGAGCGTGTCGAAGGTGGCGCCGCTGACCTGCACGAAGGCATCCCAGGCGGGAGCGTCCTCCTGTTCGCGCGCAAAGGCATCGACCGCGGCCGATCGGCGAGGTCGAGCCGGCGGGATGTGGCGGCCGCCTCGTCGAATGCGGTGCGGTAGGTGTAGGACACGTCCATACCCTGCGTGGCCAGCGCCTGCACCGTCGCCGCGCCAATGCCGCGGCGACCGCCGATCACCAGCGCGCGGCGCATCTCACGGCAGCCCCATCACCAGGCAGACGTTCTGCCCACCAAAGCCGAACGAATTCGAAATCGCGTGTGCCACCTGCGCATCGCGCGCGACGTTCGGTACGCAATCGACCGGCAGCGCCGGGTCAGGCGTCTCGTAGTTGATGGTGGGCGGCAAGCCGGCCATGCCGCATCGCGAGCAACGTGAAGATCGCTTCCACCGTTCCGGCCGCTGTCAGCGTATGCCCGATCATCGACTTGTTGGACGAGATCGGGATCGCCGGGGCGCGTTCGCCGAACACGGCGGACACCGCGACCCACTCCATCTTGTCGTTCTCCGGCGTGCCGGTGCCGTGCGCGTTGATATAGCCGATCGCGTCCGGCGCCAGTCCTGCATCGTCCAGCGCGTGCTGCATGCAGGCAATGATCGGCTTGCCGTCCGGCGAGGAGCGGGTGCGATGGAACCCGTCGGCCATCTCGCCGCAGCCTTCCACCACACCGACGATGCTGGCGCCGCGTGCCTTGGCGTGCGCGAGACTTTCCAGCACCAGCGCACCGGCACCCTCGGCCATCACGAAACCGTCGCGGTCCTTGCTGAACGGGCGGGCAGCCGCCTGCGGCGGATCGTTGCGGGTGGACAGCGCGGACAGCAGCGAGAAGCGGATCAGGCTTTCCGGGTTCACCGACGCGTCGGTGCCGCACACCAGCGCGGCGTCGGCCTCGCCGCGGCGGATCGCCTCGACGCCGAGTTGGATCGCGGTCGCGCCCGAAGCGCAGGCGGTCGAGGTCGCGACCGGCGATCCCTTGGTGCCAAAGCGGTCCGCCAGGTGTTCGGCTACCGAGCCGAACAGGAACCGCTCACAGTAGCGCGTAAACTTTCCGGTTCCCGCGGCGCGCAGCAGGTCGTCGTAGGTGACCGTCTCGTTGGCGCCGGAGGCAGCGGCGAGTGCCAGGCGCTGCGGCCATTCCAACTCCACCGGGGGCAGCGCCAGGAACATCGGTCCCGGAAAGTCGCCCGGCGCGCCGATGCCGGCTTCGGCCACCGCCTCATCGATCACCAGCTCGGCGAGGCGCTCGGACAGGCTGGCGCAGACGGCTCCTCCACCGGCACGAAGTCCACGGTGCCTGCGATATTGGTGCGCAGCCCGCCGATCGGGAAGCGCGAGATGCGGCGGATGCCGGAGTGGCCGGCGGTCAGTTCGCGCCAGTTGTCCGGCTTGCCGGTGCCGAGTGAGGTCAGTACGCCAGTGCCGGTCACCACCACGATGGGCCGGCCGCGACTGTCGAGATCAGCACGTCCCATGCCTGCCTCCTATGCCGGTTCGACCACGGCGAGCGCTTCGCCGCGCCAATGGCCCCAGGACGTCACCAGTACCTGGCGCAATTCCTCGGTCATCGCCTGCTCGCCCGGATCGAGCGGCGCGAACAGCCGTCGCCGCGAAAGCGACACCGCCGCAAGAGCCAGATTGGCGAGGAACGACGGTTCCATCGAGTGCCCAAATGCCGTCGCCGGTACCGCGCACCGGCATTCCCAGGTCGTGCAGAAAGCTTGCCTCCTCGACCGTCGGTGCGAACACACCCGACGCTCCTGAGATGACGGCAGCATGGGGCGGCTCGAGGTGATGGCGCATCGCCATGAGCTGGTGGGTGGCGTTGGTGGTTGCCTCCCCGGGCTGCCGTCGGCTGCGGTCGGTAGCGATCGCGGCGATGTGCGCCAGCGCGGTCGCGCCGCGCGCCGCTGCGTGCTCGCGGCTCTCGATCACCAGGAAGCAGCCGACCGTTCCCAGCACCATGCCGCCGCCTTCTGCCTGGCGCGCCCAGACACCGGCGAATGGTCGCTTCCAAAGCAATCCGCCCATTTCGTAATGCAGCAGCACGTCCGGCCGCTGCGCGTTGTAGGAGCCGCCGACCAGGAACAGGTCGCCCTGCGCCGCGGCGATGCGCGCGCAGGCAGATCCGGACGGCGTCGGTGCCGGCCGCTTCCTCGCCCATGAAGGTGCGCGAGGAACCGACCACGCCGTGCACGATCGAGATGTTGCCGGCGAGCAGGTTGGAAAGCTGCGCCAGGAACAGCGTCGGCCGCAGATCGGACAGCAGGTGCTCGTTCAGGAACGTGCCGGGGTCGGCCGCCGAAGGCAGCGCCGACAGGATCGCGGCGTCCACCGCGTAGTCGCGCTCGCCGCCGCCGGCCGCGACGATCATGTCCATGCGCGACAGCAGGTCCGGCGTTGCCCTTCACGCCGGCGCAACTCCAGTGCCAGGCCGGCGGCGTAGGTGCCGATGCGCTGCCACGCCTCCATCTGGCGCTGGTCGCCGCGCTTGGGGATCTGCCGATCGAGCTCCAGCGCCGTCATCGGATGCACCGGCCAGGGCGCGAAGGTCGTCGCGTCGACCACCGGCTGAAAGCCGCCATCGCGGTTCAGCGCGGCCCAGTGCGCCTCGATCCCCTCGCCGAGGCAGGAAATCAGGCCGATTCCGGTGATCACCGCGTCGCGTGGATTAGCCATGCAGGAATGCCTCCGGCACGGCGACACGCCGTGCGGTGTCCAGCATCTGAGCGCGCAACGTGTCGTTGGGGAAGGGGACCACGCGGTAGGTGATCTCGGCGTCCGCCACCTTGCGGCCATCGGAACTGATGCTGCCCGCCACCACGGCGTAGCCCGAACCGTCGTGCACCAGTCGCGCCTCGGTCTGCAGCGCCTGGCCGGGCACCACGAAGGCGCGCAGCTTGGCCTCCTTCACCTGGGCCAGGAACGGCATGCGCTGGAAGCGCAGCACCGCCAGCACCAGCCAGCCGCCGGTCTGCGCCATGGTCTCGATCATCAGCACGCCAGGCAGCAGGGGATGGCCGGGGAAGTGGCCCTCGAACACCGGGCTGGCGTCGGGCACGACGCAGTCGGCGCGCACGGTCCGCGCCTCCGGATCGAGCGCAACGATCCGATCCACCATCTGGAAGTATTCAAGCCGCATGGCGGATCAGGCTGCCTTGGCGGCGACCAGCTTGTCGATGTTGGCGCAAAGGTTGCCGAGGACGAAATATTCGTCGGTCGAGACCTTTCCCTCGTTCACGTCCTGCGTCCACTGCTCGAGCGGCATCTTGATGCCGAACGCCTTGTCGATGGCGAAGGCGACGTCGAGGAAGTCCAGGCTGTCGATGCCGAGGTCGTTGATGGCATGGCTGTCCGGCGTGATCTTCTCACGCGGGATGTCGCAGGTTTCGGCAATGATTCCAGCGACGGTCTCGAAGGTCGACGACATCGATCAGCCTCTGCAAACGCGGCCGGGCACTAACACCGTGGCCGGGGTGCCGCAAGTGCAGCCGAGCCCCGCTACATCCAGTGTCCCGGCTGCCAGACCCAGCTTGAGCCCGCATTGTCCCAGAAGGGAGGCATCCAGGTGCCGCTGCGACCGGCCAGATCGACGTATCTGGCCCGGCGTCCAGACATAGGAGCTGCCGGTCCAGTCCCAGTGTCCCGGCTGCCAGGTCAGCGGCACCGGGCTGACCGGAGGCTTGGGGATTGCCTCGGCCATCGGCGGCGGCACGGGCGCCGGTGGGCCACTGGCGACGCACGCCGCCAAGCAACAACCCGGCGGCAACAATGAGGTGCTTCATCCGATCGGCTCTCCTCAGTCGGGCAGCAGGACGGTGGCGACAGCCTGGGCGGCGATGCCCTCGCCGCGACCGGTGAAGCCGAGCCTCTCGGTCGTCGTCGCCTTTACCGAGATGCGAGGACGCATCCACGCCCAGGATGGCCGCCAGCCGTGCCGACATTGCGGCGGCATGCGGGGCGATCTTCGGGCGTTCGCAGATCAGCGTCACATCGGCATTGGCCAGCCGGCCGCCCCGCGCGGCGATCCGCCCCGCCGCGTGGGCCAGGAAGCGGGCGCTGTCGGCGTCCTTCCAGGCGGCCTCGGAGGGCGGGAAGTGGCGGCCGATGTCGCCCTCGGCCAGCGCGCCATAGATCGCGTCGCACAGCGCGTGGATGCCGACATCGGCGTCGGAGTGGCCGGCCAGGCCCTTGTCGTGCGGCACCGCGACGCCGCACAGCATCAGCGTCCGGCCGGTTTCCAGCACGTGCACGTCGAAGCCGGTGCCGACGCGCGGGATCAAATGGCCGATCATGGCGCGCTCCAGTCGAGCCAGGTCCTCGGCGTAGGTCAGCTTGATGTTGTCGTCGGAGCCGGGGACGATCGCGACCGGTTCGCCGATCGCCTCCAGCAGCGAGGCATCATCGGTGGCAGCCGCGCCAGGGCGCGAACGATGCGCCGCGAGCAATACCTGGAAGCGAAACGCCTGCGGTGTCTGGGCGCGATACAGGCCGTCGCGCGGCACCGTGGCGGTGATCGTGCCGCGCACCACGCGCTTCAGGGTATCGGCGACCGGCGCGGCGGGGATTGCGCCGGGAGCATGTTGCAGCGCCGCGAGCAAGGCAGGGATGGTCCCGGCGGGGATCAGGGGCCGTGCGGCGTCGTGTACCAGCACGATGTCGGGAGCCAGCGCCTCCAGCGCTTCCAGCCCGGCCCGCACGCTGTCCTGGCGGGTGGCGCCGCCCGGTACCGGCGGCAGGTGCGGCAAGTCCGGTCAAGCGCAGCCTCGATCGCCGGCGCGTCGCCGACCGGTTGCAGCAGTGCCACATGCGCGGCCAGCGTCTCGGCGGCATGGCGGATCACCGGCTTGCCGGCGAGCGGCAGAAACTGCTTGGGCGTCTCGGCGCCGAACCGGCTGCCGGAGCCGGCTGCCACCAGGATCGCTGCTGCACGCATGACGTCACCGTTGCCGTCCGGCGCGTTGGCGTCAACGGTGGTCCCGGCAGCAATGGTAGCCGCGAACGCCTCTCCCACTCATGGAACAGCGAACATACGCATTGCACATTGGCATATGTGTCGGTAATTTGCCCAAATGATGGGCATGTGTCATTACGACACCACAGTTTCTGCGCGGCGAACTGCAGCCGATCGATCTGGGGAGTGGCGTGCGGATCGACACGCCGGTCATCCTGGCGCCGATGTCAGGTGTCACCGATCTGCCGTTCCGCCGCCTCGCCAAGCAGCTTGGCGCCGGCATGGTGGTGTCAGAGATGATCGCCTCCTGGGCGATGATCCGCGAGAACCAGAAGACGCTGGCGATGGCCGAGATGGATCGCGCGGGTGGCGTCAGCGCGCTCCAGCTCGCCGGCTGCGAGCCCGCTCGCGATGGCCGAGGCCGCGCGGCTGGCGGTCGACCGCGGCGCCGACCTGATCGACATCAACTTCGGCTGCCCGGTGAAGAAGGTGGCGCTCGGCCAGCAGGCCGGTTCGGCGCTGATGCGCGACGAGGCGGCCGCCGCGGCGATCCTGGCGGCCACCGTGCGCGCCGTTGCCGTGCCGGTAACGCTGAAGATGCGCATGGGCTGGGACCACAGCCAGCCTGAATGCGCCGCGGCTGGCGCGCATCGCCCAGGAATGCGGCATCCGCATGGTCACCGTGCACGGCCGCACCCGCCAGCAGTTCTACACCGGCTCGGCCGACTGGGACTTCATCGGCCAGGTGAAGAACGCGGTGGACATCCCGGTCATCGCCAACGGCGACATCGTGACCGAGGAAGATGCTGCCGAGGCGCTGCGTCGTTCCGGCGCGGACGGGCTGATGATCGGCCGCGGCTGCTACGGCCGGCCGTGGTTCATCGCCCAGGTGGTGCATTTCCTGCGCACCGGCCGACGCCTGCCGGAACCGCCACTGGCGCAGCAGAAATCCGTGATCACAACCCATTACCGCTCGATTCTGGACCATTTCGGCAACCATGCCGGCGTGCGCCTGGCGCGCAAGCACGTGTCCTGGTACTCGCGCGGCCTGCCCGGGTCGGCGGAGTTCCGCGCCGGCGATGAACCGGCTGGCGGACGCCGACGTCGGTCCTGCGGCTGATCGATGCTTTCTACGACCGGTTGATCGCGCGCGGCGTCACCCGCGCCGGCGCCGCGGCGCGACGAGATGCTGGCGGAGGCGGCATGATCAATCCGGTCACCCGCGCCGCGCTGGCGTTGCGCGAACGTCGCCGGGCACCCGACCTGGCGCAGATCATGAGTGCCCTGCCGGTGCCGGTGGTGCTGCTCGATACCGACAACCGCTTCCGCTTCGTCAACCACGCCGCCGAGCAGTTTCTTGGCATCTCCGCCTCGGGACTTTCGCAGCTTCGCCTGCGCGATCTGGTTCCCGAGGACAACCCTTTGTTCCTGCTGGTCGATCAGGTCCGCAAGAGCGACGCCAGCGTCTCCGACCACGATCTCTCGGTGGACAGCCCGCGGCTCAACAAGCAGGGCATGACCGTGCAGGGCTCGCCGTTGCCGGAGGAACCGGGAGCGGTGCTGCTGGTGCTGCAGGACGCCTCCGCCGCCCGTGCGCTGGACCGTCAGCTCGCCTTCCGCGGCGCCGCGCGCAGCGTCACCGGCATGGCGGCGATCCTGGCGCACGAGGTGAAGAACCCGCTTTCCGGCATTCGCGGCGCGGCGCAATTGCTGGAGACCAGCGTCGATGAACGGGACCGCGAACTGGCGGTGCTGATCCGCGACGAGGCCGACCGCATCCGCGCCTTGGTCGACCGCATGGAGATTTTCGGCGAGAAGCCGATCGCGCGCACCGCGGTAAACATCCATCGCGTGCTGGAGCACGTGCGCAAGCTGGCGCAGTCCGGTTTTGCGCCGCACGTGCGGTTCCAGGAGGTCTACGATCCGTCGCTGCCGCCGGTGTGGGGCAATCGCGACCAGCTCGTGCAGGTGATCCTCAACCTGGTGAAGAATGCCGCCGAGGCGGCGACGCAGGAGGAGCAGCCCAATCCCGAGATCACCCTGATCACCGGCTTCCAGCACGGCATGCGGCTGGCCGTGCCAGGCACCACCACGCGGCTGGACATGCCGCTGGTGGTTGCGGTGCGCGACAATGGTCCGGGCATCCCCGACGACATCCGGCCGCATCTGTTCGAACCGTTCGTCAGTTCGAAGGCGTCCGGCAGCGGGCTGGGTCTGGCGCTGGTCGCCAAGATCGTCGGCGATCACGGCGGGTTGATCGAGGTGGACAGCCGTCCCGGTCGCACCGAGTTTCGCCTGCACCTGCCGGTGGTGGCAGACGAAGAGGCCGAACTCGGCCTCTGATCTGATGGAGGACTTCGATGACCCCACCCACCGTCCTGGTCGCGGACGACGACCGCTCGATCCGCACCGTGCTGACCCAGGCGCTGGGACGGTCGGGCTATCAGGTCCGCAGCACCGGCAACGCCGCAACGCTGTGGCGCTGGGTGGAGGACGGCGAGGGCGATCTGGTGATCACCGACGTGGTGATGCCGGACGAGAACGGCCTCGACCTTATCCCGCGCATCCGCAAGATCCGCCCGGACCTGCGTGTGGTGGTGATGAGCGCTCAGTCGACGCTGATGACGGCGGTGAAGGCGACCCAGCGCGGCGCCTTCGAATACCTGCCGAAGCCGTTCGATTTGCAGGAATTGTTGTCCGTGGTCGGCCGCGCGCTCGCGGTCTCGCCGGCGCCGAGCGCCAACGCTCCGGAACCGCGTGACGCCGATGAACGCCTGCCGCTGATCGGCCGCAGCCCGGCGATGCAGGAGATCTACCGGACCATCGCACGGCTCACCACGGCCGATCTGACGGTGATGATCAACGGCGAATCCGGCACCGGCAAGGAGCTGGTGGCGCGCGCGCTGCACGACTACGGGAAGCGCCGATCGGGCCCGTTCGTTGCCATCAATATGGCGGCGATCCCGCGCGAGCTGATCGAGAGCGAGCTGTTCGGTCACGAGCGCGGCGCGTTCACCGGCGCCACCACGCGTTCCCAGGGCCGCTTCGAGCAGGCCAACGGCGGCACGCTGTTCCTCGACGAAATCGGCGACATGCCGCCGGAGGCGCAGACGCGGCTGTTGCGCGTGCTCCAGGAGGGCGAGTTCACCTCGGTCGGCGGACGACAGCCGATCAAGGCGAATGTGCGCATCATCGCCGCGACCCACCGCGATCTGCGCAACGCAATCCGGCAGGGGCAGTTCCGCGAGGATCTCTTCTACCGGTTGAACGTTGTGCCGATCCGCCTGCCGCCGCTGCGCGAGCGGGTTGAGGACATCCCGTTGCTCGCACGCCACTTCCTGGAGCGTGCGCAGGACGATGGGCTGCCGGCCAAGACCCTCGACCAGGGCGCAGTGGAGCAGCTCAAGCGCTACTCATGGCCGGGCAACGTGCGGGAGGTGGAGAATCTGATGCGTCGGCTGGCGGCGCTTTGCCCGCACGAGACGATCGGTGCCGAACAGATCACCGCCGAGCTCGTGGAGAATGTTTCGGCACCGTCCGAGGCCCCGGCGGCGACCGGACCGGAGCCGCTGGTGCGCGCGGTGGAGCGGCACATCCGCGACTTCCTGGCCGCCCATCACGACGGTGGGGTGGCGCCCTCCGACATCTACGACCGGGTGATCGCCGAGGTGGAGCGGCCGCTGATCCGGCTGACCCTCGCCGCGACCCGAGGCAACCAGATCAAGGCCGCGGCCATGCTGGGTCTCAACCGCAACACGCTGCGCAAGAAGATTCGCGACCTCGATATCCCGGTGGTGCGAGGACTGATGTGAATGTCGCGCCGCCACCGGCGTCGCTGAAACCCGAACCGCCCGTCGAGCCGGCGCTGGCGTCGGAGGTATCGCGGGCTCGCTCGGTGCTCGGCCGGATCGCCAACATCCTGCTCGGCAAGGCGGTGACGCTGATGCTGGCGGCGCTGGCATTCGCGGTCGGGCTGGCGACCTTCGTTTTCCTGGCGCGTGGCGCGCCGTTCGTGCTGCGGCCCGGTGTCGGCGTGGGCCTCGTGCTGGCCAATCTCTCTGCGGTGCTGCTGCTGGTCGCCGTGCTGGCCGGGCGGCTGACCCGCGTCTGGGTGGAACGCCGCCGCGGCTCCGCTGGCTCGCGGCTGCACATACGCCTGGTGCTGCTGTTCGGCGGTGTGGCGGTGGCGCCCACGATATTGGTGGCGTGCTTCGCCGTCGCCTTCTTCCATTTCGGCATCCAGGCCTGGTTCAACGATCCGGTCCGCCAGGCGGTCACCGAGTCGCTGCAGGTCTCGCGCGGTTATCTGGAGGAGCACCGCGACAACATCCGCGCCGTGGCGCTGGAGATGGCGAACGACCTGACGCATGCCGGCCAGTTCCTGACCGCGGACCCGTCGGTGTTCGCGGACGTGCTGGGCACGCAGACCACGCTGCGCGGCCTTACCGAGGCGGTGATCTACGATCCGCTGACGCGTGCAGGTGCTGGCCGCAGCCGGCCTGTTCGTCGGGATGGGGGTGGAACTGCCGTCCCAAAGCGTGACCACGCAGGCGCAGGGCGGCGAAGTCGTGGTGCTGGCCGCCGGCGACGGCACGCGCGTGCAGGCGGTGGTGCGACTCGATTCGACGCCGCCGCTGATGCTGATGATCGGCCGGCCGGTGGATCCGGCGATCCTCGATCATATGACGCGCACCGAGCAGGCGGTCGCCGAATACCAGCGGCTGGACCAGAACCGCTCCTGGCTGCAGGTCGCCTTCGCCTGGATCTTCGCCATCGTGGCGCTGCTGGTGCTGCTGGCGGCGGTGGCGATCGGGCTGGTGCTCGCCAATCAGATCGCGCGCCCGATCGGCCGGCTGATCCTTGCCGCCGAACGCGTGCGCGGCGGCGATCTCGGCGTGCGGGTGGCCGAGGCGCCGACCGGCGACGAAGTCGCCGGGCTGTCGCGTGCGTTCAACCGGATGACCGGCCAGCTCGCCGCGCAGCGCGGCGAGCTGATGGAAGCCTACAGCCAGATCGACGAGCGCCGGCGCTTCACCGAGACGGTGCTGTCGGGTGTCTCGGCCGGCGTGATCGGCCTCGATGCATCCGGCCGGATCGAACTGCCGAACCGCGCGGCAGATGAATTGCTCGGCCTCGATCTGCTCTCGGCGATCGGCCGCGAGCTGGCCGATGTGGTGCCGGAGTTCGCCGACCTGCTGCACGAGGCGGCAGCGTCGCCAGAACGGGCGCGCACGGCCGAAATCCAGATCGGCCCGCCGACCCGGCGGCGCACGCTGCTGGTGCGCATCGGCGCGGATCTGTCCGGCGGGCGCACCGATGGCTTCGTGGTGACGTTCGACGACATCACCGAACTGCAATCGGCGCAGCGCAAGGCCGCGTGGGCCGATGTCGCGCGCCGCATCGCGCACGAGATCAAGAATCCGCTGACGCCGATCCAGCTTGCCGCGGAACGGCTGAAGCGGCGGTTCGCCCGCGAGATCACCTCGGATCCCGACACGTTCAGCCAGTGCGCCGACACCATCATCCGCCATGTCGGCGACATCGGCCGCATGGTCGATGAGTTCTCCAGCTTCGCGCGCATGCCGCAACCGGTGATCAAGCCGGAGGACGTCGGGCGCATCGCGCGCGAGGCGTTGGTGCTGCAGAGGACAGCACGGCCGCAGATCGCCTGGCACAGCGAGATTCCGGACACGCGGACCGGTGGTGCCGTGCGACCGTCGGCTGCTGAGCCAGGCGCTGACCAACCTGCTGCAGAACGCCGCCGACGCGGTGGCGATGCGCGAGGCCGGCGGAACGATCGGCCTCAGTGTGCAGTGCGGCCAGGACGATGTTCGCATCATCGTGACCGACGATGGCGTTGGTCTGCCACAGGAAGATCGTGCGCGGCTGACGGAACCCTATGTAACACACAAGCCGAAGGGCACCGGACTCGGCCTCGCAATCGTCAAGAAGATCATGGAAGACCACGGCGGGCGCTTGACACTCGGACGACAGGCCGGACGGTCCCGGCGCGGTGGCTGCGCTGGTATTGCCAGTGAAGGTGTCGGATGGCGTATGACATCCTGATCGTCGATGACGAACCCGATATCAGGCTGCTGATCGACGGCATCCTGCGCGACGAGGGCTACGAGACGCGTGGCGCTGGCGACGCCGATGCGGCGCTCGCCGCGTTCCGGATGCGGCGGCCTTCGCTGGCGATCCTGGACGTGTGGCTGCAAGGCTCGCGCATGGACGGTCTGGCGTTGCTGGAGGCGTTCCACAGCGAGGAGCCGCACGTGCCGGTGGCGATGATCTCCGGCCACGGCAACATCGAAATGGCGGTGCAGGCGATCCAGCAAGGCGCCTACGACTTCATCGAGAAGCCGTTCAAGTCCGACCGCCTGCTGCTGGTGGTGCGCCGTGCGCTGGAGGCCGCGGCGCTGGCGCGCGAGAACGCAGAACTGCGCCTGCGCGCCGGCCCCGAGACCGCGCTGACCGGCGACAGTGCGGTGATCAGCGGCTTGCGCGCCGGCGTCGAGCGGGTGGCGCCGACCGGCTCGCGCGTGCTGATCCACGGACCGGCCGGCAGCGGCAAGGAGGTGGTGGCGCGCATGGTGCACGCCCATTCGCGCCGATCCGACGGGCCGTTCGTGGTGCTGAACTGTGCCACGCTGGCGCCGGCGCGGTTCGAGGAGGAGCTGTTCGGCCTGGAGGCCGGCGCCGATCCGATCGCGCAGCCACGCCGCGCCGGCGTGCTGGAGCGCGCGCATGGCGGCACGCTGCTGCTGGACGAGGTCTCCGACATGCCGCTGGAGACGCAGGGCAAGATCGTGCGCGCGCTTGCAGGATTCGACGTTCGAGCGTCTGGGCGGATCGGCGCGGGTCAAGGTCGATGTGCGCGTGCTGTCGACCACCAACAAGGACCTGCACAACGAGATCGCTGCCGGGCGGTTTCGCGAGGACCTGTATTACCGGTTGGCGGTGGTGCCGCTGAAGGTGCCGGCCCTGAAGGACCGCCGCGAGGATGTGCCGCCGCTGGCGCAACTGTTCATCGTGCGCTCGGCGGAGAACGCGGGGATGCAGCCGCGCGAACTGTCGGCCGATACGCTGGCGGCGCTGCAGGCCTATGACTGGCCGGGCAACGTGCGGCAGTTGCGCAACCTGATGGACTGGCTGCTGATCATGGCCCCGGGCAGTGCCGCGGACCCGATCCGCGCGGACATGCTGCCGCCGGAGATCGGTGCCAACGCGCCGGCGCTGCTGAACATCGACCCGACCGCGGACATCATGGGCCTGCCGCTGCGCGATGCGCGCGATCTGTTCGAGACGCAGTATCTGCAGGCGCAGTTGCTGCGGTTCGGCGGGAATATCAGCCGGACTGCGCAGTTCGTCGGGATGGAGCGCAGTGCGCTGCACCGGAAGCTGAAGCAGTTGGGGGTGAATTCGGACGAGAAGGTGGGTGGTTGATCCTGCGCGGACCAAGCAGCAGCGTGGACCGCGACTATGAGCGGGATAGTCATCAGCCGGATGCACAGCGATCAGCCGATCGTCGATGCGATCTGTTCGAAACCAAGATATTCTGTGCCACTGCGCGGCAGCTGACCGATCTGGGGCAAGATCGGCGGCGTTCCGGCCAGACCGCGTCCGGATGGCCAAAATCGATCGCGGCAGCCGTCTCAAAAGCGCGGATCGCGTGGCTGCCGCGCGTCGCGCCGGTCTGGTAGTGTGGCATCGTGTGGCGGGATGGAGGTTGCGATGGACGCATTAGCTGGAACGTGGGTTCTCGCTGGGTCATGCCGAGCGGCTGCGCATACGGTCAGGTGGGTTCACTGGCCCGACCTCGGGTCTGGCGCCAGGCAATGTGCAGGCGAACCTGGTGATTCTGCCGCAGGCGCTGGCGAACGATTTTCTGCGATTCGCCCAGGCGAACCCCAAGCCATGCCCGGTGCTGGCGGTCTCAGAACCTGGCGATCCTGCCTTCCCGACCTTGGCGCGCGACCTCGATATCCGCACCGACCTGCCGCGCTACCGGGTCTGGCGACATGGCGAGCTGGTCGAGGAACCGACCGACGATCGGCCACGTGTGGCGCGACGATCTGGTGAGCTTCGCGATCGGCTGCTCGTTCTCGTTCGAGGAGGCGTTGATCGAGGACGGCATCGAGGTCCGCCACATCGCCTGCGGCAGCAACGTGCCGATGTACCGCACCTCGATCCCGTGCGTGCCGGCGGGCGTGTTCCACGGGCCTTTGGTGGTATCGATGCGGCCGCTGCGGCCGGCGGATGCGATTCGCGCGGTGCAGATCACCTCGCGGTTTCCCTCGGTGCATGGCGCGCCGGTGCATCTCGGGATGCCGGAGCAGATCGGCATCACGGACATCGCCAAGCCGGACTATGGTGACGCGGTGCCGGTGGGGCCGGATGAACTGCCGGTGTTCTGGGCTTGCGGTGTGACGCCGCAGGCGGCGATTGCGGCGGTAAAGCCGGAGTTCTGCATCACCCACGCGCCCGGGGCGATGCTGATCACCGACCTCCGCAATACCAAGCTGGCGGCGCTGTGAAAAGTACTCGGCACCACAGATGCACGCAGATGAACGCCGATAGGATCAGTGGCGCGTCAAATTCTGCGCAACGATGGCACGGACACTATCTGCGTTCATCTGCGTGCATCTGCGGTTCCATCAATACTTCCATCAATACTCTGAGCGAGCGGCAGCATGCGTGAGGCGGTGGATCGCATCGAGGCGCTGATCCATCAGGAGGTGGGGCGCAACATCGATGGGCTGTTCGCGGCTGCGCGCGGCGGGCTGTGGCAGGCAGCGTCGGCCCTTGCCATCGCATCTGATCCGTCGGTCGGCATCCTCACCGGGTTCTATGTGCCACTGGGCACTCCGCCAGCGGCGGAGACCGATGGGCCGGTCGGCGCCGCGATGCTCGCCGGCGCGCTGACACGGGTCGGCGTCCCGTGCCGCCTCGTCACCGACGAACCGTGCCGCGCGACATGTGCCGCGGCACTCTACGGCACCGGCGTAGCGCTGGATGTGGTGCCGCTCGGCGGCAGCGTCGATGACACGGTCGCGCTGTGGCGATCACTCGGCGTGAGCCACGCTCTGTCGATCGAACGTTGCGGCCGCAGTGCCGATGGCGCGCCGCGCAATATGCGCGGCGAGGACATCAGCGCCTTCACCACGCCACTCGACGAGCTGTTTCTCGCCGGCCCGTGGCGGCGCATCGCGATCGGCGATGGCGGCAACGAAATCGGCATGGGATCGCTGCCCGCGTCGCTGATCGGAGCGCACGTCGCGCACGGCGGGACGATCGCCTGTGCCACGCCGGCCGATCATCTGATTGTCGCCGGCGTGTCGAACTGGGGCGCCTACGCGTTGATCGGTGCGCTCGCCGTGATCCGCCACGACTGGCGCGACACCCTGATCGGATGCCTGGATGCCGGGCGTGATGGCGCAATTCTGCGAGCGATGGTGAACGACGGGCCGGCAGTGGACGGCGTGACACGGCAGCGCGCTCTTACCGTCGACGGCATGCCGGTGGAGGTGCATCACGCCAAGCTGTGCACCATCCGCGCGGTGGTCGAGGCATATGGAACGGCGTGAATTCGTCTGTGAGGGCTACCGCTTCGCTCCGGAAACCGGAACGCTCTCGCTGCACTATGCGTTCGATGGGGGACCGCGCTTCGAGGAACGCATCGTTTTCCCAGCCGGGAACCAACCGCGGCCCTGCGGCGAAGCGTTGGACAGGGTGTTTCGTTTGCTGCTGCTCGCGTGCGGCGTCAGCTATTACAAGGCTTTCGCCCCGGAGCGTGTGCGCTGTGCGGCGTTCCCGTTGGATCCCGCCGTTGGCGCGTTCTTCGCCGACTTCTATACGAAGGGTCTCGCCGAGTTCGCCTGGCGCAACCGGATCGATCTCGCGTCACGCCTTCACATCGTCACGGATGTGGTCGAACCGCAGTCGGCACTGCGGTTAGGACTGCCACGGCTCAGCTGCGTGCCGGTCGGTGGCGGAAAGGATTCCGTCGTGACGATCGAGTGCCTGAAGCAGGCTCGCGAACCGCTTGTGCTGTTCGCGCTGGGTAACGCGGCGCCGATCGAAGCGACGATCGCGCAGTCCGGGCTGCCGGCGATTCGCGTGACGCGCCGACTGGACCCGACGCTGTTCGCGCTGAATGAGGCGGGCGCGCTGAATGGACATATACCGATCACCGGCATCCTAACTCTGATCGTCCTCGCCTGCGCGGTGATGCACGGTTTCGATGCGATCGTCATGTCGAACGAGCATTCGGCCAGCGCGCCCAACATCGGCGACGTGAACCATCAGTACAGCAAGTCGTTCGAATTC
The DNA here is from genome assembly GCA_963749575.1 of uncultured Alphaproteobacteria bacterium. Taxonomy (GTDB): domain Bacteria; phylum Pseudomonadota; class Alphaproteobacteria; order Acetobacterales; family Acetobacteraceae; genus JAMXLO01. Next base: position 577,998 of record CAVVNM010000016.1, read on the forward strand.
GAGCAATCGCTGTCGCAGTTGCTGGAACGGCATGTGGTCGCGGGCGTACAATGTTTCTCTTTGCTGCGGCCGCTGACAGAGGTCGCCATTGCGCGCCGCTTCGCTCGGCAGGCGGAGTATTTCCCTGTGTTCCGCAGCTGCAATACCGCATTCCGCCAGTCGCCGGAGCAGCGGGGAACAAATTGGTGCTGTGATTGCCCGAAATGCCGCTTCGTCTTCCTTGCGTTGGCGCCGTTCGTCGAGCGGCAGCACCTGATCGCGATATTCGGACGCGATATGCTGGATGATCCGGCGCAAATCGACGGATTTGCCGAGCTGTGCGGGCTGCAGCGGCACAAGCCATTCGAATGCGTGGGTGAGATCGAGGAGAGCGCAACGGTAATGGCGCACCTCGGCGAGATGGCGGTTTGGCGCGACGAGGCGGTGGTGCGTGCGCTGTCGCCGCTGCTGCGAGGTGACTTCGCGGCGTTGTTTGCGCTGCGCGGACCGCATCTGGTGCCGGAGCGATACCTGGCGATGCTCGATGCGAGTGGATGAACTGAGCGGCCGACGCATCGCGATCTGGGGGTTCGCGCGTGAAGGTCGGGCGACACTGCGGTTCCTGCGCGAGCGCGACCTTGGCGCGGCCATCACGGTACTGGACGACGCGAACGACGCCGGTGACGCCGATGTCCCGATGATCAGCGGGCGGGCATCGATCGCCGCTGCGATCGATCGCTTCGATGTGGTGGTGAAGTCGCCAGGCATCAGCCTCTACGATCCGCTGGTGGTAAAAGCGCGGACAGATGGCGTGCAATTCACCTCACTGCTCAATCTGTGGTTTGCCGAGGCGCCAGGCTGCCGGACGATCTGCGTCACCGGCACCAAGGGCAAGAGCACGACGACCGCGCTGATCGCGCACATCTTGCGCGGCATCGGGTGGAACGCCATTGCCGCGGGGAATATCGGCGTGCCAGTGACGGATCTGCCGAGCGAAGGATTGGATGCCGCAGTGATCGAGGTGTCCAGTTATCAGGCAGCGGACTTCTCCGGGCAGTGTGATATCGCGGTGCTGACCTCGCTGTATCAGGAGCATCTCGACTGGCACGGCAGTGTCGCGGTGTATCGGCGTGACAAGCTGAACCTGCTCCGCCACGCGCGGCGCTCGCTGATCAACCGCGAGGCGCTTGCCGCTGTTGCCGAGGTGCTGGATCTCGACCGCTTGGACCATACGACGTTTGCGGCCTGCTCCGAATCGAGCGTGAACAACCGCTATCTGGCGCGATCGCACAATCTGTCCAACCTGGCGGGCGCGGTGGCTGTCGCTCGGTTACTCGGCGTTGATAACGTCGACGCGCTGCGTGCGGCGGAGGATTTCCCCCCGCTGCCGCATCGCCAGCAGGAGATCGGTGAGGTGGATGGCGTGCTGTACGTCGATGACAGCATCTCGACGACGCCTGAGGCGACCATTGCGGCGCTCGATGTGTATCGCGACCGGGTGGTAACAGTGATCATTGGCGGTCATGATCGCGGGCTCGATTACGATGGTCTGGTCGAGCGTTTGAAGACGGAGCCACAGCTTGGCATTGTACTCCTGGATACCAGCGGCAGCCGGATTCACGATCTGCTGGGCGCTGGGACACTCGCGGGTACGATGCGCGACGCCGTAGACCGGGCGAAGCAGATCACCCCACGCGGCGGCGTCATTCTGCTGTCGCCCGCCGCGTCAAGCTACGGTCGCTATCGCAGTTTCATCGAGCGCGGCAAGGATTTCGCAGGCTGCGCCGGGCTGTAGCGGGTCAGAACAGCCGCTGCGTTGCGATGCGCGCGCCGTCCGCCATCGCCGCCAGTTTCGCCCACACCACATCGTCCGCTACGCGACCGCGTCCGGCCGAGGTGTCGAAACCGCAATCGGTGCCGGCCAGCACGCGGCGCGGTTCGCCCACCGCACGCGCCACAAGCTCGATGCGGTCCGCCACCACCTCCGGGTGTTCGACAAAATTGGTCAACGGATCGATCACACCAGCGACGATCACTTGGTCGTCGCCTAGCGGCAGGTCCCTCAGGCAGCGATACTCGTGCGCGTGGCGTGGATTGGCGAACGGCAGCACAAAGCCGCCCACGTTCGCCTGGCGGATCGTAGGCAGCACCTCGGGCAACGCCACGTCGCAGTCGTGTGGACCCTCGTAGTTGCCCCAGCAGGCGTGCAGGCGGACCCGGTCGCGCGGAATATTGACGAGCGCATTGTTGATCGTCGTCACCACGCGTTCCACGAAGCCGACGAACTCGCCGAGTGGGCGGTCCTGATAGGAGATGTGGCGCTCCATCGCCAGGTCCGGTGCGTCGATCTGCAGTACGAATCCGTGCGACACGATGGTCTCGTATTCCACCTGCAATGCACGCCCGAGTGCTGCGAGATAGGCATCCTCAGTGTCATACCAGGCATTTCGCATCGCCGTGGCGATGATGCCGGGCGACGGCGCGGTCATGAATGCTTCGCCGCAAGTGCCAGGCACCGCATCGAGCGCGGCGCGGAAGTCTACGCATTCCGTCTCGACCGCGGCACGATCCAAGTAGCGCACCTCTCCGATCGCCTCGGGCACGCCGCCGAGGTTGCTGATCAACTCATTGACGGCGTCGTGCGCCGCTTTCCACGCCATGTAGGCCGGATAGTTTGCTGCGTCGGCGAACACCCGGCGCGTCCAGCCGCCACCGAACCCGCTCATGCGATGGCGCACATAGAGGAAGAATGCTTCGCGTTGCTGCTCGCCGTTGTTGGGAATGTCCATGCCGGCGGCGATCTGCTTTGCCACCACGTCGCGCACCGCCGCCTTGCCGGCGAGGTCGAGTTCCGTGCCATCGATCGCCTCGCCGCGCGAGCGCCGGACATAGAGCGATGTCAGCGCCGGAGGTCGCGGCAGGCTGCCGGTGTGGGTCGTCAGAATACGGTCCTGGCTGCGCAGCATAGGGTTTCCTTCAGGAAACCATCGCCTGATCGAACACGCCGGTGTAGCCGAACAGGCCGACCGCGCCGCCGGTGTGCAGGAACACGACCGTCTCGCCCTTGCGGATTTCGCCCTTGCGGACCAGATCGATCAGTCCTGCCATCGCCTTGCCGGAATACACCGGATCGAGCAGCACACCTTCCAGCCGCGCCAACATCAGCACCGCCTCGGTCATGCCCGGCGTCGGTTGTCCGTACCCCGGCCCGACGTAGTCACAGTTCGCCACCACCGCCGAGCGCGCAATGCCACCACGCACACCGACATAGTCGGCGGTGGCTTCCGCCAGGCGGTGCACGTTCGCCTCCTGCCGGTCCTTTGGTAGTCGCACCCCAATGCCCAGCACCGGGACGCCGGCGTTGCAGCCCTCCAGCCCGACCAGCAGTCCTGCCTGCGTTCCCGCGCTGCCGGTGGCGGTGACCACGCGGTCGATGCGCAGGTCCATCTCGTCGGACTGCTGCATCAGTTCCTGAGCACATGAGACGTAGCCCAATGCACCGACCCGATTGGACCCGCCGCCCGGGATCACGTACGGCTGCTCTCCCGCTTCCCGCAGCGCCTCGCCCTTCGCCTCCGCCTCGGCGTTCATGTCGGTCCCGCCGGGGCGGTATTCGATTGCCGTGTCGAACAGCCGGTCAAGCAGCACGTTGCCGCTGTTCAGGTAGTCGCGGTCGTTGGTGTCGATCCGGTGCTCCAGCAGTGCGGTGCATTTCATGCCGAATCGCTTCGCCACCGCGGAGGTCTGGCGTACATGGTTGGACTGCACCGCGCCGTGCGTCACCAGGTGCGTGGCGCCCTGTACCTGCGCCTCGCCCACCAGCCACTCCAGCTTGCGCACCTTGTTGCCGCCGGTCGCCACCACCGTGCAGTCGTCGCGCTTGATCCAGATTTCCGGGCCGCCGAGGTGGCGGCTCAGATTGGCTAGCCTTTCGAGCGGGGTGGGGGTCGGGAACAGGCGGACACGGGGAAAGCGGGCGAGATGCATGGAATCTCCTGCCAACGGCGCGAGCTGGCTGTAATGTTCCCTATCCAGCCGCGTCGGACAATGCAGCGGGGTGGCGTGTCACGTCACGGTGACAAATGGCGCGGACGCCCCAGATTGGGCTTACCTGGGCTGATGGAGAGAGCGATGCACATTCTGCGACGGCGTGGCTGGGAAGTGTCCGAACGCCCGGTAACCTCGGAAGCGTTCATGCTGGGCCGCCGCGCTGCTCTGGCCGGTGCTGGCTCGTCGGCGCTGGCCGCACCCGCCCTCGCCCAGTCCACCGCCGAGCCGGCCCGCAACCCGAAATACGTTGCCGGCCGTGACATCACGCCGGAGAAATACTCGACCACCTACAACAATTATTACGAATTCAGCGACGGCAAGAACCTGTGGGAGGCCGCACAGGTGATGAAGCCTCGCCCGTGGACGATCAGCCTGGAGGGCGAGCTCAAGCAGCCGCGCACCATCGGCATCGACGATCTGCTCAAGCAGGTGCAGCTCGAGGAGCGGGTTTATCGCCACCGGTGCGTCGAGGCATGGGCGATGACGGTGCCGTGGACCGGCTTCCCGCTCAGTCAGTTGCTGAAGCTCGCCGAACCGCTGGGATCGGCGAAATACATCGTGTTCGAGACCGCACAGGACCCGAAGATGCCGGGGCTGCAGTCGCCGTTCTATCCGTGGCCCTACATCGAGGGCCTCGCGATGGATGAGGCGGCGAACGACCTGGCGTTCATTTCCACCGGGATGTATGGCAAGCCGCTGCCGCCACAGGACGGTGGTCCGATCCGCCTGACGGTGCCGTGGAAATATGGCTTCAAGTCAGCCAAGGCATTGGCAAAGATCAGTTTCAGTGAGAAGCGACCGGTCAACTTCTGGCAGGCGATCCAGCCGTCGGAGTATGGATTCTGGGCCAACGTGAACCCGGCCGTGTCGCATCCGCGTTGGAGCCAGGCGAGTGAACGGCTGCTCGGCAGCAACGAAATGGTGCCGACGCAGGTCTACAACGGCTATGGTGAGTTCGTCGCGTCGCTTTACAGCGACCGGAAAAACGAGAAACTGTTCATGTGATCACGCAACGCATCCTCGCCGTGCTGGCTGCCATGCTGCTGGTCGGAGCCGTCGCCCTGGCGATGCTTGGCCCGCCCGAGGTGCCGCTTGGCCAGGTGCTGTTCATGGTGGACCACGACCTGATGGATGCCGTACACGGCTTCATTGGCACGCACATGGCGTCATGGCTGTGGGACTATCTGATCGCTCCGCTGATGATGCGACCTGCCTGGCTGGTACCCGCCGCACTGGGGCTGATCTGCGGCGGGATGGCGCTGTCGCTTTCCACGCGGAAGTCGACGCATCGGTCGCATCGCAGTAGTTGAAGGGCGGTGATGCGATGGGTTTCCCTCGCGCTCAACCCATCCCTCAGTTCACCCGCCGGTCCTTGCCGTCCCAGATCAGTGTCTCGGCGTTCACCGCCGCACCCGGTCGCGCAACCGCCACAGCATGCACCGCCTCGCCCCAAGCGTCAGCAGGATCGCGGATTGAGCCGGTGGTGACTGTCACCATCGCACCGGCCAATTTCTTTGCGGCAGCCGAGAGGACGCGGAAGATGGGTCACCGCGTTTTGCTGACGGAGGGCTTCGCGCTCCTGTGCTTCCTGACAGGTTTTACATATTTCGAATTGCCGCTGTCGATGCGGCGGACGTGCTGACGCAGCACAACGACAACGCTCGCACGGGTGCCAATCTCGCTGAAACAACCCCCTGAGCGGGGATGCGCTGCGCTCGGGCACCTTCGGCAAGCAATGGATACTCTATGCCGACGGGCAGGTTGTCTCGCAGCCGCTCGATGTTTCCGGGCTTGCGATCGACACCTCCGCAAACCCTGGCATCCCGCCCGTCAAGGGAACGTTCAACACCGTGATCATCGCCACCATGCACAACACGGTCTACGCTTATGACGCCGACAACGAGCGGCGGGGTTCGGACGGGCGAACCATTCCTCTCTGGGCGCGATGGCTTGGACCGACGCGGCAGGGAGGCAAGGATATCGACATGTGGAGCAGGAACGATCCCGAATGGGGATCCTGAGCACGCCCGAGGTAAGCGATGATCGCAAGTCACTGTATGTCGTCACCTGTCACGGGGGCTCAGGGCATCCGCTACATGCTGCATGCGATTGAACTGGCGCGTGCCGCGGAGCGCCAGCCGCTCATGCCTGGATGCCGGGACCTGCAAGCCGGTGGATAAAGCCCTGGTTGATTGCGCTGACGCGCTTGCGCAGAAGGCCGGCCGTCCAAGCCTGCACCAGATCGTCCTGTCGGCGGGTCAGAACGTCGCGGGATGTTCGCTGCTGCGGGTCACCCTCGCGGCCAAGGATGCCGGGTTGCGGGACGCGGCGGGCATCGGCATCTGGAGCAGCCAGGCGCTTGCGGGTAACCAAGCTGCCGGGGATCGAGGACGTTTCATCCCCAAGGCCCAGCTCGTGTCCGCCGGCACAGGGACCCTGAAGGACGGCGCCGCCGCAACGCTGGTCGAGTTCGTGGGCGTGGTGAACTGTCCCGCCAGCGACGGGGCTGAAATCACCCGACTGTTCAAGCCCTACATGGAGTTCGACGGCGCACCGGACGGACGCATCTACCGCGACTGGGACCTGGCACCCAACTACCTGATCAGCCGCGAGGTCCGCGGCCTTGACCGGACCGGCGACGTGCTGCGCTAGGCTTGGGCGCCCCACCGTGGCCCACCAGCCGACGCGCGATCGCGATCACGCGGTGTGCCTCGCTCCAAAGGTTGTATTCGTCCAAGGTGTCGAGCCTCGCCCAGACAGCCTCGGTGACATCGCTGGCGGCCACAGGTTCGCCCGACACCCAACGCGTGGCGAAGTCGATGATCGTGTAATGGAAGCGCACGCGTCCGGCCTCATCGCGTCGGATGTTGTCCACGGTTGCGGCAAAGTGCAGGGTGTCCACTTCCAGGCCAGTCTCCTCAAGCAGTTCGCGCCGTCCAGCCTCCTCCGCGGTCTCGCCGACCTCCTGCGCACCGCCCGGCAGCGTCCATGCACCGACATTGGGCGGCTTGCCGCGCCGCACCAGTAGGATGGCGTCGTCCTTGATCACCACGACCCCGATCCCGACGATCGGCCGAGCGGGATACTCGCGATCGCTCACTGCTTGGGTGCTTCTGTCGGCGGGCTGGCGGCCGGCTTCTCAGGTGCCGGCGCCTTCAGGTCATCCTCCGACGGTACCAAGGCCTTCTGCTTCCAGGCGCCAAGCTGATAGCTCCAGCCGGTCAGCCGTGCGTTCAACTTGTCCGCCTCGTCTTTGGTCTTGTCGTTCCCGGCCGCGGCGAAGCGTGCCCAGATGTCCTTGTCGCCCTTGAACACCGTCGCCGTCACCGTGAGCCCGTCGCTTGTGGAGTACACCGACTGGCCAATCTTGTCGCCGACCGGTTCCTTGTCGGTCTGCACGTCCTGGAATGTCAGCAGTTCCAGCCCGCGATCGACATCGTCCAACTTGTAGTCGTCAAGCGATGGATGCTCCGTCGGCGCCGTCATCGCCAACTTCTGACCGTCACGGGCGAGCTCCAACGTGTCGTTGCCATGCGTCACCACCACCTTGGCGATGCGCGCGTGGTCAATGTTCATGATATCACGTTCGAGCCAGAGCTGCGGATCGGCATCGACCTGAAGGTTCCCTTCGGCGAGCCAGGTCTGGTTGTCGTCCGGCCGACGCACATAGACCTGCTCTGGCACGTTGCCCTGCGTGCGCACGCGGCGATGGCCCACAATCACTGCGACGATTGGCTTGCCCGATGCATCGAGCACGCGCAGCAAGTTCGACGTTCCGGTCGTACCATTGGGGTCTTCGAGGCCGAGCCGGTTGAACTGCTCGGGGTCGGTGGTGCGCTGCTCGACCAGACGCAGTTCGGTCAGCGCAGTCAGCATGCCGCGGAGCTTGCTCGCCTGCACCGGATAGCCGCCGCGATCGACCAGGCCCCAGGTATCGCCGTGCTTCACGATCGCGGTGGTCTTGCCCTGATGGGTGATCTCGATCCGCGCCGCATCCTGCAGCTTCGGTGCAAGATCTGAGAACATCAGTTTCCCGCCGTTATAGGCCTGCTGCTGGCTTGGCTGCTGCGCGGTGCCGAAATACCAGCCGGCGGCGATGGCGACGACGCCGAGGACGACAAGGGCGATAAGGGTACGGGGTTTCATTGGTGGCGCCCCCTCCCCCCAACCCCCTCCCGCGAGGGGAGGGGGAGCACAGTGTGCATATCTACTCCCCCTCCCCTTGCGGGAGGGGGTTGGGGGGAGGGGGTCTCTCTATGCACCACGCACCTCATGCCCGCGCCCTCGCCCGGCGGCGGCTGCGCAGCACGCCGAGAACGATCGCCACGATCGCCAACACAGCCGGCACCAGTACGATGTTGAACACGCGCAGCTCGGTTTCCAGGCGCGAGATGCCGCGGTTCAAGTCGTATTGCACTGCGCGCAACTGTTGTCGGGTATCGACGATGTCCTTCCGTGCAGCATCGATCGCTGCGCGCTGCTCCGGCGTGATCACCGGCTGCGCATTCGCCTGCTCGCTGCCGCCGGGTCCCTGGCGCAGCGCGCGCAACTGCTTCTCGGTATCGTCCAGATGCTGCTGCAACGCCTGCTCGCTCTGACGGAATTTCGCTTCCGCCTCGCTCTGCATCTGGTTCACCAGGATGAACGGATGGTTGGTGTCACCGCGCGAACGCAGCCCGATCAGCGCATCGCCGCCGGCGAGCGTGCCGATCAGATTGGCGACGAACGGCCCGTTGTCGCTGAACGGCATCGCAGTCTGCTGGCCGAAGAAGTCGCTGACGCGTACCCAGAACCGGTCGGCCAGGATGTCGCTGTCGGCCACCACCACGAGATTGGCCGGGCCGTCGGTCTGCGCCTTGAAATCCGGAAAGTTCTCAGGCCGCTTCTGGTCTTTTGCCGGTTCAGGCGGTCCGGTGAAGGCAGACTTCAGCACGCCATGGACGCGTGCCGCGATCACCCGCGGGCCGCCTTCGGGCTTGAACGCCGCCAGCACCTTGGCGGGGTCCGGCATCTTCACCTGGTCCACCGGGATCTCGCCCGAGCGCGCGCTGCTGCTCAGCAACGGCGTGAATTCGATCGACGCATTCGGTGCCTTGCCCAGTGAACCGGCCGACGCAACCGTTACTTGCTGCAGATCGGCCGACGCGGGATCGTCGTGGTTGATGCCGTCGCGGATGTTGAACCAGGCGACGTAGCTCACCGCCTGCACCCGCTCATCGGCGTTGGCGCGCACGCGCCAGGCTCCGGTGAGGTCGCCGACCACCTTGGTGGGATCGAACACGATGCCCCAGGCGTCGAACAGCTTCTTCAGGTTGGAACCGGTGTCGGTCGGCGGCATACCGGTAGGCGAGGGGGCGGCGGCCATCGCCTCGCTCCACGGATCGACCATCACCATCAGGCGCCCGCCGCGCATGACGAACTGATCGATCGCGTACAGTGTCGCATCGGACAGATTCTGCGCCTCGGCCACCAGCAGTACCTGGATGTCGGGATCGATCACCTGCGCGTCGGTGTTGACCGTCTTCACCTGGTTGGTCTGCCGCAGCAGCATGGTCGAGGCGTAGGGCTGACCGCCGGCGGCGGCCTGGCCGCGCATCGCCATCATCATCGCGCGCGGATCGCCGTCGAGCGGCAGCGACGACATGACGCCGATCACCGGCCGCTTCGGGTTCGACAGGTCGTAGATCAGCTTGGTGAGGTCGTACTCCAGGAAGCGTTCCCGCTCCGGCTGAAAGAAGGCGATGGTCCGCTCATCGTCTTCGAGGTTGGAGCCGGCGAGGCCGAAATAAACCTGCACGCCACCCTGATCGAGCGGCACACCTTGCAGGCCGTAGGCGAGCGCGCGGTCCTCGGTGTCGCTGAACGGCTCGGGATCGTAAAATTCCAGGCGAACCTTGCCATCCGAGACCGCGGTGTATTCGCCCAACATCTCGCGCACGTGGTCCGCATAAGTGCCGTACACCGGCACCGTGCTGCCGAGCCGGCGGGAGTAGAACAGCCGCAGCGTGATCGGCTCTTTCAGACCGGACAGGATCTGCCGCGTCCCTTTGGACAGCGTGTAGATGTGACTTTGCGTCAGATCGACGTGCTGGTTCGCCAGTCGCGCATCGGCGAACATGTTGATGCCGATGACGATCGCGGCAACCGCGATCACCCCGACGATGGAGAACCAGATGCGACGGCGCATGGCGTCAGTCCGCCTTCCGCTGTTCGACGATGACGGCGTTGAGGAACAGCCAGAAACCGATGAATGTTGCGAAGAATATCAGGTCGCGCAGGCTGACCACGCCGCGGGTGAAGTCCTGGAAGCGATCGATCACCGCAATGCGCCGTGCGATCTCGCCGAGGGCAGGGGTGTTGCGGGAGAGGAAGTCGGTGACCACGGGATAGGATGCGACCGCGAACACGAAGCACACCGCGACCGCGAGTACGAAGGCGATGACCTGGTTCTTGGTCAGTGCCGACAGTGCGGAGCCTACTGATAGGAAAGCGCCGGCCACCAGCAGCGAGCCGACATAGCCGGAGGCGATCACGCCGTTGTCCGGCTGGCCGAGGATGTTGACGGTGATGACGAATGGGAACGTCAGCACCAAGGCGATGGCGCAGAACGCCCAGGCGGCGAGGAATTTCCCCAACACTGCCTGAGTTTGCGTAATCGGCAGCGTCAGCAGCAGTTCGATCGTGCCGAGACGGCGTTCTTCGGCCCACAGACGCATGGTGATGGCAGGGACGAGCAGCAGGAATACCCAGGGGATGAATGTGAAGAACGGGTTCAGATCGGCCTGCCCGCGATCGAAAAAGCCGCCGAGGTTGAAGGTCAGCGCGCCTTGCAGGACCAGGAAGATGACGATGAAGACAGACGCGACCGGGGTCGCAAAGTAGCCGCCGAGTTCACGCTCGAAGATGATGAGGATGTTGCGCATGTTCAGATTGCTTCCATCGTCAATCGCCGGAACACGTCGTCCAGCTTCCCCGATGGGTGCCGGCGTTGCAGCTCTGCCGGCGTCTCATCCGCCACCACCCGGCCCGCCGCGATGATGATCGCGCGCGAGCACACTGCATCTACCTCCTCCAGGATATGCGTGGAAATGACGATCGCCTTGTGCGGCGCCATCTGCGCGATCAACGCACGCACCTCATGTTTCTGATTGGGATCGAGCCCGTCCGTCGGTTCGTCCAGCACCAGCACCGGCGGATCGTGCAGCAGCGCCTGCGCCAGGCCGACGCGGCGCTTGAAGCCCTTCGACAGCGTTTCCACCGGCTGCAGCAGCACGCTGCCGAGCCGGGTCAATTCCACCGCATGCTCGACACGCTGCGCCAATTCGCGGCCCACGAATCCGCGCACTTTGGCGCAGAAGGTCAGGAAGCCCCTGACGGTCATTTCCGGGTAGGTCGGCGCGCCTTCCGGCAGGAAGCCCAGCACCCGACGCGCCGCCACGCCGTCGCTCTGCACGTCGTGGCCGCAGATGCTGGCGGAGCCGGCAGTGGGGATCATGAAGCCGGCCAGCATGCGCATCGTGGTCGATTTGCCGGCGCCGTTCGGGCCGAGGAAACCAAGCACCTCGCCGCGGGTCACGCTGAACGTGACGTCGTCCACCGCTGTGAAGCTGCCGAAACGCTTGGTCAGGCCGGTGATCTCGATCAGTACAGGTCGGCCAGCTTCATTCACCCGGCACCTCTCACTCGTTCTCCCGTAGGCCGGCGGGAATAGCGGAATCTCGGGGCAATGCAAGCCGTGAGCGCACGGATGACAAAGGCTTAACACGCAAGTATGCTGCGTCGCAGCACGACCGTCAGGAGAGGGAAAGCCGATGCCTTTGGAATCGATCGAACAGACCATCGACACCGATGTCGCCGCCGCGCAGTGGCAGGCGCGAGTGGACCTGGCGGCGGCGCATCGCCTTGCGGTGATGCACGACTTCCACGAGGGCATCTTCAATCACCTGACGCTGCGCGTGCCGGGCCGCAACGACCGCTACTTCCAGATCCCGTTCGGCCTGCACTGGTCGGAGGTGACCGCAAGCTGCTTCATGGAGGTCGGCTATGACGGCTCACTGCTCGCCGGTGAGGGCGAAATCGAGCAATCCTGCTACTGCATTCACGCACCGATACATCGGCTGCTGCCGGACGGCGCTGCGGTGTTCCATACGCACATGCCGTACGCGAGCGCACTGGCACGGCTGGAAGACCCGCGCATCCTCCCGATCGGCCAGACTGAACTCGGCATCATGATGGTGACCGGGTATGATATGACGTACGCCGGTCCTGCGTTTGATCCAGCGGAAGGCGAGCGCCTGGCCGGGGTGATCGGCGACAAGAAGGTACTGATGATGGCGAGCCACGGCGTCGCCACGGTGGGCAAGTCGGTGGCCGAGGCCTACGACCTGCTGTACTACACCGAGCGTGTGGCGCAGGTGCAGCTGTTCGCGATGTCGAGCGGGCGGCCGCTCAAGTTCCTGCCGGATGACGTTATCGAGGCGACGTTCGCGGCGTACCGGAAGGGCGAAAAATACGGTGGACGCTCGCCGTACGACTGGCACTTCGATGCGCTGAAGCGGATACTCGACAAGCGGGAACCCGATTACAAGGATTGACGCACCCATCCTCCCCCTCCCCTTGCGGGAGGGGGCGTTGCCCCGCCCCTACTGCGTCAGCCGATCGTACACCGTCGACACCGTCAGTGGTCGGTCCGTATCGACGCTGACCCCGCATAAAGTTCGCCGCATCCCAGCCGTGCGGCGCTGTTGGAAGGCAGTTCTCGTTGCCTCGTCCGCGCCATGCAGGATGCCTTGTGGGGTGTGCGACAGCATGCCAGGCCTGCGGCTGCCTGATTCATCGTGATGCACAAACACGCTTTCGTCGTTGTCGACGTTGCGGTGATACGATGGCAGTTCCTCAGCATTCAGATCGGCCACCGCGGTCTGCGGCACGAAGCTTATCACCACGAACCCCGTCGCCTGGAACGTGCACCAGGCCGAGGGAGCGATATGGATGCGATCCGAGCTGATCGGAATGATGTCGCGGATGTTCAGCTTGTAGGGAAACAGATCGCCCTTCCATCCCACCGACGCGAGCGGGTTGTTGCGGTAAAAGATGGAGCTGTGCGCGCCGCCATGCTTGACCCGCAGCTCCCACTCGTCGCGTCGCGGCCAGCGCTGGTCGTGCAGTTCCGGCAGACCCAGAACTGTCGGATCGACCGGCATATGGCGGCCAACCTGCTGATGTTCGGTCAGTGACAGCGGGGCCAGCAACTCCACCACCAGCATGTGACTATCGCCCGCATTGGGCACGACGCTGAATGTGATGCCTTTGGGGATCAGCACGTAGTCACCCGGCTCGTAAAACAGGCGTCCGAACTCGGTGGCAAACTGTCCGGTCCCCTTGTGCACGAAGTACAGCAAATCGCCGTCGGTGTTGCGATAGGCATACGGCATCGCCGCGGTGCGCCGGCTGACGGCGACGCTGACATCGGCGTTGGACAGCATCACCTCCGGCATGCCGCGTGGATCCGTCATGTCGGACGGCTCGACCCTCGCGGTGTCCGCGACACGGCGCGGATGCACGGTGCCTTCGACGCGCACCACCTCGTTGGGACCGTCCTCGCGGTAGATCATTGCCACCGGACCGAAAAACCCCTGGCGGCTGATGTGCTCTTCTCGCAGGTCGCCGAGGCCGACGCGGGCTTGGCGAACGTGACGGCCCTTGGCGTGGTGGATCCAGGAACGCATTGGGTGGGGCTCCTTGATTCAGAGGGTCATAGCCGTTCGTTGCGGAGTGCTTCGGGGAACTGCGCAGGCCGCGGCACCCGAATACTCCGGCACGGGTCCGGCGCCAGCAAACCTTATCGCCACACACGATCACGGTCGCGCCGGCAACCATCGCCGATTCCAGTAGCGGTTGTTTTTGGTGTCGCAGCAATACTCAACCCCGGCCTTCGGTTCCAACGCAAGCCGCAAACAGAAAATCCTTGAAGCGATGGCGCCTCTCGCGGACCCACCAAACTTGTCGGTTACGGGCTGACCCGCACACTGACTGGAACTGTCAACTCCTGCCTCCCTGGGTGTCAGACTGTGTTCCGCTCCAGCCTGCCACTCGGTGGCTGACCAGCCGGACCACCTCAGTGACCGGGCCTCATCCCGCCGCCAGGGTCCGCATCGCTGCCACCTTCTCGAACAGCCGGAGCAGCACGCGCACCGCGCGCCCCCGCTCGGTTGCCAGCTTCGGGTCGTTCTCCAGCAGCACCGCCGCATCGCGGTTCGCCATGTGAAGCAGCCCTTCGTGCGCGATCGGATCGGCCAGCCGGAACCCCGGTAACCCAGACTGCTTCGTCCCCAGGATATCGCCACCGCCGCGCAGCCGAAAATCCTCATCGGCGATCACAAACCCATCGTCGGTATCGCGCAGCAAAGTCAGCCGACGCTTGGCGGCATCGTTCACCCATTCCTCGTGCAGCAGCAGGCAGAAACTCGCCGCTGCACCACGCCCCACACGCCCTCTCAACTGGTGCAACTGTGCGAGACCGAAGCGTTCCCCGTGCTCGATCACCATCACTGTCGCCTGCGGCACATCGACGCCGACCTCTACCACTGTCGTTGCCACCAGCAGTCGACATCGGCCTGCCGCAAACGCTGCAAGCATCGCATCGCGTACTGCCGCGTCCTGCCGGCCGTGCGCCAGCCCCACTATCTCGCCGAACCGCTCGCGCAGCACGGCGAATCTCGCCTCGGCCGCGGCGAGGTCGAGCGCCTCGCTCTCCGCCACCAATGGGCAGACCCAATAGACCTGCGCGCCTTCGTCCAGCTTGCGCGCGACCGCGTCCAGCAGATCGGGCAGCGTCCCCAGCGAATGCAGCGAGGTGCGCACCGCCTGACGCCCAGGCGGTTTCTCGGTCAGGCGGCTGACCTCCATCTCGCCCCACTGGGTCAGCAGCAGCGTGCGCGGGATCGGCGTCGCGGTCATCACCAGCACGTCGGTCAGTTCGCCCTTGCCGCCCAGCAGCAGCCGTTGATCGACGCCGAACCGGTGCTGCTCGTCGATCACCGCCAGCGCGAGATCGTGATATTCCACGCTTTCCTGGAACAGCGCGTGAGTGCCGACCACCATCCGTACCGAGCCGTCCCGCAATCCGCGCAGCAACTGTGCTCGCGCGCGGCCCTTCACCCCGCCGGTCAGAATCGCCACCGGCTCCGGAGCCAGCCGGGACAGCGTACGGTGATGCTGCTTTGCCAGCACCTCGGTCGGCGCCATCATTGCCGCCTGCTTGCCGGCTTCCACCGCCCGCAGCATGGCAAGCAATGCCACCATGGTCTTGCCCGAGCCGACGTCGCCCTGCAGCAACCGCAACATCCGCCGATCTGACGCGAGATCGGCGTCGATCTCCGCCAGCGCGCGCGCTTGCGAACCCGTGAGCGCATAGCCGAAGCGCGCCAACGCCCCGGCGCGCAGGCTGCCGTCGCCGGTCAGGCTGTGGCCGGGCCTCGCGCGGAGCCGCCCGCGCACCACCGCCAGCGCCACTTGGTCCGCCAGCAGTTCGTCGTAGGCGAGGCGGGAGCGAGCGATCTCCTCCGGCACCACGGACGGCGCCTGTATCGCGCGCAACGCCTCGGTAAAGCCGGGCCATTTCTCGCGCCGCAACAGTGCCGCATCGTGCCATTCAGGGAACGACGGCAGTCGGGTCAATGCCTGACTAATGGCGTTGGCCAACTGCCGCGGCCACAGGCCGCCGGTCAACGGCCACACCGGCTCGACCGCCGGCAGCAACTCCGGACGATCGGCCGGTACCACGTGCTCGGGATGCGGCATCGTGCGCCGGCCGCCGAACAGCTCGACCTTGCCGGACACCAGCAGCCGCGCGCCGACAGGCATTTGCCGTTCCCGCTTGAATTTGAAGAATACCAGTTCGGCGAACCCGGTGGCGTCGCTCACCACGACCCGCCAGGGTTGGCGTTCGTTGACTGGTGGTTCGTGACGCACCACCTCCACCGCCAGCGTGGCGATCTGGCCCGGCCGTGCCTGGGCGATCGTCGGGCGCTGGCGGCGGTCCAGGTACAACTCGGGCAGGTGGAACAGCAGGTCGATCACCCGCTCGCCGCCCGCTGCCTTCGCGATCAGCGCACCCACCGTCGGGCCGACGCCCTTCAGCGTGGTCAGTGGCGAGAACAGCGGTGTAAGCGGATCATGATCCACGGGCTGACATGGGGTTATCCGGCCGCTATATGACACTGCGCCGATGAGTGAACCAGAATCAGCCTCCTTCGATGCGAGGCGCCGCCGTGTGCTGTATCGCGCCACCCATCGCGGGACGTACGAGAACGACATCGTGCTGGGTGGGTTTGTGCGACGGCACATAGACGCATTCGGCGAGTCGGAGCTTGCAGCGCTGGAGGCGCTGATGGAGCTGCCGGACAATGATCTCGGGGACTGGCTGACCGGACGTCTGCCGATCCCGCCAGAGGCCGACACGCCGATGCTGCGGTGGGTCAGGGACGAAGCCGGTCAATGACGGCCAGCCCAGCTTCGCCGCGGCCGTCAGTGACCGCCACTCCGGTGTTTGGCGCGCCAGAGGGATGGGACGCTTTCTTGCTCGCCCGCCGCCGCGGCGAGTTCTCCGGCCCAATGCTGCACGCGACCCGCGACGACGCGCGGATGGCGCGGTTGGCCGAGGCGCTGGCCTTCGTGATGCCGGAGGCGGAGGTGCTGCGGTTCCCCGCGTGGGACTGCCTCCCCTACGACCGGGTGTCGCCAAACCCCGCGCTGGTTTCGGAGCGTATCGCGACACTGGCGCGGCTGCTGGACAAGCCGACCGGTCCGCGCATCGTGCTGACGACGGTGAATGCACTGGTCCAGCGCGTGCCGCCGCGCTCTGCATTCACCGGCGCCAGCCTCGAGCTGCACACCAACGGCACGGCGGAGCCGGAGAAGCTCGCGCGATTCCTGGAGGCCAACGGTTACGGCCGCGCCGGCACGGTGATGGAGCCCGGCGAATACGCCATGCGCGGCGGCATTATTGACATCTTCCCTGCCGGCGAGACCGATCCCGTCCGCCTCGATCTGTTCGGCGACACGATCGAGTCGATCCGCATCTTCGATCCTGGCACCCAGCGCAGCGCCAGCCGTCGTCAGCGGCTGACGCTGCGCCCGGTGTCCGAGGTTCCGCTCGATCCAGATGCAATCTCGCGGTTCCGTTCAGCATGGCGGGACATCTTCGGCCAGCCGGCAGCTGACGATCCGATTTATCTATCGATCTCCGACGGTCGGAGGCATCCGGGCATGGAGCACTGGGTGCCACTGTTCCACGAGCGGATGGAGACGCTGCTCGACTACCTGCCCGGTGCCTCGGTCAGTCTCGATCACCAGGCAGACGAGGTGCTGGCGGCGCGGCTCGAGATGATCGAGGACCACTACGTCGCGCGTCGCCTGGTGCCGCGCGATGGCGAAGTCCCGTATCGGCCATTGCCTCCGGATCGATTGTATCTCGATCAGGCCGGGTGGGATGGGATGCTCGCCGGCGGTCCGCTATTCGCCTTCTCCCCATTTGCCAGACCTGATGGCGCGGTTGGCGTCGATGGCGGTGGGCGGCCCGGACCGGTGTTTTTCCAAGGCGGCGGACCGGGCAGCAACGTGTTCGATCAGTTGCGCGGCCAGGTGGAGCGCTGGAACGGCGAGGGGCGGCGGATCGCTGTCGCCGCGTGGACGCGCGGCTCACGCGAACGGCTTGCCAACCTGCTGCGCGAGCACGATTTCCGGGATCACGCGCAGGAGGACGACTGGGCGGCGATCCGACGCAAGCCGGCCGGATCGGTGTCACTCGTCACGCTCGGTGTCGAGCGGGGCTTCGTCGCCGATCAGCTCGCGCTGGTGGGCGAGCAGGACCTCCTGGGCGAGCGCATCAGCCGCCCGCCACGCCGGCGCAAGCGCGCCGACCAGTTCATCGCCGAAGCAACCGAGATCGCCGAGGGCGACCTCGTGGTGCATCAGGAATATGGCATTGGCCGCTATGACGGGCTGGAGACGCTGGCCGTCACGGGCGCGCCCCACGACTGTCTCCGTCTGATCTACGACGGCAACGAAAAGCTGTTCCTGCCGGTCGAGAATATCGAGGTGCTGTCTCGCTTCGGCAGCGAGACCCAAGGCGTGGCACTCGACA
The DNA here is from genome assembly GCA_963749575.1 of uncultured Alphaproteobacteria bacterium. GTDB lineage: Bacteria > Pseudomonadota > Alphaproteobacteria > Acetobacterales > Acetobacteraceae > JAMXLO01. The sequence continues at coordinate 596,173 of CAVVNM010000016.1, forward strand.
AGCTGGGCGGCGTCGCCTGGCAGTCACGCAAGGCGCGGATGAAGCAGCGCATCCGCGACATGGCGGGCCAGCTCATTCGCATCGCTGCGGCACGCAAGATCCGCGACGCCGCGATCATGGCGCCGGGCGAGGGTGCGTGGGACGAGTTCTGCGCCCGCTTCCCGTTCGCCGAGACCGACGACCAGTCCCGAGCTATCGCCGACGTACTGGAGGACCTCGCGTCCGGCCGCCCAATGGACCGGCTGATCTGCGGCGATGTCGGCTTCGGCAAGACCGAGGTCGCATTGCGCGCCACCTTCGTCGCGGCGATGTCAGGTGCACAGGTCGCCGTGGTGGTGCCGACCACGCTGCTGGCACGTCAGCACTTCCGCACGTTCTCCGAGCGCTTCGCCGGACTGCCGGTGAAAGTGGCGCAGCTCTCGCGCATGGTGGTGGCGAAGGAAGCGGCTGAGGTCCGGCACGGTATCACGGATGGCACGATCAACATCGTGATCGGCACGCACGCGCTGCTGGCAAAGTCCGTGGAGTTTGCCGATCTCGGCCTGCTGGTGGTGGACGAGGAGCAGCATTTCGGCGTCGCGCACAAGGAGCGGCTGAAGCAGCTCAAGGCGGATGTGCACGTGCTGACGCTGACTGCGACGCCGATCCCGCGCACCTTGCAGCTTGCACTGACCGGCGTACGGGAAATGAGCCTGATCAGCACGCCGCCGGTGGATCGGCTGGCGGTGCGCACCTTCATCATGCCGTTCGACGCCGTGGTGATCCGCGAGGCGCTGCAGCGCGAGCGCTTCCGTGGCGGCCAGGTGTTCTGCGTCGTGCCGCGTATCGAGGATCTGCCGCGGCATGGCGGAACGCCTCGCCGAGATCGTGCCCGAGGCGCGCATGGCGCAGGCGCACGGCCGGCTGGCGCCCACCGAGCTGGAACGGGTGATGGCCGAGTTCGGCGATGGCCGCTATGACATCCTGCTTTCCACCAACATCGTGGAGAGCGGCCTCGACATGCCGGCGGTGAATACGCTGGTGATCCACCGTGCCGACATGTTCGGGTTGGGGCAGCTCTATCAGTTGCGTGGCCGTGTCGGGCGGGGCAAGCAGCGCGGCTATGCCTATCTGACCTGGCCGCCGAACCTTCGGCTATCGGTGGCGGCCGAAAAGCGGCTGACGGTGATGCAGACCCTGGACGCGCTGGGCGCGGGATTCACGTTGGCGAGCCACGACCTCGACATCCGCGGCGCAGGCAACCTGTTGGGCGACGAACAGTCGGGCCACATTCGCGAGGTGGGTATCGAGCTGTATCAGCAGATGCTGGAGGATGCGGTCGCCGAACAGCGTGCCGGAGAGGGGAGGCGTGGCGGACAGGAACGCGACTGGACCCCGAACATTTCGCTGGGCCTGCCAGTGCTGATCCCCGAGACGTATGTGCGCGACCTGCCGGTGCGGCTTGGCCTGTACCGACGCATTGGCGCGCTGGCCTCGGATGCGGAGACCGAGGCAATGGCGGCCGAGTTGGTCGATCGCTTCGGCCCGCTGCCGCAGGAGGTGGAGAACCTGCTGCAGGTGGTGGCGCTGAAGCGTGCCTGTCGTGAGGCGGGCGTGGAGAAGCTGGAGGCTGGACCGAAGGGCATGCTGCTGAGCTTCCGAGGCAACGCGTTCTCCAACCCGGCGGGACTGGTGGCCTGGCTCGCCAGCAAGGGTGGACTGGTGCGGCTGCGCCCCGACCACAAGCTGGCGATATCGCGCGAGATGGACGTTGCTACCCGACTGCGCTTCGCGCGCGACACGCTGGGCAATCTGGAGCGCATCGCCAGCCAGGCAAAGGCGGCGTAACCCAACCGTCACACTGCGGCGCCGCCCGGTGGTTACAGTGCGGCACGCATTACCGTCGGGGACTTGCCATGCGCCGTGTTGCCAGCCTCGCTGCCACCCTGGTTTGCTGCGCGCTGCCCTTCGCTGTCGTTGCCCAGCCAGGACCTGCAGCACGCGGTCTCGTGACGGCACAGCCCGATCCTGGGCCCGCCGTTGCACCATACCTGGTCAATCCTGCCTCCGGACCACGGATCAGCCGGGCTGAGCTGATCAGGCTGCTGCGTTCGAAGATCAAGTACGTATTCGTGATCTTCAACGAGAACCACTCGTTCGATAACGAGTTCGGCACGTTCCCTGGCGCCAACGGCATCTTCTCCGACGGCGCCGCTCCGCGCGACCCCGCGCACACGCCGGGTTTCACCCAGACCTATACCGGCGCGGACGGCAAGCCGATCACCGTGACGCCGTTCCGCATCGGCCCGGAGCAGAACGCGACCTTCGTGGACAGTGTGGATCACAGCCACACCGGCCTTTCGAAGAAGATCGACGTGAAGAGCGGCGTCGCGGCCATGGACGGCTACGCCGCCGACGAATACACGCGCTTCGCCAGCAAGGGCGGGCCCGCCAATGTTGCGATGGGCAGCCAGTTCGCTCACCTCGTGATGAGCTACATCGACTGCGACACGATGCCATTCTTCTGGCAATACGCCAGCCGATTTACCCTGTTCGACAACGTCTTTGCCACCGAGGACGCGCCGTCCACGCCGAATGCGCTGGCAATGATCTCCGGGCAGGCAGGCGAGACCCAGTGGGTGAAGCGCGGCACGACCGGGGCCAGCGTGACTGTGAACGGCGTGACCGGGACGCTGCAAGGCGTGCCGGTAGTGATCGACCAGCAACCGTTCTATGGCTCGCAATTCGACACCACGGCGACCGGCCGCGAACCGCAGGGTGCCAAGGGCATCGAGAATTACGGCAACGGCAACATTTCCGAGAACCTCACCTATGCATCGCTGCCGGTCACCTTGGCCGGTCGCGGCGTGGCCGCGGCGATGCAAAAGGATCGCGCGCCCGATGCCGATCTGCCCGACATCCGGCAGGGACATCTCATTCGTGCAGACCCGCGGCGGACGGTCGGTGAACTGGCGCTGGTACGAAGAGGGCTACGACCATGAGCCGAACGACCCGGCCGGCGAGACGACGCACGCCGGCTATGTCAGCCACCACAATGGCGCGCAGTATTTCGGCTATATCGCCAACAACCCGGCGCTGGCCGCCAACCTGCGCGGCCTCGGCGACGCCTTTGCTGATCTGGAGCACAACAAGCTGCCTGCACAGGGGGGCGTGTTTTACATCCGCGGCGGCTTCGCCAACATTGCCGGCCAGACGCCGCCGATCCAGAACGCGAACTTTCCCGGTGCGCTGACCGATGCAGATCGCGCCACCATCGCCCGCACCAAGAAGGGTGACGATGATCATCCGTCCTACTCCGACCGGCAGATCAGCGAGGCGATGGCGGCAAGAGTGATCAACTTGATCGCTGGCAATGCGGACCTGTGGCGGCAGAGCCTGATCATCATCACCTACGACGAGTCCGACGGGTTCTACGACCATGTGCCGCCGCACATCCTCGCGTATGGGCCCGACGGACTGCCGGTCGCTCGCGGCCCCCGGATTCCGATGCTGGTCATTTCACCCTACGCTCGCGCGCATGTCGTTTCCCATGCCGAGGGCGACCACAACGCGGTGATCGAGACGATCGAGGCGCTGTTCGATCTGCCCGCGCTGGCCACCCTGCCGGAGGAGAAGCAGGCGCTGCTGGCCGGCGCCGACCCGAAGTTCAACGGGCCGAACGGCTTTGTGCAACACAATCTCGGCCCGCGCGACATCAACACGCCGGTGACCGACGATCTGTTGTCGGCATTCGAACCGGGGCGGCTGAGCGGCAGGCTGCCGATGCTGCCAGGGAGCTACGCGATGATCCCGGACGATGTGGTGAATGCGCTGCCGCATTTCGGCGGCAAGGGCTGTGTGGCGATCGGCATGGTGCCCGAGGACCAGCGACAGCACATTGCCACTCAGGCTCCGCCCGGCTTCAACACGCTGCCGGGCACCTTGCCGGAGTACAACATGGCGGGCGCCAGGTAGTCTCGATGCGGGCGGCAGCTCTTGCCATCTTGTTGTTTGGGCTCGCCAATCCGGCCTGCGCCGCGGGGGCGCTCGATCGCATTCGCGCCGGTGGCGTGCTGCGCTGCGGCGCAGTCGAGCGGCCCGGCATTGCCGAGGCGTCGACCACCGGCGCCGTGCTGGGTGTAGCCGTCGATCTCTGCCGCGCCGTCGCAGTTGCCGTGCTTGGCCCCTCGGCGCGTATTTCCTTCGGCATTTACGAGGCGCCGCACAGCTTTGACGGTGTGCGCCATGGCAGCGACGCGCTTGCATTCCTGACCGGTGGCGAAGTCGCCGAGCAGGACCTTGCCCGCTTCGTTATGCCGGGCCCGACCGTGCTGGTCAGCACTATCGCCGTCATGGTTCCGGAGCCGTCGCCTGTGCAGCGCCTGGCCGATCTGTCTGGACAGACGGTCTGCCTGATGATCGGCAGCTGGGCACAGCGGGCGCTGGAGAGTGCGGCGGACAGGCTGCATCTCGCAGTCTCCCGCCTGACGTTCGAGGAAGATGTCGAGATGCTGGACGCCTACAACGCCGGTAGCTGCGGCGCCGCAATCGGCGAGGCGACCTATCTTGCGGACATGCGGCGGAACCCGGGCGTGCGGCGGCTGGCCAGCCGGCTGCTCCCGGACATCGTGGCGGCCGCTCCGATCGTCGCGGTGACGCCTCGGTCGGACGGCGCCTGGGCCGCCGCCGTGGCCTGGGTGATCGATGCACTGCTGCTCGCGGACGCGCCGTCCGACGCCTGGACAGCGGCGGCGGTGGACGGGCTGCCCGCACAGCATCTGCCGGAACTTCGGCCGGGCTGGCGAGCCGAGGTAACCGCCGCGGTGGGAAGCCACGGCGCCATCGTTCGCCGCAACCTGACCGAGCGGCTGGGCTTGGCGCCTGGGCTGAACGCACTCTGGCCAGGCGGTATACTGTTGCCTCCGGCAGTCCGGTAAGGCGGATGCCGCCGGTCAGGCCTCGGCCGCCTCGACGGCAGCGACATCCAACAGACGTTCGATCACCTCCGGCTCCTGTGCGCCGGCGATGGCGTGGCGACCCGAGATGACGAAGCACGGCACGCCGTTGATGCCGAGCCGGTGCGCGCGGAGATTGTCGGCGTGGATCGCGTCGGCTTCGTCGTTGCCGGCCAAAAAGCGCCGCACCGCCGCGCCATCCAGGCCACACGCCGCGGCGATCGACGCCAGCAGCGTATGATCGCCGATGTCCAGGCCATCGGTGAAATGCGCTGAGAACAGCGCTTCCACTATTGCATCCGCCTGGCCGAAGCGCGCCGCGTAGCGCACCAGTCGATGGGCATCGACGCTTGATGGTGTGCGGCGGATGCGGTCGAAGCGGAACAGGATGCCTTCGGATCGGCCGATCTCGGTGATCGAGGCATACAGCCGCCGCGCGCGGTCCTCGCCGCCGAACTTGCGGATCACGTAGTCCGGCCGCGCCATCCCTGCGCGCGGCATGTCCGGATTGAGCAGGAACGGCCGCCAGGTCAGGTCGAACAGCAGGTCGGGCCGGCGGCGCAGCGTGCGCATCAGCCGGCGCACACCGAGGAAGCACCACGGGCAGACCAGATCGTGCACGATCTCGATGCCGAGCCGGGCCTTGGGTGGGGCGAGGATGTTCATGCCGCGTTCATCGACGGTTCACTGACGCAGTTCGCTGCCGTAGTGGCTGCTGGTGTAATGTGAGCTTGTCCGCCTGTCGTTCGGTAATCCGGCCGATCGCCAGCTTGCCCTGGTTGATTTGGGGACCTTCCTTACGGCCGTGCCGGTCGTAGTGCTCCCAGGCACCGACCTCGCGCCCTTCGGCGATTGCCTTGACGATGTCGGGGTAGAGTCGGAGATAGGCAGCTTCGTCGAATTCATCGCGGTCGCTGTGGACTGGCTGATCGTCCAACGCTTCTCTCCCTCGCGGGCTTCTGTGTATCAAATTCGGCGGTTGGCTGTCACGGCCTGTGCAACCATAGGAGGCGTCCGATGGCAATCGTGATGCATGATCTGGCTGGAGCGGATCCGGCGCTGCGGTTCAGTCCGTATTGCTGGCGCACGCGGATGGCGCTGGCGCACAAGGGCCTGGACGTGGAGACTATCCCCTGGCGGTTCACCGACAAGGATGCACTGGCGTTCTCCGGTCAGGGCCGGGTGCCGGTGATCCGTGACGGTGATCGAGTGGTCACGGACAGCTGGACGATAGCCGAGTACCTGGAGGACAGCTATCCGGACCGCCCCAGCCTGTTCGGTGGTGGCGCGGGCCGCTCGCATGCACGGTTCATCAATGCCTGGGCGGATGGCGTGATGATCGCGGGCATCGCCCGGCTGATCGTGCGTGACCTGATGGATGTGGTGGCACCGCAGGACCAGGCGTATTTCCGCGAATCCCGCGAGGCGCGGTTCGGCATGACACTGGAGGCAGTGCAAGAAGGACGGGAGATGCGCGTGGCGGAATTCCGCGCGTCGCTGCTGCCGGTGCGGGTGGTGCTGGGCAAGCAGCGGTGGTTGGGCGGCGTGACGCCGAGCTACGCGGACTACATTCTATTTGGCAGTCTGCAATGGCCGCGCTGCGCCAGCCGGTTCGAGTTGCTTGAGGGGGATGACCCGGTCGCCGGTTGGCGGGAGCGCATGCTGGATCTGTTCGGCGAACTGGGGCGGAAGGCGCTGACCGCCCAGGCACGCGGGGCCTGACCGGTCACTGCGCCTGGCGTCGCCAGGTGCCTTTTGCCCGACGCCATCTCGGCGGCTTGCCCGACCGATGCACGGGCATCATCCGTGCAATCCGCCACCGCATCGGATTGAACTCAGGTGAAGTTGCTGCCCGTCAGATGCGTGATGTTATCGAAGGTGATCTTGGTATTGTCGGACAGGGTCACGGTGACACTGCTGCCGTTGGTGGTCTGGCCGGCCAGGGCGTTCGCTTCCTCAGTCGACCCGTAGCCATTGAGCGTGATGAGCACCTGCGAAGCGCTGCTGAGCCCCTCCACGAGATCGCTGCCGCCGGCCTGGCCGGCGATGAATTCGAACAGGTTCCCGGCGCCTGCGGTAATCGTGGCGGCGCCGGTGCCGCCAACATAGATGTTGTTCCCGCCGCCGCCGAATATCTGGTCGGACCCCGAACCGCCATAGAATGTGTTGTTGCCTGAGGCGAAGCCACCGAACAGTGTCTCGTTGCCGGCGCCGGCGTGCAGTTCCTGCGGCGCGCTGCCGCCGGCGAAGAGCTGGTCGTCGTTGCCGCCGCCGAACAGTGTGGCCGGGCCGGAGCCGGCCTGCAGGAAGTTGTTGCCCGCCGAGCCACCGAACAGCAGATCCGACCCGGTCCCACCCAACACTGTGTCGCTGCCCGTCCCGCCGAACAACGTCGCGCCGCCGCCGCCCACGAACACCAGATCCACGTTGCTGGCGTTGCCGTACACCACGTCGGCGGCCTTGGTAGCGAGGGCGGTTATGGTCTCGCTGCCGGTTGCAGCGAAGATCGTGTCTGCGCCGGCGGAGGTAATTTGATAGCTGCCGGCGCCGACCTGGACGACATTGTTCCCGCCGCCGGGGCTGATGGTGTCGTTGCCGGCTCCTAGCGCACGGATCGTATCGTTGCCGTTGCCGGTCGCGATCAGCCAGCCGCCGGCATCGGTCTGCGGAATGCTGATCATATTGTTGCCGCCGCCGGCGGCCACTGTGCCTGAGCCACCGGTGGCAAAAAAGGTCAGATTGTCCTGGGCGCCTGACAGCACGCCCTCGTTTGCATCGCCGGAGCCGAAGATGACGCCGGTCTTCGCGGTGTTGACGACGTCCGTGTAGCCCTGCGGCAGAGTTGTGACTGCCGGCAGGCTCTGGATGAACTGGCCGGTCTTGCCGGTGGGAACTGGTGGGGGCGGGCCGAACTGATTGTCGGCCGGGACTATCGTGTTGTTGTCAACGCCGTTTCGGATCGCGTCGGCAATGCGCTGCGCAAGTGCAGCGTTGGTCTTCGAATCGTAGGACAGCGAGATCGTTGAACCATTGGTGCCAGGGACTGTGACGGTCGTTGCCATTGGATGAGCTCCGGATGATTGTTGACAGTCTCTGTTCGCCTACAGAAGCACCGTAGTCAGGCCGTCCAGTGCGTCGGCAGCGAGGCCCGCCGCTGGTCCACTGATCAGTTCATGGCACGCACCAGGTCTCGGTCTCGGGTCTGCGCCGGATGGCGAAACGACGTCAGCCACAGCGCCATGTCGCCGCGCATCAATTGCGCAGCGTCCACGCCTGTCAGTTGAACACGCACAAACGCAACCGGGACCGTGGACAGCAACGTGCGGGCTCCTTGTCAGCCGTTGGGCGGGTTAGCCGTACGCCAGGCACAGACATGGTTGCGCGGCGTTCACGCCGCGCTTGATCAGGTGTAGCCGCTCGTCCGTTCCTCATCGTCGGACCTCTGGTGGATTCGTATCTGCTCAACCCGGCTGTAGCACGGACACGCCGCGTAGGATCGTCTGTATGGCATGGTATGCATCGATGCCGTGTCGCGCGGCAGTGCCGACGACGGATCGGACATTGGCGAACAGATCAGCGCCCCAGTTGGATCGAAACCCGCCGGTGACCTTTCGATAGGTAGCTGTCGGCCGCAGTTCTCGTTCACTGCCATTATTATCGGGCGGCGCATCGGGATGTGCGAGAAAGGTGAACAGGTGGCTGCGGACTTTGCCGTAGCGTTTGCGAAGACGCCTGCCGTGCTGATTGATGGGAGCCAGAGCCATGATCTTGTCGAGTTCGCGATCGAGCCGTTGCTGATAGGCGCGACGCGTACTTTCAGCCAGGCTGGTCCGGCGACGGGCCAACACAACCGCCCGCAGCAGCAGCGCCTTCATGCGGGGCGCGAAGATGGCATCGCCCGCCTCGATGGCGAATGTGCAGTCGCGCAACTGATGCGCCAGGCACACCTGCCAGAGATCGGCGTGCCCCTGCTGGGCGCCATAGAGGTCGGACACCCAGATGGTCGGCCGATGGCCGGCAAGCACGTCTGTGACCACGCTGGCAGCACGGCTGTTGCGGATGACATGAATGACCACCTGGTCGTTCTGGAACACCCAGTTCCAGTGGGTCCGTCCGTCGATGCGCACCGTGGTCTCGTCGGAGCAAACGATCCGCGAGCGACGCAGCCGGGCCAGGATCACCGCCACTTCATCATCGAAACAGGGCTTGGCACGGCGGAACATGGCATCCAGCGCGCCTTCGCTGATCCGCAGGGCAAACAGGTGCAGGAACATCCGCGTCAGTCGCTGGTAGCTGATCGCGTGGGTAAAGCGCAGGTAGATCGCCAGCGCCAGGATGTTCACGCTGAACGGTGTGCCTTCCTCCATCCCCTCCGGCACCGGCGCCAGCGTGATATGCCCACAACACGGACAGTGCCCGGCAAAGCGCTCCACCCGGGTTACCACCGGGCGCACCACCGGCAGATCGATCTTGTCGTAGCGACCGTGCAGCACTTGCTCGGCATCTGTCAGTGCCGCCTGGCAGTGCGCGCAGGCCAAGGCCTTGGCAATCACCGTCTCATCCGGATCACAGGCGAGCGGCCGGCCGCCCCCTCTGCGACCGAGACTGCCATGGCGCGGGCCTTGCCGTTCGGCCTTCACCGGCTGGTTGGCTTTCTGCCCCTTCGACGGCGGCACGCTGGAATTGTCCGGTGTCTTCGGCGGCTCGCCGAGTTTGGCTTCGAGTTCCGCAATCCGCCGCTCAGCCGCGTCAAGTCGCTGCCAGAGCGCTCGGATCAGCGCATCCTTCTCTGCGTCGCTCAGATAATTGAGGTCGGGGAGCTGCGGCACCCCGCGTTTAGAATCAACTCGACCGTGACCGTGTCAACCCGGTTATTGCCGCCAAATCCCGCCCACTGCCTCTGCCTGACGGCACGTTTCGCTACCCGGGATGAGCAAAGACGGTGGATCCGATCGCCGTCCTAATCCGGTAACGGTACCTGAACTAAATGCAACTACAATAACATTTGCGTTAAATATTCGGCGTCCGCTTCGTCAATTACTGTCTGGATCATGAAGTTGTTATTAACTATCGATGCTGGTGTGGACAGTAGAGATTATTCCAGAGCCATCGGTGACTTCGTCGGCGCAAGTATCCGGCTGCCCGGCGAGAGGACCGAATGACGTGACCTGACGCACAGGGCTGTTCAACGCTCAATGCTCAACGCGTGAGGCGGAGGTCAAGGACTGCATCGAGGCCGCCGAAGCCGATGCGATGCCTGGCGTCAGAGACGTTATGAACATTGTTAAACCGCAGGATATTGACGGCGAAGGAACGCAGGCGAGCAAAGATCCCTGGATTACAGCGAATACGGCTGGCATCCTCAGCAAAGCTGCCGTCACGCACGTAGTGCGAGCGGTTCTCTATGCCCCAGTGCTCGCGTATGGCTTTGGCGCAGACCGCGGCCGGCAGGGTGATGTCGGCGACGAATAGGGCGACCTCGCTGGTCTCGTGCCACAGTCCTGTGGCCGCGGAGCGATGTAGAACGCTGCGAGTGACGCGGATGATGGACTGAACGTGTTCGTCCCATTCGGTGCCGGCCAAGATGGCGCCCGGCGAAAATACCTCGATCAGGCGGAGCTCATCACGACAACGCTGCTTGGTGTCAGTGGTGTGGGTGCAGTCGCGTGGAGCGGCGGTTTCGCAGTGCTTTGCGATGGCATCATGCAGTCCGGGCTGGTTTGCTTTGACCTGAGCGATCAGGTGAACGCCATTTGCGGCCGCTTGCTCGAAGATGGGGTGGACGGCCCCCGACGGCATCAATGTGCCACAGTAGGGGTCGTGAGAACCTACAGATAGGGAGCCGCCCGCGATGAGCATTACCATGATTGGCCTGGATACAGCCAAGTCAGTGTTTCAAGTACACGGCGTGAACGAGACCGGAAAGGTGGAGATCAAGCGCAAGCTGCGAAGGAGCGAGCTGATCCCGTTCTTCGAGAAGCAGGAGGTCTGCACCGTCGTCATAGAGGCGTGCGGGGCAGCCCATCACTGGGCCCGGATCCTGCGCGGTCTCGGACACGAGGTGAAACTGATCGCACCTGAAGCAGTCAGACCCTTCGTGAAGAAGGGCAAGAAGAACGACCCAGCTGACGCGGCAGCACTTTGTACAGCTGCATCGCGGCCTGACATGATGTTCGTGCCGATCAAAAACATTGAGCAGCAGGGAATCCTTGCCGTGCATTCGGCGCGATCCCTATTGGTCAAGCAGCAGACGATGCTGGCAAATGCTATGCGCGGCCTGGCGACGGAATTTGGCCTGACCGTCCCGAGGGGCATTGGCCGGCTCGACGAACTTCTGAAGCTAGTTGATGCGGACAAGACCTTCCCGGAGAAGGCGCGCCAGGTGTTTATGGGGCTATTCGTTCAATGCCGCGCGCTGGCCGAAAGCATTGGAGCACTCGAAGCTGCGATCGTCGCTCACGCCCGGCAAGATGAAACCGCACGCCGCCTACAAACGATCCCTGGCGTTGGTCCGATCACCGCGTCGCTGATCGCAACGACCGTCGGCGACATCAGTCTGTTCAAAAGCGCACGGCACTTCGCAGCTTGGCTGGGACTGGTGCCACGACAGTATTCCACCGGTGGGAAGACCCGCCTTGGTCGGATTACCAAAGCAGGCAACCGGGAGATACGCAAGTTGCTGGTCCTCGGTGCCACTTCGATGGTTTACCGAGCCCCCCAGTGGAATAGCGCCCTCGGAGGATGGATCAGAAAGCTTCTTGAGCGCCGCCCTGTCAGGCTGGTAACGGTTGCCTTGGCAAACAAGATGGCGCGTATGGCATGGGCGTTGATGACGCGTAAAGAGGTCTACCGGGCGAAAGGGCGTGTGGCGGCCGCAACAGAAGCCGCGGTGTGACGTTCTGGCGCTGGGCGGTGGGCGCCGGGCGTAAGCTCGGCTGATCCGGCAGGAAACGCTGAACCGCGTGATGGGAAAGGCTGTAGTCAAGTACAGTTCAGGCAATACCGGAAAAAAATATGTGCCTCGAGCACGCCTCGAAGATTGGTGCCTGACACGCATGCGAACCCCCATGATGGCCAGCGGCAAGCGCCGCGTGACAGGCCGGACATAAGGGCGCAACTGACCGGATCTTTCGCCTACGCCGATCAGCAACACCTACGGAACAACCAAGATAGTTCGAAAACAGCAGACGTCGGGCAGAGCAACACAGAGAAGCACTGCCCCTCCATTGCACTCGTGACGCGTCACGAGATACGAGGTTCTCGGATGCCAGGACCACTACCGCGCGGCGATCGCGCCACGACCCCTGCTGAACGAGCCGCAGCCTATAGGGCGCGGCGCAAAGCTACTATCGCGGCCGCGCCAACAAAGCCGCCGGTCGTTCTCCGATACCGCCGGCCTGCCGATCGGCGCACTCAACCGCAACGGTGGGCTGACGCGGTGCAAACATTGGCGGAGCTGTTGGACCGGTTCCAGCAGTGGCGGGACAACCTGCCCGCCAGCCTGCGAAAACAGCACGACTGCAGAAGTCCTAGATGCCGTGCTGGAGTTGCGCGGTTACGTCGAAGAACTTGAAGCAGTCCAGTTGCCAAGGGGCTTCGGACGAGACTGACCTCACTCAGCCGTGGCGCCACAGCAGTGGTGGAAATAGGGCTTGCAGCTTCCGGGGCCGTCCACATAAGGTTTTTTTTGGCAATGCATGGCGTCGACAGTGACCACGGCGTCGCTCAAGCCAAGCGCGCCGAGCAGGGTCTGCACCGCGGGTATCTCGTTGGATTTATCATCACACTCCAGATGAGCCAGCACCAAATAGGTATCGACGACAAAGGCGGTGAGTATGTGCGCCGCGCGGCGGTCCACGAAGTTGTCGAAGCTGTGTCGCAGGGTTTTTCCATCAATCGCCACGAAGCGTTGGCCAGCAATACTGGCATTCAATGCGGCAGCATGGCGGCGAAACGCCGCTTCCACGGAGGCGGCGTCGAGTTGACGTATGATACCGCGGATCGTGGTGTAAGCTGGGGCTTTGCGCCATTTCAGGTCGAATGTCTTACGCAGACGCGTGAGGTGAACATCGATGAAACTGTGGATGGTTCGGTAGGAATTAGCGCCCGAGACAATCGCTAGGATAGCAAACAGCATGACGTGAGGTAGCCGATACACCTTGCCTTCGGCACGTCTTGGATCGTCGATCTCGGCCAGCATAGAGACAAACGCAGCGAACGGCGACATGGCAACCAACCCGCGACTGTGAAGGTTGCTTGGCAAGGAGTCATAGCGATCCGCGTCGGAGGAATCCCCAATACAGCGATCCCAGGACGATTTGTCAGGAAGTGTTGCAATTCGGACTTACTGAACCTCAGTCCAACAAAGAACAGAGCGTTGAACAGCCCTGACCTGACGCAACCCTGCCTTGTCTCGGGATGCGCTGCAATGCACGTGATTGTGATAGTGGTGAAAAAAATTGCGTTAAATTCGTGTGTGGGTAATCGTTACTTGAGAGTCTGGGGTTTGCCCAGAATTTTCTCTCAAGCTGCGAGTTGGAAGCCCTGCATTTTATTGGTATCCGCTCGTTTGGCGAGGAATTTCATGAAGATGTGGTCATTCGGGGTATCCAGGAGAAATTCAGGAAGCCGCTGGCGTAGCGCGGTTGCGACGACGAGTTCGGAAGGCGGGATCCCGGGTCGGACGGTGCGCAGCCAGGATCCGAAGGAGGCCCAGACGAGCCGGGGATGTGCGACGGAGAGGTACTGCAGCAATCCTTGGCAGATGAGACCGGTCTGGATGAAGACGTGATAGGCATGCAGCTTGCGTTTGACGTCGTCGCGGTATTTGGGTGATGCCCGGTGGAGATGCTGGTTGCCGTCGTTGCGGCGCCGCACCTTCATGTCGAACATCCAGAAATGATAGGCGAAGGTGCCGATCTGGTGCACGGCCTGCTTGAAGCTGAGCTCGATCTTGAAGCGCAGACCGTAGAGACGAATGATGTCGATGGCGTCGAGGGAGGTGTCCGTGCACATGAGGAGGAGGGAGCCTCGTGTTGGATGGATCACCGCGACGAAGCGCACCATGCGGCCGGCAGGGCGCCACAGCAGGTCGCGGACGCGATATTGGATGGTCAGCTTGTTCTCGCCGTAGACGGGGCTGTTGGCCTTCTGGAAGGCCGTGAGATCATTCAGCAGCGACTTCACTTTGAGCTTTTTGCCGTACTTCCTGGGCGCGCCTCGCTTGCGCGGCCCGCGATGTTGGTAGGCGGTGTACGCGACGGCATTGGACTTCACGCGCGTGACCAGGTGGTTGTTCTGCTTGAGCAGGCCGGCGATGATCTTCTGCGCGCCATAGTAGGCGTCGGCGACGAAGTAGAAGGGTTGATCGACATCGGTGATGCCGATGAGGGAGATCATTTTGTCGAGCAGGGTCCGGCGGTCGCGGTTGGACCATACCACGCCCTCATGGATGCGCGCGGCAAGCGGCACAGCGAAGACGGAAGAGGCGGCCTGAACGAGCAGACTTACAGCTTGCAGTGAGTGCCCCGTGATGTAGTCCGGCTTGGTGTTCGATGCCGATTGCTGATGCAGCAATTTGACCGCCGGCATCTTGCGGCCGCACTTGGGGATCTTGATGCCGTCGCCGACCAGGACGTACCTGCCGTTGACGCGCAGCGCCTGGGGCAACAGGCGAAGCACCAGCGAGGTCCACAGCGCGGTGAGCTGGTCGAGCTTGACGGCGGAGGAGTGGAAATAATCGCGGAGCGCATTGTAGCGACGCGGATCGAGGTTCAGCGCGCGCACGATGGAGGTGACACCGAGCTGCTCGGTGCGCACCGTGAAGCCGGCCACGGCGGTGGCGAACCACAGGAAGGTTTGCAGGCGGGTGAACGCCGGGCGCAGCGACCGGATTGCATTCCACCAGAGGGTTGGCTCGTAGCGTTGTAACGAACGATGCCGTTACCCGGGGACTCACTATGCCCGCGTTAAATCTCGCGTGATCGGCGTTGACTCTGGCGTGAGCGACGCGACAGCGGTGAGCCGCCGTGCTATTCTGATCCGATGGGAAAGCGACGCGAGCCGGACATCTTCGACGACAACCCGCTCACCGAGGACTTCCTCGAATGGATGGTCTCGCCCGACGGACAAACCGCCGGCGAGGTGTCCGGCCTTGTGTTCGCCACGCTGGAAAACGCCAGTGTCGATGCCAAGCGGCGCAAGGTCATCTGGGCCGATGGCGAACGGCGATCGATCGAGCAATCGGCAGAGCGCATCCATGCCGAGCATCCGGACAGGCCCCGCGAGCTGATCGAAATTTCCCTGTGCAGTTGGTTCGAGCACCGCGTGCCGGAATCCGGTTCCGAACGCCAGATCAACGAACTCGACCGGCTATTCGGGCCGTGGATTCGCGACCGTGAGCGAAAGTCACGGGCTGCAAGAAAATGACCGAGAAGTCCGCACTCTCAAGATCGTTACTACAACCGAGGATGGCGTAGGCGGGGTTGTCTCGTGCGTGGTGGCACCACTTCGGTGCGGGCGCCGGTGGATCGCGCGAACGTCATCAGCGGCGTTGAGCGGGTGAAGGCGCGGTTCGCCGGGCCGCGGCGCACCGGCGCCGCAGCATCATGGTGCCAGCCAGCGACATCCCCAGGAGTGCGAGCGTACCCGGTTCCGGAACCGATGCGGTCGCCACGAACCCATGAACCTCACCACTCGCGTCGACATACATGCCGACGAGTTCGCCGAGATCGTTGATGCCGAACACTTGTGTCAGCCCGACCGCATTCGGATCATCGATGGTGGTGAAGTTACCCCCTACGTCGACGAAGCCGTGCGTTATGTTGTTGACGTCGACAAAGTAGCCGACGATGTCGCCGGCATCGTCGATGCCGGCGGCAGCCGTGACGCCAAGGGCGAGCGGATCGTCCAGTGTCGTGGTGGTCGCGCCCATCGTGACAAACCCATGGGTTCCGCTGACGGTGACATAGGAACCGACCACTGTGCCGTCGATGTTGATGCCGACATTGGTCCCCACGCCGGCAAGTGCGTTGACCGCCGTGAAGCCGGTTGGGGGAATCCCGCCGCTCGCACGGAACCCGCGTGAGACTTGCGTGCTGTCGAAGAAATTGCCGACGAGTTGACCCGACAAATTAATGCCGGATCCGGAGGTTGTCCCGACCCCGTTGGGATCATCGAACTTGGTATAAACGTTGACGCTAAGGACGAAGCCATGGCTGCCGGTCGCGTCCTTGAAGGAACCGATGATCTGCCCGAGGTTGTTCACACCGTTCGCCAACGTCGAAATGGCGAGCTTGTCGTCGAACGTGGCGTCCAACGTAGTGAAGGCGCCGCTGACGTAGCTGAAGCCGTGGGTGTTGTTGCCGTCCTTATAGGATCCCACCACCTCGCCGGCGTCATTGATACCTGAGGCCATGGTGAAACCGCTGGCATTCGGATCGGTCAGTGTGGTGAAGCTATAGCTGGCCATGGCCGCGGGGCTGCCAATCAGGATGGCGGCAACCCCAGTAGACAGCAGTCTCGCTCTCATGTGGCTTCTTCCGATGCTGCCCCTGGTCAGTCGACCGATCCCGTCGGGATGCCTCGTTCAGTTAACCAACGGCGCGTCGCATTCGCAATCGTCGATTTGACCACGTCGTTGCCATGTCATGCGCCTGTTCGGATTGCCGGGCAGTCGAATGCCGCCGACGGAAGGCTGCGTGATCCGTACGTTATCTGATTGCGATATACCTGGTATTGGGCCGTATTTGCTGCACGGAAGGCGTCTGGGAAGTGCCACGACGGCCTCATGCGCCGATCAGATGCGGCGCCAAATCGCGGTTATGTGATGCGACGCGATGCTCGAGCAGGTGGCAGCTTTGCCAGATGCCGTGCGTCGAGCAGGCCGGCACGGTGCGCACCGGCGGCCCTGATGTATGCCCGCTCCAGATGGTCAGCGGCCTGGCGCTGATCGCCTGAGCCGCGACCCAGCGCATACTGGTTCAGTGAGGTCGATCAGGCCTTGGCCGTCAAGGGCAATCGTCAGCCGATGCAGCGCCTGCTTCACGCGGCGGACTTGTATCCCGCCACCTGACCGCGCATGACGCGAGGGTGCCGGCACCGCGCTTCCACACCCTGACCATCAGCGACCTCCGTCGCGAGACGGCGGATGCGGTGTCGCTCGCCTTCGCTGTGCCGGAGCGTTTGCGGGCAGCGTATCGCTATGTGCCAGGCCAGTACCTGACGCTGCGCACCACGATCGACGGCGAGGATGTGCGCCGGTCCTATTCGATCTGCTCTGGCCTCGATGACGGCGAACTGCGTGTCGCCATCAAGCGGGTGGCGGGCGGGGCATTCTCCAATTGGGCCGACGAGCGTCTGCGCGTCGGCGACACCCTGGCGGTGATGACGCCTGACGGCCGGTTCGGCGTGCCGATCGAGCCCGGCTCCGGGCGAACGCTGGTGGCCTTCGCTGCAGGGTCCGGCATCACGCCGGTGATGGCGATCCTCAAGACGGTGTTGCGGCGCGAGGCGGGACGATTCTTCCTGTTTTATGGCAACCGGTCTGCCGCCGACGTCATATTCCGCGAGCAATTGGAAGATCTGAAGGACCGCTTTCTCGCGCGGCTGTCGGTGTTCCACGTACTGTCGCGCGAGCAGCAGGACATTGCGATGCTGCATGGCCATCTCGACGCCGAGAAGGTCCGCGTGCTGATGCGGTCGGTCGTGGCGGTTGCCGGCGTTGATCATGCCTTTGTCTGCGGACCGCAGCCGATGATCGAAGGGCTGGAGCAGGCGCTCGCCAACCTCGGCATGGCGCGTGGTCGGGTGCATGTCGAGCGGTTCACGCCGGGGGTTGGGGGCCGGCAGCGTCCGGTCGCCATCGCGCCGACGGTGCCGCCGAAGGCGATCGCCACCGTGATCAGCGAGGGCGCCCGCTTCGACGTCCCGGTGGCCGAGGGCGAGGCGATCATCGACGCCGCGATCCGTGCCGGCCGCAGCCTGCCGTATTCTTGCAAGGGCGGCATGTGCTGCACCTGCCGCGCCAGGCTGCTGGAGGGCAGGGTGGAGATGGCGGTGAACTACTCGCTGGAGCCATGGGAGACGGACGCCGGCTATGTGCTGACATGCCAGTCGCGACCGGTGACCGAGCGGGTGACGATCGACTACGACCAGGTGTGATCCACCGCCGCGCCACCGTGCCCGCCATCGGTCACGGCGAGGTGGCGCACGGGGTTCCGCTACAGATGGCTGGGACAAGCCCGGCGATGATGGGGCGCAGTGGACTGCGCTCCGCGCGCGTGCCGACCGAGACAATCGCTCCAAGTTGGCCACGCCGTGTTCATGCTATTCGAAGGCGACACCCGGTTGGTCGCCGCCGATCCGCACCAGCGCCATGAATTCATGCGGCTCCAAAATCTCTTCGACCGATGCCAGACAACCCGCTTGGTCGCCCTGGCAGGCAATCGGAATCGCCTCGGCAAAATCGATCGGCACCGGCGCAAAGCCAGATCACGGCCCACGTCCTGCGCGCGCTCGTTTCGTGCGCCGCGCCGAGGAACACGTGATGATGGCGGAGCGGTGCAGAAGACACTCTGATCTCGCTCATGGTCAGACCTCAGGACGCTGCGATCGAAACCTTGGCCTGCGGGTGGGTGCGGTGCAATGTCGCATCGCCGGACCCACTCGCTGCTCGGGAGCTTCCATGCGTCGCCGCACCTTCCTCGCCTCCACCGCTGTCGCACTGGCTGCGCCCGCCATCGCTCGCGGCGAGGCCTCTCAGGTCCTGACATTCGTTCCCCAGGCGGACCTGGCGGTGCTGGACCCGATCTGGACCACCACCTACCAGACGCGCGACCACGGCTATCTGGTGTTCGACACGCTGTTCGGGCTCGACAGCCAGTTCAGGCCGCAGCCACAAATGGCCGAGGGCGCCGTCAGCGAGGACGACGGCAAGACTTGGCGCGTCACGCTGCGCCCCGGCCTGATGTTCCACGACGGCACCAAGGTCCTGGCGCGCGACTGCGTTGCCAGCATCAAGCGCTGGGGCGCGCGCGACGGCTTCGGCCAGGCGCTGATCGCCGCCACCGACGAGATTGCTGCGTCCGATGACAAGACCATCCGGTTCCGCCTGAAATACCCGTTCCCGCTGCTGCCCGATGCGCTCGCCAAGACGCCGCCCAGCATCTGCCCGATCATGCCGGAGCGTCTCGCGGTGACCGACCCATACAAGCAGGTCACCGAAATGACCGGCAGCGGTCCTTACCGCTACCAAGCCGACGAACGCGTCGCCGGCTCACGTGTGGTGTACCAGCGCAACACGAACTACGTGCCGCGTCCGAATGGCATACCGGACGGAACCGCCGGCCCGAAGATCGCCTACATCGATCGCATCGAGTGGCACATCATTCCCGATCCCGGCACCGTCGCCGCTGCGATGCAGAACGGCGAGATCGACTGGTGGCTGGTGCCGCAGGCCGACCTGTTGCCGTTGCTGCGCAAGCACCGCAGCTTGAAGGTGGATAATATCATCCCCACCGGCTTCGTCGCCACGATGCGGTTCAACCAGCTCCATCCGCCGTTCGACAATCCGGCGATCCGGCGAGCGCTGATCGGTGCAGTCGAGCAGCCCGACTACATGATCGGCATGGTCGGCACCGATGAGACACTGTGGAACGTCCCTTGCGGCGTGTTTACACCGAACACGCCTCTCGCCTCCGATGCCGGGATGCAGGTGCTCACCGCCAAGCGCGATCCGGCCAAGGTGAAACGTGACCTGCAGGCCGCCGGCTACAACGGCGAGAAGGTGGTGGTGCTCACGCCGACCGACATTGCCTCCGCCAAGGCGCTTGCCGACATCACCGCCGACACGCTGCGTCACCTCGACATGAACGTCGATGCCCAGGCGATGGACTGGGCGACACTGGTCGGCCGCCGCGCCAAGATGGACCCGGTGGAACAGGGCGGCTGGAGTATCTTCCACACCAGCTGGAGCGGGCTCGACACGATCAATCCCGCCGGCCACATCTTTCTGCGCGGCAACGGCAAGGCAGCGGCGCCGGGCTGGCCGATCAGCGCGAAGATCGAGGAGCTGCGCGATGCCTGGTTCAAGGCGCCAGACCTTGCCGCGCAGAAGCTGCTGGCGGAGCAGATACAGCTTCAGGTGTTCCAGGATGTGCCTTACATCCCGCTCGGCCAGTATTTCCAACCGACCGCGTATCAGGCGAACCTGTCCGGTGTCCTGCCGGGCAATCCGGTATTCTGGAACATCAGGCGGAGCTGAACATGAGCCAATTCGAACTCGTCTGGGACTCGCGCTGCGGCGTTGCGGAATCACCGGTGTGGGACGCGTCCACTCGTCGGCTGTTGTTCTGCGACATTCCGGGCAAGCGCATCAATGCACTGTCAGTGGGCGACGGGGCCCAGACCTCGTGGGATTTCCCCGAAGTTGTCGGCAGCTTCGGCCTCTGCCGGTCCGGCCGTCTTGTCGTCGCGCTGCGCCATCGTGTTGTGCTGTTCGATCCGCGCACCAAGGTGATCGAGCAACTGACCGACCCGGTGGACGAACCGCCCACCAACCGCTTCAACGACGGCAAGGTCGGCCCCGACGGCTGCTTCTGGGTGGGCAGCATGGACGAACGTTCGCCGCGCCAGCAGACCGGCGCCCTGTATCGCGTCACGCCGCGAGGCCGGATCGAGCGCAAGGCCGAGGGCTACGCGGTGTCCAACGGCCTGGCCTGGTCCCCCGATGGCGGGGTCATGTACCACTCGGACTCCACGTCAGGCGTCATAGAGGCGTGGGACTTCGACCCCCCCACCGGCGCGCTTGCCAACCACCGCATCCTGGCGACGCTGACCAACGAGGACGGGCGCCCCGATGGTGCCGCGGTTGATCTGGAAGGCGCCTACTGGTCGGCCGGACCGTCCGCGGCCTGCATCAACCGCTTCTCGCCATCCGGCGCGCTGCTGAGCAAGCTGTTGTTCCCGGTGCCCGGTCCGACCATGCCGTGTTTCGCCGAACGCCACCTCTACGCGACGTCGCTGCGTGAAGGCCGCTCGCCCGAGATACTGCAACATCACCCGACGCTTGGCGGACTGTTCCGCGCCGACGCACCGGTCCTCGGCGCGCCGGTCGCAATGTTTGCCGACGGCTAGTAGCTGGGCGGAGGCGGCGCTTGATAGTACCCGGGTGGCGGCGGCGCATAATACGCCGGCGGCGGACGCTGCGGTGTCGTCACCGCCCCGCCGACCGCGCCGACCGCGCCACCGATCAGCGCACCCGTTGCCGCACCGCGCCCGCCGCCCGCGAGTCCGCCAATCGCCGCCCCGGTGCCGGCGCCGAGCAGTCCGCCGCCCAGCGCCCGCTGACCGGGGTCATAGGGGTCGGTGCAGGCCGATAGGGCCAGCACAATGCCGAGTGCGGCCGCAACAGGTACTGTCGAGCGCAGCATGATGTCTTGATCTCCTTCTCATCGGTTCTCCCCGGATGATACACGACAATGGCGCGTTGTTGGCACTGGCCGGGCCAGATGATCACGAGTGGGTGAGGCCTTGCCGCGGCGTGAACGGCCCACGCATATCCGGTTGCCTCCGTTCGCGAAGTCGACCGAACCGGGTTACGACGCGACCTGCAGCCTGACCCGCGGCACCGGTTGTTCCTCATGGGCCAGATACGTCAGGAACTTCGCACAGTATTCGCTCGCCGTGGTGTCCCACACGGCCTCACGCAGGGCGGCATACCGTCGCAGCCGCTCCGTCAGCGGCATCGACAGCGCCTCGTGCATCGCATCGGCGATTTCTTCGGCGTCGAACGGGTTGACGATCAGCGCTTCGGTGAGCTCTTCGGCCGCGCCGGCAAAGCGCGACAGGATCAACACGCCAGGGTCGGTGGGATCCTGCGCCGCAACATACTCCTTGGCGACCAGATTCATGCCGTCGCGCAACGGCGTCACGAGGCCGAGACGAGCGCAGCGATAGAACCCGGCGAGGATCCGTCGCCGCACCGTGCTGGTCATGTAGCGCAGTGGCACCCAGTCGAACTCGGAGAAGCGGCCGTTGGTGTCGCCGACGATGCGGTCAAGCTCGCGCCGCAGACGTTGATAGCTTCCGGATTCCTCACGCGACCGCGCGGCGATCTGCAGGAAGCTGACTTGGCGGCGATGCTCGGGATGCTTGCTGAGCAGCCGGCCGAATGCCTCGAACCGATTGACCAGACCTTTGGAATAGTCCAGCCGATCGACGCCGATGGCGAGCGTTCGATCTCCCAGGCTTTCCCGCAGACGCATCGTCTCGACGCTATGCTCGGCGCGGGCGGCGGTGGCGGCGAAGCCGGCGGCGTCGATACCGATCGGGTCTACGATGGACAACACATGTCGGCCTTCGCACGTGAAGCCGTCGTCACTGACCTTGGCGCCGGGCAGGATCTCCCGCGCGCAGTCCAGAAAGGCACGCTGATAGGTTCGCGTGTGAAAACCCACAACATCGAATGCGCACATGGCACGCAGCAGTTCCGCCGCCCGCGGCAATGCGTGCAGCAACGCCGGAGGGACGAACGGCGTATGCAGGAAAAAGCCGATGCGGTTGCGCGCCCCGAGCCGACGCAGTTCTTCGGCCAGCGGGAACAGGTGGTAATCGTGTACCCAGACCAGGTCGTCGTCCCGTAGCAGCCGCACCAATGCTTCGGCGAACCGGCGGTTCACCGCGCGATAGGCTTCGTAGTCCTCGCGCCGGAACTCCACCAAACCGAGGCGGAAATGCAGCAGCGGCCACAGTGCTCCGTTGGAGAAGCCGACGTAGAAGGAACGGTATTCCGCGTCGGTCAGATCGATCGTGGCGTAGGTCGTGCCATCGGCGCGCTGCAGGCGTGCCTCGGGTTCGGGCGTGCCGGACCGCTTTCCACTCCAGCCGAACCACAGCGTTCCCGGCCGCAAGGCATCGGCCAACGCCACGGCCAGTCCGCCGGCCCGTGGACCGCGCTCAGAGGGGAGCGGCACACGGTTGGAGACAATCACGAGGCGCGCCACTTGTCCTCCCCTTGCGGCCCGTGGAGAACGCGGAACGATACCGCGTTGCCACCAACCATCCGGTCACTTCGCCGTGATCTGGGCGCGGCGCACACTCCTGCCGCAGAAAAGCCCGATCTCACCCAGACATCGTCGTAGATTGGTATCGTGCCCACCGGAGAGGCGTCACAATCATGCGAATTGCCCAGATCGCTCCACTGACCGAGTCAGTGCCGCCGCGGCTTTATGGCGGAACCGAGCGGGTCGTCTCTTTTCTGACCGAACAGCTCGTCGCCATGGGACATGCTGTGACATTGTTCGCCAGTGGAGATTCGTGCACCAGCGCCGAACTGGCCGCGACGTGGCCGACCGCGCTGCGTTTCGATCCGGCGATCCGCGATGCGATCGCGCCGCACATGCTGATGATGGAGCAGGTCTGTCGCCGCGCCGACGAGTTCGACGTGCTGCATTGCCACTTGGACTACTGGACGTTCCCGCTGTTCAGTCGGCTTGCGACACCGTTCCTTACCACGCTGCACGGTCGGCTGGATTTGCCCGAGCTGCGATCGATCTATGGCTGCTTCCCCGACGTGCCTCTCGTGTCGATCTCCGATGCGCAGCGGGCGCCGTTGCCGGATGCCGATTTCATCGCCACGGTGCAGCATGGGTTGCCGGCGGACCTGCTCACGCCACGGGATGTGGCGCCGAGCTACCTGGCATTTCTCGGCCGCATCTGTCCGGAGAAGCGGCCGGACCGGGCGATCCGCATCGCGCGACAGGCCGGCATCAAGCTGAAGATCGCCGCCAAGGTGGACCGGGTCGATGAAGACTATTTTCGCGACACGATCCGGCCGATGATCGATGGTCGCGATGTCGAGCTGATCGGTGAGATCACCGACGCGGAGAAGTCGGACTTCCTGAGCGGGGCCATCGCGGTGCTGGTGCCGATCGACTGGCCGGAGCCGTTCGGCCTGGTGATGATCGAGGCGATGGCGTGCGGTGCGCCGGTCATCGCGTTCAACCGGGGCTCGGTGCCGGAAATTGTCGAGCACGGGGTCACCGGACTGATCGTGGAGGACGAGGCGGCGGCGGTCGCGGCGGTTCGTCAGATTGGGGGTCTGTCGCGCGCGTCGGTGCGCCGTGGCTTCGAACGGCGGTTCACGGCGCAGCGCATGGCCGAGGAATATCTGGTGCTGTATCGGCGCTTGGTTGCCCGCGCGCGTCCCACGCTGCGCGTGGTCGGGTAGGCCGATCGCTCAGCTCGTCATTCCCGCATAAGCGGGGACCCTCGGCGGCGGGCGCGAACCTGGAATGGCGTGAAGCGCTGCTGCCGAGTAGAGCCCGGGATGGCTCTGCTGCAAACCGACGGAGCTCGTCGCGAGCGGAGGGATCGCTGAGCCACCAGCGTCCGGCTGGTACGATCCGACAGCAACGGGTACTCCATCACGCCGGTTCGGTCCGGTTGAACGGCGGCGAGGCAGTCAGATCGGCGAGCACGGCAATCACGGTGTCCCGATCGAAACCGGCACGTTCTGCCTGCTGCACCAGCTCGGCCAGCCGAGGCCGTAACCAGTCATGAATTGGTGTCTCCGTCATGCGGCGAGTGGAGGTCCGGGCGGGAATCGAACCCACATTCGCGGATTTGCAGTCCGCTGCATCACCACTCTGCCACCGGACCCCAGGTAGCTGGTCAGGCTGGAAAAACCGAGGAAATCCGCCGGTTTGCGGCCCCGCGGGACATATAGCAGAGCTGTCAGAAGTTATCCAGGTTGTCCCGCTTTCGCTGGCTTACTGTCCCATGAGTGTCCCAAGCCCGCCGCTCAAGGGCGCGGCCAGTTCGACACAGGCTGGCGGGAGTCGCGCACAGGGACTTGAGATGCCGCTGACATCAGATATGGGCGAGCAATGGAGGCCCCCACGGGGAGACACACGACCCGGGCCCACCCCTCACCACCGAAGGGGGATCCGCCCAAAGTCCCCCCCCCCCGTCCGGGGCGGGACTTGGCGCCGCCCCCCCCTCCGGCGCCAGCTTTACAAGGGCGTAAGGGTGGTCATCGTCGGGGCGATGCCCCCCTTATTGATTATCACTCCCGATAGGGCGGGGGGCTCCATCACCGATGGTCGTGGGGCAGTCACAGCCGACTTCCGCTGATCTAGTGTGGCCTATTTGCGACAACCCTAGGAGCGATCAGCGGGCTCGCATCGATGAAGCAATTAACTTGGCCACCGACTTTCAGGCCACCCGGGGGGCGGGGCACCCAGCGTTTGTGCGGGCCCTGGCGCTGAGCTGGCTGACCCTGCCAACTCTGTGGGTGCTCATGCCGCCAGGTCCAGAGGGTGGAACCGCACCCGGATCCGCCCATAACCCGCGATGCTCGATCTGTGCCTTGGCCTGCAGCGCGGGCGCGTCCGGATTGAGGTTCCACCGATCCTCGACCCATGCGGCGCCCACGGCCACCATGTAAGCCCCCGCCGTCGTAAGCCCCCGCGTCCGTACCAGTGCCAGGACCATCCTTGATCACAAGATCAGCCACCATGCGGCCGTACGAAAACCCCGATACGGGTCGCACGTCGACGTGGTGGCCCACGATCAATCGCACCATCACGCCGCGCGCCTCGACGCCATAGTGCCGATCCAGCTCCGGCGCATCAATCGCATGCAGGTGTCGCCGTCGTGACGCCGCGTGACTATTGCGTCGAACGCCCACGCATTCGGTGCGGTCAGGATTACAGCGATGGTGGCGAACAGGATCCTACGCAGTGTCAGCGTTCCTCTCTCGTGCAGCCTGGACTGTGCCAGCTGGCCGCCAGGCTGCGGCCCCTACGACGCGTCGACGGGCACATATTCGTCGCACTGCGCAAGGCAATGTCGTGCTCGCCGATCACCACGTCTGAGCGCGCCCGCGAACAGCTCGGCGATCTCGCCCCGGTGGCCGATCGGCGCAACGCCGGGTAATCTCAGCTGAGCGCTATTTCCAGCCGCGTCAGCAGCCGATCGTTGAAATTGTCGCGCAACGCCTGCCCGAGCGGCTTGCCCCGCTCGATCTCGTCCAGCGTGTCGTCCAATCGCAGCAGCGCCAAGGCGGCAGCATGCTGGTTCGGCTGGCACTCCGCCCATCGCAAGATAACCTGCGAGGCTATGCTGAAGATCTGGGCGCGGGTCAGGTTCGCTTGCATGAGGGTCACTCCCGCTACACGGCTTGCCAGACGGTGAACCCGGCATCCTGTAGCCGGCGGTCCCAATGCTGGCCGCTGTCGCCGCTCAGATGGCGCGCACGCTTGCGGCGTCCTTGGCCCAGGCTTCGCCCTCCGGCGCCTTGATCCGCGCCACAGCGCTCGCGACGGCTGCGCTGCATTTGTCGTAGCCGTAGCCGCCGGCGCAGCCGCGCACCATTTCTGTGCCGAACACATGAACGTAGCACCAAAGCCGGCCTGCACCATCGTGTGGAAAGCGGAAGGCGAGGGATGCGATGCGCTCGCCATCACGGGAGATGGCGTAGGCGCTGACGCTGGCAAACGCCCCACGATGCAGATCGTAGACATTGGTTGACATGATGATATTTCTCAAATGGTTCGCAGGATGGCTGAAGCGTGCAGTTTCAGATCGCGTTCGGATTTATCCAGATGCACCACAACGCGCGTGCTGCCGACGGCGACCACCGTTCCGTAGCGGTCGCCGCGCATCCACATCGTGGTCGCGGGATGCATCTCGACGCGATCGCCCACCCTGAAATCACTGGGCTTGTGCTCAAGTGTCATGACTGATCTTCCTTGCAACGCTGCGTTGTCTATCAGGCTTCGATTATGCCGCTGCGTCGCACATGCACGCGTACGCGTGGCTTGCGCTAAAACCCAGCTTGCTGGATGGATTGCCTGCGATGTAACCGATCACGTGACCCGGCTTTGCATATTCACCTGGCGCAAGCTCGATTTGTGTGTCAGCTGCGACGCGGGAGAAATCCTGCCCACGTCAAAGCCGAAGCCCGCTTTGATGTAGGTCATCGGATACACCTCGTGGTGTGCGTTGGCAGGGTTTGTTATGGTATTTTTCTTTACGATACAAAATGATAGTTGCGGGCGGCCGACACGGAGAAAGCGGAGTTCGCCGACGCGGAAATAATGGGGATGAGCATGGTGCTTAGCCACGCGCCACGGCTGCAGCGGCCTTGCGATACGTTCCGTGCGCCTGAAAGCCCACGATGGTTGTCCGCTGCGCGCGAGCGCACAGCAGGCAGGAGGCGCATGTGACGTCATCGCGATACGTGGCCGGGCACGTGACCACACGCCGTCCAGCGGGCGTCACAGCGTCCGCACTGCGTGCCGTCTTGCGCATCCAGCACGACAACCACCGGGCCGATATTCAGGCTGGCAAGCTCATCCGCTTCGGCGAGCGTGTCGGCGCTGAGATTGATCATGAACCCGCCGGCGTTCGCATTGGCTATCGCGAGACGGTTCGCGATGTGCTTCGCGTCACAGGTTTGTGCGAGTAGCTCCAGCCCATGCGGCCACGGTTCGCCTCGACCAGCTGTGCGAGCTTGCGCGCGTCAATCTTGTCGCTCTCTCCGGGTAGGTCGCCCGCTTGATTGTGACGCCATGGCTGACCCTCGGGCAGTGCGGCGATCTGTGCAGTGAATGCAGCCCAATCATCACCCGCGCGACCCTCGGTCACCTTGTGCCAATGAAGGCTCATTGGCCCAGAGGCAGCGTAGCAACCCTTGGCCTTTAGCGGGCAGGCATCCGGGCACGTTGCTGCGGATGTTGTAGAGACTGGTATAGGCCCCACCTTTTTATTGCGGCTTTTCAATGTAAGATGCACGTGTGTCACGACTAAACACTCACCCGAGCGCCGCATCGCGTGATTGCGTGCCGCTACTAGGGCGGGGTTCGATTTAATCGGCAGCGATCGACGAGGGGCGCACCCCCACTACCCGGGGGCGGGACCTGTCCATGGGGTGGGGGATGGGGACCCAGCGTTAGGTACGCCGTTCAGATGAACACCATACCGCCAAACCTTGTTACGGGGGGCGAATATCATCGATACACCGCCATCGAACTCCGCGCCACGTTCTGGGGGTAGAGCCCGCCGAGACCTTGTCACTGAACGACTACGGCATGCGATACATCGCCGACGACTGCTTAGCGTGGATTTCTGCCGGTCGGCTTTCGGGCCTAGATAGGCCGACTCCGATTGTCGTCGCAGGCGACGCGGGCGGTACGGTGCAGATCAAATACGAAATCATTCGACTTAAATACTACGGCTGACGAACTTCTCGCTGATCTGGGCGCCTCGCCTGTTTTCCAGTCCGCATAGCGGCGGTGGCGAGCGTCTGCCGCTAAGCCGGGACTGCACCGCCCATGGTCGTGCGGTGCATCAGGCGCCGTTGCGGCATGTCGTAGTCCTGGATGGCGCGGTGCTGCACCGTGCAGTTGTCCCACATCAACAGGTCACCGGGACGCCACTGGTGGCGATAGACAAAGTCCGGCTTGACGATGTGATCAGCAAGCCCGGCGATCAGCGCCTCGGCTTCCGCCGCTTCGATGCCCTCGATGCCCGTGCAGTCGTCGCGCATGACGTACAGGCACTTGCGCCCGGTATGCGGATGCGTCCGAACGATCGGATGCCGGACCGGCGGGTTGCGGTCTATCTCGTCCTGCGTCGGCGGGAAGGCCCGCTTGCGGCCGGTGAAGTCGAACACCGCGCGCCGTCCGTCCAGCTTCCGGCGGAGCGCCTCGGGCAACGCGTCCCATGCCGCCGCGGCGTTGGCGAATTCGGTATCTCCCAGGGCAAGGCCAAATAGGTCGGGGATTTCCAGCGCGTACAGCATCGTTCCGCGCGGAGGACGAACGGTGTAGCACATGTCGCTGTGCCAGTTCTCGCCGGCGCGGCGGACGCCGATGGGACGTCCGTCCTCCGTGATGTTGGAGACGACGACGATCTCCGGGCAACCCGGCACGCTCCATCGCTCGCCGAAAATGTTGAATTCGATCTCGCCGAAGCGGCGGGTGAAGGCCACCTGTTGCTGCGGCGCGATGCGCTGGCCGCGGAAGAAGATGACACCATGCGCATCGAACGCGCGCTCGATCGCGGCGAACGTGGCGTCGTCCGGCGGGCGCGCCAGATCGACACCGCGGATCTCGGCGCCAAGAGCGGCGCCGGTGGGAAGGATCTCGATGGGCATGCGCGATCCTCCCGCGGGCCGGCCATGACGTCAAACGACGCCTGGTGCCTCGGCAAAGAGGTTTTGACAGGTCGCGGGGCATATTTCATTGCCGCCCGAAGCGACAGTCGCCTGGTTTCGGTCAGAAGGATCGGTCTGCTTCGGAATGACTGCGATGAGTGGAAAGCGGACTTTCTTTCGGGCGTTGCGAGAGGACGTCTCGGTCGAATTGGAAAGGCGTAGCCGGACGGTGTTGAGACAGTTTTCGAAGCAAAGCTGCCTAGCTAGTCTGTGGCGTGCTGGCTAGCGCCTCAACCAGGGAACATTGAGGTAAACGCACGCGATCATCGCGAGGACCGGAACCGCGCACCACCAACCAGGCCAGAACCGGCACCGCCATCGCTCCGGCAACAGCGCGGCGGCGATGCCCAACACGAACGCTCCGATCGCCGCCGTCGCGGTCCAGCCGTACCACCACATCTCCGGCGCCAGGAAGTCGAGCACCGGGTCGGCGACATCGCGGGACCGATGCATGCCGGGAAGGACGATCCCGAGTGTGGGATAGACGGTGAGCAGCGCCAGCCCTCTCGCCCGCGCCACCACGTAGAGCACCGCGAATGCCGCCCCGTAGGCGAATGCGAACCGGCGCAGCGCCGCCGCGGCCGTCACGACCCGAAGCCC
Organism: uncultured Alphaproteobacteria bacterium; assembly: GCA_963749575.1. Lineage (GTDB taxonomy): Bacteria > Pseudomonadota > Alphaproteobacteria > Acetobacterales > Acetobacteraceae > JAMXLO01. The sequence continues at coordinate 625,927 of CAVVNM010000016.1, forward strand.
ATGATGTCGGTCATGATGTGCCCGATGAGAAACCCCCACCAAGCGATGAAGGCCAGCAACGCGGTCAGGGCGGCCCGTGTCCGTCCGGCCTCGTCGCTGTGACATACGGCGCCAGCACAGCCAGTAGGCGGGCAGCAATCCCAGCCCGATGGCGATGAAATCCTCCTTGAGGTCGAGCAGGCACAGTGCCCGCCATTGGCGATCGCGCTCCATCAGCGGACTGCAACTACACGGCGCAGGGTTCGATCGCGATCGTGCTCAATCTGCCGGTTCGTCCAAGAGGGAAAGTTGCCTGCCCGGTCCGCGCAGCTTGACGCCGGCGAGGCCCGAAGGAGAACATTAAGGTGATGGCTGCGAAGAAGACGGTTGCGGTGGCGGCGGACAACCTCGTTCGGCTCGGCGCCGAGCGCTTAGCCGAAATACTGCTGGAACTCGCGGGCGAGCAGCCCGGCGGTCAAGCGCCGGCTGCGTTTCGAACTGGCCGGCGAGGCAGGCGGCGAGATGATCGCCGCCGAGATGAACAAGCGGATCACGACGCTACGATCCGCCCGTTCGTTCATTGACTGGCAGAAGCGCGCCGATTTCGTGCGCGATCTGGACCTCACGCGGACAACGATTACCGAGCGGGTCGGTCGGTCGCGTCCCGACCTGGCGCTCGACCTGATGTGGCGGTTCATGGCGCTCGCCGAGCCCGTCATCAACCGCGTCGACGACAGCAACGGCACGGTCGGTGCTGTGTTCCGCGCAGCCTGTGATGATCTCGGCGCCCTGGCAGCGAAAGCCAAGCCCGATCCCATCGCGCTCGCGGACCATGTGTTCGCCGCGGCGACGAAAAATGACTATGGCGAGTTCGACGGGCTGATCCCGGCTATCTTCCCGGCCCTGGGCAAGCCCGGTATCGCCGCACTCAAGGCCCGGCTGGTCGCTGCTATGCCGAAGCGCCCCGATACTGGCCGTTATGATAGCCGCGCTGCTGCCGTGCGGCGTGGCCTGCAGGACCTCGCGGATGGTGAAGGGGACGTGGATGCCTACATCGCCCTCGTCCCCGGCAAAGACAGGGCTCACCCCAATCTGGCGGCCGAGATCGGTCGACGGCTGCTCGCGGCGGGCCGCGCGAAGGAGGCGGTTGCCGCCCTTGAGGTCGCCACGCCGAAGAAGCGCACCACGCGCAGCGACCTGGACGATGACGACCTCTATGGTCCTGGCTGGGAGGGTTCCGACGCAGAGTGGGAGAGCGTCTACATCGATGCGCTGGTCGCCACCGGCCAGATCGAGCACGCCCAGCGGCTGCGCTGGGCGGCTTTCGAGGACCGCCTCTCCGTCGAGCGCCTGCGCTCCTACCTCAAGGCATTGCCCGACTTCGAGGACGTGCTGGTGGAAGATCGCGCGATGGAGCACGCGCTCCGTTTCCCGAGTTTCTCGGCTGCGCTGCACTTCTTTCACAAATGGTCCGCGCACCGGCAGGCTGCCAACCTCGTCCTTGCTCGCCATGGCGAGATTAACGGCAACCTCTACTACCTGCTCGATCCGGCGGCGCGGTGGCTGGAGGGCGCCCATCCGCTGGCGGCAACGTTGCTTCGCCGCGCCATGATCGAGGACACGCTCGATGGCGCCAAATCGAAGCGCTATCGGCATGCCGCCCGTCATCTGGCGGAGTGCCGGGCGCTGGCGACGCTCATCAGCGACTACGGCCAATTCGAGACGCACGAGGTTTTCGTCTCACGTCTCCGCGCCAGACACAGCCGGAAATCGGGTTTCTGGACGCTGGTCGCCGATCTGACCGCAGTCACTCCCTCGCAATCCGGCCGGGCCGAGCGCATGCTGACCGCGGCCCGTCAGAGGCCCAAAGGGAGGTGAAAATGTTCGCATCAATCAGGACCTACAATGGCATTGGCGATGTCGCGGCGATCCGCCGTGGCGCACGGAAGGATCTGTACCCGTTGCTTCGAAAGCAGGCAGGCTTCGTCTCTTACAGCCTGATAGACGCGGGTGGAGGGTCGCTCGCATCGATCAGCGTCTTCAACACGCGTAAACAGGCTGAAGCGGCGAACACTGCGGTGCGCGAGCTTGTGCAGCAGGCATTCAAGGAACTGCTACCAACTCCGCCGGCTGCGGTGGTGGGCGAAGTGGTTGGTCACCTCGCCAAGTAGGTGCCGGAGGAACCCGCCTAGGCGCCCTGCTGCTTCTGTCTATGGCATGCTGGAGCATTTCACCGACCGCACCGCAGCACCTGATCCCTGCGGTGGATCAATCAACCTGGCCGCCGACCACCCGGGGCACCCGGGGGCAGAAGTTGGACAAGCCCCACCCTCCCCCGGCCGGCGTTAGGTATGCCGTTCACACGGCCAGCACACTCCAAGTTTCGTTCCAGTCACGCCCGCCGGTCCGCTTGATCGACAAGGGTCGCGAGTTGCTCTGAAAGACGCCGTGCCCGTCGACGGAGCCTGCCCAAATCACTGGGGTGCTCAACCCGGAAGCTCCGCCGAAGCAGCCAGCCTTGCTGCCGCGGATCGAGCCTTGCCGGCCGCGCTATGCTCGCGTGCCGCCCAAAACGGGCGGCAGCCGTCATTGCATCAATTCCGGGCGCTCAGCCATGACGCCCCCGTTTCTTTTATCTATTGCCGCCGGCAGCCGTTCACCGCCCAAAGACCCGGCGGTGGGACGTTTTGACGGTGACCGAGAAGCGTCTTCGCGAAGCTGCAAAGTGAGGGCGCTGATCGAAGCGGATTACTTCGGAGCCTGTCTCTAAATGGTAGCGGAACGTTCTCCGGCCCTTTGCAGTCATTCCGCCGATTAGCAGATGCGCGCCTGGAGAGGCACCAAGCATGCAAAGCCGCCCGGTTTAGCGGTCGAGTCGTCGCCCGACCGTCGTTGTGCTAGAGCGTGGATTTGTGAGCGGAACGGGCATCATCTCCGACCTCGTCGGCAAGGCCGCGGGCGGCCGGAAGCTGATCGCCGTCGTCTATGCCGACATGGTCGGCTACAGCCGGCTGATCGGGCTGGACGATGCCGGCACGCTGCGCCGCCTGCGCACGTTGCGGCGTGCGCTGATCGATCCCGCGATCCGCGAGCATGGCGGCCGCGTGGTGCAGACGGCCGGTGACTCGTTGCTGGTCGTGTTCGACAGCATCGATGGGGCGGTGCGCTGTGCGGTGAACGTGCAGCAGCAGGTGCCGGTCTATGACGGCGACCAACCGCCAGATCGTCGCATCCGCTTCCGCGTCGGCATCAACATCGGCGACGTGATCGCGCACGGCACGGACCTGCATGGCGACGGTGTGAACATAGCCGCCAGGCTGCAGGCTGAGTGCCCGGTCGGCGGCATCTGCGTCTCGCGGGCGGTGCGCGATCATGTGCACGGCCGGCTCGACCTGGCGTTCGAGCCGATCGGCGAGCTGACGCTGAAGAATATTGCGCGGCCGGTGGAAGCGTTTGTCCTGCGGCTCGATCCGGCCGCCGAGGCATCGGCATCCGCGACAGACGGTCGGCGCGGGCGAGCCCACGGGTTCGCTCGCGTGCGGCATTGCTTGCAGGGGCTTGTGGGACTGCTGCTTGTTGGGGCAGGCGGCGCGGGGTGGTGGCTGTATCGAGGAGCCGGAGACCGTCCCGAGCTGCGACACAGGTCTCGCCAACGTCTCCGCCTGCGCCGGCACAGGCCTACACGCCGCCGGACATCGGCCTGTCCAAGGCGCCACGCCTGTCGATCGTCGTGCTGCCGTTCGAGAACCTGAGCGGCGATCCCAAGCGAGGACTACCTGGCCGAGGGCATCACCGAAGACCTGACCACCGATCTCTCCCACGTGACCGGGATGTTCGTCATCGCGCGCGAGTCCGCCTACACCTACAAGGGCAAGGCCATCGACGTGCGCAAGGTCGGCGAGGAACTTGGCGTGCGCTACGTGCTTGAGGGCAGCGTGCGCAAGCTCGGCGACGTGCTGCGCGTGAATGCGCAGCTCATTTCCACGGAGACCGGAGCGCATCTTTGGGCGGACCGCTTCGATCAGAAGCTGAACGATCTCAGCGCTGGTCAGGAGGAGATTGTCCGTCGAATTGGCCAGACCTTGAACGTGGCGCTGACCGACGTCGAGAACGCCCGCAGCAAGCGGGAACGGCCGACAAATCCCGACGCATTCGACCTCATCCTCCGTGCGCGGTCGCTGGCGCTCCATCCCATGGGTCCGCAAGAGCATGCGGAACGCGGCGCCTTGTTGGAACAGGCTCTGCGGCTCGATCCCGACCTCGGTTCTCGCGATGACGGAACTAGCCGACGAAATTGCTGATACGCGAGAACGCCAGTACGACGAACTCGAACGAGCGGCCAAGCTGCATTGCCGACGCGGCGGCGATCGAGCCGAACGACCCGCGACGTGCTGGAGTGCCACCGGCTTTCTGCTCATGCTCGAGGAGGCCGCTATACCGAGGCGATTCCGGCCTACCAGCGTCTCCTGGACCAGTATCCGAACGCCCATTATGCCTACAATCAGATCGGGGATTGCTATGATTCAACTCGGCAGAGAGCCGATGAAGCGATACCGATGATCGAGACGGCGATCCGGCGCGACCCACGGAGTGCATTCAACTACGAGTCGCTATGGAACTATGGGCTTTGCGCTGCTGCTGCTTGGAAGAGACGAAGAGTCGATCGTCTGGACGCAACGTGCCTTGGCCGCGAGTCCGAACGGCTATGCCGATCAAACGCGCCAGATATCAACATCCGCCTCGCCGCAGCCTATGCGCGGCTCGGGCATATCGACGAGGCACATCGTGCGATCGCCGAGGCGAACCGGATTTGGCCCTACGACACCGTGCGAGGCCACTTGCCCGGACGACCCCTCAAGTCGGGTGTGCGGCGGAGCAGATCGAACGCTATCAGGCGTCGCTTCGCCTTGCTGGGCATCGCGACCATGCGGAGGAAGATGCTGATTTCGGCGTGCCGACGGATGGCAACCTGCACACAGGATTTCGCCGGGCTGACGCCGACGACCGTGCCCGGCGCCACGACGATCCGCACCGCCGAGCTTGAGCGATTGCTCGCCGAGCGAACGCCGATCGTCATCGATCCGCTGTTGTATTCTGGGGCCGGTCGATCCCCGGCGCGGTCGGGTTGAAGAGTGCGGGCGCGGCGGCAGCACGTCCGACGCGATGCAGGACCGTCTGCGCAAGAAGATGCTGTCGTTGACGAAGGGCGATCTCTCGACGCCGATCGTCGCGGTCGGCTTCAATTCGGAGCGTTTCGACGGACGCAATCTCGCCCTGCGGCTCGTAGCGCTCGGCTATACGAATGTCTATTGGTATCGCGGCGGCCGTGAGGCGTGGGAGGTGGCGGGCTTGCCGGAAACCGAGGTGGACGTACAGGACTGGTAGCTCAGTAGCAACTTTTCCCCCGCCGGCTTCACGGCGTATTCTGTACATTGGACACGTTGCGACCCTACGCCGGATGGGCTTAACCGGGATCGCTTGGCATTATGACCAGCCAACCGTCGCTGCTGCCCGGATTGCCGACGTGGGGGTGACGCCGTATCGGTGGAAACACTGAAAGACTTTGATGCTGCCGGTCGGCGAAGTTCTGGCTCACTGGCACGAGTTCTATACGTTGCTCGGAACTGCCGCGGGCACGCTGGTCGCGCTACTGTTTGTGGCCGCAACGGTCGCGTCAGGTGTATTCGCCAGCGACCGACGGGCTCCCCTGCGGATCTTCTGTCCGCAAGCGTCGTGCATTTCAGCAGCGAGCCAGCATGGTGCCTGCGTACCCATACCCTTACCACCTCTAGCTTGAGCGCCAGCGGCGACAGGATGATGAGACGCCTCCGTCAACAAACCTATCGGGCGCCCGCACGTGCTGAATGTTATGCTAAGCGACCGCCGTCTGAAGGGGCCAGCAGTGACCAGCGAGCCACGTGGGGTTGATCAATGCGGGAAATCCGCAGGTCCGGCTTCTAGATCGAACTAGTCTTCGTCATTGCGGGTCATCGAGACCGTACCGTTTAATGGGCAACTTTAGGCAGCCAGTCTTTTCGTCGGAATGAGTGTCGCTCCCGGAAATGCCGCAAGTCGTGATCGATCTCTCTGAGCTTGACTATCGTCTCTGTCTTTGACCCAATAATCTTGGAGTTGTCGACAAACTCAATAAGCGCATCCATTGATACAACAGGTAAAGCTACGGCAAGCCTATTCTCCGCGTTCAGGTCGGGAACCATCGATACCGCCCTTTTGCGTTCCTCCAAATCGGCAGACCCCTGACCTGCATGTATGCCATCAGCAGCTGCACGCAAGGCGTTAGATACTTCGTGGCGTGCTTCGGCGTGAAACGCAGCCTCGATGCGTTGATACAACTGCTCAAGAACTTCATCTACCTCATCCGGTGGGACTTCCATCTCATTCATCTGTTGCTGGAGGTCTTCGAGGACGTCGGCTAGCTCTGCCATTGAAAGTGCAGAGTCCCAGAGACCTATTCTCGCCGCTACAGACGCCATCTGTTTGCTAATAACTTTGGACAGCGACTTCAATTGATCCACCAGCGCGGCAGCTTCGGCCTGTTTCTGGTCCCACATTTCTGCTTCAAACCCAAACCCCTTAAACCGTTTGAATTTGGAGATAAGCAAGAGGGCCACCAGCAAGAACCCAACCCCCCAAGCCGCACCAGCGGATGCCGCCCGATCGGAAAAGGCAAGACCAACCCCGACCGCGAGCAAAATGCACGCAGCAACCGAGATGATCCACGGCGTGGCGCGCTCAGTTGGCGGTGGAGACCCCGCGTTCGGCCGATCTCGCATTACTATCTCGATGTCCTAGTCCAGAGGCTCTTAGTGAATATGATACGCATCTGGCTCGCGTGGGATAGGTCAAACTCGAAAAGCAGAGCAAAGAAGCTGGGGCGGCGACGGCGAACGTGCATGGCACCGGGACGGTCGCAGTCGGGTCCGCCAGCAAAGCCACCTGATCCCGCCGCGCGGGCAGCAGCAGAAGATCCAGTTCACCAATTAGGCGCAGCTCGATGGTCACACCGGCGAAAGTCATGAATAATGACCAGGCCGCCTATGGCAGCCTGCCGCAGGGCGGCAAGTCGGGCACGGCCAGCACCCCGTTCACACCATTTGATAATGCCATGCACTACACGGCAAGCTTGTCGCAGGATAGAGGCGCGCGCGGACGATTTGTTTCCGGCCGTGTTCGTCGGAGGCGGTGCACGGTGGAAGCCTGCCAAGCTCGGTGCTGGGTTGAGCAGCAACCCCTGGCCCTCGGTCGTCCGGTCGAATGGGTCGCCGGAGACCGCCCGCCGCAAAACGGTAACCCGCGCGTTACTGCCACTCGCGTAGGATGGCGCTATCGACATGCTCTCCTGAACTGACCGCCCCTCTCAGGGTGGCCCTGTGGGCAGCTACCCTTGGCCGACCTCACCGTGGTCCGGTGCGCGTTTTTGTGTGGATAAATGCAGCACGGTACGTGGTGTAGGGGGCGATTGGCCGCGTTTGGCCAGGCCGTTAAGCTTTAGCAATATTCACTCTTCAGGGCATAAGCTGGTGGACCAGCCTGTGGATGGAGACCGCACGGCCGCCGTCTTGCTGGCCGCTTATCGCATTTCTGTCGGATCTTGCGGTGGTCCAGCTACCGCCAATCGGCCCGTCACTCCTGCGCCTCCGGCCCCGAGCAGCGGTAGCCGGCGCGGCTTGCTGCGTTGCTTTAATCAGACGGATCGAGGGGCGTGCGACCTGCGCCAGTTCTCCGGCGGCGACGGATCCGGGTGCGCCAACCGAACCGCAACCCAGGCTTCGAGCCAGTCTACAACTTCCGGCGGGATGATTTCGCGTCCTGTCGCCCAAGAGCGCGTCAGCCGATCCGAGCATTGCAGGATCGGCGCCAGCCCCCGCTGCGAGAGGCCGAGGGAGTCCAGGCACTCGCGGTAGCGATTGGGGGTCATGGGGAGGGTGTCCATGTGGCAGGCAAGCCATGTGCCGACAGGACACGCTCGCGCGCCTCGCGCGCGGCTTTGTTGCGCTCCGCCTGCTGCTTCGCTGACGGCCACTTGAACACAATGCAAAGGCCGACTACCCCGATCAGATGGGCAAGAAACTGCCAGCCGGGTTGATGCCACTGGCCCGTCAGTTCCGCAAAGACGCCGACCTCTATGAGTGCCCATGTCATGCACCACACCATCGCGTTCGGAACTCTGTCTATGAACGGGTGCCAAAAGGATTGATGCGCCGCTTCGGCTTGAGCCCGCGCCACCTCGGCTTCGATCGTGCGCTCACGCGCCTCCTCGGCGCGCTTCACGGCTTTGATGCGATCCTGCTCAGCACGTAGCGCTGCAGCCTCCCGCACTGCCCGAGCCTCGTCCCTGGTCAAGCCCTCTTCGTTTACAATGCCCCACGAATAAAGCAGAACGGTTATCCGGCCGATGGCCCCCTCGACCGGCAAACGGAAGTGCTCGCCTGAGACGTGGTAACAGCCGAGGACGGCAGATATGCGCCGCTCATAGATCGCGGCATCCTTAAGCTGCCACTGACGTGCGACGGTAAAACGTCCTAACACGCCCGTGAGGTTGCTCAGCTCTTGCGCGCGGACTTCTGGGTTGTCGTCGGTCATGCCGATCTGCACGAGCCCCGGCAAGCCGTCGTCCTGCATGACGTAGATGTATACAGTCGATAAGTAGAGTCATATTTTCCTTGACATGGCGAATCAGCCGTGATTCTTGTTCGGTATGCAAAAGGACGATGCGCGTAAACTGGATCACGCAACCTTGGAGGCCCTACGGATGCGCGCGGTGCGAAGCGTGCAAGACGGCGAAAGCCCCGAGGATGTCGCGCGCACACTGCGGGTCGGTCCGCGTGCGATGTATCGATGGCTGGCGCTCTACCGTGCGGTGGATGGAATGCATGAAGGTGAAGCCCCTGGCGGGGCGCTCGCTGAAACTGAGGCGGCATGCTGAAATGGCTCTACAACACGGTGACGCAAAAGAACCCGCTGCAACTCAAGTTTCAGTTCGCCCTATGGACCCGCGAGATGGTGGCGGAGCTGATCGAGAGGAAATACGGATCTGCCTGGCCAGAACTGGTGGGGTGCTGTTGGCGTAGTTTGGCATAACCCCGCAAAAGCCGCTGTATCGGGCGATCGAGCGTGATGCGACACTGGTGAAAGATGGCTGAAGACGGAATACTGAAGATCAGGACAATGGCCAAAGCGCAAGGCGCCGACATCTATTTTGGCGATGCGGTCATATCCGTTCGGATCATCACGCGGGGCGCACCTGGGGCAAGAAAGGCGAGACCGGTGGTCGAGACCACCGGGGCACGGCATGCTATGAGCCTGATTTCGGCGATTACTCGAAAGGGCGCATGCGGTTCATGGTCAAGCTAACAGGCGGCGTGAATGCTGATGTTTTATCGAGTTCCTCAAATGACTGCTGGTCGGTGCACGCGCAGGATCTTCCTGATCGTCGATCGAGGTCCGGCGCACCGGGTGAAAAAGACGAGGCGTTTGTCGAAACGCTTGGCGGCAGGCTGCGGCTGTTTTTCCGCCGCCTACTCGCCGGATCGCAATCCCGACGAGCTCGTGTGGAAGCATTTGAGGCCGACACCGTGGGGCGCACGGTCGTGACGGAAAAGCCGACTTCAAGAGCAGGTGGTGTCCGCCATGCGCAGCTAAAATGAACAGGCAAGATTTGTCTCTAAAAACGTAGATAGGGAAAGAAGGTAGCTCATCGGGTTCTGTCTCCCGAGTTCATTACGGATCAGGGTTCGGCAGCTACCGCTGCATCGAGGCTGGCGTGCAGTAGGAGCTTGGTCACCTGCTCGCGGCTCAGCGACTTCTGACGCAGCAACGTCTCGGCCAGTTGCTCCACCGTCGACCAGTGCCGCTGAACGATCTTGGCGGATGGGCGGTTAGCCATGGTCTCGATATCGAACGGTCTGCCGAAATAGAGCGCCCTGAAGGCTGCCTCCGCCTGCTGGTAGGCGAGGTATGTCTCGTATGGCATCTGCTGCGTTGGCCGCGTCAGGGGAGCGGGAAAGCTTCTGGCGGCAGCATCTAGGCGGATTACTTCACCCATCGGGGTCTTGCCTCTCGAACGATCCGGGCGAGGTTGCCTCGGACGATCTCCACCTACGTGAAAGCCTGCTGCGGCAGTTAGTCACGCTCGTGCATTATGATTATCGATGGCGTGCATATTGGGGGGCGCTCGCGCCCGCGGGCGCCGCCGAAATCAAAGCGCCCGATGGCACCCGCTGCCCAAGAAAGGGCGGCGGTAAGCCTCGCTGGCACCCGGAGGTTTGGATCGGGCCTTGGCTGGGCTTAGCATCTGACCTTGCTGGCAACCCACGTCCGGTTCTGGCCAGCCAGGGGGAAACATGGCCACGACTTTGACCCGGGCCAGATGCATGCCGATCGCGCTTCTGCATGGAGCGCGGCGTGGTGACGGCCAATGACCGCGACGCAAGACGACACGATCGCCGAACTTCAGCGCACCATCGCGGAACTGCGGCAAGAGCGCGATGCGGGCGCTGGCGGAGAAGGCCGCGCTGGCGGAGGAACTCGCTGCGCGGACTGCCGAACTGGCACAGCGCAACAGCGAATACGGCGAGCGGATCGAGCACCAGTCGGCGACCATCGACGTGCTGAAGGCGATGTCGGCCTCGCCGGGCGACCCACAGCCGGTATTCGATTTGATCGTCGCGGCGGGCGCGTCGAGCTGCTGCGACGCCTACGGCGCGACTCGTCTACGAATTTGATGGCACGCTGATCCATTATCGCGCGGCGACGGGTGTCAGCGACGATGCCACAGTTCGGCGAACAATTCGCGGCAGTATTCCCGATACCGGCGCTCGACTGGCAGCGGTCCCGGGCCGCGCCATCCTGGAGCGTCGGATCATCCGCATCGATGATTGCGAGTCGGAACCCGAGGTCTGCACCGCATTCTTCGGCGCCAAGGTCCGCCAAAGTGGCGGTGTCCCTATGCTGCGCGATGGCAAGGCGATGGGCGCCCTCTCCCTAGGCAGCCGCGAGCGCGGCGGCTTCTCCGACAGCCAGATCGAACTGCTGAAGACCTTCGCCGAGCAGGCGGTGATCGCCATCACCAGCGCCGAGACGTATCGCGCGTTGCAAACCCGCACGAGCGATCTTCAGGAAACGCTGGAATACCAGACCGCGACCAGCGACGTGCTGAAGGTCATCAGCCGCTCGACGTTCGATCTGCAGCCGGTGCTGGATACGGTGGTCGAGACCGCCGCGCGGCTTTGCGATGCCGATCAGGCAGTGATCGTCCGTCGCGAGGGCGACGCGTATCGGCTGGCGGCGAATTTTGGGTTCCCACCGGAATATCGAGGCACTACTCGGATGCGCGCGGGGCGATCCGATTGGCCCGAGACGCGCCGATCGTCGCGCGCAGAGCCATGCTCGAAGGCCGCGCCGTGCATATTCACGATGTCGCCGCCGTTCCGAGGCTATCCGGACGACGCGATCAGCGCTTGGCAGGCAGCGGACCTCGCTTGGCGTGCCGCTGCTGCGCGAAGGCGAACCGATCGGCGTCATCGTTCTCGCCCGCCAGCGGGTCGAGCCATTCACCGACCGGCAGATCGAACTCGTCAGCACCTTCGCCGATCAGGCGGTGATCGCGATCGAGAACACGCGGCTGATCACCGAGCAGCGCGAGGCGTTGGAGCAGCAGACCGCGACGGCCGAGGTGTTGCAGGTGATCAACGCCTCGCCCGGCAATCTGACGCCGGTGTTCGATGCGATCCTGGAGAAGGCGATGCGTCTGTGCGATGCGCGTTTGGGATGTTCTATCACCTACGACGGCACGTCCTTCCGCACAGTGGTCGCGCGTGGGGTTCCCGCCGCGTTCGCCGGCATTCATGGCAAAGCCAACCGCCAGACCCGAGCCCTGGAAGCCCATCTGGCCGTGCGTTCGAAACAAGACGCCCGGTCCATGTTTTCGATTCGGTTGGAAGAGCCAGACTACCGAGAAGGCGATCCCTGGCGGCCGTGCGATAGCCGATCTCGGGGGCGCACGGACTGTGCTGAATGTGCCGCTTGCGTCAAAGACGACGGCTGTGTTCGGCATGATTTCGTTCTACCGTCAGGAGGTACGGCCGTTCTCCGACAAGCAGATCGCCCTGCTGGAGAACTTCGCCGCCCAGGCGGTGATCGCGATGGAGAACGCGCGGCTGCTGACCGAGCAGCGCGAGGCACTGGAACAGCAGACCGCGACCGCCGAGGTGTTGCAGGTGATCAACGCCTCGCCCGGCAATCTGGCGCCGGTGTTCGATGCGATGCTGGAAAAGGCGATGCGGCTGTGCGGAGGCACGATGTGGCGGCATCTTGACCTTCGACGGCGACCATTCGGTGACCGTCGGCTGTGCGAGGCGTGACCGCCGCGTTCGAAGAATACAATGACAAGATATCCGATGGACAAAATTCAGCCTGGAACTGTGCCGGCGCGCATCATCGAAGCAAGAGGCCCGGTGCAGATCCCGGATTTGACTGCTGGCGAGAACTATCGATGCGGGGCACCCCTGACGCACGCGCACTTGTGGAGCTTGGCGGCATCCGTACTGTCCTCGCTGTGCCACTGCTCAAGGACGATGTTGCAGTCGGAATGGTTGCGATCTATCGCCAGGAGGCTGGCGCCGTTCACCGAAAGCAGATCGCCCTGCTCGAGAACTTCGCGCCCAGGCGGTGATCGCGATGGAGAACGCGCGGCTGATCACCGAGCAGCGGGAGGCGCTGGAGCAGCAGACCGCGACCGCCGAGGTGTTGCAGGTGATCAACGCCTCGCCCGGCGATCTGGCGCCGGTGTTCGATGCGATCCTGGAAAAGGCGCACGCGGCTGTGCGAGGCGGCGATCGGGCGTCTCTGACGACCTACGACGGCGAACACTTGCAGCGCCGTGGCGACGCGCGGGGCTCCTGCCGCATACGCCGAGTTTCTGAGCGACAGCGGCCGCACCGTCCCGACCGGCGCACAGTCGACGCGTCGTCCGACGGCGAACGGCGTCGATCCACATCCGTCGATGTTGAGGCAGTCGAGCGTTATCGCACGGGCGACCAGCTGCACGCGTGCCGTAGCCGATCTCGGGGGCATACGCACCGCTGCTGGTCGTGCCGCTGCGCAAGGACGAGACGTCTGCTCGGCTACATCGCGCTCTATCGCCAGGAAGTCCGGCCATTCTCCGACAAGCAGATCGCGCTGCTAGAGAACTTCGCCGCCCAGGCGGTGATCGCGATGGAGAACGCGCGGCTGCTCACCGAGCAGCGCGAGGCGCTGGAGCAGCAGACCGCGACCGCCGAGGTGTTGCAGGTCATCAACGCCTCGCCCGGCAATCTCGCGCCGGTGTTCGATGCGATGCTGGAAAAGGCGATGCGGCTGTGCGAAGCGGCGTTCGGGTCGCTCTACACTTATGATGGCGAGCGATTCTCACGCGGTCGCAACTGCGGACGTGCCCGAGGCTTCGCCGAGTTCATGGCACAGACCCCGCTGATAGCCCGGACCTGGCAGTCCGCTGCGACGCGATCCATCGAGACAGACGACCCATCCAGATCCTCGATCTGAAGGCCGAGGACCGTATCGCAGACGGCGATCCCGATCGGCCGCGCGATGGTCGAACTTGGCGGCGCGCGCACGATCCTCGTCGGTGCCGCTGCGCAAGGATGAGGCGTTCTCGGGTTCATCTCGATCTACCGGCAGGAAGTGCGCGCGTTCTCCGACAAGCAGATCGCGCTGTTGGAAAACTTCGCCGCCCAGGCGGTGATCGCGATGGAGAACGCGCGGCTGCTGAACGAATGCGTCCGCACCGATGAACTGCCAGCGCCAGGACGAACTCCGCATCACCTTCGAGAACATGGGCGACGGCGTCGCCATGTTCGACGAAACGCAGCATCTGGTCGCATGGAACCGCAAGTTCCAGGATATCCTGGACGTGCCCGACGATATCATCGCGCGGCGTCAGACATTCTCTGAATACGTCCGCTACCTCGCCGAGCGTGGCGAGTATCGGCCGCGAGGCCGACCCGGAGGAGCATGTACGCCGGCTCATCGAGCAAGCGGGTCAATCCCGAACCTATGAGCGCACCCGGCCGGATGGGCGGGTCATCGAAGTCCGCCACAACCCGGTGCCGGGCGGCGGCTTCGTGCTGATCTACTCCGACATCACCGAGCGCAAGCGCAACGAGGCGGAAATCCGCGCCGCCCGCGATGCGGCGGAGGAAGCCAGCCGCACGATCGAGGCCGCCTATCGCGAACTGAAGACCGCCCAGGCCAACCTGATCCAGGCGGAGAAGATGGCATCACTCGGCCAACTCACCGCCGGCATCGCGCACGAGATCAAGAACCCGCTCAACTTCGTCAACAATTTCGCCGCGCTGTCGGTCGATCTGTTGAGCGAACTGAAGGAGACCGCCGCGCCGGGCTTCGCCGCGCTGACCGACGATCAGCGCGCGGAGATCGACGACGTGTCGGCCATGCTGACCAGCAACCTGGAGAAGATCACCGAGCACGGCAAACGTGCCGACGGCATCGTGAAGGCGATGCTGGAACATTCGCGCGGGTCCTCGGGCGAACGGCGCATGGTCGATCTGAACGCGCTGATCGATGAGGCGCTGAACCTCGCCTACCACGGTGCCCGCGCGCAGGATCAGAGTTTCAACATCACGCTGGAACGCGACTTCGGCGCAGGCATCGCCCCGATCGAGGTCAACCCGCAGGACATCACGCGGGTGTTCCTGAACATCTTCAGCAACGGGTTCTACGCGGCCACAAGGCGGGCGCGTGACGGCGGGGACGCCGGGTTCGTGCCGACGCTGAAGGTCACCACCCGCGATGCCGGCGAGGCGGTGGAGATCCGTGTGCGGGACAACGGCACCGGCATTCCGGCCGACATCAGGGACAAGCTGTTCCAGCCGTTCTTCACCACCAAGCCAACCGGCGAGGGCACCGGCCTCGGCCTGTCGATCACCTACGACATCGTCACGCAGCAGCATGGCGGCAGCATCGCTGTGGACAGCGAGGTCGGCGAATACAGCGAGTTCACGATACGGCTGCCGCGCAAGCCGTAAGCGTCCTATGCACGGCGAGCGCCGCTGGCGAACGACATTTTTACATCGCGCCGAGCAACGGCCAGCATGCTTTAGGTGGCGCCCCATTCGGTGATGCGGGGCCACGCAATGGTTGTCCGTCGAGAAGACCCACAACTGTCGCACGCGAGTGATACCGGATCATTCAACCGACAATTTCACCATGCTGTGAACGATCGGCGATCACGACGCTATTGATTTTTGCATTCGTCGATATTTTCATCTGGCCCAAGCGATCAGCCGGAGCCCAACATGGTGAACCGCGAGATATGGCGCACTGACGCGCATGGGAACCTCTCAGCCGAAGGTCCGCGACTGAGGCTCACGGTTCGCAACGCAGGTTCATGGGTTCAGTACATAATACAGCAACGAGACGGCTGCGGCGAGGGATCGTCCGAGGTCATGCTGTCGTCGGGTATCGCGCCTAACGTGAAAGCTGCGATCGTGGCTGTCGAGAAAGTGGCGACGAGAGTCGACTTCATGCTCGCTGAGCGGAGCAGGTTACTTGGCCTGCGTTGACAACAGGATCACAAGCATTTGGGAGACAGTGAAATGCCCAGTCGCTTCCATATCCTTATCGTTGAAGATGAGCCGCTGATCGTCGAAGTCTTACAGGGGACGCTTGAGCTGGAGTATCGAGTAAGCTCGGCAAGCACGGTGGGAGAAGCGCTGGCATTCTTACGAACCGCGCACGTGGATGTGGTCCTCGTGGACAGGGTTCTTCCAGACGGTTTTGGCGCTGAAGTTGCGCGCGTGGCGGAGACGTGTGGTGCGGCGGTTATCGAAATGTCGGGTTACCCACAGGATATGGATGATCTTCAACGCTCTCAACGCCTGTATCTGTGCAAACCATTCGGGCCCAGCGCGTTGCTTTCAGCAATAGAAAACGTGCTTCACAACCACAGCAGAGCCGATGCAGAAGCAATATGAACTCCGCGGGTGCCGATCAGCCCCTGATAGAGACTTCATACCAAACCGCCTGATGTCGGGCTGCATTCGCGGCTCTCTGCGCCGCTGCGACAGCAGCCTGGTGCATGCTGCTGGTGTGGGGCGTCAGGTTGCTCATCTCCAGTTAGTTGGTGGCTCCGGGAGGTTGAGTGGCGACTTCGTAATGCTCTTGCATTCTGTAATGGACGGGTTATTGCGAGTGTGGCCTTTCGATCGGGGCGTCAGCTCGCCTCAGAACAACAGATTGGACTTGTTGGAGCCCATCGCCGCTTAGCGCCCGGCCGGGGGCCAGAATGTATCGATCCGGGCAACGAGGCAGTGAGCGGAGTAGCGAGCAAGGTCCTGTCAGGCCAAAAAAAGGAATGGGCGCGGACTTTTGCTAATTCGCATCCGCCCTCCGGTTCAGCTATTAGCCCCACCGTTCGCAATGGGTGAGAACAGCCAAATGCCCTTATTCGCGTGGGTCACGTAACCACCGATCGTTCCTCGCGTCTGCACAGTTGCTGATCTGGCCGCGCGCCTGTGCGCGGCAGTGGCCGCGCCAATCTGTTGTGCCACGAGCACAGGCGGCTCAATTATTTCTGACGCCGCGACCGAAGCCGTGACCTGTGGCGTAGTTGCACTCTCGACATCCGGCGTGTCCGATTGGGCCTGCAAAGTCAGGGCGGAGAACGGCAGTCGAACTATTATTGTCGTGTCGGGAGACGCACGCTCCACAGCACTGCGAAGCTCAGAAGCCGTTCGCCCCTCCGCCCATATCCGGTCAACGCCAAGCGGGGCCCACCAATATGCTGCCGCACCGATACCACCGACCAGCACCGCCGCTACACCCGCCATTCGAGCGGCACTCCTGTCCCAACGCAGGGTGTTCAGGGCAGGAGCTAAAGCGCGCGTGGCATGCCCAACCACAGGCCGCATTATTGCTACGTCGGGCCTGAGCTCAGACTGCGACGCGAGGCCGCCGTCGAGCAGCGTGACAACCTCGCCCTCAAGCCTCGCAGCCGCCACATCGACCACCGCCGCCGTCACTTGGGTCTGATCTGTTGCGGCTGTTATCGCCTCGATGGCCGCCACCAGCGGAACAAGACGGCCGATCAGGCCACTACTCCGCTGCACCACCGCCTCGAATGCACCTGCATCAAGAACCGGTCTGCGCGCGCGGTTCAGCGAACATATATACTGCTCGGCTACAGCGAGGGTCTCCTCCGGGCTCAGGGGTTCGAGTTCGAAACGAGCCGTAATGAGGTCGCTGAAACCGGCCTGAGCCGCCTGGTCGGCAATGTCCCAGAATGAGGGATCGCCCACGAACACGATCTGCGGCATTCGCTCCCTTGCTACGCTTGCTAGCAGGCGCAGGTATCCGATTGCGTCCGGGAGCAACTGCTCCGCGTCATCGATTATGAGCACTAACCCCTCGTCGGGGGTCTCCCGCTCGGTCATGGCGTCGAACAGCCGTTCGATAGCGTCAGGGTCAACATCGCATTCTGGCTCGCCCAGAAACTGGAACATGATCGTCCGCAGGTGAATGCCGCTGCCCCCGCCGCCATCGATCCATCGGACTCGGACAGAGCGTTTGCTCAGTTCCTCGCGGATCGTTGACGCCATGATGGTCTTTCCAACCCCAGGCGCGCCCGTTAGGGCAATGAACTGCGTCCCCTGCATCAAACGGTCGATTATCCCCGCAAGCAGACTGCGGTGTGCGCTGAGCGGTGTGAGGCGTTCCGGCTCCGTCGGTTGCAAGGAGAGAGGGTGCCTTATAGGTGAAACCGAGGGATAACCGTCGTCCTGGTCGCGGAGTTGTCCGCCAACAGGCTCTCGGCCACTCAGTCGACCTACCTCTGCGAGAGCATCCAAGATCTCGGATGGCAATTTCGGTGCGATATTGTGGTCAGATGCTTCTGTTGCGGCATTTGCATCGGCATCGTCACCCTCAGTCGAGCCCGAACGAGTGGTAACTATTATCCCGCGTGGCATGCCGCCAGTGAACCCCGCCAGGAGAGCCACAGCGAAGGCCATGATGATATAGATAATATATGTGACCATGCTCAGCCCGTTCATTTGAGTGGCGAGGCAGACCGTCGCCATTGGCTCAGCATCGCACACTTATTCATGAACTCACATACGGCGGCAACTGCTGCGGGCGACCCCACCATCACTGCCAGGTCTTCACGAAACCGCCGCAGGTTTCCCGCCCAGTATGGAACACCCCGATAGCAGTGAACGCCAGTGCGCCGCCGACTTCGCCCCGTCATTGAAGAAAAGCCGCCCCTGGGAGGTCCGAGGGCGGCTATTAGTCCATAAGTAAGTTCATATTCATGCAGCATAATGCATGGACGGTTTTTGGAAGAACGAACAAATCTTGCCTGGGTTCCTTTGTAGGCTGCGCATGGCGGACACCACCTTGCTCTTGAAGTCGGCCTTATCCGTCACGACCATGCGCCCCACGGTGTCGGCCTTCAAATGCTTCCACACGAGCTCGTCGGGATTGCGATCCGGCGAATACGGGTGCAGGAAAAACAGCCGCAGCCTGCCGCCAAGCGTTGCGACAAACGCCTTCGTCTTTTTCGCCCGGTGCGCCGGGCCTCGATCGACGATCAGGAAGATCCGGCGCGTTGCACCGACCAGCAGTCGTTTGAGGAACTCGATAAAGACATCCGCATTCACGCCGCCTGTTGGCTTGACGATGAACCGCATGCGCCCTTTCGAGGTAATCGCCGAAATCAGGCTCATAGCATGCCGGCCCCGGTGGTCTCGACCACCGGGGTCTCGCCTTTCTTGCCCCAGGTGCGCCCCGCGTGATGATCCGAACGGATATGAGCCGCATCGCCAAAATAGATGTCGGCACCTTGCGCCTTGGCCATTGTCCTGATCTTCGGGTATTCCGTCTTCAGCCATCTTTGCACCAGTGTCGCATCACGCTCGATCGCCCGATACAGCGGCTTTTGCGGGGTAATGCCAAGCTGCGCCAACAGGCGCCCCACCGAGTTCTTGGCCAGGCGGATGCCGTATTTCCTCTCGATCAGCTCCGCCACCATCTCCCGGGTCCATAGGGCGAACTGAAACTTGAGTTGCAGCGGGTTCTTCTGCGTCACCGTGTTGTAGAGCCATTTCAGCATGCCGCCGTCGACTTTCGGCGGACGCCCCGCCAGGGGCTTCGCCCTCAGTGCATTCCAGCCACCACGACGGTAGAGCGCCAGCCATCGATACATCGCACGCGGACTGACCCGCAGTGTGCGCGCGACATCCTCGGGGCTTTCGCCGTCTTGCACGCTTCGCACCGCGCGCATCCGTAGTGCCTCCAAGGTTGCGTGATCGAGTTTACGCGCATCGTCTTTTTGCATGTCGAACGAGAATACGGCTGATTGCATGTCAAGGAAAATATGACTTACTGATCGACTGATTAATAGGTTGCACGGAAACGTGGCAGCGCCACAGGAGAGCGACGGCTGCCGGATGGCAGTCTATCGCGTCGCGCTGGCCAAAGATACCGCCCTGCGGGAGCCAGAGGGCGGCGAGTTTGGAGGTTGGAAAAAATGCACGGCAGCGGGTGGCGGAGCCGTGGGGCGACCGTCAAACAGCCGCTTGCTCGGCCGCTGCTTGTCGACCAGAACTTCGGCCGATGGCTGAAGGCGGATAACTATGCGCGATACTGTTGAACCCCGTTGGCGCCGCGATCGATCAGACCTCGGCTCGGTGAACCTTGAGATTGCCAAGTGGTGGCTGATCGCTTGCGTGGCGGCCCTGACCATCATG
Organism: uncultured Alphaproteobacteria bacterium; assembly: GCA_963749575.1. Lineage (GTDB taxonomy): Bacteria > Pseudomonadota > Alphaproteobacteria > Acetobacterales > Acetobacteraceae > JAMXLO01. Next base: position 645,690 of record CAVVNM010000016.1, read on the forward strand.
GGCTCGGTGGTAATGCTGTCGGGCAACCACGGCGCGGGTCACGGGCCGGTGGCCACGCAGGACGACGGTTGACCATGCCCGAGAAGGGGCTGTCCTGGCCGATCGTCGGCCAAAAGAAAACCGCCCTTCTGATGGGGAAGGTCAAAGGGCGGGCAGTTTACAACGGAAACGTGGCAGCCAGCCTGTGTGGCCTGACTGCCGCCGTCAGCCTACGCCGATCTCGATGCTGTCGGCCAGCGAAAAGAAAACACCGCCAGGAAGGGGTCCAAGGGCGGCCAGTTGATACTGAGAAGATAGGCAGCCCCCTTTAGCAAAGGCTGCCGGGTGCCACCCCACAGCGGCGCTGCGGCTGGCGCCATGAAAAGAATAACCGCCCACGGCGACGAACCGGGGCGGCTAAGTGGAAGTGTCATCACGGCAGCTACGGAACGGAAACTCGTGCTGCCGCGCCGCCAGTCTAACTCGTCGGCCAGCCAAAAGAAAATGCCGCCCAGGTGACGAACCCTGAGCGGCCAGTTGGATTGTCCGAAGGTGGCAGCCGGGGAAAGGCTGCCGGTTGGGAATGTGGGTCACACGAGCGTCCAGACGATGACGCCGCACACGAACGTGACGAGTAGCGCCAGACCGCTGCAATTGAGCACCACGGCGTGGTGATGGCGCCTCCAATTACACCCAGGGTGGCGCGTCATGTGACGTGGCTCACAGACATCGATCGATGGCTATGCCATCGTGAAGCCATGTCCAAGCTCGTCGCACAGGCCGAACTCCTGGAAATTGTGACCGAACTGCGGGCAATGGCCGCGGTCGAGCCGGTCGAGAAAGTGCGGGAAGCGCTTAACCGGTTGGTAGACCGATATGCCGCAATGAGCGGAGAAAGCGCCTTGCCGGATCTCGGGGCGCACCAACCGAACCGCGGTGGCGCCGGCGTGTATTAGCGCAGCCACGGACCGCCTGGCGGGCACAGAAGAAGGCGAGGCCATACCGAAGCCATGGGCCGAGGCGCCGAATTGCGTCTCGCCGTACCGGGTCCATTCCATTCTGTATGCAGAAAGTGACGCCACTGGACTTCCACGTTGGCCACGTCCAGGGTTGGTCATCGCTGACAACGATGCTGTCGGGCGTCGGCGACTGAGAGATGCGGCTGCGCTCCCGCTCGGAATGAGGAGGGAGGTTGCGATGCCAGCGCGCGTCGTTGTCGTCCACGATGATCCGGCATTCATCGAGCGCACCGTGACTGCGCTTGTGGCAGCCGGCCATGACGTGAGAGCGTTCTCTGACACGATATCGGCGGCCGATGGGCTGCGGACTTCACAACGGATCGAAGTCCTGATCACCCGGATCACTTTCGGGGCCGGCCAGCCCCACGGCGTGGCGCTTGCGCGAATGGCGCGGGTCAAACGCCCTAGCGTCAAAGTGCTGTTTGTGGCGCGGCCGGAGTTTCTCGCGCACACCGAAGGTATAGGAGAGTTTCTGCCAATGTGGACGGCCACGGCTGACATCGTTGGTGCAGTTGAGAGGATGATGCTGGCGGAGGGGGCACCATGAGCGGCACCGCGATGTCCAGCCGTCATTGGCGTATCGACGGCGACGATCCGCTGCCCACTGGCCAGGAAGCCCTGGCGGAGCCGTTCAGCGCGTTTCCGTCCTGGTTCATGCAGATCAGGTGCGACCGCTGCGGTAAGGACCGCATGCTCTCCGAGACATACACGCCACAGCGCGACATGCTGATCCGCGACATCATCAAGCTCATGCGCCATGCCGGCTGCGGCGGCCGCGCAAGCAAGGTGGAACTGATCTCCGGCATCGAGGGCGCCGGCAGCCAGCCTGTGCGGAAGATCGTGCTACTGGATTGATCAGGCTCGCCGCCCGAAGACTGATGGCCTGCCGACACCGCGCACCGCGCTGCGCACCGGCTAGTGCGTGTGCTGGTGTTCTCGAACTCGTGCCGCCGCCATCAGGCGGACGCCGACCCCGATGCGCTCGTGCAGTCTGGGCGCGGCGACATGCCGCTGACCGAACTGCGGTTTCGCTGCTCGCAGTGCGGCACCGATCGGACCGACTTCGTGGTGACCTCGCGGGACGTAGTGAAGCCGTGGTGAGGTAGCCCGCACCACAAGTCAGCAGCCGGCCAGTGTGGCGGGCGCTGCGATCCGCGCCGCATTTGAGCAGCGCGGCGAACATTCTGCCGCCGTCGAGCTGCGCCGCCGGTTCCCGGGCATCACCGACAACGCGCAGGCGCTGGAGTGCGCCAGGACCATCGCCAGACTGGAAGCGGCTGTCAGTGCTGCCGCTACGGTCGGTGAAGCCCGAGAAGCCGCGGTTACGTCGGATCCGCTGACGCAGGGGGCTGTCGAAGGCGACACAGTCCGGGCAGCGAGGCTCTGCGCCGTCCAGATCCGCGGCGAAGCTTGCGGCTCCCAATTCACCACGATGGTTAAACAAGTCGGCGCGCCGGATCCTCACGGAACACGGACGGCGCGGCGGTATTGTCCGTTGCTGTACAGCATTAGAGCCGACGGGGTGCCGTTCGGGTCAAGCTCGAATGCTACGACAGCAGGGCTATCTCGTGCGAAGAAGTTTGTATCGCTGCCTGGAAATATCTCCGTTTCCATCTGGCCGTTCGCTTGCATCATGAGGCAGTTTTGCCGTGGCGTTACCGTGATCACACGCTGCGGCGATAAGGAATAGCGGCCCGCATAAGCCGCAAGCCGTGCGGGATCCATATCAATCGGTTCGCGCAGCGCTGGAGCCATGTACGCGGGGTTGAGCAAGTGCCGGCCGAGCAGCGGCGTCGAGAGCCAGCTCCGCGTATTGGACAGCAGCACGATGGCCACATGCGTGTGCGTCGAATAGCCGGCATAGCTCGCGTAGCCGTCCGTATCGCCGTCCTTCCACACCAGTTCGTCGGCATGGGCATCGAGCACGAACCATCCCGCCGCGGCATCCTGGTCCTGGTGGTTCGTGTGGCGCCGCACGGCGAGCGCGCTCGCCATGGCCGCGCTGAGGTTCGAATTTCCCGCGCCCTGCCACGCATCCATGAAGCGCAGCAGGTCGTTCGCTGTCGAACGCAACGCACCCGCTCCGGCAAAGATCCCCGATACCCAGGGCGGCACGGGATACAGACCCGGATCGTGTCCCGGCGCGAGTTGCTGGCGCAAACTGGTGGTCAGGGTGATGCGCGTGTCGTCGAGCCCAAGCGGGGCGCAGACACGTGCGAGCAGCAAGTCCTCGAAGGGACGGCCCGCCCGCAGCGCGAGCACGTGGCCGAGCAGGCCGAACCCAAGATTGGAATACTCATAGGTCGTGCCGGGACGAAATTCCGGCGTATACGAGGACAGGAACGCGTAGAGCTGCGCGAGCGTGTAATCAGCGTAGGGACTGGCTGGGTCCTTCGGCTCAAGGTTCGGCGGCAACCGCGGCAAGCCCGAGGTATGCGTCGAGAGGTCGAGGAGGGTAATCGCCCTGTCCTGACGCGGATGCGGTCGGCCCTCCGGCGGCAGATATCTTGCCACGGGATCGTCGAAGGACACCTCGCCCCGCTGCACCATTTCTGCCATCAGCAGGGCCGTAAAGACCTTCGTGATGGAGCCGATCTCGAAGACGCTGTCGCCATCCAGCGCCCGCTGATCCGGGGCACCGGATGCTCCGACAGATATCACCCGATGCCCGCCAGCGTCGCCAATGCCCGCAACATAGCCGAGGCTTTCCCGGCCAGGTCCCGCAAATTCCGCGAGCAGTGTGCGGATCGTCTCGGACGAGCGGGCGTTTGCTGGCGCATTGCTTTGTGCTTCGGCGCGCGCGAGCGCGATCGGAGCTGTGAGTGCGCCCAGAAGCAGGCGTCGCCGCTGCATAACGCGACCTTACGCTGTTGCTTAGTCGATGCTGATCGAGGCGTTGACTAACTGTCAACGACTCCAAAGGCACTAAAACCACGCAACTCGACGCGCGCGATCCCTTCGGCATCGCCAGCGCGTTTACGAACTCGACGTTCGCCAGCAACTGCCGACACCGGTCGCGATCTGCCTCTGATCATCGCCATCGCCGCCAGATCTTCGCGGAACTGCCGCACGTTCTCTGCCAACATGTCGTAGCGGATCAGGGTGTAGAAATGCGCCGCCACGAAGACCGCGGGCGCCAACCCGAACGCGAACACCACCGGCACCGCCGTCCCGCCAAGCTGGGAGATCGTGAGTGCCCGGTTCAGCAGCAGGTCCTCGTCGGTCGCCGAGAACGCGGTCGCCAGCAGGAACACCCCGATGGCGGTGAACGCCAGCGCGCCGAGCTGCGCCGACTTCGCCCCGTCATTGATCGCGGCGATCAACTTCCTGATGTATTTCGGCGGCTCGAACGGTTCCATCGGCAATCTGGGACGGGAAGGTGGCGGGCCGATTATGCCAATGATACGCCTTGCGGTTGCAATAATTTTCGTTTGGGACAAGGACGTTGTCGCAGTCGCGCATCTGCTCCGGCGGAGAAGTGTAAGGGTGCCGGATCGGTAAGCGGCCCACTACTCCCGCGCCTCCGGCCCCAGCAGCGCCACACGTCGTGGTCTGACCCGCGCATTAAGGGTCGGCCCCAGTCACCAGCCAGGCCGCCCCTATGCGGCCGCCACAGGCGCCTGAGCGGCGCACTCGGCGGCAAAGACCTGCCCCACCGTCCTATGCAGGCCGTAGATGCTGCCAGCTCCGCCACCGCGAAGCTGCGCTCGCCGTGGCACCCCGACGCCAGGCAATCGACTGCGAGACAGAAGCCCGTCAGCACGTGGAGCGGACTGGCGAGGATAGCGACCCGCTGGCCGCGGGGAGAGGAGTTGGCGGCGGCCCGGGCGAGCCGGCCAACGTCGCTCGGCCCTCCGCTCAAGTTGAAATGGCATAGCGCCTCCGCAGGCGGCATTGAATACTTGCCGCCGACCAGCCCCGCTGCCGTTGCCAGTGGGCTTGGCGCCGAGGCGTCAATTTCTCATCGCGTGCCTTTGTGATATGGAAGCGCACGTGCCACCCGCGTTTTTGTATTTTCAGCTACCGCTCTGGCGGCCCGTTCGAGGCAGAAGATCGGACTGTGCAGGCGGTCGGCGGTGCAAGGCGTGGCACTCAAAATAAATCCCGTCGCCAAGACGGTCATACAGGGAGAATGCGTCATGCAATGGCCTATCAGTCGGCCAGCGCGCTATTTGGGCAGTCTCACCGCTGTGCTGATCATGGTTTTCGGTTTGGCACCTGCGAGCCGCGCGGGGACGGAGATGCAGGAGTTCATGGTGCCCTCGTCCGATCCGGGTATCCAACTCTACGCTCGCAACAAGCGTCCTTCGGGAACGGAGACGTTCTCTGCCGACCGGGTTCTGATCTACGTTCACGGAGCGACCTATCCGTCGGAGGCGATGTTTGATCTGCCGGTCGCTGGCGCGTCGATGATGGACGTGCTGGCCGCGCACGGTTGGGACGTTTGGCTGTTGGACGTGCGTGGTTACGGACGCTCCACCCGACCGCCAGAAATGGACAAGCCTGCGGCAGATAACAAACCTGTCGTGGACACCGCAATTGCTGCGGGCGACGTGGGTTCCGTCGTCGATTTCGTCATGAGCCGCCGCCATGTGGAGAAGGTGAACCTGATGGGCTGGTCGTGGGGAACCGCCATCATGGGCCTCTACACCACCACGCATAATGCCAACGTCGGACGCCTAGTGCTCTATGCGCCTATGTGGCTGAACAAGGAGAAAGTGCCGCCGAATGCGCCCCCGCTGGAAGCCTACCGCACGGTTACGCGGGAGGCAGCACGCAGTCGCTGGCTGACAGGCGTTCCCGACGACAAGAAGGCCACTCTGATCCCGCTTGGCTGGTTCGATATGTTTGCCGACGCCGCTTTCGCTACCGACCCGGTCGGTGCCCGACAAGATCCACCGGTCCTACGTGCGCCGAATGGCGTAGCGCAGGACAGCCGCGACTATTGGCGAAGCGGGCGACCGTTGTACCAACTTTCGGACATCACCGTACCGACCTTGCTGATCCATGCGGAGTGGGACGCTGATCTGCCGACCTATCAGACCGCGGCATATTTCGCGGAACTGAAGAACGCGCCCTACAAACGCTGGGTTGAACTCGGCGAGGGAACACACATGGTAATGGTTGAAAAGAACCGCATGCAATTCATCCACGAAGTGCAAATGTTCCTTGAGGAGCAGGACCCTCGGGACTGATGCCCTCTTCTGCGCGGACCCAGCCAACGGTTGACTGAGCCCCCGCCAACCTGGAAGCGTGAAGAGATTTCCAAGCATCCGCGCCGAGCAATGGGCCTGCGAGGTCATCGGCGGACCAATCCTATATTGCCTTCTTGAGGACCTCTGTCGCAACGGCCACGCCAATTTTCTCGGCAATTCTGAGCGCCCATATTCCGGCTGACTTGAGGTATCGGATGGCTGCTGGTCCATCGCCCTGCTTGGCCGCTTTCTCCGCTGCAGCCACTGCGCCGATGGCCTCGTCCTGCTCCGGGGGGGCCTCCAGATCTTGCTTCATAGCGACGCGTAAACGCTCAAGCTCCTCCGCAAGCGTGGGCAAGTCGATGCCGCCCTGGGATTGCTGGAAGGTATTGTTGTGGGCGTGGGCTCCAGGGCCTACTGCGAAAGCTGGCCCAGAGATGTTGTAGGTGTCTCCTGTCATTGAAGTGCCCTCAACGATCACTGGTGCGGTGAGTTGTCCGATTTGAATAGTCTGTCTCGGCAGCGCTGACTGCGTGAGCAGCTTGTTGAGGAGAGTGTCGGCAGCTGCTTGATATCCTCGATACTCCGCCTCAAGCGCAAGCTTTACGCTGTCCGTCCGCTGCAGCTGTTGTTGAAGTGTGGTGATCTCAGTCCGAAGGACTTCGACCTCAGTCGTGAATAGAGTAGGGCTGCGGTCGGCTACGTCACCCACTGTGACTGTCACCGTTGCACCGCTACCATCGTCCTCCATTGAACGTATGTGAAGCGCACAATCGGGATGCTCCGCCTGCAGGCGCTCTATGATTAGCGGTAGCATAGCGAGGTCGGTTGGGGACATGCCTCCCGGGTATCGCAGGACAATGCGTGGATTTTCGGCGAAGACCCGCTCGAACTCATGCCCGTTATACTCAGTTAATTCCTTGCCTTTCCGGTCCCAAAAGGCGGCGCGGCAGATGATACCTTTTATCGACCAACCGCCGCGCTGAGTTTCCCACAGTTTCACGCCGGTTACGTCAGCCTCGTCCAGACGGCTATCGAGGAGGGTCGCAGTCCGAAAATCAGAATTACGGAGATTGGCCTTGCGAAGATCGGCCCGCGCGAGGTCTGCCCCGCCGAGATTGGCGCCACTGAGATTGGCGCGACCAAGCTTGGCGCCCCGCAGGTCGGAGCCACTAAGGTTTGCGCGGCTCAGCTTAGAAGTCATTCAGCGTGGCGAAGGCAAGATTGGCATTGGTGAGATTGACACCATCGAGGTCGGCACGCGCGAGGCCGGCGCCGCCGAGCTGCGGCTTTACGTTTGGGTGTTCAGCCCGCCAAGAATGCCATATTTTAATCCCTTGTTTCAGGATCGCTAGGTGCTGGGCACCTCTAGAATGTCGATCCTTAGTCGGCATATGGTTTCCAGTAGCACCCAACCGTCCGACACATTTGTTCAGCCTTGGCGCACTCACGCACGAGCGTCTCGACAACGTGGCCATCAATGAGCAGCCACGGTATCGAACGGTGGTGAGTATACCGCCATTCCCCCAGTCGCGGCCAGCACGCGGAAGCGAGGAAGGTAAGGCTCGACCTAATCCCAGCGATCGGCGCCGCTGCTATCAGGTGCCGCAGAAAGTCTGCTGCACGCGCCCCTCTGGAGCGGGCGGCGCAGCGCACCGGCTGACCGGGTTGTCACCGCGGCAAGCACCCTGATCGTCGGCACGCCAAGCGCCGCCATCGCCTCGCTGATATATTCCGGCGCGGCCGTCGCCGTCACGAGAGAAGGGAGTGCGCCGGGGGCCCTTGAGCTGAACGTCCATCGCGAGATGTCTCGCCCTACGATCTCGCCTGGCAGGATGGCGCGCCCATCACCGAGCCACGGCACGAAGTGGCTGAACTGATGCCCGGCATTGGCGAGGCGCGCGTCGCACCCTCGGGCAGGCGGTTGCCGGCAAGGATCTCAACGCCGTCGGCGGTGGCGACGGGATCAAGTCCGAGAATTTCGGCCGAACCCGCATGCTGCGGCGCGGCCACGGGCGTTGGATCGAGGTGCGCGTAAAGGCGCGCCGGAAGGCACAGGGCGCCGATCGACGAGTTGAACGCCTAGATGGTCGAGGCGCGTGCCGAGCCGAGAGCAGGGAGGGCCGACCGGTTGGGCGATCGGGCGGACGGCTTGCAGATCGAGGTCAGGAGGGCTGAGGAGCGGGGCCGACGCGGAGGCGGCCCGAGGCGAGTAGGGCCCAGGCAAAGCCGGGGTGGGACGCCGAACGTGCTCGCGCCGACGCGCTGCGCGAGCGGATCGAGGCGTTGCGGACGCAGCTTGCCGTCCGCCAGGAGGGTGTGGACGCTATCGAGGCGATCCGACGGGCCGAGGCCATGGTCGACAGCCTCCGCGAGGCCCACGCCGGCGAGGTCGGTGCTCTCAAGGCAGAGCGCCACCGACTGGCAACGCAGATCGACGGGTTCGCGACACGCGCCGATCAGGCCGAGGCTCGCACCGATAGCCTGCGCGCCCGGGTCGATGTCCTGCAGCGTGAACGCGACACCGCACGTGCTGAGGCCCAGGAGGCCGCTATGGAACTCCGGCAGGCCGAGGCCGAGCGGCGGGCGAGGGGCCTGCTGGCGCGGCTCAGGGAAGGGTCGCGCGCTACTGATAGCCGATGAAGCCCGCTCGACGCCGAGCAGATTTTCCACAGCAAAAGCTAGCCTATGTTATTGTGCTCTTCGAAAATTCAAAAAATAATGGCAAGTTGGATTGGAAAATTGTCCAGTAACATTGGGCCCTGCAATAGTCCCTGTAAAGGTGCGCCAGTCACTATCCCCCTGGGCACTGGCCCTACCATTGAATGTGCCGTCTGCGCCAACATCGATGGAGTAAAGGTTTACGGGTTTAATGTTCGTTGTCAATGACATATGATTTTCCTTCACTTCAAGTGTGGAAACCCACGACTTCGAACAAGCAGGATGATTTTCAACAGCAGTATTCAGGTCCATCGTGCCTTTGTACACTTCCGTCGAACGTACCGGCAAAACCGGATTTGAAATAGAAGGCGCTGAGAACCGCAATTGTCATAAGGACCAATTTTTGTCGTGGCATAACGCCCTCCCGCTGTACCTGACATTCCCATTTTGGGGGGTGGAACGGTAACCGCATGTCACCGCGCTCTGCAAAGGCGGCAGGGCTGGGAAGGCCGAGCTGCTGAGCGGCATCAGGGCGCCGGCAGCCGACCGGTGCGGAAGATCGTGCTGATCGACGGCTGACGTGGCGAGCGTGAGGGCCGGCGCGAGACGGAGGACCGGTTGGCCAGCGAAGGCCTTCCGTCTCCGGCCGGTAGCGGCGCTGGGTTGTGTCCATCCGCCACAGACACAGCATGCGCCGCATCGCGACACCGGCAGCATCGCACGCTTCCGCCGGCGGCGCGCTGATGCCGCGCACCGAGCGCCTCTAACAAAACCCCACGAACATCGACCTGAAGCGTCTCAAAGCTCGTGACCGCTCATCCCGCCACGCCGCGATCGGCCAGCCTGCGCCGCGCCGTCACCCCGGGCGTAACCGTGTCGCGCTTGCACTACCGCCGATTGTCCGAAAGGATGGGCAGAACAACCAGCCGAGGGGGTGACCATGTTCTCTACATTCCGCACCACAGCGCTGACGACCAGCGCCTCGGCCCTGCTTGGCACGCTATGCGCCATGCTGCCGGCGTCGGCCACTACCTTCACATACACCCAGGGAAGCGCCACCGACATCGTGCCAAGTTTCTCGTGGACGACCTCACTGAGCGGTGCCGCCTTGGACAATCTCCCGCCCGGGACGAACATTACGGGCACTGTCAGCGCTCTCACGTTCGCGCCGAGAGATCTCGGCTCAGATGATTTGGGCTTCCAGATTGGCGGTCCATTCGGGTCACCCTACTTCAACGCAACATCAATCGCAGTCGAGATTGGGACCAACGCGCTCGGTCAAATCACCTCATGGAACATCAGCGAGGGCATCTTTGCGTCATATCCGGCGGTTTCAGGCGAGGGCCCCAACGATTTCTTTTGCAACTATACTGCATCGACGAAGACGAGCGGCAACTCTTTGTCCTTAACCCGCGACAATGACGCAGGCCTCTGCCCCGCCAGCACGACGAGCCCTGCGGGCACATTCGGTGCCCAACTGGCGGCGGCGCCGGAGCCTGCCTCGCTGCCGCTGCTGGCAGCGGGCCTCGCTGGCCTTGGCATGGTGGTGCGCCGCCGTCGAGCCTGATCCCGGGGCACGCCTCGACTTACCATAACGCCTGTTAGGCGGCCGGTTTCGCAGTCGCGGCCAAGTCACCGGCAAGCTGGCCGCGAGACGGAGGGCCGGTGCCCTCCGCCTTTAGACACAGCATGAGCCGCGACGACGCCGACAGCATCGCACAGTTCTCGCGGTGCTTCTCGGCTTGCCGGCCACGATGTCGGTGCCCATGCTCCAACGATGTTCGTCGCCACCGAGGCCGAGGCCGCTGCGATCCGCGCCGTCTACGAGTGGCGCGGCGAGTTCGCGGCCGCCATCGAGCTGCGCCGGCGGTTCCCTGGCATCACCGACAACGGGCAGGCACGGGAGTGCGTCCGTACCATTGCCAGCTGGAAGCCGCTGGCTGCAGCGCTGCCGCTGCGCAGGGTCAGGCTCCCCAGGAAGTAGACGGGCGCCAGGCGGCACATTGTCAGCATCTGTCAGCAGCGCGGGCCTACTATGAGCCTGCGAGGCTGCGTTTCTTGGACGGAATTGTTTGCATTTCAGCCGCAGATCGGGCTATGGCCCGGCCGCTCCGTTCGGGAGCTGCGGAGCGACACAGCGCTGGAAACGCCGTGCCGCCCTGACCACGCACGAGAGGATACCTCGCTTATGGCTGCAAACACAGACACACTATTCGCGCCCAAAGCGGAAGGTCTCTAATGCCTCTCGGTGGTATTTTGTTGCGCGTCGCCGTTGGCGCGCTCTCCGTTGCGGCCGTGTCAGGCGCCCAGGCAGCAGTGACCAGAGGACGCATATGGTCTGACGGGCCGATTGTGGTCGAACAAGTTTCAAGCCACGCCAGTCGATTGTGCGTCCTCACGAAAGGCTTTGATGGTGGTGTCCGCCACTACATCCATTTCGTCAAAGACGCGGACGGGAAATTACGGTTCTACCACTTTATCGATCACGCGGCGTGGAAGCTGGAAGACGAGGTTGTGATCATCGACGGCGTGGCGTTCTCCCTCCATGCGAAAGTGATCGGCACTAGTGGACTATTGGAGCTAACAGACTTCGGCGACGATTTCGTCGATGCCTTCTACAACGGCAGTGATCTGACTTTCACCCTCTCCGGCGGAATAGGCAGTTTCTCGCTCGCCGGCTCCGCTGCGGCGCGGACCCCAATGGATCGCTGCGCCGCCACGATAGCGCGGCCGTCAGCCTCTGCCGTCACATCCCCACGACCGGCATACCAGCAGGCGTCCGACGAAGCCGCGCTAGCGCTGTCGTCGCTGCCCCCTAACTTTGTGCCGCCGACGCCCGCTGCCTATGCTTCCCCGCCACCCGCACATCAACAGGTAGCCTCTCAGGGTGTGCCATCCGGCGAGGCCGCGCTAGTGAAGGAGATGAGCACCTACCGCGTCGAAGCGACGCTCAATGGGACAACTCCGGTGATGTTTGTCCTCGATAGTGGAGCCTCCGATGTGTCGATCCCCCGAAGCCTCGTGCTGAAGCTAGAACGCGAAGGGTCGTTGTCGCTTCTAGATGTCCTGGGCGATCGCACCTACGTCATGGCCGATGGGCGGGAGCGCAAGGAAGCCGTAGTGCTGCTGCGATCCATCACGGTCGGTGGCAGGACTGCGGCCAACGTAGAATGCTCCATCGCCGAAGACGGAACCGACCCGCTGCTGGGCCAGAGTTTTCTTAAAAGGTTCAAGAGCGTGACCATTGACTACAGCCGCAACGTGCTGATCATCGGGTCATGACCGTCCAGCGCCTTTGGTCCTCACCTGGTTTGGTCCTCTGGGACCGTGGCCGCTAATCAGCTTTTCCGTAGGTCACACGGGACCGACAAACCCAATCGGCTCATCGCGGCGAGCGCGGCCCGCAGCCACACCGTCCGACAAAGCGGGATTGTCGAACGCTTACACGCGGCGCCAGCATCCCCGTAGGAGCGGAAATCCGTGAGTAGCGAAGAAGAGGACCCACCACTGGAAAGCGATGACCCCAGGTTTCGGTCGCTTTGCTGTGCCATTGGTTTCATCGTCCTGAACTGGGCGCTTCTTGAACAGGAAATCGACTATTTGGTGAACGTCGCCTTCATCGATTGCGGCGGTGATGTTCTCCTGAAAGATAAGGACGGAAAAAATAAAGGCCCTCCAATCGCCATCGGCGCGAAGGTGAAGTTCCTCAAGAATTGCTTCCGTAATCTCACTAGTATCAGGCCCAGCCCCACAGCAACGGTGTTGGGGCAGTATGCGGCAGAGGCGCTCCCGCTACTTTCTGCGGCGACGAAACTGAGCGACGAACGGCACAAACTGGTGCACGGCGCGCCAGCGACGCCGGATGCCGACCACGACGGCGCTTATAGCTTTGCAAGGATGAAATACTTCCATGAAGGCCACCAAGTGGAATTGTTTACCTTTGATCCGCCTGCGTTTGCCAAGCTCCATTCAGAACTTGGCGACCTGATTACGAAAGCGATTGATTTCCGCCAGAGGATAACGCTTGCAGTTTGCGCGGCTGGCGCGGCGCGGGCGAGACGCTGAACGGCGCGCGGCCTCCCAGCGGCCCGCCGATCATGTTCGGTCTCCGCCGGCCGCGAGCATAGGTCTGGCAGCGCCGGCATCTCCGCTTCTCCATCCCAGGTGGCGCTTCCCACTCCGCCGCGTTGGTCACCAGCACAGCGACCCCCACCCGACGCAGGGGGGCGTGTCTCGGAGGCACGGCTCCCCTAGCCGCCTCCGTTAGCACGAGCTTTCCCAGCCGCTTCTTGTTCAATGCGCCTTCCTTTCTTCGATCAGCCGGTCCGCGCCGGCGATTGCAGTGTAGATTTAACTCTGGGACAGGTTTCTCCGCATCTCGTGCACTCCGGTAAAACTCACGAGTCGCGGGCCATGAAGCCCGCCCGAGCCGCGCCAGGGCGACCGCCAGGTTGTTCTTTGGGTGACTGGCCAGCGCATGCGCCTTAGTCGCCAGATCGCCCTCCAGCGGCGCCTGGGCGACCGCCGAGAGCATGGGCGCCGGTTCTCCCCACGTGCCCGCTGCGGGCCCTGGCGGCTCCTGTGGTGGCCGATCAGTGCCACGGGTGGCGGACAACTGGTTACGCACCGCGCGGTGGTTCGGTCGCGCCTCCAATTCCCCAGCGTGTTTTCATTTCGGGATATTCGGCCGTCAGCGTGATGATCCACCGTTGGAACTGCGCCATCACTTCCGGCTCAAGGTGCACCGTATTCTCGCCGCCAAAGCTAGTTGGCGCGCAGGATGACGTAGGTGCCGTCGAAGTTGCCGTAGAGGAAGTCGCCTAGATAGACTTCGGTCAAAGGGGTGGTCATCACTTGTCCTCCGGTAACGGGCACTCGGGCAGTTTGGCACGCTTCTTCACCTCCGCTGAGATAGCGTCAGGCGATGCCTGACCATATCCGCCCCAGGGCTGTTCAACGCTCAATGCTCAATGCTCAACGCGTGAGGCGGAGGTCAAGGACTGCATCGAGGCCGCCGAAGCCGATGCGATGCCTGGCGTCAGAGACGTTATGAACATTGTTAAACCGCAGGATATTGGCGGCGAAGGAACGCAGGCGAGCAAAGATCCCTGGATTACAGCGAATACGGCTGGCATCCTCAGCAAAGCTGCCGTCACGCACGTAGTGCGAGCGGTTCTCTATGCCCCAGTGCTCGCGTATGGCTTTGGCGCAGACCGCGGCCGGCAGGGTGATGTCGGCGACGAATAGGGCGACCTCGCTGGTCTCGTGCCACAGTCCTGTGGCCGCGGAGCGATGTAGAACGCTGCGAGTGACGCGGATGATGGACTGAACGTGTTCGTCCCATTCGGTGCCGGCCAAGATGGCGCCCGGCGATCTGCCTTGGAAGACACCGGACCGTCAGCAGGGCCGAACAGGATGGCGACAGAGCGACTGGAGAAAGGCAAACCGTCGGTGTTGGTCTCGTGCGCAGCATCAATCGCAGCCTTGAGTGATACGGTGTTGCCGGCTGCATCGAGACCAACTTGCGCTTCGGCGGAGAGTGAAAGCGAGCGACCTGGGCGGCGTGTCGATTTGAGTGTAACCTTACGGTTACCCGGGAGAGCTATGGTGGGCGACCGACGCAGCACCTCGATCATGCGCGCGACGTGGTCGCCGGGTTCATCGTGTGTTACTGCTGTCGTGGTGCTGTCCGCAGGCTGTTGAGGCATCGGTAGAGTTGCCTCCACCACGAATGGGCCGGAAATGCGGGTAATTGCATCGTCCTTGTCGGGGCGATCCACCATGACCTCTTCGGCTGGCGGCTCATCGTTGGCGATGTTCGACGACGTGATGTGCGGGACAATCCCGCCGTCCTCCTCGCCTCTCCGGTTCCTATGCCTTGAATATTGAAACCCCCCCGCCGGACCCGCCAACGCATCGCGAAGACTATACCAAGGATACGTGGCGGTGATCAGACGCTCGCGGGCAAGCGCAAGCGGCACGCGTGAGGTGTCGATTGTTATCCAACGGCGCCCCCACTGCTCTGCGACGTAAGCCGTTGTACCGGAACCACATGTCGGATCGATTACCAAGTCCCCCGGATCTGTCGTCATGAGAACGCAACGCCTGATAATCTCGGGACTGGTTTGAAATTCGACCCGAACCTCACCCCCTAGGGTGGATCGATGTAGATCATCTGGACCTGGCCGCTTAATCCCTCGAAGCGCAGTAGTGAGTTCATCACCACCAGTGCGTCTCCCAGGATCAGCCGGTTCACCCACTTGTTGCGATGGTGATAAGCATCCACCTGCTTTGACAGTGGCATCTGCGGATCGGCGAATAAGTCGAGCATCTCGCCCTGATCAGGTCGCTTGCGGTGGTCTTCCAGCGTCCTGATGATCGCCGCCGTAGAAAGACGCTCATGGACAAAAAGAGGCAGCGTCGGCACCTCGAAGCTCTGCCGCTCGGCCTTGCCAGTCCAATCGAGGAACGGCGTCTGCAACCGCTGGAGCGCCGGCACCGCATCTTGCAGTCCGCCGACCCGCAACAGTACGGCGCCGTCGGCTCCCCTCAGTTCTCGTGGCTCGCTAAATTCGTGCGGCGACGGCAGGCCGGCTGCCTCTTCGATACAGCGAAGCAGGAATGCCGCAGTTTCGCGGGCCGGATTACCGTCCCAATCCAGCGAAGGACTAAGGCTTGGATCGTAGCGGTACGTAGCTGGCGGTTCTTTGCCACGGAAGCGCGGCGCCGCCCCGATCTCCGGCCGGGCGACCGCATCCTCCTGGTGAACGTATCGTTGGGTCGTCACCCGCCCACGTGGTTTGACCCGTCGCTGGCTGGCCTTGGCCATGACTCACTCACATTTCAACCGCTGGTAGTGTAATGCATGCCCACCACGTGACTGTGTCAAGCGCGACGCTGCGATCAGGCTACTGATCGCCGGTGCGGGCGACTGGGGCGGTCGCAAGGTGTGCAACGCTAGATTTGCTACACGCGCTGGTGGCGACAGATCATCGCTACGCAACTAGCTGCTTGAGAGACTGCAGCTTCAGCCGAGATCGTCATCAACGACCAGCACCTTTCCGCCTCGCCATTCTGCCTCGGAAAGCACATGACGCACGCGGTGAGCCTCCTGTCTCCAGTCTGCGCCGAAAAACTCCTGCAGTAGGAGCGCCATGTCGGCTTGATCGCTCATTTGTCTGCATTGCTTTGGCAATGTGCGGATCAAGGCGTGTGCCGTCGCCAACGCCTTACAAATGACTTACGAGTTGCGGCCGGTGACCTCATCACTCATTGCTTATTTCCTCAACATCGTTACGATGCATTGCGCCGTCAGCATCATCGTGTCTGCACCCGCTATATTTGCTACTGTCGTAATCCATTTTGACATCTGGTCCGGCTGGTGAGGGTCGACCGCCGCCGAGTCCGCGCCGTGACGCTTGTTGTCTAAAGGTATCCACATCGATCCACGCGGGCGGATCAAAGGTTCGGCGACGGCTTGAGACAGCCTCCGATAATCTGGCGAACCGCGAAAGTTGCAGCCATCGGCGGTTAGGAGGTTCGTGATTACTGTCATGCCGATTGAGACCGACTCCGTCTGCATGCTACCGGCTCGGCCATGGACAGCGTCATTGAGTGCTCCGGGCGGCTCTTCGTTGCTCTTCGCAAGGCGGCAAGTCAGTCGGCAGTCAGACGCCATACGGCCTTTCACGCCGTCACGCCGTTCTGCCGCATCGCGCTGTGCTCGACAGAACCCGGCCCCTCCTCCAGGTGGGCGGAACCACCTGCCGAGCAGGTGACTTGCGGGGAATGTCTGCGGCGCCTGTCCAGATTGCGCCGGATGACACAAGCCTAGCGGGACCGTCCCCACCGCAGCATCGACAGATCGTTGGTGGACGGCGCCGGCGGATCGTCAGCCGGCGGATCGTCAATTGCGCCGTCGCGGCACCGATAGGCACGAAGTGACGGCGAAGGTGTGTTGCGGAGGTGGATCGGCTGTGGTTGTGACTTGACGCGACTTCGCTGTTTTGCGCTACGACCCGCCAGTTACAGCTGATGGAGTCCGCGCATGAAGTCTGCTGCCGAGACGCTTGAAGATCGCATCCGCGAGCGCGCCTACCACCTCTGGGAAGCCAGTGGCCAACCGCCAGGCCGCGAAGTGGAGTTCTGGCATCGCGCGTGTGAGATGGTTGCTACCGATGACGCCGACCAGCCGAAGTCGAGGGCGCAACGGCGCAAACCAGAGCAGACAAAATCGACCCAGCCGCCAGGCAAGCGTACGCGCCAGACATTCCGGCCAGCGTCGCCAGCGGCATCGATCTCGCCCGGTTGATCATGAGCATGTGATTGGGCAAGAGGCCCTGGGCTGATCTCTCGGTTGAGGCGGGCGATGCGCTGAAGCACCAGTCCGCGCCTGTCGCCGCCGCAAACAAGATCCCTAGCGAAGTCGCTCCCTCCAATTCGGCTTCCACCACTCGACGAACCTTCCCTCGGGCTGGCTCGCCTTTGGCGGCCGGCCGCGCCGACGGGTTGGGTCACGGCCCTGCGTCAGTTGCTCGCGCAGGGCTTGCCGCGCAGCGTCGATCCGGTTGATGCCGGCGCCGTCATCGTAGTCGCGGTGGACGACAGTGACAGGCACCTCGCCATCTCGGACAAAGCGATGGCGGTGCGGACGCGTCGCGCCGGCAGGAGCTGCAGGTGGTGCGTTCTGCGGAGCTGACGCTGAGCCTTCGCGCAACCCAAGTGCGCGGCGCATCTGCTCCTCCGTCGCGCGGAGGCGCAGTTCATCTGTCGGGGAGTCAGACATTGATTGGTGGTAACCCTGCCTTGCAACGTCAATCTGTGGTTGCAGATCGCAAATCAACTATAATGAGCGACCGCCGAACGTAAAAAATGGCATTACAGCCAAAGTCAATACGTGCGTGTCATAAGTCCTCGGTCGCGTTCAAGGGTTTCGCGGCCGGTGATCCGTCGTCCAAACCCAGCTACCGCACCTCGACCGGCACCACGCTGATGCTGTTGAACGGTGAGCCGTTGATCAGCTTCGTGCTGACAACGGTGTAAACCAGCACGTTCTTTTTTGCGTCCACTGCACGATGGATTTTGAACGTCTTGAAGAACAGCGAAGCCGATGCGAACGCCACGCTCTGGACGCCCTCCGAGCGGCCGTGGCCGGCTATCGAGCTGACCGCTTCCAACCCTTCTTGGATATTCAGGCCAGGCAGCCGAATGGCAAGTCCTGGCCGGAAGCGGAACGGCAGCTTCGGAGAGTGCGACGGCGATAAGCAGACCTTCGTTCAATGGGGATTGCCAACCGCCGCAGTCGACAGGTTCCAGCGTTCGGCGCCAACGTGTGCGATGGCGTAAATCCGGTTCTTCCAGAGAGATTACTCGCGGCGGCGTAGCCGTGGACGATGAGAGCGACGGGTTGGAAAATTCGCGGCCGTTTGTGAACCTTGTGGCGAGGTGGCCAATGGCAACTATGCCTGACAGTGCACTGTCCAGTGGTGATTGATCCGCGCCAATCATCCCCAGCGGGGTTGTTCGCCGAGATCGATGCCGAGTGCCGTCTTGCCCGCGATCTCGTGCGTCAGGAAGGTGTTCGCCGGATGGAAGCGGCCGCAGCGGGCGTCACGGAACAGGCGCTCCAGCTCGTTGGCGCGGAACATGCCGGCGCCGCCGGACACCTCCATCGCCCGATCGACGATCCGCCAGCAGGCCTCGA
The DNA here is from genome assembly GCA_963749575.1 of uncultured Alphaproteobacteria bacterium. GTDB lineage: Bacteria > Pseudomonadota > Alphaproteobacteria > Acetobacterales > Acetobacteraceae > JAMXLO01. The sequence continues at coordinate 664,247 of CAVVNM010000016.1, forward strand.
CCGCATGGTACTTGGCCGAGACGATCCGGAACGGCCAGGTCGCGCCGTGATCGACACCGTTCGACCAGTCCTCCGCGATCTTCTCCAGGTGCGGGACGATCGGGTCGAAGGCCAGCGCCATCTCGGCCACCGCGTGCTGGATCTCCGGGTGGTAGGCCATCGACCGGCTCACCGCGAGCGCGGTCTTCGACTTGATCCCCGCGACGGCGAGGTCGATCGCGCGCTGCGCCACACCGCAATAGATGTTGGCGAAACCGATCAGCGGCCAGGCGAACATGCCGAGCATGAACGGATCGAGCGCGCCGGCGGGCACGATCCGGGCGATGTACTTGTCGGGGACGAAGGCGCCATCCAGCACGACATCGTCGCTGCGGGTCGCGCGCATGCCCATGGTGTCCCAGGTCTCCACGATGCGGTAGCCGTCGTGGGTGCGCGGCAAGAAGGCGTGCACGATCTTCGGGCCGCCGTCGGCATCGGCCCACGTGGCATGCAGGCCATACCGCGTCCAACCGGGCGCGAGGCTGCCGAACATCTTGTGGCCGTGAAGCGGAAGCCGCCGTCCACCCGCTCCGCCGGTACTGGTCGAGAGCAGGACCGGAATATCGTTGCCGCGCTCGGAGTGGCCGGCATTGAACACCTCGCCGGCCATCGTCTCCTTCAGCAGCCATTCCAGCGAGCGGTCGCCCCGGCGCCACAGATCGGCGACAAGGCCGACCCAATAGATGTGCATGTTGATGCCAAGCGCCGTGGCGGGCGCGTAATAGCCGAGCCGGCGCTGTTCGCGGCGCACCTGGGCGAGGTTCATGCCGCGTCCGCCCAGTTCCTTCGGCACCGCCATCGTCAGGTAGCCGGCGCGTTTCAGGTCGTCGAAATCTTCCTGGAAGAAGCGGTTCTCGCGGTCATAGGCGGCTGCGCGTTCGGCGAAGGCGCGCAGCATGTCGTCAGACAGGACATATTCGTTGGTTTGCATTGGAGCCTCCCTTTGGAACTGCTGGCGAGCCTAGGAAAAGCCAGGCAGGACGGTAAATCGTCAAAACCAACGATGCATGCCGCCCAGGAGGGTCCTTCGTGCCTCACCATAAATGGTGACCCGCATTCAGGCCTGGTGCGCGACCCGCGCCAAGCCGTTTCGCATCGCATAGGCCGCCGCCTCGGTGCGGTTGGCGCAACCGGTCTTGGCGAGAATGTTGCGGACATGCGTCGCCACGGTGTTGAGGCTGATCGCCAGCACCATGGCGATGTCGGCATTGCTCCGCCCGATGGCCATGAGGCCCAGCACCTCGATCTCGCGCGACGTCAGTTCGTCGATGACGGCAGTGGCCGGCTGAGCGCCGGGCAGTTGCGCCAGCCTCGCAACGACACGCTCCTCCAGGCCGCGCATACCGAAGGCGCGGGCGCTCTCCAGGCTCTGTTGCAGCAGGGCCATCGCATGCTGTCGATCGCCCGGCTTGCCGCGTGCCAGGAGCATCGCGGCGTAGTCATGCCGCGTATGGGCGAGCGGCGCGTGTGCGCCGATCCGGCTGTTCATGGTGAGCGCTTCCTCGAAATGGTCCTGTGCCTCAGTCCAGCGCGTCATCGTGGTGCAAAGCAGCCCGAGGTAGCGGTCAGCCGATCCGCAGCAGACGAGGCCTCCTCCCAGAATCAGGTTGCGGCCAGCGCAGGACCGCAACATCCGGTACAGCGCGGATGCGCGCGCCGCATCGCTAAGCGCGGCGCATACCTCGCTGAGATAGACCAAGCAGTAATACCACCGTCCGTCGCGGGCGACGGCGGCGAAGTCGTCTGCCGCCAACCGTTCGAATTCCGCACGAGCATCGTCAAGTTGCCCTAACTCTACGTAAATCAGCGCCAGCCCCGGCAGCCACGTCGTGGCGGCTGGCTGCTGACGCAGAAACAACGACAGCACCGGCCGGAATTCGCGCAACCGCCCTTGTTCGCGACGCAGGGTGAAAATCATGACGCTCAGTTGATCTCCGTGGACGGTAGGACCCCTCCGCAGCAGCTCCATCGACTCCATGATGCGGCGTTCCGCCTCGGCCAACTCGCCGCGCATCAGTGCCAGCATGATGTGATAGGAGCGCATGGCAAAGGAGTAGGTCGGCTGGCGGATGCGCACATCGATGCGGGTCAGTGCATCTAGATCGGCTTCTGCCGCGCGGATGTCGCCGACCACAAGATAAAACGCCAGTCGCCATCCACAAGCGATAGCAACGATTTCCATATTGCCTGCTTGCTCGGCGGCGGTCAGCATCTCCGTGGCGTAGCCGATCGAATTCTTCAATGTGCTCGGGCTCCCAGATGAGGTCGAACGTGTGGGAGAGGTTTGTCGCCAGCGCCGCAGGGTCACCAAGTTGGCGCGCCATGGCGATTGCCCTCGCACCCTGTGTCCTTGCCTCAGCGGAAGCGCCTGCATAGACAAATGTCCGGGCGAGTGCGCCCGCGAGCTTGGCCTGCAGCGAGGCCTGGCGTTCCGGGAGTTGGCGAATCGCCCGTCTGCAACAGAGACATGGCCGGCGGATCGCCAGGAAGGCCGCTGCGCCAGGCGGCCTGCTCATAGGCGAGCGCCGCTCGCGCGAATAGTTCCGGCTCGCCCAGCGCCGTCGCGACCTCGGCGGCATCGCGGAGGGTTCCCAGCGCACGCGGATAGTCATTGACCTTCCGCTGTGCTTCACCCAGCAACAGCAGCAACTGGCATCGCGCCAACTCGTCCGGCTCGCCCTGCTCGATGCCGTCCAGCGCAGCCTGGAAGAACTGCTCCGCATCCTCGAAGGCCAGCAACGCATCGGCACGCTGCCCGGCACGCGTTGCGTAGTGGATCGCCCGATCGATGTCGCCGGCAACATGGAAGTGGCGTGCCAACTCCGGCAGAAACACGTCTACGTCGGCGCGATGCTGCGCCTCGATCGCCTTGCCGACCGCGCGATGCACGCTGCGGCGTCGTGCCGAGCGCAGTTCGTCGTACAGCGTCATCCGGATCAGATTGTGCGTGAACTGGTAGTGTCCTTCGGTTGTCTCTTCGATGACATGCGCGGCGACGCCTTCGTCCAGAGCGTCCAACAGGCTGTCGTCACCGAGCCGCCCCGTGACGTGCCGCAGTAGGTCCAACGCAAAGCTGCGGCCGATGACCGAGGCGAGCGCAAGCATCTCGTTGCAGGCCGCCGACAGCAGGTTGAGGCGTCGCCCAATGACCTCCTTCACGCCCTCCGGGATGCGGATCGCCGGCGCCGATGCCGACAGCGGTGCGCTGAACACACCCTGTTGTTCCAGGAAGCGGACGATCTCGCGCAGGAAGAGTGGATTTCCCTCGGTCTGCGTGTGAAGGGACGCAGCGAGCCATGACGGCGGCCGCGCTCCCGGTCGCCGCGGCGATGAACTCGTTCACCTCCTCGGCGGTCAAGCCGGCCAGATGGATGCGGGTCACGTGCGGCACCCGCGCCAGACCGCCGAGAGCGTCAGACAGAGGATGCTGGCGCGACAGCTCATTCGCCCGGTAGGTGCCAACGAGCAGAAGCCGGCTGTCGGCTAGCTCCGGCGCGAGGAACTCCAGAAGGCGGAGCGACGGCGTGTCCGCCCAATGCAGGTCGTCCAGCACGAGCAGAACCGTCCGGTCGCGGCTCAGACCGGCGATGAACTGCCGGATCGATTCGAACATCCGAAAGCGGGCCTGGGACGCGTCCCCGAGCGGGGCCGATGGCTCCAGGCATGGAGCGAGATCGCGGATCTCCGGCAGGATATCGGCCATGTCGCTTGCAGCCGATGCCAAGGTCGGCGAGCAGTGCGCGGGCATCGGTCGCACTGAGTGCCCCACGGAAGATCTGCACCCACGGCCAATACGGCGGTGCGCCGGCTTCCTCATGGCAGCGGCCCCACAGCACCAGGGCCCCATGCTCCTCGGCGTGGTGGGCCAGCTCCTGCGCGATGCGGGTCTTGCCGATGCCGGGTTCGCCGGCGACCATCACGATCTGGCCGCGCCCGCCGAACGCCTGGTCGAGCGCGCCGCGCAAGGTCCCAAGCTCGGGCAGCCGTCCGACGAACATTTCGGTAGGCGCCGCCATGATGTCCCCGTTTACGGCCGGCAGCGTGGCCCGAAGGGAACCGGCGAGGCAAGCTCAATCGATCGCCGGAACAGTCGTCGGTAATTCCTTATTGCCTGCGGTGGGCTGAAGCCTGATGCTGCCGGCCTCGGACCGAAGGAGCCCGTCATGCCCCTGTTTCTCATCGAGCGGCAGTTTGCCGAGCTTGTGCCGACCGATCCAGAGACCAATGCCATGGTCAAACAGGTCAATGACGAAATCGGCATCCAGTGGCTGTTCTCGTTCCTGAGCGCCGACAAGCGCAAGACCTACTGCCTGTACGAGGCCCCGAGCGCCGCAGAGATTCGCGCCGCGGCGGCGCGTCTTGGCATCCCGGCGGATACCATAGTCGAGGTCGGAGAGATTGGCCCATACGCTACCGCAGTGGCGGAGCTTCGCGCAGGCAACGCATAGCGTCGGGATACTGCAGTCGTATTCAGTGAAGGACTGTCGGGAATTGAACAGCACGTAGCTACGAATGACTACCCACGGCCGTCCTCGCCATTGGCCCATCAGGCCAGAAGGACCGGAATCCACCCGCAGCAGCAGTCTCAGCACCGACCGCCACACTTGGCGGAATGTCCGCATTCGAGGGACAGCGAGGCCGCCCGGAACGACCGCGTTGGGC
>CAVVNM010000017.1:0-209499 GCA_963749575.1 uncultured Alphaproteobacteria bacterium
AGCCTGTCTTATTCACGAGCATAGCAGGGATTTGCTGGCGGATGTGGTGTAAGCGGCTGATGTAGCGGAGAGATTTGGGTGTCGAGACCAACCTCTGGGCGAATCGGAGGCTGCCACACCCGCCATGGAAGACGATACCCTGCTGCCAATCTCGCTGCCAGCGGTGCAGCGCAAGAAGGTGACCGCGGCGTTTGATGGTGGCCGGCTGACGTCGGATGGTGGTGTGCTGCTGTTGTCAGGTGCCGACCGACAGGTTGGTCTCTGTGCAACACTGGCCGCTGTGATCCCCGATCACCGAGATGCATGTCGCATCACGCATCATCTGGAAGACATCCTGCGTGCCCGCGTGTTTGCGATCGCTTGCGGCTATCCCGACGCGGACGACCTTGATGATCTGCGCTGCGACCCGGCGTTCAAGCTGGCCTGCGGGCGTCTGCCCGAGAGCGGTGATGATCTCGCCTCGCAGCCGACCATCTCGCGGTGGGAGAACGCGCCGGATCTGCGCACGCTGCTGCGACTGGGCTATGCGATGATCGACCTGTGGTGTCGCAGCTACCGCCGGCCGCCGAAGAGCATCACGCTGGACGTCGACGACACGGTGGACGTGGTGCACGGGCACCAGCAGCTGTCACTGTTCAATGCGCACTATGACGAACGGTGCTTCCTGCCGATCCATGTGTATGACGCGGACAGCGGCCACTGCGTGGCGGTGCTGCTGCGGCCTGGCAAGACGCCGTCCGGCAGGGAGATCCGGGGTCACCTCCGCCGGCTGATCCGGCGCATCCGCCGGCACTGGCCGCACACCCGGATCCTCATCCGCGGTGACAGCCACTATGGCAGGTCGGAAGTGATGGACTGGTGCGACGCCAACGATGTCGGCTTCATTCTCGGTCTGTCCGGCAACCCGGTGCTGGCGGCACAGGTTGAGCCCACTGCCGATGCGGTGCGCACACGCCGCGCGATCGGTGATCTCGACGCAGTGCGCGACTGGACCGAGACCCGTTATGGCGCGAAGTCGTGGTCAGGGCCGCGCCGCGTCGCCGCACGCATCGAGGCCACACGGCAGGGTCTCGATATCCGCTATGTCGTCACCAACATCGGCGGCGGCACCGCGTGGTGGCTGTATGAGTGCCTCTACTGCGCCCGCGGCCAGGCGGAGAACCTGATCAAGCTGCACAAGACCCAGCTTGCCTCCGACCGCACCAGTTGCCGTTCGCCGCTGGCCAATCAGATGCGACTGCTGCTGCACACCGCCGCCTACTGGCTGATGCTCGCCATACGCGCCGCAATCCCCAAGGTTCACCCGCTGGCCAGAGCCGAGTTCGCCACCCTCCGCCTGCGGCTGCTCAAGCTGGCAGCCCGTATCAGCGAGACCACCAGCCGTATCCGCATCGCCTTCGCCACCGCATGCCCAGAGGCGGCTCTGTTCCGCAGCCTCGCCAGCGCTCTTTGCTGCCGACCGCCATAGCCATCGGGGCCAGTGTCCCGTTCGCCCCAAACTCTCGCAACCTACAACGCCTGACACATCTGCCGGACCAAAACGCGGTTCACCCAGCAACCGGTCGCCGCGTCCGTTACGCATCCCGTTCTCGATCCGTAACGTGACCCGCCGCGCTGATGAATAAGACGGGCTAATGACTTGGCTATGTGCCACGCCGTCAGGTCGCGGAGCCTGAGTGCACCCAGCCGCGCACGCCACCAGCGCAAACGAGCAGCGAGCATACGCTGGTCCTTCTTGTCTGCTAGTTCCTCCACAAGGAATGCATGGATCGCTTCAGCCACCGTCTTGCCGCTGCCGGCAGCATAGGTGCCGTTACGCATTTGTGACTCGATGTCGACCCGCCCAATCCTTCGCTGCCGAAAGCCTGGTGAAGCTGCGCGTCGGCGGGTGGGTGGCCTTCGCGCCGAACCTTTACCCGGTAGGTGGTGGTGCCTTTCGCGCTTCTGCGCGTCTCGATGGTTGCCATGGTGGCGGTGTCCCCAGCACTGGTGTGCTGGGGCCGCTCAACCCGGCGCGGTAACCGCCGACGTCGTCGGTCTGCCGGCTTTCGCCGGCGCCGAACCTAAGTCCACTGTCCCGTCTGTGTCCCAAGTCGCGGTCTCCCACTCCTACGGCTCTGATTTCCTTGGTGTTTTCCGGCCAATGGAGAGGATTTGCAGTCCGCTGCATCACCACTCTGCCACCGGACCGTCCTGAGGCGAGGTGGCGTATATCGGGGTTGCCGCCCCGCCGGTCAAGTCAGCGGTACGCGTCCAGGGCAATGGTAGCCGCTCATCCTGCGCCATCATGAAACGCGCGCCCACCGCGCGCTCGATTGGCGCGACGCCCGCCGCGCCTCTATAAGCGGCCTAGTCCCCAGCCCGACGAGAGCCAGCCATGGACCATGCCGCCCAGGCATTCGCAGAAGCCCGCAACCGCATGGTGGACAGCCAGATCCGCCCCAACAAGGTGAACGATCCCCGCATCATCGCCGCGATGCGCCGATCTGCCGCGTCAGCGCTTCCTCCCGCCGCACCTGGCGTCGCTCGCCTATGCCGACGAGGACGTACCGCTTGGCGAGGGCAGGGTGCTGATCGAGCCCGCGGTCATCGCCCGCCTGGTGCAACTGACGGCGGTCGCCGCCGGCGAGCGTGCCCTGGTGGTAGCCGCCGGCACTGGCTACGGCGCGGCTCTGTTGGCCGCCTGCGGCGCCAGGGTCACCGCGCTCGAGGAGGCAGCGTCTTTGCAGGCGGTCGCACGCAGCTGTGCTGGCGGAGTTGGCGCCCTCGGTGAGTCTGGTCGCCGGCCCACTCGCCGCCGGCTGGCCGCCGGGCGCGCCGTACGACGTGATCCTGATCGAGGGCGCGGTCCGCGAAATCCCGCCGGCGATCGGCGAGCAGTTGCACCAGCAGACCGGCCGGCTGGTGGCGGTCCTCACCGGCGCGGCTGGCGTCTGCCAGGCCGTGCTGGCCGAGGCCATCGCTGCCGGGCTCCGCCCGCAGCCGATGTTCGACTGTGCCACAGCGCCGACTCCCCAGCCTGCTGCCATCGCCAGGTTTCGTATTCTGAACATCATGCCGTAAGCTCTTGGCGTCTGGTTGCTCGCTGTGGCACATGAGACCGTGCCGCGCAGAGGAGGAGCGCACATGGTCCTACGGCACGGCTGGTTGTTCGGTCTCGGCGTGGCCCTCGCGGCCGCGCCGGCGCTCGGCCAGGCGCCGGCGAGCACGCCCTCTGCCTGCCAAGCCGGCAGCCGAGACCACGGGCCTGCCAAGACCATAACCGTCGCCCAGACGACGGCGAAGCCGGTGCTGGCGATGACCGCCGCGCCACCTTCGCAGCCGGGCACGCCGCACACGCTGGCCGAGGCGCTCGCCGCCACCTATTCGGGCCAACCGGTCGCTGCTGGCCGAGCGAGCCAAGTTGCGGGCAACCGACGAGAACGTGCCGCAGGCCCTGTCCGGCTGGCGGCCGACTGTCGTGATGGCAGGAACCGGCGGCTATGGCGACGGCATGACGCGGATCATTTCCGGCTCGTCAGGGCAGTCCCTCAACACGCGGACCGACCGGATGGTCGGCACGGCACAGGCTACGCTGACGCAGCCGCTCTATAACGGCGGCAAGACCCAGGCCAGCTTGAACCGCGCCAAGAACCAGGTGATGGCAGAGCGCGCCAATCTGATCGCACAGGAGCAGACCAGCTTCATCAACACAGTGATCGCCTATGTCGGCCCGGCGATACCGCTCTCCGCATCTCAGGTTCAGGTCGGCGTGATCGAGACGCAGCAGCTGCTCGCCCTCGCGATCAACAACGAGCAGGTGCTGGCAAAGCAGCTCCAGGCGACCAACGACCGGTTCCGGGTCGGCGAGATCACCCGCACCGACGTCGCCCAGGCCGAGGCCGCACTGGCGCAGGCGACAGCGCAGCGGCAGACCGCGGAAGGCAACCTGGAGACCGCGCGCGGCACGTTCCAGCAGGTGGTCGGCTTCCTGCCGCCGGGCGATCTGGTCGCAGCCGCAGCCGCTCGCGCTGCCGGTGAAGACCGAGCGGGACGCCACGCATCATGGCGGCGAACAACAACCCGACGGTGCTCGCCGCGCTGTTCAACGACGCCGCCGCGAAGGACGCGATCGACGTCGCGTTCGCCCAGCTCATGCCGCAGGTCAGCTTTCAGGGGCAGGTGTTCCAGTCGAACAACGCGACTGCCCGCAGCTCGCAGGCGAACGGCTATCAGGCGGTCGTTCAGCTCTCGGTGCCGGTCTATCAGGGCGGCGCCGAGTATTCCGCGGTGCGCCAGGCGCGGCAGAGCGCGCAGCAGACCACGCAGCAGGTGGACGACGCGCGCCGCACCGCAGTGCAGAATGCGGTGCAGGCGTGGGAGACAGCTGGTCGCGGCCAGAGCCTCGGCCGACAGCACACGGGAGGCGGTCCGCGCCAACGAGATCGCCCTCGAAGGCGTGGAGCGCGAGGCCATCGTCGGCAGCCGCACCACGCTCGACGTGCTGAACGCGCAGCAGACCTTGCTGAATTCGCGGGTCACGCTGGTGCAGAACCTCGCGCAGATTGTCACCGCATCCGTATCAGGTCGCCGCAGGCAATCGGGCGGCTGACCGCGCACGATCTGCATCTGCCGGTGCCGTTGTATGACGAGACCGCCTACTACAATGCGGTGAAGAACAAGTGGGTCGGCCTCGGCGACTACGCGACCGACCAGCCGGGCCGCTGAGAGACGAACACGATGAGCGCATCGCAGACACCCCCTGTTCCGACTGGCACAGCCGCCGCCCCCGGTGGCGCGGCAGGCGCCGATCCATCGATGGAGGACATCCTCGCCTCGATCCGCCGCATCCTGAGCGAGGATGAGGCGCCGGCTGCGGGCGGCAGTCCGTCGGCAGCGCAACCAGCAGGTGACGGCGTGCTGGTGCTCGATCCCGCCATGATGGTGCCCGACCCGGCACACGAGGCGGAGCCGCGCGGCGCCCATCGCCCATCGCGGTGGTCGCGCCGCCGCCAGTGGAGCGACGTATCGTCGGCTCTGGTGGCGCCTGAGGCCGCGGCCGCGGCGGCGTCCTCGGTCGAAAGCCTGGTGCGCGCCTTGGCGGAGCGGACCATGCGGGTGCACAGCGGCGGCCCGACAATCGAGGACATCGTGCGCGAGGAACTGCGGCCGCTGCTGAAGGCATGGCTCGACGCCAACCTGCCACCGCTGGTCGAGCGCCTGGTACGCGCCGAGATCGAGCGCGTCGTAGGCCGCGCCGTACCCTGATCCGTATTGTCATCGTTGGCCTCCTGCGGCATCCGCGTGAGGCCGCAGGAGAGCGAGATGCTGGACAAGACCTACAACCCGTCGGAGATCGAGCCGCGGCTGTACCAAGGCTGGGAGCGGGCAGGGGCGTTCGCCTGCGATCCCAATTCCAACGCAGCGCCCTACACCATCATGATCCCGCCGCCGAACGTCACCGGCAGCCTGCACATGGGGCACGCGCTGACCTTCACCGTCCAGGACACGCTGATCCGCTGGCGCCGCATGCAGGGACGCGACGTGCTGTGGCAGCCGGGCACCGACCACGCCGGCATCGCCACGCAGATGGTGGTGGAGCGTCTGCTGGCGGAGCAGGGAACCGACCGGCGCGACCTTGGGCCGCGACAAGTTCGTCGAGCGCGTCTGGCAGTGGAAGGCGGAATCGGGCGGCACGATCACGCGGCAGTTGCGCCGGCTCGGCGCGTCGCTGGATTGGCCGCGCGAGCGGTTCACCATGGACGATGGGCTGTCGGTCGCGGTGCGCAAGGTGTTCGTCGACCTGTACCGGGAAGGGCTGATCTATCGCGACCGGCGGCTGGTGAACTGGGACCCGAAGCTGCAGACCGCGATTTCCGACCTCGAAGTGGAGAACCTCGAGGTGAAGGGGGCGCTGTGGTACATCCGCTATCCGATCGACGGTGAGCCCGGCCGTTTCATCACCGTGGCGACGACGCGGCCGGAGACGATGCTGGGCGACACCGCGGTGGCGGTGCATCCCGGAAGATGAACGCTACCGCGATCTGGTGGGCAGGCACGCGATCCTGCCGCTGGTGGGACGCCGTCTGCCGATCGTGGCGGACGAGTATTCGGACCCGGAGAAGGGCACCGGCGCGGTGAAGATCACGCCGGCGCACGACTTCAACGATTTCGTCGTGGGGCAGCGGCACGGATTGCCGATGCCGTCGATCCTCGATCGCAAGGCGCGCGTCGTGCTGGCGGAGATCGACGACGTGCTGGCGCCGGTCGATGGCGTGGCGGATCCCGCGTTCGTCCGCACGCTGGACGGCATGGATCGGAACGCCGCGCGCAAGGCGATCGTGGCGGAGCTCGAGCGGCTGGGCCTGCTGGAGAGGACGGAGCCCTACACGCATCAGGTGCCGCACGGCGATCGCGGCGGCGTGCCGATCGAGCCGCTGCTGACGACGCAGTGGTACTGCAACGCCGAGGTGCTGGCGAAGCCGGCGATCGAGGCGGTGGAGACCGGCAAGACCGTGTTCGTGCCGAAGCAATGGGAAAACACGTTCTTCGCCTGGATGCGCGACATCCAGCCCTGGTGCATCTCGCGCCAGCTCTGGTGGGGGCATCGGATCCCCGCCTGGTACGGTCCGGACGGGGCGGTGTTCGTCGCGCACACCGAAGCGGAGGCCAAGGCAGCGGCGCGCGCGAAATACGGCCGCGACGAACCGCTGACCCAGGACGAGGACGTGCTGGATACCTGGTTCAGTTCGGGGCTGTGGCCGTTCTCGACGCTTGGCTGGCCGGAGCAGACCAAGGAGCTGGCGCGCTATTATCCCGGCGACGTGCTGGTCACCGGCTTCGACATCATCTTCTTCTGGGTCGCGCGGATGATGATGCAGGGCATCCACTTCATGGGCGAGGTGCCGTTCCGCACAGTCTACATCCACGGCCTGGTGCGCGACGAGCGCGGCCAGAAGATGTCGAAGTCGAAGGGCAACAGCATCGATCCGCTGGAGCTGCTCGATCGCTACGGCGCCGATGCGCTGCGCTTCACCATCTGCGCGCTGACCGGCCCTGGGCGCGACGTGAAGCTGGGCGCGGCGCGGGTCGAAACCTATCGCCGCTTCGTCACCAAGCTGTGGAACGCGGCGCGGTTCTGCGAGATGAACGAGATCAGCCCGGATGCGTCGTTCGATCCGTCGCGCGCCACATTGCCGCTGACGCGCTGGATCCTGGACGCGTTGAACCGCGCGATCGAAGCAGCCGGCGCGGCGCTGGATGCGTATCGCTTCGACGAGTACGCGGCGGCCTGCTATCATTTCACCTGGGACACATTCTGCGACTGGTTCGTGGAGTTCGCCAAGCCGGCGCTGGCGGAGGGTGAAACAGCGGCCGCAACCGAAGTGCGCGCGACGGCAGGACTATGTGCTGGGCGCGCTGCTGCGCCTGCTGCATCCGGCGATGCCGTTCGTCACCGAGGAGCTGTGGGACCGTTTCGGCTACGGCGAACCATGCAGCCTGATCCGCGCCGCCTGGCCCGAGCCGACCACTGTGCACGGACGCGCCTGCGGCGCATGCAGGAACTCGATTGGGTGGTGCGGCTGATTTCCGAGGTACGCTCGGTGCGCACCGAAATGAACGTGCCGCCGGGCACGCTGACGCCGATCCTGCTGCGCGACGCGTCGCCGGATACACTGGCGCGCGGTCAGCGCTGGATGGATGCGATCCGGCGTCTGGCACGCGCATCGGAACTGAAGCCGCTGGCAGGCGAGATGCCAAAGGGCGCCGCGCAGCTTGTGCTCGACGAGGCGACGGTGGTGCTGCCGCTCGCCGGCGCGATCGACGTCGGCGCGGAACGCGCGCGGCTGACGCGCGAGCGTGACAAGGCAACCGGCGAGGCGCGCAAGCTCGCGCAGAAGCTGGACAACGCCGATTTCGTGCGCCGCGCACCGGACGAGGTGGTGGAAGAGAACCGCGAGCGCCTCGCCGCCGCTCAGGCAGACGTCGCGCGCCTGGAGGCGGCACTGCACCGGATCGAATGACCGTTGGCCTGATCGTCGCCATCGCGGTCACCGGTGTCGTGATCGGCATTGCCATCGGCGCGGTCGGCATCGGTGGCGTGCTGCTGGTGCCGTTCCTGACGTTGACGCTCGGCATCGACGTGAAGCACGCCATCGCCGCCGCGTTGTTGAGCTATCTGCCAAGTTGCGTCGTTGCGGTCACGCTCTATGGCCGGCGCGGTTCCATCCCTTGGCGCGAGGCCGGACTGCTCTGCCTTGCTGCGCTGCCGACCGCCTGGCTCGGAGCGCATGCCGCACAGCATGCGCCGGCCGGCCTGCTGGAAGCGGCGATCGGCGGGCTGCTGCTGGCGGGCGGCGTCTATGCATTGCTGCCGCCACGGGCCGCCGCGATCGGGCGGAGCAGGCTGTCATCCGCAACGCTGCTCGGCCTCGGCGGTGGCACCGGCTTCGTCTCCGCGCTGACCGGCGCGGGCGGCGCATTCGTGCTGCTGCCGGCATTGCTGCTGCTCGATACCCCGGTGCTGGCCGCGATCGGCACTGGGCCAGGCGATCGCGCTGCCGATCGCGGGCCTCGCCAGTCTGGCCAACATCGTTGCGGGCATCATGGATTTCTGGCTCGCCGCCGGCCTGGCCGCTGACGCTGACGCTCGGGATTGCGATCGGCACCCCGATCGCGCATGCATTGCCGCAGCTTCTGCTGCGTCGCCTGCTGGGTTCGGCCGTGGTGCTTGCCGGTCTCGCCATGCTCCTGCGCACCGTGGCGCGGCTGTGACCCATTCAACCAGGAACCAATCGCCCAAACAGGAATCAATCGCCATGAGCAGCACAACGATCCGCGGCGCCGACATCGTGATGCGCACGCTGGAACGTGCCGGGCACAACACGATCTTCACGCTGTCCGGCAACCACATCATGTCGCTGTTCGACGCCGCGATCGATACCCGGCACCGACTGGTGCACACGCGGCACGAGGCGGCGGCGGTACACATGGCCGACGCCTGGGGACGGCTGACCGGCGAGCCAGGCATCGCCATGGTCACCGGCGGTCCCGGCCACGCCAACGCCGCCGCCGCGCTGATGACTGCGCAGGGTCAGGAGTCGCCGCTGGTGCTGCTGTCGGGGCATACCGAAACGACGCAGCTTGGCCGCGGCGGCTTTCAGGAACTGCGCCAGGCCGAAGTGGCGGCGCCGATGGCGAAGGCGTCGTGGACCGCAGCGTCGGTGGCGAGCCTTGGCGTCGAGGTGGCGAAGGCGATCCGCATCGCGCGCTCCGGCCGGCCCGGGCCGGTGCATCTCAGCCTGCCGTCGGATCTGCTCGACGCGACCGTGGCAGTCAGCGAGGTCGTGTGGCCGGAGCCTGATGCGTTTGTCGCGTCGCCGGTCGCGCTGAGCGACGCGGCCGCCGATACAATCCTCGGCATCGTCGCCGCGGCGCAGCGTCCATTCCTGCTTGCCGGGCCGGCGCTGGCCAATCGGACTGGACGCGATCTGCTGGCACGCATCGAGGCCGCGACGCGGATTCCCACCGCGATCATGGAGAGCCCGCGCGGCTTCAACGATGCGACGCTCGGCGCCTTCGCCGATGCGATTCGGCGTGCGGACCTTGTCATCCTGCTCGGCAAGGCGCTCGACTTCACGCTGAAGTTCGGCGAACCCCCGCGGTCGATGTCGCCTGCCGCTGGGTCGTCGTCGATCCGGAGCCAGCGCTGGTCGATCGCGCGATCCGGGAGAGGGGCGAATCCATCGTGTTCAGCTGTGTCGCGGATACCCGTCCGGCTGGGGAGGCGCTGCTTCGCCACGCCGTCGGGAAGCGAGTTGTCGAGCGAAGCTTGGTTGGCCGAAGTGCAGTCAATGCTGAAGGAACGGCCGGCTGCATGGGCTGCGCTGGCATCCAAGACGCCAGGCAAATTGCATCCGATCGAGGTGTTCCGTGCGCTGTTGCCCCATGTCCGCAAGCATCCCGACACAGTGCTGATCTGCGACGGCGGCGAGTTCGCGCAATGGGGTCAGAGCGTGTTGCCGGTGTTGCCGCGCCGGCTGATCAACGGTGTCGGCGGTTCGATCGGTTCGTCGCTGCCGATGGCAGGCGCGGCGCGCGTCATTGAGCCCGAAGCGCCGGTGTTCGTCGTGCTGGGCGACGGCACGTTCGGCTTCCACATGGCGGAGTTCGAGACCGCGGTGCGCTGCAACCTGCCATTCGTCGCGGTGGTCGGCACCGACGCGCGCTGGAATGCCGAGTACAATCTGCAGGTGCGCGACTATGGCCCCAACCGAACCTTCGGCTGTGAACTACTGCCGACCCGGTACGACCTTGTGGTCGCTGCGCTGGGCGGACATGGCGAGTTGGTGCAGAGCGCGGACGAATTGCCAGGCGCCATCGAGCGCTCGCTGGCGAGCGGCAAGCCGGCGTGCATCAATGTGATGATCGAGAGCATTCCTGCGCCCACGGTGCGCCGAACGCCGCGAAATTGACGGTTCACTCCGCGCGGCGCCATTCCGCCCACCACAGCCAGGCCGATGCGACGATCAGCAGCGCAAACGCGATCGGTCCGTGCAGGCTGGCGTGACTGGTCTGCAGCTCCCAGCCGAACGCGACCAGCAGCACGAGCGGCGGCCACGGCGCACGCCGCGCCAGCAGCAGGGCGACAGCGATCAGCAGTGCCGCCGCGAACGCCGCCCAGGATCCGGTCAGACTGACGAACGAACCGACCCCGCCCACCCAGGCATCGGTCCAGACGGTGTTGAGCAGCAGCACGATACCATCGACCTGCTCGGCGCTCAGCTTGCCGGCGGCCGCCAGGCTTTCGGTGGTCACGATCGTCCGGCCGAGCCCGATCCCGCCGATCGCGTCGAGCACCGTGTAGTAGATCAGGAACACGAACGTCGCGGTGCGCGCGAGCCAGGCGACGGCAACGGCGGCAACGCTATCCGGGTGCTCGATCCGCGCCACCATCAGCCACAGGCCGATCGCAACCAGACCGACCATCGGCGTCTGGATCATGTGCAGCGTGAACCACCAGTTCGGGCCGAAATAGTTCAGCGCCTGGAACTGTGGCTGATCAGGCTCCGGCTTCGACAGGAACTGGTACATCCCTGGATGCGCCGTGAACCCGGCGGGATGGAACAGTTCGATGGCGATCAACACCGCAGGCGCCGCCAACAGGCAGAGCCACCACAGGGCGGTTTTCATCGCTCAGTTCGCGGCTTGCGCCACCTCGTCGCCCAGGCGCACGCCACGTACCACGTATTCCGCGGCAACCTTGATCGCCTCGATCATGCTGACCGCGCTCGCGCGGCCGGTGCCGGCGATGTCGAACGCCGTGCCGTGATCGACGCTGGTGCGCAGGATCGGCAATCCGAGGGTCACGCTGACGGTCTTTTCGAAGTCCATCATCTTCGCGGCGATGTGGCCTTGGTCGTGATACAGCGACAATACTGCGTCGTAACGACCGATGCGTGCCATGTGGAACACCGAGTCCGCCGGCACCGGCCCGCTGACCTTCATGCCGCGCGCGCGTGCCGCCTCGATCGCCGGCTTGATAGCCTCGATCTCCTCGCGGCCGAACAGGCCGTCTTCGCCGCCGTGTGGATTGAGCGCGGCGACCGCCAGATGCGGCGCATCGATGCCGAGCTGACGCAGCGCCTTCATGCTGTTCTCGATGCCCTTCAACGTACGCTCGCGCGTGATCTGGCGGCACGCCTCCACCAGGGACAAATGGCGGGTGAGGAAGAAGATCTTCAGCCCACTGATGGTGAACATCGTCATCTCTTCGCGCGCGCCGGTGTGTTCGGCGAACATCTCGGTGTGGCCGATGAACGGTATCTTCGCCGCCTTCAGCGACTCCTTGTTGATCGGCGTGGTCGCCACGCCGGCGATGCGGCCGGCCATCGCCAGGTCGATCGAGGCACGGATCGCGGCATAGGCGGCCTCACCGCCAAGCGCCTGCACTTCGCCCATCCGCAGCACGTCCGGGTCGGCGGTGTCCTGATGCACCACGTCGATCACGCCGGCATGGTCGGCGATCGCCTCGGGCCCGGCAATCCGGTTCAGCGATGCCGACAGGTCGCATACCGACAGCGCCCGCTCGAACACCCGCGCGTCACCGATCAGGAAGCTGCGCGAGATCGCTCGCACCTCCGGGTCCAGCAATGCGCGCACCGCGATCTCCGGGCCGATGCCGGCGGGATCGCCCATCGTGACGGCCAGAACAGGTCTTGCCTCGGTCATGTCGGTGCCTTCCTCGGGTGGCTTCCGCAGCGTAGAGCTTCATAGCACACTCCCATCCCAGGGAACGATTGGGAGGAAAACGCATGCTCCGCATCTACGGTTCGGCCCGTTCGCGCGGTGTCCGCACGCTCTGGATGGCCGGCGAGCTAGGCCTGCAATATGAGCATCTCGATTATGCACCGCGCTCGCCCGCGACCCGGACGCCGGCGTATCTGGCGCTCAACCCCAATGGCCGCGTGCCGACCATCGACGATGCCGGGTTCGTGCTGTCGGAATCGATGGCGATCAACCTGTATCTGGCGAAACAGCACGGCAAGCTCTACCCGGTCGATCCAAAGCACGAGGCGCTGGCTTGGCAGTGGAGCTTCTGGGAGGTCGATCGCCTCGACCGCCAGATGACCACATATGCCAACAACGCATTCGTGCTGCCGGAGGCGCAGCGCAATCCCGCCGCGGCCAAGGGCGCGTGGGACGAGATCGCCCCGGCGCTCGACGTGCTGGAAAGCGCGCTGACCAAGACGCAGTGGCTTGCCGGCAGCGAGTTCTGCATCGCTGATCTGAACGTGGCAGCGGCGATGGTGCGCGCACTGGGGTTCGATCTCGGCAAATGGCCGAAGGTGCATGCGTGGCTGCACCAGTGCTGGGATCGCCCGGCCGCCAAGCGTGCCCTGGCGATGCGGGAGTAATACCGGGCATCGCCGGCGGACTTGCTCCGCACGTGGCACGCTCCGGGGGCTCGCAGCGCCAAGCCAGCATGCCGGCGCGGTGATGCCCCGCGCGGCTGCTTGTCACCGCGGCGACTGGATCGCCGCCAGGTGGCCGGACTTGGCCCAGACGCGGCAGCCGGCCGGCCCCGCCACGCCGGCGAACACCACCCCTGGCGGCAGCCGCAGCCAGGATTGTTCGACGAAGCGTTCGCCTTGCTCGTAGAACGATCCGGCCAGCACCAGCAATTCCAGCCCGCCAGGCGCCGCGATATCGATCCGTGCTCCGGGCGCCCACTGCTCCAGACGGACGTCCTCGACCGCGTCGTGGAACAGCGGCAGGACGGCCACGGACGCCTGCCCCTTGGTCGGTGCGAACGAACATCCAGCCGTTGATAGCCGAATGTCGGTCCGGTCCGCCGGATCGAACTGCCAGAGTTTGACGAATATGGTGCAGCCGGTGGCTGAGCCGGGTGTGTGCCTGGAGGTCGGGGGGTTACGGACGTAGCTGCCGGCCGGATAGTCGCCATGCTCGTCCTGAAACACGCCGTCCAGGACAAGGAACTCCTCGCCGCCGTCGTGGATGTGCATCGAAAAGTGGCTGGCGGGCGCATAGCGGACGATCGACGTGGCGCGTGCGACCTCGTCGCCAATGCGATCCAGCATGCGCCGGTGTACACCAGGCATCGGTGACGCCAGCCACTCCAGTCCGCCCGCGTGAACGGCTGCGCGGCGCTCGAAATCTGCGTTCAGATGCAATGCTGTGTCCCTCCGATCGATACTTCAGCAACCCGCTGCGATGTTCGCTGGCACGGCGGAAGAGGAGATCGCCGGTTGCGAACGGCGAGGCCATCCTCGAATTTGCGATATCATCGAAGTCACCGGGGCGGTTGGCAATTGCGCCCCTGCAGCGACGGCGAGCGGCTCCATTCGCTCTCCGCCGCGCGGGCGCTATAACCGCCCTGGGCCACGAAAGGACACACCGATGCTCACCCGCCGCTGGGACAAGTCGCGCATGCCGTCGCGCCACGTGACGGTGGGGCCCGGCCGGGCGCCGCACCGTAGCTACTACTATGCGATGGGCCTGACCGAGGACGAGATCGACCAGCCCTTCGTCGGCGTCGCCACCTGCTGGAACGAGGCCGCGCCTTGCAACATCGCCCTGTCGCGCCAGGCGCAGTCGGTGAAAAGGGCGTGAACGAGGCCGGCGGCACGCCGCGCGAATTCACCACCATCACGGTGACCGACGGCATCGCGATGGGCCATCAGGGAATGAAGTCCTCGCTGGTGTCGCGCGATCTGATCGCCGATTCGGTGGAACTCACGATGCGCGGGCACTGCTACGACGCGCTGGTCGGCCTCGCGGGCTGCGACAAGTCGCTGCCCGGCATGATGATGGCGATGCTGCGGCTGAACGTCCCCAGCGTGTTCATGTATGGCGGCTCGATCCTGCCCGGGCGGTTCCAGAACCGCGATGTGACGGTGGTCGATGTGTTCGAGGCGGTCGGCCGCCACTCCGCCGGCACCATGTCGGACGAGGAGCTGCACGAACTGGAATGCGTGGCGTGCCCGTCGGCGGGCGCCTGCGGCGGGCAGTTCACCGCCAACACGATGGCGATGGTCAGCGAGGCGATCGGTCTCGCGCTGCCTGGTTCGGCCGGCGCGCCGGCGCCGTATGAGGACCGCGACCGCTGGGCGGTCGAATCAGGCCGCGCGGTGATGGCGCTGCTCGACAGCCGGCTTCGCCCGCGCGACATCGTCACCCGTCGCGCGCTGGAGAATGCCGCGGTGGTGGTGGGCGCCACCGGCGGATCGACCAATGCCGGCCTGCATCTGCCGGCGATCGCCCACGAGGCCGGCATCAGCTTCACCATGGACGATGTGGTGGAGATCATGCGGCGCACGCCGTACATCGCCGACCTCAAGCCAGGCGGCAAATACGTCGCGTTCGACGTGCACAAGATCGGCGGCATCCCGGTGGTGCTGAAGGCGCTGCTGGATGGCGGGCTGCTGCATGGCGACTGCCTCACGGTGACCGGCAAGAACGTTGGCGGAGAACCTGAAGGACGTGGTGTTCCCGACCGATCAGGACGTGGTCTATCCGGTGTCGAAGGCCATCTCGCAGACCGGCGGCGTGGTGGGGCTGCGCGGCAACCTCGCCCCCGACGGCGCCATCGTGAAGGTCGCCGGCATGCACAATCTGCGCTTCGAGGGTACCGCGCTGTGCTTCGATTCCGAGGAAGACGCATTCGCCGCCGTCCAGGAGCGCGCCTACAAGGCGGGCGACGTTCTCATCATCCGCTATGAGGGTCCGAAGGGTGGCCCGGGCATGCGCGAAATGCTGTCCACCACCAGCGCGATCTACGGCCAGGGCATGGGCGAGCAGGTGGCGCTGATCACCGACGGCCGCTTCTCCGGCGCCACGCGCGGGTTCTGCATCGGCCATGTCGGGCCGGAGGCGGCGGTCGGCGGACCGATCGCGCTGCTGAACAACGGCGACCGGATCGTGATCGACGCGGAGCAAGGGCACCATCGACGTGGCGCTGTCCGAGGCGGAACTGGCCGCGCGCCGCGCCGCCTGGCAGCCGCGCCGGACCGACTACAATTCCGGCGCGATCTGGAAATACGCCCAGCTGGTCGGGCCGGCGCATCTCGGTGCCGTGACCCATCCGGGCGCGGCGGCCGAGACGCACTGCTACGCGGATATTTGATCGCCGCAGTCAGCGGACGCTTGTTGCGATTCGGTACCGCATGTTACCGCTGGCCGGGACAATAACGGCGGTATGCCGTTGCAGGGGTTTGCATATGAAGCGACTGATCACTGCCGGGGTCGCCATAGTCCTGATCGGGCTCGGCATCGGCACCGCCGCGGCGCAGCCGCCAATCCCGTACGGCCCGGTGCCGGAGCCTCGCTATGAGGCGGTCCCCGGCCCACGACCCGGGTATTACTGGGAGCCGGGCAGGTGGCACTGGAACGGCTATCGCTACGTCTGGTTCGGCGGCCACTGGGTCGGCGGTCCACCACGCCAAGGCCAGTGGATTCCCGGCCATTGGCGGTGGAACGGGTATCGCTACATCTGGATGCCGGCCCATTGGGGCTGAGCCCCCGGTCTCGACCCGGGAGTTCAGCGCAGCTCGACGACCACCGGCACGTGATCCGACGGCTGCGGCCGGGCGCGCTCTTCGCGGTCTGGCGCGGCGGCGACCAGTCGTTCGGCAAGGCCAGGCGACAGCAGCGCGTGGTCGATCCGCAGACCCGAGTCGCGCTGCCAGGCGCCTGCCTGATAGTCCCAGAATGTATAGACCGCGCCGTGCGGATGCACCGCGCGGACCGCGTCGGTCAGGCCGTCCCACAGCAGGCGGCGGAAGCGAGCGCGGCTTTCCGGGCGCACCAGAGCGTCGCCAGGAGACAGCGTGCCGGGGGCCAGGTCGTCATCGGTCGGGCAGACGTTGAAGTCGCCGGCGATCACGAACGGCGTGTCCGGCCTCCAGCAGCGCCTCGGCTCGGTCGCGCCAGCAGGTCGAGCCAGGCCAGCTTGTAGGCGAAGCCCGCCTCGCCGCCGGAATTGCCGTTGGGCAGGTAGATGCCGGCAACGGTGATGCCGTCCGTCTCGATCTCGATGTAGCGCGACTGGGCGTCGTCCGGCGGCAGGCCCGGCAGTGCGCGATGCCGCACCGTGAACGGCACGCGGGCGAGCACGGCGACGCCGTTGTAGGCCTTCTGGCCCACCGCCTCCGACCGATAGCCGAGGCCATGGTAGGCCAGCGCCGGAAAGGCCGGCGTTTCGCACTTGATCTCCTGCAGCAGCAGGACATCGGGCTGGCAACGCTCGAGCCAGCTTGCGACGTGCTTCTCGCGCTGGCGGATCGAGTTGACGTTCCAGGTCGCGATCTTCATGGCCGAACGAAGAACAGATCCACCACAGAGGCACCGCGACGCGGCGAATAGGCCACCGACGCGGTTCGCGCGAAGCGCCCTGACTTGATGCTTCGTGCCTCCGTGCCGCTGCGGTGAAGCTTGCTAAGTCCCACCGGTCTAATCGACCGAGAAGCTCGTTCCGCAGCCACAGGCCGACTTGGCGTTCGGGTTGCGCACCGCGAAGTGGCTGCCCATCAGTTCGTCCGTGTAGTCAAGCTCCGCACCCGCCAGCAGATCGAGGCTGGCCGGATCGACCAGCACCTTCGCCCCGGCGCGCTCGATGATCAGGTCGTCCTCTTGCGGCACCGGATCCAGCTCGAAGCGGTACTGGAACCCGCTGCATCCACCCGCCAGCACGGCAACCCGCAGCGCAGCCTGCTGGCCTTCGGCGGCAACGATTTCGGCAATGCGGGCAGCGGCCCGCTCGGTCAGCGCGAACTGTTCCATGCCCAGCAACATAGGACGCCGCGGTGCGGAATTGAAGCTGTGTCCTCGGGGGTGTAAGCCCAGGGCGTCATGACGCGTGGTGCCACCCTGGCGGCGTATGCCGTGCATGCCGGCTCGTCGCGAGGCCGGCTGCACCCCGAACCGGAGGCGCCGACGCGCTCGCCGTACCAGCGCGACCGCGATCGCATCATCCATTCGTCGGCATTTCGAAAACTGCAATACAAGACCCAGGTGTTCGTCAATCACGAGGGCGACTTCTTCCGCACCCGGCTGACGCATTCGATCGAGGTGGCGCAGATCGCGCGCTCGATCGCCCGCGAACTGGGGCTGGACGAGGACCTGACCGAGGCGCTGGCGCTGGCGCACGATCTCGGCCATCCGCCGTTCGGTCATGCCGGCGAGGACGCGCTCAATCTGGCGATGAAGCCGTTCGGCGGATTCGACCACAATGCGCAGAGCCTGCGCGTGGTGACGCTGCTGGAGAGCCGCTACGCCGGCTGGGACGGGCTGAACCTGACCTGGGAGGCGCTGGAGGGTCTGGCCAAGCACAACGGCCCGTTGCGTAACCCGCCAGCCTACATCGCCGAATACAACGAGCGGCACCGGCTGGATCTCGGCACGCACGCCAGCGCCGAGGCGCAGGTGGCCGCGCTGGCGGATGATGTCGCGTATCACAGCCACGATCTGGACGACGGACTCCGCGCGCGGCTGTTCGGACCGGAGGAGATCGCGCATCTGCCGGTGGTGGGCGAGGCGCTGGCGGCCGCGCGAGTGTCCAGCCTGGATGTGCCGCCACCGCGGCTGCGGCATGAGACGATCCGGCGGGTGATCGACGTGATGGTGACCGACCTGATCGCCGAGACGCGCCGGCGGCTGGACAAGCTGGCGCCGCGCGATGCCGATGCGGTGCGACGGGCGAAGCAGAAGGTGGTGGCGTTCAGCGCGCCGATCGCCGAGGCGAACCAGGTGATCAAGGATTTCCTCAATGCGAGGATGTATCGGCACTGGCGGGTGAACCGGATGACGACCAAGGCGCGGGTGCTGACGACAGAGCTGTTCCGGTTGCTGCACGCGGATACGTCGCTGTTGCCGGACGACTGGCGCGCCCGGGCAGGGGAGGCGGGCACGCAGCGTGCGGCGAGCGTGGTGGGCGACTATATTGCGGGGATGACCGACCGATACGCGATGGACGAGCATCGGCGCCTGACCGACCTGTCGGTGACCGGCTGACCGGCCGTCGGTGTACAGCGGGCCTGGCGGCCATGGCATGCTATGAAGGCGGGACGTATGTCACACGACATCTACGACGTGATGCGCGACAAAGTGCTCGCCGCGGTTCCGTCTGCGATCAGGCTGGACGACGCGATTCGAGACAGGATTACCGTTGAGGCCGCCGCGCGAGCAAACGCACGGCGACATGACGACCAACGCGGCGATGGTTCTGGCAACGTATGATCGGTCACACCCGCGCAAACCCCGCGAACTGGCGGCCGAGATCGTTGCCGGTCTGCGCCACGTCGCAGAGATCGAGCGAGTCGAGGTCGCCGGGCCAGGCTTCATCAATCTGAGCCTGCATCCAACGGCATTCCGTTCGGTGATCCCTGACATCCTGCGCGCCGGCGAGGCTTATGGCGACAGCGACATCGGCCACGGCTGCGCGCATCAACGTCGAGTATGTTTCCGCCAATCCCACCGGGCCGATGCATATCGGTCATTGCCGCGGCGCCGTGGTAGGCGATGCGCTCGCCAACCTGCTGGCCAAGGCCGGCTACGACGTCACCAAGGAGTACTACATCAACGATGCCGGCGCGCAGGTCATCGCGCTCGCCTGGGCCGCTTACTGGCGCTACCTGCAGGCGATCGGCACGCCGCTCAGCGAGGCGGATTTTTCCGAGGAGGTGCCGGGCGGCCTGCAATATCGCGGCGAGTACCTGATCCCGATCGGCGAACGGCTCGCCGAACAATACGGCGCGTCGCTCGCGCAACCGGATGGCGGCATCGCCGCGCCGGAAGTCTGGCTCGACATCGTGCGCGACTTCACCATCGCGGCGATGATGCAGGAAATCCGCGAGGATCTGCGCCTGCTCGGCGTCGACTCAGGACGTGTTCAGCTCCGAGCGCGCATTGATCGAGAGCGGCGCGGTGGACGCCTCGATCGAATGGTCTGCAATCGCAGGGATTGATCTACGAGGGCGTGCTCGAGCCGCCCAAGGGCAAGACGCCGGATGACTGGGAACCGCGCCCGCAGACCCTGTTCCGCGCCACCCAGTTCGGCGACGACGTCGATCGGCCGCTGCGAAAATCCGATGGCTCCAACACGTATTTCGCCAACGACATCGCCTATCACGCCGGCAAGGTGGACCGCGGCTTCGACGTGCTGATCGATGTGCTGGGTGCCGACCACGGCGGCTACGTGAAGCGCATGCAGGCTGCGGTGAACGCACTGTCGGCGAACGGACGCGTCAAGTTCGAGGCGGTCCTCTGCCAGACCGTGCATGTCATGCGCGGCGGCCAGCCCGGTGCGCATGTCGAAGCGCGCCGGCACCTTCGTGACGCTGCGCGACCTGCTCGACGAAGTGGGCAAGGACGCCGTGCGGTTCACCATGCTGACGCGCAAGGCCGATGCGCAGATGGAGTTCGACCTCGACCAGGCGGTGGCGCAGACCCGCGACAACCCGGTGTTCTACGTGCAATACGCCCATGCCCGCTGCCGCTCGGTGCTGCGGGCTGCGGCCGAGATGTTCGGCGGCGCCGCGGTAACGGATGCTGCTCTGGCCGCGGTCCCGCTGGACAGCCTCACGGCGGATCCAGAGATGGCCCTGATCCGCCGGCTGGCGCAGTGGCCGCGCACCGTCGAAGCCGCCGCCCAAGCGCGCGAGCCACACCGAATCGCGTTTTTCCTCTATGACTTGGCGGCCGACTTTCATATGCTATGGAACCGAGGCAAGGACGACACCGCGCTCCGATTCCTGCAGAGCGGATCGGCCGGCGGAGACGCTGGCGCGGTTGGCACTGGTGGCGGCAACGGCGGTGGTGATTCGTTCAGGTCTTGCGCGTGATGGGCGTCTCGCCCGTCGAGGAAATGCGCTGATCCCCGGTTTCCGTTCCGGGGACCGACCCCGGAGGTTCCGTGTCAGACGATCTGAGTATCCCCAGTCCGACCTATCGCATTCCCGGTCACCGCCCCGGCATGGACCCGGCAACGCGCCGGCTGGCACTGATCGCCGGTGGCCTGGTCGGCGTGCTGCTGGCAGCGGTCGGCGGCTGGTCGCTGATCGGCCATCGCAGCACGACCGTTCCCGTGGTGCAGGCGGACAGCCGGCCGATCCGGGTAAAGCCGGATAACCCGGGCGGCATGCAGGTGGCGGGCGCCGATGAGGACATCCTGTCCGGCGGCAACCAGGCTGGGGACGGCAAGCTTGCGCCGCCACCGGAAGTACCGGCGCCGCAGGCACTGCGTGCCCCGCCGCCTGCTCCGACTTCCGCGCCGCCGGTTGTCGCGGCGCCCGCAATTTCTGCCGTCGTTCCCGCCGCATCGCCGGCGCCGGCCAAACCTGTCGTCGCGCCAAAGCCGGCCACCGTGGCGGAGAAGCGGCCGGCGGCGAACAGCACATTGGTGCAGCTCGCCGCCGTGCACTCCGAGGAGGCGGCGAAGTCGGAGTGGCAGCGGCTGTCGAAGCGCTTGCCCGACCTGCTCGGCCCACGCCGGCCCGCGTTCAGCAAGACCGAGCACGACGGCCATACGCTGTGGCGCGTGCGCGCCGGCGGATTCGCCGATGTGCCCCAGGCCACCACGTTCTGTGAGAAGGTGCGTGCCAAGGGCGTTGGCTGCTCGGTGGCCGACTTCTGAAAGCCGCCATCGTCGGGATCGCCGGGCCGGCGCTGTCGGCCGATGAGGCCGCGCTGTTTCGCGCCGAACCGCCGTGCGGCGTCATCCTGTTCGCGGCGCAACATCCAATCCCCGGCGCAGCTTGCCGCGCTCACGGCGGATCTGCGCCGCGTCCTGCCGACCGGCGCGGTGCTGATGGTGGATCAGGAAGGCGGTCGCGTCGCACGCCTGCGCCCGCCGCATTGGCGCGCGCATCCGCCGGCGGCGGCGTTGGGCAGCCTGCGTGCGGCGTGGCTGACCGGTGCGCTGATCGGCCTCGATTGCGCCGACGCCGGCTTCGACGTGGTGGCCGCGCCGGTGCTGGATCTTGCCATTCCCGGCGCACATGCGGCGATCGGCGATCGGGCGTTGGCGGAGGAGCCGCTTGCGGTCGCCCGCTTGGGGCGCGCGATGGCGGCCGGGCTGCTGGCCGCCGGGGTGCAGCCGATCGCCAAGCACGCGCCCGGCCACGGCCGCGCCCAGGTCGACAGCCACCTGTCGCTGCCGCGCGTCGAGGCCAACAACCTCGATGCCGATTTGCTGCCGTTCGCCTTGAACGCCGATCTGCCCTGGGCCATGTCGGCGCACATCGTCTATCCCGCCTGGGACTGCGCCCTGCCGGCGACATTGTCCCCGACCGTGATCGAGACGATCATCCGCGGCCGGATAGGCTTCGAAGGAGTTCTGGTGACCGACGACCTCGCCATGAAGGCGCTGAGCGGCACGCCCGCCGATCTGGCGCGGCAGGCACTGGCGGCCGGCTGCGACATTGCGCTCTATTGCACCGGCGAATTCGCCCCGACTGCCGACCTGTTGGCGCGCTGCCCGTCGCTGACCGAGCCCGCCGCCGCGTCGCCTCGCCGCGGCTCGGACGCTCGCGACGCGGCGGCGCCTGCCGCTGGACGCTGAGGTTCTGGCCGCTGAACGGGATCGGCTCCTGGCGTGACCGGCATCATTTTTCAGCTTGCCCTGGCCGTGATCCCGGCGATCCTGGCGATCACCCTGCACGAGGCGGCGCATGGCTACATGGCGCTCGCGCTCGGCGACGACACCGCGCGGCAGGCCGGGCGCCTGTCGCTCAATCCGCTGCGCCACGTCGATCGGGTGGGCACCATCCTGCTGCCGGGGTTCCTGCTGATCTTCCAGCTGCTGACCATCCACCGCGTGGTGTTCATGTTCGGCTGGGCCAAGCCGGTGCCGGTGTCGGCGTGGAAGTTCCGCGATCCGCGCCGCGGCATGGCGGTGGTTGCGGTTGCCGGACCGGCGATGAATTTCTTCCTGGCCTGGGTGGCGGCGCTGCTGCTGCCGCGCCTCACCGGTGATAGCCGATAACGGCATGGACTACCTGGAGGCGGTGATCGCGCAGAACCCTGTGGTCGGGTTGTTCCTGTTCTATTTCATCCTGACCAACCTCGTGCTCGGCCTGTTCAACCTGCTGCCGATCCCGCCGCTCGACGGCGGACGCATCGCGGTCGGCCTGCTGCCGCTCGAACTGGCGCGCCGCTGGGCGCAGGTCGAGCGCTACGGCATCGTGCTGGTGATCCTGGTCGTGTTCCTGCTGCCGCATCTGATCCGGGGGTTCGACCCGTTCGGCGAAGCGCTGGACACCGTGGTGCCGTGGGCGATCAATCTGCTGCTGCGGCTGTCCGGCCACGATATCGGCGGGACCGATGTCCACATCTGAGGCCGAGCACCTCGTCCTGCGGCTGGAGGGGTTCGAGGGCCCGCTCGACCTGCTGCTCGACCTCGCGCGCGCGCAGAAGGTGGATCTGGCGAAGATCTCGATTCTGGCGCTGGTCGAGCAGTACCTGGCGGTGATCGAGGGCGCGCGTCGCGTCCGGCTGGAACTGGCCGCCGACTGGCTGGTGATGGCGGCCTGGCTTGCCTGGCTGAAGTCGCGCCTGCTGTTGCCCGAGGGCGCCGATGCCGAGGAGGCCGAGCAGGCGGCCGATGTGCTGGCGGCGCGGCTGCGCGACCTGTCGGCGATGCGCGCCGGCGCGGTCTGGCTGTCCGCGCGACCGCAGCTCGGCCAGCGAGGTGTTCGCCCGCGGCGCGCCGGAGGACCACACCGAGATCGACCGCTCGCGCCTGGCGCTGGACCTGGGCTCGCTGGTGCGGGCGTATCTGCTCGGCGATGCGCCGGCGGGCAGGTGCGCGGCGCTACCAGCCACGCCCGCTCAACCTGTGGAGCGTCAAGGATGCGCTGCAGCGTCTCGGCGCGCTGCTCGGCAGCCTGCCGGACTGGACCAGCCTGGACCGGTTCCTGCCGGAGACAATCGGCGGCGCCGCTGGAGCGCCGTGCGCGCGTTGGCCAGCACGCTGCTGGCCGGGCTCGAACTGGCGCGCGGCGGCGCGGTGCGGCTGCGGCAGGAGCACGCGTTCGGCCCGATTCTGGTGCGCCGCGCCCCAGGCGGGGTAGAGGAGGGCGCATGACCGAGGAAGAAGCCCTTCGCCTGGCCGAGGCGCTGGTGTTCGCCAGTGCCGGTCCGGTCGGCGCGCGCGCACTGTCGCAGCTCCTGCCGGAGACCATGGACGCCGATGCGGTGATCGCCGCGCTGCGCGAACGCTACGCCGGCCGCGGCGTGGAACTGGTCGAGGTCGGCGGCGGCGTGCAGTTCCGCACCGCACCCGATCTCGCGCCGCTGCTGCGCAAGGTGATCGAGGTCCCGCGCCGCCTGCCCCGCGTTGCCATGGAGACGCTGGCGATCATCGCCTACCACCAGCCGGTGACGCGGCCCGAGATCGAGGAGATCCGCGGCACCAGCCTGTCGCAGCAGACGCTCGATGCGCTGCTGGAGGCCGACCTGATTGCGCCGAAGGGCCGCCGGGAAAGCCCCGGACGGCCGACGCTGTGGGGCACTACGCCGCAGTTCCTCGCCCAGTTCGGCCTGAACGACCTGCGTGAGCTGCCGCGGCGCGAGGATCTGCTGCTGGAGCCGCTGCCGGTGGTCGGTGGCCAGGATGGAGAGGCGCCTTCCGAGCCACTGGCCTCTGACCACTGACCACTGCTAACTGTCACCATGTTCGATTTTGCCTGGTCGGAGATCGCCTTGATCGCCGTGGTCGCGATGATCGCGATCGGGCCGAAGGACATGCCTGCGGCGATCCGCGCCGTGACCGGCTGGGTCAAGAAGGCGCGCCGCATGGCTGCCGAATTCCAGACCCACGTCGATGAGATGGTGCGCGAGGCGGACCTCAGCGAGGTACGTGCCTCGATCAACGAAATCCGCAACTTCGACATCAAGGGCGAGATCGAGAAGACGATCGATGCGGACGGCTCGATCCGCTCAACCTTCGCAGTCCAATCCGCTGGAACCGACCACGCCTGCGGTGACGTCGGTCGAGGAGATTGCGGTCAGCGAGCCGGTGATAGCGGAGCCGGCGCCGCCGGAAGAACCGCTGGTGGTCGCCGCCCCGTGCGTGCCGCGGGCGCCTGCCTTCGTGCCGCCCAACCTCGTGCTCCCGGCGCCGGCGCCGGACGTCGGTGAGCCGGAGCCGCCGGCTTTCATTCCACCCGATGTCGTGCGGCAACGCCACGCGCATCCGTCAGCCTGACCAGCGACCATGGCCGATATCGAGCAAGACGATCCGATCGACGACAAGCCGATGCCGCTGCTCGATCACCTGATCGAGCTGCGCCGCCGGCTGATGTGGTCGATCGGCGCCTTCATCATCTGCTTCATGGCGTCGTACTACTTCTCCAGCCGCATCTACTTCTTCCTGGCCGAACCGCTGGCGAACGTGCTGCGCGCGCAGGGCAATCCCGATCCGCACCTGATCTACACCCAGCTCTACGAGGCGTTCTTCACCCGCATCAAGGTGGCGTTCTTCGCCGGCGCATTCATCGCGTTTCCGATCATCGCCAACCAGCTCTGGCTGTTCGTCGCGCCTGGCCTGTATCGCAGCGAGAAGCGCGCGATGCTGCCGTTCCTGGCGGCGACGCCGGTCCTGTTCCTGCTCGGCGCGGCGTTGGCGTACTACTTCGTGTTTCCGTTCGCCTGGCGGTTCTTCGCCAGCTTCCAGGATCCCACCGGCGGCGGCGGCGTGCCGATCGAGCTGCTGCCGCGCGTGTCCGAGTATCTCGACCTGGTGATGAAGCTGATCTTCGCGTTCGGCCTGACGTTCGAGCTGCCGGTGCTGCTGACGCTTGCTGGCGAAGGTCGGGATCATCTCGTCGAAGGGACTGAAGAAATTCCGCCGCTATGCCTATGTCGGCATGTTCGTGATCGCCGCGATCCTGGCGCCGCCCGACGTGATCACGCAGACCGGGCTCGCGCTGCCGCTGATCGCGCTTTACGAAATCTCCATCCTGGCGGCGAAGATGGTGGAGCCGAAACCGGTGGAAGTGTAGCTTTTTACTCCCCCTCCCCTTGCGGGAGGGGGTTGGGGGGAGGGGGCGGTTCGGTACGGGCGACACCCCCTCCCCCCAACCCCCTCCCGCAAGGGGAGGGGGAGTAACTTGGGGTCGAACCATGCATGACATCCGTGCCATCCGTAGCGATCCGGCCGGCTTCGACGCCGCGCTTGCGCGGCGCGGGCTGGGGCCGGTGTCGTCGGAGCTGCTCGCACAGGACGCCGAGAGACGCGCTGCGCTGACCGCGTTGCAGGAGAAGCAGGCGCGGCGCAATGCGCTGTCGCGCGAGGTGGGGCAGGGCAGGCGCAGCGGTGCCGATACCTCCGCGCAGGAAGCCGAGGCCACCGCGTTGCGCGACGACACGGAGGCGCTGGAGAAACGGGCCGCCGCGCTGGACGAGGCGATCAAGCGGGTGCTCGAGGGCTTGCCCAACGTGCTCGATCCCGACGTGCCCGACGGCCCGGACGAGACCGCCAATGTCGTGCTGAAGCAGCACGGCGAGCCGCGCGATCTCGGCTTCCAGCCGAAGCAGCATTTCGAGCTGGGCGAGGCGCTCGGCATGATGGACTTCGCCGCCGCGGCGAAGCTCGCCGGCGCGCGCTTCGTCGTGCTGCGCGGTCCGCTGGCGCGGCTGGAGCGCGCGCTCGGCCAGTTCATGATCGACCTGCACACGCGCGAGCACGGCTACACCGAATACGTGGTGCCGTCGCTGGTGAACGACGCCACCGCCTACGGCACCGACAAGCTGCCGAAATTCGCCGACACGCTGTTCCAGACCACCGACGGGCGCTGGCTGATCCCGACCGCCGAGGTGCCGCTGACCGGCACTGGTGATGGGCGACATCCTGGCGGAGAAGGACCTGCCGATGCGGGTTACCGCGCTGACCGACTGCTTCCGCTCGGAGGCCGGCGCGGCGGGACGCGATACGCGCGGCATGCTGCGCCAGCACCAGTTCCGCAAGGTGGAGATGGTGTCGATCGTGCATCCCGACCGCAGCGCCGACGAGCACGAGCGCATGACGCTGTGCGCCGAGAAGGTGCTGACGCTGCTGGAGGTGCCGTTCCGCCGCGTCGTGCTGTCGTCGGGCGACACCGGGTTCGGCGCGGCGAAGACCTACGATCTGGAGGTTTGGCTGCCGGGACAGCAGGCGTGGCGCGAGATCAGCTCCATGTTCGACTTGCCGCGACTTCCAGGCGCGGCGGATGAACGCGCGTTTCCGTTCCGCCGATGGCAAGACCGTTGCGTATCTCCACACGCTGAACGGTTCCGGCGTGGCATTGGGACGCGCGCTGATCGCGGTGATGGAGAACCACCAGCAGGCGGATGGGTCGATCCTGATTCCGGAAGTGCTGTGGCCTTACATGGCGGGGATGGAACGCATCGCCTCACCCAACACTGGGTAAGCGGTAGCTGCGTTCCATCTCCAGGCCCCCGGCAACTCCTGGCGGCGCAGGGTCAGCCGCGCCGGCGGCGGGCCAGCAGGCCCAGTGCGCCCAGGCCAGTGCCCAACAGAAGCAGGCTGGCCGGTTCCGGCGTCGTCAAATGCTGAATGCGGTCTGCGGTCACGAAGATACCGTCTTCCGACTGGTTCGGCAGGGTGCCAACCTGTGTGACATCGAAGGTGCCCGACGCATCGCCGTTGTAGCTCAGGTCCCAAATAGGCGAGGCACTGCCGAACTCGCTGGTCACGATTGCATCGCCTTGCAAGCCGGTGAATTGGCTGGCATCCGCCTTCTGGATATCCACCGGATAGTTGGCGACGTAGAACCCTTCGACCGGGTTCCCGGACGCTCCCAGATTGGTGGGTACAACGCTCACGGTTTCAGCTTCAGGAATGGACACGTTTCCGCTGGCGGTTTGCAGGACCGTCACAACGCCGCTGGGCGAAATGGCGCGGATCAGGCCGCTGTTCTCCGACGACACCAGCAAGTCTCCAGCGAATTTGCCGAACTTGCTGCCGGCGATGTCCATGCCCTCGGTGTCTTCGCCAACACTCGCAATCAGGGTCGGCACACCCAGGGAGTTGAAGCTGTAGATTCTGCCCGAGTTGGTGGTTACCAGCATCTGGCCGCCGAAGCTGCTGCCGGGATCGAAGAAGATCTGTCGGATATTTTCGCTGTTGCCGGTGGTGCCGAACAGTACGGGCGCGCCGCTGCTGGGAACGAGGTAGATCTGATTTCCGCTGCCGTTTCCAGCGTAGACGGCGCCACTGCTGAAACCGGCCTGGCCCAGGCCCACACCGACGACAACTTCGCCCGAGAACCCCGGAATCGGCTGCCCGAACGGGGCGACACTGCCGCCAGACAGGTCGGTCGAATACAGCCGGTTATTGTCGGGACCGAAATACACCGAGCCGACGAAACCGGTGCCGGTGTAATTGAACGCGATCGTGCTCTGATTTCCCCCTTCGTTCGCGGCGATCGCAGCCCCGCTTACGAACGTTGAGAAATTCACCGTCGCGTTGGCCGGGTGGTTGACCGCGGCGAGGCCCAGCAGAATTGCAGTGGCAGTGATCGTGCTCTTCATGGTTGAGGTCCCACTTTCCTGGCGTCTGTTTTGATATAGATGCAAATCGGGTGCCAGGATCTACGTCATTGACATCGAACGGAGTTTTGTCGGGACGTCACCATAGTGTAAAGATTTCCGACAACCTTGGCTGGCAACGGCGGCCCAACGAACAGAGGAAACCCCAGGGGAATCCCGTGAGCATGGCTTCGCTGGACACTGGCCTGTTCCGGATCGCGCTGCCGGTCGCGCCGCAACGCCCCCGGCACGGCCTGGCGTTCCACCTGACGGCGCTGGAGAAGCTTTGGTGCTAGCTGTGCGGACGCGACGCAAGTTCGGCGAGCTTGTCGCGCATGTCAAAGAATACCAGGAGCAGCTCGCAGTAGATCCGCCAGAGCAGGGCCGCGATGCAGGCGACGATCAGCGGCAGCACGACGCCGGTGATCAGACTGAGCTCCCAGATGCCCCAGATCACCCGGAACAGCGTACCGATCGCAATCAGCAGCAGCCCAAGCACGAACACGACGCGTATGATCTTCGGCGTGATGAAGCTATCGAACGACAGGAAATCCGACATGGCGGCATCCTTCTCGTTGGTTTGGACGAAAGCCTAGGCACAAACGATACGATTTGGAAAGCGTCTCGTCAGTCTGCCGTGATGCCGAGCCTGCCCGCCAGGTCCTGGATGAACTGCCAGGCCACGCGGCCGGATCGCGCGCCCCGCGTCATCGACCATTCGATCGCCTCGGCATGCAACGCGTCGGCCTCGATCGGCAATTTCATGCTGATGGCATAGCCGTCGACCATGGCGAAGAAGGTGTCCTGGTCGCAGTTGTGGAAGCCCAGCCAGAGGCCGAACCGGTCGGACAGCGACACCTTCTCCTCGGTCGCCTCCGATGGATTGATCGCAGTCGAGCGTTCGTTCTCGATCATGTCGCGCGGCATCAGATGGCGGCGGTTGGAGGTGGCGTAGAACAACACGTTGTCCGGCCGGCCCTCGATGCCGCCCTCCAGAATCGACTTCAGCGCCTTGTAGTCGGAATCCTCGCGCTCAAACGACAGGTCGTCGCACAGGATCAGGCAGCGGCGGGGCTTGCCGCGCAACACATCGAGCAGTTCCGGCAGCGAGCGGACGTCCTCGCGGTGGATTTCAACCAGCGCCAGGCTCCCGGGCAGTCGGGCGCTGACGACGGCGTGGACCGCCTTCACCAGCGACGACTTGCCCATGCCGCGCGCGCCCCACAGCATGGCGTTGTTGGCCGGCAGGCCGCGGGCGAACCGCAGCGTGTTGTCCAGCAGGATCTGCTTTTGGCGTTCGACGCCTTGGAGCAGTCCGATGGCGACCCGCGACACCTTGGCGACCGGAGCCAGGTGCGGCGGCGAGGGGTGCCAGACGAAGGCGTCCGCCGAGGCGATGTCGACCGTCGTCAGGGGCGGCGGCGCCAGGCGTTCCAGCGCCTCGGCGATGCGGCCGGCCAGTTCGTGGAGGCGTTGGTCCATCGATGTGGGTCCGGTGAGCTTGACGGAAGGGGGGCGGAAAGTATGGTCCCGCCCCAATCCAGGCAACCCAGGAACCCATGCCGATGCTCATCTCCCCCGCCTACGCGCAGGACATCACCGGCATGTTCGGCAGTGCCACGCAATTCCTGCCGCTGGTACTGATCTTCGTGGTGTTCTATTTCCTGCTGATCCGCCCGCAGCAGCAGAAGCAGAAGGAGACGCGCCAGATGATCGCAGCGCTGAAGCGCGGCGACCGCGTGGTCACCGGCGGCGGCATCATCGGCACCGTCCAGCGCGTGTCGACGGTGGCCGACAAGGACGGCAAGCAGGTGCAGTCCAACGAGATCGAGGTGGAGATCGCACCCAACATCCGGGTGACCGTGCTGCGGGAGACGATCTCCAGCGTGGTGCGGCCGACCGCGGCGAACGACGCGAAGCCGGTGAAGGAGAAGGCGTCGTAGCAGGCCGCACTGCTCCCGTCCCAACCGGTACCGGACAGGCACCGTTTCCCACCGGCCCTCCTCGCATTTTCTTAACCATGGCGGAGGCACAAGGCCCGCGCCCAGCGTCTCGCGCAGGAGAGACCCGTCATGCCGCACCCCGAGGTTCGCCAACTCAACCCCGCCGGGAGAAAGTTCCTTTACCGAATTCTTCTCGCCACGTCCCTGCTCATCGCCGCAGCCATCGGGGGTTTCGCGCTCTGGAGCTACCAGCAGCAGAGCAGCAGTGTGCATCGGCAGATCGACGCTCAGCTTCGCTCGGTCGGCCAGGCCACGGCGGACGGTATCGCCAAGTGGCTCGGCGGCCGTCTGCTCGTCATCCAGACCCTGGCGGACACCCTGCGCAATACGGACGCGACGGAAGCCAGGCGTGTGCTCGAACAGCCGGCACTTTCCGCCAATTTCAAGGCGACCTATCTGGGCGATCAGGCCGGCCATTTCATCATCTGGCCGGCGGAGCAGCTGCCACCTGACTTCGATGCGCGTACCCGGCCCTGGTACAAGCTTGCCGTTTCGACGCACGGTGTCGCCCTGACCGAGCCATACGCCGACGCAGCGGGCGGTGGACTGATCATCACCGTGGCCGCCCCGGTGGTGAGCCACGATGCCTTCGCGGGCGTTGCCGGCGCCGATCTGGGACTCGGGGCAATCGCTACGATGCTGGCGAACCTCGACGTGGGGGGTAAGGGCTACGCCTTCCTGATCGAGGAGAGCGGCCGGATTCTGGTGCATCCCGACCAGGCCAGGATCCTGCACAACCTGACCGAAGTCTTCCCGGCCGCAGCCGCGCGACTGAGCGGCAACGCGGTTCTGGGCAGCGACGAGCATACCATCTATGGCCTGTTTCCCATCACTGGCCTGCCAGGCGCAAAATGGTATGTCGGCATCGCCCTGGACCGGCAGGCCATGCTGCAACCGCTGGCAAGCTTTCGAACCTCGGCGATCGTTGCGGCGGCAGTCGCGGTGCTGCTCATCGTGCCGCTGCTCGGCCTGCTCATCCACAAACTCGTTGCGAGGCCGATCGTGCGGATGACCGCAGTCATGAAGCAGCTCGCCGGCGGCAACATCGAGGTTGCAGTACCCGAACTGCACCGTCGTGACGAGATCGGCGAGATGGCCAACGCCGTCCAGGTGTTCAAGTCCGACATGCTGCGGACCGGCAAGCTGGTGACCGAGCAGGCGGCCGAGCGTGTGGCGAAGGACCGGCGCGCCGCGCATCTGGAAACCCTGGTGCAGAACTTCGAGGCAAAGGTCACGCAGTTGGTTGGCATGCTGTCGTCAGATGCAACCGGATTGCAGGCAACGGCACAGTCGATGACCGGCATCGCTGCGCAAACCACACAGGGGATTGGCGGAGTGGTCGCGGTGGCGGAAGAACTCAGCGCTCGCGTGCATACGGCGACGTCAGCCGGCGAGGAACTCAGCTCTTCGATCAGTGAGATAAGCCGACAGGTGCACAAATCCGCGACGGTTGCCCAGCAGGCCGTGGACGAGGCCAGGCGCACCGACACCGTGGTGCAGGCGTTGGCGAGTGGCGCGCAGAAGATCGGCGAGATCGTCGGTCTGATCAGAAGTATCGCCGGCCAGACCAACCTGCTGGCGCTCAACGCCACCATCGAGGCCGCGCGCGCCGGTGACGCCGGCAAGGGCTTTGCCGTGGTTGCCTCGGAGGTGAAGGGGCTGGCCAACCAGACGTCGCGCGCGACCGAGGACATCGGTACCCAGATCGGACAGATGCAGACCGCCACCAAGGAGGCGGTGGAAGCGATCCAAGGCATCACCCGCATCATTGGCGAGATCAGCGGGATCGCCACAACCATCGCCTCGGCGGTCGAGCAACAGGGAGCCGCGACCGCCGAGATCACCCGCAACGTGCAGCAGACCGCCGCCGGCATTCAGGATGTCACGACAAACATTGCGGGCGTCAACCAAGCGGCCGGCGAGACCGGTGCCGCTGCCACCCACCTGCTTGGCGCAGCGTCCGAGCTCTCCAAGCAGGCGGGACAATTGAGCGGAGAGGTCGAGACCTTCGTGGCCGAGATCAGAGCGGCGTAGCGACGAAGCAATCTCGCTCGAGATTGCTTCGCTTGCTCGCAACGAGTGTGCGGTCGAAGCCCGCCGCGTCAGGCCGACCGCAACTGTGCCTCGGCGAATTCGTAGTTGGCCAGCTTGTCCACCCAGTTCTGCAGATAGTCCGGCCGACGGTTACGGAAGTCGAGGTAGTAGCTGTGCTCCCAAACGTCACAGCCGAGCAGTGCCTTGCCCTCACCGGTGGCAAGCGGATTTGACCCGTTCGGCGAGCGCGTCACCTTCAGCTTGCCGTCGCTCGCCAGTACCAGCCACACCCATCCGGAACCGAACTGCCCGACGCCGCCGGCCTTGAACGCGTCCTTGAACTTCGTCACGTCGCCGAAGTCCTCGGTGATCTTCTTTTCCAGCGCACCCGGGATGCCGCCGCCGGTCGGGCTCATGCACTGCCAGAACACGATGTGGTTCCAGTGCTGGCCGGCGTTGTTGAACACCGGCGCCATGTCGGCCTTGTTGTATGACAGCTTCACGATGTCTTCGAGCGACTTGCCCTTCAGCGCGTCATTGCTGTCGACGAATCCGTTCAGCGCGGTGACATAAGCCTGGTGATGGCGGCCGTGGTGCAGGTCGAGGGTTTCCTCGCACATCCCTTTTGCCCCAAGGGCGGTCTTGGAATAGGGCAGAGTAGGTAGTTCGAATGCCATGGAGCGTCCTCCGCTGGTTGCAGTGAAGCGATGCCGTTCGACGGGAGTGGCCTCTAGCTATGACCCGTGCTGGAACGCGTCAAGCTGGCACGGGTTCGCGACCGACGCCATCTGGCGCGCATGAACGCGCCGATCGCCGCGCTGGTTCGCCGGCATGATCCCGACCGTTTCCTCACCGCGCTGTTCGCACCGCCGGACAAACGCGACGCGCTGCTGGTGCTGTACGCGTTCAACCATGAATTGGCGCGGGCGCGTGAGGCCGTGTCGGAGCCGCCTTTGGCACTGATCCGACTGCACTGGTGGCGCGAGGTGGTGGAAGGGGCCCACCGCCGGCACGAGGTGGCCGACCCACTGCTTGCCGCGATCGACGGCGGGGGTCTCGACCGCAGCGATCTGTTGGCGCTGATCGATGCGCGTGAGGCAGAGACACTGCCGGTGTTCGAGACCATGTCCGACTGGCGCGATTATGTCTGGCGGAGTGCTGGCGGTGTGGCGGTTGCCGCAGGTCGGCTGCTCTGCGTCCCCGAACCCGAGGCGCTGCGACCACTTGGCGCCGCCTATGGCATTGCCGGCCTGCTCCGCAGCATTCCCGCGCACAGCCGGCAAGGTCGTTGCCTGCTTCCGGCAGACGTGCTGGCGGAGCATGGTCTGCGGCCGGAGCATCTCATTGCCGAGCCATCGGCGGCGGCTGCGCAGCCGGTGATGCGCCGCCTTGCCCACGAAGGATTGATGTTGCTGCGACGGCCGAGGCTGCCGCGGAGGGCCATCGCCGCGGCGCTGCCCGCCGTGTTGGCGAGGCGCGATCTCAGGCGGGCGACGGCGTTTCCACCGCAGCGCGGCATCGGCGACCGACTGGCCGTCATGCTCGCCGGTCTTGCCGGCCGCATCTGACAGGTCACAGGCCCTGCTTGACCTTGTCGGCGCTGTTCGTCACGGCTTTCCCCGTTGCACTCACGTCCTCGCCGAGACCGGCAGTCGTATTGCATCCACCGAGCACGGTTATCGCGCCTGCCAGGGCGATCATTGGTAGCAGCGCGCTCAACAGGCTCCGGCACACGGGAGCGAAGTCCTGCATTTCGGTTCCTCCGGTTGGTCGTAGCAGGTTATCAGAGGATCATTGCAGTCTCAATGGCGGTCGCGCTCATGCGCGTCGGCGCGCCTTCTGCCGCGTGGTCGCGCGCATCAGCAGCGGCGACAGATAGCGGCCGGTGTGGCTGTCGGGATGTGCGGCGATGTCCTCCGGCGTGCCTTCGGCGACGATGCGGCCGCCGCCGTCCCCGCCCTCGGGGCCGAGATCCAAGATCCAATCGGCAGTCTTGATCACTTCAAGGTTGTGCTCGATCACCACCACCGTATTGCCTTGGTCAACCAGCGTGTGCAGCACCTCGAGCAACTTGCGGACGTCCTCGAAATGCAGGCCGGTCGTGGGTTCGTCGAGGATGTACAGCGTGCGCCCGGTCGCCCGCCGCGCCAACTCCTTCGACAGCTTGATCCGTTGCGCCTCGCCGCCTGACAGCGTCGTGGCCTGCTGGCCGAGCGCGATGTAGCCAAGTCCCACCTGCTGCAGGATGCGTAGCCGGTCGTGAATCCGCGTCTGCGCGCTGAAATACGGTACCGCCTCGTCCACCGTCATTGCCAGCACCTCGGCGATTGACTTGTCGCGGAACTTTATCTCCAGTGTCTCGCGATTATAGCGCTGGCCCTTGCACACGTCGCACCGGACGTAGACGTCGGGCAGAAAGTGCATCTCGATCTTCAGCACGCCGTCGCCCTGGCAGGCTTCGCACCGCCCACCCTTCACGTTGAAGCTGAAGCGTCCCGGCCGGTAGCCGCGCGCGCGTGACTCGGGCAGCTCGGCAAACCAGTCGCGAATCGGCGCAAACAGGTCGGTGTAGGTAGCGGGATTCGATCGCGGCGTGCGGCCGATCGGCGACTGATCGATGTCGATGATCTTATCCAGCAGCTCCAGGCCTTCGATCCGATCGTGCGCAGCGGGTACTTCGCCTGATCCCATGAGACGCCGCGCCGCGGCCTTGTACAGTGTATCCACCACCAGCGTGGATTTGCCGCCGCCGGACACTCCGGTGACGCAGGTGAATGTGCCCAGCGGAAACCCGGCCGAGATCGATTTCAGGTTGTTGCCGCGCGCATTGACCACGCGAACGATGCGATCCTTCTGCATCGGCCGCCGCATCGCCGGCACGTCGATGCGGCGGCGTCCAGCGAGATAATCACCGGTCAGCGACCTGGGATTAGCCGACACTTCCGGTGGCGTGCCTTCCGCCACCACCCGCCCACCATCGATGCCCGCGGCAGGGCCCATATCGATCAGGTGATCCGCGGCGCGGATCGCCTCCTCGTCATGTTCCACTACCAGAACGGTGTTGCCGAGGTCGCGCAACCGGCGCAGCGTGCCGAGCAGGCGCTCGTTGTCGCGCTGGTGCAGGCCGATCGACGGTTCGTCGAGCACGTACAACACGCCGGTCAGACCCGAGCCGATCTGGCTGGCAAGCCGGATGCGTTGACTCTCGCCGCCCGACAGCGTGGCGGAACTGCGTGACAACGTCAGATAGTCGAGCCCGACATCGACGAGGAATTGCAGGCGCTCGCAGATCTCGCGGAGGATACGCCGCGCGATCTCCTGCCGCTGCGGCGTCAGCGTGTCGATCACGGTTTCGAACCACGCCGCCGCCGCGCGGATCGACAACTCCGATGCCTCGGCGATGTTCTTGCCGCCGACGCGGACCGCCAGTGTCTGTGGCTTGAGGCGCGCACCATTACATACGGCGCAGGGCTTCTCGGCCTGGTAGCGCGACAGCTCCTCGCGCACCCAAACGCTATCGGTCTCCTGATAGCGTCTTTGCAGGTTGCGCAACACGCCTTCGAATGGCTTGGTCACTGTATAGGCGCGCACACCGTCCTTGTAGGTGAACGCCACGGGCTCCTCGCCGGTGCCGTG
This sequence comes from uncultured Alphaproteobacteria bacterium, assembly GCA_963749575.1. GTDB lineage: Bacteria > Pseudomonadota > Alphaproteobacteria > Acetobacterales > Acetobacteraceae > JAMXLO01. The sequence continues at coordinate 35,700 of CAVVNM010000017.1, forward strand.
CAGGATCGCGTCGTGCACCTTCGCCGGCAGGTCCAGCCATGCCTCACTCGTCCTCACCTTGAAGTGCCGCGCCAGGCTTTGCAGCGTCTGGTCGTAATACGGGCTCTGCGTGCCGGTCCATGGCATGACCGCGCCGCCGGCCAGCGTCAGCCGTTCGTCCGGTACCACCAGGGCGGGATCGAAGAAGCTCTCCACGCCCAGACCATCGCAGGCCGGACACGCACCGTGCGGCGAGTTGAAGCTGAACAGCCTCGGCTCGATCTCCTCGATCGAGAAGCCGGAGACCGGACAGGCGAAGCGCGATGAGAATACGGTGCGTTCGCCCCCCTCGGGACCTTTGCCGTCGGCGTTCTCGCCATAGACCACGCCGTCCGATAGCGCGAGTGCAGTTTCAAAACTGTCGGCGAGCCGCGGCGCGATGCCCTCGCGCACCACGATGCGGTCCACCACCGCCTCGATCTCGTGCTTGGTCTTGCGGTTGAGCGACGGCACCTCGCCGACCTCGTACAGCGTGCCGTCCACCTTGACCCGGGTGAAGCCGCGGCGCTGCAAGTCGGCCAGCTGCTTGCGATACTCGCCCTTGCGATCGCGCACTACCGGGGCCAACAGCAGCAGGCGCGTCCCTTCCGGCATCGCCATCACGCGATCGACCATCTGCGACACGGTCTGCGCCTCGATCGGCAGCCCGGTCGCCGGCGAATAGGCCACGCCGGTGCGCGCCCACAACAGCCGCATGTAGTCGTGGATTTCGGTCACCGTGCCGACGGTGGAGCGCGGGTTGCGGCTGGTGGTCTTCTGCTCGATCGAGATCGCCGGCGACAGGCCGTCGATCGAGTCGACGTCGGGCTTGCCCATCAGCTCGAGGAACTGCCGCGCATAGGCCGACAGGCTCTCGACATAGCGGCGCTGGCCCTCGGCGTAGATCGTGTCGAATGCCAGCGATGACTTCCCGGAGCCCGACAGGCCGGTGATCACGGTCAGCCGGTCGCGCGGGATCACCACTTCCACGTTCTTCAGGTTGTGCTCGCGCGCGCCGCGAACGTGGATGGTGCCGGCCATGCCGCGAGGTCCTACGCTTGTTCTCGGGATGTTCCCCCCTATATGGCAATTTTCGGGGGCCTTGGAAAGGTCTGTTAAGCGACTCCGGCCAGGATGGCCCATAGGATGGCCGGTAGGATGGCAGCGTGTGGGAGCGGGGGCTAGAGTGCCTCCTTTGATGAGGGACTGAAGCGATGGCGGGCAGCGTCAACAAGGTGATCCTGGTGGGCAACCTGGGCAAGGATCCTGAGATCCGAACCCTGCAGTCGGGCACGAAGGTCGCGAACCTGTCGGTCGCGACCAGCGAATCATGGAACGACCGCCAAACCGGCGAGCGCAAGGAACGCACCGAGTGGCACCGGGTGGTCATCTTCAACGATCGCTTGGCCGATGTCGCCGAGCGGTTCCTGCGGAAGGGCCGCAAGGTCTATCTGGAGGGAGCGCTGGAGACCCGGAAATACACCGACCAGTCGGGCCAGGAGAAATACACCACCGAAGTGGTATTGCGGAATTTCCGCGGCGAACTGACGCTGTTGGACAGCGCCGGAGGCAGTGAAGGCGGCGAGGGCGGTGGCTACCGTGAGCGCGCGCCGGCGCAACGTAGCGACAGCCGCGCCCGCGACATCGCGCGGCGGCGGTCCGTCCTGGGATGCGCCAAAGGGTGGCGATCTGGACGACGAAATCCCGTTCTGATCGCGTAGCGCAATACCCGGCGGCGACCATTGCCAGTCACAGGTGGCCGCCGGAGCGGATCGTCCGGGCGTTCCTGGCGGTCCACGTCCTGATCTGGTGGCTGCTGCCGGCACTGTTGCAGCACAACCTGCCACTGGACGTGATCGAGCTGCTCGCCTGGGGCCGCGAGTGGCAGATCGTCTATTACAAGCATCCGCCGCTGCCGGCATGGATCCTGGAAGTCGATCGCGATCGCGTTCGGCCGCTGGCCGCCCGCGCTGTACCTGGCGGGACCGTTGGCCTCGGCGCTGTCGCTGTTCGCCGTGTGGCGGCTCGGTCTGCGCGATGATCGGGGAGCGGCGTGCGCTGTTCGCTGTGCTGGCGCAGACCGGCGTGGTCTACTTCACGATCTTCACGCCCGAGTTCAACCACAACGTGGTGCTGCTGCCGCTGTGGGCGGCACTCGGCCTTGCCGGGTATCGCGCCTGCTTCATGGCCGGCGGCCGGCGGCTCGGCTGTGCACGCTGGGCATGGTTCGGCGTGCTGGCGGCACTTGGCATGCTGGGCAAGTACACCACCGTGCTGCTCCTGCTGCCAATGCTGCTGCTGACGGTGCTGCATCCACGTTTGCGTCGAGTATGGGCCAGCCCGGGGCCCTGGCTGGCGCTGGCCGTCGCGCTTCTGCTGTTGCTGCCGCATTTGCTGGCGTTGTGGCGGATCGACTTCGCGCCGGTGCAGTATGCGTCCGGACGCGCACTGGGCCCGACCCATTGGTACGACCACATCGTCAACCCGCTGCTGTTCGCGGTGGCGCAATTCGGCGACATCGCGGCGGCTTTGCTGGCAATCGCATTGCTGGCGTGGCGACGCCCCGGCGAACCGGTGGCGATGTCCGGGCCGACGCCGCTGCCGCCGGAACAACGCGCCTATCTGGCCACCATCACCTGGGCGCCGGTCGGCCTCGCGGTCGCCGCCTCGGTCATCCTCGGTCTGCAACTGAAGGACATGTGGGGCTACCCGATGTGGTGCTTCATCGGGCTGTTCCTGATGGCCGAAGTGGTAGGGCCGATCACCGGGGGAGGGGAGCGGCGGTTCGCGGTCGCGTGGCTGGCCATCCTGGTCATCGTGCCGGTGGTGTTCGCCGTGCAGCAGACCATCGGCGGGCGCTTCCTGCGCAAGCCGATGCGCGGTCAGTTCCCCGGCAGGGAGTTGGCGGGTCTGGTGGAGCAGCGCTGGCATGCGGTCGTCGGCGGCGCCCCGCTGGCGATCGTGGCGGGTGATACCTGGATCGCCGGCAACGTTGCGTTCTATGGGGCCGAACGCCCGTCGGTGTTCATCGATGCCGATCCTGCCAGGAGCCCATGGATCGAGCCGGAAATGCTGGCGCGACGGGGAGCCGTGCTGATCTGGCAGGAGCCCGGTGGCGAACCTGAGTGGCTGAGCCGCCTTCCCGCCGCACTGCCGCAGCCGCCGATCGAACTGCCCTATCGTGCCGACCTATGGGGCATCCACCGGCTCGGTTCGACTGGGCGATCCTGAAACCAACGCCATGATGCAGCCCAGCGTCCCGGCAGAGATTGCTTGCGATAAGGTGGGTCGGGCACTTACGATTGCACACCGAATACTGACAGGCCCCAGGGGGAAACGCGCAGTGAGGACGACTGGTTGGACGAATGCCGGGCTATCCGGCGTGGTGGTGCTGAGCCTGCTGGTTTCGGGCTGTGCCCAGACACCGCTTGGGCCAACGGTTCAGGTTATGCCCGGTCCCGGAAAGTCGTTCGACGCATTTCAGTACGACCAGGCCGGCTGCAAGCAGTTCGCCACCAATACGGTTGCCGGTCAGGCGCAGAACGCCAACACAAGGGCGGTCGGCGCGGCTGCGATCGGCACGGTACTGGGTGCCGGCCTGGGCGCAGCGATCGGTGGTGGCCGCGGTGCCGCCATCGGTGCAGGCAGCGGCGCCATCGCCGGAACCGGCATCGGCATGGGGAGCAGCGCGAACGATCAGATGGGCATCCAGCAGCAATACGATAACGCCTTCGCCCAGTGCATGTATGCGAAGGGCAACATGGTGCCGGGCTACGGTCCGATGATGGTGAACGCGCCGCCTCCACCGCCCGGACCCGATACCGGTCTCACCTATGCGGTGCAGCAGCAGCTGCACCGGCTCGGCTATCTGCGCAGCCCGGCGGATGGCGTCGCCGGGCCACAGACCAGCGCCGCAATCAGCCAGTTCGAGAGCGTTTCCGGCCTGCCGGTGGATGGCTACCCCTCGCCGCAGCTGCTGGGACGGCTACAGGCGATGCCGTAGCGATCTGCGCGCGCACCCCTCGCCATTCAGGCCGAATCAGCCTATCTAGGCCGGTATGATGCGGTGCAGCGCCGGTCTCCCGGTGCGCCCTGCCGAACCACTGAATTGGGCCTTTTTTGAGCGACACCCCCGACGACGCGCCTCCGGGTCCTCCCGACGAGACCCCGCCTGTCACCATCGAGGAGGAGATGCGCCGCTCCTACCTCGATTACGCCATGAGTGTGATCGTGGCGCGCGCGTTGCCGGATGCCCGGGACGGGCTGAAGCCAGTGCACCGGCGCATCCTCTACGGCATGCACGACGCTGGCTACACGGCGGACCGCCCTTACCGGAAATCCGCCCGCGTGGTCGGCGATGTCATGGGCAAGTATCACCCGCACGGCGATGCGGCCATCTACGACGCCATGGTACGCATGGCGCAACCGTTCTCGATGCGGGTGCCGCTGATCGACGGGCAGGGCAATTTCGGCTCGGTCGACGGCGATAACCCTGCGGCCATGCGCTACACCGAGGTGCGGCTTGCACGGGCCGCCTCGCCGCTGCTCGACGACATCGACGAGGACACGGTCGATTTCCAGGCCAACTACGACGAGACCGAGAAGGAGCCGAAGGTCCTTCCGGCGCGCTTCCCCAACCTGTTGATCAATGGCGGCAACGGTATCGCCGTCGGCATGGCGACCAACATCCCGCCGCACAATCCCGGCGAGATCATCGATGCCACGCTGGTGCTGATCGCCGAGCCCGACACGCCGCTCGACGAACTGATGCGCATCGTGCCGGGACCGGATTTCCCGACCGGCGGCATCATTATCGGCCGCTCCGGCATCCGCTCGGCGTTCGAGACCGGGCGCGGCTCGATCACGATCCGCGCCAGGGCCGAATTCGAAGAAATCCGCCGCGACCGCGAAGCGATCGTCATCACCGAGATCCCCTATCAGGTGAACAAGGCGACGCTGCTGGAGCGCATCGGCGAACTGGTGCGCGCCAAACAGATCGAAGGCATCGGCGAGATGCGCGACGAGAGCGATCGCTCCGGCATGCGCATCGTGATCGAACTTCGGCGCGACGCGACGCGCGAGGTGGTGTTGAACCAGTTGTTCCGCTTCACCCAGCTGCAGGCGAGCTTCGGCGTGAACATGCTGGCCCTGGATGGCGGCCGGCCGCGGCAGATGGGGCTGAAGGACGCGTTGGCCTGCTTCATCACGTTCCGCGAAGACGTGATCCTGCGGCGCGCCCGTTTCGAGCTCGGCAAGGCGCGCGATCGGGCGCATCTGCTGGTCGGGCTCGCCATTGCAGTCGCCAATATCGACGAGGTGATCGCACTGATCCGCGCCAGCGCCGATGTCGCCACGGCGCGGCAGGCGCTGATGGAGCGCGATTGGCCGTCCGGCGATGTCGGCGTGCTGCTGGCGCTGATCGACGAGCCGGGCAACGTGGTCACGCCGGAAGGCACCGTGCGACTCACCGACGAACAGGCGCGCGGCATCCTGGAACTGCGACTGGCGCGTCTGACCGGACTGGAGCGCGACAAGATCCACGAAGAGATGACCGAAGTCGCGGCGAAGATCCGCGAACTGCTCGAAGTCCTCGCCTCGCGTCCGCGGCGCATGGAGGTGATGCGCGAGGAACTGCTGCAGGCGCGCGGCGCGATCGTATCGCCGCGCATGACCGATATCGTCGATGCCGAATCCGATCAGGACGACGAAAGCCTGATCGAACCTGGCCAGATGGTCGTAACGATCACACGTGACGGCTTCATCAAGCGCACTACGCTGGAGACGTTCCGCGCGCAGAATCGCGGCGGACGGGGGCGCGCCGGCGCGTCAATCCGCGGCGATGACATCGTCACGCGCAGCTTTCATGCGCATACCCATCAGTGGGTGCTGTTCTTCTCATCCGGTGGCAAGGCGTTCCGCGAGAAGGTCTGGCGGCTGCCGGAGGGAGGACCAACGGGGAGGGGCAGGGCGCTGGTCAATCTGCTGCCCGAACTTGGCTCCGACACCATCACGACGGTGTTGCCGTTGCCGCAGGACGAGACGCTGTGGGACAGCCTGCATCTGCTGTTCGCAACCGCATCCGGCGGGGTACGGCGCAACCGGCTGTCGGATTTCCGCAACGTCCGTGCGACCGGGCTGATCGCGATGAAGCTGGACGAGGGCGATCGGCTGATCGGCGTCGCCACGTGCCGCGAAGGCCAGGACGCGTTCCTCGCCACCCGCAGGGGACGTTGCATTCGGTTTGAGTTGTCCGACGATACTGTACGGGTGTTTGCCGGCCGTGACAGTTCCGGCGTGCGCGGCATCCGGCTGGCTGCCGGCGACGAGGTGATCGGGCTATCGGTGTTCGAGCACGTGACGGTGACCAACGAGGAACGTGCCGCCTATCTGCGGCACGCCAACGCCAGGCGGCGCGGCAATGGCGAGGAAGAGACTGAACCCGCCGGCGACGCCGACGAACCGGTGGCCGAGGTGCAGCTCGATGAGCATCGCATCCAGCGGCTGGAAGAAGCCGAGGAATTTTTGTTGACGGTGACGGACGCCGGCTTCGGCAAGCGCTCGTCCGCCTACGAATATCGCGTGACCGGCCGGGGCGGGCAGGGGATTGCCAATATCCTGTTGACCCCGCGTAATGGCACCGCTGTGGCGGCGAGCTTCCCAGTACGGCAGGGCGATGATGTAATGCTGATGACGGACGCCGGGCGGATGATCCGTGTGCCGGGTGATCAGGTGCGCATCACCGGTCGCCAGGCGATGGGCGTGACGCTGTTCCGAGTCGACGGCGACGAGCATGTGACCAGCGTGTTCCCGGTGATCGAGGATGCGGGTGACGAGAACGGATCGTCGGAGGACGAGGGCTAGAATGGCTCAGCCTGTGAAGAAGCTGCGTGTCGGTCTCTACCCGGGGACCTTCGATCCGGCCACCAACGGCCATCTCGACGTGATCGCCCGGGCCGCGCGCCTGCTCGACAAGCTGGTGGTCGGCGTCGCGATCAGCACCGGCAAAGGGCCGCTGCTTTCGTTGGAGGAGCGCGTCGAGCTGATGCAGGCCGAGATCGCCCGCATCGCCACGCAGAACGGCATGGTGATCGAGGTATTGGCATACGATACGCTGCTGGTCGATTTCGCCCGCAAGGTCGGCGCATCGATGATCGTGCGTGGCTTGCGCGCGGTGTCGGACTTCGACTACGAGTTCCAGATGGCCGGCATGAACTATCGGATGGCGCCGGACATAGAGACGGTGTTCCTGATGGCGAGCGAGCGGCACCAGTTCATCGCCTCGCGCCTGGTAAAGGAAGTGGCAATGCTGGGCGGCGACATCTCTTCCTTCGTGCCACCGCTGACGCTGGAACGCGTGCTGCAACGCATCCGCGGCTGAACCAACCACCACGACGTTGCCAGGAGGGCGCCAATGCTTCGACGCAGCCTGATCGCGGGCGCCGCGATCGTGACCCTGACAGGGGAGATCATCATGAGCGAGACCGCGGACGCCCAGACCAAGTCCGATCCGGAGAACACGTTGTACATGGACCTGAAGCAGGGTCGTGTGGTGATCGAGATGTTTCCGGACCTCGCGCCGAAGGCGGTGGAACGGGTCAAGACGCTGGCACGCGAAGGATTCTACGACAACACGCCGTTCCATCGGGTGATCGAGGGCTTCATGGCGCAGGGCGGCGATCCCACCGGTACGGGCACCGGCGGTTCCAAGCTGCCGGACCTGCCTGCCGAATTCACCACCAAGCGGCACTTCCTGCGCGGCACCTGCGGCATGGCGCGCACCTCGGATCCGAACAGCGCGAACAGCCAGTTCTACATCATGTTCGCGCCGGCGCCGCATCTGGATGGGCAATATACAATCTGGGGCCAGGTGACGCAGGGCATGGAGTTCATCGACCAGATCAAGCGCGGCAGCGGCTCCGGCGGTACGGTGCAGAACCCGGACCGGATTGTGCATTTGCGGGTAGCGGCCGACGTGAAAGGTTGACCACCGGCGCGCCGCGGCGCTTTAAGGCAGCCGGCGAGCCCGTAGCTCAGGTGGTAGAGCACGAGACTTTTAATCTTGGGGCCGTGGGTTCGAGTCCCACCGGGCTCACCATGAAATCAGATAGTCAAACGTGTCATCCACATCAGAAACAGAATGAATAAACCCCTCCGACCAGACGCTGACCAGACGCCGATGTAGCCGGCCGTCCCGCCCGCGGGTTCGGCACCTTTCAGCCTCGCCGAGCGTGTGTCGTCCGGCCCGCGTCCTGGCGCCGGAGTCGGCGAGTAGCGGGCTGCTCAGCAAAGCGTTTGATCAGGTAAGGGACTGGCGCCTGGTGACCGGCGCGCAGCGCGCGCGGCATGACGTGAGTGGTCAGTGCAGAATCGCCCAGACGATCACACCGAATGCGATCAGCCCGAGCAAGCCCAGCCCATGCTTGCGGGCCCGCCTGGCGTGGTGACGCATGGTGTAGGACACGCCAGAGCCGGGCCAGCCAACCGTGGTCTGCGGCCTGCGGCCGAACGTCGTGTGCAGGCCCCGCACGCCGACCGATAGCGATGCGCCGCGTTTTCCAAGGTTCAGGTGCAACCCGGGTACAAGGCCAAGGCGCCTGCGGAAACGGAATGCCATCGATCATCTCCAGCGGTGTTGCGCCGATGCCCGGAATGATCCCAGCACTGTGCCAGCAAAAGGCGGCGCTCGCATTGATCTATGTCAGGGCGCGCCGATCGGCACGCGATGGCCGAGTTGAGGGACGGCAGCGGCCTGGTGTTCCTCGGCCAGAAGCAGGGCAAGCCGCTGTCCGACACGAGCCTGACGGCCGTGCTGCGCCGGATGGCGCGCGGCGAGCTGCCCGCATACGGCTTCCGGTCGACGTTTCGCGATTGCGCCGCAGAGAGCACACACTATCCGGATCACGTCGTGGAACTCGCGCTCGCGCACGCGATCGGCGACAAGGTCGAGGCGGCCTATCGGCGCGGCGACCTGTTCGATAGACGCACGGCTTTGATGGACGATTGGGCAGCTCACCGCGCTGAATCGCGCAGTCACGTGCGCACACGGGCGCGCGCGAAGCGTGCCGGCCTATCGAACCAAGCTACAACGGAGGCTGCTCAGCATTCCGCTTGAGCGCGTCGCCTGGTTGATCGACCAGACGCAGCAGCGTCTCGCCGAGCGCCAGGTCGGCGCGCAGCACGGGCGGCAGGGCGAACCCGATCGCCAGCCGGGCCAGCGTGGGAATCCTGCTTCGGCGCGGCGTCGCTCATGCCAGCCCCAAAAACACCACCAGCGCGCGGGTGACGGTCAGCATTGTCGCATCATCAGCGCGGCCGATCACGCGGCCGACCTTGTCGCGTCGAATGGTTGATGGCCGATGCACGACGATCTGTGACGCGAGGCGCAATCCGTTCGCCTCGGACGGCGCGATGTCCACCCGCGAGATCGCCGCCACGAGCCCGCTGCTGATCAGCGGCAGCACCGTGACGGTCGCAAGCTGGTCGAACAGGTCTGATTGAATTACAAGCGCTGGCTGGGCCTTGCCGTGATCGCCCTGCATGGCGACCACCACGAGATCACCGCGCCGCATCGTCCCAGACGTCGGCCGTGGCGACTTCCCAGAACGCGGCCTCCTCACGGCCCTCTGGCGTGTCTTCAGCGGCGGCGATCGCCTGGCACTGCCGGCGCACCATTTCGGCGAAACCGGGCGCTCGCGTGTCCGGCACCCATACTTGCACGGGGCGCAAGCCCGCATCGCGATGCCTGTCACGCGTCTGGCGCACACGCTCGGCAGTGCTCTTAGGCATCGGCTGGCCCTCCGCAGTCGCTACATGTAGCAACGCGATTCGTCCAGGTCCAGCTCCGGCCTGCCGGAACGGCGTCCAGATGGCGGCGGGATCATCCGTGTGATTCGCGCCGGCCACATCGGCTGTGGTCGGTAGTCGGCGCGACCCACTGCTAAGGCGACCACGGCTCCCGCTCCAATGGCGGATTTTCGCAGACCGCCGGTGCGTCCGGCGGAGATTGTCAACGTCACGCGTCAAGATCGAACCGCCACGCCAGACTTTTGCAGCACGAGCGTCGCCCAATCTTGAATGTTGGCGGACGGCGAGACACTGCCGGGCGCGATCGGCGTACCGAGGTTGGCGGCGGTCCATTGCGCTCCCGCCGCGAGCGTCACGGTCAACGATGGATCGCGCCCGAAGTTCACCTCGCCGCGGCGAGAGCTCGCTGACAGACGCCTAACACGCCGCTGCGCGTCGCAGACCGGCGATGGTTGAGAATAGCGTCGACCACCGATTCCGGCACGCCCACCTCGCCAAGCGGGGACGCGAAGCTGCGGCGCAGGTCGTGCAGCCGCCAGCCAGGGATGCCACTTGCTGCCACCAGTTCATTCTTCACGTGCGCCACGTCGTCATCACGCCGTGGCTGCGCGACGCCGGGAACACCAGCCTGGCGTCGGGCCCACCGGCCGTTTCGCGACGCGCGTGCAGCACGTCGAGCGCCAGCCGATGCGGGTGCAGCCGGTGCGGCTCGCCGTTCTTGGTCAGCTTCGCCGGCTGCGACCGCGTGGCCCCCGCCAGGTCGAGGTGTTGCCAGTCCAGGCTGGTGGCCTCGCCACGGCGGCACGGAACGGCGATCAGGAACCGGCAGAAATCGCGCACACCGGATCGAGCGCCTGGCGAGCCGATCGGGCCGCAGATAGTCGCCGCGGGCGGCCGGCGCCTTCGGCCGACTGGCGCGACCGAGCAACTGGCGCGGGTTCGCCCGGATCCGCTCGTCATCGAGGAGCCAATCGTAGAACCGCGACAGTGCGCCGAAGCGGGCGCGCGCGGCACCGGAATGCACGCCCAGCGGGGCGAGGTGTGTCCGGACGCTCGGCGCCCGCCGGTGCCACACGACCGCCGCGGGAGTTGGTTGCACGATAGTGGTTGGCACACGACGGTATTGGGAATAAACCTGGGGTGTGGACCAAGAGCAGTTCATCCAGGAACTGTTCGACCTCGCCGAGGCGACGCGGCGTCTCGCGGACAGGCTCGCTGAGCCTGGCGTCAGTCGCCGGCTGGCGGACATCGCCGACGCGATGGATGCGCTGGCCCGCGCCGAAGGTCGGATCAGTCGGCCGCCTGATTTTGATCGTTCGCAGTGTTAGCAGGTTTCTGATCCGCCAGGGCAGCGAAGCGATCCGCCAATGTCAGCAGGGCCGCCTGCACGTCCGCCGTCCTGGCGGTCTGTGCCATGGCTCGCAGCTCGGTCGCCCGCGACCGCAACTCGTCGACTGTGCGGTCAGATGACCGGCGGAACGGAGCATCGTTCATCGGCAAATACTCTCAAGCGAGACTGGTTTCGCCGCCCTTCTGCTGAGGATGCTCCTCAACGGCGATCAGCCAACAAAATACCAGATACGCGGCTCGCGCTCAACTTCTGCGTGTCCCGCCGCGGGCGGCACTGACGGAGATTTCACCGCCGGTTGCGCCAGCGTCTCCGACTGCCATGCCGCCCATTGCCGGTTTGACTGCCCCGCGGCTAATCATGGCATGCCGCACACAACCAGTAGTTGTAATTGATGCGCAATGGCGGAACAAACCGCGGCCATCACTTTCCGTGGCGTCCATCCGCCAGCTTCCGCGCCTCGAGCTCCTCGTGCGTCATTTCTGCCAGCAGCGGACGGCGCTGACCCGGCGTTGTCTCAGCCACGAAATTGCTCGGCATGGCCACGCAGCTGCTCGATGGTGGCGCATCTCGGCTTCCTGCTGATGCTGGTTCCATCCGGGTCAAGTTTGCCGTGGTCGTGGTCGACTGCGACATCGGTAAAACGCACTCCGGTATCAATGTGAAACCACAACGGTAGCGACCAACGCAGTTCTAGTCGCGGAATAGCCAACGCAACGGCGTTCGGTGGTGGCCGGATTTGATGCCGCTTCGCCGACCGCTTCACCGATCGCGTGGCGCTCGCTACGTCGAGCATCAGGTCGCCGCCTTGGTCGGACAGCGCGTGTCTGGCCTGGCATTACGAAGCTCTCAACGACCACGACGAGCTGCGCAAGGCTCCGACGTTCGCTGTGCTGGCGAACCAGCTGAGCCCGGTGCCGCGGATGGAATGTGAGACGTTGACCGTCAGATCTCCAGCTCCATTTGAGGCGCGGCGCGCGCTCGCATCACGGGCAACCAAAGGCTCACATTGCGCGTCGTCGGCAACGCCAAATCATTGACATAGTGAAACACAGATAGGGTGACATGGCCGAGCCGGTGCACGGTTCGAGCGTGTCTGTGAACGACCCAGCCGTTGATCACCACGCCGATTCGGATTATCCCTGTTTCGGAACGGGCGGAAACGCTACCCTTCCGGAGAACGTCGGGTTAATTCAGGGTTCATCCGGGGAAATTCCGCATACCGCATACCGCATACCGCAAGGTCGCAAAGTCGTGGCAGTGTGGCTCGTATGACGGCCGCCACCGCGGCGGCGACGAGTCATGAACCGATTGACCCGGCGACTTGCCCGTCGCAATTGGTGCCCGATCCGGCGCCGCTACAGAAAGGTATTGAATATGTTGAACCGAAGAGACTTCACCGTCTTGGCAGCGACCTCGCCACTCGCAGCGTGGCTCGGTCGGGCCGCGAACGCCGCGACGCCGAAAGACATGGTGGTTTTCGCGTCCCAGATCGACGATGTCATCACCTGCGATCCTGGCGAGGCGTACGAGATTTCGCCGCAGATATTCCTCTCCAGCGTCTATGACCGTCTGGTGCGCTACGAGGCGGAGGACCCCACCAAACTGGTCGGCGGTGTCGCCGAAAGCTGGACGGTCTCGCCCGACGCCAAGACCTATACCTTCGCGCTGCGGGCCAACCAGAAATTCGAGAGCGGGGCGCCGGTCACCGCCGATGACATGGCGTTTTCACTCCAGCGCGTCATCATCATGAACAAGACGCCGGCCTTCCTGTTCACCCAGCTCGGCTGGAACAAGGACAACGTGCGCGATCTGGTCAAGGTGCTGGATCCCCACACGCTGCAGTTCACCATCAAGGAGGACTTCGCGCCGACCCTGGTGCTGAACCTGATGGCCACCGTGGCCGCATCGGTGGTGGAGAAGAAAGTGGCGATGGCCAACGAGGTCAACGGCGACCTCGGCAACACCTGGCTGAAAACCCACTCGGCCACATCAGGTCCCTATCGGCTGGTGTCCTGGAAACCCAACGAATCCGTGACGCTGGAGGCCAATCCCGGCTACCACCTCGGCCTGCCAAAGACCAAGCGGGTGGTCATTCGCCACGTGCCCGAACCGGGTTCGCAGCAGCTGCTGCTGGAAAAAGGCGACATCGACATCGCGCTCAGCCTGCAGCCCGACCAGTTCAAGGCACTGGCCGGCAACAAGAACATCAAGGTCGAATCCTTCCCCTATTCCGGCACCTGGTACATCGGACTCAATCTGGCCGACGCGCGACTGAAGAACCCGAAGGTGCGGCTCGCACTGAAGTATCTCGTCGACTACCGCGGCATGGCCGATACCTTCCTCAAGGGCCGCTTCAACGTGCACCAGACCTTCCTGCCCATAGGTCTGCCCGGCGCGATCGTCTACGACCCCTACAAGCTCGACGTCGCCAAGGCGAAGTCGCTGCTGGCGGAGGCGGGTTATCCGGAGGGCTTCGAGCTGAGGCTGAGCACCGCAAACATCTCGCCGCAGCTCGAAATGGCCCAGGCGGTGCAGGAAACCATGGGGAAGGCCGGCGTGAAGGTGAACATCGTCGGCACCGACCAAAAGCAGGTGGTCGCTGAATTCCGCGCCCGCAAGCACATGGCGACGCTGCTCAGCTGGACGCCGGATTATCTCGACCCGCATACCAACGCCTCGACCTTCGCCTTCAACGACAACGACAGCGACGACGCTCCACATCCGCTGGCCTGGCGCTGCCACTATATGGATCCCGCCGTGAATGCCAAAACGACCGCGGCAGTGAGAGAGATCGACCCCACGAAACGCAAGGCGATGTATGAGGAACTGCAGAAGATCCTGACCGACGACGGGCCGTACATCCTGATGTTTCAGCCGTCCAACGAGGTCGCTTCGCGCGCCGGCGTCGAGGGCTACAAGCCGGGTATTGTCGAGGACCTCTACTTCTTCCGGACGATCACGAAGTCCTGATACCGGGGGTGAGCGGCACTGCCACCACGCCGGCGACAACGAATGGCGGACGGGTCTGGCGGGTCGCCAGGCCCATTCGTCGTATCGCCAGCAAGTTGTTCTCGGTGGTGCTGAACGGCCGATCATAAGTACTCGTGCCGATTGGTGAGGACGAGACGTTCGAGCGACACAGCGGCGGACCAGGTTCGCGCTCGTATAGGCTGCCAGCTGCCCAGCACGGTGTGCACGCGGCGAATTGCGGTGGCGGCGACCGTACGCCTGGCGCTGTTCTGGCTCGCAGCCAAACCATGACGCTGTGACAACTGCTGTTCGGTACTAGGGGACCGGTATGACATACAACAGCTTCGACACGAACCAACAGGGTGTAGCTGAGCACTCCCTTGGCCGGCACAATTTCGTGGCGCTAACCGGGCAGGACTCACCTGAGCGCCAAGAAAGGCTGGCCTGCATCCTCGCGAAGATCGACGAAGCAAAGCTGGAGGTGGTACGCGTCGCCTTCGTTGATACCCACGGCATCGTCCGGGCGCGGCCGGTCGAGGCACGCCTGTTCTCCCAGGCCGCCCGGAATGGCGTCCCGTTTACCACGGCGCTGTTCGCTATGGATTTTGCCAATAACATCTTTCAAAATGTCTTTGCCCGCGACGGTGGCTTTGGCCGCGATACCATGGGCGGCGCAGGCGATATGTTCGCGGTACCGGACCTAAGCACGTTTCGAGTTTTGCCTTGGGCGCATAAATGCGCCTGGGTCGTGAGCGACCTTTATCTCTCGTCCGCAGAACGTTGCCCCCTCGATCCCCGTCTGATCATGCAGACGGCCTGCGAACTGTTGGCCCAGTACGGCTTCACCTATATCGGCGGCGTGGAAGTCGAATGTCACATCGTAAAGGTCACCGACCCGAGGATTGATCTTTCCGATTGTACCCAGCCTCCGATGCCACCAGAAGTCCAGGCTCTGCGTCACGGATATCAGTACATGTCCGAGAACGCCCTGGATGAACTGGAGCCGATCATCACCGGCATTCGTCATGCGTTGATCGGTGTCGGCTTGCCGCTTCGCATTGTGGATGCGGAGTGGGGACCAGGTCAAATTGAAATATCGCTTGAGCCCATGGCGAACCTGGCAGTTGCAGATGCGGTGATCATCTTGCGGGCAACCGTCAAGCAGGTCTGCCGACGCATGGGCTTGCTGGCGTCATTCATGACTAAGCCCGCGCTTCCCAACGTGTTTTCGAGTGGCTGGCATCTTCACCAGTCGCTTCTCGATCATGCGACCGGGAAGAACGCCTTTGCCGAAGCTGGTGCCCTGATGTCGAGTGTCGGGATGCACTTTGTGGGCGGGCTGCTCGAGCACGCGCGCGCCAGCGCCGCCTTCTCAAATCCGACGATCAATGGCTACAAGCGCCTGAACGCCAACCCATTGGCGCCCAAGCGGGTGGTATGGTCGCACGACAACAAGGCCGCAATGTGCCGGCTGGTCGGCGGCATGGGAGACCCAGCGACTCATATCGAGAATCGATCCGGCGAACCGGCAGCCAATCCGTATCTCTATATGGGTTCGCAAATCGTCGCCGGCTTGGACGGCATGGCGAACAAGATCGATCCGGGCAGTCCGCTGGCAGACCCATATGCACAGACAGAACGGCCGCTGATGCCGGCGACCCTGGTGGAGGCGGTGGACGCGTTGTCCGCGTCAACCATGTTCCGGAATGTGCTGGGGAATGAGTTCATCGATCATTACCTGTCGGTCCGGCGTCACGAAATCCGACGTTTCCAGTCGCACGTCACAGACTGGGAGCATCGCGAATATTTCGAGGCTTTCTAGGCTCGCGGCGACCTATTGCAGCAGTGCACGACATTCCGCGAGAACAGGTATGTCGAGCCCGGGCGCAAACCAGTCGATGATGGTGCGCAACTCGTCAAGCGCCGCCGTCGAGCCGCCTGTTTCGGCACTCAGCCTGGCGAGGTCGCGCGCGGCGTGCAGTTCGAACAGGCGCGCTCGTTGCTTGCGCGACTGGGCGATCGCCCGCTCGAAGCATTGTCTGGCCTCCTCGTGATGACCTTCGCTCTGCCAGATTCGGCCGCGCAGCCGGATTATTTCCGCAACGTGATCCTTCTCCTCGGTCGTCGCAGCGAGGTTCTCGGCTTCACCGAGGCTGGCGCGTGCCTCGCCGATCTGGTTCGCCCGGAGCTGGTAATCGGCAAGCATCATCATGTTCCGGGCCAGCATGAAGATGCCGCTGGTCTTGCGCCATAGGGTGACCCCGCATTGCAGATCAGCCAGACCGTGTTCTTCATCACCGAGTGCAAACAGCACCGGCCCTCGATGCAGCAGAACGTTGCCAATTCGCGCATCGAAGCCGTATCGATCGCAGATCTCAATGGCACGATCGGCGCAAGCCGCTGCTTCAGCATAGCGGCCGAAGCCGGCCAATGCGATGACCCGGGATACGCTCGCCCAGACAATGGAGAACAGATGCCCGCGATCCAGGGCAATCGCCATGCTTTGCTCGGAGATCGTCAATGACCGCTCGAAATGCCCTGTCAGCCGCGAAACCATTTCCACATAGTCCCGTGCAACGATGGCCGGGTCTGCCGCTGCCCAGGGTGCCTTGTGGGTACAGTTCACCTTGTCATCCAGGGCGATCGCCTTCTCCGAGAAGGCGAGCGACTGCCGGAACTCGCCAGCATGGCAACTCGCCCCGCCCATCATGACCCAGACGTGCACAAGCGTTTCCGGTCGCAGCCGGCCCAGCTTCCCCCTGAGGATGTTGGTGCCGATCTGCATGACTTCGCGATGACGACAGCTGCCGAACAGGAATGGTGCCATCCGAATCCCGGATTCGGCGGCCTCATCCTCCTGCTCCAGTGTCAGCGCGACGTCACGCGCCTGTGCGTACCACTGCGATACCTCCGCAGAGTGATAGCCGTCCATTTGCATCTGGGCATTCCCCAGCTTCATCAGAAGTTCCGCAATTCTGGTGCGGTCGGCGCCGGATAGGTCGGCGCGCTCGGTCAATTGCTTCGCGGTTCGGTAATGCGCAACGGCTTCCTGATTGGCGCCGTGTCGCTCTGCAACGTCGCCGGCTGCGATCCAGTACGCAAACGCCGCACTGGGGTCGCCGGCCTCCTGGAAATGGTACGCCAGCAGCTCCGGCTCGGTCGCGCGGACAGACCCGTCGTCAAATTCCTCCAGCGCAGCGGCGATGCGCCGGTGGTAGGTTTGACGGCGATCCTTGAGCAGACTGGAATAGGCCACATCGCGGGTAAGCGCGTGGTTGAACGTATAGACGGCGTTGGGCGGCGCGCCGCGTCGGGACGCAAGGCCGGAGGCGGTCAGCTCGCGGAGCCCTTGGGTTAGCTGCGCGTCCGACAACAGCGCCGCCGCGGCAAGCAGCGGATGCGGGAATTCCCGGCCGATCACCGCGCCGATCTGCGCCACCTGCCTGGCCGCTGGCTGCCGGTCGAGCCGCGCCATCAAGGAGGCTTGCAGCGTGCCCGGAACCGCGAGCGGTTGCGCGGCAATGGCGGGGTCCACGGAAGCTTCCAGCACTGCCTTGGTCAGTTCCTCGATGAACAGCGGCACACCATCGGTCTGCGCGACGATCCGTTCCAGAAGCTCACGCGCAACGACGCGTTCGGCGGACACCTGCGCGGCCAGCGTCGCGGCGTGTCTGCGGTTCAGCCGGCTCAGTGCGATCAGGCTGGTGCCCGCGCGGCCGAGCCACGGGGCGGTGAATTCGGACCGGAAGGATATCACCAACAGGACCGGCAGCCGCGCCAGCCGATCGATCAACATGTCAATCAGTTCGAGCGAACTGGGATCGGCCCATTGCGCGTCCTCGAACAGCATCAGCACCGGATCGCTTCGTGTCATCCCGTCGAGCCGACGGAGCAGCGCGCCAAACGTCCGTTCCTTGCGGCGCTGCGGGTTGAGTTCAAGCCGCAGGTAACGATCATCCGTCGGTACCGACAGCATCGCCGCGATCAGCGAGACATCCTCGGGCGGCAGACTCGCTGGCGCAATGATGGCCTCCAGCTTGCGCAGACGCAGCTCGGCCGAATCGCCGCGCGCGAAACCGGCCTCCTGCTCCCACCGCGCCACGATCGGATGCAGTGCGCTGTCCTGACGCAGCGGTGAACAGAAGTACCCGCAAACTTGCATGCCGCTCGGCGGCCAATTCGTCCTCGAGCGCCGCGAGCAGGCGCGACTTGCCGATACCCGGCTCACCCGACAGCAGCACGAGGCGCCCCTCGCCGGACTTCGCCTGCTGCCAGACCCGCAGCAATGTATTCAATTCCTCGTCGCGGCCGACCAGCGGCGTCATTGCCGCGGCATACAGCGCCTCGGAGCGGCTGCCGACCGCACTTGGGCCAAGCACCTGCCATGCCGGCACCGCACCCGCGACGCTCGTCGCGCCGAGCGGGCCGAGGTCGCGATAAGCGAACAGGTCGCCGGCCAACCGCCGGGTACTGGAGGCGATGATAACCTGACCGGGCTCGGCAAGATGCTGTAGCCGCGCCGCCACACCCGGCGTCTCGCCGAGCAGTTCGCCGCCCGGGTCCGCGACCACGAGACCGCTGGCCAAGCCGGCCCGTATGGCCAGCCCGGGGGGAAGCGCTACCTCCCCCTCGGGCAAGTGCTCGACCAGGGCGAGGGCGGCGTGCAGCGCAAGCTCGGCGACGTGCTCCTGCGCCACCGGATAGCCAAAATAGGCCAGTGCCTCGCGCACCCGGGTCTGTGCGATCACCCCGCCATGCCGGGCGACCACCGTGGCTGCGTAGCGGCGATAGGCATCGATGAGGACGCGCAACTCCTCCGGATCTCCCGGCAGGTCGGTCCCGTCTGCCGCCAGCACCTCGGCGGCAAGGGCCGTGACGTGACGCCGTTCGGCACCGCCGGGGGTCGTTGCCGGCGGGGTCGCGACCAGCTCCGGCAACAACCCAGCGGCCTCGGCCTGCCGCACCTCTGCCGCGAACTTGTAGCCGCTGTTGGGGACCGTCACGATCAGGCTCGGTCGTTTGCGGTCCGGCTCAATCTTCCGGCGCAGACGCACGACCTGCATGTCGATGCTGCGGTCGTACACCTCGGCTTCGCGTCCGGTCAAAACGTGCAGCAATTGTTCGCGCGACTGCACCCGTCCTGCTCTCCGCACGAACACCCGCAACAGGGCGAACTCGCCATGGGTGAGGGGAACCTCCCTTCCCGACTGATCCACCAGGCTGTGGGCGCCGAGGTCCAGGCGGAACCCGGCGAACCGCAACACCGGCTCCGCTACCTCGGGTTCCGCGACCCGTGTCAGCGTCTCAGCCACCCGGGCGAGCAGTCCGGCCTCGTTCGAGACGTCGAGCAGATCGGCGCGATGCTCGCGTTTGCTGCCGGGGGATCCGATCAGCAGGACGCTGCCGACTGTGGCCCGCAGCTCCTGGATCAATCCTCTGTCCTCCGGGCCAAGCCCCTCGGGGGCGACGATCGCCAGTGCGATCCCGGCGAAGCCGATACGACCGGCGTGCGCAGCGCTCTCCGCGATCTCGACGCGGTAGCCGCCCCGTTTCAGCAGTCGTGCGAGCACGGCTCGCTGCCCCGCGTCCCGACCGACGACCATGATCCGGCTGCGCATTCAGGCCACCCGCGAACCCACCACCACGTGGCGACCGTACCGCAACGCGGCACCGTGTTACCAGCCGATTACCCACCGGCAAAGATTATTGTTTCAGAGGGGTAACTTCACGCGCCCTGACGCGGCTTAGCACGCACCATAACTATATGATTTCGCGGTGGTATTTCTCCTGGCGGTCGGCTGTACGCGTAACCTTACGCGCCCTATGGCGTGCCGAACCCCTTTCCCGGCGCCCCTGCTTCCAAGGATCCATCGCGCTCATGCCAAAACGTTCCGTCCTCAACGATAAAGGATGTGCTGCCGCGAAGCCCCAACGCGGGGCGCATCATGCACCACGATGCCATTGTGCCGGGGTTGGGCCTGCGGGTGACGTCGCGCGGGCACAAGAGACCCAGCGCGCGTGCGTGCCCTTGTTGCAGCCCTTGTATCGGCTCCAGGCGACGCCGGGTTGCTGGCCGAGTAGTAGGTTATGGCGACCGGCGGCGTATGGCAGCGAGCCCTATGAGACCGCTGCCGAGCAGCAGGAACGAAGTCGGCTCGGGCACGTTGAACTCGTTGAGCGCATTTGACGCCACGTCATCGCCCAAAGTGAACCCGTCCTGAATGTCGAAGGGCCAATGGATGCCGCCCCACATCCGGCTCATCCCAGTCTCCATCGCAGCCTCCTGGAAGGAGGTGTAGTCGCGCGTAATGTCGCCGAAGGTGGGATTGCCGAGCAGGGCGGCGGAGGAGTTGTCGGTGTCGAAGGTCAGCGAGAAATCGGCGTTGTCGGTGCCGAACATGGCGTCCAGAATCATTGCGCCTGTCTCAGGCACAGCGGCATGGTTGGCGGCATAGCTTGGGAACGGCGGCGCCGCCAGCAGCGGCACCCAGTTCGGATCGATCGTGCTGTTGATCGCCGTCACCGGACGCCAGAACGCGTAGAACGACTTGGAGTTGAAGGTAGCAATAAAGGAATCGGTCTGCGCGGTGCTCAGCAGAGCAAACGTCAGCGCGTTATGCAGCAGGCTGTCGTTCCGCGTCGCGGCCACCTGCAGGGCGATGTTGTTCCAGGTCAGAGGCACCCCGTTGTCCGAGTCCCAGAACTCTGCAGCCTTGGTCTGGTCGAGCGTGCGTGTGGTGCTGTTGGCGGCGCCGATCGAATGCAATTCAGCGACCGCGGCAGCATAGGCAGGCGAATTCAGTGCGGGCGGCCCCGGTGGAAGGAACTCACTCGGCGAGGTCATGGTGAATGGTGTGACGGACGCCCAGTTGGCTGTGAAATAGGGCAGGTGGAGAGGCGGGGTCGGCTGCCACTGCCCTGGCCCGACGCCAGGCGTGAAGTGCCCGGGCGAACTGGAGCCATCGCTGGCGCGGGCGGCGGCGGCGATGGCCGCCTGGTTCTGCCCGAGGGCAAGGCCATCGGCAGTCGCCTGGTTGTTAGGAAGCAGTGCGAGCTGACTGTTGTAGGCTGAGGTGATTTGCGCGGACTGGCCGGCGAAGCGCTGCACGAGGTAGTTGTAGGCGGCGGCATCCGCGGCGGCGGCGGCAGAGGAACCGGGCGTCACCGGGCCAGCCGGATAGAACGATTTGCCTGGTGAGCCGAGTGCCGCGTTGACCGCGTCATACATTGCCACGTTCATTATCGACAGATCTCGCCCGCTCGCCATCGGCGTCGGCGCAGGAGTCAGCGCCTCCAGCGTCTGTATCTCTTGGTTCCAGAACACGATCTGGTCCGCGCGGGCATCAACTCCGACACCAGCAATCAGCCCGATGCTCAGTGTCATGCTGCCGATGCGACGTCCGCCCATGACCTGCTCCCCCTGGTTGATGAGTTGCCGATTGGTGAGATCCCTCGCGGACGCAGCGCCGGCTTCCGAAGGGCCGAACCGACGGAACTGAGGGTCGCATCGGAGCGAACGCGCCACGTGCCGTTTACTAAAATTTCTAAAGAACTTCTTAATCGTGCGTTTTCAACATGTTGCAGATCGCCTGCTGCTCTCTGAAAATGGCCGTTACGCCGCTTCGCAAAGGCGCTACACTTTCTGCTGGATCTGTTACCGGCACGGGCTCGTACCAATGGACGCGCTCAGTTCGCCCGACGTCTGCCTGTTCGGCTCCTTCCGCTTCGACCGCCGAGGCGGCGTCCTGCTCCGATGCGACGATGACGGCAGGTACCTGCCGGTCAGCATCGGCTCGCGTGCCTTTGCCGTTCTGGGTGCCCTGCTTGCACGTCCAGGCGATCTGGTATCGAGGGACGAGATCATGCGGGCTGCCTGGCCGGGAACGGTGGTCGAGGAAGGCAATCTCGCCGTCCAGGTCTCGGCGCTGCGCCGCATCCTCGATGCCGGGACGCAGGGGGAGAGTTGTATCAAGACTGTGTCGGGGCGCGGCTATCGGTTTGTTCCTCGCGTGACGCGGCAGGATGTATCGCCTGCCGCGGGGCCGGCACCGGCGCTCGATCCAACTCAACCGCTAGCGTCAGTAGCACCCGAGCGGGCGTCCGCGAGGTCATGGCGCCGGCTGACTGTGGGATCGGGGGCCGCCGCGATCGTCGTATTACTGATGGCGGCGTGGTCGCACGGCGGCTGGCTGACGAGAACCCCCGTGCTGCCACGCCTCTCGATCGTCGTGTTGCCGTTCCAGAACCTGAGCGCCGATGCCAGCGAGAACTACCTGGCCGATGGCATCACCGAAGACGTGACCACTGTGCTCTCGCACATCGGTGGGGCGTTCGTCATCGCGCGAGCCACGGCTTTTGCCTATCGCGGCAGGTCGGTGGATATCAGGCAGCTCGGGCAGCACCTGGGCGTACGCTACGTGCTGCGCGGCAGCGTGCAGCGGATAGGGTCGGTGCTGCGCATAAACGCAGAACTGGGCTCGACCGAGACCGGCACGCAGCTATGGTCCGACGGGTTCGATCAGAAGATCGACGATCTCGCCGCCGGGCAGGAGGAGATCGTCATCCGCATGCAGGCGGCACTGAATATCAGCCTCGGCGATGTCGAGGCGTCGCGCAGCCTGAGCGAGCGCCCGAGCAATCCGGACGCGTTCGATCTCATCCTGAGGGCGCGTGCGGTCGACTTGCTGCCCCGAACCAAGGACACGGTCGTCAAGGCACTCGGTCTCTACGAGCAGGCTCTGACACGGGATCCAGATGCCATTCTGGCCTTGACCGGCGCAGTCGAGGCGGCGCTGGGCACATACTTCCTCGATGTTGCGTCCTATGATTCCGCCATGGATCGAGCGGTAGGATATCTCGAGCGCGCGCAAGCTCTGGCACCGAATGCAGAAAGTGTGCTGCTCGCGCGGTCGGCGGTGCTGGACTTTCAGCAGAATGAGATCGACTACCGCCGTGTACAATCCGAGTTGGAAGCGGTCGGGCAAAAGATCATCGACCTCTATCCCAACAATCCGGCGGGTTACTTCCGGCTCGGGGTGGTCAGGAGACACCAGGCTCGCTACGACGAGGCTGCCGGGTATTTTTCGGAGGCGGTGCGGCTCAATCCCCGCAACCATACCATCCGGAACATGTACTGGAACCTGGCCTACTGCTACGTGCGGGGCGGGCATGACCAGGAGGGACTGAAATGGATCGATCGCGCCATCGGCGCCGAAGGAGCCCTGCCGGCTTGGCGGCTTGATTATCTGACGACGCTGCGTGTGGTGGCGTATGCCCGCAGCGGCGATCTCACAACGGCAAAGCGCCTCGCGCAGGAGCTGAACGATCGCGATGCGTTCAATACCTGGCGTGCGTACTCGCCGGACGATCCTGAATCGCCGCGGTCACATGAGCTCCAGAGCTTCGTCGACGCGCTGCGGACGGCAGGGGTCCGTGACCACGTCGACGCCGATGCGGATTTCGGCGTAGCTCCGGACGACGTCTTGCACGAGGAATTCTATGGCAAGACTCCAACGACCGCTCCTGGCGTGACGACTGTGGGCACCGCGCAGCTTGCCGACATGTTACAGGACCAGAAGCCGCTGGTGATCGATACGATGAAGAATACCTGGCTTCGCTCGATCCCGGACGCGGTCGGGATCGAATTCAACGGCAACATTTACGGCAGCTTCACCGACGAGATGCAGCAACGCCTGGAGCGAAAGCTACACTCGTTGACCGGCGGCGACAGCGATAGGCCGATCGTCGCGGTGGGCTGGGATGCGGCCAGCTTCGATGGCTACAACCTCGCGCTGCGCCTGCGTCACGCAGGCTACACAAATGTCTACTGGTACCGCGGCGGCCGCGAGGCGTGGGAGGTGGCCGGCGAGCCCGAGGACGAGGTGCGGCCAGCTGGCTGGTGATGGGTGGGTCCTTTCTCTTGGGTTGAAGATAAAGTGCCCAACCCGGCCATGATGGGCGTCTCAGCCAATTCACGATATCGTGATTAAGCCGCCATCAGCCGGGGTAGCCCGCGCGCCGCGCGCCCCATGCGGCGCCCCGGTTCGGAGGGCGGCTGCTAAGCCTTTGGAATTGCTGTGTTACAAGCCGGTTACCCGCCGGTGATCCTGCGGTTGCATCGCACGAGGACGATCGTCAGGTCACCTCAGAGCAGGAGTTGCGCCATGGGTTCAGCCGATATCGCCGCCAACAATCGCGCGTTTGAACGTGCCGTCGAGACGGGGAACCTGGCAGCCATCGCCGCCTTGCTCGCGCCCGATGTCATATCCCTGCCGCCGGACAGCCCGATCGTTTCGGGCCGTGAAGACGTCAAGCAGCTCTGGGCGTCTGCGATCAGCGAGTACGGCATGAAAAGCTTCAAGATCACCACCGAGAAACTCGACGTCGTCGGAGAGCTGGCAAGCGAAGTCGGCCGCGCGACGATGACGATGGCGCCGCCGGGGGGCACCAGCGAAACGGTAACGATCAAGTACCTGGTCGTATGGAAGCGGCTCAACGGCAAGTGGCTGCTGCATCGCGATATCTACAACGCGATCCCAGAATAGCCCCGCAGCACGAACCAGCAGGAGCGAACGTCCATGGTCTCGCAAGCTGCCACGGCGACCTTCAGAACATCGCTGCGCGGTGTGTCATTTACCCCCGGCGAGTCGGGTTACGATGCGGCGCGTGTTGTCTTCAACCGGATCGTCGATCGGCGTCCCGCGATCATCGCGCGCTGCACCGGCGCGGCGGACGTCATCGCATGCGTCGGCTTCGCCCGCGAACAGAACCTTCCAGTGTCCGTGCGTGGCGGCGGTCACAGCATCGCAGGCAAGGCGATCTGCGACGACGGGCTCATGATCGATCTTTCAGCCATGAAGGGCATCCGTGTCGATCCGGCCACGCGCACGGTACGTGCCGAACCCGGTCTCACCATCGGCGAGTTCGACCGCGAGACACAGGCTTTCGGCCTGGCAACCACAATGGGTGTGATCTCCACCACCGGTATCGCCGGATTGACCCTCGGCGGCGGCATGGGCTGGCTGGTCGGCAAGCACGGTCTGGCGTGCGACAACGTGGTCGCCATGGATGTCGTCACCGCGGATGGGCGATTGCTAAAGGCCAGCCAACAGGAGAACCCGGATCTGTTCTGGGGCATGCGCGGGGGCGGCGGGAACTTCGGCATCGTCACCTCCTTCGAGTATCGGCTGCATCAACTCGGCCCGGTGTTTGGCGGAGGGGTGCTCTACCCGGTCGACCAGGCCAGCGAGGTGCTGCGGTTCTATCGTGACTTCGCCTTCTCCGCCCCAGACGAACTCAGCACGCAGGTGGGGCGGATCTGCACACTGGAGGGCGTTCCCGTCATCGGTGTCGCCGGTTGCTATTCCGGCCCCCTTGAACAGGGTGAGAAGGTGCTCGCGCCGCTGCGCCGGTTCGGCTCGCCGGTCGCGGACCTGTTCGGACCGATGAGCTACCTGCAGATGCAGACCATGTTCGACCCGTGGTTCCCGCCAGGGCGTCAGGCTTATTGGAAGGCGAACTTCCTGCACGGCTTGCCGGACGAGGCCATCGAGGTCTTCCATCGCTATGCACTGGAGGCACCCTCGCCGTACACCACCGGGCCATGGCTCGAGAGCGTCCATGGCGCGGTCTCGCGGATCGGCCCGTCTGACACTGCATTCGCCCATCGCCGGCACCCGTTCAATTTTCTGGTGCTGTCGAGTTGGTCCGCGACGTCCGAGGCCGAACGGAATATTCAGTGGACGCGCGAATGCTGGGACGCCATGCGTCCGTTCATGGTTCCCGGCGCGTATGTCAATTACCTCGAGGAGGAGGCGGATCCCCGCGCGCGCGCAGCCTATGGCGCCAACCACGACCGGCTCGTCGCGCTGAAGAACCAGTATGACCCGAGCAACCTGTTCCGGATCAACCACAACATCCGGCCAACCGATCCGTCGTAGCTTCGCGCATCGCCGCGCGCAGGCCGGGACGGAAGGATGGGTCCGCCAGGGCCCTCGGTGCGGCGGGCTAGGCGATCGGCGGCAGATCGACGCGGACCGTGTCAGGGTGGCCGGCCTCGGGCGGGAAGCGCTTCAGGATCAGCGGGTCGTGGCCGGGAATGATGTGGTCCGGGCCGTCCGCCAGGCTCTCCAGGATCTCGAACCCCTTCAGCATGCGTGCCACATCGACAACCACCGGGAACGGCATGCGCTTGCGGATGTTGCCCCAAAGATGCGAGGCGTCGCCCGCCAGCACCACCCAGCCACGTTCGGTCGGTACACGGATCGACTGAATGCCGCCGGAATGCCCGCCGATCAGGTGCAGCGTGATGCCGGGCGCGATCTCCGCCGTGCCGTCATGGAAGCGCAGCCGGTCGGCATACAGCGCGCGCACCGCGCTCTGCACGTCGTCGACATCGAACGGTCGGCGCAGGAACGGCTGGCACATGCAGGGGCCGGTGCAATAAGCCATCTCGGACGCCTGCAGATGGAACGTGGCCTTGGGAAAATACTCCATCCCGCCGGCGTGGTCCCAATGCATGTGCGTCAGGACGACATCCGGCACTTCCGCCGGATCGATGCCCGCTTGCAGCAATGCCTCGGCCGGGGTGCGCAGCAGTTCGCGGCCGCGGCGTTTGGCCGAGACCGGATTGAATCCGGTGTCCATCACGATGGTGCGGCCGTCGCCGCGGATGGCGAAGACGTAGAAGTCGAGCGGATCGGGTGCCGCGTGGTCATCCGGTATGATGTAGTTCTGGAATTGCAGGCGGCCATCGAAGATGCCGTAGCGCAGGGCGAGAACTTCGTATGTGATGCTCGGCTTTGCGGTCATGTCGTGTCTCCATCAACCAGGCAAGTAAGTCGGACACAGAGTTGCACAGAGTGCACACAGAGTCTCACGGAGAAGGCGAATGTTGCGCTTCGCGCGGAACATGTCGCGCGAAGCGACAACAATATACTTCTCGGTGAAACTCTGTGTGCACTCTGTGCAACTCTGTGTCCGACTTACTTTGTTTCCGCCGGCCCGGTCCATCCAGTTGGCGCTCGCACTCAACAACTTGCCGGTGGCGCTGGCAATCTCTACCGTCCGCGCGTTCACTGAGGAGGTCGCGTCACATGGCCAACATCCCAAACCGTCCAGAATACCAGAGCGATCTGTTCAAGCAGGGCCTGGAAGTGCGGCGCGACGTGCTGGGCGCCGAGTATGTCGATGGCTCGTTGACCCGAGCCGATGACTTCAACGCGGCGTTCCAGCAGATGACCACCGAAGTCGCGTGGGGTATGATCTGGACGCGTCCCGGACTGCCGCGCAAGACGCGCAGCATGATCAACCTGACGATGCTGGCAGCGCTCAATCGTGGCGCGGAGTTCCGGCTGCATCTGCGCGCCGCGCTCACCAACGGCGTGACGCGCGACGAGATCAAGGAGATCCTGCTGCAGATCGGCGCCTATTGCGGCATTCCCGCCTGTCTCGAAGCGTTCCGCATCGCCACCGAGGTGTTCAAGGACGTGGACCAGCGCGAAGGGCAGCGACTGATGGCGCACCAGCCAAGTGTCGGCTTCGTCGGCGTCGGCAACATGGGCTGGCCGATGGCCTCCTGCCTGGTGAAGGCGGGCTTTACCGTGCACGTGAACGATGCGCGCCGCGAGATCGCCAACAACTTCGTGCAGCAGATCGGCGGCGATGCATCCGACACGCTGCGCCAGCTCGCCGCCGCATCCGACGTGGTGATCACCATGCTGCCGACCAGCACGATCGTCGAGCACGTACTGGCAAGCGGTGATGACAACGTGATGGCAGGCATGAAGCCGGGCACCGTGGTGATCGAGATGAGCTCCGGCGTGCCGTCGGTGACGCAGACGCTGGCGCAACGCGTGATGGAACTCGGCGGCCACCTGATCGATGCGCCGGTGTCGGGCGGCGTGCCGCGGGCGACGACCGGTGAGCTGGCGATCATGGTGGGCGGCGACGGCGCGATCATCGATTCGGTGCTGCCGGTGCTGCAGGCGATGGGCACGGTCGGTGCTGCGCACCGGCGCAGTCGGCTCGGGACAGGCGATGAAGGCGCTGAACAACCTGGTGTCCGCCGGCGGCTTCCTGATCGGCATCGAGGCGCTGCTGATCGGCCAGCGCTTCGGGTTGGATCCCGCGGTGATGGTCGACGTGCTGAATGCCGCGACCGGGATGAACAACTCGACGCAGAAGAAGTTCAAGCAGTTCGTGCTGTCGCGAAAATTCGACGCCGGCTTCACCATGGGGCTGCTGGCGAAGGACCTGTCGATCGCATTGCAGGTCGGTCGCGAGACCGGCACACCGGCGCCACTGTCGGCGCTTACCAAGGAGATGGTGGCGTCGGCGCTGGCGATGTTCGGCTCGGATGCCGATCACACCGAGATGGCGAAACTCTGCGAGAGATTGGTCGGGCACGCAACTCGGAAGGGCTGACACGCAGGTTGCCGTTGCGGTATGATCGTGCAAGCCTTCGGGGAGGGAACCGTGATGACACGAACTTGTGGGGCGGCCGGCGACGCCTTGCCGGTATTGCGGCGGTGGCCGGCATCGCCGCGGCGAGCTTTGCCGGCGGGTGCGTGGTCGCGGCACAGCCACATATGCAGAACGCCCTGGCGGCGCTGCAGAACGCCAGAGCCGAGTTGCAGGTCGCCGAAGCCAACAAGGGCGGCCATCGCGCGAACGCAATTCGATTGGTCAATGAGGCGATCAGCGAGGTGCAGGCCGGCATCGCCGTCGGTTCGTGACAATGCTCTCTGGTAAACCCGGCGAGCCTCCCCATATGCGGTTTTCGGCACTTTTCGCCAGGATAACTCTTGGCCAGATCCGCGACCCTGTCGCATCCGGCATCTCCGAAGAAAAGTACTACGGTCCGCAGCGTGCGGATCGCCGATATTACCCGGAGTGACGTAATGTCTTCAGGTACGGTAAAATGGTTCAATGGGCAGAAGGGCTACGGCTTCATTCAGCCCGATGATGGCTCGAAGGACGTGTTCGTGCATATCTCGGCGGTGGAGCGGGCGGGCCTGACCGGTCTGAACGAGGGCCAAAAGGTCAGCTACGATCTCGAGCGCGGCCAGCAGGGCAAGACTTCCGCGGTCAACCTGCAAGCTTCCTGAGCGGATGGCACCGTCCCTGCATCATGCGGGGACGGGTTGCTCTGCTGGAGCTGATGTCAATGGTCTCACATAAGTTTGCGGTGGGCGATCGGGTACGGCTTACCCTGGATCGATATGCCGAGAGCAGCCCGTGGGACGTCCATACGATTTCCCGCAAACTGCCGGCCGAGGCCAATGTCTGCCAATATCGCGTGAAGCGTGTGGGCGATGGCCAGGAACGCACCGTCAGTGAGCCCCAGATGGTCGCGGTCAAGGCGGAAGGACGCACCGCCAATTCGCACTTCAAGACGATCGAGGCACAGCAGGACACACAGCGTGATCGCAACTCGGATTCACGGCCGCGCGGTCCCGCCGCACGAACCGACCGTGGCCGTCGCTGACTGCCGCTGGTATGCGGCATGGCGCGGAAACTGACGTGACCGACGCAACCTATCGGGTCATTCGCCAGAAGGATGGCAGCGTCGCGGTCGAGATAACCAGGCGTGGTGCGCTTCCCCAATTGGCTGCAGGCTTTGCGACCGAGGCGGAGGCTGCCGACTGGATCGCTCAGGACAAACGCCTGGGCAGGACCGCGGATCAATTCCAGCAATTGACAGGCCGCAGGCGACACGGACGGTGAATTGCGATTATCGGTAGGCGAAGGCCAGCCGTGCGTTCCTCCCCTGCCGCGTCACCAGGAAGCCGATCACCGCCAGATTGGCGATGTTGAAGCCCACGCCCACTGCGAACGCCGGCGCATAGAAGCCGAACTGGTCATACAGTTCGCCTGCCAGCCAGCTTCCAAAGGCCATGCCGGACATGCCGAGAAAGAAGAATGTCGGCACGCGCCACGCTGCCTCGGATGATGGGAACAGCTCGCGAATCGCCACGACGTAGGACGGGATGATGCCCGAGAACCCGAGGCCGAACGCGGCGGAGACGGCAAACAGTCCGAGTTCGCTCTGCGTCAGCAGGAACGCGCCGATCGCCACCGCCTGACACGCGGAGCCTGCCATCACCGCGCGCAGTCCGCCGACGCGGTCGGCAAGCATCCCCCAGAACTGTCGGCTGAGAAACGCGCAGGCCAGCAGCACCGACAGCATCGCCGCGCCATGCGTCGGCGCGATGCCAAGGTCGGAACAGAATGCCACCAGATGTGCGTTGGGCACAGCCATCGGGATGCAGCAGAAGAACGCGGCGACACAGATCAGTGCCAGCACCAGGTTGGGTGGCATGCCGAGGACTGATGCACCCTTGCGCGGGTCCCCCGCCAGCGCGCGCGCAGTGTGTGCTTCCGGCGATGGGCGTAGACAAAGCAGGGTGAGGGGCAGGATGACCGCAATGACCACCGCTGAATAGGCCAGCATCGTGGTCTGCCAACCGTACCGGGTGATGCCGAGTTCGAACACCGACGGCCAGACAATCCCAGCGATGTACTGACCGGACGAGATCAGCGCGAGCGCGGAACCGCGGCGGCGGTCGAACCAGCGGCTGACGTAGACCACCAGTGGCGCGAAGATCGCGCCGTTTCCGACCAGCCCGATCAGCACACCGTGCCCCACATAGAGTGCCCAGACGCTCCCGGTGGCGGACAGTGCGAGGCCGCTCGCCATCATCACCGCGCCGATCATCACGGTGGAGCGGATGCCGATCCGGTCGGCGAGCCATCCCATCATGATGCCGCCGACACCGGTGCCCATCCAGACCAGCGCTCCAGCCAGTGCGACAACCGAACGGTCGGTGCCCAGCGCCTCCTGGATCGGCTTCAGCCCGACCACGACCAGCAGCGGCGCGCCGTAGGAGATCGACAGGATGCCCAGAGTGACGCAGGCGGCGGACCACGACGCACGGCTCTCGATGCTGGCCGCCCGCAACTGCTGCATAGTGTCCGGCATTGCCGGCGTCTCCTCCCAGGGTATAAGCGGCGGGCCGGTATGGACGCGCGACGGTGTCCCGGCAAGCTGGAGAAACGGCATGAGTGACCCCATTGGCGCGCATCCCACTGGACCACTTCGCGGCCTGCGCGTGTTCGACCTGACGCGAGTGCTGGCGGGGCCGACCTGCGCGCAGATGTTGGCCGATCTCGGCGCCGACGTGATCAAGATCGAGCGTCCTGGCGCCGGCGACGACACGCGCGGCTTCGCGCCGCCCTACATGCCGGGAACCAGGGAGAGCGCGTATTTCGTGGGGGTGAACCGCAACAAGCGATCGGTCACGCTGGATATCGCGCAGCCCGAGGGCCAGGCGATCGCGCGGCAGCTGATCGCGCAGTGCGACATCCTGGTGGAGAACTTCAAGGTCGGTGCGCTGGCGAAATACGGGCTGGGGTATGCGGAGCTGCACGCCAAATCGCCGCGGCTGATCTATTGCTCGATTACCGGGTTCGGGCAGACCGGGCCATATGCGCCGCGGCCCGGCTATGACTCGCTGATCCAGGCGATGGGCGGCGTGATGAGCCTGACCGGCGAACCGGATGGGCTGCCGCAGAAGGTCGGCGTGCCGGTCGCCGATCTGTTCGCGGGGCTGTACGGGTGTATCGGCATTCTCGCCGCGCTAAGGCATCGCGACGCGACGGGGCAGGGACAGCAGATCGACATCGGCATGCTCGATACGCACGTGGCGTGGCTGGCGAACCAGGGCATGAATTATCTGGCGACCGGCGAGAACCCGGAGCGGCTGGGCAACCAGCATCCGAACATCGTGCCGTATCAGGTGTTCCCGACGGCGGATGGCCATATCGTGCTGTCGATCGGCAACGATCCGACGTTCAAGCGGTTCTGCGAAGCGTTCGCGCTGACGCATCTGCTGGAGGATCCGCGGTTCGCCACCAATGCAGCGCGGGTGGAGAACCGGCAGCTGGTCACCGACACGCTGACGCCGGTGATGCGGACGCAGAATACCGTGTGGTGGGTTGATCGGCTGGAGGCGCTGAAGATCGGCTGCGGGCCGATCAACCAGCTGTCGGACGTGTTCGCCGATCCGCACGTCGTGGCGCGCGGCGTGGTGCGCGAAATGGTCCATGGATCGGGCGAGACGGTGAAGGTGATCGCCAATCCGGTACGGCTGTCGGAGACCCCGCCGGACTATCGCATCCCGCCGCCGCTGCTGGGCGAGCACACCGACGCGGTGTTGAGCGGGCGATTGGGGCTGAGCACGGAGGCGCTGGCCGAGCTGCGGGCAAAAGGCGTGATCTAGCATTTGGGCCGGTTCGGCCAGGCAACAGAATGGAGCCAGGGTTTGCCGACTACGATCTACTCTGAGCAGTTTTTCAACCGCCATCTCGCCGGCAGTCTGGCTTCAGCGCGCATTGTCCTGAAGGAGCTGTTCGATGTCGCGTCGATCAAATCTGTCATAGACGTGGGTTGCGGGCTTGGAGCGTGGCTGCGTGCAGCCAAGGAATGCGGAGCGGATAAGGTCATCGGACTCGACGGGGATTACGTAGATCACACACAGCTATTGATCGAGCCATCTTGTTTCCGCTGCTGCAATATCGAAATCGAGGATCTCCGCGGCGCGACTGCCGGTCACATTCCATTTGACGTGGCCATCTCCATGGAAGTTGCCGAACATCTACCACTCGACCGGGCGCGATCGTTCGTTACCGAATTATGCAGCCTCAGCGACCTCGTTCTGTTTTCCGCGGCCATCCCTGGCCAGGGGGGATCAACCACGTCAATGAGCAGTGGCCGGATTATTGGTCTGGTATTTTTTCCGACAACGGCTTTGCATGTTTCGACGTATTGCGGCCGAGTTTTTGGCAGCGTGAAGAGTGTGAGTGGTGGTACCGGCAGAACGCGTTGCTGTTCGCCAGGCGAGACGCGCATGCGTTCGCAGTTGCTGCGCGCCTGGGTGCGCCAACCAGGACGCCGATGGCGCTGGTGCATCCCGCCATGATGTCCCACTCGGTTGCCTGGTCCGGTGAGCGCATTGCCGAGCTGGAAGCGCTGGTCCGCTGTCAGCCGTTCGGCCGCGATGCTGCCATCCGCGCGCTGGAGGCCAAGGTCGACAAGCTTCGAACCATGGCGACCGACAAGCGGAGCGAACTCGAACTCTTGCACGGTCAATGCGAGCAGTTGTCAGCAGAAGATGCTGCGATGCGTGCCTCCACCTCATGGCGCATCACGGCGCCTCTGCGGCGGGTCGCGAAGCTACTGGGTCGATGATCCGGCAAGCCGCCGTGCCAGGCGATCGAACTCGATGGTTTCCAATGGCGTCCAACGCAAGTCTCCAGGCGAATGCAGCTCGGGCAGGTAAAAGTGGGCATATCCCCATCCTGCGCCGGGTGACTGACGCTCGTAACGCCTCAGCTTGGCGCGGCGCTGCTCGAAAGATCGCAGGATCCAGTCGAAATGCACAAAAAATGCCGACGCAGGCGCGGTGTGGGATGTGCCAACATTGAAACCGGGCGTGTGTATTGCGTCGATGAACTCGACATCGCGGGGTCGGAAGGCACGCCATTGCGGGTCGAGATAGGTCGGGTCGACTGAATGAAAGTAGTAGTCTTCCAGCCTTGCATAGCAGAGGCGTCCATCTATGAACTGAACATCGCGTCGGGAAAACGCGACGATCGGCTCTTCGATGCTGTGCAACGAACGGTTCAGCCAGGACACCAGTGCGACCGACGGGAGTTCGTCGTCGTCGAAGCGCACCGCCCACTCCGCGTCGGTATGACAACGCACCTGCGAGAGGATGGCCTCGACCCGGTCGAACCTTGGTTCGACCGGGATGACCGTGGCCCCCAGGTCATGAAGGATGGCGAGCGTGCCATCCGAGCTCCTGATATCATAGAAGAACATCGGCTCGACGCCGAGGGCCTGATAGGCTCCGAAGACAGCCGCGCACCAGCCTGCGCTGTCGCGGGTCGGCACGATCACCTGGTAGCCGGATCTTGCATTCATATGCGGGTCTTGCCATTGCTGTAGTGGCATGATCGGCGTGCCGCCGTATCAAGTCGGTATGACACTGCCATGGGCGAATGTCCGTCATGATAAGTCCCCGGTCGCCAGCAATCTACCTGCCGTTCGAGCCGGGCCCGCATCGCATGGCGATGGGGCTCACCACCGTGCCGGAAAGCGCCTGGTTCGAGATCGACGAGTGCTACGTCGGTGAAATGGCGGAGCGGCGGCGCCTGCTGGCAGAGCGGCACCAGGACGTGTTCGGCGCGCTGCCTCAGTCCGAGGCCGCTCGGCGCGAAACCCTGTGCGCTGCGGTGGCGAACCTGACGACGCACGCCCCGCAATGGTTCTCGCGGGAGGCCGATACGCTGCACAACGCGCTCACGGCTGAGACATGGGACCTCGCCGACCCGCCGTGTGATCCCCTGGAACTGGCGGGCCGGCTGGTGCAGGAAGACCTCTGCATCATCCAGCAGGCCGACGACGGCCCGAGGTTCACCGCGGCCGTCCTGTGTTTCCCCAGCCGCTGGCGATTGCACGAGAAACTCGGCAAGCCGCTCGCCTCGGTGCACGGACCGGTGCCGCAGTACGCCGAACGCCTCGCCACGCCGGTCGATCGCTTCATGGCCAAGGTGAAGCCAGGGCATATCGCATCGCGGCTCAACTGGTCGGTACTCGACGATCCGGCGATGTTTCAGCCCCGCAGGAAATCGCACGACCCGCGCAATACCGCGATCACGCCCGACAATGCCGGCGAGTCGCTCTACCTGCGCGTGGAACGCCAGACCCTTCGCCGTCTGCCGCAATCCGGCGCCATCCTGTTCGGCATTCGCGTGCACTGCTACAGATTGGCCCGCGCCATCACCACGCCGGCAGCCGCGTCTCGCCTGGCAGAAGCGGTACGCGCGTTGCCGGACGCGACCGTCCACTACAAAGGCCTCAAGGTGTTCGGCCCCGCGCTGCTCGCCTGGCTGGACGCGCGCTCGCACTGACCCGGCGGCCCTCCGCCAGCAGCCAGTCGCGGAACGCCACGATCTTCGGTTGATCGGCGGTGGCGCGCGGGCACACCAGCCAATAGGCAAACTCCTGCGGCCAGGCCACGTCCAGTACGCGCACGAGACCGCCTTGCTCGAGTTCCGGCCGTGCCAGCGTCTCGGTCACCAGCGCGACGCCCTGATGCGATCCCGCAGCACGGATCAGCAGCGTCTGGTCGTCGAAGCTGATGCCGCTCGATGCCGCATGGCCCAGATCGGCGACATCCTGCGCCTGGAACCACAGCGCCCAGTCCTGTCGTTCCGCGTCGTGCAGCAGTGGCAGCGCGAGCAGATCCGCCGGATGCAGGGGCCGTGCCGCCAGCGAAGCGAGAAACCGTGGGCTGCACACCGGTATCATGGCGATGCCGGCGATGCGGTCGCAACGCAGTCCGGGATAGCGCCCAAGACCATGACGGATCGCCACGTCGACCCCATCGGCGACAAAATTCGCCAGGCCGCGCGTAGTGGCGATGTTCAGTTCGATATCAGCGCGCCATTCACGGAAGCGACCGAGCCGCGGCACCAGCCACGAAGCGGCGAAGGCGGGCGGTGCGCTCACGGTCAGCACGCCGGCATTCGGCAGCGCACGCAGCCTCCGGGTGGCCTCGCCGATCTGGCGGAAGGCGTGGCGGATCGGTGCGAAGTAGCTCTGCCCGGCCTCGGTCAGCACCAGTGTGCGATTGCCACGGCGGAACAGTTGGGTGCCGAGACGCGCCTCCAGCCCCCGCACCAGTTGGCTCACCGCGCCTGGCGTCACCGAGAGTTCTGCCGCCGCTTCCTTCATGCTGAGATGGCGTGCCGCGGCCTCGAAGGCGCGCACGGCGTTGAGCGGCGGCAGACCGGACATGGCTCAGGATAGAATTTCTCAACTGAACCTGCCATGAAGAATCGTTTGTGTCGCGGCCCGAGGCATCACACCTGCGAGGCATGAGCCAGATCGTCGTCTCCACACCCGTCGAAGCACCGGCGGGCGAATTCCGCCAAGGCTGGTCCGTTGTGCTGGCCTGCTTCTGCACCGCCGTCTTCGCCTGGGGGTTCGGCTTCTACGGCCAGTCGGTCTATCTCGCCGACCTGCACCAGACGCACGGCTGGCCGGCCTCGCTGATCGCCTCGGCGACCACCGTCTATTACCTCACCGGCGCGGCGCTGCTCACCCGCGTGCATCGCGCCATCGAGCTGCTCGGCCCGCGTTTGCTGCTTGCGTCAGGCGCGATCATCCTCGGCCTCGGTGTGATCGGGCTGAGCCGCGTTCAGGCCCCGTGGCAACTCTATGCCTGCGGTATCGTGATGGCGCTAGGCTGGGCAGCCACCACGACCACGGCCATCGCCATGACGCTGGCTTATTGGTTCGACCGCAGGCGTGGCCTCGCGCTCAGCCTGGCGCTGAACGGCGCCAGCGCCGGCGGCTTCACTGTCACGCCGCTGCTGGTGGGCCTGGTGCACCGGATAGGCCTCGAGCAGGCCGTCCTGCTGCTGGTGCCAGCTACACTGGCGATTCTGCTGCCGATGCTGCTGTTCGGCGTGGGACGCGCGGCTGCGCACGAGCAGACCAGGTCGGCCCACGGTAGCCATTCTTCGGGACAGATGTTGCGCAGCCTGCATTTCTGGACCGTCGCGCTGCCGTTCGCCTTGGCCCTGGCGGCGCAGGTCGGCTTCATCGTGCACCAGGTGGCATTCCTGCTGCCGCATCTCGGCAGCGACGGCGCCGGCGTTGCCATCGCCGCCACCGCGATCGCGGCGGCAGCCGGGCGGCTTGCCCTTGCTCCGGTGATCGACCGGGTCAACCAGCGTGTCGCCTCGTCCGCCAGCTTCGCATCGCAGGCCGCGGGATTGGCGCTCATGCTGGCGCTGCCGGATCGGCCGGAGGCGCTGTATATCGGCAGCGTGGTGTTCGGGCTTTCAGTCGGCAACGTCATCACGCTGCCGGCGCTGATCGTGCAGCGCGAATTCCCGCCGCATTCGTTCGGAATGGCGATCGGACTCAGTTCGATGGTGGGGCAGGCAACCTTGGCGTTCGGCCCGACGCTGTTGGGCCTGGCGCGCGATGCGACCGGCTCCTATGACGCAGCGCTCGGGCTTTGCATCGCGCTGCAGCTCGCGGGCGCGGTTCTTGTGCTGATCAGGCCACGGCGCACCTGACTTTACAGCCCTACCCAGACTGCCAAGATCATCGGAGCAACCAAAAGCACCGGGAAGGACCGTCCGATGATTCGGCGCCGAGCACTCATGGCTGGAGCCACCGCAATTCTCGCGGCGCCTGCGGTATCGCGCGGCGCTGCCAATGCGCCGTTGAAGTTCATTCCGCAATCGGACCTCACCATCCTCGACCCGATCGCCACCACCGTCTATACCGCCCGCAATCACGGCATGATGGTGTTCGACACGCTGTTCGGCATGGACAGCGCGTACCGGATTCAGCCGCAGATGCTGGACCGCTTCACCGTGGAAGACGACGGCAAGCGCTGGAAGCTCACGCTGCGCGACGGCCTGCTGTGGCACGATGGGGAGCGGGTCCTCGCCCGCGACTGCGTCGCCTCGATCCGCCGCTGGGCAGTGCGCGACGGCATCGGCAGCCTGCTGATGGCCCGCACGGACGAGCTGACGGCACTCGATGACAAGACGATTCAGTTCCGCCTGAACCAGCCATTCCGCATCCTGCCTTACGCGCTCGGCAAGATCTCCACGCCGATCTGCGCGATGATGCCGGAGCGCCTGGCCAGCACGGATCCGTTCAAGGTAGTCGGCGAAATGGTCGGCAGCGGCCCCTTCCGTTTCAAGGCCGACGAGTGGGTGTCCGGTTCGCTCGCCGTCTATACGAAATTCGATCGCTACGTGCCGCGGGCGGAAAAAACCACCGGCTGGACCGCCGGCGGCAAGGTCGTGCATTTCGAGCGCGTCGAGTGGCACACCAGCCCGGACGACGGCACATCGGCCAGCGCCATGCGGTCAGGCGAGATGGACTGGTGGGAACTGCCGACCGCGGACCTGCTGCCGGTGCTGAAGCGCTCCGGCAAGATTCAAGTCGAGATCAAGGACCGCAACGGCACCTTGGGCTTCATGAAGATGAACAATCTCCAGCCGCCGTTCAACAATGCGGCGATCCGCCGTGCGCTGCTCGGTGCCGTGGTGCAGTCGGATTACATGATCGCGATCGCCGGCGAGGATCCGTCGATGTGGCGCGACGGCGTCGGCATCTTCACGCCAGGCACCGACATGGCCTCCGATGTCGGCATGGAGGTGCTGAACGGTCCGCGTGACATGGCCAAGGTTCGCGCGGCGATCAAGCAGGCCGGTTACAACGGCGAACGGACCGTGCTGCTCGCGCCATACGATCCACATTATCGCAAGGCGATGGCCGATGTCGGGGCTGACATGCTGCAATCCGTCGGCTTCAATCTCGACGTCCAGGTGGTGGACTGGGGCACCGCGATCGTGCGGCGCGAGAACAAGCAGCCGGTGGACAAAGCTGGCTGGAGCGCGCTGTTCACCACCGCCAACGGCCTCGACATGCAGACGCCGCTGCTGCATTTCCTGCGCACCACCGGTGAGAAAGCGTGGTTCGGCTGGACCAACAGCCCGCACATCGAGGAACTCCGTGCCGCCTGGGTGGACGCGCCGGACCTCGCGGCGGAGCAGCAGATCGCCGCCGACATCCAGCGTCAGTGTTGGATCGACGTGCCGCACCTGCCGGTCGGCATCTGGTATCAGCCGATGGCCTGGCAGAACACGATCGACGGCATTCCCGATGGCTTTCCGTTGTTCTGGGGTGCACGACGGGTCTGATCACCCGAGGTCGCGCGGGATTACCCGCGTCGTCATCGGATCGAACAGATGAACCGCGGTCGTGTCGAGCAGGATGATCGCACGCTCGCCGACCCGAAGGCGCGTGTCGCGTCCGACCCGCGCGATGATGTCGGTCGTGTCGTCGTCGAGCGTCAGCACCAGCAGCGTCTCTGCGCCGAGCGGCTCGACCGCGCTGACCCGCATCGCGAGCGGCACCAGATCGCCGCCGGGCTGCGGTGGCGTCTCATACAGGTCCTCGGGACGGATACCGAGCACGACGCTGCGTGCCGGTCCAAGCGTCTTTTCCGACCACGACCGCAGCGGAATGCTGGTGGTTCCCAGTCGCGCGGAGAACTGCCCGAGTTCGCTCGGCATCAGGTTCATCGGCGGATTGCCGAGGAAACGCGCGACAAAGGTGTTGACCGGGTTGCGATACACCTCGAGCGGCGCGCCGATCTGCACCACCTCGCCTTGGTCCATGATGCAAATACGATGCCCCATGGTCATGGCTTCGACCTGGTCGTGCGTGACGTAGATGGTGGTGATGCCGATCTCGTGTTGCTGGCGGATCAGCTCGTTGCGCGTCGATACGCGCAGCGCGGCATCCAGATTCGACAGCGGCTCGTCGAACAGAAATACCTTGGGTTCGCGCACGATGGCGCGGCCGAGCGCAACTCGCTGCCGCTGTCCGCCCGACAACGCGTGCGGTTTGCGCCGGAGGAATGGCGTGAGGCCCAGCTTGTCGGCCGCATGCCTGACGCGACGGTCGATCTCGGCCGTCGGAACACGGCGCCGCCGTAGACCGAAGGCGAGGTTGTTGAACACGTCCATGTGCGGATAGAGCGCGTAGGACTGGAACACCATCGCAATGTCGCGTTCCTTGGCAGGAACCTGGTTCATCACCTTGCCGTCGATCGCGATCGTGCCCGCGGTGATCGGCTCGAGGCCGGCGATCATGCGCAGCACCGAGGATTTGCCGCAGCCGGACGGCCCGAGCAGCACCATGAACTCGCCGTCGGCGACCGCGAGACTGAAATCCGTGACCGCGGTTTCATTGCTGCCGGGATAGCGCTTGCTGAGCGCCTCGATCGCAACCACGGCCATCAGCGTATCGCCCCAGCGGTCATGCCCCTGATCATCGTGTCGGAGAACAACCCATACAGCACGATTACCGGGACGATAGCGATCATCAGTCCCGTCGCCACCATGCCGACGTCAAGCTGGTGGCTGCCCATGAAGTGCATGATGCCGAGGGGAAGGGTGCGCTTGTCGTCCTCGGTCAGCAGTACGACCGCGTAGAGGAATTCGTTCCATAAAATGATAAAGTTGAGCGTGACGGTGGTGAACAGCGCCGGCGCGCCGACCGGCAAGGTGATGCGCCAGAAGATCTCGAAGTCGCCATAGCCGTCCATCCGCGCCGCATCGAACAGGTCCTGGGGAATCTGGGCGAAGAAGCCTTCAAGGATATAGACGGTCATGGCCAGGTGGCCGGCGACATAGACCAGGATCAGACCGGTCAGCGTGTTGTAGAGATGGTAGTCGAGCAGGATCTGGAACAGAGAAAGGATCAGGAGCTGCGGCGGCAGGATCATCCCCGACAGGATCAGGAACCGAATCGGTCGGTTGCCGCGGAAGCGGTAGCGCGCCAGACAGTGCGCCGCCATGGCGCCAAACACGGTGAGCAGGGCGACCGCGGTCGTCACCACGATGATGCTGTTCCAGAAATAGGTGCTGTAGTTCGAATGGCTCCAGGCCTGGGCGAATTTCTCCCAGTGGAAGCGGGTGGGCAGCGCGTACGGACTGGCAAAGATCTCCGGCGTGGTGCGCACGGACATGATCGCGACCCACACGAATGGGCCGCCGCTTACCACCGTGTAGAGCAGCAGGAACAGAACGAGCGGGATGCGCCGCCACACGCTGTCAGAACTCGAGCCGGTCACGCTGGCGCAGCAGCCGCGTCATCACGACGATGAAAATGAGGATGATGATGAACCACAGCACCGCGATTGCCGACGGGTAGCCGAGATCGAACGTGTTCCAGTCGAATGCGCGCTTGTAGACGTAGGTGGACACGGTTTCGGTGGACCACAGCGGGCCGCCGCCGGTCATGATCCAGATCAGGTCGAACACCATCATCTTGCCGATGAACGACAGCACCAGAAGGTTGACGATGGTCGGCCGCAGCATCGGGATAATGATGTAGACCAGCTTCGCCAGCCAGCCGCAGTTGTCCAGCTCCGCGGCACCCAGCACCTCGCCGGGCAGCGCATAAAGCGCTGCCAGGAATATGATCATGTTGAAGCCGAGCCACTTCCAGACATGCGTCGCCATCACCGACCAGAGCGCGGTGTGCGGATCGCCAAGCCAGGATTGCTCGAATGCACCAAGCCCGACAGTGCGGAGGATCTGGTTGGCGAGACCCCAGTCGTAGTCGTAAATCCACACCCAGATGATGCCGACAACGACATATGACATCAGGACAGGGGTGAACCATACGATCCGCAGCAACGGGGCAAGCGGCGCGCGGGCGAACAGCACGAGCGCCAGCAGCAACCCGCCGAACACATCGGCGATCGTCGCCACGACAGTGAACAGGGCGGTGTTGCCGACTGCCTTCCAGAACACGAAATCAGTCCGCAACGCAGCGAAGTTCGCCAGACCGACGAACTCCTCGACGCCGCGCGGCCGGATCGTGTGGACGCTGTTGTAGAACGTGCGCAGCACGGGATAGACGGTGAACCCGGCGTACAGCAGCAGTGCCGGTGCGAGGAACAGGGTGAGGGTCATGGGGGCAGCACGGCGCGCGTCGACCTCGCGCCGCCCCCGTTTCCCTATCCCTTGTAGCATGCGGCGTTCATCATCTTGATCGCCTGGTCGACCGGCAGGAGGCCACCCGGGAAGGCGCTGTTCATCACCTGGCCGAACGAGTCCTTGCACTGCCCCTGCGTCAGGTCGAGCGGTCCGCCGATGAAGTAGTCGGTGCCCTGCTGCCGCTCCATCAGCTCAGTGAAATACGCCGCGTGGGGGCCACTGAACTGTTTCACGTCGGCCTTGATGCCGGTCTGCAGGTAGATCGTCTCGATCCACCTCTTGCCCATCTCGGGTGTGGACATCGCGTCGATGAATGCCGCCGCAAGCTCCTTGTGCTTGCTCGCGGCATTGATGCCGAAGCTCGCCCCGACGTTGGATGTCTTGCACTGGTTGCAGGCACCACCGTCCATCGCCGGGAACTGCATGATGCCCAACGGGAAGTCCTGCGGTTGACCGCCCTTGTCCACCGGCACAAAGGCGCGGCCAGTGTACCAGCTTCCCATCGGCAACATCAGCGCGCCGGGTTTGGTGTAGAAATAGTAGTGGGACTCACCGAGCTTCAGCGTCATGAAGTCCTTCGGGTATGCGCCGGCATCGACCAGCTGCTTCACCCACTTGAACACATCGACGACGCGCGGGTCATCAAAGGACAGCTTGCCGGCGAACAGATTGCGATAATCGTCCTTGCCCAGCTTGCGCAGCAGCGCTTCGCCCAGGATGTAGGCGCCGGGGAACGGGCGGTCGCCAACACCTTGCGCGATCGGAGTGATGCCGGCGGCCCTCGCCTTCTTCACCAGGTCGAGGAACTGCGCCTGGGTGAACTGTGCGTTCGCCGGCAATTCGACGCCGAGTTTCTTGAGCAGGTCCTTGTTGTAATAGAGTTCGTTGGTATAGGCCTCTTGCGCCACGCCGTAGGTCTTGCCGTTGTGCACCCAGACCTGGCGAGCCCACGGCTCGATGTTGTTCCAGTTCACCAGATTGTCGAGCGGCTCCAGGTAGCCTGCATCGACATACTCGGTCCAGTCCGGCTCGACATAGAAAACGTCGGGCCCTTGACCCGCAGGCAGCGCCGTCTTCAGCGCAGCCAGCATCGGATTCTTCTCGTACCAGGTGATCTTGACGGTAACTCCCGGATGCGTCTTCTCGAGGCTGCGGGCCGCAAGCTCACGGAACGCTACCTTGGCGTCCTCGTCGGCCTCATGCGTCCAGACCGTCAACGTCACATCCTCGGCTTTCGCTGCGGTGCGTGGCATTGCGATCGCTGCCATGGTCATCATTATCGCCGCGACAAGCATCTTCATCGTGAGTTCCTCCCTGGTGACTGCGCCGGCGCCGGGTCGAATTGTCTTGCCGAAAGGATATGGTGTGCCGCCCGACGGCGCAATTCGATGGCAGGAGGCGGAGACACATGAACCCGGGCGGTGGCGTATTCTTCCTTGGCGTGTTGGCGGTCGCCGGCTGCACATCGGCTCCGTTGTCGTGCGCACGTCCCGGCGGCGCGCCGATGCTGGAATACGAACTGTTCTTCGGCCGCTCGTCCGTGACCGATCAGGAGTGGACTGAGTTCACCGCGCAGGTGGTCACGCCACACTTGCCCGATGGGTTCACCGTGTTCGACGCCTACGGGCAGTGGATGAACCCGGCAACGCAACGGATCAGCCGGGAGCGAACCAAGGTCATCGTCGTGGCGATGCCCGACACGCCGTCAGGCGATGCCGCGGTCAGGGCGATCAAGGACGCCTACCGGACCCAGTTCCACCAGCAGTCGGTCGGTACCACCGTCCACCCGGTCTGCGCTGCGTTCTGACCGCTACGCCGGCAATTCGTAGCCGATCGCCGACTCGATCTCGATGGTCTTGCGCACCGCCGGCCGTGCCATCATCCGTTGGTAATGCGCCGTCAGGTTGGGGAACTTGCCGGCCGTCGGATCGAGCGAGCCACGGAACCGCCAGAACAGCCGGAACAAATGGATGTCGGCAATCGAGTAACGTCCGATCGCCCACTTCTGCTCGCCCAGCCGCTGCTCCGCGATCGCGTACACCGCACGGGCATGGTCCGGTCCCTGCCGTCGCGCCGGATGGACCGTCGCGGCGATGAAAGACATCCAAGACACCGCCTGCGCCTCGGCCTCGAGATCGTCCGCCGGCAGCAGACCGGCCTCGGGAAAGCGGCGGGCGAGATAGAACAGGATGCCGGCCACCTCGGTCAGCCGCCGGCCGTCGATCGTCAACGTCGGCACCTTGCCTTCCGGATTGATCGCGAGGAACGCCGGATCGCGATTTTGCTGCTTGTGGAACGACAGTGGCCGGCTCTCGAATGGCACCCCGATCTCGTGCAGCGCGATGTGCGGCGCCATCGAGCTCGCCCCGGGTGCGAAATACAGCGTCAGCATCGGCCCGATCCGGCCTCTCCCGTCATCGCGAGCCAGCGGTTGGCCGGTCCGCGCAGCACGCGATGCCACCGGAGACAGCGGCATCACCGACCGAGAGTGTCATTCCTTCCCTGGCGACCAATGTGCCGGGCCGTCGACCCGCCGCCGCGCCGGCGATCGCGTCCATGACGTCATCATCGTGACTGGGGTCGTGGTGGAACAATACGAGTTGCCCGACCGCGGCGGCATCGGCAAGGCTCACGCCTGCCTGCCAGGTCGAATGCCCCCAGCCGACCCGGGACCGATATTCCGCGTCGGTATAACTGGCGTCATAGATCAGGATGTCCGCGCCGTCGACAAACCGGAGCAGGTCCCTGTCGAGCCCATCCGCCGGATGCTCGGTATCCGTGATGTAGCAGACGCTCGCACCACTCCAATGGATTCGGTATCCGACCGAGTTGCCGGGGTGGCGCAGCGCGGTCGTCCCGACACGAAGGTCTGGGTGCAGTTGCAGATATGCTCCTGCGATAAAATCGTGAAACGCGGTATGCGCGCG
The DNA here is from genome assembly GCA_963749575.1 of uncultured Alphaproteobacteria bacterium. GTDB lineage: Bacteria > Pseudomonadota > Alphaproteobacteria > Acetobacterales > Acetobacteraceae > JAMXLO01. Next base: position 80,379 of record CAVVNM010000017.1, read on the forward strand.
AAAGTCTGCATCCAGATCGGGCATCAGCGGCGCTCGCCAGGTGACGCGCAGTGCCTCGCCGATGCCAGCCGGCGCAGCAAGATGGCCGCCCCAGAAGCGCAGCCGCGCCTGCGGGTCGTACAGCGCCGGGAGGAACGGCAGCCCGCAGATGTGGTCGAGATGGGTGTGACTGAGCAGAACATCGGCGTCCACCGGTACGCCGGAAGCTGCCAGCGCGGTGCCGAACTCGCGCAGCCCGCTGCCGGCATCGAGGATCAGCAGATGCGGGCCGCAGCGCAATTCGACGCAGATAGTATTGCCGCCGTAGCGCAGCGTCGCCGGCCCAGGTGTGGGCAGGCTGCCCCGCACACCCCAGAATCGCAGGCCCATGCCATCGCCTGGTTCGGCTTCGCCTGGTTCGGCCGAGGTGTTCTCAGGCCCTGCGTCGGTCACCAGACTCATCACTCCCGCTTCAGGGTGTTCCAGAAACTCCACGGGCCGCCCCACTTTATGCGAAGATGGTCGGGACGCCACTCTGCCAGCAAAAATCCGGTGCGGGCACCTCAAATTGATGCGGGGACCAAGGTTTTTTTTGGGCAGCCCGCCGGGTTGCCACGATCCCACCGGCGGCCACCGCCAATATCTTGCGGCATTGCATCCAAACCACCCGGCCCCGCCACTTCATATCAGAAACAAACTCGAACCCGAAGAGCAATGTTCTCACCGGCGTCATATTCGCTGCCGGTCCGAAGTGATTTGGCGCCACGGCGGGCGGCCGCTACTGTGCGAGCGCGCTGGCGCCCGCGGCAGAGCGATCCTGCCAGCCTCGGGGGAAACATGGCGACCATACCGACAGCTCAGGCGCAACGCCCGGCGCTGGATGGCGACGCCGCCGTGGGCGACGCGTCGGAACTCGTCACCCCTACGCTCGCTGCCCGTGAAGCGGAAAACCGCGCGCTGATCGCCAGCCAGGCGGCCAGTATCGAGGTTCTGAAGGCGATCTCCGCCTCGCCGGATGACCCGCAGCCGGTGTTCGACCTGATCGCCCGGCACGCGCGCGAGTTGTGCGATGCGGTGGCGGTGGTCGTGATCGAACATGACGGCACACTGCTGCACCTGCGGGCACTCGAAGGCTACGATCCCGCGGTGGCCGATCCGCTGCGCGACGCCTTTCCCCGGCCGCCCGGCCGGGAGACCATGGCGGGCCGCGTCGTGCTGAGCGGTCAGACCGGCCACATCCGCGACATGAGCGCCGATCCCGCGATGTTTCAGATCGGTCGTGACCTTGGCATCGGCTCGCTGCTCGGCGTGCCGATGCTGCGCGAAGCCAGGGTGATCGGCGTCATCCTGGTGGCGCGATACCAGACCGGAGGGTTCGCCGACACCCAGGTCGCCCTGCTGCAATCGTTCGCCGAGCAGGCGGTGATCGCGATCGCCAGCACCACGACGCTGCGAGAACTGCGCTCGCGCACCGCCGAACTGGCAACACGGAACAGCGAATACGGCGAGCGGATCGAACAGCAGGCCGCGACCATCGACGTGCTGAAGGCGATGTCGGCCTCACCGGGCGATGCGCGACCGGTGTTCGAGCTGATCGTGGAGCGGGCGCGGGCGTTCTGCGAGGCAGATTATGCGACGGCGGCGCTGCTCGCAGGTGATGTGCTGCACCTGCAGGCGCGATCGGGCATGACGGGCGAACATGCCCGGAACTACGACTCCCAGTTCCCACGGCCGGTCGATGCCGCAACCATGTTCGGCCGGGCGATCCTCGCACGCGACGTCGTGCAGACGCCGGACGTGCGGGCTGACCCTGACCATATCGCGAACGAGCAAATTCGCGCTGAAACACGTTCGATCGTTGCCGTTCCGCTACTGCGTGCCGGTACGCCGATCGGTGCGCTTACCCTTGCGCGACGAATGCCGGGCGAATTCTCCACGACCCAGATTGAATTGCTGCGGACCTTCGCCGAGCAGGCGGTGATCGCGATCGGCAGTGCCGAGACCTACCGCGTATTGCAGGAGCGCACGGCGGCGCTGGCCGCGCGCAACAGCGAATTTAGCGAGCGGATCGAGCAGCAGGCTGCCACGATCGACGTGCTGCAGGAGATGTCGGCATCGCCGGGCGACGCACAGCCAGTGTTCCAGCTCATTGTGGACCGCGCGCGTGACTTCTGTGGGGCCGATCAGGCGTCGGTCGGACTGGTCGACGGCGACCTGCTCTATCTAAAGGCGCACAGGATGCCGGCCGAACTTGCTGCGCACTATGAGGCTCAGTTTCCGCGACCGGTCAACATGGCGAGCATGTTCGGCCGGGCAATCCTCACGGGCAATCCGGTGCAGGCACCGGATGTCTCGCTGGATCCTGATCATTTCTCGCGGGACCGGGTGGGAGGCCCGCAGTTTCGTGCCATCATCGCGGTGCCGCTGCTGCGCGAAGGGAAGCCGATCGGTGCCATCGCCCTTGGGCGGCGCGAACCGGGTGAATATTCTGCGATCCAGACGGAACTACTGCAAACCTTCGCCGAACAGGCGACGATCGCGATCACCAGCGCTGAGACCTATCGCGAATTGCAGGCACGCACGGCGGCTCTGGCGACGCGCAACAGCGAATACGGCGAGCGGATCGAACAGCAGTCGGCGACCATCGACGTGCTGAAGACGATGTCCTCCTCGCCCGGCGATCCGCAGCCGGTGTTCGACCTGATCACCCGCCGTGCGCGCGAGTTGTGCGGCTCCCTGGCCTCGATGCTGTTCGAATTCGATGGCGAGCGATTGCATCTTCGGGCCTGGGGCGGATATGACCCGACCGCCGCCTCCGACTTCTTGCGGCAGTTTCCGATGCGGCCGGATCGCGGCACAGCGGTTGGCCGCGCGACACTGGAACGCCGGATCGTCCATATCCGTGACGTGAGCCAGGACCCGGACATCAACCAGACCGTGCGCACGATGGGCGTGCGGTCAACAGTTGCGCTTCCGTTGCTGCGAGATGGGTTGTCGATTGGCACGATCGCGATCGGATCATCGACGACTGACGGATTCACTGACAGCCAGATCGAGTTGCTGAAGACCTTCGCCGAGCAGGCGGTGATCGCGATCGGGAGTGCGGAGACCTATCGCGAATTGCAGGCCCGCACCGCGGCGCTGGCCGAGCGGAACAGCGAGTATGGCGAACGCATCGAGCAGCAGTCCGCCACCATCGACGTGCTGAAGGTGATGTCGAATTCGCCGGGTGATGCACAACCGGTGTTTGAGCTGATCACGCGGAGGGCACTGGAGTTCTGCAGTGCCGCCGGGGCAAGGTTGGTCGAATTCAATGGCGGCCTGCGCCATTTGCGTGCGCTGGTCCGTGCCGACGGAGTTGAGACGGAAGCCGACGCGGCCCTCCGCCGGCTATATCCGGCCACGCCAAAATATGACTCGATCGATGGTCGAGTAATCCTGCAAGGCGACATCGTGCATATCCGTGACGAAGCCGAGGTGCCGCTCGGCATGCGGGGGCGCTATTCGACCTCCGTCCTGGGGGTGCCGCTGTTGCGCGATGGCCGTGCGGCGGGCGCCATTGTGCTGTCACGACCACAACCAGGCGGGTTCAGCGAGCCCCAGATCGAGCTGCTGCAAACTTTTGCCGAGCAGGCGGTGATCGCCATCACCAGCGCCGCGACGTATCGCGAACTGCAGGCGCGCACCGAGACGCTTGCCCAGCGCAACGACGAATTCGGCGAGCGGATCGAGCAACAGTCCGCAACCATCGATGTCCTGAAGGCGATGTCGGATTCGCCCGACGATACGCAGCCGGTATTCGACCTGATCACGCGGCGTGCCGCAGAGCTGTGCGAGTCGCGCGCGGGTCTGTGGGAATTCGACGGCACATTGATGCACTTCCGGTCGGGGCACGGGCCGGATCCCGAAACGACCGCCGCGTTCGCCCGGCGATTTCCGAGCCCACCGGACAGCGGCACCGTCGCCGGACGCGCGATACTGGCGCGACGGATTATAAATGTGCACGGAATCGCGGCGGATCCCACCATCGCGCAGGCGGCGCGCGACCTCGGCGGCACCGACGTCGTGGCAATTCCGTTGCTGCGCGACGAGCAGCCGATCGGCGCCATCGCCCTGAACGGCAGTCCGCCCGGCGGATTCTCGGACAGCCAGATCGCACTGCTGCAGACGTTTGCCGAACAGGCGGTTATCGCGATCGGCAGCGTCGCCAACTTCCGGGCCTTGCGCGAACGCACTGCCGAGCTGACCCGCTCGGTCGCCGAACTCCAGGCGTTGGAGGAAGTGCTGCGGGCGGTCAATTCCTCGCTCGACCTGGACACCGTGCTTGCCACCATCATCAGCCGCGCGGTGCAGCTTTCGGAGGCCGACGAAGGCACGATCTACGAATTTGACGCTGCCGACGAAGTGTTCGTGCCGAAGTCCGCCTACGGCATGAGCAAGCAGCGGGTGGAGGCGCTGCGCGACCGGCGCATCCGCATCGGCGAGACCCCACTCGGCAACAGCGCGGCGATGCGCGCGCCGCTGCATATCCCCAATCTGACCGAGACATTCGACGCGGGTAGTGTGCCGGACCTGGTGGAGGCCGGAATCCATGCCCTGCTTGCCGTTCCGTTGCTGCGCGAGGACACGGTGGTCGGCGGTCTGGTGATCCGCCGCCGTGCCGCGGGCGGTTTCGCGCCGACCATCCCCACGCTGCTGCAAACCTTCGCCGGCCAGTGCGTGCTCGCCATCGAGAACGCCAGGCTGTTCCAGGAGGTGCGCCGCGCGCGCACGGCTGCCGAGGCCGCGCTGGCCGATCTGCGTCGCGCCCAGGACCGGCTGGTGCAGTCGGAGAAGATGGCCTCGCTCGGCCAGCTCACTGCCGGCATCGCGCATGAGATCAAGAATCCGCTCAACTTCGTCAACAATTTTGCCGAACTGTCGGTCGATCTGCTGGATGAACTGCACGATGCCGTGTCCGCCAACCTGCGCGGCGAGATCGACGATCTCACAACGACGCTGAAGGGTAATCTGGCGAAGATCGCCGAGCATGGCCGGCGCGCCGACAGCATCGTGAAGAATATGCTGCTGCACTCACGTTCCGGCCCCAGCGAGCACCGCGCGATCAATCTCAATTCCATCGTCGAAGAGGCGCTGAATCTCGCCTATCACGGCGCGCGCGCGGCGGTTCCGGGATTCAACATCATGCTGGTGAGGGACCTCGACCCGGCCGCCGGCATGGTCGATCTATATCCACAGGAATTCATCCGGGTGATGCTGAATCTGATCAGCAACGGCTTCTACGCCGCACGCAAACGTAGCGAGCAGACCGCCGACCAAGGCTTCGAGCCGACGCTGCGGCTGACCACTCTCAACCTGGGCGAGCAGGTTGAAATCCGCGTGCGCGACAACGGCACCGGCATCAGCGAGGCGGTGCGGAACCGGATCTTCGAGCCGTTCTTCACCACCAAGCCGGCCGGCGAAGGCACCGGGCTCGGCCTGTCGCTCAGCTACGACATCGTCGTCAAACAACATGGGGGGCAACTCACCGTGGACAGCCGGCCCGATGCATTCACCGAATTCATGATTGCACTGCCGCGCCGCATGACGGCGGGTGAAGGAGTTACGCCATGACAGTTCGGGTGCTGGTCGTCGACGACGAACCGGACGTCGAAGTGCTGTTCCGCCAGCAGTTCCGCCGCGAAACGCGTCAGGGGCTGTACATCCTCGACTTCGCGCTGTCCGGCGAAGCCGCGCTGGACAAGCTCGACGGAAACGTCGGCGAGCAGATCATTCTGCTGGTGTCGGACATCAACATGCCTGGCATGAGCGGGCTCGATCTGCTGCCAGCGGTGAAAGCACGGCGCCCGGAGCTGCCAGTGTTCATGATCTCCGCGTACGGCGATGCCGACCGGGTGGCGATGGCGCTTGCCCGTGGTGCGCAGAAATTCATGACCAAGCCAGTGGATTTCCCGCAACTGAAGCAGGACGTTTCGCTAGCGATCGCGGACGCCAGGGGGAGCGGATGACTTCACGCATTCTGGTGGTGGACGACGAACCGGATCTGGAGCTGCTGATCTCGCAACGCTTCCGCCGACAGATCCGCGATGGATCGTTCAGCTTCGCCTTCGCCGACGACGGCGTGAACGCGCTGGCGGCACTGGCCGACGATCCTGGCATCGACATGGTGGTCACCGACATCAACATGCCGCGGATGGATGGTCTGACGCTGCTCGGCCGGTTGCAGGAGCGCGAGGACAACATGGCCACGGTCATCGTCTCCGCCTACGGCGACATGGCCAATATCCGCACCGCGATGAACCGCGGTGCGTTCGATTTCCTGACCAAGCCGATCGATTTTGCCGACCTTGAGGCGACCATCGCCAAGACACTGCGCAACCTGGAGATCACCCGCGGCTATCAGCGTCGCCAGCAGGAGGCGGAACGCGCGCGGGCGCAGCTTGCGCGGTATTTCTCGCCCAGCCTGGCGGAGCGTCTTGCCGCTGCGACAGACGATATCGACCTCGGCGCCCAGCGACGCGACGTCACCTCGATGTTCACCGATATCGCGAGCTTCACCACGCTGGTGGAAGGCATCGAGCCGAGTACCATCGGGCCGTTGTTGAACGAATACCTCTGCGGCATGACCGAGATCGTGTTCGATCACGACGGCACCCTGGTGAAGATCACCGGCGATGCGCTGAACGTGCTGTTCGGTGCGCCCGCCGACCAGCCGGACCATGCGGCGCGCGCGGTCTCCTGCGCCATGGCGCTGGATGCATTTGCCGAGGCATTCCGCGCGCGCTGGCGCGACAAGGGGGTCGCGATCGGGATCACCCGCATCGGGATCAATTCCGGGCCGGCGCTGGTCGGCAATTACGGCGGCGGGCGGTTCTTCGACTACAATGCGCACGGCGACACCATCAACATCGCGGCGCGGCTCGAAGCGGCGAACAAGCAGCTTGGCACCCGCATCTGCGTCGGCGGCGGCGTGGTGGAGCGCATCGCCGATTTCCGTTGCCGTCCGGTGGGCAACCTGATCCTGCGCGGCCGCCATGAAGCCCTGCCGGCGCACGAGCCGCTGACGCCGGAGCGCCATGCCGATGCGCTGACCGCCGCCTATGTCGACGCGTTCGCCAGGGCGGAAGCGTGCGATCCAAGTGCCTTGTCGGCGTTCGCCGCGCTGCTGGGACGCGACAGCGGCGACGGGCTGGTGAGCTTTCATCTGAGACGACTGCTCGCCGGAGCCACCGGTATCTCGGTAGCACTGGAATGACGGATGCGACGGCATTACTCGGCAGCGAGGCAAGCCAATGAGCGTAACGCAAGCCGAGGCAGTGGCCGAGCTTGAGCGCGCCAACACGGCGTTGCGCCAACAGCTCGACGAACAGCGCGCCGAGCACGACGCGGCACTGGCACGCGAGGCGGCGCTGGCCGAGGTGCTCGACATCATCAACAGCTCCCCGGGCGAACTTGCGCCGGTGTTCGACGCGGTGCTGGAGAAGGCGCACAGCCTCTGCGATGCGGCCATGGGCGCCCTGGTGCTCTACGATGGTGAGCATTTTCGGGCGGTTGCGACGCATGGATTCCCGGAACAGCATGCGGCGCTGATCCGCCAGCCCTATTCCCCCAACCGTCACCACCTGCCACTGTTTCGCGGCGAACGCTTCATTCACGTTCCGGACATCAGGGCGGGCGGGACTTCGGACCACGAGGTCTTCCGCAATCTCGTCCAGAACACGGGCGCGCGGACCCTCCTGATAGTGCCATTGCGCAAGGACGGCTCCCTGCTCGGCAACATCACAGCATACCGTCTTGAGGTTCGCCCCTACTCCGAGGGGGAAATCGCGCTGCTGGAAAACTTCGCCGCACAGGCGGTGATTGCGATGGAGAATGCGCGGCTGCTCGGCGAGCTGCGGCAGCGCACCGGCGATCTCCAGGCGTCGCTCGAATACCAGACCGCGATCGGCGATGTGCTGAAGGTCATCAGCCGCTCGACGTTCGACCTGCAGCCAGTGCTCGAGACAATCGCCCGAACAGCTGCGCTCCTCTGCGACGCGGAAATGTCCATGGTCGGTTATCGTACAGGCGATTTGTGGCGTCCCGCGGCGAACTTTGGATACCCGCCGGAATACGAGGCCTATGAACGATCGCGTGGTCCGATGGCGGTCGACGCTGATTCGCTGTCTGTTGGTTGGCAGGCAATTCGCGAGGCGCGCGTTGTGCATGTCGCCGATGTCGCAACGGTTCCGGGGTATCACGCGGCATCGGTCAAACTGGCGCGGCAGCGCACCACGCTCGGGGTTCCGATGCTCCGCAACGGCGAAGTTACCGGCGTCATCATGCTCGCGCGTCAGCGGGTGCAGCCGTTCACCCCCCAGCAGATTGAACTGGTCACCACCTTTGCCGATCAGGGGGCGATCGCGATCGAAAACACGCGGCTGTTGACCCAGCAACAGGAAGCGCTGGAACGGCAGACCGCGACTGCCGAGGTCTTGGAGGTCATCAATGCGAACCCTGGCAATCTCACGCCGGTGTTCGATGTAATTCTGGAGAAGGCGCATAAACTCTGCGGCGCGGCCATGGGTGCCCTGGTGCTCTACGATGGTGAGCATTTCCGGGCGGTCGCCACGCACGGGATACCGGAACAGCATGCGGCGCTGATACGCCAGCCCTACCCGCCCAACCGTCACCACCTGCCGCTGTTGCGCGGCGAGCGCTTCATTCACCTGCCGGACATCAGGGCGGTCGCGACGTCGGACCACGAAGTGTTCCGCAATCTCGTCCAGAACACGGATGCGCGGACCCACCTGATAGTGCCCTTGCGCAAGCACGGCTCCCTGCTCGGCAGCATCACCGCCTACCGTCATGAAGTTCGCCCATATTCCGACAAAGAAATCGCCCTGCTGGAGAACTTCGCCGCGCAGGCCGTGATCGCGATGGAGAACGCACGGCTGCTGACCGAACAACAGGAGGCGTTGGAGCGGCAAACGGCAACGGCCGAGGTACTTCAGGTCATCAACAATTCGCCGGGTGAACTCGCCCCAGTGTTCGATGCGATGCTCGAGAAGGCGTTGGGACTATGCGGAGCCGCTTTCGGTGTCCTTTGGACTTACGATGGAGAGCGAGTTCATGCGGCCGCGGTCCGCGGCGCACCCCCAGCGTTTGCGGAGTTTTTGACCCGAACCGCGCATTCACTCGGCGCCGATAACGCGCACAGTCGTCTGCTGAGCGGCGACGCCGTGGTACATATAGCTGATGTCAAGGATGACCAGGCCTACCAGTCTGGTGACCCGATCCGCCGCACGCTTGTCGAGTTGGGTGGCGGCCGCACCCTGCTCGCGGTCCCGCTGCGCAAAGACGATAAGTTTCTCGGTGACTTCGTCATCTACCGGCAGGAAGTCCGCCTGTTTTCCGACAAGCAGATCGCGCTGTTGCAGAACTTCGCCGCCCAGGCGGTGATCGCGATGGAGAACGCGCGGCTGCTGGGCGAGTTGCGTGCCCGTACCGGCGACCTTCAAGAGTTCGCTCGAATACCAGACCGCGACCAGCGAGGTGTTGAAGGTCATCAGCGGTTCGACCTTCGACCTCGATCCCGTGTTTGAGACTGTCGCCGCGACCGCCGCCCGATTGTGCCACGCCGATCAGGCCGCCATTTACCTTGACCGGAATGGGGAATACCGATGGGCGAGCGGATATTCCCAGTTGCCCGAGTACGAACGTATCGAACGTGAGGTGACGATCCGCCCAGGCACCGGCACGCTGGTCGGCCGCGTGGCCCTCGAGGGCCGCCCAATACAAATTCCCGACGCCTGGACCGATCCGTTGTACGAGGTGAAGGGCGACGCCCGGGTCGGCGATATCCACACGTTGCTGGGCGTGCCGCTGTTGCGCGGCGGATCGACCATCGGGATTATTGGTCTGGGGCGTCAGAGGGTCGAGCAATTCACCACGCGTCAGATCGAACTCGTCAGCACCTTCGCCGACCAGGCTGTCATCGCGATCGAGAACACGCGGCTGATCACCGAACAGAAGGAGGCGCTGGAGCGGCAGACCGCGACCGCGGAGGTGCTGCAAGTGATCAACGCCTCGCCGGGGGATCTGGCGCCGGTGTTCGATGCGATCTTGGAGAAGGCACACAGCCTGTGCGGTGCGACCGTGGGTAACCTGACGATCTACCAAGATGGCTATTTCCACGCGCTGGCGACGCATGGTTTCCCCGAACAGGTTGCCGCGGTGATGCAGCACCCCTTACCCCCCAATGCATTCACCCAGGAGCTGATAAGCGGTGCACGCTTCCGTCAGATCGCGGATATCCGGGCGATCGAGGTAAGTCCTGACCACCGGGTCTTCCGCGCATTGGTGGAGTACACAGACGTACGGACCGTTCTGATTGTGCCGCTGCGCAAGGACGACACCTTGCTCGGTCTGATCAGTGCGAACCGCACGGAAGTGCGTCTGTTTACAGAGAAGGAGATCGCGCTGCTCGAGAACTTCGCCGCCCAGGCGGTGATCGCGATGGAGAATGCGCGGTTGTTGCGCGAGTTACAGGAAGCGCTCGACGAGCAGACGGCGACCGCTGAGGTGCTGCGCGTCATCAATGCCTCACCTGGCAATCTGGCCCCGGTTTTCGCTGCGATGATCGACAAGGCGGCGCGGCTGACTCAGTCGGAGTTTGGCGTACTGGCGACCTATGACGGCTCGGTCTTCCACGCATTCAGTAGTGAGCAATCAGCGCCAGAAACCCTTAACCCAGAGCCAGGCAGTGCGCTGGGCGACCTGGTCAATGGGGCCCCATTCATTCACCTCCCGGACGTGATGGATACCGATGCCTACCGCGCCCGCGTCCCGAGCCGCGTACGGCTTGTCGAGGGGTTCGGCGCCCGCACTTGCCTATGGATACCCATGCGCAAGGACGATGCGTTGCTTGGGGTGCTTGCCTCGTACCGGCGGGAGGTCCGGCCGTTCAGCGACCGCCAGATCTACCTGTTGCAGAACTTCGCCGCCCAGGCGGTGATCGCGATGGAGAACGCGCGGCTGCTGACCGAGCAGCGCGAGGCGTTGGAACGCCAGACAGCCATTGCCGAGGTGCTTCAGGTCATCAACGGGTCACCGGGAAAACTGGAGCCGGTGTTCGATGCCATCCTGACGAAATCGATGCGTCTCTGTGACGCCGCATTTGGGATTTTCAATGCCTATGACGGAGCGTCCTTCCGCACGGTGGTCATGCGCGGCGTCCCCGCCCCGTTCGCGGCCTTCAGGGCGGAACACCCGCCGGTCCCGGGTCCCGGCACGCCTTTTGGCCGTGCCTTCGATACAAAGCGTCCGGTCCATGTCGTTGATTGGTTGGAAGAGCCCGCCTACAAGGCAGGAACCCAGGGTGGCCGTGCGATCGCCGATCTAGGCGGCGCGCGGACGGTTCTGAACGTGCCGCTGGTCAAAGACGCGACCGTACTGGGAATGATCTCGTTCTACCGTCAGCAGGTGCGGCCGTTTTCTGAAACCCACATCGCGCTGCTCGAGAACTTCGCCGCCCAGGCGGTGATCGCGATGGAGAACGCGCGGCTGCTGGATGAAATCCGCCAGCGCCAGGAAGAACTCCGCATCACTTTCGAGAACATGGGCGATGGTGTCGCCATGTTCGACGAAACGCCGCGCCTGGTGGCGTGGAACCGCAAGTTCCAGGAACTCCTCGATGTGCCCGACGAAATCCTCGCCGAGCGGCAGACCTATGCCGACTACATCCGCTATCTCACCGAACGCGGCGAGTACGGGCCTGGCGTCGATCCGGAGGCTCAGCTCCGCTTTTTCCAGCAGCGAGCCGGCGAACACTACGTGTTCGAACGCACCCGCCCCGACGGCAGGATCATCGAGGTCCGTCACAATCCGGTCCCGGCCGGCGGCTTCGTGTTGATCTTCGCCGACATCACCGAGCGCAAGCGCAGCGAGGCCGAGCTCCTCGCTGCCCGCGACGCGGCGGAGCAGGCCAGCCGTACCATCGAGGCCGCCTATCGTGACCTCAAAGCCGCCCAGGCCAACCTGATCCAGGCCGAGAAGATGGCCTCGCTTGGCCAGCTCACCGCCGGCATCGCGCACGAAATCAAGAACCCACTCAACTTCGTCAACAACTTCGCCATCCTGTCGGTCGAGCTGCTCGGCGAACTGAAGGAAACCGCCGCGCCGGCACTGGCAGCGCTGGACGACGCCAGGCGCGCCGAGGTGGACGAAGTCGTGGGCATGCTGACCAGCAATCTGGAGAAGATCACCGAGCACGGGCGGCGCGCCGACGGCATCGTCCGCAGCATGCTGGAACATTCGCGCGGCGGTTCCGGCGAGCGTCGGCGCGTCGATCTCAACACGCTGGCCGAGGAGGCGCTGAACCTCGCCTTTCACGGTGCCCGCGCGCAGGATCAGAGCTTCAACATCACGCTGCGGCGCGAATTCGGCGACGGCATCGCGCCGATCGACCTGGTGCCGCAGGATGTGACCCGGGTGCTGCTGAACCTGTTCAGCAACGGCTTCTACGCCGCCACCAGGCGCGCGTTGATGCAGGCGACGCCCGATTACGAGCCAACGCTGACGGTCACGACACGCGACCTGGGCGAGGCGATCGAGATCCGCGTGCACGACAACGGCATCGGCATTCCGGCCGAGGTCAGGGACAAGTTGTTTCAGCCGTTCTTCACCACCAAGCCGACCGGCGAAGGCACCGGCCTCGGGCTGTCGATCAGCTACGACATCGTGACACAGCAGCACGGCGGTGACATCACGGTCGACAGCCGGCTCGGCGCCTATACCGAGGTCACCATTCGCCTGCCGCGCGGCCAGGGGGCACTGCGTTAACGCCGCGCTAAGCAAATCTGTGCCAACAATACCCAATGAGCGGAATCGGTGCCGTCGCCCCGGCCGACAAGCGCAAGCCCGCCGAGGGACGCCACCCTCCGGAACATGACGGCGGCAAGGGGTCGCCGCGCCGTCCTCGCGAGCCGCGGCCGGACGCCGACCTGGTCGAGGTGGAACCGCACAAGCTGGATGTCGAGGCGTAGCGCGGCGGGTGCGTGACCCGCTGAGCGCCGACAACGCAATCGTCTCGGCCGTTGTCGGCATGTGTTGACGCTTCACCAAACCATCATTGCGGCGCGCAGTGCGTACCGCTGGGCGGCGGCCTGCACGTTACGGCGCGGCGATATTGCCGGTCGTCGGTTGGCGCGCTGCGTCAGCTCCGGTTGACCATGCACCAGCCGGACCGGGACGGAGCAACGCCGCGGCTCAATGCGGCAGCGAAGCCAGCGCGATCGTGGCGGCGGCCTGACACGGTTCGATCACCGGCACGCCGGCGGCATCCTCGACCGCGGCGCGATGATGCGCCATGCCGGTGCAGCCCAGGATCACAGTTCCGGCGCCGGCTGCGGCGCATGCGCGCGCCGCCTCGGTCAACCGCACGCGCACCGTCTCCGGCTCCAGCAAGGTCTCCATCGTCACGTTCAGTGCCACTTCGGCGGCCAGTCGGTGCTCCAGCCCCATCGCGCGCAGTGCGGCCAGATGGCGGGCCTTGGATGCATCGACGATAGCGATCACCCCAAACCGCTCGGCGCGCGCCACGGCGACCGCCACCGCCGAGCGGAACACCCCGAACACCGGCTGTCTGGTCGCCGCGCGAGCGGCCTCGATGCCGGGATCCGAGGCGCAGGCGACCACGTAGGCGTCCGCCGGCTCACGTTCGATCAGGCGGCACATCGGCTCTACCACGCCGTGCCAGTCGCGCCAGTCGTAGATCGCGGGAGGGCCCTCGCGCAGCGTGACCACGTCGAACGCTGGCCCTCCGGGCTGGCGGAACGGCGCCAACGCGGCCGCAATGCCTGCCGAACAGGCAACCGACGAGTTGGGGTTGACCACGAGAATACGTGCCATGCAGATACTGTCCGCCCACTGGCCTGAGCGATCAAGCGGACCGATATCGGGTCACGACGGCACTCGAGTTGCAAGGAAACCGCCGCCCATGCCCCCGATCCGCTGGCAGCCGGACCGCACGACCCCGAAGCCGCCCTGGCCGGTGCCGTCACTGGCCGTCGCGCTGGGCCGCGGCCTGATGGGACGCTGCCCGGCATGCGGGAAGGGCAGGGCGTTCGATGGCTTTCTCCGCGTCGTGGCGAATTGCGCGCATTGCGCCGCACCGCTCGGCCTGGCGCGCGCCGACGATGCGCCACCTTACTTCACCATCCTGATCGTCGGCCATATCGTCATCCCGGCCATGCTGGTCATGCAAAAGATGGCCGATCCGTCGACCTGGCTGCTGTCGGTGATCTTCGTGCCACTCACCGTGATACTGGCGGTCGGGCTGATCCGGCCGATCAAGGGCGCGACGGTCGGGATGATGGTCAACTTCAACATGCTGAAAACCGACATCGAAACCGGATGAGCAGGCAACCGTCCGGCATTGTGGACGGACGCTTGTCCCGCGTGGTGCTGGATGGAGAGGTTCCTTCCTCCCTGCCGGCGGCGCTGGAAGCCGATCGCGCGCAGGCAGTCGCCGACCTCGCGGCAGAGAACTGCTTTCTGCCGCTGACAGTGAAGCCCGACAGTGCAGCACATGGACCGTTCGTGCTGCATCTCGCCGTGCAGGACGGCAGGCTGGTGTTCGACGTCCGCCGCGGCAACGGCACCCGTCTGGCGGTGATCGGGCTCGCGCTCGGACCGTTTCGCGGCCTGGTGAAGGACTACCAGCTTCTGGTGGACAGCCACATGAAGGCAATGGAAGAAGGCCACGCCGAACGCATCCAGGCGATCGACATGGGACGGCGGGGGCTGCACAACGAAGGGGCGACGCTGATGCGCCAGCGGCTCGCCGGCAAGATCGCCATCGACTTCGCCACCGCGCGGCGGCTGTTCACGCTGGTCTGCGTGCTGCACCAGAGGGTCTGAGGTTCATGCGGATCGACGGAGTGCCATACCGGACCATCTGGGTAGATCCCGAGGATGGCTGGTCGGTGCGCATCATCGACCAGACCAAGCTGCCCTGGGCGCTGGAGATCGTTCGGCTGACCGATGTGGCGGAGGCGGTCCATGCCATCCGTGCCATGCAGGTGAGAGGCGCGCCGCTGATCGGCGCTGCGGCCGCGTACGGACTGTGTCTCGGCCTGCGGCAGGATCCGTCATCGGGGGCGATGGAGCGCGACGCGGCGCTGCTCGCCGACACGCGGCCGACCGCGATCAATCTGCGCTGGGCGCTCGAGCGGATGCTGATCCGGCTGCGCAACACGCCTGCGGAGCAGCGAGCGCGGGTAGCCTACCAGGAAGCTGCTGCAATCGCGGATGAGGACGTGGCGCAGAACGCGGCGATCGGTCGCCACGGCCTGCCGTTGATCGAGCAGGCGGTCAAGCCGGGACATCGGGTGAACGTTCTGACCCATTGCAATGCCGGCTGGCTGGCGACGGTCGATTGGGGTACCGCACTCGCGCCGATCTATCGGGCGCACGATGCGGGGATCGATCTGCATGTCTGGGTGGACGAGACGCGACCGCGCAATCAGGGTGCCGCGCTGACCGCCTGGGAGCTGGGACGGCATGGCGTGGCGCACACCGTGGTGGCGGACAATGCAGGCGGACACCTGATGCAGCATGGGGACGTCGACCTGGTGATCGTCGGCACCGACCGCACGACGCGCCGCGGCGATGTCGCGAACAAGATCGGCACCTATCTGAAGGCACTGGCGGCGCACGACAATGGTGTGCCGTTCTGGGTGGCGCTGCCATCGACCACGATCGATTGGACGGTGTCGGACGGTGTCGCCGAGATTCCAATCGAGCAGCGCAGCGCGGCCGAGGTGACCGATGTCACCGGTCGGACGGCGGATGGTTCGATCGCGACGGTGCGGGTTGCTCCGTTGCACAGTCCGGCCGCCAATCCGGCGTTCGACGTGACCCCGGCGCGGCTGGTGACTGGGCTGATCACCGAGCGCGGCCGATGCGAGGCAAGCGCCGACGGGCTGGTTTCGCTGTTTCCGGAGCGGCGGCGGAGCAACTGAGTGCAATCCGCGATGCGCACCGTCCCGCTATTGGCTGCCACACTGCTGAGCGCCTGTGCCGCCCCGCCGGCACGCCCGCCCCTGCCGTCCGACGCGAACGTGCCGCCGTTCGCCCGCATCCCGTACCAGCCGCCCTCGCGCGACGCGGTGGTGGCGATTGCCCTGCGCGAATGGCGCTTGTTCGGCTCGCCGGTGGATGACAATCCGCCCGGCAGCTATCTGCCCGCCACGCCGGAAGACAAGCCGGAACGGCAGCAGGGGTTATGGCAGCGGGTCGGCGAATACTGGTGGTTGGCGCTCAATGCCGGTGCGCCGGAAGCCGCCTGGACCGGCAAGCATGATGCGAGCGGCGTCGAGTTCCCGGCGAGCGAGGATGGCAACTATGCGTGGTCGGCCGCCTTCGTTTCTTATGTCATGCGCATTGCCGGTGCCGGCTCGCACTTTCCCTATTCCACGAACCATTCGGACTACATCGACCTCGCCAAGCAGATGAAGCTCGGTGAGACGTCGGGATGGCTGATCGTCGCCGAGCGTCCGGAAACCTATCCGCCGCGGCCCGGCGATCTGATCTGCCTTGGCCGTGGCGGCGCGCGAGACCTGCGCTATGACGATCTGCCGGCCGGGCATTTCCCCGGACACTGCGACATCGTGGTCGATGCGTCGGTGCCGGGACAGATCAGTGTGGTCGGCGGCAACGTCGATGATGCGGTGACGATGAAGCATGTGCCGGTAACGCCGGACGGCAGGCTGGCGACACCGGACGGACAGGTGCTCGATGCCCGCTACCCGTGGATGGTGGTCCTGCGCCTCGCAATTGGTGCGCCGGTCGCCTAGCCGCCGCACTGCTTGATCGCACCAGCAGCCATTATCCTCGCAGCGAAAGCCGTCTTCTGGCGGGCTTGACGGTGCTCGCTTCTTCGGTCGCCGGCGCTTGCGGCAGGTCGGGAGGCGGTTCGTCAGCGGCAGCCTCCGGGACCGGCGGCTGATCCGCCTCGGCCGCCGCGGCGCGCGCCTCATAATCGACCGCCATCGCAAGCAGCCTTTGCCGCGAGGCCTCGCGATCGGTGACCGATTCGGCCATCTCGCGAAAGCGCGCGGCTTCGGAACGGAGAAACTGAGGCGTCATCGCCAATCCTCTCGGGGTCAGGGCGCCCCTGGCGGGTTTATGCGCATGCCGCGGGAGACACGCAAGTTGGCTCCGCCGGTCTGCTCGCGGTCGCGCTCAGCAGTGCGGCGTTGCCCACCTCGCGCCCGGAGCCTCAGGCCGCGGGCCCGATCGCCGGGCCGGCAGCTTCCACCGCGTCCATCTCCGCATCGGTGAGCACGCGCGAGCGGGTGATGAAGCGGACGCCTTCCGCCGCCTCGAGCGAGAAACTGTCGCCGCCGTCCGACAGCACGTCGATGGTGAGCTGGCTGTGGGCCCAATACGGGAACTGCGCGGCACCGACATAGAACGGGCAGCCCTCGATCGCGCCGAGCAGCACGTCGCGCGCACCGACGCGGAAGTCGCCCCGGCGCAGACACATCGGCGCACTGCCTTCGCAGCAACCGCCCGACTGGTGGAACAACAGCGGACCATGTCGGTCTTGCAACTGCCGCACCAGCCCCGCAGCCGCCTCGGTGATCAGCACCCGAGGCGGCACTGCGCCGCGTTCAGAAGAAGCCAAGTGCGTTCGGGCTGTAGCTGACCAGCAGGTTCTTGGTCTGCTGATAATGGTCCATGATCATCTTGTGCGTCTCGCGGCCGTAGCCTGAGTGCTTGTAGCCGCCGAACGCCGCATGCGCCGGGTACATGTGGTAGCAGTTGGTCCACACGCGCCCAGCCTTGATCTCACGGCCGACGCGATACGCCACCGTGCCGTTGCGCGACCACACGCCGGCGCCAAGGCCGTAGATCGTGTCGTTGCCTATGGCGATGGCATCTTCCACCGTCTTGAACGTGGTCACCGACAGCACCGGCCCGAAGATCTCCTCCTGGAAGATGCGCATCTTGTTGTGGCCCACGAAAATCCAGTCGACGTGGAAGTCTGCCTTGCTGAACCCTTCTGCCGCGTGCGCCTGCCAGCTTGTATCTTCAACGACTGGGCCGACGATGACAACCCCATGGCGCTGCTGGCTGTCGACTAGCATGCGGCAGCCGGTGTAGCCCATGTCGACCAGATGTTCCGAGGGCAACAACTCACTCTTGGCCAAAGATTGATGCACAATTGGCAGCATGTGGTCGTCCGGTGTCGTCGCCAGAGTCGTTTCGACATTAGTGATCACGTGCGGTGTTTCGGGGTCACATGTCTCGGTGAGATGCGCTCTGTACCCCGTCCAAGAGATATCGCGCTTTTTGCCATAGCGTGCCTCCGGGTCGTAGGGAGATGAGATTTGCTCAGCGGTTGCGGGCCTCTCTTGGACGGTGCGCCACCGGAGCTGCCCGTCCTCTTTGATGTATTGCGTTGTCCAGACCTCACGGAGAACGTGAATGGCGGGCAATTGCGCGAGCCACGGCTGCTCGATCGCGGCATCGATCGCAGCCAACAGTTGATCGCCGTCAGCACCGATGGTGGCCGCCAGTTCGAGGCGCTCCTTTTCGGCCTTCGGTAAGCGATAGTTCTCCACGCGGCGACTGTACCGTTCGTACCAAACGGGCGGCGCCAGGGCTTGCAGCCAATCCGGTGCAACGACGGCGAGTTCATTCAGCGCCGCGCGCGCGGTCTCGCCGACACGTTCAAGCCGGTTGAGCCCGCGCACAGCCGCCAACACGTGCGTCGAGTCGGTACGCTGGCGACCTTTGGCCTTCACCAAGCCATGATCGCGCAAGCGCTGCAGGAGAGTATCGAGCAGCAGTCGTTCGGCGCCACCTTCGATCAGGCGTGAGCGGAACTCACTCAGGACCGTGTGGTCGAAGCCGGGATCGATCAGCGACAAACCCAGTGCGTATTTCCAGTCGATCCGTCCGCGTACGGCATCCGCGGCCTGTCGGTCGGACAAGCCCTCCACGAATTGCAGCACCGTCGCCAGAGCGAGCCACCGTTGGCCGCATGTAGAAGCCGCCCTCCAGTTCGCCGCCGAGATGCGCGCGTTCGCCACCGGTCATCAGCTGCGCGCCTTCCTGCTTGCCGACATCGACATAGCTCAGGATCTTCTCCAGCTGCCCGCGTGATGCCTGTGCGCCCATCATGGTGGTGGGATCGAGCGGATCGCCCATCCTGATCTTTGCCACCCGCGCGACCGCCCGCTCCATGAACTTGTCGAAAATCGATTCCTGCACCAGCGCGCGCGACGGGCAGGTGCACACCTCGCCCTTGTTGAAGGCGAACAGCGCAAACCCTTCCAGCGCCTTGTCGAGGAATGCGTCGTCCGCGTCCATCACATCGGCCATGAAGATGTTCGGCGACTTGCCCCCCAGTTCCATCGTGCTGGGAATCAGATTGTCGGCGGCGTACTGCATGATCTGCCGGCCGGTCGTGGTCTCGCCGGTGAAGCTGACCTTGGCGATGCGCGGGCTGGATGCCAGTGGCGCACCCACTTCGGAACCGTGGCCGTTCACCACGTTCAGCACGCCGGCAGGCAGTATGTCGCCCGCCAGGTCCATCAGCACCGCCAGGCTCAGCGGCGTGTCCGAAGCCGGCTTGATCACCACGCAGTTGCCGGTGGCGAGCGCGGGCGCCATTTTCCAAGCCGCCATCAACAGGGGAAAATTCCACGGAATGATTTGCGCCACCACGCCCATCGGCTCGCGGAAATGATAGGCGACGGTGTCATTGTCGAGTTCCGCCAGCGTGCCTTCCTCGGCGCGGATGCAGCCGGCGAAATAGCGGAAATGATCGGCCGCCAGCGGCACGTCGGCCGCGCGCGTCTCGCGGATCGGTTTACCGTTGTCGATGGTTTCCGCGTAGGCGAGCAGGTCGAGATTGTCCTCGATCCGGTCCGCGATCTGGTTCAGCAATCGAGCCCGTTCGGCCGGCGCGGTGCGGCCCCAGGCATCGCGTGCCGCATGCGCGGCATCCAGTGCACGCTCCACATCCTCGGCGTCCGAGCGCGCCACGTCGCACAGCTTCGATCCGTCGATCGGGCTTGTGTCCGTGAAATAGCGTCCCTTCACCGGCGCCTGCCAACGACCGCCGATGAAGTTGTCGTAGCGCGCGCGCAGACGGCTGCGCTGCAACGTGGCCTCTTGTGTCCGATCGAGCATTGGTGCCTCCTGAATTGCGTCGGACGCGACCGATGTAAGGGGTGGCGATCGCGGAGCGACGTTTGCAAGGCGTTCAGTGGCACCAGTTGACCTCGCCGGCATTGATCTGGATCAAGCCCCAGAAGGGCCGCCTCGCTGAGCCGCGATCAACTCGTCCGTGGGCTTGCGGCTTGACCGGTACCGAAGTCCGCTATCGTTGCGGCGGCGGATCCGTCCCGGTCACCCGCCTATCGTTGCCGCCAGGGCAGACCTTCCGCCTTCCACCCCGTCGCGGTTCCGCGATGACCCGCGGCATCGACACCGCCCTCGAACCCTTCAGCGACATTGTAGGCGTATGGAAATCCCGCCGCCTGGGCCGCCTGAGCCGCGGCAAGGCTGCGCTGGCCGCTGCGGCAGATGAAGTAGATGTGGTGTTCCGGGGTGAACCCGGCTTCAATCAGCAGCTCGGTGAAGGCGGCATTGCGCTCCATGGTCGGATAAACCTGCCACTGGATCGCCACCACCTGCTTGCCGACCGACGACAGGTCCGCCAGCCCGACGAAATTCCACTCCGCGTCAGTCCGCACGTCCACCAACTGCGCCTTGGATTCATTCTGCAGGGCTTCCCAGACCCGCACCGGGGGCACATTCTCAACCATGACAGAAACTCCGGCTGCATGAGGATGGCAATGACGCAACTCTACCACGGCAAGCGCTGGCAAGAGGACCTGGCCGCCTCGATCGGCCAGACCCCGCTGATCCGGCTGCGCCGCGCCTCCGAGGCCACCGGTTGCACCATCCTTGGCAAGGCCGAGTTCATGAACCCCGGCGGTTCGGTGAAGGACCGCGCCGGACTCTACATCATCTCGGACGCCGAGAGCCGCGGTGTGCTGAAGCCCGGCGGCACCATTGTCGAGGGCACCGCCGGCAACACCGGCATCGGCCTCACGCTGGTCGGCAACGCGCGCGGCTATCGCTGCGTCATCGTGATGCCGGAGACGCAGAGCAAGGAAAAGATCGACTTCCTGCGCATGATCGGCGCCGATCTGCGGCTGGTCCCTGCCAAGCCGTATCGCGATCCCGGCAACTACGTGCACGTCTCGCGCCGGATGGCCGAAGAGACCGGCGCGGTGTGGGCCAACCAGTTCGACAATCTCGCCAACCGCGAGGGCCATCGCACCCACACCGGACCGGAGATCTGGGAACAAACCGACGGCCGCGTCGATGCGTTCACTTGCTCCTGTGGCACCGGCGGCACGCTGGCCGGCGTCGCCTTCGCGCTGAAACAGCGCAATCCAAAGGTGCGCATCGTGCTGGCGGACTGCGAGGGCAGTGGCCTGTTCGGCTGGGTGAAGCACAACGACCTGAAGATCGAGGGCAGCTCGATCACCGAGGGCATCGGCAACTCGCGCGTCACCGCCAACATGGACGGCGCGCCGATCGACGATGCGGAGCGCATCCCTGACGCGGAGGCGCTGCAACACATCTATGAGGTGCTGATCCACGAGGGCCTGTCGGTCGGCACCTCCTCCGGCATCAACATCGCCGCCGCGGTGCGGGTGGCGAAGCAGCTTGGACCGGGCCATACGGTGGTAACGATATTGGCCGATGGCGGCTCGCGGTATCAGTCGAAGCTGTTCAATCCGGAGTTCCTTCGTTCGAAGAATCTGCCGGTGCCGGAGTGGCTGGCGTGAAATTCTGTTGACGCGGGGAGACTAGCGATGGTCACCAGGCTGGTGCTCTGCTTCGACGGCACCTGGGATCGGCCCTCGTCCGACGCCGATCCCTTGCAGCGTGTCGAGACCAATGTCGTGCGGTGCTACGACTCTGTACTGCATGGCACCCAGGCGGACGGGTCCGTGCAGATCAAGTGGTACGACACCGGCGTCGGCACCGGGGACTGGTGGGACACCGTGTCCGGCGGAGTGTTCGGCTTTGGACTCGATGACAAGATCCGCAACGGCTACCGCTTCCTGGTGGAGAATTACCCGCATCCCGATCCTGGCGAGCACGAACTGTTCATCCTGGGCTTCAGCCGCGGTGCCTATGAGGCACGCAGCCTGGTCGGCATGATCCGCAACGTCGGCTTGCTGACGCCGGACAACCTGTACCGCCTGCGCGATGCCTATGCGATGTATCGCAACCGCGACCCCAGCGCGGACACCGACCAGGCGCTGGCGTTCCGCACCAAATATTCGCGCGAGGTCAAGGTGCGCTTCCTCGGCGTGTGGGACACGGTCGGCGCTCTCGGCATCCCGGTCGCCGCGTTGCAGTGGCTGAACGCGGCGGCCTATGGCTTTCACGACACCGAGCTGAGCGGCATCGTGCAGACCGCCGCGCACGCGGTCGCGGTGGACGAGCACCGGATCGACTTCCAGGCAACGCTGTGGAGCGCGGTCGCGAAACCGGACCAGAGCGTCGAGCAGCGCTGGTTCCTTGGTTCGCACGGCAACGTCGGCGGCGGCTACGCGGATCGCAGGCTATCGGATCTCGCGCTGGCATGGATGCAGCGCAAGGCTGCCGCTGCCGGCCTGGCAATCGATCCGGCGGCGATACCAGTGGCCGCCGCCGCCAGCCAGCTGGCGCCGATCGAGGATTCCTACCAGAAGTTCCTCGACGGCCTGTATGCCAAGACCCATCCGATCTACTTCCGGCCGTTGAACCTCGCTGCCGGCAGCACGCAGAGCATGGACGCCAGTGTGCTTGGCAGGCGGGCCGCCGATCCGCAATACAATCCCGACAACGACGGCTTTCCCGCCAGAGGACCCTGAGCATGACACGACGCATTGCCATCGGCGGCTTCCTGCATGAGAGCCACTCCTTTGCGCCGCGTCCGACCACCTATGCCGATTTCGTGCAGCCTGCGGGGTTCCCTCGACTGACCGAAGGCGCGGCGATGCTCGATGCGGTGCGTGGCACCTCGGTACCGGCCGCGGGGGCGCTCGCCATCGCCGAAGCGGACGGCGTCGCGGTCGTGCCGTTGGCCTGGACCTTCGCCAATCCGGCGGGCCCAGTGCAGGACGAGGCGTTCGAGCGCATCGGCGCGCTGATCTGCGCGTCGTTGTCGCACGCGTTGGATACAGCTCCGCTTGACGGCGTGTATCTCGACCTGCATGGCGCCGCCGTGGTGGACAGCTTTCCGGACGCCGAGGGCGAGTTGCTGCGTCGCGTCCGTGCCATCGTCGGCGACCTGCCGCTTACCATCAGTCTCGATCCGCACGCCAATCTGACCGCGCGGATGGTGACCTTGGCGGATGCGGTCGTTCCGTTTCGCACCTATCCCCATATCGACATGAAGACGGCGGGTGCGCAGGCGATGCGCCTGCTGCTGCAACGCATCGAGCGCGGCAAGCCCTGGGCACGCGCGTTCCGTCAGTTCGAGTTCTGGCTTCCGCTCGGTTCCCAGTGCACGCTGATGCCGCCGATGAGCGAGGTGATGGCGGAGCGAGCGTCGTTGGCGGAGCGGATCAATGCCGTCGAACTGGCGTTCTGCTTCGGCTTTCCCTACGCCGACTTCACCGATTGCGGGCCTGCGGTCGCCGCCTATGCCGACACGCAGGCAGGCGCCGACGCAGCGGCTGACGCGTTCACCGCGCTGGTCGCCGCACGTGAGAGCGACTTCGTGCAAGAGACGCTGTCCGCGGAGGATGCGGTCGCGGAGGCGAAGCGCCTGTCGACGCGGGCAGCGAAGCCGATCGTGATCGCCGATACGCAGGACAACCCCGGCGGCGGCGGCCATGGCGACACCACCGGTCTGCTCGCCGAACTGGTGCGCCAGCAAGCCAAGGGGGCGATGCTGTGCCTGATCAACGATGCGGCGAGCGTCGCCGCCTGCGAGGCTGCCGGCGAAGGCGGTTCACTGGCGCTGTCGCTCGGCGGCAAGTCCGATGGGCTGCCGTTCGATTGCACCGCGCGCGTGCTGAAGCTGACCGATGGGCGGTTCACGCTGACCGGGCCGATGGGGGCGGGCAATCCTGGCAATCTCGGCCCCTGTGCCCTGATCGACATCGATGGCGTGCGCGTGATGGTGGTGTCGCACAAGATGCAGGCGCTCGATCAGGCAATCCTGCGCCATGTCGGAGTGGAGCCGAGCGAGTGCCCGATCCTGGTGCTGAAGTCGTCGGTGCATTTCCGCGCGGATTTCGGGCCGATCGCGGAACGCATCATCGTGGGGATCGCACCTGGCCCCGTCGTCGCCGATCCGGCAATCCTGAATTTTCGCTATGTGCGTCCGGAGGTGCGGCGCCGGCCGCGGGCGGCGTGACCGAGGCGCGCTGCCGGCGTCAGCCAAGCACCTCCAACGCTCCTTCCAGCAATAGTTTCCTCGCCGCGCTGCGCTGGATCTTGCCGCTGGTGGTCTTCGGCAACGTCGCCGGCGGTATCAATGCGATCGTCTCGATCGCAATCTCATGCTGCCGCGTGACCGCTTCGCGGATGCGGCCGGCGACCTCATCGATATCCAGATCGCGGCGATGCGTGCGTTCGATCTCCTGCACCACCGCAAGCTTTTCATTCCCCTCCTGGTCCAGGATGGCGAACGCCGCGCCGCAGTCACGGCGCAGCGCCGGATGGCTCTCCTG
Organism: uncultured Alphaproteobacteria bacterium; assembly: GCA_963749575.1. Classification (GTDB taxonomy): domain Bacteria; phylum Pseudomonadota; class Alphaproteobacteria; order Acetobacterales; family Acetobacteraceae; genus JAMXLO01. Next base: position 105,104 of record CAVVNM010000017.1, read on the forward strand.
CACGGTTCGTTCGATATCCTGAGGATAGTGGTTCGCTCCGCGTATGATGATGAGGTCCTTGATCCGGCCGGTGATGAACAGCCTGCCATCCTCGTCCAGGAATCCGAGATCACCGGTTCGCAGCCAGTTCTGCTCAGCGGAGCCCACAATGCGCGCGTGGAACGTTTCCACGGTCGCCGCGGGATTGCCCCAATAGCCGTGGGCGATGTGCGGCCCGCTCGCCCAGACCTCGCCGAGTTGGCATGCCGCGACCCGGCTGCGCGCGTCAGCATCGACGATCGCGATCTGCTGGCCCACCATGCTGCGACCGCATGCGACCAGTGTCTGCACATCGTCGGTTCCTTTTGGTTCCGTCACGTCGCCGCGCAGCATCGACGCCCGACTGACCGCGCGGCTGGATGGTGCCTCGCCGCGCACACCGCCGGACACCAGCAAGGTGGCCTCGGCGAGGCCGTAACCGGGATACATCGTGCCGGGGTCGAAGCCGTACCGGGCGAACGTCTCGGTGAAGCGCGCGATCGTGTTGGCATGCACCGGTTCCGCGGCGTTCAGGGCGACCTTCCAGCACGACAGATCAATCCCCTCCATCTGATCGGCGCGAAACCGGCTGACGCAGAGATCGAACGCGAAGTTCGGCGCACTGGTCAGCTCCGCGCGATACTGGTGGATCGTCCGCAGCCAGTTGAGCGGCCGCTGCATGAACGCCGCCGGCGCCATCAGCACCGACATGGCACCGAGATACAGCGGCTGCATCACCCCCATCATCAGGCCCATGTCGTGATACACCGGCACCCATCCGACGCTGCACGAATGCCGAGTGTTGCTCATCCCCAGCCGAATCATCTCGAAGTTCGCCAGCAGATTGCCGTGCGTCACGACGACGCCCTTGGGTACGGAGGTCGAGCCTGAGGTGTATTGCAGGTAGGCAATGTCGTCTCGCCCGACGACTGGCGTCACGGCGGCAACATCTGCCGGCGCCTCGGCCATGGCATCGACCGTCATCCAGTCGAAACCGGAGTCGCGAAACCGGTCGGCAACGTCGCCACGTACTTCCAGCAGTTCGTGGCTGGTCATCGCCACTGTCGGAGCACAGTCGGCGATGACGGCGGCGCTGGAGTCCCGGGCGGCGGTGCGCCGCGGCACCATCAACGGCACCGCGATCATTCCTGCGGTGAGGCAGCCGAAGAAGGCCACGATGAAATCCAGTCCAGGCGGGAACAGCAGGAGTGCGCGATCGCCCTTGACGGCGTGCCGCGCGAGGCGTGCCGCGAGGGCGTGTGCCCGCCGATGCAGTTCGCCATACGTGAGGTGCAGATGCGCGTTGCCGCGTTCCGGAACGAAGCCAAATGCCTTCCCGTCGGGATTTTCCGCCGCGCGCCGGTCGAGCAGATCGACCAACGAGACAAGCCCGGAGCTGGAACCGAAATCGGTCAAGACAATACCACCCGATCGGCTATGCGCGGGGTCTCGCGTCGAGCCGGCCCGCGACGAAACGTGCCAGCTCCGAGATCGTGGGATGTTCCATGGCGGTGTCAGATGCGAGCTCCAACCCCAGCCAGTCCTCGATGGCGGCAACGAAGAATACCGACTCGGCCGAGTCGAGACCCAGGCTGGCGAAATCCGCGTCCACGTCGATCTGAGCGCCGCGCAGCTTCAGCGCCTTGCGAAGATAGCCGGCGCACCACGTCTGGATCTCCGGCTCGGTCGCGTCCTGCGTGTGTTGCGGCATGTCTGCTCCGTTACCTGCATTCTCGCCGACAGTAACTTTGCCCGCGTGAGCGGCCAAGTCGCCGGCCGATCCGTTCAAGGTGAGCGGACGTCCAGTCCCGACCCGAATTCGGCACGCGCCTGGGGGGCACCGATCTCGCCCGAGTTCAGCACCGCAATGATCTTCGCTTCGATCAGACGGGCCAGGTCTTCGCGATAATGAATTTGGTCGACGAAGTTCGCACCGTCGTGCGCAGCTGCGTTGTCCACCCGGAAGTCAAGGAAGCCGCTGCGCGGCCGATCGGCGGTAAGCTTTGCCAGAGTCGCCTTGCATGCATCGATCGCGGCAGACCGCTCGCTGCCCGGAGGCGGCAGCGATGTGAAATACACCGGCGGTATCACGACCACGACCCCCGCGTTCGGTGGAAGCTCGGCGATGAGCGCGCGCAGCCGGTCGATCCATGGCAACCGGTGCGGTAACCGCAGCTTGCGTGTGTCTTCCGACGGGTCGCCGAATTCCGGCATGAAGACCACATCCCTGCCGTTCAGGAAGTCATAATATCCGACCGGATCGACGGTCTGTTGCAGTCCCAGAGCAACTCCAATTCGCCACACCGCGCGATCCAGCGACTTCGAGCTCAGCACGTTCGCCAGGTAGGTGCGGTTGTTACCGTACAGCCAGAACGGAAAGGCGGTGTAGAGCGGCAGGTCGGGATCGTGCGAGCACCACGCGAGGTCCGCCACGATGACGAAGGCACCGTATGTCGGGTGGTGCGAGATCACCCAGCGCATGATCGCCAACTGCTCGCGTGGTCCCGTTGCCGGGATCGAGAGCTGGATGAAGCGGAGGCCGGTTTCGCGCGACAGCCGGAAGGGATCGATCATCTGGCCGGTCGAGTTGCCGATCACCGCCGCATTGAAGTGGGGATCGCGTCCGCGGCTGACATCCGCGGTGCGTAGACTGTGATCGCTGATGCCGACGATCCCGAACGCGGGGAAGCGCCCGGTATCGTAAGGATCGATCAGCAGCAGCAGCGCGAACAGCAGCGCGCCGATACCGAAGAACGTGCCGCAGAACACGGCCAGCCAGCGCCGCCACGCCAGGCGGGCCGTGGCTTCGGCGTGGCCGACCCGATCAGAACCGGAAGTAGATGAACTCATACGACTCATTGCCGCCGAGTTGGACCAGGATTGCCAGGCCGATCACGCCAAGCACCGCCGGAACCCACGCCAGCGGGCGCAGGTTGACGCGCTTGCACAGATCCTGGGTCGCAGGCAACAGAAGCGTCAGCAGCATTCCCACCCCGATGATCCAGGCCTTGCCCAGCAGTTTGCCGTTGGGAAGCGTGGCGAGCCCGCTGAGGACATTCCATGCGGCACCCAGCGTCGCGGTGCGGAACACCACCGTGCTGAGCAGGAAGAAGCCGATGGTGGCTGCCCAACCCACGACCATGGGGGGTGACGGCAGCACCCGCCGCCAGCCGAGAGCAAACACGATGGCGACGCCGTGCATCGTGCCCCACAGGACGAAGTTCCAGCCGGCCCCGTGCCACAGGCCGCACAGCGCCATGGTGAGCAGGATCGCCGCGACATACTGCGCGGTGGTGTGCCGGGTTCCCGCGATCCGCATGTCGGCGAGCGGCATGAACACGTAGTCGCGCAGGAAGCGAGACAGCGTCATGTGCCAGCGCTGCCAGAAGGCGAGGATGCTGGTGGCGCGGAACGGCGCGTTGAAATTGTACGGGAGCTGGATGCCGAACAGCAGTCCGACGCCGATCGCGATGTCGGAGTAGCCCGAGAAGTCGAAGAAGATCTGGAACCCGAAGCCTAACGCCAGCCAGGCCGATCCATCCCGCAATGGGGCGGTGGCGGCTGTCTGATAGATCGGGTCCAGTACCTGGCCGATCGGATCGCCAAACGCAACCTTCTCGATCAGCCCGATCATGATGAAGGTGATGCCGAGCGCGCAGCGTTGTTCCCATCCCGCGGCGAACGCGTCGCGCCCGAACTGGCGCCCCACTTCCGACCAGCGCGCCAGGGGGCCAGCGACCGCCTGCGGAAAAAAGCAGATATAGAGCGCGTAGCGGTCGAGTGTGGTGGCCTCGGCGCGCCCGCGCCGCAAATCCGCCAGATACATGATGTGATGGAACGTGAAGAAGCTGATGCCGAGCGGCAGCACCAGATCCAGACGGCCCAGCGAGAATCCGCCGAGTGCCGCCAGGCTGCCGGTAAAGAAGTCCGCATATTTGAACAGGCCCAGGACCGCCAGGTTCAGCACGATCGTCCCGGTGATGACTGCTCCATTGCCGGTATCCGCGAACCGCCGAGCCGCGAGCCAGTTCACTACAATGGAGGCGGCCAGGAGCAATGCGAACAGCGGATTCCAGTAGCCATAGAACAGCAGCGAGGCCACCAGCAGGCACGGGATCCGGAGCTGTGAATGTCGATTGATGAGCGCGAAAATCGCGGCGACGCCGGGCAGAAATGCGAGCAGAAACAAGTAGCTGTTGAATAGCATGCCGGCCCGATTCGAATTTCCCTGCAACTCTCCGGTTACAATATGGGCGTGGCGGCAGCAAGCCGGACGAGGACAATCGGGCGATTGGTTGGAGCCGTCGAACCGCAACGAAATCTTGACACAGAGGAAGATCGAGGACCACGGAGCATGGATTGAATGCGCTGCACACGCCGGAATTGACCTCCGTGGCCCTCCGTGGCCCTCGATCTTCCTCTGTGTTGAACGCTTTACTCCTTGCTATCCGACCGCTCCGGCGGGTCGGATGTGTATCCGATTGCCCTGGTGCAGGCGCACCGGGGTGACGCCGCGCGTGGGGCGGCGACCGGTGTGGCGGACCGTGCGGCCGGCAAACCGCGGCGCGACAGCCGACCAGCGCTCAGTCATGGCCAATGGTTCCGCGCAGCGCCGCGTAAACATCGGATGGCCGGGGGATCGGCGCAACCGCCCCGTAGCCGGTGCATTTCAGCGCGGCGGCGACATTGGCATAACGCGCCGCGGGCCCGGGCGCATCGCCCGCGAGGATGCGAGCCAGGAAGCTGCCGCAGAACGTGTCGCCCGCGCCGGTGGCATCGACCACCTGGACCGCATGGCTGGGGATCCGCACTCGATACTCCTGCGTCGCCAGATACGCGCCGGTTTCGCCCATTTTCAGCACCACCACCGTTGGCCCGAGGCGCAGATAGAAGTCCACCATTGCGTCGGGGTCGGTGAGGCCGGTCAGGATCTGCGCGTCCTCGATCCCCGGCAGCGCATAGTCGGTCGCGGCCATCGCCGCATGCATCACCGCGGCGGCGCGCGCCGGCGGCCACAGGCGCGGGCGGTAGTTGGTATCATATGCAACCTTCACCCCGTTGCGCCGGGCAATGTCGATCGCGGCGAACACCGCGTCGGCGGCCGACTTGGAAATCCCCTGGCTGATGCCGGAGACATAGAACATCCGTGCGGCGGCGATCGCCGCCCCGGGCACATCGGTCGCAGCGTACATCGCGGCGGCAGAATTGGTGCGGTAGTGCAGGAAATGATGGCCGGTGTCGTCATGCGTGACGAAGTAGACGCCGGTCAGCCAGCGGTCGCTGCGGATCACGCTCGAGGCATCGACACCTTCGCGCGCCCACAGCGCCATGAAACTGTCGCCGGGCATGTCCCGCCCGAGTGCGGTGATGTAGCCGACCCGTGCACCCTGCCGTGCCGCGGCGATCGCGGCGTTCGAGGTGTCGCCGCCGTGGCCTTCAAGATAGTGCTGCGTGCCGTCCGGATGCCTCGGAAGCTGGTTGAACTCCAGCATCGGCTCGCCCATGCACAGCAGATCGACCGTCATGATGCGGCAATCTGATTGGCGGCGGCCTCGATCGCGGCGCGGTCGCCGGCCGCAATGCGCTTTTCATCCACCAGTGCGCCGCCCATGCCGACGAACGCCGCGCCTGCACCAAGATAAGCGGCGAGGTTGCCCGGTTCGACGCCTCCCGTCGGACAGAACGCGACGTCGGGCAGCACGCTGTGCAAGGCGCGGATATGCGCCGGGCCGCCGACCGAGGAGGCCGGGAACACCTTCACCACATTCGCGCCGGCTGCCAGCGCGGCGCGTACTTCCGTCGGCGTGAGCGCACCCAGCATCAGCACGGCGTTCGCCGCCCGGCATGGCGCCGCGAGCGAGGCGTCGATCCAGGGCGCGACGATGAAGCGCGCGCCGGCGGCAAGGCAGGTCTCGGCCATGGCCCGATCCGGCACCGTGCCGGCACCGATCAGCAGAGCCGGGTCCGCGGCGAGTTCGCGGATCAGTGCCGGTGCATTGGGGATCGTCATGGTGATCTCGAAGATGCGCAGCCCCGCGTCGCGCAGCCATTGCACCGCGGTCGCCGCATGCCGCGCATCGTGCGTGCGCACCACCGGCACCACGCGTGCGGTGCGGAACTGCGCAAGTAGGGTCGAGACGACCATGACACACCCTTCTGCATGACTGCGACAGCCCCGTTGGATTGGCCCATTGGCGCGCGCGGATGGTAATGTCCACGCGATATGTCCGATCGCAATGATGCTGTCGAGATTGTCCGCATGGCAGCGTCGGTCCGTGTGGGACAACGCGACCCTTGATCGCGCACGATGCCATTTACCCGGGAGGAGCCAGCCATGCCTGAAGCGATGATGAAGACCCGCAAGCGCCTGCTCGCCGACGCGGCCTCGCCGCCATCCCACTACATAGACGTGGTGGGCGCGCCGTGGGAGGCCTCGAAGTTTCCCGGCATCGAGCACAAGGTGCTGTACCACGACCCGAACACCGGCATGGCGACGCTGCTGTTCCGCCTCGCTCCGGGCGCGGTGGTGCCGTTGCATGAGCACACCGGCGTCGAGCTGACCTATGTGCTGGAGGGCAGCCTGGAAGACGAGGAAGGCGAGTGCTCCGCTGGCAACTTCGTCTGGCGCCCGGCCGGCAACACGCATGAGGCCCGGGCGCCGCGCGGTGCCTTGTTGCTGGGTGTGTTCATGAGCCCGAACCACTTCGCGGCCGGCCAGAAATTCTTCACCGAGGCAAGCCCCGGCTGATCGGGCTCAGTCGATCCGCGTAGCCAGGGCGGCGTCCGCGGTACGCTCGAGCTGCACCGCCTGGGAGTGCAGCCCGGCGACGCGCGTGCCGAGAGTGTCCAGGTTGCCGCGATAGCGTCGCAGACTGTCGTCGAGGCCCGAGACAGCCGTGCCCAGGTCTGCCAGTGCGCTGCGCCAGGCGGCGACGGCGGCACGTTGACCGGCTACCGCGTCGTCCAGCCCAGCCAGCGCTCGCCGCAGCCGCTCCTGCCCATCATCCTTGGGCGGCGCCGGCCGACGCAGTGGAAAAGTAATGATCTCGGCGGTGACCGGCATCGGCTCGGACATGGTCTGCACTCCGTCGGGGCATTTGTTAACAGATCATGAATGCAGAACAAATTCCAGACGAAATCTTAGAACATGATCGTCTGACCCAATAACCGAAGCGTCAGCACAGTCACCATCATTGCGACGGCGACCAGCGTAAAGCCCCAGCGCAGCCAGAGGTAGCGTGGCGGCAGCAGGTCGCGCCTGTCAGCCTCCTGTTCCACCAGCACCGCGCCGATATAGGCGGCAATCAGCACGATGAGCGAGACCCACGGTGCCGCCACCAAAGGCAGCAGCACGGCAATCCAGCTCACCAGTGGCGGGATGATGCCGAGCCCGAGCCGCGCGCGCTGGACCGACGCGACCTGCTGGCGCGACTGAAGCTCGAACCCCCAATGGATGCCGCCGGCGAAGGCAAGGATAACCGCGGCGTAGCCGATCAGCGCGCTCAGCATGCGCGCCGACGTGGCGGGATTGGGCCCCAGCGCCGCCAGACCGCACACGACGAACGGCACCAGGCCAAGGATGCTCAGCAGAACGACCAGCAGAGGCATGTGGCCATTTGCCACATGGTGCGCCAACTGGCTATGGGCAGATAGCCGCTGCCCGTTATGCTGGGCCATGGGCATCGGCCTCGAAATCATCATCGTCCTGCTGTTGATCGTGGTGAACGGCGTGTTTTCGATGAGTGAGCTGGCGCTGGCCTCGGTCCGGCGCGCCCGGCTTGCCGTTCTGGAACGCAAGGGCGTGGCGGGCGCCACGACGGCACGCGAACTCGCCGGCGACCCGCAGCGCTTCCTGCCGACCGTGCAGATCGGCATCACCCTGGTGAGCATGCTGACCGGCGTGTTCGGCGGTGCGCGCATCGCGGGCGATCTCAAGCTGTGGCTCGCCACCATGCCGACCTTGGCGTCGGTGGCGGAGCCGCTTTCGCTGGCGCTGGTGGTCGTGGTGACGACCTACCTGACCCTGGTGCTGGGCGAACTGGTGCCGAAGCACCTCGCCCTGCGCCGGCCGGAGCACACCGCAGCCCATGTGGCGCCCGCGATCGTATGGATGGCGCGCATCACCGGCCCCGTCGTCTGGCTGCTCGACAGGTCGTCCGGTGCGGTGCTGCGCCTGTTCAGACTGCACCGTGTACCGCGCCAGACGGTGACCGAAGAGGAACTGAAGGCGCTGCTCGTCGAGGGCGCGCAGGCCGGGGTGCTGGAGACCGAGGAACGCGACATGATCGAGCGCCTGTTGCGGCTGGCCGACAAGCCGGTACGTGCGATCATGACACCGCGCACCGAGATCGTATGGATCGATCGCACCGATCCCCCCAGGGAGATTGCCGCAACGCTGAAATCGGCGCCGCATTCGCGCTTCGTGGTGTGCGATGGCTCGGTGGACAACGTGGTCGGCGTGGTGCAGGCCAAGGACATCCTGGACCACATCCTCGACGGCGGCGAGGTCTCGCTCGCCGCCGCATTGCGCCAGCCGATCGTGGTGCCCGACACGGTGACCGCCCTGGACGCGCTGGAGCGGTTGAAGTCCGATGCGCTCGGGATCGCCCTGGTGATGGACGAGTACGGCAGCTTCGAGGGCGTGGTGACGGCGGCCGATGTGCTCGAGGCGATTGTCGGCGATCCGACCGACGCCGAAACCCAGTCGGGCGGTGGGGAAGGCGAGGGGGAGGCCGCGCTGGTGATGGACGGCATGATGCCGGTCGATGAATTGAAATCCCGCCTGTCGCTGCCCGATCTGCCCGCCGAGGGCAGCTATCACACGCTTGCCGGACTGGTGCTGGCGCTGTTGCGGCGCGTGCCGCGCGTCGGCGACCGCATCGTGTTCTCGGGCTGGCGGTTCGAGGTGCTGGAAATGGACGGCAGGCGGGTGGACAAGGTGCGCGCCAGTCGCGAGCCGGCGGCGGAGGCGTAGGCCCGGATGCAAAGCTTGCTCCCGCAGGCGGGAACCCGGCATACCGACTGGCGCAGGTCATGATGCGTGTTGTCGATGCAACCGAGGGATCACTGACCGGTGACCGGTCGATGGACGGCCTGCCGCTGTGCATCGACCTCGATGGCACGCTGTTGCGGATCAATTCCTTGCATGAGGCCGCCTTCACGGCGGTACTGGCGGATTGGCGCGTGCTGTTCCAGCTGCCGGTCTGGCTCGCCGGTGGTCGCGCGCGACTGAAGCGGGAACTGGCGGGGCGTTGGTGGTTCGCCGCGGCGCAACTGCCGTTCTGCGGCGAGCTGCTGCGACTGGTCGAGCAGGAACGCGCCCGCGGGCGCCCGATCGTGCTGTGCACCGCCGCCGATCGCCAGGTGGCCGAGGCGGTGGCCGCGCATCTCGGCGTGTTCGACGAGGTGATCGCCTCGGACGGCGTCAGTAATCTGCGCGGCAGCCGCAAGGCGGAGGAACTGTGCCGGCGGTTCGGCGAGCGCGGCTTCATCTACGCCGGCAACGACGCCACCGATCATGCCGTCTGGCAGCACGCGGCCGCGGCCGTGGTGGTGAACGCGCCCGGCGCGGTAAGGCGTGCCGCGGCGCGACGCCACCACGTGGTCGCGGAAATCGAGGACCGGGTGCCGCGCACGCGTGCCGCACTGCGTGCGCTGCGGCCATATCAGTGGGTGAAGAACCTGTTCGCGCTGGTGCCGCTGCTGGCCGCGGGAGACTTCGGCAACCTCGCCGCGTGGCGCAACTCGCTCGCGATCATGGCGGCGTTCTGTGCCACCGCATCGGCGATCTACGTGATCAATGACCTCTCGGACCTTGCCGCCGATCGTGCGCATCCGCGCAAGCGGGAACGCCCGTTCGCCAGCGGAGCGCTGTCGATGGCGGCCGGGCTCGCCATGGTCCCGGGGCTGCTCCTGATCGGCGCCTGGCTGGGCGTCGCGAGTGGCGCCTGGTTGGCGCTGGCTCTGTACGCGGTGTTGTCGCTTGCCTACACGGTCCGGCTGAAGGAGATGCCGCTGATCGACGTGTTCATCCTGGCCGCGCTCTATACCATTCGCCTGTTCGGTGGCGGCGAGGCGAGCGGGCATCGGGTGTCGATGTGGCTGCTTGGATTTTCGTCATTCCTGTTCCTGAGCCTCGCCCTGGTGAAGCGCGTCTCCGAGCTCTACCGGCTGCAATCGTCGGCACAGCGACGGACCGAGCGGCGCGGCTACACCATCGAGGACCTCGCAATGCTGCAGATGTTCGGCAGCGCGGCGAGCTTCGCGTCGGTCGTTGTGCTGTCGCTCTACGTGCAGAGCGATACCGCGCTGTATGCCTATGCGCGGCCGTGGATGCTGTGGGGCGTGATCCCGCTGCTGCTGTTCTGGCAGTGCCGGCTGTGGCTCTCCACCAGCCGCGGCTACATGAACGACGATCCAATCGTGTACGCCGCACGCGATTGGGTCTCGTGGCTGGTGTTCGCCGGCGTGGTCGGGGTCGCTGTGGCAGCCTGGCTGCCGGCGTGATGCGGCCGGCAACCATCCGCCAGTGCGCCGTGCTGGCCGGCGGGCTCGGCACACGCCTCGGCGCACTCACGAACGCTACCCCGAAACCGCTGCTGCCCTGCGGCGATCGGCCGTTCCTCGCCTGGCTGATGCGTGAATTCATCCGCTTCGGCGTCGAGGAATTCGTTCTGCTGACCGGTCATCTCGCGGAACAGGTGGAAGCCCTGGTGCAACAATTGTCGGCGCTGCTGCCGCGCGAGGTGCGCCTGGTGATTTCCCGGGAACCAGCGCCGGCCGGCACCGGAGGGGCGTTGTTTCACGCCCGCGAGCGTCTGGCGGAACGGTTCCTGCTGTGCAACGGCAACTCCCTGTTCGACTGCAACCTCGCCAGGCTGCTGGCGACCGGCGATGATGAACGATGCGCAACGCTGCTGTTGCGCCGAATGGACGATGCGTCGCGGTATGGCATCGTGGTGCTGGATGGCGACCGGGTGAGCGCGTTCAGTGCCCGATCGGCCATCGGGCGAGGTGGCGTGATCAACACCGGCATCTACCTGTTCCATCGTCGGCTGCTCGACGATCTGTCGCCGGCCGGTTCGCTGGAAACCGATATCCTGCCTGTGCTGGCGGCGCGCGGCGCATTGCGCGGCACGCTGGGCGACGGCTATTTCCGCGACATCGGTACTCCCGAGGATTACGCCTCCGCACAACAGGAGATCCCGCGCGTGCTGCATCGGCGGGCGCTGTTGCTTGACCGCGATGGCGTGGTCAACGTCGACCACGGCTATGTCGGCAGCCGTGACCGCTTCGAGTGGATGCCGGGCGCGCGCGAGGCGATCCGGGCGGCAACCGATGCCGGCTGGCACGTGTTCGTCGTCACCAACCAGTCGGGCGTGGCCCGCGGTCACTATGATGAGGCGGCGCTGGCCACACTGCATGAGTGGATGAGCGACGAGGTCCGGCGCGCCGGCGGCACGATCGACGACATCCGCTACTGCCCGTTTCACCCTGACGCCACCGTGCCCGCCTATCGCCGTGACAGTGACTGGCGCAAGCCGGCGCCGGGCATGCTGCTGGACCTGATGCGCGCGTGGGAACTCGACCCGGCGCGCTGCGTGCTGATCGGCGACCAGCCCACCGACATGGCCGCCGCCGCCGCCGCCGGCATCGCTGGAATTCGCTTTCCCGGCGGGAATCTGGCTGATTTCATCGGTCCCGTCCTGAATGGGTGAACGATGTCGTTGCTGACCGGCTTCCGTGTCGTCCAGTTCGGCCAAGGCCAGGCCGCTGCCGTCTGCGGGCGGTTGCTTGCCGATGTTGGCGCCAGCGTCGCCTGCGTCGATCCGGACCGATCGAGGCCGCTCATGACATATCTCGATCACGGCAAGCCGCTCGTCACACGCGACGCGCTGGCGACGGCCGAGCTGATCATCTGCGAGGGGCGTCCGGCCGAGCTTCGCGCACGTCAGTGCGATGCCGATGCATTGCGCCGGTTGAATGCCACCGCCGCACTGGTGTTCATCTCCCCGTTCGGCCAGACCGGGCCGAGGGCGAACCATCCGGCGAGCGATCTTCCGCTGATGTATTCCAGCGGCATCGCCCGGCTGTTGACCGGACAGGTGGACGATCTGGCGGAAGCGCCAATCCGACCAGTGGGCGAGCAGTCCGCCTTCATCGGTGGACTGGCGGCGGCGTGTGCCGGCATGCACGCGGCCCAGCCGCACATCCAGGGCGCGATCGTCGATGTTTCGATCGAGGAAGCGCTGGCGACAATGGCGATGGGCGAGCTTGCCGGTGCGGGACTGCACGGCAGGAGCCGCTCGCGCAAACGCCTGACCGACGGCAATGGCGCTACCGTCTGCATCCTGCCGGCGCGCGACGGCTACGCGGCAATCTCGCCGCGCGAGGATCGCCAATGGGCGGCATGGCTGGTCGCGATGGGCTCGCCGGAGTGGGGCAACGATCCGCGCTTCGCCACCAAACCGGATCGCGTCGTCAACTGGGACGCGCTGCATGCGCTGATGTCGGCGTGGAGCCGGCAGCACGCCAAGCAGTGGATCGCCGATGCCGCGCAGGCCGCGCGCGTGCCGAGTTTTCCGCTGCGCGAACTTGCCGAGCAACTTGACTCACCGCAGCTTGCGCATCGCGGGTTCTGGCGCACGATCGAGCGCGATGACCGCACGGTGAAGCTGCCCGGCCCGCCGTTCGGCCTGACGATGACGCAGTCGCGGAGCGAGACGCCGCCGTCGCGCGGGCCGTTGCCGCTGTCGGGTGTGCGCGTGCTCGATTTCAGCTGGGTGATCGCAGGACCGACGACGACGCGCTATCTCGCGGCGATGGGCGCCGATGTGATCAAGGTCGAGGCGCCGGGCGGCGGCGATCCTGGCCGCGCCTCGGAACTGCACACCGTGCTCGGCCAGGCGAAGCGCGGCATCGTGCTGGATCTGAAGCGGCCGGAGGCGGTCGCTGTGGCGCGGTCGCTCGCAGACCGCTGCGACGTGCTGGTCGAGAACTTCGCGACCGGCGTGATGGACCGGCTGGGGCTCGGCGCGACGCTGCTGCGGGAGCGCAATCCGGAGCTGATCTACGTATCGGCCTCGGGCCTCGGGCGCACCGGGCCGGAATCGCACGCCGTCGCCTACGGCACGCTGCTGCAATGCTACGCCGGCTTTGCCGGGCTGAACCGGCATCCCGACCTGCCGCCGCGCGTGGGGTTCGCCTGGCTCGATCCGATGTGCGGGCTGATGCTTGCGTTCGTCATTGCCGCGGCGCTGTGGCAGCGCCGCAGACATGGCGGGGTGGCGCGGGTCGATTTCTCGATGATCGAGGCAATGCTGTGGACGATGGCGGAGCCGCTGCTCGCGACCCAATGCGGTGCGCCGCCGGAGCCGCAGGGGGATCGGTCCGATCGCCATATCGCGCATGGCGCGTATCGCTGTGCCGGCGAGGACGAGTGGATCGCCATCGCGGTCGGCAGCGATGTGCAGTGGCAAGCCCTGCGCGGCGTCGCGCCGGACCTGACCGGATGGTTGCGCACGCAGGTTGCCACAGTCGCCGCGGACCGGCTGCGACATGCAGGCGTTCCGGCTGCCGCGCTGGCCAGTTCGCTGGACCTCCTCGGCAGCGATCATCTGCGCGCGCGTGGGTTCTGGGATGCGCATGCCGCCGGCGCCCTGCCGGGATTGCCGTGGCGTGCCAGCTTCGGCCGGAGATCCGGCGCGGCCCCCGGGCTTGGCGCGGACACCGATGCGGTGCTCGCGGAGGTGCTTGGTCTGGCGGGTGACGAGCTCGCGGCGTTACGCGCGAGTGGTGCGCTTGGGTAACGCTGTCATGCCAGGCTCGCCGCCAGCGCGACCGGCTGCCGCTCCGGCGGCTGGAAGGTGAAGGCGATCGCCACGGCGCCGAGCCCGATGCCGAACGAACCGATATACAGCCAGAAGTAGCTGCCGAAGGTGTCGAACAGCCAGCCCCCGGCCCACGGGCCGATCGCCATGCCGAGTGTCGACACCATTGCCACCGTGCCGAACGCGGTGCCCATGATCCTGCCGCCGAAATACTCGCGCACCAGGATCGCGTAGAGCGGCATCACGCCGCCGTAGGACAGGCCGAACAGCGCCGCCAGCGCGTAGAAGCCCGACGGTGCCCTGGGTGACCAGATACAGACTCACGGCCAGCGCCTGTACCGCGAGTCCCGTGACCAAAGTGCGTTTGGCGCCGACCCGGTCGGCGATCAGGCCGCACAGGATGCGGCCGCTGAGCGCTGCCAGGCCCGCGACACCGAACACGGTGGCCGCAGCCATCGACGGCACGCCGCAGTCGATCGCGTAGCTCACCATGTGGAAGATCGGCCCCGAGTGCGCGGCACAGCACGCGAAGTGGGTCAGCGCGATCGCGGCGAACTGTGGCGTGCGCAGCACCTGCGCCATGGTGTAGTCGCCGCCGGGCGTACCCGCCGCGGCACCGACGATTTGCGATGTCATCGGTGGCCGGCGCACCAGCAGCGACACCGGAATGATCACCAGCCAGGCGAGCCCGCCGAGATCCAGCATGGCGGTGCGCCAGTCGTGACTGGTAATGATCGAGCGTGCCATCGGCGCAATCAGAAACGAACCGAAACCGAGTCCGGACGAAACGAGTGCCACGGCGAGGCTGCGGTGGCGGGTGAACCAGCGGGTGGCCGTGGCGATCATCGGCGTATAGAAGCTGCCCGCCGCCAGCCCGACCAGCACGCCGAACAGCAGCTGGAACTGCAGCAGCGTGGCCGCCTGGCTGCCCGCGATCAGTCCGATGCCGAGCAGCACGCCGCCGGCCAGCACGATGGCGCGCGTGCCGAACCGGTCGGACAGCGAGCCCCAGAAGAACGATCCGAACCCCATCGCCAGGAAGTTGAGCACCGCAGCGAACGAGATGCCGGCGCGCGACCAGCCCATGTCCTGCGACATCGGCTGCATAAAGACGCCAAGCGACATCATGGTGCCCATGCCGATGCAGGTCACCACGATGCCGACGCCGACGATGACCCAGCCGTAGAACAGTTTCATGGCCGCTCCCGTGGACCAATGCCCGTGGACCAATGCCCGCGGGCTGGTGCCCGTGGACTGGTGCCCGCGGGCTAATGACAGTGCGATCCGGTGTCGTCGTAGCGGTCGTGGTGACGAACCCAGTCGGTGAGGTTGCCGTTGATGGTCTCGTCGCGTCCCTTGGGCGTGATGTCAAGGAACGCGTAGCTGCCAAGGAACATCTCGCCGCCGCGCGCGAATGACGAATAGGTGTGGAAGATCTGCCCCGCCTCGTCTCGGTGGAACACGCTGCGGCCGGACATTTCGTCGATCACGCTGGCGCCTTGCCGGTAGTTGTAGGTGGCCTTGCCCGCGGCGATCTCCTCGGGCGTGAACGACACGTTGAAGTCGTGGTTGAAGTCGTTGCCGTACGACGACACCCATTTGACGTTCCAGCCCATGCGCTGCCGGAACGGTTCGGTCTTCTCGATCGGCGCACGCGAGACCACGACATAGGACACATCGTGATGCTCGAGATGCTGGAACGCGCCGACCGTATGGTCGAGTTCGAACGAGCAGCCGACACAGCCCTCCGACCAGTCGGGCCCGAACATGAAGTGCTTGACGACCAACTGGCTGCGTCCGTCGAACAGGTCGGCCAGGGTCACCTTGCCGACCGGTCCGTCGAACACGTAGTTCTTCTCCAGCTTGACCCAGGGCAGCGCGCGCCGTTCGGCGCTCAACGCATCGCGCAGGCGGGTGAACTCCTTTTCCTTGCGCAGCAGTTCCTTGCGCGCGGCAAGCCATTCCTCGCGTGAGACGATCTGGTGTTGCATGGCTCTATCCTCCTGATGCGACGGTGAGCACGTAATCGGCGAAGCGTCCGAGGCAGCTGGTCCAGCCGGTCCCGTGGCTGGCGCGATCCTCGGTCGTCTCGAACACGGCCTGGTGCAGCGTGAGCCTGGTCTTCGTCCCATCTTCGGCGAAGGTCACGGTGGTCAGCAGTTCGTGGCCCAGCGCGCCGTCCGCGTTCTCCCAGGCAAACGTAAAGACAATCCGCTCCGGCTCGACGATCTCGCGATAAATGCCGCGCTTCCAGTGCTCGCTCCCTTGCGGCGAGCGCATGCCGAACCGGTAGGCGCCGCCGACGCGGATATCCATGTCGCAGTGGATCGTGGTGTAGCCCTGCGGGCCCCACCAGCGCGCGATGTGCTCGGGCTGTGTCCACGCCTTGAACACCAGCCGGCGCGGCGCATCGATCAGGCGCGTGACCACCAGTTCGCGCTCGGCCGTGCTAGTGCCTGCGTCCACGGCGCTTCTCCTTGCCCTGCAGTTCCTTCAGATAGCCCTCCAGCCGGTCGAGGCTGTGTTCCCAGAAGCTGCGGTAATGCTCCAGCCAATCGGCTGCGCCCTTGAGCGGACGCGCTTCCAGCCGGCACGGTCGCCATTGCGCCTCGCGGCTGCGGGTGATCAGGCCGGCGCGCTCCAGTACCTTGAGGTGCTTGGAAATCGCCGGAAGGCTCATGTCGAACGGTTCGGCGAGTTCGGTGACCGACGCTTCGCCCGTAGCCAGCCGCGCCAGAATCGCCCGACGCGTCGGGTCCGCGAGGGCCGAGAAGGTGCGGTTGAGGCGATCCGCGAGCATCCTGTTATGAACCCATCGGTTAAGTAACTAAGTGGCTAAATAAGCGCGGGTGTCAGGTGTGTCAAGCGCACAAATTGTTGAGTTGCAGGCGGCAAGTCGGGTAGCGTCGCGCGCGCAGTGCGCAGCCCGGCGCCGCCAAGGAGATGCTCCGATGAATCCACCTACCAGGGACGATGACCGGCTGCTCAATCTGGCGGAACGGGATCTGGTGGCGCAGACCCGACCGCCGATCGCAGACGGGCTGACCAAGGAGGAACTGCAGGCGCTCGGCAAACGGCTGCGCGAGGCGCGCGACCGCTCCCGCAGCATCGCGCACCGGCAGAAGCGGGAAATCCGTGGCAAGACCGGTCCGCGCGGGGCGGTTCCGGCCCGCGACAACACCGGTTCGGAGGCCAAGACCGAGGTTCTGGTGGAGGCGCTGAAGCGGGTCACGGCGGCACTGCGCAGGTTCAACAGGCCCACGGCTGCGCAAGTGCTGCGCAAGGCGCTGGAGGCCAAGCAGGCGGCGGTGCCGCATCATCCCGGCGCCGGCCCCACTGCGTCCAAGGGCATGCGGGCCAACGTCAGCAAGCAGCGGTCCGTCCGCACCGATCCGCGCGAGGTCGGGCGCGTGTCAAAAGCCAACAAGATCGCCCAGGCCAAGCGGGACCGGTAAGGCTGCGTCGCGCGGAGCGGGTGGCAGCCGGGTCGCTCTGCACTCGCTACGGCCGGATGCCCTGCGCCGTTTCGACCAGCGGCTGCACGGGCACTTGGATGCTCCCGCGCGCCGGTCGGTCGAGATCGACCACCAACATGATCACCACGGCCACCGTGACGGACATGATCAGAGTGGCGACGCGTCGGCGCGACCCCGTCACGCCGGCCTGGTAGCCGGTAAATCCCAGCGCCACCATCGAGACACCGATCAGCATGAACATCACCGCAGCCGGAACATGATAGCGCAGGGCTGTGAGCCGCCGTTCGTGAATGTTGTTCATTTCGTTCAGCGAGGCGACGAAGCGGTAGGCCGGCAGTGATTGCGGCGCCGTCGCGGTTACCGCCACCGCCTGTTGCCACAGCCTGGTCTGGAGCTCCAATGATTGTGCAACGTCCCGCTCCAGCTTGGCTGGATCGAAGGGAACGCCGAGGCCGATCCGCACGACGGTATAGTCACGCAGCAGGCGCAGAATTGGCCCCTGTACCGGCTCCGGCAGCATCAGCGCAAAGTTCGCCGTGCTGCCGATCGCGTTGGCTTCCTCCAGGACCAGAGTGCGGCGCACCTCGTAACGCGACAACGCGAGGGAGAAGCTGAATGCGAGCAGCAGTGCAACCAAGCCAAGCGCCGCACCGGTCAGCGTGCTGATATCGGCTCCCTCGGTTGCGCCGCCACGAACCCGCCGCCCGATCCAGGCGCCAAGCGCCGCGGCTCCGGCGATCAGGATGATGGTCACGGGATAGAGGATCGCGAGATCCAGCTCATACAGCCGGTCGAACATTTCCGTCGACTCCGAAACGACAACGCCGCAGGTGACAAGGCTGTAACATTGTCATCCAGGACGCCCGGATCGACCAGTGGCTTCGTAGCAGCTGCCGCTGTCGCGCTGGTCGCGCGGCGACGGATGGTTGCTCGACGACGTCTCGGATCGGCCAAGCCCGGTCGGCGGGACCGACGCTGGCTGGCCCGCGCGTGATCCTGCGAGTGGCCCGGACGACAGATCAGGCGGACGGCCGCAGTCAGGTGCCGGCGAGGATGCTGCCGGCGATGCGACGGGAGGGGAGGTCAGCCAGCCTGGAGCAAGGCTGCGAAACCGCCGATCCGCGTTCTTTTGCATTGAATGCTTGCTTGCCTCCGGCGTACGCTCGATCGGTGGGAGGCGCTGGGACGATGACCTTTGCGCTGCATTCCGGCAGGCTGACGCTGCGCTCCTGGGAGGACCGGGATCGCGCGCCGTTCGCCGCGCTGTCGGCGGATGCCGTTGTCATGCAGTACCTGACGCCATTGCCGACACCGGACGCGGCGAACGCCTGGATCGACCGGCAGCGCGCGGAGTTTGCGCAACACGGGTTCGGCTACTGGGTGGTCGAGTTGCGCGAGAGTGGGCAACTGGTCGGCGCGGTCGGCCTGTCACGACCCAGCTACCAAGCGCATTTCACCCCGGCCGTCGGCGTCGGCTGGCGGCTCGCCCGGCCGTTCTGGGGCTGCGGCTATGCCTCCGAGGCAGCCGAGGCGGCAGTGAAGTTCGGCTTCGAGGAACTCGGGCTGGACGAGATCGTGGCCATCACGATCCCCGCGAATCTGCGTTCGCAACAGGTGATGCAGCGGCTGGGCATGACGTACTCGTCGGCCGACGATTTCGATCACCCGCGGCTGCCGGAAGGCGATCCACGACGGCGTTGCGTGCTGTATCGACTGTCGCGTCGGGATTGGGCGCAGACTCGGTCGGTCGCCGGGTAGGCGGACAGGGTGCGGGTCCGACACTCCGTCTGCCGGACCGCCTCCGTGCGAGAGGGTGGAAAGCGTCCATCATGTAGATGTTCACAGCCAGCTCCGTTATTGCAGCACAAACCCTTTGAACACGCGGGTTAGCTCGGTGAAGTCTGGCTTTGTCTCCACACGGAGGATGAAGTCCAATATTGCGTCGTCGGTCTGACGGCCCACAATATCGGCGACGATGCTCCTGTGCTTGGCGATCACCTCGTCCTGCGAAAGCGGATTGCGTGGATCACCCTTGGCATGCCGTACGGAAGCGCAAAGCGTGCGTCCGTCGGCCAGGTTGATCTCCACGCGGGCAGGCCATGCCGCCGGATATTGGGCATCGAGCGCGGGGTCGACGCGGCACGTTGTCAAGTGCATCAGGCGGCGGATCTCCGGCGCCGCGAAATTCTGCGGGGTGAAGTCAACAAACGAAACGCGCTTGCTGACCAGCCCCAGTGCCACGTTAAAGGGGACGCTGAACTGTGCATCGATCATCACTTTCGGATTGCGTTTCTGCTCGATCGGATCGCACACGAGTGGCATCGCCGCTTGCACCATGTGGACGACGATGCTCCTGACCTCTTCCAGCCGCAGGTCGTCGCGCCCGACCAGCTCCAGAACCGCGTCATTGACCGCCTGTATGTAGTAGTTGCACGGATAGTATTTCAGTGCTGTGTGCAGGATCGCGAAATTCAGACCATCCCCAGGAGCAAGAAGTGCCGGCTTTGCCGAGCCGGAATACGCATGCAGATAGCCGAATTTGCCCTCGATCGCGGTGTGCGGCGCCGTCATTCCAAATTGTGCGAGTTCCGCCGCGACGATTCCGGCATGCGCGGCCCAGCCGCCGTGAAACCGTTTCGTCCAGGTTCCATCCGTCACGAATTCAAGCAAACCACCTGCCTGGCTGCACGCCACGCCGATTGCGACGCTGATTTGTTCGGCATCCAGCCCAAGCAGCGTGCCCGCCGCCGCGGCGGCCCCAAGCGCACCAGTGGTACCTGTAGGATGGAACCCGCGCGCGTTCGTCGCTGCCGGCTGTAAGGCGGCGGCGACACGACAGGCGACTTCAAATCCAGCAACGATAGCGGTAACGAACCGCTTGCCACTGATGCCGCGCTCTTCAGCGAGCGCCAGGCTGGGCGAGAATACAAACAACTCATTGTGGATCGAACCGGGCAAATATGTGTCGTCCAGTTCCATGCTATGCGCCGCCATCCCATTGGCAAAGGCAGCCCAGTGCGCATTGACTGGATCGGGTCGGCCCAGCAGCGTCGCTCCGCCGGGGATCGGCCGTTGCGCAGCAAGCCTGCGGACAGGTCGACTGGAATCCAGGGTTGAGGCGTGCAGTGCAATGCCAATTAATCGATGAAGAAATGCTTCACCCGCTCGATGGCGACCGGCGGCAACTCCTCATAGTCCAGGCCCGCGCAGAAGCGGCCAAACAATTGGCTGGCGGTCGCGTCAGCTTCGGATGTCTGTAAGTCAGTTACCATGTCCGACACCCAAACGTTGGACCAGATCGCCAACTTGGCGCGCGGCCAGGACCTAGTGCCCCCCGTCCTTGATCTTGCGGTGAATCTCCGAATCGATAGCTCCGCAATGACGGAGATGCATCGTGACCGCGAAACAGAGCTGCCGTGAAGAGGTACGTGGTTAAGCTCAGCGATGAGGAGCGGGAGCGGCTCGACGCGCTGGTACATATGGGCAAACACCCTGCCCGGCTGCTGACCAAAGCACGCATCCTGTTGAAGGCTGACGCCTCGGAAGCAGGCGAAGGATGGAGCGACAGCCAGATTGCCGAGGCCCTCGATACCAGCACCGATACGGTCGCCAGGACCCGCCAGCAACTGGTGGAAGAAGGGTTTGAGGCCGTGCTGATCCGCAAGCATTCGCCAGCCTCGGCCAGACCGCGCATCTTTGATGGGGCCGCGGAGGCGAAATTGATCGCCTTGGCCTGTTCCCCACCGCCCAAGGGCCGCAAGCGGTGGACGTTGCAGTTGCTGGAGGAGGCCGTCGTGGAACTGAACATCGTTGAGCGCGCCAGCGATAACACGATCGGACGGACGCTAAAAAAACACGCTCAGTGCGCCAGGCGAAGCTGGCGCTTTCCAACCGGTGAAAGTCCGGTGGGGGTAAGGCAGTAGCGAGCCGCCCTCTAGCGAGTGTTGCGGGGCCGCCGGTGACGACGGTCGCGAAGCGTACACAGCAATCATGTGGAGTGGGATATTGAGCCGCGAAAAGTTTAATCTCGCAGAGGCCGAGGCGGTTGAGAGCGTCGAAGGCAATATGTTGTGCACCGTTATGCAAGGTGTAACCGCTCTGCCGTGGTCTGAGACCCCATTACGCATGAAGGGAAGGCGTCGGAACCTGGGAGACCTCACCTCGCCCATCCCCGCCTCGGCGGTGCTGGGCCACGACGGGAAGTCGATGAGATGAAGCCGTCGAGGAAGGGGTGAGGAGTTGGACGGCTGCATATTACCTGTGATGCCTCGAACAAAGCTGGTGAGAGCCAGCGGCGGAGACGGCGGAGGGAAGGCGGCCGATCGGAGGGAAGGTGAGCGGCGACGCACGCCCCGGGCTCAGAACCGGAACCGGCGTGTCACAGAAGCGGTGAACCTACGGATCGGCGGCGTCCAAAACCGCGATCACGTCCGACCTTCGATAGGAGCCCGATGCGGGAAAGCCGCACGTCGGGATCTGTGCGGGTTGCGCCTTGAAAGCGCATGGAACCATGTCGCCTGGAATGGCGACCGCGGTAGAGCCTAGCCGGCAGCCGCGTACCGAGTTTTGCGTGGTGTCCGGTAACGGACCCTGCGAAGCGTAGACAGGGAGATTGTAGGCTGGAACGAAAGTGAACGGAGTGTTAGCCCCGAAATCGATCGTGGTTGAAGTAGCCGACCTTGTCCCGCTCGGGGGAAGGCAGAAGTTCAAGGCGCGCTATGGCGAGCACCTTGAGATGCTTCCGGGGTTCGTACCGCCAGCATGCCATCAAAAGGTTCCATGTGAACAAGGGAGAGCCGTCGGGTTCAAGCGAAGGCTTGTAGGGCCCGCCAAGCCCAAAAGGCGAGAACGGTCCAATGACCTGGCGGCAGTCAGACTGGCTGATAGTACTCCGAGGTTGGGAGAGCCAACCACATGGGGAAGCGGCCAGCGGGTGTTGAGTTGTTCGAAGGCAACATGGCCTCCATGCAATGGGAGATACGGCCATCTATTCAAAGGGGTGGAACACCGACCATGGAAACAGGACTCGAACGAATAGCAGGGAGATTGCTGCGACCAAAGCTGCGGTTGCCCTACAAGGCGCTGCAGGCTCTCGCAGGACCGCGAACCAACGCCCGAAGAGCGTAGTGCAGCAAATCTGCACGCTACGTTCTGTGGGAGTGGGGGTGGGTGACCACCCCCGACGACCCGGTGGGGCACGGGGAACCTGAGCCTGTCCGTAAATCTGTGTGCGAGGCATAACCAACGCCAAGGAGGCGAATTATGCCGAGCAGAGCCAAGAAGCTGGACCGTATCGTAGCCGGGCTTCCGTCAATCCCGCAGGAACTTGTCGCCCAATTCCTGACTGGTCCAATGACCGGAGAGGCGATCAATGCCGCGGGGATCGCGTTCAAGCAGGCGTTGATCGAAGCGTCGCTGAACGCCGAGCTGACGCACCACCTGGGCTACGCGCCGGGGGCGGAGCGGCCGGCGTCCACGACCAACCAGCGCAATGGCATCACCGCCAAGACGGTGCTGACCGGCGATGGCAAAGTGCGGGTCGAGACACCGCGCGACCGGGACGGCAGTTTCGAGCCATTGCTGCTGCCCAAACATGCGCGCCGGTTCACCGCGTTCGACGACAGCATCGTGGCCTTGTATGCGCGCGGCCTGACGGTGCGCGAGATTCAAGGCTATCTGGCTGAAAGTTACGGCACCGAAGTGAGCCCCGACCTGATCAGCACGGTGACCGACGGTGTGCTGGCGGAGGTCACGGCCTGGCAGGCGCGGGCACTGGAGACAGTGTATCCGGTGGTTTTCTTCGACGCGTTGCGGGTGAAGACCCGGGAAGACAACGTGGTGCGCAACAAGGCGGTGTATCTGGCCCTGGGCGTCCGCCGCGATGGCTCGCGCGAGATCCTTGGTCTGTGGATCGAGACCACCGAGGGTGCCAAGTTCTGGATGAAGGTGTTCAACGATCTGAAGACCCGCGGTGTGAATGATATCCTGATCGCGGTGACCGACGGACTGACGGGGATGCCGGCGGCACTGGAGGCGGTGTTCCCGCGGACGACATTGCAAACCTGCATTGTGCATTTGATCCGCAACAGCCTCGATTATGCCAGCTGGAAGGACCGCAAGATGCTGGCCAAAGCCTTGCGTCCGATCTACGCGGCAGCGAATGCCGAGGCAGCGGCGGCGGCTCTGGAGGCATTCGCGGATGGCGAATGGGGCCGCAAGTTCCCCACCGTGGTTGCCGCGTGGCGGCGGGCCTGGGCGCAGGTGATCCCGTTCTTCGCGTTCCCGCCCGAGATCAGGCGGGTGATCTACACCACCAATGCGATTGAGAGCGTCAATGCCCGACTGCGCAAGATCATCAAGACGCGCGGCCATTTCCCGACCGACGACGCGGCGAACAAGCTCATCTGGCTGGCGTTGCGCAACATCACCGCCGATTGGGGCAAGGCCGCGCACCACTGGAAGGAGGCGATGAACCAGTTCGCGATCCTCTACGATGACCGCTTCAACGTGGCCTGATCCCTGGTTCATCGTTACGTAACGGAGGACAGCCATGCCGAGAGGCCGTGACCCCGAAGGCAGCGCCGCGCTGACCAACGCCGAGCGCCAGGCCCGCTACCGCGCCCGGCGGTCGATGCCGCAACCGCCGGTCACCGTCAGACAACTCCGGCCGACGCGGCGCAGCCGGATGCAGCGCTGGAACGCCGCGCTGGACGAGATGATTGCGGTGCAGGCCGAATGTGCAGCGTGGTTCGATGCCTTGCCTGAAAGCCTGCGCGACAACGCCACCGCGCTGGCACTGCAGGAGATGATCGATCTCGATCTGGACGCCATCGCTGCGGTGCAGCCGCCGCTCGGCTATGGCCGTGACTGATTGGCGCACCACGACCTCCTGGCCAAGCGTGGCACCGCGCCCAGGCGGTGACAAATCGTGGGTCCTCGCCATGCTCGCCGCCAAGCGGCGGCTGCGCGTGGCTCCGGTCCCGCCGCAACCGGCGGATTTGACACCGCCCGCGCGCGTCGCCCGGACAATGGTAGGTCGGGACGAAGGAACCGGCGCTTCAATCGAACCAAGGAACAACCCCGCGCAAGCGTCTCGCCTTGCCGTCAACATCACCCGTCGCTTACAGTCGCTCGCCCAAATGGTGGGTGAGATCGAACTACGCCTCACACACAGAAATTCGGACACATCCGGGTAACCCGGTTCCCTACCGCTACAGCCGCATCGGCAAAAACAATGGGTCATCCCGCCGGATGCCAATGCGGCGTTCGTAGCCAATATGGAGGATGTGCTGGAGGTTTATCATCGGCCGCACGATCCAAAGTATCCCGTGGTCTGCGTGGACGAGACATCAAAGCAACTGATCAGCGAGACGCGTGTTCCTATCAAGGCAAAGCCTGGACAACCCGCGCGGCATGACTATGAGTACGAGCGGAATGGGACAGCCAATCTGTTCATGATGTTCGCACCGTTGGAGGGTTGGCGGCACGTTGAAGTAACCGATCGCCACACCGCCGTCGATTTCGCCCACCTGCTCAGGGATTTGTCCGATACACATTTTCCCAAGGCCAAGAAGATTGTGCTGATGGAGGACAACCTCAGCACCCACAAACCGGCATCACTCTACGAAGCTTTCCCCGCGGCCGAGGCGCGCCGCCTCGTCGAGCGGTTCGAATGGCACTATACGCCCAAACACGGCAGTTGGCTGAATATGGCCGAGTCCGAGCTCAGCGTGTTGTCTGGTCAATGTCTCGATAGACGTATCCCGAACAAGCAGACCCTGACCGAGGAAATCGCCGCCTGGGAGGACAGCCGCAACAAGAAGCACGTCAAAGCCGATTGGCAGTTCACCACCGCCGACGCCCGCGTCAAGCTGAAGCGGTTGTATCCGGCAATGGAACGAAGGGTACCTAGTCCAGCGCCAAGTCTCGGATCCTTCTGACGAGGTACACCGAAGCGGCGCGAGACTGACGGGGTTCAGTCCTAAATCGGCAGAACCAGGCACCGGCCCCCGCGATCAGAACTCCCCACTCCGATACGCCTCGTCCAGCCGCTTGGCATCCTCCTCCGACGGCTCCTCCCATGCCTCGCCCCGCCGCCGCAACCCGCCAGTAAAATTGGGCGGCTCCTTGGCGTTGAACGCCCGCCGTCCCTCCTCGCCGTCGGTTGTCACCTGGATCAGCAGGTTGTTCATCAGGTTCTGCACGTGCCACGCCTGGTCGGTCGGCAGGTCGCCGAACCGCACCACGAACTCCTTCATCATCCGCACCGCCACCGGAGGCAGCGTGACGATATGCCGCGCGTATTTCTCGGCGCGTTCCAATAACTGCGCGTGCGGCACCACCTCGTTCACCAGCCCGATCCGCAACGCCTCCTGTGCGTCGAACGGTTCGTCGGTCAGCAAAATCTTCATCGCATCGGCATAGCGAAGCTGCTTGATCAGCAATGCGGCGCCCGGCCCATGCCCGATCCAGCCCTGCGACAGCAGCGAGAACCTGAACCGCGCATGCTCCGCGCTGGCGATCCGGATGTCGGTGGATGACAAAAGCACATACAGCCCCGCGCCCGCCGCCCAGCCGTTCACCGCGGCGATCACCGGCTTCCACACCCGCGGATAGTGATCGCCGAACCGCCCATCAGCGCCGGTCTTCTGCCCATGCACCGTGCCGGCGAGCGGCCAGAAAATCCGCTGCGTGCGCAGATATTCGCGCTCCTCCTCGGTGATGTTCTTGCGTGGCGCCAGATTGTGGCCACCACAGAAATGCCGGTCGCCCGCGCCGGTGAGGATGGCGCAACGGATGTCGCGATCCTCCCACATGTCGATCCACGCCTCGGAAATCTCGTCCGAGGTCGCCTTGTCGAAGATGTTCGCCTTGGCCGGATTGTTCAGCGTGATGTAGGCGACGCCGTCGCGCTTCTCGTACTTGATCGCCATCAGGTCAGCGCCCTTCCCCTGCGCGCAATGAACTCGGGGAACGCGTCCTCGGCCTTGGCGCCGCGCATCACGTGCGTGGTGTAGTCGTGCTCGATCTCATACTGCCGCTCCTGGCTCTCGCCCTTCTGCTCCAGCAGCAGAGCCTTCACGCCCATCACCGCGCCACGGTGGTTGTTGGCGATCATGCGCGCGATCTCCATCGTCTTGTCGCGCAGCTTCGCGCGCGGCACCAGGTGGTTCAGCAGGCCGATGCGATACGCCTCCTCCGCCTCGACGACGCGCGCGGTGAACAGCAGCTCCTTGGCGATCGGCCAGCCCACCTGCGACCCCAGCGACCAGGTGCTGTTGATGCGTCCGTACGCCGCGGCCAGGAAGCGGAACCTGGTGTCCTCGCAGCCGATGCGCATGTCGAGCGATGAAGCCAGCACCGCCGCGCCGCCGTAGGCCAGGCCGTTCATCATGCCGATCGTCGGCTTCTGCGACGCCGCGATGTCGTAGGCCCGCCGTCCCTCGCGCATCGCCTCGAGCTGTTCGAACGTGTAGCGGCGGTCGTCCTCGCGCTGCTCATGGATATCGCCACCGGCGGAGAACGCGCGGGTGCCGGCGCCGGTGATCACGATGCAGCCCACCGCATCGTCGGCGTCCATCGCCTTCACCGCGTCGTGCAGCTCGGCCGACAGCCTGCGGTTCATCGCGTTGAGCTTGTCGGGACGGTTCAGCGTCAGGATGCCGACGCCGTCGTCCACATCGACCAGGATATGTTCGTAAGTCATGATTTCCTCCACATTTCCCTGCAATTGCCTCGCTCCGCTCGCCATCACGATGGAACACCTGAACGGTTGGATCGTCCGCAAGAAGGGACTCAACACGGAGGACGATCGAGGGCCACGGAGCGCCACGGAGGAAGGTATTGGTGCTTCGCGCGAAGCGCATTCATCCTTCCTCCGTGGCCCTCCGTGGCCCTCGATCGTCCTCCGTGGTTGGGTTCTGTCTTATCGCGATGACACCCGCGGTTCATCCTGTTGCCCTGATCTCAATCGTCGGTCGGCTTCTCCGCCGCCGCAGGCTGTGCCACCGAGACGGTATGCGGGGCGGGCGTCTTGGAGATCGCACCGGTCATCGGAATGAAGAACACGCCCATGTCGCGCTTCGAGTGGATCTTGCCCTCGTCGTCCTTGGTGTAGACGTAGAGCACCTGGCCACGCTTGAACGGCTGGCCGATCGGGATCACCAGCCGACCGCCGGGCTTGATCTGCTTGAACAGGTCGGGCGGCGCGTACTGCGCGGCGCAGGTCACGATGATGATGTCGAAGCCGCCCTGCACCTCGGGCCAGCCGTAATAGCCGTCGCCCACGCGGGTATGGACATTGTCATAGCCAAGCGGGGCGAAGATCCGGCTCACCGCCTTGCCGAGCGGCTCGATGATCTCGATCGAATAGGCCTGCTTCACGATGCGCGACAGCAGCGCGCTCTGGAATCCGCTGCCGGTGCCGATCTCCAGCGTCACGTCCGCGGGCGCCGGCTTGCAGATCTGCGTCATGTAGGCTTGGCCGAGATAGTCCGACAGCGCGGAGCCGTAACCCAGGCCCCAGGGCTTCGGGGTGTCCTCGTAGGCGTCGCCGGGCGTCGCGCGGTGCTCGGAGTAGATGTAGTGGAAATACTCCCGCGGGACCGTCTCGAACGCCGCCATCACCGCGGGATCGGCGGTGCCGAGGCGCTCCTTCAGATACGCCTCGATGTGCTTCAGCGCCGCGGGCTTGCGCTTCTGGATGGCGTCGAACTGCGCGTCCGTCAGGCTGACCGGGCGGCCCGACGCATTCATCGCTGTCTCATATGCGTAGCGGGTCCAGGTCGACGCGGCACGACGCCGGCCGCGCCAGGCATAGCGCGCCGGCGGCGGAGATCACTCCGCGGCGCGTGATCGTACCGAAACTTGCTGCCACGCGCGGCTCTTTCTTGCTGCGGGGAACGTCACCAGCGCGATCACATACAGCACCGCGGCGCTGAGCAGAACCCGGCTGAACCCTGCCTCGCGCGCAATCAGGTTGGCGAGTGGCGTCGCCACCACAGAGAACGCGCCGTTCAGCCCCCAGGCCCAGGGCAGCAGCGCCCCGGACCCGGTGCGCGCCAGGCCGAGCGGGAACGGCAGGCCGAGCGCCAGCGACACCGGCGCCAGCACGGCCAGCACCAGCCCGCCGCGGACGATCCACGGCAGGTCGAGCGTCGCCAGGATGGCCGACTGCAGCCCGGTCAGCGCCGCGACGCACCAGCCCACGGCAATCAGGCACACCAGCGCGATCGGACGGCGCGATGCCGTGGCCAAGCGGTCCGCCAGCATGCTGCCCAGCCCGGAGAATACCAGCATGCCGGTCAGCACCAGCGCGAACCCCGAGGTGCGGTCGTTCAGCCACAGGCTCGCCTTCTCGATCAGGAAGATCTCGATGAACAGGAATCCCAGCCCCAGCGCCGGGAAATACACGATCGGCCGCAGCACTCCGATCTCCGTCAGGCGCAGCCGGCGCGGCGCCATGAGCGGCACCAGCAAGACGATGACCGCGATCACCACCGCCTGCGCCAGCACCGCGAGATTGACCAGCGCGCCGATCTCGGCCTGCGGCAGGATCTCCAGGCGCTGCAGGATCGTGTCGAGCTGGTCGAGCCGCAGCACGGCGTAGAAGAACGGTCGATCCAGCGTGATCGGCGCCAGGTCGAACGCCGTGCTGCGACGGCGTCGCAGCGTGCGCCAGCACCGCGCCGGCTTCATCGGCGATGGAATCGTCCGGACCGTCCGAGGTGACCTCGCCATTGGCAAACGACACCGCCGGCAGGTCGTTGTAGATGCTCGCCGCGCGCGGCGGTCGGATCCATGCCGGGATACCACGACACGTCGAACGACCGCTCGTCGCAGAATTGCTTCAGCGTCGCGATGCGGTCGGCATTCCAGGCGTGGTTCGACAGCAGGATGCGCGCGCTCCAGGCGGAGCGATACACCACGATGTGCGCCGCCGGATCGCCGATGCCCGCGGCGAGCAGTGCCGCACGCGCCGTTCCCAGCACGCGCAGTGCATAGACCGGAAAGTCGCGGATCGACACCGGGATCGACACGATGCCCGCCCGGCGCCAGCGCACGCAGATAGTCGGCGACCGCCAGCTCGGTGAACGCCGTCGCATTGGCGTCGGCCGCGTCGAGGAAATCGGCCGACAGGTCGATGATGTCGTAGCCGCCGCCGTCGCGAACCGCTGCCACCGGCCCCGCACCGGACAGACTGACGCGGCCGTCGGCGTGCCAGCCGGGCGACGGCCCGAGACCCTGCTCCAGCGAGCGCAGCAGCACCGGCTCCGGCTCCAGCACGCGTACCTGCGCCGCGCCAAGCGCCAGCACCTCGGCGATGCGGAAGCCGCCGGAAGCCCCGGCCAGCAGCACGTTCGCTTGCGGGATCAGCCGGTACGGCAGCGCGTCCAGCGACGCCGGCGCGTAGCCGACATCGAGCGCTCCCGGCTTCGGCAGCGCGGCGATCCGGTTGCCGTCGCGGTACAGCCCGAAGGTCTGCGGCGGACCTGGCACGCCGAGCATGCCGGCGTTGTTGGAGATGTCGGTGTCGACGCGTTCGGTGAAGTCATCGAGCAACGTGTAGTCGCCGCGCGGCGACAGCACGCTCGCGACCACGCGCGCATCGGGCGTATGCAGCGGCGCATAGATCGCCTTGAAGTCGTTGAACTCCGCCTGGTTGTCGAGCAGCAGCAGCGCCTCGGCGCCCAGCAGCGCGATGCCGGCCGCCGCCGCGCTCGCCCAGCGCCAGCGTCCGGCGACGAAGCAGGCGCTGGCCGCCAGCGGTACCAGCAGCAGAGGCACCAGGAAGAACGCGTGCACCACGAACATCGCGGCCAGCACCAGTGCCGCGCCGGCAGCCCGCGCCGGTCAGGTCGAAGCCATAGACCAGGCCGATCCGGTCGGCGTTCAGCACGAAGCTCAGGCTGACGAACACGCCGGCGAGGAAGAAGAACGGCAGCAGGCAGGCGTAATAGCCGGCGATGTTCCAGAGTTGCGGCGCCCACGTCGCCGGATTCTGCAGTTGCAGCGGATTGAACGGATTGGTCGTGGTGAAGTGGAAGCCGATCGCCGCGGTAGCCACCAGCAGCGCCGGCAATGCCGCCAGCAGCGCCTCGCCGCGGCGCGCGAACGCGTCGCGGAACAGCGCCAGGATCACGCCGCTGAGCGCAAAGCCCACCATCACGATGGAAATCACCCAGTAGCCGTATTCGGACCATTTCGCGACCGCGAAGTAGCGGGTGAGCGCGGTCTCGTATCCCACCGCTGCCAGCGACACGAGGAACAGCGGCAGCAGGGCGGCCCGTGCCGTCACGGCCATACCGTCCGCGCCACGAAGCCCGCCAGCAAGCGCATTGAACCGCTCCGCATCGTCGACGAACAACGCGTGGCCGGCGTCGCCGAACACCGCGATCTGCGTGCCGGGCCGGTTGCGCGCCAGGTTCGCCGCCTGCTCCGACAGCCAGCCCGGGCGCACCACGTAGAGCACCGGCCTGGCGCGTGGCATAGACCGCCTCGCGCCAGTAGGTGCGCGGCACCGGATAGGCGAGCAGCGCCCGGCTCGCCGGTTCGGGCGTGTGCAGCGTCGCCTCGGTGAGCCGGTCCAGATAGGTCTCGCTCGGCCGGTGGTAGAACATGCCGGTGACGAAACGGTGCATCGCGACGGCGTGCGGCAGCGCCGGCCCGGGTCGCCGCGGCGGCGTGCGGCGGCGGCGGCGGTTCCTCGCCGACCGAATTGTCCACCAGCACCAGCCCGGCGACCTTCTCGATCGCCATGCGCCCGCACATAGGCCAGCGTGTCGAGCACGCCGAGCGACCAGCCCACCAGCAGGACCGGCGCCGGCCCCAGAGTTGGCGATCAGTTCGGCGATGTCCTGGCCGCGCCGTCCCGGTTCATAGCCGGACGCCGGCGCATCCGAGTCGCCCTGGCCGCGCGGGTCGAACGCCACGACGTGATAGTGCTGGCGCGAAGGCACGGATCTGCGGCTGCCAGATCCAGGCCGGCATGGTCCAGCCGGGGACAAAGACGATGGTGTGACCGAGCGGCGGTCCGGCTTCCAGGTAGTGCAGCCGCACCCCATCGCTGGTGACGAAGTAGCGGCTCTGCACAGTGGTCTGTGCCGCTGTGGTCTGTGCCGCTGCGTTCTGTGCCACTGCCGGCCCGGCCAGCAGCAAGACCAGCGCCGCGACGATGCAGGCTGCCTTTCGCATGGCGGCAGAACACCGGTTTGCGCCGCGTCGTGTCAATTTCCGCGATGTCACCTGACGTCGGTAAGGCGCTGCAGGTCGGCCGGCCGGCGCAGCACGATGAAGCCGTCCTCTAGCTCGACCGAGCCGTTTTCGCGCCACGTCCGCAACTGCTTGTTGACGCTCTCGCGCGACGCCGCGACGAGATTGCTGAGGTCGCGCTGCGACAGCTTCAGGTCGATGCGCGTGCCAGCCGCCGTTCGGCCGGCCATAATCGTCGGCCAGCTTCAGCAGCACGCGCGCGAGGCGCTCCGGCAGATCGAACAGCGCGATCTCTTCCAGCGCGATGCTGGTGCGGCGCAGCTTGTCGCACAGGACCGCAAGCAGGCGGAGCGTCAGGTCCTGGTTACGCGCAAGGAACGGTATGAAATGTCGCCGCTCGACCACCAGCAGCAGGGTGTCCTCGGTTGCCGTCGCGTCGTTGCTGCGCGGCTTGCCGTCGAGCAGGGCAAACTCGCCGAATATCTCGCCGGGGTTGATGACGTTCAGCGTCACTTCCTTGCCGTCGCCCGAGACCGAACTGATGCGGACGCGACCGCGCAGCACCGCCATCAGCGAGGAGCCGTTGTCGCCGCGCTGGAAGATCGTCTGGCCGCGGCGGACGCGGCGCTCCGAGGCGAAATTCAGGATTTCGTCGAGTTCCTCCGGCCGCATGGCGGCGAACAGCGAGCTTGCCCAGCAGGGCAGCACGTTTCGCATCGCGCTCAAGCCTTGCCACGAGCGTCTCCCGGTCCCAATGCCCCGCCCCGCGGTTGATCCGCGCTGGCGCTTCCCGCGCGCAGTATGCGCGTCCTGGCGTCGATGTGGTATCCCGCCGCGAACCTGCGGGAAGGAGACGCCATGGCAGCGTTGGACGAGGCGGTGGGCTACGCCCTGGCGCACGAGACGCCATGGCCGCGCGATCTGCGGGCGCACCTCGAATCCGGCTTCTTCGAGCCGCCGCCGCACAACGAAGTGCTCGGACCGATCCGCCCGCGCGGCGGACCGAACGGACTGATCCTGCGGGGCGGCTCAGTGGTGGCGCGCTGGGGCGACACGCGGCAGGTCGATTTCACCTTCTCGGTCGCCAAGAGCTATCTCAGCCTGCTCGCCGGCATCGCCGTGGCCGACGGGCTGATCGCCGACGCTCGATGAACCGGTCGCGCGCACGGTGGACGACGGCGGGTTCGACGGCCCGCACAACGGCGCCATCACCTGGCGGCATCTGTTGCAGCAGACCTCCGAATGGGAAGGCACGCTGTTCGGCAAGTCGGACATCGTCGACCGCAATCGCAACCTCGCGGTCGAAGGGAAGGGGCGCAAGGGCGATGCGCGGCCGCTGCGCGCCGCCGGGCACGTTCTGGGAATACAACGACGTGCGGGTGAACCGGCTGGCGCTGGCGCTGCTGCGCCGCTTCCGCCGGCCGCTGCCCGAGGTGTTCGCCGAACGCATCATGCGGCCGATCGGCGCGTCGGGCGACTGGAGCTGGCACGGCTATCGCACATCGATGGTGGAGATCGACGGGCGGATGATCGAGTTGGTGTCCGGCGGCAGTCACTGGGGCGGCGGCGTCGCCATCCATGCCGAGGACCAGGCGCGCATCGGCCTGCTGATGCTGCATCGGGGCGTGTGGCAGGGGCAGCGGTTGCTGCCCGAGAGCTGGATCGACGAGTCGCTGCAGCCATGTGCGCTGCATCCGAACTATGGGTTGCTGTGGTGGCTCAACACCGGACAGACGCGCTATCCGAGTGCGACGGAGGCGAGCTTCTTTGCCTCGGGTGCCGGTGGCAACATCACCTGGATCGATCCGATGAACGATCTGGTGGCGGTGATGCGTTGGATGGATCCGGCGTCGGTCGATGGGTTCATCCGGCTGGTGATGGCGGGGATATCCACGCGTTAAGCGGTCGCGGCTGGCATGATCCGCACCGCCATTCGTTGTCTGCCGCCGCATCGGCAGCGTCAGTCGAATCCCAGAAACCCCGCCATCTCGCTGATCGGGCGCGCCGACTTCAGGCGTGCGAGGTCGGGCACCGGGCGCGCGGTGCGCACATCGCCGGCCAGCAGCGTCTCCAGCTCGGCCGCAACCGACAGCACGAACGCATCGCCACCGCGCGGCCCGACGATCTGCAGGCCGAACGGCATGCCATGACGGTCCAGACCGACCGGCAGCGATACCGCCGGATGACCCGGCAGCGTCACGGCGTAAGCGAGCGCCAGCCAGTGGAAGTAGGTGCGGGTCGGCTTGCCGTCGATCTCCGCGGGATACAGCTCGCGCCACGGCCGCGGGCTGATGGTGATCGACGGCGTCAGGATCACGTCCCAGTCCTGAAAGAACGCCTGCCAGCGGCGATACATCGTGGTCTGCAACGCCTGCGCCCGCCCGACATCGGCGGCGGAATAGCGCAGCCCTTCCTCGACATTGGCGCGCACGTTCGGCCCGACATCCTGCGGCCGGGTGCGCACCTTCTCGAGATGACCGGTCAGGAAGCCGATCGCGCGCAGCACCTCGAACGCCTCGTCGGCACCGGCGCAGTCCGGCGTCGCGTCCTCGGTCTGCGCGAAGACATGGCGGAACAGGCCGGTCTTTTCTGCGAACACATCCGCGATGTGCCGCTCGGTCGGCGCGAAGCCGAAATCCGGCGTGATCGCGACGCGCAGGCGCGACAGATCGATGCGCGCCGGCACCGCGAAGTCCTCCGGCCGGCGGATCGTGCGTCCATGCACCGTGGTCGCCAGCGGATCGCGCGCATCGTCGCTGACCATGGCGGAGAGCAGCAGGCACAGGTCCGGCACGGTGCGCGCCATCGGCCCCGCGACCGACAGGTTGCTCCAGCCAAGCCCGCGCCGTTCGTTGGCGACCAGGCCCGGGGTCGGACGGAACCCGACGATGCCGGAGAACGCGGCGGGATTGCGCAGCGAGCCGCCGGTGTCGGAGCCGGAGCAGATCGGCGCCATGCCGGTGGCGAGCGCCACCGCCGATCCGCCCGACGAGCCGGCGGCAGAGAGCGTCGGATCGAACGGGTTGCCGGTCGCGCCATACACCGCGTTGCGCGTGTTTGCGCCGGCGCCGAACTCCGGCGTGTTGGTCTTGCCGACGACGATCGCGCCGGCCGCGCGCACCGCCGCCACCAGCCGTTCGTCCGCTGCCGGGATATGGTCGCGGAAGATCGTGCTGCCCGACGTGGTGCGCAGGCCCTCGGTCTCCTGCAGGTCCTTGATGCCGATCGGCAGGCCGTGCAGCGCCGGCAGGTCGTCGCCGCGCGCCACCGCCGCATCCGCTGCCTTCGCGGTCACGCGTGCCCGATCGAAGTCGCGCGCGACCATGGCGTTCACTGCGTGGTCCACAGCTTCGATGCGGGCGATGCAGCTTGCCAGCAGTTCGGTCGGCGCCAGCTTCTTCTGGCCGATCAGATGGCGCGCTTCGACGGCGGTCAGGTCGCAGGGTTCGGTCATCGAGAGATTGTTCCAGTGTCATTGCGGGGAGCGTAGCGACGAAGCAATCTCCACTGAGTTTCGCCCGCACAATTCGCCCGCACAATTCGATGATAGGCATTTCGCAGCCGTGCGAGTCGGATCACAACCAGCAAGAAAATGGAACCGCAAATCACGCAAACCACGCAAATCTAGGCCAATGCGCCATCGAGCCAGATGATGCGTTTGAGCTGGAAGCGAGGTCGGGGTAACTGATGACTGGACAGCCGGTTCACCTCGGCTTCATCAGCGTCCATTTGCGTGTTTTGCGTGTTTTGCGGTTCCATCTACTTTCTTACGGCGGTCTTCGCGATAGGGATTGCTTCGTCGCTGCGCTCCTCGCAATGACAGGTTGCATCAGTACCCCAGCGCCAGCCCGTCCTTGCGTGGCTCCGAGCCGCCGACCAGACAGCCGCGCGCGCGGTCGATCCAGATCGCCTGGCCGCCGCCATGCGGACGCTCCACCGCTTCCAGCTCGTGCCCCAGGCGCACCAGGGCGTCGGCGATGTCGCGTGGAATGCCGCGCTCGATCTGCACCTTGCCCTTCAACGGGAACAGCCGCGGCAGGTCGATCGCCTCCTGAATGTCGAGGCCGTATTCCAGCATGTTGGTGAGGAACAGCGAGTGGCCCATCGGCTGGAAGTGCCCGCCCATCACGCCGTACGGCATCACCGCCTGGCCGTCCTGCATCACCATGCCGGGAATGATCGTGTGCATCGGCCGCTTGCGCGGCGCGATGCAGTTCGGATGGCCGCGCTCGACGCGGAAGCCGAAGCCGCGGTTCTGCAGCATCACGCCTGACCGCTCGGCCAGGATCGCCGAGCCGAAGCCCTCGAACAGCGAGTTGATGAAGCTGCACGCGTTGCCGTCCTGATCGACGACGCAGAGATAGATCGTGTCGCGGTGCGGCGGCAGCAGCGTCTCGCCGGCGGACGGCAGCGCGCCCAGCGCCTTGCTGTCGTCGATCAGCGCGCGCAGGCCTGACAGATACTTGTCGCTCAGCAGCTTCTTCACCGGCACGTCGACCTGCGACGGATCGGCGACGAAGGCGTCGCGGTCGCGATAGGCGAGACGCGCGGCCTCGATGTGGCGGTGATAGCGCAGCGCACTCAATGCACCGTCGGGCGCCGACGGCAGCCCGCCAAGCATGCCCAGGATCATCAGCCCGACGATGCCCTGGCCGTTGGGCGGGCATTGATACACGTCGTGGCCGTGCCAGTTCAGCGTGATCGGCTCGACGAACTCGGCGTTGGCAAGGCCGGCGGCGAAATCCTCCTCGGTGTGCAGACCGCCGCGCGCGCGCAGCGTGGCGACGATGTCGGCGGCGACCGGTCCTTCGTAGAACGCCTTGGCGCCGTGGCTGGCGATGCCGCGCAGCGTCTCGGCCAGCGCCGGGTTGCGGAAGATGTCGCCGGGCTTCGGCGCTGCGCCGTTCGGCAGGAACGCGTGCGCGCCGTTCTTGCGCAGCTTGGCCTCCAGCCGCTTCCAGTCCCACGCCACCTTCGAGTGCACCGGCCAGCCATCGGCGGCGAAGCGGATCGCCGGCTGCAGCAGTTCGTCCAGCCCCTTGCGGCCATGCGCCTTCAGCAGCGTCTCCCAGGCGTTGATCGCGCCCGGCACGGTGACGGCGTGCGCCGAGGTGTTGTCCAGCGCGGCGATGCCGTGCTGCTCGTACCAGTCGATCGTGGCCGCGGCCGGCGCGCGGCCGGAGCCGTTGAGCGCGACCACCTTGCCGGCGCCGGCCGGCGCATAGAGGCAGAAGCAGTCGCCGCCGATGCCGGTCGATTGCGGCTCGATCACGCACAGCACCGCACACGCCGCCACCGCGGCGTCCAGCGCATTGCCGCCGGCGCGCAGCACATCGAGCGCGGTCAGCGTGGCGGCCGGCATCGATGTGGCGGCCATGCCGTGGGTCGCATAGACCGGGCTGCGGCCAGGCAGGTGGTAATCGCGCATGCTTCGGGTCGCTCCAGTGGTCAGGGATCGGCAAGTCCGCCAGTATGGCGCAGCAACCGACCACTGACCACTGGAGCGCGGCCGATGGCCGAAACGATCGCCTATAGCGACTTCGAGCAGGTCGATATCCGCGTCGGCACCATCACCGATGCGCAGCCGTTCCCGCAGGCGCGCAAGCCGGCCTACCGGCTGGTCATCGACTTCGGCCCGGAGATCGGCAGCAAGCGGTCCTCGGCGCAGCTTGCCGTGCACTATCGGCCCGATCAGCTGATCGGCCGGCAGGTCTGCGCGGTGGTGAACTTTCCGCCGCGCCAGATCGGGCCGTTCATCAGCGAGGTGCTGACGCTTGGCATGCCGGACGACGAGGGCGCGGTCGTGCTGGTCAAGCCGGACTTCAAAGTGCCGAACGGCGGCAAGCTGTTCTGATGGCGGCGCACTACTACGCAGTGTCGTGGGACCAGCTGCACCGCGACGCCCGCGCGCTGGCGTGGCGGCTGATGGACAAGGGACCGTTCGCCGGCATCGTCGCGATCACCCGCGGCGGGCTGATCCCGGCGGCGATCATCGCGCGCGAATTGGACGTCCGGCTGGTGGAGAGCGTGTCGATCTTGAGCTACGCCGCAGGCAGCCGCGGCACGCTGATCGAGGAGGAGAGCAAAGGCGCCCCCGTGGTGATCAAGCCGCCGGCGGCAGCGGGCGATGGCGCAGGATTCCTGATCGTCGACGACCTGGTGGATACCGGCACCACGGCGCGGGTCGTGCGCGGCCTGCTGCCGAAGGCGCACTTTGCCACGGTCTATGCCAAGCCCGCGGGGCGGCGGCGGTGGACGACTTCATCACCGAGGTGTCGCAGGACACCTGGATCCTGTTCCCATGGGACACCGAACCGCAGTTCGTCGCACCGCTGGTGAAGCGCGGCAACTGATTGCCCGAATTTTGTCTGCCAAAGATGCCGGCTGCCATGGCCCGCGGCTTTCGCTATAGCTCGGAAGGCAATACCCAGGCAGAGCCAAGAGGATCAGATGTCCGATGCTCCGACGCGGTCGGCACCCGATGCAGGCACACCGACAGGTTATCGGCCGTTCCGCCTGCTCAGTGATGATCTGACGCTTTCGCCATTCGCCCAGAGCCGTCTTGGCTGGTGCCTCATGGGCTGGGATTGCCAGGTGCGCAGCCTGCAACTCCAGGACGGCGACAATGATGCGTTCAGGACGGCCTGCGGAGCACTGAGCCAGCAGTATCGCTTGAATCCGCGGCTCGACCCGGCGGCGGCGGCGCCAAGATTTCTGAACGCCCTCCAGCCCGATGACTGGGACACGCTGTACGGGTTGTTGCGTCTGGCGGGTCCCACCCTCGCGTGGTCCGACGTGCCCGGCGCGCAGCGCAACCCCGTGACCGGTGGTCCGGTGTCGCGCGGGAAGATCGACTCATCGGGAACCTTCGTGCCACCCGCACCCGATGACCTGATAGCGGGGTTCGGCGTACCTTCGCCCGCGATCAAACTCGGCAAGCGTTTCCCGTTTGCTTCTGATCTGGACGTGCATCTGTATCTCTACCTCGACAAGGATGCCTACGCGAACGAAATGAAGTATTTCGCCTCGGGCGGCGGGATCCAGTTCGGCGGCAAGACAAGTGGGGGAACACCGCTCAAGCTGCGCCTTGGCGTGGGACGCGATAGCGCCGGCGGTGGAGCGGGATTCATCAAGTTGCAGATCGGACCCGATTTCGCACCCATGACGCCGCCACGATGACAGGCGCTGATCCTATCGAGCGACGAGTGCGGCGCGGCTCCTGAACAACTCCTCCGCCTGCGTCGCGATGGCGCGCACGCTGTCTGCTACCGGCACGAGGCTGTCCATCATGCCGATCGCCTCGCCGACATAGACGGCGACTTTGTCGGCGTCGGCATCGGCGTTCGCCTGCATGTAGGCGGGCCGCAATTGCTCGGCCACCAGGCGCAGTTCGTCCTCCTTGCCGGCCCAGCGGTCGGTGAAGCTGTTGCCCAGTACGCGTCCGGTGAACTCGGCAGGCCAGGCAGCCCCGCGGGCGATGTCGCCTGCGGACTGGCGCAGCGTGCCATCGCCATTCGCGGCCAGTGCCGCGCGTTGCAGGTTGGCATGCACCAGCGCCTCGGGGCTGGCCCACAGGCGCGAACCCACCAGCACGCCATCGGCACCCAGCATCAACGCGGCAGCAAGGCCGCGACCGTCGGCGATGCCGCCGGCAGCCACCAGCAGCGTGTCGGGGCTGCGCCGCGCCAGCAGGTCGGCGACCTCGGGCACCAGCGTCATGGTCGCGCGTCTCGCACCGTGACCGCCTGCCTCGGTGCCCTGGGCGACGATGATGTCGACGCCAACGTCGAGCGCCGCGTCGGCGTGCCGCATGTCCTGCACCTGGCAGATCAGCAACCGGCCCGCCGCCTTGATGGCCGAAGCGAACGGACGCGGATCGCCGAACGACAGCATCACCGCGGCGGGCGCATGGGCGAGCGCCACGTCCAGCACTGCCGGCTGCTTCGCCAGCGCCCAGGTGATGAAGCCGCAGCCGACGCGCACGTTGCCGGCCTCGGCGAACTCGTGCGCGAGCCACTGCGCATCGGAGGAGCCGCCGCCGATCAGGCCCAGCCCGCCGGCGGCAGTGACGGCCGCGGCGAGCTTGCCGCCGGCCGCGCCACCCATCGGCGCATTCAGGATCGGATGTTCGATATTGAGCCGTTCCGTCAGTCGTGTGTGGATTGCCATTGCGATCACTCGAACAGTGCGACGGCGCGGATCGGACTCGCCGTGCCGCCGCGGATCTTCAGAGGGAAGCCGATGAAGCGGAACCGCCCGCGGCCGACCAGCTTATCGAGATTGGCCAGGCATTCCATGTGCGTGATGCCGCGTTCCGCGCACGCCATGTGCGCAAGGTAGTTGGGTTCGCCTTCCGGCGCCGGACTGATCGCCTCGACGCCGAACATCAGGATGCCGCGGTCCGCCAGCCAGTGCACCGATTCCAGCGCGAGGCCGGGGAAGTCGTGCAGATAGCCCGGTTTGCCGAGCAGCCGATCGTTGGTCGCCATGTAGAGCAGCACGGTGTCGCGCGGGCGGATCTCCTGACCCGACTTGTCGAGTGACGCCTGCATTTCCGGCACCGTGATCGCGTGCTTCAGCGGCACCTGCGACAGGTCGAGACAGATCGCCGACGTGTAGAAATTCTCCAGCGGCACCTGGTCGATCGACAGCGCGCCGGGTCGCGGATCGAAATGCACCGGTGCATCGACATGCGTGCCGGCGTGATCCGACAGCGCAATCGACAACGCCTTCGAGGTGAACACCGTGTTGCCGGCGACCTTCTTCTCCGAGTGATCGCCCCACACCGTGACGATCACCGGCGGATGCGACGGATGGGTCTGCGTGCGATGGAACAGCTCGCGGCTGAGGTCGATGAGTTCCATGGGCGTGGCCTTCGCGGCGGGGCTGCCGCGATGCTACGCTCTCGCATCGCACGGAGGAAGCAACCATGGCCGGATTGTCCGACGTCCTGGAGACGACGCAGCTTGAGAAGGTGGCGGGCGGGTTCGTGTTCACCGAAGGACCGCTGTGGCATCCGGACGGGTTCTACTACTTCGTCGATATCCGCCAGAACCTGCTGTACCGCATGGTGCTCGGGCAGCAGCCGGAGGTGGTGCGCAAGACGATCGGCGGCAACGGCACGACGTTCGATCTACAGGGACGGCTGGTCCAGTGCGAGGGCGATGGTCGTATGGTCACGCGACTGGCGGCCGATGGCACGGTGACGACACTGGCGGATCGCTTCGAGGGCAAGCAGCTGAACCGGCCGAACGACGTGATCTGCCACTCCAACGGCTCGCTGTACTTCACCGATCCGGGCTATCGCGTGCCGATGGCGGAGCGCGAACTGGATGCCGCGGTGTACCGTATCGCGCCGGACGGCACGGTGAGCCTGGCGGTGCCGGTGGAATATCCGAACGGACTGGCGCTGTCGCCCGATGAGCGGACGCTGTACATCGCGAATACGCGGTGGTGCCAGTATATCCATGCGGTGGAGCTCGATGCGCCCGGCAACATGGTGCGGCGCCGCGTGTTCGCCGACATGTCGGCCGACGGCAGCAACGGTGTGCCCGACGGGATGAAGGTGGATGCGGCGGGGCGGGTGTTCTGCACCGGCACCGGCGGGGTGTGGGTGTTCGCGGCGGACGGGTCGAAGATAGGCATCATCGAGATGCCGGAGGTGTGCGCCAACGTCGCGTTCGGCGGTCCGGATCTGCGCACCTTGTTCCTGACCGCCAGCACGTCTGTCTATACGCTGCGGGTCAGGACGCCGGGGATGGCGCATCCGTGGTACAAGGTGCGCGGTGGCTGAGTCGTAATCGCCGCACCAAATCTCGCAGCCGACGACTCTTGTAACGGTGCGCCCCGATTGTCATCCCCGCGAAAGCGGGGAGCCAGGACCGCAGGCACCCCGCGGCGTACCTGGTTTTCCGCGTTCGCGGGAATGACATCCTCATTGACGCAGCGCACGCTACCTGACGGCTGCGCGGTAGATCTCCTCGGTGAAGGCCGGGGGCACATCGCCCACCATCCGCAGCCGCAGCGCATCGATGTCGGCGTCGAACAGATCGGCGCCGATGCGCGCCACGACCGCGGGGATCTCCCGCTTCATGCAGGGGATGTCGCCGATCGGCAGGCCCAGGCTGACGAAGCCGGACGGGTTCTGCACGTGGATGTGCTTCAATAGCGGCGCGGACCCGGGCGTCTTCTCGATCAGCTCGTGCCCCGCGCCCAGATACGGATAGGCGCCGAGCAAGTCGTCCTGCTCATCCGGCGGCGGTGTGTAGTGGTCGCGCCAGCGCATGATCTGGCCGTCGAAGTCCCGCAACTCCGGCCGGGCGGCCAGATCGCCGGAGTAGCCGGTGCCGGCGATCGCGTAGTCGAGCCGGTAGGTCGTGCCATTGATCGTCGTCTCGATCTGTCCGTCGCGTTCCGCGGCGTTGCGCCAAGGCGCGGCCAGATGCAGGTGGAAATTTGGATACTTCACCACCCGCTCGATCGCGTCGTTGGTCGGCATCGAGCCGGCGCGGAAGAAGCGGATCGCATGGAGCCACCGATCGGCATCCGGCAGACGGTGGAAGTTGTCGATCGCACCGGGAAAGAACCGCGCGCCGATCACCGGGATTGCGGCAGGCGTGTCGCGCCGGCAGAACAGGTGTACCGCCGACGCGCCGTGTTCGAGCGCCACGCCGGCGGCATCGAATGCTGATGCGGCGGCGCCGATCACTCCGACGATCTTGCCGCGCAGGGCGGCGAAGTCGATCGCATCCTCGGTATGGGCATAGCGCGACGGCGGCAGGTTCCGGGTCAGTACCTCCGGCGTGAACGCGTCGCCGCCGCCGCGGAAGCCGGTGGCGATGATGACCTTGCGCGTGGTTTCGCTGGTGGCGCCATTCGGCGTCTCGAGTTGCAGGCGGAAATGGTCGCCTCCCGGCTCGATCCGCGTCACCCGCGTGCCGTAGCGCGGGTTGATATCGAGGAAATGCTTGAACCAGACGATGTACTCGGCCCAGTCGGTGCGCGCGATCCGCTCGATCTCGTCATACGCCTGCTGCCCGTGGCGGGCTTCGTACCACGCCTGGAAGCTCAGCGCCGGGATGCCGTATTCCGGGCCAGGCAGGCCCTTCGGGGTGCGCAACATGTTCATCCGCGCCGCGGTCAGCCAGATGCCGGTGCTCTGTTCATCCGGTGCGGCCTCCAGGATCGTGACCTTGCCGATGCCGGCACGGCGCAGTGCAAACGCCAGCGTGCTGCCGCTCTGACCGCCGCCGATGATGGCGACGTTGTGGTCGATGCCTGAGCGATCCGGCACCCAGTTGGCGGGATCGGGGCCGATGATGCGCAGGGCGTCGCGCGCGCCGGTGTCGGGGTCGTGCGTCTGCTCCATGGATTGCCTCCCGGGTCCGCCGTGGTCGGCCAAGGCGGACCGAACCGACTATGCCGTGTTCCGTGGTTCGCGTCTGCGCTTACACTGCCTGGCGGTTGCTACGCCCGTTACGACTTGTCGATGTCCCAGAACACTGGCGCCGGCCCTTTCAGCGGATCGCTGATCCGCCTGCTCCACGCCGCGCGCGGCATATAGCGGCCAAGCGGAATGAACGGCACCGATTCAAACGCCGCCAGTTGGATCTCCCGCTCCAGGCGGGTCTGCTCCGCCGCATCGTCGCTGTCGAGCCACGCATTGTATGCAGTCTCGATGCGCGGAATGTCCGGCCAGCCGATCCACGCATCCTTGCCGTTGCCGCGCAGCAATGAGCCCAGCAGCGGATCGCGATACTCCGGCACCGGCGTGACGCTGACGAACAGCGACCAGCCGCCCTTGTCCAGCGGCTGCTTGCTGGCGCGGCGCTGCAGCACGGTGCCCCAGTCCATCGCCTGATCGTCGATCGTCATGCCGATCCGCGACAGCGCATCCGC
This sequence comes from uncultured Alphaproteobacteria bacterium, assembly GCA_963749575.1. Classification (GTDB taxonomy): domain Bacteria; phylum Pseudomonadota; class Alphaproteobacteria; order Acetobacterales; family Acetobacteraceae; genus JAMXLO01. Next base: position 148,536 of record CAVVNM010000017.1, read on the forward strand.
CACGACGAGTGACGCCGAGTTGTAGAACGGCTGGTCGGTGGTGTGCAGCATCACCAGACGTTCGCCGTGGTATCCGGCATCCTCCAGCATCGCCTTCATGGCGTCAGGCCGCCGGCGTTCAGTCAGTGCATCGATCCCCGCGAGGTCCACCTCGGGCTTGCCGGTGGCAAGAAAACCCATCGGCACGATTGTCCCGTCGGGATCGCCACCCATGATCGCATCCATCACCGCGCGCTGATCGATCGCTGCCATGATGGTCCGCCGCAGCTTCACGTTGTCGGTCGGCGCGGTGACGTGGTTGGGGCGCAACTGGCTGATGAATCCCCACTGATCCAGCCGCCCTGTCACCACGTTCGCTGCCTGCTGCAGCATCGGCAGCAGGTCCGGCATCGGCATTTCCAGCCAGTCCACCTCGCCGGTCACCAACGCGACGGCCGAGGTGGCGGGATCCGGGATCATCTTCCACTCCACCCGATCCACCAGCACGCGATGCCCGCCGGAGGTGAAGCTCGCCGGCTCGTCGCGCGGCACATAGCGCTCGAACGGCACCAATGCTGCGTGGCTGCCGATCACGTACTCGTCCTTCAGGAAGCGGAACGGTCCGGAGCCGACGATCTCGGTCATCTGCTTGAACGGATCGGTGCCGGCGGCGATGCGCTCCGGCACCATCACCGCGGCGGTCTGGAATTTCGACAGCAGCTTCGGCAGCGCGGGAAACCGCTGGTTCAGCCGCAGCACGATGGTGCGGTCGTCGGGCGCCTCCAGCGCATCGAGCCGCGCCTGCAGCGTCGCGCCGGCCGGATCGCGCTGCATCCAGCGCCGCAGCGAGGCGGTGCAGTCACGCGCCAGCACGCGCTCACCGTCGTGGAACCACAGGTTCTCCCGCAGCGTCATCACCCAGCGCTTGCCGTCGTCCTCGATGACGTAGCCTGCCAGCATCTGCGGTTTCGGGTTCATGTCCGCGTCGCGGCCGAACAGCACGTCGTAGATCATGAAGCCGATGTTCCGCGTGGTCATCGCGCTGGTCCACACCGGATCGAGGCTCGCCAGCGGAGATTGCGGCACGAAGATCAGTGTCTTCGCCGTGCCACCGATGGCGGGACGTGCCAGCGGTGCCACCGCGGCGCCCAACAGGAACCTGCGTCGCCGCATGGGTCAGCCCTTGCTCACGTTCCAGAACACCACGGAAGGTCCCTTCAGGATGCCGGTGACGTTGTCCCGCCAGGCGGCGCTCTGCCGGTAGCCGCCGAGCGGAATGAACGGCAGCGTCGCGAACGACCGCAACTGGTACTCGCGCTCCAGCCGGGTCTGTTCTGCCGGATCGGTGGCACCGAGCCAATCGCCATACAGCTGCTCGATGTTCGGATCGGTGGGCCAGCCGAACCATCCCTCCTTGCCGTTGCCGCGAATGAAGTTGGCGAGCAGCGGATCGCGATAATCGGGAGTCGCCACGACGGACGGAAACAGCGACCAGCCGCCCTTGTCGAGTTGCTCGCGGCTGTTCCGGCGCGTCTGCACCGTTGCCCAGTCCATCGCCTGGTCGTCGATGTTCATGCCGGCGGCGGACAGCGAATGTGCGATCACCGAGGCCGTCGGATTGAAGTACCAGTGGTCGGTGGCGTGCAGCAGCACGATGCGCTCGCCGTTGTAGCCGGCCTGGTCGAGCATCGCCTTCACCTGATCCGGCGTGTGCTTCGTGCGCACCAGTTCCATGCCGGCCTCGTCCACCTCCGGCTTGCCGGTCCTCAGGAAGCCGACGCCGGTGAACATGTTGTCCGGATCGCCGCCCATCGACGCGGCCATCACCTCCTGCTGGTCGAGCGCCGCCAGCATCGCGCGGCGAACGCCCGGATTGCTGGTCGGCGCCGCAACATGGTTCGGTCGCAGGAAGCAGATCTGGCCATAGCTGTCCAGCACGCCAACCTTCACCCCAGGCGCCTTCCGCAGCATCGGCAGCAGATCGGGCAGCGGGATTTCGACCCAGTCCACCTCGCCGGTCACCAGCGCGTTCACCGCGGTGGCGCCGTCGGGGATCATCTTCCACTCGACGCGATCCACCAGCACGCGATGCCCGCCGGCGGTGTAGCTCGCCGGCTCGTCGCGCGGCACGTAGCGGTCGAATTTCGCGAACGCGGCGTGGCTGCCCAGCACGTGCTCGTCCGCGAGCCAGCGGAACGGGCCGCTGCCGATCGCTTCCGGGATCTGCTTGAACGGATCGGTCAACGCCAGCCGCTCCGGCATCATCACCGCGGGGATGATGAACTTGGACAGCAGTGTGCGCAGATGCGGGAACGGCTGGTTCAGCCGCAGAACGATGGTGCGGTCGTCCGGCGCCTCGATCGCATCGATGCGCTGCGACAACGTCACCCCGCCCTGGTCGCGCACCATCCAGCGCCGCAGCGAGGCGATGCAGTCGCGCGAACGCACCGGCTCGCCATCGTGGAACCACAGGTTCTCGCGCAGCCGCAATGTCCAGCGGCGGGCGTTGTCCTCCGCGAGGTCGCCTTCCAGCATCTGCAGCCGTGGGTTCATCGCCTCGTCGCGGCCGTACAGCAGGTCGAACACCATGAAGCCCATGTTGCGGGCGATCTGCGAGCTGGTCCAAACCGGATCGATGCTGTTCAGCGCGACCTGCGGCACGATCGAAAGCGTCTGCGCAGCGCCTGCGATGGCGGGTCGTGCGAGTGGCGCGGCAACCGCCGCCGCCGCGCCGAGCAGAAGGCTGCGCCGGTGCATACCCGTGTTTCCTCCCGGAATTGCCGGCAGCCTAGTTCAGTTCGATGATGGTGGGAACCAAACCGGCAGGCGCGGACCGGCTGTCTGCCAGCCTGTCACGGTCGTTTCTACAGTGCATCAGCTGTTCCATCCGGCCTTGCGCAGACCGTCGAGCAGATGGTCCAGGTCCTCGGGGCGCCAGTGAATGTTCCCGGGACAGTTCGGCGATGAGGTCGTCCGCGATTCCGTCGGAAAGGAACTCTTGCTCCGGCGGGTTCAGGCCCTGGCATTTCGGTGTCGAGCCCGACCGCACCCGCCTCTTCACGCACCGCGCCGACGAAACGAAAGCCCTTGCGCGGGATCGTGCCGATGGGTCATTTCGTCCGCTCGACCGCTCACCGCCGCAACATCGTCGATCTGCCGTGGGATTTCGCCGCTTTCCTTGGCGTGCGGAGAGCGTGATGCAGCGCCGGTGTACGGCCTGTCGGCTTGCATCATGCGGGCCCGATCCAATCCATCTCCTCGCGCACCTCCGGTTCGATCGCATCGAGCAGGCGCGCCGGGAAATGGCGAGGCACGCCCTGGGTGATGAACACAATCCGTGTGGTATGATCGGCCGACGGCCAGCGATCGAGAAACTCCGGCGGCGCGACGACGTGCTGCACGCCGTGGATCACCGCGGGCTGGCCCGGCATTTCCGCGATGTTCACCAGGCCCTTCAGCCGCAACATCCGGGCGCCGCAGTGTTCGGCCAGCGCCGCGAGGAGCAGGGTGAGCGCCAGCGCCGGGATCGGACGATCGCGACGCAGAACAAAGGTGGTGATGCCGTCGCCGTGTTGCGCGCGGACGAACGGATTGCGTGCCGATGGCTCGGGCAAGCCGGCGAAGCGGGTGGCGATGTCGGTGCCGGCGAACAATCGGTCGGGCGAGACCTCACGGGCGGCGTGCCGCGCGGCAGAGGGATTGAGCGCGACAAGCTGTGTGCGCAGCCCATCGGTGGGTGCCGCGAGATCGGTCTTGCTCAGCAGCAGGGTGTCGGCCAGCGCCACCTGGCGGCGCGCTTCCGGGTGGCGATCGAGCGTCGTCTCGCCGTGCAGCGCATCGACCACGGTGACAATGCCAGCTATGGCGTGGTGTTGCGCGATGTCGCCATCGGTCATCAGCGCATGCAGGATCGGCGCCGGGTCGGCGAGGCCCGAGGTCTCGATCAGCACCCGGTCATAGCCGATCTCGCCCCCGTCGCGGCGGCGCCGCAGGTCCAGCAATGTGGCGACGAGGTCGCTGCGCACCGCGCAGCACAGGCAGCCGGTGGTCAATGCGATGAGGGTCTCGTCGCTGCTGGCGATCAGCTCGTGATCGAGGCCGATCTCGCCGAACTCGTTGACGATGACAGCGGTGCGCGCGAAGCCGGGATCGCGCAGGATGCGGGAGATCAGCGTGGTCTTGCCACTGCCGAGAAAGCCGGTGACGATGGCGACCGGGATCATGGCGCGAGATGGTGGTGGACTTCATGCATGACGGAACCCTGCTGACCGACCCGGCGGCGCTGCGCGAACTCTATGGCGATCCCTCCGACGGCGCGATCGCCAAGGAGATCGATTACGTGCACCCGCATTATCGCGCGATGATCGAGGCGTCGCCATTCATGGTGATGGCGACCAGCGGTCCCGACGGGCTGGATGTTTCGCCGCGTGGCGATCCGGCCGGATTCGTCGTGGTGGAGGATGCGCGGACGCTGCTGATCCCGGACCGGCGCGGCAATAATCGCGTCGACAGTCTGAACAACCTGATCGCGGATCCGCGCATCGCGCTGCTGTTCCTGATCCCCGGCGTCGGCGAGACGCTGCGAGTGAACGGGCAGGCCGAGATTTCCGTGCAGCCGGCGCTGTTGGAGCGGTTTCCGGCGCAGGGCAAGCTGCCGCGGTCGGTGATCGTGGTACATGTCGAGCGGGTGTACTTTCAGTGTCCGAAGGCGCTGGTGCGGTCGGATCTGTGGAACCCGGCGAGGCACGTGCAGCGGCGGAGCCTGCCGAGTACCGGGACGATCCTGGCGGACATCTCGCGCGGCCGGGTCGGCGGCCCGGAATATGATGCGGCGTATCCGGAGCGGCTGAAGGCGACAATTTACTAGCGGTCGGGGCCGCACGATCTCGCCACGCTCGCCAGGCAGTTCGGCCTAACTCGAGGAGCTCCGGCCGCGGGTTCGACCAAACGCTGCGAAGAACTGATCCTGGCTGGCGTCGATGGCCGATTCCATAGCCGCCGCCGCGCCGGTCAGCATCGACAGCAGTGACACGCAGCCAGTCCAGCCGGTCTGATGGCTGGCGCCAAGGCCGGCGCCGTTGTCGCCGTGGAAGTATTCGTAAAACAGCACGAGATCGCGCCAATGCGGGTCGGTTTGAAACTTCTCGGTGCCGCCATAGAGCGGGCGCCTGCCGTCCGGTCCGCGATGAAAAATAGCGAAAATCCGGCGCGCTATTTCCGCAGCGACCTGCAGCAGCGTCAGCTGTCTGCCGGAACCCGTCGGACACTCAATGGTGAATTTATCACCGTAGTAGCGGTACAGATTGATCAGCGCGCGTACGATCAGCAGGTTCATCGGCATCCAGACCGGCCCACGCCAATTCGAGTTGCCGCCGAAGCTGCCGGATGCCGATTCAGCCGGATGATAGCCGACAAAATAACTTCGCTCGCCAACCTGAAACCGGAACGGATGGTCACGATGGAAGCGCGACAGGGAGCGAATTCCGAACGGACCTAGAAATTCCTCCTCGTCGAGCATCCGGTGCAGCACGCGTCGCAACCGCTCTTCGTTCAGAACCGCGAGCAGGGTGCGGCCGTTATGGCCTGGTTTGCTCGGCAGCGCGATATGCTCGACCAGCTGGGGAAAACGCGCGAGGAAAGCAGCGCCCCGCGCGACCGCATTGGGCACCCGCGCAAGTTCTGCCGGCTCGAACACGGTTGCGGCACAGAGCGGCAGCAGACCCACCATGGAACGCACCTTGAGCCGCTGCGCGCTGCCATCCGGCAGGCGCAGCACATCGTAGAAGAAACCGTCTTGTTCGTCCCAGAGATCATCCTGTTGGTCGCCCATGCGGCCAAGTGCCGAGCCGATCCACATGAAATGCTCGAAGAATTTAAGCGCGAGGGGCTCATAGACCCGGTCGTGTCCGGCCAGTTCCACGGCGATCTGCAGCATCGTCTGGGCGTACAATGCCATCCAGCCGGTGCCGTCTGCCTGATCCATATGACCGCCGGTCGGCAGCGGTGCGCTCCGATCGAACACCCCGATATTGTCCAGCCCCAGAAAGCCGCCTTGGAACACATTGCGTCCACGGGGATCCTTGCGATTGCTCCACCAGGTGAAGTTGGCAATCAGCTTTTGGAACACATGCCCAAGGAATCTGGTATCACCGACGCCGCCATTTCTCGCCTTGTCGACCTCATAGACGAAGAAGGCCGCCCAGGAATGCACCGGCGGATTGACATCGCCGAACCCCCATTCATAGGCAGGAAGTTGGCCATTTGGATGGATGTAGTCGGCGTGCAGCATGAGTTCGAGCTGCTGCTTGGCGAAGTCAGGATCAACCAGCACCAACGCCAGGCAATGAAATCCCAGGTCCCAGCTGGCGTACCAGGGATACTCCCACTTGTCCGGCATCGAGATGATATGGTCATTGAGCATATGGAACCAGTCAGCGTTGCGGGTCGCGACGTCGCCTGCGGACGTTGGAAAGGCATTATGCTCCGCCAGCCAGCGCGCAACATCGAAATGATAGTGTTGTTTGCTCCACAACATGCCGGCGAGCGCCTGACGGAATATGCTGCGTCCGTCCTGGTCGAGGTGGGATGGCGTAATCACGTCGTAGAAGGCGTCAGCCTCTGCGCGGCGTCGGGCGAAGATCTCGTCGAAGGAAGCGTCAAAGGCAGGATCGTCCGGCCCGGCTCGCCGCAGCCGCAACCGCACGGTTGCGGAGCCGGCGGCCGGGATATCGAGCAGGTAGTGTGCGGCTGCCTTGGTACCGGTGTTCGCCGGGTTGACCGCAGCAGTACGGCCGTGCAGCAGGAAATCGTTGATGCCGTCCTTGACAAAGGCGGTTCCGCCGGCGGTGCCCGTCAGGCGCCGGTCGTTCGTCTCGTTCTCGGTGAACAGCAGTCGTGGTGACCCGTCGCACTTCAGTTGCCAAACACCAAGCTGCGGGTGGTTCGCGGTGATCGTGTCGCTGTTGCCGGTCATCGCCGGCGGTTTCGCACCCGGCCTGCCGGTCCACAGGTTGCGGAACCACAGCGTCGGAAGTAGATGCAGCGGCTGCGTCGCAGAGCCGCGATTGTGTACCGTCAGCAGGATCAGAATATCGTCCGGCGACGCCTTGGCATACTCAACGAGCACATCGAAATACTGATTATCGTCGAAGATCCCGGAGTCGATCAGCTCGTACTCGAATTCCTGACGTGAGCGAGCTCGATTGGTTCGAACCAGGTCGTCATATGGAAAGCTGCGCTGCGGATATTTGTAGAGATATTTGCAGTACGAGTGGGTTGGTGTCGCATCGAGATAGAAATAGTACTCCTTTACGTCCTCACCGTGATTGCCCTCGCCGTTGGTGAGACCGAAGGCGCGTTCCTTCAGGATCGGATCAGCGCCGTTCCACAAGGCCAGCGCAAAGCACAGCAGCTGCTTGTCGTCGCAAAATCCCGCGAGGCCGTCCTCACCCCAGCGATAGGCGCGGCTGCGGGCGTCGTCGTGCGTGAAATAATCCCATGCGGCGCCGTGCTCGCTGTAGTCCTCGCGGACGGTGCCCCATTGTCGCTCGCTGAGATACGGGCCCCACTGTCGCCAGGATGCGGTGCCCTCGCGAGCCTCCAGCAGCCGCCCATGTTCGCCGCGCTTTTGTTCAGACTTCGACGGATGAACCGGCATGTTCTGCGCCTGCCTCAGCTGGAGTCCTGTAGTGGCCGCCGGCATTGGCGCCTTGCCGGCAAATCATGGCGTGACCTTCCGGCAAGGGCAACAGACGCTGGTTCGGCAGCGGCTGGGCGGCGATCAGTTCGAACACCACGGATAGCGACGGCCATCGAGGGTGTGATCCTTGACCCGCTCTACACCGCCAAGGCGACCGCCTGTATGATCGCGCATCTTCGGGCAGGCCGTTACGCTCGGGCCGACACGCTGCGGTGCGTCACCACTGGCGGTGCGCCGGCGGTCCTCGCCTGGAACGCGCTCTGGACTGCCACGACCGGGCGGAGGGCATCGACATGCGAGTGCTGGTGAGCGGAAGCAGCGGCCTGATCGGTGGCGCCGTCGTTGCGCACCTGTTGGCTCAAGGCGATCAGGTGGTTCGATTTGATGTTGCCGAAGGTCACGACGTTCTCGATGCGCAGGACTATGCGGCAGCGGCCCGCGGCTGCGACGCGATCGTCCATGCCGCAGGCGGGCAGCAGCCGGATGCTGCCGATTCCGGCCAACGCTTCATCACCCACAACGTGACGGGCAACTGGAACATGTTGGAGGCCGCGCACAACGCGGGCATCGGGCGCGTCGTCACGTTCAGCAGCGTCAATGCGATCGGCGCGTTCCGTGGCGAGGCGGCGCCGGATTACCTGCCGATCGATGACGACCACCCGATCCGTCCGCCCACCGCATACGGAATGGCGAAGCGGCTGGTTGAGGAATTGTGCCGTTGCTACACCGTGACGAAGGGGATCGCGACGGTGTGCTTGCGTCCGCCAGCCGTCTGCGGCGCGGCCCGCCGTGCCAGTCTTGCGGCGGCACGCGCCGCGGATCCCGCTGCCGAGTGGACGCCGTATTGGGAGTACGGCGCGTGGATCGATGTGCGCGACGTGGCAAGCGCCGTGGACGCGGCGTTGCGCCGTTCCGAACAGTCCCATCTGACTGCGCTCATCGTCGCCGATGACGGGACTTCGCCGATCCCGCCCCGCGAACTGGCGCGACGGTTGCTGCCTGATGTGCCTTGGCGCGGTCCTGAGCCGGTCGATGCGTGGGCGCCGCTGGTGCACTCGGATCGTGCGCGCGAGGCACTGGGATGGCGACCGCAGTTCCGCTGGCGCGCGGTCGACTGAACATGCTGGATGACGCACCGGCCCGCCGGTTGCGGAGCGGGAAGGGTCACCCGGCGCCTGTTTGGCGCACTGCCAGCCGGTAGGCATCCAGCACGTCGCTGCCGAAGCACGCCAGCACCACGCGCTGGATCGTCTGCTCCGCAGCCAGAAACCCGGCCACCGTTCGCACCGCGATCCTGGCGGCGTCAGCAACCGGATAGCCGTAAATGCCGCAACTGATCGCCGGGAAGGCGATGCTGCGCACGCCGTGGGCGACCGCCAGCCGCAGGCTCGCGCTATAGCAGCTCGCCAGCAACTCCGGTTCACCGTGCCCGCCGTCGCGGTAGCGCGGCCCCACGGCGTGGATCACGAACTTCGCCGGCAGCCCATAGCCCTTGGTGATCTTCGCCTGTCCGGTCGGACAACCGCCGAGCGTGCGGCACTCCTCCAGCAGCGCCGGCCCGGCGGCGCGATGGATTGCTCCGTCCACGCCGCCGCCGCCCAGCAGCGATTGGTTCGCCGCATTCACGATCGCGTCCACCGTCAGCGTGGTGATGTCGGCCTCGCGAACCTCCATGCGTTGCATGGCGTGCCTCCGTCAGATCCAGTTGCGCCACTTGAATATGGCCAGCGGGATGATCGCGGTCAGCAGGATCACAACCAGGCCGTAGGGATAGCCCCAGGACCAGTCGTATTCCGGCATGAACTTGAAGTTCATCCCGTAGATGCCGGCCACCAGCACCGGCGGGATGCCGACGACCGAGGCCACCGTCAGCACCTTCATCACGTTGTTCTGCGCGATGTTGATGAAGCCCAGCGTGGCATCCAGCAGGAACTGCAGCTTGTCGTTGAGGTGCGTGTCGTAGTCGTTCAGCGATGCAATGTCGCGCTGCAGCGTCTGCAATCGCGGGTGCAGTTCCTGCGGCAGCCATGCCTCGGCCGCCGTCTCCACGTAGGGTACGATGCGCCCGGCACTGACCTGACTTTCGCGGATATGCGAGACGAGGTCGCCGACCCGGCCGAGCGTGACCAGTGTGGCGCGGAGCATCATGTCCTCGCGTTTGCGGCCGGACGCGGCCACCATGTCCGCGGCGAATATGCGATGCGAGATGGTTTCGAGGTCCGCCTTCACCTGTTCCAGCGCGTCGGCCTGGCGATCGACGACAGCCTCCAGCAGCGCCACCATCACATGCGAGCCGCTGCGTGCCGGCGTCGCGTGGTGTGCCATGAACTGTTCGAACACGCGGCTTGCCGCAAACCGGACCGTGATCAGCCGGTCGCGCGACAGGACGAAACCGAACGAAACCGACCGCGGCTCACCATCGAGGTGAATCACCACCGGCAGGTTGAGATAGAGCACGCCGTCACGCGTTGCGAGGCGGCTGGAGCTTTCGATCTCGTTGATGTCGGCCTCGGTGGGAACCGCGAGGCCGGTCTCGCGGGTGACACGCTCGGTTTCATCCGGCGTGGGCTCAAGCAGATCGATCCATACCGCATCAGCGAGCGGCTCCGACGTGCGGCGGAGCACTTCGTCCTGGCAGGTGAATGCGGTCAGCAAGTGCTGCCGGCTTCAGTTGCGTGACCGATCCACCAGCGCGTTCTTGCCGATCCACGGCATCATCGCGCGCAGTTTCTCGCCCACCTGCTCGATCGGGTGCTCGGCCAGGCGCTGGCGCATCGCCTTGAAGCTGGTCTGGTTCACCTTGTTCTCCAGCATCCAGTCGCGCGCAAACTTGCCGGATTGGATGTCGGCCAGCACGCGCTTCATTTCCGCCTTGGTGGTGTCGTTGACGATGCGCGGCCCGGACACGTACTCGCCGTACTCGGCGGTGTTGCTGACCGAGTAGTTCATGTTGGCGATGCCGCCTTCATACACCAGATCGACGATCAGCTTCACTTCGTGGACACACTCGAAATACGCCATCTCGGGTGCGTAGCCGGCTTCCACCAGCGTCTCGTAGCCCGCCTTCATCAGCTCGACCAGTCCGCCGCACAGCACGGTCTGTTCGCCGAACAGGTCGGTCTCGCATTCCTCCTTGAACGTCGTCTCGATGATCCCGGCGCGACCGCCACCGATCGCGCTGGCATAGGACAGCGCGACCTCCATCGCGTTGCCCGACGGGTTCTGCGCCACCGCGACCAGGCACGGCACGCCGGCGCCGCGCTGATATTCGCTGCGCACCGTGTGGCCAGGGCCTTTCGGCGCGATCATGAACACATCGATGTCGGGGCGCGGATCGAGCAGGTTGAAGTGCACGTTCAGGCCATGCGCGAATGCCAGCGCAGCGCCTTTCTTCAGGTTCGGCCCAAGCTTGTCGCGATACAGGTCGCCCTGGCCCTCGTCTGGGGTCAGCATCATGACCACGTCGGCGGTTTTCGCGCAGTCGGCCGGGTCCATCACCTTCAGTCCCGCAGCCTCCGCCTTCGCCACGCCTGCCGAGTTCGGGCGCAGACCCACGACGACGTCCTTCACGCCGCTGTCCTTCAGGTTGTTGGCGTGGGCGTGCCCCTGGCTGCCATAGCCGATGATGGCGACGCGCTTGCCCTTGATCAGGTTCACATCGGCGTCGCGGTCATAGTAAACGCGCATCTGTTGCTGCTCCTGTTATCTGGGGAGATCGGCGGCCGAAGGCTCGAACTTCATCGGGCGCCAGGCATAGTGATCGGCTCCCGCCGCGATACGAAACCAGCTGCGTCCGGTGACCGTATCGACCATCATGGTAAGGCCGGCGCCCGATGGCTGCACGATCAGGTAACGGCCCGGCGTGTCGGTCTCTCCGGTGGGCGGCGCGGCGTTGAGGGAACCGGACATGATCCAATCTTTCCAGCGATGCTGACCGATATCGACCCTAGATCGTTCGCACGCCGCGCGCCATCGCCACTATGCCGGTGCGCGACACCTCGGCGAGCCCGAGATGGCGCATCAGATCGATGAACGCGTCGAGCTTGTCGGTGGCACCGGTAAGTTCGAATACGAAACTCTCTTGCGTCGCATCGATCACGCGGGCGCGGAACGCATCGGCGATGCGCAAGGCCTCGACGCGCTTCTCGCCAACGCCGGTCACCTTGATCAGCGCCATCTCGCGAGCGATGTGCGGCCCTTCCCGCGTCAGATCGGCGACGCGGTGCACCGGCACCAGGCGATCGAGTTGCGCCTTGATCTGCTCGATCACCATCTCGGTGCCGGAGGTGACGATGTTGATGCGCGATCGGCCGCCACCGCTTTCCACCGGCGCCACGGTGAGGCTGTCGATGTTGTAGCCGCGGCCGGAGAACAGGCCGACGACGCGGGCGAGAATACCGGGTTCGTTCTCAACCAGCACCGATATCGTAGCGCTGCGCAATGTGCTGTCGGGCATTCTTGGTATTCCAGTCGTTATCCCCGCGAAACCGGGGTGACGGGTGGGTCAGACCAGAACGAGGCCTTCGTCGGTGATGCCGGCGGCATCGCCCTCGTGTTCGGTGCCGAGGATCATCTCGTTGTGCGCGGCGCCGCTCGGGATCATCGGGAAGCAGTTCTCCTTCGGGTCCACCGCGATGTCGGCGATCACCGCACGATCGGTCGCCAGCATCTCGCGGATCACGTCGTCGACCTGCTCGACGCGTTCTGCGCGCAGGCCGACCGCGTGGAAACTGTCCGCCAGCTTGACAAAGTCCGGCAGTGCCGCGCTGTAGCTTTCCGAATAGCGCCCGCCATGCAGCAGTTCCTGCCATTGGCGGACCATTCCCATGTACTGGTTGTTCAGGATGAACACCTTCACCGGGAGCCGGTACTGCGCCAGCGTGCCCATCTCCTGGATGTTCATCAGGACGCTTGCCTCACCGGCGATGTCGATCACCAGCGCGTCGGGGTGGGCCACCTGCACGCCCATCGCGGCCGGCAATCCATAGCCCATGGTGCCGAGACCACCGCTGGTCATCCAATGGTTCGGCCGCTCGAAGTGGAAGTGCTGGGCCGCCCACATCTGGTGCTGGCCGACCTCGGTGGTGATGAAGATCTCCCGGTCCACCGCACGGGTCAGCTCATACAGCCGCTGGATGGCGTATTGCGGCTTGATGATCGCGCCCGGCGTCATGTCCTGGGTGAACTTCAGGCTGTCCTTCGCGCGCCAGCTGTCGATGTGGCGCCACCATGCCGCCAGCGCCTGCGTGTCGGGCACCGTGGCGTCGGCCTGCCATGCCGCGATCAGCGCGTCCAGCGTGCGGCCGGCATCGCCCACGATGGCGACATCGACCGGCACGTTCTTGTTGATCGATGAGGGATCGATGTCGGCGTGGATCTTCTTCGACCCCGGGCTGAACGCGTTCAGCCGACCGGTCACGCGGTCATCGAACCGAGCGCCGATGTTCAGCAGCACATCGCAGCCGTGCATCGCAAGATTGGCCTCGTAGGTGCCGTGCATGCCCAGCATGCCGAGGAACTGCGGATCGGAGGCAGGGTAGGCGCCGAGACCCATCAGCGTGTTGGTGACCGGGAAGCCGGTCATTCGGGTGAACCGCACCAGCGCCGCCGATGCCGCGGGGCCGGCGTTGATCACACCGCCGCCGGCATAGATCATCGGCCGCTTCGCCTGCTTCAGCAGGGCGATCGCCTTGGCGATCTGGCCGTGGTCGGGCTCGGTCTGCGGGCGGTAGCTGGGATGCCCCGAGGCGGGCTCGGTATACGGCGCGCGGCCGATCACGATGTCCTTCGGCAGGTCGATCACAACCGGACCGGGCCGGCCGGAGCGGGCGACGTAGAACGCCTCGTGGACTACCCGGGCCAGGTCTTCGGCACGCTTGACCAGGTAGTTGTGCTTGGTGGCCGGGCGCGTGATGCCGGTGGTGTCCGCCTCCTGGAACGCGTCGTTGCCGATCAGGTGGGTGGGCACCTGCCCGGTCAGGCAGACCACCGGGATCGAGTCCATCAGTGCGTCCACCAGTCCGGTCACCGCATTGGTCGCCCCCGGGCCGGATGTGACCAGCACCACGCCGACCTTGCCGGTGGAGCGGGCGTAGCCCTCGGCGGCATGCACCGCGCCGCCCTCCTGGCGGACCAGGATGTGGCGGATCGCGTTCTGCTTGAACAGCGCGTCATAGATCGGCAGTACGGCGCCGCCCGGATATCCGAAGATGACCTCCACGCCCTGGTCCTTCAGGGCCCGCAGGAGGACTTCCGCTCCCGATTGGGCGTCGTCTGCCGACATGGTGGTGCTCCAGGGTGATCGAGGGGGCGCACCGATAGGCCGGATGCTGCGATGCGTCAACCCGCGCTTTCAATAATAGTTAATATATCGGGGCATTTTCTTTCCAAATATTTCATCCAATCAGTCATTCTCGAATGGATTGTATGCGTGCGTGACGGCAACGCGAGCGGATGGTGACGGAACCAGGTCGCCTGACGCTTGGTGTACTGACCGGTGACCAGCTCGATGCGGCTGATGGCCTGATGGAGGGTGAGTTCACCCCGCAGATGGGCGGCAAGTTCCGGCACGCCGTGTGCGCGCATCGCCGGCAGTGCCGGATCCAGCCGCAGCGCCAGCAGTGCCCGCACCTCGTCCAAGGCACCGGCCGCCAGCATCGCGGCGCAGCGTGCCGCGATGGCGGTGCGGAGGTCCGCCCGAGGCGGATCGAGCAGGAATGCGGCGTAGCGCCACGGCGGTGGTTGCGCCGGATTCGCCTGCCAGGCCGCGAGACCGGTGCCGGTGCCGCGCCACACCTCCCAGGCGCGCGCGATCCGCTGGCTGTCGGTGGGGCGGATCCTGGCGGCGGTCACCGGGTCCAGTTCGGCAAGGCGGGCGTGCAGGGCAACCGGACCGGTGTCCCGCAGTAGTTCCCGTGCCTCCGCCCGGGCCACCGGGCCAGGGTCGGGGATCGCCGCAATCCCCTCGGTCAGCGCGGCGAAATAGAGTCCGCTGCCGCCGGTGAGGATCGGCAGCCTCCCGGCTTCGCGCACCCGGGCCATCTCCGCCAGCGCCGCATCGCGCCACCACGCGACACTGCCCGGTTCGGCGGCAGCGCGGACACCGTACAGCGCGTGCGGCACGCGGGTCTCATCCTCGGGCGTGGGGCGCGCGGTCACGATGCGAAGCTCGCGGTACACCTGCATGGCGTCGGCGTTGATGACGGTGCCGCGGAACCGCTCGGCGAGCGCCACCGCAAGCGCCGACTTCCCGCTCGCGGTGGGACCGGCCACGATCAGGGCTGATGGCGGATCAGGTCGCAGGCGTGTCATCGAACCGCGCGTCATCGAAGCCGTGTGTCATCGAAGCCGTGTGTCATCGAAGCATTGTACACGGGTCGCGGAGCGGGCGACCGCGTGCGCCCCGGCAGCCATGGTGACTTTATCACCGGTTGCGCCCGGTCCACAGTCCATCGGCAGGGTGACCGGGCGTGCACGCCGCAAGCGTGTCCGGCATGGGACAACCGGGAGAGCTGGCAATGCCACCGACTGACGCTTCAAGCCGATCCACCGCGAGCGACTGGCCCGACCTTCCGCTCGCCGACTGGGCGGATACCTGCGCGACGCTGCACCTTTGGACCCAGGTGGTCGGCAAGGTTCGTCTGGCCCATGCACCGATGATCAATCATTGGTGGCAGGTTCCGCTGTACGTGACCTGCCGGGGACTGACGACATCGCCGATCCCCTATGGCGCCCGGCGCTTTCAGATCGATTTCGACTTCATCGACCACAGCCTGAAGATCCAGACCAGCACTGGCGACACAGCGACCATGCCACTCGGCCCGCGATCGGTCGCTGATTTCCATGCCGAGGTGATGGCCCGGCTGCGCGGTCTCGGACTGGAGACGCGGATCTGGACGATGCCGGTCGAGATCGCCGACGCCATCCCGTTCGATCAGGACCACGGGCACCGGTCCTATGACCCGGACCACGTCAATCGGTTCTGGCGCGCCCTGGTTCAGGTGGATCGGCTGTTCACGCAGTTCCGGTCCGGCTTCCTCGGCAAGGTCAGCCCGGTGCATTTCTTCTGGGGGAGTTTCGATCTGGCCGTCACGCGGTTTTCCGGTCGTACCGCGCCCAAACTGACCAGCAATACGCCGAATTTGGCCGCCCGGGTCATGCAGGAGGCCTACTCGCACGAGGTGAGCAGTTGCGGCTTCTGGCCGGGGAACGGCGGCTTCGGCCGGCCGGCGTTCTTCAGTTACGCCTATCCCGAGCCGAACGGCTTTGCGCTGGCGCCGATGCGCCCCGACGCGACTTACTACGACCAGGAGCTTGGCCAGTTCATCCTGCCGTACGACGCGGTTCGTACCGCACCGGCCCCGGATGCGGCGCTGATGGACTATCTGCGCCATACCTATGCGGCAGCCTCCGACCTCGGACATTGGGACCGTGCGGCTTTGCAACGAGCGGACGGCGGATGACGCGTTACAGTCTGACCCTGATCGCCAGGCGAGAGTCTGCGACGCTGACCGATGCCGCAATCGGGCGCGTCCGCGATGCAGTGGCAGGCGGTGTGGCGGAAGTTCTGGCGCCTGCCGAAGCCGCCGACATCGCGCTCCGGGCGGCACCGGACATGGCGCTGGTGCGCGCCGCGCTGGAGGGGGCGCCGATCGACGCCATCGCCACACCGACCGAGGGCCGCCGCAAGCGCCTGCTGATCGCGGACATGGACAGCACCATCGTCACCGGCGAGACCCTCGACGAGCTGGCCGACTTCGCCGGCCTGAAGGACCGCATCGCTGCCATCACCGCCCGCGCGATGAATGGCGAGCTGGACTTCAAGGCGGCGCTGCGCGAGCGGGTGGCGATGCTGCGGGGACTGCCGGTGGACGCGCTGGAACGAACCTGGCAGCGGGTGCGCCTCAGCCCTGGCGCGCGCGAACTGGTCGCCACGATGCGCGCGCACGGTGCCTATGCGGCGCTGGTGTCGGGCGGCTTCAGCTTCTTCACCAGCCGCGTCGCCGTGCTGTGCGGCTTCGATCTGCACCGGTCCAATACGCTGCTGGATGACGGCACGGCGCTGACCGGACGGGTTGCGGAACCGATCCTCGATCGCGACACCAAGCTGGCCACGCTTACCGGGCTCGCCGCAGCGCGCGGGCTGCAGCTGTCGGCAACGCTCGCGGTCGGGGATGGCGCCAACGATCTCGACATGCTGCGTGCGGCCGGGCTGGGAGTGGCCTTCCGCGCCAAGCCGATCGTCGCGGCGGAGGCTCGGGCGCGGGTGGATCACGCGGACCTGCGCGCGCTGCTGTTCGCCCAGGGGTATCGAGCCGAGGACATCGTCGCGCAGGCGGCCAGCCCGGATCGGCAGCGCTAGCTGTAGCGGCGCCCAATGATCAACGGCCCGACGCGCAATAAATGGTCCTTTCCGGCGCACATTATCTGAGACGGAAGCAGCCGTCCGACGCGCAATCGTTGAGACACAGCGCACATTCGACCGACAACGCGCAACTCACGCCGCCGCAAAATCCTCGCTCCGTCCCACCGCCGGCTTTCCGCGCTCCCGCAACCGCTCGCCCTCGCGTTCGACCGCGCGGAACACGCGAATGAAGTTGCGGCCGGCAATGCCCGCAACAGCCCTATCGGACCACCCACGGCGGAACAATTCGGCCAACAGATGCGGAAAGCGGCTGACATCCTCCAGCCCCACCGGCGTGGTCGGAACGCCGAAGAAATCCGAGCCGATACCGACACGGTCCTGCCCCACCCGCCCGGCAATATACTCGATGTGATCAGCCAGTTGCGCCAGCGTCGCCTGCGGCCGAGGCCCGTGCGTGCGCTCGTGTGCGGCGATCATTTCCAGGCGGTTGGTGACGGGATCGTTGGCGAGCGCGATCCGGATCGGCTCCATCCACAGCCGCACCTCCTCGCTGATGAAATCGGGGATGAAGGTCGCCATCACCAACCCGTCCTCCCTGGCCGCGAGCGCGTCCAACACGTCGTCCGGCACGTTGCGGGGATGGTCGCAAAGTCCGCGCGCGTTGGAATGCGAGAACACGATGGGCGCGGTCGAGACATCCAGCACCTGGCGCATCACGTCGGGCGAGACGTGTGCGCAATCGACGATCATGCCGAGCCGGTTCAACTCGCCCACCACGGCACGGCCGAACGCGGTCAGCCCGCCATGGCGCGGCGCGTCGGTGGCGCTGTCCACCCAGTCCAGCGTGCCGTTGTGGCACAGCGTCATCAGCCGCGCGCCGGCGGCGTGCCAGACGCGCAATGGCGACAGACTGTTCTCCAGCCCGACGCCGCCCTCGACCGCCATGATCGACGCGATCTTGCCCTGCCGCTTCGCCCGGCCGATATCGGCCGCCCGTGTTGACGGCAAGAAGACGTCCGGGTGCGCCGCATTGATGCGGAGGATGATATCGATCTGCTCCAGCACACTGCGCGCGGGATGGTCGATGTCGGTGGGCACGTAGGCCGCCCAGATCTGCCCGCCGACGCGGCCCTGGCGCAGCCTGGGAATATCAGTGTCACCGTCATTATGGCGGCGCGACAGGTCGTATTTCAGCACGTCGCCCTGGGCGATCTTGTCGCACCGGATCACCCAGGGCAGGTCGTTGTGGCCGTCCACCATCGGCACTGTTTTCAACAGCTCAAGCGCGCGGCGGAGCGCTCCATTCCCCCGTGGTCCCGGCTTCGCCATGGTCGTTCCCTTCTCCCGGCGTGGAGCGCGAGTATGCCGATGGCGGCGGCCACTGATAAGCCGCCGTAACGGCTTATCGGCCGTCCTGATCTCATCGATGCCGGACGCCCGGTCAGACACAGACCCCACGGAAACCGCCGCATGCATCCGATCGACCGGCTAGGAAAATGTCGGAAGTCAGGGCAAAGCGCCAAATGCGAATGATTTACCCACGCCAACACTGTCTTGCTTCGTCAGGGCAGTGGAGCAAGGCACCTGCATCGCGATCAACGAGACCGATCGTAAATTCGGTAGCCTGGCAGGCGACGATGCGAAAAAGTATCATAAAATGACGCAGCGGACTCGGTCGACAGCAAATCGACATAGAGTGGCCTCGCCTCAGCAAACAGTTCCTGGATGAGCCGCCGGCCAATGCCGATCCCGCGCCATTTCGCGGCAACTGCGATGTTTGCCAGGTAGGCTCGGATCGCGCCGTCGCTCAGCATCTGGGCAAATCCGCAGATCTCTTGTTCCTGTACCGCTACAATCGTAATAGGCCCAGGGCAATTGAGCGCCCGCAAGGTCCGTTCGCGATCCGCGAGATACGACTCCCACCCCTCCGCCCGACAGAGTTCCATGACGCCATCGAGATCGGCGGACAGAAAGCGCCTGACTGCGAAATCGCATAATGCCTTCTCCGACGATCTCTTTCTGCTCATCACTTCCTTTCACGCTCCATCCAGGAGCAGGACTGTTGCAGCGAGCGACCCAGCAAAGCCGCGTCCAGTATTGAGCCACACACCGCACCAGGGGCAACGAAGCAAACACCCCCACCCCCGCTGGGGAGTAGGGGGACGCTATCAGGTCTAAATTCCCCCTACGAGTAAGCGGCGCGACGCCACCACTCGGCGAGCCTGATGAGCTTGCCGTTCACAGCGTTCCTGAGTGGTGTCACAGTTTGCGAGAAGGAGGAATGATCGATGAGAACAGGATCATGTTGCTGCGGAGCCATCCGGATTGAGGCGCGCGGTGAGCCAATCAGAGTCGGGCTTTGCCACTGCACGACATGCCGGAAGCAGAGCGGTTCGGCGGTCACCGCCAATGCAATCTGGCGCGCGGCAGACGTCACGATTCACGGTGATACGAGAAGCTGGAAAGACACCCCCGTCACCCGCCATTTCTGCGCAACCTGCGGGTCGTCCCTGTTCGGCATTACGGATGGCGAGATCGCCATCGGTTTCGGCGCGCTCGATCAGGCGCCCACCGACCTGCTGCCGACCTACGAGCTGTTTGTGGGTCGCAGGGAGAAATGGCTCCGGGTGGCGTCGCCAACCCAGGAGTTTGCGGAACACCGAACGGCGAAGGCGTAGCTGCGGCGCACCAAGTAAGCGACCGATCGCGGCTGGACCCGGTGAAGGCACACAGACCATTCTGCGCGAGACATCGGAGTGCGAAGATGCTGGACAAGGTTGACGTCCTGATCATCGGGGCAGGCGCTTCTGGCGCTGCCGTGGCCTGGAGCCTCGCCGAAACCAAGATGCACATCCTGTGTCTGGAGCAGGGCGACTGGATGAACCCGGCCGAATATCCCGCCACGCGTCGCGACGCCGAGGCGCGCAACGGTGACAGTTTCGCCATCAACCCCAACCGCCGCGCGGGTTCAGCCGACTACCCGATCAACGAGGACAACTCGCCGATCAAGGTCGCAAACTTCAACGCAGTGGGCGGCGGTACCGTGCTCTACGGTGCCCACACGCCGCGCTTCCACCCCTCCGACTTCCGGGTGCGAACGCTGGATGGCGTGGCCGATGACTGGCCGATCGACTACGCGACGCTGGCGCCGTTCTACGACCTGAACGACCGCATGATGGGCACCTCTGGCCTTGCCGGCGATCCTGCCTACCCAGCGAAGCCGCAGGTCATGCCGCCGCTGCCGATGGGCCGCGCCACCATGGCGCTGGCGCGCGGCTTCAACCGGCTGGGCTGGCACTGGTGGCCGTCCGATACCGCCATTGCCTCGGAGGAGTACCAGGGCCGGCCGCCCTGCATCAATCTGGGCAAATGCACCTTCGGCTGCGCACAGGGGGCCAAGGGAAGCACCGACATCACCTACTGGCCGGAAGCGATCCGTGCCGGCGTGAAACTGCGCACCCGCGCGCGCGTGCGGGAGATCACACTAGGCCCCGACGGCATGGCCGATGGCGTGGTGTACTACGACGCCGACGGGCAGGAGCAGTTCCAGCCAGCGCATATCGTCATCCTCGCCAGCAACGGCATCGGCACGCCGCGGCTGCTGCTGAACTCCGCCAATGCCCGCTTCCCGCGCGGTCTCGCCAATCGCAGCGACCAGGTCGGCCGCAACCTGATGTTTCATCCCGTATGTTTGGATCACCGGGTATTTCAACGAAGAGCTGGATGGCGAGCGAGGCCCCGACAACAGCTATTGGAGCCATGAATTCTACGAGACCGACCTGTCGCGCGGTTTCGTTCGCGGCTTCTGTTACGAGTTCAGCCGCGGCGAGGGCACGGCTGCGACCGCCATCGAAGGCGTCGAATCAGGCCGCATTCCCTGGGGTGAGGCGCACCATGACGCGTATCGCCGGCTGCACCGCCGTTCCACCGGCCTTGGTGCGATCCTCGAGGACCTGCCGGAGCCCCATAACCGAGTGACCCTCGACCCGGTGCTGAAGGACGGCAACGGCATTCCCGCGCCTAGGATCGACTACATACTGAGCGAGAACAGCCGGCGCATGATGGATTTCGCCATCGCGCGAGGCACCGACATCATGCAGGCCGCGGGCGCCTACGATGTCGAGGGAGGGCTACAGGACCGCGGCGGCTGGCACCTGATGGGCACGGCACGGATGGGCAACGATCCCGCAACCTCTGTGGTCAATGCCTGGGGTCGCAGCCATGACGTGCGCAACCTGTTCATCGTCGACGGCTCGATCTTCATCACCTCGGCCGGCGTCAACCCCACGCACACGATTCAGGCGCTTGCGCTCTACATCGCCGACCAGATCAAGCAGCGCCTGGGCACGCTTTTCGACTGACAGGCACGCCGACGCGGGACGAGTTGCGCATTCGCGCAGTTCGGGCCTTGAGCCTTGTGGTTGCGGTGAAGCGCCGGGCAATGGTGAGCTACGTACCGCGCCAGGGGTAACCAGGCGAACGCCCTCCTTCCGCGAACCGGGAGGCGGGTCGTGCCGAGGAAAGGGGCAATTCAGCGCGAGGCGCGCCCCGGCGGCTCGCCTGCATCAGCCTCGCCATCGCTGCTGAGCAGTCCGCACAGCGGCTGCAGCCCGGGGAGCACCAGATCGGGAGGGGGCACGCTTGGGTCCAGCGCGAGGCCGCGCCGGTTGATCCAGGCGACGGTGAGGCCGAGCGGCTTGGCGCCCACCATGTCGGTGAACTGCGACTGCCCGGAGTGCAGTATGTGCGAGACGGGCAGCCCCGATGCCTCCAGGAGATAGCGGAATAACGTTCCGTTCGGCTTGTAGCCGTGCGCCCTTTCGGCAGTGCAGACGAGGTCGAACTCGCGCCCGAGCGGCGTCGCGCCGAGCAGGTCGTCGTCGATGTTGGAGACCAGAGCGAGCGTGTGACCCCGCGCAAGGACATCAAGGGTCGGCAGGACGTCCGGATAGAGCTCCATCGAGGAGAAGCAGTCGAAGTAACGCTGGATCGCCTCCTCCCGGCCTGTCGCCACGCCGAACCTCTCGTACGCCTCGGCGAGGGAGAGGCGGCAAATGTCCTTGTACGTCCTGTACGGATCGTCGTAGTGTGCGATGTTCCGCTGCTCCCAGAACGAATAGAACTCGTTGGGGTCGAGGTCGAGCCGCCTCGCGTCCGCGAGGATCGTCTGGAAGGCGCGGACGTTCGCGGGTGGCGTGTTGACCAAGGTGCCGTACACGTCGAAGGACAGCATACGCGGCTCGAAGCCGTCGGGCAGCTTGGGTTCGGCAGGCGGCCTAGGCGTGCTGATGCTCACGATCGTTCTCCCCAGTGAGGTGCTTTGCAGGAGGGGTTCGGCCACTCCGACGGGTCAGCCAGCCCCGCAGCCACCACGACCGGAGGCGGGCTGGCCCAGGGCGAGAGGCGACGAGAATCTCATGCAACGTCGCCCTTCGGTCGTTCCGAAGCTGCCGCGCACGAGCGGCCGTAGCCTTTATTGCGCGCCGCTACAGCTACCCCCGGTGAACACCCCAGAACAACGGGAACATCGATTTCACGATGTCCTTGATATCCGAGCGGAACGCAGTCGGCTGAAATATCTGGCCAAGCGGAATGTAGGGCAGGGTTTGCAGGCCCCGGAGCTGGATCTGCTCGGCGAGCGCCTGCTGCGACGCCAGGTCCGGGGCGTCGAACCAGGCATCGCGCAGCTGCTCCAGCTTCTCATCCGTTGGCCAGCCGAACCAGGCCTTCTGCCCGTTGCCCCGCAGTGCGAAGTTGCCGCCGGGATTGGACACGGTGACGCCATCCAAGGCGGTGATGAAGGCACTCCAGCCGCCCTGATCGGTCGGATTCCGACTGGTCCGCCGTGTGACCACCGTACCCCAGTCCATCGCCTGGAAATCCACGGTCAGACCGAGCTTCTGAAACAGATCGCGGGCCACCAAGGACACCTGGCTGTAGACCGGCCGATCGCTGGCCGACAACAGCACGACCGGTTCACCGTGGTAACCCGCCTCCGCCACCAGCCGCCTCGCCAGAGGCAGATCGCGCGGCCGGGTCAGCAGCTCGAGCCCGGCGTGGGACGCCATCGGTTGGCCGTCGGCGAAATAGCCGCCTGGCACACGGCCGAGTTCCGTCTGCTCACCGATCACCGCCGTGACAAAGGCCTTTTGATCGAGCGCCGGCAGCAGCGCGCGACGCAGCTGCGGATTGTCGAACGGCGTGGTCAGGTGATTGAGCGCGATGATCGGCTGCCATCCGAACGGGTCGTTCACCGCGACCACCACGTCTGGCGCGGTCCGCAGCATTGGGCAGAGGTCGATCAGCGGCTGTTCGACCCAGTCCACCTCGCCCTTCTGCAACGCAGCGGCGGCTGTCGCCGAGTCCGGCTGCACGATCCATTCGACCCGCCCGAAATGCGCCACCTTGCCGCCGGCATAGAAGCTGGGCGGTTCCTGCCGCGGCACGTAGCCATCGAAACGCGCGTACGCCGCGCGGGCGCCGGAGACCCACTCGTCGGGCAGGAACCGGAACGGCCCCGATCCAATCATTTCCTTGACCTGCTCGGAGGCCGGCGTCTTCGCCATGCGCTCGGGCATCATGAAGCAGCTCCGCGCGCCAAGTCCGTAGAGCATCTGACGAAACGGCTTGTTCAGCCGGATCTGGAAACGCCGGTCGTCGACGGCAACGATTGCATTCGCAACCCGGGTCAATTGCTGGCCGAACGAATCTCGCGAGGCCCAACGCTGCAGCGACATCACGCAGTCCTTCGCCAGGACTTTTTCGCCGTCGTGGAAGGCGAGCCCGTCGCGCAACGTGAACGTCCAGGTCAACTCGTCGGCCGAGACGTCGTGCCCCGCGCACATCTGCGGCTGCAGCCTGCTGTTGGCGTCGATCCCGTACAGCGTATCGTAAACCAGATAACCGTGCGCCTGCGCCACCAACGCGGTGGTCCATATCGGGTCGAGCGACGTGAGATTCGCGTTCGGAATGAACCGCAGCGGCAGCGTGTCAGCGCGTGCCAGCGAGGGGGCCATCAGCAGGGGTATTGCCTTCAACAGCTCGCGACGGCGCATGGTGCCTCCCGTGTTATTGTTTGCATTGCAGACGTCGGCCGCGGCACGGAACGTAACTTGCAGCTCCTGCCACCCGACATTCCGATTTGTCTGGTTGGTCCCGGCTTCCTGGCCGGACGATAACCACCCCTCCGCAGGTTCGGCAAGATCGGCAACGACGCGGCTGCGTCAGACGCTTCATGCGCCATCGTGCGTGCCGGGCTCGAGCGGTAAGCGGGTTGATCGAAATCCCGCCACACTTGTCACTCTCGCCTTGGCTGCTGCCGCATTACCTATTGCCGAGGTCATGCAACGGCCGGAAACGCCGAACCTCGCCGACGCCATGGCCGGGATGTGCCTGCCGATGAGCTGAAGCCGACTTCAGGCAGCCCGCGACGGTTCACCCCTTACAATCCCAAACGAAGGAGACTGGTCATGCAACATCCATCCGTTTCGCGCGAAGAATGGCTTGCCGCGCGCAAGGCGCTTCTCGCCAAGGAGCGCGCGCTCACCCACGAGCTCGACGCCTTGCGCGCCGAACGTCGGCGACTGCCCTGGGTCAGGATCGACAAGCCCTATAATTCGCGGGCCCTGCTGGCGAATGCATGCTTGGCGACCTGTTCCGCGACCGCAGCCAGCTCGCCGTCTATCACTTCATGCTGACGCCGGGCTCGGATCACATTTGCCCTGGCTGCTCATTCACCGCTGACCATATCGACGCGGCGCGGCAGCATTTCGAGCAGGCCGACCTGGCGTTCGCCGCGGTCTCCCGCGCGTCAATCGGGCGGATCGAGGAGGTCAGGAAGCGGATGGGCTGGACCTTTCCGTGGGTGTCCTCCCACGGCAACGATTTCAACTTTGATTTCGGCGTGTCGTTCACACCCGAGGACATCGCCGCCGGCCGCGCGATCTACAATTACGGCACGGTTATCCGCAACAGCCAGGACATGTTCGGCGTGAGCGTCTTTGTGAAGAATGCCAGCGGCGCCATCCTCCACAGCTATTCGACCTATCACCGCGGGACCGAACTACTGATGGGCGCCTTCAATTGGCTCGATCTCGTTCCCAAAGGCCGCAACGAGACCGACAGCACCATGAGCTGGGTGCGGCTGCACGATGAATATTAAATCAGGCGAAGGCTTCCGCGACCCTTGTGCCAAAATCCCTCGGAGAGAACAATGTGCGGCGGGACAACGACATCGCGGTCACGCCGACCAGGGGAGAGAACGCCATGGACCTCGGATTGCAGGGCAAGCATGCGATCGTGACCGGCGGCAGTCGGGGCATCGGCAAAGCCATCGCGCGGGAATTGGCCCGCGAAGGCGTCGATGTGGCGATCGTGGCGCGCAACCAGACGGCTCTGGAGGCGGCCGCTCGGGAGTTGGCTGCGGAGACGAACCGGCGCGTCGTTCCGATCGCAGCCGATGTCACCAGCAAGGAGCAGGTGGACCGCATGGTGGCCGCAGCGGCACAGCAACTGGGCGGCGTGCACATCCTGGTCAACAGCGGATCTGCGCCAGGGGGTTCGGCCACTGCGACCGGCCCGATCGAAACCGTCGTCGACGAGGATTTGCTGGAAGATTTCAACGTGAAGTATGTCGGAGCACTGCGCTGTTCCCGCGCCGTCATCCCGTTCATGAAGACGGCGGGCTGGGGCCGCATCATCAACATCAGCGGCGCCAACGCCCGCAACGCCGGCAACCTCAGCGGTGGAGCGCGCAATGCCTCGCTGGTGCACATGACCAAGACGCTGGCGGTCCAATTGGGCAGGCACGGGATCACGGTCAATTGTATCCATCCCGGCACGACCCGCACCGAGCGCACGCCTGGCCTGCTCGCGGCCCGCGCGGCTCAGCTGGGGGTATCCCCGGAAGCTGCGGAGCGGCAGGATTTCGCCCCCAACTCGCCGCGCGGCAATGCCATCTGCCGCATGGTGGACGCCTCGGAGATCGCATTCGTCACGGTATTCCTGGCCTCGGACAAGGCCTGGGCGGTTTCCGGCGAACTCGTCGCGGCAACCGGGGGAGCCGGGCGGACAGTATTTTACTGAACGGCCTGCAGGACATCCGCAACGCCTTGTCCGGCCGGCATCCCGGCCGATCTGCGGCGCCACGATTGCCTGCAACAGGCCGGGGAAGGGGGCCCGCGCGCGCTTCGATGCCTGCCAGATCGGGGGTCTCGGGCGATCGAGCGCGGCGCGGGCCGCGGCGGGCGGGTGGGGGAACGGCACGCCCGCCGTCGTTCGAAATCAGCCGGTGCGGGTCACCCGGCCGCTGTGCGGGTCCATGGTGAACCGGGCGATCACCGAGCCTTCCTGGGTGGCAAGCGCGAAGCCGATGCTGCCATCGGCGGCCGGTGCCACCTCCACCACCTTCCAGGTATGGTTGCCGCGCCACAGCAGGAACGCCTCGGCGATCTTCTGCACATCCGGCGGCGTGAGCTTGCGGTCCTCCTGCGGATAGACCAGCGCGAAGGTGCGCAGTCGCCGCATCCGGTCGGCCCGCTGGGGATCATTGCCGCGCCGCATCCAGCCCATCCATGCCGGGCGGTTTTCCACCCCCGGTGCCGGCGGTGCCGGCTGCGCGTTGGCGATCAGGACGCCTGTGGCGGCGCCGCCGATGGCCAGCACGGCGAGTATCGTCAGAATGGTCCTGCGCATAATGCTCTCCCGGATAACGGTCCGCGTCTCGCGGCAAGACACAATCTGGCCACTCCAGATTGCTCCAGTGTGTCACGGGCGCGACGAATTGCGACGGAATGCAAACGGCCCTGCCGGATTGCCGCGAATTGTCATATGTTTCACCGACATGGAATCGGCGCCGCACATCCTGGTAGTGGACGACGATCGCGAGATCCGCGACCTGCTCGCCCGTTTCCTGGAAGAGAAGCACCACATGCGCGTTACCGCGGTGCGCGACGCCAAGGAGGCCCGCCGCGCGTTCGCCAACGGCCACTACCATCTGGTGGTGCTCGATCTGATGTTGGCGGGGGAGGGCGGCCTTGAGTTTGCCCGCTGGCTGCGCACCCAGTCCGACGTGCCGATCGTTATGCTGACCGCGATGGGCGAGGAGACCGACCGCATCATCGGCCTCGAACTCGGCGCCGACGACTACCTGTCCAAGCCGTTCAATCCGCGCGAACTGCTGGCACGGATCCGCGCCGTGCTGCGTCGTGCCGGCGATGCTTCCGACCGCCGCGCCGACGTATCGGCACGCAATATGCGCTTTGCCGGTTGGACGCTGGTGCCGGCACGGCGGCGGCTGGTCAATCCGGACGGCGCCGAAGTGGCACTGACAGGGGGCGAATACGATCTCCTGTTCGCGCTGGTCGAGCGTGCCAACCGCGTGCTAACGCGGGATATGCTGCTGGACCTTCTACGCGGCCGCCAGGCGGGCCCATTCGACCGCGCGATCGACGTCGCGATCAGCCGGTTGCGGCGTAAACTGGAGGATGACGGCCGCAACGCCCAGCTCATCAAGACCGTTCGCGGCGGGGGCTACGTTCTGGCAGCGACAGTCGAGCGGGCGTGACGCTCCGGCTCTGGCCACGCAGTCTCGCCGCGCGTACGGCGCTGGTGCTGCTCGCCGGCCTCGTGGTGGTGCAGGTGGCGGGCCTCGCGATTTACGCGCTCGATCGGCTCGATGCGCTGCGTCTGGCGCAGTCGCGCGAGATAGCAGTGCGGGTGATCAGCACCTATCGCACCGTGATGATGACGCCACCGGAACGGCGCCAGGCCGTGCTCGCGGAGCTGCGTCGCGTGCCGGGGCTGACCGCGGAAGTCGCAGTCGATCCGCCAAGCCCGCAACTGCCGGATGAACTGCCGCTCGGACAGCGGCTGCTGCGCGTCAATCTGAACCTGGTGCCACTGATGGGCGTGCCGCGCTGGCACGGCCTTCGCATCCTGGCAGACCATGACCGACACCTGCTGTTCATCGGCATTCACATGCCGGATGGCGATTGGCTCAACCTGTCGGTTGTCGAGGAACCGCTGCGGCCGTGGCACTCGCCGCGGTTCCTTGCGGCTTTCCTGTTGATGACGGTTACCGCGGCCGGGCTGACGCTGTGGGCGGTACGGCGGCTCACCGCACCGGTGCGCACCCTCGCGGCCGCCGCCGATGCGCTCGGCCGTGACGTGAACGCGCCACCGCTGCCGGAGGACGGCCCCTCGGAAGTCGCGACCGCCGCGGCGGCGTTCAACACCATGGCGGCGCGCATCCGCCGGTTCGTGCAGGACCGCACCGAGCTGCTGACCGCGATCGGCCATGACCTGCGCACCCCGATCACTCGGCTCAAGTTGCGCGCCGAGTTCGTGGAGGACGATGAGCAGCGCGGCAAGATGCTGACCGACCTCGAGGAGCTGGAGGCCATGGTGTCCGCCACGCTGGCATTCGGTCGCGATGCGCGCACCACCGAGCAGGTGACGTCGCTCGATCTCGCCGAGTTGGTACGTACGGTGCTCGACGAAGCCGGCGACGCCCGGCCGGACGCGGCCGCCAAGCTCGGCTACGAGGGCCTGCCGCATCTGACGGTGCGCGCACGGCCGCTGGCAGTGAAGCGGGCGCTGGCCAATCTGGTGTCCAACGCAGTCACTTACGGCGGCTGCGCTCGAGTGAGGCTACCGCCGCCGACGGATAGCCTGGTCGTCATCGAGGTGGAGGATGACGGTCCAGGCATCCCGCCAAGCGAGTTGGAACGCGTGTTCGAGCCGTTTCATCGTGGCGAGCCGTCGCGCAACCGCGAGACCGGTGGGGTAGGGCTCGGCCTGCCGATCGCCCGCAACATTCTGCGCGCCCACGGTGGCGACGTGGTGCTGTCCAATCGGCCGATGGGAGGTGTGAAGGCGACGATGACGCTGCCGGTGTGAGGCAGCAGGCACCGTCAGATGACGTGGAACAACAGCAGAATGATGACGAGCGAAAGCGGGACCCCGAGCAGCCACAGGAGGATCGGCATGGTGCAACTCCAAATGATAGTTGTGCAGTGGAAACTCCCCGCGACAGCCTGTGGTTTCGAGTACACTCGGAAATCATCGGAGTAACCCGTCATCAGTGAGGCCGCCATGCTGATCCCCCGCGCCCACCTGTTCGGCAACCCGACGCGCGCCGCCGCCCGCATCAGCCCGGATGGGGCGATGCTGTCCTGGCTGGCACCGGTGGACGGCGTGCTGAACGTGTTCGTGGCACCCGCCGATGCGCCGCGCGACGCGATGGCGGTGACGCAGGATCGCGGCCGCGGCGTGCGCATTTATGGCTGGACCTACGCGGGAGGCCTGGTGTTTCTCCAGGACGTCGGCGGCGACGAGGACTTTCACCTGTTCGGGGTCGATCCGCTGCGGCGCGAGACCCGCGACCTGACGCCGTTCCCCGCTGTGCGTGCCGGCATCGCGGCGGTGAGCCGGCGGCGTCGCGGCGAACTGCTGGTGTCGTTGAACCGGCGCGATCCGCGGTTCCACGATCTGTTCAGCCTCGATCTGACGACCGGCGGGCTCACGCTGGTGGAGGAAAATCCGGGGCTGGCGGGGTTCGTGACCGACGAGACGTATCGGGCGGTGCTGGCGCTGAAGCTGGCGCCCGACGGGACGCGCCAGGTGTTGCGCAAGCAGGACGGCGCGTGGGTGGCGTTCCTGGAATTCGCGCCGGACGATGCCCGGTGCTCCGGGCCGAACCACCTCGATCCCGCCGGGCGCATTCTGTACCTGCGCGATGCGCGCGGACGCGACACCGCGGCGCTGGTCCGGCTCGATCTGGCGACTGGCGAAAGCTCGGTGCTGGCGGCCGATCCGCGGGCGGATATCGGCGGCATGATCGTGGATATCGAGACCCGGGCGCCGCGCGCCTACACCGTGGTGGCAGAGCGAATGGAATACCACGCGCTCGACCCGGCGATTGCGCCGGACCTGGAGTTCCTGGCGCAGTCGGGCATCGGTGACTGGGGGCTGGCGAGCCGCACCGAGGACGACCGCGTGTGGATCGTCTCGGCCAATTCGGACACGCGGCCGGCGGTGGAATACCGGTACGATCGGCCGGCACGGACCCTGCGCGAGGTGTTGCGGGCCCGCCCGGAACTGGACGGTGTCGCGCTGCGCAGGATGCATCCGGTGCGGATCGCGGCACGCGACGGGCTGTCGCTGGTCAGCTACCTGACCAGGCCCGATACCGCCGGACCGCCGCCGCTGGTGCTGTTGGTACACGGCGGGCCGTGGGCGCGCGACTATTACGGCTACAACGCCTGGCACCAATGGCTCGCGGATCGCGGCTACGCCGTGCTCAGCGTCAACTTTCGTGGTTCCACCGGGTTCGGCAAGGCGTTCATCAACGCCGGCGACGGCGAATGGGGGCGCCGGATGGACGACGACCTGTGCGACGCCGTCGCCTGGGCGGTGGCCGAGGGGCATGCCGATCCCGCCCGCATCGCCATCGTAGGGGCAAGTTACGGCGGCTACGCCACTCTGGTCGGGCTGACCCGCAACTCCGCGTTGTATGCCTGTGGCGTGGACATCGTCGGCCCGAGCAATCTGGAGACGCTGCTGCGCACCATCCCACCCTATTGGGAGTCAATCCGCGCCGATTTCCATCGGGCGATCGGTGACATCGACACCGAAGCGGGCCTGGCGCTGGCGCATGAACGCTCGCCCCTGTTCAAGGCGGCGGACATCCGCAAGCCGCTGCTGATCGCGCAGGGCGCCAACGATCCGCGGGTCAAGCAGGCCGAAAGCGATCAGATGGTGGCAGCCCTGCGCGCGAACGGCATTGCGGTCACCTATGTGCTGTTCCCGGATGAGGGACACGGCTTCGCACGGCCGGAAAATGCGATCGCCTGCAATGGCCTGATCGAGGAGTTCCTGGCGCGCCATCTCGGCGGAACGGCGGAACCGGTGAGCGTCGAGGAGATGGCGGCGAGTACGGCACAGCTGGTCGAGGACCGCTAGCCCGGATCGGGCCACGGATCGGGCCACGCCGCCGACATCCGATTCGGCGCGAACGGGGTCGCAACCCGCGCGCGACCGGGGAGTGTCGATTGCATCTCTCAATATGGGACGAATATTAGTATTAGCACTTGCAATGGTGCTAAATTTTGAGCCACAACGTGGTGGTCGGCGCTGATCCGCGTCGGACCGTTTTTTCAACCATCATTTGGAGCCCAGGCTCCCGGAGATCCGCCTTATGGCTCGGTACCAACACGCGTGTCTGGTTGCGACGGCGGCCCTGATCGGGCTGGGCGTTGCCGGCGCGCCTGCGTTCGCCACTACGATCAATGTGGACAACGTGCAGCTGCCCTACTCGGAGACCGTCAATCTCAACGGCTTCATCGATGGATCAAGCTATAGCGACAATGGCCAGCTTGCTGGCCAGATCTTGCTGACCATCAACGACGTCGGCAGCTCCAGCCTGTACACTCTGCCGGTCTGGTGTGTGGACATCTTCCACGACATCGCGCTGGGCGGCAGCGGTTACCAGTACACCGAGGGAGCGCTGGGCAACGACCACAGCAGCAGTCCTGCGACCCTCTCCAGCTCGCAGATCGACACGATTGGGAAACTGGCGTTGTACGGCAACGCGCTGATGCTGAGTAACCCGAGCAACCAGATCTCCGCCGAGGTCCAGGCTGCGATCTGGACGGTCGAGTACACCAACGCCAGCGGCAACTACCTGAACGTTACCGGCGGCAGCTTTTCCGCGACGGACATTGCCGACCTGATCACCAGCGCCCAGGCAGCCAGCGGCAGCGTTGGCCAGTTGATCGCGCTGAACGGCGGCCAGGCGGAGGTATTCGATCCGCCGGTGCCCGAGCCGGCGTCCTTCGGCCTGCTCGGCGCCGGCCTGTTCGGTCTGGCGTTGGTGCGGCGTCGCAACGGCTGAAGCGCGGGTTTCGAACCAGCGAGGCCCTCGCGGCGCGTGCTCACGCCGCCCTGACCTGGCGCGCCCGCCGGGCCTCAGCCGGATCCGCCCCGCGCCGCCGCATCGATTGCGGCCTGCTCGGCAATCATCGCCTCCTCCTCGGCCAGCGCCGCGGCGTCCAGCTTGGGGTCGCGCGGCACGGTGAGCGAGGCGAGCACCTGCGCCCGCGTCATCAGGTCGGTGCGCCAGTCCGGGATCGGCTGGCCGAAGCGGTCGCGCGGCTGGAAGGTGTCGACCGCCGGGATCGGCACCGCGCCCGGCCGCAGTGCGATGAACCCCGGCGGTACCTCTGGCACGTCGGGTGGCACGTCGGGTGGCACGTCGGGCTCGGGCTGCGCGGCGGGCCTGGGTGTCGGGGCGGGCCTGGGTGCCGCGGGCCTGGGTGTCGGGGCGGAGGCTGGCGTGGGCGGCTCGGCGGCGGGCTGGCGCCTGCGGAGGTCGCGCAGGGTCGCGGCGTAGGTGCGGCCGGCGGCCAGAGCACTGCTGCGCAGGCGGGCCGCGGTCTGGTCGGAGATGCCGGGTCGGGCGCCACGGGCGAAACCGTCCATCGCGGCGAGGGCGGCGGCGACCGCGATGGCGGCGAGCAGGGCATCGGCCGGATCGCGCGGGGCGAAGGAGTCGAACAGCTGGAGTGCGACCTGCCGGTTCTCCTCGCGGGTTGCCTCGCTGTCGGCCGGACCGGCCGGTATGGCGGCGGCGAGCGCGCGGTGCAGGCAGCGCGACAACACCGGGGAGAGCGCGGCCGGCTCGGCGCGGCCGGTGCCGATCGGGTCGATTGGGTCGATTGGGTCGATTGGGTGGTCCGGTGTGGTCTGCATGTCCATGACTGTCGGCGCCCTGGCTGAGAATGCGGTCGGGGCATGATACCGGAGAGATGAGAACAAACAGTAAACAGACCGCGGGTGGCGGAACCTTGGACGGCGTGCGCTGCCCGTGTGAGTGCGGCCGAACGGTCGCCAGCGCTCCTTTGGATGGTGTCGCGAACGGCACGCATCGTAGGCTCGGGCGGCGCCTCTTTCATGAGCTTCCGCAGCCCATCCTCCCAGCCCGTCTTTGGTGCAGGGCGTCCCACCTATAACCACGAAATCGTCGAGCGGCCGACGTGGCAACTCTTCGCCGGTTGCCTGAGCGTTGCGCCCTCGGCCCGCCACCGTCGTGCGTCCGGATTATCACGTGCTAAATCGACCCGGCACTCTGTGCCACGGGGAATGCACTCGTGGCACCTCGACCACGACCGAGCCGAAGCAACGCGGTCGGCCAGCAAGCTTCCAGCCGCCCTCCGGTGACTTCGCCGTTGAAGAAACGCTTAAGCCGGGCTTAGCCTGCTTCGCGGCGACGGGATTGGCCGTTCAAGAACCGCGGCTTGGGCTGGAAAGGCCGTGTCATCGCGATGTGGCCTCAATAGGGGACGCGCCAATGGTTGATGACGTGCACACTACGGGTGTGATGCTTGCAAAGGAGGCCGACGCGCGGCGTGCCGAACTCCAACGTGAACGACGGGTGCCGCACGATCTGTTCCGGCGGGCGAAGGACGCACGGCTGATCCAGCAGTTGATATGGGCTGAACTCGGCGGCCTCGGCAGGAGCGCCGTGGAATGGTTCCGCACCGGGGTCGAGATGGCGCGCTGGGAACCCTCATTTTCCTGGGTGATCACCCAAGGGGCGGCCGATCATGCGACTTATGTCGCGGCGGGAGATTCGGCATTCGCTGCATTGTTTCTGGCCGACCCCAATGGCTACTCGTCATCGTCGGTCATAGGGGCTGGCACGCTGGTGCCGGAGGGTGACGGGTATCGGCTTGACGGACGCTGGGGATTTTGCAGCGGCTGCCAAGGCGCAACCTGGGTCGGCGGACAGGCAGCGCTTCCGCTCGCGCAAGGCCAGGAGGCGCCCGAACAACTCATGGCGTTGGTGCCGATCGAGCAGGCCCGGATCGAAGAGACCTGGGACGTCATGGGAATGATCGGAACCGGGAGCCATACAGTCGTGGTCGAGGCGCAGCATATACCGGCAGCCTGGGCGTTCCGGCTCAATCAGTTCGGCCCACGGGACTATGGGCCGATGTCCGTCGCCGCCGGCAACAGCGTCTGGCCGATCGCGACATCGGTGGCCGCGGTGCAGCTCGGAACGTCGCGGAGGGCGCTCGACGCCGTCGCGGATCTGGTGCGGGCCAAGGCCGGCAAAGCCGGCAGCGTGCTGCTGATCGACAACGCGCATGTGCAGCGCCTGCTGATGCGTGCTGAGGCCGCCTGGTCGGCGGCGAACGCCGGTGTCGAACAGGCGCTGATCCGGATGTGGCAGGATGCGGAGCAGAGCCGCCGACTGCCGATTGATACCCGGATCGCGCTGTTGACCGCCAATATCCACGCCTCGACAACGGCGATCGAGATCATCGGCACCGTCTGCGACATCGTCGGCTCATCGATCGCGCCCGCTGGCGCGATCTTTGCTGCCTGCCTGCGGGATGCCCGCACCATCGGCAGCCATGGTGGCGTCGGCGGACATAAACTCGAACTGGCGGCGCGCATGCGGTTCGGCCTGCTTGAAGACAGTTTTGCGGTCTGACGCCCTAGTGGCCGCACGGGTCTCTCAGCACGGGAATGTCGTTTAGACCGGCCGCTTGGCAAGCGGCCGAGGTTTGCACGCGAGGCGCGAGCACAGTTGTAGAGCATGCTTGCCTTGTGCATAAGAAATTTGCATTGGAAAAGGACAAACAATCAGTGGCCTAGTTTTGATGCAGATGTCTTGATATCTGAACAGGCGCCCACCGCTGACGGCATCGTGCACTCCGTGACCCGCGCTATCGGTTCACGGACATCTCATATCAAGATGTCCTTCGTAGCCGAGTGCGCCGCATGCCCCCGCAAACCATCCCAACACTGACGACTGAACGCCTGCTCCTCCGGGCGCCC
The DNA here is from genome assembly GCA_963749575.1 of uncultured Alphaproteobacteria bacterium. Taxonomy (GTDB): domain Bacteria; phylum Pseudomonadota; class Alphaproteobacteria; order Acetobacterales; family Acetobacteraceae; genus JAMXLO01. The sequence goes on from CAVVNM010000017.1 coordinate 183,422, forward strand.
ATCGTGGACGACTTTCCGGGCTTTGCCCGGCTCCTCGCCTCCCCACGCGCACATTATCTGGGCGGCCCCTATACGCAACGAGTGGCATGGGGTGCGTTCTGCCACGATATCGCGTGCTGGGAGTTGTTCGGCCACGGCGGACTGATGATTGATCTGCGAATTACAGGTGAGAGCATCGGACAAGTCCGCATCAACGACGGACCGCTGTTCCCGGAGAAAGAGCTTGGGTGGCAACTCTACGAAGGACAGGAAGGACGGGGATACGCGACGGAGGCGGCGATGGCCCTGCGAGACTGGGCCACGCGCGCATTACGGCTCGATGGCCTGGTGAGCTATGTGCATCCGGAGAACCTTGCATCGGCTGCAGTCGCGGAACGTCTCGGTGCGACACTCGACCCGAATGCACCGAAGCCAAACCCTGGCGCTCTTGTCTACCGACATCTCTGACGCAATCGGCGGTGTGACTGCATCAAGTCCATTCCCTCCGTCGAGGGTCAGACCTTCGGGTTTGACGCGATGTGCCCATCGGCTGCCATGATCAGCATGGTCAGCCCCGGACTGAGCGGGCAGAGCAATATCTTCCCACGCTGATCCGAAATCGTATGGCGAAGATCGGATAACAGGAGACGCCGATGGCCGATCCACTCTCCCTCGCGATGGCCGAGATCGCGGCATTGCTTGGCGATGGCAGGTTGAAGGCGCGCGCGCTCGCCGAGGCGGCGATCGGCAATCACGAACGTTGCGGCGCCAACCTCATGGCCTATTCGCATTGGTCACCCGAGCATGCGCGGAAATGCGCCGACGCGGCCGACGCCGCCTTTGCTGCCGGTTCCCGAGCGGGTCCGCTGCAAGGTATTCCGACCTCGATCAAGGATAATTTCGGCGTGGCGGGCCTTCCGACCTATGCCGGCTCGCCCAGGCGCCTGCCGCCGAAATTCGAGATCGACGGCCCGGTCGTCGCCAGTCTGCGTCGGCAATTGGCGACAGCAATGGGCAAGACGCATATGGTAGAATTCGCCTTCGGGGGCACCGGCCATAACGCGCATTACGGCAGCCCGCGCAATCCTTGGGACGCCACTGCGCATCGTTCGCCCGGTGGATCGTCCAGCGGTGCCGGCGTCTCGCTCTGCGAGGGCTCTGCGCTGTTGGCGTTGGGCAGCGATACCGCGGCCTCGGTGCGCTTGCCGGCCGCGATGAACGGCAATGCCGGCTTGAAACTCACCAAGGATCGCTGGTCGAGTGAGGGCATCGTGCCGTTGAGCTTCAGCTTCGATACGCCCGGTATCCTGGCGCGGAGCATGGCTGATGCAGCATTCGGATTCGCCGCACTCGATCCATTGCTCGGCGACAGCTTTGCATTCATGCGTCGCGTGCCGTCGGGAGTTGAGGGCATACGCATAGGCATTGCCGATTCCTGGTTCTGGGACGGCTGTGAAAACGGCATCGATCAAATCATCCGGTTTGCGATCGATTCGCTTGCCCGCGCCGGGGCGGTGGTGAAGGACAAATCGCTGCCCGAGGCGCGCGACGCGTTCGCGATCTTTGCGGAAGGTGGTGTGTCGGCGATCGAGTTGCGCGCCTTCCTTGATCGTGAGCTACCGGATTGGCTTGCGACGATTGATCCAGTCAACGCGCCGGCGATCGAAGATGCCGGGAATTTTTCGGCGCGCGAATACCTGACCCGACGCTCTCGGCTGCTCGAGGCCGCAAAACGCGCCACGGGGCGTTTCGACGATGTGGAGGTCATCGCCACACCGACGGTCATGATCACGCCGCATGTGCTGACTGAAGAATCGGGCCCGGAGAATTTCAGGGCGCGCAATCGCCACATCGTGCACAATTTGGTGCCTGCGAATTATTTGGGATTGTGTGCGGCGACGTTGCCCGTAGGGCTCGATCGCCTTGGCATGCCGGTCGGCTTGCAGTTCATCGCCAAGGGCGGCGATGACGAGCGGCTGGTGGCCATTGCCTGCGCCGCCGAGCGTGTGCTGGGAAACCCGCGTGATATTCTGGGCGTGCCGCCGATGTGCAAGGGCTAGCGCCGGAGCGTTTGGGCGCAGAGTGGACTTCGAACGGACCGCCCTCCACGACCGCATAATCGTCGATTATGCCAGGTCCGCCCGTCGCAGAATTCCTGACTTATTTCCTGGCCGCTTCTGGGGACATCATAGACCGACACGCCTGCCGATCTCGTGCGGAGTGCAACGTAGGTTGGCCAATCGTTTCCCATTCCCATTCCACCATCGATGACCATGTCGTGGCCGGTGATGAAATTTGACAGGTCGCTCGCCAGAAAGACCGCGGCATTCGCTACGTCGTCAGGGGTACCCGCGCGCGGGATCGGTTGGATTGTCGCGAAGAACTCGGCAAGTCGGCCCACGGTCCTGGCCGCATCTTCTTCTGAGGCGCCACCGCCTTTGGCAAAAGCCGCGGTCACTATGCCGCCGGGGCTGATGCTGTTGACCCTGATGTGGCAAGGACCGAGTTCGTTTGCGATCCATCGCGTGGCATGAAGCAGAGCCGCCTTGGCCGTGGAGTAGGGCAACGCGGAGTAACCGACACGAAGCCCGGCCAGACTGGCGGTGTTGATGATGCTGCCGGCACGTTGCGTCTGCATGACGCGGGCGGCATGTTTCATGCCGAGGATGGCAGTTCGTTGGCAGCAACGCCCCAAGTGGGCGCTTGAGGGACTGGCGCGATCCGCGGCGTATCTCTACGCCGACTGGGGAATCCGCTGCAACGTCATCCAGCCCGGTTGGATCGAGACCGACCTCACGCGACAATGAGCTCAAATCCGCTCGTGAAAAAGCTGCAGTCCAAGGCAATGAATAGCACTGTCGTGCTGCGCAGGAGCGGCAAGGCAGAGGAGACCGCCTTTACGGCATTGTTCCTCGCCAGCGACGAATCCTCATACATCACCGGCACCGACATTGTGGTCGATGGCGGGTGGGTTTCCTCAGCTCCCTACCTCACCAACACCAAGGACAAAGGCAAACACCTGTTGGACAATTTCCTCAAACACTTCCGCTAGCGGTCGACGCTTTCGGGGTCACGGCATTGCGTAAGCGGGTGCCCGTAAGCCTCGGACTGCGATCGGGCTGGTGATGCGTCGGTTGCGGGCGGATCGACGGCGCCGTGGCGGGTGGCGCCGGACTGCTTCCTGATTGACGCCGCGCCGCAGCCGCAGCAACCTGCCATCCATCGAACCCGGAGACCACCCATGGACGCGATCCCGCTGAAGGTGTTCTGGCAGCCTGGATGAACCAGCTGCCTGAAACTCAAGGAGTTTCTCTCGGTCCGTGCGATCGAGTTCCAATCCATCAACGTGCTGGAAGATCCCGCCGGGCTCGATGAGCTGAGGCGGCTGGGTGCTCGCTCGGTCCCGGTGCTGTCGCGCGGCGACGATTACGTGTTCGCGCAGAACATCGGCCATGTGGTGAAGTTCCTCGGGCTGAACGAGGCGACCGGGCCGGTGCTCTCGCCCGACCAGTTGATTGCGCGGCTCGACGGCTTCCTGGATGCGGCGATCCGCATGATCCCGCAGATGCCGGATGCGAAGCTGGCTACCGAGGTGCCGAACCGGCCACGCAGCTATCGCGTGCTCGGCCACCACATCTTCCGCATCGCCGAGACCTTCCTGGAGGTCGGCAACGGCGCGGCGCTGGTCTACGAGCGGCTGACCGTGCGGCCGCCCGAGGCGATGCAGAGCACCGCCGACATGGTCGCCTACGGTGCGGACGTGCGGCAGCGGCTGACCGCGTGGTGGGCGGCGAAGCCCGACAAGTCGGGGCGCGATCCGGTGCAGACCTACTACGGACCGCAGCTCCTGCACGAATACCTGGAGCGCTCCACCTGGCATGTCGGCCAGCACGTGCGGCAGTGGGTCATGCTGCTCGGCATGGCCGGGATCGCGCCGGACCGTCCGCCGGGCGACGCCGATTTCGCCAACCTGCCGATGCCCAGCCAGGTGTGGGACGGATAACGCAACCCCCGCGTTCCGCGGGCGCATCGTTTGAAGGATGGTAATCGCCGGAGCGACGCAGCGATGGCACGCGCGTCGGTCGACTGATTTTTGTCGGGGCAAGTTCGGCATGATCACGCCGGCCTCGCCCCTGTATCATCGTCGCGGTCCATCACGCACGCGCAGCAACAAGGACAGCGACATGACAACCTACTCGGTCACCGGCGTCACGCATCAAGTGCAGCTCAACCCGCGCGCCTGTTGGTATACGTGCATGCAGATGATGGTGAACTACTTCCAGAATCAACGGCAGCAATCGCTCGGCGACCTGAGTCCGCCGGAATACGCGCCGGAGATGAAGACGCGATTTGACGCCGGGCTGAATCCGTCGTGGGTGGAGTGGCGAAACTGGGCGACCCGTCTTGGCTTCACGGCGTTGAATTACACGCCCAACGAATTGGGGGTGTTGCTGAACCTGCGCCAGTACGGTCCGATCATGTATTCCGGAACCTGGGGTTATACCTTTGACGGCCACGTTGTCGTCATCACCGGGATCGACACCAGTGGACCGACGGTATTCGTCGACGATCCGTTGCAGGCAACGGCACCGGTCGGCCGGCCCATGTACGACTTCTTTGGCAAGCTGACCCAGAGCCTGTGGGAAAACCCGCTGTTCGTTTATCAATCGTCCTCGTAGGTTGCGTCCTCGTAGGTTGCGTTGTCAGCGGGTTCTGCTGACGGCGCTGCCCGACCGTCGGGTGCCGAGCCGCGCGAAGCTGACCACCGCGGCACCGGCGGCGGCGGCGGCGGCGACGATCAGCGAATGCCGCGTGCCACTGAGCGGAAACAGCCCGAACATCAGCGCCACCATGGCCGCGCCCACGCTCTGGCCGAGCAGGCGGGACGTCGCCTGCATGCCGCTCGCGGCGCCGGCACGGCTTGGCGGCGCGGAGGTCAGGATCGCGCGGTTGTTCGGCGTGTTGAAGAAGCCGAAGCCGATGCCGCAGATCAGCATCCGCCACACGATGTCGACGCCCGCGGGATGCTCGGGCAGCAGGCCGATCAGCGCCAGCCCGGCCGCCATCACCGCCAGCCCGCCGCCGCCTAGCAGTCCGGCCGGATAGCGATCCGCCAGCCGCCCGGTGAACGGCGCGATCACCGCCACGGCGAGCGGCCACGGCGTCAGCAGCAGTCCGGTCTCCACCTGGCTGCGGCCGAGCGTGTTCTCGAACAGAAACGGCAGCGCCACCAGCGCCATGCTCTGCGCGACGAACGAGCAGATCGAGGTGGCGACCGACAGCGCGAACAGCGGAATGCGCAGCAGATCAACCGGCAACATCGGCGAGGTCAACGACAGTTGGCGGGTCACCAGCACGAAGCCGAACACCAGTGCGATGCACAGTTCGGCACCGGCGAAGCTGGCGCTCTCGCCGTGTCCCAATCCGCTGATCGCGCTGACCAGGATGCCGAAGGTAAGCGCGCTCCAGATCGCGCTCGGGCTGTCGAACCGGACGCCCGACCTGTGGGTCTGCGGCAGCGTGCGCAGCGCCATCGGGATCGCCACCGCGCCGATCGGCACGTTGACCGCGAACAGCCAGGGCCATGGGGCGACCGATAGGATCCCTGCCGCGACGGTGGGGCCGACCGCGGAGGCGATCGAGCCGATTGTCGCGTTGAGCCCGACGCCGCGGCCGAGCCAGCGGCGCGGATAGATGAAGCGCACCAGTGCGCCGTTGACGCTCATGATGCCGGCGGCGCCAAATCCCTGGACCACGCGCGCGATGGTCAGCGTCGTCAGCGAATTGGACAGCGCGCAGCCGAGTGAGGCGAAGGTGAAGACGATCAGGCCGTACTGGTAGACGCGGCGGTAGCCGTAGATGTCGCCGAGCGACGCCAGCGGCAGCAGCGAGATGGTCACCGCAAGCTGGTAGGCGTTCACCACCCAGATCGACGAAGCGGGGCTGGCGTCGAGGTCGTGGGCGATGGTCGGCAGCGCCACGTTGGCGATCGCGCCGTCCAGCACCGCGAGCGTAAGGCCAAGGGCGATGGTGAGGACCGCCCAGGTGCGCTGCGGAAATGGAAGGCCGTCGGGGGCGGCGAGATGCGGTGGAACAGCCGGCCGATCCGCCATCAGGCCGGCGGCGGATGGGTTACGGCCCAGTGGCGTGCGATCTCGATCCGGCGGGTGATCCAGACGCCCGGTGTCCTGCTCACGTGGTCGAGCAGCCGCTCCAGCCCGCCGGCCCGCGCAGGGTGGCCGATGATGCGCATGTGCAGGCCGACCGACAGCATGCGCGGCTGGGTGGCGCCCTCGCGATACAGGAAGTCGAACGCGTCGCGGCAGTAGCTGAAGAAGTCGTCGCCGGTGGCGAAGGTGCCGCGGCCGAATTTCGAGTCGTTGGTGGACAGGCTGTAGGGGACGACCAGATGCGGGCGGCCCTGGACGGTCGTCCAGTATGGCAGTTCGTCGTCATAAGCGTCTGAATCGTAAAGAAAGCCGCCTTCATCGACCAGTAGCTTGCGGGTGTTCAGGCTCGGCCCGTAGCGGCAATACCAGCCGAGCGGACGCTCGCCCATGGTCTGTTGGAGCGACGCCACGGCACGGCGGATGCGGTCGCGCTCGTCAGCCTCGGACAGCTCGAAGTGCTTCTCCCAGCGCCAGCCGTGGCAGCAGATATCGTGGCCGGCGGCGCGGATCGCGGCGGCGGCCGGCGGGTGGCGTTCCAGCGCCAGCGCGCAGCCGAACACGGTGAGCGGCAGGTTGCGTTCGGCAAACAGCCGCATGATCCGCCAGAACGCGACCCGGCTGCCATAGGCGAACATCCCCTCCGCGGCGAGGTCGCGCCCCGTGACGCCCGGGTTCAGCATGCCGTTCTCGGTCAGGCCCCATTCGGAGGCGGGGTCGCCGTCGGGCACCGAGGGTTCCGAGCCTTCCTCGTAGTTGAGCACGAAATTCACCGCGAGCCGCGCGCCGCCCGGCCATTTCGGGTCGGGCGGGTGGGCGCCATAGCCGATCAGGTCTCTGTCCATGCCGCGCAGATTGCCACCGATTGGCGCAGCGACGATAGACGCCGAGAGCCAGTCGCATATCCGTCTCATAGCATCGTCCAGCGAGACTGCGGTGCCGCTTGTGAGATAGTTACCAGCGGATCGTGGCTCTGATCATGTTTTGTTCTAGCCGCAATGGCTCGCTGAGGCAAGCGCGGCCGTCAGCAAGGCGCCTCGTCGATGAGGGCCAAGCCTTCCGCCCGGGCGGCACGAGCAAGGTCGGTGTCCAGCGTGGCGAGCGGCAGCCTGTCCCGACGCGCCAGCTCCAGGTAGCTCGCGTCGCAGACGGTCACTCGGTACCGGCGGGCGAGGCTCAGCAGCGCGGCTTCGTCGGGCGAGCGGTCCAGCGTCACGCCGAGGCGCGACAGGTTGCGCAGGAAGCCGGCGGTGTCGGCTTCACTGATGCGGCCGCGCCGCTCGTTGACCAGCAGCACGTTGCGCACCTCGAACCACCACAGGCCCGGCACCTGGCCGCGTCAGTGCGGATGCGCTCCAGCGCCAGCCCTGGCGGCGCGCGGCCTCCGGCACCAGCCGGGCGATGGGCCGGCCGTGGCGGGTGATCACGACAGTCTCGCCTCGCTCGACCTCGTCGAGCAGTTGGGGAAGGTTGGTCTTGGCCTCGGATGCCGCTATTTTTCGCATCAATTGGCCCAAATTGGTCGCTTTGATTGGTCGAAAAGCTGATGCCCCTCAGCTGGATGTCAAGTTCCACGCGCGCGGCAGGCGAGGACACCACCAACTCGAACAACTCACAGCAACGTCAGCTCCATCACCGGAGCGTGCGGGTTGACGGCAAGGTTTCGCCAAGATCGGCGCCCATGTTCCTTGCCCTCAGCACGAGGAGTTTTGTGATGCGAATCTTGCTACCACTCACATTTCTGGCTTTGGCCGGATGCACCATCGAGACGCCAGCGCCGGTGCATACCACCTACGTGACGCCGGCGCCGACGACCACCTATGTGACGCCGGCGCCCACGACCACTTACGTGGCTCCGGCTGCGCCGGTCGCGACGGTTATTCAGTAGTCACTGCCGACACATAGTTCGTGAAATCGCCGAACGCTGGCCGCCTCGGACGCCAGCGTTCGGCCGGACTAGTACCGCTGCACAGGGGTTCTGACCGGTTGCCGCGGGCGTGCCGGCCAACACTTCCGTAATCGCGCCTGCGGCAGCATCACGAAAGGAAGCTTTAAGCGCAAATGTAAGCAGATGCACGCCGAACACGCAGATAGCGATAGGCTGAACGACCTGTCGGGACGCGTCATCGGCTGCGCCTTGACGGTGCTCAAGACGTTTGGCGCCGGCCTCGCAGTTGCGCAGCAACACGCCGCCAGGGGCACTACAAGGGCGCGCTGGTTGGAAAGTACGTCGCGGACCTCCTGGTCGAGGACGTGCTTCTGGTCGAGCTCAAGACGGTCAAGCGCCGGACGACGCGCATCGGATGCAATGCACCAACTACCTCAAAGCGAGCGGCCTGCGGCTCTGTCTGCTGCTGAACTTCAGCAAGCCACGCCTCGAGATCAAGCGCGTGGTGCACGACCTGTGAACCCCACCGGACCATCTGCGTGTTCTGCGTGCATCTGCCTGCATTTGCGTTTGAACCTTATCTTGTCTCCTGCGCCAAGGGCCCGACAGCCTCCGAGCCGTGGCACGAGCATGCTCGGTCGGTCAGAATAACTGTGCAGGGGCACTAGCCGTGCGCCGCCGGGCCATTTCGGGTCGGCGGACCGGCGCCCCGGGCGATCGGACTGCCACCGATTGACGGAGCCACGCCGGGCGCCGAAAAGCCGCGCATGTCGGCCGCCGCCACATCATGGATTCTCAGCGAAGGCTATGCCGGCCTGCAGGCGCAGGCGCTGGGCCTGGCCGAGGCAGCCGGGCTGCATCCCGAGATGCGCGTCCTGGCGCCGCGGGCGCCGTGGAGGTGGGTGACCGCGTCGCTGTGGCCGGCGCCGCTGGCGGCGGTGCCGGACGCGGTGCGGGCGCCGTTGCCGGAACTGGTGATCGGCTGCGGCGGGGTGGCGGCCGCGGTCGGCGCGGCGCTGCGTGGGGCCGGCCGGGCGGTGGTACAGGTGCAGCATCCGCGCATGGACCCGCGGCGCTTCGATCTGATCGTGGTCAACCGCCACGACGAACTGACCGGGCCGAACGTCGTGGTGACGCGGACGGCACTGCATCGCGCCACGCCGGCGCGGCTGGCCGCGGCAGCCGATGCCTGGCGACCGCGTTTCGCGCACCTGAAGCGGCCGTTGGTCGCAGTGCTGGTGGGTGGCAGCAACGGGCGGTTCCGGCTGGATGCGGCGGTCGCGCGCGAACTTGCCGGCCAGCTTGCCGCGATGATGCGTTGCGATGGTGTCGGCGTCGCGGTGACCCCCTCGCGCCGCACCGATCCGGCGGCGACGCGCGTGCTGGCCGAGACGCTGGTCCCGCTCGGCGGTTATGTCTGGGATGGCAACGGGGACAATCCGTATTTCGGCATGCTCGCATTGGCCGATGCGGTCGTGGTCACGGTGGACAGCGTCTCGATGATCTCCGAGGCGGTGGCGACCGCGGCGCCGGTGATGCTGGCGAAACTGCCCGGCCGATCGCGCCGCAAGGCACTGTTCACCGAAGGACTGCTGCGCGAAGGCCGGGTGCGCGAATTCGCCGGGCGTCTGGAGATGTGGCCGGTGGCGCCGCTCGACGATACCGCGGAGGCCGCGGCCGAGATGTGCCGGCGGCTCGGATTGCCATGCTGAACATCCAGACCTTCGACAATCGCGCCGGCGGCAACGTGCTGTACAAGGCACTGGCGCACCCGCTGGCGGCGGAGGCTGTTGCGCGTCTGTATGCGCGGCTGGCGGGGCCGGTCGCGCTGTATGATCCGGAGGGTATCGCCGCGGCATTGTTCGCGCTGTATCCGCAGGCGCCGCCGTTCGTCGGGCTCTATGTGCATGACGTGACCGAAGTGGGCGAGCAACGTGCCGGCTACGTCGCACGCGCGTTGACCGATCTGCCGGACAGCGGCGCTCGGATCGTGCTGGTCGCGGCGTTCGATGCGGGGCGCATCGCCGCGCGGATTGCGCATCTGCTGCCGCCGGGTGCCGAGGTGGTCACACTGGATGCGGTGAAGCTGCCGGAGGCGTTGCTGACCAACCGCGCGCGTTATCTCGACAGGCTGAATTTCGCGACCAATTTCGCGTTCTTCCGCGAGGCCGATGGGCTGTCGACGCGGCTGGTGTCGGCGAACTATTGGGCCGGCTATGGCGGCGGCGCGATCCGCTTGTGGCTGCGGCTGTTCGATGCGGCCGGCACAGCGATCGCGACGTGGGAGCAGAAGGTGCCGGCTGGGCCTTGCGGCTTTTCCATCGACAGCCGCGCGGTGCGCGAACGGTTCGGCCTGGCGTCATTCACCGGCCAGTTGTTCGCGCATGCAATCGGTGCGGCGGGACACGACGTGGTGAAATACGCGCTCGACACCTACGCGAGTGACAACGGCGCCAGCCTGTCATGCACGCATGACGCCAACGCCTGGCCGTCGGATCGCTATGCCGGACTGCCGGCGCCGCGCGACGATGAGCGTGTGACCTTGTGGCTGCAGAACAGCCACGCGACGCCGATACCGGCAGGTGCGGTGTCGCTCGACCGCATGGGCGCGGAGCGGCCGGTGGCGTTGACGCAGGACGTGGCGCCGTTCGCGACGGTTGCGGTGGATGTGGCGCAGGTGCTGCCGGAGCTGCGCTGGCCGGCGCAGATCGAACTGCGGGCAGGACGGCACGTGGTGCGGCCGCGCTACGAGGTGACGCGCGGCGAACGCGTCCGCATCGCGCATGTCAACGTGGAGCGCGGCGATCTCAAGCCGGATCCGGCTGATCGCGCGTCTGCCTGCGCCGCTGGGGCGCGGCTATCTGCTGCCGTTCCCGGTGCTGCCGCGCGAACGCTTCCGCAGCATCGTGCAGCCGACGCCGATGGCGGTGTCGCAGACGACGTTGCCGCTGCGGCTCGATGTGTTCGACGAGGCGGGGAGCAAGGGGCGGAGCGGTTCCTCGGCTGCCTGGCGCGCGATCACGACGTGGCGCTGGACGTGGACGAGGTGGCGGCGGGACATGCCGAGCTGGTCTACGACTTTCGCGACGGCGGCGAGGCGGATGGCTGGCTGCATGCGCTGTTCCGCTACGAGGACCGGCAGTCCGGGCCACGTCGCGGAATCCAGCTTCGGCGGGCACATCTTCAACACGGTGATGACCTATCGCGACGAGCCGCAGTCCTATGGCGGTCCGCCGCCGGGGCTGAGCACGCGGCTGTTCCTCAAGCTCGGCGATGCGCGGCGGCGCAGTTTCGCGGTGCTGATCTATCCGGCATCGGCGCCGTGGCACGCGCAGTCGGCAACCATGCTGCTGCTGCATGATGGCGCGGGCCAGGTGATCGCGGAGCAGCGTGTGGCGATCGCGTGTTCCGGCTCGACCATGGTGTGGCCACATGCGGTGTTCGGCGCTGCGGCGCTGCGCCAGGCGGGACCGGACGGCTACGTGCTGGTGCGCGACGCGACCTGCCGGCTGTTCGGCTATCATGGGCTGATGGATGACGCCGGCGGGTTCTCGCTGGACCATATGTTCGGGTTCTAGCGTCCCCCTGTCATTGCGAGGAGCGCAGCGACGAAGCAATCCCCAGCGAGCTGCGCACTCCCATGGAGATTGCTTCGTCGCTGCGCTCCTCGCAATGACAGGCGAATTCGCGCTATAAGCACAACGCCGAGAGCTGGAGGAAACAGAGCATGTCGAACAACAGCGCCGATACGCGCCCGGGTCGCCGTACCGTCATCAAGGGCGCCGTCGCCGCAACCGCCGCTGCCGCCCTGACACCGATCGGCCTGGCGACCGCGCAGCCGGCCGCGCCGCCGCGCAACCGGACGATGAGCCTGGTGTGGGGCGGGCGCGAAGGCCGCTGGGTGGATTTCGATCTGTGGAACCCATACTCGATCGGCGCCAATCACCAGAACGGCCCGAACATCATCTACGAGCCGCTGGCGTATTACAGCGCGTTCGCCGACAAGACCTATATGTGGCTGGCGGAGAGCTACCAGTACACCGAGGACTTCAAGCAGCTCACCATCAAGACCCGCTCCGGCATCTCCTGGTCGGACGGCACGCCGTTCTCGGCCGAGGACGTGGCGTTCACGCTGAACAGCCTGCGCGACATCGGTCCCAAGGTGAAATGGGGCGTCGATGTGCAGCAGGTGATGAAGCAGGCGAAGGCGACCGACGCCAACACCGTCGTGGTCGATTTCATCGTGCCGGCGCCGCGGTTCTTCTTCTTCATGACCTACAAATACGACATCGGCGTCTACATCGTGCCGAAGCACATCTTCGCCGGCCAGGACTGGACGACGTTCAAGCACTTCGACATCGCCAAGGGCTGGCCGGTCAGCACCGGGCCGTGGAAGGTGGCGGAGGCCTCGCTGCAGCAGAAGGTGTTCGACCGGCGGCCGGAGTGGTGGGCGGCGAAGGCGGGACTGGCGCCGCTGCCGGCGATCGAGCGCACGATCTGGCTGCCGTTTGCCGGTGAGCAGGCGACGGCGCAGGCGCTGATCACCAATCAGTTGGATGCGGGCACCGGCATGCAGCCGGCGACATTCCCGACGCTGTTCCGGGGCAATCCGAAGATCACCACGCATAGCGGGCAGAAGCCGCCGTACGGCTACGTCGATTGGTGGCCGATCTCGCTGTACGTCAACAACGAGGTGAAGCCGTTCGACGACAAGGACGTGCGCTGGGCGCTGTCCCACTACATCGATCGGCAGCAACTGATCGACGTCGGCTATCTCGGCGCCTCGCAGGTGTCGTCGCTGCCGATGCCGCCCTACCCGCCGTTGCTGCCGTACTTCGATGCGGTGAAGGACCTGCTGGCGAAATACGACACGCTGGCGTTCGATCCGAAGAAGGGCGACGCGCTGCTGTCGGCCAAGGGGTACAAGAAGGACGGCGGCGTCTGGACCGACGCGCAGGGCAAGAAGCTGACCCTGGAGATCATCGGCTTCGGCGCCGGCGGGTCGGCGATCGGGCCGGTGCTGTCGGAGATGCTGAAGCGCCACGGCGTCGATGCGTCGATGAGCCTGCCGCCGGATTTCGACGACCGGTTCCAGAAGGGCCAGTTCGTCGGCTCGATCTATGGCCATGGCGGTTCGATCACCGAGCCATATTCGACCCTGCGTCTGTATCAGGGCCGCAGCGTCGCGGTGCCCGGCGCGCATCTGGTGAATTTTGCGCGCTGGAAGAATGAGGAGTTCGACAAGATCACCGACGAGATGTACGTCACCGATCCGAACAACAAGCCGAAGATGATGGAGCTGTTCCATCGCGCGATGGAGATCTGGCTGCCGGAGCTGCCGGACATCCAGTTGGTGCAGAACTTCCACCGCATTCCGATGAACACCACCTACTGGAAGAACTGGCCGACCGCCGATAACGCCTATGTCAACGGCGCGTCGTGGCACCTGACCTATCCGATCGTGCTGTGGAGCCTGCAGCCGGCCTGACCTATGCAGCTCGCCTACATCGCGCGCCGGTTCGGTGTGTTCCTGCTGATCGTCTGGCTGGCGGCGTCGCTGAACTTCTTCCTGCCCAAGCTGTCCGGGCAGGACCCGGTGCGCACCAAGCTGCTGCAGTCGGCGCAGCTTGGCGGCTACGTGCAGGGCGGGCTCGAGGACATGGTGAAGGAGTATGACCGGCGCTTCGGCCTCGACCAGCCGTTGTGGCGACAGTACCTGAGCTATGTGAGCGCCACGGCGCGGCTCGACTTCAACTATTCGATCGCCAACTATCCGCGTACGGTGCGCGAGCTGATCGGCGAGGCGTTGCCGTGGACGGTGGGATTGCTTGGCACCACCACGCTGTTGTCGTTCGGCATCGGCACCCTGTTGGGCGCATTGCTGGCGTGGCCGGGGGCGCCGCACTGGATGCGCTGGCTGATGCCGCCGTTATGGGCACTGCACGCGATCCCATTCTTTCTGCTCGGGCTGATCCTGATGTACCTGCTGGCGTTCCAGTTACCGCTGCTGCCGATCTTCGGCGGTTATACCGCGGGTGTGATCCCGTCGTTCTCGCTGGGGTTCGTGTGGGATGTGGTGTCGCATGCGCTGCTGCCGGCGTTGTCGATCGTGCTGGTGGCCACCGGCGGGTGGGCGCTGGGAATGCGTGGGATGATGGTGACGACGATGGGCGAGGACTACGTGACGTTTGCCGACGCGAAAGGACTGAAGAGCGCGACGATCTTCCTGCGCTATTGCCTGCGCAACGCGATCCTGCCGCAGACCACGGCGCTGGCGCTGGCGCTGGGGCAGATCCTGTCGGGTGCGGTGCTGGTGGAGGTGATCTTCGGCTATCCGGGGATCGGTGCACTGCTGTTCCAGGCGATCCAGGAGAACGATTTCTTTCTGATCCAGGGGATCGTGTTCACCGTCATTGTCGCGTTGGGCCTGGCGACGCTGATCCTCGACATTGTGTATCCGTGGCTGGACCCACGGATTTCGTATCGGAGCACAGGTTGAGGCGCGGAGCATCCGTAGACTTGACTCCCCCTCCCCTTGCGGGAGGGGGGCGGGGGGAGGGGGCGTTGCCGGTATTGCGCGGCCCCCTCCCCCCAACCCCCTCCCGCGAGGGGAGGGGGAGGCGGGGCGTGTTCCGCTACCTTCGCCGCAACAAATCCCTCGCTGTCGGCGTCACGCTGCTGTCGCTGCTGGCGCTGTTCATCATCATCGGCAACCTCACGGTCGATACCGAGCTCGCGCGCCCGCTGTCGGTGCGCGCGTTGCAGCCGCCGTCGTGGGAGCACCCGTTCGGCACCGACCGTCAGGGCCGCGATCTGCTCGCCGCCATGGTCGCCGGCACGCCGCTTACCCTGAAGATCGGCTTCATCGCCGGCTTTCTCGGCGTCGGGATCGGCACCGTGCTGGCCTTCGTCGCCGGCTATTATCGTGGCATGACCGACACCGTGATCCGCGGCATCGCCGATATCGGCCTGACCGTGCCTGGCCTGCTGGTTCTGATCATCATCGCGGTCTCGGTGCGCGGCGGCCTCACCGTGAACGAAATGGCGATCGTGGTCGCCTCGCTCGCCTGGCTGTACCCCACGCGCACTATCCGTTCCCAGGTGCTGACCCTGCGCGAGCGCGGCTATGTCGAGGTGGCCCGCCTCAACGGCATGTCCGGGGCGGAGATCATCCTGCGCGAGATGATGCCGAACCTGCTGCCTTATCTCGCCGCCACGCTGGTCAACGCGGTGTCCGCCGCGATCCTTGCGTCGATCGGCCTGGAGGTACTCGGCCTCGGTCCGCTGGAAGCGCCGACGCTGGGCATGACGCTGTACTGGATCAACTTCAACGCCGCGATCCTCAACGGCTGGTGGTGGTGGTGGATCGCGCCGATCGTCATCATCCTGATGGTGTTCCTCGGCCTGTTCTTCCTCACCGTCGGGCTCGACGAAATCGCCAATCCCCGGCTGCGGCGATCGGTATGAACGCCGCGGTGCTGCGGGTCGAAGGGCTGCGCGTCGCCTACGACCATCCGCTGGGCGAGGTGCGGGCGGTGGACGATGTGTGGTTCAACCTGCGACCGCACGAACGCTTCGGCCTGGCCGGCGAATCGGGCTCCGGCAAATCGACCATGGCGCTCGCCATCCTGCGCCTGATCCGTCCGCCCGGACGCATCGATGGCGGCGAGGTCTGGCTGGATGACACCAGGCTGTCCACGCTGTCGGACGATGCGATGCGCAAGCTCCGGCTTGCCGGCATCGCACTGGTGCCGCAAGGCTCGATGAACTCACTGAACCCGGTGCTGCGCATCAGCTCGCAGATCGCCGACGCACTGGCCGATCATGGCACCACGCTGTCGCATCGCGAGATCGACGCCCATGTGCGCGATCTGCTCGGCCATGTCGGCCTGCCGCCCGGCGTGGCGGACATGTATCCGCACGAGCTGTCCGGCGGCATGAAGCAGCGCGCCTGCATCGCGATCGCGATCTGCCTGCGCCCCAAGGTGATCATCGCCGACGAACCGACCAGCGCGCTCGATGTGGTGGTGCAGCGCCAGGTGATGGCGACGCTGGCGCGCGTGCAGCAGGAACTCGGCGCCGCGGTGATCCTGGTCGGCCACGATATGGGCCTGATGGCGCAGTTCGTCGATCGGCTCGGCGTGATGTATGCCGGCCGTCTGGTGGAGATCGCACCGATCGGCGAGATCATCACGGCGCCGAAGCATCCCTACACGCAGATGCTGATCGCCAGCCTGCCGTCGCTGGAGCGCAAGGGGGCGATGCAGGGCATTCCCGGTCTGGCGCCGCTGCTGCGCGATCTGCCGTCCGGCTGCGCGTTCCATCCGCGTTGTCCGAAGGCGACCGACCTGTGCCGCACCGAGCGGCCGCTGCTGCGCGATCTCGACGGCCACCACGCTGCCTGCCACTTCGCCTGACGCTATGCGGGGCCGTGTCGCCGCCGCGCTGCGGACGCCCGGTGTCATCCTGGCTGCGTTGGCGCTGACGGTGCATCTCTATGCCAGCGGGTACTACGGCTACTTTCGCGACGAACTCTACTTCATCGACTGTGGCCAGCATCCGGATTGGGGCTATGTCGATCAGCCGCCGCTGATTCCGCTGATCGCCGCGTCGATGCATGCGCTGTTCCCCGGTTCATTGCGCATGCTGCGGCTGGTGCCGGCACTCGGTCACGCGGCAGCGGTGGCGCTCACCGCGGAGACCGCGCGTCTGCTTGGTGGTGGCCGCTTCGCGCAGCTGCTTGCCGGACTGTGCGTGCTGATCGCGGGTGTCTATCTTGGTACAGGAACGATCCTCACCACCGACGCGTTGCAGCCACTGGCCTGGCTGTTCTGCGGCTATGCGCTGATCCGCGTGATCCGCGCCGACGATCAACGCTGGTGGCTGGCGTTGGGTGTCGTGGCGGGTGTCGCGCTGCTGACCAAGTACATGCTGGCGTTCTGGCTGGTCGCGCTCGCCGCGGGGCTTCTGGCAACGCCTGCGCGCCGTGTGTTGTGGAGCGCCAAGCCGTGGATCGCGGTGGCGGTCGCCGGCGTGATCGTGCTGCCGAACGTGGTGTGGCAAGCCAGTCATGGCTTGCCGTTTCTGGAAATCGGCCGTATCGCGGCCGAGAGCAAGAATCTGCCGTTGTCGCCACAGCAATTCCTGTTTCAGGAAATGAATTTTTTGAACCTGGCGACGGCCCCGGTATGGTTCGCCGGCCTTGCCGCGTTCGCGCTCTGGCGTCGCTTCGCCGACCTGCGGCTGTTCGCCATCGCTTTCGTTATACTGTTCGGCATCATGGTCGCGATGCGTGCCAAGCCATACTATCCCGTCGGCGCCTACCCGGTGCTGTTTGCCGGCGGTGCCGTCGCGCTGGAGGCCCTGCTGCCGATTCGGGTTGCGCGCGCAGCGCTGATCGCGGCGATCGGGATCAACGGCGTCATCGCCGCGCCGTTCGCGCTGCCGATCCTGCCGGTCGAGCGCTTCGTCGCTTATCAGGCCCTGCTCCACCAGACTCCGCAGCCGCTGGAGCACGAGCGGCTGGGCCGACTGCCGCAATACTACTCCGACATGTTCGGTTGGCCGGAACTCGCAGCGGAGGTCGGTGCGATCTATCAGTCGCTGTCGCCGGAAGATCGGGCGAAGGCGGTGTTCCTCGCCGGTAACTACGGCGAGGCAGGGGCCATCGACATTCTCGGCGCGCCGTGGCACCTGCCGCCGGCGATCAGCGGGCACAACAACTTCTTCCTGTGGGGGCCGCGCGGCCACGATGGCAGCGTGGTGATCCGCATCGGCGGTGATCGCGATGCGCTGTTGCGCGCCTATGCGTCGGTGGAACCAGTCGGCGTGTTCGACAATCCCTGGGCGATGCCCGGCGAAGCCGGCCAGACGCTATGGCTGTGCCGCGACCGCAGGAGATCGTTCGAGCAGGACTGGGCAAGCTTCAGGAATTACCGATGATGGCGGCGATGGTTGACAGTTCTGCCCCTCTCATCGAACTGCGCGGCGCGACAAAAACTTATGGCCGCGTCGCCGCGCTGGAGGACTTTTCGCTCAGCGTCGATGCCGGCAGGCCAACGATCACCGCAATCGTCGGTGAAAGCGGCAGCGGCAAGACGACGCTGGCGCGGTTGTTGCTTGGTCTGGTCGCGCCGACGTCGGGTCAGGTGCTGTACCAAGGACGCGACCTGCACAAATTGTCCGGTGCCGAACACCGCGCATTCCGCCGCGATGTGCAGGCGATCTTCCAGGACCCGTACGGGGTCTACAATCCGTTCTATCGGGTGGACCATGTGCTCACCACGCCGGTTGCCAAATTCCGTCTCGCCAAGACCAAGACCGAAGCGCGCGGCCTGATCGAGGACGCATTGCGGGCGGTGGGACTGCGTCCCGAGGAGATCCTCGGCCGCTATCCGCATCAGCTCAGCGGTGGCCAGCGACAACGGGTGATGGTGGCGCGCGCGCTGTTGCTGCACCCGCATCTGATCGTTGCGGACGAGCCGGTGTCGATGGTCGATGCGTCGCTGCGCGCCACCATCCTGGGCTCGCTGCGCCAGCTCAATCAGGAGCGGGGTATCTCGATCATCTACATCACGCATGATCTCGCCACCGCCTATCAGGTGGCGGACGACATCATCGTGATGTATCGCGCGTCGGTTGCCGAGGCGGGGGATGTCGAGTTGGTGGTGAAGGCGCCGAAGCATCCCTATACCCAACTGCTGGTCGCCTCGATCCCGCAGGTCAGCACGGAACGCACCTGGCTGGACGAACAGGAGGGGAGGCCGCGCACCGATGTCGGCCATGGCGGCTGCAAATTCGTTGCCCGCTGCCCGGTCTCGATCGCCGTCTGCCACGACGTGGCGCCGGCGCCGCGACACACTGAACCGAACCGCGTCGTCGCCTGCCATCTTTATGCCGGCGAGGAGCGCTGATCCGGCCAGTAGCCACCGCGGCCAAATCGCGACATAACGGCGCCCGAGGAGACCTGCCATGCCCGATACCATGCCTTCCCGCGCCTGGACGCCGGATTCCTGGCGCGCCTGCCCGATCCGGCAGGTGCCGGCGTATCCCGACCTGGCGAAGCTCGCGGCGATGGAGGCACGGATCGGCAAGTATCCGCCGCTGGTGTTCGCGGGCGAGGCACGACGGCTGAAGGCGCATCTCGCACTGGTGGCCGAGGGCAAGGCGTTCGTGCTGCAAGGCGGCGACTGTGCGGAAAGCTTCTCCGACTTCACCGCCAACATCATTCGCGACACGTTCCGCGTGCTGCTGCAGATGGCGGTGGTGCTGACGTTCGGCGCGTCGCTGCCGGTGGTGAAGATGGGCCGTATGGCCGGTCAGTTCGCCAAGCCGCGGTCGTCGGACAACGAGACGCAGGGCGACGTTACGCTGCCGTCGTATCGCGGCGACATCGTCAACGGACCGGAGTTCAGTGCCGCAGCGCGCATCCCCGATCCGGCGCGCATGGAGTTCGGCTATTTCCAATCGGCCAGCACGCTCAACCTGCTGCGCGCCTTCGCCTCCGGCGGGTACGCCGACCTGCACGAGGTGCATCGCTGGAACCTGGAGTTCGCCGCGCGTTCGCCGCTGGCCGCGCGCTACCAGGACCTGGCGCATCGCATCGAGGAGACGCTGTCGTTCATGGCCGCGTGCGGCATGACCAGCACCACCACGCGCGACATGCGCGAAACCGACTTCTACATCAGCCATGAAGCGTTGCTGCTGCCGTATGAACAGGCGCTGACCCGGATCGATTCCACGACCGGCGACTGGTATGGATGCAGCGCGCATTTCCTGTGGATCGGCGATCGCACGCGCCAGGTGGATGGCGCGCATGTCGAATTCCTGCGCGGGGTGAAGAATCCACTCGGCATGAAGATCGGGCCGACCCAGGAACCGGACGATCTGCTGCGTATCCTGGAGCGGCTCAACCCGGCGAACGAGCCGGGGCGCATCACGCTGATCAGCCGCATGGGGCACGACAAGGTGGGCGCCCGGCTGCCGCCGCTGCTGCGTGCGGTGGAGCGCGAGGGCGCCAAGGTCGTGTGGCTGTGCGATCCGATGCACGGCAACACGATCTCTACCGTCGCCAAGCTGAAGACGCGCAATTTCGATCAGATCCTGTCGGAGGTGCGCAGTTTCTTCGACATTCATGCGGCCGAACGCACCTGGGCCGGCGGCGTGCATGTCGAGATGACCGGGCAGAACGTCACCGAATGCACCGGCGGCGCGCACCGGCTCACCGAGGCAGACCTGACCGAGCGTTATGAAACGTTCTGCGATCCGCGGCTGAACGCGGAGCAATCGCTGGAACTGGCGTTCCTGGTGGCCGAGGAGCTGAAACAGCGGCGGGCTGCGAACGGGCAGCTGCAGGTGGCGGCGCAATAGATGCAAAACGATAGACTCCCCCTCCCCCTGCGGGAGGGGGTTGGGGGAAGGGGCCGCGCGGGACCGGCGTCGCCCCCTCCCCCCAACCCCCTCCCGCAAGGGGAGGGGGAGAATGGCAGTGCGCTCGCCGCCGATATCGCGGCGCGGACCGACAGCTACTTCAACCGCACCCGCAGCATCGTAGCGCGCTTCGGCGACAAGCGCGTCACCTATGCGGTGTTCATGCGGCGCCCGGTGATCGCGGCGCCTCGACTGATGGTCGAGTGGCTGGAAGCGGCGGCGGCTTCGCGCGGCACCGGTTTCGATATCGAGCTGATGTACCCGGAGGGCACGTGGGTCGGCGCGGGTGAGCCGCTGGCCTACATCACCGGCAGCCTGGTGCAGTTATCGGATCTCGAGACCATCCTGTTGCAGAAGATCGGCCCGGCTTCGGTCGCGGCGCACAACACCTATCAGATGTGTCTTGCGCTGCCGGCGGTTGGATTCCTGGCGATGGAGGCGCGGCACTGCGCCGGCGCCGAGATGCAGGACATGATGGGCTATGCCGCCTCGGTCGGCAGCGCGGCGGCAAAGCGGGAAGGGGCCAAGGGCTTCATCGGCAACGCCAACGACGGCACCGCGCACTGGTACGGCACGCCGCGCGGTTTCGGCACGATGCCGCATTCGCTGATCGGCTATGCCGGTTCCACGCTGCGCGCGGCCGAAATGTTCCACGAGACATTCCCCGACGAACCGATGACCGTGCTGGCGGACTACTTCGGTCGCGAGATCACCG
Source organism: uncultured Alphaproteobacteria bacterium (assembly GCA_963749575.1). Taxonomy (GTDB): domain Bacteria; phylum Pseudomonadota; class Alphaproteobacteria; order Acetobacterales; family Acetobacteraceae; genus JAMXLO01. Next base: position 204,600 of record CAVVNM010000017.1, read on the forward strand.
ATGCTCTGGCGGTGTGCGCGCGGTTCTCTGATCTCGCCGGCGACGGGCGGCTGTCGTTCCGGCTGGACACCCATGGCGGCCGCTTCATGGAGGGGCTCGATCCGGCGGAGAGCTACGCGATACTGGAACGCAACGCACCGGGTGCGATCCGCCGCTATCGCAGCGAGACCGAGCTGCGCTTCCTGGTCGGCACCGGCGTTTCGGCCGCGGCGATCTGGCGGATGCGCGAGGCGCTCGACGCCGCCGGCTATCGCCGCGTGCTGATCGTTGCGTCATCGGGATTTGGCGTGGAGAAGTGCCGCGTGATGGCGGACGCGAAGGCGCCGATCGACGTGGTGGGCACCGGCAGCTTCATCCCGGACGCCTGGCACGAGACCTACGCGACGACCGACATCGTGGCCTATGACGATGTGCCGCTGGTGAAGGTCGGGCGGGAGTTCCTGCTGCGCAAGAACGGCCGGCGGCAACGTTGACTTCGGCGGTTGCAGTCCCATAACGTCCGTTGAGCTGCGAGCATCGCGTTGGGGGGACTGGAATGGCCAATATCGTCGGTGCGGCATCGCGCCGGGACGTGCTGAGGATCGGTGCGCTGGCGGGGGCGGGCGCCATGCTGGGCGCACCGTCGGGGCGTGCCGCGCCGAAGGCACTGACGCTGGTGCACGAGAATTCCTTCATCCCGGCCTACGATGCCTATTTCAAGAACACGCTTGCTCCTGCCTACGAAAAGGCCACCGGCATCAAGGTCAACTACGAACTGATCAGCGTTGGTTCGTTGCAGACGCGTGTCACGACGGTCGCCGAGACCGGCGCCGGTCCCGACCTCACGCTGATCGAGTTCAACTGGCCCTATCTGTTCGACGAGAGGCTGGTCGATGTCAGCGACATTGCCGCCGAAATCGGCAAGCAGTCCGGGGGATGGCACGACGCGATCAAGGAAGCAGTGATCGTCAACGGCAAGTGGAAGGCGATACCGTTCGGCAACATCGGTCAGTTGATGAACTGGCGCACCGACTGGTTCGCCGAGCAGGGATATAAGACATTTCCGGACACCTGGGACGAGCTGCTGGAAGCGGGAACCAAGCTGAAGAAGGCCGGTCATCCGTTCGGGTTCGAGCTTGGCCATGGTTTCGGCGACAACCATGGCTGGCTGTATCCGCTGCTGTGGTCGTACGGCGCGCGCGAGGTCGAGCCGGACGGCAAGACGGTGGCGATCGACGCCGACGAGACGGCGCGGGCGGTCGATTTCTGTCGCAGATTTTTCCAGCAGACGATGTTCGAGGACGTGCTGGGCTGGACCGATCCGTCCAACAACAAGGCGTTTCTGGCCGAGCAGATCTCGTGCACCAATAACGCCGAGAGCATCCTGTATGTCGCGATGAAGGACTTTCCCGACATCGGCAAGGTCATGAGCCAGTCGCTGAACCCGCAGGGCCCCAAGGGGCGGTTCCACATCCTCAACCCATGGAGCCACTCGATCTTCACCCACACGCCGGACCCGCAGGCGGCGAAGGATTTTCTGCGCTGGCTGATGGATCCGAAGCAGGCCGCGGGCTGGTATGACGTTGCGGTGAGCTACTACGCGCCGTACCTGCACGCGTACGACGACGCGCCGTTCTGGCAGAAGGAGCCGCGCAATCTGCCGTATCGCGAATCGCTTGCCACCTCGCATCTGCCGGGCTGGCCGGCACCGATCAGCCGTGCGCAGTCGGAGAGCGTGGCGAAATACGTTGTCGTGGACATGTTCGCCAAGGCCTGTGCCGGCAAGTCGACCAAGGACGTGATCGCCGACGCCAACGCGCAGCTCAAGCAGATCTACAAGTCGGGCTGACCGTGTCGGCACACAGCCAGTCCATCGCATCGCCGGCAGTCCGCGTCCGGCGGGCGCCGAGCCTGCGGCGCTGGACCGAGCGCGAGGCGGTGTTCAGCTGGCTGATGGTGACGCCGCCGGTGCTGTTCCTGGTGGCGCTGGTGGGTTACCCGTTCTGCTACGGCATTTTATTGTCATTGCAGGACCGGCCGGTCGCCAGGGCCGGCAAGTTCATCGGGCTGGCGAATTTCGTCGCCGACTGGCACGACCCGGTGTTCTGGCAGGTGGCGCAGAACACCTTCGTCTACACGTTCGCCGCGACCGTTCTCAAGGCGGTCGGCGGACTGGGCCTTGCCCTGGTGATGAACCAGGATTTCAAATTCAAGAACCTGATGCGCGCGCTGATGCTGCTGCCGTTCATCGTGCCGACGGTGCTGAGCACGATCTCCTGGATGTGGATCCTCGATCCTGCGTTCAGCGTGATCAACTGGTTCCTGATCCATACCGGGATCGCCAATCCGGGGCCTTCGTGGCTGGGCAATCCGACCCTGGCGATGGGTTCGCTGATCGTGGTCAACACCTGGCGCGGGCTGCCGTTCTACGCCATCACGCTGCTGGCCGGACTGCAGACGATCTCGCCCGAGCTGTATGAGGCGGCGACGATCGACGGCGCCAGCGCGCTGGCGCGGTTCCGCTATGTCACGCTGCCGCTGCTCAAGCCGGTGATCTTCATCGTGACGATGTTCTCGGTGATCTTCACCTTCGCGGATTTCCAGCTGGTCTATGTGCTGACCCGCGGCGGGCCGGCGAATGCCACGCATCTGTTCGCCACCTATGCGTTCGACGTGGCGATGGGCGGCGGGCAGCTTGGAATGGGAGCGTCGATCGCGCTTGCCATGCTGCCGCCGCTGGCGCTGATCATCATCGCGATGTCGATCTATATGAAGCCGGCCAAATCATGATGGTCGAACGCCGTGGCTGGGCGGTGCGGGCGGTGAAGCTGTGGCTGCCGCTGGGCCTGTTCATGCTGTTCACTCTGTTCCCGTTCTACTGGATGGCGGTGACGTCGCTGAAGCCGAACCAGGAGCTGTACAACCGCAAGATCATGCCGTTGATCGTCTATCATCCGACGCTGAAGCACTATGTCGATCTGCTGACCGAGACCAACTTCCTGACCTGGACCTACAACACGATGCTGGTGGCGGTGGTCTCCACCGCGATCTCGCTGGTGTTCGGCGTCATGCTCGCCTATCCGCTGGCGCGCATGCGGTTTCCCGGTGCGGCGCTGATCTCGTTCGCCGTGGCGGCCACCTATCTGGTGCCGCAGCCGCTGCTGTTCATCCCGCTCGCGGACATCATCAATCACCTGCATCTCGGCGATACGCTGACCTCGGTCATCCTGACCTATCCCACGCTGCTGATCCCGTTCTGCGCCTGGCTGCTGATGGGCTATTTCCGCACCGTGCCGCACGAGCTGGAAGATGCCGCGCGCATCGACGGTGCGACGCGGCTGCAGACGATGTTCCGCATCTTCCTGCCGCTGTGCGTTCCCGGCTTCATCTCGGCCGGCATCTTCGCCTTCACGCTGTCGCAGAACGAGTTCCTGTATGCGCTGATCTTCCTTACCCAGACCGACGTGCGCACGGTCCCGGTGGGAGCGATCGCGGAACTGGTGAAGGGCGACGTGTTCTACTGGGGCCAGCTGATGGCCGCGGCGCTGCTGGGATCGGTGCCGGTGGCGATCATCTATTCGTTCTTCGTCGAGCACTACGTCGCCGGACTGACCTCTGGCTCGGTCAAGGCGTGAGCGATCTGTTCGCTCCGGACGGTGGCTGGCGCGTGCGCATCCTCGATCTGTCGGGCGGCGCGCAGGACAACATCGTCGAGGAGGTGGGCGGCTTCGAGACGCTGATGCAGGCGAACGCCTTCGCGCGCCGTTACGTGCGCGATTCGGTGGAGCGATGCCGGGTGCCGGGCGCGACCGCGAAGGAGGTGCTGGAGGCGTGGTTCGCGTTCGGCGAGGATGCCGAGGTGATCGATGCGGCCGAGGCCGGCTGGCGCAGCGCGACCGAGCTGGGCGATTTCGTCGACAATCCGGCGGGTTCCGAGGATCGTGACTGGCGCGCGCTCGATCCGCGGCGCATCGATATCGACGACGAGGATGAGTGAGGTCCACCATGCCGGCCTATGAGTTTGTCACCGTCGATGTGTTCACCGACCGGCGCTTCGGCGGCAATCCGCTCGCGGTGTTTCCCGATGCGCGCGGGCTGAGCGATCGAGCAGATGCAGGCGCTGGCGATGGAGTTCAATCTGTCGGAGACGACGTTCGTGCTGCCGCCGGACGATCCGCAGCATCACGCCAAGGTGCGCATCTTCACGCCGCGTGCCGAGCTGCCGTTCGCCGGTCATCCCAATGTCGGCACCGGCTACGTGCTGGCGCAGCGCGACGACGATCCGCCCGAGCATTATGTGTTCGAGGAACTCGCGGGGCTGGTGCGCGTGCATATCCTGCGTGATGCGGGCGCGATCAGCGGCGCGCGCATTTCGGCGCCGCGCGCGCTGTCGATCGACATCGGCATTCCCGAGGATGTGGTGGCGGCGTGCGCCGGTCTGGCGGAGGACGACATCGCCACCACCGCGCATACGCCGCTGGTTGCCTCGGTGGGGACGCCGTTCGTAATCGCCGAGGTTGCCAGCGTGGCGGCGCTGTCGCGCGCCAGTCCCGATATCGGCGCATTCCGTGCCGCTGCCGAGCGGTTTCCCGAGGTCGCGACGCGGTTCTCGCTGCATCTCTATGCGCGGCGCGACGGTGATGCGACGCGGCTGGCCGCGCGCATGTTCGCGCCGCTGGGCGGCGTGCTGGAGGATCCGGCGACCGGCAGCGCCAACGCCGCGCTGGCGGCGCTGCTGACGTCGATGGCGCCGGGCGAGAACGCCGATCTGTCCTACGAAATTCTGCAAGGCGTGGAGATGGGGCGCCCGAGCCAGATCATCGCCTCGGCACGCAAGACGGCGGAGGGGCCGGTGCTGGCGACGGTCGAGGGCAATTGCGTCAATGTGATGCGCGGGACGGTGGAGCTATAGGCGTTCCTT
>CAVVNM010000018.1:0-227442 GCA_963749575.1 uncultured Alphaproteobacteria bacterium
TTTCCTAAGAAACACCAACCCGTGCGGCATCCGGCTCCATTTCGTGCAGGACGAATCCCAGTGACTTCGCCCGTCTTCGAAGGTTGTGCAGCACGCGCTGCTTATATCGGTCTTCATAGTACGCGGCGCCGGGATCCGCGTAGGTCATGCCGTGCCGAAGCGTGTTGTAAAACAGCACCGCGATCTTGCGTGCGGTCGCGGTGATCGCCTTCGCCTTGCCAACCCGCGCCGACAACCGCCGGTAGAACGCGCCCAGAGCGGTGTCGGTTCGACCCACGGTGCTGGCGGCGAGGCGCAACAGGGACGCCGCCCGATTGCTGGTGCGACGCGTTTTCGACGACAGCACTTTCCCTCCGGAAATCTTGTTCTGCGAGGTGCGAGCGCCAGCCATGACGTGAAGTGCTTCGCGCTCGGCCATGCCGTCAGGTTGGTGCCGCATTCCCCGACCAGCTTGAGCGCGAGGTATGGCCCCAGACCGTCGATTTGAGTGAGGTCCACTCCAAGGATGGCGTGGAGTGCCGCGCGGGCATCGAACGCAGGCGCATTGGGCTGGCGAGTTCTTCGTCGGGCGGGAAGCAGCTTGTTCGCCGGTGGCGTGGCGTTCTGCTTCAGCCGCGTCAGGATTGCCTGAATTTGCGTGTCACAACCCGCCACTTTCGTTTGATAGACGTCATAGAGCTCAAGCGCCTGGGTCAGCGCGAAGACATGCTCCTCCCGGTAGTTGCCAACCAGCGCCTGGCACATTGTCTCGATGGACGCATGGCATCCACGTTCGCGATGAGAGGCCAGAACAGTGGGGTTGCGCTCGCCCGCCACGATAGCCCGGATGATGGCCATACCTGTCACGCCGGTGATGTCTGAGATGACATGATGTAGCTGCAGGTTCATTTGTGTCAGCGCCTTCTGCATGTGCTGAATGTGCGCCGCCGCGTAATCGAGCAGCCGCTCCCGCTGCCGGAGGTAGGCGCGCGATCCGGCGATTTCAGCCTGGGGCCGGAAGCTGGCACGCAGCAAGCCGTATTCGTGCAGACGTTGCAGCCACTGCGCGTCGCTGACGTCGGTCTTGCGGCCCGGTCCGTGCTTCGCGTCCCTGGCGTTGACCACCATCACCTCGAACCCGCGCTGTTCGAGGATTTCGAAAACCGGGATCCAGTAAACGCCTGTCAATTCCATAACGACCGTCTTGATCCCGCAACCGGCGAACCAGTCCGCCAGCCGGTGAAGGTCATCGGTGAATGTCCGGAACGTTCGGACCGGTTCCATGTCGCGATCCGGACCCACGGCCGCGACGTGTATTGTGGCGCCGATGTCGATCGCCGCCGCCGCCGGATGAACCGTGGAGAAATCCCGCGATTTGCGAGACCGCTTCGTTTGAGCCAGCCTGGTACCCTCCTTCCAGAGAAAGTCAGAGAGGGGCTGGACCACGGAGAAAGATCAATTTCCTAATCGGGATCGCCCGAAAGCGTCACCACTCGCAAGTCCGCAACAGCCCATGGGCCACGTTTTTTTACGGGGTCAGATCCACCAAAAACTTTTCGGCCACTCCCCTCCGATCCAGGATAGCGCGGCCAGTTTCTACCGCCACAGGCGGCCCGCCGATCCGAGCTCGTTTTTTAAAAGCCTCCTGCGCGGCGGGATCTTTCTTCGGGTGAAAGGGGCGAGGTTGCAGACGCGTCAGGCCGAGCTGATGCAGCCATTTGCCGATCGTGCTTTCGTGGACTTCGACCGAGAAGCGGCGTGCCACCTCCGCGCGCAGATCGACACACCGCCAGCGCACAACCTGGTGCGTCATCGGGTCTGGTCCCTGTATGACCAACGCCTTCAGCTCCGCCAACTGCTCCTCGGTCAGCACAGGGGCCCGACCGGGAGCAGAGCGCGACTTCAAACCATCGATGCCTTCGTCGTTGTAGCGATGCACCCAGTCACGCAACGTCTGCCGGTCCATACCGCTCAATTCGGCCGCTTCGGTTCGCGAATAGCCCTCCAGAACAAGCGCAATGGCCAGCAGCCGTCGAACCTGCGAGCCATCGCCGCTTTTGGCAGCAAATCTACGAAGCTCGTCCGCATTATGCTCCGACCGCCTCACCGCCAGTGCAGCTCCCATCCGATCCCTCCATCGTGCGAATCGTCGATGGAAGTCAGTGAATCAGAACTCCGCTGTGTTGGGTACCCGTCACAGAGTCATCGTCATCGCCGGTTGGTATTAGGCTGCCGCAATCGATTTTGGTTGTGACTGGACCTGGTTAACAACCTTTGCGTGTATTTAGCGCGCAAATAACTGACCAGCGGGTTAACGCCGCCAAGAGGTCGTGGATGGCTCGGTATTACCCGACGCAAATCCTGCGTTTACCGATGCGCGACCTGACGGAAGCCGTCGGCGGAATACCCCGTCGGCGGAATACCCCGTCGGCGGAATACCCCGTCGGCGGAATACCCCGTCAGCGGAATACCCCGTCAGCGGAATACCATCGTACGGTTCAGGGTGAAGTTCACAAACATGCCGGCTATCGCACCGGCGGCGGTGGCATAGATGGGCTGGTCGGCGGCGAGCGGCATGAAGGTGACAAGCAGCGCATAGGTGCCGCGGTTCAGCACGAGGCCGCCGAGATTGACGACGAGGAAGCGCGCCCATTGGCGGTGCACCGGACCGCTGCCAAGGCCGCGGAAGGTCCACAGTCAATTCAGCAGCCACGCGACCGTCGCCGCAACGAAATACGCGGCCATGCCGGCTCCGTACAACCCGAGCGAGTGGCGCAGCGCGTACACGGTTGCGGTATCGACCAGGAAGCCGGCGGTACCGACGGTGCCGAACTTCAGGAACTGCACCAGCGTCGCGACGCGCGTCGGCGAAATGAATTGTCGCGCCGGTGGAGGGAGCTGGGTGGCGAGGCGAAGGATTAGTGCGTGCATCGGAGGTCAGTAGCGAAAGTCAGCCGGCATTGCCACCGTGCTGGCGTTTCGCTCGGGGCTGGGGCAGGCTACGGGGGGCCGGGGTTGCGGCCGGTCAGCAACAAAATTGGCAGCGAGGAGGCTGGGGCGTATGGATCATGAGCGCAAGTCGTTGTGCGTTGGCACTCTCCTTGCACTGCTCTCAACCGGTATCCCCAGGCTGCCCGCCCGCTGATCGGAGACGCGACCGGATGCTTGCCTATATCGCGCGGCGCATCATAGCGACCATCCCGGTGATGCTGGTGGTCGCGTTCTTCGTGTTCAGCCTGCTCTACCTTGCGCCGGGTGACCCGGCGGCGATCATCGCGGGCGACCAGGCCACGCCGGCCGATGTCGAGCGCATCCGCGCCTCGCTCGGTCTTGACCGGCCGTTCCTGGTGCGGTTCGGCGAGTGGCTGTGGCAGATCATGCACGGTGACCTCGGCACCTCGATCTTCACCAACCTGCCGGTCAGCCACATGATCGCGCAGCGCATCGAGCCGACGCTGTCGCTGATGGTGCTGACCATCGTGGTCTCGATCGTGGTCGCGATCCCGCTGGGTGTGCTGGCGGCGTGGAAGCACGGCACCTGGATCGATCGGGCGGTGATGGTGCTGGCCGTGTTCGGCTTCTCGGTCCCGGTGTTCGTCATCGGCTATATGCTGGCCTATCTGTTCGCGCTGCAGCTCGACTGGCTGCCGGTCCAGGGGTTCCATTCGCTGAGCGACGGACTGTGGCCGTTCCTGCGCAACCTGATCCTGCCGACGGTGGCCCTCGGACTGGTCTTTATCGCCCTGCTGGCGCGGATCACCCGGGCGACGATGCTGGAAGTGCTGAGCCAGGACTACGTGCGAACGGCGAAGGCGAAGGGCGTGGGGCAGCGCGCCGTGCTGTTCGTGCATGCGCTGAAGAATGCCGCCGTGCCGATCGTGACGATAGTGGGCATTGGCGTCGCCGCGCTGATCGGCGGTTCGATCATCACCGAGAGCGTGTTCGCAATCCCCGGGCTCGGCCGCCTTACGGTCGATGCGATCCTGCGGCGGGACTATCCGGTGATTCAGGGCGTCATCCTGCTGTTCAGCTTCACCTACGTTCTGGTCAACCTTGCCGTCGATCTGCTCTACACCCTGTTCGATCCGAGGATCCGCTATTGAGCTCCGTAATCACCACACCGGACTACGCGGCCGCGCCCGTGCTGGCCGACGTCCTGCCGCCGGCGAAGCAGCGCGGCAAGGTGCAGACCTTCATCTATCGCCATCCCACCATCGTGGTCGGCGGCGCGCTGCTGCTCGGGATGATCATGATCGCGATCCTGGCGCCGTGGCTGGGTACGGTGGACCCGACCGCCCTGGCGCCGGCGAAGCGCACGCGCGAACCATCCGCGCTGTACTGGTTCGGCACCGACATGCTGGGACGCGATGTCTACTCGCGGGTGATCTATGGCGCGCGGATCTCGCTCATCGTCGGATTTTCCGTGGCGGCGATCGCATCGGCGGTCGGCACGCTGATCGGCCTGGTCTCCGGTTTTGTCCGTGCGCTCGACATGGTCATCATGCGCGTCATGGACGGCCTGATGTCCATCCCATCGATTTTGCTGGCGATCGCACTGATGGCGCTGACCCGTGCGTCGGTGCAGAACGTCATCATCGCGATCAGCGTCGCGGAATTCCCGCGGGTGTCGCGTCTGCTGCGCAGCGTGGTCCTCGGGCTGCGCGAGCAACCGTTCGTGGAGGCGGCGACTGCCTCCGGCACGCGGGTGCCGATGATCATCTGGAAACACATTTTGCCCAACACGCTGGCGCCGCTGATGGTGAATGCCACATTCATCTGTGCCTCGGCGATGCTCACCGAAGCCGCGCTGTCGTTTATCGGGGCCGGCACGCCGCCGATCATTCCAAGCTGGGGCAACATCATGGCGGAGGGCAGGGCGCTCTGGCAGGTGAAGCCGTACATCGTGTTCTTCCCGGCGATCTTCCTGTGCATCACGGTGCTGTCGGTCAACCTGCTCGGCGATGGCCTGCGCGACGCGCTCGACCCACGGATGGCCAAGCGGCTCTGAGATGGCGCTGCTGGAAGTCGAGAACCTGCAGACGCATTTCGCTACGCCGGATGGCGTGGTTCGCGCGGTGGAGGGGCTCTCGTTTCACGTCGAAGCCGGCGAGACACTTGGCATCGTCGGCGAGTCGGGATGCGGCAAGTCGGTCACCGCGATGTCGATCCTGCGGCTGATCCAGGAGCCGCCCGGCAAGATCGCGGGCGCGATCCGCTTCGAGGGGCGCGAGCTGCTCGATATCCCGGAGGCGGAGATGCGCGAGATTCGCGGCAACGCGATCTCGATGATCTTCCAGGAGCCGATGACCAGCCTCAACCCGGTGATGAATGTGGGCAGGCAGATCGGCGAGACGTTGCAGCTTCACCAGGGCCTGTCGCCGCGGGATGCGGAGAAGCGTGCGATCGACATGCTGGTGCTGGTGGGTATCCCGGCGCCGCAGCGGCGGGTGCGCGAGTATCCGCATCAGCTGTCCGGCGGGATGCGCCAGCGGGTGATGATCGCGATGGCACTGGCGTGCAATCCGAAGCTGCTGATCGCGGACGAGCCGACGACGGCGCTGGATGTGACGATCCAGGCGCAGATTCTCGACCTGATGCGCGATCTGAAGCAGCGGCTGGGTTCCGCGATCATGCTGATCACACATGATCTCGGGGTGGTGGCCGAGATGTGTCAGCGCGTGGTGGTGATGTACGCGGGACGCAAGGTCGAGGAAGGTCCGGTCGGGGAGATCTTCGCCCGTCCGCTGCATCCCTATACGCGTGGACTGCTCGGTTCGGTGCCGAAGCTCGGTTCGTCGCTGGTGGACGGCGGCCGCAGCAAGCTGGCGGAAATTCCTGGCCTGGTGCCGAGTTTGCGGCAGCGGATCGTCGGCTGTGCGTTTGCCGGGCGATGCTCGATGGCGACCGAACTTTGCGGCCGTGTCACGCCGGCGATCGAGACCAAGGCGACCGATCATCTGGTGGCCTGCCACTATGCCGAGAGGCGCCTCGCGGCATGATGGACCGCTTCGCTTCGCCAACAAGAAACTGCCCCCCGTCGTCATTCCCGCGCAAGCGGGAACCCAGGGCAACCGCGCGGACCTCTCCCTGGGTTCCCGCTTGCGCGGGAATGACGACGGAGATTGTCGGCGGCCAGTTTCGTCGCGTCACGGTCGGCCGTCAGGCTGGTGCGGAACTCGCAACGACACCGGCTTACCGATGACACCCGAGCGTCCTCTGCTCGAGGTCAACGGCCTGAAGAAGCACTTCCCGATCTTCGGCGGCATCCTCGGCATGGAGACGGCGAAGGTCTACGCGGTCGATGGCGTGACGTTCTCGATCGACCGCGGCGAAACGCTATCGTTGGTGGGGGAATCGGGCTGCGGCAAGTCCACCGTCGGCAAGGCGATCCTGCGGCTGTATCCGGTCACCGATGGCGAGGTCTATCTGGCCGGCGACCGCATCGACAACCTGCCGGCAGGCCAGCTTCGCCCGCTGCGGCGGCGGGTGCAGGTGGTGTTCCAGGACCCGTTCTCCTCGCTCAATCCACGCATGAAGGTGCGCGATATCCTGGCCGAGCCGCTGATCAATTTCGGCATCGTGCATGGCGGCCGCGAACTGACCGAGCGGGTCGAGCAGCTGATGGACAAGGTGCAGCTGCCGCGCGATGCGATCTGGCGCTATCCGCACGAGTTTTCCGGCGGGCAGCGCCAGCGCATCGGCATTGCGCGCGCGCTGGCACCGGGCGCCGACCTGATCATCTGCGATGAGGCGGTCTCCGCGCTCGACGTGTCGGTGAAGGCGCAGATCATCAACCTGCTGGTCGATCTGCAGGACGAGTTCGGCATGGCGCTGCTGTTCATCAGCCACGACCTTGCCATCGTCGAGCACCTGACGCACCGGGTGGCGGTGATGTACCTGGGCAAGATCGTCGAGCTGGCAGACCGGCGGACGCTGTTTGCGAAGTCGCACCATCCCTACACGCGGGCGCTGCTGTCGGCGGTGCCGGTGCCTGACCCGATGGCGAAGCGACAGCGCATCATCCTGACCGGCGATGTGCCGAGCCCGATCAACCCGCCGTCCGGCTGCCGGTTCCATACCCGGTGTCCGTACGTGTTTGATCGCTGCCGGGTGGAGGAACCGGTGCTGCGGCCGGTGGGGGAGGGGCACGTGTCGGCGTGCCACCTGGATCACGTGCCGGGCGGGCAGGTGGTGCCGCTGGCGGCTTGAAAGGCGCGCGCCAGCGATGATATGAATCGATCATGCTGATCACACCGGAACAGATCCGCGCGGCCAGAGCGTTGCTCCGGATGGAGCAGGAAGAGCTGGCGCGTCGTGCCAACGTGTCGGTCGTTACAGTCCGGCGTCTGGAAGCTCCGGGCGGGCTTTCCAAGGTCGGCTCTGCCACCGTCGAGGGGATTCAGCACACACTGGAAGCAGCCGGCGCCGAGTTCCTGGATGATGGCGTCAGGCGCCGCGGCTTCACGCCCGAGGAGATCGAGGCGCGCTACCAGAGGATCAAGGCTATTGCCGAGCGCAGTGCCGCGCGTTTCAAGGATGCCCCACCCTTTGGCGAAGACGACCTGTACGACGAGGACGGTCTTCCGGCGTGATCGCGGTCGATAGCTCCGCGTTGATCGCCATCCTGTTTGCCGAGCCTGAAGCAGAGGCCTTCCAGCATCGGATCTCGTTGGAGCAGGTCTGCCTGTCCGCAGTAAGCTTGCAGGAAGTCTCGATGGTCGTTGCCGGTCGGCTACGCGACGAGAATGCATGGCAGGAACTGGATGAGATCATCCGCAGCACTCCAATTGAAGTTGTCGCCCACGACCGGGAACTCGCCGAAATCAGCCGCCTGGCATTCGTCCGCTTCGGCAAAGGCCGCCACCCGGCGCGGCTCAATTGCGGCGATTGCGCCTCGTACACGCTGGCAAAAAGGCGGGTGATCCCGCTGCTCTTCAAAGGTGCGGACTTCGCCAGGACCGATATTGTTCCGGCGATGGGCGCACCCGCTTGACCATCGGGTGGCTCGGTGGCCACATTCCGGCCCACGCGACAAGGGAGGGATTGGGATGCCTCAGGTGACCCTGACGGTGAACGGCAAACAGCATACGGTCGAGATCGAGAACCGCACGCTGCTGGTGGAGCTGTTGCGGGAGAAGCTCGGGCTCACCGGCACGCATGTCGGCTGCGACACCAGCCAGTGCGGCGCCTGCGTCGTGCACGTCGATGGCATATCGGCGAAGTCCTGCACTATGCTGGCATTGCAGGCCGATGGCACGTCGGTCATTACGATCGAGGGGCTGGCGGCGGCCGATGGCACGCTGCACCCGATGCAGGAGATGTTCCGCGAGCACCACGCGCTGCAATGCGGGTTCTGCACGCCCGGCATGGTGATGAGCGCGATCGACCTGGTGAACTCGCATCCGCAGGGCATGACCGAGAAGCAGATCCGCGAGGGCCTGGAAGGCAATCTCTGTCGCTGCACCGGCTACCACAACATCGTCAAGGCGATCGCGGCCGCCTGGCCGCTGATGCACGGCAAAGCTGCCGCCGCCGAATAAGACGAACCCAACAGGGAGTGACGTCGATGCCTTTCGAGGGAATTGGAGCGTCGGTCCGCCGCAAGGAGGACGCGCGCTTTCTCAGCGGTCGCGGCAACTACACCGACGACATCAACCGGCCCGGCCAGCTGCATGCGTTCATCCGCCGCTCGGACCGGCCGCATGCCAGGATCAACAGCATCGATACCGCTGCGGCGGCGAAGGCGCCTGGCGTGGTGGCGGTGTACACCGGCGCGGACATGGCGGCCGACAACATCGGCGGGCTGCCCTGCGGCTGGCAGATCCACAACAAGGACGGCTCGCCGATGGCCGAGCCGCCGCATCCGGTGATCGCGGTCGGCAAGGTGCGCCATGTCGGCGATCCGGTCGTCGTGGTGGTGGCCGAGACGAAGCAGGCGGCGAAGGATGCAGCCGAGTTGGTCGTGATCGACTACCAGGAACTGCCGGGGGTGGCGTCGCTGCGTGATGCGATCGCACCGGGAGCGGCACTGGTGCACGACGATGTGCCCGGCAACATCTGCTACGACTGGCATATCGGCGACAAGGCGGTGGTCGATGCGGCGTTCGCCGGTGCCGCGAAGGTGGTGAAGCTCGATCTCACCAACAACCGACTGATCCCCAACGCGATGGAGCCGCGCGCCGCGGTGGGCGAGTTCGACGGCCATAGCGGCGACTACACGCTGTACACCACCAGCCAGAATCCGCACGTGATCCGGCTGCTTATGGGCGCGTTCGTATTGCACATCCCGGAGAACAAGCTGCGGGTTGTCGCGCCGGACGTGGGCGGCGGATTCGGTTCGAAGATCTATCATTACGCCGAGGAGGCGATCGTCACCTGGGCGGCGGGCAAGCTGCGCCGGCCGGTGAAGTGGACGGCGGAGCGCAACGAGAGCTTCATGTCGGATGCGCATGGCCGCGACCATGACTCGACCGCCGAGATGGCGCTGGATGCGAACGGCAGCTTCCTCGCGCTGCGCATCTCCACGCTGGCGAACATGGGCGGCTATCTGTCCACCTTCGCGCCGTGCATTCCGACCTATTTGTACGCCACGCTGCTTGCCGGTGTGTACAAGACACCGGTGATCTACTGCGAGGTGAAGGCGGTGTTCACCAACACCGTGCCGGTGGATGCGTATCGCGGCGCTGGACGGCCGGAGGCGGCGTTCCTGCTGGAGCGGCTGGTGGATGCCTGCGCCTACGATACGAAGATGGACCGGGTGGCAATCCGGCGGCTGAACTTCATCCCGGCGGACGCGTTCCCGTATCAGACCCCGGTCGCGCTGCAATACGACAGCGGCAACTACCAGGCGACGCTGGATGCCTGCCTGAAGGCGGCCGACTATGCCGGCTTCGAGGCGCGCCGCAGTGCCGCCATCGCGCGCGGCAGGCTGCGCGGTATCGGCGTTTCCACGTACCTGGAGGCTTGCGGCATCGCGCCGTCGGCCGTGGTGGGATCGCTCGGCGCACGCGCCGGGCTCTATGAGGTGGCGAACATCAAGGTGCATCCGACCGGAAGTGTAACGGTGTATACCGGCACGCACAGCCACGGCCAGGGACATGAAACCACGCTGGCGCAGTTGGTGTGCGACCAGCTCGGCGTGCCGATGGAGCAGGTCGATATCGTGCACGGCGACACCGCGAAGATTCCGTTCGGCATGGGCACCTATGGCAGCCGGAGCCTCGCCGTCGGCGGCACTGCGATGGTGAAGGCGATGGACAAGATCGTCGCCAAGGGCAAGAAGATCGCCGCCCACCTGATGGAAGCCTCGGTGGACGACATCGAGTTCAAGGACAACAAGTTCACCGTTGCCGGCACCGACAAGGTGAAGTCGCTGACCGACATCTCGCTGGCCGCCTACGTGCCGCACAACTATCCGATCGAGGAGCTGGAACCGGGCCTCGACGAGACCGCGTTCTACGACCCGAAGAACTTCACCTTCCCCGGCGGCTGCCATGTCGCGGAAGTGGAGATCGACAAGGACACCGGCGTCGTCGAGGTGGTGAACTTCGTCGCGGTCGACGACGTGGGCCGGGTGATCAATCCGATGATCGTCGAGGGCCAGGTGCAGGGCGGCGTGGCGCAGGGCATCGGCCAGGCGCTGCTGGAGCACGCGGTGTATGACGAGAGCGGGCAGCTGCTGTCAGGCTCGATGATGGACTACACGATGCCGCGCGCCGATGACCTGCCGAACATCACGGTGGGCACGGAGATCACGCTGTGCACGCACAACCCGCTGGGCGTGAAGGGCTGCGGCGAGGTGGGGGCGATCGGCTCGCCGCCGGCGATCATCAATGCCCTGGTCGATGCGTTGAAAGCGTATGGCGTGCGGCATATCGAGATGCCGGCGACGCCGCAGAAGCTGTGGTCGATCATCCAGGGTGGCGCGCCTCGGATGGCGGCGGAATAATCGGAACGAGGAACAGCACGATGTATGATTTCGCATATCAGAAGCCGTCGAGCCTCGCCGATGCGGTGAAGGCGCTCGGTGCCGATCCCGATGCGAAGGCGCTGGCCGGCGGCATGACGCTGATCCCGGTGCTGAAGCAGCGGCTGAACAAGCCGAGCGTCGTGGTTGATCTGGCAAAGCTGGGGCTGACGGGTGTGTCGACCAACAATGCCATCATCATCATCGGCGGGATGACCACGCACGGCGCGGTCGCCGCCGACGCCGGACTGAAGGGGAAGATCCCGTCGCTGTCGGAGCTTGCGTCGCATATCGGCGATGAGGCGGTGCGGCACCGTGGCACGATCGGCGGCAGCCTGGCGAACAACGATCCTGCCGCCGACTATCCGGCTGCCGCGCTGGCGCTCGGCGCGACGATCAAGACGGATCGCCGCTCGATCAAGGCGGATGACTACTTCCAAGGCATGTTCGCGACCGCATTGGAGCAGGGCGAGCTGATTACATCGGTAGAATTTCCGGCGCCAGAGAAGGGGGCGTACGAGAAGTTCCGCAATCCCGCATCTCGTTACGCGATCGTTGGCGTTTATGTTGCGAAGACCGCGGGCGGTGTGCGCGTCGCGGTGACCGGTGCGGGGCAGAACGGCGTGTTCCGCCACACCGCGATGGAACAGGCCTTGAGTGCGGATTTCTCTCCCGCGGCAATCGCCAACATCACCACGCCGCCTGACGGGATGAACAGCGACATCCACGCCAGCGCCGAGTACCGCGCCCACCTGGTGGGCGTGATGGCGAAGCGCGCGGTCGCCCGGGCGTACTGAACCGACACGTGCGGGGGATCGGCGACAACGGGGGTCCCCCGCTCGATCCAACGATCGATCCGAACAAGTCGTGGCGCCACTGGTGCTGGAAGCGCGCAGTGAAGCGCGCCTGGAGGACGCCGGGACGCGAGATCGCGCTGCGCCGGCTGGCGCGGGCGGAAGCGCTGGGGATCAGCTACCGCACCTATACGCTCGAGATCCTTGAGCGGGGCGTGCATTTGTGAGCGCCCTGTCGCGTCTGACTGCCGCTCCTGGCGCGCATTCCGTGCGCTACATCGATACCGCCTTTCCGGACCGGCCGCTGCTGCTGCACAGCGCGCGGCCGCAGGAATTCGATGGCGACACGCCGGTGCTGATCGTGCATCACGGCGTCGGACGCAATGGGCGCGACTACCGCGACTATTGGCTGCCTCAGGTGGACGTGGCCGGGATCCTGGTGATCTCGGTCGAGTTCACCGAGGCGGCGTTTCCTGATTACCTCTGGTACCATTTCGGCAACCGGCACGATGAGAAGGGTGCGCCGAATCCCCGTGAACAATGGACCTACGGCATCGACGAACGGCTGTTCGCGGCGCTGCGCGATCAGGGGCTGACGCGTCGGCAAAGCTACGGGCTGTTCGGCCATTCCGCCGGCGGGCAGTTCGTGCACCGCATGCTGTCGTTCGGCTTCCGCGATCGGGTTGCCGTCGCCGTCAGTGCGAATGCCGGCACCTATGCCATGCCCGACCTGGAAATCGCCTGGCCGTTCGGGCTGGGCGAGACCGAAGTCGGCGCGGCGACGCTGCGTCGACTGCTGGAGTTCCCGATCACCGTGATGACCGGCACGCTGGATACCAAGACAACCGGCCGGTTCTTTCCCAAAGGACCGCGTTCCATGCGTCAGGGCGCAACCCGGCACGAACGGGCGCACAACTACGTGCGGGAGGGACATGCGGCGGCGGCGGCGCTGGGAACGCGCTGCGCCTGGACGGTGATGAACGTGCCCGACGTCGGCCACGACGGAGAGCGCATGTCAGTTGCGGCGGCACCCGTCGTCGCGGCGGCGCTGCATGGACCGGCGAGCCGCGCGGCGGCGCTCCCGCATGCTGGAGAGGTGTGAAGACCGGCTGGTCCATCACCGCAGATTTGCTCTACCATGACGCCAATTCCGTTGGAGAACTCAAGCGCATGAAACGTCGTGACGTCCTGAAGACCGCGCTCGCCGGCGCGACTGCATTGGCGGCGCCGCGCATCGTACAGGCCGAAGGTGCCAAGACCATCATCTTCACGCCGCACGCCGACCTCGCCTCGCTGGATCCGGTGTGGACGACAGCGGACATCACCCGCAACTTCTCGCTTGCCGTGTACGATACGCTCTACGGTTACGATAGTGACTTCAACGTGCAACCGCAGATGGTCGAGGGCCACGTCATAGCGAACGATGGCAAGCAATGGGACCTGACGCTGCGCGACGGACTGGCGTTCCACGACGGCACGCCGGTGCTGGCGCGCGACTGCGTCGCCACGATCCAGCGGTGCGGCAAACGCTATCCGTTCGTCGAGACGCTGATGACGCGCACCGACGAACTCACGGCGGTATCGGACAAGGTGATCCGGTTCCGCCTGAAGAAGCCGTTCGCGCTGCTGCCGAATGCGCTTGCCGAGATCTACTGCGCGATCATGCCGGAGCGGCTGGCGAAGACCGATCCGATGTCGCAGGTGAGCGAGGCGATGGGCAGCGGGCCGTTCAAGTATCTGCCTGCCGAGCGGATTTCCGGACAGCGCGTGGTCTATGCAAGGAACGACAAGTATGTTCCCCGCAAGGACGGCAAGCCGAGTTTCAATGCCGGACCGAAAATCGTCTATGTCGATCGCGTGGTGTGGAATTTCATCCCCGATCCGGCGACCGCGGCAGCTGCGCTGACGCAGGGCGAGATCGACTGGTGGGAAAATCCGACGATCGACCTGGTCCCGCAGCTCAAGCGCAACCACGACCTCACGCTGGTGGTGAAGGACCGTACCGGCGAGATCGGCTGTCTTCGCTTCAACCATCTGTTTCCGCCGTTCGACAACGCGGCGATCCGCAGGGTCGTGGTGGCGGCGATGGATCAGAAGGAGATCATGGAGGCGGTGGCCGGCGCCGAACCAAGCCTGATCAAGACCGATGTCGGCATCTTCGTGCCGGGCACGCCGATGGCGAGCACCGTCGGCGTCGAGGTGACACGGGGGCCGAAGGACTACGACAAGCTCAAGCAGGATCTGATCGCTGCCGGCTACAAGGGTGAGAAGGTCGTCATCCTGGCCGCCTCGACGATCCCGACGATCTGGGCCGAAGCGCAGGTTGCCTCTGACACGCTGAAGAAGATCGGCATGAACACCGACTTCCAGTCGTTGGAGTGGGGAACCGTGGTCGCGCGGCGCGCCAGTCAGGAGCCGATCGACAAAGGTGGGTGGAACGTCTTCTATACGTATCTCGGCGGCTTCGGGAACATCTCGCCGGCCCCGAACATCACGTTCAAGAGCAGCGGTACCAAGAGCAACTGGTTCGGCTGGCCGACCGACGAGAAGATGGAGGAACTTCGCGCCGCCTGGTACGACGCGGAAGATGAAGCGGCACAGAAGTCGCTGTGCGAGGCGATGCAGGTCGAGTTCTGGAAGAGCCCGCCTTATGCGCCACTCGGCATGTACGATCAGCCGACGGCATTCCGCAACTATCTGCAGGACATTCACGACGGCTGGCCGCAGTTCTACGGGGTGAAGAAGAACGTGTAATCCGTAACGCTGGGAGGCGAAGTCATGCGGCGGCGAGACGTGCTCAAGTCGACACTGGCCGGCGCGGCCGTACTGGCGGCGCCGAACATCGTTCTTGCGGAGTCGCAGCGGCTGCTGAAGTTCCTGCCGCAGGCGGACCTCGCGACACTCGATCCGGTGTGGACCACCGCCGATGTCACGCGCAACCATGCCCATCTGGTGTTCGACACGCTGTATGGACAGGACAACGACTTCCAGCCGCACCCGCAGATGGCTGCCGGCCACATGATCAGTCCCGATGGCAAACAATGGGACATCACGCTGCGCGACGGACTGAAGTTCCATGATGGCAGCCCGGTGCTGGCGCGCGACTGTGTGGCCAGCATCCAGCGCTGGTGGCAGCGCGACGGGTTCGGCGGCGTGCTGCGGTCGGCGACCGACGAAGTTGCGGCGGCATCCGACAAGCAGATCCGATTCCGGCTGAAGAAGCCGTTCCCGCTGCTGGCGGACGCGCTCGCGGTCACCACCAACATGTGCTGCATCATGCCGGAACGCCTGGCGCTGACCGATGCGATGAAGCAGGTGAGCGAGATGGTGGGCTCCGGCCCGTACCGCTTCGTCGCCGCGGAGCGGGTGGCCGGCTCGCGCGTGGTGTACGAGAAGTTCGCCGACTATGTGCCGCGCGCGGACGGGCCGGCCGAGATGACCGCGGGACCGAAGACGGTACATTTCGATCGTGTCGAGTGGTCCGTGGTGCCGGATCCGGCGACCAAGTCCGCTGCGATGCGCGCCGGCGAGTTCGATTGGTGGGAGAACCCGACCATCGATCTGCTCAGCACGCTGAATGGCCACGCCGACCTGACGTCGGTGGTGAAGGACCATTCCGGCTCAATCGGCGTCATGCGGTTCAACTGCCTGTATCCGCCGTTCGACAATCCCGCGATTCGCCGCATCTTGCTGTCGGCGATCGACCAGCGCGAGTTCATGGAGGCGGTGGCCGGCGCCGCGCCGGAACTGATCAAGACCGGCATTGGTCTGTTCGTCCCAGGCACGCCGCTGGCGAGCGATGTCGGTGTCGACATGATGAAGGGGCCGAAGAACCCGGACAAGCTCAAGGCGGAATTGGCGGCCGCCGGCTACCAGGGCGAGAAGGTGGTGTTGCTGGCCGCGTCCGACTTTCCGGTGATCAGCGCCCTGGCGCTGGTGGGCGGCGATCTGCTGAAGAAGATCGGCTTCGAGGTCGATTACCAATCGCTCGACTGGGGCACCGTGGTACAGCGCCGCGCCAGCAAGGAGCCGATCGACAAGGGCGGGTGGAACATGTTCTTCACCTATGGCGGCGGCACCGGCAACGTGTCGCCGGCGTCGCTGACGGTAATCCGTTCCGATCCAGCGACCGCCTGGTTCGGCTGGCCGAACGATCCGAAGATGGAGGCGCTGCGGCTGGCCTGGTACGACGCGGCGGACCTGACGGCGCAGCGGAAGCTGTGCGCGGACATGCAGGCGGAACTGTTCGAAAACCCGTCCTATGCGCCACTCGGCTTGTTCTACCAGCCGACGACATTCCGCTCCGACCTGAAGGACATCCCCGAGGGCATCCCGCAGTTCTATCGCGTGCGCCGCACCGCATAATGGCGCATGTCGTCGTGATCGGCGCCGGCATCGTCGGTGCCGCCGCCGCGGTCGAACTGCTGCGCGACGGCCATCGTGTGACGATCCTGGAACCCGGCGATCCCGGCGGTGAGCAGTCGGCGAGCTACGGCAACGGCACGCTGCTCAACCCGAGCTCGGTGATCCCGATGTCGTCTCCCGGCATCTGGCGCAAGGTGCCGGGCTGGCTCGCCGATCCGCTCGGTCCGCTGACGATCCGCTGGCGCTATCTGCCTCGGCTGCTGCCGTGGCTCACCCGGTTCCTGCGCGCCGGCGCTACCGAGGCGCGTGTTGCGGCGACTGCACGGGCGCTGCGGCCGCTGCTGCTCGATGCGCCGGAATTGCATCGGCGGCTGGCAGAGGAGGCCGGGGTCGGCGAGCTGATCACCCGGCAGGGGGTACTGTTCGTGTTCCCCAGCCGCGCCGACTTCGAGGCGGAGGCGTTTGCGTGGCGGCTGCGGCGGGAGAACGGGGTGCGCTGGCTCGAGCTGTCGGCCGATGAGCTGCGGCAGCGCGAGCCGACGCTGAGCCGGCACTACACCTTTGGCCTGCTGGTAGAGCAGAACGGCCAGTGCCGCGACCCCGGCGCCTATGTTGCTGCGCTGGTGCGCCATGCCGTCGCGCAGGGGGCCGGGTTGCGGCGGAGCAAGGCTATCGGCTTTCGCATCGAGGGTGCTCGATTGCGAGCCGTGCGCACCGAGGCGGGCGAGATCGCGGCGGATCGGGCGGTGATCGCGGCCGGTGCCTGGTCGCATGCGCTGGCCGCTGAGGCGGGCGACCGGGTGCCACTGGAGACAGAGCGCGGATATCACGCCGTGATCGCGGACGCCGGCATCGTGCCGCGCTATCCGGTGATGCCAAGCGACGGGAAGATGGCGTGCGTCATGACACCACAGGGGCTGCGGTTGGCCGGTCAGGTGGAACTTGCGGGCCTGGATGCCGCGCCTGACTGGCGGCGCGCCGCGGTGTTGCGGGATTATGCCCGGCGCGTGTTCCCCGACCTGCCGGCCGATCTGCCGGACGAGCGGGTGAAAGTCTGGATGGGGCATCGGCCGTCCACGCCGGATGGGTTGCCGTGCATTGGCCCGGCCAGCGGTTGTTCGGACGTGGTACACGCGTTTGGGCACGGTCATGTGGGGTTGACGGCCGGGGCGGCGACCGCGCGATTCGTGGCGGACCTGATAGGTGGCAAGGACACGCCAGTGGAAGCAACGCTCTATTCGGCGCGACGATTTCAGCGGTCGCGCTGATCAGATCCAAGGTCCCACCCGTGGGACGGATCGGCGATGGGTCGGTGGGATACGACCAAACTGCCCGAGTTGGGCCGCAACGAACCAGCCGCAGGACGAACCGTGTCTCCGGCGGGAGGTGCAGACGCGAGTGGCCCGCAAGGATCAGGCGCAACAGGGTGGTTCCGGGAGCGCCCGGCTCCGATGATTGAAAAAAGGCGTATAGTCGGACATAGGCTCGGTTGCTCGAGGTGGCGCCAGAATATCGACGCCGGATTGGACGATACTCATCACGCGAAATTCTGATAATGATCAATCTATGCAGCCGGCTATTGTTATGGTGGTGATAGAGCGCGCACTGCGCGGCGATGTACTGCGGCCATCCACGTGCAGCTTGGGCGAACCAGCCCAGCCATTGGCGGCGCAGGCATGCCCAGCGGGCATCGCCGCGCAGGGCCTGCGGGGCGGGCATTGGCGCCCGCGCCCGAGGACGCAGTCTGGCGACGGGTTCGAGGCGCCGAGGCGGAACGATCGTCGTTGGGTCCCGCGGACATGAAGGCTCCCCGGGTAACCGTGGTGATCCCGGCATTCAACGCCGCCGCGACCATCCGGCGTGCGGTGGACTCGGTACTCGCGCAGACCTATCGGGACTATGAGATAGTCGTGATAGACGATGGCAGCCGCGACGCAACGGCAGACATCGTTGCGATGCGATATGGCCGGAGAGTGAGGCTGCTCTGCCTGGCCTGCAACCAGGGCGAGAGCGCGGCCATGAACGAAGGCATCGCTGTCGCGGAAGGCGAGCTGATCGCCTTCCTCGATGCCGACGATGAATGGTTGCGTGACAAACTTGCCAAGCAGATCGCCGCACTGGACCGGCACCCTGATGCCGTCATGGTCAGCTGTGCGTGCCGGTTCGTCGATTTGCGCGGGAACGTCGTGCGGGAGTTCGGCATGCCGCCATCCGGCATCGACAGGAACCAGGCCTGGCGTCGACTTCTGGCGCGAAGTTTCATTGCGAAACCATGTGTCGTAGCGCGCAGGGCGGCATTGCGTGAGGTCGGACAGTTCGATACGAAACTGGCGGTCGCGGCCGATCAGGACATGTGGATCAGGCTGGCAATGCTTGGACCGGTGGAAGTCGTTCCCGAGTTCCTGACCATCGTGCATGATACCGCCGGCAGTCTTACCAAGGTTCACGCACGCAAAGTCGACAAATACGTCCTGCCGATGATCGAGGGACATATTGCACGGCAGCGACCGAGACTGGAAACCTGGGAAGTCAGGAAGGTTCTTGGTGAGCGTTTTACGGTAGTCGGGCGCAATCTCTATCGGGCGGGCTCTGTGATACGGGGGGCGACCCTGATCATGCGGGCCGTGTCCAAGGGCTACGAAGTGCCGGCGAATCTCCGGTATCTCGTTGCGGCATCGCCGCCGGCGAGGGCGCTGAAGCGTCTGCGCCAGCCAGCGCGAGGCGAAGCTCCGCACCACGCCAATCGTGGTGACGCACGGCAGGACCGCTCGCTGCTAAGTCCGGATAAGCGGGAAATTGTCGCTGTGCCAGCCGCAAATCCGGTTCTCATCGTCATGGTGGATGCCGAAGCGGAATTTGACTGTAATGGCCCGTTGCTGCGCACGTCGATCAGTGTCCGCAATCTGCGGCGGCAGGTCGAGGTGCAGGACATCTGCGATCGTCTCGGGGTGAAACCCACATTTCTGGTGGACTATGCAGCAGCCACGCGGCCCGAGTGTTTTGAACCGATCCGCGAGTTGCTGCGGTCCGGCCGGTGCGCCATAGGAGCGCACGCGCGGACGTGGCAAAATCCTCCGTTCGCCGAGGAACTCGGGGTCCGCACGTCATTCAACCACAATCTGCCGGCCTGGCTGCAGAAGGAGAAGCTGCACCGGCTCACCGACGCCATCGGCGACTGTTTTGGCACCCAACCGGTTGCGTATCGAGCGGGCAGATGTGGCGTCGGTGACGAGATCGCCGCGATACTCGATGCGCTGGGCTATCAGATCGAACTCAGCGTACTGCCTGGCCATGATCTGCGGCGGTGTCATGGCCCGGATTTCCGACGTGCATTCAATCAACCTTACTGGTTCGGGCCTGGCCGAAATCTGTTGGAAATTCCGCTGACGACGGGGTTCTCCGGATTGCTGGCGGGCGGTGGCGATCCGGCGGTCCGCAAGGCGTCATTCCATGCCGCCATTGCGCGGCCTGAGCTGACAAGATGGCATCTGCCAGGCGTGTTCGCGCGGCTGGGCCTGCTGGAACGGATCACGTTGACGCCGGAAGGGGTGTCGATCGATGCGCTGAAGCGCCTGACCCGACTGCTGCTGCGAAGCGGTCAACGCGTCTTCACCCTTAATTACCACAGTTCGGCGCTGTTGCCCGGATCTACGCCCCATGTCCGCTCGCGCGAGGACCTTGACAGGATGATCCATACGCTAGAGGAATATCTGCACTACTTTATCGAGGAGTTGGGCGGAGTTACGATGACACCGATGGAATTTCGCGCGGCGGTGCTGCCGCAAACTGCAGCGCGATCGCCCGCCCTGCCGGGAGTATTCGCGCAGTGAGCAAACTGCGTCCGCTGCTGCGCAAGGTGGTCTACCGATCCGGCGCGCTCAACATTGCGCGCTGGAGGCTGCGTCGTGCACTGACGGTGGTGATGTTGCATCGTGTCATCGACCCGGCCGACCCGGATTTCGCCGCCGCCAGCCCGGTATTTTCTTTGTCTTTGCCGTTGTTTGAGCGCCTGCTGGAATTCTTGCGTGACCATTATGAAATCGTCAGCCTCGCTGATGTCATGGCTGCGTATGACGGCATCAAACCATTGCCGGATCACTCCGTGCTGATCACGTTCGACGATGGATGGGCTGACAATCTTCGCTATGCTGCACCACTGCTGCAACGCGCAGGAACTCCGGCGGTCGTGTTCGTGGCTGCCGAGGCGGTGCTGTCACAGGCCGACGCGTGGTGGCAGGAGCAGGTGTTCGCTGCCGCCCGCAATGGCGCGATGAAGGACTGGATTGGCCAACGACACGTCCAGGACAAGGTCAGGACATTTGCGAACGGACGCAAAGAGCCGGCAGCGATCGATGTCGTTACGGGCCTTGGATTGATGGAGGAAGGCGAACGCCAGGGTTTGCTGCCCACGCTGCGCACTACGCCATGCAGCAGGCGTATGATGCTGAAGCCTGATGACCTGCGTGGGCTTGCCGATCTGGGGATGGATATCGGGTTGCATGGATACAGTCATCTTCCGCTCACCAGTGTCCCCGATGTCACCGCGGAACTGAGTCGCGCTGGTCAGGCATTGGATGCGATGTCGGGTGGAAGATCGATCGGTACCGCACTGGGATGCCCGCATGGGCGGTATGATCGTCGGGTGATCGATGCAGCGCGTGCGGTTGGAATAAAGCTGATATTCACCAGCGATTTCTGGCTGAATGCGACGCATGGCGGGATGTTGGCCCGCGACCGTGTGCTGGGCCGGATCAACGTTGTCGCGCGGCACATCCAGGACGGGATGGGCCGGTTCGATCCATCGGCCGCGGCGCGATGGCTTTGGGCGCGGGAGATCAAATAGTGGAGTTGTCGCCGCCGGCTTCGATCGACACTCACACGGTGGCAGTGCATTTCGAAGTATCCACGTTCAAGGGCGTGGCCGAACTCGAGCAGCTATGGCTGGACCTCGAGCAGCGAGCGGCCGCCCCATTCTTCCTGTCATGGAATTGGATCGGCTGCTGGTTGCAGGAGACGTCGCTGCATCCACCCATCCTGATCGGACGCGCGGAAGGACGAGTTGTGCTGCTCGGCGTCCTGACCCAATCGGTGAGGCGTGGTCTGTTGCCGATCACCGTTCATGGCCTGCAACTGCATATGACCGGGGAATCGCGGCAAGACGTCATTACCATCGAATACAATGGATTCCTGGTGGAACATTGCCTTTCCGGCAAGATAGAGGCTGATGCGATTGCATTTCTGCTCAGCGGAATTACGATCGATGGCCGCAGATGCGACGAATTGCATCTCAAGAATGTTCCTGCTGCGCTCGAAAGATCGGTTGGTGCGAGCGGCTGCAACGTCCGGGAAGTCCAGCGCAAGCCATCATGGCGCATCGATCTTGCTGCCATTCGTGCGGCCGGCAAGCATTACCTCGATTGTCTCAGCGCCAACACTCGCCAGCAGATTCGTCGATCGATCAGGCTGTACGAGCAGCGAGGTCAGTTGGAAATTGTGCGAGCCCGGGACGTGCTCGAGGGGTTGAGTTTCCTCGATGGTCTCAAGGAACTGCACCAAGGCTACTGGGTGGGACGAGGCGAGCCCGGCGCTTTTTCATATCCGTTCTTTGAGGCCTTTCAGAAGCGCCTGATCCAGACCTGCCTGCCTCGCGGAACAGTCGAGATAGCAAGGGTCACTGCAGGATCAGATGTCGTGGGATATGTCTATAATCTGGTTTATCGTGGTCATGTATACGCATACCAGACCGGCATTCGGTATGAGGACAACCCGCGCTTGAAGCCAGGACTGGTAAGCCACTGCCTGTGTGTCGATCAGCACATCGCGGACGGCAGCGTGGTATATGACTTTATGGCCGGAGAAGCCCGCTACAAGGCCAATCTGGGTGAACCAGGACCCGACATGCTCTACCTCCTGGCGGAACGGTCCACGTGGCCGCTGCAGGTCGAAAATATATTGCATGACATGAAGCACCGTCTCAGTTCTGTTCTGGGCCGGTAGCTCCGCGGTCAATCAAGCAGGATTACGATCTGGCTGCGTCCGCTGCCGGCTCGACCGCCTCGGCCGCTCGCGTCTCACCACGCTCCACCAGCATCCGGTTGAAATACGCGATCGTGCGCAACAGCCCGTCGTCCAGCGCAATGCGCGGTTCCCAGCCCAGCGTGGTGCGTGCAAGTGTGATATCCGGGCAGCGCTGCAGCGGATCGTCCTGCGGCAGTTCGCGATACACCACGCGCGAGCGCGAGCCGGTCAGCCGGATCACCCGATCGGCCAGCTCGCTTACCGGGATTTCGTGCGGATTGCCCAGATTGATCGGCCCGGTGATGTCGTCGCCGGTGGCGACCAGTCGGACAAACCCATCGATCAGGTCATCGACATAGCAGAAGGCCCGGGTCTGGCTGCCATCGCCGTACAGTGTGATATCCTCCCCGCGCAGCGCCTGCACAATGAAGTTGGATACCACCCTGCCGTCGTTCGGGTGCATGCGCGGCCCGTAGGTATTGAAGATGCGCGCCACCTTGATACGTGTGAGGTGCTGGCGGAAGTAGTCGAAGAACAGCGTCTCGGCGCAGCGTTTGCCTTCGTCGTAGCAGGCGCGGGGCCCGAGCGGATTGACGTTGCCCCGGTACTCCTCGGTCTGCGGATGCACAGTGGGGTCGCCGTACACCTCGCTGGTCGACGCCTGCATGATCTTCGCGCCGATTCGCTTCGCCAGTCCGAGCATGTTGATCGCGCCGATCACGCTGGTCTTGGTGGTCTGTACCGGATCGTACTGATAGTGCACCGGCGAGGCAGGACAGGCGAGGTTATAGATTTCGTCGACCTCGACGTAGAGCGGGAAGGTGATGTCATGCCGCAACGCCTCGAAATGCGGGTCGCCCATCAGATGCGCAATGTTGTCCTTGCGGCCGGTGAAGTAGTTGTCGACGCACAGCACATCGTGGCCGTCACCCAGCAGGCGCTCGCAGAGATGCGACCCCAGGAAGCCGGCACCCCCGGTCACCAGAACACGCTTGCGGGTCAGCGTCATCGGCAGCAGTCTCCCAGGGGAACGCAGGTGGCGCGATCGGCGGGCGGCCCGAACTCACGTGGCCGCAGGCCCGCGTACAGCCAGGTGATCAGCGAGTAGATATCATAGACCGGCAGGCCCAGCACCTCCCGCAATGCGAACGCATAGGGCGGCATGTTGGTGCATTCCAGCACGATGGCGCCGATATCGGGGTGGCGCGACACCAGCGTCCGTCCGGCCGCCAGGATGTCAGCGGCGGCGAGGGCGATGTCCATGTCCTGCTTCTCGCCGCGGATCAGGACGCGGAAGAATTCGCGGCCCCCCTCGGTGCCGATGAACGGGGTATCCGGCGCCACGCCGGCAGCGGCCAGGTGTCGCGGCGTGAGCGAGCCGGCGGACACGGTAATGATCCCGACCCGCCGGCCGGGCGGCAGCATCGCCTGCACCCAGGGTACCTGGAGCAACGCACTGGTCGCGACCGGGACGCGCACATGGGCCGCCAGTTCCACCTGGAACAGCGACAGGAAGCCGCAGTTGGTGGTGATTGCCTCGGCGCCATGCGCCACCAATTCCGCGGCGGCCGCCAGGAAGTCGTCCAGCAGTCCGGCGGCGCCATTCAGCACCACGCGCTCCGGCGTCGCGTCCTTTACCACGCGGTACAGCACCGGGAACGGCCACGTCATGGCGTTGCCCATGTCGCCCGGGATGCGCGGGAACTTCGCCTCCAGCATGAGGATTCCAAGCGGCGCGCCGTACAGCGCCTTGCCGCCTCTGGCGATGATCTGCATGCTGGCAGCATGCCTCAACCCGACGACAGGAGGAAGCAATGGCCGACCGTCCGTTCACGCAGGCTGACCTTGATGCACTGGTGCAATGGGACACGCCGACCATCTGCAACGGCCTCGAACTGGTGGTGCCTGAGCGGCGCGCCGTCGGCTACACCGTGGAGCCGATGGTCTGCCTGTATCCGAAGGCCAAGCCGATCGTCGGCCTGGCGCGCGTCGGCATGATCCGCTCCACCGAGGCGCCGCGCGGCAAGGTGACCGATCGGGCGGACTGGTACGACTACGTCCATGCCACCGACTTCCCCACCATCGCGGTGATCCAGGATATCGACGGGCAGATCGGCTATGGCGCCTATTGGGGCGAGGTGCAGTCCACCATCCACAAGGCGCTGGGCTCGATCGGCTGCGTGACCAATGGCTCGTTCCGCGATCTCGATATGTGGGCCGAAGGCTACCAGATGATCGGCGGCCGGGTCGGGCCGAGCCATGCCCACGTGCACATGGTGCAGTTCGGCAGTCCGGTGAACATCTTCGGCATGCAGGCCGGACATGACGATGTGATCCATGCGGACTTCCATGGCGCGGTGGTGATTCCGGCCGACGCTGTGAAGAAACTGCCGGCGGCGATCGATCTGATCTCGCGGCGCGAGAAGGTCATTCTCGACGTATGCCACGCGCCTGGGTTCACGCCGGCGAAGCTGCGCGACGCGTTGAAGCGGTCGGGCGAGATCCACTGAGCGAACCGCCGATGACCACCGTCATCCGCAGCGCCGACATGGTGGTCGCCTGGGACGCCGCCGCGACGTCGCACGTCTATATGCCGGATGCGGATGTCGTGTTCGACGGCGGCGTGCTGCGCTTTGTCGGCCGCGGCTACGACGGGCCGGCGAATGACGTGGTATCCGGCTCCGGCATGATGGTGATGCCGGGACTGGTGAACATCCACTCGCATCCGTCCAGCGAGCCGATGAACAAGGGGCTGATCGACGAAATCGGCAGTCCGGGTTTCTACAATTCCTCGCTCTACGAATATCTGCCGATCTTCCGCGCCGATGCGGAGGCGATCCCGCATTGCGTGCGCGTGGCATTGTCCGAGTTGTTGCTGTCGGGCGTGACCACACTCGCCGATCTGTCGATGGCGCATCCTGGCTGGCTCGACCTGCTGGCTGAGGTCGGCATGCGCGTGTGCGTCGCGCCGATGTTCCGTTCCGGGCGCTGGTACACCAAGAACGGGCATCTGGTGGAATATGCCTGGGACGAGGCGGCGGGCGAGAAGGCGATGGGCGAGGCGCTGTCGCTGATCGAACGTGCCGAGCAGCATCCGTCCGGGCGGCTGTTCGGCATGGTGGTGCCGGCGCAGATCGACACCTGCACCGAGGGGCTGCTGCGCGAGTCGTTCACCGAGGCGAAGGCGCGCGGCGTGTCGTGGCAGATCCACGCGGCGCAGTCGGTCAGCGAGTTCCACGAAATCACACGCCGGCACGGCCATACACCGATCGGCTGGCTGGACCATCTGGGGCTGCTGTCGGAGCGATCGATCATCGGCCATGGCATCTTCCTCGACGATCATCCTGCGACACGCTGGCACACCGATACCGATGTCAGGCGGCTGGCGGAAACCGGCACGACGGTCGCGCACTGCCCCACCGTGTTCGCCCGCCGCGGCAT
Organism: uncultured Alphaproteobacteria bacterium; assembly: GCA_963749575.1. Lineage (GTDB taxonomy): Bacteria > Pseudomonadota > Alphaproteobacteria > Acetobacterales > Acetobacteraceae > JAMXLO01. Next base: position 25,564 of record CAVVNM010000018.1, read on the forward strand.
CACGCTGAAGGACTTTGGGCGTTACCGCAGGGCTGGCGTGAACATGGGCGTGGGCACCGACACCTATCCCCACAACATGCTCGACGAGCTGCGGCTGGTCGCCTATCTGGCGCGCACCCAGGCCGGCAATCCACGGACGCTGAATTCCACCGATTTGTTCGAGGCTGCGACCATCGGCGGCGCACGTGCGCTCGGCCGCGACGACATCGGCCGTCTTGCGCCAGGCTGCCGCGCGGACATCGTGCTGGTGGATATCACGCATCCGATGATGCGTCCGTCGCACGATCCGATACGCAGCCTGATCTACGCCGCCGGCGACCGGGCCGTGCGCAGCGTCTATGTGGACGGGCAGAAGGTGGTCGATGACGGGCGTGTTCTGACAATAGACTATCCAGCTTCCGCTGCCGCGCTGCACGAGGCGCAGAAGCGGGTCAAGGGCAACGTGCCGAAGCTGGACTGGGATCACCGCACGGCGGAGCAGATCTCGCCGCTCACATTCCGTACGGCATGAGCGGATCCTATAACGAGTCTCCCCCTCCCCTTGCGGGAGGGGGGAGCGGGGAGGGGGGCATTGGAACTCGCACCGCCCCCTCTCCCCAACCCTCCCCCGCAAGGGGGGAGGGGGGAGTGCTGCTGTCGATCTCCGGTCTGCGCACGGTCTTTCGCACCGCCGCCGGCGATGTCGCCGCGGTGGACGGCGTCGACATCTCGGTCGATCGCGGCCGCACCTTGGGCATCGTCGGTGAATCCGGCTGCGGCAAATCGGTGCTGTCGCTGTCCGTGATGCGGCTGGTCCCGCCGCCCGGCCGCATCGCCGCCGGCGCGATCATGTTCGACGGCAGGAACCTGCTCGACCTGTCGCTGGCGCAGATGCGCGACATCCGCGGCAACCGCATCGCGATGATCTTTCAGGAGCCGATGACCAGCCTGAACCCGGTGTTCACGGTCGGCGACCAGATCACCGAGGCGATGCGCGCGCACGACCGCACTGCGTCCGGCGCTGCGCTGCGCAGCCGCGCGATCGCGGCGCTGCAACGCGTGCGCATCCCGGCGCCGGAGCGCCGCTTCGAGGAATACCCGCACCAGATGTCCGGCGGCATGCGCCAGCGCGTCATGATCGCGATGGCGCTCGCCTGCGAACCCGACCTGCTGATCGCCGACGAACCGACCACCGCACTGGACGTTACGGTGCAGGCGCAGATCCTCGATCTGCTGCGCGAGTTGCAGCAGCAGACCGGCATGGCGATCATCCTGATCACCCACGATCTCGGCATCGTCGCCGAGATGGCGAACGAGGTCGCGGTGATGTACGCTGGTCGCGTGGTGGAACGCGCACCAGGTGCCGCGATCTTCGACGATCCGCAGCATCCCTATACACTCGGCCTGCTGGGCAGCATCCCCAAGATCGACGAGAACCGCGACCGTCTGCTGGCGATCGAAGGCACCGTTCCGGCACCGTTCGACCTGCCGACAGGCTGCCGATTTCACCCGCGCTGCGTGTTCGCCGATGCCGCCTGTACCGATCGAGGATCCCGCGCTGCGTGTGCTGGGCGAGGATCATCGCGTCGCCTGCATCCGTGCCCCGGTGGAGGCGCTGGTCTCGTGACGGTGCTGCTGGAAGTCGAGGGCCTGACCAGGCACTTCAACGTCAGGCGCGGTTTGGTGCTGGGCAGGACGGTCGGCGTGGTGCGCGCGGTGGACGGCATCTCGTTCACGCTGGAGCGCGGCGAGACGCTGGCACTGGTGGGCGAATCCGGCTGCGGCAAGTCCACCACCGCGCGGCTGGTGCTACGGCTGATCGAACCGACTGCCGGCACCATCCGCTTCGAGGGCACCGACATCACCGAGATGCACGGCGACCCGCTGCGCCGGCTGCGCCGGCGGATGCAGATCGTGTTCCAGGACCCGTTCGCCTCGCTGAACCCGCGCATGACGGTGGGCGAAATCCTGGAAGAGCCTCTGATCGTGCATGGCATCGGCGATCGCGTCGCACGTCGAGCGCGAGTGAGCCAGTTGCTCGGGTTGGTCGGCCTGGCATCGTATCACGCGCAACGCTATCCACACGAGTTCTCCGGCGGGCAGCGCCAGCGCATCGGCATCGCGCGCGCGCTCGCTGTGGAACCGGCGCTGGTGGTGTGCGACGAACCGGTGTCCGCGCTGGACGTGTCGATCCAGGCGCAGGTGGTGAACCTGCTGAAGGATCTGCAGGCACGGCTTGGGCTGTCCTATCTGTTCATCGCGCACGATCTCGCCGTGGTGAAGCACATGGCCGACCGCGTGGCGGTGATGTATCTCGGCCAGATCGTCGAGCTCGCGCCGAAGGACGTGCTGTTCTCGGAACCGCGCCATCCGTACACGCGCACGCTGATGACGGCGATCCCGCGCCCCGATCCGCATCGCCGCGGCGCGCGCCAACTTCCCGGCGGCGACGTGCCCAGCCCGATGAACCCGCCGCCGGGTTGCCGCTTCCACACCCGTTGTCCGTTCGTGATCGACCGCTGCCGTGCGGAGATGCCGGTGCTGCGCAAGTGGAGCGATGGCCACTTCACCGCGTGCCACCGCGCCGAGGAACTGCCGCCGGCCGGCGAGGTGATCGAGCCGGGGCACGTCGCGCCAATGGCGGCGAAACGGCTGGCACTGTATGCGAAGCGTCGGGCGGAGGTCAGTGCGGCGGCCGGGTAATTGCCAATCTTGATTCAATGCGTCACGCGTGCGGCAAGCGACAGCTGTTCCGCCGCGGCAGACAGGGTCTTGTCCCGCGTCCAGAGCGTCGCCGCAGCGGTCAGCCGGGTTGCGGCGAGCAGGTGCACGTCTGCATAGCTGAGCCCCAACCCATACAGCCGTTGCTGTTCGACGAGCTGCATGACCTCGTCGTGGCGGGCCACGTTCGCGGCAGGCAGACGGAGCAATTGATGCAGCTTTGCCGCGCGCTGGCGCATGCCGCCCAATGCCAACTCGCCGATAACAAACGGATGCGCCAGTACTTGTTCCCTGTCGAGCAGATCTTGCAGCAACTCGTCGCCGATGCGCAGGTAGTCAACCCACACAGACGTGTCGACGAGGATCAAGTCGTCCTGAACCTGCGGCGTGGCGCGAGTTTCAGATCAGGTTCGGTCCCCCCCATCTTGGCCAACCGCCGCGCGGCTTCACGCTGTACCAGCGCTGTAAGGGCGGCACGCACCAGGGCTGACTTCTCCTGTATCCCGGTATATTCCTGTGCCGCCGCGATAAGGTCGTCGTCAAGAGTTATGGTGGTCCGCATGGAATCCTGCCTTGGTGACGGCACCATATCTGGCATCGGATGATGCCGATATCAATGCCGCGAGACCGCCACTTCCGGTCTCCGTCCCTTTGTGGTGAAGCTTCTCCTACAGGGAGGACCGCACCATGACCGCAGTGAACGCCAACATCGCCGCCCCTCGTATGCTGCAGGTCGGCGGCGGCGCGGTGCGCCAGATCGCCGACGTACTCGGCAAGTTCGGCCTGTCGCGCCCGCTGGTGGTGACCGATCCGTTCATGGTCTCGTCCCATCACGTGCAGCATTGCCTCGACCCGCTCGTCGCCGCCGGCATCGCCGTCACCGTGTTCAGCGACACCGTGCCCGATCCGACCGACACGGTGATCGAGGCCGGCGTTGCCGAACTCAAGCGCGGCAACTTCGACTGCCTGATCGGCTTCGGTGGCGGCTCGCCGATCGACACCGCGAAGGCGATGGCGATCCTCGCGGCCGGTGGCGGCAGGATGCGCGACTACAAGGTTCCGGTCTCGGCCGACCAAGGCGCGTTGCCGGTGATCGCCATTCCCACCACTGCCGGCACCGGCAGCGAATGCACGCGCTTCACCGTCATCACCGACACCGAGCGCGACGAGAAGATGCTGATTGCCGGTCTCGGCGCGCTGCCGCTCGCCGCCATCGTCGACTACGAACTTACCTACAGTGTGCCACCACGCACCACCGCCGATACCGGCGTGGACAGCCTGACACACGCGTTGGAGGCGTTCGTTTCCAAGCGTGCCAATCCGTTCTCCGACGCGCTCGCCGTTTCGGCGATGGCGTTGATCGGCCGGCACATCCGTATCGCCTACGCCGAACCGCGCAACGCCGCGGCGCGGGAGGGCATGATGCTGGGCGCCACGCAGGCGGGGCTGGCGTTCTCCAACGCATCGGTGGCCCTGGTGCATGGCATGTCGCGACCGATCGGCGCACATTTCCACGTGCCGCACGGCCTGTCGAACGCGATGCTGCTGCCGGCGATCACGCGCTTCTCGGTCGCTGCCGCGGAACCACGCTACGCCGAGGCGGCACGTCGCATCGGCTTTGCCGACGAGCGCGACGGCGACGCGGCGGCCGGGGCGAAGCTGGTCGCAGGACTCGAAGCGCTGAACAAGGAACTTTCGGTGCCGAGCCCGGCCGAATACGGCATCGACGAAGCGGTCTGGAACGGCAAGATGGAGTTGATGGCCGAGCAGGCATTGGCCTCCGGCAGCCCGGCCAACAACCCTCGCGTGCCCGATAAGACGGAAATCGTGGCGCTGTACCGCGAGGTTTGGACCGGCGCACCGCGCAACGCCTGAGCCGACGGTTTGCGGTCGGGCGAATCGGCCTGATAGTCTGTTGGTGCGACGACACGACCTCCGGGAGGAACCATGGGTCCGACGATCGAACAGGTGACTATGCGAAAGGTCTATCTCCGGATACTGCCGCTCGCGATGGTGGTCTATTTCTTCTGTTACCTCGACCGCATCAACGTCAGCTTCGCCGCCTTGCAGATGAACGCGGATCTCGGGCTGACCGCAGCCGCCTATGGTCTTAGCTCCACCGCCTTCTATCTCGGCTATTGCCTGTTCGAGGTCCCGAGCAACGTCATTCTCGACAAGGTTGGCGCGCGCATCTGGATCGCCCGCATCATGATTACCTGGGGGCTTGTCTCGGGCGCCACCGCGTTCGCCACCGGGCCGACCAGCTTCCTGGTCGTCCGCTTCCTGCTCGGCCTCGCCGAGGCCGGCCTGTTTCCGGGCATCGTGCTGCTGTTCACCTACTGGTTCCCCGACCACCATCGCGCCCGCATCATCTCCAGCTTCACGCTGGCCCTGCCGATTTCGGTTGCCCTCGGGGCGCCGGTCTCGACGGCCATCCTTGGGATGGACGGGGTGCTCGGCTTTGCCGGATGGAAGTGGATCTACTTCATGGAGGCCGCGCCGACGGTGGCGATCGGGTTGTTCGTGCTGTTCACACTGACCGACAAGCCGGCGCGGGCGAACTGGCTGAACGCCCAGGAAAAGAACTGGCTGATCACCACCCTGGAGCACGAACGGCGTGCGGTGGAGTCGGCAGGGAAGTTCAGCCTCTGGCAGGCCCTGGTGAACCCGAAGATCCTGTTGCTGTCGATCAACTATCTCGGCATCGTCACGGCAAGCCTGGGGCTGCTGCTGTTCATACCGCAGATCATCAAGTCGCTCGGCGCGACCAACATGGGTACCGGCTATGCGACGACGCTGGCCTATACCTGTGGCGCAATCAGCATGATGGCCTGGGGCTGGATCTCTGACCGGATGGGCGAGCGCCGCTGGAACCTGTTCTGGGCCTGCGCGCTCGCGACGGTCGGCCTGGTGATCGCCGGCATGGCGATGGGAACCTGGTGGGCGCTGGCCGGGATGTGCATCGCGACGGCCGGGTTCTACGGCACCAAGGGCCCGTTCTGGTCGATGCCGTCGATGCTGCTGACCGGCACGGCCGCGGCGGCCGGGATCGCCTGGATCAACTCGATCGGCAATGTCGGCGGTGCGGTCGGTCCGGCGCTGGTCGGCTGGATCAAGGACGCCACCGGCAGCTATTCCGGCGGGCTGTATGGCCTGGCCGCGTTCACCGGCGTCGCTGCGCTGATCGCGGCCTTCGCGCTACACATCCCGCGCCGGGTGCCGCTGCGCGGTGGTGGTGTCAGCGTGGCGGCCGAATAGGAGGGTTCGATCACGGTGGATCTTGCCGCGGCCTGATCAGCCTCTGCACCAGGACCTCACCCGGACAACGCTCGGGGTGTTGTTCATCGGCGGTCTGATTGCCGCCAGCTTCTGGGTGATGCGGCCATTCCTGCCAGCCATCATCTGGGCCGTGACGCTGGTCATTCCCACCTGGCCGCTGATGCTGCGGGTGCAGCACTATGCCGGCAATCGCCGCGGCCCGGCCGTGCTGGTGATGACGCTGGCGTTGCTGCTGGTGCTGATCGTGCCACTCTGGCTGGCGATCAGCACGATCGTCGCGAACGTCGATCAAATCGCCGATCTGGCGCGGACAGTCCTGTCGCTGCGGGTGCCACCGCCACCGGATTGGCTTGCGGCGGTGCCGTTGGTAGGGGAACGCGCCGCCCAGGCCTGGGGACAGCTCACCGCAACGGGCGTGCGGGAGTGGGCGCCGAAGCTCACTCCGTATGCCGGTGTGCTGACCCAGTGGCTCGCCTCTGCGGCTGGCAGTCTGGGCGGTGCGTTCGTCCAGTTCCTGCTGACCGTCGCGGTCGCCGCCGTCCTGTATTCCGGCGGCGAGCGCGCCGCCGGTACCGCGCTCCGCTTCGGCCGCCGGCTTGGCGGCGATCGGGGCGAGACGGCGGTTCGGCTGGCAGGCCAGGCACTGCGCGGTGTGGCGCTGGGCGTGGTGGTGACCGCGGTGGCGCAGAGCGTGCTGGGCGGCATCGGTCTGGCGATCGTCGGTGTGCCGTACGCCACCGTGCTGACGGCGTTGATGTTCGTGCTCTGTCTGGCTCAGCTCGGGCCTGGTCTGGTGCTGGTTCCGGCGGTGGTATGGATGTACTATTCCGGCGATGCACTGTGGGCGACCGTGCTGTTGGCGTTCACCATCGTCGCGCTGACGCTGGACAACTTTCTCCGCCCCGTGCTGATCCGCAAGGGCGCCGACCTGCCGCTGCTGCTGATATTGGCCGGCGTCATCGGTGGGCTGATCGCATTCGGTCTGCTCGGCATCTTCGTCGGCCCGACCGTGCTCGCGACCGGCTACACGCTGTTCAATGCATGGCTCGCGGAGGGCGACGTGTTCGCCGAGTAGGGCGGGCGATTGCAACCGGCAGCGCATTCGCCGTCGGTTGCGACAACCCAACTGTGGATCAGACACAACGTTTCGCCGCCGACGAAGTCGTGGATGGCGGGTCGGCGCCGCTATGACGGCGAGGTAGCTTCCACTCATGCTGACGTTGACGCCGCGAGCCCTTTGGGTTGGAACAGGTCGGCCCAAAGGAAACATGCCGTTTGACCGGAATGCTGATCGCCGTCGTGGCGATGTTTCTGCAACAAACCTGCGGTTCGGTTGGCAGAGTGCTCCCTGCGGTGCTCGCTCCGCTGATCATTCTCGAACTGCACGCTGATCCGTCCTGGGTGGGGGTTTATTTCGGCCTGACAGCGATCGCCGCGCTGATCGGTCAACTCGGATCGGGCGGGTTCATTATCCGCCACGGTGCCATTCGCATGAGCCAGTTCGCACTGCTCTCGGTCGGCGGCGGGATGGCTGTCGCGGTCATCGGAGGCGCGGCCGGCTTCGTGCTGTCGGCACTTGTCGGCAACGGTGTCGCCGCCGTTGCCACGCCCGCCAGTTCCCAATTGCTGGGCAGATGGGCGATCAGGCGATATGCGCCATTCGCGTTCTCGGTCACGCAGACCGCAATTCCGGCAGGCATCTTGCTTGGCGGCTGGCTCGGCCCGATGGTGGCCCAATCCCTCGGATGGCGCGGGACAATGCTGGTCAGCGCGGGAGCCTGCTGGTGCTTCGCCGTGTTGTTGCAGCCGCTGCATGGACGGCTCGATACCGAGCCAATTTCAACGCATGCGATTCATCTGTCGGATTTCGTGACGACGATCACCGGCGTTCTGGCAGTGCAGGAGTTGCGTGCGCTGTCGTTTGCCTGCTTCGCATTCAACGGCCTTCAGGCGGTCTTCATCGCCTATTTCGTGACCTACCTCACTGCGCTTGGCTACGACCTCGTCGCGGCAGGAGCGTTGTTCTCGACGGTCATCGCCATCGCCATCCCGTGCCGCATCTTGTGGGGTTGGGTCGGCAGTTTCTATATCGCGCCGCGATTCGTGATGTCCTGGCTGGCGTTCGGGATGGCGGCCAGTGTCGTGCTGATCGGAGCATTCAGCGAAGCGTGGTCTGCTGTCGCAATCGGTGTGGTCAGCGGCGCGCTCAGCGCCACAGCGATGTCCTGGCACGGTATTCTGCTGTCGGAGTCCGCTCGCCTCGCGCCGTTCGGGCGGGCAGGTTCGGTGACCGGTGGCGTATTGTCGTTCGGCCAGATGGGGGCGTTTCTGTGTCCATCGGTGTTCTCATTGCTGTTGCGTATGACCGGCGGATACTCGGCCGGTTGGGCGATCTGCGCTGTTCCGGCGGTGCTGGTCGGCATAAATTTGCTGCGTCCGACCAAGCGTTCACTGCGACAATCACCGTGAGGGTGAATGATCCTGGAGCCAGACCTATGCGTATCGCCGTCATTGCCGACATACACGGGAACCTGCCGGCACTCGAAGCCGTGCTTGCGGACATCCTCCGACGGAACATCGATCGCACGATCAATCTGGGTGATTGTGTATCGGGCCCGCTTTGGCCCCGTGAGGTCTGCGATCTGCTCATGGCGGCCGACCACTTGACCATTCGTGGCAACCACGATCGCTGGGTGTCCGGGCCTGATCCCGCACGGATGGGTGCGTCGGATCGGTATGCCTGTTCGCAACTCGACGCGCACCATCGCCGTTGGCTTGCAGCCTTGCCGACCTCCGCCGATGCCGATCGTGGGATTCTTGCCTGCCACGGCACGCCGACCAACGACAATCAGTATCTCATCGAGGATGTCTCGGAACGCCGGCTCGTGCGAGCACATCCAGCCACGATCCGGGAGCGATTGGGAGATGTTCAGGCCCGCGTGGTTCTGTGCGGGCACAGTCATCAACAGCACCTGATACGACTACCCGATGGCCCAATGGTCGTGAATCCGGGCAGCGTCGGTTGCCCGTCCTATGATGACCCCGGCGACGATCCTCATGTGTCGGAATCCGGTTCGCCTCATGCGCGGTATGCGGTTCTCGTTATCGACGAACACCAGGTGTCGGGGGAAATGATCGCGATATCGTACGATTGGAAAGCCGCGTCTGCCAGGGCAGAGAAGAACGACCGACCCGACTGGGCCTATGGCTTGCGAACCGGGTGGTTCATCGCTGGCCGGTGATCAGCAACCGTCCGAACGAAGCGCTCAATCTCGAACTCATCATTGTAGTAGTGCACGCTGGCGCGGACCAACGCGTCCAATCCGCGCGCCGGCAGATCGAGCGCGCGTGGGCCCGGCGAGCGGGACACGTGGATGTTGATGTTCATGGTGCTCAGCCGGTCGCGCAGCTTGCCAGGTGCTTCGCCGTCCTTGAGGAAGCTGACGATCCCGCATTGTTCGGTTCCGAGATCGTGCACGCTCACGCCGGGTTGCTTCGCAAGCTCTCGCCTCAGCAGCGCGGCGAGCGTCTTGACCCGGGCTTCGATCTTGTCGATGCCCAACCGGCTTGCATAACGGGCGGCGACGCCCAGGCCGATCTGGCCGGCGACGAATCGCTCCCAGCTTTCGAACCGGCGCGCGTCGTCACGCACGACGTAGCCGCCGGCATCGGTGCAGGACGCGGATTCGAGATCGATGAAGGGCGGTTCGAGTGATCCGATGGTGTCGCGCCGCACGTAGAGGAAGCCGGTGCCGCGCGGTCCGCGCAGGTACTTGCGGCCGGTGGCCGAGAGCATGTGGCAGCCGATCTGCTGCACATCGACCGCGAGCTGTCCGACCGACTGGCAGGCATCCAACAGATAGAGGATGCCGTGGCGCGCGGCGATGCGGCCGACCTCGGCCGCCGGATTGACCAGTCCGCCTTGCGTGGGCACGTGGGTGATCGCGATCAGCCTGGTGCGCGGACCGATCGCGCGCTCGAGTGCCCCGAGGTCGAGCTGCCCGGACGGGTCGTTGTCCACCACGTCGAGCTCGATCCCCACGCGCGCCTGCATCTGGAGGAACGCGAGATAGTTCGACAGGTACTCGGCCCGTGCGGTGATGACGCGGTCGCCTGCGCGGAACGGTACCGCGTAGAACGCCATGTCCCAGGCACGCGTGGCGCTTTCCACAAACGCAATCTCGTCCCGCTGCGCGCCGATCAGCGAGGCGATGGCGTCGTAGCAATCCGCGATGTGGTCGGCCGCTTCGGCCGCGGCCTCGTAGCCGCCGATGGCGGCCTCGCGCGCCAGGTGGCGCATTACCGCGTCGAGCACCGGACGCGGCGGCAACGCGGCGCCGGCGTTGTTGAAGTGGAGCACGTTGGCCACGCCGGGCGTGTCCGATCTGAGCAACGGCACGTCGAGCGCGGTCGGCCCGATGTGATCGGGTGGGGCAGTCATGACAGCCTCCTGATGAGTTTGCGGTGGCGATGATCCCGCGCACGGTTCGGCTCCTCTTTGTCGACGGGATGTTCGGGCGTTGCGGGTCGATTGCGCAATTGATCCGGGACATGGCCAGGGGGACCCTGCCTATGCAGCGGGAGTTGCAGCCTACGCCGCCGGACCGGGCAACAGGTCTGAGATGCCGGCGAAGGTCAGTCAATGCACGCCAGGGCAGTCGGCTGACCCTTGCCGGCAGTGCCGGCCACCCGTTTTGATTCAGATCAATGCTCAGCTGCTGATCAAGTGGCATTTAAGCGCCGTGCGAAATGCCGTGATAATTGTCTGCGGAGGGTCCAGCCTGAGGAAGTATCATGGACCTTCGCGTACCAAGTCGTGCTCGAACTGCGGAGCCAAGTGCTCTCTCATTGGCGCATAAAAGGACAAGACATTAGCCATGAAGCCGCCCAATCCCACAGTCGCCATCGCGTCGGTTAAGAAATCGAACGACAGACCTTGGCTTCTCGGCTTCCGGGAGCGGATGGCAGCGTTCGATGCAGCCGAGATCGTTGCCGCGATCGACGCACGCCTCGCCGAGCTTGGGGAACGGGATTTGCGAGGTGCTATCGGGAGGCCGCTTTCCGACTTGACGCTTGTTGAGCGGGTTCATGAGGCGATTCGGGTCTACGAGGAATTCCTAGCCTACAAACACTGCGGTAAGCGCGTCGCCGCGTCGCGGACCAGGGCAATGATCGGTCGCTGGGGCGAGAAGGAAGCAGTCAGACGGACGGTGACGAACCTCACTATGTCAACAGGGCTGGAATTGCTGGCGAAGTACCGATCGGCTGGATTGTGCCTATGAACAAATTATTCTGGATTTCCCAGAGGAGTTCGATGTTTGGCTGATCGACAAGGCACGGCAGAACTTGGCCCACTTACCAAGGGGCATGATATAGCGAGCTGCCCAGCCTTGACCGGGATGCTCCCTCCGTCAGGGTGCGTTGGTCCTCATCTCAGACTCACCCCAACCTAAACGCCGGCTTCCGTTTCTCGGCAAACGCCGCCATGCCCTCGCGCTGATCGTGGGTACCGAACAGCGACATGAACAGTGCGCGCTCGTGCCGCACGCCCTCGGCCAGCGTGGTCTCGAACGCCCGGTTCACCGCCTGCTTGGCGAACGCCACCGCCACCGGCGACAGCTCCGCGATCCGCGCGGCGATCTTCAGCGTCTCCGGAACCAGTTGGTCGGCCGGAAACACGCGCGACACCAGATTGGCGCGTTCGGCCTCGGCCGCGTCCATCATCCGCGCGGTCAGGATCATGTCCATCGCCTTCGACTTGCCCACCGCGCGCGTCAGCCGCTGGGTGCCGCCGGCCCCGGGCAGCACGCCCAGGTTGATCTCCGGCTGGCCGAACCGCGCGGTGTCGGCGGCAAGGATGAAGTCGCACATCATCGCCAGCTCGCAGCCGCCGCCCAGGGCGAAGCCGGCCACCGCGGCGATCACCGGCTTCTTCACCCGCAGCACCGTCTCCCAGCGCTGACCGATGAAATCCTCCAGCATCGCGCCGGGATGGGTGCGGTCCTTCATCTCCTTGATGTCGGCACCGGCGGCGAAGGCCTTTTCGTTGCCGGTCAACACGATGGCGCCGATCGCCGGGTCGGCGTCGAACGCCAGGAGCTGGGTCCCCAGCTCGTCCATCAACGCGTCGCACAGCGCATTCAGCGACGCCGGTCGGTTGAGCCGGATCAGTCCGACCCGGCCATGCGTCTCGACCATGATGTTCTGGAAATCGGCCATCTCGGTGCTCCCCGTTCGAGGTGGCCGGCTTGTAGCTAGCGCTGGGTACGCGAGCAATAGAACGTGCTGCGCGCCGATTGGGTGATGCGGCGGATGCCGGGACAGGCGGGGCGGCCGGGACAGCGCTCGCAAGGCTCGGCTTCGCGGCCATAGACCTTCCAGGCGTGCTGGAAATAGCCCAGTTCGCCGTCCGGCTGGACGTAGTCGCGCAGCGACGAACCGCCGGCGGCGATCGCCTCGCGCAGCGTGTCCTGGATCGCCGGCACCAGCCTGGCGGCGCGGGTGCCCGGGATGGTGTGCGCCGAGCGCTGTGGGCTGAGCCGGGCGCGGAACAGCGCCTCGCAGACATAGATGTTGCCGAGACCGGCGACCACCTTCTGGTCCAGCAGCGCCGCCTTGATCGAGGTGCGCTTGCCGGTCAGCGCGGCGGCGAGGCGGGCAGGGGAGAACGCGGGATCCAACGGCTCGGGGCCCAGTTCCGCCAGCAGCTTGTGCGCGTCTTCCTGCGGGGTCGGCACCAGATCGACCGAACCGAAGCGGCGCGGATCGACGAACCCCAGCCGCCAGCCGTCATCGGTTTCCAGCACGAGGTGCTCGTGTGGCGTCGGTTGGTTGGGTCGCAGCGGGGTCAGCACGATCCGTCCCGACATGCCGAGATGCAGCAGCACGGAATCGCCGCCGTCGAGCCGCATCAGGATGTATTTGCCGCGGCGGCGGAAGCCGGTGACGTGCGCGCCGGTCAGGCGGGTCTGCAAACCCTCGGGCAGCGGCCAGCGCAGGTCCGGCCGATGCGCGGCGGCGCGCACGATGGTGCGGCCCTCCAGCCGTTCGCGGAGGCCACGCATCACGGTCTCGACCTCGGGGAGTTCCGGCATGGTGGCAGGGCACGCTATAGGTGGGCCGGATGAGCGACAACCCCGCACCGACCGAGACCGCCGATTTCGGCTTCCGCCGCGTCCCGCGTGCGGCGAAGCGCGGCATGGTGCGCGCGGTGTTCGACAGCGTGGCGCCGCGCTACGACCTGATGAACGACCTGATGTCGCTTGGCGTGCATCGCGCGTGGAAGCGCGTGCTGGTGACGGCGCTCCAACCTGGGCCGCGGCGGACGCTGCTGGATCTCGCGGCCGGTACCGGCGACGTGGGCCTGGCCTGGCTGGAACAGCGCGGCGGGCCGGTGCTGCTGAGCGATGTCAACGCGTCGATGCTGGGGGTGGCGCGCGATCGTGCGCTGTCCCGTGGTCTCGTCGCGGGCGCATCGCTGCTGGTCGCCGACGCCGAGCGACTGCCGTTGCCGGATCGCGCGGTGGACCGCGTGTCGATCGCGTTCGGGCTGCGCAACTGCACCGACAAGCCGGCGGTGCTGGCCGAGGCACGGCGTGTGCTGCGGCCGGGCGGGCGGTTCTTCTGCCTGGAGTTCTCGCATCTGCGGCGTGGTGGCGCTGCAGCCGCTGTACGACGCCTGGTCGTTCCGCGTGCTGCCGCTGCTCGGTCGATACGTTGCACGTGATGAAGCGAGCTATCGCTATCTCGCGGAAAGCATCCGGACCTTCCCCGATCAGGACGCGCTGGCGGGGATGCTGACGGATGTCGGGTTCGCGCGCGTTGCGGTGCGCAATCTGTCCGGTGGCATTGCGGCAATTCATTCAGGATGGCGGCTATGAGCAAACTCGACCAGGTTCTCCCCCTCCCCTTGCGGGAGGGGGTTGGGGGGAGGGGACTTCGGCCGCAGCCCGCGGTCCCCTCCCCCCAACCCCCTCCCGCAAGGGGAGGGGGAGAGTACTCGCGATGATCGAGCTCTCATCCAAGCGCGTGCTGCTGATCGTCGCGGGCGGCATCGCCGCCTACAAGGCGCTCGAGCTGATCCGCCTGCTGCGCGGTCGCGGCTGCGCGGTCACCTGCGTGCTCACCGAGGCCGGCGCCCAGTTCGTCACCCCGCTGTCGCTCCAGGCGTTGAGCGAAAGCAAGGTCTACACCGACCTGTTCTCGCTGACCGACGAGAGCGAGATGGGGCATATCCAGCTTTCGCGCAGCGCCGACCTGGTCGTGGTGGCGCCTGCCTCGGCCGACATCCTGGCGAAGATGGCCGCGGGACTGGCGGGCGATCTCGCCTCGACGCTGCTGCTGGCCACCGACAAGCCGGTGCTGGTGGCGCCGGCGATGAACGTGCGGATGTGGCAGCACGCGGCCACGGTGGCGAATCATGGCACTGCTGGCCGCGCGCGGCATCCATGTGGTGGGACCGGACGAGGGCGCGATGGCCTGCAACGAATTCGGTCCGGGCCGGTTGTCCGAGCCGCCGGCGATCCTGGCGGCGATCGAGGCGCTGCTCGCGCCGGCGCGGCCGCTCGCCGGACGCCATGCGCTGGTCACCAGCGGCCCGACCCACGAGCCGATCGACCCGGTACGCTACATCGCCAACCGTTCCAGCGGGCGGCAGGGCCATGCGATCGCCGCGTCGCTCGCCGAACTGGGCGCTCGTGTGACGCTGGTCAGCGGGCCGGCGTCGGTGCCGGATCCCGCCGGCGTCGCGGTGAAGCACGTGGAAAGCGCGCAACAGATGCTGGAGGCCTGCCAGGCGGCGCTGCCGGCCGACGTTGCCGTGTTCGCCGCCGCGGTCGCCGATTGGCACGTCGCGCGTGCGGCGCCGGGCAAGATCAAAAAGGTGCCCGGCGCCGCGCCGCCGGTGCTCGAACTGGTGGCGAACCCCGACATTCTCGCCACCGTCGCACAGCCGGGACCACGGCGTCCGCGGCTGGTTGTTGGCTTCGCGGCCGAGACCGACGACCTGCTGGCGAATGCGCAGGCCAAACGCAGGCGCAAGAACGCTGACTGGATCGTCGCCAACGACGTGTCACCGGCGACCGGCATCATGGGCGGCGAGGAGAACGTGGTGCATCTGATCACCGCCGACGGCGTCGAGGACTGGCCGCGCCTGGTGAAGCAGGAGGTGGCGCGGCGGCTGGCCGCGCGCATCGCGACGGTGCTGCAATGAGATCCGAAATCCGTGCGCTCAAGACCGAGGATGCCGCGGAATTTCGCCGAGTACGCCTGGATGCGTTGCGCTTGCATCCGGAGGCCTTCGGAACCTCCTACGAGGACGAGGCGGCGCTGGATCGCGCGCAGGTCCTCGAACGTCTTGCGGCGCCGGGCTTTACCCGGTTCGGTGGGTTCGTCGACGGCAATCTGGTCGGCCTCGTCGGGCTGCAAATCCGTTCCGGCGTGAAGGAACGGCACAAGGCCTATTTGTTCACCATGTATGTCGATGCGGCGCATCGCCGTACTGGCTTGGCGCAACAACTGGTCGAAACCGTGATCGCCAGGGCACGCGAGGCCGGCGCGGTGGTGCTGCATCTTTCGGTGACGATGGGCAACGCGCCCGCGCAACGTCTGTATCGCCGCCTGGGCTTCACGGTGTACGGCGTGGAGCGGCGCTCGCTCAGGATCGATGGGCGGTTCCATGACGAAGAGCTGATGGCGCTCGATCTCGATTGACGCTGGTGAACACCGCCTTGCCGATCAGCATCGCGGCGACGAACCGCGGCTTATCGCGGTGGCACATACGCGGCTTTCAGCGCGGGCAGAACATTGCGTGCGATCCGCTCGAACATCGGGATCTGCCGGTCCGACATAGGATAGTACAGCGCGACATCGGACATGCCGAGAGCGATAACCTGCTGGACCATCTGCGCGAACGCTGCTTCCGACCGATAGTATTCGATCACGCCGCCGCTCGAGCGCGCGGTCGGGTCGAACATCAGATAGGATCGGCGTAGGCTGGCGGGATCTCGGCCGATTGCGGCGCAGCGTGCGTCGATCGCCGCGACCCGATTGCGCGTCTCATCGAGCTGCGCCTCGAAGGTCCTGGCAAAGCTGAGACTGTTCCAGATGTCGGCATGCTTTGCGGCGTGTCGCAGCATGACCGGTCCCATCGCGGCGATCATGATCGGCGGGCGTGGCGACTGGACGGGGCGCGGACGGAGTGCCGCTGCATCGACCTGGTAATGGCGTCCCTGATATGTCGTCTCCTCGCGCGACAGCAGCCGATCGACGATTTCGACATATTCGCCGAACCGCGCGACGCGTTGTTTCGCGGACCAGTTGTCGATCCCCATCATTCGATACGACGGGTCGATCTCCAGCCCGGTGCCGATGCCAAGATCAAGACGGCCGCCGGAGATATGGTCGGCGGTCAGCGCCTGCAACGCGAACAGGGTGGGGTTGCGCAGGGGAATCTGCGCCACCAGGGTCGCCAGGCGGACGCGTGTCGTGGCCATGGCGATCGCGGCGAGCTGCGTCCACAACTCGAACCACGGTCCCTTGCCGCCAGCCCAATCGACGAGATGATCGGCCAGGCCGATGGCGTCGAAGCCAAGTTCCTCGATCTGACGGCAGCGTCGCAGCAATTCGTCCCAGGGCACGTTGGGCAGCACAAGCACGGTAAATCGCAGGTCGTGCGGCATTGCCGTTCCCCTGATGGCGGTTCCTTCGATCAGACTTTGGCGGCAACAATCCAGTTGCCGCCGGACAGGTTGATGCCGTCCGGTCCGTCGTATTGACGATAGGCCGCGGTCAGCGCTTCACGCACGGCGTTTCTGAGCGTTTCGGGCGCGCCGATCAGGGCGCGCGCGATCGGGCCGATCTGACAGGAAAATTCGGCTGCCTGCGCGGCGCCGCCGAGCTGCATGACCGGATCGTATCTGGTGAACGCGATGTCGTGGAAGCCCGCTGCTGCCAGAATCCGATGTACCCGGTCGGGGTCGGCGAAGGCGAATTGGCCGGGCTCCTCGGGGCCGGGCGGCGAGCTGGGCGGCAGCAGATGCTGCACCGCCTTGAGCGGCTCCAGGACCCAGGGATTTTCCGCCATCGACCGAAAGCAGGCGAACACCAGCCGTCCCGCGGGTTTCAGTGCGCCGTGCAGATTGGCGAACGCCGCCACCGGATTGTCAAAGAACATCACGCCGAAACGCGAGAAGGCGAGATCGAAATCGTGCGGCGCGAAGGCGTAGGTTGACATGTCGGCTTGCACCAGCGCGGCCTGGGTGAGGCCGGCTTCCGCGGTGCGCTTGCGGGCAAGGTCCAGCATCGGCGCAGAGAGATCGACGCCGAATACGTGACCGCCCGGGCCGACGCGGCGAGCCAGCTCCAGCACGGTGGCGCCGCATCCGCAGCCAATGTCGATCGCGCGCTCTCCCGGTTGCGGCGCGGCGTGCTCGAGCGCGACCTGGGTGAGCTTGTGATTCAACTGGTCCAGGCGCGTCTGCAGCTTGACCCAGGTCTGGGCAATGACGCCGTTCCAGGTACTCGACCTGCTGGGTGTTGGGCGTGGTGTGTGCACTGGTCATTCGGCAACCTCCGACGAATGGTCTCTGGAGCGACCCCAGGCGGCGCTTGGGGATTGAGCGGTTCGATCCGGCAGTTGGCAGACCAACGCGGGTTCACCCGCCAACAGCGTCAACCTTTGCGCGCAGTCGTGACCCTGTGGCGGCAGCCTGCCGCCGGGAGGTATCCGCATGTCGACAAGGTCGTGTGGGTGTCGCCGGCAATCGAACGATGCGGCAAATCAGGGTTGTCCGGCTTTGCGATGGCAGCTGCGCGGCCAGGATTGTCTGGCGGGATTGCCGGCCCTGCATGCAGGACCGTGTCTGTCATGCCAGTCATCCCACTCTCCTGTCGGGGGCCGTGGCACCCTAGCCCGAAACGCCGATGGAAGACACCGGGCTCAGATCCGTCGCCATAACGGGCGCGTCAGCAGCATCATCAGCAGGCCGGTGAGGCCGGTCGCAGCGGTCGCCCATGGCGCGCCGATCGCGTCGGCCAACCAGCCGAGCGCCACGAAGCCAATGGGTCCGACACCGATGCACACCGACAGCACGCCCAACATGCGGCTGCGCATCTCCGGTGGTGAGGACAAGTACACCAGAGTCGCCTGCATGATGCTGAATCCGGCCCCGCCAAACCCGGTGAACAACAGCGCCGAACCCGCTATGGCCGGCAATGGTGCCAGGGCAAACACGATCAGCATGATCAGGTACAGCGTCACGCCGCCGACGTAGGCGTAACGATAGACCTGCGGCTTGCAGAACATCGCCATCAGCACCGCGCCGGCGAAGGCACCGATGCCGTCCATGCTGGCCAGGATGCCGATGCCCTCGGGGCCGAGCTGCAATCGGTCCTGGCCGATCACCGGCACCATGCTGGTGAACGGCCAGCCGAACACGTTGTAGATCACGGTGACGGTCAGCGTTCCGATCAGCCGCCGGTCACCGCGCACCAGCCGCAACCCTTCGGCGATGCGCGCCAGCACGGACTCGGCTGAGGTCGGCGGGAACGTGTTGCGGTAGCGCACGCGGCACGCCGCCACCACGGCGACGGCGTAAAGCACGACGCTCAACGTGAACACGCCGTCGATGCCTGCACTGGCGAGCAGCAATCCGCCGATCGTCGGTCCCACCATCCGGCTCGCGTTGTTGGCGCCGACATCGACCGACATCGCGGTTCCCATCTGCGCGGCACCGACCGCCTCGCCGATCATCACCCGGCGCACCGGATTGTCGGTGGCCCAGCCGATGCCGTTGATGAAGCTGGCGACCGCCAGGTGCCAGATTTCGAGGAGGTGCAGGTGTGCCAGGACTGCCAGCGTCAGTGACGTGATCACCATGCTGGCGGTCACCAGGATCAGCGTGGTGCGCCGCTCCGTCCGCTCCGCGATCGCGCCGAGGAACGCGCCGAACAGGCCCATCGGCAACAGCCGCAGCATCGTCATCATCGCGACGATGAATGCGGAGCCGGTATCTTGGTAGACGAACACGCCGACCGCGACGGTCTCCACCCAGCGCACCACGAACACCACCAGGCCGACGAACCACAGTCGCCAGAAATCCGCGCTGTCGATCAGCCAGGCCGGTCGGCGGGCCGGCCGGGCCGCAGTGGTTTCCTGCACGGAAGGACGTTCCTCGGCGTTTCTTCCCGCGACTCTGCCCGCGACGGCGCGGTGTCGCAACACTATTGCCGACGCCACGCCGCTGGTGGACCATGCGCGCCAGCGGAGCAGGCACGATGAACCCTGAGATTGCCGAACTGCGACGGATGATCGACGAAGCGCGCCGGATCGTGTGCTTCACCGGCGCGGGGATCAGCACCGAGTCGGGCATTCCCGATTTTCGCAGCCCCGGCGGCATCTGGGCGCGGATGAAGCCGATCTATTTTGCCGACTTCCTCGCCTCGGACGAGGCGCGGCGCGAGACGTGGCGTCGGCGCTTCGCCACCGATGGGACGATGCGCAAGGCAGAGCCGAACCGCGGCCACCGCGCGGTGGCGGCGCTGGTCAATCGCGGCAAGGCATCGGCGGTGATCACGCAGAACATCGACGGGCTGCACCAGGTCTCGGGCGTGCCGGCGAATCGGGTGATCGAGCTGCACGGCAACACCACCTATGCGCACTGCCTGGACTGCGCACAACGTTACGAGATCGAGGATGTTCGCACGGAATTTGAACGCACCGGCGAGGCGCCCACCTGCGTGGCGTGCAACGGCCACGTGAAGACTGCGACGGTATCGTTCGGCCAGTCGATGCCGCCGGCGGCAATGATCCGCGCCGAGGAGGAGACGCTGGCGTCCGATCTGTTCATTGCGATCGGTTCGTCGCTGGTGGTGTATCCGGCCGCGGGCTTCCCGGAGATGGCGGCGCGCAACGGCACGCGGCTGGTGATTCTCAATCGCGAGCCAACCGGGCTCGATCCGTATGCCGATCTGGTGCTGCACCTGGAGATTGGCGCGACGCTGGGCGAGGCGGTGGGCAACAACTGATTGGAGAGACGACAGTGGCACGCAACATCGCGGTCGGCGTCGGCCTGATGGAGTTCCCGTTCTCCAGCACCGACGGGTTCTGGCGCTGGGTCGATCTGTGCGAAGCGGGCGGCATCGATTCGATCTGGCAGACCGACCGCATCGTCAGCCGCCAGCCGATCCTGGAATGCATGACGGCGCTGGCCGCGATCGCGGGACGCACGCGGCGGATCAAGTTCGGCGTCAACGTGGTGTCGCTGGCGCTGCGCGATCCGGTGTTGCTGGCGAAGCAGTGCGCGACGATCGATGTGCTGTCGCAGGGGCGGTTGCTGCCGGGGTTCGGCATCGGCAGTCCGCAAGGGCCGGAGTGGCAGACGCTGCACATCGATACCACCACGCGGGGGCGCAGGACGGATGAGGCGCTGGAGATCATCGCGCGGCTGTGGCGCGAGGACAGCGTGGATTTCGCGGGACGGCACAATCACCTGACCGGTGCATCGATCTCGCCGAAGCCGGTGCAGCCGGATCTGCCGATCTGGATCGGCGGATCGTCGGCCGCGGCGGTGCGGCGCACGGCGCGCTACGGCACAGGGTGGCAGGCAGGTGCGGAGACTGCGGCGGATGTCGGGCGGGTGATCGCGGAGATCAAGGCGGCACTCTCGGAGAGCGGGCGCAGTATAGACGAGGATCACTACGGTGCGGCGTTCGCGTATCACTTCGGGCGCATCGACGACCCGGGTGTGGGGCAGGTGATGGAGGCGTATCGCAAGCGCACCGGGCGCGATCCCGAGCGGCACTTCGCGATCGGCGATGCGGGAACGATGCTGGCGCGGATCGCAGAATATGTGGAGGCGGGCGCGTCAAAGTTCATCCTGCGCCCGGCGGCACGCGGGGACGAGGGCATGATGGATCAGACGCGGCGGCTGATCGAGCAGGTACTGCCGATGGTGGCGGCGCGCTGGCCGAAGCGGGCGAAGGCAGCGTAGGCGTAGGCGGTCGTGCCGCCACCTTCGTCGCCACGCTTCTCGCAGTGACAGTGGCCTGATCAGGCGCTACGGCTGACGTACCAGCTTCCGCACGCGGTGGTTCTCGGAATCGCCGATATAGAGCGCGCCGTCCGGTCCAATGAGGGCACCGTGCGGGCGCGCAAGTCCGGTGGCAATTGTGTTGACCGTCCAGGTCTGCGCGTCGATCAGACGGATCACGTGATTCTCGGTATCGACGACGAAGATGTTGCCGGCGGCATCGACTGCCAGCTCTTTTGGTGCGTCGAATACGGCGTGGCGCGCATCGTTCCCGTCGCCGTCATAGCCTCGGGCGCCGGTGCCGGCGACCGTGTCGATGATCCCGTCGTGTACACGGCGAATGCTGCTGCCCTGCCGTTCCATGATGTAGAGCGAATCGTCAGGTGCCAGCGCTACCGCGCGGGCGCCGAAGATGTCGGCCGCCGATGCCGGTCCGCCGTCGCCGGCGTGGCGCCCGTTGCCGGTACCGGCGAATGTCGTGATGACGCCGGAAGCGATGTCGATCGCGCGCACCCGATGATCGGCGACATCGGCGATGAACAGGCGGCGATGCCCGCGATCCAGCGCCAGCCCGTTCGGCTCCGCCAGTCCAGCGCGATCCGACGGTCCGCCGTCGCCGCTGAACTTGCCCGAACCATCACCGGCCAGCGTGCTGATGACGCCGCTGCTGCCGTCGATCCGACGCACGCGGCCGTTCAGCCGGTCAGCCACATAGATGTTGCCGCTGCGGTCGATGACGATGCCGTATGGTTGGTTCATCCGCGCCTGGGTCGCCGGACCGCCATCGCCCGAGTAGCCACTCTTTCCGGTGCCGGCGATCGTGGTGATGACGCCGCTGCGCATGTCGATGCGGCGGATGCAGTGGTTGTAGGTATCCGAAAAGCACAGATTGTCGGCCGGATCGAACGCCAGATCGAACGGATTGTTCAGCAGCGCCTGGGTTGCCGCGCCACCATCGCCGGCATAGCCCGGCGCACCTGTTCCGCTGACCGTGCTGATGCTCCATTGCGTGTCCGGCATCTTGGTGTCTCCTCTCGCCGCCGCCACCATGGTTGTCGGACCCGGCCTGTCAAGCTTAGGATCGCAGGGAAATATGTCGGAGCGAGCCAAGATGGACGTGCAGGTCGACCACGCCACGAGTACTCTCTACGCCAGGCTGGAGGAGCGCGTCATGGCGCGCGACCAGGTCGGGGCCAGCCAGGTCTATTACGATCTCGTGCGCGCCGGGCGTCCGCTGAAGGAGATCGTGGCCGAGGGGGTGCGGATCCACGCGCCCTACACGCACGTGCCGTATCATGAGCGTATCGACGACGGCTATCCGAACTTCGTCAACAACGACCACTGCCTGCTGAGCGCGCGGGCGACGATCAACCTGACCAAGATGGTGCCGGAGCGGCTGGCGATGCTGCCGATGGCGCAAACGATCTGGTACATCCCGAGTGGCCTCGATATCTGGAACCAGAAGATGGACAAGGCGCCGGGGCACTATACCCGTGCGCGCGGCAATCTCGGCGCGATCGACAAGCCGCCGGAGCCGGTGGTGTACTGGCCTGACCAGGAGCCGCTGCGTCAGGCGGGCCCGCTGAAGGAGCGGCTCTCCAACTGGATGACGCTGGTGCATCGCGGCCAGGTGCTCGATGCCTACCGCACCTTCCTCGGCCTGATGGAGGACACCGCGCACCGCAAGGAGGTGCTGGCGGAACTGGTGTTCGCCGGGCTGATCGATGTGCAGGACCGGATGCTGTTCAACCGCTCCTACACGACCGGGCACAAGGCGTATCGCGCCCGCTCCACGGTGGAGATCGGCAACGCGATCGGCTGGGACGATCCGGCGGCGCATCATGTGCTGTATGCCGGCGCGCTGGACATGGCCGTAGGGCCCCGCTGGTACTCGACCTACGAGATGGCCTGCAACATGGTGAAGCTCAACATCGAGGGCGAGGCGCTGCATGCGGTGCCGTATGGCGGTGTCAGCGAGGCAGAACTCGCGGCGTTGCGCAACCGGGAGGCGCTGAACCAGGAAGAGGCGGCCGGACTGATCGAGGCGGTGATCCGCAGCCACGAGCCTGACAATCTGCACTACGTGACGAAGCTGCTGCAGGCCGGCAAGGACCCGCGCCGAATTCTCGACGTGATGCAGATCGCTGCCGCGCAGGTGGTGATGGAGACCAACGGGCCGAACAACTTCTCCATGCCGCATCACTGCTACGAGTACTGCAACACGCTGGCGTGGTTCTACGATAACTTCGATCATCCGCGGCGATTGCGGCTGATCTATCTGCTGGCGTCATTCCTGAACCACGTCGCCTGGCACCAGAAGGGTATGGGGGATTCCAATCCGCTGACGATCAAGTCGCCGAGTGGGGCGGACCGGCTGACGGCGCGGCAGCTGCTCGAGAATGTGGACAGTGCTGTGTGCGCCCTGAACGGGCAGCAAAGTCTGGCGTGGACGCAGGCCTATCTCGACAATGTCGGCGACCGCGGTCCGCTGGTGGAGCGCATCGCGCTCGCCGCGACCAAGCTGGGCAACGATCCGCACAACCAGGAAATTGCTCAGTGCATGCTGATGGATTTCGGCACCAACCGGCATCCCGAGCGCGACAAGCTGCTGCTGGCAGCGGCGTATCACACCGCGATGCACCGCAAGTACGGCGATCCGCTGGAGCCGGCGCGGCGCTACGGTGAGGCGATGGGAGTCGCGTTGCAGTAATCCGCCTCGGCGAGGCGGCAACAAGGATCGGGAGGAACCCCATGTTGCGACGTATATGCGTCGCCGCCGCGGCGATCGCCTGGCTTGCGCTTGGCTCGGCGATGGCGCAGCCGAAACCAGTGTCACTGTGGCACGTGTTCAACCTTGAGACCGACATGATCTACGGCGGCATCAAGTCGTTCAACGAAGCGCAGTCGACCTACCGTATCGATGCCCGCCTGGTGCCGGCCAATCAACTGGTCGCGGAGCTGATCAAGGCGATCGCCACCGGTTCGGTGCCCGACCTGGTGACGCTGGACAACCCTGTCGTCGCCAGTTTCTCGGCACAGGGGTCGCTGCTCGATCTGACTGATCGCGTGGGCAAATCCAAGCTGATCAAGCCGGAGGTGTATTTCAAAGGCCCGTGGGCATCGGGCCTGTGGAAGGGCCGCACCTTCGCGGTGCCGCGCGATGCGAACACGCTGGCGCTCTGCTACAACGCCGACATGTTCCGCGCCAAGGGACTGGACCCCGCCAGTCCGCCACAGACCTGGTCGGAGCTGGTGGCCGATGCGGCGAAACTGACCGACAAGGCAAACAACGTGTTCGGCTTTGGCTTCAGCGCGATGCAGGCGGAAGAGGGCGTGTTCCAGTGGCTGCCGTTCCTGTATCAGGCCGGCGGCTCGATCGGCCATCTCGATGCACCCGAGGCGGCGGAATCGCTGCAGATACTGGTGGACTTCGTGAAGAGCGGCGCCGCCTCGCTGGATGTGCTGAACCAGCGACAGTATGAGGTGACCAACACCTTCATGGCCGGCAACACCGCCATGGTGATGTGCGGCCCGTGGGAACTGCCGAGGCTGCGCAATGAGGCGAAGTTCGATTGGCGCCTGAGCGTGCTGCCGGTGAAGGACGGCAAGGGCATCCATGCCTCGTCGTTGGGCGGCTACGACTGGGTGGTGCCGAAGGACGCGCAGAATCCCGACGGTGCGTTCGCGTTCATCGAATTCATGGCGCAGCCGCAGATCGTCAGCGAGGGCTGGAACACCGGACGGCTGCCGCCGCGCACCGACATCGTGATCGAAAACCCGCAATGGCCGCAGGCCTATGCAATCTATCACGAGCAGTTGCAAACAGCGCGGGCACGCGGTCCGCACCCACAATGGCCCGACCTGTCGCGTCCGATGCAGACCGCGATCCAGGAGGCGATCACCGGGAAGCGGTCTGCCGCGGATGCGCTGGCGGACGCGGCGAAGAAGATCCAGCCGATCCTGGCCAAGACGCCGCTGTGATCGACACAGCGGTTCTCCCCCTCGACTTGCGGAAGGGTGGTGGCGGGAGGTGGCGGGGGCGGACTTATTAGCCATGGTCGGTTCGCGATCGCCCTTGCTGTACGCCTTCCTGGCGGTCCCGATCCTCTACCTGCTGGCCCTGGTAGCCTTCCCGGTTGCCTACAACGTCGTGATGAGCCTGCAGGAGGTCACGCTAGGCAACATCACCACGCTATCCCGTCCATGGGTCGGCCTCGACAACTACCGCGACGTCCTGGGCGATCCGGACTTCCACAAGGTCCTGCTCAACTCGCTGCTGTTCGTCGCCGCCAACGTCATCGCGCAACTCGGCATCGGCCTCGCGGTCGCGCTGTTCTTCTCGCAGCGCTTTCCGGGCGTGCATTTCCTGCGCGGCCTGCTGTTGGCCGCCTGGATGCTGCCGGCGCTGGTGGTCGGGGCGCTGTGGAAGTGGCTGTTCGCCACGCAGTACGGCGTGATCAACTTCGTGATCGGCACTCCGGTGCATTGGCTGGCGGATCCGTCGCTGTCGCTGGCCTCGGTCACCATCGCCAATGTCTGGTTCGGCATGCCGTTCAGCATGATCCTGATCTCCGCGGCGCTCACCGGCATCCCGCTGGAACCCTACGAGGCCGCCGCGCTCGATGGCGCCGGACCGTTCCAGCGCTTCCGCTACATCACGCTGCCGGCGCTGCGGCCGGCGCTGCTCGCTGTCGCCTGCCTGATCACGATCTACACCATGCGCGCATTCGATCTGATTTTCGCCATGACCGGCGGCGGTCCGCTGGATTCCAGCAACGTGCTGCCGCTGTTCTCCTATCAGTTCACCTTCCAGCAGTTCCGCTTCGGTATCGGCGCGGCGATCGGCACCTTCGCCTTCATTATCGTGTTCGCGGTCGCGCTGCTCTACGTGCACACGCTGCGTCGGGAAGCGGTCGAGTGATCCTGCCACGCCGCCGCGCTCCGGTTCTGACGGTGATCGCCGTCGTCGGCGTCGCGCTCTACCTGTTTCCGATCTACTGGATGTTCGTCTCCGGCCTGAAGAACTCGGCGGAGATCTTCGCCAACCCGCCCACGCTGTTCCCGCGCACGCCATCGCTCGCCGCGTTCCAATATGTCTTCATGCGCGAAGACGTGCTGCGCTACCTGCGCAACAGCCTGGCGATCGCAGTGCCGGTCACGCTGCTGACCGTGGCGATGGGCGCCTGCGGCGGTTATGCGCTGAGCCGGCTGCGCAGCCGGCTGGTCGATGCCGCACTGTTCGCGGTGCTGATGCTGCAGGTGTTCCCTGACGCACTGCTTGCCACGCCCATGTTCATCATCTTCAAGTTTCTCGGCCTGCTGAACACCTTGGCCGCGGTGATCCTGGCGACGACATCGAAGACGCTGGCGTTCGCACTGGTGATCCTGCGGCCAATGTTCCGCCAGGTGCCGATCGAGCTGGAGGAGGCATCGCTGGTCGATGGCTGCAACCGCTTCCAGACTTTTTGCCGCATCGTGCTGCCGATCATGCAGATTCCGCTGATCGTGGTGGGCGCGTTGAGCTTCGTGCAGGCCTATGGCCAGTTCGTCTACGCACTGACGCTGCTGAGCCGGCAGGAGCTGCAGCCGGCGACCGTTGGCATCTACAGCTTTGTCGGCGCGGAGTACGCCGACTGGAACCGGGTGATGGCATTCTCGTCGGTGTTCGTGGTGCCGATCCTGGTGCTGTTCCTGGTCTTGCAGCGCCGGATCGTCGCGGGACTGACCGCCGGCGCGTTGAAATGACGGGAGAGGGCACGATGGCTGCGACGCGGGCGGTACCGTTCACCGCGGTATCCTTCAACGATGGGTTCTGGGCGCCACGCCAGGCGGCGGTGCGCGACGTGACAATTCCGTTCCTTCACCAGCAATATGAACAGGCCGGCATCTTCGCCGCGCTCGATGTGCGGGCGCCGGTCGACCCGCTGCCGATTGCCTATGAGGTCACGCCAATCGGCACCAAGCCGGCGACGCCGGTGATGTACTGGGATTCCGACATCGGCAAGTGGATTGAGGCCGCGGCCTACACGCTGGCGACGCGCCGCGACCCGCAACTCGAGGCGGTGATCGACGACCTCGTCGCACGCATCGCGGCGGCGCAGGAACCGGACGGCTATTTCAACAGTTATTTCCAGCGCCGCGCGCCCGAGGCGAAGTGGAGTAATCTGCGCGACTGGCACGAGCTGTACTGCGCCGGACACCTGATCGAGGGCGCGGTCGCCTACGTCGCCGCCACCGGCAAGCGACGGTTGCTCGATGTGATGTGTCGCTACGCAGACCGGATCGCGCGCACCTTCGGCCGCGGCGAAGGCCAGCTCCGCGGCTACTGCGGTCACCAGGAGATCGAGCTGGCGCTGGTCAAGCTCGCGCGCTGCACCGGCGAAGCACGCTACATGGACCTGGCGCGTTATTTCATCGATGAACGCGGCCGGCAACCGCACTACTTCGACCTCGAGGCGCGGGCGCGCGGCAGCGATCCAGCGAGCTGGTATCACCGCAGTTACGAGTACAACCAGTCGCACGTCGCCGTGCGCGAGCAGGACAAGGTGGTGGGGCATGCGGTGCGCGCCATGTATCTGTATTCCGCGATGGCGGATCTGGCGGCCGAGGACGCTGACCAGGGCCTGCGAGACGCCTGCGTCCGGTTGTGGCGCGACCTGACGCAGAAGCGGCTGTATGTCACCGGCGGTCTCGGTCCGTCATGGACCAACGAGGGCTTCACACGCGACTACGATCTGCCGAACGAGACCGCCTATGCGGAGACCTGCGCCGCGGTCGGCCTGGTGTTCTGGGCGCATCGCATGTTGTTGATGACCGGCGAGTCCGGTTATGCCGATGTCATGGAACGCGCCTTGTACAATGGCGCGGTCAGCGGGATCTCGCTGCAGGGCGATCGGTTCTTCTACGAGAACCGACTGGCCAGTCGCGGCGGCACCGAGCGCTGGATTTGGCATCGCTGCCCATGCTGTCCGGCGAATATCGCGCGGCTGGTGGCCTCGCTCGGCCAGTATGTCGCTTCGGTCAGGCCGGGCGAGCTGTCGCTGCATCTGTACGGTCAGGGACGGCTGACCGCGACGATCGATGGTGCCGAGGTGGTGCTGCGCCAGACAACGCGGTTTCCGTGGGACGGTGATGTGGAGATCACCGTCGATGCAGCCCGTCCAGTGCATTTCGCGTTGCGGCTGCGGCTCCCCGACTGGAGCAACGCCGCCGTCGCTGCGGTCAACGGCGAGGCGGCAGCGACGGTGCTGGATCGCGGCTATCTGCGTATCGAGCGCGACTGGGCGCCGGCAGACCGCGTGTCGCTGTCGCTCGCCATGCCGGTGCGTCGTCTGTCGGCGCGACCCGACCTCGCGGTTGATCTCGGCCGCGTCGCCTTGCAGCGCGGGCCGTTGATCTATTGCGTCGAGGCAGCCGATGCGGGCGGCGATGTCGAACGGCTGGCGGTCGACGCCACCGGATCGATTGGCGAGTGCTATGAGCCGGACCTGCTGGGTGGCATTGGCACGCTGACCGTGCCGGCGCAAATCGCAAGCGACCACGGTTGGGGCGAGCAGCTCTACCGGGATACGGATGCGGAGTTCAGCTCGACGACGGTCCGGGCCATCCCGTATCCGCTATGGGCGCATCGCGGGCCTGGCAGCATGGCGGTCTGGCTGCGGTGCACGAACCATTAAGGAAAGCCGCCGATAATCCGCTCCCGCTCCGGCATGGGTTCGCGCGGTGTTGAGTGATCAATCTCCCCAGCAACTGGTCCGGCTGACGCAAGCCCAACTGGACGAGACGGTCAGGCTTCATGGATTGTTCCGCGAGGGGCGCTCGGGCGGCCGCCGCGCGGTGCTGACCGGCTACGATCTGTCCGGCCTCAGCCTGGTCGGTGCCGACATGTCGCACGCCGATTTTACCGGTTCGTCGCTGTTCCGCGTCGATCTGCATGGCGCACGGTTCGACTGCGCGACCGTGTTCGCCTGCGACTTCCGCCAGGCCAATCTGGAGAATGTCAGCATGGTGCGCACCGATCTGCGCGGCTGCTTCTTTGCCGGCGCGATCATGGCGGGTGCCAATCTGTTCGAGGCCGATCTGCGCCCTGGCGCGCATCTCACGCGCGACAAGACAGGCGATTTCAAGTCGCTGATGCCGCGGGAAATACCTGGTGCCGCATCGGCGGCGGGCTTCACCGGGGCGAACCTGACCAATGCCAGCCTGACCGGTGCCACTGCGGTGAAGACCGATTTCTCCGACGCGGTCATGCGGGGCTGCAAGCTGGTACGCGCTCATGTCCGCGGCGCCAACTTCACCGGCTCCAATCTCCAGGGAGCCGACTTCGCCCAGGCCGACACGCGCGACGCCTGCTTTCGCGGCGCGGTGATCGCCGGGGCGAAATTCGAGTACGCGAACATGGCGGGCGCCGATCTGCGCGACACGCTTTCCGACAAGCCGAACGGCCGTCTGCTCGGCGAACTGCATGCCAGTCTCGAGGAGTTGCTGCGGCTGCATCGCGAATTCATCGAGAGCTGCGGTGCCGCGGGGACGGCGCTCGACCTGAGCGGCTTTGATCTGCGCAGCGAGGGCGCGCTGACCGGAGCATGCCTCACCATGATGACGGCGCAAAATGCAGTGTTCTATGGGCTCGACCTGTCGCACGCCGCGTTGCAGGCCGCCCGCTGCACCGCGACCGATTTCCGCGACTGCCGGTTCGATGGCGCCGACATGCGTGGCATCGTGCTGTCCGGTGCGATGCTGAACGGCGCCTCGATGCAGGGCGCTAATCTGCACGAGCTGGTGATCAACAACACGCGGCGGATGCAGTCGGATCTGTCAGGCGCGAACCTGCGTCATGCCGATCTGCGCGGGGTCGATCTGCACGGAGTGCTGCTGGCCGGCGCCGATCTGTCGTTTGCCAATCTCACCGGCGCCGACCTGACCGGGGTCGATCTGGCCGGCGTCAAAATGTCGCGCTGACTGCGCGTCACTCCGTCAGGCGGGTGGACTGCCAGGTCACCATCTGCCACTTGCCGCCCTTGTTGGCGTAGACATCGGTGAAGCGGACCGCGAAGGCATTCGGCTTGCCGCCCGAGGTGACGCGGATGCGCGCGACACCGGTCAGCACCACCGCGCTGCCCAGGTCCTGTGCCTTCACGTCGGACGGTTCGACCGCGTTGTACACGGTCGACCCGGACTGCATGTTGCCGATCAGGCTCTGCTTGGTGTCGAGGCGTGCCGATGAGTGGGTGTAGATCAGGTCGTCGGCCAGCAGCGC
Organism: uncultured Alphaproteobacteria bacterium; assembly: GCA_963749575.1. GTDB lineage: Bacteria > Pseudomonadota > Alphaproteobacteria > Acetobacterales > Acetobacteraceae > JAMXLO01. Next base: position 55,831 of record CAVVNM010000018.1, read on the forward strand.
GCTCAGCGTGGCGATGTCCTGCTCCGCCATCGCGGTCATGCGCTTGCGGTCGAGGTCGATGATCAGCTGTGCGTTGTCGGCCATGTGGTTCGCTCCCTCACTGTCAGGTCCGGCGAGTGTATCCCGCTTCCCCTGTCATTGCGAGTGAAGCGAGGCAATCCCCATGGTGGTGGAGATTGCTTCGCAGGGCTCACACGGACGGCGTTGCTATGGCTCACTGAGCAGCCGCAACGTCGTCCATGACGCCGGCGCCAGCACCGCGTGCAAACTGTGGTCCGCGACGCGGACATCATGCAGTGGCGTCGGTTTCACCTGATCCGGGTCCTGCTTCGTGTTCACTGCCTTCAGGTCCGGGTGATGCAGTTGCAATGCCTCGTGCAGCCGTAGCCTGCCGAACCCTGTTGCCGTCACCTGCAAAGGCATTGGCTCATCGAGGCTGCGGTTTACCGCGAACAGCGTCACACCTGCCTCGGTCCGCACTGCCGCCAGCTTCAGATACGGCGCGGTGACCGGGAAATACAGGTTCTGCGGTCCGCGCGGATCGAAGTAGTTGGCAGCATACCTGGGACAATCGATTTCCGCACGCAACACGCGGCCACGTCCGTAATTGCTCCATTGCGCAAACGGCCAGAAGATCGTCTGCCGCCAGGCCGGCCCCGCAGTCTCCGTCATAATTGGCGCGATCGCGTTGACAAGCTGCGCCAGGCACGCGGCCTTCACCCTATCGGCGTGGTTGAGCAGCGAGATGCACGCGCCGCCGAACGCCAGCGCATCCTCCATGGTATAGGTCTCTTCGAGAATATCAGGTGCTACCGGCCAACCCGGCTTCACGCGCTCTTCCTGATTGCGCCGCGTGCGGTACCAAACGTTCCACTCGTCGAAGCTCAGCATGATGCGCTTCGCCGACCGCCTGCGCGCCGCCACCGCATCGGCGATCGCGACCACCTCGTCGATGAAGCGGTCCATCAGATCGGCGCTGGCAAGAAATGCCGGCGTATCGCGCGCATAGTTGTTCAGATACGTGTGCAGCGAGATGAACTCGACATGGTCGAACGTGTGCTCCAGCACAGTGTCTTCCCATGTGCCGAAGGTCGGCATCGAACGGCCCGACGAACCGCATGCGGCGAGTTCGATCGAACCGTCGATCAACTTCATCATCTTGGCGGCCTCGGTGGCGATGCGGCCGTATTCCTGCGCGGTCTTCGCCTCCATCTGCCACGGCCCGTCCATCTCGTTGCCGAGACACCACAATTTCACCCCGTGCGGCCGCTGCCAGCCGTGCGCTCGGCGGAGCTCGGATAGTGCGGTGCCGCCGGGATGGTTGCAGTATTCCACCAGCGAGCGCGCCGCATCGCCGCCGCGGGTGCCAAGGTTCACCGCCAGCATCGGTTCGATATCGGCGGCGCGGCACCAGTCGATGAACTCGTTGGTGCCGAACCGGTTGGTTTCGGTGGACATCCAGGCGAGATCGAGCCGGCGCGGGCGTTGCTCCACCGGCCCGACGCCATCCTCCCAGTTGTAGCCGCTGACAAAATTGCCGCCGGGATAGCGCACGATGGTCGGCGCCAGTTCGCGCACCAGCGCCAGCACATCCTGGCGGAAACCGTGGGCATCGGCGGTGGGATGATCGGGCTGGAAGATGCCGCCGTAGACGCAACGGCCGAGATGCTCGACGAAGGCACCGAACAGGCGGCGATCGGTGGTGGCGATCACGTTGTCGGCGCGAAGCTGGACGGTGACTGTGCGCATGGGTACTCCTCGCGTTCGTGAACAGCCCGGCGATGACCATGCGGCAGGAGGTCCAACGATGCACGACGCGATCAACGCCTTCGTCCCCGGACCTCGCGTCACCATCGCGGGGGCGCCGCATGGTCCGCTGCACGGCCTGACCTTCGCCGCGAAGGACCTGTTCGACGTCGCGGGCTACCCCACCGGCGGCGGCAACCACGACTGGGCGCGCACCCATCCGGTCCCGACGCGGCACGCCTGGGCGGTGCAGACGCTGCTCGATGCCGGCGCGACACTGATCGGCAAGACCGTCACGGATGAGGTCTCGCTCGGCATCCTGGGCGAGAATGCATTCGACGGCACGCCGCTCAACACCAAGGCACCGGATCGGGTGCCCGGCGGTTCCTCGTCAGGCTCCGCTGCCGCGGTCGCTGCCGGCGTCTGCGACACCGCACTCGGCACCGACACCGGTGGCTCGGTGCGGGTGCCGTCCAGCTTCTGCGGTCTGTATGGCATCCGCCCGACGCATGGGCGGCTCGACCTCACCGGGATGCTGCCGCAGGCGCCAAGCTCCGACACCACAGGCTGGTTCGCGCGCGACGCCACGACGTTCGCGCGTGTTTCGAGTGTGCTGCTGGGTGAGCCGATTCCGCGCGCGCTGCCCACCAGGCTGATCGTCGCGGTCGATGCGTTCGGTTTCGCGGATCCGGAGCTGGCCGCGGCGCTGCGGCCGATGGTCGATCGGCTGGCAAAGCTGATTGGCAACGTGCGCGACGAGGTGATGGCGCCCCCCGGCCTATCGGTGTGGTCGCGGGCGCAGCGGACGCTGCAGCCGGTCGAGGCCTGGGAGACCTTCAGGCCATGGGTGGAACGCGACAACCCACGCATGGCGTTCGGCGTCGCGCGCGGCCTGGTCGCCGGTTCGATGATCGGCGAGGCCGAACGCGGCTGGGCCGAACTGATGCGCCAGGAGGCGCGTGGACGAATGGCGTATCTGCTGCCGCCCGGCACGGTCCTGTGCCTGCCGACCACGCCGTTTCCGGCACTCCGGAAGGGGCTGCCGCTGCCGGTGCTGGGGCCGTTGCGCGACCGTATTTCCTGCCTTTGCTCGCACGGCGGCCTGACCGGAGTGCCGCAGGTCAGCCTGCCCGGCGCCGAACTCGATGGGCTGCCGATCGGGCTGTCCATCGTAGGCGGGCGGGGCAGCGATGCGGCGCTGGTCGCGGTGGCACAGGCGCTGACCGGCTGACACGTCGCCGGCGACGCGAGGGGAGGAGGTTTGTCAGCAAGACTACTTGGTCCCGAACAGACGATCGCCGGCGTCACCGAGGCCGGGGCGGATGTAGCCGTGTTCGTCCAGCCCGCGATCGATCGCCGCGGTGAACACCGGGACATCGGGGTGGTCGTTGGCGAACGACCGCAGTCCTTCGGGGGCGGCGATCAGGCAGACGAAACGAATATTTGACACGCCGGCCTGCCGCAGGCGCGCCACCGCTGCGCTGGCGGAATGGCCGGTGGCAAGCATCGGATCGACCACGATGCACAGCCGCTCGTGCACATCGTCCGGCAGCTTCAGGTAGTACTGCACCGCCGCCAGCGTCGCGGGATCGCGATACAGACCGATATGGCCGACGCGCGCCGAGGGCACCAGATCCAGCATGCCGTCCAGGATGCCGTTGCCGGCGCGCAAGATGGAGACGAAGCACAGCTTCTTGCCGGCGAGCCGCGGCGACAGAATCGGCTCGAGCGGGGTGTCGGTCGCGACGCTGGCGAGCGGCAGGTCGCGGGTGACCTCGTAGGCCAGCAGCAGACTGATCTCGCGAGCGAGCTGGCGGAACAGCGCCGTCGGCGTGCCGCGGTCGCGCAGCAGGGTCAGCTTGTGCTGCACCAGGGGGTGGTCGATCACGGCAACCGGGCGCGCAGCCGTCATATGCAGGGCAATCGGGCGAATGGTTGGAGCCGTCGAACAGCAACGGAATCTTAACACTGCGGACGATCGAGGGCCACGGGTGCGCCACGGAGAATGGATAGAATGCGCTGTGCGCACGCCGGAATTGAACCTCCGTGGCGCTCTGTGGCCCTCGATCGTCCGCTGTGTTGAAACACTTACTCCTTGCCATCGGGTCGCTCCGCCGCGTCGGAAGCTACCGCCCTCGCTCAAGCGGTGCCCTGCCGTCATATGCCAGACCAGTGGAACGGGGCTGCGATCCGGCGCAGCATCCGGGCCCAAGGTCGGATGGTCAGCGGCCGGATGAGCGTTGCGGGGGATGATCGTGAACGCACTTGGTTCGTCGCCCAGGTCGTCTGAGACCGCGGCAAACGCATCGCGGCAATGGTGTGCTGCCGCGAGGAGATCCGGCCCGGCGCCGCTGCGTGCCGGCATTGCGGCGGCACGCTTACGCCGTTGCAGGGTGTTGCGGACCGGCAGGCGCGCTGGAGGAAAGATTGGCCGCACTGGAGCATGCAGTGGCCGCGCTGCGGTCAGGCAGCAGCGAGCAGGCAGGGGTCGACGGCGATGCCGGCAGTGCGTGGGCCTAGTCGCGCCGCAGGCGTGCCGAACGGGCCGGGGCGGCCACGTTTTGATGCATATCGAGCCGGCACGCATCAAGGGCACGGCCGAGGCCGTGAAGGCACTGTATGACGCTGCGGCGCCACTGGCCGCAGGCGCCGCAGCACTTTGGGCGGCGTTCGGGCATATGTTGTTCTGATGTCACAAGCCGCTCCGCGACCACCGATCGTGCGTCCCACTCGCCGCCCAGCTCCCGCGGTACTCATCGTCGGGGTTCTGTTCGTCGCAATGATCGGCTTGTCGCTGTGGTACCTGACCCGACGCGAGCCGCTGGTGATCCAGGGCGAGGTGCAGTCGCGCACGTTCGACATGGCGGCGCGCGTCGATGGGCGCGTCGGGCAGATCGTCGTCGCGCGCTCGCAGGATGTGCTCACAGGGGGCGCCGCTGATCCGCATCGACAATCCGGAACTGATCGCCAAGGAACGGCAGAGCGAGGCCGCAGTGCGTGTGGCCGAGGCCGAACTGGCGCGGGTTCGGGCGGGTTTCCGTGCGGAAACAATCGCGGTGCGCAAGGCGGAGGTCGAGCGGGCCGAAGCGGATCTGACGCTCGCGCAGAAGACCTTCGAGCGGACGCGGCAACTCGTCACGACGCACGATGCGCCGCAATCGCAGTACGACAAGGACAGCGCCGGGTTGACGCTCGCGGAGCGCACGCTCGACCAGGCGCGTCTTGCCTACAACGAGGCGGTGGCAGGCTTCACGCGCGAGGACCTGAACATCGCGCTTGCCAAGGTCGAGAGCGCCAAGGCGGATGTCGAGACGCTCAAGGCGCTGGTGGATCAGATGGTTGTCGTCGCGCCGGCCGCTAGCCAGGTGTTCCACATCCCGGTCGAGGACGGGGAGTTCGTGCTGCCGGGCGTGCCGCTGATCTCGCTTGATCGATCCCGGCGACATGTGGGTGCAGTTCGATCTGCGCGAGGACCTGCTGCGCGACCTCAAGCAGGGTTCGAGGTTCGACGTGCAGGTGCCTGCGCTCGGCAATCGCATCGTCGAGCTGGAGGTTCGCGTGATCGCCGCAAAGGGCGAATACACCGGCTGGCGTGCGACGCGGGCGAGCGGTGATTTCGACCTGCGGACGTTCGAGATCCGTGCCTATCCGACGCAGCCGGTTGCCGGATTGCGGCCGGGCATGAGCGTCTACACGGATTGGACCGAGCGGCGCTCGTGACACCGCTGCGTCCCGGGCTGCTGGCGGTCGCGGCGCGCGAAGTGCGCTGGATACTGGGCGACCCGGTCGCGGCTTCCTGCTGTTCGGGGTGCCGGTCATCGCCTTCGCAGTGCTGGGCTTCACTTTCAGTTCCGCGGTCGTGCGGGGGCTCGATGTCGTCGCTGTCGATATGGACAACACCACGACCTCGCGGCTGTTCATCCAGACGCTCGCCGCCGCCCCCGGGGTCACGGTCGCGGAGCGAGGCAACGATCTCGGCGCGGCGGCAAGCGCGATCCGCGCGGGTCGCGCCATCGCGGCGATCTTTCTGCCGCCGGAGTTCGGCAAGGACCTGCTCGCGGGCCGTGCGCCGCGCCGGTCGTGTTCACCAATACCCAGTTCTTCACGCCGGGGAACAACGCGGGCAAGAGCATTCGCGACGCCATGACGCGCGGCGAGCGCGGCAGTCGCGCCGCGCAGGTCAGGTGGCAGGCACCCAGGCGACGCCGGCCCCGGGCTCGTGCCCGAGGAATATGTCCTGGCGAACCCCGCACTGAACTATGCGCAGTTCCTGCTTCGCGCGGTGCTGCCGACGGTGTTGCACGTGGTGATCGCCATTTCGGCGGGATTCGCGGTCGGCTCGGAGTTCCGGCGGCGGAACATGCGCGAATGGTGGGACCTCTCCGGCCGCAACATCGCCTCGGCGCTGGTCGGCAAGCTGCTGCCGTACTTCGTCGTGCTGATGCTGATGTTCGTGCTGATGGTCGGCATTCTCGACGTGTGGCTCGGCGTCAGCTTTCGCGGCAGCGCGGTGCTGACCGCGGTATCGGCGACGCTGCTGATCATTGCGTATCAGATGATCGGCTGCCTGATGCAGTTGCTGGCGCGCAATATGGCGGTCGGGCTGAGCCTGACCGGGATCATCGTCTCGCCCGCCTTCGGCTTTGCCGGCGTGGGCTTTCCCGTGCTGGCGATGCAGGGGTTCGCGCGCGCCTGGGGAGCGATCCTGCCGCTGCGGTGGTACATCCAGATCCTGTTCGACCAGGCCACGCGCGGCGCTGCATTGAACTTCACCGCGGAACCGTTCGCGATCCTCTGCGGCATCACCGCTGTTCTCGCGTTGCTGGTCTGGCTGCGCTTCCGCTGGCTGGCGCGGCATGGCGTCACACTTGCCGAAGAGGTCGACCCGGTGATCGAGCCCGCGACACCAGGCGTTGCGGGGGCGTTCGTGGCGGAGTGGCGGCGGACGCTCGCCGATCGCGGCGTGTTCTCATTGTTCGTGCTGGCGCCCGTGCTGTACGCGGTGTTCTACCCGCAGCCGTATCTGGGCCAGATCGTGCGCAAGGTTCCGATCGTGGTCGTGGACCAGGACCGCAGCGAACTCGGCCGCGCGCTGATCCAGGCGTTGGAGGCGCACGACAACATCTCGGTCGTGTTGCGCGCTTCGAGCTACCGGGAGGCGGAGGATGCGATCCTGGCACGCCGCGCCTTCGCCATCGTGGGAATTCCGGCCGACACGGAGAAGAACGTGCTGAAGGGCGACGCGGCACGGCTGCCGGTCTATGCCGAATTCGACCTATTTCATCCTGTTCAACCGGTCGCTGCAGGGGATCCTTGAATCGGTGCAGGCCTATGCGACGGATGCGCTGACGCGCGGCGCGCGGGCCGAGGGCGCCGCCGTGCAGGCGACGTCGCGACTGAACCAGCCGGTGGACCTCGTGCAGGTGCCGCTGTTCAACCCGACCGCCTCCTATGCGAGCTACGTCGTGCCGGCCGCTTTCGTGCTGATCCTGCATCAGACACTGCTGATGGGTGCGGCGATGCTGGGCGGGTTGGCCTTCGAGCGCGGCGGTGGTGAAGCCCGGCGGGCGCGTGCATCGGCCGCGGCGATCCTCGGACAGGGGCTGGCGCACTGGACGCTGTATATACCGGCGATGCTGCTCTACTTCGTGGTGATGCCGCGCGTGTACGGCTTCTCGACGCTTGGGAGTTTCTGGGCGCTGGCGGCGCTATCGGTTCCCTTCATCCTGGCAACGAGCTTCCTGGGGCAAGCGCTTGGCCTGGTGTTCCGCCACCGCGAGACCGCGGTGCTGCTGGTGCTGGCGAGCAGCCTGCCGCAGTTCTTTCTGGTCGGTGTTTCGTGGCCCGCCGAGGCGCTTCCCGGATTCCTGCGGCAGGCGCGTGAGTTGCTGCCGAGCGTCAACGCGATCGACGGCCTCGTCCGCGTCAACCAGATGGGCGCCAGTCTCGTCGAGGTGCGGCCGGACTGGATGCGCCTTTGGGCACTGACGCTGCTGTATTTCGTCGCCGCTGTGGTCATAGCGCATCTTCGCACCGTTCGGGGGCCGAGGAGTGCCCACGCTGTCTAGGCGCACGCTCCTGTTTGCGATTGCGCCGGCGTTGGCGCTCGCTGGGGCTGCGCTCTGGTACTGGTGGCCGCTCCGCACCGGCAACGCTTCGCCCATCGTCGGAATGGCGCGGACCACCGAGATCCACGTCGCACCGGAAATCAGCGGCCGGCTGGCTCGGTTCCTGGTTGAACCGGGACAGGCGGTGAAGCGCGGGCAACCGGTGGCGGTGTTGAGCAATCCCGAGCTGTGGGCCGCAATCGGCGCGGCGCGGGCGGAGGTGGACAAGGCTCGGTCCGACCGTGATCGGGTCTATGCCGGTGTGCGCGACGAGCAGGTGCAGGGGTTGCAGCGCGAAATCGGCAAGGCGCGGGCGGCGCATACTCTGGCAGATCAGGAGCTGGCGCGGATTTCCGTTCTGGCGCAGCGATCCGATGCCACGATGCAGGAGCTGGACACCGCCACGGCCGCGGAGGCAAGCACCCGCGCCGACATTGCCGTCGCCGAGGCCCGATATGCCGAGGCACAGCGCGGTCCGACCGCGGAGGAACGGACCCTGGCGGATGCAACGGTCGGCGCGGCGGAGGCGGCCCGGGACGTGGTTGAGGCGCGCGCGGGCAAGATGCTGTTGCGTGCGCCGGCCTCCGGGACGATTGCGATCCTGGTGGCCGAGGTCGGTGAAGCGGTCGTGCCTGGCGAACCTGTCCTGACGCTGGTTCCCGACAACGGGATCTGGTTCGGGTTCAGCCTGCGCGAGGACGCGCTGCATGGACTGGCGATCGGGTCTTCCGTTCCGGTCCGCGCATCGGCGCAGCAGGACCCCATCAGCGCGAAGGTGGTGGAACTGCGCAACTGGGGCGAGTTCGCGGTGTGGCGCGCTGCGCGTGCGACCGGCGATCATGACCTCAATACGCTTTTCGTCCGACTGGACCCGGTTGCGCCCGCACCAAAGCTGACGGCCGGTCAGACGGTCTGGCTGGACCCGGTGATGCGAGATCGGTAGCGGCCCGAGGTTCATCGCCACGCCATCGCGCCAGGCGCTATACTCGCAGGAAGGAGCAGCGAATGAGTAGCGCATCGGCCAACGGCAACGCCGTCGGATATTTCGTCGATCGCCACGTGCGCGAGGGTCGCGACGATGCGATGGCGTTCCATGACCCTTGGCGAAGCCTGAGTTACCGCGCGCTCGCCGAGGCGACAGGCCGCTTCGCCGGCGCCCTGGGCGCAGCCGGCGTCGCGCGCGAGCGACGTGTCGCGCTGCTGTTGCTGGATACTATCGATTTCCGCAGTCGCGTTCTGGGGTGCGATCCGCGCCGGCGTCGTGCCGGTGCCGATCAACACGCTGCTCACGCATGAGATGATTGGCTACATCCTGGCCGATAGTCGTGCCGATGCGCTGGTGATCTCGGCACCACTGGTCGCGCCGCTGCTGCCGGTGCTGCACAGCGTTGCCGAGTTGCGCCGGATCATCGTCGCCCAGCCGGATGGTGGTACGCCCGACCCGATTGACGACCCTCGCGCGGTCGGGTTCGGCGACTTTCTTGCGGGCGGCGATCCGGCGACGCCGACTGCTGTCACGCCGGCGGATGAGGTGGCGTTCTGGCTGTATTCGTCTGGTTCCACCGGAGCGCCGAAGGGCGTGCGGCACGTGCACGGCAGCCTGCGCGCGACCGCCGATACCTACGGCGCGCAGGTGCTGCAGATCCGGTCAGACGATTTGATGTTCTCCGCGGCGAAGGCGTTTCACGCCTATGGGCTCGGCAATTGCATGACCTTCCCGATGTCGGTCGGCGCCGGCGCCGTGCTGCTGCCCGATCGGCCGACGCCTGATGCGGTTCTGGACATCGATGCAGCGCCATCAGCCGACGATATTTGCCGGCGTGCCGACGCTGTTCGCCTCGATGCTGGCCAATCCGCGCATCGGGCCATGCGCCGGATCGGATCGGCTGCGTCGCTGCATTTCCGCCGGCGAGGCGCTGCCCGCCGATATCGGCCGCCGCTGGTCGGACATGGTGGGGGTGGATATCCTCGACGGCATCGGGTCCACCGAGATGCTGCATATCTTCGTGTCCAATCGTGCCGACGACATCCGCTACGGCACCTCGGGCAAGCCGGTGCCCGGCTACGACGCGATGGTCCTGGACGAGCACGGCGGTCGGATGCCGAATGGCGAGGCGGGCGAGCTGGTGGTCCGCGGTCCGTCGGCGGCCGAGGGCTACTGGAACCAGCGCGACAAGACGCGCCGCACGTTTCGTGGCGAGTGGACGCATACCGGCGACACTTACATCCGCGACGCGGACGGCAATTATCGCTTCTGCGGTCGCACCGATGAGATGCTGAAGGTGAGCGGCGTCTGGGTCTCGCCGTTCGAGGTCGAGGAGGCGCTGGTGTCGCATCCGGCGGTTCTGGAGTCGGCGGTGGTGGGCGCGCAGGATCGCGACGGCCTGACCAAGCCCAAGGCGTTCGTGGTGCTGCAGGAGGCGGCCAGGCAGCAGGACGCCGAGACGGTGAGGGAACTGCTGAGGACGCACGTGAAGGAGCGCATCGGCGTGTGGAAATATCCTCGCTGGATCGAGTTCGTCGATGGCCTGCCGAAGACCGCGACCGGGAAGATACAACGGTTCCGGCTGCGCGATGATCATCGACCGTAGATTCCTGGAGACGCGCTGGTGGGGGCCGCGTGGCGACACCGCGCCGACGCTTGTGCTGCTGCACGAGGGCCTGGGCTGCGTGGCACTGTGGCGCGACTTCCCCGAGCCGCTGGTGGCGGCGACCGGCTGCGGCGTGTTTGCATATTCGCGCTTCGGCTACGGCGGATCGGATCCCGTAACACTGCCGCGGCCGATGCACTACATGCACGACGAGGCGCTGGACGTGCTGCCGCGGGTGCTCGACGCGGCAGAGGTGCGGCGCGCGGTGCTTATCGGCCACTCGGATGGTGGCTCGATCGCGGCGATCAATGCCGGGGCGGTGCGCGATCCGCGCGTGGTCGCCGTGGTGCTGATCGCCGCGCATTGCTTCGTCGAGGACCTCAACATCGCGGCGATCCGCGCGACCGAGGCGAGCTATCGGCAGGGTGATCTGCGCGTGCGGCTGGCGCGCTATCATCGTGATGTGGATGTGGCGTTCCGTGGCTGGAGCGATGCGTGGCTCGATCCGCGGTTCCGCAACTTCGACATCACCGGGCAGGTCGCGCGCATCGAGGTGCCGGTGCTGGCGTTGCAGGGCGCCGCGGACCCGTACGGCACCGAGCAGCAGCTTCGCATTCTGGAACGCATCGCGAAATGTCCGGTGCAGACGCGGCTGATCGCTGGAGCCCGCCATGCTCCCCACCTCGAAGCGAGGCAGGCAACGCTGGACACGATCGTGCCGTTCGTGCAGCGCGTGTTGATGGAAGTGACGGCATGATCGATTTTCAGACCGAGCCGAGCCGCTATCGCCACTGGCGTCTCGCGTTTGACGGGCCGGTGGCGACGCTGACCATGGATGTCGATCCCGACGCCGGTCTGTTCGAAGACTGCGAGCTGAAACTGAATTCGTACGATCTCGGTGTCGACATTGAATTGGCCGATGCGGTGCAGCGTCTGCGCTTCGAACATCCCAAGGTGCGCTGCGTCGTGCTGCGCTCCGGCAAGCAAGGCGTGTTCTGCGCCGGTGCCAATATCCGCATGCTCGCCAAGGCGTCGCACGGCCACAAGGTGAATTTCTGCAAGTTCACCAACGAGACGCGGCTGGCGATCGAGGATGCCAGCGCGAATTCCGGCCAGGCATGGCTGGCGGCGGTGAGCGGCAGTGCGGCCGGGGGCGGTTACGAACTGGCGATGGCGGCGGAACATATCATGCTGATCGACGATCGCCGCTCCGGCGTGGCGTTGCCGGAATTGCCGCTGCTCGCGGTGCTGCCGGCCACCGGAGGACTGACGCGGCTGACCGATAAGCGGCAGGTGCGGCGCGACCGCGCCGATGTGTTCTGCTCCACCGAGGAAGGCGTGCGCGGTCGTCGCGCGGTCGAGTGGCGGCTGGTGGATGAGCTGGTGCCGCCGTCGGCGTGGGAGGCGAAGCTGCACGAGCGCGCGCTGGCGATGGGCGCGCGGTCCGACCGGCCGTCGGACGCGAAGGGTATTGCGCTGATGCCCCTGCAACGCGACTTCTCCGATCGTGGCGTGACCTATTCGCATGTGCGCATTGCGTATGATCGTGCGGCGCGCCGGGCGGATATCACGGTGTCGGGGCCGCGAGGTCCGATGCCGCACGACGTGGCGGAGATCCATGCCGCGGGCGCGTCGTTCTGGCCGCTTGTGGTGGCGCGCGAGCTCGACGATGCCATGCTGCATCTGCGGCTGAACGAGCCGACGCTAGGGCTGATCGTGGTGCGCTCCGAAGGCGACCCGGAGGCCGTGCTCGCGGCGGATGAGCTGTTGGAGGCGTACAAGGACGACTGGCTGGTGCGCGAGATCCGGCTCTATTGGAAGCGCGTATTGAAGCGGATCGACATGACCTCGCGCAGCTTGATCGCATTGATCGAACCCGGAAGCTGCTTTGCCGGCACGCTTGCGGAACTGCTGTTTGCCGTCGATCGTTCGGTGATGCTGGCGGGCGCACGCGGTGGTGACAATCGTGAGCCGGCACACGTGCATTTATCGGCGCTGAATTTCGGTGCGTATCCGATGGGCAACGGATTGACGCGGCTGGCGACACGCTTCCTCGGCGAGCCCGACAGTTTTGCAGATGCGCGGCGACGCACGTGTCAGTCGCTGTACGCGGTCGACGCCGAGGCACTGGGTCTCGTTACGGCTGCCTTCGACGAATCCGACTGGGACGACGAGGTGCGGCTGATGTTGGAGGAGCGTGCGTCGTTCTCCCCCGACGCGCTTACCGCGATGGAGGCCAATCTGCGCTTCGCCGGTCCCGAGACGATGGAGACGCGAATCTTCGGCCGCCTGACCGCGTGGCAGAACTGGGTGTTCCAGCGGCCGAATGCAGTCGGGGCGGAAGGTTCGCTGCAGCGCTACGGCAGTGGATTGCGGCCGAACTACAATACGGAGCGGGTGTGATGCCAGACGGAACAGCGGTCGATTACAACGGGCTGATCCCGAACAACGTCGGCCTGAACGACGACCAGCGCGTGCGCAAGGCATTGGAGACCTGGCATCCCGGCTACATCGACTGGTGGCGGCAGATGGGACCGGAAGGGTTCCAGGATGCCCTGGTGTATTTGCGCACGGCGGTCGGCGTCGGTGCGGAGGGCTGGGCGAAGTTCGGCTATGTGCGGATGCCGGAATATCGCTGGGGCGTGCTGCTGGCACCCGCGGTCGAGGGGCGGACAATTCCGTTCGGCGCGCACAAGGGCGAGCGCGCGTGGCAGGAGGTGCCCGGCGAATACCGCGCCATGCTGCGCCGGCTGCTGGTGATCCAGGGTGACACCGAACCGGCGTCGGTGGAACAGCAGCGCCATCTCGGTGCCACCGCGCCGTCGAACTATGACCTGCGCAATCTGTTCCAGGTGAACGTCGAGGAAGGCCGTCACCTGTGGGCGATGGTGTATCTGCTGCAGAAATACTTCGGCCGCGATGGCCGCGAGGAGGCGGAGGAACTGCTGCGCCGCCGGTCCGGCGATCGCGACAGCCCGCGCATGCTGGGTGCGTTCAATGAGGCGACGCCCGACTGGCTGTCGTTCTTCATGTTCACCTTCTTCACCGACCGTGACGGCAAGATGCAGTTGGCGGCACTGGCGCAGTCGGGCTTCGATCCGCTGTCGCGCACCTGCCGCTTCATGCTGACCGAGGAAGCGCACCACATGTTCGTCGGCGAGACCGGCGTGCAGCGCATCGTGCAACGTACCTGCCAGGCGATGCGCGACGCGGGTATCGACGATCCGACCGACATCGAGCGGGTGCGCGCGCTGGGGGTGATCGATCTGCCGACGCTGCAGAAGAAGGCGAGCCTGCATTTCTCGCTGACGCTCGACCTGTTCGGCAACGAGATCAGCACCAACGCGGCGAATGCGTTCAACGCCGGTCTGAAGGGGCGCTATCATGAGGACAGGCTGACCGACGACCACGCGCTGGGCAGCGCGACCTATCCGGTGCTCCGCCTGAAGGACGGTGCGATCGCGCGCGAGGATGTGCCGGCACTGTCGGCGCTGAACATGCGGTTGCGCGACGACTTCGTCGATGACGCCAACGCAGGCGTCACGCGATGGAATCGCGTGCTGGAGCGGGCAGGTCTGGAATTCCGCCTGCGCCTGCCGCATGTCGCATTCAACCGCCGGATCGGCGAGTTTGCCGCGATCCATGCCGACACCGACGGCAACATGATCAGTGGTGATCAGTGGCAGGCGCGCAAGGAGACGATGCTGCCGTCCGCCGTCGACAACCGGTTCGTGGAGAGTCTGATGCGGGCGACTCATGCGCCTGGTGCATACGCCTCGTGGATTGCTCCGCCGCGCGTCGGTATCGACAGCAAGCCGGGCGACTTCGAGTACGTGAAGCTCGAGGCATGACGGTTCCGCCGGGCGAACGCTACTTCGAGGATTATCGCGTCGGCATGGTCGATGAATTCGGTGAGGTCGCGGTCACCGCCGACGAGATCGTCGAGTTCGCGAGGCGCTACGATCCGCAGCCGATGCATACCGTTGCGACGGAGCTGATCGCCAGCGGCTGGCACACGGCGGCAATGTCGATGCGGTTGTTCGTCGAGCACTATCTGTCGAGGGTTGCGACACTGCCTTCGCCTGGCATCGACGAACTGCGCTGGACGCGTCCGGTGCGGCCTGGCGATGTGCTGCGCGTGCGGGTGACGGTGCTGGGGGCGCAGCGGTCACGCTCGAAGCCGGATCGCGGCCTGGTGCGCAGCATGGTGGAGGTGCTGAACCAGCACGGCGAAGTGGTGATGACCCAGCGGCCGATGAACCTGATGCGGTGTCGCGGCTGACAGGTTGCTCAGCTCAATGCCTCGGTCGCCTCGCGCAACGCATGCGCCAGCCGGTTGCGTCCCTGCGTCGCGCTGACCGCGAGGAAGCGGGCGCTGTCGGTACCGGGTGCCATCTTTGCCAGCCTGCGCAGCGGATCGAGCACGGGCCACGCCGGCAGCGGCAGCGCCGGATCATGGGAGAAACGATCCCCCGACGTATAATACACCGGAGCCAGTGCGCGCGACGCGCTCATCAGCGCCGCATCGGATTGCCCGCCGGTTGCAGCATTGTCGTGCAGTGTTGTCGCCGCGGCGATCAGTCCATCCACCGAAAATCGCTCCCCGAGTGACGCACGCAGCGTGGAAAGCTCATCCAGCAGCGCGCGCGCATGCGCGGAAAAATCGAGCGGCAGCACCGGATCGGTCAGCAACCGCCACAGCGTGTGCACATAGACGCGGGTGTCGCGCACCAGGTTGTTCTCGTCGATCTTGTCCAGCAGATCGTGCGGCGTGTGCCACCACCAGCCGAGCGCGTTGCGCATCCTCACCGGCGCCGGCGGCTGCTCGCTGAGCGCGCCGAACATCGCTGGAATGCCGATGCCCCAGAACGATTGATCCGAGGAACGCGACATGCGCTTGCCGGCATACTCCGAGCCTGCCTGCTCGCCGATCGCGTCTCCGGCCAGCGCGATCAGCTCCGGAGCGGCCGCGGCATTCTTCAGCACGACCGCACCGACGCCGCCGGTGGAATCGACGTTCACGTGCACCGCGCAGCGCCGTTCCAGCTGGTTCCAGTGCTGGTCAGCATACCAGGCAGAGCCGGAATAGCGGCCATGCGAATGGCCTGACCAGAAGCACAGTCGCAATCCGCGTCGCCATCTCGAGCGCTCGCGTGCCGTGAGGCGTGCGACTTCCAGCATGGTGGCATTGGCCGCACCGTTGTCCATCACGCCGTAGTGCCAGGTATCGTGATGGCCCGAGAACAGAATGAACGGGCCATCCGGGTCCGGCCCGTCGATTTCGGCCTCGAGGATCGGCGTCTGACGCCAACCGGTATCGACCTCGGCGTGGAGCGTCACCTTCGGCTGTTCGCCGCGCGACAGACGTTCGCGCAGTACACTGCCATCGACGTTCGACACGGTGCACACGACGGTGCTCGGCAGGTCCGATTGCGTGTCGCCCGACGGGCTGCCCCATACCGGCGAGACGCACATCTCGTGCAGGTGCTCATGCGGGCTGATCTGCACTTGCCCCACCGCGCCGGCATGCGAGGCGCGCGCGGCCTGACCGGGACTGGCGATGCCTTCCATCAGCACGATCACGCCATGCAGGTCGCGTCCGGTGAAGTCGGCCTCGTCGCCGTCGCCGAGATAGACCAGCCGTCCGGTCACGCCATTCGCCGGCGAACTGCGCGAGAACGAATGTGTGATGCTGGTGAGCGCCTGATTGTCCACATCGACGCGCGCCTTGCCGGGCAGGCTGATATAGGCGTCGTGCATGATCAGCCGGGTACGGTAGCCGTACTCGTCCAGCTTCGAGCGGAAATAGTTCAGGCTTTGCAGTTCGTCCGGCGTGCCCGACAGCTTCACCCGGCGCGCCAGCTCCTGCATGTGATCCATGAGGATCGAACCATCGACTGCCTCGCATAGCGAACGACGCTGTGGATCGCTCATCATCCGTCTCCTTGCCGCTGACGTGGCGGGAAGCGTGCCGGGCGTGGCGGGCGCTGGCAAGGTCGAGTACCGTCCGCACGACGGATCAGGGAGACCATGATGGTACAATGCTTTTGTGGAATGACGCACGACCTGGGCCGACGCGGCTTCCTGGGTGCACTGATGGCCGCCGCGGTGGACGCGCAGGCACCACTGCCGGCCTCGGCCGGGGCGGCTGATCCTGCATTGATCGAGGACCTCGTTGCCGCCAATCGCATCCTGTATGACCAGAATGTCGTTGATGGCTTCGGCCACGTCAGTGCGCGCCATGACAAGGATCCCAACCGCTATCTGCTCGCGCGCAGCATGGCGCCGGCGTTGGTGACGGCGGACGACATCATGGAGTATGACCTCGACAGCACGCCGATCGATCAGCGCGGCCGTGCGATCTATCTCGAGCGCTTCATCCACGGCGAAATCTACAAGCTGCGGCCGGACGTGCGCGCGATCGTGCACAGCCATTCGCCCTCTGTGATCCCATATGCCAACGTCAAGGTACCGCTCAGGCCAATGAACCATATCGCCGGCTTCCTCGGCGGCGGCGTGCCGGTGTTCGAGATCCGTGACGTTGCCGGGCAGGCATCGAACATGCTGATCAGCAACGCAGCACTTGGCTATGCGCTGGCTATGGTGCTGGGGTTGCGCCCGGTCGCGCTGATGCGCGGACATGGATCGGTGGCGGCGGCGCAGTCGGTGCGGCACGTGGTGTTCCGCGCAGTCTACACCGAGGTAAATGCGCGCATGGAGAGCGAGGCTCTGCGGCTTGGCGATCCGACGTTCCTCAATGACGGCGAGGCCACGGCAGCGATGCAGACGAACGATGCGCTGGTGGATCGCCCGTGGGATTTGTGGCAACGGCGGGCGATGACGAAGTAGCGGTTACGCGGCCGCGCGGGCGAGACTGCCGACATCGGCCATGCTCTCGACCGACCAGCTTCGGTCGGACAATTCGTTCGTTCGTGCCACACCGATCACCGGCTCGGCCAGTTCGCTGAACTTGCGCGTCAACTGCGCGTCCGTCATCGGATTGCTCGCGCTGCCGATGCAGTGATCGATGCGGCAGGTATGGCTGCGCCCATCCTGCAACGTGATTGTCACCTCCGCCGCATCCGCCGTCATGGCGGGATCTGCCTCCGCCTCGACCTTGTGCTGGAACGCCGCGATCGCCGGATCGCGCACTGTGGGGTCCTGCAATTCCTCGATGCGCGCCATGCCGCGGATCAGTGTCGCCGCCGTCCAGTGATACAGGCTGACATGCGCCTGAAGCTCGTTCTGCGGATTGCGCCGATCGCACAATGCCATCGCACCGGGCGAGCCCTTGATGCGCACCGTGTTGATGGACTCTGCGTCGATCTTGTGCTCGCGGTGCAATTGCAGGCATGCATCTATGATCGGATGAATTACGATGCCGCAGGGATATGGCTTGTAGGTGTTGCGAAGGATTTCGAAGCGTTCGCCCAATTCGTCCGCCAGCGCCGGCACATTCGGCGAATCCGTGAACACCTCCAGGAAACCATACCGTCCTTCCAGCGCCGCCGGAGAGGCCGTGAATCCGCATTCAGCAAGCACCGCTGCGCGCAGTCCGGTCTGTGCGCCATGCGCCGGCATCAGCGATGACACCATGGTCGCGTGCATCACACGGAACCCGGCGGCCTGCGACAACGCAATGCCGATCGCGCTGTGCAGCCGCGTCGCATCCAGGTTCAGCAATTTCGCCGCCGCCACCGCGGCACCGAAGCCGGCGGCGATGCCGGTCTGCGACCAGGCGACCGGCCCCCTTGCGGGCGGCACCGAGATCGCCTTCGACAGCCGGCAGGTCATTTCGACGCCGAGCGCGAAAGCCAGCAGGAAATCGGCACCGCCGGCCGGGCGTCGTTCGGCCAGTGCCAGGGCAGCCGTGGCGACGGGACCCGCCGGATGCACCACCGCCTCCGCATGCGTATCGTCATAGGAGTAGATGCTGGATGCGAGGCAATTGACCAGACAGGCGTGCAGCGCATCGGCTTTGTGGCCGCGGCCGATCACCGTGGCATGCGGCGCTCCGGCGAATTCGCCGAGTGTCGTGTCGGCGAGCGCCACCGCCGCGTGCCGCGCACCGCCGATCGTGCAGCCCATGATGTTGACGAACGAGCGCAACGTCTCGCGCCGCACCGCCTCCGGCAGATCGGACCAGCGCGCGGCGACGATGTAGTCGGTCAGCCGCGCGGTGACATCGCCTGGCGCGTTGACGAATGCGTTGGCCATTGGCAGTGCCCTCTCAGAGCGAACGCGTCGCGCCGCCGTCGATATCGATCACGCAACCCTGAATGAAGTCGGATCTTTCCGACGCAAGGTATGCGGTCAGCCAGCCGATCTCCTCCGGCCTGCCCACGCGCGTGGTGCCGTACGAGGACAGCAGAAAGGCGATGGCCTGCTCGCGATTGAAGCCGTGCTCGCGCGAGACGCGTTCGATGTTGCGGCCGAAGCGTTCGGTCTCAACCAGGCCGGGGTTGATCGCGTTCACCCGCACGCCTTCCTTGACGCCGATGGTCGCCATCGCCTTGGTGAAGTTCAGAATCGCGACGTTGACCGAGCCGCCGATGGTGAATTCAGCGGATCCCGCGCGCGAGCCGATGCCGACGATGTTGACGATGCAGCCTCGGGATTTGCGGAGGTACGGCCAGGCGCGACGCGTGGCGCGGACATAGCCGTGGAACTTCAGCGCGAAGCCGTCTTGCCAATCGTCCTCGCTCAGCGCGAAGAAGTCGGCACGCCGGGTGGCGCCGGCGTTGTTCACCAGGATGTCCAGCCGGCCGAACGCACCGACCGCGGCATCGACCGCGGCCTGCACGGCGGCAGGTTCGCGCAGGTCGCCGGCGATCACGCTGGTGCGGTTGCTGCCGGAAATGGCAACAATGCTGCCGGCGACTTCATCGAGCTTTGCCTTGTCCCGTGCGGCGAGGCAGACGTGCACGCCCTCTCGTGCCAGTTCCTGCGCAATCGAGGCACCGATGCCGCGGCTCGCGCCGGTGACCAGTGCGGTCTTGCCGTCGAGATTCAGATCCATGCCGTTCCGCTTCCGACGCTGCTGTCATCGCGAGGAGCGGACCGGCGATGCGATACCCAACCGATTCCGCGTCGCTCCCGATGCCAGTGGTATCACTGTTGGGGGCGAACCGCGAGATTGCCCCAGGATGTCACGCGTTCGATACGCAGCGCGATCACCGGCAGTTCCGCAAGCTGCATGGTGCGGTATTGAGTATAGCGCTCACGCAACAGCATCTGTGCGCGATCGTGTTCCGCTCCGTCCGCCAGGATCTCGGCGTGCCCACGCAGCATCACCCAGCCGAGTTGGCCCCAGTCCTCGCGGTAGCGATCGGCGACGAAGGCGACGGACGGATTGTCCAGCATGTTGCGGAGCCGCTTCAGCGGGCGCGTGGCGGCGCGCTTCGGCTTCTCGTCGATAGTGACGTACAGCGCGTCGTTGTCGATTGCGAAGCAAACCGGCACGACATGCGGATTGCCGCGCGCATCCGCTGTCGCGAGGCGGCCGACACGCTGCGACGCCAGGAATACGGCCTGTGCATCGGACAGCATTGCGGCGCGATCGCCTGCGCTCAAACGATCGGTTCCGCGCGGTCGCCCGCAAGCAGCATCTGTGGCACCCGAGCGAAACCCCAGGCGGCGGTGGTATGCTGGCGATCGAACACCCAGACCAGGTCGAACCGCGTTCCTGGCCATTTCTGCGGGCAGGTCGTGCTGTTGCCGATGATGTGGTTCGCGATGTCGGGTATGGCTTCGTGTTCCCAGGCGATCAGCACCGGGCCGTCTACGGCCAGCGCGTCGGCAACCAACGCGACCTCGTCGCCCTTGGGATGTCGCAGCACCAGTGACAGCTGCAGCAGCGTCGCCAGTTCCAGCACCGTGTGTTGTGGCCGCATGCTGTTGCTGTGCCTCCCGACCGACGATGCGAAGATGGTGCGCGGTGCCGCCAGCCGCTGGTCGACGGACGTGTTGTCGCGCGGGGCAAACAACCGCACCAGCGCGCCGGCACGTTGCCAGCCGCGCACTGCGAGCTCCTCGGGGTCCGGCACACCGGGAGCGGCTACGCCCTGCACCGATCCGTCGTCGCTGGGCTTTTCACCATGACGGATCAGCATGATCTTGTTGGCTGGCATCGTCGCGTCTCCTTCAAGATGCGCAATCGGGCGACGCCGCTACCGGCACCGCGGCGGCTGCAGCGGTTTCGCTGCCGTGGTGGACGCTACGGTGCGCGCCGAACCATCCCCGCCTGCGCCACGCGTCGGATCGGGCTATATTAGGCCGAGGCACACGGAGGCCGCCATGAGTGATTCCAACCGCATCGCTGCAACCGCCGCGCTGCTCGGCGATCCAGCGCGCGCCAACATGCTTGCGGCGCTGATGGACGGGCGCGCGCTGACCGCGAAGGAACTGGCCTATGTGGCGCATGTCACGCCGCAGACCGCGAGCGGCCACCTGGGGAAGCTCGCCGATGGCGGACTGCTGGCGGCGGAGCAGCAGGGGCGGCACCGCTATTACCGGCTGGCCTCGCCGCTGGTGGGACAGATGCTGGAGGGCGTGATGGCGGTTGCCGGTGCGGAGCCGGCCCGCGCCACCACCTGGCGCGGCGGCGAGGCGCTGCGCACGGCGCGTACCTGCTACGACCATCTGGCCGGGCGGCTGGGCGTGGCGCTGGCCGATGCGCTGAGCGAGCGGGGGCATGTCGCGCTGGGAACCGATGGCGGCGAGGTGACCGAGCAGGGTCAGCGGTTCCTCGGCGAGTTCGGAGCGTCGCCCGCGCCGGGGCGGCGGGTGTTCTGCCGGCCATGCCTGGATTGGAGCGAGCGGCGGCCGCATCTCGCCGGGCGGGTCGGCGTGGCGCTGGCGTGCCGGTGCTTCGAGTTGGGGTGGATCGCGCGGCAGCGGGATACGCGGGCGGTGGCGATCACCAAGGCAGGGCTGGAGGGGTTTCGTGCGACGTTCGGGATTGCGCTGGACGGGTAGCGGATCGCTTCCGATGGTAATGGCCGCGAATTGATCGATTCAGGCGTAGCCGGGGCAGTAACTCGGATGACGCGGAAAATGGCGCTTTGCCGGCGATTGACGCAGTTATTTCGCGGCAGATCCGAACCGTAACGTAGCCGACTGATCGAGCGTGTTGGACGTCGCAACCGCCACCGCAGCACAAAGCCTGGTCGAGACGCGTGGGCTGGCGGGACCTCGCATACGTCGTATTTGTCGCGTCGCTGGTCCCGTTTGGCATGATCCGGGAAGGCAGCGGTCGCGACGGACCCGATAGGGGTGGCGTGATGGCTGCCCGCCTCACTTGTGCCGCGTGATCTCGATGTAGTCACCCGAAAGGGTCAGTTCCTCGATCGCCACATCGCCGCTCTTGGCAGACAAGGTGGGACCGTCCCAGTGCTTCGGGGTCGCCGAATGTAGTGTCCATTGCGTGACCGGCTGACGCGTCTCGTCGCGCAGTGTGATTTGCACCGTGCGCGGCGCCGTGGCGCTGCTGCCGCTGCGGACACTGTTGAGCCAGTTCCCTAGTTGGGAACTGTCCACCACGCCGCGCTTCAGCGTCACATCGCTGACCTTAGAGATGCCCGGGCTTCTGACCGGAGCAAAACTTTGGCCTCCGGCGTAGTCCGCGGTGGTCGCCGAATTCGACGGTGGCAGGCCGCTCACGTGCCAGAACCCGCCGAGCGCTTGCGTTCCGCTGCTCGCCATCAACTCGACGAAATAGGTAAACGCCAGATACGGTGCGACCTGCATCGGCATGTGGACCTTCTACCATCAAGAGCTGGTCGAAGGGAATCTGTGCTGGTGCCAAAACCAGGGGAGGATCAAACAGGTGAAGCTTGCCATCTGGTCGACGATCACCCCGCGCCCAAACTCTACGCATGTGGAGATGTTCCGCCGCCAGCTCGAAGAGGTGGAGCTGGCGGAGCTCATCGCCGCCGCCGCGCGGACGACCAGCCGCATGCGCTTCGCCGGCATGGTCAATATCCTGCCGTTCCGGCATCCGCTGCTGGTCGCCGAAGAGGCGGCGATGCTGGATAACCTGACCGATGGCCGCTTCGACATGGGCCTCGGCCGCGGCCTGCGCCCGCCGGAGTTCGAGGCGTTCGGGGTCGATCAGGCTCAGTCACGCGAGATGTTCGTGGAGTCGTTCGACATCATCCAGCGCGTGTTCGCTGACGAAATATTCGAGCATCGTGGCGAGTACCTGGACGGTGCTGAAGGATGCGCCTCTGGCGCCCCCGCTGGTGCAGCGGCCCCATCCGCCGTTCCTGGTCAGCGCGCAGAGCGAGGAGTTGCTGCGTTGGGCCGCGCGGCACGATATCCCGTTCGCGCAGATCGACTCGTTGGCGGAGCAGGCGCGGCGCGATGCGGCGTTGTATCGTATGGTTCAGACGGCGCACGGGCATGTGCCGACGCCGCGGCTTTATATATTTGATGCGCGAAATCTATGCCCGGCAGCTTCCCAAATCCCTCGGGCGGTATGATGCCGGGCGGCAATCCGATATGCAGCATCAACCCTGCCCCGAACGAGCGCCCCGACATTCCGCGCCCGGAAACCGAGACGGAGAAGCAGCGTTGGCTCGCCGGGAAGCCAAGATGATCGCCGAGGCGCGCGCCGAACTCGACGTCGGGCTGTATGTCGGCTCAGCCGAGGTTGATGCCTGAACCGACAATATCGGCACCGACCACGAACCGCCGGTAGCCCCTACCCGCCGCTGCTGACCGGGCGTCCATGTGCCGCGCACGCCGAATTATGCCCCGACGTGGCGACGGTGGCGGTTCGGCCCCAGCGGGGGACATTTCTTCCGACGATCGGTATTGCGACAACGTCAGGCCGGACCGGGTGCAAGTTCGGCCAGGAAGGTGCGTGGGGTGAGGATCCTGACACTCCGAAACCAACTGAGCGCCAGCAGGTCCTTGTCACCGGTCACAATCACATCCGCCCCGACCGCGACGGCCGCCGCGATCACATGGTCGTCGTCGGGATCACGGCAAGCGGGACCGATATCGGGCAATTTTCCAAGAAATACGGCGCCGAACTTCTGTAACTCCGCCAGCCATACCATGACGGTGTCGTTATCTTGTCCATAGGCCAGCCGGGGCGAGAGCAGGGCGTTCCTCGTCTCGTCGAGCAGGATCGGCGACAGATGCAGGGCGAACCGGCCGCTGCGGGCAAGCCTCACGACCAACCCCGGAACGCTCTGCGGGAACAGGAAGGCGCTGACGAGGACCGAGGCATCAACGACGACGTTGAGCGGCATGAAAGGCCCTGGCTTCTTCCACAGCGGCCAGAATCTCTGCCTCCTGATCCGGTGTCGGCTCGCAGCCGGCGACGCCAACCGGCCTGAGCAGGATTGCTCCGGCTTTGGTCACTTCCGCTTCCAGATAGTCGCCTTCCTTCAGCTTGGCGGCCTTCTGAATGTCCTGCGGCAGTGTGAGTTGCGCTTCGCGGCTTAGTCTGACGAGCGCCATCTGCGGGTCTCCGATTTTGCAGACAGTTGCGCTTCGCGGCTTAGTCTGACGAGCGCCATCTGCGGGTCTCCGATTTTGCAGACGGATACTTAATCCTCCCCCGCTGCATTTGCAGCCCTCGTAGGAGAGTCAACGGTACCGCCCGCTGTACCGGATTAATCCGCCAACTCCGGCACCAGCGCCCCCTGGGCCGGTGCGACGCCCTCCCCCACATCCGCCTCGGTCAACATCCGCCACGAGCCGCCCGCCAGCACCTCGGCCGGCCGGAACCGCGACTTGTACGCCATCTTGCGGCTCTCCGGTACCCAGTAGCCGAGATACACATACGGCAGCCCCAGCGACCGCGCCCGCTCGATCAGCCACAGAATCGCATGCGTTCCCAGCGAGCGCCGCTGCAGCGCCGGCGCGAAGAAGGAATATACCGCCGACAGCCCGTCGCCCAGCCGGTCGGCCAGGCACGCGCTCACCATCCGGTCGTCGGGATCCCGGAACTCGATGATGAAGGTCTCGATCGGGGTGTCCTCGACCATGGCGCGATAGTCGTAGAAGCTCATCGTCGCCATGTCGCCGTCGCCGTGGCGCGCCACCTGATAGCGCTGGAACAGCTGGAATTGTTCCGCAGTCGCCCGCGCCGGCACCTCGAAACCCTCCAGCAGCGAGTTGGCGCGCCAGATTTTTCGCAGTGTGCGGTCGGGCTGGAACGCGGCGACCGGGATGCGGATCGGGATGCACGCGTGGCAGGATGGGCACACCGGCGCATAGGCGATGTTGTGGCTGCGGCGGAAGCCGGCGCGCGACAGCCGGTCATGCAGCGCATCGGCGTCTGGACCGGTGATCTCGGTGACCACCTTGCGCTCGGTCCGTCCCGCCAGATAGGGGCAGGGCAGGGGGGCCGTCGTGTAGAAGAACTGCGGCCGGCGCGGCGGTTTGTAACTCATGCGTAGGGTGATCCGCTCTGCATGTTCCAGGAGCCGAGGCCGCCGGTCAACGCCCGCGCGCGCACCACGACCAGGCCGCTCGCCAGGTCATGCAGCGTGCGGTGGCGGATGGTGAACAGCGCGAACAACAGCAGCAGGCCGGTGGTCGCCAGGGTGAGATAGAACAGCAGCGTGTAGATGAACGCCTGCAGCGACGTCGGCCGGCCGAGATCGTCGTTGCGGCGGACCACCAGTCCGAGCGCCTGCTGGCCCGGCGTGGCCGAGGCGGGGGCGGCGACGAACAGCAGGTGATAGCAGAACGGCACGAACGGCAGCACGCCGAGCAGCGGCAGGCCGAGGCCCAGCGTCAGCACGCCGAACAGCAGCAGCACCAGCCACAGCGCTACGAGGATCAGTCCGATCAGCAGTATGTCGATCAGCCACGCGAACACCCGGCGGCCCAGCACGCCTTCGGTCAGCCGGTAATCGTCGATCGGGGTGGCGCGGTAGATCATGGGGTCAGCCGGATGGTTGCCGTGGTTGCGTCGGGCGTCGGACCAAGCGTGATCGTGGCGCCATCGCGCCAGCGGGTGAGGAAGTCGCGCGCGTGGCGGCTGAGCAGGTTGCCGGACTGGCCGGGGGCCATGATGAACAGCGAGCGGTCGAGATCGGCGAGGTCATACACGCCTCGATACTCCGCTCCGTGCACCGATTGGAATTGTTTGTAGAGCGGGCTGCCGCGATCGATCGTGGTGTCGTCGCCCGGGCTGGCGATGGAGAGGGTCGCGAGCGCGCCCAGGATGGGCAGCGGGCGCAGCATCGGGTGGGCGAAGACTGCGGGATGTGCGTCGCCCCAGCGCCACTGCGCAGGATCGTTGCCGAAGCGGGAGGTGAGGTCGCCGACGGCGTCGGTCAGTGCCGCCTGCAGCATGGTCGGTGCAGTCGCCGCCGCACCAATGCACGCCGGAGGGAGACAGCACGTAGCCGACGAATTCCGATAGCGGGCCGCCGTCGTTCACAGAGATGCCAGCCTGTTGCAGCACGCGGCCATAGAAGTGGTGTGTCCAGGCGTTGAAGATCAGTGGCTGCGGTGCATCGGTGGTCATGCTGCCGTCCCAGTCGCGCAGCAATGCCTGGGCGCGGCGGGCGGTATCCCCGGTGACCGGCACGGCAAGCAGCGTTGGCAGGAGTTCGTGGGCAAACGGTGAATGCACATCGACCTGCATGCGGGCGAAGTCGGCCGCGGTATGTCGATCCGACCGGCCGAGCAGCTCACGGATGCGGGCGGCGCGCCAGTCGCCGAACCAGTCGCGGCCGAGAAATACCGGGAAATCCGGCGGTGCGATGCGATCGTTGGCGTTGACCAGCCGCCCGCTTGCGGGGGCGACGACGTGCGGCAATTGCTCGCCCGACGCCCAGCCGACCCAGTCGTGCGAACCGTCGCCCGGCACCGGAGCCGAGCCGTCGCCGGCGCGGCGGATCGGCACGCGGCCGGTGACGTAGAGCGCGATGCGCTCGCGGTCGGCGACCACCAGGTTCTGCACCGGCGCGGTGATCATAGCGGCGGCCTTGCCGGCGGCGTCCACGTCCCGCGCCTGGTTGAGCGCGAGCAGCCCGGCGGCGGCAGTGTTGCCTGGCGCCAGGTTGGCCATCGCCACCGCCAGGATCGGCCCGCCGCTGCCGCGCAGGTCGCTCACCACCGGGCCGTGGCGGGTCTCGCGCACGGTCAGCAGCTGGTCGGGTTCGCCGCGGACCTTGATCCGCTCCTCGCGCACCGAGAACGGCCGTGGGCCGTCGGGGGTCTGATACTCGCCTGCGCCTACCGGCGTCTCGATGAACACGTCCTGCACGTCGGCGCCGGTGGTGGTGAAGCTCCAGGCGATGTGGCCGTTGTGGCCGAGCACCAGGAACGGCACGCCCGGCGCGGTGGCGCCGGCCAGCACGCCGTCCGGCGTCTCGATCCGTGCCAGGTACCAGATGCCGGGGAAGCCGAACGCCAGGTGCGGATCGCCGGCGAGCAGCGGTGCGCCAGTGGCGGTGTGGTGGCCATCCACCGCCCATTCGTTCGATGCGGAGCCCGGCAAGGTGTGGGGATCGGGGAACCGCGGCAGCACCGCGGCGAGCTCGCCGGCGATGTGGCTCAGGGCTGGAGCCAGCGCCGCTTCAGGCCGGCCGGCGCCGCCGACCGGTGGCCAGAGCTCGTCGATCGTTTGCTGCGGCGCGTGACCGGCGAGCGACTGGCGCGACAGCTCGGTGCGCCAGTTGAGCGACAGCCACAGGCCCATGGTCTCGCCCCAGAGCAGGCTGTCCACCGGTTCCCACGGCTCGGGCCTGCCGAGGAACAGGAACTCGGGTGCGCTGAACCGCCCGCGCTCCGCGATCCAGGCGTTTACGCCGTGCGCATAGGCCTCGAGCATGGCGCGGGTCTCGGCGGGCAGCGCAGGGTAGTCCGCCACCGCGCGGCGCCGCAGGCCCAGCGTGCGCATGCTGCGGTCGAGCGCGAGCGTGGCCGGG
This sequence comes from uncultured Alphaproteobacteria bacterium, assembly GCA_963749575.1. Classification (GTDB taxonomy): domain Bacteria; phylum Pseudomonadota; class Alphaproteobacteria; order Acetobacterales; family Acetobacteraceae; genus JAMXLO01. The sequence goes on from CAVVNM010000018.1 coordinate 83,176, forward strand.
CCGGCGATCTCCGACAGCCGGCCGGAGGCGGCACGCCGCATCAGCTCCATCTGGAACAACCGATCGCGCGCGTGCACGAAGCCGATGGCGGCGGCGGCATCGGTGGCGCTGGCGGCGCGGATGCGCGGGACGCCGTCAGTGTCGAAGCCGACATCGACCGGGCCAGACAAGCCCGGGATGCGCGCCTGTTGCGAGCGGGGTGGCAGGGTCAGCCAGAGCACGCCGGTAACCACCGCCGCCACGAGCAGCACGATGAAGCCGAGCCAAGACAGCAGACGGCGGCTGCCGCGGAGGATTGCGCGCATGCCCCCAAGGGTGGCCAAACGGCGACCGGAAGGAAAGGCATGCTTCGATGACGCGAGCGCAGGCGTGCTGGCACCATGAGTGCCGTCGTGTTAGCGTTTTCGTTGCAAGCACAAGCCGACGCAGTCAGGGGACGTCCATGACCACATCACGCGGCGACAGCTCCATAGCATCCCCGGCGGTGCGCGAACTGGAAAAGATCACCATCAGGTCCGACACGCGAGACGTGCTCGCGCATGCGGCGAAGAATGCGCGCAAGCTGACCGACTATTTCATCGTCGATATCGACGCCCACATCACCGAGACCGCGTTCTGGTCCGACATCACCGACCGCATCGATAACGACTACCTGCGCCAGGCGGCAAAGTCGTTCCGCGAGCGCGGCGGCTCGCCATCGGGCCTGCTGAACGCGCAGCCCGGCATGCTGTATCAGGACATGTTCGGCCGCATACCGCATCAGCAGCAGCAGGCGGAGGCGGTGCCCGGCGAGGGCACGCATCGCCAGGTCGAGCTGACCAGGCGCGCGATGGACAGCATGGGCATCGACTACACGGTGGCGTTCCCGACGCCGATGCTGCTGCTGGGGATGCATCCGCAGGCGGAGGTGGAGGTGGCGCTGGGGCGCGCCTTCAACCGATGGCTGGTCGAGGAACTGCTGCCGCGGGAGCCGCGCATCAAGGCGATGATGTATCTGCCGTTCAACGATCCCGAAGCCTGCGTCGAGGTGGTCGAGGAATTCGCGGACTCGCCGGGCGTCATCGGATTCACCGTTGTCTCGACCCGCTATAGGCCGGTGCATCACAACAGCTACATGCGTCTCTATGCCGCGTTGCAGGCGGCGGGCAAGCCGCTGGCGTTTCACTCCGGTTTCCACTGGGGCGATGAGTCGATGAAGCAGGTCAACCGCTTCATCTCGATGCATGCGATCTCGTTCTGCTATTTTAACATGATCCATCTGACCAATTGGATCATCAACGGCATTCCCGAGCGGTTCCCGAGGCTCAAGGTGATCTGGGTGGAGAGCGGCCTGGCCTGGGTGCCGTTCATGATGCAGCGGCTCGATTCCGAATACATGATGCGGACGTCCGAGGCGCCGATGCTGCGCCGCCGGCCCAGCGAGTACATCCAGGACATGTATTTTACCAGCCAGCCGCTGGAGACCAGCAACCTCAAGCTGACTCAGGCGACGATGGAGGCGATCAAGGCTGACACGCAACTGCTGTTCGCGTCGGACTGGCCGCACTGGGATTTCGATCTGCCCACGACGATCACCAACCTGCCGTTCTTGTCCGAGCAGGCCAAGCGCAACATTCTTGGCCTGAATGCGGCCCGTCTGTTCGGCTTCGAGGCACCGTCGCACAAGCTTGCCCAGGTGCCGGGACCAGAGCCGGCGCTTGCCAAGTGAGTGCGGAGAACCACGGCAGCGCGTTTTGCGCGATGGTGACGGCGGCATTGCGGGGCGGGGACCTCGACGCGATCCCCGATGACGCGCTGCGCCGCGTGCTGACGGCGGCGGTCAAGGCCTATGCCGCCAAAGCCGAGGCGGCCGGTGGTGAATTCGCGCCGTTCGAGGACGGTCAGGTGACCGCGACCGAGACCGCGGTGGCCGCCTGCGCGATGATCCGCGCCGCCGAACTCAATCTGTTCGATATCGCCATGTGGTTCGGGCGGCCGGTGAGCCGGCCATGACGGGAGACACATAATGCCTGAGATCATGGTCGGTGCCTGCAGCGAACTGGCCGACGGCGACTATCGTATCGTCGCCGTGGGCGAACTCGAGGTCGGCATCTTCCGCCTCGGCGAACGCCTCGTCGCGTATGAGAACCGCTGTCCGCACCATGGCGGCCCGGTGTGTCAGGGCAAGCTGTTCAATGGTGTCGAGGAAATCATCATGCCGGACCAGACGAGCCGTGGCCTGCGGTTCACCAAGGATCGGCATGTGGTGTGTCCCTGGCACGGCTATGAATTCAATCTCGACACCGGACGGCACCCGGGCGATCCGCGCGTTCGCCTGCGGCCGATCCCGGTGCGGGTATCGGGCGACGGCATCTACATCGAAGCGCCGGATTGAGCGCGAGGCCCGGCCCCAAGTCGTCCAGTTCGCACCACTCGCAACGGACTATCGCGCCGGCGCGCCGCGCGTCAGCAGCAGAAGTGGTGTCACGATGATTGCAAGGACAAGCATCAGCTTGAAATCGTCAACTGTACGCGATGATCGTCGCCTGCCGCGTTACTTCCTGGTTGAGCATGAGCAGGCCGTGCATCGAGTCCGGGTTCCACAGCCGTGCTGCGGCGCCCGACTCCAGAGCGCGATTGAACCGGGTCACATCCGCGGCCAGGATTGCATGATTGACCTGCGTGTTGCTCTGCAGCAACGCGCCGGTGACTGAAATGCCGATGGCGCTGCCGAGATTGCGCATCAGGCTGTAGATGCTGGCGGCCTCGGTCCGTATCGTTGATGGCAGCGTCGCGAAGGCGATGATGTTGATCGGAATGGCAAGGAAGCCGATACTGAGGCCCTGGACGAAGCCGACGGTGATCACGTTCCATTCCGAGATGTCGGGGGTCCACAGCGTCATCTCGTGCAGCGCATAGGCGCCGATCATGAAGCCGGTGCCGACCAGCAGGCGCGCGCTGATCTTGCCGATCACCCGGCCGCAGATCAGCGCGGCGACCATGAGGCCGGCGCCACGCGGGGCCAGCACCACGCCGGCAGTGAGCACGGGATAGTTCATCAGCGTCTGCAGATACGGCGCGAGCAACGCCAGCGACGCATACATGATCAATCCCATGATGGCATAGAGCAGGGCGCCTACGGTGAAGTTCCGATCGGCGAACAGCTTGGGCGAGAGAAACGGTCTCGGCGCCAGGAAGAACTGGACGAGAAAGATGTAGAAACTCAGCGCCGCGATGCAGGCTTCCAGGATGATCTCTCGTGAGCTGAACCAGTCCAGCGTTTCGCCGCGGTCCAGCATCATCTGGAACGTGCCGATCGCCAGGCTCAACGCGCCGAAGCCGATCCAGTCGAATTTTGCCGATCCGCGGTGCGAGCTTTCCTTCAGGAATGTCAGCAGACCAATCGCGGTGAGCACGCCAAACGGTACGTTGATGTAGAAGACCCACCGCCAACTGTAGTTTTCGGTGAGCCATCCACCGAGGATTGGTCCGCAGATCGGCCCCATCATTACGCCCATGGTCCATAGGCCCATGGCGCGCGCCCGCTGCTCCGGTGGATAGAGTTCGTACATCACCGACTGCGACAGCGGTACCAGGGCGGCGCCGAACATGCCTTGCAGCACCCGGAACAGCACGATCTGGCTCAACGACTGCGCGAGGCCGCACAGCGCGGAAGCGATGGTGAAGCCGACGACGGCGGTGACGAACAACCGGGTGCGGCCGAACCGCGCGGCGAGGAAGCCGGTGGGCGCGGTCATGATCGCCGCCGCAACGATGTAGCTGGTCAGCACCCAGTTGATCTCTTCCTGGCTGGCCGACATCGTGCCCTGCATATAGGGCAGCGCCACATTGGCGATGGTGCTGTCGAGCGACTGCATCAGCGTCGCCAGGATGGTGCAGATCGTCACCAGCATGCGGTTCGCCGGGCTGGCAAAGTCGGGCGACGGCAACGCAATCGTGCGCTCGCCGGACTGCGGCGGGGGCGTGCTGCGCAATTCCGCCCCGGATGCGCTCACCCGTCCTTGTCCTGCTGCTTCGCAAGATTCAGGCAGACCTGTTGCAGCGCCCTGGTGGAGATTGCGAGTTCTTCGTCCGACAGTCCGGTGAGGACAGCGTTGCGCACCTCGCGTGAGACCGCCTCAACCTGGTCCACGATCGACAATCCGCGTCGGGTCGGAACGATGATCCTGGCCCGGCGGTCGCCGTCTTCCTCGCGGCGCTCGACCAGTTCGGACGCCTCGAGCGCATCGAGCAGACGGACGACCGAGGAGCCGTCCAGGGACAGAGCCGCGGCAAGGTCCTTCTGGCGCATCGGCACCGGCGCGCGGGCGAGGTAGATCAACGGCAGCCAGGTGGCTTCGGTGAGGCCGAACGGTTGCAGGCGGCGATCGACGGTGCGTCGCCATTGCCGGGCTGCGCGGGCCATGAGGGGCGCAAAGCCGTCGCGAAGCTGCTGCCGACATTTCTGCATGGCACCGCCGGATCGATGATATCCCAATGTATGGCGTGTCATGTATTCCCGCAAGTCTTGCCACGCCCGTGACGGCGGCGGGCGATCAAAAGCTGACGTGTCCGAACGTCGCCCGCAGCGCCCAGTAGAGCAGGCCACCGACCAGGAAGCCGACCAGTGTGCCGTTCACGCGCACGTACTGCAGGTCCTTCCCGACGCGCAATTCCAGTCGTTCGACGATGGTGTTGGTGTCCCAGTTGGCTATCGCCTGAGCAATGAAATCGGCCAACCGGGTCTGCGCCGCGGGCAGCAGGCTGGCGACCACCGCCTCCGCGGCGGCATGCACCCGCGCATGCGCGGCCGGATCGGCTTCCAGCATGGCGCCGACATTGGCCAGAGCACCTTCGATCGTGGCAACGGTTCGCCCATTGGGTCGCGCCGCGTCGGTCTCCAGCGCCATCCGCAACCGCGCCCAGACGTCCCACAGCCAGGCCTGCACCGTCTCGTGCGCCACCAACCGGCGGATCGCGGCACCGAGTTCGGCGGTGCGCGCGGGATCCTGCTCGAGCCGCACGATCTCGCGGCGCACCCATTCGTCGAACGCGGCGCGCAGTTCGGAGCCGTCGGGGCTCATCTTGTCCAACTCGGCGTTCACCGTCGCCAGCACACGCCGCGCGATCGAGGCGCCGAGTGCCCAGCCGACCAGCCGGCCGCCCTGCTCGCGCACGCGTTCCTCGATCGCGGTGTGCAGCGTTTCCTCCTTGCTGGCCAGGAGGGTACGGAGCTGGCCGAGCACGAAGCCGAACACTTCCTGGTGGCGGCCGCCCTCGACGAGACTGTGCAGCGCACGTGCCACCACAAGGCCGGCGCCGGGGCCGCCCAGGATGCGCGGTACGATACGGGCGACGAGACGGCGGGCGCGGCCGTCCTCGACGGAGGCGAGGACGCGCGGCAGCATGGTGGCGAGCGCGACCGCGGCGGGGCGCGCCGAAGCGGGATCAGCGAGAAAGCGGTGCAGGATGCCGGGGAGGTCGAGGCGTGACAGCACGCCGGCGACCTCATCGGCGGTGAACACGTGGGTGGCGACGAAGCGGCCGAGCGCGGCGCCGAGACGCTCCTTCTGGTGTGGGATGATGGCGGTGTGGGGGATCGGGATACCGAGCGGGTGGCGGAACAGCGCGGTGACTGCGAACCAGTCGGCGATGCCGCCGACGAAGCCGGCCTTGGCAGCGGCCTGCAACAGATCAGCCGCCCAGGACGCAGGGAGCGCGTAGCTGCCGAGAGTGAGCGCGGCCATCAGGATGAGCAGCGCGGTGGCGAAGCCCCGGTGCCGGCGCAGGGTGCGCCGGGCTTCGGCGTCGGGGTCTGGGTGGGTCATGGGATGGCCTGGATTCCACCGGCAAAGGCGGCGATCCGCAAGTCCGGCTGGTTGGGCCGAGGGCGGAGTTTTGGCGCCGAGCACCTGCGGGAGCGGACTGGAGCCCACCGCCGCTGCATGAGGTCAGTGCGGCGGCCAGGCTCCGATCGTCACCGATGCGCCGGTGCCAGAGATGGCCGGTCGCGGATCAGATCGGAGGCGCATTCAGCCAGCATCACGACAATGGCGTTGGTGGCGTCCAACCGGGGGGCCGCGCGTCAAGCGGCGCCGAGCAGAATCCGGATGCAGGGATGGCGCTCATCCCCGCCAGCCTCGAGCAGCAGGACAGTCGCGTCCTCGGCTTCGGTGAGGCGCCAACGGTGTTCTGATGCCGCTGAACTGTGCTACTTCCGCGTTCGATACAACGTCACTAACGTGGCACGTTCGACGATTCGGGAACCAGGCTGTTGCGCATCTCCATTCCGCCACTCACGCTGATTTTGGCCGCCGTGTCACTCATGATCGGGCTTCCGGTTCGTCAGGCTGCCGCCGGCGGTCCCACGGATCTCGCGCTATCCGATCTTGTTGCGTCGCTGCAGCCAAGCGTCGTCAACATCTACACGACCACCTACAAGGAGATTCAAATCGTCGAGGGCAAGTCGGTGATGGTGCAGGATGCCGAACCCGACAAGCGGCATTTCTTCGGCAGCGGGTTTATCGTGACGCCCGACGGGTACGTTGTGACCAACAAGCATGTCACCCACAATGCGATCAACTTCTATGTCACCATGAACGATGGCAGGCGGCTGCCTGCGGATCTGTTCGCTGAGGCCGTGAGCTTCGACGTCGCCGTGATCAAGATTCGGACCGACCAACCCCTCCCCCCAGTAACGATGGGCGACAGCAGAACGGTGCGCCAGGGTGATTTCGTGATCGCGATCGGCAATTCGCTCGGCTTCACCAGTACCGTGACCACCGGCATCATCAGCGCCGTCGATCGCGACATGGGCTTCACCGAGTTCGACCACTACATGCAGACCGACGCCGCGATCAACCATGGCAACTCCGGAGGCCCGCTGTTCAACACCAAAGGCGAGGTGGTCGGGGTCAACTCCGCCATCTACACGACCGGCTCCGATACCGGCAGTGTCGGCATCGGACTGGTGATCCCGATCAACGACGCGAAGCTGGTCGTGAACCACATGAAGGAAATACGGCTGGGCAAGGGAAAGCTGGCATATATGGGCGCACAGTTTCTGACGCTGACGCCCGAACTGGCCGCCGCGTATGGGCTCCCGGGGCCGTGGGGATCGATCGTCGTGAATGTACCGGACGGAACCGCGGCCGCGCAGGCGAAGCTTCGTGCCGGCGACATCATCACCTCATTGGACGGCAGGGACATGAAGGACAGTCGCGCCCTGTTGCGTGACATCATCGAGACATCACCCGGAACAACAGTAATGCTGGGCGTGTGGCGCGATGGCACGGCAAGCCAGGTGCCCGTCACTTTGACCGAGGCACCCAATATGGCGGCGTATGGAACCTTCTTGGATGGAGCGGGTGTGGCGAAGCCGGATCTTCCTCCGGAGGCGTCCGTCAATTTCGGTTTGGAGATGGCGCCGGTCACCGCCCAGGTTCGGGCGAGGTACAATCTCGATGCGGGGCAACAGGGCGTGGTGGCCACGGCGGTTGCGATCGGCAGCCTGGCGGCCGACAACGACATCAACGCCGGGACCGTGATCGTGCAGGTGCGCGACACGCCGGTTGCGTCCCCTGACGATGTGCTCCAGGGCGTGGCCAGCGAGCGTGCGCAGAAACGGACGTCCGTGCCGATGCTGCTATCGGAACCTGCCGGGCTTCGCTGGGTGGCGTTTCCGCTCGACTGAGCAGCCCGTTGGCGTTCCGGCCGGATCGGCAGCCATGACGCCGGCAGAACCACGGCAGAACGTGAATGGCGTCTGCAACCTGCGCCCATAGCGCCAGTGGCACCAGGTCGGCTTGGCAGGTCTTATCCGCGGCGCGAAGAATGCTGAGCGGATCCGACCCGCCTGCGGTCGCCATGTCACATTCGCAATGCGCGGTACTGTATCGTGCAACGTCTCGCGATGGCCTGTCGTTCCGCGGGCGCAGCGTCAGAACCGGAAGCTGCTGGCAAGCACCACACCCCCAAGGTTGAGCTTTTCTACGCCCCTGGTCTTGCTGCCGCCGTCGAATGCCAGGTAGCGGTAGCCGAGTGAGACGTCCAGCCACGTCTCGGCCTTGTAGGCCACTCCGGCGTAGACCTGCCAGGTGAACGGCACGGACCCGCCACCGGCGTCGAGATAGAAGGGCAAATACCAATTGCTGTTGGGAATGTTGATGCGGCCGGTCACGCCGCCGATGCCCTCGACTTTCGTTACGCCCAAACTGAGGCTGCCGCTACGCGACAGGGCGACTGTCTGGTCGGGCGCCAAAATATCGGCAGCCAGCGTGTAGTTGCTCGTCGTGCCCATGAACAGTGCGCGTATGCCTGCCACACCATCGAGATTGCCCCAGTCGCCTTGCAGTAGCGTGTATCCGCCGGCTACGGACCATATCGTCGTCGCTAACCGCGTCCCGGTGCTCAGTTGCAACTCGCGAGGTATGTTGATCGGGGCAACGCCGAGGTTGACCGAAGATAAATGGCTGTTGCCCGTTGTGACACTGGCGTTGGAATAGATAAGATCGGTCATGACGGTGAAGCGGCCGTAGCGTGCTTCGCCACCAACCATGAGTGCGAAGTTGAGCTCCGAGATGTAGTCGCCGATGCCGGCACTGATCGTATTGGTGACGCTGGCGCCACGTGGTCCTGTGAAGCTGTATGTCGATGAGACCGTCGGCAGCCAGGCGTAAGGCGTAACGGAGAAGGTCCAACCCGCAGATTCCGGAGTGGGCGGTGTGGCAGCGACCTGAGCGCTTGCGGCCGAGCCGACAGCAACGAGGCCGAGCGCGGCGGCGACGACGCCAACGTTGATCCGAACCAGGCGTGTTGTTCTCATTTCCATCCGCTCTGATAAAACTCCGGGTAGGGCGATCCGACGCTCGGACTCTTGGCCATGGTCTGCTCCTGCGTCACACCGTTGGGTTCACCGGCTTCATTGCAGTCGCCTCACGCCGGCTTTGCGACCACCTGGTAGATCACGCTGCTGCCGCTGTAGAATGGCCGATACCAGGCGCCACCGAAGGTGAAGTAGGTAGTGCCATCGACACTCTGATCGACCGCGCCACTTGGCAGCGTACTCACGGTGGCTCCGACCGGCGGCGCGATCACCTGATAGCCATTCGGCACCGAAGCATAGAACGCGCCGCCGCAGTCGAGATTCGTGCCGCCGCCGATATAGACGGTCGAGCAGGACGGTGGCGGAGTCGCGACAACGGCTCCCTGCGGTGGCGGCACCACTTCGTACTGGCCGCCTTGCGACGCGTAGTAGACGCCGTTCCCGTAGTAGTACGGGTTCCCGGCAACCGAGATCGCCGCCACAGCGGCGGGCAGCACTGCCAGCGTCGCGCCGATGGCGAGACCCGCGCCGAACCCGGCGCCGGAGTAATACCCACCCCAACTGCTGTTGTAGTTGTTGAAGGTGTTTATCCGGTTGTATTGCAGGCTGCGCGCATCGTTGTAGCGGTTCTGTTGCAGTGTATTTGCCTCATTCGTGCGGTTCTGCTGGAGCTGGGTTGCGTTATGCTGGAATTCAGGGTGGCTCTGCTGGTACGCGTCGGCATGATCGGAGAAATCGCCTGCGTTGTGGACGCTGCCAAATCCTCCGCGGCCAAATCCGGCGTCGCCGCTCCGGTCGCCGAACCCTCCGTCGCCGAAGCGGGATCCGCCGTCATGGAAGCCGCCGAACCCACCGCCGCGGAAGCCGCCAAATCCGCCACCGTGGAAGCCGCCGAAGCCGCCACGGAATGCCGCTGCTCGATCGACGCCGATGGCGAGGCAAGCGGCCAGCGCCGCGCCCGCCAGCAGCAGGCCGCCAAGCTTCTTCCGGTCCGAAATCGCCTTGGTCATTGACATCCTCCGAATCCTGCTACTTGGGGTTGGCGCTGGCAACGACAGGCGCGAATGGCACCCTCTCTGTGCCCGGCGGCAGGTCCGGCGTGAACACCGATTCGGCGATGCGAGGGGCGAAGTCCCAATCTGTGAACACAGCGGTGAATTGCGGCTGGCCGGGTTGCGTCTTGTAGGTGATGACCAGCTTGCAGGGCGTCAGCTGCGGTCCCGGGTCGATCCAGATCTGCCAGTCGATGTCCCTCTCCACGAAGGCGAGGGTGCGACAGCTTCTGCCGTCCACTTGGTTCAGACCTAGATCGATCCCGTATTGCAACCTCGCGCGGACGCTTCGATACGGGTCGTGGTACAGGAAATCCGCCAGCGGCGGAACGAAGTCGATCTTGGAAACCAGCTGGTCGAGCATGGTGTCGAGATCCGCCACCGCCGGCGCGGTGGCATAGAACGACGAGGCAGGATCGTGCAGCGTGATCGACTTGCCGTCGTACCAAAACTGCCGGTCGCCAAGATCGCTCTGCCACTCGACGTAAAGCCCGTCAGGCCGCTTCAGGGCGACGTCCTCGGTTGCGGCGAATTGCAGCTTCTGGCCTGACGGCAGCACATGATCGAAGCTGATATTGGCATGGAAGGTGAGCTGTTCCGCAGAACCGATATAGTCACTCATCTGCTTGAGCAGTTGATCCGCCCGCTCTGAAACAGCAGGCGGGGCAGTGCCTGCTGGCGGTGGTGAAGTGCTGAGAGCAGCGGGACTGTTCTGCGCTTCCGCTATCTCTGCCTGCGCCAGCAACGAAGCTGCAAGGATCATCGCAATCATGAAATTGACCTGCATCGATCTATCCTTTCGATATCCGAATCGCGGGTGGGCGTCAGAGCATCTCGATCAGGATCTCCTCGCAGCCTCGACGCCATGCCGCACTGTGTCCCCTCGCCATGTTGGAACATCCGCCGGATGCAGGAGGGCCACCACCAATCCGCGGATGGCGTCGGCCGAAACGATCATCCTCGCTGTCCATCGCCTTTTGTCCAAACGTCAATCCCCTGCCATGCTCACGAAATCGATGCCGGTGATTTTGCCTTGGGAATCGAAGCCGACCAGCATCGCAGCGGAATCGCCGCGCGGGAATATCAGCTTGACGAGGTAGAAGGTCTGGTCGTCCAGCGCGCGACTTCGCAACACCTGGGCGCTCGTCGGCGATGCCCCATACTGTTTGAGTTGGTGGGACATCGCCTGCACTGCATTCTCTGACAACTGGGCACTGTATCTGGAGGCCAGTTGCGTGCGGTCGATCTGGCCGGCCTCCATCTGCGCGAACCATTGCAGCGCGAGAGCCTTCACACTGTCCTCCGACCGCGCGTCCGCTGACAGTGCCGGGTTGGCGAGTAAAACGGAGGTGCTGGCGGTCAAGACCACGATCGCCCGGGCGATCCCTAGGAGGCGTCGCATTTGCGTTTCTCCTGGTTCGAGTTGTGGGTTGCGAACCTTCGGATTGAACTGCCGGATCGATGGAACGCCCGAGCGGCGGAGGGGCGGCCGAAGCCGCCCGTTTCGTCATGTGCTCGGCGTCTCCTCAGCCGCCGCCGCCGCCGACATGCACCTTGTCGAGCATGTCCTTCAACAACGGCACTGGATTGTCGGGAGTCTGAAGGTTCGGCACAACGTCGTTCGAGGCGCCGCCCGGAGACCGCTTGATGTTCGGATACTTCACCAGCGTCTTGTCGAAGTCGATGATCACCGGCTCGATCAGCGACAGCACCCAGCCGTTGTCCTGACCGGAATATCGACCGGGTGACGATGTCAGCGTCCGGGTCGGTGCAGCCCCGTTGAAGGTCATGTCATATTTCTCGTAGGGATCCATGGTGAGGTTGTACGTGGCACCGATCGAACCCAGATTGGCCTCCGAACCGAGCCACGAGTCCTTCGCCGTGTAAAGATACTTCCAGGCGATGTGCACCCAGGGCTCGGCTGGATCGCCGCCGATGTCAGCGCGCGCGCCCTGGAATACCTCGCCATCGATATAGATCCAGGAATTCCGTGCCGAGTGCGGTGACTTCCCCAGGATGTAGGCACTGTTGTCGATGCTGTCGAAGTAGATCGGCTTGCCGTCATTGCCGACCCAATCATGCGGCGGAGGGGTCACCCCGACCATTGTCGCAAGCGTCGCCCAGGCGTCGATATGCGACATCATCTCGTTGTACTGCACCCGCGCGGGGATGTGGTTCGGCCACCACATGATTCCAGGAACTCGCCAGCCGCCTTCGAACGGCGATCCCTTCTCGCCACGGAAGGGCGTGGTCCCGGCGTCAGGATAGGCGTCAAGCCAGGCACCGTTATCGGCAGTCACGATGACGATGGTATCGGGTGCCTCGGCGCGGATGGCTTCCATGATCCGGCCGATATCGGCATCCAGTTCCATCAGTGAGTCGGAATAGTCGCCGAGATGCGACTTGCCCCTGAACTCCGGCGCCGCATTGGTCGGGTTGTGCATCTTGATGAAGTTCACGTCCATGAAGAACGGCTTGTCGCCGCGCGCGTGCTGGTGGATGTACGCCACCGCGGAGTCGGTCTGCCGGACATCGAACGTCGCCAATGAGTCGTAGGTGATGGTGCCAACCATCCTGGCCGGCTTACCGGTCTCGCCTTCCCACTCGCCCAGGTTCACGATGTCGTCGTACATCTTGTTGTATTCCGGGTTGTACGACGGGAACCAGGGGTGGAACCACTTGTCGGTGTTATTGTAAGCGTAGACGCCGGCATAGTAGGCGGCGAACTGTCGCATCTCATCGAAGCCGTGTTCGGTCGGGTAGGCGTCCGGCTTGTCACCCATGTGCCACTTGCCGGAGAAGTACGTGGTGTAGCCGTTCTTCTGGAAGAATTCGGCGATTGTCGGCGTCTGTTTCTGCAGGTGGTTTTCGTCGCCCGGGGCAACCACGATCGAGAGCGCCGAGCGGATCGGCAGGCGCCCGGTGAGGAACGAGGCGCGGCCGGCGGTACAGCTCGCCTGGCCGTACCAATTGGTGAAGGTAGCGCCCTCGTTGGCGATCTGATCGACGTTCGGCGTTGGATGGCCGAGGCCAGCGCCGCCGCCCGAGTAAGCACCGAAATCGTTCCACCCGGTGTCGTCGGTCATCAGGATGACGACGTTCGGGCGCTTCTGTGCCTGCGCGCTGGCCGCGACCAGCGGCAGCGCTGCCAGCGGCACGCCGACAGCGAGCGCACCGACAGTCCGGGCTAACCTGGATCTCACGTTCATCATGGACTCCCATAATTTGGCAATTCAGCGGGAGACGTCCTGGTCACTCCTGTCGTGGTGGTACGTGAGGCTCGATGTGCCACTCGCTTCGCCGCGCTTGCTTGCAGCGTGCCGGCCTGCCGCCGCTGTGGATACTGCCCCCTCGCCTTCCCAATAGTCCCTTACGGGCGAACACTTGTCGCTTGCTGCGTTGAATCGCACCGTCTGCTAAATCCCATCAAATCATAGCTGGAACGACAACCGCCTCGGTGATCCGCTCCGCCGCTGCGGTCGCGGCACGTCCGGCCTTGGTGAGGTAGTAGCGGTAGCTTCCGATGACGCGTTTGATGACCCCGAGGTCGAGCATCCGGCGCAGTTGTCGTGACAGTCGGGTTGGCGAGAGCATGCCGAGGTCCGCCAACAGGTCGCGCCGGCGAATGCCGGCGATGTTGACCTTCGGGTTTTGCAAGGCGTGCAACAGGGCGTTGTCGACAGGAGCGAAGAAGTTGATCCCCTGCACCGTCTTGCCGTCCACCTCGCGTGGCTTGGACAGGCGTCCCAGCGCGCGGATCCCGGCGGAGAAGTCGTCCAACGCGGACAGGTGGGCGATATAGCGCCGGTTGCAGCCAAACAGGATCTCACGCAGGTCGATCAGACTGTAGATCGATTTCTTGACCGGTGCGAGTTCCCGGGTCGCCGGGCCTGTGCGGTGTTCCACCTTTCGGTGGTGCTTGAAGAAGGACACATCGTTGGCGGTGGTCTCGATACGCAGCACGATGCCGTGCTTGTCATACATCTTGATGGAGCACTTGCCGAAGCGGTGCTTGATGCAGGTGCCCTCGATGCGGGTGGAGAACTGCGAGCCGATCTCCTGCGCGAGCAACGGCGTGATCGGCCGGCCGAGGAACGTGGCGACCTGCTCGGCCTTCACGTTCAGCACCGACTGGCGGACCAGTTGCTCATAGAGCGGACCGAGCGTGGCAGCGGAACGGAACACCAGATCGGTGGCGTATTCCACCTGCATCAGGCTCCAGTGGTAGGACTGCCCGAACACATCGGATACCGGGCAGTACAGCTTGGCATACCGATCCAGGGTGCGGTGCAACTGGTCAGGCGACAGCGTGTCGGCCAAAGCCTGGGCAAGCGCCCAGTCGTCGATGCGCACGAACGCATTGTCGGCCATGGTGTAGCCGATGCCCGTCGCGGTCAGCTTGCGCGCCAGCCAGCTATGGCCGTTGCAGTAGAATTGTAGGCGGAACGGCGCCCAGGTCGGCACGCGCAGATAGACCAGCCCAAACTTGGCATCCTGAACGTAGAAATAATAGTGCAGGCACTTGCCGCTGTCCGGCCGGATGAAGGTCCTGTGTGTCTGCTTGTCGTGCCAGGGCTTGTAGGCATCGCAGGCTTCCATCGCCGAGATGATGTGCACCAGACCAGGGTGGTCACCACGCTGCCGGAGCACGCGCGCAACAACATCTTCCTTGCGGACATGCGGCTTGGCGATGTGCTCGATGGTAACGCCCGCCTCAGCGGCCAGCGTTACCGCACGGTCACGCACGCGGTCACGCAGCGTCTTGGCAAATTCCGGGTAGTCGAAGATGCGGATCCCCTTGGCATTCAGATATCCGGTCATCCCGGCGGCATAGCACACCACCGGCAGCGTCCCGGTGATCACCAATCGGTCGTAGCACGACAGCGTCCCGGCGATCCGGTCGTCGTAGCGATCCGTCAGCGACTGGCTCATGTTGCCCCCGGCGACAATCCGCAGGGTAGGCTACACCAGACTTATTGGTTCCGGCTCCGCCGGCTTAGGATATTGGACGCCGTGAAGTGGTTCACTCCGTGTCTACGTTATCATGGATAGTGCGAGCGGCAACCGGGACGCTATGCATTTTCGGCAGATCGCAATCTGATCACGGCTTACGTGGATCAACACTTCGCGGACTGGGCAGCAGCCGTGGTAATGCCGATTGGACAGACCACAGCAAACTCACGCGCCTGTGACTTTGCCGATCGGTGCAACGCGGTCGGCGTGACGCCCGACGCCCGACGCCCGACGCCCGACGCCCGACGCCCGACGCCCGACGCCCGACGCCCGACGCCCGAGGTCGCAACCCCACAGCGGGGCAACGCAGCCGGTCGGCCGCCGTGATGGTAGTGGAAATGCCGGGAAATGTGACGTCGGAGTTCAGCAGGCCGGGCCACATCCGTCCGGCTCCACGCACCGCATAGCTATGAACTTCTGGCTGGGCTGATCATCCAGGCGCCGGCAACGAGCACGACGACGGCAACACCCGGAATGATGGCGATCCAGGTTCCGGTCGCTGCGAGCGCGCCGGTGCCGGCCCACCCGGTCGATGACAGCGCCTCTGCGAAGGTGGCGACGCGCGATGAGGTCTGGCGCCGCCGGAACGTGCTGCGCCTCGCCTGCGAACGAAACCAATATTGAATTGCCGTGGCTGACCCGGCCGCGATGACCACGCCGATCAGCGCGACGAGCGCGGGGAAGGGGTCGGCAACGGCAAGCATGACCACAAAAGGGCCGAATACAACGGCAATCCCGCCAAGCACCGCCTCGGCCTTGGCGCGCAGCACGCCAGTGGACGGGATCGGCGCGGAGGCGATGAGATCGGGCGCGTCTTCGCCGGACACTGCAAGCCAGGCGAGGCCGCCGCCCAGTTGTCCGGCGGTCACGATCAGGATCGGCACCAGCAGTGCCGATACATCGCCGCCGCCATAGAAGTTGCGCCATAGCAGGAAGGCGGCAGGCAACAGGTAAAGCAATTGCATCAGCGTCTGCGACATCAGCCACGGATCGCGCAGCAGCAAGGTCCACTCCTTGCGGCGAAGTGCCTGACCGGCAGATGAACTGCGGAAGTGCGACTTCTGTCGTCGACTTTGCCGCTGCGTGCTGTACGACGCATCGGAGGCGGCGAGAGCGAGCCGGCCGAAGCGTGGCGCGTAGACGCGGATCGCGGCCGCCAGCGCGACGATGCCGGTACCGAGCAGAGCAGCCAGCGCCGCAGGATCGCCGAACACCGCGCGCGCCGGCCACAGGATGACGCTATCGCGATCTGTTGCCAGCCTTGCCAGCACAGCCAATTGCGGAACGGCCATGCTACCGAACGAAAGTATCGCAGCGAACTGCACCCCGATGGCGAACGCCGCGCCGGTCAGCGCCGCGACGATCTGCGCAATGAACCGTGTGCGCCTCGGGCCGATCGCACGGAACAGCGCGCCGGTGATCACGACCGCGACCGCCACCGCCGCCATCGCCATCGCCATCGCGACCCCATACGCACCGAGCCAGCGCGGCCCGCCGAGCCAGGCCAGAACGTTGATGAATGACGCACCCATCACCAGCGCCATGGCCAAGGTCGTCACCGCCATCGCTGCAATGCGTACCGCGAACAGCCGCGCCGCCGCCGCCGGAGACGTCAGGATCAGCTCGAGATCGCCACGCGCATAGAACGCACGCGTCACCGCTTCGATCGCCTGGGACAGCATCAGGGAAAAGGTCAGCACCAGCGTGCCGGCGATGACCACCAGGACGTGGGTATCGACTGCGGCGGTGACGTATCCGGAGTGCGACAGCATCAGATAGGCCAGGCCGTGCATGAACAGTGCGAACGCCAGGAAGCCGACGGCCACCGGTACTGACGCGCCGACGATTCCCGCCGGTCATCAGCCAAAGCCAATCGCGCCAAGCCAGCCGCGCTTCATGCAGTGCGAACCAGCCAATTGTGCCGGGTCGGCTCACGCGGTGACAGCGTCTTGCGCGACGAGGGTGAGGAATGTGTCCTCGAGGCTGGCGTGGCCAGAGCCCGCCTGAGCCCGCAACTCATCCAGCGTGCCGTCGGCGATCAGCCTGCCGTTGGCCATGACGCCGATGCGATCGGCCATGCGCTCGGCAACCTCCAGGATATGGGTCGTCATGATCACGGAGCATCCGGCATGGACGCGCTGGCGCAGCACCTGCTTGACCACGCGCGCCGAGCCGGCATCCAGGCCGGTGAACGGTTCATCCAGCATGATGAGCTTCGGCTCATGCACGAGCGCACCGGCCAACGCGACCTTTTGACGCATGCCCTTGGACAACTGCTCACAGCGTTGCTCGGCATGCGGCGCCAAACCGAGCCAGCTGAGCAGATCGCACGCCCGCGCCTCGGCGAGACCGTTGTCGACCGCCCACAGTCCGGCGACGAAGCCGAGGTACTCCATCGGCGTCAGCTTGTCGTAGACCATCGGCTCATCCGACACCCAGGCCATGATCCGCCTGGCAGCAATGGGATCGGCCAGCGCGTCGATACCGTAGACAAGGATCGAGCCGCGATCGGGCTTGAGCAGGCCGGTGACCAAACGCAGCGTGGTTGTTTTGCCCGCGCCGTTGGGCCCGAGCAGCGTGTAGAACTCGCCGGCCGGAACACAGATATTCAGCCCGTCCACCGCGGGTCGATCGAACCGCTTGTCGAGCCCACGAACTTCGAGGGCAAGCGGCGATGATGTCCGGCAAGTTGCAGGCATCCGAATGGTCAGTGCGGTCGCGCTGCACGAACCAGCTGTTCGGGATTGATCGGCGTCGCATTCACCGCCACGCCGAACGGAGCCAGGGCGTCGCACACGGCGTTGGCGATCGCCGCCGGCGGCGCGACCGCGCCGCCTTCGCCGACGCCTTTGACGCCGAGTGGATTGAGCGGTGACGGCGAATGCTGGTGCAGAATCTGGAACGTCGGTACGTCGCAGGCAGTCGGGAGCGCGTAATCCATCAGCGAGCCGCTGAGCAGTTGTCCGGTCACATCATATGCGATCCCCTCGAACAGGATGCCGCCCAGCCCTTGCACGGCGCCGCCCATGATCTGACCCTCGACCAGCATCGGATTGACCACGACGCCGCAATCATGGGCGACCGCATAGTTTTCAATAGCGATGCGGCCGGTCTCGCGATCCACCTCGACGATCGCAACATGGACGGCATAGCTCCAGGTGACAGTCTGGGGCTGCCAGTAAAATGTTTCCTCCAGTCCGGCATCGACGCCCGGCGGGCGTTCGCTTTCCCATGCCGGACGTGCCGCCTGGGCGATCCTGGCAAGACTCACCATCGCGCCCGGGACGCCGACCACGCCGACGCCGCCAACCCGCAACTCAAGATCGGTTTCCGCACATTCCAGCAGATTGCCCGCGATGGCGAAGATCTTGTGGCGAAGCCGCTCGCTCGCGTAATGCATCGCCGCAGACAATGTGACGGTGCTGCGGCTCGCCATGGTCCCGAATCCGATCGCGATCGCGGCCGTATCGGCAAGCGCGACCACGACATCATCCGGCGCAACTTTCCAGATATCCGCGGCAACCTGTGCGAAGATCGTCTCCATGCCCTGGCCCTGCGGACAGGCGCCGGATGCAACGTAGATCTTGCCCGACGGGTCAACGCGGACCAACGCACTTTCGAACGGACCGACACCGGTTCCCTCGGTGTAGCAGCCGATGCCCAGTCCGAGATAGCGGTTCTGCCGTCGTGCCTCGGCCTGGCGCAAGCGGAATGCCGCTACGCCGCCGACCGCATCGATCGCCTTCGCCAAGGCGCCTGGATAATCGCCGCTGTCATACACGATCGGTTCGCCGTCGCGATATGGGATCCCGACCCGATACGGCATCTCGTCGGCGCGGATCATGTTGCGTCGTCGCACCTCAGCCGGTTCCAGCCGCAGCGTCTGCGCCACGATGTCGATGGTCCGTTCCATCGCGAAGGCGGCTTCGGGACGGCCGGCGCCGCGGTACGGCGCGTTCGGGACCTTGTTGGTCACGGCAATCGTGCCCGACGCGGTAAAATTCTCGATCTTGTACGGGCCGGTCAGGTGGACCGCGGTGTTATACGCCACCGCCGGCCCGATCGGATTCCAGGCGCCGCAATCGACGATATAATCATCGCGCAGTGCGAGGATGCGGCCGTCGTCGTCGAAGCCGATCTCGACATCGTGCAACTGGTCGCGCGAATGCGTCGCGCTCATCATGTGTTCCCGTCGGGTTTCGATCCATCGCACTGGCCGCCCGAGCCTGCGCGCCAGGAACGCGATCAACAGGTCCTCGGGGTAGACATGACCCTTGCCGCCAAAACCGCCGCCGACATCGAGCGCGACGCAGCGAACACGTGCCTCCGCCATGCCTAGCAGGGTGGCAGCCTCGCGGCGCACCCAGTGAACCACCTGGGTCGAAGACCAGATCGTCATCGAATCACTGCGGCTGTCGTAGGCACCGACCACACCGCGACATTCCATCGGTACGGCAGCATAGCGGTGGTGATAGAAGCGACGTCGCAGCCGATGCGGTGCGCGTGCCAGCGTCGCGTCGGCGTCGCCCCTGCCAACCGAGAAACTTCCGACCAGGTTGGTCTTGAACCGGTCATGCACGATGGCGCTGTCCGGTCGCAGCGCCGCCTCAGGGTCGATGACCGCCGGTAATTCCTCCAGATCCACTGTTACCAGTTCGGCTGCGTCTTCGGCCTGATCTCTGCTCTCCGCGACAACGACTGCAATCGCCTCGCCGACATGCCGCACCTTGTCGTGCGCCAATAATGGCTGCTGCGGACTGAGGAATTTGTGCTGGATGACCGAGGTCCATTTGCTCGGCAGCGAGAGCTGTCCCTCGGGCACCGGCGGGAGCAACTCCAACAGATCGGCCCCGTTCAGCGCGCATACCACGCCGGGCGCAGTGGCGGCGGCCGACAGATCAATCGAGCGAATGCGAGCATGCGCAACCTCGCTGCGCACCAACACGGCGTGCAACATGCGCGGCAGCACCAGATCGGCGATGAATTGGCCCTGGCCGGTCAGCAGCCGGTGGTCTTCGCGTCGCAGCAGAGAGCGTCCGACATAGGGACCTCCAATGTCGCTCATCAATCGAAGCCTCGTTGCCCCAGCGAGTATGCGGCAGTGGTGGGGGAAGGGCCAGATTGCCCGGTGCGTCCGCCCCGGCCTACGCTCGGTGCGCAACGTGATAAGCCGGCAAAGGGGATGGGGATGGCACGGTTCCAGGACAAGGTTGTGCTGATCAGCGGCGGCGCGCGCGGGCAGGGCGCGGCGGAGGCGCGGTTGCTTGTCGCCGAGGGTGCGAAGGTGGTGATCGGCGATGTGCTTGAAGCAGAGGGAAGCCGGCTGGTTAACGAACTCGGCAGCGCCGCGGTATTCCTGCGCCAGGATGTCACCGACGAGGCCGATTGGGCCAAGGCGATCGATGCGGCACAGGCACTCGGCGGTCTGCATGGCTTGGTGAACAACGCCGGCATATTCATCCCGCGGCCGCTGCTGGAAACCGATGCCGCGCTGTTCGAACGGCATATGCGGGTCAATCAGCTTGGCTGCTTCCTGGGGATGAAGGCCGTTGCCGGGCCGATGGAGCGTTCCGGTGGCGGTTCTATCGTCAATATATCGTCGGTCGCCGGGCTGCGCGGTTCGCCCGGTGCCATCGCGTACAGCGCGACCAAATGGGCGCTGCGCGGCATGACCAAGGCGGCCGCCATCGATTTCGCGCCGCGCGGAATCCGCGTGAACTCGGTTCATCCCGGGCCGATCGATACCGAGATGCTGACTGCCCGGAGTCCGGATGACAACCGGCGCCGCATCCAGCAGGTGCCGATGAAGCGCATGGGTACCGCGGAGGAAGTGGCGAAGCTCGTGCTGTTCCTGCTGTCCGACGAGAGTGCCTACATCACCGGCGCCGAAGTCACCATCGATGGCGGTGTATCGCTATGATGGCAACCGAAGCATCCCTGTTCGGCCTGGCCGGCAAGAAGGCCATGGTGATCGGCGGCGGTCAGGGCATGGGCGAAAGCACGTCGCGGTTTCTCGCCCGCGCCGGCTGCGACGTGGCGGTGATCGACATCGAGCGCGAACGTGCCGAGCGCGTGGCCGGCATCGTCGGCGGGATCGGCTGCCGTGGCGTGCCGATCATCGGCAACGTGCTCGACGATGCGCAAATCCCGGAGATCGTCGGCTCCGCCGAACAGCAGCTGGGCGGGATTGACGTGATGGTGTCGATCGTCGGCGCCGCCGTCTGGGGATCCTTGCTGGACACCACAGCTTCGGTCTGGGACCAGCAGTTGGGCCTGAACCTGCGCTACTTCTTCTTGTGTGCGAGGGAAGTGGCGGCGGCCATGATCAAGCGCGGCAGTCCGGGCGCGATCGTCGGCATCGCCTCGGTGGACGGGCAGCGATCGAGCCCGATGCGCGGTGCCTATGGTGTGGCGAAAGCAGGACTGATCAGCCTGGTGCAGACCATGGCGGTGGAGTGGGCACCGCATCGGATCCGGGTCAACGCGATCGCTCCCGGCCACATCGTCACCCCGCGCCTCTACGACACGCCGCAGCGTGTCGACGCCTATTCGAGGAGCCTGATCCCACTGCGCCATCGCGGCGAGACCGACGACATCGGCAAGGCTGCGCTGTTTCTGGTCTCGGACCTCGCAAGCTACATCACGGGTACGACGCTCGATGTGGATGGCGGGCTGTTGGCGGCAAACCTGTTTCCCCAGGGGCTGCCTGGGCATAATCAAGGTGGTTCACCGTGACACGGTGTCCACACGCGTAAGCGTTTGTAGCGGGGAGGGTTACCCCCAACTCGTCATCCCTTCGAAAGCGGGGACCCAGATGCCGCCTGGGTCCCCGCTTTCGCGGGGATGACAACGAAAATGGCACGCGCAGCTACGACCGAAGCATTTATTTCGTGGCAGATCCTAATCGGGTTGGCCGAGCGCCCGGTACATCTCGGCAAGGTGCGGGCTGACAGGCACGTTGAGCGTTTCCCCGGTCGGTAGCCGATCGACCAGCCATTGCGTGTACAGGCGGTTCAGCGTTCCCTCGCCCGCCATGCGCTGGAAGCTGGAACGGACCAGATCGGCAAAGGCGGTATCGTCCCGGCGCAGTGCGAGCGCATATGGTTCGTAGGACAGGTAGTCGCCGACGACGCGGAAACGTCTTCCGTCCGGGCGGGTGGCAATAAAGCCGGACAACAGGATGTCATCGGAGGCGAAGGCGTCGACCTTGCCTGCTGCCAACAAGGTGTAGGCGGCATCGAGCCCCGGTGCCTCGTTGACGGTGATCGGTGGTGACACGCGGTCCGCAAGGTGCCGCATCACCTCGGCATTGGTGGTGCCGGCGCCGACGACGACTGTGTGTCCAGCCAGGTCGCGATAGGACGACACCGTGGCACGTCCGTCCGTCAGGGGAACCATAAGTTTGGTTCCCGCGAGGAAGAACACCGGCGAGAACGCGACCGTCCGCTCGCGTTCGGCGTTGGCCGTCGTCGAGCCACACTCCAGATCGATGGCGCCGGAAACGAGTTTCGGCAACCGCTCGCTCGCGGTCACCGGCACGTAGACGATGCGCACTCCCACCTGCCAGGCGGGCGCATCGGATTCCAGGAGGTCCCGATTGAGGGTGCGCGCCACGTCCTCGGCAATGCCGTGGCAGAGGTCGAGCGAGAAGCCGATGGGCTGCCCCGCCTTGTTGAGGAAGGAAAACGGCAGGGCGTTTTGCCGGTAGCCGATCAGGATCGTGCCGCGAGCGTGGATCGTCTTCAGCGTGCCGGTTAGGAGGTCACCCTCCTCCGCGCGCGCGCCGACGAAAGTCCACAGCGTGGCTACGGCCAGAAGCGCAATCCGGCTCAGGCACCTCATACCGGCTCCACCTCCATCTCCTCGATCATCTCCTGCGTGTCGAGATCCGCAATCAATTGTCCTTCCCACTTGGCCACCACCGCGGTCGCCAGCGAATTGCCGATGACATTGGTCGCGGAGCGGCCCATGTCGAGGAAGGTATCGATGCCGAGGATCAGCAACAGCCCTTCCTCGGGCAGATTGAACTGACTGAGCGTTGCCGCGATCACCACCAGGGACGCGCGCGGCACTCCGGCAACGCCCTTGCTGGTCAGCATCAAGGTCAGCAGCATCGCGATCTGGGTGCCGGTGCCGAGCGGGATGTCGTAGGCCTGCGCGATGAACACGCTGGCGAACGTGCAGTACATCATCGTGCCGTCGAGATTGAATGAATAGCCGAGTGGCAGGACGAAGCTGGAGATATTCCGCGAGATCGGGAATTTCGCCAGTTGCTCCAGCATCTTCGGGTAGGCCGCTTCCGAGCTCGCGGTGGAGAAGGCGAGCAGGAACGGCTCCTGCACCAGCAGTATCAGGCGCTTGACGCTCGGGCCCAGGAAGATGAAGCCCACGAGGATCAGGATGATCCACAGACACACCAGCCCGAAGTAGAACTGGCCCATGAACTTGGCGTAGTTGACCAGAATCCCCAGACCGTTGGTGGCGATGGTTGCCGCCATGGCACAGAACACGGCGAGCGGCGCCAGCTTCATCACATAGCCGGTCACCCGCAGGATGATGTGGGACAGGCCTTCGATGCCTTCGAGCACCAGCTTGGCGCGTTCGCCCATCGCGGCGCAGGCGACGCCGAAGAAGATCGAGAACACGACGATCTGGAGGATTTCGTTCTCCACCATCGGACGGATCGCCGAGTCCGGAAAGACATGCTTGACGAAGCCGTCCAGCGTCATCGCGTGGGCGTCGATCCCTGAAGCGACGCCGCTGGCAACCTTGTGGACCCCAACGCCGGGTTCGAACAGGTTGACCAGGATAAGGCCGAGCGTCAGCGACACCAGGGAAGCGCTGACGAACCACAGCATGGCCTTGCCGCCGACCCGCCCGACGGCTCCTGCGTCGGACATATGCCCGATTCCCACCACCAGGGTGGAGAACACCAGCGGCGCGATGATCATTTTGATCAGGCGCAGGAAGATCATGCTGCCGATCGAGATGTAGCCGGCGAAGACCTTCTGGGTGGCCGGGTTGGCGAACTGGTCGTGGAACAGTCCGCCAACGGCGATCCCCAGCACCATCGCGACGAGGATGTAGGTCGTCATGCGGCTCGACTTCATCGGCGCTACCCTCCTGCTCGATCCGTGTTGCGGTTATGTTGCAATGCCCGCACGCGGTCTTGCAATGGCGTCGCGGCCTCAGGTCCTGGCGTCCTGCCTGGGTAATCAATCACCATCCGATAGCAATCAGGCTGCGGCGGAGAAACTCGTATGCCGCCCCCCACAGATACAGGCGGAGGCGGCGATGGTTGAACTCACCGAACCGCTCCACGACGAACTCGCGGCTGGCGTCGAAGTTGTGCGCCGATTGTTGGAAGGTGAGTAAACAGCTGTACCGGTCGCATGTCGCCGGCGATGTCGGTGTCGCCCGCCAGATAGGCGTCAGCGAAATCGACCTGATCAAGGCTGGTGATGGGGCGCACGGCATTCCCGCGCCATTCGGTCGAGCCAAAACCCTGCTCGTGCCCGCGCCGGTACGTTGGAAGCGCTGCTCTCCTGACGGAAGGTCACTTCCCCGGACATGCTGCCGCCCTCTGGTGCCGATTTCCTTTCGGTCGCATTCACCCACTGGCCGTAGCTGTTGCCTGCCTGAGAGTTACGCCGACGGCTTGAATACGGCCGGGCAGCTTCCCAGATGCCTAGCACTCCCAGGACTAGAGTGCCAGATGACCCACACCTGACGTGTGTGGGCACGGTACGGGGCAAGCCGACCAGCCTTCAGCCGCTGGCACCAGGTTAGTCATTATCCAATGAAATTCCGTCCGTTGCACGATCGCGTGGTGATCCGTCGCCTCGATGCCGAGGAGAAATCCGCCGGGGGCATCATCATCCCTGATACCGCGCAGGAAAAACCGATGGAGGGCGAGGTCGTCGCCGTCGGCCCTGGGGCCCGTAATGACGAAGGGCAGATCGTCGCCCTCGAGGTGAAGGCCGGCGATCGCATCCTGTTCGGCAAGTGGTCCGGCACCGAGGTGAAGCTCGATGGCGAGGAGCTCCTGATCATGAAGGAGTCCGACATCATGGGCATCGTTGAGGGGACCCCAGCCATAAGGAAGAAGGCCGCCTGATCCGGCCGCATCATCAAATTCGAAAAGGATAAGCGAATGGCTGCGAAAGACGTTCGGTTCGGCAGCGATGCCCGTCAGCGCATGTTGCGTGGCGTCGACATACTCGCCGAATCAGTGAAGATCACCCTTGGCCCGAAGGGTCGCAATGTGATCCTGGACAAGAGCTACGGTGCGCCGCGCATCACCAAGGACGGCGTGACGGTCGCCAAGGAGATCGAGCTTTCCGACAAGTTCGAGAACATGGGCGCACAGATGGTGCGCGAGGTCGCGTCCAAGACCAACGACATCGCCGGCGACGGCACCACCACCGCGATCGTGCTGGCACAGGCCATCGTGCGCGAGGGTGGTCGGGCGGTATCTGCCGGCATGAACCCGATGGACCTGAAGCGGGGGGTCGACAAGGCGGTGACGGCGCTGGTCGATGAACTGAAAAAGCGTAGCCGGAAGATCACCACGCAGGCCGAGACAGCACAGGTCGGCACGATTTCG
Source organism: uncultured Alphaproteobacteria bacterium (assembly GCA_963749575.1). Lineage (GTDB taxonomy): Bacteria > Pseudomonadota > Alphaproteobacteria > Acetobacterales > Acetobacteraceae > JAMXLO01. The sequence goes on from CAVVNM010000018.1 coordinate 108,650, forward strand.
GCCAACGGCGAGGTCGAGATCGGCCGCATGATCGCGGAGGCGATGCAGAAGGTCGGCAATGAGGGTGTCATCACGGTCGAGGAAGCCAAGGGCATGCTGACGGAACTCGACGTCGTCGAGGGCATGCAGTTCGACCGCGGCTACATGTCGCCCTACTTCATCACCAATGCCGAGAAGATGAATATCGAGCTGGATCAACCCTACATTCTGATCCACGAGAAAAAGCTCTCCGGGCTGCAGCCATTGCTGCCATTGCTGGAAGCGGTGGCGCAATCGGGCCGTCCGCTGCTCATCGTCGCCGAGGACGTCGAGGGCGAAGCGCTCGCGACCCTGGTCGTCAACAAGTTGCGCGGCGGACTGAAGGTTGCTGCGGTCAAGGCCCCCGGTTTCGGCGACCGTCGCAAGGCGATGCTCGACGATATCGCAGTGCTCACCGGCGGTCAGGTGATCAGCGAGGAGCTTGGCACCAAGCTGGAGAATGTCACGCTGGCCATGCTGGGCAAGGCGAAGAAGGTGCTGATCGACAAGGAGAACACCACGATCGTCGAAGGCGTCGGCAAGAAGGCCGACATCGTCGGCCGTTGCACCCAGATCCGGGCGCAGATCGAGGAGACCACCTCGGACTACGATCGCGAGAAGCTGCAGGAACGACTGGCGAAACTGGCCGGCGGCGTCGCGATCATCCGGGTCGGCGGTTCCACCGAGGTCGAGGTGAAGGAGCGCAAGGATCGCGTGGACGATGGCCTGCATGCGACGCGGGCGGCCGTGGAGGAAGGCATCGTGCCGGGTGGCGGAGTCGCCTTGGCCCGCGCGTCACTGATCCTGGCCAAACTGAAGGTGGACAACGACGATCAGCGCGTCGGCATCGAGATCGTCCGCAGGGCGGTGCAGACGCCGCTGCGTCAGATCGCTGAGAACGCCGGCGAGGACGGTGCGGTGATTTCGGGCAAGGTCCTCGACAAGGACGAGTACAACTGGGGCTTCGACGCCCAGTCCGGCGAGTTCAAGGACCTGGTCAAGGCCGGTATCATCGACCCGACCAAGGTCGTGCGGTGTGCGTTGCAGCACGCCGCGTCGGTCGGTTCACTGATGATCACCACCGAGGCGATGGTGGGCGATCGGCCGGAGAAGGCCCCTGCCGGGGACGGATCATCCGGCGGGATGGCCGACTCGGGGTACTGAGCGCGGATGGTGGATCACGACGCGCCCGATCCACTGTTCGACGCGATGACCGCCAGGCTGTTGCGTCGCGAGGCATTGCGACGCGCAGCGGCGGAATTGAACACGACGTCCGGGCCAGGGCTCGAAGCAGCGCTGGCCCGGATCTCGGCTGATGTGACGGCCGAGGCTGCTGCGGCCAGGGAGGCCGACCATGCGGCGCCGATTCAGAAGTGCGGTGACAGGAGCGGGTGATTGTCCCGCCAGCTAGCGAGGCGGTATCGCGAAGCTGGCAACGTCGCTGCCGTCCAGCTTCGGTGGGTCCATTCTCGTAAGGACGCCTGTGGCCAAGACCGCCGTGCATGCGATGCACAGCAGCACGAGCCCGATCCTGCCGAAGCGCCCTGCGATTGCACCGTATCTCGATACTGGCAGCGCATGTGCGGATGTCCACGACTGCGCCGGCAGCAGCGCGATCAGACGGGTGGCGATCGCCGTCGCATCGGGGAGTTTCCACTTGCCCGTCGGCATGCCGGCGATGGCCCCTGCCAGGCTTTCAATCGCCTCCAATTTTGGCAACCCGGCCAATCTGCCCGCCTCCCCCCACGGATCGTCCCCCCGCCGCGCAAACACGGAAATCAGGCTGAGGGTCATGCCGTTGGCTTCCGTGCCGACCGGAGCGAAGAGAAAATCGTTCAATCCGAGGTGCGATAACGCAAAAGCGTCGGTGTTAGGCATGTGAATATCCGCGATGGGAAGAGAACCTTAGGATGCATATCGTGTACGGTATTGGCTGATGCAACTTCAATGTGCGTGGCAGCGATCCAGCGCGGTCGCCTGTGATGCCTCGCTGTCATTGCGAGAGGCGCGGCGACGAAGCTTTGCTGAGTTACAACTTCCCGACCCCGTAGCGGGCGCAGTCTTCATCCTGCTGCGCGGTACCGCCACCCACACCGCAGGCTCCTTCGACGACACCATCGCGCAGGATCGGTACGGCCCCTTGCCCCATGATCATGTGACCGCCCTCGGCGGCGGCGATGCCGGCCGGGGTAGGATGGCTCGCCCGCTCGGACAGTTCGCCGCTGGGACGTCCAAAGGCCGCCGATGCGATGGCCTTGCCCTGACTGCCGTAGGCGCTCGCCCAGATGGCGTTGTTCATGCGCTGAAATGCCACCAGACGACCGCCGGCGTCGCAGACCGCGACGCTGATCCGGATGTTCAGCTCTCGCGCCTTCGCCACCGCGCCTTCGATGACGCGATTGGCTTCGTCCAGTGTAACGGCCATTGCTGTCGCCTCAGTTCCGATGATTCGCATGGTAGTAGGTATTGCGCAGCACCCGGCCGGGCAGCGCGCCACTGTGCTTGCCGTCCTCCAGCAGAACCTGGCCGTTGACGACCGTCATGAGGATGCCCTGTGCCGGTTCGCGGATCCGCATGGCTCCGGTTGGGAAGTCGTGAACGACCTCGTGCGGCAGCGGGCGGACCGTGTCAGGATCGAAGATCACGAGGTCCGCCACCATCCCCGGCTGCAGCAGGCCGCGGTCGTGCAGCCCGAACACCGACGCCGATTCGAAGGTCAGCCGCCGCACCGCCGTTTCCAGCGACATGATCTTCCGCTCGCGCACCCACTCGCTCAACAGACGGGTGCTGAAGCCGAAGCCGCTCTGGAACTGAACGTGCGCGCCGCCGTCCGAAAGACCGATGATCGCATTCGGATAGTTCAGAATTTTCGCGACAGCATCGTCGTCGACGTTGTTCTCGCCATGCAGGAACGCGGTGTCGAGATTCTCCTCGACGACAAGGTCGAGGAAGGCGTCGATGATGCCCTTGCCCTGCGCCTCGGCGATCTGCCCGACGGTCATGCCCTCGAGGCCCTTGTTCTTTGGCAGTGCCGCCTGCTGAACAGTCATGTAGTCCCACCACGTGCGGCAAATTCCCGCCGGGTTGAAGTCGATCTTGAATTCGACCGCCTCGTCGTGGAGCTTCTTGCGAACCGATGGGTCGCTGTAGGCACGCAGCTTCTCCTCGTCCGTGGCAAGCAGGATCGGATGCCAGGTCGGCAGGCCGCGAAAGGTCTGAGTGTTGCGCATCGTGAAGAAGTCGGTGATGCGATTCGGCGTGCACGTCGGATAGGCGCGGATGCCCTTGGCGATCGTTTCGTCGACGTGCGCCATCTGCTCGCGCCACTCGTTGGGACGGCGCATTGACTGGTTGAGATTGTTGTAGACGACCGGGCGGCCGGTGGCTTCCGACAGCCTGCTCATCAGGCTGTTCTTCATCTCGGCGCCATTGCCGCCGCCGCTCTGGATCACGCCGGTGCCGAGTTCCCGCAGCACGTCGCACAGCGCGAACATCTCCTTCTCATCGGCCCACAACGCCGGAAGGTGGACGCCCTGCGGATCATAGTGGCCCTGGTTGCGTGAGACCGACAGACCGAGTGCGCCGGCGCGCATGCCGTCGCGCACGATGTCCTGCATCTGCTTGATCTCGGCGTCCGTCGCGGTGCGCTTCTGACATTCGTCGCCCATCACGTAATAACGCACCGCAGTGTGGCCGATGAAATTGCCCACATTGACGCCGAGGCTGCGGTCGAGCTTGTCCATGTATTGCGGGACTGTCTCCCAGTTGAAATCGACGGTGCGCAGCACTTCCATCGGGATCGCTTCGACGTAGGACAGGAACTCGGCCAGCCGCTCCGAGCTGCCCGGGCGCACCGGCGCGAGCGACAGCGAGCAGTTGCCGAAGATCACGGTGGTGGCGCCGTGATCGCACGAATACGAGCACAACGGGTCCCACGTCACCTGAGCGTCGTAGTGGCAGTGATTGTCGATGAAACCTGGTGCTACCACGGCTCCGTGGGCGTCGACGACCCGGGCCGCCGATCCGCTCAATTTTCCAATCTCGGCGATCGTGCCGTCCTTCACCGCGACATCGCCTCGGTAGGCCGGCATGCCTGAGCCATCGACGATGCGGCCGTTGCGGATCAACAGGTCGTACGGCATCGGATTTCTCTCCTCCCCAGGACATCCAACTGTGCTTTGGCGACGAACGTAGCGCACCAAGGCGAGGGCGCATACCCTGCGTCAGCTATCCGCCAGGAGACAGTCCCATGCGCATTGGCCTGTTCTACCAGATTCAGGTGCCGAAACCGTGGACGCCGACCAGTGAGTTGCAACGCATCCATGAGGCGCTCGAGCAGATTCCATTCGCCGAGGAACAGGGTTTTGCGAGCGTGTGGTTCTCGGAGCATCACTTCCGCCCGGTATGGTCGCACAACAGCGCGCCGGACCTGACGCTCGCGGCAGTGAGTCAGCGCACCAGCCGTATCCGCCTCGGCATCGGTGTGGTTCTGGCTCCGATCCATCATCCGCTGCACGTGGCGGCACGCATGGCGACGCTAGACATCCTGAGCCATGGGCGCGTGGATGTCGGTCTGGGCCGCACCGGCTATCCGTACCAGCTCACCCCGTACGGCAGCGACCTGCACGACACGCGCGGGATGTGGCTGGAGTTTGCCGACGTGCTGCCACGTATCTGGACCGAGGAGACAATCGAGTAACCAAGGGACGTACCTATAAGATCCCTCCTCGCGAAGTACTCCCGAAACCTGTGCAACGTCCGCACCCTCCGTTGTGGTCTGCCTGCGGCAGCGACGAAACGGCGCGCCTGACGGGTAGCCTGGGGATGGGGGGATTGTTCGGCAGCGAAGGCGGCCCAAACCGCGTCCAACAACTTATGGCGCTGTATCAGGACGCGCTGAGGACGTCGGCGGGCAGTGGAGCCGCGCCCGCAAGGAGCGCCGCGTTGATGACCGCGGGCTACTGTCACGAGGATCCCCAGGTGGTGGCCGAGCGCGGCACCGAACTCGTGGGCTGGTATCTCGAGCAACAACGCGAGCGTGCCCGCCTGGTGTGGCGCGACTATGATCCATCCACTGTGCCGCCAGATTATCAGGGCTACTACGCGCGCGATCAGCGCCTTGCCAGCGGTCCGCATCCGGGTGAACTCACGCCCCGGCAGGTGCGTGAGCAAGGCACGTCATTCTGCGTCGGCACGCCGGCGGAGTGCATCCGGTTTCTCGAATTGTACCAAGCGCTGGGTATCGAGGAGGTGTTCCTGCTGTGCGCCATTGGGCCGGCTCAGCACCACGAGGTGCTCAATACCATTCGCCTGTTTGGCGAGCAGATCATCCCGCACTTCCAGGCCAATGGCGGCGCATGAAGGCGCCGGCTCTGGCGGTCGCGCGGCGGGACGCCGCCACGCGCGGAAAGAACATCGGGAAGGCGTGGATCATGTCGGGCCAGACCTCGAGCGTCACGGCCACCCCCGCCGCGCCCGCACGGCCCGCCAGCTTTACCGAGTCGTCGAGCAAGGTCTCATCCGACCCGACCTGAATCAGCAACGGCGGCAAACCGGCGAGATCGGCGAGCTGTGGCGAGACCAGCGGATCGCCAAGATCCTTGCCACCAGCGAAGGCTTGCGCGAGCTCGAGCAAATAGGGCTTCTGGATCATCGGATCGACGTCGGCCTTGGTCTGCATCGTGGCACCGCTCGCGGTGAGATCGCTCCACGGCGAGACCAGCCAGCCGCAGCACGGCAGTGGCATTCCGCGCGTGCGGAGCGCAAGCAGCAGTGCCAGCGTGAGGTTGCCACCGGCGCTGTCGCCGCCGACCGCGATGCTTTCCGGCGCAAATCCCTGATCGCGCAGATACTGCCAGGCCGCGAGCGCGTCCTCGAGTTGCGCCGGATAGCGATGCTCGGGCGCGAGTCGATAGCCGAGGGCGAGCGTACGGGTGTGCGCGGCACGGCCGATCTCGACGGCGACATAGCGGTGGCTGACGATCGAGCCCGCCATGTAGCCGCCGCCGTGCAGGTAGAGTACGGCGCGCGCGGGGTCAGCCTCGGGCGTCGTCGACCACTCCGCCGCTACGCCGTCGATCTGGATCGGCTCGAGCCGAGCTTGCTCGGGAACACCTAGCGCACGTCCGAAATCGTCGAGCCGTTCGCGGCGTTCGGCCGCCCCTGTCGGACGCGTTCGGCTCGCAAGCAAGGCGCGGATTGCGGCGATGTCAGCGTCGGGCATAACGACTCCGGAACAACCTCGCTTCAATTTGCCACCATCCGCCACCGTGGTGTCCAGTGGCTGATACGGGCTGGGAGAAGGCGGCCGAGAAGGATGCTGCAATGACCGAGAATTTGATACCCACCATCGACTACTACGTCTGGCTGTTGTCGGACTGGGCGTATCTCGGTGGCGCCCGGTTCGTTCAGATGGCCGCGCGGCATGGTGTCCGCGTCAATCACATACCGATGCGCATGCAGGACGTTTTCGCCGACAGCGGCGGCATCGTCCTGGCGAACCGGGCATGGCAGCGACAGGCGTACCGGATCGAGGAACTGAAGCGATGGCGCGCGCGGCTCGGCGTGCCGCTCAACATCGAGCCACGGTATTTCCCGGCCGATGTGGATCTCGCGTCCTGCATGGTGATCGCAGCGCAGCGACGTGGCCTGCCGGTGGGTGATTTCGTCAATGCGGTGATGCGGGCGATCTGGGCCCAGGATCAGAATCCTGCCGATCCCGCTGTGCTCGTCGCCATCGCTCGGCGTTGCGAGATCGATGGCGACGGGCTGATCGAGACTGCGCGCACCGCGGCAGTGCAGGCCGAGTATCGCGACAACACCGCACGCGCGCTCGCCGCGGGCGTGTTCGGCTCGCCGTTCTACTCATTCGAAGGCCAGATTTTCTGGGGTCAGGACCGACTCGATATGCTCGAGGAGGCGATCATTCGCTCGCGATCCGGCGACCTCGGACGCTAGCGCGCCGTAGCGCTCACCGGCAGCAGAGCAGCTCCATCGACCATCGCCGTGGCGACCGGGCGGCTCGCATAGCGCCGTGCCAGCCAAGCGCACACCACGAGTTGCAGCGGGTGGTAGATCATGATCGGCAGCACGACCAGGCCAAGCATCGGCCCGGCAAACAGCACGCTGGCGATCGGAATGCCGGCAACCAGCGACTTCTGCGAACCGCAGAACACCAGGGCAACCTCGTCGGCGTGAGCGAAGCCGCAGGCGCGGGAACCGGCACTGGTGATCAGCAGACCGATCGCCAGCAACCCCGCAACGATCGCCGCCAGGGTGGCGAGCATCATCGGCGGCACCTGGTGCCAGATGCCGTGCACGACGGCCGCGCTGAACGCGGTATACACCACGATCAGGATTGAGCCGCGATCGGTGATTGCCAGCAGCTTCTTGTTGCGCGCGGCCCACGGACCGATCCACGGCCGCAGCAGATGGCCGGCGGCGAACGGCAGCAGCAGTTCGGCGACCACCTGCCACATGCCGGACATGTCAATGCCGCCGCCGCGCACGCGCGACATGAAGCCGAACAGCAGCGGCGTGAACACCATCCCGATCAGGCTGGATGCGGTCGCCGCGCAAACGGCACCCGCCACGTTGCCCTGCGCGATCGAGGTCAGCGCGATGGACGATTGCACGGTGGAGGGCAGCGCGCACAGGAACAGCACGCCCAGCACCAGTGTGCGGTCCAGCGCATGCGGCAGCAGCGCGATGAGCGCCGTCCCCAGCACCGGGAATAGCGCGAACGTCGTGGCCGCAATCGAGGCATGCAGCTTCCAGTTGGTCATGCCGGCAAGGATCGACTCCCGCGACAGCCGCGCACCTTGCAAGAAGAACAGCAATGCAATGGCGAACAGGCCGAGTCCGTGGAAGATCCGTGCGCTGCTGCCCTGGCAGGGCAACAGGGTCGCGATGGTGACGGTGCCCACGAGTGCCATGACGAATGTGTCGGGACGCAGCCGCCGGATGCTCGCTGGCAGCATGTGCCGGTCTCCTCGGTTTTTTTGCGCGATCAGTCGCGGCGATCGAGGCGGGCCAGCATTGCCCGATCCACGTGGCAGAGGCGGTCGCTCACGTGGGTCACCGGGCTGTCGGAGGCCTGCAGCACCAGGGCATTGGCCAGTGCGGCGGCGCAGCTGCGATCGATGCCGTTCGGGCCGCGGCAGAGGAACAGTGCCTTCGACATGGCGGGCGAGGCGAACGCAGTCTGCGCCGGTGCGGGCTGCGCGGTGAGCGGCAGGATCGCCGCCCAGAGCGCGATGAGACCCAATGCCATTGCAGCGGCTATAATGAACTGGCGCATGACCGGTCTGTCCTCGTTGCGGGCGAAGCGTTACCAGGTGCTTCGCCCGTTATCGGCACTTTGGCGGTCGATCGTGTGGGCAGATATGAACCGCGTCACAGGTTCACGACCAATGGCCGGGGATCCAGTATCCGCCCTGCCAGTGAGCCGGGATCCAGCCACGGGCCGGCGGAGCGTAGTACGCCGGGGCCGGGTAGTAGGCCGGCGGCGCCACGACGATCGGCGGGACGAACACGCCGACGCGGCAGCAGCCCCAGCCGTAGCCATACCCGTAGTGGTTCCACCAGGCATTGGCTGGCTTGGACGTTGCGGCGGTGCCGATTGTGGCAAGGCCGATGACGGCGCAGGTCGCGGCGATTTTGCGGGTGAGGGAGGTGGCCATTGGTGTCTCCACCGGGTTGGTTGTTCGACGCCGTGACGCTAGGCGATGCGAACCCGTTACCGATACAGGAGACATCGTTCGGCGGTTTTGTCTGAAACTGCGCGAACTTTGCGGAGAGTGCGGATCAGGTGAAACCGGGAAAAATGGTGGCGGTATTTCGCCTGGTCGCCGCCCTCGACCCGCTCCCGCAGGGGAGCGGCGGTGGCGCGCGGCGCTATTCCGCCGCCTGCGCGTACGCTTCCAGCGGAGCGCAGGTGCAGATCAGGTTGCGATCACCGTAGACATTGTCCACGCGCTTCACCGGCGGCCAGTATTTCGCCACTGCCACCCACTCCAGCGGAAACGCCGCCTGCTCGCGCGAATAGCCATGTGTCCATACGTTCGCCATGACATCGCGTGCCGTGTGCGGGGCGTGCTTCAGCGGATTGTCCGCCTTGTCCAGCCGGCCTGCGGCGATCGCGGCAATCTCGGCGCGGATCGCGATCATCGCCTCGCAGAACCGGTCGATTTCGGCTTTGCTCTCGCTCTCCGTCGGCTCGATCATCAAGCGTGCCGGCGACCGGCCAGGACATGGTCGGCGCGTGGAAGCCGAAATCCATCAGCCGCTTCGCGATATCCTCCACCATCACGCCGGCCTCGGCCTGGAAGCCGCGGCAGTCGATGATGCATTCGTGCGCCACCATGCCGCCGGGGCCGGCGTACAGCACGGGGTAATGTCCGCGCAGCCGCCCTGCGATGTAGTTGGCGCTGAGAATCGCCACCTCGGTCGCGCGCTTCAGTCCGGCCGCGCCCATCATGCGGACATAGGCATACGAGATCGGCAGGATCATCGCGCTGCCGAACGGTCCCGCCGACACAGGTCCGAAGCCGCTGGCCGGCCCGGCGTCGGCACGCAGCGGGTGGTTCGGCAGATGCGGCGCGAGATGCGCCGCGACACCGATCGGCCCCACGCCAGGACCGCCACCGCCATGCGGGATGCAGAACGTCTTGTGCAGGTTGAGATGGCAGACATCGGCGCCGATCGCGGCGGGGCTGGTCAGCCCGACCTGCGCATTGAGGTTGGCGCCGTCCATGTACACCTGGCCGCCATGCGAGTGAACGATCTCGCAGATTTCGCGGATCGCCGCCTCGAACACGCCGTGCGTGCTGGGATAGGTCACCATCAGCGCGGCCAGATTGGTTGCGTGCTGGTCCGCCTTGGCGTGCAGATCGGCCACATCGATGTTGCCGTCGCGGTCACAGCCCACCACCACGACCTGCAATCCCGCCATCGCGGCACTTGCCGGATTGGTGCCGTGCGCGCTGGAGGGAATCAGGCAGATGGTGCGGTGAGCCTCGCCCCGCGCCGCGTGCCAGGCCCGGATCGCCAGCAGGCCGGAATACTCCCCCTGCGAACCGGCATTCGGCTGCAGCGTGACCGCGGCAAAGCCGGTGATGGCCTTCAGCCAGTCGGTCAGGCGCGCAATCAGTTCGGCGTAGCCCAGGGTCTGGTCGACCGGCGCGAACGGGTGGATCTCGGTGAAGCCGGGCAGCGTGATCGGGATCATCTCGGCCGAGGCGTTCAGCTTCATCGTGCAGGAACCGAGCGGAATCATGCTGCGGTTCAGCGCGATGTCCTTCTCCTCCAGCCGCTTGAGGTAGCGCAGCATCTCGTGTTCGGCACGGTGCTGCTTGAATACGGCCTGTTCGAGGAACGGCGTGTTCCGCACCAATTCCGCTGGGATCGACGGTGGGGCGCTGGCAACCGCGCCGCCCAGCACAGAAGCTAGCCGCGTCAGGTCCTCGCGCGTCACCGTCTCGTCGAGCGCGATACCGATGCGCGTGTCGTCGATGCGCCGCAGATTGAAGCCTTGTGCAAGCGTTGCCTGCATCAGTGCATCGGCGGACGCGGTCTCGATCGCGATCGTGTCGAAGAATGCATCATGCAGCAGGCGATGGCCGCCCTGTCGCGCCGCGTCGGCCAGCAGCCGCGCCTGCAGATTGACCCGCCGCGCGATGCGTTTCAGCCCGTCCGGTCCGTGCCACACCGCATAGCAGCCTGCGATCACCGCCAGCAGCACCTGCGAGGTGCAGATGTTCGACGTCGCCTTCTCGCGCCGGATGTGCTGCTCCCGGGTCTGCAACGCGAGCCGCATCGCCGGCTGGCCACCGGCATCCTGCGATACGCCGACCAGCCGGCCCGGCATGTGCCGCTTGTAGGCATCGCGCGTCGCCAGATAACCGGCGTGCGGGCCGCCAAAGCCCATCGGCACGCCGAAGCGCTGCGACGAACCGACCACCATATCGGCGCCCATCTCGCCCGGCGGCGTCAGCAGCGCGAGCGCCAGCGGGTCCGCGCAGACGATGACCAGCGCAGCTTCCTCGTGCGCCGCACTGATCTCCGGCGACAGTTCACGGATCGCACCGGTGGTGCCGGGATATTGCAGCGCCAGGGCAAACGGCTGCGCCATCGCGATCGCTGCCAGGTCGCCTGGCGCGACATCCACCAGCGTGATGCCGATCGGACGCGCACGTGTCGCCAATACCGCGCGCGTCTGCGGGTGCAGGTCGGTCGCCACGGCCAGCACGTCGGACTTGGTCCGGCTGACGGCATGTGCCATCGCCATCGCCTCGGCCGCCGCGGTGGCTTCATCCAGCAGCGATGCGTTGGCGATCTCCATGGCGGTCAGCTCGCAGATCATCGTCTGGAAGTTGAGCAGCGCCTCCAGCCGGCCCTGCGCGATCTCCGCCTGATACGGCGTGTAGGCAGTGTACCAGCCGGGGTTTTCCAACACGTTGCGCTGGATCACCGGCGGCGTGTGCGTGCCGTGATACCCCATGCCGATCAGCGACTTCTTCAACACGTTCCTCGCCGCCAACGCACGCAGTTCGGCGATCACCGCGGCCTCGTCGATCGGTGGCGGCAGATCGGGCGACCGATTGGTTCGAATCGCTGGCGGCACGGTCTTCGCCGCCAGGTCGTCCAGCGTCGCCGCGCCCACCTCGTGCAGCATCGCGGCGATATCGGTTTCGGACGGACCGATGTGACGCGAAACGAAGCTGTCCGCCGCCTCGAGAGCGGCGAGTTCCGCCAATACGTCCATCAATCGAGCGTCTCCACGTATTCGTCATAGGCCGCGGCGTCCATCAGCGCGTCGTACGCATCGATGTCGTCGATCTCGACGCGGAAGAACCAGCCCTCGCCCTCGGCATCGCTGTTCACGATCGAAGGGTCGTCGATGATGGTCTGGTTGGTCTCCACCACCTTGCCGGTGAGTGGCGCGTATAAATCGGACGCGGCCTTCACGCTCTCCACCACTGCGCAGGCCTCGTCCGCGGCAACCTCGCGGCCGATCTCCGGCAGCTCGACGAACACCACGTCGCCGAGTTGTTCCTGCGCGTGGTCGGTGATGCCGATGGTGGCGATGTCGCCATCCATGCGCACCCATTCATGTTCCTTGGTGTAGCGGATATCCGAAGGGGATTTCGCCATCGGGACGCTCCTTGTTTCAACGGGCGTAGCGGTGGGGGACGAACGGCATCGGCACGACGCGCGCGGGCAGTGGTTTGCCACGCACCATCAGGTGCAGCGCGGTGCCGACGGTGGCGAGGTCCTTGCGGACGTAACCCATGGCGATCGGCGCGCTCAGCGTGGGGGAGAAGCCGCCGGAGGTGATCGTACCCGCCGCGGTGCCGTCCCCGGCGACGATCTCGGTCAGCGCGCGAGCGGGCGCGCGCCCATCGGGGCGGATGCCGACGCGGTGGCGCGCCGCGCCGTGCTCGATCTGGTCGCGGATCGCGGTGGCACCCGGGAAATCCCAGGTGGCGCGGCGGCGCTTGCCGATCGCCCAGGCGAGGTCGGCCTCGATCGGCGTGGTCAGTTCGTCGATGTCGTTGCCATAGAGACAGAGACCCGCCTCGAGCCGCAGCGAATCGCGGGCGCCGAGACCGGCGGGGACGACCTCGGGCTGGTCCAGGATGCGCTGCGCCACCACGTGGGCACTGTCGGCGGGGACCGAAATCTCGAAGCCGTCCTCGCCGGTGTAGCCGGAACGTGAGACGAGGCAGGCAACGCCCGCGACCGCGATCGCCGCCGCGCCCATGAACGGCAGCTGCGCCGCTTCAGGTCCGATGCGGCCGATCACCGCGGCAGCGGCAGGTCCCTGCAGCGCCAGCAGAGCACGGTCCTCGTCCGGCTGAAGCTGCACGCCGGACCGCAGGTTGGCGGCGATGTGGGTGAAATCGACGTCCTTGCGACTGGCGTTGACCACCAGGAAGAGTCGCCCCTCGCCGAGATTCGCCACCATCAGGTCGTCGAGAATGCCGCCTGCCTCGTTGGTCAGCAGCGTGTAGCGCTGCCTGCCCGGCTTCAGCCCGAGCATGTCGCCGGGAACCAGTTGCTCCAGCGCCGCCGCGGCCGTCGCACCCGACAGCGTTGCCTGGCCCATATGCGAGACATCGAACAGCGCCGCCTGCGCCCGGCAGTGCAGGTGCTCCGCCAGCACCCCCTGATACTGCACCGGCATGGCATAGCCGGCGAACGCTACCATCCGAGCGCCGAGCGCGCGGTGCAAGGCGTCCAGCGGGACGGTCTTCAGCGGCTGGGGAGTGGGGTCGTCCGGCAGGGCATTCTCGATCACTGGTCCGCTCCGCAAGGGTCATGCGCCGGCGATCGGTGCCGGTGTCGCTGACCCCCCTCTGTCGCGGTACCTGAAAGATTCAGAACGCGCGAGGGCGTCCCTTACCTCGTCGGTGCGGCAGGCGTGTGGCACGCCGGCCGGCTTTCCAGAGATCCCTGATCCCGACGCGGTCCCTGGTACCTGAGCGTTTCCGGGGGCCGGTTGCGCCTTCGGCGGCGGAGGGGACTCCGCTCTCTCCCGCGCCGGGTGGCCGGGACAGCGGGAGGATGCAGGAAAGCGGGTCGCGACACAATGACGGAATGGGCGCAGGTGCCCGGCGCGCTTCGCTTGACCCGCGCCTAGGCGACACGCCCGGTCACCGCATCGCTCTCCTCGAGTCGAGCTGGCAGCGGGCGTTCGGCGGCCCGCCATTCGTCCAAGCCACGTCAGGCGGCGATCTGTTCGGCGCGGCGATGAAATTGTCGGTTCACCGCGCTGCGCGGGCGCGCGCCCAGACGCTCATTCGACAATGCCAGGGCAACGTTCCGCAAGCTGCCGCGCAGCGCCGCTTCGGTGAGTGTCCAGTCGACGATATCGCGCTGCGCATTGCTGCCGCCGATCCGCCAAAGGTCGTAACGCACGGGCTGCAACAGTGCCACCGCCTGCTCATAGGCGCCACGATGGAACGCCATGAGACCTTCCACCAGCGGCATGCCGATCTCGCGATAGATGGAGCCCGCCTCGGAGCTGTCCGCCGCGGTCGCACGCATCCGATCCAGGCGACGCTCGACCAGCGCTTCCTGGCCGGAGCGCAGTTCCGCCATTGCCGCATGGATGTCGGCAAACAGCAGGCTCCTGCCATCGGTGTGGCCTTCCCAGCGCGGCAACAGTTCACGCCAGCGCTCGCCCACGTCGCAGCCGAGCGTGTCGAGACGCCACAACAGCGCCGAGGCATCGCACAGCCTGACACTCATCGGACGCAGTGTGCGCAGCAGCGGCCCGTCGTACAGCGCGAGGGCTGCGTCGAACTGTCCGAGCTCCAGCAGATAGAGCGATTTGTGCCACCAGATATGGCCCTGATTGGGGCTCTCCGGACTCGCCCAGAAGGCCTCCCGCGCGCTCATCCAGCCCAGGCCGTCCTCCGGACGTCCGGTCATTTCCATGACATGTGCGACGGTGTGATGTGGCCAGAAACTGAGCGGCTCCAGCTCCGCCGCCGCGCGCAATTCGTCTTCGGCGCGGGCGTAGTCGCCGACTTCCTCCAGCCCGAAGCCGTGGAACGCGAGCATGGTTCCGTAGCCAGGCATGTCGCTCGACCAGAACGGCAACGCCCGCGCCGTCCGCTCCCGCACCCACCGGAAGCCGCCGAGGAAGCCCTCGAGCAGCACCGCGGCCTGATGCGCCACGGTATCGAACGGATAATGCATCAGGTGCCCGTCCAGCAGGGCCACAGCAGCGCGTCGTTCCGCCGCCAGCGCTTTCTGGAGCGCAGCGAGATGACCCCGCTCACGCAGGTTCGACGCAAGGTTCTCGGCAACCTCGATCAAGGTTCGGGCCTGGCCGGCAAAGCTCGGGTCATTGGAGATCGCAAACAGCCAGGCCTTCGCCAGATGCGCCATGACGAAATCGGGCGACGCCAGCCGGGCGGCGTCGAACAGACCGAGCGCGTCGCCATGGCCGAGATTGAACGCGCGTACCGCCTGATCATACAGCGCGATGGACTCGGCTGTCGCACCGGAAACGTCGTGTCCCTGGGCGTCCTTGACCATGCTCCGCTCCATTGCTTCCGAGGCTCTCGGACATACACTCAGGCCGCACATTTCGCCAGTTCATCGAACGCCTTCAGCCGCACGATCAACGCCGGCATCTCGCGCAACGGGATCATGTTCGGGCCATCGCTGGGGGCATGGTCCGGATCGGGATGGGTCTCGATGAACACCGCAGCCACACCGACCGCGAGCGCGGCGCGTGCCAGCACCGGGGCGAACTCGCGCTGCCCACCGGACGACGCACCCTGCCCGCCCGGCTGCTGCACCGAATGGGTCGCGTCGAACACCACCGGATAGCCGGTGCGCGCCATGATCGGCAGCGCGCGAAAGTCACTGATCAGGGTGTTATAGCCGAAGCTGGCGCCACGCTCGCACAGCAGGATGTTGTGGTTTCCGGTGCTAGCGATCTTGGCGGCGACGTTCGCCATGTCCCAGGGGGCGAGGAACTGGCCCTTCTTCACGTTGATCGGCTTGCCGGTCTCGCCGGCGGCCAGCAGCAGATCGGTCTGGCGACAGAGAAATGCGGGGATCTGCAGCACATCGACCGCCTGCGCCGCGATGGCACACTGCTCGGCGCTGTGTACGTCGGTGAGCGTCGGCAGGCCGGTGGTTTCGCGCACCTCGGCGAGGATACCGAGACCCTCGCCGATCCCGACACCGCGGGCAGCAGAGACGGAGGTGCGGTTGGCCTTGTCGAAGCTCGATTTGTAAATCAGCGGCACACCGGTCGCCGTGGACAGCTCGCGCAGGGCAACGGCGACCTCCAACGCATGGGCGCGAGATTCGATCTGGCAAGGGCCGGCGATCAGTGCAAACGGGAGGTCATTGGCGACCGCGACACTGCCCACATGTACGATACGCTGCATCCTGGCCTGCCATCCATGGTCCGAGATCGCGCCAGTATAACCATCGGCAGCTGCAAGCGCCCAGCCTGCTGGACCGGAATACTCGCCTCACCGGGCGAGTAGCGGAGTATCGTTGTATGGAACGATCTCTGTTTCGCAGGTTACAGCGGCAAGCAGTGCGCAGGGCCAAGCGGATTTCGCCGGCGATGTGATCCTCGCGTTGATTTGGTTGGCGTTGTTGGTTGGACTATACCGCCAATCCGTACCGGACAAGGAGACCACGATCATGGCCACGACGGAACAGCTCGAACATCGCCTGCTTGGCAAGGGCGGGTTGTCGGTCGCGGCGATCGGGCTTGGCTGCATGTCGCTGTCCGGCATCTATGGCGCCGCCGATGACGCGGCATCCGAGGAGCTGATCCGCTATGCGATCGACCAGGGCGTCGATCATCTCGATTCATCGGATATGTACGGCTGGGGGCATAACGAACAGGTGATCGGTCCCGCGCTGAAGGGGCGCCGCGACCGCGTGGTGCTGGCGACCAAGTTCGGCCAGACGCAGAACCCGGGCGGTCCGAACGGTGTGAACGGCCGCCCCGAGTATGTGATCCAGGCGTGCGAGGCGAGTTTGCGCCGGCTGGGCGTCGAGGTGATCGATCTCTACTACCAACATCGCGTCGATCCGTCGGTGCCGATCGAGGACACTGTCGGCGCGATGGCCAAGCTGGTGCAGCAGGGCAAGGTGCGCCATCTCGGGCTGTCCGAGGCGTCGCCGGCAACGATTCGCCGCGCGCATGCGGTGCATCCGATCGCCGCGGTGCAGACCGAATATTCGCTGCTGTACCGCGAGGAAGCAGAGGAGACGCGCGAGACAACGTGCGGCCTGGGCATCAGCTTCGTCGCCTATGCGCCACTGGGGCGAGGGTTTCTGACCGGGGCGATCCAGACGTTTGCCGATGTCGATGGCAGGCGCGCGGCGCATCCGCGCTTCCAGCAGCAGAACTTCGATCGCAATCGGGAACTGGTGGCAAAGATCGAGGCGACCGCGAAGGAGAAGGGCTGCACTCCGGCGCAGCTCACACTCGCCTGGGTGCTGGCGCAGGGGCCAGACGTGGTGGCGATCCCGGGGACGCGGTATCCGCACCGGCTGGACGAAAATATCGGGGCGCTGCGGGTGAAGCTGAGCGAGCATGATGTCGCGCGGATAGCGGCGGCGATACCGACGGGCGCGGCGGCGGGAACGCGGTATCCGGCGGGGGGGATGAAGGGGGTCTACGTGTAGGGCGTTCGCGGACACGCCGTAGACCGCTGATCTTGCGCCGCCGTCACGCCACAAGCAGCAACAGCAGGCTGCCGGCGCCGACCACGAAGCAATAATAGGCGAACGGATTCAATGCCAATGCATCATGCTGCCGGAAGTACCGCATCAGGAACCAGGTGCTGGCATACGCGGTAATCCCGGCTATCACCGCCGCGACCGTCGCGATCCCCAACGTGCCCGCCGGTACACTCTCGCGCAGCAGGTGTGGCACCTCCAGCACGGTCGCGCCGAGGATGATCGGTGTCGCGATCAGAAACGAGAAGTGCGCCGATCCTTCGTGATCGATGCCGCGCAACAATCCGCCGACGATAGTGGCGCCGGAACGCGAGATGCCGGGGATCAGCGCGGTGCATTGCCAGCAACCGATGGTCAGTGCATCCATCATGGTGAGTCTAGCCAGCGGGCGGTGGCCATGTCCGCGCAACTTCTCGCCCGCGAGAAGCAGCACGGCATTGACCATCAGAAACAACGCGGCAACCACCGGCGTGCCGAACAGGCTGCGGAAGAATTTCTCCAGCAGGAAGCCGACGATCACCGCCGGGACGGTGGCAATCACGATGAGCACGAACACGCGCCTGCTCTCGGCGATCTGATGCGAGGAGGCCAGCCCGAGGACACCGGTCGCCAGCGACCACCAATCGCGCCAGAAGAACAGCAGCAGCGCGGCGGCGGTGCCGAGATGCAGCATCACCAGGAACGGCAGGAACTCGGGCGAGCGCTGATCGAGCGGCCAGTGCAACAGCGCCGGCAGCACCACGGCGTGACCGAGGCTGCTCACCGGGAACAGTTCGGTGGCACCTTGCAGGATGGCGATGACGATGGCCTGTAGCGCGCTCATGCAGCGTTCCTGACCGAAGGTGGCGGATTAGGCAAGGGCAGCGCGATCAGTCGTTGATCGGATATGCGGCCATCAGCCGCTTCTGCCGCCGCCAAAGTTTATACAGCGCCCACAAGCCACACGATCGGTAGCCGCTTGCGCGGTTCGCCGCTCCGATCCGGAAGGCCGCACCGTAGTGGACGAACTGCCCACGCCAGGCGTCGCGCAGCGTGGTGTTGCGGTCCCAGATGTGCGTCGCCTCGGAGCCGACACCGTTGATCTCGATGATGCGGAAGCCCTCGCCGCGCAACAGTGCCGCCAATGATGCGAAGCGCACATCGATGCGGCCGAAGTGAAAACCCGGAGTTGCACGTGCGACCTGTTCGAAGGCTTGCGTCAACGCGGGGGTCACCAGACGTGTGCCGTCCTCGAAGATCGAGCCCTTGCAGTGATTGCCGACGAACACCAGGCGAATGCGTTCGCCTTGCCGCGGTACCTCGTGCAATCGGTGCGCAAGTCGCGGCAGATACAACTGCGGCACGCGTCCCGCCCGCGGATCCGCCAATATCAGTTGCCGCAGCGTCGATCTTCCGTCGCCGGTCACCTCAGGTGCGTGCTTCAGCGTGATGGAGGTGATCCGCCCCATCGTTTCGTCCGGGTGGCGCACGTAGAAGACGCCGGCCTCGCCTTCATCGGCGACGAATTCCTGCAGGACGATGCGTTCGCCGGCGGGGAACTCGGTCAGATAACGGACGAGATCGTCTCGGCTGCGAAGCAGGCGCACTCCGGTGCCGTTGCAACCGATCGCCGGCTTGGCGACGACAGGATAGGCGGTGGACGCCTCCGCCATGGCCGTCTCGGCAGCGTCGATACCGTCACGCTGCGCCACGATGCTGGTGTAGCGTGCGAGCAGACCGCGCATCGATGCCCGCACCTGGTCCAGGGTTTCGAGCTTCGATTCACCGCAGAGACCGCCTGCCGTGATGGTCGGGTTCGCCGCGGTCGGCAGGCTGAAATCGCCGTAGCGGACACCGAGGGCGATCCAGTGCAGCGCCACCGGGCCATAGAACAGCCAATCCGGCCAGAACTCGAAGCACGACAGCGTTCGCTCCCGCCTGGCTCGTCGCGTGGTGGCAGCGGTGGCAAGCGCAGTCTGCAATGTCATTGCCGTCTGCTCTGCAAACTGAATGCCGCGAGCCTGCCGGCCACGATGATGAACACTACAAAGCCAGCCCCGCCAGCCCAGCGCCAGGCGCCGAAATGATCCATCAGCACCTCGCCGATACGCAGTGACACGCCGAACAGCATCGAAGTCCAGCAGATGGTGGCGATCACCACCGCCAGTGCGAACTGCCGCAGATCGGCGCGGACGAAGCCGCAGGTGGTATAGGCCGGCAGCCGCAGTCCCGGCAGGAACCGGCTGACCAGCACCACTCGGAATATGCGCCCATCGATCCAGGCGCGAATTACCTCGTTGCGCCGCGGCGGCAGCAGCCGCGCAACCGGCGGCAGCCGTGCCGCCAACCATCCGAGGCCGTACAGCCCGAGATCGCCGAGCGCGATGCCGACGTACAGCGACGCCAGCGCCAGCGGGCCGGACAGGCTGCCGTCGCCCACCTGCATGGCGGCAAGCACGGTCGCCGCGTCTTCCAGAATGAAGGTGCCAAGTATGATCGCGGCTGCCTGCGTCAGGGGATGATGGCCGGCCCATGTCAGCAGCGCAGCGATCGAGGTGCCGAGCATCACGTGTCCGAAGATTGGCAGGAAGGTTCTCGCTGTCAGGCAGTGCTTAGCGCGATGTGAACCGGCTGCCGCAATCATGAGTGCGTGAGCCTTGTCACACATGCCTGGGCGAACGCAGAGTCGGCCAACCATGGCGCACCATCATCACGACCACGCACATCACCACTCGCATCATGGCAACGGGCACGATCGCGCCTTTGCCGTGGGCACGGTACTGAACGTCGGTTTCGTTGCGGCCGAACTGGGGTTTGGCCTGGCGGCCAACTCGATGGTGCTGCTGGCGGATGCGGTCCACAATTCGGGCGATGTGCTGGGTCTGCTGCTCGGCTGGGGTGCCGCCTGGCTCGCGCGTCGGCCGCCCACGCGTCGGCGCACCTATGGCTGGGGACGCGGTTCGATTCTCGCAGCGCTGCTGAACGCCACCATCCTGCTGCTCGGCGTTGGCGCGATCGGCGTAGAGGCGGTGCGGCGGCTGCTTGCGCCGGGGCCGGTGAACGAGGTCACCGTGATCCTGGTCGCCGCCGCCGGCATCGCAGTGAACGGTGCCACCGCGCTGCTGTTCCTGCGCGGCCGTGGCGGGGACCTCAACATACGCGCGCAGTTCCAGCACATGGCCGCAGACGCTGGTGTTTCGGGTGCCGTGGTGGTGGCGGGGCTGTTGATCATGCTGACCGGCTGGGTGTGGCTCGATCCTCTGGCGAGTCTTGGGATCGGCATCATTATCGTCGTCACCACCTGGGGACTGCTGCGCGAATCGATCGATCTGGCGATGGACGCGGTGCCCGGCGGCGTGGAGCACGACACGGTGCAGGACTATCTGGCCTCGGTGCCAGGCGTGCTGGAGGTACACGATCTGCATATCTGGGGGCTCAGCACGACGCAGACCGCGTTGACGGCGCATCTGGTGTGCGCCGATGCCTCCGCCGAGAGCCGGCTGCACGACGTGACCGCGGAATTGCGCGATCGCTTCGGCATTGGCCACGCGACGCTACAGATCGAAACCGATGCCGATGCCGCATGGTGCCGGCTGCGGCCACACGACGTGGTGTGACGGATGGAGCGTGTGGTCTTGGTGACCGGAGCGGCGAGCGGGATCGGCGCCGCGGTGTGTCGCGCCATGGCGGCGCCTGGCGTCGCGCTGCTGGTGCACACGCGGCGGAACCGTGCCGGCGCCGAGCGGGCGGCGGCTGCGGCAAGAGCGGCGGGCGCGACTGCGGAGATTGCGCTGGGCGATCTCGCCGAACCGACGGTGGCGGAAATGCTGGTGGCGCAGGCGGTCGCGCGGTTCGGCGGGCTGGACGTGCTGATCAGCAACGCCGGTTTCGCCGATCGGACCGGGTTCGCCGCGCTGACCGATGCCGCAATGGCCGCATCCGTGGAGGCGATCCAGGGCGCATTCTTTCGGCTTGCGCGTGCCGCTGTGCCGTACCTGAAGGCGGGACGCGATGCGCGCGTGGTCGCGGTGTCGAGTTTTGTCGCCCACGCGTTCCGCACCGACACAACGGTGTTCGCTGCGTCCGCCGCAGCGAAGGCCGGGCTGGAGGCGTTGGTGCGCGTGCTGGCGATCGAACTCGCGCCGTCCGCCGTCACGGTGAACGCGGTGGTGCCTGGTTTCATTCGCAAGGATCCCGGTGCGCATGCAGCGATCGATCCGGACCGGCTGCGGCGCCAGATCGCCAGTGTGCCGCTCGGGCGGGTGGGGTTGCCGGAGGAGGTAGCGGCGGCGATCGCCTTCCTGGCCTCACCGGCGGCGGGCTACGTCACCGGCCAGGCGCTGCATGTCGATGGCGGGCTGGTCATTTGAGCAGGCGCTGACCGAGCGGCTTCAGCACCCGGATCCCGGGGGTGCCTGCGAGCAGGTCCGCCTGATCGGGCGGCATCACCGCGAGGCCACGGCGGCGGACGCTCTGGTCGAGGCCGACCGCCTCCAGCCAGCGCAGCCCGGCGTCGCGGGGCAAGGCTGCTTCGCAGTTGCGTTCGACCACGACGAGACGCGCATCCAATGGCACGTCGGGCGTGCGATCGAGGCCGCGAAACACGTTGCGATGCCAGTTGGACATCCTGGTCTGCCATTCGCCGGTGTTCGACGGACCGGCCTGTTCGCGATAGGCGTCGGAGGTAAAGACCTGCGGGCCATCGACGTCGTGCAACGCGACAAAGGGAGCGGCGGCGACGTGGATGCACGCGAAGCGCTGGCTGGCGTGAATGCCTGGGATTGCCAGCAGGCGGTGCTGATGCGCGACGTACCAAGCGTCCCATTCGGCACGCCGCGCGGTATCCAGCAGCGCCATCTCAACCATGTAGATCATGCGGCCCTCCGCTCGCCGTCGTTCAGGCACTGTACTGCGTGGCAGGGCCGAGATACACGGCGCCGGCGCGATCATCCATTGCTCCGGTTGGCGTAGGTCGAATCTGCACGCCAGGGCCGGCCATGGCTGGCCCCGGGCGCGACGTCGCGATCGTCGGGCGACAGGTTCAGGGCGGGCCGGTGCCGCCCGGTGCCGCGGACCGCAAGGCCGGTCCTCGCGATGCGGCTTGGGCGGCTGCGGTCGAGAGTTGGGCAGCCCGGGGGAATGCCTGGCGGAAGATGTCGGTCGTCAGGCGGGCCAGGCTGCCGCCGTGCCCGATGACGACCCGCTGCAGGTCGCGCCACAGCGGATGGCTCGCCGTGATGCCGAGGTAGCGGCAGATGTCGGCGATGACGGCACCGATCGGCCGGCGGCGGATCTCGGCTGCGATCTGCTCCGGGGTGGGCAGGCCTGCGGGACGCGGATCGGTCTCGGCAACGCGCGGGGCGGCCGGCGGCCTGGCCGCGGATCGCGCCTTGCCGGGCCGCGGCCGCGCGTCGAGGTGGGCAGCGCGGCGGAGCACCCTCGCCTCGAGCGCGTCGGCGAGATGCAGGCCGCGGGCGATGCGCGCGAGGATCAGCGCGAGATCGGCGGTGCCGAAGCGGGCTTTGGCGAAGATCGGGTCGGCGGCGGTGCGCTGGCGGATGGTGGCGGCGAGTTCGCGGCCGTAGTCGATCAGCTTGCGGACCAGGGCGAGCAGGCCGCCGCTGCGGCTGGGCTGGGGCGTTGGGGTTTCGGCCGCGGCGGACATGAACACAACAAGAACACGAGCGGGCCGCGGATGTCAAGGAATATATTCCGCAGGCTCCGGCGTGGCCGCGCCGTGTCCTCGGGCCAGGCCCGTCCGAAAATCGATCAATGGCGATTGACGACGTGAATCTTATGGTCACACCCGATCAAGTGAGTGTCGTGGCCTGGTGGCAGAGTGGCCGCGTGGATGGGATCAGGATGCACCCGATCGAGCAAGCCCTCTGGTTGATCGAGAATCGTCTTTCGGGAGAGATTTCACTTGAGGACGTCGCGCGATCGGTTGGCGTCTCCAGTCACTATCTTGCCAGGGCTTTTGGCGCGGCGACGGGCCTGTCGCTCATGCGCTATGCGCGCGGGCGTCGGCTTAGCGAAGCGGCCCGAGAGCTGGCGGCGGGCGCTCCCAACATCCTGGAGGTGGCACTCGCCGCCGGCTATGGCTCGCATGAAGCCTTTACCCGAGCGTTCCGACGGCAATTTGGGGTGCCTCCCGAAGCGCTGCGGGCCAATGGCCTTCCTGTCAGCATTCAACTCGTGGAGCCGCTTCGAATGGACAAGACCCTGCTGATTGAACTCGATCCGCCGCGCTTTGTGGATGGCGCGGAACTGCTGATCGCCGGCATCGGCGTACGCTACACATTCGAGACCAACCAGGGGATCCCGGCGCAATGGCAGCGCTTCGCCCCGCATATCGGCCATGTCCCGAACCAGTGCGGCCCGGAGACTTATGGCCTGTGCGCGAATGCCGACAATTCAGGCAGTTTTGAGTATATCGCGGGCGTCCGCGTTTCCGAGTTCGCAGATTTGCCGGAAGGACTGTCGGGGACGCGCGTGGCCAAACACCGATATGCGGTGTTCACACACAAAGGCCACGTGTCGCAGTTGCGGCGAACCCACTACACGATCTGGAATAGCTGGAATCTGGCGAGCGTAACGATTGCGCACGCGCCCAATTTCGAGCTCTACCACAAGGAGTTCAATCCGATGACCGGCCTCGGACCGATCGAGGTCTGGATGCCGGTCGACGCGTAAGGGGTTGGTGGCCGCGTCGACATTCGACAGTGCTCCGGACAATCCTGTCAAAGCCGGGTGCGGGTCATCAGCGGAAGCGACGCCCGCCCAGATGACGGCACCGAGTGGCGGAATAGTTGCGTGAACGGTCAACGAGGTCGCGAAATCCTCCCGTCGTCCTGGCTCGGTGTTCATGACGTGCGGAGGCGGGTTTGCCGGCCGGTGCGGCGCGAGCCACGAAATCGTTGCGTCAGGATGCTGCTTCCAGCGCCTCTTCCGCCGCCAGCCAGTCCGCCTCCGCCGCTGCGGCCAGCTTCCTGATCGCCGCCAGCCGGGCGTTGGCGGCGGCAATCTCCGCCTTGCGCGTGGGGACGTAGAGTGCCGGATCGGCGAGCGTCTTCTCGATAGCAGCGCGCTCCGCTGCCAGCCGCGCCAGCCGCGCCTCGGCGTCGCGTGCCTGTTTGCGCAGCGGGGCCAGCGCGGCGCGGGAGTCCGCGCGTTCGCGGCGTTCCTCGCGGCGATTGGTCGTGTCCAGCCTGATCGTCGGGCGGGCGCGTTCGGCGAGCAGCGCGCGATAGTCGTCCAGGTCGCCGTCGAACGGGCGGACCGTGCCGTCGGCGACCAGCCACAGTCGCTCGGCGATCAGCTCCACCAGGTGCGGATCGTGGGTGATCAGCAGCACCGCGCCCTCGAAGTCGGCGAGCGCCTTCACCAGCGCCTCGCGCGCATCGATGTCGAGGTGGTTGGTGGGTTCATCCAGGATCAGCAGCTGCGGCGCCTCGCGGGTGGCGAGCGACAACAGCAGCCGCGCCTTTTCGCCGCCGGAGAGGTTCGCAATCGGTGTCTCGGCGCGGTCGGCGTCCAGTCCGAAACGGGCGAGTTGCGCGCGCACCTGCGGCGGCGAGGCGCGAGGCAGCGCGCGGGTCATGTGGTCGATCGCGGTTTCGGCTGCGACCAGTTCGTCGGTCTGGTGCTGGGCGAAATATCCGACGCGCAGTTTCGGTCCGCGGCGCACCTCGCCGGACAGCGCCGGAAGGCGGTCGGCCAGCAGCTTCGCCAGCGTGGACTTGCCGTTGCCGTTGGCGCCGAGCAGCGCGATGCGGTCATCCATGTCGATCGCCAGCGAGACCTGGCGCAGCACGGGTGTGCCGTCGTAGCCGACAGCGACACGGTCCAATGCCAGGATCGGCGGCGCGATGCGGGCAGGCTCGGGGAAGTCGAAGCGGGTAGGGGCGGCCTCGATCACGGTCTCGATCTGCGGCAGGCGGGCGAGCGCCTTGATGCGCGACTGCGCCTGGCGCGCCTTCGACGCCTTGTAGCGGAAGCGGTCGATGAACGACTGGATATGCGCGCGTTCCGCGGCGATGCGTTTGGCCGCGCTTGCCTGCTGCATCGCGCGCTCGGTGCGGATGCGGACGAATTCGTCGAAGCCGCCGGGGGTGACGGTGATGGTGCCGCGGTCGAGGAAGGCGATCGCCTGCACCGCGCGGTCCAGCAGGACGCGGTCGTGCGAGACCAGGAGCACCGCGCCGGGGAAGCGGGCGAGCCAGGTCTCCAGCCACAGCGTGGCTTCCAGGTCCAGGTGGTTGGTCGGTTCGTCCAGCAGCAGCAGGTCGGGGGCGGCGAACAGCGCGGTGGCCAGCGCCACGCGCATGCGCCAGCCGCCGGAAAACTCCTCCACCGGACGTTGCTGGGCCGCTTCGTTAAAGCCCAGGCCGGCGAGGATGCCGGCGGCGCGGGCGGGTGCCGCATCGGCGCCGATGGCGCGCAGGCGTTCGTGGATCTCGGCGAGGCGGTGGGGCTCGGCGGTGTCCGCTTCGGCGAGCAGCGCGAGGCGTTCGGGATCGCCTTGCAGGACGGTGTCCAGCAGGGAGGCGTCGCCGGAGGGGGCTTCCTGGGCGACGGTGGCGATGTGCGCGCGGGCGGCGAGGCGGATGTCGCCGCCGTCCAGCGGCTGCTCGCCGGAGATGGCGCGCAGCAGCGTGGATTTGCCGGCGCCGTTGCGGCCGACCAGACCGATGCGGCGGCCCTGGTCCACGGTGAGGTCGGCGCCGTCCAGGATGGTGCGCCCACCCAGCCGGATGGCGGCGCCGGAGATGACGAGGAGGGACATGGCGGGCGGGGTGATCGGACGAAGGGCAGCCCGTGGTCAAGGGTGGAGTTCAGATTGACAGCTCAATGCAGATCTTCGGTTGTAATGTCTTGGCTGGCTGGGCTCCATGTGCTCCAGAGGACCGTAATCGACAGGCATCTCGCCGCAGTTGATCTCGAAGCAAAACGGGCAGGTCAGCGATGGAAGGATGCCAAGACCACGGATCATCCTGCGCTGATGAAGGAGGGGGATTTCCTCGACCGGTTGGTTTCCAAAAGTGAGCTGAAGAAATGCCTGGATTTGCGCAATGCCTGTGGTCACTTTGCGTGCTGCCGGCAAGGCATTTAATGCGGTCAAGGACGAGCGCAGCGAGGCCGACTACAACGAGACCATTATCCCGCCACCCGACGAAGCACGTGACGCTTTGAAGGCGGCAGTCTATTTCCTCGACCTCTGTGGCTTACATTATGGCTTTCGCCCGGCAGCGAATGGGACACCAGGCAGCTAGCGTGGTAGGCGAGTTCGAAAGCTGCGTATGCAGGTCAATTGGAAGGGGAAGCATCATGCCGGCTCGGACGGGCGCGGAGCTGTTGCGCGGACTGAAGGGCGAGCGCGAGATCTGGGTTGGCAGCGACCGCGTCACCGATATCGCGTCGCACCCGGCATTCGCCGGCGCAGCGAAAGGCCTGGCCGCCGTGTTCGATCTGCAATACGAGGCGGCGGACGACTGCCTGATCGGGGACCCGGAGACGGGCGAGCCGATCAACGTCAGCCACATGATCCCGCGCTCGCCGGAGGACATCCGGCGGCGCCACCGCGGCCTGCGGCGTATCGCGGAACACACCGTCGGCGTGATGGGCCGTACGCCCGACTACATGAACGTCACCTATGCCGGGTTCGCCGGTTGCGCGCATGAATGGGCAGAACACGGCAATGAGGACGGCGCGGCACGCCAGGTCGAGTACCAGAAAATCCTGCGCCGCAGCGACATCTGCCTGACGCACACGCTGATCCACCCCACCATCGACAAGGCGAAGGACGAGATCCCAGGCCAGGAGAACGACGTCATCCTGCGCAAGGTCGGCGACACCGAGCACGGCATCATCGTGCGCGGTGCCCGCATCCTCGCGACGCTCGCGCCGTTCGCGGATGAGCTTGCGGTATACCCAGGCCGTCCGCTGCCCGAGGACGGCGACAGGTTCGCCGTGTCGTTCTGCATCCCGATGGCGACACCCGGACTGAAGTTCATCTGCCGAGACAGCGTCGCCGGGACCGGCAACCGGTTCGATCATCCGCTGTCATCGCGATTCGATGAACAGGACGCGTTTGTGATCTTCGACGATGTAGAGGTGCCGCGCAACCGCGTGTTCATCGACGCGAACGTCAAGGTCTACAACCAGGTGATGACGCGGAGCTGGAATCCGAACGTCATGCAACAGACCATGGTGCGGGCCTCGACGAAGCTGGAATTCGCCTGGGGCCTCGCGACCGCGATGGCCGAAGCGATCGGCGACAAGAGCCCGTCGTCACAGCAGCTGCTCGGCGAGCTTTGGAGCTACGCGGAACTCGCCCGCTCCGCGGTTCAGGCGGCCGAGGATCATCCGAGTGAGTGGGGCAACGGCGTCTGGTTCGCCGATGGAGCACCGTTGTCCGCGCTTCGAGCCGTGATGCCATTCTGGATGCCGCGCGCCAACGAGATCATCAAGTTGCTCGGTTCACATAATCTGCTGGCGACGCCGACCTGGCACATGATGCAGGAACCGTCACTGCGGCCGTTCATCGACAAGTATCTGCACGGTGCCAACGACACGGACGCGGAACGGCGCATTCGTCTGTTCCGGCTGGCATGGGATTACGCGGGCACCGCGCTCGCGTCGCGGGTGGAGCTGTACGAGCGGTTCTATCTGACCTCCGGCGCGCGCAATCAGCAACGCGCACAGGCCTTGGCCAAACGGGACCGCGCCATGGCGCTGGTGGAGCGCTTCCTCCACGAACCGGTCGATTGACCGGTGCCGCTTGCGCTGCCCGCTAGCGGTGCAACCTCAGTCCCTTCGTCGCCCGGTCCATGTCCTGCTTCGGCCCCGCAACGCCACCCCCACGAGGTCAGGGGCATCGGCCCAGGGCAATCGGGTAAACGTCCGACCCGCCGGAGCGTCCGGATAGCAGGAGTAAAGCAGACGCGGGAGACTGGCGGGCAGGAACCGTCGGGGAGACGCCGGATGTTCGATACCAGGGTGGCCATCGGTGGTAGAGCGCCATGCAGCAACCTACCGGAGCGGTCATGGCCATACTGATCATCGGCGCCGGTATCGCCGGTCTGACGACGGCGCTGAGCCTGCATCAGATCGGCGTCGAGGCCCGTGTCTTCGAGAGCGTGGATGCCATCGAGCCACTCGGCGTCGGCATCAACATCCTGCCCCACGCGGTGCGCGAACTGACCGAGCTTGGCCTGGCCGACCGGCTCGCCGCGACCGCGGTTCCGACCGCGGAACTGGCCTACTATTCGCAACGCGGGCAGCTCATCTGGTCGGAGCCGCGGGGACGTGCCGCAGGCTACAACTGGCCGCAGTTCTCCATCCACCGCGGCGAGCTGCAGATGATCCTGCTTGCGGCAGCGCGCGAGCGGATCGGCGCCGATCACATTGTCACCGGTCATCACCTCGCCGGATGGGAGATGACCAACAACGGCGTGCGGGCACATTTCGTCGATCGTCGTAGCGGCGAGCGGATCGGCGAGG
The DNA here is from genome assembly GCA_963749575.1 of uncultured Alphaproteobacteria bacterium. Taxonomy (GTDB): domain Bacteria; phylum Pseudomonadota; class Alphaproteobacteria; order Acetobacterales; family Acetobacteraceae; genus JAMXLO01. The sequence goes on from CAVVNM010000018.1 coordinate 137,378, forward strand.
CAGAAGGGGAACTGCTGGTCGGCGCCGATGGCATCGATTCCGCGGTACGCAGCATGCTGTATCCGGATGAAGGACCGCCATTGTGGAACGGCGCGATCCTCTGGCGCGGCGTGACCCGCGGCAAGCCGTTTCTCACCGGCCGCAGCATGATCATGGCGGGCCACGAGTTTCAGAAGTTTGTCTGCTATCCGATCTCACGCGCGGCGATGGAGCGCGATGCGGCAGTGATCAACTGGATCGCCGAACGCAAGTTCACGCCGGACCATCAATGGCGCCGCGAGGATTGGAACCGGGCGGGCAATACGGACGAGTTCCTGCCGCACTTCGAAAGCTGGCGGTTCGACTGGCTCGACGTCCCCGGTCTGATCCGGGCGGCTGAGCGCTGTTACGAGTACCCGATGGTCGACCGCGTTCCGCTCGAGCGCTGGACCTTCGGGCGGGTCACGCTGCTCGGCGACGCCGCGCATCCGATGTATCCGATCGGCTCCAACGGCGCGTCGCAGGCGATCCTCGATGCGCGCGTGCTGGCGCGCGACATCCGGGCGTTTGGCGCCACCGAGGCGGCGTTGCGCTGCTATGAAGCGGAACGCCGCCCCACGACGGCGGCGATCGTTCTGGCCAACCGAAAGAACGGCCCCGAGCAGGTGATGCAGGCGGTGGAGGAACGTGCGCCAGGTGGATTTGCGCGGATCGAGGACGTGCTGTCAGCCCAGGAATTGCAGGAGACGGCGGCCGGATACAAGCGGATTGCCGGCTTCGACAAGGAGGTCCTCAACAATCGCGCCCCGATAGTACCGACATGATGGGTCCACGGATGAGCCGGTTCGGCTCCGATCGCCTCGAGCAGTCGCCGCGATCGGTGCGATGCCCGGCAGCGATCACAGCGATGCTACTCCGCCGCCGCGATTCCCGGCTGCACCGACGCAACCGCGAGTTCGCGCAGTCGCGGCGCCACCTCGCGTCCGAACAGCCCGATGTTGTCCGCAGTGTCTTCGTGGCCAAGGAAGCCACCCTGGCCGAAGCACAACAGATGGCCGACGCCGCCCATTCGGTTGCTGAATTCGCGGATCTGGTCGAACACATCGTCCGGCGTGCCGGCGAACACCGTATCGGTGTCCATGAACTGCTGCACGGTCGCCTTGCGGTGATCGATCAGGTTGCCCTGCCGATCCTTGACGATGCGATGCGCGCGCGGGCCGGCCTGCATGATCGCAACGTTGGCGCCGATCGAGTTGTAGCCGGGTGGGTTGGTGAACTGCTCCGCGACCACCGGCGCGGTGCGCACATAGTCGGCGATCTGGTCGGCCCGCCGCAGCCCTGCGTCGCGCGTGGCGCCGACGCCGACCACGGCCGCGTAGGCCATCCGGTCCGGCCCCGCTTCCCAGCCCAGTTCGCGCGCACGTTGGCGATAGGCGTCGTACATCGGCTTCGCTGTGCCGCCCGACAGCAGCGTGCCGACCACGTGGCCGCGCTCGGCGGCAAGCCTGCCGGTATCGACGCTCATCCCGGTCATCCACACCGGCGGCGTCGGCTGCTGCACCGGCTTCGGCCAGATGTTGACGCTGCGGTAGTGGAAGAACTCGCCCTCCCAGTTGAACGGGCCGTCATGCGTGGACATCGCCTTCAGGATGAGATCGTGCGCCTCCCAGTAGCGGCGCATCAGCGTGGCGGGATTGGAGTTGGCGGGTTGAATCTCGTACGGCGCGCCCTTCACCAGGCCCATCTCCAGCCGCCCGCCCGACAGCACGTCGAGCCACGCCATCTCTTCGGCCACGCGCACCGGATCCGGCCGATTGGCGATCGGCGTGCCAAGCGACAGCAGCCGCGATCGTTTGGTTTCGCGGGCAATGATTGCAAGCGCCATCGGCGCCGATACGGTCATGCAGGTTGCGGTGCTGTGGTGCTCGTTCACCATGATGTCGAGACCGACCTCATCGCATAGCGCGAACTCATCGAGGTAGCGGTTGAGCAGCCCGTGCGCGGTTGGTGGATCGAAATTGCTGGACGGCAGCACGACACGCAGGGTGCCGCGCGCGAGGCCGGCCTGCCACGCCGGGTGATACGCCATCTCGGAGAAGTACCAGCAGCGCATTGGCGCGCTCCTCAGTTGGTTGCGACGAAATGCGAAAGCCGGTCGGTGAAGTCCTCCGGCTGTTCCCAATGCGGGAAGTGACCGGCATTGGCGATGATCTCCATCCGCGCGGCGGGAACCTCGGCACGCCAGGCCTCACCGTACGAGGTGCTGACAATGCCGTCGCACTCGCCCCACAGCAGCAGCGTCGGTATGTCGATACGGTGCAGCCAGCGCTTGAGATGCGGATTGTGCATGTACGGCTTCCAGCCGAACCGCGCGAATGCCTCGCGACCGCGCGCGATCCCGGCAAGCTCGGTCGCCGGCAACTGCATCATGTCGCGTTCGTGCTTCGCCGGATCGGCCCAGGCGAGCCGCAGGTATTCGTCGCGCGGCATGGCGTGCATGTCGGCGATATCGCGCTCCGTCACACCGCGGACCTTGATCCCAAGCGGGTCCGCCAGCACCAGCTTCGAGAAGCGCCGGGTGTCGCGCACTGCCATTTCGGCGGCGATCCATCCGCCGAAGCAGGCACCCACCAGCACTGCCTGCTCGAGCGCGAGTGCGGCCGACAGGTCCAGATAGAGATACGCGAGGTCGTCGACCGTGCTCAGCCAGTCCGGCAGCGACGAGTTGCCCCACCCCGGATGATGCGGCGCGATCACCCGAAAGCGCTGCGACAGCAGCTCCAGCCACTGGCGACGCGGTTCCAGGCCTTCGCCAGGATGCAGCAACAACAGCGGTGGTCCATCGCCACGCTCCTCGAGTTCCAACGTGACGCCGGTGATGGAAATGGTTCGTGTCATGTGGCTCCTGTCAGCCGCCTGCGGTCATTGCGAGGCATCAGGCGCTGCGCGCGGACGGTGGTCAGTCGAGCACTTCCTGGTTGATCACATTGTCCCGGTTCGGCTTGCCGTCCAGCACGCTCAGGATGTTCTCCGCCGTCACCACGGCCATGCCGGCGACCGATTCCGTGGTCACCCCTGCCATGTGTGGCGAGGTGATCACCTTGTCGAGCTGAAGCAGCGTGTTGTTGACCGGCGTCGGCTCCATGTCGAACACATCCAGGCCGGCACCCGCGAGATGGCCCGACGTCAGCGCCGTGTGCAGCGCCGGCTCATCGATGATCCCGCCGCGCGCTGTGTTGACCATGAACGCGCCAGGCTTCATTCGCGCCAGACGTGCCGTGTTGAACATGCCCACCGTTTCCGGATTCTTCGGACAGTGGATCGATACGAAGTCCGCGCGTGGCAGTGCCGCATCGAGATCGGTGACGCGCTCGCACCCGGCGCTGCGGATCTGTTCCGTCGGCACGTATGGATCGTAGATCAGCACGTTCATGTCGAAGCCCTGGCAACGCCGCGCCGAGCGCGTGCCGATGCGGCCGAAGCCGACGATCAGCACGGTCTTGCCGGACAGCTCCATCGGCAGTCCGCCGTGGCGATCCCCCCAGGTGCCCTTGCGCACCATCGCATCCAGCGCAGGACTGCGTTTGGCAAGTGCCATCATCAGGTGGAACGCATGCTCCGCCACCGAGGTGGAATTCGCCGTCCCCGCCACCATCAGCGGCACACGGCGTGCGGTCAGAGCGGGTACCTCCACCGCGTCGTAGCCGACGCCGATGCGCGCCACCACCTCGATCGCCGGCGACGCGTCCATCTCCGCCTGCCGGTATGGGGTGCCGCCAAGCGAGATGCCGGCGACATCGGACAGCATCGGCAGCAGCTCGGCCTGCGCGACGCCGGCCGGGTACATCACCACCTCGATGTCGTCGCGACGCCGGATCAGCGCAATGCCCTGCCTGCCCATCGTATCGGGCAGCATCACCTTCTTGCGGTTGGAGGCCATCGGACGTCCTCAGAGTTTCTGTTGCAAATTCGCAATGTAGGTGCGGTTGTGAGTGGGCGCCAGCATCACCTCGCTCATCACCACGTGCTTCGGCAGGCAGGCGATATAGCGGATCAGATCGCCGCAATCTTCCGACTGCACCATGCGCGCACGCGCTTCCGGTCCCACCGGATTGGGCCGTTTGTCGAGGATCGGCGTGGCGACCTCGCCGGGCAGGAACACGGTGGAGCGGATGCCGTTGATGCATTCCTGCATGTTGATCGAGTGGCTCATCGCCACCACGCCGTGCTTCGCCGCGCTGTAGATCGGCCCGGGGAACCCGCCGACGACGCGGCCGGCGATCGAGGCGGTGTGGATCAGCAATCCGTCCTTCTGCGCACGCATCAGCGGCAGCGCGACCGTGACGCAGTACAGCGCCTGCGACAGGTTGCCGTGCACCAGTTCGTCGATGCCCTCGGGCGTCAGCTGGTCCCAATGCCGATTGACGATGTTGACGCCGGCGTTGTTCACCAGGATGTCGAGCCGGCCGAGATTCTCCCTGATGAATTCGCCGACCTTTTGCACCTGCTTCGGGTCGGTGAGTTCGGCCGGTTGCACGAATGCCTCGCCGCCCTGCTGCTTGATGCGTGCGGCGACGCGCTCCAGTTTGTCGCGGGTGCGGCCGGTAAGCACGGTGGTCGCGCCCTCGTCCGCCAGCGCGAGCGCGGCAGCCTCGCCGATACCGCTGCCGGCGCCGGTGATCCAGGCGATCTTTCCCGCGAGCCTCGGCATCGATGTCTCCTCCATCTTGCGTGCGCGACATTGAACGTGTTTGCCTGCACGCGGGCAAGAGAGGAGGCTGCGATGGCAACCGTGCTGACCGAGCAGGGCGAGATGACGCTGGTCGCGACGAACGGTTTGTGGCTGTCGGCCGACGCTGCCGAACGCGCAACAGGGTGGACGCTGAAGCCGGAGGGGATGTGCCAGGACGATGTCTGCGTGCCGTTGCCGGTACGCGACGGGCGCCTCGATGTGGCAGCGTTCTGGCGCCTGCTCGAGCGGCCGGTGGTGAGCGACGCCGCCGGCGAAACGTGGGTGCTGGGCGCCGGCGCGGAACAGCGCAATACCGCGTTGGCGGGGCTGATGGCGCCGGACTTTGCACTGCCCGATCTTGCGGGCGTGCCGCACACATTGTCGGCGCTGCGCGGCAACAAGGTGTTTCTCTGTACCTGGGCCTCCTGGTGAGGCTGTCGCTTTGACTTGCCCGTGTGGCAGCAACTGTTCGACGGCCTCAAGAGGGAGAAATTCATGATCGTCGCGGTAGCGGAGGAAAGCCGCGGCACTGAACAGGCACGGCCATGGATCGAGCAGGCGGGCGCGCAGTACTGGTGCCTGATCGACACCGAGCATCGCGTTGCCGATCGCTACGGCATGGTCAACGTGCCGCAGGCGGTATGGATCGACGAAGCGGGCCGCATCGTGCGGCCGCCGGAGAACGCCGGTTCGACCGACCACTTCCGGCTGATGGACCGCGCCACACGAACATTGGCGCCCGAGCACCAGGCGGCGCGGCTGGCAGCGCGCACGGCGTATCTCGATGCTGTGCGCGACTGGGTGTTGACCGGGCGGCATGCGCTGCCGACCGATACGGCGTCGCGCAAGCTGCCGCGCATCACGCCGGACATCGCGCTGGCGCAAGTGCACTTCCGGCTGGGGGTATGGTTGCGGCAGCACGGCAATGTGTCGGAGGGCGATGCACATCTGGCGGAGGCGACCCGGCTGCATCCGGAGTCGTGGAACATGTGGCGGCAGGCCGCGGATCTCTATGAGGTCGGCAAGGCAAGCGGCGAGGCGTTCTGGCAGCGTGTGCAGGCGCTGGGGGAGAAGCCGTACTATCCCCGCCGGAGCTATAACGCGCCCCTGTCATTGCGAGCGAAGCGAAGCAATCCCCATCGCGTGGTGGAGATTGTTTCGTCGCTTCGCTCCTCGCAATGACAGTTAGCCGCCAACACAGGTCGCCACATTCTGCGGCGTGCACACGTCAAGCCCGGTGTAGGTCGGATCCAACGGCTTCGCCTTGCCGTCCTTGATGTCCTTCAGGAAGAACATCGTCTTGTAGCCCATCTCGAACGGCCGCTGTCCCACCTGCCCGCGTGACAGCCCGGCCTTCAGCAGATCGAGCTGCACCGGCAGCGTATCGGCGACCACCAGCGCCAGCGAGCCATCGTCGATCCGCGCCTTGTACTTCTCCGCCACCTTGCGGTACGCCTGCGGCAGGAACTGCGGAAAGCCGCCGGTCGGCACGAACGCATCGAGCTGCGGATACTTCCCGAGGATGTCCTCCATCTGCTGCACCGCCACCGGGAAATCGTCGTTGGTGTAGAGCGGACAGCCATCCACTTCCTTCCATCCATTCTGACCGGTCAGCCGATCGCCGGGCGCATCCTTGCTCGACTTGCCGGACAGCGTGTCGCGGATGCCCTGCATGCGCTCGTTGTGATTTGCCGCCGCCGCGCCGCCCGACTGGATGCAGATCGTGCCGCCCTTCGGCTTGATCGCCATCACCAGCTTCGCCAGGTTCACGCCGATCTCGTAATTATGCGTGCCGATATAGGCGATGCGTTCGTCCTTGTCGCGATCGAGCAGGTCGGAATCCCAGGTCAGCACCGGGATCCCGGCTTTCCGCGCCTCCAACAGCGCACGGCCCATCGCCGGCGCATTCGACGGCGACACCGCGATGCCATCGACGCGTCGTGCGATCAGGTCGTTCACCACCTGCACCTGTTCCTCGCCGCCGCCATGTTCGCCGGGGCCGATGTAGAGGCATTCGACCGCGCCATTCAGCTCCTTCTCGGCCTTTTTGCAGCCGTCGCGCGCCTGGTCGAAGAACGGGTTGTTCATGTTCTTCGGCACCAGCGCAAAGACGTATTTCTTGTCGGCTCCCGAACCGGGTTGCGCGACCGCCAATGCCACCAGCAATGCCGCCGCACCTGCCAGATATGCTTTCATATGGTTTCCTCCTGGTTGATTAGGCACGCCGTCGCCCGCGGAGCTTCTCCAGCAGCACCGCGAGCACGATGAACACGCCGACGAACGTGCCTTGCCAATTCGAATCGACGCCCGCCATCAGCAGCGAATTGCGGATCACCTCGATCAGCGCGGCGCCGATGAAGGCACCGTAGGCGCCACCCTCGCCGCCCATCAGGTTGGCGCCGCCGATCACGGTCGAGGCGATCACCCGCAGCTCGTAGCCGGTGCCGAGAGCGTTGATCGCGGAACCCTGCCAGCCGATGATCAGCACCGCCGCGAGCGCGGCCATCGTCGCCGAAACGATGTAGGCGGCGATCTTCGCTCCCGCGACCGGGACGCCGGTCAGCAGCGCCGCCTGCTCGTTGCCGCCGATCGCGTACAGGTGCCGGCCCCAGCGCGTCACGTGCAGCACCACCGAGAACAACACGGTCAGCGCCAACAGCACCCAGACCGGGTTGGCGATGCCGAGCAACTGGCCGCCGCCGATCGCGAAGATGGTGTCGGCGTCGGGCCCGAAGTCATAGATCATCTTGTTCTGCGACAGCACCACGGCGAGCGAGCGGCCGATCGACAGCGTGCCCAGGGTCACCACGAACGGCGGCAGGCCGAGCCAGGCGATCAGCACGCCGTTCACCGCGCCGGCGACCAGGCCGGTGGCCAGCCCCGCAGCCATCGCCAGCCACCACGGTCCCGCGTCCTGCAGCACCAGGCCGGCGACAATCGCGGCGAGTCCCATCACCGAGCCTACCGACAGGTCGATGCCGCCGGTGATGATGACCGTTGTCATGCCCAGGGCCATGATGCCGATGAAGGCGAAGTTGCGCGTGATGTTGTAGAAATTCTCGGTGCTGGCGAACGCCTGCGGCTGTAACCACGACATGACCACGCACATCGCCACCAGCGCTACCGTCACCCAGAACGCCTGCGCCGACAGCATTCGCTGAACCAGCGAGTGTTCGCGCTGCTCGGCCACCGCGGTCATGGTCGCCGGGGCGTCACGCGGCATCGATTGCCCCTGTGATCAGGCCGGTGACCTCCTCGGGGCTCGAGCAGGCGACCGGCTTCTCCGCCACCTTGCGGCCGCGGCGGAGCACCAGGACGCGATCGGCGACCGCGAACACGTCCGGCATGCGGTGGCTGACCAGCACCACCGCGATTCCCTGGTCGCGCAGCCGCCTGATCAACTCCAGCACCTCGGCGACCTGACGGACCGATATCGCGGCGGTCGGCTCATCGAGCAGCACGATGCGTGCATCCGACAGCCGGGTGCGCGCGATCGCCACTGCCTGGCGCTGGCCGCCGGACATGCGGCGGACCAGGTCGCGCGGGCGCGTCTCGGACTTCAGTTCCGCGAACAGCGCGCCGGCGTGGGCGTACATGGCGCGGTAGTTGAGCAGGCGCAGCGGCCCCAGGCGCCGGGTCAGCTCGCGGCCGAGGAACACGTTGGCGGCGGCGGTCAGGTTGTCGCACAGCGCGAGGTCCTGATAGACGATCTCGATGCCGTTGCGGCGCGCGTCGAGCGGACGATGGAAGTGCACCGGGGCGCCGTTCAGCCGGATCTCGCCGGTGCTGGGGCGGAAATTGCCGGCCATGATCCGTACCAGCGTGGATTTGCCGGCGCCGTTGTCGCCCATCAGGCCCAGCACCTCGCCAGGCTCGAGCGACAGGTCCATCTCGCTCAACGCGCGGATCGCGCCGAAGCTCTTGGATACCCCGCGCAACTCCAGCACCGGTTCGGCCAACTTCTGGCGATCCTCCCGCTTGGACGCGGCGCGAGGCTAGGTAGCGGCCGGGAGACTGTCCAGCGACACGCCCCGCCTGCCCGAATTGATTCAGATCAATGCGACCGCATCGCCTGCGCCGCACACACCGTTGTCTGTCCCCTTTCACGGGAGGTCCTGGGCGGTGAAATACTTCGAATGCGAGCTTGAGGATTTGGCGCGGGACATGGCCAAGGTCGCGGCTTCGGCCGATGAAGCGGCGATGTCGCGGCGGCTGATGGAGATGGCCGGCGAAGTTCTTGCGCTGGCCGACCGGGAAGCGGCCGGCTCGTCAGTTTACCATTCGGCCATATTTTTCCTGCATACGGGCGGCTCCACCAACTCCCCAGAACCATATGCAGAACCATATGCAGATGACCATTCCTCTCTCCCAGCGCAGCGCAACTGAGCTTCAGGCAAAGGCTGCGGAACTGCTCCGTATGTCGGACACGGCGAGAACGGCGGATACCAGAGATGCCCTGCGGCGACTTGCTGGCCGATTCGCGATGCTGGCCCAGAGCCGTGTCGCGTGCGAGGCGGGGCGCTGTGCGAAAACCGGCTCTTGGACATTGCTGCAGCCGACCGGCCCGACAGTAACCAACCGGTGGGGCAACCAACGCAGCGACGTGGCAGCGGCCGACGCCTCCGAAGCGGGCGGCTCGACCTGATTTCGATCGAGCGCGGGGTTCCGCCAGCAGCAAAGGCCGGCGCCATCACCCGGATTTGACATCGCCGCGGAGTCAGGCATCTCGGTGTCACGACCCTGTTGATTTGGCCCTATCGCCCATGGCAGCGGATTCCCGTCAAACCGCCGGCCCGTTGCCAGATGCGGCGGCGTTGCATGATGCGGCGCTCGCGTATCTGGCACGTTATGCCGCAACCGCAGCCGGCCTTCGCCGGGTGCTGGAACGTCGGGTGGACCGCTGGGCGCAGCGCGCCAGGAATGCGGCGGGCGACGCCGAGGCGATTGCCGCCGAGGCTGGCGCGGCACGGGCGACGGTGCGTGACGTGGTGGCCCGCCTGGTCGCCGCTGGGGCGGTGAACGACGTTGCCTACGCCGAGGCTCGCGCGCGCAGCCTGCTGCGTGCCGGGCGGTCGCACCGCGCCGCCGCGGCGCATCTGGCCGCGAAGGGTGTCGATGCCGCAACCGCACGCGCGGCGCTGCCGGTGGACCACACCAGCGAATTGGCGGCCGCCCTGGTGCTGGCTCGCAAGCGCCGGATCGGTCCGTTCCGGCTCGGCGAGGCCCCCGACGAAGCCGGCCGGCGGCGCGAACTCGGCGTGCTGGCACGCGCGGGGTTCCCGCAGGACGTGGCGCGGCGGGCGCTCGCCATGGACCCCGATCACGCCGAGACGCTGGTCAACCGGTTGCGCCGCTGATCAGGCGGCCAGTAGGCGAACCGTGCCGGCGCGTCGGCTGAGTGCGATGGCGGGGCGGTCGACCAGCCGCTCAAACGCGATTGCGGCGAGCAGGGTGAGGGCGAGGAACAGGACGAAGACGGCGGCCGGCGACGGCATGGCGGTGAAGGCAAGGCACACCAGGGTGAACAGGATGGGGAAGTGCAGCAGGTAGATGCTGAAGGACAGACGGCCGAGATGGGCGCAAAGCGCGGTTTCCAGCAGCGGCCAGACCAGCGGACACCAGAGCACGCCGAGATACAGGGCGACGGCGCCAAGCTGACTTTGGAACTGGAACAGGTTCGGCGCGGAGGCGAGCTCGGTGTCGCCGAGCGAACGGCGCAGCCATTCGACGGAATGCCAATCTTTGGTGGCACAGAGTGCGAGGCCAAACCCGAGCAACAGCAAGCCCGGATACCCCTTCCCTGACCACCCTCCCTCACTTCGTGGGAGCGGGGGTGGAGGCGTGAGATGGCCCAGCACGAACAGGAACATCGGATGGGTGCCGAACGACAGCGCGGCCGCGGCGATGGCGATGCGGTGCGCCCAGACGGAGCGGGCGCGCAGCCAAACCAGGCACAGCACCAGCAGCGAGCCGTATAGTTCCAGATGCAACGACCAGAATGGCGCGTCGAGCGACAGTTCCATCGGCGGCAGGTGTCCGGCGAGCGGGGCGAACAGCGTTGCCTCGCGGTAGCCGAGCAGCAGGCTGTCGAGGCCGATCTCGCGCGCGAGATGCGCGAACGTCGGGGCACCGCTGGAGTCCATGGCCAGCCACGCCGATCCGGTGAGTGCGGCGGCCTGGCGATGCGCATCGGGGAACAGCGCTATCAGCAGCATCGCGATAGTGGCTGCCGCGGCGACCGGGATGCCCAGGCGCACCACGCGCTTGGCCAGCTTGCCCGCGAACGGGCCGGGCCGCGCGAAGGATGGCGTCAGCACCGCGCCGCTGATCAGGAAGAACACATAGACCGCGGTATGCCCGTCGAACAGCACGGTCAGCGGCGGCCACGTGTGCTGCGCGGTGTCCGGCACGAAGCCGATGACGAAGTGCATCAGCACCACCTGCATCGCAGCGATGCCGCGCAGGCCCTCCAGATACTGTACCTTGCCGGACTGCATCGTCGCCGGTTATCGCTCTTCGTCCCTGCCCATGTCACCGGAGTTTCGCATGACCAGAACCGCCGTGACCGACAGCCTGACGCTGTTCGGCAGCTTCACCTCCAGCTCGAGCTACAAGCCGATGCTGTATCTGGCGCTGGCGCGGCTGCCGTTCAGCTTCCGCACGGTGAACCTGAAATACGGCGCGCAGAAGGAGGCCGACTACCTGGCGGTGAACCGCTACGGCCAGGTGCCCGCGCTGCGCCATCGCGGACTGACCATCGTGCAGTCCAACGTGATCCTCGACTATCTGGCGCGCACCATGGGGCAGTTCGCGGGCAGGACTGAACAGGAGCAATGGACCGCGCGCGAATGGCTGTCGTGGGAGGCGGACAACATCACCAATGTCGCCAAGGTGCGACACTACAGCCGGTTCCGGCAGGTCGATCCGGCGGTGATGGACTACTTCCGACCGCTGGCCGAGGCGGCGATCGGCTTCGTCGATGCGGCGCTGGCAGGGCGTGATTGGCTGGTCGGCGATGCGCCGACGATCGCCGATATCGGCTGCTGGGGGCGCATGGTGTTCATGGCGGAAGGCGGACTGGACATCGTGCGCTGGCCGAACGTGGCGGCGTGGTCGCGGCGGCTGGCGGCGATGCCAGGGTTCGCGCTGCCGTACGAGCTGATCCCGAAGCACGATCGCGAGGTGGTGCCCGGGTAAAGCGGCAGCCCGTCAGCCGGCCACTCCGACATTCCAGAAACATGGCCAGGCCAGGGGCGTATAGCCGGTCAGCCGGTTGGAAATGCCATGGAGCTGCAGGAACTCGCCCAGCTTGATGGTGGGCACGTCGCGATAGAAGATCGCCTGGATCTGCCGCCACGCCGCCATGCGCTTTGCCGGCTTGCGCTCGGTGACGAACGCATGCTCACCGGTGGCCTCGTCGCGTCAGGCGGATGCTTGGTCACCGATTCCGTGCCGCATGACGAACGCTATACCTCGCTTGCCGCCTTCGTTGTGTGACCGAAGCCGCGGCCAGACTGGCGGGCGTTGCTGGTTGGGTCGCGGCGTCCGCGACGGGTCAATGGCTCAACTGTGCGCCCGTGTCCGGCTCGAGGCCGAGTAGCGATGTTTCAAGACGCGCGGCTGGGGCCGACGAGGCTGGCGCCCCCATCCACGCCGACTATTTGGCCGGTGATATAACGGGCCTGCTCGGAAAGCAGGAAACGTACTGCTGCGCCGATGTCCCATCCGGTGCCCTCACGCCCGAGCACCGACGCTTTGCGGCGTGTTTCGCGTGCTTGCTCGGTCATGCCGCGCGCATAGACCATCGGCGTATAGACCGGTCCGGGGAACACGCAATTGACCCGGATACCGTCAGGGCCATGATCGACCGCCATCGCCTTGGTCAGCGCGATCACCGCGCCTTTGGAAACGCTATAGGCCGTGAGGCCGCGCGGACGCAGCGCGGAGATCGACGAGATGGTGACAATCGATCCGCTGCCCGCGGTGCGAATCATTGCAGGTATGGCGTGCTTGCAGGCAAGGAACATGGTGTCAACGTTCACGTGCATCACGCGCGCCCAGTTTTCCTCGGTCTCCTCGACGACGGAACCCATGCTGCCGATGCCGACGTTGTTGTCGAGGCAGTCGAGCCGACCCCACCGAGACACTGCGTCGTCGACCATGGCCGCGCACTGCGCTGACACCGTGACGTCGTAGGCAGCGGCGGCAGCGCTGCCCCCTTCGGCTGCGATCATCGCCACTGTGCGTTCGGCGAGACCGAGGTCGCGGTCGACCACGAGCACATGGGCGCCGGCGCGCGCCAGCAGAATGCACGCCGCGCGGCCGTTGCCGACGCCGTCACCCTGTGCTCCGCCGCCGGTGACGATTGCCACCTTGTCGATCAGGCCCCATTCCTCATTTGGCGTCATCGCGGTGGTTCCCCATGTTCGTGGCAAGGTGGCAATTGCGTCGTAACCGTGAACCATGAACGTGGTCCGACGTCTGGATCGGTATGAGCCCTTCGCCATCATTGCAACCAGGAAGCGTCACTATGCCGACCGTCCTACGCCCGCGTCGCTCCGGTACTGTTCATGCCGGCCTCCAATGCACGGGCGCTGGAGAAGGCTCGCAGTCTGCCTGCCGACGGTCTCATCTTCGATCTTGAGGATGCCGTCGCACCCGGTGCGAAGCCCGCGGCGCGCGACGGCGTCGCCACGGCGCTGGCGACAGGCGGCTATGGCAGGCGGGAGCTCGTGCTTCGGGTCAACGCACTGACGACCGAGTGGGGCCACGCCGATCTGATTGCCGCGGCCGGCATGCCGATCGATGCCGTCCTGCTGCCGAAGGTCGAGAGCGCCGATGCCATCCGGCAGGCCGAAGCCGTGCTGGTGGCAGCGGGTGCACCCGAGCATCTCGCTATCTGGTGCATGATCGAGACACCGCGCGGTGTGCTGCGTGCCGAGGAAATCGCTTCGGCAAGCGCGCGCATCGGCGGTCTGGTCATGGGAACCGCCGATTTGACCAAGGATCTTTGTGCACGGCACACACGCGACCGGCTGCCATTGCTGACGTCGTTCGGGCTGTGCCTGTTGGCGGCTCGCGCCTCTGGACTGGCGATCCTGGACGGCGTCCATCTCGACCTTGCCGACGACGCAGGTTTTCTCGCTGCCTGCCAGCAAGGCCGCGAGCTGGGATTTGACGGCAAGACGCTGATCCACCCAAAGACAATCGCCACCGCGAACACCGTCTTCGCACCATCGTCGGAGGAGGTCGCCTGGTCGCGCCGCATCATGGCAGCACACGCCGAGGCGGTCGCGGCAGGCAAAGGTATTGTGCTCGTTGACGGCAAGCTCGTCGAGAATCTCCACGTCCGAAGTGCACGCCAGACTATCGCGCTGGCGGGGGCGATCGCATCGCTCGATCATGTGGATGGGTCATGATGCAGTGGCAGGCTGTGCCGTCAGCGCGAGGATCTCGAAAGCAACGGAGATCTGGCAAGCTCGGGTAGATTGTTGGCTGCTTGGTCAGGCCGAGATCGTCGTGGAGTTCGAGGAAGCGTACGGTCACTGTCGTCCGCCGGCCGTCGCGCAGTGAGCCAATTACGGCCATATCGGAGCGCCCGCTGATGGCAGCGTCTTCCCAGTGGCCGGTCCCGCGTTTGCGCCGTGCCGCAGCGAAGGTCCCGTTCAGGAAAGCTTTGACGATTCGCGGGTTGCGGCAGACTGCGCGACCACCAAAGCGGTCGTGGAAGATCCATGATCCTGCAGGTAGTAGATCGATCCGACAGCGGGATGCTTTGCAGTGTCTGAACATGTCACGCCCTCCTGGACGCAGGCGGAACTCGTTGCAGTGCCAGATTCGTGGTCTCAGGTGCGGGAAACGGTCCGCGCGTCGGCCGTTTCAGAGCGCCTGTGGCGCGAACGGAATCTCGTCGTCCGGATCGGCTGACCCAGTGTGGCCGCCGCGCGGAAGATAACCGCCGCCACTTGCGCCGTCGCCGTCCGTCTCGGGGCGTTCGATTGAAGGCTCACAAGCAACTGCTGGTGCTGCGGAAAGCGTTGGCCGCGCTGGGAGAACAGAACGTCATCGACACGGTACTTGCGCCGGATGCGGTGGCTGCGTAGAGTGCTAATAGGCAATGGCCGTCAGGCAAGTTTCAACAGAGAGCGGGACGTCTCCCGCGGCCCATGCTCCACTCTATAGGTGAACCGGATGGCCCGTCCCGTCAAAAAAGCAGCAAAACCGTTTCCTGGTCGGTCGAGCCCAGGCACCGGTATGGCACGTAGAGGCGAACTATCACCTTGAGAGGAAGAAGCCCTATGTGAACCACTATTCCTTTCATATTCTCGACCGTGACTGGGGGCATGTCACCATCAAGATCAGCGGGCATCCACCGTTCCCCGCGCAAGTGATCTTGAACGGCCATGAATACGTCGCCTGTCAGGCGCGCAAGGCAGGCGTCGGGTTCACCAAGGAAGCAAACTGTTTCACCGTCATCGCCGACACTGGCCGCTTCGCGAAGATCGCAGAGACCTTGTCCGAGCCACGGACTGTAGGGCGATTGAGCGAGGTCTGTGAGCGTTGGATTTACCGCTCCTGTTTGTGCTTCGCGCTCGACTTTGAGGAACAGAAACGCAGCGGATTTCGCTATCACTTCTCGAACTATCAGATGGAGTACAGCCGAAATCTGATCTTCACGGTTGGCGGGCGCATGGAGCAAGTATTCCAGGCCCTGATTGATCGCAGCCGGGCACCGCTGGACCTGAAGACGATAAAGACGATTCTCGGAGACAAGGGCCGGCCGAAATACCGCCCACGAAACATGAAGGCGGCCGAATGGGAAGTCGCGGTCGAGAGACCTACGTATGATCTGACGGTCTTCAAGCTGCATTGCGGCAAGTTGGCTCTGAAGATCTATTCAAAAGGCGAACGCGTGCTTCGGATCGAGGCTATTGCTCATAATATCCGGGAATTCCACTGTGGTCGCTTGCTGGATAACTTTCCCAAAATCGTCGGCCGATTGAAGAGCATGCTTGAGAAGTTTATGGAAGCTCTCAGTTGCATCGATCAGTGCTTCATCGGCGATGAAATGCTCGAGGGTCTTCCGTCGGCGTCGCGGGTCGGGAAATCCTTGGTCGGGGGGATCGATCTCAACAAGCCCGCATGCGCCACGTCACCGAGGCAGTCATCGCGTTGTCAGCCTCAGCCGATGGCTTCACCGCCTCCGCACTAGCCGCCCAGGCTCGCGCACTCGGCAATCAATGCCCCTCCGCCTACGGTCCCCGTCAGGCAGCATACGATCTGAAGAAACTTCGCGGTAAACAGATCGTCGCGCGGATCGGCTCAACCCGTCGCTACGAACCCGTTCCTTCCGGCCTACGTGCCATCACTGCCCTGCTCGTGCTCCGCGACAAGGCCATCAAACCGCTGCTGGCCGCTGCTCAGGAACTCACCCCTACCCATGGAGGACAACACCCACGAGCCATCGACCGCCACTACCAGGACCTGAGGCTCGCCATGCAAGGCGTCTTTCATGAATTAGGGATCGCAGCAGCCTGACTATCGACAATCTTTTTGTCGGGCTTCGCCTTAAGGCCTAAGGAGCTATCCCGGCGCAGGCAGGCCGCGAGGCAGGTCGCCGTTGATGCCGATGAGGTTAGACACGATCTGAACAAGCTCCTGTTATCGTTGGAGGTCCTCAGCGTAGAGGCGTTGCGCGAGATTTCGAACCGAGCGTTGGAATTGATCGAAGAGAAGGCCGGCGGCCAGAAGCGGTCCTTCATCGGCGGCGTGGTCGATGGTGCGATGAGCATCGGCGAGTTGATAACAGGGTTGTTCGGCAAATCGGCCGATGAACCTGTTCCAAGGAGGCGTCGAGCGAGGAGAGTACGTCGCGGCGAGGCTGAATAGCCTATATGCGTCTTGAATCATCATCGAAAGCATCAAGACGCCCCGGCAGCAGGGGCTTGTAGCTACATTGTTTCAGTGGATCGAACCATATCAGGCGGCACGATCCAGCATGTGCGACCATGGACGACAGGCTGATAATTAACCAGGTCTATTGCGACGACGCCTAGGGGTCCTGTGACGGACTTTGCGGCCCAGCGTTGAACGGATCGCGCGCGGGTAGGAGTTGTGCCCATAGGTGGTCACCCGGTCCGGCACAAGACCAGCAACCGACCGTGCCGAGCGGAGGAACCGTTTCGCCGCTCTCATGTCACGGGTCGCGCTCAGCATCGTGTCGAGGAGATGCCCATCGCGATCGATGGCCCGATACAAGTAGCACCGCTGGCCATGGACCTTCAGGTAGGTCCCATCGGCGTACCAACTTTTGCCGGACCTGCGTCTGGCGCCGTGACGCCGCCTGCGCAACGCCTCGCCCATCACAGGCGACAGCTTCGCCTCCCATTGACCGATGCACTCATGGCTGACGGTGAACCCACACAAAAGCATGATCTCGCTGCGATCCCTGAGTGTCAGCCTGTAGCGCAGCCGGCAGAACAGCCTTGCGCCGTCAGGTCTGGCCGCTCGGTCACCGCCGCCGAGCCACAAGCTACGCATTCCATCGAAATCGGCTCCTTGCGGCCCCGTCCAGCGACAATCCTGGAAGAGGCGATCCCGTGCTGCCAGCCGCGCCGACGTGGCTACGGCGCGAGGCGTGACAGAACCCTTCCGGCGGGTAGCGTCGGCGTGAGCAGTTCAACGACTGTAAACTCAGCCTCGGCCAGAACCTTGCCAGCAACCGAAGCGCCAATTCGTCTTCCATCACAATGATGACAACCGCATCGAGCCCAGGGTGGGATGATGGAGTGATCCATCGAACATCAAGCCGATTATTACCGAAGAAGTTCCACGACACCGGATATATGAACGACGTGCCGGGAGCGGACATTTCCGCTTCTAGAAAGGACCGGGGAGTCCTGCCTGGCTACTCAAAAAGTGTGGCATAGCCAGATTGTTTGTGCGGCCAAACCTCATCAGATGCTATGTGGAAACAGAATATGAGAACGCTAATGAGCAGGATCCTTTCCGTTGCCGTGGTGCTCGGCATTGTGGGCACGGGGTCAGTTTTTGCCCAGACAACCGCTCCGTCGCCGTCAACGGCGCCCCCCGCAGTAGCAACCGGCAACACCAATATTACAACGGCGGCGCCGGTGCCTGGCGCAAACAGCTTTACCATGGCGCAGGCCAAGAAACGCCTGGAAGACCATGGCTACACGCAGGTCTCGGCGCTGGCGAAGGACAGCAATTCGATCTGGCGGGGCCACGCAATGAAGGACGGTAAGGCGGTGGACGTCTCCCTCGACTATCAGGGGAACATCACCGCGAACTGACGAGACGCCGTCCCTGAGGCGACGATCGGGTCGCCTCTCTTGTTAAGGAATACGTTATGACCATCAGGACTGTCACAGGCTTGTACGACACCTACGATGCCGCGGCGCGAACGGTGCGCGATCTCGAGGCTGCTCAAATCCCTCATGGTGAGATCAGCATGGTGGCACACCGAGTCGATACTCGCGAAGTGCCGGGTGAGTCCGCACGCGGCGCTGCTGCGGGTGCCGGAACTGGCGCATCGGCTGGTGCCGCACTTGGCGGAGGCGCCGGTCTGCTCGCCGGACTTGGGATGCTCGCCATTCCTGGTGTCGGGCCGGTGGTAGCTGCAGGCTGGCTGGTTGCGACGGCGGTAGGCGCTGTGGCGGGGGCGGCAGCAGGGGGCGCCACCGGTGGTTTGATCGGTTCTCTCACGTCCTCAGGTGTCACCAAGGAACATGCGAGCTTCTACGCGGAGGCGGTCCGTCGGGGTGGCGCGCTGGTAACCGCTCGCGTCGACGAAGGTCTTGTTGCCGCCACCGAGGCTATCATGCAGCGGCATGGCCGCATCGACCCGGTGACGCGCGAGAAAGCTTACCGAGACAGTGGCTGGACGGAATTCAACGAGGATTCGCCACCCTACACTGCCGCGGATGTCGCCCGAGAGCGCGCGCTCTATTCCAGCCGTCCGGGGATCTGATGTCCGGGTCTACCATGCCGCTGCCCGTCGAAAGCTACCCGACTCACCCGGTTACTGTTCCATAGGACGATTTCATGTTCTTCCATCAAAAAGAACTGATCCAGCCGGTCAGGGTCGGTAAGCCGGATGCACGCTTCGGTACGTTCCTGCTGGAGCAGTTTGGCGGTGCCACCGGAGAGCTCACCGCGGCATTGCAGTATTGGGTGCAGTCCTTCCATGTCGAGAATGCCGGCATCCGCGATATGCTGCAGGACGTTGCCATGGAAGAATTCGGTCATCTAGAGATGGTCGGAAAGCTGATCGCGCAGCACACTAGCAAGATCGATCAAACTGCCGTCTATGATGCGCCATTATTTAGACTAAAGGGCGGCGGCCCACATTTCCTTGATAGCCAGGGAAGCTGCTGGACTGCTGCATACATCCAGGAAGGTGGCAACGTCGTGCGTGACCTGCGCGCGAACATCTCTTCCGAGGCTGGCGCCCGCCAGACGTACGAGGCGCTCATCAAGGCGTGTGACGATGAGGGCACCAAGAAGGCCCTTACACATCTTCTTACGCGTGAAATCACGCACGCCAATATGTTCATGAAGGCGCTGGATGCGATGGGGAAGCTGACCGATCCCATGTTCGGCAATATCCCTCCTGATGAAACCGTGAAGCTGGTGTTCAACCTGTCGCAGGGGGAGGATGTCCGAGGGCCATGGAACGAGGAACCGGACTTCACATACGTCGAGGCCCCCCAACCACAGGGTGGTCTGCCGCCTGCTCCGATCAATCCGGATGACGAGGGGTCGGCGACAGCGAAGGGAACCGGAAAACCGCGACGGAGGCGATGACGACCGTGAGAACGCGCACACGCAGCACACGCCATGCTTTTCCGAAGACCGTAAGCCTGCTGGCTATGGCGTCCTATGAAACGATATGGCGCCGTACACTGTTGATGGCCCAGGGCATCTGTACGCTTGCCGAGTATCGACGGATGACAGAGGAAAAGGCATCGGCCTGGCGATTGTCAACGGCAGCCTTCATCGCGGGTCGCGGCCAGGCAGCTGTCCTGGCGCCGTTCGTTGGTCGAGCCCGGGCAAATGCACGGCGGCTTCGTCGAAAGGGCTGACAATCGGGTGGGTAGAAAGTGCCGCTCACCGATAACTGACTGGTTCTCGTCGTCAACGATCGCAAGAAATCCAACCATGAGGCAATCGATCGCAGTTCTGGCCAGTGCAGCGATCTTGGGGATCGCGCTGATTGGCCCCGCCTTCTCGCAGGGGGCGCCGCAGACGGTCACCCTGATGAAGGTGGATCCGCAGACGCTGGCTACCGGCTATCGAGCCTCCAAGCTGGTTGGCAGCACGGTCGTCAATGAGGCCGACGAGATGGTCGGCACGATCGACGATCTGATCCTAACTCCGGGGGGACAGGCACCTTATGCCGTATTGTCGGTGGGCGGTTTCCTCGGTCTCGGCACGAAATACGTTGTGGTGCCTTTCCCGTCTCTGCAGGTGATCGAGGAGCGGATGGTGCTACGTGGCGCGACCAAGGAGGCGGTGAAGGCACTTCCTGACTTCAAGTACAGCAGCTGATCCAGGCGGCCTGACGCCAGAAGGTCTCTACGGCAAGGAGAAGATGATGAATGCGGAATTTCAAGTTGTGATCACGGAGCTGGAGGCGGCTCGACTGGCGCAGCTACAGCGGTTGATGGCTTGCGATATCGCAACATCTGCGGCCGAAATCAGAAGCCTGGCCGACCTTCAGATGGCTTTGACAGCCGCCAAAGAGATTTTGGCGGCTCATGAGCCGCGCCTTGGTCATGGGAGCGAGACCGCCATCTGAATAACCGGCGCCAACCTGGCGGTTCAGATGGACATCTCGAGGGAGATCTTGCAGCGGACGTTCGCGCTCATTACCCCAGTTTGCAACGGACTACCCTATGTTTGGTCGGATCTGGCGCCTGCTGAGTGACAGCGTTCAGGCTTTCGTTGCCGACGACGCACTGAGCCGCGGAGCGTCGATTTCATTTTATACGATAACCTCCATGGGCCCGGTGCTGTTCATCGTTGTCGCCATTGCCGGTCTGGCCTTCGGCGAGGACGCGGCGCGTGGGGCGCTTGCTGTGCAGCTCCGCGACTTGATGGGCAGGGAGAGTGCTGATCTCGTGCAGGCTGCAGTCCAGAGTGCCGGAATGAGCCCGATCTCCTGCCTCGTCGGGGTGGTCGACATTCGTGGTGGTGTCGGCACTCTATCGCCGCTGCGCATCCGCAGTGCGGATGGCACCATTACCGGTCGCGGCTCGTTCGACATCTATCGCCACCAGATTGATATCACCGTCGCAAGCGAGGCGCGGACGACCAGCTTGTTCGCGCTCGACGTGCCGATCCGGGTCACTGGCTTGTTCGCATCCCCCACGATCCGGCCCGCAACCCTCTCGGCCGCCGGTCGCGCACAGCTTTCCGCCGGCGACAACGTGAGCCGGCTATTGCCGGGCCTGCAACCATTCGCGCGGCGCAGTCCGTGCTTGTCCACCCGTGCAGGATAACATCGCATTACCTCGGCCGGGTCGCCGTTGACGCCCAATCGGCTGCCCGGTGAAGATCTGCCAAGAGCGCGGGGCACGTCCCGATGTGCGGAAAGGAACGGTTCGGTTGTTTGCACGTTTCCCACAAGCATTTTGCAAGGACGGCTGAGCATGCAGATCGCAGTCGGATACGAATTCATATGCGAGCTGCCACAGCCAACCCCAATGCTACTCACGGTACACACCCATTATTCTCGTGCCTCAGACCTCGTCGTAGTCGACAACCTGGTCACTGTCCCGTCGGTGCCGGTCACGGGGTATCGCGACTTGTTCGGAAATTGGGTCAGCAGGATTGTCGCTCCCCTCGGGCAGCTCCGGTTGTCGAGCCATGCCATCGTCAACGACACCGGCCGCCCCGACCCGGTTTACCTCGATGCGATTCAGCACGCGGTGCAGAACTTGCCGGAGGAAACACTGCTGTTCCTGCTCGGCAGCCGATATTGCGAAACGGACCGCCTGTCCGAAATCGCCTGGAGCTTGTTCGGCGGAAGTCCGCTTGGGTGGGGCCGGGTGCAGGCCATTTGCGACTTCGTCCATAATCATATTGAATTTGGCTACCATCATTCCCGCCCAACTAAAACGGCCTGGGAAGCATACCACGAGCGCACCGGCGTGTGCAGGGACTTTGCCCATCTCGCGGTGACATTCTGCCGCTGCATGAATATTCCGGCGCGCTATTGCACCGGCTACCTTGGTGACATCGGCGTGCCGGCGCTGGATGCCCCAATGGATTTTTCCGCCTGGTTCGAGGCTTATCTCGGTGGGCAATGGCATGTCTTCGACGCCCGTTTCAACATACCGCGGATCGGCCGGGTACTGATGGCTCGGGGGCGCGATGCCGCGGATGTCGCAATCATGACCACCTTTGGGGCGAATACGTTGAAGAGCTTCAAGGTTTCAACCGACGAAATCGCGAGCGTAGCTGATTAAACCGGCGTCTTGCCCTCAAGAAATTGGCATGCCATGCCTTCGACTACCTGACATGGCGCGATATGCCAACCTTTGGTCCTTCCGCGCGTTCAAATGCTCGGCGCAAGAGCGCAATTCCTAGCATGTGTGCTTTGAGACCTCCTATTCGCCGACCAGCCATACATCATCTGCTATACTGCCTGTATGTCGGGCCGGCATCTTCGTGTTCACCACCATCGAGCGTAATTGAAGCGACAGATTGACATTCGAGGAGTAATAATGTCAGTGCAATGACTCTGCAAAGGTCGGGGGACGCGCGATGTGCTATTATCTGCTTCCACTGTCTTCTGTGGGTGGACGGGCTGTATCAGCAGCAGCAGCCCCCCACCACCGGCGTCAAGCACCACAATCGTCGTACCACCTGGATCAGCCGCGGTTTGCTCGAACGGGCTTCCGCCGCCATGTCCCTGACGCACGTTAGTCAGCAAACCGGGAGGGATCGCAATGAACCTCATCATCCTCGTCGTCATACTACTCATTCTGTTCGGTGGCGGTGGCTTTTATTTTGGCGGCCCATTGGTTGGCGGTGGTCTTGGTACCGTTCTGCTGATCATCCTGGTGGTATTGTTGTTGCGAGGATGAACAGGGGCTAAAAATAGCAGGAGCATAGGAAATGCATCGCCGTGCACTTCTCGCCGCCATCATCGCGCTAACGCCGATGCTGGCGATGGCGGATGAAAGTATCTCTGGACAATGGGAGGCCAATCTCGGTCATAACGTGATTGTTGCCATGGACGTGCTGGCAGACGGTCATTGGACCAGCCAGACGGTGCAGAGCAATAAGGTCGTCGCTGAGATGGCGGGCTCCTACGAACAGGAAAAAGCCAGTGCCACAACCGGCACGCTCATTTTTACCCCGGTGAAATCGCGAACGACTGAGGAACACGGTGCTGCCCAGGTTGAGGAGGACAAATACACGTTGGAGCGGGGCGGGAAGGTGCTGCGGCTCGTTTCCAGCAAAAATGATGTGATGATGTTCCACAAGCAAGCCTACGCTAAGTGAGATTGGGGATTATCGATGCGATGTGCATTTGTCGCTGCGGCAACTGTCTTGGGCCTCGTTGCGGCCAGCCCCTCAGCGAACGCCATGGGGTGCCTATCTGGCGGCGCTGCGGGGGCCTTGGCAGGTCATATGGCGGGTCATGGCGTCCTCGGGGCTCTCGGGGGATGCATTGCCGGACATGAATGGAATAAGCATCAGATGAGCCAAAACGCAATGCAGAACCAACAAGACTATGTCCAGAGGCGGCAACAGCAAGATCCGAATTATCGCAATCCCTGGCAGAACTGATTTTGATGAGTGCGAAAGCCTTGTCGGCGGCCGCAAGGCCGCGCGACCCGGCCGGACCGCCCCTCCCTGGCGCTTGACGCCTCGTCTGGCCTGTCGTCCGTGGCAGCGTCTCGGCGATCCAGACTTCAGCTCTCCCGCTGAGCCGGCCTCAGCCGGCACGCCCGGATCGTATCCTCTTTCCGCGCGACCGCCTCCCAGCTGATGCCGTCGTCGAGCAGAACAGTACATTGGCCCGGCGCCCCGGCCGATGAGCTGTGTCCCGACCAGGTCGATAAGGCTGATGCCGCGGTTTGCGGCCCAGCGTTGAACGGATCGCGCGCGGGTAGGAGTTGTGCCCATCGGTGGTCCCCCGGTCCGGCACAAAACCGGCAACCGACCCGTCCAGCGGCAATCCTAGAAAAGGCGATCCCGTGCTGCCAGCCGCGCCGATGTGACTACGGCGCGAGGCGTGACAGAACCGACGCGGACGGCATCCCGACACCCATGTGCCTATTCACGAACGAGCGGCCGGTAGACAGGCGCCCTGTTCCGACCGGTCAAAAACAACACGCCCGGAGAACTCGAAGGCGCGATCACCGCCGATGCGTCTACAGAATGGCGCGGGCCTATTCGTCCGCGCTCGGCTTCGAGATCGGCGCGCATTCATTGGCCACCAATGCGCTCGACCACCAGGCCGATATTGCCAAGGTGCAGGGACGGCTGGGGCATGCCAATATCGGAACGACGCAAATTTACGATCATCGTAGGACGCGGCCAGAGGACAGCCCGACGTTCAAGGTGGTCTATTGATGGGGGACCCCCCGAAACGCCGCCTCCTTATCGACATATTGAAAAGACCAACGCCGATCAGAACGTACCGTCTCAAAAGCTTTGATCATCTGTAAATCACGGTTCGCGGCGCAGGCGCGGATCGATCGCATCACGTATGGCTTCACCAAGAAAGGTAAAGCCTAGCGTCGACAGAACAAGAGGCAGACCACCCGCTAGAATAAGCCACGGCGTGATAGAAATGTACGCGTAACCATCATTCAGAACCGTCCCCCAACTCGGGGTCGGGGGGCGCACACCAAGCCCGAGGAAACTCAACCCCGCCTCAATGGTGATTGCGGCGGGAATGTCCATGCTGGTGAGCACTAGCAAAGGGCCGATAATATTCGGGAGCACGTGGCGTGCTAGGACTGTATGACACCGGCGCCTATCGCGCGTGCGGCTAGGATGAACTCGGCCTCGCGCAGCGATCGTGTTTGCATACGGATGACACGCGCATAGCCGGGCGAAAAGCCGGCAATTATGACGATCATAACTGCCTTCTGGCTTGGGCCGATCAGGGTGACAAGCGCGAGGGCAAGTATCACCAGCGGAAAGGCGCGAATCGCGTCCAGACACAGGATCAGCAGGTTGTCCAACCAGAGGGGGGCGTAACCGGCAATCATTCCAATCAACGCGCCGACCGCGGCCGCTCCGATGCATGCGACAAGCGCAGTCTCCAAAGCGATGCGGGCGCCTACGATGACGCGGGACAGCACATCGCGCCCGAGCTGATCAGTGCCGAATAGATGCGTGAAGGACGGCGCTTGGAATCGGGATTCTATCGCAATGGCCGTCGGGCTGTACGGCATTATCCAAGTTGAAAAGATCGCAGTCAACACGAGGAGAACCACCAACATGAGGCCCAGCCCGCCAAGCGGTCTCGCCATAGCCGCGCGCCATCCCGGCGCAGGCGCCGCGGGCCGATCAGCCCTCGACCCGAACACGCGGATCGAGCCACGTGGCAATTACGTCCGCGATCAGTGTGCAACAGATGAGCAACGCCGTCGTCACCAACACCGTTCCGTTCACCACCGGATAGTTGCGCGTAATCACCGCGTCGTAAATGAGCTTGCCCATGCCCGGTCGCGCGAACACGATCTCGGCGAACACTGCACCAGACAACAATTGTCCAATGGAGACGCCGAGCAGTGCCACCGTCGGTTGCACGGCAAGCTTCAAAGCAAAGCGGAAGATCACGCGCCGTTCCGGCACGCCATAGGCGCGGGCCGTACGGACGTGGTTCTCGCCGAGCACTTCGAGCATAGAACTGCGCACGAAGCGACCAAGATAACCGACCCAGCCCACACCAATTGCGAGTGAGGGTAATACCAAGTGACGTAGTTGATCAATCGGATCCCCGGGTGCGCCCGCTCCGATCGCCGGCAGCCAGTTTAGCGTCTTCGCGAACAGCAGCAGAGCATAAAGCGCGATCACGAACGAAGGTATGGCGACGAAGGCAATGCAAAGCACGCCCCCAATGCGATCGAACCAGGAGTCGCGATATACGGCCGATAGGCAGCCCAAGGGGAGGCCGAGCAACACCGCCCAACCGAGGCCAAACACCGATAGCGCGATGGTGCTCGGCAGTGCCTCGCCGATTATGACCGCCACCGGCCGATCCGCAAACACGTCGCGTCCGAGATCACCCGTCAACACATGACGAAGAAAGTGCAAGAATTGTACTGTCACCGGCTGGTCAAGCCCCATGAGCGCCGTTATCTGCGCCTTCATCGCCGGAGTGGCAAGTGGCCCGAGCGCCACCGCAGTGGGATCGCCGGGCAGCAAGTAGTCCACGCAAAACAGGAATGCCAGAACGCAGAACATGGTCGCGACCGCCAGCAGCAAACGATGCAGTAAGTAACGGAGCACGATCGATAAAACTCCGCGGCCTCAGGCGCGCTTCATGTCGGGGAAAATGTAGCGCGCATCGGGCATAAGGCCCGGCGCGATCGTGTCTCGGTACACGACGCTTGAAACTTCATGCGTCAGAAACAGGTAGGCGCCCAATTCTTCCATCAACTCCTGCATCCACACATACATCGCCCCGCGCTTGGCGAGATCCATCTCGGCCATCGCCGCTTCGTGCAAAGCGCCGAACAGTGGACTATTCCATCGTTCCCAATTCCAGATACCAATCTGCGCCGGAACGAACCAAGCCGTCGCCCAGCTTGGGTCCGGCGCCATCGTAAAACGCTGAAGCAATAGATTGATTTGCTTCCATCGATTCCCCTTTGATTGATCACCAAGGCTCCAAAAGGTGCCCGAGTCGTGCGCGTTGATCGCGACCTCGACCCCGAGTTCGGCGAGATTCGCCTGAATGATCTGCGCTGCCGTCAGGTTTTCCGCAATATTCAGGACGTCGAGCGAACACTGGAACCCTTTGGTCTTTCCAGCTTCAATCAGTAACCGCTTTGCCGCACCGACATCGCGCGGCAGTGGCGCCGCATTGCGATGGCCAAGCAGGCCGGGCGCAATAATTCCTGTCGCGCGTGAGGCTTCGCCGAAATAGACGGCCTGCAGGATGGCCTCGACATCAATCGTGTGCTGCACGGCACGCCGAACACGGATATCGTCGAATGGTGGCGCCTCAATATTCATACCGACCCAGGTAAAGGCGATCGACGGCCGCACCTGTAATTGAGCAGCGCGCGGTGGGTTCTTACGCAGTGTCGGCAATGAACTGATGCTGGTGGCGCTGATGTCCAACTCCTGTGCGGCGAACGCAATCTCAGCCGTTTTTGGATCCTCAATGGGGATAATGTTGATTTCGTCGAAAGCGGGAGGTGGGCCGGTGTAGTCTAAATTCCGCGCGAGTATGGTAAGTTGCTTGGGACGCCATTCCTTGAGGATATATGGGCCGGCAGCGGCGGGCGGCTGCGTGGTGAACTTGCCACCAACACCCTCGACCGCCTTGCGACACAAGATCATGCCAGCGTTCCACGGCAGGGTGGACGCCCAGAGCGGCGCGAATGGCTTCTTCAGGTGAATGACACCAGACAGTGAGCCGGTCACCTCGACCTGAAGCAGCGTGCTCCAGTCGTCGTGATAAGGCGACTGCATTGTCGGATCAACGATACGTTCGAAAGAAAATTTCACGTCATCCGCCGTCATGTCGCCGAACCCGTTGGTCCACTTGATCTCAGGCTGTAGGGCGAAGGCGATTGTGGTCGGGCTGAGTTGCTCGATCCTCTCCGCCGCATCCAATTCCCATTGCCATGAAGTGCCGGGTTTGTAGCGGATCAGCGACCGGAATAGACAGCGCGCGATATCGCCTTCGGGCGCGGCGAGGGTGAACCCTGGATCAATCACCTGCATGTCGGCATAAGAGCGCGCCCGTAGCATGTTCCGGGCCGGGGCTCCACCACTGGAGGGGGACTGCATCGCGAAAGCAACGCCGGCGGCACTGCCTAGGAGTACACGGCGTGGAAGTAACCGTCATCGTCATCTCCTGCTCAACTCCATCATATCACTGAGGTTTTGACGGGTCTAACAATGACCTCTCCAGGTTTTCCCACGGAAAACTCCGAGCCAGCCAAGAGCCTGCTCCGAGAACGCGACGATGCTCTGCGCGGGTCGTAGTTGCTTACCCTTCGATGGACGCTTGAGAAAAGGCAAATCGGCGCCAGACATAAAATCACATGCGATCCGCGTCGCTCAAGCCCGCTCCGGTACGGCTGGTAGTCTCGCTGATCCGGGCGGCGAGCTTGAGCAGCCGCAGGCGGATGGTGGCGAACTCGGCTCTGGCCAGCGGGTGAACTTTGGGGATTGCGGCGCGTATGGCGAGCACCAGCCAGTAAGCGGCGGTGTGCAGCAGCAGTCGCATCTGATTGGCCAGCGGCGAACGGCAACTGGTGCGGTCGGAGGCAAGCTGGGTCTTGTGCAGCTTGATCAGGTTCTCCGCCTGGCCGCGGGCGCAGTAGAGGCACTCATACAGCCACCACGCGGTGCCGCCGCCGATGTTGGTGACGACATAGCGGATATCGAGACCCTGCCGTGTGGCCTCGATGCGTGCGGCGACGCGGCGCGGCCCTGACCACGACTTCGCGCCATAACGGGTCTCGGTCCAGTCGCGCACCGCGTCGAGATCACCGATTGCGCGCCGTGTGCGCACCGCATCGGCAGTGGGCTCAACCTGTGCCGCCAGCACCGGGTTGCCGGACAGACCGAGAATGAAGCCGACATCGTTGGCGTCGCACCAGTCCATCACTTCCGACCTGCCATAGTGGCTGTCACCGCGGATGAGGATCCGGGTGTGCGGCCAGTGCCGGCGGATGCGCCGGATCAGCCGGCGGAGGTGACCACGGATCTCCCTGCCGGACGGCGTCTTGCCGGGCCGCAGCAGCACCGCCACGCAGTGGCCGCTGTCCGCGTCATACACATGGATCGGCAGGAAGCACCGTTCGTCGTAGTGCGCATTGAACAGTGACAGCTGCCGGTGCCCGTGCACCATGTCGACCGTGTCGTCGATGTCCAGCGTGATGCTCTTCGGCGGCCGGCGGTAGCTGTGACACCACAGGTCGATCATCGCATAGCCCAGTCGCAGCAGCGTGCGCAGATCCGGCGCGTTCTCCCACCGCGAGATGGTCGGCTGCGAGGCGAGATCATCACCGCTCTCGGGCAGACGCCCGCAGGCCAGCTTGAACGCCGGGTCGCAGCGCAGATCATCAAGGTCGTCCGCGTCGGGATAGCCGCTAGCGATCGCAAAGACGCGGGCACGCAGGATGTCTGCCAGATGATGCGTGACGCGCCATGCATCTCGGTGATCGGGGATCACAGCGGCCAGTGTTGCACAGAGACCAAGCTGTCGGTCGGCGCCTGACATCAGCAGCACACCACCATCCGACGTCAGCCGGCTACCATCAAACGCCGCGGTCACCTTCTTGCGCTGCAACGCTGGCAGCGAGAATGGCAGGGTATCGTCTTCCATGGCGGGTGTGGCAGCCTCCGATTCGCCCAGAGGTTGGTCTCGACACCCAAATCTCTCCGCTACATCAGCCGCTTACACCACATCCGCCAGCAAATCCCTGCTATGCTCGTGAATAAGTCGGGCTAGCGCCGTCCCAGCACTTTGCTAATCAGTACGCCGATAGCGACAGACACCGCCATGGAAGCGATTGGTCGCTGACGTACAAGATCTGTCAGCTGATTAGCCATGCGGACAATGGCGTCGCCATCTTCGCCCGTCCGAGGCTGCTTAGGCTTTGCGGTCGCTTCGGATGCCGGCGTTTGGCCAGGTGCCGACGCGTCCTTGCTGTGGGCCGCAAGCGCCGGGCCGGCGGCGCCTGTATTTTCGTCCATGTTCCTAGTACCCGAGTCGTTCATAGTGCGGGGTACAACCGCTTCAGCTTCACGCGGGCGTCGGCGGTGGTGAATTGCCAATCTGCTCTGACATGCTTGTGGTTGCGTGTATCCTCCCAGGCGGCGACCTCCTCGATGAGGTTGAGCTTGTCGGGGATCCGGCGATCAAGACATTGACCCGACAACACGCTGAGCTCGGCTTCGGCCATATTGAGCCAACTGCCGTGTTTCGGCGTGTAGTGCCATTCGAACCGCTCGACGAGGCGACGGGCTTCGGCTGCGGGGAATGCTTCGTAGAGTGACGCTGGTTTGTGGGTGTTGAGGTTGTCCTCCATGAGCACAATCCTCTTGGCTGCGGGGAAATGTGTATCGGACAAATCCTTGAGGATGTGGGCGAAATCCACAGCGGTGTGGCGATCGGTTACTGCGACGTGCCGCCAGCCCTCCAATGGCGCGAACATCATGAACAGATTGGCGGTTCCATTCCGCTCATACTCATAGTCATGCCGCGCGGGCTGTCCTGGCTTCACCTTGATCGGCACACGCGTTTCGCTGATCAGTTGCTTTGATGTCTCGTCCACGCAGACCACGGGGTACTCTGGATCGTGCGGCCGATGATAAACCTCCAGCACATCTTCCATGTTGGCTACGAACGCCGCATTGGCATCCGGTGGGATGACCCATTGTCTTTGCAGGTGAGGTTTGAGCGTGTTTTTTTTAGCGTGCGCCCAATGGTGTTGTCGCTGGCGCGCTCGACGATATTCAGTTCCACGACAGCCTCCTCCAGCAACTGCAACGTCCACCGCTTGCGGCCTTTGGGCGGTCGGGAACAGGCCAACGCGATCAACTTCGCCTCGGCTGCCCCGTCAAAGATGCGTGGCCTGGCCGAGGCCGGCGAATGCTTGCGGACCAGGACGGCCTCGAACCCTTCTTCCACCAGTTGCTGGCGGGTCCGTGCCACCGTGTCGATGCTGGTATCCAGGGCCGCCGCAATCTGGCTGTCACTCCATCCTTCGCCGGCTTCCGAGGCGTCAGCCTTCAACAGGATGCGTGCCTTCGTCAGCAGCCGGGCAGAGTGTTTGCCTGCATGTATCAGCGCGTCGAGCCGCTCCCGCTCATCATCGCTGAGCTTCACCACATACCTCTTCACGGCAATCTGTTTCGCGGTCACGATGCATCTCCGTCATTGCGGAGCCATCGAATTCGGAAATCCACCGCGGAATCAATGACGGGGGGTATCGCCTCCTTGCTTCCTATGCAACGCATGAGCCGGACGCCAGCGAAGGAGGTTCCACGGCCGTCGCGCAGGCAACAGGCGCTTACATCACCATCGTAGCCAACAAACCGACCACGCAAAATGCCATCACCACCACTGTCACCCAGCCTAGCATTTTCAGCGGCAGGGAAAGGGTAAAATCTCCTATCACGCGCCTGCTGCTCGCCAGCAGCATCATAAACGCGATGATCGGCGCTACCATCACGCCATTGATGACCGCGCTCCAATACAAGGCCCGGATCGGATCGACAGGAAGAAAATTGATGGCTGTTCCGATTATGGTCGCCACGATCAATGTGATATAAAAGGCTCGTGCTTCTTTTGGCTGACGGGCGAGTCCGACCGGCCAGCGCATCGCTTCGCCGACCGCGTGGCCGCTGATCCCGCCAGCACTGGCACGGCGAGGAAACCCGTTCCGATAATGCCAAGAGCGAATACCAGGAAGGCGAAATCACCCGCCACTGGCTTCAGTGCCTCGGCGGCCTGTTGTGCCGTGTCGACATTCGTCGTGCCGGTGGCATGCAGGGTTGCCGCGGTGGTGATGATTATCGCGATCGCTACCAGGTTACTGAACCCCATCCCAATATAGGTGTCGATCCTGATCCGGGCGAATGCATTGGGTGCCTGCTCGGGCGAGCGCACCAATGGGTCGCGTTGTGGCTGCTCACGTTGATCCTCGGCCTCCTGGGACGACTGCCAAAAGAAAAGATAAGGCGATGGTAGTCCCGAGTATGGCGACCACGATGGAGATAAAATCCTTGCTTGTATCCAGAGTCGGCACCAGCAGGCCCCAAGCCACCTGGTCCCAAGGGATATGCACCATCAGCATGGTGCCAAAATAGGCGAACAGAACCAGTGCCGACCACTTGAGAATAGAGACATAACGGCTGTACTGAATAAACACCTGCCAGGGCCATGCAGATGATCCCGAAAGCGACGACATATGCTGTGGTGCTGCCACCGATTACCGTGGCCGCTACATCGCCCATGGCGCCGAGATCGGCACCGAGATTGATGACGTTTGCTACCAGCAAGAGCCCGATGCAGGATGTTGCGACCCATGGGGGATAGTGGCGCCGGAGGTTGCCAGCGAAGTCCGCGGCCCGTGGTACGGCCAATCCTGGCGCTGATCTCCTGGGTGGCCGCCATCAAGGGATAGCTGAACAACATGAGCCACAGCGAGTTGAACCCGAGTTGCGCCCCGGCCTGCGAATAGGTGGCAATACCGCTCGGATCATCGTCTGAAGCGCCGGTGATGAGTCCGGGCCCGAGAATTCCGAGTAGCCTCGGCTTTGACGGACCAACGACGGGGTCAGTAGCACCGGTCGCGGGAAACTCGGGATCGGCTACGACTTCGTCCATGCTGGTCTTATTCTCTGTGGGTTCTGCGTCGATATTCACGATCGGGGACCGGTCCATGTTGGTGCGCCGCCGGCTGTTGCTTGCGTCAGATGCGCCAGGAATGCGGCATACCCGCGGCCGTCAGATCAATTTTTTGTCAGACGGCACAGTTTCCAAAAGAGCGTTTACGCGAGGGTCGCTTCCTGAATGCGCTTTGGTTGTTTTCAGTAAGCGAGCGCGCGCTTTTTGATGGCCGTCTGATCAGGGTTTTGATGGGCTTGCACTTCCGCTTCCGGAGTGCTGTAGAGAGATCGGAAGTGGGAAGCGGAAGTCGGCACGATTGCCGCGGCAGATCGGTCGGGTGGTCCCGACGGTCGCAACGGATTTGACCGGATTGCTGGATCTGTGGGCGGTCTCGTCAGCGGGCGGCGATCTGGTAGCCGTCTGCTGATTTGATGAGGCGCCCGGCAGCGGTCATGGCAGCCAGGCGCTCGTAGAGTGTGGCGGTTCGGACGCGGCAAAGCGCACGCAAATCGGCAAATGGCTGGGGCTGGGCGGCGCCGGAGAGGGCGGCGGTGATGCGCGCGTCGATCGCCTGGCCGTCGCGCATGTTTGGTCGACGGCGGCGATCCCATCGGCGGCCCCGGCGCGCTGCCCGAGCTGGGCGGGTTCGTCCATCCGTTCACGCTGCTGAGTGGTCACGGCGTCGACCCAATTCTCCGAGGCGCTGCAATTCGACCCTCAGGTTCCGATCCCGCCACCGTCCGGCGTGCCGGAGCCCGCCTCTCTGGCGTCGCTAGGTGTGGGCCTACTTGGGCTGGGTGCCACTCGCCTACGACGCTGACCCCGTCTTGGCAGGCGGCGGGGCAACTCGCCGCCGCGTCGGGTCGCCGCCGTAGCTGACCAGTGCCGTGCCGGGACCGGTCGCGCCATCAGTTCGGACTGCCGACCAGCGACAGTATGTGCTCGCCTTCCCGCACGAGACACGACGCCGTCATGCTGTCCTCAAAGCTGGTCAGTTGCAGACTCTGGAGCTGTTTCACGACCGCCTCACGATCCGCGTCGGTGATCGTGCTGCCCGTGGGGTGGCGGCCGACCGCGGTGAAGAACTGCCGCAATGCCTCGAAAACCTCATACTGCTTGGGACTGTCCGAAAGCAGCCACGTGCAGGCAATCGCACCTCGCAGCACCAAGCGGTCAATCGGGGTTGGGGTTTGAGCCTCAGCCGAGCCTGCGCTGATTGCCAGAGCAAGGGCAGTTGCCAACAGGTGTCTGTTCATGTGTCGGAGAACTCCTATCCCGGGACTGACTTACGCGCTTGTCGCGGCCCGCTTCCGCCCGGCGGGCGGCTGCTCCCTAAACGCCTTCTGATCCGCCCACCCCTTCAGGCCACGCATCATTGTGATTTCTCGGGAATGGTTGCGGGAGGCTGGGCTGGCTCGCCGCGCCAGCTCCAGCCCGGCGCCGCAGCCGTTACCGTCCCGTCAGCCCGATCGCCGTCATGCGCGGCCTTGACGGAATCTGACTTGCCGCACGCCGTCAACACTCAGGGAATGCGAGACCTCCAGGTCCGGCCGATACTTCCAGCGCGCCACTGAAGCGAAAACACCGACCCCGCGTCGGCCGTCCTCCACAGATGCGCAAACCGCAAAGGGCGGTCCCACATATGATCAAGCTTGATCACGTCCACGGTTGGCTCCGTCCGGAGCGCTTCACCGACCAGGGCGATGGTCGCCCCCACTGTACAGTTCGGCAACTCCATGCTGAACCGAGCCGGGGCCGCCGGGGGGTCCCATGATGCAGCGGCATCCCGAGCTGGCCGAACGAGCACCCAGGCATGCGACATCACCTCCACGTCGATCCGTGTCCCCGCCATCGGGCACAGCGTCCGCGGAGCTGAACCAGCGGTACGTCGCCTCGGCCGGTATTGATTAAGGGACCGCAAATCGGCGTTGCTCAGGCGGGCGACAGGACCAGCACGTCGGTAGCACCTGGACATAGCGGGGCATCTTCCGCGACTGCTGGGCCCTCGAGCACGGCGAGTAGCCCCGGCCGCCGCAGCCATCGTGGCACATCTTCGCGATGATCTCGCGGAACAGCAGGTGGCCCTGCGATGTGTGCGTCGACCATCTGCACCTCGCGCAGCGATCGCACTCATGCAGCCTGAACCATTGTCGGGCAGGCGCATTATAGGTGCACAAATCGAGGATATGGAGCCATGAGATCATCACCTTTCACGGCAGCGTTAGCACTCACCGTTTGGGCAGGAGCAGCCGTGGCTCAATCACCTCCGGACACGAACGTGCCGGCTCCGCCGCCAACCGTAACGGCCCCCGCGGTCGTGCCCGGCGCCCCTGTTGCAGCATTAACGGAGAGGGATGCGCAGTTCATCGCTGCGCAACTCGAAAACAATATGGCAGAAGTTCTGGCCGCTCAGCGGGCCTTGGAGCACAGCCAGAATGCCAGCGTGCGCGGCTTTGCACAAAAGATGATCACTGATCACAACTACGCACAGAGTACCTTGGAGCCGATCGCATCAATGCACCAAATTCAGCCGCCAACGACGGTGAGTGACCGGCATCGGGAAATGCTCGATCGGCTGAGCCAGCTTTCAGGTCCAGCATTCGATCGAGAGTATGTGAATAGCATGGTCAACGAACATGCTCTGGAGATTTCCGCGTTTAATACTGAGCTACCGGTTGTCGTAGATGCGCATGTCAGCGCCTGGGTTCAGAATACCCGACCTACGCTTTTGCAGCACTATGAGATTGGCCAGCAGCTTCTTATCAGCTTGCCACGCCCAGGATGAACACGACGCTGGAATCGGATCGATTGTGACCGCCTTCCGCTTCCTGCGCGGGCGCTGGTAGCGGCGCCGCAACCAACGCTGAGGCGCAGTATCACATCACGTGCCAATGGTCCTAAAGCCTGCGGAAAGGCGCATGCACGATCCTGCTCGCCGCGCAAGGCGAAGGTGGCACTCGCGCGTAAGCTTGCCGTTGTCCTGCATCGGATGCTGGCTGACGGAACACGGTTCACGGCCGATAAGGCCGCCGCCGCATAGAAAGGAGATCGCGAGTTCGGGCGACCACAAGACACCAGTCGCCCAGAGCAGGTCCCGTCGCCGGGACGATGGATCAGGTCAGGCCGCTAAGACGGGAGCAGCTCGCAAGATCACTGCGCGTCCCTAGATTGGCCGACCGATCCTCATCAGACCCCATCAGGCGGCAGCCCAGCGCTGACCCCGGACAGAAGCAAGACACCGGCGGCAGGATCAACGCTCGAAAGCGATTGACACATGATGGCCCGTTACAGAAGCCCGTATTGTTCATCAGCGCAGCGGGTGACGTTACTGACTGAGAACGGACTGCGTAACGGACGCAGTGGGGGGTTCGTCGGGGCTATGGGCGGCAGCAAATGGGCGATGCTGGTTCTGGTGCTGAGCGCGGCAGGCGTTGCAACCGTTCCTCTGGATTGAATATACCGTTCCCGGCGTCTGGCCGCCCTGGATCGGGCCTGCTGAGCCACGCATCGGCTTGGTCGAGACACGGCCAGGGCTATTGCCAGATGGCAAGCAGACTTGAGACGTCCTACTTTCCGACACGCCGACTTACCATGACGCCCAAAGGGCGGCGTTCGGTGCGCTGCGGAGCCACAGCCGTCGCGCTGCGGAGATTGTCGAAGCCGTAGACGGCTTTCGCCCCGGCTCGTCGTCCAGCCAACTCTCAGCAAGCGCACTCACCATGAGCGCGGCGGTTTCGGCATCCGCTTCGGCCGCAGTGGCAACGGCTTCCAGCCTGCGATGATGCGGGCGCATTCTCGAGCCTGCGCGTTGTCGGCGATGCCCGGGAACCGCCGGCGCAGCTCGACCGCGGCCGAGAACTCGCCGCGCTGCTGGTAGACGGCACGGATCGCAGCGGCATCCGCCTCGGTGACGACGAACATCGCTGGAGCATGGGGAGGCGCGTGGTGGGCGGCAAGCCGAGGGTCGCAAGCGACCGCATTCGCCCAGCAGTTCGATCTTCCGCAGGGGGCCGGTGCTTGCCATGTTGGCGCGTCGCGAGGCGGCGTATGCCGTGGTTCCTCTATGGCAGAGGATACAACCCAGCGCCGCTACCGGCCGGAGACAGGAGGGTCATTCGCTCAACCCTCCGTCTCGCGCCAGCCCGCGTCGCGCGCTCTTGCAGCGAGGTCTGAGGGCATGTCTTCGAACCGCAACCGGGTTGTGTGCGTTTTGCCCACGTCGCGGTGGCGCTTGTTCGCGCGAACCTGGCGCCGCTAACCGGCCGGAGGCGGAGGGGCCTGGAGGGGACCCTCCGTCTCGCGCCGCAGCGAACAAAGCGGCACCGGAGATTCGCGCGCTGGTCGGCTGAAACCGGCGGAAATGCTGGCGCGACTGGCACGGCGGTGGTCGCGGAACTTTCCGCCGCGGCGACAGTTGCTCCGACACTCGCCACGGGCTGCGGTGTCGCCCGCGCGTGGCGGCATCGGCTCAATGGTTTGGCGGCCGGCGCGAGCCGACCTGGTGGGTGACCAATGCATCTGCCAGGGAATGAGCGCCGGCTGCACTCGCCACGGCTGCGGGTTGTCGCGCGAGGTCACCACGAAGTCCGTTCCGATCGGTGCCGCACTGCGAACAACGAAACCGCAGCCCAGGCGGCGCCTCGGTGCACGTCGACGCACAGGTCGACGGCCGTGCATTGCGCCGCGTGCTTGGCGCGCTGCATGAGCGATGATCACCCCTCCGCCCGGTGTTCGGGTGTATCTTGCCTGTGGCCGGCGCCTAAGCGGCCGATCGACGGTGGCATGGCGACGGAAGCGATCTCCTTCACAGCGCAAAAAGCGGGACGAAGGTGCGGCGCGTGACCGGGTGATCGGCTCACATTCAGTCGAGCGCGCGTCCAGACTCGTCCGCGCCAGCAGGCCTGGCGTTACGACGGGCATATGCAATGCCCTTCATGCCAACGGGAGTTACGCGACAGCGAGCCGATCCATCGCGTCGCGCTGTCGTGGTTTCACCACGATCGAATGGTCCTGCTCGTCTGCCGCGACTGCGCCGCGCGCATAACGAGAGGAGACCGAAAATGGCTGGCGCCGACGGCGTGCGAGGGCTGCGGTCGGTCGGTGATCTACGACACGAACCATCTGCCAACGCGCGTCGTCATCTGTGGCGAGGCATGCCGATGCGCCCTCAGGGCCGCCGCAGCTCCCGACCGAGAGGATCCGGCGGAACGACGTTGCCGGATGTGCGATAGGCTATTCCTCACAACGCGGCCCAACAGCCTCTACTGCTCTCCGGCCTGCCGACAGAAGGCCTATCGCCAACGGGTGGCGGTCACTCCCCCCGCCACGACGCTTTGAGGCTAGCCACGGATGGGCGAACGCGGCAGCTCAACCCTCGATCAGCACGATCTTGGCACTGGGCGGCTGCTGGCGCCCTCGAGCCGGTCAGCAGCTCCGCCCGTCCCGGTCGTCCGCCCGAGGAAGAACGAGGTCTCGGCGATGTCGATCGAGAATTCAGCCCGGTGCGCCTCGAGCGCGGCGGGCACCGCGGGCGGCTCGGCGAAGCCGAAGCGCAGCAGCGCAGCGTCATCTCTGTGAAGCCCTTGCCGAGCGACTCGAGGGTCATGCGCTCCCTGGCGCATCGCGCGGCGCCAGCCGAATACCTGCTGCGAACAGATCTGCCACCACCGCGCAACCTCGGACACACGTGCCCCTGGAGCCAGCGTCTCCGCGACGATCCGTGCCTTCTCATCGGCCGACCAGCGCCGCCGCCGGCCGGGTCCCGTGAGAACCTCAACGCGCCGGAATTCGCCCTTCGCGTCATCGACGCGGCCGATCACCGGGCCGGCCTTGGCACGGGGGAGAAACTGCGGCCGGGAAATCATCACTTGCGAGCGCTGCTGCAGCGCAGTCGCTGGGCCAGGCTCGACGGTCACCCGCACCAAGGGCAGGTCCAGCAACGTGCTAGTGAGCGGCAGCACGACCAGCGTCGGCAGGTCGGCAAAGTGATCGGCCTGGATCACCAGTGCTGGACGGGGCTTCCCGGCGTCGCCCTGGAAGGCGACGGTGATCAGATCGCCCCGCTGCATCGGTCAGTCAATCGCGTCCCATGCCTCGCTGGCGAGCGCATCCCAGAAGGCCATTTCCTCGCGACCGACGAGGCTTGCCTCCCACTCGGCCAGCAGCCGCGCCTGTCGGGCAGCGTCGGCCGCGAAGCCAGGCGCGCGGGTGTCCGGCAGCCAAAGCTGCACCGGACGCAGCCCGGCGGCGCGAAGCTTGTCACGGGCCTCCTGGACTCGCTCGGCATTGCTAGGCATCCGCTACATGTAGCGACCGGCTTATGCCTTGCCCAGGACGTGCTGCGGGCGGGAGGCGGTCGCCTTGCATCCTTGATGCGCCGGGGACGGGCGCACGAGGGCCGAGGCGTGCCCGCCTCGTCGCGGCGGTGGGCGCGATCGAACTCACTCCCCTCGCCACGCCGCCCTGAGCCGCGCCCAGCGCCCCCTCGCCTTCCGGGCCTCCTCTGCCAACCGGAGTTCTACTGCGGCCTGCTGCGCCGCCAGGGCGTCGTGCTGCGCCACGGCGAGCTCACGGGCGTGCATCTCCGCCATCATGGCCTGCCCGGCCTTGAGCTCGTCGATCGAGGTGCGCAGCGCCTCGGCCCGGGCGCGCTCGGCGTCCCTGCCCGCCTCCGCCCGTTCGGCTCGGCCTACGACAGCCTCCGTCTGCTGCTCTGCCCGCAAGACCTCGGCCGACAGCGCTTCCACCCGCTCGCTCAGCCGGTCCGCCCGCTGTCGTTCCTCCGCCAACGCCCGGTCGGCCTCGGCACGGGCCACCACCATCTCGGCGTTCAGTTCGTCGATCTGTGCCCGCAGCGCATTCGCCCTCGCCCGTTCCTCGGCGCGTTCCGCGCGTGCATTCGTCGCTTTCAAGGGCAGCGCCGCACGCATGGTCGTCGTCGCGCGCAGCGTGCCCGCCGGTGCCGCAGCCGAAGCGGCGGCTGGGCGTGCTTTCGACGCAGGCGTGGTACGCAAGGTCGATGCCGGCGCTGGCCGTGTGCTCCACGACGGGGGTTCAGCCGGCACGGGCGGCGGTCGCGCCAGGCGCTGCTGGAGGGCGACGAGGTCGATGCGGGCCATGGCGGTGTTCCTCGGCGTTGGTGGTTGCTACCTCATCCAGCTGCATTGCCGGACGCCGGGCCGATGCAGGCGGGCAGATCCGTTATTCCATCCTCGCTCACCTGAACGGCGCCACGCCACCGCCCCAGGCCGCCCCCGCCGCCAAGGGGTAGAGGGGGTGCGCCGTTTCTCGTCGATGAATTCGCCGCCGACAGTCCTTTACAGCTCCAGCGCCTCATCCTCACAGGCGCCGCGGACGAAGGTCGCCATTTCGATTGGTCCATCATCGGTCCACAGGATGCTCAGCACCTTCTCCTGGTGGGACACGTTGAGCCCGTAGGCAAATCCGACTTCGTGTGCTGCCGCTCAATTGCGTGTCGATAATCTGGAGAAGATGCCTCGCCAGCGTCAGCCCATTGAACGGCGTCCAATGACGAAAGGTCCACTCGACCACCCGCACGGTATCGCGTTGCTCTAGGCATCGGTTATCTGCTCGCACGATTACCACTCAATAGCGAGCGTCCGCATGTTCGGCTGGTGGTCTGTGCAGGGTGGTCACGGGTGGGTGATTGGCGCCGGCTGTGGTGGCGATGCTGCCGAGTGTTTCATGATCACTTCGCCGCCCCGGCATCCGTCGATCGCGCGGATGATCGCCCGTCCACCGTCGGGCCTGCGCACCGCTCTCTCGCCACTGTGACGCTCGTCCCAAATGTGGGGTGCGGCGCGAACCTCTCGGGTCGCCCGCATTCTTCCCAACCGGCGGTACCGGTCGGTGATTGCCGCCAGTGATCGCCGCCAGGGTGTTCAGCAGATGGTGAGCGGGCAACCGGTCGAGCCACGTCCCATCAGCACATCGCCTGCCTGGAGCGGCGTAAGCCAGATTTCCTACTGCTTGTTGTGTTGTTGATCCTTTTTCTCCTGCGGAGTGACAGGCTGTTGCTGGTTGCCGGCGCGCTCAGCTATTTCGCGTTCGGCAGCGACATCGGCCTGCGGGACCACGTCAGGCTTCTTCGGTTCATTTGGCATACGAAACTCCTCAGCCCGGTTTCTCCCAAGGCGACTATTAAACGCTGGCCACGGGCAGAGGTTGCCGATGGAAGCGCTGTCTTGGGCCCTCGGACCACGTGTTGCCACCCCCGGGGTGAGTGATACGCACCGCACGTGTGGCACCTGCCGACAACGGCGGAAGAAAGCAATGATCCGGCAGCAAAAGGCCCCGACGGAGGCGTCGCGATGAGCGACAGGTTTTCGCTCCATGGCAGCCCGCATTCGCTGCCAACCTACCGGATCGCGATGATGTTACGCCTGCGCCGCACCGGCTTCACGTTTCGCTACGGCAGCTTTCAACGCGAGCAACCCGCACTGATGCCCGATTTCAGGGCTTGGTCCCGCTGGGGGCAGGGTGCCGGGGCTGAAGCATGACGGCCAGGTGTTCGTGCAATCGCAGCAATCCTTGCTAGTGAAGTCCTGACCTAAGCGCCGTTCAGGCCCCGATAATCAGCTGGCGAGAACGGCGCCTGCGCACATCGAAGCGCGACGTCCGACAACAGCCACCCGCGCGGTCGCGGGATTGTGTCTCATAGCGACAAGCTCCGACCACGATCTTGCGCATGAAATCATACAGGAGGATTCAGCTCATGCACCTGAGGGCGATATATCGAGAAACGTCGATTGCCCAATCACCGCTGGTTCCTAAAGAATACCGCGGCCTATCGGGCGATCTTGGTCCGGCGCGGGGCATGACGATCGCCAGCGCGCTCGGCGCGTTTATGTGGGTCGCCATCGCGGGGATCGTGTGGTTGTTCGTCTGAACAGCCGGCCCGGTATTGCAGGGGCCGTGCCGCTAAAAGTCACGGCGCAGAGCGGCTGAATTCATATTTTGGAGGCCGACCATTGACATGGACGCGCATTACCGATTCCGAGGAGGCGGCACAATTGCTCCCGGCGTGGTTCGGCAGCCGCATGATCGGCCTTCGCGGTAAATTTGGCTTGCTGCTGACGACCGGCGACGTCTTAAAAATCACGTCCATCGCCGCCCTGCACCAATCCGACCTGCGGCGCCATCCTGCTTGATGTGCTGCTTGATCATGCCGGCGTTCCCGATAGGGTCGATCTGGCCTGGCAGCCGAAGCATTATCTCGGTGCGCCAGTCCCTGGGGCGACAATGGCGACGATCAATCTCGCGCATGTCGTAGGAGCCGTCGAGTTTGTCGCCGACGCGACGGTCGAAAAGCCGGATGACGGCACGTCGCGTGCCGACATTGAAGTTGAGCCAGCGACTGGGCAGCTCGACACGCTCTCCGAAACCATCGAACGGGCCAACGCAGTAAGCGCCTAGCCGACCCACACAGCCTGGTGGCTCACCCGGCGGTCGGCGTTGCACGCCGCCGAGCCTGCCCTTCAAGGGTCGAACGCTTCGGCCTAACCCGGCTGGCAGATCCCCGAGGCAAGTAGTTCCTGCACGGTGCAGATCATCTTCGTCAGCGGAACCGGCTTGGAGAGGAACCGCTCGCCCGCGGCGAGGGCCGACCACTGCAATCATGCGGGCCACAGAGCCGCCAGATAGACGGCGCACAGGGCGGGCCATTTCCGGCGTAGAGTGCGATCACAACAGTCCTGCCCAGCCAGGTCCTCATGGTGCGTGCGGTTCATTCCCGTGATCACAACGTGCGCGACGCGGCGTGCGTCAGCGCCAGGGCTTCATCGTCCGTTGCCACCCCGGCGTCGATCCCCTCGTCCGCCAAAGCACCAGCAAGGGTCGCAGCGATAGTCGTCGCGCTCAACGATCAGCACATCCATGCCTGCTAAACAGAGACCCCAGGCGCAAGATGCATCACTTCTCTTGCTTCTCATTGCCGAATCCGCTGCTGCGAAAACCGGCTCCAATCTTGCCGTTCTGGTGGAGTCGACCCTTCCGACGCGGGCCGCTGGCCGAGCGCCAGGCGGCCCAGGGGCCCGGAAGGCCGCCCAAGTCGAAACGATGCGGTAGGCGCGCACCCGCATCCTGTCCGCGCTCGGACAGTGCGCGAGATATGGGAGGGACGACAATCGCTGGCGGCCTGACCGATCCGCTAGGGTTGCGGGATGTGGCCGCTGGTCGACGAGCCCTTTGGATTGCCAGCAATAGCCCGATCCCAGTCCGTACAGCCGGGACGATGCGCGCGATACAGCGGACCGCACGGCCTGGGCGGAAAGACGGAAGCGGCGCCACCAGCGCCGGGGATTCGTGCTGGTCGCCAACGCCGCGAGCGATTTTCGCAAGCTCTAGGCAACGACAACTGATGGCGGCCATGAGAACACGGCCCAATCACGATCAGCCTGGGCAGACGGAAGTGCCGGTCGTCTCGTTTCGATCTCGATCCTGGCCCTGACGCTGCGTTCTCAGTCGTGACCGAGGCGGCCCGCGAGCGCGAGATCGCCTGGATGCAGCGCCCGGGCAAACTTATGAAGGACCACTGGGCGGCAAGGGACTGTCTTAATCCAGCAAGAATGTCGTCACCTGGGCGGCGGCCAAGGAATTCGCCCGGGAGATTTGTCTGCGCATGGCGCACGACACTACCGGAAGATGCGCGCCGGCTCGGCATGGTTCGCATGCCTGCCTGAAGGCGGCTGGCGACCGCCTTCATCAATTTTTCGTATCGTCCGGAATGGGACGAACCGCTCGCGCTGCGACGACATTACAGGGCACGGTGGGGGCGCCGACGCGGGCGTCTCCAGCAATCCTTCAAGTCAACAGCGAGGCGTGCATGGAAAGTGAAGTGCGGGAGCTGCTCACGGAAGAGCTGAAGGACACCCACAGCGCTGAAAAGCAGGCACTTCGGTGCATGCAGAAAGCGCTGCGGAAGGCCACTACCCAGGCATTGCGCGACGGCATTAGTCTCCACATTAATCAGACACAAACCCAGATCGAGCGCGTCGAGCAGGCGATGGAAAAGCTCGGCTCGCGCCCGGGACGGAAGGTCTGCGAGGCGATGCGCGGGCTGGTCGAGGAAGCGCAGCATTCCATCGAGGAGCACAACAAGGGGCCGGTACTTGACCTCGTGATCGTCGCCGGCATGCAACGCATTGAACATTACGAGATCGCGGCCTACGGGACCAACATCGCCCTCGCGACGGCGCTGGGAGAGAAAGAGGTCGCGGCCCTGTTGGCGAAAACTCTCGAAGAAGAAAAACAGACGGACGTAAAGCTCACCGAAGTCACCCGGCACCATA
The DNA here is from genome assembly GCA_963749575.1 of uncultured Alphaproteobacteria bacterium. Lineage (GTDB taxonomy): Bacteria > Pseudomonadota > Alphaproteobacteria > Acetobacterales > Acetobacteraceae > JAMXLO01. Next base: position 180,969 of record CAVVNM010000018.1, read on the forward strand.
TCATTGGCGATGCGATGAGGTCGGGCCAAGAAAGTGGTGGTTCCGGCTCAGCCAAGGAAAAATCACGGCAGCCAGCCTGAAGGGCTCTTATCCGTACCATGATATCCAACCGTGATGAAGTCGCCGCGGGTCGTCGCGTTTGGGAGACGAACATTGTTAAAGGTTTGCCCGACGGCACAGCGAAAAAGGAGCATTGCGATGGCCACCCTCAACGATCCGTCTGAAACGCATGGCCGGCTGATCGCGGCCAGCAAGGTCAATGGCACGACCGTCTATAACCGGGCGGGCGAGAAACTTGGCAGCATTTACGATGTGATGTTGGCAAAAGGATCCGGAAAAGCCGAGTACGCCGTCATGAGTTTTGGCGGATTCCTCGGGATCGGGGATCGCTATCACCCTCTGCCATGGGACGCTCTGACATATGACCCGGTACAAGGGGGCTACGTGGTAGACCTCGATCGTTCGCGCCTCGAAGGCGCACCCTCCTATGGCGCTGACGAAACCGGCCTATGGGAAGACCCAACCTATGGCCGGCGGGTGACCGACTACTACGATCGCCCCAATCCCTGAGTCCTCTTGTGGCTGCCTGCGCTCTCGCTGGCGCAGGCGGCCGCAGGCAGGGGACTCGGTCACTTAGTCTCTATCGGCCCCGCCCCAGGAAGAATTCTGCCAGCATGACTGAAACCTCGACCCATGTGATCGTCCGGAAGCAATGCGCAAGACCGGCTATCTCATAAGCATTGTTGGGTTGCTCCTGATATTTGCAGTTAAGGTCGGGCGAGCCAACCGAGATCGGCGCCGTCTGCGGGTGGTGAGAATGTGGGACCATAAGCGGGAGGATTGGCTGCGACACCTCCCGGTTTGAATCTGGTATCTGTCAGGGCCATCGGCGGACTGTGCCTGTATCGGCGAGGCTCCGAGAGGGTGGCCAGCGCGGCCATCTTCAGCTAGGGCAAATCCGTCCCGCCACGTTGGATGGGCGCATTTGTGCGACCGCCTAATAGAGCATTCATCAATCTGGCCAGACCCCGAAAACAGCCGGGCGCCATATCGGTACCGGCAGGCAGCCGCGTCCGACGAGTTTGGGCGGCAATCGTGCAACCGTGAATAGTCCAGACCACTGTGACCACAATTCGGTCTCATTGGTCGAACAGTGACGGCGTGGCAAAGCTCCTCGCCACCAAGAAGCAAGGGATTAGTCGCATGGGCCGTGGGATTCTTCTTTGGCTGCTTGGGGTTCCGATCCCGGTGATCATCTTGCTCGCGCTGCTCTGGCACTGAAGCGGAGGAGTGTTCGATGTCGGCCACCACCCGAACCGCGGCTGAGCTTTACGCGGAGCGGCCGCTTCCTATTGAAGCGCCCGTCTCCGGGGTCTCGTGGCCGGCGGTGATTGGTGGCGCGTTCACCGCCGCCGCCGTGTCCCTGATCCTTCTGGCGCTGGGCTCGGGCTTCGGCCTGGCCTCCATATCGCCGTGGTCCGGATCGGGCGCTTCGGTCACGACCTTCACCATTGTGGGCGGCATCTGGCTCATTGTGACGCAGTGGCTGGCATCGGGTGTCGGCGGTTATGTTACGGGCCGTCTGCGTACCAAGTGGGCCGGTCTTCATACCCATGAGGTTTTCTTCCGTGACACGGCGAACGGTTTTATCATGTGGGCCGTCGTAGCCGTCATCGGCGCAGTGGTGCTGGCGTCGGCGGCATCTTCCGTGGTGAGTGGCACCGCGAACATAATGGGTGGCGTTGCCGGTGGCGCCACGGCGGGAGCCGCTCGGGGTGCGGTGCAATCGGCGTCGCGCCCGGGCGCAAGCGCTGCGGACCCAAGTGCCTATTTCGTTGACAGCCTGTTCCGCAGCGATCGCGCCAGCCCCAACTCCTCGGATACCGACATCAAAGCCGAAAGCTCACGCATCCTTGCGAACGGCCTGCGCAATGGTGAGGTTTCGTCCTCTGACAGGACTTACCTTGCGCAGCTCGTTGCTGCTCGGACCGGGCTTTCGCAGGCCGATGCCGAGAAACGCGTTGACGAGGTTTTCGCGCAAGCAAAGGAAGCTGAAAGAAGGCGCGCCAGATCGCCGATACCGCGCGCAAGGCAGCAGCGTACGCGTCCATCTTTACCGCCCTCTCGATGCTGATCGGCGCCTTCATTGCTTGCACGGCCGCGGCTTTAGGTGGTCAGCAGCGCGACTTGCACAGTTAGTGCAATAGCCCGATGGCACGGCGGACTGCCGATGAGTGCGGCCAAGTTGCCCCGCATTTTGGTGGTCGAGGACCAGGCGCTGCTCGCGGATATCATCACCGAAGCGCTCGCCGGCTCTCACGAGGTGCTATGCGCCTATAATGTTGCGGATGCCGTTGAGCTCCTGCTTGGCACAGCGGTCCCGCTCGTGCTGCTGGATTGCGTGTTGCCTGGCGGCACAATGTGGCAAGTTGTCCTAGAGGCCGACCGTCAGAACATCCCAGTTGTCCTGATGACCGGCGATCCGGCACAGATGCAGGAGGTCGTCGGTGGTTTCCGAGCGTTCCTTCTCAAGCCGTTCTCGATCGTCGCTCTGCTCGACTTTATCGAACGAGCAATTGGACCGGCGGTCGACTAGCGACGCTTGCCACACCACGATTTGTTTGCACCGCTGATATTTTCCTTCAAACCCTCGGCGCCGAATTTCTCTTCTACACGAGCCGACCGACGCGGCCGAAGACCCAGGCAATCGAGGATTCCAGATCTAATGAGCAGCCAGGCCCGTCTCGAGGAGCTTAGGCGAGACCTCGCAGCGCTGCGCGGTCCTGAACGGCCACCGATAACCGCACGACCGCGGCCGCGAGGCTGCTCGTCCGGCAGAGATCCCGCCGCGCGGCTGGAAAGACGTGCTATGGCGTGTTTGGACCGAAGTATCCGACGCCAATCTGTTTCTCGTCGCGGGCGGCGTAACCTACGCCATCCTGCTTGCGTTGTTCCCCGGTCTGGCAGCGCTGATATCCATTTATGGACTGATGTTCGACGCGTCGCAGGTCGAAAAGCAGATCGATGCTCTGGCAAGTGTGCTGCCCGCGGAGTCGCTGCAACTGCTTTCCGATGAGGTGCACAAACTCGTCGAGGCCTCGCATGGAGCACTCGGCTTCAGCGCGGCCGTCGGATTGATCGTCGCCCTGTGGACTGCCTCTCGAGGAATGAGCGGTCTCATCACCGCCCTGGATATCGCCTATGAAGAACACGAGCGCCGGAGCTTTTTGAAGTTCAATCTCATTGCACTTATTCTTACAATCGGTCTCGTGCTCGGCGGCCTTGTCGTCATCGCTTTCGTCGCAGTGCTGCCTGCGGCACTCCAGTTCCTTGCGATCGGAACCACGGCAAAATGGCTAGGCCTCGTCGTACAATGGCCTCTATTGATCGTCGTCGTCATGCTTGGTCTGGCGGTGCTGTACCGCTACGCGCCCGACCGCGAAGAACCACAGTGGCGCTGGGTCTCACCGGGCGCACTCGTTGCGACGCTTCTTTGGCTGGTCGCTTCGGTTGGCTTTACAGTATATGTCACCAACTTCAATAGCTATGACAAAACCTACGGATCGTTGGGCGGTGTCATCATCCTGCTCACCTGGCTTTATATTTCGTCGCTGGTGGTTCTGCTCGGCGCGGTGATCAACGCGCAATCCGAAAAGCAGACGCGCGGGGATTCCACGAAAGAGCCGTCGCGCCCGATGGGCCAACGCAGTGGGCCGCTGATACGCTTGGGGAGAACAAGGTCTGATGACGAAAAGTGAGAGAGATGACATCGATCGGCTCAACGGGCGCTTGAGGATGCAAAATATGGATCCGATCACCGTCGTGGCGAGACAGGCGGCATCTGCGCTTTTTCCGTTGATCCGGTCCTTCGGGAACCGGCTGATAAGGTCGGCCCGCACGCGGCCGCTCACGACCCTTCTTGTTTCCTTCGAAACGGGCTATGCGATCGGGCGCATGGGGCGGAAACATGCGCAGCATTAGCCTGCTGCGCCTGGCCCTCGAGGCCGAAGTTCTGCGGTTGCGTTACTTGCTGCAGCGTCAGGGCCGACGGGCGGTTTTTGGGCTGATTGCCGCCATCTTCGGCGTAAGCGCGCTGGTGCTGGTGAATGTCGTCGGCTGGCAACTGCTGCGCCTTTATGTGCCACCGATCTACGCAACCGTCATCCTACTCGGCGTCAATCTCGTCAGTGCGGGAGCGTTTGCCCTATTGGCGGCACGCTCCTCGCCGAGCCACGCGGAACAAGAGGCGCTGCGCATCCGACGCGACGCGCTGGAGGGCGCGCAGAGCTCGCTGGCATTCGCTGCGGCGCTTCCGGCGATCGGGACCCTGCTCGGCGTGCCTCGGCGACGGAACGCAAGATGGTGGCCCCTCGGCCTGAGGTGGCGACGGTAGCGAAAGGATCGCCGCGCCATGTGGTCGTAATGGAGTCGTGGCGTTTCTTCGCCGCCCGTCACAAGTGAGTGAGAAAGCGTCTGTCAGCGTCCCCGCCCGCCGCGGGGAACGTTGAGAAAGAGCATTTCCCTGAAAAATGGGCTTAACTGCTGCTTCGTCCCCGGGGGTGCTGCCGATGCCGAGCGGTCCTTCAGATGCTGTCAGTCTCCAGACCGATGCGGAGCGCTTTCATCTCCTTGTCGATGCGGTTACCGACTACGCCATCTACATGCTCGACCGGAATGGCCGAATCATTACCTGGAATGCTGGTGCCGAACGCCTTAAGGGCTATACTTCTGGCGAAATCATCGGTCAGCACTTTTGGCGGTTCTTTCCCCGCGAGGATCAGCAGCGCAATTTGCCGGCGCAGATCCTCGAGGTGGCGACGGCACACGGACGGCATGAGACCGAAGGCTGGCGGGTACGCAAGGACGGAACGAAGTTCTGGGCGTTGGCAGTCGTTCACAAAGTCCAGGACAAGGCTGGACGGCATATTGGTTTCACCAAGATCACACGTGACATCACGGAGCGTAGGGCAGCGCAGGATGCGCTGCTGGAGAGCGAACGCCGGTTCCGCATTCTGGTGCAGGGTATCACCGACTATGCCATCTACATGCTTGACCCGAGTGGCATCGTCACCAACTGGAACGTCGGCGCCGAGCGCATCAAGGGCTACACGGCTGACCAGATTGTTGGCCAGCATTTCAGTCGCTTTTACACTCCTCAGGACCGGGCGGCGGGACTGCCTGCGCGCGGGCTGGCTGATAGCGATCCGTGAGGGCCGCTACGAAGCGGAAGGCTGGCGTGTGCGACAGGATGGAACTCGCTTTTGGGCGACCGTCGTAATGGATGCCATTCGAAGCCCTGACGGCGATCTCATCGGGATCGCGAAGGTTACTCGTGACATCACCGAGCGGCGGCATGCGCAAGACCAGATCAATGCCAGGGAGCGCCAGTTCCGCCTTCTGGTGAACGGCGTCACCGACTATGCGCTGTTCATGCTCGACCCAAATGGCATCGTTTCCAGCTGGAACGTAGGAGCGGAGCACGTCAAAGGCTATACGGCTGACGAGATTATTGGCCAACACTTCTCGCGGTTCTATACCGCAACCGATCGGGCGGCTGGGATACCGACGCGGGCACTGTTCACGGCATCCACCGAAGGCCGATTCGAAGCAGAAGGCTGGCGCGTGCGCAAGGATGGCAGCCTGTTTTGGGCCAACGTGGTGATCGACCCGATTGTCGATGAACAGGGTCAACTCGTCGGCTATTCCAAGATCACGCGCGACATCACCGAACGCCGCAACGCGCAAAGAGCCCTGCAGGAAACGCAGAAGCAGCTTGCGCAGATGCAAAAGATGGAGGCGCTCGGACAGCTCACCGGCGGCGTCGCACATGATTTTAACAATCTGCTGATGGTCGTCAGCGGCTACATCCCGCGCATCAAACAGCTGCTTGCCGATCAGCCGAAAGGTCTAAAGGCGGCGGAGGCCATCGAGCTCGCCGCACAGAAGGGGGCGACTCTCACGCGCCAGCTTCTGTCTTTCTCGCGGCGACAAAGCCTTCGACCGGCGGTCGTGAACCTTGGCAAGACCGTGGAGAACGCACGTCCCATCCTGAACAGTCTGCTCGGGGGCTCGGTCCACTTCATCGTGACCATTCTGCCGGATGTATGGCCGGTGCAGGTGGATGTCGGTGAGCTCGAAATGGCGATCATCAATACCGCCGCCAACGCACGCGATGCGATGAGGAAGGGCGGCACGATCTCCGTCACAGCTGAAAACGTCCGCGTCGCCCAGGGCGATATGGCCGTCGACCTGGAAGGCGAGTTTGTCGCTCTCACCGTGGCTGACACCGGCCATGGGATCCCTCCCGATATCCTGGCGAAAGTGTTCGATCCGTTTTTTACCACCAAGCCGGATGGCAAGGGCACCGGCTTGGGATTATCCCAGGTGCACGGCTTCGTTCATCAATCCGGCGGCACTGTCGCCATACAGAGCGAGATAGGGCAGGGGACCCGCGTCACGCTCTACCTTCCCCGCGCCAACGCCGAGACCGTGGCCGAGACACCGGTGGGCGGCGGAGTGCCGGCCGTGGGACGCAGGGTGCTATTGGTGGAGGACAACCCGGAGGTGGCCGAGGTCACGCGGGCACTTCTGACTGACATGGGCTGCGACACGGAGACGGTGCGCGGCGCCGAGGAAGCGTTAGGGCTGCTCGCCGAGGGTCGCTTCGATCTGGTACTTAGCGACATCGTGATGGCTGGGTCGATGAACGGTCTCGATCTCGCCCGAGCGATCCGCGAGCAACGGCCGGATCTGCGGGTCGTACTCGCCACGGGCTATAGCGATGCGGCGGTGCCCGCGGCGCGAGAATTCACGGTGCTGCGCAAGCCTTATGCAATGGCCGACCTGGATCGGGCGTTTACCTCTCAAGGGACCGGAAACGTTGTCGATCTCGAGGGTACGAAACGGGGGCGTGCCACCAAAGGCGGCGACCCCTAGCCGGACCGGCTTCCGCCGATGTAGGCTCGCGCGGGATGCTCACCGCATAGCGGACCGAATTCCTCGGTTCTGCTGTTGTAGAATATCCGCTGCTGCATCACACAGCGGTTTCTTGCCTCGACCCGATCGTCCTCGTAGCCGACCTCTCGACCATGCGCCCAGGCGACCCCAAGCACGGCGAAGGACAGGGAGGCTCGACTAGCGGTGCAACGTTGAGTAGATGCAACACGACCGAATTGAGCCTCCGCCATGACCATCGATGTTGTTATGATTTAGCCTATCGGTGGCATTAGCGGCTGGTCTTATGATCCTTTTGATTCCGCGGCTTTTTGAACTTAATCGTGGCGATCTAATCTGATTGGAATGTCCATTCAACCATTGGGTCTCTGATCCTGAATGCGGATCCGGCTCAGTGGCTGCGCGTCACTTGCGCTGAGCGCGACATCTGTGGAGCACGGTGCGATACAGGTATCACGCGAGCGTCATGACCATCGCGAAGACGTGTTATGTCCGGGCTATTTTTCGCCACGCGCGTCGCTGAGCTTTCGCCCTCCTATCGAGGAGATGCCTTATGCGCTCAATGCTAGTCCCGCTGTGCTTCCTGAGTTTAGCCGGCTGCGTCGTCGCGACGCCTGCTCCCGCGCCGAGCTCTACGACGTATGTAACGCCTGCGCCGACGGCCACTTATGTCACACCCGCGCCCACGGCAACATATGTGACGCCGCCTACCACGACGGTAATCCGCTCGCCCTAGCCCGGACGGTCGCATCGGCGCGATCTGCCGCCGACGAATTCTACAGCCTGCCGCCGTGTACAGCTCGGCGCTCCGATTGAGGACGCCATGCGGGGCTCGTTGAATTGCGTGGCGCAATCGCGTTCGTTGCCTGCAAGCGGGCACTCTGTGTCCGAAGTTTCCACCGGCCATTCAAGCCTGTTAAGTGCATCGTGGCTGTCAGGCAAACTGAAGGTCGTACAACCGACGCTGAAGGCCGCCAAGGCGATAAATTCCGCTTGTCGTGGCTGCAACAGGCCGAATGGGATCGGGTCTTCGGCCCCGAAATGCCCGACAGTATCGTTGTCCGCGCTGAACAATCCTGGACGCGGCCAGGTGGGGATGCCGGAGTTGATAGTGATGCCGGAGTTGTCGGCGGTCGTGGGTATCGGTTTAGCAGCTCTGGTAATTGTAGGCAGCCAGCCCTGGGGTCAGGCGCGGCTAGGTTGCTTCCCGCCCGTCGCGCCGTCAGCCTCTGCGATCCCACCAGATCAGCGCAATAGCCGCTGCCGCGAGGGAGATCAGTATGACCACTGCGTGGGGTGTCATGTTGCGGTGGATCGTCAGCGTCGGAACCAACGCGCTGGTCAGTTCTTCGCCGGCTGGTGCGCACGGACGATCGCGGTAGCGGCGTCTGCGAGATGTGCGGTGGCGTCGTCACGGCAGTAATCGTCAAGCCAAGAGGTAACGGTCGCCGCGTCCTGGTTGCTCAACGGGTCGTGGTTCGCATCGGCAAAACTGACGCCAGACAGAAAGCCCAGAGCCCATTGCTGATAGAGCTGACCCACTTCACTAGTTGCTGACGGGTTTGCGGTCCAAGTCGCGCAGGTTTGGTTGCCCAGCCCGATCATGTGCGACTCCGCGAACACCTCTGCGGAGCACATCATCAGGGACGCGGTCAGGATCGCTCGGGACAGATAGGGGGGCATACGCATACCTACTCGCTCCGTTCCTTGTCTTCTTGCCGACGCCAACGGCTAGTACAGTTCGGCTATTTGCATGCTTATTGGCCACAGCGTGGAGCAGGCTGCCGGGGCGTCAACGGGAGCCCAGCGGCAAAGCCATCCATTGTAGTCCTTGTTGGTCTTCGACCAACATAAGGACGAACTGGTTGTTTGCGCTGCGCGCGGCGTCGATGTGCAGTTGCACATCGGCCAGCGACGTAACCGGGTGCCGGTCAACGCTCACGAGCAATGATCCAGCGGTGATGCCGCGGTCCGCTGCGGCACTATGCGCAACTACGTCCTCGATCAAGACACCGGCCTGTTGCGGTCTCATTCCAAGTTTCGCGCGGACGCTCTCTGTGATCGGGCCCAGCACCAGGCCGAGGTCACCGCGATCGACGCCGACCGCCTCGCCAGACGGCGATTGGGCGGATTCCGACGCCGTTCTGTCCGCCTGCGATTCCTCGATCATGACCGCAACAATTTTCTGAGCCCCGTCACGCCAGACCTCAAGTTCGGCGACGCTGCCAATCGGTACTGCTGGCAATTTTTCGATTGAGACTTCGTGGCCCCGTGACGGACTCACCGCTCACCTTGAGGACAATGTCGCCGTCAGTCAGACCTGCGTGAGCGGCCGGGCTGTCATTTTCTACGTCGGTGACAATCGAGCCCGCTGCCGCTGGCAGGCCGACGGCCGTTGCGATGTCAGCCGTCACCCGCTGGACGTGGGCGCCAATCCATCCGAGCCGCAGCCGGCCAGTGCCCAACAGGCGGCTCACGACGAACTGAACGTCGTTGGCGGGAATGGCCAATCCGAGACCAACGGAGCCGCCTTCGTTCCCAGAGGTGACTAACGCAGTGCTGACACCGATCACCTTGCCATCCTCGTTAAATACCGGCCCTCCGGAATTGCCGTGGTTGAGGGCCGCATCGATCTGGAAAAATGAGCCGAATTGGCTCTCGGCGGTATTGCGGTCGAGAGCGCTGATAATCCCGGCCGTCACCGTGCTGCCGAGACCAAGCGGATTGCCGATGATGAACACCGGCTCTCCCGGCCGCATGCGGTTGCTATCGCCGAAACTGACCGTTGGGACGGCCTTACCCGCATTCACTCTAAGCAATGCAAGATCGCTTTGCGCCGCGGTAGCGAGTACGGAAGCTCTAAGCTTGGTGGTGTCATGCAGGGTGACGACGATCTCACTGGCATCTTGGACGACGTGCCGATTTGTAACGATGATGCCGGACGGGTCGATGAAGAAGCCAGAGCTCTGGATCCGCTGTTCCGTGGTAGTTGCTTGTCCAGCCATGTTTCCTTCAGCAGCCCCCGCTCTGAGGTAGCGGACGATGGTGATGTTCACGACCGTCGGCTGCAAGGTCGCGATCAGATCGGCTATGCCATACGTGCGCTCATCCGCACGTGCCAGGGGTGCGAGTGAGGTAAAGACAACTACAGTTAGCGCAACGAGCCGCGCCCTGAGTGAAAGCGACTTCACGCCCAAATATACCGTTTGCACGTGGTCCCCAGGATAACTCGGCTTACGATACGCGGTCGCGTTGCTGCGGGGCTTTTGTTCGGCAGGCGTGCACGGTCTCCCGGGCGACAGCCAGGGACCGCCGGGCTCTTGGGTGGTCCTCGACATTCGTTCTCCCCGCCTCTTAGTCTGCCTTCCGCGATAACGCGGCGGCCAAATGCCAGTTGCGTGGGCGTGTGCCTCAGCGCCTCTGCCGCGCGAGGGCATCGCAACAGGCATTGGCGGAAATTGGCCGCGTTATTCTCCATAATGAATGCTATTGGTCATTTTCGACAGTTTCGTTCTTCCATCCACCGATCGTGCGTCTCTTCTGGCGCCGCGCAGCGAACGGCGACACCCACAGGATGTCGATAGTCGACCAATTTGCACCGCGCGCCACGCGGCTCCGTCGAGAACACCGAGCGACGCAATCGGTTCCCAATCCTGCCGGGTCACCGCCTGTTTCAGGTTGAGCCGCTGCCGCTCGACCGTCCCCTGGGTCGTTGGCCGCGATAGCGGAAGGGTAATCCCCGGGACCACTGCGGCCGGCAGCCCGGCAGAGCCCTCGGACCCGAAAATTTGATGGATCATCCCCTCGATTTGCCGGTTACACACCGATGGACGTGCTCATCGTAGAACGCGACGAGCTGCTGGCCGAAGTGATCGCCGCCGCACTAATCGATGACGGCATTACCGTCACCGTTGTGTCGGATGAACAGAGGGCTTTGGCCATTTTCGCCGAAACGGGTCCCCACGTCGTAATCACCGGCATGAACCGGAGCAATGAGGACATGAAGGGATTGGCCGCCGCGCACACGTTGCGCGCGCGGTGGCCTGCCGTCGGTGTGGTATTCATGGCTGCGCTGTGGCCGGCGCGCCTCTGCCGCAATGCGTTGTCGGCGCGCGACCGCTTTCTTACCAAGCCGGTGAGAATGGCCACCATGACACACGCAGTGCGTGAGCTGCTCAGCGCCGATCCGGGGCGCCACCGATCCGAATCGTAAGAGTCCATTTGCTTTGTGGCACCACGCCCGCGATTCGCCTTGCGGCGGAGGTTCCGGTTTTCAGTGCTCCCGACGAGGCCTCAGCTCCACCACATTTTCCCCATCGCCTGTGCTGTCAGGCGTGAGGATGTCTGGCGACAGACCAAGGACTGCCGCAACCTTGCGCGCGAGCTCCTCGCGATGGAACGGCTTTCCGATCATTTGTACACCATCATCGAGACGACCTTGGTGAACAATTGAGTTCTCGGTGTACCCGGACATGAAGAGAACCTTAACCTCCGGCCGAACCGCCTTGATGCGCTCGGCCAAGTCGCGACCCCGCACTTTGCCCGGCAGAACCACGTCGGTCAGCAGCAGGTCAACGCTGCTCGCATGAGCCCCGAACACGCGCAATGCCTCCTCGCCGTCTGCCGCTTCCAGTGTGTGATAGCCAAGCTCACCCAGAATTGCTGCGGCGATTTCGCGGACCGGCGGCTCGTCCTCTACTATCAGCACAGTAGCCCGACCCCGCGGCAGGGCGATCGGCTGCCTCGACCGCTGGCCGACCGACGTGCCGTCTCCGACGCCTCGCGGCAGATAGAGACGTATCGTGGTGCCTTCACCCGGCTCGGAATAGATACTCACATGTCCACCGGATTGCTTGACGAAACCGAACACCATGGCCAGGCCGAGACCGGTGCCTTTGCCCTCCGCCTTGGTGGTGAAAAATGGTTCGAACGCACGGGCCAGTACATCTGGTGTCATGCCGTGGCCGGTATCGGACACAGCCAACATGGCATAATCGCCGGGCGCTACTTCGGCATGGGAGTGGGCATATGCCTCATCCAGCACACGGTTACCTAACTCGATGGTCAACCGGCCGCCCTCGGGCATAGCGTCGCGGGCATTGAGCGCCAGGTTGAGCACCGCGCTCTCCAGCTGCGCCGGGTCTGCCATAGCCGGCCACAGGCCAGCGGTCTCGACGTAGCGGACTTCTACCTGCTCGCCGAGCGTGCGGCGAAGCAGCGGGATCAGATCCGGCATCGTTGCCGCCAGATTGATTGAGGTTGGCGCCAGAGGCTGGCGCCGGGCGAAGGCAAGTAGCTGCCCTGTCAGAACCGCACCTCGCGATGCCGCCCATGTCGCCCGCTCGATGCGGCCCAGCAGGGCGTCCTCGCCGGCCAGCCTGGTACGGACGAGTTCCAGATTGCCGAGGATGACGGTGAGCAGATTGTTGAAGTCGTGTGCAATGCCACCGGTGAGCTGGCCGATGGCGTGCATCTTCTGTGCCTCGCGCAACACGCCCTCGGCTTGCGCACGCTTTGTCATGTCGCTGATCGTCAGTGCGAAGCCGCCGTCCGGCACCGGGGTACGGCGGATTTCAAGCTGATGGCCAGTCGGCTTGGTATGCTCGTAGACGATCGGACCATCGACCAGCCCACTGACAAGCCGGATCTGGTCCTCACCTTCCAGGAATGCCCTACCCCCCTCGGCCGTCTGTTCGACGAACACCGCATAGGGAGTGCCCTCCCGCAACAGAGCCTTTGGCAGGTTGAGCAGGACCTGAAAGCATTCGTTCCAATGCCGCAAGTTGTGATTGGGACCGAACACCGCCACACCCTGGCTCAAGCTGTCGAGCGAGACATGCAGGCGCTGGGCTAGCGTGCGCTGCTCGGCTTCTGCCTTGTGGGAGCGGGACCATGCCTGATTGAGCAGGCGCGCTGCCCAGAGCAACGCCGCGATGGCCGCGACGGCGCCCGATAGCATAAGCCAGCGGAACCAGGCGCCACGGCTGTCAGCCTCTGCGAGCCGCTGCGCAAGCAGACTCTGCTCGTCGCCGGTCATGGCGGCGATGGTGGCCTCGATGGTCTTCATGTACTCGCGGCCAACGTCGGTGCGAACGATCCGAATGGCGGCGTCGAACCCGATATCGCGCCGGAGTTGCACCGTCTGCGCGAGTTCCTCCAATTTGTGTTGCAGAACCGGGGCGAGCGCCCGCAGCCGTTCCTGTTCGGCCGGGTCGTTGGCGGTCAGCCGCTGTAGCTCGCCTTGTAGGAAGCTGACGCGGCCGAGCGATGCCTGGTAGGGGGCGAGATAGTCGTCGCTTCCGGTCAGCAGGTAACCTCGCTGTCCGGTCTCAGCGTCGAGAATGGCGTGGGACAGGTCCTTGATGGTGCCGAGCACCTCGTAGGAATGCAGCGACGCTTCCCGGGCCGATCGGGCGGCGATCAAGCGTTCCCACGTCGCGCCGCCGATCAAAAGTAGGAGGACGATCAGCGCCCCGAACACCAGGGCGTTTGCGCGAGTGACAATGTACTTGCTCATGACCGCTGAAACCCCGAATGAAATGGCTGGCCCGGGCGCCGTGACAGCCGATCGCCCCGCGCCGCTGATCTGGTCCCGCCCGAGTTTGATGATGGGACAGCGCAAATGTCGGACCGCCGTGCGGCCGGGCTCCGCCAGCTCGACGTCGGTGCGGCGAAGCATCCGGCCAGTTGCTTCGACCCAGTTATCATCGTTAGCACCTCCCAGCCAGTTGCGGACCTTCTTCCCGAAGATCTCGAGTATCAGCCTTGGGCAAAGCAACCGATCCTGATTCCCTTTGCCGACAAATCCGAGCTCGCACCCTTGCCAGCAAGAGTGTGTCGCCGCCGCGCGACAGCTAGCCAAATTCATTGGCCCAGTGTCGCATGCTTCGGGGATGCCGTCGGTAATGTAGATTACCAATCCGGCCGTGCAGGAAAAGTGCTTACGTGTATGTCTTTGGAAGGTGAAAGGCGACGCGTTCGCGCACCAATTGATAGCACTCGCAAGATGCCTTCATCAGCGCGGGGCGATCGAGTATCGTGACCTGCCGGTGGCCGCGCTCAATCAAACCGGCTCGTTCCAGCTCCCGAGCGGCGTTCGTAATGGATGGTCTCTGAACACCCAGCATCTCGGCGAGAAGGTCGTGCGTAATCGCCAGTGTGTCATCGTCGCTGCGATCGCGCATCATGAGCAGCCAGCGCGCCAGTCGCTCCTTCAGGGTGTGCGCGCCATTGCACGCTACTGAAACCAGGACCTGCTCGAGAAAGGCTTGGACATAAGCGTACATCAGATCCCGGAAGGACGGCATTGACCTCATGGCCCGCGTGAATGCCGCGCGCGACATCTTTCGAGCGCTCCCGGGAATTTGGACCAAAAGCCTGACCGAGGAGCTCCTGGCACCAAAAATCGCTTGGACTCCGCTGCAACCCTCTCGACCGATCGTCGCCATCTCAATGACGTTGCCGTCCGCATAGACGGCAACCACGGACACCACCCCGCTATCGGGGAAGAAAACATGCTCCAGCGAACTATCAGCGTCCAGAAGGACCTGCGCTCGTTGACACCCAATCTGTTCAAGATCGGGCATGAGCCGAGTGAGGTTGCGTGGCGGCAGGGCAAGGAGAAGTCGATTGCGTGGCCGATCTGGCAAGGCGCTCATTTCCGTGGTTCGCGTGCTCCGAGAGTGCTCAGCGCTCACTGGGAAACGCCTCGGTTCGGGCCCGGTTGCGATCACAATAGGTCGGCGGAGCCCAGCAGCGCGGCCGGGGAGCGGCCCAGCTAAGGCAAACGGCGGCCGCTTGATGCAACACACCTCTCACCGTTTTGGTGTGTCGCCACCAACCCGACAAGCTGGAGCCAAACGCGATGGTGCTTCGTTCAGTCACAGCAGCCGCCGGCGCGTTGTCCTGGCGCGGTGCCATCATCCCTTGTTTTTCACGAACTGGTCCGCACCGGGCAGGGGCGGCAGCCAGTTCTCTCGCCGCTCTATCCATAGTTCGTAGGTAGGCGCCAGATCGGTCGGCGCGGCGTCGATGGCCCCAAGCCTGATTTCGATCTCGCCCGTGCTGTCGGAGACACCAAACAGTGCCGAACCGCAAGACGGGCAGAAGTGCCGGGCGTCCGTAGTGTCCTTCCAACTCGCGGTATCGCCGCGAATCGCCACGCGCTCAGCCGCCCAGACGACATTCGCGGTATATGGCGCGCCACTCTCCTTGCGGCAGGCAGTACAGTGGCACAGGCCGATCCTGATGGGCGGGCCTCTCGCCTCGATCCGGATGGCTCCGCAGTTGCAGCTGGCAGTTCGCGTGTCTGGCAGACTCCTCGTGGCGCTAGCAGGAACATGGCATCAAGCCGTTAACTCATTTCCAACCCACGCAAATTTGCAAAAACCGGACCGACCGACAAACGTTACTCGAAGAACCCCAAGAGGGAGGGCTCGATGGCCGACTACCTATCGAACCGTGGCGTTCAGGATCGCGCGCGCGTGAACATCAGCGAAGAGCACGAGGTCCGCTACTGGACGGAGAAGTGGGGGTATCAGCAGCGCAGCTGGCCGACGCCGTCCAGAAGGTCGGCGTATCAGCCGACGCTGTAGCCAAGCGGTTGGGGAAGTCTTGAGCATCTGACGGACCACACTCGCCAGCCAGGGACATCTGAAAGCAAGCAATTGAGGAAGCAATCCCTGGCATGACCGACCGTAAAACGCCTGACGCCCCGGACCTCGCCCACGGAGTGCAGGTGGCAGACCTTCAGGACGGTGTGATGCTCTCCGGCTTGGTTGGAGACGAGTTCGTCCTCCTCGTGCGGCGCGGCGAGCAGTTCTTTGCGATCAGCGCCACTTGTACGCACTATGGCGGCCCCCTCGGCGAGGGACTGGTGGTTGATGACACCGTCCGATGCCCGTGGCACCATGCCTGTTTTAGCCTTCGCACCGGTGAGGCCTTGCGCGCGCCCGCCTTCGACCCCGTTGCCTGTTGGAATGTCGAGCGGATCGGAGACCGTCTGGTTGTGCGCCAAAAGCAGCCTACGCCGGCCGTACAACGTTCCCCGAGTGGTGAGGCACCCAATCGCGTTGTCGTGGTCGGCGGGGGCGCTGCGGGTTTCGCGGCTTCCGAGCAGCTACGCCGGGAAGGATATGAGGGGGCGTTGACGATTTTGAGCGACGACTCGGACGCACCCTACGATCGGCCAAATCTGTCGAAGGACTACTTGGCCGGCGAAGCATCAGAGGACTGGATTCCCCTTCGTCCCCCGTCCTTCTATGCTGACAACGCAATCGAGCTTCGGCTCGGCACCCGAGCTGCTCGCATCGACCTGCGGGGAAGGCAGGTAGTTCTGCATGATGCCAGCGAGGTTCCGTTTGACCGTTTGCTGATCGCCACCGGCGCCGAACCGGTGCGGCCGGAGATCCCAGGTGCCGAGGCTCCCGAGGTAATGACGCTTCGCTCGCTCGGTGACTGCCGCGCAATGATTGCCCGGGCAAGCGTAGTAAAACGCGTGCTGCTAATCGGCGCCGGCTTCATCGGGTTGGAGGTTGCGGCAGCACTCCGACAGCGCGGACTGGAGGTGCAGGTCATTGCACCAAACCGGCAGCCATTGGAGAAAATACTTGGGCCGGAGCTTGGGAGGCTCGTCAGGCAGGTCCATGAAGCGCACGGAGTCATATTCCATCTCGGTGAGGATGTGGCCTCGATCTCGCCCGGGCGGGTGACGTTAAAGAACGGTGCCACACTGGACGCCGAGCTTATTGTGCTTGGCACCGGCGTAAAGCCACGCACGGCGCTGGCCGATGCGGCAGGCATCGCGGTGGAAAATGGTATTCTGGTCAATCAGCACCTCGAGACCAGCGCTCCAGGTGTGTTCGCCGCCGGCGATGTGGCGCGCTGGCCCGATCGACACAGTGGCGAACGCATCCGTGTTGAGCACTGGGTGGTTGCTGAGCGAATGGGTCAGGTTGCGGCGCTGAATATCATGGGACGATCGGTGCGTTTTGATGCCGTGCCGTTCTTTTGGAGCCGGCATTATCATGATCTCAACATCGACTATCTCGGCCATGCGCTGGACTGGGACAACATCGCAGTCGAAGGTAAACTCGAAGCCAAGAGCGCCCTTTTACAATACCGCCGCGGCGGGCGCGTCCTGGCCGTAGCAACTGTGGATCGCGACCTGGACAACCTGAAGGCCGAAGCCGCAATGGAGACAGCAGAAACTGTCGCGATGTGATCGTTTCAAGGTCCCCGCGGGGTGGATCTGACATTGGTTCTCCGGTTGGCTGGGACGACCCGCTTTCAGGCAAACGTGTTCGACCTCGACGAACGACCAATGAACCTTTCGCTTCGCTGCGTGCTTTAAGGTGCTCCAGAGCATCCTTGAAGATGGTTCATCATGGCATACCCGAGTTGCGCAGGTCCGAAGGGGCGCTACCGCATCAACCGGTCCTTGCATCGGGCTCGAACAAGCAATAGTCGCCTTGATCTCTTCTCACCATCCGGCCCGCGAGATGTGCCACCTTTGGCGGCCTGAAGCGATGTCTTCCATAATCGTCAGGCGCGCCGTTGTTGCGATCCCCGCGAAGAATGAGGCTAGTTGCATCAATCCCTGCTTGGCTGCGCTTGCAAGGCAAACCAGGAAACCGGATGCGGTCTTGCTGCTGCCGAACAACTGCACAGATGACACCGCGGCCGTGGCAGCTGCGATGTCGTCCAGCTTGCCATGCCGTGTGGATATTCACTGCCATGAGTTCCCGCCACCCTCCGCCAATGCCGGCAACGCGCGCCGCACAGTTATGCAGCTCGCCGCCGAGTTGGCCGGGCGCGACGGGATCCTTTTGACGACGGATGCCGACACCGTCGTCGCGGATGACTGGATCGAACGAAATCTCCAGGCGATATCGGCGGGTGCAGATCTGGTTTGTGGCCGCGTGGCCCTCGATGCCGCCGAGGCGCTGCTCATCCCGTCGCATCTACACACCGACGACGCGCTGGAATGCGAACTGACGGAACTCCTGGACCGTATGGCGACTGAACTAGACCCAGATCCGGCGGATCCATGGCCACGCCATGCCGAGGCGTCTGGAGCCAGCCTTGCCGTCACCGTCGCGGCGTTCCTCCGGGTGGGCGGCATACCGGCGGTGGCGGCGGGCGAGGACCGCGCGTTCGCTGCCGCGCTCGCGCGAATCGATGCGCGCGTCCGCCACGACCCGTGGGTGAGAGTTACGGTTTCCGGACGAACCATAGGGCGTGCGCCGGGCGGGATGGCGGACACGATCCGCCGGCGAATGCAGCAGCAGGATGAGTTCACCGACGCCAGTCTAGAACCTTCGATTGACGCCTATCGAAGGTTCGATTTCCGCCGGAGGGTTCGGATGGCCCGGCAGCTGCAGGGCGGGACACCGCCGGGGGAGCTGGCGGTTGACCTTGGTATCCCCGCGACGGCGCTGGAATGCATGCTTCAACGCCGCTTCTTCGGTATTACCTGGGCCGATATCCAGGCCGCCAGTCCCTTTCTCGTTCGCCGCCGCGTGAAGTTCACCGACCTGCCCAACCAGATTGCCTACGCGCGGCAACTGCTGAAACCGAATTCGTACGAGGAGGCATTGTCTACGGCTGGCTCCAAGATCCAGTCCTGGCAATGAATAACATCTCACCCTTGCCCTCCAAGACGGTGGCAGCACGTGTCAGCGCACTGGTTCCCTGGATGCAGCAGCGGGCCGAGCAGCTCGATGTGTCGGCCGGATTTCCGATTGAGGAGATCGCAGTACTGCAAGATGCGGGTGCGCTGGGTGTCCCGCTGCCGAGTGAACGGGTCGGTTCCGCGGGAGAAAGTCCAGACCTGCTAAATGATGTGTTGATGGAACTCGGGCGCGGCAACCTTGCGATTGGCCGCGTCGTCGAGGCCCATATCAACGCGCGCCATCTGATCGCTCGATACGGCTCCCGTGCGCAGCGGGCGCGCGCTAGCGCGGACGTAGGCGATAGACATCTGTATGCGCTCTGGGTCACCGATCCGGCCGAACAGGCTCTGCGGGTAACACGCATGCGCGATCGCGTTCGGCTCGCCGGCAGTAAGGTGTTCTGCTCTGCTGCCGGCCATGCGACCCAAGCTCTGGTAACAGCCACGGACGAGTCTGGCGCTGCACAAATGCTCGTCTTGGCTCTGGGCACCGGTGAGCGTGTGGTGCCGCTCGAACTCGCCGCTGCAAGGCATGCGTGCCGCGATCACCGGAGCAGTTGATTTCACTGGCTGCATCGCTCCCGCCGATGCCTTGCTGGGCGAGCCCGGCGATTATCTGAGAGAGCCTGTCTTCTCCGCCGGCGCCTGGCGCAGTTCAGCGGTCGCGTTTGGCGGGTTGCGCAGCCTGCTGGATCTGACAACCACCCAGTTGGACGCGGCGGGCCGCCTTGATGATCCACACCAACAGGAGCGCTTGGGCGGCGCGATAATCGCCTGCGAAACCAGCCGCTTGTGGATCCGCCGGGCCGCCCGGATCGCCGAAAATCCGCTGACCGATTGTGGCCATTCGGTCGCCTATACCGGCCTTGCGCGGATTGCGGTCGAGAACGCATGTCTTGACGCAATGCGGCTCGTGCAGCGCTCGCTCGGCTTGTCCGCGTTCCGCCGTGGCAACCCGGTGGAGAGGATCTGCCGCGACCTCGCCACATATCTTCGGCAACCTGCGCCTGACGCGGTTCTGACCGAAGCGGCAGCCTTCTTTGCGCGACACCCAATGTTGCAAAGTGCATGATTTCCGCGGCCCGCCTCCATGCGCTCTGGCGCGCGCTGCCGATCGGATCGCTGGATGACGTGATCGGGGCTGGAACCTGTCTTGTCCTGGCACCGCATCCCGACGACGAAAGCCTTGGTTGCGGCGGTCTGATCGCCACATGTTGCGCCATAGGTCGACCGCCTCTGGTCGTGATCCTGACCGACGGCAGCGGCTCCCATCCCGCGTCTCAGCAGTTCCCACGAGCGAAGTTGACCGCGCTGCGGGCGGCAGAGGTGACGCACGCTGCGGGTATTCTCGGCTTGCCGGTCGATCGGCTGATGTTCCTGCACGAACGGGACACCGATGCGCCGCATGGCGGTCCCGCGTTTGACCGCGTGGTGCGTCAGCTGACAGCGTTCGTGCAGGCGTTTGGCTGCTCGGCCATACTGGCACCGTGGCACCACGACCCGCATTGCGATCATGCGGCCGCCGCGCTAATCGGATGCGAGACCGCGCGCATCACTGGCATCAAGCATCTCGCATATCCGATCTGGGGTTGGCTGCTGCGCAAGGTCGTGGTGGTGGAGGAACCGACGGTGCGGGGATGGCGGCTCGATGTGACGTCGCACTTGCCGGTCAAGTGGCGCGCCATCGCCGCACATGCCTCGCAACACAACGGGCTCATCGCCGATGATCCAACAGGGTTTGCGCTGCCGGACGCGCTGTTAAGCGCATTTCGGACACGCTGGGAGACCTTCCTGCTGCCATGACTGTTCGACGCGCGTCACATGGCCCGGACCATTTTCAGCGGCTGTACGAGGCAAGCCAGGATCCCTGGCAATACCGCACCAGCCCGTATGAGCAGTCGAAATACCGCCGTACCGTCGCGAGCCTGGGTGCCCGCAAGTTTCATTCGGGTTTCGAGGCGGGCTGCTCCATCGGGGTGCTGACGCGCCTGCTGGCCCGACGCTGTGAACGGCTGCTGGCAGTGGACATTGTTGAGCGACCACTGCGGTCCGCGCGGACGATGTGCGCCACCCAGCCATGGGTACGGTTCGAGCGGATGGAGATTCCGGCCGAATGGCCTGACGACGCCTTTGATCTGATCGTGCTCTCTGAAGTGCTCTATTTTCTGTCCCCTGCCGACATCGCGGCCGCAGCCGATCGCGTCGGTGCCACACTTGAATCGAACGGTGTGGTGTTGCTGGTGAACTGGCGCGGTCACTCACGCGATCCTTGCACCGGTGACGAGGCGGCAACCATATTCACCAACCGAACCCGGCGATGGCTGTTCTCACAAACGCATTACCAGGAGAGCAGGTATCGACTTGATATATTGTATCGTGGTTGACCGTGGTCCACCGAGAAATGGTACGACAATACCCTACAGCGAGCTTCACGCTGCGGCCATAGTCAAAGGCCCGCTTACTGCTCCTACCTCCTTCGACGATGTCTAAATGCTGAGGGTTCTTGAGGGACGCGCATCCGTAGCAGGTCGACGACCCCACCGACCTGGCGAGACGATGGTCAAACAGTTCATCGCATATGCCGGTCATCCTGACCGCTCTAGCCGATGACCTCCAGCAACGTCGAAGAGGTTCCCGGACTGCGGGCGGTAGGGAAGACAGCAAAGCTGCATTATGTGAGTGATAGCAAGCCGGGTATTACACGCGTGCGCACGTCGGCAGTCGCGATGGAGGCAATGTCACTGATGCGGAAGCGTTGGTACGTATCCGCAAGCCGGCGATTCCCGCGGCGTATGAGCAAGTGTGGTCAGATCCCAATGGTCACCTGCAGGCATAAGGGCGCGACGCGTGTGGCCGCAAGCAGTATCGGTATACCCCCGTTGGCGCCAGGTGCGGGGCGAAGTGACGGCACGATGCCGTCGATGCCTCCGAGCGACAAGCGATCGCCGAACCTCTGATCGCGGAAGCTTTGAGATTGGCCAGACCTCAATTCCGCGTAAGTGATTTCGGACAGCCAGGGCTTCGTGCTAGAGTAATTGTAAGCCGGTCGCAGACCACTGCATTCCCCGGATTGGACGATACGAAGTAGACATGTCGACGCGGTGTGCGCCGACAGCTCAAGGAGGAGTGATCGAATGGCCGGAAGATCAGATGGTAACGCCGATCACCCATTTCTTACCGACGTGAAGACCTTGCGTGAGCGAGCGCGCCGCCACATCCGTGACGGAGCGGTCACCGAGACATATGGCGGAGATGTGGAAACCGCATGCAAGGTTTTGAACGCGGCTCTGGCCACCGAGATCGTGTGTGTGCTGCGCTACAAGCGTCACTATTTCATGGCAAAGGGCATCCATGCAGGCCCTGTCAAAAGCGAATTCCTTGAGCATGCGGCAGAAGAGCAGGCGCACGCAGACCGTATCGCGGAGCGCATCGTGCAACTAGGTGGGTCGCCAGATTTCTCGCCGGAGGGACTGTTGTCGCGCAGCCACTCAGAATACGTCGAAGGAACCACACTGCTCGAGATGATCACTGAGGATCTCGTGGCGGAGCGCGTAGCGATCGACAGTTATCGGGAGATAGCTGCGTACTTTGCGGACTTCGATACAACAACGCGCAAAATGATCGAAGAAATCCAGGCATCGGAGGAAGAGCACGCCGACGAACTGGCCGAGCTGCTTGAGCGTCTGCCAAAGGGTGAAGGAGGTTAGGACGCCGGCATACGTACCGGGTCGCCCTGAATGACCGACAGAAACGCGCGGCCCGATCATGCCACCCTATGCCAGCGAACCATCGTTAACCCGTTCGCGGCATCAAGCGTCTCCACCGGGTCGGGCGTGAGGCCGCCGCTTCTCAGCACATCCTCCGGTGTCCGGTGAGGAACTTCTGGAAACACCGGCCGGCCACCCGGCAGTAGCACGTTGGGTGCACGCGACAGATAGAAGGTGTCATAGTGATCCAGGAACAACCCGAACACATCTGGGCCGCCGATTACACCGATAACTGCGTCGGGCATGCCCAAGGCAGAGAGCGCTTGTTCGAACGATGCGCCAGCCGGGTTCCACAGAAGCGCGTTGACGTTCGAACGGTGTTTGTCAATGGATGCAACCTGTCGCGTCAGAATTAACCGACGGCGCTGGGGCGAGTTTGGTTGCCGCTCTTCAGAGTGCCGTCCATGGACCACCACATCGACCGCGTTCAGCCCCGCCTCGAAGAACCGGGCATCAGCGTCGAACTTGAGCGCGTCAGGCATAATCCCCGCTGCGGTCGCTAGCATGCCGTCCTCCGAAACGATGGCATAGCCCTCGATGCGAACAGCGCGGTGTTCCTGCATTAGTTTACTCCCCAACTTACCGTTCGCATCGCCCGAAGTGAGAATCTCGGCTTGGGCGATCGCAACTGATCCGAGAAATGTGATGCATCGTCGCCGGCCTCAGTTTGTTTCCGCGTACGTCTGGTGAGTGTAGAACCCGGCAATCTGGCGGCCAAGACACTTGACTGTGCAGAATACCGGAAGGGCAATATGAAGGCGTTCGTCCTATCGATCGCGGTGATTCTCGTGGCTCTGACCACTTCGATCCATGCCGAGACATCTCCGGTCGATCCGACTCTTCCGAGTGTCAAGCCTGAAGCGCTAAAAGCTCTGTCGGATGATAGGGTAAGACAACAGATCATGTTGGAAAGCCAGGCGCACTACAGTGGTCGGTGCGTCTGTTCCTATCAGACAAAAGACACGTATGGGCGTCTATGCAAGGGACGCCATGAGGTCATAAAGGCGGAGCCCCAGCCAATCTGCTATCCAGCGCAGATTACTGGTGAGATGGTGAGCAATTGGCGGCAACACCATCCTTGATTATGGTCGATTGCGGTACGGATCAAAGTTCGATACATCATTCTCCGAGCGTGCGCTACCCCATTGACCCTCGGTCCGCCAGAGTTCATCCGGCGCCGTCATCAAGGCAACGAACTGCCATCTGTGACGTTCACGAGAAGTGCTTGTCTTCAGTGTCGCATCATGGACGGTGAATCTTGAACAGTCTCACTTGCTCACCTTCGCCGTGCGCGCGAGCCCAACATGGTCCAGCCATAGATTTCTATGACCGGACCCTGGTCAAAGCAACCGCACCAGCCGCGCATCATGCTGCTGATGCGAGGCCACCCTACGGATCCTGCCTACCGGGAAGCTGCAATCCCGAGCGTTCGCAAACAATGCCCTGTTTGACCCGTCAATTCACACTCGCCACGAGTTCAGCTCATCATGAATGCGATCACGCGCTCGACGATCCTACCGAACGGCGGACGGACCGTGTCGGTAAGACTGAACTTGGCCTGTTCGAACACACCTCGCATCTCATGCATCCCCCCATTTTGCTCGGGACATAAAAGAATTGGTTGGCCATGGGGATGCTTCCGGAAAGAATCATGGGACCACTGTCGACAGTGGATCGTTGCGAATTCGCGGCGGTGATTCCCCACTCAGCCTCAACCACCGAATCTGGCCGCCGGCAACACCGAGTTGGGGATTCTATGGTTATCAGGCAACAGTTCTCCTTCAACAAGGTCCGGCAAGTTCTTGGTAGTCTGCTAGAGCAAGACCTTCATGCCAAGAGGGTTAACTCACTCTGCAATGCCACCCTCGGCGTGTTACACAATGCCTCCCTGGCGGTCTGCACCATTGGCCAGGGCCTCGCTGCCGCCCGTAATCTGAAGCCGAAGCATGCGATCAAACAGGTTGACCGGCTACTCTCTAACCCTGCCATCGACGTCGATGCTATTTTGGTTCGCTGGGTGCCCTTCATCATCGGCGCGCGAACCTCCATTGTGGTGGCGCTGGACTGGACCGACTTTGATGCCGACAATCAGGCCACCATTATGGTGGCCTTGATCAGCGATCACGGTCGTTCCACGCCCTTGGTCTGGTTGACCGTCGACAAGGACACACTGAAGGACCACCGCAACCTGTACGAGCATCGCGTGCTGGTACGGCTCGCCGAGCTGCTGCCAGCGGGGATCAAAGTGTGCGTCGTGGCCGACCGCGGCTTCGGCGATCAAAAGCTCTACAAAATGCTCACCGAAGAGCTGTATTTTGATTACGTCATCCGTTTCCGCGGCAACATTAGCGTGACCGCCACGAGCGGTGAAACCCGCACCGCTGCCGCCTGGGTGCGCGCCGGCGGTGGTGCACGTATGCTGCGCGGTGCGGCGGTCACCGCGGATCGCTATCCGGTAGGAACCGTGGTGTGTGTGCAGGACCCTGCCATGAAGCAGGCCTGGTGCCTGGCCGCCAGCAGCACCGATGCCTCCGCCAAGCAGTTGACCGGCTTTTACGGTCGGCGCTGGGGAATTGAGTGCGGGCTGCGCGACAGCAAGGATTTGCGTTTCGGCATGGGTCTCGGCACCGTGCATGTCAAATCCCCTGAACGGCGCGATCGGCTTTGGTTGATCAATGCTTTCGCGGTGGTGCTGCTGACCTTGCTCGGAGCCGCCGGCGAAGCGCTGGGCTATGATCGGATGCTAAAGACCAACACGGTCAAGCGCCGCGTCCATTCGTTATTCCGTCAGGGCTGCCTGCTCTATGACCTAATCCCAAACATGTCGGAAAATTGGCTCGGCCCGCTGATGCAGCGCTTCTCCCTCATGCTGCAGCAGCAACCTCTCTTCGCAGATGTTTTCGGACCGGTATGACTTATGCCTTCGCATGGCTCAACGTCTTGAAGCCTTCGTGTCCATGGTAGGCACCCATGCCGCTCGCTCCGACGCCGCCGAACGGAATGTCGTTTTGGGCGTAGTGCAGAACGGTTTCGTTTATCGAGACGTCTCCGGATGTCGTCCGCTCGAGGACCATCCGTCGTCCCGGGCCATCAGGGCCGAAAAGTAAAGCGCGAGTGGGCGTGACTGCGAATTGATGTAGGCAACGGCGTCTTCGAGATCGCGGTAGGGCATGATGGGCAGGATAGGGCCAAATATCTCATCCTTCATCACATTCATATCGCCCGTGACGTTGAGGATGACGGTGGGCACCATTGTACGCGCATGTGCTATGGCGCCGTGCGGGGTCGGTCCGCGGAGTTCGAGCACACGTGCTCCCTTGGTGCGAGCATCGTTGAGCATGCTTGTGAGCCTGGCGTACTGGCGGTCGTTAATGATCGACGTGTAGTCGGGGTTCGAAGCAATATCAGGATAGAGCTTCGCGACTTCGCTTTCATAAGCGGCCACAAAGGTATCCACTTCTTGCTCGACAACGAGGACATAGTCGGGCGCAGTGCACGTCTGGCCTGCATTGGCCAACTTGCCGTAGGCAACGCGCCGGGCGGCCGTGCCAAGCGAACAGCCCCGTTCGATAATGACTCGCCCGAGCTCGAGCGTGACCGGGACCAGATTATCGCTTGCCGCGCGCATGATTGCACGACCGACGGACGTACTGCCCGTGAAAAAAAGGTGGTCAAATGGCAAACCCGAGAATTCGACGGCGACACTCGTATCACCCGTCACGACGGCAACCTGGTCCCGGGCAAAGACGTCGCCCAGGACCGACTCCATCAAGGCTGATGTTTGGGGTGTCAGCTCGGATGGCTTGATCATGGCTCGATTGCCAGCCGCTAGAGCCGTCGCAAGCGGCATGAGCGCCAGGGCAACAGGATAGTTCCAGGGGGCGATGATGCCGACAACGCCGAGCGGCTGATAGAGAACGCGGTTGGAGGCGGGAACGAAGGAAACGCCAACGCGCCGCCGCTCTGGCTTCATCCAGCGTCGAAGATTTCGGCGCATAAAGTTGATCCCCTCCACGACCGATGCCAGATCGAACAGCGAAGTCTCTTGACGCGACCGGTGGCCGAAATCCGTGTTGATCGCGGCGGCGAAGTGCTCCCGATGCTCCCGCAGGACATTTTTGAGCTTCATCAGGTCGCTGCGCCTCTGCGGAAGAGGGGGTGGGCCGTCGCGCAGGAAGGCGGCGCGTTGCCGTGCCAGCATTGCGGCCAATCCGTCATCGCCCTTCGCTGTCGTCCCAACGGTCACAGCAGCCTCCTTCCGATCAGGCGCCGAGCAATAGAGGGAGGTGAGTTACGAGAATGGCGGGAGTGAGGCGGCCCGCTGGTAGAACGCCAAGCTCTGGGCATCGAATGGCGTGCGGGAGCAGGGGCGGGGCGGCCAGACCGCCGACGTGCCCTACCCGCGCAGAGCAACCAGTCCATCCCCAAGTCGCGGACCATGGCGTGACGATCATCGGATCAGATCGTCGTCGCCGACGTCGGGGCGGTCGAGCCGCGGTGAATTCCGCCATTCAACAAGGCAGCTTTCCGGGGGCGGCTTTAGCCCGTCTTATTCATCAGCGCGGTGGGTGATGTTATGGATAGACAACGGCCTGCGTAACGGACGCAGCGGCCGGTTGCTGGGTGAACCGCGTTTTGGTCCGGCAGATGTGTCAGGCGTTGTAGATTGCGAGAGGTTGGGGCGAACGGGGCACTGGCCCCGATGGCTATGGCGGTCGGCAGCAAAGAGCGCTGGCGAGGCTGCGGAACAGAGCCGCCTCTGGGCATGCGGCGGCGAAGGCGATGCGGATACGGCTGGTAGTCTCGCTGATCCGGGCGGCGAGCTTGAGCAGCCGCAGGCGGATGGTGGCGAACTCGGCTCTGGCCAGCGGGTGAACCTTGGGGATTGCGGCGCGTATGGCGAGCACCAGCCAGTAAGCGGCGGTGTGCAGCAGCAGTCGCATCTGATTGGCCAGCGGCGAACGGCAACTGGTGCGGTCGGAGGCAAGCTGGGTCTTGTGCAGCTTGATCAGGTTCTCCGCCTGGCCGCGGGCGCAGTAGAGGCACTCATACAGCCACCACGCGGTGCCGCCGCCGATGTTGGTGACGACATAGCGGATATCGAGACCCTGCCGTGTGGCCTCGATGCGTGCGGCGACGCGGCGCGGCCCTGACCACGACTTCGCGCCATAACGGGTCTCGGTCCAGTCGCGCACCGCGTCGAGATCACCGATCGCGCGCCGTGTGCGCACCGCATCGGCAGTGGGCTCAACCTGTGCCGCCAGCACCGGGTTGCCGGACAGACCGAGAATGAAGCCGACATCGTTGGCGTCGCACCAGTCCATCACTTCCGACCTGCCATAGTGGCTGTCACCGCGGATGAGGATCCGGGTGTGCGGCCAGTGCCGGCGGATGCGCCGGATCAGCCGGCGGAGGTGACCACGGATCTCCCTGCCGGACGGCGTCTTGCCGGGCCGCAGCAGCACCGCCACGCAGTGGCCGCTGTCCGCGTCATACACATGGATCGGCAGGAAGCACCGTTCGTCATAGTGCGCATTGAACAGTGACAGCTGCTGGTGCCCGTGCACCACGTCCACCGTGTCGTCGATGTCCAGCGTGATGCTCTTCGGCGGCCGGCGGTAGCTGCGACACCACAGGTCGATCATCGCATAGCCCAGTCGCAGCAGCGTGCGCAGATCCGGCGCGTTCTCCCACCGCGAGATGGTCGGCTGCGAGGCGAGATCATCACCGCTCTCCGGCAGACGCCCGCAGGCCAGCTTGAACGCCGGGTCGCAGCGCAGATCATCAAGGTCGTCCGCGTCGGGATAGCCGCAAGCGATCGCAAAGACGCGGGCACGCAGGATGTCTTCCAGATGATGCGTGACGCGCCATGCATCTCGGTGATCGGGGATCACAGCGGCCAGTGTTGCACACAGACCAAGCTGTCGGTCGGCACCTGACAACAGCAGCACACCACCATCCGACGTCAGCCGGCCACCATCAAACGCTGCGGTCACTTTCTTGCGCTGCACCGCTGGCAGCGAGAATGGCAGCAGGGTATCGTCTTCCATGGCGGGTGTGGCAGCCCCCGATTCGCCCAGAGGTTGGTCTCGACACCCAAATCTCTCCGCTACATCAGCCGCTTACACCACATCCGCCAGCAAATCCCTGCTATGCTCGTGAATAAGACGGGTTAGCACCTCCGGACCAAGCGGCCGTACCTCCACCCCTGGGTATCCCGGGGCGGCAGCCATTAACTTCATAGCCGACACTGCCGATAAGCGCGGGGTCATATCTGACGTCCTTGAATACGGACATGATAGTCTGTAACCCTGAGTAAGCCGCACGGACCGAACGCTGGAAATGCAAGGGCGAGTGTTTGCCAATAGTCAAAAATGAAGTCTCCTCCGAGACGCCTCCGACGCGTGGTGGAACCAAATCCGCCATTCGATACCACTATGACGTGAGCAGCGCATTCTATGCTCTGTGGCTAGGCGAAGGTCTGACCTATTCATGCGCCATGTGGGGAGACGACGACGATCCCGAGGACCTTCCAGCGGCTCAGCTGCGCAAGATCGATTATCATCTCCAATCGGCCGGAATATCGCGCGCGCGGCACGTCCTTGATGTAGGCTGCGGTTGGGGCAGCTTGCTGGAACGGGCGCTGAATTACGTGCAGGTGGCGACTGCCACGGGCCTCACGTTGAGCGAGGCTCAGTTTCAGTACATTGCCGCTCGCGATATCGCCGGGTTGATAGTTCGGAAGGAGAGCTGGATAAGCCATCGTCCAGTTGACAAGTATGATTCGATTGTGTCGATCGGCGCGCTGGAACACTTTGCCAGTCCTGGTGACAGTCGGGACGAAAAGATTGGACTCTATCGAGAGTTCTTTCATAGGTGCCGGTCGTGGCTCAACCCCGACGGGGCGATGTCACTGCAGACGATCGCCTACGGAACGATGCACCCGAACCAGACCAACGAGTTTATCAGCACGCATATCTTCCCGGATGCGGCATTGCCGCAACCGCATGAGGTAGTGGAGGCGGCGAGCGGCTTGTTTGAGCTGACACTGCTCCGTAATGATCGTCTTCAATACGGCCGGACCTGCGATCTGTGGTACCAAAATCTGCGCCGGCGGCGTAGCGAAGCAGTGGCGGCTGTAGGTGAAGAGAAGGTCTCACAATATGAGAAATATCTACGGCTGTCGTCGTTCGGTTTTCGCTCGGGGAAAGTCGGCTTGTTACGTCTCACATTAGTGCCGGTTATCTGATTGCAACGGTTTGGAAGTTCATCGGCCCAGGCCCCGCGGATTAGGCTGAGGAGCGTTCGGTAAGTGACTCGATCGTCATCCCCATCGCCTGCGCGTCGACTATCGTTGCCCGCGGCCGTGGATCGGCGCCGCATCGTCTGGGTATACGCAAGCACAGTTGTGCTGTGTCATCTCATCGCGCTGCTAGCGGTATTGCCTTGGTTGTTCAGCTGGAGCGGGGTGGCATTGACCTTTGCCGGAATCTACGTATTTGGCGGTCTTGGCATCAATCTCGGTTATCACCGCTTGCTGACGCATCGCGGGCTGATTTGCCCGAAATGGCTGGAACAAGGCTTCGTTGTTCTTGGTGTTTGCTGCATGCAGGACACGCCCGCGCGTTGGGCAGCGGTGCATCGGCGTCATCACGAGCACGCCGACGACCAGGATGACCCACATAGTCCGTTGGTTAACTTCTTTTGGGGCCATGTCGGCTGGATGTTGGTGGAAAACCGCGACCTTGCGCGGCTGGGGATCTACGATCGGTACGCAAAGGACATTTTACGTGATCCATTCTGTCGTCGATTGGAGCGCGGCGGCCTCTACCCGATCATCGTCCTGTTATCCTGGGCGATCTTCTTTCTGACCGGCTTCACGATGGTACTGCTGAGCGGGCATGGCATCGGGGCGGCTGTGCAGTTTGGGGCGAGCCTGCTGATCTGGGGAGTGTTCGTCCGTGCGGTTGTAGTCTGGCACATAACCTGGCTGGTAAACTCGGCGGCGCATCTTTGGGGCTACCGCAATTACGAAACCGGCGAGGACAGCCGTAACAACTGGGTCGTCGCAATCCTTACAAGCGGCGAAGGCTGGCACAACAACCATCACGCGGATCCGCGCTCGGCGCAGCATGGCCACCGCAAATACGAGGTGGATCTGATATTCGGGTTCATAAGGATGTTGGAGGCTATCGGGCTCGCTTCCGAAGTGTCCCGTCCGGACCCCCGCGCGATCACGGCGCTAGCGGACGAGACACGTAGGCTCTAGCGAGTACCCGCGCTCGTGGTTGCGGAACGCGCTGAAAGACTGTCGGAGCGATGCTCGGCCGGGGCGCCACCGAGCGACTACAGCGCGTTCTGCATGCCACAAGCCAACGCAGTATAGCTCTCGCCGCCGAGCACCACCTCGGCATGCTCCCAGGCGGAATACGCCAACACGAAGTGATAGAGACGTTGCGCCAGCGGCTCGCCAGCGATACCGATGCCAAGCTCAGCCATGTCGGTGAAGTCCGACAGGCCTTGCTGGCCCGACCAGCGAGACGCGCGTGTCGCTCGATGCCGATCGCGTGCGCGCAACGGCGGCACGATGCGGCAAGCCGATCCGCGTAACGCTTCAGGAAAAACGGCAGCACAGGATCCGTGACGAACCCGGCATCAGTCGCCAACTCGACCGTCGTCCGATGACGTTGCCGGCGCCAGCAAGCCCGTCAACTCATGCGCTTCGATGCGCTGGTCGTAGCCGTAGCTGGCACGGCGCGCCACGGGCAACTTCGCCGGGTCCAGCCCCACCTGAGTGGTGACGGCGACGGTCATCATTCCTTCGCGGCACTTCTCGCCCTCGGCAATCACGCGATAACGGCGAACCGGACTGCCCGATCGAGCCGTTCCGCCTCGGCGGTCAGTGCGGCCATCTTCGCGTTGAACACGGCCATGTCGGCGTCCATCCGCTCTACGTGCGATACTCGCATTCGCAGAGGCGCGGCCGCTCGATACCCATGTCATGATCGAATGGTGGCCACCCCGCGCAGCCGCTCCGCAGTCGTATACAGAACCGCATCTTCAACGTCGGACAGCTCACCCTCGTCGCAGCGGTCGAGATAATCGGCGATATCCAGCTCTTCGATCTCCCGCCAGAGCGGCCTCGATCCTAGTCGCGATCAACGCCTCCATACTCGGTGGCAAGCTCCTGCATGCGAGCGGTGGCGGCTCATGGTCTCGGTCGTCATCGGTACATACTTCTTGTTCCGGCGCCGTCACGGTGACACATGCTGTGCCGGTACGCAACAAGTTCCTCAGGAAATCATTCTGCCAAAGACGCAGTCAGGACCAGCGGCTGTATCCTATCTTGATACGCTTCTGACACCGAATTGCCAGCCAAATGTATACACAGAAGACTACCTACTTACCTGGCCTATCAGGCACGATTACGCCCACAGCTTGGTGACGAGATGTTGAAGTCACGGCCGGCTGCCGCGCGATCCCGCTACCGTTACCGTCTAGCGTGCGTCTGAAGAGGTGCCGATGACCGATACGCCCGACGACGAGACGACGGCGAAACCTCGGCGTCACACCCGGCGGTTAGCGGACCATATCCTGATCGCGTTCCACCAAGCCTGCGACCAGGGCGATCTGGAGGTGGCGAGGCTCCTGCTGGGACTTCTGG
Source organism: uncultured Alphaproteobacteria bacterium (assembly GCA_963749575.1). GTDB lineage: Bacteria > Pseudomonadota > Alphaproteobacteria > Acetobacterales > Acetobacteraceae > JAMXLO01. The sequence goes on from CAVVNM010000018.1 coordinate 213,025, forward strand.
AGGTGATGGTTACTACCCCGCGATTACCCGGGGGCACTGGGAACCGGCGAAGCGAAACAGCAACCCTGGTCGCAGCGCACGAACGGCTTTGGGACCTTCGACACCCCGAACCGGTCGAGTATTGAGCCTGAACGCGTGTGGTTGCTCGCCGCAGCGCTGCTCGTGCTGGGCATCGCGCTGATGTGGTGGGCCGGCGGGGGCTGACGCATGGGACAGATAGCAGCGCACTATCCCGGAACTACCGTGGCGGTCGTCGCTGTGCTGATCGCGGTGGCCGTTTGGCTGAACCTGCGGGGCTGACGCATGGAACTGCTCGCCGCGCATCCGATCATATCGGCTATCATCTTCGTGCTGGCGCTGGTCGGGCTCTACACGTGGCTGGGTCGGTGAGGCTGACAACTCGGCATCGTGCTCGGCGCGGGCGGGCCGGAGAAAACGGAACCCGGCCGCGCCTGACGCCAAGGCCGCGGCTGTCCGGACGCGCGCGCGGGCTGCTGGCAACATACTACTACTGCTGCGCGCTCGCATCTCGCCCCAGCCCCCGCTATCTTTGTGACATGGCCCGAGCCAACACCGGCAGACGACGACGGGGCGCCCGAGGTCGAGGAACATCTTCTCCACCGGCCTTTCGCGTCGAGGTGATCAGTGCGTCACGGGGGAACCCACACCGTGGGGCTGGCGGGTGTTTCGGCGCCGCGAAATCCGGCCAATTGAACAGTCGATATCAGGCTACAAGACGGCGACGGATGCATGGAGTGCCGGAGGCAGCGTGGTCACGCGGCTGGAGACGGAGCGCCCCGCGTCGCGGCGGTAGCTGGTCACGGTGGCGGCGCAGCCGATGGCTACTGAACACCAGCCGCGCCTGACCCCGGGCAGCAGTGTGCCGACTGTCGCCGGGGCTGCCTGCACGTTATCACGATTGCTTCACGCGCAGCAGCGGGGGCTACGGCGGCGGCTTCGGCCAGCGTGCCAGGGCCGCCGCACCGTCATTGAAAGCTGCTTCCATCGTCCTGAAGGATCGCGCGGATGTCCGTTCGACAGCGGTGTTTCCCCGCAGGTCGCTGTGGACGATTTCCCATACGTAGCCACGGCGCGCCAATCCGCTGGCCCGCACCACAACGCGGCGCGGGGGCGGGTCTGGTGAGACATCTGACGGCGAACCGGTCTTCGCCATCCGGGCAGCATGGTACCTGCCGTTGTGAACCGCAATTCGGTCGACACCGGGGACCGCGTTGCCTCGCGGTGGTGGTGGGCCAGCGAAAAAAGCCGCTCGTGACCGGAGGTTGCGCCGGGCACAAAGAAAAACCGCTTATGCTTGCGAGGGCGTGGGCGGCCAGTTTAGGATGGTTGTGATATGCGAGTGGCAGCCAGTGTGGCACCGGCTGCCGCAGTCACCCTACATCGGCGTGGGGCGGGCGCCACCACAAATAACTGCCCCACCGCGCGTGGTGGAGATACGCGAGCGGGGCTTGAATGGGCTGCCGTGGTAAGCGGAACGCTGCGCCGCCCACGCAACGCTACACGGGTGCCGCCATCTTCTTCCGCCCCATCGTCCTGCCGCCGCTGATGCTCAGGTACTGATTCAGCGAGCGGGGGAGCTTGGCTACAACGCCACGCTCCTGCGGATGACGCGTCAGCCACCATTAGCGGTTGCCTGTATTAGCGCGCGCCCGCTTCGCTCGAACAAGCTTGTAGCCGAGGACGCGACGAACGGCCAAATAGTCGGTGAGGGTCATGCGACGCGTCCCGGCCAGGAGCGGGCGATCGTTCGCGGAGCGTCGCGGTTGACCTTGGCGTAGATTGCCGTCGTCTGAGCGCGACCGTGGCGCAGGAGCTGGCCGATCTCAGGCAATGACGCGTCGGCACGTAACAACTGTATCGCCGCAGTCTGATCACCCAACTCCGTCCGTTGGCGCGGAAGGTCAGCACGCTATCTGCCTCGGGAACACTGCCGCGGCCGTAGACACCGGCCGCATTGTCCCACCAAGCCGTCCCTCATGAGCCCTTGTAAGCGCATTGCGCTGCACCATCTGCCATCCATTGGGATGGGCAGCGGATGGTGGTGAGATGAACACAGTTCATGAGCTGCGGTTCAAGAAAACCGACAGCGAGAAGATCACGATCAATCTTGGCTACGTTGATTTGGGCCACATCGACCTGATGGTGCAGGACGGGTTCTACTCCAACCGAACGGATTTCATCCGCACGGCCATCCGCAACCAACTTGGCCACCACGCCGACGCGGCTCGCCAATCCGTGGTGCGCAGGACGCTCGAACTCGGCCTTAGGCATTACAGCCGAGAGGACCTCGAGGCGGCACGGGCTGCGAGGAAGAAGCTGCAGATCAATGTATTGGGGCTGGCCCGCATCGCCGAGGACGTGACACCTGAGTTGGCCCGTGCCGCCATCGCCTCGGTCACGGTTCTCGGCGCCCTGCACGCCAGCCCCGAGGTCAGGGCCGCTCTGGCCGACCGAACACACTGATCCAGAGGGCGCGCAAGCTGTCGCGCATGCCGCACGTGCGTCGAATCGCTGAGCGTCAGGATTGAGCCGATCCATTTACGACGGACGCCGATCCCGGGTGCGAACGGTGATGCTTGGCAGGGTTCCCACTACAGAAAGCTATGGACATGAAGAATGCCCTACCCGCCGGTTTGCTCGACGCGACGCGCCTTACCAATGCTGGTCGGCTCACAGAGGCCACTGCAGCACTGCAACGCATGCTCCGAGGCGATCCGGCGCCGGGCAGTGCGGATTCGCAAATCGGGCATGGCCACCTAACTATCGAGGGAAAAGCCGAAAACGCAGGTGCGGCGGAAGCCAAGTCCGCAGCCGAGCCGACGCCGGACACCGGCGTTGTGCGGCCGCCTTTCGGGCGGGCGCAAAGGATCATACACCCGACGATACCTGATGGGCTGGGCGGCTTCTTCGGCCACGCCAGTCACGGCAGGATCCAGATGCCGGGTGGCCGACCAGGTTTTCTGTCGCCCGTCGCCGTACCGGATGGCGCGCATTTCCTGTCGGGCACCTACTGCAACCAAGCGGAGAGACGACCTTACAAGCTCTACGTGCCTAGCGGTTACCGCCAAGGGCAGCCCATTCCCCTCATCGTCATGCTGCATGGCTGCACGCAGTCGCCTGACAACTTCGCCGCTGGCACGCGCATGAACGACGCGGCCGAAGAACACACATGCCTCGTCGCCTACCCGGAGCAGACCACCGCAGCCAATATGCAGAAATGCTGGAACTGGTTCAGCGAAAGTGACCAGCAACGTGACGGTGGCGAGCCGTCGCTGATCGCGGGGATCACTCGCGAGATCATGCATGACTACGCGGTTGATCCACGGCGGATCTTTGTCGCCGGGCTCTCGGCCGGGGGGGCGGCAGCTGCTATCATGGGCGACACGTATCCCGATCTCTACGCTGCAATCGGCGTGCATTCGGGCCTCCCCTGCGGAGCGGCACATGACATTCCCTCAGCGTTGGACGCGATGAGGCGGGGAAGCAACAGACACACGCATCGGGCGGTTGACATCCTCCCAACCGGGTCGCAGCGACGGGTTGTTCCGACCATTGTGTTCCATGGCGACCGGGATACCACGGTAACTCCTAGTAATGGCGACGCGGTCGTTGCTCGATCAGCGCGGCTTGCAGCGTTCAAGACACACGTCGAGAAAGGCCAGGTTCCCGGTGGCTACGCTTACAGCCGCACGCTGCATTCGGATGCGAATGGGCAGACGGTGATTGAGCAGTGGGTGATCCACGGTGCCGGCCACGCCTGGTCTGGCGGGAGCCCTGCGGGCACCTACACCGATCCGCGTGGGCCAGACGCCACAGGAGAATTGGTACGCTTCTTCCTGGAGCACCCGCATCCAACGGCACCATGATGAAGCACGTTATCAAGCGCAATATCGCTCCGAATGCCGGGATGCGCTCGCGCAAGCAGAAGGCAGGCTGATGCCACGGTGTGCTAGCCTTTTCCCTCGTGTCGAATGCCAGATTTTAGCACGTCCAGTCCCAGCGAGCGGTAAACGTCGGCAACCTATCGAAACCTGTGTGTCAAGGCGTAACACCCTCCGCGCACGATATCGGGCTAGTTGACCGATGCGAACGCACTGGCGATGCGGGCCGCTCCCCAGGCATGCGGCGGCGTCGGCTCGCCGCCGGCACTGGCGAGGTCGGTGCCGAGCCCGGCGGTCAAGCCCACCGCCGTATCCGCTCCAACGATCAGTACGTTGCCGCGTTCCACAAACACACCGAACACGCCATCGCTAGGACCGGCGAAGAAACGCGTGCCACGCACCGCGACCAAGCCGAACGGAACCCGTACGGCGACATTGCCCTGATCGTCCTTCGGGTCGTGGTCGTATACCATGCCGCCGCTGTCCAGTACCAACAGACCACCGGCATTCACCACGAAGCGGTCGATCCGAAGCCGTGCCGCGGGCCGAGCTTCACCTGGGTCGCCGTGCCAAGATGCAGGCTGATTGCCGAATGTTCGCCGGTGGCGACCGTGTCGCCGATAAACAGCGCCGCAGCAGGCGCCAAATCGCGCCGCACGGCGGATGTCTGCGCGTAGCATGCGCCGCGCATGCTATCGACTGTGCCCGCCAATTCGGCGGCCGAAACGCCGCGCGCGGCAAGGCATGCGCCGGCCACTCCGCCGAGGAGAGCACGCCGCTTCATAGCAACGCGAGCACCACCAGCGCGCACGTTCCAGTCTATGAATCAGACATTGATAAGGCCCCGCAACGGCTGGGTCGCGTTGCTATCCGGGAACACAACGCCAAGTGTCGGAGCGCCGAGCCCAAGGTGCTCGATGAGCAGTCCTTTGGCGACCGACTGCAGATCCCGCGTCGGTTGCAGATCGCGATCCTCGAACAGCTTGCCGGGACCGAGGCCAGGCCAGTCCGCCACGATGCGTCCGCCGGCGACCGCTCCGCCCAGCACCAACGCCACCGTGCCGGTACCATGGTCGGTGCCACCGGTGCCGTTCATCCGCACCGTGCGACCGAACTCGGTCATCATGAGCACCCCGGTCTGCCGCCATGCCTCGCCGAGCCCTGCCTTCAGCGCTGCCAGCCCGGCATCGAGCTGACGCAGCACGCCCGCTAGGCGCTGTGTCTGGGCGGTATGGGTATCCCAGCCGCCAATCTCCAACGCGGCAATGCGCGGGCCATTCTCTGCCCGGAGCATCTCCCCGGCGGCCTTGGCGAGGGCGGGAAAGGCGTAGCGGTTCTGAGGTGGTTCATCCCCACTCATCACAGCGGTGCTGAAGCCACGTTCGCTGAGGCCCTCGGCGATCGCCGGGCCCAGCAGGCGATCCGCCTGGTTGAGTGCGGCGATGCGCGCGTAGAGATCGGCATCGAGCGCAGCGGTTCCATGCGGGGCCCAACTTGCCACCGCGGCAGGCCCGCGCAGCAGCAGCGGCACCGACACGCCGACCGCCAGAGCCTCGCCGTGATCGGCGGGATGCGGCAGCGCCGCGATGGCACGGTTCAGCCAGCCGCTGGTCATCCGGCGGTCAGCGCCGCTCTCCAGGTAGTCCTGCGCCTCGAAGTGGCTGCGCACCCGATAGGAGCCGGCAACCGCGTGCACCACCAGCGCCTCGCCGGACCGGTACATCGCGTGCAGATCGGCAAACGCCGGGTGCAGGCCGTAGAATCCGCCAAGGTCGAGCAGGCCGCCGTCATGGCCGGGCGGAGGCAGCACGGCCTCGCTGCGCAATCCGTTCAGCGCGGCGTCCCCATATGGCGTTACCGCGGAAAGTCCATCGAGCGCGCCGCGCAGGATGATAACGACAAAGCGCCTGTCGGTCGGCGCTGCCGCCAGTGCGAGAGAAACCCCGCCCAGCGTGACGGCGGATGCGAGGCCGAGCAGAGTGGAACGGCGTGTGAGGTGCGGCATCATCGCCTCTGGAATTCCGGAGAGGTAAACAACAGCGTCAGGGCGTCACGCCGCGAGCCGGCGCGGCGTATCGCCTCCAGCGTGGCGGGCTGGAGCAGTGGGCCCAGGCTTGCCATCGCAACCTCGGCTGGATCGGGTTGGCTGAGCCGGCCAGCGACCGCATAGGCCCAGTCGATCCGGCGGATCAGCGCCTCGGGACTGGCCCAGTCCGCGGCGCGGTCCGGCCAGCCGTTTGGCTGCGGCGCCGTCCACATCGGCTGACCGAGACCGGCGAGCGCGCCGATCAGGTATGGCTGATCCGGTTGGGGTGGCGGGGCATCGAGCGCACGCAGCGTGGCGATGACGTAGTCGAGCGGGGTGCGCAGCTTGGTCTGCGGCTGCCACGCCGCCTCCACTGTGGTCAGGGCCGCGGCGGCGGCGCCGAGGTTGCCGTCGCTGTCGTGCAGCACGGCGTCGATGTGGCGTACTGCATCGGCGGCCGGATCGTCGGCAACGAAATGGGTCACTAACTTGGCCGCAAGGAAACGATAGGTCGCCGGATGGGTTCCGAGGAAGCGCAACGCCGCGACGCCACCTTCCTCCCCTGGTGGAAAGCGCCGTCCCATAACGATTTGCTCGCCTGGTTCGTGCGCGAACGGGCGGAAGCGGAAGCCAGGCGGATCAGCCTTGAGATCGATCGACCAGCCGGTCAGCAACCGAGCGAAATTGGTCACATCCGTCTGAGTGTAGCCTGCGGCGGGACTGACGGTGTGCAACTCAAGGCACTCGCGGGCCAGGTTCTCGTTCAGGCCGCGGTCGCTGCGCTGGCCGGCCCGGCTGTCCGGGCCGACCGAGCCGACGTTGTCGAGATAGAGCAGCATCGCAGGATGGCGTATTACCGCCAGCAGCATGTCGGAGAATGAGCCGGTGACATGTGGGCGGATCGCCTCTGCCACGAACGCTCCGACCACGGCGGCACATTGGCCTCGGCGCAACGAGATCGTGAAATGGTTGGTCCAGAACCAGACCAGTCGTTCTCGGAACGGCGTCGACGTGGTCAGCGCGTTCGCCAATTGCTCGGTCGCGTCTTGCCGGAACAGTGCCCGACCGCGCGATTGACCAAGTTCAGGATGGTTCTGGCGGTCCTCGCGCAGCGCGGCCAGGCCGGCGGCAGTGGAAGGCGGATTCGGCAGCGCAGGCAAATCGGGCCCACGTAACTGCGCCCTGAGCCAGGCGCCCGGATCGAGCGGGACTGGCTCGCTGCCGCGCCGGCCTAAGCCGAATCGCGCGAGTGCGTGTGCGACGGGTATGTCCATGGCACGCACTCTAGGCCCGAACGCTGTGTCCGACGGTGACAAAGGGTAGCGCGCCCCCTGAACCGCCAGACGCATACTGGAGTTGCGGCAAGGACGCTGCCTGCCTGCCGGCTGCTGATCGCGCTGGTGGTAGCGGCCTGCGGGTCACCAACAGTCACGCCGGCCGCTGCGTGCGTCTGCCAACCACTGGGAACAGGCGACACGTACTGCCGTAGCTCGTGAGCCACAGATTGATCAGGGGTGCTGCATCCTCGTGGGTGACCAAGATAGCCGCCAGTAGCCGGCTCACCTGTTGGATGGCGTCGACGCGTTCGGCTTCGCTCAGGCCACCAGTAAATGCCTTCGCGTCCCCGCTGCGATCGTAGCTGCAGAATGCCAACCAATCGTCGATCGAGCGGAAGCGCTTGCGCGTGATCATATCAGAATACCAACAGGTCCCGACCACGGTAGATCTCACCGCTGTGGTCTTCACTGGGGATGCTGGTGCCCAGCGCCATGATGGTCGCGATCGCACAGTCGATCTTGCTCTCCGGCCGCGCTTTGCGCGGATAGACGTTGCCGCGGGCATCGTAGTGACCCGTGACATTGCTCATGCACCAGCGGGCGACCGGCGAGCCATCGCGATCGATCCTGCCCTCGCGCATCAACGCATCCAGCAGCGTGGTCGGCTCGCTGAAGTTTAGCATGGTCGCCCCGTACTCGGTCATCGGGTAGCCGTCGTTGCGCATCCGCTGGCTGAGCTGCAACGCTCGACACCACTCAGGTGCGAAATTTCAAATATGTTTGGCTAGACTTCAGGCTGCGTGCCACAGTCCCGGTACCACTGCCATCCGCTGCCCCAACCTTCCGATTCCATCACCAGCTCCTATTCGCGACCCGTTCGATCAACGTACACCTTCTGCTGTCGGTGTTCCACGCCGCATGACCATCGGCGCCGTCCTGCGGCATCGCTCCGCTACCACCACAGCTCACTACGCCAAGGTCGACATCCCCATGCTGTTGCAGGTCGCCCAACCCTGGCCCGGAGCAGCGTCATGCGGGCCCTGCCGATGACTTCGGTAAATGCCTTGAACGTATTGGATTCCGCGATGGGCTGCGGCATCATAGCGCACATGATGGACGGGTCATGACACGTCGCGTCCGGGGATGGGCGGGTCTCCTGCGGCATGACCGAAGGGGTTGACTATGAATCAAGATACGGCACTCGCAATGGCGTCCGCGGAAAATGAGGAGCGCGCCAAGGTCCGCAAGGCACAGGAAGTTCTGGAGCGCACCTCTCTGAGCGTCGGGCAGGTCTGCCTCATCATCCTCACCCTGCTTGCAATCCTCTGTACCCTCTATTTCGCCGCCGGTATTATCCTGCCCTTCGTGCTGGCGCTGGTCCTCACGATGGTGCTGGGACCGGCGATGCGCTTAATGAACCGGCGGCTACACATCCCCAGAATGATCGCGGCGCTATTGCTTATCATTACGCTATTCGGTGTCGTGGGTGCCTTGGGTTATGCGCTATCGGTTCCCGCCTCTGCCTGGATTGCCAAAGCACCACAGTCGCTTCCCACCTTGATGGAAAAGTTGAGCTTTCTCCGAGGGCCGATCCGGCTGATAGAACAAGGCGTGCAACATATGCAAAATTCGATGTCGCAAAGCGAGCAGGAGCCGGCGGATCAGCCGGTCGTGACCGTGAAGCCACCCTCCGACGTCAGCGGTCACATCCTGGACATTGGCTCGACAGTTTTGGCGGGCGGGCGCGCGTTTCTCGGTCAGGGCTTCACCGTTATACTGCTTCTGTTCTTTTTCATGGCATCGAGCGAAAGCCTGCTGCGCCGGTTTGTAGAGATCCTTCCGCACTTCGACGACAAGCGGCGCGCCGTCTCGATCGTAACGGAGATCGAGGACAATATATCGCAATATCTATTGACGATCTCGACGATGAATGCGCTGGTCGGATTGATAAATGGTGTGGCGGTCTGGCTGCTGGGGATGCCAGATCCGTTGCTATTTGGCACGCTCGCATTCCTGCTCAATTACGTCCCGGTCCTTGGTCCCGTCACGGGCGTAGTGATATTCTTTTTCGTTGGCATCTTCACCTTCCCATCGATTTGGCAAGCCTTCATACCCGCCGCGATCTACCTCGGGGTCCACATTCTGGAGGGTGAAACCATAACGCCTATGCTGCTCGCGCGGCGCTTCACTCTCAATCCGGTTATGGTGATTTCATCGCTGATGTTCTGGGACTGGCTGTGGGGCATACCAGGCGCGCTGCTCTCCACGCCGCTATTGGCGGTCACTAAAATCGTGTGTGACCATATCGAGGTTCTGACGCCGCTTGGCCACCTCCTCGGTACCACTCCCGGAACTCAAAAAACGGAATAGGCCAATCCATCCGCACTCATGAGCGTGCGCGGGGCCAGCGTGATCAGTGCCCCGAGCAAGCCCCATTTGCACCGAGGACACCAGCCCCGCCAGCACCAGCATTAGCGTTCGACCGCGAATCCTCCAGCAGCGCCGACCAGAGCCAGACCGCGCTCCCGAAGCCGTCACATGCATACACCAGTAGACGGACATGCTGGTGAACGTGGCCGCATATGGCGCCGGCGCATGCCAGAACCAGAGCGTCTCTGCGAACAGAAGCGCGGCCCATCCCGGCCTTGCACTCCATGTCCCGACGGGTAAGCCCAAGACAGCTGACAAGACCTCAAGCGGTTTCCCCACAGCTATCAGGGGCGCCGCCGCGCCCCCTCGTGCGTTGCGCACTGGCGGGACGCTGCGCAAACAGGTGATGAGCTTGGAGCGTTTTGGCGGGGCTGATTTCGCGGGCTTCAGAAAGCGAAACAGCTTGCGGCAGGTGTTATCGAACGTTCTCTGCAGCCTCGCGAACGACAACGGCGGGCATGTCGCGAATATGTTCATTCTGAACGTAGTCGGCGATCTCCCGCTGGGTGGCGATGGGCAACCGGACCACGCTGAGGAGCGTCAGTTGCGCCCCACTTTTTCCGGCAAGATCCAAAGCGAGCTTGACTGCGCGCAGAGACGGCTCCGAGTGGTCAACGGCACAGAGGATCCGCCTTGTGTCATAAGTCACGTCCGCAGGCGTTACGCTCACTCCCACATCATGCACTCCTAAATGGTGTCGCCGCGCACATAAGACCCACCTCTCATACTAACGGGGGAGTCATACATAAAGAGCAGGTAGTTTCAGTTGGTCGATAGTTGCCGCCTCACTGTGGCCGACCTGTTTCGCGGTAGCCGGAGCCAACTCCACGTAGTGGCACCTTTGCGGGCTGCCTATAGATCCCCGGTCAAGGCCAACCTCAGCGCGGCTTCTGCCACAAACGTTCTCCCTTTCATCACGAGTTCTAATTTACAATAATACTAATTTATGACGTGCATTGCGCCGCGTCGCATTTGCCTCTTCAAAGCAACTGAAAAGAGGGGAATAACAACAACCACCTCACTTAGCCGGCTTTGCGAACCGGTTTGATCAACAGCGTCCTCTCTGAAGGGCCTGACAGGGTTCCATCGCAATGGCCCGTCATGCCGCAGCGCGTATCCAGCATCAAACAGCCCGCTAGATCGGCGGCCTTATGCTACCCATCCAATCTCTGACCGCTTGCATAGCGCACCCGCGCCACCATTCCTTCTGGTCCTCGGGAAGCTCATCCCAGCACTCAGGACAGCGTTCCCCGGCCGCAATCCGCCACAGCCCTTCGGCAACGAGCTCCACCGGAGGACGCGCCGGCGTCTGGCGCAAAGGCCTCACTGTCGTGTCCATCACCTTCCTCCTTCGCGTCACTAAATCCGGCGCGGACCAGAAGTTGGTCGGCTGTGTCCACTCGTTCTATGGTCTCTCCACGTCGCAGCCGAACGTTCGTCCCTCGGGTCGGTTGATCGTGTAACGGGCACACCGCCCATATTCACTGGCTTTGCTAGCTCATGATCTCGATTGCTGCATTGATCTAGATCAAGTCACCGCATACGCGCCGCAATGGGACGCTTTCGCCGACAACGTGATGTGGTGCGCGTTCAGCCGCTCCGAGGTCCCGCCTGACGTGCGCAGCTCGTCCGCGATGATGGCGCATTGCGCGATGGGCCCTTACCCTAGCGGACATCGCCCCCCAGGGAGCGTCCCCGTCCGTCCGCATCCATAGGTTATGAGTCCGCCGCGCCGTTTATAGAGCCTTATGAGGGGGTGGCGGAACTTTCTCAGGATGGGGCACGGTCAGGTGGAGGTGGATGGGCAGATGGCAGGTCAAAGGTGGTGGACACCCACCGGATGGCTGATCTTCCTGGCCGAACGCATGCAACTTTGGAATAAATTTCGGCAGTCGATGGCGGAGCTATGAGGATGAGCGCGACGACACAACGACGAAAGCTGACAATCGCGGACCTGCGGCCGATTCAGCGGATCGAGGCGCCGATGCCGTCGAAGCGGGATGCCGCGCCGCTCCCACCACGAGCGTGGGCCAAGTCGGCTCAACCAACCGAAACTATAACCGTGACCGCAACCAAAACCGAAATGGGAATAGCCGCATCCGGCGCGTCACCGAGCACCGCGGGGCAGCCGGGCAACGGCTTGGATCACGATGGCCCCGATGAACCCATGCGACAGCTGCCCGTTGCGGTGAGCGATCGCCGGTCTGCGTGCACGGCGACATGGGCGGGCGACCTGGTGGCGGTCATGCGGCACAAGCGGAGACCGGCGTTGCTACACTTCGAACCCGGTGCTGGCGTCTCTGTGGCCGGCGGCGAGGTGTTCCCGGCCTGAGACACCCCCACCAGGGCTGTCGGGAGGCCCGTAGAGGCTCTGCGGCTCTGTGGCCTGGCGGCGCGGGGCCAGAGGGAGCGTCCCGTCGTCTATCCCTGGGCGGAGCCAAACCGTCGCCAATCCGCCAGTCGCCTGCCGAAGCTGTCTATCGCCCGCGCGGGTCCCGGTCCCTTCGCGTATCAGACAGCACGGCGCTCAGGTTGACACTCAACCCCCGGATCCAAGCCATCGAGAAGTCGTGAACACTTCGCGTCGCAGACCCGTCACCGAGGTGGTTTGCCAAACAGCGTCGCGTTTGTGGCTATCAAACATCGAGGTTCCACACGCACTGCACCGCCTGGACACGTGGCCGTCGAATTTCTTCGCATCAGTTTCAGGACGTCCTGGGCCAGCTCAGACGATACAATCCCCATAGCCGCATCATCGTGCCGGCGGCTTCGTCCAACACGTTTTAAGCTTATCGGCGCGGATCCCAACTGCAAGGTCCTCGCGGGGAGGTCCGTGCGCCGCGCCGCCAAGCTTAAAACGCTCTTCACTATGTCTCCTGACTATGTCGGGTAACGTTGCAGGCTCTGCGGATCTGATCAGAAACACAGATCGCAGCATGCGGGGGCCTGGCCGGCTACCCGACATAGTTTTCTCGGCGCTACAGGCCGTCCAGGAAGTTGAGCAGCTCATCCCCGGGCCGATAGCGACCCGGCGTGCCATTCGGTGGAGAGGTTTTGCCTAGCGCCTGTTCCTTCATTGCGAGGGTTGCCTCGAGATAGATTTGCGTGGTCTCCACCGATTCATGACCGAGCCACAAGGCAATGACGGCTCGGTCCACACCGGCCTGCAACAGCTCCAGGGCCATCGGCGACGCCGTAGCAGCCGGACCGGTCTGCGTCATCGACAGCCCGCGCGACATTGGACGCTTCGTCGACGGCGCCATTCTGGTGACCCAGACGACGGATCCGGACTGGATGCCCATCATGAAGCGTGCTGCGGCCATCGTCACCGATCACGGCGGACGCACCTCACACGCTGCCATCGTGAGCCGCGAGCTAGGGCTGCCGGCCATCGTGGGTAGTGGCAATGCGACCCATCTGCTGCACGACGAGCAGGAGGTAACGGTGTCGTGTGCGGAAGGAGACGAGGGATTGTCTACGAAGGCATCGCCGACTACGAGGTTGAGGAGGTCGATTTCGGCAGCATCCCTGCAACGCGGACCAAGGTCATGTTGAACCTCGCCAATCCCGCGGCAGCGTTCCGTTGGTGGCGAATCCCGGCCGACGGGGTCGGGCTAGCCCGCATGGAATTCGTGATCGGCACACACATCAAGGTCCATCCGATGGCGCTTATTCACTATGACACACTCAAAGACGACGACGCCAAGCGAGTCATTGCGGAATTGACGGCGGGATATGAAGACAAGGCGGAATACTTCGTGGACCGGCTCGCGCGCGGGCTGGCGCGGATCGCCGCCGCCCGGTATCCAATTCCGTCATCATCCGCACGAGTGACTTCAAGACCAATGAGTATGCGAACCTGATCGGCGGCGCCGAATTCGAGCCGAAGGAAGAAAATCCGATGCTCGGCTTTCGCGGCGCCTCCCGCTACTACTCGCCGCGCTACCGGAAAGGCTTCGCGCTCGAATGCCGCGCCATCCGACGCATGCGCCGGGATATGGGTTTCAAGAACGTTATCGTTATGATCCCGTTCTGCCGCTCTACCAAAGAGGCCGACCGTGTCTCAAGGTACTGGCGGAGAACGACCTAAAGCGCGGTGAGGATGGCCTTGAAGTGTAGGTTATGTGCGAGATTCCCTCGAACGTAATCCTGGCGGAGGCCTTCGCCGAGCGTTCCGATGGCTTCTCGATCGGTCAACGACCTGACCCAGCTCACCCTCGGCGTGGATCGGGATTCCTCGGAGCTTGCTGAGTTGTTCGACGAGCAGGACGACGCGGTGAAGTGGATGATCCACAGCGTCATCGGCGAGGCGCACAAGGCCGGCGCCAAGGTCGGACTGTGCGGCCAGGCGCCGAGCGACCACCCCGAGTTTGCCGAGTTCCTCGTCCAATGCGGCATCGGTTCCATGTCGGTCAGCCCGGACAGCTGGGTCGCAGCCACTAAATCAACACCGGGATGATCCCTGAACTGACCGCCGCATTATGCCTCGCAACACTCGGCGTCAGCTTGCTTCCGGGGCTGGCACCTACTCCACTTACGTCGGTTGCACGATTATGGTCGGATCGTCGCCGGATCGCTATGGCGCGAGGTTTCCGATCTTTGTCGGCGTCCTGACAATCGCTGCCGGCAGGGTATGTTGGGGCTCGGTTCGACCGGCACGATGGGGAGCAGAGGCTGGTTCAGAGGACCGGTTTCGGCCTTTGCATTCACTGGTGCTCGCGACCTTTCAGGGAGCCGACCTGATCCGGGGCGGCGCCATCGTTCTGTCCCTCATTCTGACGCT
>CAVVNM010000019.1:0-37352 GCA_963749575.1 uncultured Alphaproteobacteria bacterium
CGGAGCTGCCGCCTGCTGGGACACGGCCGGCGGTGCGGTCCTGGGCGCATTCTGGGCGAGCAGCTCTTCGCGGCGCCTCCGCGCCGCGGCGGCCAGATAGGAATTCGGATAAAGCCGCAGGAAGGTGTCCACGTCCTCGACCCGGCCGCTCGCCCGCAGCCGATCCCACAGTTCGGCTTCCGCCATCTGCGCTGCTGCTTCGGCAGGGTCCATCACGTCGATATCGAGCGCGCCCTCCGTCCGGCCGCCTCGGCCATCGTCGACCAGGTACTGAAAGGTTCCGGCGGGTCCACTGAAGCCAGGTTCCGGCACATACGCCAAGGCGGGCAATTGCTCCGGCTCGAGCCGATCGCCGGTTCGCAGCGTGTTCACCCCAAAGCGCACGAGGCCACGCGGCAATCCCTGCACAGTCACCGTCAGCTTATCGCCGTCCGGGTCGGTGGGCGGCGCGATTCCGAGCGCGCCGGTATAGATCCGGAGACGGCGACGCGGCTCGGTTACCGGCGGGTCGGTTTGAACTGGCGACGCTGATCGGCAGACTGCCCAGGACGCTGCCGCCGCGACCGTCCTCCACCAGAAGGTCGAGCGTTTCCAGCATCGCCAAGCGCAGTTCCGGCGGGCTTGTAGGTCGCCGTCGCGAAGCGGTCGGCACTGTCCACCCGCCGGGGTGACCAGCCTAGCCATCGATCCGGACCTCGCCGGAGCGCGGCATTCCGGTGATGCGGACGGTGAGATGATCTGGTCCGGGTCGGTTGGTTTCGGGATCGGCAGCGGCGTCGGGCCGGATTTGCTCGAGCGCCTCCAGGGGAGGGATGACGCCGATCTGCGGCGGCCGATTGGGTGGGCGCGGGTGGAAGTCGAACGGCTCCGCGCCAGTGAGCTAAAAATGTGCGGGTTCCTGTTGATTGCTGGTCTCGCGCAATACGCTGTCGCGTACGCTGCGAAAGAACAGGCTGAGTTCCAGCCCGGGCCTTTGCAAATTCTCGATCAACGCCTGCGCGAACGGGCTGTGGCTGCCGCTGCCGTCCTCGGCGGTCTGATCCGCCTTGGTCGCCATCGCCACCAGGGTATTGCGCGGGACGCTGTCCACGCGCGCCAGACCTGCGGAGGCCGGACCGCGGCTGCTGACGACGACCGAGCGCGTCAACCGTTCGACGAAGGGATTATTGCGGCATGCGTCCAGCAGGATGATGCCGAGCTTTTGGGCTTGTGCAATCTCGCCGAGAAACAGATCGAGCGACAGCGCCTCGTAGACGAGGTCACGCTCGCGCTCGAGCACCGCATCGGCCGGCAACAGGTAATTCTCGCGGGCCACCTGAACCCCATGGCCAGCGTAGTAGATGACGGCCACATCCGATTTTTGTGCCTTGATGCCAAACTCCCGCAAGGCGTGGGTCAATTGGCGAAAATCAGGGTCGTAAACCTCATCGACCTCGAAATTCAGCTGACGAAGAGCTTCACCGACCGCCCGCGCGTCGCTCACCGGATTGGTCAGCCGGGGAGCATGCTGATAGGCGCCGATGCCGATCACGAATGCGACGCGACGCTCCGGCGCGGCCGGCGGTTGCGCGAGAGCCTGCATCGGTACCACCGCGAGGAACAGCAAAATCAGCAGCCGCTTCACCTGGTCGGTAACCCCCGCATGGCTCATCCTCACGCCCAGCAAGCTCAATTCCTTACATTATTTTAGTCCCGAGAGAACGGAAACCTAATCGCCGCCAATCCTTACCCCAGCACGGGCAGGCTCAGCGGCGAGATCTCATCCGCCGTCCTCCCCGCCCAATCGCGCGATGGCGCCTCGCGCAGCATACGCTGCTGCCCTTCCGCAACCTCCGCCAGCGCAGCTTCGTGGTCCATCGTCAGCACCTGCCCTTGCTCCATCACCTTCACCCCATGCACGAACACGGTGCGCACTGCGCGCTCCGCGGCGGTGAATACCAGCGAGCGCAGCGGATCGCGCGCCGGCCGCATCCACGGATTGGCCAGGTCCACCAGCACAAGATCCGCCTTCGCTCCGACCATCAACCGCCCGAGATCGGTCCGGCCGAGCGCCTGCGCACCTCCCACCGTCGCGGCATGGAACAGCGCGCCCACGCTGGTCGTGGTGATGTCGCGCGCCGCCACGCGCGCGAGGATCGCCGCCAGCCGCATCTCCTCGATGACGTTGTGCGGCGCAACATCGGTGCCGATGCCGAGATTGACGCCGGCGCGGCGATAGCGGCCGAAGTCCTCCAGCGTGTGCCCGTAGCGCGCGAACGGCGAGGGACAGTGCGCGACGCTGGTGCCGGTCTCCACCAGGATCGCCAGATCGGTGCGGGTATGCCAGCGCACCCAGGAATGTTCGTCGATGAACATCGCGTGGCCCAGCACGGTGCGCGGCGACAGGATGCCGAGGTCGTGCGCGAACTGCACCGGCGAGAGGCCGTGGCGATCGACCATCACCAGGAACTCGTTGACGCTCTGCGCGCAGTGCACGGTCAGCGGCACATCATGTGCCTCGGCAGCGGCAAAGCTGTCGCGCAGCAGATCGGTCGTGCAGGTGTCGATCTGCGCCGGCGAGACGATGCCCGACAGCCGGCCGCAGGGATGCGAACCAGCCCGCTCGATCAGCGCCAGCGCGGCATCGAGGCCGCGACGTCCGGCAAATTCGTCCCAGCGGTATTTCAATGCCCAGCCATTGTCGAGATACCACCGCGCCGAGGCATAGGAAGGCGCCAGAAACACCCGCAGCCCGCTCTGTGCCGCCAGTTCGATCCAGCCCTCGTCGATGCCGGACAGATCGGCCACGCTGGTGACGCCGGACAGCAGCATCTCGCAGAACGCCACGTGCTTGCCGGCCTTGCGCGCGACGGCGTCAGGCTGCAGCGCCACCGAGCGTTCGTAGAGACCACTCATATACATGGCGGGCACGCCGTGTTCCTCGCGCACGCCGCGATAGAACGGTTCGGTGCTCGGGTGCGAGTGGAGGTCGATCAGGCCGGGCATCACCATCAGGTCGGTGCCGTCGATCGTGATATCCGCCGATCCGTCGTAGTGCCTGCCGACGAAGCTGAGCGTGTCGCCGGTGAACGCGACGTCGCCGCCCGTCAGGTAGGCATGCCGCCGGTTCGCGGCATCCCAGGCGACGATGCAGGCGGCGTTGCGGATGCAGGTCGTCGCTGTCATGACGCTCTCCATGCGATGGACGCAATGAGAGTGTGACGCGTGCCGGTCGATGTCCACGGACGGCCGGGCCGGTCAGATCAGCGATAGAATGTCGCGGGTTCCGGGTCGCCTTCGCACTTGGCGACCGCGACAAGTGTGGCGCGGCCGTCGGGTCTCAGCACCCTCCGGTCGCACCGCGTCCGGACGCAGGCACTCGGAGGTCGTGCCTTCGCGTGACATCAGCCCCGAACCGAAGTGCCCGGCCAGCAGGCCGGCGGTCGAAATCACTCACCGTTGCCGGCTCCGCAGTCACCATTTGGTCGGCCCTGCTGTTGGAGCAATGACGGCGCAGCCGATAACGGCGACGATCAGTGCCGCTACTGCTATGAGAAATGTCCCGGTCATCGTCGCCTCCGTTGCCAGCCGGCCGCGTTGTCGGACCCCTTCGGGGGCTCCGTTCGAGCCGGAGACTGTTGATGTGACAGGCCGCGTGCGATCGGACCCGCGATCATCCGGCGTCCGCCCATCGGACCTCGAAAATTTGGCGGGTCCGGGCCCCGGGCCGAGTAAATCAATTCACTCCGCGACCACGATCTTTGTCACGCATGAAATTCGTTACACCGCTTCGTTGTCGCGCACGTAATCCTGCAGCGCGCGCACATCGCGCAGCGTCACGTTGCCGCCGGAAAGCTCCACCCAACCCGCGGCACGCCAGGCCTTCAGGTGCTTGTTGATGCTCTCGCGGATCAGGCCGGTCATCGCGCCAAGCTCGCGCTGCGACAAGCGGAAGCCGATCTGCACGCCGTCTTCGATGCGTTCCGAATGCAGTCTGGCCAGTTGCAGGAGTGCCTTCGCCAACCGCACCGGCGCCGGGAGCGACACCGCGTCCATCTCCCGCACCTTGGACGCCGACAGCCGCTCGCCCAGCAGGCGTATGGCCGCGAACATCGCCTCCGGCGTCCCAGCGAGCGTACACCGGAACAGCGCGCCGTCGATTGCCATCACGCGGCAAGGCGTAAGCGTTGTTGCGTCCGCCTGCCGCGGCGCGCCGTTCAGCACCGCGAGCTCGCCGAAGATGGATCCGGGCCCGGCTATCTCCACCACCACCTCGCGCCCATTTGGTGCCACAGTGGAGAGCTTTACATAACCCAGCAGGACCAGGACGACCGAGTGGCCCTCATCGCCGGTGCGGAACAGAACATGGCCTTTCGGCAACGAGCGGATGGACGAATGACGTAACAGGGCCAGCAGATCGCGTTCGGGCAACAATCTCAGGATGCCCTGCGCACGGATGGCATTCAGGATCGCATCGCCACGGTCGCACGCGACGGCGGAGGCGATACGCCCCGCGCGTGGCGCAGACCGGTCGACAGCGCTGTCCATCTGGATCACCCCTTGCCCGACCTACTTCTGCGGGCAGGATGCAGCCTTGCCTGTGAAATCGCCGTCCGTCTATGAAGTAGTTCACACCTATCCGCCGGTTGCGCAAATGGGCCGGTCGGGGCGCTGAACGTCTGCCTGCTGCGCGGAACCCTTCAGACGCTGGCGGCACGCATCAGCGGCGCCCACCGGTCGAGGATCGGCAGAATTTCATCCCGCTTCGCCGCCGGCAGGCTGATCACCACCCGCGCGATACCCAGATCGCGATACTGGCGCAGCCGTTCGAGGTCCTCGGCCACGCGAAACAGCGTGACCGGCAGCGAGGCCGGATCGCGCCCAGCGTCGCGCGCCAGCTGATGGAATTGCGGCAGTGTTGTAGCGATATCGCCATGCCGAGTGGCACCGGCGCCGGGGATCCAGCCGTCGCCATAGCGAACCGCGCGGCGCGCGCCATAGGGGAAGGCGCCGCCGACAATTACTGGAAACGGATGCTGCACCGGCTTCGGCCAGGTCTGCATCGGCGCGAAGTTGACGAACTCGCCGTGGTACTCGGCAATGTCCCGCGACCAGATCGCCTGCATCGCCTCGATGCGCTCGCGCGACAGCCTGTGACGCGTCTCGAAGTTCGTGCCGTGGTGTTCCATCTCCTCCTTGTTCCAGCCGTTGCCGACGCCGAACAGGAACCGGCCGTGAGACAACTGGTCGAGCGAGGCGACCAGCTTCGCGGTCTGGATCGGATCGCGCTGGTTGATCAGGCAGACGCCGGTGCCAACCTTCAGCGTCCTTGTCGCCACCGCTGTTGCGGTGAGCACCAGGAACGGGTCCATGATGTCGTAATACGGGCGCGGTAGTTCGGGCCCACCGGGAAACGCCTTGGTGCGCACCAGCGGAATGTGCGAGTGCTCCGGCACCCAGATCAATTCGAAGCCGCGCTGTTCGAGCAGAGGACCGAGTTCGCCGGGCGCCATCGAGGCGTCGGTGAAGAACATCGCGGCGCCGAATTGCATGGGTTTATCGCTCCTTTCCCTGCACCTTCGCCCAGGTGTCGCGCAGGCCGACGGTGCGGTTGAACACCGGCTTGCCAGGTACAGAGTCCGGGTCAGCACAGAAATAGCCGAGCCGCTCGAACTGCACTGCCTCGCCGATCGGCGCCGCGGCGAGAGCAGGCTCCAGCAGACAGCCGCGCAGCAACTCGAGCGAGTTCGGGTTCAGATCGGCGATGATGTCGCCATCTGCGCCGGGATCGGGGCGCGCGAACAAGTGATTGTACAGCCGCACCTCCGCCTTGATCGCATCCGTCGCCGCCACCCAATGCAGCGTCGCCTGCACCTTGCGACCGTCCGGCGGCGCATTCCCTCCGCGCGTTGCGGGATCATAGGTGCAGCGTAGCTCCACCACCTCTCCCGCGGCGTTCTTCACCACCTCGCGGCAGGCGACGAAGTAGCCGTAACGCAGGCGCACCTCGCGGCCAGGTGCCAGGCGGAAGAATTTCTTCGGTGGATCCTCCATGAAGTCGTCACGTTCGATATAGAGCTCGCGACCAAAGGTGATGCGGCGAGTGCCGGCCGCCGTGCCCTCGGGATTGTTGATCGCATCCAGCGTCTCGGTGCGACCCTCGGGCCAGTTCTCGAGCACCAGCTTCAGCGGCCGCAGCACCGCCATGCGACGCGGCGCGATGCGGTTGAGCAGCTCACGGATCGGGTACTCGAACGCGGCGTATTCCGTCACGCTGTTCGACTTGGTGATGCCGCCGCGTCGCACGAAGTCGCGCAGCGCGGCCGCCGGAATGCCGCGCCGGCGCACCCCGGCCAGCGTCGGCATGCGTGGATCGTCCCAGCCGGAAACCATGCCCTCGTTCACCAGCCGCGTCAGGATGCGCTTCGACATCACGGTGTAGGCGATGTTAAGCCGCGCGAACTGGTACTGGTGCGGCTGCGCCGGCACCGGCAGGTTCTCGATCAGCCAGTCGTACAGCGGCCGGTGATCCTCGAACTCCAGCGTGCACAGCGAATGCGTGATGCCCTCGATCGCGTCGGACTGGCCGTGTGCGTAATCGTAGGTCGGATAGATGCACCAGGCGTCGCCGGTGCGCGGATGCTCGGCGTGCAGGATGCGATACAGCACCGGATCGCGCAGGTTCATGTTGGGCGACGCCATGTCGATCTTGGCGCGCAGCACCCGGGCGCCGTTGGGGAACTCGCCGGCACGCATGCGACGGAACAGGTCCAGGTTCTCGTCGATCGGCCGGTAGCGGTCCGGCGAGTTCTGTCCCGGCTCGGTCAGCGTGCCGCGCTGGCTGCGCATCCGGTCGGGCGGCGTGTCGTCGACATAGGCCTTGCCGGCGCGGATCAGGGTACTCGGCCCATTCATAGAGCTGCTCGAAATAGTCTGACGCGTGATGCAGGTGTCCGCCCCAGTCGAACCCCAGCCAGTGCACATCGCGCTTGATCGCGTCGATGAATTCCTGCTCCTCCTTGGCCGGATTGGTGTCGTCGAAGCGCAGGTGGCAGCGGCCGCGGTATTCCTCCGCCACGCCGAAGTTCAGGCTGATCGCCTTGGCGTGGCCGATGTGCAGGTAGCCGTTCGGCTCCGGCGGAAACCGGGTGACCACCGTCGACACGCGTCCCGCATCGAGGTCGGCCTGGATGATGTCGCGAATGAAATCGCGGCCGGCTTCCGTGGATGCCGTTTCGGTAACCGCCATGGTGCCCGGCTCCTGACAGGACGAACGTCGAATTGCCCTGCCAATCTACACGCCGGTCGCGCGTTTGACGAACCTCGATGGTGTGCCGGCAAACCGGGTGCGAACGTTACACGGCGAGGCGACTGCAAATCGCCTGCGCCAGATCGACCGGCTTGATGAACGCCTTGTCCCGCAGGTCCCCGGCGGTGTCGAGCAACTCCGGACGCCCGGTTACAAAGACGAAGCCGACGCCCTGCACGAGCGGGCGGACCATCAAGGCAACGGCGCAGGGTATTCCCTTTGGGATGGCGATCGCGGTCATCAGCAGATCGATCTCCCGCCTGGCCTCGAGCATGCCTAGCGCCACCACGGAATCATGGACGTGAACGACCTCGATCACGGCCTCGGCCAAATAATCCTCGATCGCAAATCCGAGCGCCGGATCGTCATCGACCAACAGGATAGCGTGACACTCTCGCTGCGCCGTCGATCTCTTCACCAGGGCCCCCTGTGCATAAGCGCGGCCTTTTGGGATGCCGATGAGCGACGATCTGCGTCGCGGCTCCGCAATTTCCCCGCGCACAATATTCTTGGAAACAATCCGGCCGCCGTCGAGTTCTTTCGCAGTGGGTGGCTTCAGCCTTCTGGGCAAATTGCACCTTCCGAGCCGGACACCCACTGAGCCGCGAAGCATTCGATTGACATTGTTGCTATGAATGAGTAAAAGTCACATTAGGAATGAATGAGTAAGTAACCACATCGTGGGGGTCGGTCAGTGGTGGAAATGACTGCCAAAGGCAATGTTCTCTCCAGGGGGGAGCGGCTGCAGATAATGTTGGACGGCGACGAACTGATCGCGATCGACGATTTCCGGTTTGCGCAGCGCATGCCGAGCCGGGCGGCGGCAGTCAGAGAACTGATGCGTCGCGGACTGGGCGCGGAGGGCTACCAGATCGGGCGGGCCGGGGCGAATTCACGATCGTTCGGCGTGATTGACAGCCCGGTCGGCGTGGCGAGGACGCGCAATCGCTGAGCGGACGCCGGGTCACGCCACGCCGGAGACCGCCGTGTCGGGGTAATCCGCTTTCAGCCGCGGATAGACCTCACGTGCGAAGGTCCGGATCCCAAGCACGGTCTCGTCGTGTTCCAGGAACCCTGCCTGGCCCATGATCAGCAGATGGCCGAAGCCGCCGACGTGGTCGTAGAGCGTCTTCATCTGCCGATGCACCTGGTCGGGCGTGCCGGCGAACATGATGCCGGCCTCGATCGCGCCCTCCACGCTGGCGGCCCTGCGGAACGCGCTGAGCGGGTGTTCGGCGCCGCGCAGCATCGCCACATTGGCCTGCACGGGAACATAGCCCGGCGGATTGGCGAAGTGCGGCGGTACCTTGTTTGAGGTGATGTACCACAGCAGCTTCTCTGCCCCGGCGCGCGCATCCGCTTCGTTCGGCGCAGTGTAGACCATCGCGGCATAGCCGAGGCGATGCGCCGGCACGTCGCTGCCGCGTCCAGCCTCACGCCAGCCGCGGCGGTACGCATCGTAGATCGCGCGCGTGCCGTCGAAGCCGGTGAGGAACGTCGCCTGCACGAAGCCGCGGGCGCCGACCCGCGCCGCACCGCTCGGGCTTGTGGTGCTGATCCAGACCGGCGGATGCGGTTGTTGGTAACAACGCGGCCAGATGTTGACCGCGCGATAGTGGTAGAAGCGGCCCTCGTGGCTGAACGGGCCATCATGGCTGGTCCAGGTCTTGATGATTAGGTCGAGCGCCTCCCATTCGCGCTCGTTCATGCGCACCGGATTGCTGTTGGCCGGCAGCACTTCGTATGGCACGCCGCGCACGAAGCCGGCCTCCAGCCGGCCGCGCGACAGCACGTCGATCATTGCCATCTCTTCGGCCACACGCACCGGCTGACGGCGGTTGGCAATCGGATTGCCCAGGATCAGCAGCCGTGCCTTGTTCGACAGGCGGGCCAGGGCGGCGAGCACCAGCGGGGCGGCAGGATCCACGCACGTCGCCGTCTGATGGTGCTCGTTCAGCATGATGTCCATGCCCTCGTCTTCCGCGATCAGCCATTCATCGAGGAAGCGGTCGTACAGATCGGCGCCCTTCTGCGGATCGTACACGCGACTGGGCAGGCTGACGCGGATCGAACTCGTATTCGTCGGCGGGCGGCAGATAAGGATAGGCGTTCTCGCTGAAATGCCAGGCCCTCATCACACCGCTCCCGCATCGAGAAATGCCAGCACCGCACGGGCGAATTCGTGCGGCTGTTCGATATGCGGCGCATGCCCCGCCGCACGGATGGTCTCGATGTGTGCGATCGGCAGCAGCCGTGCATAGGCCGCGACGTATTCGGCCGACACCAGCCCATCGCTCTCACCGCGCAGGAACAGCGTCGGCGCCGCGACGCGATGCAGGCGATGCCGGAGCTTCGGATTGTGCATATACGGCTCCCACACCAGCAGCGCCGTCGTCTCGCGATTGCGCACGCGGATCGCCAGTTGTTCGTCGGTAAGCTGCGCGGGATCGACCTGCATCCGTTCCGGATCGTGGTACGAGATGCGTTCCAGCTCTTCGTACGGCATGGCGTAGATGTCAGGAATGTCGAGCCGATCGGGCGGGCCGGTCTTGACACCTTCGGGACACACCAGCACCAGCCGGCGCACGCGCTCCGGCGACTTGGTCGCAAGCTCCGCGGCAATCCAGCCGCCGATCGAGCAGCCAATGACATCGACCTGTGCCAGTCCGAGCCGATCCATCAGCGCAAGATGCACATAGGCAATGTCGTCCGGGCAATCGAGCCAATCCGGCAGGCTGGATGTGCCGAAGCCAGGATGCGATGGCGCGATCAGCCGATGCCGCGCCGTGAGCAGGCCGATGAACGGATGCGTGGGCTCGAAACCGCCGCCGTTGTGCAGGAACAGGATCGGCGGGCCTTCGCCGCTCTCGAACACTTCGAGTTCGACACCGGCGATTGCGATTGTTTGGCGTTGCAAGGCACGCCCTCCTGATTGTGCCCGAAAACCTAGCCCCAACGACCGGGCAGGTCACGCGGCGGTTGACCTCGCCGCGCGGCAAGGTCATCAAGATCGCAAAAGCCGACCGCGAGCGCGGCCGGAATAAACCGGGAGGGATGATGATGTCGTTGCAACGACTGCGCTGGCGTCTGGCCTTGTGCTTGGCGCTGCTCACGGGAATGGCGTTGGCCGCCGGCGCTTCGCTGGCCGAAACCCGCGCGCCGTCGGGGCGCCTGGTGCAGGCTTGGCACGTGACCATCCCGCCGAGTTGGTTCGACCCGTCCACAGCGCCACCGCAGATCACGCCGTTCGGCATGCTGTATGCGATTCACGACGCGCTGGTGCGTCCGTATCCCGGGCAGAAGATGGGGCCTAGCCTCGCCAAATCCTGGAGCGAGAGCGAGGACGGCCTGGTCTATGAGTTCCGGCTTCGCCCGGACCTGAAATTCCACAACGGCGATAAGCTGACGACGGAGGACGTCAAGTTCAGCTTCGAGCGCTACAGTGGCGCCGCCGCGAAGACCCTGCACGAGCATGTCACGCAGGTGGAGATCGTCGATCCGCGCGTCGTGCGTTTTCACCTCGGCGCGCCGTGGCCGGATTTCATGACGTTCTTCGGCACCACGGCCAGTGCGGCCGGCATCGTGCTGCCGAAGCACTATCTCACCGAGGTCGGCGATGACGGCTTCAAGAAGCACCCGATCGGCGCTGGTCCGTATAAGTTCGTCAGCGGCAAGCCGGGTATCGAGTACGTGCTCGAAGCGTTCCCCGACTACTGGCGACGCGTGCCGAATGTGAAAACGCTGGTGATGCGCAGTGTTCCGGAAGCCACCACTCGGGCGCTGATGGTCAGGACCGGCGAGGCCGATATCGGCATTGCGCTCGACGGGCCCGATGCCGAGGGCCTGCAGAAGGCAGGGATTCAGATCGTGGCAACGAAGCACGCCTCGATCTTCTGGATCGAGTTCGCCAGGCAATGGGACCCGAAGTCGCCGTGGCACGACAAGCGGCTGCGACTGGCAGTGAACTACGCGCTCGACCGCAAGGATATCAACCAGGCCGCGTGCCTCGGCTTCTGCCCGCCGGCGGGGGTGATCGTGCCGCGCGTGATGGAATTCGCGCTTCAGGTCGAGCCGCTGCCGTACGATCCGGACAAGGCGAAACAGTTGCTCGCCGAGGCTGGCTATCCCAACGGCATTGACGCCGGTGACTTCGCCGCGATCCCAGGCTTTCCGACGGTGGCCGAAGCGGTCGTCAACGATCTGAACGCGGTCGGTATTCGCGTCAGGTTCCGGCAGATGGAGCGCGCGACGTTCTATGCGAGCTGGCTCGAGAAGAAACTGCCGGCGCTTTACATGGTCGCGTCGGGAAACTCGGGCAATGCCGCCAGCCGGGTTGATTCGTTCATCTGGTCGAAGGGAGCCTACGCCAATGGCGGCTACCCGGACATCGACGAGCTGTTCCTGCGCCAAGCCGGCGAACGAGATGTCGCGAAGCGCGAGGCGATGCTTGACCAGATCCAGCAGCTCACGATCGACCGGGTGATGTTCGCGCCGATCATGGATCTGCGGGCGCTCAATGGGATTGGTCCGCGCGTGACGAAGCATACGATCACCGACGTGTGGATGAGCCCGTTCCCATCCTACGAGGATATGGAGATCAGGGATTAGTGCAATGCCGACAGCAGACAACAACGATCCGCGCGGCGAGGAGGCGGGATGAGCAAACTCGCACTATCGATCGCCTGTGGCGATTACGACCGGGTGCGCCCGCTGGTCGATGGCAGCGTACAGATCGACGGTGTCGATCCGGTATTCATGCTGCTGGAACCGGAGGAGATCTTCTTCCGTGCCTTCCGCCACGCCGACTTCGACATCTGCGAATTGTCGATGAGCAGCTTCACCGTGAAGACTGCGAATGGCGACTGCCCGTATGTCGGCGTGCCGGTGTTTCCGTCACGCTCGTTCCGACACAATTCGGTCTATATCCGCACCGATCGCGGCATCGCGCGGCCCGAGGACCTGAAGGGTCGCCGCGTCGGCGTACCGGAATATCAGGTCACCGCGAATGTCTGGACGCGCGCGGTGCTGGAAGACGAGCATGGTGTGAAGCCGTCGGACATCGCCTGGGTGCGCGGCGGCTACGAACAGCCGGGGCGCATCGAGAAGATTTCGCTGCGTCTGCCGGCCGATGTTCGCATCGAGGATGCGCCGGAGGGGGCTACTATCTCCGGCATGCTGGCCGACGGCACGATCGATGCAGTGATCGGTCCGCGCGCGCCGTCCTGCTTCGGCCGCCATCCGCAGATCGGCTGGCTGTATCCCGATCCCGCTGCCGCGGCGGCTGCATGGTTCCGCAAGACGCGGATCTTCCCGATCATGCACATCCTCGGCATCCGGCGCACACTGGCGGAGCGGCATCCGTGGTTGCCGGTGGCCGCGATGAAGGCGTTCGAGCAGGCGAAAGCGCGGGCGTTGGCGAAGCTGGGCAACGTTGCGGCGGCCAAGGTGACATTGCCGTTCGTGGATGAGCAGTTGCTCGCTGCGCGGCGACTGATGGGCGAGGATTTCTGGTCCTACGGGCTGGAGGCGAACCGTCATGTGCTGGAGGTGTTCTTGCGCCGCCATCATGCCGAGGGACTGTCGTCGCGCATCCTGGCACCGCAGGAGCTGTTCCATCCATCCACGCACGAGACCCATCGGGTATAAGCGCGACGGCGCACCGCATCTGTCACTGCTTCGTCGCTTCGCTGCCCGCAATGACAATGGCCACCGGTCATGCCCTGCGGCGTGGCCGGCTACCGACCCAACTCCTCGAGTAGTGGCCGCAGCGCATCGAGTTCGGCGCCGAAGCCGCTCCAGTCGCCTGCCTTCAGCCGTGCGATGGCTCGCTCATAATGGCCCAGTGCGTCACGGGCCCGCTCGTCCATAGGGCGGGAAGGCGAAGCCCCCGCGGTCGCCGGGAGGGTTGCGGTCGGAATCGATTGCTTGAATAGTGCGGCCAATGCAGCGGGCAGCGTCTCTTCCATCACCACGCGATCGCCATATGCCGCTATCACCCGCTTGAGCTCCGGCAACTGGCCCAACTCCGCGCGCAGATACAGGGGCGACACATACAGAATCGAGTTCTCGATCGGCACCACCAGAAGGTTTCCGCGGATCACCCGTGAGCCCATCTGATTCCACAGCGAGATCTGCTGCGAGATGTCGGTGTTCTGATTGATCCGCGCCTCAATCTGGAACGGCCCGTAGACCAGTTTGTCCTTGGGGAACTCGTAGACGATGAGCTTGCCGTAGTCGGGCGGATCACAGCGCGCGGCGAGCCAGGCGATCATGTTCTCACGCTGGCTCGGCGCCATGGGCAGCATGAGGAAGAACTCTGCGCGCGGTTCGCCGGGCAGGCGCATGATCATGTAGGTACGGTGCCATCCTGGTGCCTGCGCCATTGCCGTCTAGACCCGTCGGCTCGCGAGGGAACTGCCAGAGGTCCTCACGATTGTAGAATACTTCGGGCGCATCCATATGGTACGCGCGGTACTGCGAGGCCTGGATGCGGAACAGGTCTTCGGGATAGCGAATGTGACTTTGCAGGTCCGCGGGCATGGCATCGAACGGCTTGAACAGTGCTGGAAAAATTCGGCGATAGGTCGCGATGATCGGGTCGGCTGCATCAACCACGTAGAACGTGACCGACCCGTTATAGGCGTCGACCACCACCTTGACTGAGTTACGGATGTAGTTGAGGTCGGCTTCGGGCTGCGGTTCGGCGTAGGGGAACCAATCGCTCGTGGTGTAGGCGTCCTGCATCCAGTACAACCGCCCATTGCTGATCACCACATAAGGATCGTGATCCAGGTGCAGGAATGGCGCCAGCGTCGCGACCCGATCCTGGATGTTGCGGTGGAGCATGATCCTGCTCTCGCTGGTGATGTAGCTGCTGAGCAGGATGTTGACATCGTCGAATTGCCAGGCGAACAGCGACCGCCACGCGGCCACGCCGATCGCGATGCCGTCTGCGCCATCGTAATTCGCGTAAACGTTATCCTTTCCCTTGGGATAGTCGAACTCCGGCGCGCTTGACCTTACGATAACGTAACCGCCTGTCCCCTGACCGAAATAGATGCGCGGTTCGGTAATCGCAGGACCGCCGGCAGCGATCGGTGGGATATCCTTCAGGTAGAAATTCGGCAAGCCTTCAGTGGATTTCTGTGTCACCGGCGACATCACCACTCCGTTGCCGTGCGTGAACAGCAGATGCAGGTTGACCCAGGTCTGGGCGTTGGCCGACAGCAGCGCAGGCGCGAGCTCGCGCGCTGCGAGCGTCACCTGCTGATAGGACCCGTCGATCCGGTAGCGATCAATGTCGACGTCGAGGAACCGGTAATAGGTGCGGATCTCCTGGAGTTGCGCATAGGTGTCCATCAACGGCTGCCAGTCCCACAGCCGAATGTTGTCAATGGTGCCGCGGTTGTCCTGTAGCGATTGGAAGGTCAGCCCCTGTTCCGCGGGAAACGGTTTCACCGTGATCTGCCGGAGATTGTACGCTTCCCGCGTCAGCGCGATGTTCCGCTGAATATACGGTGCTTCCAACTGCAGCTCGCTCGGCTTGACGAAGAAACGTTGGAACAATCCCGGAAGCAATTCACCGAACAGGAACGCACCGCCGAACACCAGTGCAGCCGCCGCAATGACCGGCCGATAGCTGCGCAGCCGCACGTTGGCCAATGCGACAACGGCGGCTGCGGCGGCGAGACCGATCAACAGCCAGAGAATCGGCAGTTGAACATGGACATCCGTATAGCCGGCCCCGACCACGATGCCGTTGTCGTTGTAGAGCAAGAGGTAGCGGTCCAGGGCATAGGACCAGGCTCTGACCGCAAAGTAGCCACCGAGCAGCGCCGAGCCATGGGCAATGGCTACGGGCGAAAAGCGCCAGCGTCGGCTGTCCAGATTGATTTCGCCGTGGAGCACATACACCGCGCCGGCTATGGCGGCGCACAGCAGCAGAATCAACACCATCCAGTTCTTGAGCGCGACGTAGACCGGCAGCGAGAACAGGTAGAAGCCGATATCGTTGCCGAACAGCGGATCGTCCTGGCGGTACGGCACCTGATAGATGAATTGGAGCGCCAAGTCCCATTTGCTGGTCTCGCCGAATGCGACCAGCAGTGCGATGGCGAGGGCAGTGGCCAAAATGAGCAGACGCCATGGCAACAGCGAAATACCCAGCAGTTCTGCCGGTGTCCCGAGCGATCCCGCAAGAGCCGCGAAGCCCGTGTTTGGTGCTGCCGGAAGCAGCAGCTGTCGCGGACGAGAAAACCGCAGTGCCAGGCTTCCGTTCACCCAAAGCAGCAAGGCCGAGACCGCGAACGCGGCCGCGAAGAGAACCACCCGGGCGATGAAGCTGGTCCAGAACACGCTGACATAGCCGACGCTCGCGAACCACGCCCAATCGACCACGACGTCAGTGGCCCGCCCCAGCGCGATGAGGAAGACCACCATGACGGCCAGCGTCACGCCGATGCCTTTCCAGGGCATGTTCCCTCCGTTCGAAGCGCGGTCTCGGCCGTCGACGGCGCCTAGTTCGTCCCCCGCAATCGCATCCGTGTCAGCCGGGGCATCACCTCGTCGCGGAAGAATGGCAGTTCGTCGAGATAGTTGACGAACGACAGTCCGATCCCCGTCGCTCCTGCCGCAGCCAGCTGTGCCAGTTCGCGCGCGACCGTATCCGCATTACCGACGATCGGCACTCCGCCCATGCCATTCGCCTGATGATAGCGGCGTTCCTCGAAGTCGTCGGGGAACCTGTCGCGCGTCACCCCGCGCATCGCCATGATGCGATCGACCGCCGCCCAATCGGCATTGTCGATCACCCAGTGGTGGTAATACTCTGCCGCCTCCCGCTGCGTCGGCCGGCACGTGATCACGCCCACGGTGTAGACGTCGATTTCCCGACCGCACTGCCGCGCCTGCGCCTTGACGTTCGCGACATGGGCAGCGAACTCGTCCAGCTTTCCCTTTGGTGTCATCGAGAACAGCGCATCACAGTTGCGGATCGCGAACGCCTGACCGGTGGGCGATGCCGCGGCATTCATCACAATCGGTCGGCTGCCGCCGTAAGGCTTCGGCTTTGCGCGCGCCTGGTGCAGTCGGATGAACTTTCCTTCGAAGGCAAAGTCCTCGGCGTCCGACCACGCCAGTCGGATTATATCGAACCATTCCTGCGCGTACTCGTACCGTGCAGCGTGCTCGCGCATCGTGGCACCGAACATGTCAAATTCATCCTCGTTCCAACCGCAGACGATGTTGAGGCCGAAACGGCCATGGCCGATATGATCAGCCGTGACGAACTGCTTTGCTGCGATCAACGGATGGATCAGCGGCGCGTGCACCGTGCCGAACACAGTCAACCGTTCCGTGGCGCCGAGCAGGCCGGCGGCCCACGCGATGGTTTCCAGCGTTTCGCCCTGGTAGTCGGTGTCGCCGCCGTAGCCCTTCCAGCGGCCGACCGGCAACATGAACTCGATACCCGCTTGGTCCGCCATGCGCGCGAGGCACAGGCAATCCTCCCAACTTCCGCTCCAGCGTTCGGGCACCTTGGTGACCGCACGGCCGGACGAACAGTTGGCACCGAACAGGCCAAGTTTCAGCGTGTTGCGGCTATAGAGCGACCGGCGATCCTGCATGCTCATGGGAACGTCTTCAGCTTACGCGTGCGGCTTGCGTCCTATGTTGAAATACCGGATTGCCGCGCCGCGGTGAAGCACACTGCCCTCACCTCGTCGGTGACGTGGAATGTTCAGTTCATCACCTGGATCATCTCGCGCACTCGCGGATAGACTTCGCCGGCCCAGCGCCGGCCGCTGAACACGCCGTAGTGGCCGACACCGGTCTGCAGATGGTTCTGCTTCAAGTTGACCGGAACCCGTCTGCACAGATCGAGCGCCGCCATGGTCTGGCCGATCGCGCAGATGTCGTCGCGCTCTCCTTCCACCGTCAGCAGGCCCATCCGGCGGAGTGCCGCCGGCCGCACCGTCTGACCGTGCCAGGTCAGCACGCCGCGCGGCAGGTCGTGCTCCTGGAACACCCGCTGTACCGTCTCGAGATAGAACTCCGCCGGCAGGTCCATCACCGCGCCATACTCATCGTAGAATTTCCGGTGCGCCTCCGCACTGACATGGTCGCCGCCGACCAGGCTGCGGAACTGGCCGAAATGTGCGCCGATGTGCCGGTCCAGGTTCATGCTCATGAACGCCGATAGCTGCACGAAGCCAGGGTAGACGTGGCGGAACGCCCCCGGGAACCGCCAGGGCACCGCGCTGATCAGGTGCCGCTCGAACCATTCGATCGGCCGTGACTTCGCCAGCTCGTTGACCTTGGTCGGATTGACCTGCGTGTCGATCGGCCCGGCCATCAGCGTCATGCTGCGTGGCGCCGCCGGATCGCCGGCTTCCGCCATCACCGCGGCCGCGGCGAGCGCCGCCACCGCCGGCTGGCACACCGCGACGATATGGCTGCCCGGCCCCATCGCGCGCAGAAATCGGATGATATGATCGACGAACTCGTCGAAGCCGAAACGCCCTTCGGCCAGCGGCACGTCGCGCGCATTCTTCCAGTCGGTGATATAGAGGTCGTGCTCGGGCAGCATCACTTGGACCGTGCTGCGCAGCAGGGTGGCGAAGTGGCCTGACATCGGCGCCACCAGGAGTACGCGCGGCTGAACCACGGTATGATCCTTGCGGAAGCGCAACAGCGTGCCGAACGGAGTGTCGTCGGCCGCCTCCTCGGTGACCGCGACGGCCGTTCCGTCCACTGCCACCACGTCGATGCCGAACGACGGCCGGGCATGAGTGAGCCCCGCCTCGGCGAATATGCTGAGCCCGGCAGCGATATGCCGCACCAGCGGCGGGGTACAGGAACCGCAATCGGTCAGCTGTGCCAGCCGGACCCCGAACCGGGCGGCTTGCCGCAGTGGAAACAGCAGGTCCGCCTGAGCCTGATAGAGCTGATACATCATCGACCGGCGAAAGCTGCGTTCATACGGTTGTCGGGGTGTCGCATTCAGGGGTTATATTGCGGCGCAGCATGGACCGATCGATGAAGGGACGCAACATGGCGACGCTCCTGATCAGCAGCAAGAACTACTCGTCGTGGTCGTTGCGCGGCTTTCTCCTCGCCCGGCTGGCCCGGCTGGACTTCGAGGAGCAGGTGGTTGCGTCCGACGATCCCAACACGCGGGCTGAGCTTTTGCTTCGCGCCGCGTCGATCCGCGTGCCGTGTCTGGCACATGACGGCGTGACCGTCTGGGACACGCTGGCGATCGCCGAGTACCTCAACGAGGTGTGTCCGAAGGCGGGCATGTATCCCGGGGACCGCATGGCACGTGCCCGTTGCCGCGCGATCTCGGGTGAGATGCATTCGGGCTTCTCCGCGCTGCGTTCGTCGCTGCCGATGAACCTGCGCACCGAGGGGCGGCACATCGCCATCTGGTCCGCAGCGCAGGCTGACATCGACCGGATCACCGAGATCTGGCGCGAATGCCTAGCCACCTGGAAGGGACCCTGGCTGTTCGGTCGCGCCCCGACCGTGGCCGACGCCATGTATGCCCCGGTGGTCACCCGCTTCCGCAGTTATGCCATTCAGGCCGACGCTGTCTCCACGGCGTATTGCGCGCATATCTGGACCTGGCCCGACCTCGCCGAGTGGGTGGCGGCGGCGCAGCTCGAGCCAGAGCAGATCGAGGAGCTGGAAGTCGAATTCTGACGCCGGCGATCAGGCGATCTTGGTCCATGGTGTCGGGGCCGGAACCGCGCACGGGCCCTCGGCGTCGAGCGTCTTGAAGTCAGCCGGCCCGACCACTTCCAGGTATTCCATGTCCGGCGAGTAGTCGAACAGGTAGTGGGTGATCCCTGGGCGCTGATGCACGCAGTCGCCCGCGGCAACCAGATGCTCCTTACCCTCGTACATGAACCGCGCCCAGCCCTTCAGCATGATCACGATGTGGAAGTCGGCGACATGCTGATGCCAGCCGGTGCCTTCCTCCGGCGGACTGTTGGCCTTCACCAGTTGCGCCAGCACGCGCCCACCGGTGGCGGCGGCGACGCCGAGGTCGCGATACAGGAAGAAGTCGCGCAGCCCCTCACCCACCCAGGGCGTGTCGCCTGGCGCGACGTGCGAGAAAGCGTTGACGGCGGGTTGGTCCAGCATCAGGCAAACTCCCCATGCGTTTGAGAGCTGCTCCTGGCCGTCACCCCCTATCGCTTCCCGTACGGGACGCTGCAACGCAGCATGACATGTGCCCAACCAGTCCGGCAACAGGTTTCTGTTGTTACGAATCCGCCGGACCATGTTTGCCGCGTCGGGGGATCGGCAGGGGCGGCTGCACCGGGCAACGCAGGCCGGGTATGGCGTCCGCTTCAGGTTTGCCATCCAAGCCGATGTCATTCACCAGCAGTCGGAAGCAAGGGTGGCGCCACAACAGCTCTCCGGCAGCCTGGCTGAGCAGATCCACATCGCCAGGCTGCAGTGTCCAGCTGGTCGCAATGGACTTCACCTTCTGCTGTTGCTGGCGCTCCGCTGCGGTCGCGGTGGGAAGCTGATCGAAGTCGATCGATATCGGATAGACCGCAAAATTGGCCTGGGTCACACCATCCTTCACCAATGCGTTGCGGTCCTCGATCAACAGCTTGATGAAGTCCTGGAACACCGAAGCCGAGTTGGCCGAGGCGCTGTCGACCAGCGCGCCGCTGATACTGTTCGCCATGTCGAACAGCGTGGTGTAGCGCGTCGAGTTGTTGAGACTGCTTGGCGGGTCGCTGCGTGCGTTCACTGCGATGACGACGATGTGGCGTAGCTTGCCCTGCGACGCGAGGCGGCCAATGTCGGCCGGCCCGAACGTCGACATCGCACGCCGCAGCGCGGTCAGACCGGAGTTGTCGGCAACGCCGCCATCGACCAGGCGCAGATAGATCGGGTTATGAAATGGCGGCACCTTGTCGCCGGTACCCGGCTCGACCACGATCTCGTTGCGCAGCGACTGGCGATAGCGTGCCGTACGAAAAGTCTCCAGGTTCGCATACGGGCCGCCGACGCTCTGCAGCGTGGTGAGGTACGGCAGGCTCGGATTGCGCTTTCCCGGGCAATCCGGCTGCAAATACGAGGCGTTGTGCAGCAGCACGGGCGTGAACGCGACCGGGAAGGCCGCCGAGGCGGTCACACCGAGACTGACCGGCACCTTGTCGTAGTCCATGCAGACATCGTCCAGCGTCTGCCGATCGAAGGTGAATACCTGGCCGGCGACCATGTCGGTGGCGTTCAGCAGCGTGAGCTGTCCGCCGGGTTGGTTGAGCGCTGCCATCGTCGCCTTGGTCTGCAGCAGGTCCTCGATCATCTCCTGCAACACGGCGATCCGCGTCTGGTTCTCGGATTGCAGCGCGAGCCAGGTGACGGGATTGAGGAAACGATGCGCCAGCCAGCCGATGCCATCGTAATCCTGGATGCGCTGCATGAATGCCTCGGCGTGAGCCGGCCCGTTCAGGCCGATATCCGCCGCATAGACACTGCCGCCGGACACCGAAGATACGGCGGCAATATCCGCCGATAGAGCGCGCGTTTCGCCATCGCTCGCGTAGTGCAGGTTGTTGAGCCGTTCGACGACCGCAGCGGCCAGTGCCGCCGCGCGCGACCCCCCGCCCGAGAAGGTCATCAGAACGAACGGGTGATCTGGATTGGCGTCGAGTGGCGCCTGGGTCGCATTCGCCTGTCCGGCGGCGAGCGGATACTCGGTGGGCTGCGTGCCGCAACTCGCCAGTGCCAACGCCGCAAGCAGACCGGTGACTACGCTCCTCATGATTTTATTCGCTTAAAGTTGACGTTGGCGCGCACTCCGTCCACCGCCTGCACCACCTGCCACAGCGGCGCATACGGAATCGGTGTGTCCAGGCCGAAGCGGTACTCGCCGTCGTCCACCCGGAACGCCACATTGGTCTCGAAGCCTGTCGGCGTCGGATTGCTGATCGGCGTGTCCTCGTCGAGAGGCGTTGCGCCGGTAATGACGGCGACATTGCCGCCATCGAACCTGATCAGGACTGTGGCCATGACGTGCTACCGCGTTGAAGTAACCAATAATTACCATGCGCGCGCATGCATGTCATGTTGCTGTTGGCGGCACGCCGACAAGCCGTGAGGAGGCGTTATCCACGCGTGCCGAGACGTACATTGGCCGTCATGCCACGCGCAGCGCCCGACGACCCATTGGGGAAGATTGACCCATCGCAATCCTTTTTGCGGTTCTCGCCGCAAGGCGTGTCCCCTACCTTGCGAGCAGGCAAACGAAATACACCCGCCTTGCCTGGAGGAACCAATGTCCCTGCCACTCGGCAATCTACCCGGCACCCGCTATCCCGATCCGCGCATCGAACGGCTCGATCCACGGTTCATCTACCAGCAGGGCAATGCGGCGATCGAACGCATCGCCACCGGCTTCCGCTGGGCCGAGGGGCCGGTGTATTTCCGCGACGGCGGGTTCCTGCTGTTCAGCGACATCCCCAACAACCGGATGATGCGATTGTTGGAGGAGGACGGGCACCTGTCGGTGTTCCGTGCGCCGTCCAACTACGCCAACGGCAACACGCGCGACCGCGAGGGACGGCTGATCACCTGCGAGCACGACACGCGCCGCGTGACACGCACTGAACCGGACGGGCGCATCACCGTGTTGATCGACCGCTTCGAGGGCAAGCGGTTGAATGCGCCCAACGATGTCGTGGTGGCAGCCGACGGCGCGATCTGGTTCACCGATCCTGGCTATGGGATCGATGGGCCGTACGAGGGGCACAAGGCGGCAGCTGAACTGCCGCGCAACGTGTACCGTTTCGATCCTGCGAGCGGCTCGGCGAGCGTGGCGGTGGACGACTTCGTCCGGCCCAACGGGATCAGCTTTTCACCTGATGAGCGCACGCTTTACGTGGTGGATTCCGGCATCTCACATGGTGGGCCGGCTCATATCCGTGTGTTCGACGTGGACGGCGCGCGGCTGCGCAATGGGCGCGTGTTCGCCGAGGACTTCGCACCCGGCATGACCGATGGATTGCGCACGGATATCGACGGCAACGTCTGGTGCTCGATGGGCTGGGCCAATCCCGCCGAGGACGGCGTGCGCTGCTATGCGCCGGAAGGTGACCTGATCGGCAAGATCCATCTGCCGGAGGGTTGTGCCAATCTGTGCTTTGGCGGCAGGAAGAAGGACCGGCTGTTCATGTGCGCCAGCACCTCGGTCTATGCGCTGTACCTGAACGCGCAGGGTGCGATGGCGCCGTAGGGGCACCCCGCCCAGTTAACAATTCGGACATTTCGACCTACCAGAGTAGCCGCGCCGGGTGCCGCCGCCGAGGCGGACAGCCGGCCGCAAGGCGGAGCCGAGATGTTTGTCGCGTTGAGCCGATTCGTCATTGCCAACGGAAAGTCCGATGCCGTGCGTGCGGCCTTCCGCAACCGACCTCACCTCGTTGATCACGCGCCGGGGTTCCTCAGTATGCAGGTCATGTGTCCGATCGACGGCCCGGACGAGGTCTGGTTGGTGACGCACTGGCGCGATGAACAGAGCTACCGCACCTGGCACAGAAGTCATGAGTACCACGAGTTGCACAGGGGCATCCCGAGGGGGCTGAAGCTGGTACCGGGAAGCGCCAATGTGCGCCTCTTCGAGGTGTTTGCCGATTAGCAACCGACGCCGACATCGAATGGCGAGGGTCGTGGGATGAGAACGCTCGGACCAGACGGATTGCAAAGGTTTCGGTTGTTGCAGGCGGATGCTGTCGGCGCAGTGACTGAGCGCTTCTACGCCATCCACCACTCGGCTTATGAGCGGCTCGGCCAGCGGGGGCGCACGGCATGCCGCGAGGACCTTGCCTTTCACCTCGAATTTCTGGCGCCGGCCCTGGAGTTCGGTCTGCTCCAGCCAATGGTGGATTATCTGTCCTGGCTGAGCAGCGTCCTTGCCGCGCGGGCGATTCCCGTGGACCACATCGTGCAGTCGCTCGACCTGCTTGGCGAGTTCTTCGCGGTACACATGAATGCGGCCGATGCCGGCGCGGTGACCGCCGCGCTGGGGGCAGCACGAACCGAGTTCCTGAACGCGAAAGCGCAGGGAATGCCTGCGTTTGCTCCGACACCACCCGATCCGTGGCCCGAGGCGGCTCCGTTCGAGGTGGCGCTGCTCGCGGGCCGCCAACACGAGGCATTGGCGGTCATGAACGATTGCATCGACGGTGGGCGCAACTTCGTCGATGTCGAACTGCACGTGGTCCAGCCTTCACTGTACCATATCGGTGAAGAATGGCAGGCAAACCGCGTGTCGGTCGCACGGGAACATATGGCGACCGCGATCGCATTGTCGATCATGACCGTGGGATTGCTGCGCTCGCCGCCGGCGGCGATGATCGGCAAGCGCGTTCTGCTGGCCTG
This sequence comes from uncultured Alphaproteobacteria bacterium, assembly GCA_963749575.1. Classification (GTDB taxonomy): domain Bacteria; phylum Pseudomonadota; class Alphaproteobacteria; order Acetobacterales; family Acetobacteraceae; genus JAMXLO01. The sequence continues at coordinate 23,690 of CAVVNM010000019.1, forward strand.
CGTCGCCGGCAACCATCATACCGTCGGTCTGCGCATGGTGGCCGATGCGTTTCAACTGGCCGGTTGGGACGTGCAGTATCTGGGCGCCGATGTGCCGATCGCGGCAATCGTCCGGCAGGTCGCGGAGTGGAAGGCGCATCTCGTAGGGTTGTCGGTTGGGTTCGCACAGCAGTTGCCCACCGCCAAGGCGGTCATCGCGCAGTTGGCCGAGCATTTCGGCAGTTCACGACCGGCCGTCATCATCGGCGGTCTTGCCATCAACCGCTTCAGCCGCCTGGCAGACATGGTGGGTGCCGACGCGTTCAGTCCCGACGCGCTGTCAGCGGTCGTCGCGGCTACCCGGATCGTTGGCGGATAGCCGCGGTGGCCTGGTTTGCATCCGAATTGGAGCCGATGCTCGCGGTCGCTGCGGCAACCTTGGACGAACACGGCACTCTGATCGACGCAAATGCCGGTTTCCTGCGGCTCCTCGGCGCGACAGGCTCGCAACCGATCGGCGCGCGCGTGCCGTTGTTTTTCATTCAGCCGGACTTTGCGACCCTGATACGCAGACAGGTGGACCCCGACGGACAGGTTTACCGGGGACTGCTGACGATTGGCGATCGTCTGGGACCGACACGTTCGCTGCAAGGCCGCGTGTGGCGGGTGGACGGACGGCTACTGATGCTGGCCGAATACGATATCGCGGAGCTGGAGCAACTCTATGACACGGTACTCGCGCTCAACCGCGAATACGCCAACGCACAACTCGAACTCGCACAGGTCAATCTCAAATTGCAGCAGCGCGAGAGACAGATCCTTGCCGCGTCGCTGACCGATCCGCTGACCGGCGTCGGCAATCGCCGCCGACTGGAACAGGCGATCACCGTGGAAGTCAATCGCGCCGAGCGTACGGGCGGGGGCCTTTGCGCCGTGATGGCCGACCTCGATCGCTTCAAGCGGGTCAACGACACTTATGGACACGAGGCCGGCGACAAGGTGCTTGCGGCATTCGGTGATGTGCTGCGCCGGCGCACCCGGGAGATCGACATTGCCGCACGCTTCGGTGGCGAGGAGTTCATCGTGCTCATGCCGACAACCAGCCTTCAGGACGCTACTGCTGCCGCCGAACGTATCCGAGCAGCGGTCGCCGAGTTGCGGGTCGAACCCATGCCTGAACCGATCACCGCGAGTTTCGGTGTGGCCGAGCGGCTGGCAGGCGAACCAGGGGATGCGCTGCTGCGCCGGGTCGACGCCGCGCTGTACGAGGCAAAGCGGCTGGGACGCAACCGTGTCATGGCGGCCGGCCGCGAGCCCGTGCAGCCGGCCTAGCCGGGCTCCTCAATGGAACCTCGGCTTGACCTCCTGGCACAGCAGACGCAATGCCGTCATGACCTTCGCATGCGGGATCTTGCCGCCGCAGTTCAACTCCATCAGCACGCCATCCAACCCCAGTTCCTGGCACAACTCCTCAAGCCGGGCCGCCACTGAACCCGGCGAACCGATCAGCACCGTTCCCTTCAGCGCCTCCTCATACGTCATCGTCTCCAGCCGCCGCGCGGTCTGCGCTCGACGTTCCGCACCGTCCACTCCGGCACGCTTCGCAGAGTCCGCCAGCAGCGCCGCCTGCTGGCGATAGAAGTGGATCAAACTCGGTTCCGCCTCCGCACGTGCCTGCGCGTCGGTCGCCGCAATATAAGCGGGAACGCGCAGGAACACGCCCCCACGCGCCGGCTCGCTGGACGATGCCAATGCAGTGCGATAGGCAGCCACCTGTGGCGCGATCTCAGCCGCGGTCTCGTAGCGGACGGCGACGAAGATCGGCAGGCTCTGGCGACCGATGGATACAAACGTATCGGCACTCGTGGCGGCGATGCGGATCGGCGGCATCGGTTGCTGATATGGCTTCGGTACCACCGCAACGTCGTCGAACCGGTGAAACCGGCCTTGATACGACACCTTGTCCTGCGTCCAGGCCTTCTGCACGATGTCGAGGACTTCGGCGAAACGTTCGCGACTTTCGCCGTAGGGAACTCCATACGCCTCATACGTGCGCGCGACACCGCTGCGCCCGACGCCGAAGATCAGCCGTCCGTTGCTGATCTGATCGACGGTCGCCGCCTCCTCGGCCAGGCGCAACGGATGGCACAGCGGCAGCACCTGCACGGCCAGCCCGATCTTCATCCGCTGCGTGCGCGCTGCGATCGCACTGGCAACGCACAGCGGCGACGACAGCACCGAGCGCGCCGGATCGAAGTGCAGCTCACCCAGCCACATCACATCGAGCCCCCAGCGTTCGGCGCCATCCACCAGCTCGAATGATTGCGCGAACGCCTGTGCGTGAGAACGTCCCGGCAGGGACGGAAATTCATGGAAGATGCCGAATTCCATCGCCGTCGCCTTCCAGATTGCCAATTGGTTTCATAGCCTAGGTGCCAGACCGAAGGGTGTCACCTGGGGTCGCGATCGAACGCATCAAGGTCGCGCTCCAGCGCCCATTGCAGCCGCGCCTTCTCGCTGCCCTGCAGGAACGCGTCACATGTCGCCGACCGCGCTTGCGGGGCGACGCCTTCGCACGCCGCCACCTTGCGCCATGCCAGCGGATCCACCCACAGACTCGCCCCGGCAACGAACGCGTATTCCAACGTATTGCGTTCCAGACCGACCAGGGTTGGCCAGTCCAATCCGAACTCGGTCACTGCGCGCTCCAGCTCATGCGTGCGATCGATCCGCTCCACCCCTTCGTCGTCGGTGGACAGGACGGTCGGCACGCCGGCGGCGCGATACTTCGGGAACGGATGCGCCGGCCCGTGCACGCCCAGGATCTGGTCGTTGCTGGTGAGGTTGATCTCCACCGCGACGCGGCTGTCTGCCATCTCGCGCAGCAGCCCCGGCGCATCGGACTCGTTCATTACGTCCACGCCATGCCCGATGCGCCGCGCATGCCCAAGCTCCACCGCCTGCCGCACATGGAACCGCAATGCATCCGGCGGCACGAGCGCGGGTGTCAACTCGCCGGCATGCAGCGACACTTGGGTCTGCGGCATCACACTGTGCAGATAGTCCAGCATCTGCATGTGCAGCGTGTAGTCCGCCAGTGCCCGCGGATTGTCCTCGGGCGCAACAAAATTCAGCCCCACGACGCGCGGATCGGTTTCGCTCAGCATGGCGGCGAACAGCATCTGTGCGAACACCACGCCGGGCGGATTGGTGCGCGACACCTGACCCAGCCAGCGCACGGTCACCGCGCAGCCCGGCGCGGCCTGGGGTGTGCCACAGTGCAGTAGCGCGCGCATCCGCGCCTCGCCGATATCGATGTCGCGGCGGGCGTTGGGCAGCAGCGACGCCAGTCCCGCGGCAAGCAGGCGCTGCCGGAAGTCCGCCATGTCGCCGGTCCAGCTCAGCTTTCCTGCGAGCGCGGTGACCGCGCTGCCCTGAAACGTCACCATCAGTTCGACATAGCGCTCGTGCTGGGCGCCGGCGCGATTGACAACATCCGCCGCCATCTCGCCCATGCTCGCTGCGCCGCCGAACTTGGCGAACGCGGCGAAGAAATGATCGTGGCCGGTGATGCCGGCGCTCGGCACGAAATCGCGCATCGACCAGGCGTCGATCAGCGCGTTGCGGAAAGCGGAATCGGTATTCGCATCCGCCAGCTTGCGGGCGCCCCCGCCGCACGCCTCGACGGCGTATTGCCCCGGGTCGACGCACACACCGGACGCGGCCCCGTACGCGATCAGTGTCTCGGCGTACGCGGCGCCGCTCAAGTGAGTGTGCAGATCGCCACCCTTCGGCATCCGGACGAGGAATTCGCGCAATTCCGCGGGTGATTGGCGCGCGGCCTCCAACCGGCTCGTAGCATCGTCGCTCGCTTGCGCGACGCATGGCACCAAGGCAGCAAGCAGCAGCGCTAGGCAGGCGAACGCAGACGGCGGCATCAACGTTTCCCCGGATCGACCTCGCTGTTAACGTAGCACGCATTCGTCACGAGGAGGATCGGGCATGGCCTATCCAACGCATCTGCTGCCGACCACCGTGGTCGGCAGCTATCCGCAGCCCGACTGGCTGGTGAACCGCGCGGCGCTGGAGACGCACGGGGTGCCCCGCACCCACGCACACGACATCTGGCGCATTCCCGCCGAACTGCTCGAGCAGGCGCAGGACGATGGCACCATCCTGGCGATCCGCGCCATGGAGCGCGCCGGTATCGACATCATCACCGACGGCGAGATCCGCCGCGAGAGCTATTCCAACCGGTTCGCGCTGGCGCTCGAGGGGATCGATGCGGAGCATCCGGGCGAAGTGCGCTCGCAAGCCGGCCGTGCCACGCCGGTGCCGCGCGTTGTGGGCAAGATCCGTCGTCGCGAGCCGGTGGAACTGCGCGATGTCGAGTTCCTGCTGCGCCAGACCGATCGCGCAACGAAGATCACGCTGCCCGGTCCGTTCACTTTGTCGCAGCAGGCGAAGAACGAATTCTACCAGGACGAGGAAGAGATGGCGATGGACTACGCCGCCGCCGTCAACTTGGAGCTGCGTGATCTGAAATCAAGCGGCGTCGACGTGGTGCAACTCGACGAACCCTGGGTACGCACGGCGCCGGACAAGGCGGAGCGCTACGGCGTGCGCGCCATCAACCGGGCACTGGAGGGGATCGAGGGGCCGACCGTGATCCATCTCTGCTTCGGTTATGCCCATGTGGTGCAGAACAAGCCGAGTGGCTATGCGTTCCTGCCGCAGCTTGCCGACACGGTGGCACGGCAGATCTCGATCGAGGCGGCGCAGCCGAAGCTCGATCTCGGCGTGCTGGCCGATCTGTCCGGCAAGCAGATCATGCTCGGCGTGCTCGATCTCGGCAGCATCGAGGTGGAAACGGCGGAGCAGGTTGCTGGCCGCATCCGCGCGGGGCTGCGCCATGTGGCGGCGGAGCGGCTGATCCCGGCACCCGACTGCGGCATGAAGTACATGCCGCGTGAGCGCGCGTTCGGGAAGCTGCGCGCGCTGGTGGACGGCGCGGCGATCGTTCGGCGCGAACTGGCGGGGTGACGCGCGCCTTCGCTGCTGCGGTATAGCGTCCCGCTTTGTCGGTGCGGTCCAGACGGAGCCCGGCGGAAACGCCCGGCTAGTAGACGAGGTTCACGACCTGACGGGTGAACTGGTCCATCTGCGCCTGCTTTTCGACCTCACCAAGTCCGTTCAGTTGCATCACCACCGGGCAGAAGGAGGTGACGAGATAGTTGATGATCTCGGAATTCTCCGCGTTCGGATAGTTCTGCTTCAGGTTATGCACGATAACGCCGATGCGGTTGGTTCTGTCGCCGCTCTCGAGCAATGCCGACAGATCCTCGACCTTCACGGCCGACTCCGGAATGACGCCGGGACGGGAGGTTGGCTGGGGTATTGGGCATTCAACCGCCGCCGCACTGACGTATGAAAATGCAAGCGCCGCAGCGACACCGAGGAAACGGGCCTTGTGGATCATTGCAGTCTTTCAAACTTAGCTTGTAGCAAACCTGTCGGGGCAATTCGACGCAGAATTGGCCAAGCGGTGAAGCCGGGGCTCCTGTGGCCGTTTGAGCGGCTTGCGTTGCCCGGTCTACAAATGAGAGCTGAAGCGGCGAACCGCCCAGCCGACGCCGGCTATCAGCGCAAGCACTCCGAAGCCGGTCCATAGGCTCCCCGTCAGCAGGAGCGCGAGTAGAAACAATGCGACAGCGGCCGCGACGAAGTATTTGTTCTCGATCAACATCGCATTCTCCTGTGCCGCGGGACGCTCCCACGGCGGTATCATAGCCGGCGGCGCAATCGAAAGCACAGACCAACACCGTCGCCTCTCGCCCCACGTGATCACCTGATCCGCTGACTGCGAGCGCTCATGCGATCAGTCACAAGTGCGCTCTCAATCTCAGCTCACAGTTCGGCCGGCGCGTCGTCCATCACCATCGACTGCACGCATCACACTATCATAGTGCCCTGCAATGTGTGGGCAACACTATGCCTGCGGATCGGTTCCAGGCCTCACGCAGACGCCACTCACGTGGTGGGCCAGCATGCGCAGGAACACGTGGCCGTGGTCGCGGCTCGATCCAATAGTGCATGGAGTGGATCCACAGATCCATGGACTTCAGCGAGCGGAATGCCCGCGCGACACGCGCCGAGCCCTGGTAGGCGCGGATCGTATCATCGCGCGCCGGCATGCGGCAGACCGCGACAGCAGGGCCTGGCGAGCAACGCGTAGCCGCCCTGGTCCATGTCTATGACCATGTCTATGACCATGGCGCCCGTGAACTGGCGAAGCGTCTCACACATGCCTTCCACGAAAACCACAACCCTGCTGTTTCAACACTGCATGTGCCCCTGCACCTACGATGGCTGCAGCACGGACATGCCGCACAGGATCGTCTGTATGGCATGGTGTGCATCGATGCCGTGTCGCGCGGCGGTGCCGACGACAGATCGGACATTGGCGAACAGATCAGCACCCCAGTTGGATCGAAAACTCGCCGGTTACCGTTCGATAGGTGGCTGTCGGCCGCAGTTCTCGTTCACTGCCATTATTGTCGGGCGGCGCATCGGGATGCACGAGAAAGGTGAACGGGTGGCTGCGGACTTTGCCATAGCGTTTGCGAAGACGCTTGCCGTGCTGATTGGTGGGAGCCAGAGCCATGATCGTGTCCAGTTCGCGATCCAGCCGTTGCCGATAGGCACGACGCGTGCTCGCGGCCAGGCTGGTCCGGCGACGGGCCAACACAACCGCCTGCAGCAGCAGCGCTTTCGTGCGGGGCGCGAAGGTTGCATCGCCCGCCTCGATGGCGAATGTGCAGTCGCACAACTGATGCGCCGGGCGCACCTGCCAGCGATCGGCATGCCCCCGGCCCACTGCGTCTGCCTGACTGCTGCGCGCGGCGCCCAGACGCGGAATGTCGCGCCACCTTGCACGCGCGTGCCGCCCATCGGCGCATTCATCAGCGAGGGCTGCGACCCGGACATGATCAGTCATAGCCTCCGAACATGAGCAGCGAGATGTCTTCGTCCGTCACGTTGAACAGCGCGTGGAGGTTGCCCGGCTTCAACAGGCTGAAACTGCCCGCCGTCATGGTCCTGATCTCGAAACTTCTCTCGCGGTCGGGAAACTCGCACCAGTCCCCCACCACCATGATTCCGACCCCACTGAGCAGGAAGAAGATCTCCGAGTTGTCACGGTGCCGATGGATGCCGATGCCGCATTCGGGCTTCAGCACGTGCAGATCCATGTAGTCGAGCGTCATGGAATTCTCGTGTCGCACGACCGGGCTTTTCTGGCCGTTGGCGTCGAACATCCACGGCTCGACGTCACGACCCAGCTCGCCGCTGCCGCGGAATGCAAAGTAGTTGGACAGGACGTTGCGGTAGTGGAGGAAGCCGAAGCCGCCATGCGGCGCCTCGCTGACCCCGACCTGCAGGAAATTGTCCCAGCCGCGGTAGAGCATGCTGAACTGGTAATGGTAGTTGGCGCCGGATTTCGAATCCCACCAGGTTTCGGTCTTGTCCGCCCAGGCGAGTTCGATCGATAGCGGCAGCACCGGATGCATGATGTTGGTGGGAGCCACGGTGCGCATGTCGCGGTTGTCCAGCCCCTCGCGCGCAAAATCCGAGTAGTTGCCGGGCACGAGGGCCGGATTGCCGATCAGGCCACCTCTGTCGAACGCGGCCTGCCCATTCGGTCCCAGCTTGCCGCGCAGGTCGGCACCGTTGTAGCCCCAGATCTCCAGCTCGTAGCGGCCGGTCCGCGGATTGTACGGAACGTCGAGCTTGGTACCCGCGGCGTTGCCGATACGCACGAACACGCGGATGCTGGCGCCCACGCTGTGTCCCGCGGTCTGCGACAATTTTGAGTCAGGGCCGGCGCGATAGGACAAGAACAGAAACGGCCCGGTCCAGTCCCCGGCATTCGAATCGTTACGGGTCGTGGCCCAGCCGCGCGCGATCCAGGTATCGGTGCAGCGAAAGGACCGGATGTTCTGCTTTTGGAAGTCCTCCTTGTTGTCCTGCTGCCGTGCATCCGTGACATCCCAGGAATCGCCCGACGGACCATAAAGTTCCAGGAAATCGAACGGCAGCAGATAGTGCACCTGGTTGAGCAGGTAGTGCTCGCGCTCGGCCTGCAGATCGATCGTTTCCAGCAGGCTCATCAGCCGTGCCAGAGGATTGTTGGACTTGTAGTCGATCGTCGTCGGCGGTTTGACAGCGAAGACCTTGTCGCCGCTTGCGATCGTCATTGGCATGTTTTGTCTCTCCCCCGGGCGCGAAGGTCAGGAGCTGTGATACCCGAATGCGACGAAGCGCAGTGGCTGCGTGCCGTGCGGATTGCGAATGCCGTGGATTCCGCCGCTCTTGGTATAAATCACGCTGCCCGGCTGCACCTTGACCTCACGCACATCGTGTTTGGGAAGGCCGAAGATATCGACGGTGCGCAGCGGGTACTGCGTGTTGTCGGTCATAGTCGGGTCGTCGCCATCGCCCATATAGGCGATGCCTTCACCCTCAAAGATGTAATACAGCTCCTCACTGCCGATGTGCTGATGCGTCCCCTCGACCGTGCCCGGCGGGATGGTCACTTCGTGGAAATACACGTTCGAGCCACCCAGTTCGCGCTGCACCACCCAGCGCATTTCGATGATGTTGTCGTTGGGACCTGGCGTGTTGAAGTCCGCCGAGGTCGACTCAGTCATGGCATTCCTGTAGCGGACCGGCAGCAGGTCCCTGACCTTCTCGAAAAACCAGCCACGCCGGAAGTCCAGCAGGTAGCTGTTGACCGAAACGGTGTTCTGCTCGGCGCTGGGATCCTGGGTGTTGGGAACCTGATAGGTCCGCCCATAATTGTTGTCCCATTGCGGATCGCCGATTTTGTAGCCAAGCGGAATGTCGATGTCGTTTTCGCGAAACGACAGCTCGATCTGCTGGATGTCGTCCGGCTCCGCCAGTGCGGCGTCGAAGGCGCGGATGTGCGTGATGCTGCCCTCGCGTCCCATCATATTGGCGACCTTGAGGTCGTGGCGCTTGGTCGGCGGGGGCTCCAGCGTGTCCCAGATCTCCACCTGATAGGCGTTGATCCAGTTGTCGAAGTGCAGGCGCACGACCGCCGATGCATTCTTGGTTGGATCGCGATGCTTCACGCCCACATTGGCCAGCACCATGTCGCGCAGGAACCGATCCTTCTCGCGCGCCTGCTCCACCAGGCGCGAGGCGCGATACTCGATGCGCAGGAACCTCGCGATAAGGTTGCCGTCGAGAAAAACCCGCCCCTTCATCACCATGTTGTCGAGTGCGTTGCGCACCTCATGGACGTAGTAGCGATATCGGCTGCTGCGCGTCGCGTTCAGGTATTGTGCGTGGTAGATCCGGTCCGGAAAGAAGACGATCGAGAAGATACTGTTTTCCGGGCGGTTCTGGATTTCGTTGAACGCTTGATCCATCGGTTGCTCCTCGGAGCCGCTGGTCCTTTGTGTCATTCCCGCGCAAGTGGGAATCCAGCGCTGGATTCCCGTATGCGCGGAAACGACACTGGAGAATCATACGCATTAAAGCCGCGCCAAAATCCGGTCGGCGACGCGGAAAGAATTGGCCTCGATCGTGTTGGTCGGATTGCCACTCCCGGACGTCGGCATGAACGACCCATCTGTCACGTACAGATTGTCGAAGTCCCAGGCGCGGCAGTCCGGGTCGAGAACGGAATCATCACGCCTGCTGCCGAAGCGCGCGCCGCCGAGGATGTGATTGGCGATGCGCACCGTGCCGTTCGGCGCCATGTAGGAGCCGCCCTTGCCGACGAACTTGACACGGTCGTCGCCGGCACCGGCCAGGCGCAGCACCTCGTCGGCCTGTGTTGCGTAGGTGTCCATCAAGTAGCGATCATGCGCATGCCAGGTCTTGATGATGTAGGCGACCGGGCGGTTCCATTTGTCGGTAATGGTCGGATGCAGCTCAACACGATTGTCACGCTGCGGCACCTGATTGGCCATGAAACTTACCGACAGGCCGCGGCCGAACTCGTCATTCAGATATTGCACGAGCGCGTCCGCCATCAGGCCAGTGTTCTGCATGAATCCGTCCCACAGATTGTCGAGATCCATCGCGCCCATGGTGCGGAACAGCGAAATCGGCAGCGCTTCGTCGGACGTGTTGTTGTAAAGCGCGCCTGCCGCCCATAACCCGTTAGCATGCAGGAAATCCGTGGTGGTGCAGCAATCCGTTGCCCAGTCCGCGTCGAGCGCGATCGACTTGTCGAAACGGTCCGGCAGCAACGCGCTGGCCCCGCCAAAGCAATGCGTCAGGAAATAGCGCCCCAGCAGGTCGTTCTGATGGATGGCCTTGTCGAAGGTCGCGTCGGCCTGGGCCGACAGTTTCAGCAGCCGTACGGTCTCGATACCGGAGCAGGCGACCACGACGAGCTTGCCTTTCGCCGACCGCTCCACGCCCGCCGGGTCGAGATAATACACACGGTCGGCGCCGCCATTCGCATAAGTCAGCCGCGTCGCGACGCAGTTGCAGCGGATGGTGATGCGATCGCGGATCGGTGCCAGCAACGAGACCCAGGTGCTCGACTTCAACCCCAACGCATCACCGTATCGATTGACGTAGCCGGTCTTGGCGGTCTCCGGGTCCGCCGGCATCTTGCGCCCGCTCGGCGCGTGGTCGCGCGTGATGACCGCAAGCGGCGTGCGATACGGCAGGATCGGATTCCGTGGATTTAGTTGCCGGGCCAGCGCCTCCATGCCACGCCGCGCGTATTCACTGATGCCGTTGGGCGTCAGCGGCGGTTGGTACACGTCGCGGCTGAATGGCTTCTGCTGGTTCGCGACCGTGCCGTTGATGCCGACCAGCTCCTCGGTTTTCGTGTAATACAGCTCCAGGTCGTCATAGGAGATCGGCCAGTCGCGCGCCTCGCGCTGGATGTCGCCGTTGGGGTCGTTCTTCAGATCGCCGCGGCCGGCATTGAAGCTCGCGAGCTTGAAATCGAGCGGAGCGAAGCGGAACGACACGCCGCCATAAAGCTGTGTGCCACCGCCAACCACCTGCGCTGTATATCCCTCGATCGTCGCCTTATCGCTACCATCAGTATCCCGATAGATATGCGCCTCATCGTTCAGATCCGGTTCGACATGACTCGAATAGTATGACTGGCCGCGGTTCGACACCGGGAGTTGCAGCCGCTTCTCCGCGCCGTCGGAAATCAGTTCGTCCCGCTTGAAGTCGCTGCGGCCGTTGGGGGACAGATATTGTGGACGGAACATCGGCCCCTTTTCCAGGATGAGCACCGACTTGCCCGCCTTGGCCAGTATGTGACCGACCGGCGCGCCGCCCGCGCCGCTGCCGATGATGACAACGTCGAATTCGTCCTGGATCATTGCATCGCCCGCCGGTCAGCCGAGATAATCGGCGTTGGCGCCGAGTGGCTTTTCCAGTGCCCTCGTCCAGTCGAACAAGGTCGCGCCCGTACGGCCCGGCCCAGACGACGGTTGCCGATAGTGATCCTCGAGATACGCCCAACCGGCCGCACCGGCATTGCCGCCGTATTTCGGATGACAGAACGCTCCGGTCACCGCGTGCCGCCGCAGCAGGTACAGGAAATATTGTGGACTCGAGTAGGCTTGATAGTCCCAGCCGGCCACCGTGTTGGACGCGATGTCGTTATAAAGCGCGATGTATTCGTTGCGGCTCATCTTGCTTGGCTCGGTGTACGGATTACGACGCCGCAACACGCGGTCGATGATGCGCAAGCAGATCTTGTAGTCCTGCAAATGGTGGCGCTCCTCGCGTGCGAGAATATTGTCGATGAAGTTCACTTCGCCGACCGACGTATCCATGCGATAGACGTGCGCGTAGCGGCTGTCCTGCGAGGCCTTGTCGAGATTGTCGTAGAATCGGTTCAGGAAGTTGCTCGCGTCCTGCATCTGGAACGGCAGGATCTCGGTGGTGAGACGGTACAGGATGTCGAGCTCCCACCGCTCCATCACCACCGGTGATGAATAGGCATCGGTGAAGAATGTCGACCAGACGACGCCATTGTCTTCGATCTGCTCTTGCGGATTGACCGGATCGTTGATCGGGAACGCGCTATCAATGATGAACCGGTAGCGGTGCTTCTCGCCCTTGCGCACGGCGTAACTCAACGCCCAAAAACGTGTCGGCTCGCCTTCCCATGGTAGTTGTCGCAACGGCAGGGCTTCGTACAGCGTCGCGAAGGTTCCGATCACGCCGACGCTCGCCGGAGATTTCGGGTCGGCCCCGGCATAGACAAATGTCACTGTATTGTAATTGCTGATCTCGACAGCGTCCGTCCCACCTGCCGCGCCACCGCCATAAGTATCGATGATGGGAAACCGCCAAGCCTCGGCAATGTTGTCACGCGGCGCTTGTGTTCCGGCGGGACCGTAACTGTGGCGGCGGTCGGTATTGAATCTGGCCAGATACTTGGTGGCGAAATTCAGGTACATAGTCAGCATCGGAATGAAACGACAAGTCCGGCATTCCAAGGTTCCCCTTAAGAAGGACCAGCTGTTCCGTGGACTATGACATTCAGTCGCATCCGACCTGCCGCTAGACGCTACGCGACCATAGCAAGGGAGCCACGCCATAGCAAGGGAACCACCCAATATGTCAATCATCTTATAAAACTGCAACACAGCATCGGCTGTGAGCCATATCACAGCATTTCATCGACACTGATGATAATATTGGCACCAACTCCACCAGTGTCGCATATCGCCGACAGGTCCGCGCGATTCACGACAATATCGCGCGACGCAGATGACACGATGACGCAATAAAAAGGGGAGAGTCGCATGTTGCCCGCCCGCATCGGACTCGCATCCCAATTTACATCGGTGGACTTTTTGACCCTGGTACGGGTCGGCAACGCGCTCACCCTCCAGGTCAGCCGCGACCTGGCGCCGATCTGAAATGTTGCCGGATCGATCGTCGCCTTGCAGGACCCGGATCATATCGATCCCGGCATCTGGCCCATCTACATCGTCGATCAACTCGATGCCGGACTCGGCGGCTTCCATCAGACCGAACACAACCAGCCGTTCGTAATGGTGCTCGCGGGCGACACATGGTTGCTCTCGGCCAGCGGCAATCGCCTCGTCGCCTCGGCCGTTGTACCTTGATCGGCCGCTTGGCGGTCGCGAAGGTCCAGCAAGGTCAGCGCTTCGCCTCGATCCTGCTCGCCGATGCGCCGCCGCGCGCATTCGAGAGCGCCGGCGCCGTCGGTTCCTCCATGGTGATCGTCGATGCGTTGGACGAGGCGGCAGCCGGCTTCTACGCGCGGCGCACGGCTTGGTGCGGCTGCCGGAATCGCTGCGTCTCGTCATGCCGATGCGTCAGGCCGGTGCGGAAGCCGAACGATAACGCCTTTGCCGTCACTGCCGAGGCCGGGGAAGCACCCGGGGAAGCAAATCCGAGACGGTGTCGGGGTCTGGGGAAGCGCGCCTACCCCGAGCGCCAACCAACTGTCCCAGCGTCTCGCGGGTTCGCTGCTAACTGCCGGCTACAGCATATGCGGGCCTTACCCATGCCCAAAGTGGCCCCGGGTCCGCTACGACCTGCTTACTGCTGCTTCCCCATGCTTCCCGGTTTCGCAGACTCCGGCGGGGAAGCAAAAACGGTCCCAGGGGCCGTTCTAAGCTGCGGGTTTTCTTGAGAA
>CAVVNM010000020.1:0-277597 GCA_963749575.1 uncultured Alphaproteobacteria bacterium
GTGCAGGGCGAGCTGATCGCCCGGGTGCTGAACCCGTTGAACTGGGGCGCGCTGGCGTCGACTGGCTATGGCCGTTCTGAACTGGCGGCCAAGCTTTATGACGAGATCCTGTTTAACGGCGCAACCTTCGCGGATCTCGATCGTGGTCATGGCCCGTTTATCAGCGCCGTGGCCACCGACCTTTCGACCGGAACCCGAGTGCCCTTTAGCCAGAATGTCTTCGACGTTCTGTGCTCGGACCTCGACGCTGTGCCGCTCTCTCGCGCCGCGGCAGCGTCATCGGCCGTGCCCGTTGTACTCTCGCCCGTGACGTTCAACAACTACGGTGGCACCTGCGGCTACCGCCTTCCGGCGTGGCTGCAGAAATTCGAGGATCCGGCCACGATGCCGCGGCCTGCCGCACGCGTGGCCGCGTGGCTCGCGCAAATGCAAAGCTATAACGACAGTGTGAACCGCCCTTATGTGCATCTGGTCGACGGCGGCGTGTCCGACAACGTGGGTCTTCGTGGGGTGATGGACCTGTTCCAGGCCTATCTTGCCTCGCGCCTGCTAGGCGAGCCGACGCCGCTGGATCATGTACACAGGATTGTCGTTTTCGTCGTCAACTCGCAGCCCGATCCAAGCACCGACTGGGACAAATCAGAGAATCCTCCGGGTATCGTGACGACACTGCTGCAAGCAGCGGGTGTGCCGATCGACCACAATTCGGATGAGACGATCGAGGAGTTGAAGGACATCGCGGCAAATTGGGCGATGTTGCGGCGGATTCGAAATTCCCCCGCGTTCGTGGCGAAGAAAGACCCAACGTTGGACGCAGTCATAGACGCGCCGAACATCGACCTCCACGTGATCGCCGTGTCGTTCCGGCAGCTCAAGGATAAGGCAGAAGCCAAGTACCTCGAGAATTTGCCGACATCGTTTGTGCTGCCCGACGATGCGGTCGATCGTCTGCGTGCTGCTGCGGGGAAGATTTTGACGACTTACCCGAATTCCAGCGACTCCAGCGGCTCCTCAAGGGCACCGGCGGAACGGCCGTCGTTGATCAGCCACGTGGAACGAATTGCACGGCCAGTGCCAGTGCAGGAGGTTGATCCAGAACACGCGCTGCCATTGTGATGCCGACCATATTCGCCTACCCAAAGGCCGGTGGCAGCCGGCACATAATCGAGCCTGAATTCCCACCCCGATGTATCAAAGTCGTTGACACGTGATCCAAGCATGTTGCAGCAACCCACCGCTCCTTGTCTCATGATTTTCTAAAATTTCGGCTGACTGTCGGAGTCTGAGCGGCAGCTTTCCACCCACAGCGGTCCTGCGCCCTGAGGACAGACGACGATGGTTCCGCAACTGCTTGATCGCCTCCGCTGCCGTGACATCGTCGGCCACAGTTGCTCCCCTTCGTTCCAGAAACTCACGCCCGGTGAGAGGCCTTCACACCGCTGGCAGTGGACCTCACGGTCTACTTGCAAGAATCACGTGGCTGACGCCGAACAGCTTCAGCCGCAGGTCGAGATCGGGATTGCAGAGCCCACTGGAGCGCCAGTGCTCCGCCAATGGTCGAACAGCTTCACCGCTTCCGCGATCCGTCAGCGCGCCAGCAAGACCCCCCGCACCGCCTGCCAGCTGTCCCGATCCGGCGTACAGATCAGCCCGCCATCCGTCCGCAGCGGGGTGTATGGGCTGCCGTCCAACCGCGCGGAATAGCCGCCGGCCTCCTGATGCAGCAGCCATCCGGGAGCGTGGTCCCATGGCATCAGCCGGTTGAAGAACAGGTAACGGCAGTGGCCGCCGGCGGCCATCCGGTATTCATGCGCGGCGCAGCGGTAATCCCAGCTCCCGCCGAGCCGCGGCAGATTGGCGCAGACCAGGCTGCGCTGCGGCTCCGGCAGGTAGCGCCACGACACGTTGCCGGTCATCTGCTCCGCCGACACCGCCGCGGCTACCCGAAGCTCGGTCCGCCGACCATCCGCCGCCTCCGTCCACGCGCCTTCGCCACGAACCGCCAGCGCCACATCGTCGCCGATCGGATCGTAAATGACCGCCGCCACCACCTCGCCCCGGACCACCACCGCCGCCATCACGCCGAACAACGGCAGGCCGGCGGCGAAGTTGGCCGTGCCGTCGATCGGATCGACCACGAACGCGAGGTCCGCGTCCGCCAGCAGCCCGAGCAGCGTCGGGTCGGCCGACGCCGCCTCCTCGCCGATCACGACCGACCCGGCGAACTGCCGCAGTATGCCGGCGGTGATCAGACGCTCGGCGGCCTCATCCGCCTCGGTGACCAGATCGAGCGGGCCGGTCTTCTGGCGAACGTCGCCTGCGCCCAGCCGGCGAAACCGCGGCAGGATCTCCGCCCGCGCCGCGGAACGCAGCAGCTCGACCAGAACCGCCAGCTCCGCCGCCCCGAAGCTCATTGGTGTTGTTCGAACCGTGCCCGATCCGCCGGCAGCAGACGCACCGTGACATGCACGGCGGCATCCGCGTCGTGGCGATCCACCACCTCGCCATGCTGATACAGCCAGGCCAGCCGCGCTCCGTCCTGCGGCGGAATGTCGTAGTCGGCCAGTTCCATCCCCTCGGCGATCCGTGCGTCGATCGCCGCCCGCAGCGCCGGCAGCCCCTCGCCGGTGACCGCGGACACCGCCACCGCCCCGGCCCGCTCCGGCACCAACGCCACGCCGCCCATCAGGTCGGCCTTGTTCAGCACCTCGATGGTGCGTGACGGCCAATCCGCGTCCAGCGCCCCATCCGCCACCATGTCCTCCAGCACCGCCACCACATCGGCGCGCTGGGCGGCGCTGTCGGGATGCGCCGCGTCGCGCACGTGCAGGATCACATCGGCCTCCGCCACCTCCTCGAGCGTGGCGCGGAACGCTGCCACCAGTTCGTGCGGCAACTCGCTGATGAAGCCCACGGTGTCCGACAGGATGACGCGCCGCCCGGACGGCAGACGCAGCCCGCGCATGGTCGGATCGAGGGTTGCGAACAACTGATCGCGCGCGCTCACCTCCGCCCCGGTCAGCGCGTTGAACAGCGTTGATTTTCCGGCATTCGTGTAGCCGACCAATGCCACCACCGGAAACGGCACGCGGCGCCGCGCGAAGCGATGCAGGCCGCGGGTGCGGCGCACCTGCGTCAGGTCCTTCTTGAGCCGCACGATGCGCTCGCCGATCTGGCGGCGGTCGGCCTCGATCTGGGTCTCGCCGGGCCCGCCCAGGAAGCCGAAGCCGCCGCGCTGCCGCTCCAGATGGGTCCACGACCGCACCAGCCGCGAGCGCTGGTAGTCGAGATGCGCCAGTTCCACCTGCAGCGCACCCTCCCTGGTGGCGGCCCGCTCGCCGAAGATGTCGAGGATCAGCCCGGTGCGGTCGATCACCTTGCAGTGCCAGGCGCGCTCCAGGTTGCGCTGCTGCACCGGCGACAGCGCCGCGTCGATGATCACGACCGTAACCTCGTGCTCGGCGATCGCGCTGCCCTGCAACTCCACCTGCCCCTCGCCGAGCAGGGTCGCCGGGCGGCGGGCACGCAGCGGCAGGATCGCGGTATGCACCACAACCAGCCCGATCGATGCGGCCAATCCGACCGCCTCGGCCAGCCGGTGCTCGGCCGAACGGCGCTGCTCGCCATTGGGCTCACCGCGGCCCCACGGCAAGACAACGGCGGCGCGGACCGGCTGGAGGCGGCCGTTACTCGCTTGCGGCAGCAGACATCTCCCGCGCCGGCGCAGTGGCGGCGCCTTCCGTCTTGGCCGCGTCGAACAACTGGATCGGCGCGCCCGGCATCACGGTGCTGATCGCGTGCTTGTACACCAGCTGGGTATGCCCGTCCCGACGCAGCAGCACGGAAAAGTTGTCAAACCAAGTGATTATGCCCTGGAGCTTGACCCCGTTCACCAGGAACACCGTCACGGGGGTCTTGTTCTTTCGCACATGGTTCAGGAACACGTCCTGAACGTTCTGCGCCTTCTCATTGGCCACGGTGGTTGTCCTTCTTCTTGTCGGCTGTTGTTCTTGTTCAGGCCAGGGCGGTCGTGGCACGGCCACCCTGCAGCGTCACTTAGGCAGTAACCCTTCTTGCGCAAGCGCACGCAGCCGTGCGGCAAAGTCGAGCGCGTCAGGGAAATGGAGATCGGGGCGAGCCCGGTCAATCCCACCATCGTGTGAAGCGTCGCCGACCAGCACCGCGGTGACCCCCGCCGCCCGCGCCGCCGCCATATCCAGCGCGGTGTCGCCGAGATACCAGACCGAGCGGTCGGCCGCCCGTTCCAGTCGGTCGAGCGCCAGCAGGATCGGCGCGGGATCCGGCTTGTCGGCCGACGCGTCGCCGGCGCCGACCACCGCACCGAAATGCCCCGCCCAGCCGAGATGCGTCACCTCGGCGCGCAGGAATTTTCCCGCCTTGTTCGACACCACCCCCTGCGGCCACGCCGCTCCCGCTGCCAGCGCCTCGGGCGCGCCGGGCATCGGCATGACATGGTGCAGGTGCTGCGCCTCCAGCGTGGCGTAGAAGATGTCGCGGGCGCGCTCCCATTCGGCGCCGAACATCGCCGGGAAACTGTCGCGCAGCGAGACGCGGACGCGGGCGCGCGTGTCGGCCGCGCTCCAGTGCGGCATCGCGAACGCGTCGAACACCGCGTTGAGCGCCGCGGCGATGCCGGCCCAGCCGTCCACCAGCGTGTTGTCCCAGTCATACAACAGGATCGCCGGCCGCATCGTCGGTCACGCGTCCGCCGGCGGCGCCCACGGATACACCGCGATCGCCAAGCCGAGTGGCCGGTCGTCCGGCGCGTCGCGCACCGCGCGCGGCGAGACCGGTTCCGGTGTATGCAGGATCACGGCGTTCTCCACCGGTTCGGCGAGCGTCGTCTCGGCCACCAGCTCGGTGCCGCGCACCGACGGCGCCAAAATCTGGCCGCCCACCTCGATCCGGCACGCCTCGGCGAAGCCGTCGCGCACCTGGTTGAGGAACGGCACCGCGATGCGCAGCCGCAGCGGATACACGCCCGGCAGCACGCCGTGCCACACGATCGGGCTTTGCCGCGTCCAGCGGAACCGAAACCCGCCGGTCTGCTCCAGGCTATGCCAGGCCTCCGCCTGCGCCACCCGCACCGCCGCCCGCGACGTGGCCTCCAGCGGCGCGTCCAGCCGCAGCGAGGCGTACGGCGCGCCGATCACCGCCAGGATCGCGCGCGAGGTCGCGGTGGCGTCCGCCGGCCCGAACCCGTGCAGCCAGTCGCCGCAATGGAACGCCAGCCCGCAGTCGGCGGCCAGTCGCGCGAATGCATCGGCGGTGAAGATCGAGGCGTGGCCGTTGCGCGGCGCGATATACCACCAGTTGCCGCGGATGGTCTCGATCTCGGCCGGCTGCAGCGGCTGAGAGAACACGATGCAGCCGCCGGGGGCGAGCAACGTGGCCATGTCCTCGAGGCAGGCGCGCGGCGAGACGGTGTGCTCGATCACCTCGAAGCAGGTGATCAGGCTGAACCTCCGGTCCGGGCGCGCGGGGCTGGAGAACGGGTCGTAGTTGGTGATGTTCGCGAACCCGTGCGCGGCCATCCGCTCGGCGAAGGCGCCCGAGCCGGAGCCGTAGTCCAGCATGTCGATGTCGCGCCAGGCGCCGAGACGCTCGGCCAGCATGGCGGCGACGTTGCCGGGGCGGATGTCGGCGTATTCCGCAGTCGATGCGCGGGTAGTCGGCGTTGTAGACGTAGGCGGCGAACTCCGCCGGCGTCCAGTCGTCGAAGAAGTCGGTGAAGATGAAGCCGCAGTCCTGGCAGCGTCGGTAGTCCACGGCGATGCCGGCGAAGCCGAACGCGAACGGGTTGGTGGGCGAGCAGTATTTGTAGAAGTCGAGGCTGTCGAACGGCGCCGCGAACCCGCCGCACAGCTTGCACGGCTGCCCCTGGTGCAGGACTGTGCGTGCGTCGATCCCCAGGGTGCGGGTGATCATGTCGAGGTAGGGGCGCGAGGGTGGCATCAGGCGGCGTGTCCTGTTGTGCCGATTGGCTGTTCGCGAATATTGGGTAAACGCTTCAGATGGGGTATATCACAAAACATTGCGCGCGGCCCACGATGTTCCTTGAGGCGCCATCGGCGAGTGGCAGGTGCACGTGTCGAGTTCGCGGTTAAGAACGCCTGACGGGGCAATGCCGCTCGGGCGCAAGTGAAAGGCGAGCCGTTATGCTGGTCGGGCATGTCGACCGATTGGAGTTGGACTACATCGGCGGCTGGACCGCGGACACGGACACGCCAGATTTGGTTGAGGAAGTCATTATATATGTGGACGGCAAGCGCGCCGCGCACGTCCGGTGTGACCGCCTGCGACCGGACCTTCGGGACCGGGGGGATACGGCCAGGGCCAGCATGGATTTGCTTGGACCGTTTCGCCGCTCATCCCGCCTCACCTGCTAGACAGGATCACAGTTCGGTTTGCCCGGACCGGCATCATTGTCCCACACGGTGACATAACGCCAGCGGGTAGCGTCGGTCTGAAGGCGATCCTGGTGACCGCAGCCGGGCGTTCGGGGACAACCCTGATGATGCACCGCCTTTCGCGCTCGCTGCAGGTCTGCGTGGCAGAAACCCACCCGTTCGAGGTGCGGCTCATCTCCTATTGGTCAACTGCGGTTACAACCTTGACAGCACCGGCTGACCACGAGCGTTCGATGCATCCTGACAAGCTGGAAGGCGACGGTTTGAAGGTTGGGGCAAACCCGTTCTCTCATGAGAGCTACGCTGGTGTATTTCGGAGGAGAGCGCTGGGCACAGAGGACTTCGCTACATACATTCAACAGCAGCTCGACGATATGGCACGGACGGCAATCCGAGAATACTACCTGCGGATCAGAGATGACCAAGGGAAGGGGCAGACCATTTTCTTCGCGGAGAAGAACAACAATTTGGACCGTCGGCCCAGAGCATTTGCACGGCGGCTATTTCCGAACCTCCGCGAGATCGTGCTGGTCAGGGACCCACGTGATCTGCTTTGCTCACAGGTCGCCTACTTTGGACACACTCCAGATCACGTCATGCACCAGCTGACCTACGCCACCGACCAGCTCATGCGCATAAAGCGAGAAGAGGGTGACCAGACACTGATTGTAAAGTATGAGGACCTGATCATGGATTGGGAGGCCGTTAACGATCGGGTCGCGGACTACCTCGGGACCAAGCGAGGGCATGCTATCAGCCTAGCGGAGGAACAGGCTGGATTTGGCAGTCATGGAACGAGCAATTCGCCAACGGCGTCGATCGGGCGTTGGAGATGCCAGTTGTCCGAAGAGCAACGTTCATGGTGCACCTCGACCTGGGATACGTTTCTCGCGGAGTTCGGCTATAACTGACGCTAACGGATACCACCGCGAGCAGCGTCCGGGTGTACCGGCCTAACGATGGGTTTTTGTACTTTGCCGAAGTGGGGTAAAATGCCCACGATGAAAATGAGTGCGGCAGCGGCAATGGCCGCAATGGTGATTTCCGTTCATCCGGCACACGCGGTAGAGGTCTGGCTCGCCGGGGGGGTGATCCATTTGCCGCGGCAACCAATCTGTCGAATTTCCTGGCGCTATTCGAACCCGACGAACCGTGGACGACAGCGGCGAGCAAGGTTCGCGTCCTACAGGTCACGACACAGTTTGTCGTCAGGGCCAGCGACGCCGACCTTGTGAAGACCTTCGAGGGGTTAAGAGCGCGCAACATCTCACTGTCTGTCGAGGTCGGATTACTTTATGGTGGCGGGCACTGCGGCTACCACGTCGAAGGATACGCCGCACGACATACCGCGCGCCTGTTGGCGACCCGTATCAAAAAACTTGGAGGCACACTTGCCTATGCCGTAATGGACGAACCTTTGTGGTTTGGCCGGCATGCCAATGGACCAACGACCTGCCATGCTGAAATTCCTGAAATCGTCAGTGAGATAGCCGAAGGGGCTGCAGAAATTCACGCCGTTTTCCCTGCGGCGAAGATCGGGGATATCGAACCGATCGGAGTGCCGAGTCCAGCGACTTGGACGCTGGAAATCGGCCAGTTCGCGGCCGCGTATCGCGCGACCGTGGGTACTCCATTCGCCTTCATTCGAGCCGACATACAATGGTCACAGCAGTGGCGACCGCAATTGCGGACTGTGGCAGCGGACGCACGCGCCATGGGAGTCCCATTCGGGGCCATCGTCGATTTAGATCGACCTGGGACAAGCGACACGGAATGGACGGAGCATGCTGAGGCGCGGCTGACCGATGTCCGTGCCATTCTGGGTCATTACCCCGATCAATTGGTTTTCCAAAGTTGGCAGGTCCATCCAACGCGTTTTCTGCCGGAGAGTGAGCCAGGTACCCTAACGAATTCTGCTGAATAAGGCCGTGCCGTGAGCTACAATCTTGCAGCGGTAGGAAGCGCGATCGCGCAGCGCCGGCTCGACACTGCGTGGGAGGGGCAAGGCGCCTGCCGGCTCCGCGCCGTCGAGGCGGCCCTGTTTCCGCCGTCCGTGGTCCAGTGGCAGATCGAACGGCCTGACCTGTCCCACATAGTGATGGACGCGACGTTGCTGACGAGCCCGCGTCTGCCGTTTTTTGGTATGCGCGCCGCAGCCGTGCTGCCGATACTTGAAGCGGCGCACCAGGCCGACCGGCTGCCATCCACCTCTGTCGCAATTAATCTGGACGACGGACCAGCCACCCGGGGAATTGCATTCTGTTCGCACAACCCGTCTGATTTGCTGATTCCAGATCCGGTGTTTATTCACCGAGCCGGCTATAAGCAGGTGCGCGAATACTGGACCAGTGTACCGGTACCTTGGCATCGGCGACTTCCAGTCGTCTTTTGGCGCGGCGGCACGACCGGGAGGTGGCCGGACCGCGACTGGCGCAAACTGCCGCGGATCGTGCTGTGCGAGATGGTCCGGACCATGCCGTTGTTCGATGTGGGGATATCCCACTTTGCACAACTGCCAGACGGGGCGGAGGAAGAAATCACCGGGCGTGGCCTGCGCCGAGCTTACATCGGCGAAGGTTCCTTTAACTTCTATCGTTACCATATAGATATAGATGGCAATACGAACAGCTGGCCGGGATTGTTCATCAAGCTGCTGTCGGGCGGCGTAGTGCTCAAGGTCGCCTCGCCTCACGGTTTCCGCCAGTGGTATTATGATCGGTTAGTTCCGTGGGAACACTACGTTCCGGTCGAAGCAGATATGTCGGACCTGATAGAAAAGGCCGAATGGCTGTTGGCAAACGAGGCCAAGGCGATCGATATCGGGACGAGGGGGTATCAGTTGGCCAATGCCATGACGTATGAGGCGGAGATCGCCCTTGCCGGCACAACCATCTCGCGCGCTCTCGCAGCGGGCGCATAAGATGGAGTCCCGCCTTTACGATCCAGACGAGATGCTAGCGATGCCTTCCCAGGCAGAATTTGTTGATGGCAAGGAGGTCGTATTCAATCCCTGGTCGATCTTGAACATGAACCTCGCCGGTTCTTTCCCTTCTACATTGAAGCCAAGAAGCCGTGACGTGTCTGGCCGACGGCGCACACGGGACAGGTAGCGATTTGACCACCTCCGTCGCGATTTACGGTGCCGGCGGACTGGGGTGTGAACTGCTGCAGGTATTACACGACAGCGGCATCCAGTGTGCCGGCTTCATAGTTGATCAGCAGTTTCCTGCACCAGACGTTATCTGTGGCATCCCGGTCCACCGTTCGGTGGCCGCGCTCGCCAGGAATCTCGCCGTAAGGTTCGTGATCGCGTTGGGGAATCCCGCAGCACGCGCGCGGGTCGCCGCGGCACTGGAGCAGCAGATTGGTCCCCGATTCGCCACGATTGTTCATCCACGAGCCTGGATCGCGGGCACCGTAGACATCGGTCCGGGCACGATGGTGTTCGGCCTGACGTCGGTCACCGCAAACACAAACCTTGGTCGGCACGTACTCATCAATCCCGGCACAACGATTGCCCATGACTGTAAGCTGGCGGATTTCGCCACGCTAGGGCCGTCTTGTGCACTGGCGGGCGGCGTGATCGTGGAGGAGGGAGCGGAGCTGGGTATTGGCGTCCGCGTAGCGCCCCGGGTAAGAATTGGTCGCGCCGCCGTGGTCGGCGCTGGTGCCGTCTGCATCCGCCCCGTGCTGCCCGGCACCACTGTGGTGGGCGTCCCAGCCCATCCTATCATTCGCCGCGGAGTTGCGTCATGACCGGAATGCCGACTAGCCCGCCACGGTTTCCGCTGATTTGCCCGGTACTGCCGAAGCCGGAGGCTTGGCTTCCTTACCTGCAGACCTCGTACGATCACCACTATTTTACTAATTTCGGCCCCAATGAACAGCTTCTCAGCCGCCGGCTTGCCGACCGCTTCTGCCCGAACGGCGAGGTAGTGCTGGCCTGCAATGCAACCGCTGCCCTCACCGCGACCCTTATCGCGCTTAATGTCCACGGGTTGGTTGCGGTTCCCGCCTTCACTTTTCCGGCAACTTTGCAGGCCATTGGAGCGGCCGGCTGCCAGCCGCTCTTGCTGGATGTGGATCCAGTAACCTGGGAGCTACAACCAGCAACCGTAGCTCGGGCGATGGAGCGGCACCGCATCGATGCGATCATGCCGGTGCGAGTGTTCGGCTTCGTCCGCGACAATGCGGAGATGATCGCTCTCGCGTCGGACAGAAATATCCCAGTGGTATTTGATGCTGCAGCTGCTCTAGCCTGTCTTATTCACGAGCATAGCAGGGATTTGCTGGCGGATGTGGTGTAAGCGGCTGATGTAGCGGAGAGATTTGGGTATCGAGACCAACCTCTGGGCGAATCGGGGGCTGCCACACCCGCCATGGAAGACGATACCCTGCTGCCATTCTCGCTGCCAGCGGTGCAGCGCAAGAAGGTGACCGCGGCGTTTGATGGTGGCCGGCTGACGTCGGATGGTGGTGTGCTGCTGTTGTCAGGTGCCGACCGACAGGTTGGTCTCTGTGCAACACTGGCCGCTGTGATCCCCGATCACCGAGATGCATGTCGCATCACGCATCATCTGGAAGACATCCTGCGTGCTCGCGTCTTTGCGATCGCTTGCGGCTATCCCGACGCAGACGACCTTGATGATCTGCGCTGCGACCCGGCGTTCAAGCTGGCCTGCGGGCGTCTGCCGGAGAGCGGTGATGATCTCGCCTCGCAGCCGACCATCTCGCGGTGGGAGAACGCGCCGGATCTGCGCACGCTGCTGCGACTGGGCTATGCGATGATCGACCTGTGGTGTCGCAGCTACCGCCGGCCGCCGAAGAGCATCACGCTGGACGTCGACGACACGGTGGACGTGGTGCACGGGCACCAGCAGCTGTCACTGTTCAATGCGCACTACGACGAACGGTGCTTCCTGCCGATCCATGTGTATGACGCGGACAGCGGCCACTGCGTGGCGGTGCTGCTGCGGCCTGGCAAGACGCCGTCCGGCAGGGAGATCCGTGGTCACCTCCGCCGGCTGATCCGGCGCATCCGCCGGCACTGGCCGCACACCCGGATCCTCATCCGCGGTGACAGCCACTATGGCAGGTCGGAAGTGATGGACTGGTGCGACGCCAACGATGTCGGCTTCATTCTCGGTCTGTCCGGCAACCCGGTGCTGGCGGCACAGGTTGAGCCCACTGCCGATGCGGTGCGCACACGCCGCGCGATCGGTGATCTCGACGCAGTGCGCGACTGGACCGAGACCCGTTATGGCGCGAAGTCGTGGTCAGGGCCGCGCCGCGTCGCCGCACGCATCGAGGCCACACGGCAGGGTCTCGATATCCGCTATGTCGTCACCAACATCGGCGGCGGCACCGCGTGGTGGCTGTATGAGTGCCTCTACTGCGCCCGCGGCCAGGCGGAGAACCTGATCAAGCTGCACAAGACCCAGCTTGCCTCCGACCGCACCAGTTGCCGTTCGCCGCTGGCCAATCAGATGCGACTGCTGCTGCACACCGCCGCCTACTGGCTGATGCTCGCCATACGCGCCGCAATCCCCAAGGTTCACCCGCTGGCCAGAGCCGAGTTCGCCACCCTCCGCCTGCGGCTGCTCAAGCTGGCAGCCCGTATCAGCGAGACCACCAGCCGTATCCGCATCGCCTTCGCCACCGCATGCCCAGAGGCGGCTCTGTTCCGCAGCCTCGCCAGCGCTCTTTGCTGCCGACCGCCATAGCCATCGGGGCCAGTGTCCCGTTCGCCCCAAACTCTCGCAACCTACAACGCCTGACACATCTGCCGGACCAAAACGCGGTTCACCCAGCAACCGGTCGCCGCGTCCGTTACGTAGCCTGTTCTCGATCCGTAACGTAACCCGCCGCGCTGATGAATAATACCAACCCGCCTAGACTTTGACACACGCCCAATCGCGCTGTCCGATTGAACGGATGCGATCTGGGTCTTGGATCAAGAAGTCCCAAGCGGCTTTGCACGCGGCGACGATTTCCTCGTAGCTGTCCCACACCAGACTGCAAAGCTTGTTGGCGCGCAGGTATTCCCAGACGTTCTCCATCGGGTTCAACTCCGGCGCGTAGGACGGCAGTGGCAGCAAGGTGATGTTATCGGGGACCATCAGTTCACCTCCGGTCTGGTGCCATCCCGCGCCGTCGCAGATCAGGATTGCATGGCCGTCCGCCGCCACCTGGGTGCTGATCTCCTTAAGGTGTTCGTTCATCGCCGCGGTGTTCACCGTCGGCATGATGATGGCCGCGCCGCAGCCGCGATCAGGGCAGATCGCGCCGAACAGATAAGCGGAGTTGTGGCGGACGTCGCGCACCATCGGTGGCCGCGAGCCCACCTCCGCCCAGATGTAGGCGTGGCCGCCCTTCTGGCCGACCCTGGCCTCGTCCTGGAACCAGATTTCTACTGACGAACAGGCCGTGGACCCGAGCAGGGCATGGCTGACCAGCGCGGCGAAGTTTCCTAAGAAACACCAACCCGTGCGGCATCCGGCTCCATTTCGTGCAGGACGAATCCCAGTGACTTCGCCCGTCTTCGAAGGTTGTGCAGCACGCGCTGCTTATATCGGTCTTCATAGTACGCGGCGCCGGGATCCGCGTAGGTCATGCCGTGCCGAAGCGTGTTGTAAAACAGCACCGCGATCTTGCGTGCGGTCGCGGTGATCGCCTTCGCCTTGCCAACCCGCGCCGACAACCGCCGGTAGAACGCGCCCAGAGCGGTGTCGGTTCGACCCACGGTGCTGGCGGCGAGGCGCAACAGGGACGCCGCCCGATTGCTGGTGCGACGCGTTTTCGACGACAGCACTTTCCCTCCGGAAATCTTGTTGTGAGGTGCGAGCGCCAGCCATGACGTGAAGTGCTTCGCGCTCGGCCATGCCGTCAGGTTGGTGCCGCATTCCCCGACCAGCTTGAGCGCGAGGTATGGCCCCAGACCGTCGATTTGAGTGAGGTCCACTCCAAGGATGGCGTGGAGTGCCGCGCGGGCATCGAACGCAGGCGCATTGGGCTGGCGAGTCCTTCGTCGGGCGGGAAGCAGCTTGTTCGCCGGTGGCGTGGCGTTCTGCTTCAGCCGCGTCAGGATTGCCTGAATTTGCGTGTCACAACCCGCCACTTTCGTTTGATAGACGTCATAGAGCTCAAGCGCCTGGGTCAGCGCGAAGACATGCTCCTCCCGGTAGTTGCCAACCAGCGCCTGGCACATTGTCTCGATGGACGCATGGCATCCACGTTCGCGATGAGAGGCCAGAACAGTGGGGTTGCGCTCGCCCGCCACGATAGCCCGGATGATGGCCATACCTGTCACGCCGGTGATGTCCGAGATGACATGATGTAGCTGCAGGTTCATTTGTGTCAGCGCCTTCTGCATGTGCTGAATGTGCGCCGCCGCGTAATCGAGCAGCCGCTCCCGCTGCCGGAGGTAGGCGCGCAATCCGGCGATTTCAGCCTGGGGCCGGAAGCTGGCACGCAGCAAGCCGTATTCGTGCAGACGTTGCAGCCACTGCGCGTCGCTGACGTCGGTCTTGCGGCCCGGTACGTGCTTCGCGTCCCTGGCGTTGACCACCATCACCTCGAACCCGCGCTGTTCGAGGATTTCGAAAACCGGGATCCAGTAAACGCCTGTCGATTCCATAACGACCGTCTTGATCCCGCAACCGGCGAACCAGTCCGCCAGCCGGTGAAGGTCATCGGTGAATGTCCGGAACGTTCGGACCGGTTCCATGTCGCGATCCGGACCCACGGCCGCGACGTGTATTGTGGCGCCGATGTCGATCGCCGCCGCCGCCGGATGAACCGTGGAGAAATCCCGCGATTTGCGAGACCGCTTCGTTTGAGCCATGCCGGTACCCTCCTTCCAGAGAAAGTCAGAGAGGGGCTGGACCACGGAGAAAGATCAATTTCCTAATCGGGATCGCCCGAAAGCGTCACCACTCGCAAGTCCGCAACAGCCCATGGGCCACGTTTTTTTACGGGGTCAGATCCACCAAAAACTTTTCGGCCACTCCCCTCCGATCCAGGATAGCGCGGCCAGTTTCTACCGCCACAGGCGGCCCGCCGATCCGAGCTCGTTTTTTAAAAGCCTCCTGCGCGGCGGGATCTTTCTTCGGGTGAAAGGGGCGAGGTTGCAGACGCGTCAGGCCGAGCTGATGCAGCCATTTGCCGATCGTGCTTTCGTGGACTTCGACCGAGAAGCGGCGTGCCACCTCCGCGCGCAGATCGACACACCGCCAGCGCACAACCTGGTGCGTCATCGGGTCTGGTCCCTGTATGACCAACGCCTTCAGCTCCGCCAACTGCTCCTCGGTCAGCACAGGGGCCCGACCGGGAGCAGAGCGCGACTTCAAACCATCGATGCCTTCGTCGTTGTAGCGATGCACCCAGTCACGCAACGTCTGCCGGTCCATACCGCTCAATTCGGCCGCTTCGGTTCGCGAATAGCCCTCCAGAACAAGCGCAATGGCCAGCAGCCGTCGAACCTGCGAGCCATCGCCGCTTTTGGCAGCAAATCTACGAAGCTCGTCCGCATTATGCTCCGACCGCCTCACCGCCAGTGCAGCTCCCATCCGATCCCTCCATCGTGCGAATTGTCGATGGAAGTCAGTGAATCAGAACTCCGCTGTGTTGGGTACCCGTCACAGAGTCATCGTCATCGCCGGTTGGTATAAGACGGGCTAGGTCACTGCCGATTTAACGTTGGGGCACACACCCGCCTACGCAGAGGTTTTCTCACTCCACGCCACAAAATCGTTTGCGGTGGGCGAAGGAGGCGCTGTTTTGTGTGCGCCAAGTTTGGCTGCCAAGATTAGGAAGGCGAGCAATTTCGGCATAAACTCCGATCGCAGCTTCGCCGACGGGATGAACGCAAAGATGAGTGAATTTCAGGCAGCTGTCGGCCTCGCGGCGCTTGATATGCTTGATCCGCTGCTGGCTCGCCGGAGAGCGATGGCAGAAATGTACCAGCGGTCGCTGAAAGGATTGAACAGCATTACGTTACCTGTCCAAACAGAGAGCTGCCCCTGGTCGCTCTTTCCCGTTTTGACTGCAACCGGAACCGACGTTCCCGCCATGCTGGTCCGGGGTTCCGAGTTGGAGCTTCAGTTACGACGATATTACCATCCATCGCTGACGCGGGGCTATGGGGGCAACCTGGTAGCACCGATTCGCTTTGATCCTGATCTGTCGATCGCGGAACATCTCAGTGAGCACATGGTGTGCCTTCCGGTTTACGCTGACGCAGACGACAGCGAACTAGCCGAGCTAGGCTCCATCGTGCCCAGGTTATTTGAGGGCTGACTTGCTCTTCAAGCCGCACCAGCGGCCCCGGCTGAAGGCCGCAGAGCAACAACATCAATAAACCTAAATCCGGCAGTTGATTTTGAATGGCGGCCTGGATTTGCGGCGGTTCACAACCACTGCGAGTAGCTCAGGCCGGCGCAAGGCGCAGCGGCGGGTCGAGTTGGCGTCCCTTGAGGTATCGTTTCAGCGCTTCGCTGAGGATGCGATACCAGCGCTGCACCGGATCCAACTGCTCCGCAGTTTGTCGCAGCCGCGCCAGGAAGCCGGCGATGCGCAGATAGGCGCGGCGTGCTTTGTGTTGCTCGCCGTGTGTGCTGGTGATGGTCAGCGTCACTTGTCCGGCATGTTGGGTCTGCCGTGCGATCGCCTGCATCAGCAACGGACGGCTGGTGATCGCCTCGGGCCGGTGATCGAGGTCGGCCAGACGGACGAACAGGCTCCACCAGTTGAAGATCAACGCCACGCTCCCAGCGAGCAGCCGGCATCGCTTCAGATCGTGCGTCGTGTAGCCACCCCACCCCCACTGGTTCTTCAGTTCATCGAACGTGTTCTCGCTGTCACCCCGATCGCGGTACAGCTGGCCCAGCGTGACGATCTCGCTGTCCAGCGACGTCACCAGCGCGGCGTATTCCCACACCTCGCGATCGGGCCCGACCTCGGCAAAGCTGAGCAGCGGCTGCTCCGGCTCGATGCGATCCACCAACAGAAGCGGTCGATCGAGCTTGCGGCGCAACAGGACGACACGGCGCTGCCGGCTCCAGCCCACCAGCCGCAACGTCGTCTCCTTCCCCTGCCACCCATGGCCGGCATTCGTCCAGTCGCGCTCGGCCATCATTTTCGTCAGTGCACGCTTGACGTTTGCCGTCATGCGCAGGCGGAACAAATAGGCCAGCCCTTCCTGCTCGGCACGCGACATCACCGGCTCGATGCCCCACGCCACATCGCCCCGCAGCAGCGCAGGCCAGCGGCTGCGCCCGATCCGATGCAGCAGTGACCACAGCCCGGCCTGACCATGCTTCGGCGTGTGTTCATCGCCGGGCTGCACATCCACACCCAGCACAAGGCGGAGGTTCGCCATCATATACGTGTGGTAGCAGTGCGACGGACGCCCGGGCTTGTGCGGGTTGTAGCCCACCATGGCGCCTTCCTGCTGGCCATAAAGCGGCTTGATCGTGCTATCGATGTCGAGCACCCACGGCTCGCTCAGCAGCGGTGAGGAACAGTAGTCCAGGTGCGTCTGTAGCCACGCCAGGCCTGCCGCTTCGTCGATCTTCGCCAGGCCGCGACGCACCGCGTCCTCGCTCACCACCTTCTTCATGCCCAGCAGCCGCGGGTTCACCGCATCGCACCGCAGCGTCGTGATGTGGGCGTAGCGGTTATGCCCCGCCAGAACCGACAACAGCACCGTGCCCAGCAGGTCACGCTTCGATGGTGCGTTCGGACTGCTGAACCTCAGCGGGCAATCCGCCACCCAGCCGTCGAACAGCCCAGCCTGCTTGAGATAATCAATGAAGAATGGCAGCTGCCCGAGCGGCGTCACATGGCCGCCACTGTCCCATTCAACATGCACACGACCGGCAAAGGTCTCAGCTGTCGCGGAGAACTCCTCTACCGATGGTTGTTCACCCACAGGGTGAGGCGAAAGCGCTGGCGGGGATGTCTCCATCCCCTACTGTTCCGCCGATTCGGCACAATGCGGCAATCACCCAACTGCCGGTTCTAGGATAAACTGGAACGCCTCCCAGGGTCCCAGGGCGCTCCGCGACAGGGTGACGCGGCCATCGATCTCCGCACATAGGAAGCGCCCCGCACTCCGGAGGCCGAACTTTGGATCGCCGTCACCCTGGATCGGTGTGATTGCAAACGCCTCCCCAGGCTCGGTCGATTGGCCGAGATAGGACCTATCGGGCAGGTTCTCGAAAGACGCAACGGTGATTCCGTGTTGGGTCCCGTCCGGCGCAACATGGACTAGGTACGCTGTCTCATTATCTTCGGCTGCGAACAGATTCGCTGGACATAGATCGTCGTTTCCATGCCTCAGCATTCCGCGCTCTGTATCCGCAAATACTACGGTCCCCCAATGCGTCTTGATGCGGTGGCGCCGAGCCTCCGACAGCCGTCGCTCGTAAGGTATGTCGAATGCTGCGAGACGCAGTTTATTCACCGTTTCGCTCGCTTTCTCTGTAACACGCTGTTCCAGCATACTGACGCGCCATGCCTGCACTGTCGCTAACGACTCAGCGACAGTTGGAATGTCAAAGCTCGTAATTTGCCCATCGTATATCTCTACCGCGCCGAGATTCATCTCGTCATAATTTTTGGGGCCAAAATGCAGGCCGATGCGGCCGGTATATTTTGCCAAACAGACCCAAGTGCAGACGTTGTCCATAATGTAGAGAAAGCTGAACACGTCAAAGGCAACGTCCGGTCCTGCACTTCCTACCGGACCCGGGTAGCCGAGCTCATAAAAAAAGCGTCGGGCTGGCTCATAGAATTCCGGTCGATCTCGGCCGTTGCATCGGTAATAAGCGTGGCGGCAAATGGCAAAATACGCATCAAGAAAGCCTGCCATTCTTTCGTAGGTCCGCCGACTAAATCCGATGCCCCATTTGAAGAGACCCATGCGCACGACGGCCGAGGCTCGCTGACGCTGCGCCGAAAGGTCACGTACTTGAACCGGCACGCCGCCTACCAAGCCAATCAGCGGATTTTCCGCGGCCTGCGTAAGGAGCTGCACAATCGTTGCAAGATAATGCTCGGAAAGGACAAGATCTTCCTCGAAGAATACGAATGCATCCGCATCCGAAGTCTTGACGTGCTCGAATATGCGCTCGCAGTTGCCTACAATGCCAAGGTTTGTCTTCGCGGCAACTAATTTTGCATGCGGAAGTTCCGCCAGGAAGACCTCGGCAGAACGCCGGCACAACTCCGGATCCGCGATCGGCGGGCCGACTTCTACAATCGGCGAATCCTGGAACAGATAAACCCGTAGCCGCAAGTGTTCCACTCCGACTTGCCGTGCCAGGCTCTGTGCCAACTGACACAGCAGTTCCGGACGGCCGAGGGCGGTGACCATTATGTCAAGCGATGTAATCGCGTTGCCCACGTTCTCCCCTGCCTTGCCCACGTTCACCCCTGCCTTGCCCACGTTTCCCCCCGCGTAGCTCGATACGCTTCTGATATAGGTCAATTGCATTGCACCGCTGACCTTCAGCGCGCATTGCCCACCAAGGCGGTCTATCGCGGCGATGCTATATCGTTCCTGTAGGATATCGTCGACGCTGAATTCAAACCCGACATCAATCTCGAATCGCCATACCCTGGGTCTCGCCTCGATAAACGTCTTCGTCGTGCAAATGGGCTCGCCATTTTTTAGAACGACGACTGAAGCTGGCGGGCGATCAGACACCTGCCGCACGTGCGTCACCATTCCGAAGGCTCGACTGCCCCTAAATTCGTACCAGCCCTGATATATTGACCCATAGCGAGTGATTGGGTCGGCCCAACCGCCTTGCAGTGCGGATCGGACCCGCGACAGCAGATTGAATGCCCTCACGGCGTCCTACCCCCGCAGTTTGCGGGATCAACATGGTTAAGCAAAACTGATCCCGATCGTCATCGCACTTCGTATTTCCGGATATCCGAGAAGCGAAAAACGAAATTTGGCTCCTGTAGCGCATCTTGGGTGCTTTGGGATCGGCCACATGATCTAAAGTCCGTCACAAAGCTTCCCGAAAACCGCACCTGATCTCCCGCGGACAGACCGGCTGCCGCCGGGTACAGGGCAGAACCCGGGTGGATCAATGTCCCGGTCTGATCACCCGAGAATTCGGTTCGAACAACAATATGTGGAGATATGTTCACCAGGATCACCCGCTTCCTGCTAACGTTCGAATCAAACGCATTCGCAATTTTTCCCGTCCAACCGGCTGCATCCACCAAAGTCTTGCACAGCTCCCTACGTAAGAACTCCAGCTGCCGCTCATCCTGCTGCTCAGCCGCATCAGCTCTGATTTTGTTGATTGCCGCGACAAACTGAATTTGGTCAGCCGGCATGGGCGGAGCACCCCAGCGCCACGCCAAATTGCTATATGCATCGGTGTTATACAGAACGATCAGGCCTGCACCAAGAGATGCCAATATGCCGAGCGTGACGGCCTGTTTCCTCGTGAGGTTGGCAATGGCCGATACCAGAAGAACCGGCGTTAGCATCGTGATCATTATGCCGGCGAGATACAGTCTTCCCATGGCACGTTCTTCTTCGCAGCTACATCATCTGCAATTGGCGGCGTACCAGCTGCAGGTTCCGCAGCAAGCGAATCAGATCAGAGCGTCGCCGCACTCGGCGGTAAACCGTACGCGTTTTGCACCGGCGTACCCACCCGCCGACCGGGCGAGACAATCGTTTCCGATCCGAGTCGCGGTGCCGAGGTCAACTATCAATCATCCTTACTACCCATTGACATCAGCCACCCTAACACCCACATCCGCCCCTTTCACCGCCGCAAGGGGCCGCCCGACATCATGCTTACCCTCCCGAACCTCCCAGACTCCACCGCCCGCGAGGTGTTCGCCAGGCTCCGCGCCACCCTCGAGATGCTCCCCGCCGACACCCCGGAAGCCCGCGCCGCCCGCGACGACGACGCCATGCGCGCGGTCGCCGCCTTGCACCCCACCGACCCGCTGGAGGCCCGGCTCGCCGCCGACATCGTCGGGCTCGAGGCCTACGCCACCGACTGCCTCCGCCTCGCCGGCGCATTCCACGCCGACCTCGCCGTCACCCTGCGCTGCCGCGCCCAGGCCACCGCCATGTTCCGCCAGATGCGCGGCCTGCTGCGCGAGTACCGCAGCGCCCAGGCGGCGCGCGACAAGGCCCTGGCCGAGCTGCATCCTGCCACTATGGAGCGCGCCGGCTACTGGTTCCGCGAGACCGTGGTTCCCGAATCCCCGCCGCCGACCGTGCCTGCGCCGGCGCCGCAACCCGCCGCGCCGTCCCCCGCCGCGACTTCGCCCACGCCTGGCCCCGACCGCGATCGCGGCTTCGAGGACCTCACCGAGGTCGAGCAGTACGCCCTGCTGCATCCCCGCCGCGCCGCGCTGATCCGGGCTGCGGGCGGCCTGCCGGCACGCTGCGACTTCGGACCGCCCGAGCCGGAGCTCGTCGAGGGGCTGGTCCACGGCACCAGCCCGATCCTGCTGGCACTCGACCGCCCGGCGCTGGCGGTCGCCGCGGAATGACCTGCGTCTCACCCGCGACGCCACCGTCTCGCTGCACGCTACAATGAGACGCCCATTGGACCGCCCGCGGCTCGCCTCATCGTCGTGGCCCGGTTCGGCCCCGCCAGCCCATGGCGCTGACCGGCCGGCCACGCCTGCTAGCCCCCCCCGATCTTCGGAATCAGCACGATCTCGCTCTCCGGCCGCAACTGCGCCGCATACGCGTCCTGGAAGATCTCACCATCGATCGCCACCGCCATCCCCTCCTCCACCTGCTTCCCCAGGCCGGGAAACCGCTGGTCCAGTTCCAGCACCAGGCGCCGAAAGGTTGTAGCCGCCACCTCGAGTTCCGCTTGGCCGCCGGTGAACCGCCGGCCAGCGTCGCCCGTGATGACGACCCTCGGCATCAGTCGTCGCCGTTCGCCATGTCCAGCGCCTTGCGGACCTTCGGCGGCGACATCGGCAGGCTGGCCAGGCGCAGCCCGATCGCGTCGCGGATCGCGTTGCCGACCGCGGCCATCGGCGGGATGATCGGCACCTCGCCCACGCCGCGCGCGCCGAACGGATGGCGCGGGTTGGGCACCTCGACCAGGATCGCCTCGATCATCGGCAGGTCGGAGGCCACCGGGCAGCGGTAGTCGAGGAACCCGGGGTTATCCATCTTGCCGTCCTTGTCGTAGATGTACTCCTCGTTCAGCGCCCAGCCGATGCCCTGCACGGCGCCGCCCTGGATCTGGCCTTCCACGTAGGACGGGTGGATGGCGCGGCCGACGTCCTGCACCGCGGTGTAGCGGACGATGGTGACCTGGCCGGTCTCCTTGTCTACCTCCACGTCGCAGATATGGGCGCCGAAGCCGGGGCCCGCGCCTTGCGCGTTCACCGACACTTCGGACGTCACCGGGCCGCCGGTGCGCGCCGCCTTCAGCGCGATCTCGGCGAGCGACAGCGGCTCGAACGCCCCGGCGTTGGTGCCGGCCGGGAACGCCTGGCCGTCGCGCCAGTCCACCGCATCGGGGGTGATGTCCCAGATCATCGCGGCGCGCTGCTTGAGCTGGTCCACCACCTTCTCGGCCGCCATGGTCGCCGCCATGCCGGTGGCGAAAGTGACGCGGGAGCCGCCGGTGACGTGGGTGAAGCCGATCGAGGCGGTATCGGCCACGATCGTCCGCACCTTCTCGGCCGGAATCTGCAGCGCCTCGGCCACCATCATGCCGATCGAGGCGCGCGAGCCGCCGATGTCGGGGCTGCCCGACACCGCCACCACCGTGCCGTCCTCGGCCACGTGCACCGCGGCCGAGGAACTCGCCGCCGATGTTGAACCAGAAGCCGGTGGCGATGCCACGCCCCTGGCCCGGCTTCAGCGGCGACTTCCAATGCGCGCTGTTCTTCGCCGCCTCCAGCGTGGCGAGGTAGCCGATGTTCTGGTGGGTCGGCCCGTAGTGGGTCTTGGTGCCGCTCTTGGCGCCGTTCTTCTCGCGGATCTCGATCGGGTCCATGCCCAGCTTGCGCGCCAGGTCGTCGAGCGCGCACTCCACCGCGAACGAGGCGATCGGCGCGCCGGGTGCGCGATAGGCCGCGACCTTCGGGCGGTTGCTCACCACGTCGTAACCAAGGACCTCGATGTTCGGCAGGTCGTACATCGCGAAGCCGCACATGCAGCCGGGCTGGATCGGCGAGCCGGGGAACGCGCCGGCTTGGTACTTCAGCACGTGCCTGGCGGCGACGATGGTGCCGTCCTTCTTGGCGCCCAGCTTCACTTCCATGGTGGCGCCGGAGGTCGGACCGGAGGCGCGGAACACCTCTTCGCGCGTCATCTGCATCTTCACCGGCCGGCCCGTCTTCTTCGACAGCGCGAGCGCCAGCGGCTCCAGATACACCAGCGTCTTGCCGCCGAAGCCGCCGCCGATCTCCGCCGGGGTGCAGCGGATGTTGGAGATGTCGATCCCGAGCAGCTTGGCCACGTAGGAGCGCACCATGAAGTGGCCCTGGCTGGAGCTGAACACCGTGCACTGGCCATCCGCGCCGTACGAGCACAGACAGGCATGCGGCTCGATATACGCCTGGTGCACCGGCTCGGTGGTATAGCGGCCCTCGACGATCACGTCGGCTTCCCTGAAGCCGGCCTCGACATCGCCCTTGTTGAAGTACACCCGCTTGGCGATGTTGGACGGCTTGGTCGGCTTCGGTTCGACGTTCGCCGTGAACAGGTCCTCGTGCAACACCGGCGCGTCGTCCTTCATCGCGTCTTCGACGTCGATGACATACGGCAGCACCTCGTACTTCACGTCGA
The DNA here is from genome assembly GCA_963749575.1 of uncultured Alphaproteobacteria bacterium. Taxonomy (GTDB): domain Bacteria; phylum Pseudomonadota; class Alphaproteobacteria; order Acetobacterales; family Acetobacteraceae; genus JAMXLO01. Next base: position 23,239 of record CAVVNM010000020.1, read on the forward strand.
TCAACGCGAGCGCCTCGTCGCAGATCGCCTGCGAGATGGCCGCCACCGCGGCGACCGCGTGTCCCTCGTACAGCGCCTTGTCGCGCGCCATGCAGTTGCGCGACAGGTCACGGAAGTTCATCGGCCCCTCGCCGACGAACGCCTCTTCCGATTCGATGTTCGGCAGGTCGGCGGCGGTGATCACCGCGCGCACGCCCGGCAGCTTCAGCGCCTTCGACGCGTCGATCGCCACGATGCGCGCATGCGCGTGCGGCGAACGCTTCACCTTGCCCCACAGCATGCCGGGCAGCACCATGTCCGCTCCGAACATGGCGCGGCCGGTGACCTTATCGACGCCGTCAGGACGGACCGGGCGGGTGCCGACAACTCTCAGATCGGTGCCAAGGTAGTTCATTGGACTGCTTCTCCTCGGATTTCGGCGGCGGCATCCATCACGGCGCGGATGATCTTGTCATAGCCCGTGCAGCGGCAGAGGTTGCCGGCGAGCCAATAGCGCGCCTCGGTCTCCGTCGGGTTGGGGTTCTCGTCGAGCAGCGCCTTGGTCGCGACGATGAACCCCGGTGTGCAGAACCCGCATTGCAGCGCGGCATGTTCCAGGAACTTCTGCTGCACGGGGTGCAGATGATCGCCCTGGGCGATGCCCTCGATGGTGGTGATCGTCTTGCCTTCGGCCTCGACGCCCAGCATCAGGCAGGAGCAGACGATCTTGCCGTCCAGGATGATCGTGCAGGCGCCGCAATCGCCCGAGGCGCAGCCTTCCTTGCTGCCGGTCAGCCCCAGCACGTCGCGCAGCGTATCCAACATGGTCTGCTGCGTCTCGCACAGGAACTCGACCGGCTCGCCGTTGATCGTGGTTGATACGTGATGCTTGCTCATCAGTGAGTCTTCCCTTGAGATTTACCCGCGTCTGTTTTCCCTTGGGCGCGGTCGAACGCGATGGCGGCCACGCGACGTGCCAGCACGCCGGCCACCTTGATGCGATATTCGATCGTTCCGCGCTTGTCGTTGATCGGCTTGCACGCCGCGCGTGCCGCCGCATCCAGTTTCGCCAGCGTGTCGGCGTCGAGCGTATGGCCGATCAGCGCATCGGCCGCGTCCTTCACCAACAGCACCGTCGGCGCCACCGCGCCAAGCCCGACGCGCGCCGCGGTGCAGACGCCGTTCGCATCGAGCGTTACGCTGATGCCGCAGCCGACCACGGCGATGTCCATTTCGGTCCGCGGAATGAACCGCAGGTAGGCGTCGCCCGAGCGGGGTGGCCGCGGCGGGAACCTGAACTCCAGGATGAACTCGTCCTTGGCGAGCGAGGTACGGCCAGGCGCGGTGGGGATCTGCTCCACCGGGACCTCGCGGCGTCCCTTGCCGCCGACCACCACGGCGATCGCGCCGGCGGCGTACATGGCCGGCACGCTGTCGGCGGCCGGCGAGGCGTTGCACAGGTTGCCGGCCAGCGAGCAGCGGCCTTGGATCTGGGTGGAGCCGATCAGATCGAGCGCCTCGACCACCCCGGGCCACGCCTTGTTCAGCCCCGGGTGCGCCTCGACGACGGCGCCGGGCGTCGCGGCGCCGATGACAAATCCGCCACCTTCCTCACGGATGCCGACGATGCCGGGGATCTGCTTGGTATCCACGATCAGGTCCGGTTTCATGCGGCCCGACCGCATCTGTACCAGCAGATCGGTCCCGCCCGACAGGACCTTCGCCAGACCGGAAGTCCCGGCCAGCAGCTTGACGGCCTCGTCGACCGTCGAGGGTGCAGCATAGTTGAGCGTTGGCATTCGTGCTCCCGATGTTTGCGCGCGTTGACCGGCCCGGTCCAACGCCGGTCCAGATTGTGAGGCCCCAAGGTTAGGCGATCAGTCCTGCCGGGTCGAGAGGCGGCAGGGTCCGCACGCGCTACAGTGCACAGCGGGCGCTTTCCAGGTCAGCGAGCCTGGCAGTCGTATTCTCCCCGGACCCCGTCCCGCAAGGGGAGAGGGAGACCCCTCCCCCACCGCTAGCCGGTGAAATGCACCAGCTTGCGCGCCTTCAGATCGACCGTGACGAAATCGTCCGGCGTCTTGGCCGCGTTGCCGTCACTCGCCGGGTGGTACTCGATGCGCAGCTGCGTCTGGGTCACCACGACGCGCAGATACCCGTAGTCCTGGTCGTCGTAATTCTCCAGCGTCACCTTGTCGGCGTGGCCGGCGACCGGCAGTTGCTGCGGCGTGCGCAGCGGGGTCGCCCCCTGCTTCGCGAGTTTCGCCAGCCCGTGCCCGCCGTTGCCGCAGATAAGGTAGGGGATCTGCGTCGCTCCGTGATGGCGGGTGAACCGCTGGTAGTTGTGCGCGTGCGCCGACAGCACGGCATGCGGCCAGACGCCGGCCGCGGTACAGGCGGCATCGATCTGCGCCATCATGTCCGGGCTCCAGCCGTGCTTGCTGCCGGCGGTGTAGGCCGGATGGTGGTGCGCCAGGATCACTGCGCCCGCGAACCCCTCCGAGTGGACGCGCTTCAGCGCCGTTTCCAGGTAGGTGAGCTGCGACTTGCCGATCGTGGGATCGGAGATCACGCCCGGGTCCTCCAGCGTGTTGCTGTACAGCGCGAGGATGCGGACGAACGGTGCCTCGAACGTGAAGAACACCCCGGGCTGAATCTGCGCCGTGCGCGACAAGCCACCCGCTTGCGGCACCACCTGGAAGCGGGATGCGCAAAAGTTGTCGAGGTACGCCTGCAGCGTCGGCGTGTTGCTGCCGGGCGGCACCATGCCGTCGTGATTGCCGGCAATTGCCAGGATCGGTGCCGGATAGTCGCGATACGGCTCGTAAAACTGGTCGTAATCGTACTGCGCCTCGCCGAAGCTGTAGATCATGTCGCCGAGGTGGAAAAAGAACGAGGGGCGCTGCTTCGGATCCGCGTCGTCGAAGTCGCTCACCAGCTTGTCAGCCACCCGGTTCTGCGTCTCCGGGCCACGCGTGCTCCCGGTGTCGCCGACGGCGTGGAACACCAGCTGGCCGGACGCGGTGATCTTGCCCACTGCGCCGGCGCCATTCCCGCCGAGCACGGCCGCCAACGTCAGCTTCGGCTCGGGAAGCCCGCGCGGTGGCGGGAACGGCAGCGCCGCGATCTTGTGCTCCTTGTTGAGCTCGTCGATCTGCTGGTAGATCGGATCGTCCGACGGATGATGCACGACAAACTTGGTGGGATCGTTGGTCGGTTGCGGTTGGGCGAATACCGGATGATCGACTGCGCTCGGTTGCGTCGACGTGCGATGCTGCGGTGCACGGCCCATGTCGGGTCTCCCTCGATCGGTTGCAATATGGTCCGGCTTTGTTACGCTCGTGTTGCCGGTCGGGCGATGCAATCATCGCGACGTTGCCCGACCGTGTCTGAACTGGCCCACACGTTGGCCGCGCCCGTCACCGGGCGGCCAGCGCCTCCGGGTTGGTGACACGCACCGGTTTGCCGTCGAGAAAGGCCAGCACGTTCTCCGCGCTCTGCGGGTAGAAGCTCACCCACGTCTCCTGCACGCCATAGCCCAGATGCGGCGTCATCACCACGTTGGGCGCGCTGCGCAGCGGATGATTCAGCGGCGATCGACTGAAGATCGTGGAGTTGACGTCACAATACCTGCCCATGCCGCATCTAGCTCTGTCCCTCCGCAAGTTTGAGAATCTGCCCTATGTCCCGGATGCGACGTCTCCTTTTTGAGCCATTTCCGATCCCCCATACCGCTCCATGATGCTTGTGGCCACCCTCGGGATCCCATCCGACTTGCAGACCCATCCGCCTCAATTCGCCAACGTTCAATCGTCACTGCACCATGCCGCGTATTGACCACATAGTGCAATGGTTCGAGACCGTCGGTGGCCATCCACTCCTCAATATCGACCGACATCCCGCCATCACTCAACTCGGAGAATGCACCGCTCGCGAGACGAACTCTTCCGTCTGCCTCCGTATACAAGTCGAGTGGCGTAGTGTGCCTAATGACATGGTGATAGTCGGAAATCTCAGCGTGATCGTGGGGAACAATCTTACCTACCGCGTTGCGCGGCGGTGGCGCAGGCATCCCTGTCAACCTCGGGCCATGCTACTCTTGGAACATACCCCAAATGATGCCGGATACCTCGTTAAACTGTGTAGTCGCACGGAACTCACGCTCCGATCCTGTAACGCGATCCAGGAGGAAGACATAAACTTCATTGGGCTTAGGAACTTCGATCTCAAGTTCTACCCGAGACGTGGCCCAAATCAATTGAACACCGCCAGCACCAAGAGGAACGATGTTCGGCGGACGCGCATTAGGGGGCATGGTCTGAGCCAGCAGCGCGACAACGAATGCGAGCACATCGGGCGAAACACGCTCAGAACCGCGACCGTCCCAATTCTTCCTCAGCATTGCCAGCTGCAGAATTCGTTGTAAAGCCGGCCGGGCCCAATTCAGCCTGGCCGACGTGGTCGGGGGACTCACTTCCGGCTCCTGAATAGTAACTTCGTCGATCCGCGCTTCGGAAAACAAGCCTAGCGTTCTATCGACAGAATATCCCGTGCTGAACACACGAAGGTCGGACAGAATAACATTCATTGCTTCCGTCCCCAGGTTGCGTGCATATCTGGCGCAGTGAGCGATGTGAATCCGTGGACAATGTGGGCGCGCCCCTCCTGCAGGAACGCCAAGACACCATCTACGTCAGCGGGCGTTGGGACGCCTCGCGCAGTGAGGCTCAACTGAATAATATCATCACCGCTAATCCGCTTAGCAGGTTCAGCGCTGACGACGAGTTCTCCCGACAGGGATCCCGCGCGAATTCGTGATCACATAGCGCATTAACAGGCGGGCATCCTCCGGAAGGCCGAGTTGCTTCAATTCCGGGTGCGCCACGACACTGTCAAATAGGCGTGTCATTGCAGTGTACGGTCTTTCACCGGGAAGAACTGGTACTTGGTTGATATAGGTCACTTCGCACTGGTTAGGTTCAAATATGCCTAACTGCGACTGCGCGATAAACGAAATGAATCGCTCAAGACCATCCCGGAAGGTTTCCAGGATTTGCTCAAATCGCGGATAGCTGGTCGCGTCCCCGATCTTTCGCCAGTTGTGCAGAAACCTATCTTTCTGAATCTGGAGGATCTGCGTCTTGTCGCCGTTGATGAAGAATGACCGCTGCATCCCGAATAATGGCGGGACGCCAAAAACCAATCCGCTCAGCATTGGTGTAATTTGCCCAAACGTCTCGAATGTCGGCATTACCGGTGGATGCTCTTCTGCCTCGTTGAACTCGTCCTTGAACAACTCCCAAAGCCTGCCGACGTGGGCGGTGATGAATCGGTCAATGGTGTTGAACTGGACACCGACCACGACCTCTGTCACTGGAGGTTCGCTGTAGTCGGGCAAATCGATGGGTCGATGGGTCATTCGGACTCGGGGCAACTCACTCGTAGACTGCATAGTCGGATTGACGATGTCAAAGGACAGATCAGGCGGGGAAGGCTTTGGTCATGCCCCCACGGCCGTTGTTCTAGCCTCCGACGCGTTAATCCCGCGTGAGCGCCTCCGGGTTGGTGACCCGTACCGGCTTGCCGTCGAGAAAGGCCAGCGCGTTCGCCACGCTCTGCGGGTAGAAGCTCACCCACGTCTCCTGCACGCCGTAGCCCAGATGCGGCGTCATCACCACGTTGGGCGCTCTGCGCAGCGGATGATTCGCCGGCAGCGGCTCGCGGTCGAACACATCGAGTGCCGCTACAATGCGGCGCGCCCGCACCGCCTCGATCAGCGCCGTCTCATCCACGATCGGCCCGCGCGAGGTGTTCACCAGGATTGCGCCCGGCTTCATGCGCGCCAGGTCCGCCGCGCTGATCAGGCCGCGCGTGCGGTCGGACAGCACGAGGTGGATGCTCACCGCATCGGACCGCGACAGCAATTCCTCCTTGGAGACCATCGTGGCGTCGGCCGCCCGTGCCTTGTCCGGTGTCATGTTCTGGCTCCAGGCGAGCAGGTTCATGTTCAGCGCCTTGCAGTAGCGCGCCATATGGGAGCCAAGCCGACCGAGCCCGATCACGCCCATCGTCTTGCCCGCCAGCACGTAGCCGATCGGCACGCCGTCCTGGAACTTCCCCGCACGGATGTTGGCGTCGCCGACGTGGATGGCGCGCGCTGCCGCGATCAGCAGGCCGAGTGCCAGTTCCGCGGTGGCCGCCTCGGTGTTGCCGCCACCGACGGTATTGCACACCACGACCCCACGCGCGGTGCAGGCTGCCGTATCCAGCGAGGCATTGCGCGCACCGGTCATCCCCAACATGCGCAGCTTCGGCAAGCGGTTGATCAGCGAACCAGGCAACGGCGTGCGCTCGCGCATCGACAGCACGATGTCGAAGTCGGCCAGCTGGCGCGCGGCATCGTCCTCGTTGTCGAACGCCTTGGCGAAGAACACGATCTCGGCGCGCGCCTGCAACGCCGACCAGTCCGCGCTGGTCTTCGCCACGCCCTGCCAGTCGTCGAGCACCGCTACCTTGGTCATATGTCGCTCCCCTGTCCGAACCGCGCTCACTATCACATCGGTGGGCGCGCCGGGCCAGTGGGCGAAACGCTACTGCTCGCCAAGGTTGATGATCGATACGCGTTGATTGCGCGCTTCGGGCAGCCGATAAGGCGACGGCAGCGGCCACCCATCGTCGGCAACGCCAACCGCCTGGAGCCGGCCGCGGCCGATACCGAAACGTTCACCAGGTAGCTGGCGATTGCCGCTGCGCGGCGCTGCGTCAGCGCCAGGTTCATCGCCCGGGTCCCGCCGGTGTCCGCATGGGCCACGATCAGAAACCGGGAGCGAGCAAGCGAAGCATCCGCCAGAGCCTTCGCCAGGTCATCGAGCACGTTGTCTGCCTGAGTGGGAAGTACCGCAGATCCCGGCGCGAAGTGGATCAGCAGCTCGACATGGGGTTAGGGGTTTCCTCGCCCGCCATCTATCAGCAGGTCGATCCGGTTGTGCTGTCATCCGCTGGCCTGCGGACTGACGTTCAGATCACGCCGTCCGCCTTCAGCGAGTTCGATCTGGTCCGCCGACAACCCCAGCCAGTCGCCATAGACCTCGGCATTGTGCTGCCCGATCGTGGGGCTCGGCTGCGTCTTCACCCGTTCCGCACCGTGCAGTCGCAGCGGCGAGGTCGGCACCACGATGTTGCCAAGCTCGGGATGGTCGATCCGCTCCAGCATCCCGCGGCCGTGCATATGCGGATCGTTCATCACCTCGGGAACCGTACGCACCGGCGCGCACGGGATGCGATAACGTTTGGCTGCCGCGAACACATCCATCTTGCCAAGCGTCAGCGTCCACGCAGCCACGGCATCGTCGGTCGCCGCCAGATTGGCGACGCGCGCGGCATTGGTGGCAAAGCGCGGATCGTCTGCCAGCTCCTCACGCCCCATCGCGCGCGCCAGGTTCTTCCAGTGCGCCTCGGTCACCACATGGATCGCCACCCAGCCATCGGCGGTGGGAAATGCATTGTATGGCGCACTGGCCAGCGCGGACTGGCGATTGCCGGTGCGCGGCGGGATTTCGCCGGTGCGCACATGGTATTCCATGCTGGAAGCAAGCGAGGAGTACACGGTCTCCTGCATCGCCACCTCGACCAGCTGCCCCACGCCGGTGCGCTCGCGCTGCAACAGCGCGGTGACCACGGCGGCGTAGAGATGGATGCCGCCCATGAAATCGACCAGCGTCGGGCCGGCCTTCACCGGCGGGCCATCGGGAAAGCCGGTGACGCTCATGATCCCGGACTGTGCCTGGATCGTGAAGTCCATCGCGAGGTTGTCGCGATCCGGCCCGGTGATGCCGAAGCCGGAACCGGTCGCGTACACCAGCTGTGGATTGACCGCCTTCAGCACGTCGTAGCCGACACCCAGATCATCCATCGTGCCGGGGGAGAAATTCTCCAGCAGCACGTCGGCGCGCGCCACCATCTCGTGCAGCAGCGCGCGGCCGCGCGCGGACTTCAGGTTCAGCGTGATCGCCCGCTTGTTGGCATTCAGCATCGCCACCGGCAGCGTCGTATGCTTGCCCGGAGCGGCGCGCCGGCGAGCCGGCTCGCCGTGCGGCGGCTCGATCTTGATCACGTCGGCGCCGGCCTTTGCCATCAGCAGCGTGGCATAGGGGCCTTGGAAGATCTGACCGAAATCCAGCACAGTGATGCCTGCCAGCGGGGTGTTCATTCGCGCCACTCCAGCGAGGAAAGGACCGTTACCATGCGACGCCTGCGCGTGATGCGGAAGGCCGACACGGTCGATGCCATCGATCTGCGCCTGGAGACCTGCGATCCGCCAACACCCGGCGCCAACGAGGTACTGGTGGAAATCCGCGCCGCCGGTGTGAACCGCAGCGATGTCGCGGCCGCGATGGGCCGCATGCCGCAGGCACTATGGCCGCGCACGCCAGGACGCGAGTGGGCCGGCGTGGTCGTCGAGGGCCCCGCCGATCTGATCGACCGCGAAGTGTTCGGCGCCGGCGGCGACCTCGGCATCACCCGTGACGGCACCCACGCCAGCCACCTGGTCGTTCCGCGCGATGCACTGGTGGACAAGCCGGCCGCATTGACGATGACGGACGCCGGCTCCATCGGCGTCCCGTTCGTCACCGCGCTGGAGGGCTTTCAGCGCGCGGGCATGCCCAGGCCAGGCGATGTCGTGCTGGTCACAGCGGTCAACGGCATGGTCGGCCAGGCCGCGGCGCAGATCGCCGCGATGCATGGCGCGCACGTGTTCGGCGTGACGCGACGCTCGGAACCATTCGTCCAATCGCACTGCCAGGTACGCATGATCGATGGGTCAAGCGACGACCTTGCCGCCGTGGTGCGCGACGAAACCGCAGGCCATGGCGCCGACATCGTCTACAACACCGTCGGCAGCCCGTACTTCGTCGCGGCGAACCAGGCGATGGCGCACGGCGCACGCCAGATCTTCATCGCGACGATCGAACGCCCGGTGCCGTTCGACATCTTCGCGTTCTATCGTGGTCGGCACAGTTACTTCGGCATCGACTCGCTGGCGCTCGATGCCAGTGCTTCGGCAGCGCTGCTGCGCGAATTGCTGCCGGGGTTTACGCACGGTCGGCTGCGGCCACTCCCGGTGGTCCAGGCCTCCATGCATCCACTGGAAAATGCACTCGCGGGATACCGGATGGTACATTCGATCTCGCGATATCGGGTGATGCTGGCGCCGCAACTGCCGCGGACATCAACGGGCTCCCCGCCGAAATATGACGACAGCAAAGCTGCGGAGGAGTATCCTTAGGTCGAGCAGGAAGCTACGGTTTGCTACATAGTACAGATCATATGCAAGCTTTCGGCGAGCGTCCTCAACCGAAGCACCGTAAAGATAGTTGATCTGTGCCCATCCTGTCAGGCCTGGTTTGACATAGCTGCGATCCTGATAAAACGGGATCACACGCGAAAGCTGCTCGGTGAAGTTTGGCCGTTCAGGCCTCGGCCCCACCATGCTCATATCACCACGCAACACATTGATCAGTTGCGGCAGGTCGTCAAGCAGCATTGGCCGAATGACCCTGCCGATCCGAGTGATTCTGGGATCATCCCTCACCGTCCAGGCTGGAAATCGACTATCTTAAGTCGCGAACATGGTGCGAAATTTGAGCAGCCAAAACATCTTGCCTCGCAACCCGACGCGATGCTGCCGGTAGAAGACCGGCCCGCTGCTATCGATCCTGATCACCAGAGCGATCAGCAGCATGACCGGCAATGCCAGGAAAATCAGGACGGTACATATCGCGAGGTCGCTGATACGCTTGACCCAGCTGCTCAACCATCCGCTGGAGTAGAATTCGCTGTATAGCATGAGAACATGCGGCGTGAGCTGTTGCGACAGCGGCCAGAATCCGGGATCGTTGGAGTACTTGCTGGGATAAATCGCCCGCAGCCGTGCGGCCAGCCGCTTGACTGCGTGCTTGGCTGAACCGTTGGCCTGCGCGCGCGCGCGACCCACTGTCTGCGTCACCCTGTGCACGATCACTGAAGGAATGGCTCCATCGCCGAACGCTTCATGGCGGAGCAGCGACACATCGCTGAGCGCCGCCAAAGCGGCGTTGCGCAGGCCTGCATCCGCCAGCGCGCCCTCAACAACGATCATCGGCATTGGCTCCGGCGCGCCAAATGCGAGGAAGGCCATCAGTGCCTCTGCCTGCGGACAACGCTGGACCGCCTGGGCTATCGCAAGATCAAACGTCGCCGCAACGCTGCGAGGATAAGGCGTACCGCCTGGAACCGCGGCCATCAATGCGGTTGCCTGTGACGCATAGTCGGTGAAGCTGATGCCCGTACTGCGGCAATATGCTGCGGCATGGTCGAGCGCCAGCGGCAGGTAGCCAAGCGTGTTGGCAAGCGAGGTTGCTCCCGCCACATCACTGCGTACGGCGCGCGTCTGGAGCAGCAGGACTGCCTCCTCCCGCGGCAGGACATCAAGCGGCACTTCTTCGGCCCATGCCGTCCAGTCCGGGAAGCGTGATGTGATAAGCACACGCGCCCCAGCCCGAGGCAGCAGAGAGGCGATCGCTTCCGGATCGGTCGCATTGTCGTACACCAGCAGCCACGGTGCACGGCTGACGGCAAGCCGATCCAGGGCCGCTCTGGCAGCACGCTCCAGATCCGTTTCATCAACACCCAATACAATGCCAAGTTCCGCCAGTGTTTGCAGGAGCCCCTCGCGCGTCTCAGCCGGGCACCACCAGACGCCGGCATAGAGTGGGCGATATCGGTAGGCATACTCGATTGCGACAGAAGTCTTGCCTACACCGCCGAGCCCACGCAGTGCAGCCATTCCCACCCCGGTTTGAATGACTGCGGCGGGCCTGCCGCTGGCGGCAAGAATTCCATCCAGACTGTGTAATTCGTCCTGTCGCCCAATGAAGGTGCGAACCCTTGGTGGTACGCCATGGAATGGGCGCGGTAGCGGCGCCGTGTGAGTGCTGCCGCGCGCAGCAGCCAAAATGCGCTGCCGTCGCTCGTCCGGGTCGCCGACCCCGACAAGATCCTGATATACAATTGGCGCCAGCAGGCCCGGCGGTTGTGCATCTTCACAACGCAAGATCACGATCCGCCGTTCCGGATCGTCGGCAGAGGTCGCGTAAAAGCTCATCAGTTCGCGCCGCGTATACGGCAACTCCTCATAGTCTGCTGTCCAGAGCACCATGAGATCACGCGCCGTCTGTATGGCCTCGTGCATTGCCTCGGCAAAGTTCGCTGATGGCAGAATGTCATAATCCTGGACGAAGACAGAGTATTGATGGGCGATCAGCAGATCGGCCACCTCCGTAGCAACAGTCGAGACGGAGCCGCGGCGGCTTATAAAGAAATCGTAATTGAACCTGGCGTTGAGCCGCATCGCGAAGGTATCCCAATCCGGTCGCGTAACCCTTGCGTCTGTGGCTTGGGAGCGTCAAGTGCACCACTCACACTTGTGGGCACCTGCTCATACGGCAACACTTGCTCCACCAGCGGAGTCGCACACCATGGCGGTGGTGATTACGGTCGCGCAGCAGAAGGGCGGCACCGGCAAGACGACGCTCGCCGCCAACCTTGCCGCCGCCTTCGCGCCGACGCGGCGCGTGGCGTTGCTCGATATCGATCCGCAGAAGAGTCTCGGCCGTTGGCACAACCTGCGGCAAGCGCGCCTGCACCAGGCGGCCGCGCTGACCTTCTCCGACATCTCCGGCTGGCGTCTGCCGGCGGAACTCGCGCGGTTGCGGCGCGATCACGACGTGGTGCTGATCGACAGCCCGCCACAGCTCGACACCGATGCGCGCGTCGCGGTGCGTGCGGCCGATCTCGTGCTGGTGCCGATCCAGCCCAGCATGCCCGATGTCTGGGCCGCCGAGGGCACGCTGAAGCTGGCGGCGGACGAACGCCGTGCCGCGCACCTGATGTTCAACCGCGCGCCGCCCGCGTCGAAGCTGCGCGATGCCATCGCGACCGATCTGGCCAACCGCGAGCTGCCGCTGCTGCGCTCGACCCTTGGCAACCGCGCCGGCTTCGCGCATGCCTTCGCCGCCGGTCTCGGCGTCACCGAGGCCGCGCCGCGCTCCACCGCAGCCGCGGAACTGCGCGCGCTGCTCGATGAACTGCGGGAGCTGACGGAATGAACCTCTGGGGATGGGTGCTCGCGGTACACGTGCTGTGCGCGGTGATCTGGGTCGGCGGCATGTTCTTCGCCTATGTCGTGCTGCGTCCCAGCCTGTCGGTGCTGGAGCCAATCCAGCGGATCGCGCTCCACACCCAGGTGTTTCGCCGCTTCTTCCTGGTGGTGTGGCACGTCATGCCGCTGATCCTGATATCGGGCTTCGCGGTGCTGTTCGGCTTCTATGGCGGGCCGGCGCTGGTCGGCTGGAACGTGCACACGATGATGCTGCTCGGGCTGATCATGAGTGCCGTGTTCCTGCTGATCGTGTTCGGCCCTTACGCGCGGTTCCGCCGCACCACGGATCGCGCCACCGCCGCGGCGTGCATCGACCGGATCCGCAAGCTGATCGGGGTGAACCTGATACTGGGCGTGGTCACCGTCGTGGTGGCACTGCTGCACTGAGGCGAGACCTGCGTCACGCCTACCGCCGCAGCCCCAGGGTCACCTCGCGGTGCCAGATATACACCCCCGAGGCGATCAGCACCGCGACGCCGAGCAGGCTCCATAGATCCGGCCACTCGCCCCAGAACGCGATCCCCAGCACGGTCGCGTAGATGATCGCGCCGTACTCGAACGGCGCCACCAGCGTGGTCTCGGCGGCGCGGTAGCCTTCGGTCATCAGCCATTGCGCGAAGCCTGACAGCAGACCGGCGCTCACCAGCGTGGCGAACTGCCACGGACTGGGCGTCACCCAGTCGGTGATGCAGCCGAACGCGGCGAGCGTGGCGGTGCCCAGGCTGTACCAGGCGACGATGGTCACGTTGCGCTCGCCCGCATCGCCCATCTGACGAATGTTGATCATTGACAGCGACCAGGTGAACACGCCGGCCAGCACGATCGCCACCGCACCGAGCGGCATGGAATCGGCGTCGACATGCCAAGGCCGCAGCATCACCATGACGCCGATCAGACCCACCACCACCGCGGTCGTGCGCCGCGGTCCCACCCGCTCGCCGAGCAGCGGCACCGACACGATGGTCAGAAACAGCGGCATGGCGAAGCCGAGCGCGGTCACGGTGACCAGCGGCAGCACGCCGAAGCCGTACACCGAGGTGACGGTGCCGATGAAGCCGTACACCGTGCGCATCACGTGACCCACCGGCCGGCAAGTCTTCAGCGCCAGCAGGCCGCCACTGCGCACGATCATCGGCAGCATCGCGACGAAGCCGACGAGGCTGCGGAACATGACGATTTCCAGCACCGGGAAATCCGCGGTCAGCGCCTTCACCAGGGCTGAGCCCAGCGTGAAGATGGCGGAGGCGCTGAGAACGTAGAGGATTGCATGCCGTCGTGCCGCGCGCAGCTCGGCGGCCGGAAGGCGCAGGGCGGACGATTCCATTGCTGCGAGACTACTCCGAGGTCAGCCGCAGCTCCATCGCCGGCGCGCAGGCAGCGCAGCGGAATGGCGGGGCCGGCCGTGGGCTGGTCCCGTTGGTCAGGCTGCGGAGCGACGCATTCAGGGCGGGCCGGTGGAGGCAGGTTCCGGGGCTGGCGGCTGGGCCGGTGCCGACGCGGCGTAAAGCGCGTTCATCTGCTCATGGCGGGTAGCCCGCGACCGCTTGAGCAGGTCCGTGACGAAGTCGGCGAGGTTGCCGCCGTGCAGCATGACGACGAGGCGGCATTCCTGCCACAGCGGATGGTCCGGCATGATGCCGAGATCGCGGCAGATGTCGGCGATGACGGCGCCGACCGGCCGGTGGCGGATCTCGGCGGCGATCTGCTCCGGCGTCGGCAGGTTGGCCAGCCGGGGATCGGTCTCGGCGGCTTCCCGGGGTGCCTCGCAAGGCGGGCGCCGGGTGCGCGGCGACACCGTGCGCGGCGGCTGGGGCTTCGGGTCCGGTCGGGCGGCACTGCGCAGCAGCCTGGCCTCGAGCGCGGTGGCGCGGTGCAGGGCCATGGCGATGCGCGACAGGATCAGCGCGATGTCGCTGGTGCCGAAGCAGCAACCGGTGAAGGCGGGGTGATCCGGGAGGCTGCGCTGCCCGACCGCGCGGGCGAGTTGCTTGCCGTGGTCGATCAGCTTGCGGACCAGGCCGAGCAGGCGGGCGAGGCAGCCGCGCCGGTCTGCGAGCATCGGCCAGCGGGCGGGCTGGGTGGTTGGACCGGGTGCGGTGGCCGCGGCGGACATGAACGGAACAAGAACATGAAGGGGCGGCGGGTGTCAAGGAATATTTTCCAGGATGGCCTGGTGAGTGACGGTCTCAGCTTTGGTTTATCCGCAGACCACAGCGCCGCCGCAAAGCGGCAACCAATGGCTGATCTGGCAGCGTCGCCAGCAAGCAAGATGCAACGCAAATGCACGCCGATCAGAAGGGATGCACGCAAATGCACCGAGCGGTCGCGCGGCCGGAATGTAATTCTACACATTCCTTAAGACGACACCACCTAACACGCGAGCTGCCTTGGGCGAGAGAAATTGTCACTGGTTTACGCTGAGCCGACCCACTCGCGACAATGCGGGCATCGCTGGAGTGGCGCGCCAGTGAGGTGAGCGATGATGCAGCCATGCGCATCGGCGGCGAAGCTGCCGGGGCGGCAGTCCCATTCTCAAAAGCGGCATCGAAAGAATTCCCCCCCCGTTTGCCTTTGCTATTTCCCTTTCCTCGGTCTGGCGTCATACGCAGGATGACGCCCTGCGTACATCGCCAGTCGTAGACAATCATCGCCACAGCGCGATGAGCAGCTTGCGGGCGAGTGCCACGATCGGTGGTGCGCTTCTTGCCGGCGGCACCTCTGCGATACCACCCAGAAGCCCCTGATGCCGAGACGCACCAACGCTGCCTTCATGGTTGCTGACGGGCCTGCTTGCCGATCCAGTTGCTCGCGTTCGCGGTTCGGGCGCTTCGCATCTTCCTCCTCCAGAGTGGGATCGCGGCCATGCTGCAGTGCTTCTTCTCGCCGCGCACCACCAAGGAAGGAACGCTTGACACCGATATCCAGCCTCGTCTTCCCCGCCGGTGCTCGGCGTGATACCGCTATCGGCTGGTTGTGAAGAGGTAGTATTTGCGATCGCCGCGGGAACCAACCAGCGCCTACCAGAAACCACCCCGCGAAAGCATTCCCCGATCAACCAAAGCCGATCGTCGCCGTTCAGGGGATTTGACATACGTGCCGAGCACCCATGCCGAAACGCAAATCCTTGCTGTCGCGCAGCCCGCACTCAATTCCCGCGCCGAGCCGTAAAAGCCGTCAACTGCTTGGCGGAGGCGGTGCTGCTCGCGGCCAGGCACAGGCTTGCTTCATGGCAGGGTCCTGCCACGACACCAAGGTTCCTGACCGGATCGCCATGCTGCCCCGCCGCACCCGCAGCATACGTGCACCACCGCCGCGCACCGGCGGCAGTAGGTGCGGGTTTCGCCGCTCGTGGCGGTAACGCTATCCTGCGGAAACGGATGAAGTAATCAGAAATACAGCTCTTCGGTGAGCATTTTTAGAGCTTTTGATCGCCGAGCCGCGGTCGGCCACGACGGCACATTTGAAACCGCGCTCGCTAAGCTCGTGCCGGCACGCCGCACGCACGCCGTAACCCGCAGCAACCAGAATAGCATCGAAGCGTACGATGGCAGGGTTACAGCCGGTCAACCTGTTTAATCGCATGCTTCGGCTTGCTCCGGAACGTCTGCCGATCGGTGCAACCGCCAGGGAGGCAATGTGTAACAAGGGTGCACTCGTTCAACCCTCTTGGCATGAAGGACATGCGCAAGCCGACCACCACCGGCACTTCGCCGCCCGCCAGCGTTGCTGAGACCAACGTCTCGGCAATTGGCCGTCTTGCCCAGAACCGCTTGGTATATTGCGCAGCAACGCCAACCGAATGGCCGCCCTTCTTCGGCAGCGCCGTGTCATCGATCACCAGCACGCCGTTCATCCCGCTCGACGAGTCGGTCCGCCTGGATGAGAGGCTCGGCTTCCAGCGGTGCCGCATCCCAAACTCCAGCCGCCAGCGAAATGATGCACCTGATCATACTCGCCCGGCACCGGCCGCTCCGCCATCGGTTAAACGCTCCTCCGCACGCCCCGCCCGATCAGTCCTGCAATATAGAGCGCGGCACATCTGCCGCCGGGCCTTGTGCTCCAGGCGGGCCAGAAATGGCCCCCAGCCAGTGTACAAGTTCCGCCGCTCCAACCGAACTCCGTGCCCACCGCGATCGACCTCCAACAAGCCGATCCCCCAGCAATCACCGAGCTGCCGATTGGGAACCCCAAAACCGATGTCATTACGGAAATTCTGCCGAAGTAGTGCTAACGCGGGCATACGGCGACTATCGCGAGCCGGAGATACAGTTTTTGCCTTCGGAAATTTCAAACTGCGACACTACCCTCCGATTGAACCCGCTTCAGGTGGTCGACTTGGACCTGTTGGCGGATCGCTATCACTTGCTCCCGTGAAAGATTCTTGGCTGGTTCGCCAGGACGGCTGGAAATCCCGCGGAAAAATGCCGCCTGCCCCGGCGAGGGGGCCATCCACAGGATGAACAATTCCGTGTCAGGGTTTTCAAACCCGTGCCAGACCCCCTTCGGGACAAAGATCGTCGCGCCCTTTTGGAGCGGCACCTGTTCATCGTTCAGCGTGACGATGCCACCGCCGTCCAACACATAAATCACCTCATCCCAGCAGGCGTGCACATGGCGCGGAATCCCGACCCCTGGCGGCACCAGTTGGGTGCCCAGAGCCAGGTCATTCGCGCTTCTGTTGGGATCGACTTTGATAACAACCTCGCCGCTGGAATTAAACATGCGTTCGCCGTCGGTCGCCCCAAGAACGTAGCCCTGCATCATTCGCTCCCCTTCTTGAACCTATCGCCAAAAGGTTCGTCACTTTGCTTCCTGCGGTTCCGACACCATAACGGCGGCGCTATCCTTGGCGTGCCCTCCATCGCAGGAAGGACCGTGCCAACTGGCGCGGCGTTTCAGCCCGCTTCAGTCCACCGGTAGGTCAGGCGCTTTTCATTAATGCTGTAAGCCGCGATGCGAAGCAAACTCGGAACCAAAACCATCACAGCCCGGCCGCTGGCCGCAACCAACGGCTGATCCAGCAGCGTCGCCAGCAAGCAAGATTTAACGCAAATGCACGCTGATCAGAAGGGATGCACGCAGATGGTCCTGAGTAATCGATCCGCCGATGCCCTGCCTCAAGGGAGGCGCCGGCCTCGCGACCGCTCGGTGCATTGGCGTGCATCCCTTCTGATCAGCGTGCATTTGCGTTAAATCCTTTTTGCCTTGCTTCATGACTTTGGCGAGAGGCCGCGCCGTTGATGGCGTTGCACGCCGGGTGCACCGGCCACCGGCTCCGTCATTAGCACGTGCGGGCAACGCAGTGCCGCATCAGCAGCGGATCGCGCTGGCTATGCGTTCGTTTCGACCGGGTGACGAAAAACCTTCGCGTCGTGCGGAAGTTCGACAGGTTAGCAGTGCAGATGCGGCTTTCGTCGGTATGTGGGCGAGACTTGCGGGAGGCGTTTCGGACTACGTACTCACGAAGATTCTTGCCGGTGATGCGGGCCATGTGCATCATGCCCCCTTCGCCACCACGCTCAACCAAGCCAACGATCTCACGCTTGTTGGCCGGACCGGATCTGGCCGGAAGGAATTCAGGTGCAGTTGCAAGATCGTCTCAGCGTGCCCATGACACGGCTGGTCGACGTGTTGAAGAGAAACTCCTCAATGCATGTGTGGGGCCAGTCGGGCTGACCGAGAAGCCGGTCGGTGGCGCTGGGCGTTCCATCGTTATTGGTGGGATCCGGCTAGAGACTCCCCTCATTTATCAAACCGAACCAAAAACGTCTGCGAAGAGCGGTTGATCATGCAGCATGAGAGAAAAGCGCTCCATCAAGGGGCCGAGCCACTCTTCTCGCATGGTGGGCATGAGGTCGTAGAGCATGCAGCCCTGACGGAACAGCGAATGGACGCGGCGTTTGGCGGTGTTGGTCTTCAGCATGCGATCGTATCCCAGCGCCTCACCCGCAGCGCCCAGCAAGGTTAACAGCACCACCGCAAACGCATTGATTAGCCACAGTCGATCGCGCCGCTCAGGGGATTTGACGTGCATGGTGCCCATGCCCATGCCGAAGCGCAGATCCTTGGTGTCACGCAGCCCACACTCAATGCTCCAGCGACGACCGTAATAGCTGGTCAATTGCTTGGCGGTGGCATCCGTACTGGAGGCAGCCAAGCACCAAGCTTGCTTCATGGCGGGATCCTGAACACAGACCACGGTTCCCACCGGATAGCGATCAGCGGTGACCGCGGCGCCGCGTAGCACACGGGCGCCTCCGCCGGCGCGCACCCAGGCGGCCGCGGTGCGGGTTTCGCCGCCGCGGTCGGTCACCGCAATATTGCCGCGAAAGCGGATCACATAGTCGAAATACAGCTCTTCGGTCAGCACCTGGTAGAGCTTCTGATCGCCGAAGCCGCGGTCCGCCACAATGCAGACTTGGATCCCCGCCGGCAGCAGTTCAGCGAGCCGGACCAGCACGCGATGTTCGTACAGGCTGCGGTGGTCCTTGAGCGTGCCTTTGTCGACCGTCAGCCAGACTAGCGGCGTTGAACGACCATGATCGCTGATGAGTGCCAGCATGATGGTGGCCTGGTTGTCGGCATCAAAATCCGTCCAGTCCATCGCTACCACAATGGCGCTTCGTTCGCCGATAATATACGGCACCCAGCGGACGAGAATCTCGTCGACGTTGATGGCAGGATTGGAGAGCAGCCTGTCTACCTGTTTCACCGCATGCTTGAGCTTCAAGCTGCGGGCGGCGGCGAGGCCTTGGCCAATGGTACAGACCGCCAGTGAAGCGCTGTGCATTACCCCCAACGTGGCGTTGCAGAGTGCGTCAACCCGCTTGGCGTGCAGATCTTGCTCCAGCAAGCCGCCCAGCACATCGCGAATCCCCTGGAATGAGAACCGCTGCCTGATGACCATCGCATTGCCCCAACTCGATGCTGCCGGGGGCAAACTCGCCCGTCGCGCGGGTCCGGGGAATCGGACCCGTCAATTCGCAACAACCCGCCATCCACGACCATCCTATCGATTCTTTTTGCAATCCTCCTACCGCCGGCCAATTCTTTTATGGCGCCCCCTTAAATGAGGGGATGGCTGAGGGGATCCGGTCAGCCTGAAAATGCTCTGGCAGCGGAGAACACTGCAAGAGAACAAGCAAGAAATGGAACCGCAAAACACGCAAAGCACGCGGATAAGACCGGTGTCTCTCGGGGCACCGGACTTCGCCAGCAATGGCAGAGGAGCACTGACCGTTTGCGTGTTTTGCGTGTTTTGCGGTTCCATTTTCTTTGCTTCTTATCGGCACCGGTTCGTTGATCGCTGCCGTCTGAAACGCGTCCCACTTCGCGAAGCCTACCCCACCCGCAGTCGCGCCTCCACCACGTCCGGCTCCTCCGGCATGCGCTTCACGGTGAAACCGAGATGCCGCACGAATGCCAGCATCGGCGCATTGTCGGCCAGCACCTGGCCGACAATCTCGCGCAGCCCGCGCCCACGCGCCCAGTCGATCAGCCGGTGCATCAGGTGCCGGGCGACGCCCCTGCCCTTCATGTCGCCCTGCACGATCACCGCGAACTCGCCGGACTGCTCATCCTCGCCCACCAGGCGCGCAACGCCGACGGTTTGGCCGTTCGCCTCGCGCACCGCGACGAAGGCCATTTCGCGGTCGTAGTCGATCTGGGTGAGCCGCGCCATCTGCTCGCGCGACAGCTCGCGCATCGCGGTGAAGAAGCGGTAGCGGATGTCCTGCGGCGACAACCGAGCGAAGAACGCGCCATGCTGGTCGGCGTCCTCGGGGCGGATCGGGCGGACCAGCAGTCGCTCGCCGTCGTTGGTCGTCCAGTGCTCCATGAGTTCGGCCGGATAGGGGGTAATCGCGAGTCCGCCGCCGGCGTCGCCTGCCGCGCGCAACCGCAACCAGGCGTCCGCCGCCAACACGCCGTCCGCGTCGACGATCAGCGGGTTCAGATCCAGTTCGGCGATCTCCGGGAAATCGACGATGAGCTGGCTGACCCGCACCAGTGCCTCCGCCACGGCGAATTGGTTCGCCGGTGGATTGTCGCGGAATCGCGCCAGCGTCGCCGCGGCTCGCGTGCGCCCGATGAGGCCGTGCGCGAGCGCGAGATTGAGCGGCGGCAGATCAGCGGCGACATCGCACACGATGTCCGCGGTCGTGCCGCCCTGGCCGAAGCTGATGATCGGTCCGAACGTGGCATCGTCGGCGACGCGGATCCGAAGCTCTCGCCAGCGATGTGCCTGGCGCTGCACCAGCAGCGGCAATTCACCGCCCTCGGCCGTCTGGCGCGCGGCAAGCAGGCGGGCAGCGGAGGTGACCTCCGCCCCGTCATGCAGATCGAGCGCCAGCCCCCCGGAGGCACGTTGATCGGGGCGCACGCTCTGGCGCAGCTTCACCACGGCGGGGAAGCCCAGCAGCGCGGCCGCCACGGCCGCGTCGTCCGCAGTCGCCACGGCACGACCGGGCACCACGGGAATGCCATAGGCTGACACCACCGCCAACGCCTCGTCCTGCGTCGTGGCACGGCGCCCGGCGCGGCGGATCGCGGCGAACACACCGCGCACCGCGTCACGATCCGGCGTCACGGTCAGCACGGTACTGTGCGGCAATTCGCGCGCGGCGGCACGGTTGCGGCGATCCTGCACCAGATGCAGGAAGCCACGCACCGCCTGCTCGGGCGTGGCAAACACCGCCATGCCGGCCTGCGCCAGGCTGCGCCGGCATGCGGCGCCGGTGGTCTCGCCCATGGCACAGACCAGCAGCGGCACCTTCATGGTATCGCGGGATGCCGCCAGTTCCGCGATCGCCATCGCATCGCCGCCGCCGGCAGGTGCGTGCACCACCATGACGCCGCCGACGCCGGGCATAGCGGCGGCAGCCTCTGCCAACGTCGCAAGCCGCGTCGAGTGATCCGGCTCCACGTGAACGATGTCGGCCGCCAGTTGCAGTCCATTGCGCAGCACCGCATCCGCCGCCATCCGGCCGGCGCCGATCGCGTTGGTGACGATGCTCAGCGCCTCACTGCGGACCGGGCGGGCACGGGCCAGGATTTCGGCTGCTGCCAGCAGGTCGTCGAGATTGGTGACGCACAGCACGCCCGCCCGGCGCAGCGCCGCCTCGAAGGCGCGGTCCGCGGCGCCGCTGGGGTCGGTGAGCACACTGCCGGGCCGGATCGCGACCACCGGCCGCAGACGGGACGCGGCGCGAGCAGCCGAGAGAAACGCGCGCCGGTCGCGCAGCTGCCTGATATCGAGCAGGATGGCGCCAGTGCCCGGGTCGCGCGACAGCCAGTCCAGGACCAGGCCGAAGCCGATATCAGCACGATCACCGATGCCGACGATGTGGCTGAAGCCGACGCCATTCGGCTGCGCCCAGTCGAGCACCGTGCGGCACAGCGATGCCGACTGCGACACCAGCGCGAGCCGGCCGGCCGGCACCGGCAGATGCGCGCGCGAGGCATTCAGACCGATGCCGGGCACCGCGATGCCGAACAATTCCGGCCCCAGCACGCGAACCCCGCCGCGGCGCGCCGGGTCGGACAGCCCGCTCGCGCCACAATGGACGATGGCCGCGAAGGTGCCTTTGGCGGCCAGCGCCGCCAGCAGACCCGGCGGAGGGGGCGAGCCGATCACCGCCAGGTCCGGCGCAGCAGGCAGTGCGGCAATGTCCTCGGGCGTATCGGCCGCGACCACACCGCCTTTGAAGCTGCCGGCGTGGAGGTTGGCCATGACCTGCCGGCCCACCTCCGATGCCGTGCCGATCGCGACGATCAGGTCGGGGTGAAACAGACAGGCCGGACTGAACCGTCCGGCAGGCTTGTCGCGCATCAGATGCATGGCGGGTCAGCATAAGGCCTGTGTGGACCCCAGTCCTCCCCCTCCCCTTGCGGGAGGGGGTAGGGGGAGGGGGTGGTTCGGGTACTGGCAATGTCCCCTCCCCCCAACCCCCTCCCGCAAGGGGAGGGGGAGGGCTGGGGGTGGACCATTAGCCGCGCATTAAAGCCATCGCGCACATAGTGACCTGGCCTGCCGGCGGGGCAGGTCGCTGGAACCACATGGGCCAAGTGAATGGGCCACGGTCTGCTCGACCCCGCGTCTGCAACAGACCGGCGACGATGGGTGCGACATCCGCATCGTTTCTGCCAACGGCGCGTTCCTCCGCGTCAGCGGTCACCGGCTGGCGGACCTGATCAACCAACCGTTTCATTCGCTGGTCGTCGAGGATGGCGCTCGATCCCAATGGTACGCGACCGTCCGCTCCGCGGGTGAGGAAGGATTTGCCCGCGCGGAGCTGTTGTGCCGCCGCAAGGACGGCACGAGGTTCTGGTTCGGCTTCCACCTGATGCGGGTGCGCGGGCCGCCGCCGGTGCATTTCATCTTGCTCGGCCGCGACATCACTGAAAGCCTGCAGGCACGCCAGCAACAGGCGGCGATCCAGGGCCTGCTGGCGAAGGTGTTCGTGTGTGTCAAGGCGCCGGTCGCCATCGTCTCCGAGAGCGGCACCATCCAGATGAGCAACCCTGCCCTGGAGGAGCTGCTGGGCTATCCGGCCGGTGGCCTTGTCGGCAAGCGTGCGACCGACTGCAATGTGCCCGGCGATCGCCCGGCGGCAGTGGCGGCACGCCAGCGTCAGACCGAGGACGGCCACGACTACAGCCTGCAGACGCGGATGTCGCGTGCCGACGGCACCGAGCTGCCGGTTGTGCTCACCTCCATCACCGTGCAGCGCGAGGACCACCGGCGCTTCCGCATCGTCACCGTGCTGCCACGGCCGAGTGAGCCGCCGGCGACCGTGCACGTCGCCGGCAAGATCAGGCTGATCGGCCTGGACGAGGTGAAGGAGGCGCTCGGATCGCGCTGGGCTGCTGTCGCGGCGCGCGCAATGGCCAGCGCGGAGCATGTGATCCGGCGCTGCGGTCCGCACGACAGCTGTTCGCGTACTCCGGACGGCGGCTTCCTGATCTGCTTCGTCGGAACCACCGAGGAAGAGGCCGGCTTCCGCGCCGCCGCGCTGGCGCGCGAAATCCGCACCCGGCTGGTGGGCGACGGCGAGACCGAAGTGACGGCCAACGTGTCTGCGATCGCCGCCGCGGTCGATGTGCCGTACCAGCCGGGGCGGTCCGCCGACATGCTCGCCACGGTGATCGGCGTGCGGCTCAACAGCCGGCTGGCGGAAATCGAGGTCCGGGCGCGCGAGACCCTGCGCCAAGCGGTTCGCACCACAAGCTGCCGGCTGGAGCCGGTGCGCAGCCGGCGAACCCGCGAAGTGGTGGCAAATTTCGTGCGGCTGCGGCGGCAGCAGGAGCAGCGGATACTTGCGGCCTACTCGACGCTGCCGATGCAGGAACGGCAGGATTTCGACTTCGATCGGCTGGTGCTCGGTGTGGCGGCCGGGCAGGCGATCGACGAGATCGCCGAGGGCCGGTCGCTGCTGGTCCTGGTGAATGTGGATTTCGAGGTGTTTCTCGATCGGCGGCGGACCGAACGCTATGTCGCCGCCTGCCAGGCGCTCGACACCCGGCTACGCGAGCGGCTGGTGCTGGTGCTGTCCGGCATGCCGAAGGGATTCCCGAAGAGCCGGGTGCTGGAGTGCGTCATGCGGTTGCGCCCGCTCTGCCACGGCATCGGCTTCCAGTCCGACGGCATGGAGGCGCCGTCGGTGGAGCTATCGCTGTTGGGGGCAGCGACGGTCGTGCTGCAGGAGGACCGGCAGGCGGCGCGGACCGCCAGGGACACCGAGCGCCTCGGCAAGCTGGTGGACAGCCTGCATGCCTATCAGGCGAGCGTCCTGGTGCGGCAGGTTGCGTCCTGGGCGAACGCAAAGGCGCTGGCCCGGCTGGGCGTCGATCTGATTGCGATCGGTGAGGACGAGCACGAAGGTGCCGGGCCGAACGTCTGTGAATCGGCTTAAAAGGCGGCGTTCAGGCTCAGTTCGCCACCGTAACCGGCAGCCTGTGGGTTCATCAATACCGCTGAAAAGGCGGCTCGCAGGATTACCTGTGAATTGAGTTTGTACGAGACCCCGAGCGATGCGGTGGCCCAGTCGGAGGCAATCGGCGCGGCATCAGCGGTCCAGGACGGGGCGGCGATCGACGTGAGTGAAGCAGTTACCGTGCGGTTCTTGTTGGCCCACTCGTGATTCCATGCCACCTCGGCGAAGGGCTGCCAGTCACCCACGTCCACAAATCCGCTCCAGCCGAGCTGACTGATGACCGAACCTTGCGTCTGGCCACCGAAAGCGAGGGCCGTGACTCCGCTGGTGCCGGTCTCAGTGAATCCGTTGACGTGCACCTGTTGCAGCACCGCGCCCGCCACGGGTCCCGTGGTGAGCGCGCCGACGTGTAAATCGTACCCGCCGCGCAACGCCAGCGCCAGGGAACGGCCGTCGGTGTCGCCGTTGTTCTGGTCGGTGAAGACACCCAGCGCGACCTGGCGTTCGACGTGGCTCTGCAACAGGCCGTAGCTCGCGATGGCGTTGCCCCACAGTGACCCGGACCCATAGGCGATATAGAGACTCGCCGCCTCGGCGGCCTGGGTGAAGTGGCCACCCGAGGAGAAGCCCTGCGTCTGCCCGCCCGCGGTGACCGCGGCGCCCACGATTATCCCACCTGGGATCAGATAGTCCCCTCCGGCCGTGCCCCCGGTGGGTGTGCCGGATACGTTCGGGAAGTCAGGCGCGTTCCCGAGGCTCAGGCTGTTGGCCCCGGCGCTGATCCAGGCGTTGACACCACTCGGGCCGCGATGTTGGCCGGACAGATCGATCTGCTCGTGGATCGTGTTCATCCACGCCAGGCCGCCTTGCACGGCGGCCTCCGCCAGCAGCGAGATCTGGCTCGGCGCGGTCAGCAAACTGTGGATGTAGTCCGCCTCGATCGTCTGCCCCGCCGTGGTCAGGTGATGCGCATCACTCCAAAGATAGGTTTGTTCAGCGTTGGGGGTGACGAGTTGGGACGGCGCGCAGAGCAGCGCTGACGTGGCACCGCATGCCGGGCTGCTCGCCAACTCGGTCGCGGGTGTGAAACCGAACTGTGTCGGATTCCGGGATACGTATTTCAGAACGCCTTCGACATCTGCTGGAACGAAGTTCACCCCAGCGGCGCGCAGGTCGAACCAGGTGTCTGTCCCGTAGGTCGCCGCCTGGCCGACGGTAATCGCATCAGCCGCCGTCAATGCACCATTCGGGCCGACCAACCTCGAGTAGGCGTAAGGATCCAGCACCACGATGGTGCGCGCGCCGGCGGCCTGTAAGGTCGCGACGCTCGCGGTCAGCGCGGTCGCCAACGAACTGAGATAGGCTTGCGGCGGCACGCCGCCGCCCTGGGTATCCAACCATGTCAGGTCGTTCCCGCCGAAACTGATCATATACAATGCATTGGGATTGGCGGCGTTGCGGACCGCGGCGAGGTAGTTCGAAATCTGGGCTACGATGGGTACGTTGTTGTAAAGACCACTCAAATAGCCATCGCCTGCAGTAGTGGGGACAGATTGCGCGGAGCCGTTGGCGTAGTTGGTGCCACCACCGCCGGGAATTGTGACGGGAGCGGCAGCCAAGCCGAATTTTGCCGCCAGTTGGATAGTGTCCACCACGCCGGGACCCATGAACGCTCCGGTGCCACCGGCTGCGACGGTCCGTCGGATGAGAATATCGATCGCGTCACTCGGCGCGCCGGGCGGCAGACCGGGAGAGCCACCCGTTGGGCCATAGCGAAAGTACCCGCTGTCCATGGTGCTGTCGCCGAAGCCGATGAACTGATCGAGGCTTGCTGCGCTGGACGTACCGAGCAGGCTCGTGACGGCAACCCCGAGCAAGGCTGCCCCGATGTTCAATCGCTGCATTGTGGCCCACCTTCCTCAGCCAGAAGCCTCGGTAGGCGGAAATACTTAACTACCTGCTATACCAGACGACGAAATTGCCGACGCACCGGCCCCCCTCATCATCATCGCCGGGCTTGTCCGGCCTGCCACGTCTTTGCTTACTGTTCGCAGCAAAGATGTGGATGGCGTCGCCAAGCCGCGCCATGACGGTGAGTCCGCCGGCGCGTCATCAAATTCGTCGACTGGTATTTGGCCGGCTGAGATTCGCCCCGGGACCACGCCGCAGCCGCCCGCAGCGTGCTGCCTGCGCCGGCCACCGATCGCGTCGGCATGCGGCGCGGTTGGTCGGGCGGCTCACATGCCGTAACGCGGCAGACGTGCCAATTCGCGCAGGCGAATTCAGTGGAACATCCCGAGATGGGTGAGATCATTCCAGGTAGCCAGGATGAACAGCCCGGCCAGCAGTGCCAGGCCGGCGCGGAAGCCGTATTCCTGGGCGCGCGGCGGGACCGGCCGGCCACGGATCGCCTCGGCCAGATAGAACAGCAGATGCCCGCCATCCAGCACCGGGATCGGGAACAGGTTGATCAGACCGAGGTTCACCGACAGCACGGCGATGAACGAGATCAGGCTGGCCAGCCCGAGCTGCGCCACCTGCCCGGAGAGCTGCGCGATCCGCAGCGGTCCGCCAAGGTCCTCGGTGCCGCGGCGGCCGCTGATCATCTGCGCCAGACCCACGACCGTCTCGGATGTGACCTGCCAGGTCTGCGTCACGCCGCCCACCAGCGCCTCGGGCAGGGTGAGCCGCTGATACTCGACCTGGCCGCCGCGGATGCCCAGCATGCCGACCTTGTGTCCGCCCGACTCGCGCGCGTCGGTGAGCACCGAGCAGCTCCAGCGTCTCGCTGCCGCGCTTGATGGTGATTGGCAGCGTCTCCGCGGGACGCGCGGCGATGATGCGCTGGATGTCCTCGAAGCTGGCGATGGGCGCACCCGCGATCGACACGATCCTGTCGTCGGCCTGGATGCCGGCGCGCGCTGCGGCGCTGCCGGGCAACACGTCGCCGGCCACCGGCAGGATCAGCGGACGGCCGGCGGTGGCGAACAGCAGGGCGAACAGCACCATGGCCAGCAGGAAATTCGCGATCGGTCCCGGCGGCGACGACGAGCGCGCGCGCCGCGACCGGCTTTTCGTGGAACACGCGACCGGGGATCCAGCGGCCGGCATCCGCGACCGGCTCCGCGCGTGGCCGGCCGGGATGCGACAGCCGGCGGGTTGCGTCCGCGCCAGCGCATGATCGCCAGACCGATGCGACCTGGCTCGCGCGGTTCGTCGGGCACTGCGACCTCCGGCCGCTCATGGCCGTGCAGCTTGACGTAGCCGCCAAGCGGCAGCCAGGCGAGCTTCCAGACCGTGCCGACGCGGTCGCGCCAGGTGGCGATCGCGGGGCCGAAGCCGATCGAGAACACCTCGACATGCACGCGGACCAGCCGGGCGGCGAGGTAATGGCCGAACTCGTGCACGAACACCAGCACGCCGAGTACGAGGAGGAATGCGAGGATACTCTGCAAAGCGGCGGGCATGATCTGGCGTGCTTTCGGTTCGGTTAATGTGTCATGCGGCGCGGGCCGCGGTCAGACGCTCCGCGGTGCGTCGGGCGGCGGCATCGAGCGCCACCACTTCGTCGAGCGTATTTGCCGGATGGGCGCCCATCGCGTCCAGCACTTCGGCCACGGTTCCGGCGATATCGAGGAAGCCGATCCGGCGTTGCATGAAGGCTTCCACGGCGATCTCGTTCGCCGCATTCAGGATCGCCGGCGCGCCGCCGCCGGCACGCAGCGCATCGCGCGCCAGCCGCAGCGCGGGAAACCGCTCGGTGTCGGGCGCCATGAAGTCGAGCCTGGCAAGGCTGGCGAGGTCGAGACGCGGCGACGGCGTGGTCATCCGCTCCGGCCAGGCCAGCGTATGCGCGATCGGAATGCGCATGTCGGGCGAGCCAAGCTGCGCCAGCACGCTGCCGTCCCGGTAGAACACCAGGCCGTGGATCACCGACTGCGGATGCACCAGCACGTCGATCTGCGGCTCCTGCAGCGAGAACAGCCGCGCCGCCTCGATCAGCTCGAGGCCCTTGTTCATCAGCGTGGCGGAATCGATGCTGATCTTGGCGCCCATCGACCAGACCGGATGCTTGCGCGCAACGTCGGGCGTGGCGTTGGCCATCTCGTCGCGCGTGGCGGTGCGGAACGGACCGCCCGACGCGGTCAGCACGATCTTCTCCACCGCCGATCGATTGCCGTCCTCCAGCGCCTGGAAGATCGCGTTGTGCTCGGAGTCCACCGGCAGCAGCGTGGCGCCGGCGTCGCGCACGGCGCGCAGCATCACCTCGCCGGCGCAGACCAGCGCCTCCTTGTTGGCCAGCGCGACCACGGCGCCGCGGCTGATCGCGGCCAGCGTGGCGGCGAGGCCGGCGGCGCCGGTGATCGCCGCCATGGTCCAGTCGGCGGGCAGCGCGGCGGCCTCGACCACCGCCTCGGGGCCGGCGGCGGTGTCGATGCCGGTGCCGGCCAGCGCCTGGCGCAGTTCGGCGTAGCCAGCCGGGTCGGCGATCACCGCGCGCCCGGCCTTCAGCATGATGGCCTGCTCGGCCAGCAGCCTGGCGTTGCGGCCGGCGACCAGGGCGCGCACCTGGAAGCGTCCGGGCGCGGCCGGCGAGCAGTTCGACCGTCTGGGTGCCGACGCTGCCGGTGCTGCCGAGGACGGTGACGCTGCGCGGGGCCGGGGTCATTGCCACAGAACTACTCCACGTCCCAGGGTGAGCGCCAGCAGGGCCGCCACCGGGGCCGCGGCCAGCACGCCGTCGAGGCGATCGAACAGGCCGCCATGGCCAGGGATGAGTTGGCCCGGAATCCTTCACCTCCAGCCGCCGCTTGACGAAGCTTTCCAACAGATCGCCGGCCTGCGCAACGACACCGAGGGCGGCGGCGATCACGACGGCACGCCAGGTAGCGGCGTCCGACAGCACATGGGCAGCGAGCAGCCCGGCCGCAACCGCGGCGAACAGGCCGCCGAACGCGCCCGACCAGGTCTTGCCCGGCGAGATGCGCGGCGCCAGGCGCGGCCCGCCGATCCAGCGCCCGACCAGATAGGCGCCGATATCGCCGGCCCAGACGACCAGCAGCAGAAACAGCACATCGGCCCGGCCGGCGACGGGATCATGGCGCAGCCACAGCAGCGCCGCGCCCAGCCAGCGCAATGTAGGCGAGGCCGAGCGGGCGCAGCGGCGCCCAGCCGGAGCGGCGGCACAGGCCCAGCCATTCCACCGCGAGGCCGAGCATCGCGGCGGCGACGATGACGGCGAAGGCGATGCCGCCGAACCAGACGCAGGCCACAGCGACGGGCGCCAGCACGAGCGCCGAGAGCACGCGCGTGCCGAGGTCGCCCCAGCGTCCTGCCGGGCGCTCAGCCAGGGCGGGCACCGAAGCGCCGCTCCCGCCTCGCGTATTCGGCCAACGCGGCCGTGAAGTGCTCGGCGCCGAAGTCCGGCCACAGGACATCCAGGAACACCAGTTCGGCGTAGGCGGCCTGCCAGAGCAGGAAGTTGGACAGCCGCTGCTCGCCCGAGGTGCGGATGATCAGATCGGGATCGGGCATGCCGGCGGTGCACAGCGCGCCGGCGAGCCGGTCCTCGTCGATCTGCGCCGGCGTCGAGCCTGCCGATCGCGCACCGCCTCGGCCAGACTGCGCGCCGCGGCGGCGATCTCCGCCCGCGCGCCATAGGACAGCGCCACGGTCAGGTTGAGCCTGGCATTGCCGGCGGTGTCCGCTTCGGCGTTGGCGAGGTCCTGCTGGATATCGTGATCGAACCGCGCGCGATCGCCGATGACGCGCAGCCGCACGCCATTCTCCTTCAGTTCGGCGATCTCGCTCTTCAGGTACTGGCGCAGCAGGCCGGTCAGATCGAGCACCTCGCCGGCCGGCCGGCGCCAGTTCTCGCTGCTGAACGCGTAGATCGTCAGCCAGGCGACGCCGTTCTCGATCGCCGCCTCGATGGTGCGCCGGACCGCGCGGGCGCCCTCGCGATGGCCGGCGATCTTCGGCAGGCGCCGCGAGGCGGCCCAGCGGCCGTTGCCGTCCATGATGATCGCGACATGCGCGGGGCATGCGCTGGCCTGCGTCGGATGCGTGGCCTGGGCGGCGAGCGCCGCGCGGCTGGTGACGGCGATCGACATCAGCTTGGGTCAGACCTGGCGGATGTCCTTTTCCTTGTCCGCCAGCACGTCGTCCACCCGCTTGATGTACTGGTCGGTCAGCTTCTGCACCTCGCCGCTCCAGTCCTTTGCCACGTCCTCGCCGATCTCGTGCTTCTTCTCGTGGGTCTTGATCTGCTCCATGCCGTCGCGCCGCACCGCGCGCACCGCGACCTTCGCGCCCTCGGCGTATTTGTGCGCCGTCTTCGCCAGCTCGGCACGGCGCTCGGTGGTGAGCTGCGGGATCGGCACGCGGACCAGCTGCCCGTCGGAGGCCGGGTTCAGGCCGAGGCCGGAATCGCGGATCGCCTTCTCGACCGCGCCGACCAGGCTGCGGTCCCACACCTGCACCGTCAGCATGCGCGGCTCCGGCGCGCCGACGGTGCCGACCTGGTTGAGCGGCATTTCCGAGCCGTAGGCCTGCACCTTCACCGGCTCCAGCAGGCCGGGATGGGCCCGGCCGGTGCGCAGCCCGTTGAACTCGCGCCTGAGCGTCTCCAGCGCGCCGTCCATGCGGCGTGTCAGGTCCTGCTTGAGCTGGTTGAGATCGGCTTGTGCCATGGCGGCCTCCTGGACATGTCCCCGGTATTTTATTGCTGTTCGATGATCCTGGTGAAGCGGCCCTCGCCACGCACCACGGCGGCGAAGGCGCCGGCGGCGTGGATGTTGAAGACCACGATCGGCAGGGCGTTCTCGCGCGCCAGGCTGATCGCGGCGGCATCCATCACGCCGAGGTCGTTGGCCAGCACCTCGAGGTAGGTGAGCTGCTCGTAGCGCCTGGCATCGGCGACCTTGCGCGGGTCGGCGGAATAGACGCCATCGACCTGGGTGCCCTTGAACAGGGCGTCGCAGTGCATCTCGGCGGCGCGCAAGCGCGGCCGCGGTGTCGGTGGTGAAGAACGGGTTGCCGGTGCCGGCGGCGAAGATGACCACCCTGCCCTTCTCCATGTGCCGCTCGGCGCGGCGGCGGATATAGGGCTCGCACACCGAGGACATCGGGATCGCCGACTGCACCCGGGTGGGCACTCCGCAGTTCTCCAGCGCGGACTGCATGCCGAGTGCGTTCATCACGGTGGCGAGCATGCCCATATAGTCCGCCTGGGCGCGTTCCATGCCGGCGGCGGCGCCGGAGATGCCGCGGAAGATGTTGCCGCCGCCGATCACGATGCAGACCTGCACGCCCATGCCGACCACGTCGCCGACATCGGCGGCGATGGCGCGGACGGTCTCGTTGTCGAGGCCGTACTCGCGGCGGCCCATCAGGGCCTCGCCTGACAGTTTCAGCAGGACACGCTGGTAGACCGGGCGGTCTGGCATGCGGAGCGAGTCCCCGACGATGGCGGCGCGCACCCTAGTCGCAGGGGCCGGGTGGAACAAGATGAAGCAGCGGTGCGCCAGCCCTGGCTCGCACTGCCGCGCCACCCGCCGGGCATGTGGTCAATGGGTGGGGGGAAGAAACTGCATGGCAAGTGGTGCCTTCGGCAGATCATGCGAGTCCCAGGCTTCCCAGCCGCCACGATACCAATAGACCCTGGTGTAACCGAGCGCGATCAATCGCAAAGCAAGATTCCAGCTCGGCCAATGATTGATGCTGTATGAGAACACCACGATCGGATGCTGCTTGTCGCCAGCGGTCGCTTCGCCGACCAGTCTTGCCAGGGCAGTCTGCCACTCGTCGTTCAGGCTGCCGGTGGATCCGAAATCGACCAGGATCGCCCCGGGGATCGTCGGATTGAGCGGCGCCCTGGTCAGCACCAGGGGCTTGGCCGCCATCAGTTGCACCAATTCGTCGGTCCGGATCGTGGTGCCGCCGGGCACCGTCAGCGGCGTCGGACCATCGTTCCTGTCCTGCAGGACGGCGGCCGGCGGGATGTGAAAATCAGTCGTCTCGTCAAGGTGATCTCGCAGCCCCGCCCGGCGCATCCCGTCGGCGAGGCGGCGCTCCTGGGCCTGCCGCTCCGCATCGAAATACTGCGGGATACGATTGAGGAAGAACCGTACCGTGAAGTCCATGGTGCGCGGCGACGACATGGCCGAGGCGAGCATGGTATGGGCCTCGTCGAGCTGGCCGGTGAAGGCATATGCGATGGCGAGATACACCTTGGTACTTTCGATGACATAGTCCCCTGGCTGGCGTTCCGCGATTTTGGCGGGCGACAACTCCGCCGTGGCGTGCAGGCCGCGTTCCAGCCAGCCGATGGCCTCGGCGTCGCGCCCGACCACCAGCAGGAGACGGCCGAGCGTCGCGTAGATGACATCCTGATCGGCGGAACGCGGGATCAGCCGGGCGGTTCGTTCAAGCAACGGTATCGCCTCCCCGGCGCGCCCCCAACAGCTCGCGCACTGCACGAACTCGGCGGCGATGCCTGCGGCACTTGAATCGATGTCGAGCAGCCGGCTGAACGTGGCAACAGCTTCCTCATTGCGGTGTTGGCGGATCAGCAGGCGGAATTTGGCCGCCAGCACATCGGGTGAATTGGGTGCGGCATATTCCGCCCTGGTGATCAGGGTGGCCGCGCGATTGATCGACCGATTGGTCACCAGCAGCATGCTTGCGACGCCGGCCTTGGCCGGCACCGAGGTCGGATCCAGACGAAGGGCCTGTTCGAAATAGCCGGCGGCGATGGTGTCGCGGACGTCGCTTCGAGGTTCCTGGAGGACCGCCTTGGCGCGCAACACCAGATCGTAGGCGGCCGGATCTGTCATCGCGGTCTCGGATTGCCGCTTCGCTGCATCGAATTTGATGTTGAGTGCCGTGCCGATACGCTGCACGGTGCTGTCCTGCCCGGCCTGAAGATCGCGCAACGGCTGATCGAACCGTTCCGCCCAGACATGGACGCCGTCATGGGCGGAGATCAGCTGCGCGTTGATGCGAACCGTCTCGCCAAGCTTGCGGACGCTGCCCTCCAGCACATAGCGGACGCCAAGCTGCCGACCGACATCGCGAATGTCCACCTGCTTGCCGCGATAGGTGAATGCTGACTCGCGAGCCACCACGAAAGTACCCTCGAGATGCGACAGATCGGTGGTCAGATCTTCCGCGATACCGTCCGCAAGGTAGTCCTCGTCGCGGTCGCTGCTGAGATTGGTGAACGGCAGCACCGCGATGGAGAGCGGAGGGGTGCCATCGTCGGCCGCCGGTTTCGCCTCCGGCACCCGGTGCGCGATCAGCCACGTGCCCATGCCGGCCAGCACGACGCAGAGCAGCACCAACCCGGCCACGATTTGTCTGAGCGGGAGCCGATGCGGCGTTGACGGTCGATCCAGGCGTACCACGAATGCCTCGACCGGCCGCGCAATGTTCTTCAGATCAAGTGCGCCCATCGGCTCGAACTGCAGGTCCTGCCCCTGCACATGATTGCGCACGATGGCGGACACGCACACGCAGCCGGGCGGACAGACCGCCTGGAGCCGCGCAGCGACATTGACGCTGTCGCCGTGCAGGTTGTGCTCACCGTCGGCGATCGCATCACCGGCGTTGATCCCCATGCGGAAACGGATGCGGCGATGCGGCGGATCACCTTGATCGAATTCCGGTATCCGGGTCTGGATCTCGACCGCGGAGCGCACCGCCGACAGGTACGCTGGAAAACTCCACCAGCAGCGAATCGCCGGCAGTGTTGACGACTTTCCCGCCATACCGCTCGAGCACGGGATCGATCAGAGCGTGCCTCAATCGCGCGAGCCGTGCGTAGGTTCCGCTGTCGTCTTCGCCGATCAGCCGGCTGTAGTCCACCATATCGGCATGCACGAACGCCGCGAGTTTGCGCGCGTCGGTTGCTCTGGCCGCAGGAGGTGCGCTCGATTCTGCCTGCACTTTGGGCACTCGGGTTCGGCAATTAATGCTACGATGGACCCTGGTGCGGTGTCACGGGCAAGGCATCGGCGGAACCCACACCCGGCAGTGATGCGCGAAGCTCGGACGCTGTCATGCAGCGCCCAGGGCAGCGCCCAGGGCAGCGCGCACGGCGCGCCCGTGGGAGGGACGGCGCCTCAGGCGGCCTGATCGAGCGTGGAGGCGGCATCCAATGTGGTGGCACGGCGCAGGTCGCGCGGCTGCGTTTCGTCGTGCGGGCGGCCGCGATGCATGGTGCAGCGATTGTCCCAGATCACCAGGTCGCCGACCCGCCAGGAGTGGCGGTAGACGAACTGCCGCTGCGTGGCGTGCGCCGTGAGGTCCCACAAGAGCAGGCGGCCGTCCGCCACCGGCCAGTGGACGACGTGGGAGGCGTGAGCGGACAAGTACAGCGTCTTGCGCTGCGACCCCGGATGCCGCCGCACCAGGCGCTGCGGCGACGGCGGGTACTGTTCGCGTTCGCCCGGCGGAAACTCCGTGAAGCCGATCTGGCCACGCGACCAGAACACGTCGTGCTCCACGACCAGGTCGTCGATCGCCTGCTGCGTCGCGTCCGGCAACGCGTCGTAGGCGGCGCGCATGTCGGCGAACTCGGTCTCGCCGTTGCCGAACGGCGAGGGCGGCGGCAGCGCGACCGCGTGCAGCATGCCGAGTACCGACGGGGACCGGCATGTACGAGGCATCAGTATGCCAGAGGCGGTTGCCAAGACTGTCCAGCCGGCGGCGGTCGTCCAGGCGGCGGACCTTGCTGTCCGCGTCGAGGTTGGAGATGTCGCCGATCTGCGGGATGGCGAGCCGGCGCCGGCCGGGGCGTGCGGCGGCACGGCCGATCTCGAGCGGACCGAATTGCCCAGCGAAGTCGCGCAGTTGCGCATCGGACAGGTGCTGGTCACGCAGGATCACTACTGCGAACCGATCGATTGCGAGCCAGGTCGCGGCGACGTCCGCGGCGTCGATGGGCCGGCTCAGATCGAGCCCGGCGATCTCGGCGGCAAACGACGATTGTAGCGGACGTGTCGTGACAGGCATGTGCAATCCTCGCCGCAAATGTCCGTTGCGGGATGCCAGTCTGATCGCTGGCCGCGTCGCGGACGGCGTGAGACCGCCGCTACGCTGCGGCCGCTTCCGACTTGTCGATCCCTTCGCCCAACTTGAAACGCGCGAAGCCGACCAGCTTCACGCCGGCCTTCGCCAGCACCGCCTTCACGCGGCTCTCGCCGTCGTGCACCCAGACCTGCTCGAGCAGCACGACCTCCTCGTAGAACTTGCGGATGCGGCCCTCGACCATCTTCTCGATGATGTTGTCGGGCCGACCCGAGGCGCGCGCCTGCTCGACCAGTACCGCCTTCTCGCGCGCCAGCGACGCCGGCTCGACGCCGTCGATATCGATCGCTTCGGGGCTGCTGGCAGCGATGTGCATGCCGACCTGGCGGCCGAGCGTCTCCAGCGCCGCCATCTCGCCGCTGCCCTCGATCGCCACCAGCACGCCGATCTTGCCCAGGCCCGGCTTCAGCGTGTTGTGCACGTAGGTCGCCACCACGCCGCTGCCGACGCTCAGCACGCGGGCGCGGCGGAGGTTCATGTTCTCGCCGATCGTGGCGACGAGCTGGGTGAGTTCATCGGCCACCGTCCGGCCGGAGCCGGGATACGGCGCAGACCTTGATCGCATCGAGGTCCTCGCCGACCGAAAGCGCGATCCGCGTCACCGCCTCGACGAAGGCCTGGAACTGAATCGTTGCGGGCGACGAAGTCGGTCTCGGCGTTGACCTCCACCATCGCCGCGCGGCCGGGCGCGGAGACGACGCCGACCAGGCCCTCGGCGGCGACGCGGCCGGACTTCTTTGCCGCGGCGGCAAGGCCCTTGGTGCGCAGCCAATCGACCGCGGCCTCCATGTCGCCGCCGGCCTCGGTCAGCGCGCGCTTGCAATCCATCATGCCGGCGCCGGTCTTCTCGCGCAGGTCCTTCACCATGGCGGCGGTGATGTCAGGCATGGTTTCCGGCCTCCTCAGGCGTTGGCCGCTTCGGGCGGGCATCTCGAGCTCCGGCATCGCCTCCGGCGGCAGGTTCTCGACCGCGCCCATATCCTGGCCCGAGGCGGCCATCTCGGCGCTGATGCCATCCAGCACCGCGCCCGCCACCAGGTCGCAGTACAGCGTGATGGCGCGGATCGCATCGTCGTTGCCGGGCACCGGAAAGGTCACGCCGACCGGGTCGGAGTTGCTGTCGAGGATCGCGACCACCGGGATGTGCAGCTTGTTCGCCTCCTCGACCGCGAGCTTCTCCTTGTTCGTGTCGATGATGAACAGGATGTCCGGCAGCCCGCCCATCTCCTTGATGCCGCCCAGCGCGCGTTCCAGCTTGTCCTTGTCGCGGGTGATGTCGAGCACCTCCTTCTTGGTGAGGCCCTCGATGTTGCCGCCCAGCAGTTCCTCGATCTGGCGCAGCCGCTTGATCGAGCCGGTGATGGTCTTCCAGTTGGTCAGCGTGCCGCCGAGCCAGCGGTGGTTCACGTAATACTGGCCGCAGCGCTTGGCGGCGTCGGCGACGTATTCCGCAGCGGCCCGCTTGGTGCCGACGAACAGCACGCGCCCGCCGGCCGCGGTCACGTCACGCACGGCGCGCAGGGCGCGGTCGAGCAGCGGCACGGTCTGCTGCAGGTCGATGATGTGCACCTGGTTGCGCACGCCATACAGGTACGGCCCCATCGCCGGGTTCCAGCGGCGGGTGTGGTGGCCGAAATGCACGCCGGCTTCGAGGAGCTGGCGCATTGAGAAGTCGGGCATCGCCATGGGGGCGGATCCTTTCGCTGCGTCCGGTTGAGCCTCCGCGGGGCTGCGTCTCGCGACACCGGACCCGGCGAACCGGGAAAGGCGCCCCGCGTGTGAATTACCGGCTGCGCCGGCGGGCGGGGATATGGCGGAGATGCGGGGGGAACGCAAGTCGCCAGCGGGCCGCTGGAATGACCGGATCGCGGCGGCGCGAGCGGTCCCTTCGCCGGCCGGACGCATTTCCCATGCGCCGCGGCATTGGTGTACGGAGCAGTCAGCGGGATGGGCCGGCGCATCGGGTCGGTCCATCGAGATGGTGGGTTCCATACGCAGTCGATACAAAGACTGCCAAGCTGCTGAGGTTGGGAACGCTATGGTTCGGCAGTCCGTGTCCGCATTCGGGGAGGACGCCCGGGGACGAGTTGCGGCGAGCGACGGAGACCGGTCGCGACACCTGACGCTGCGCACGCTGCACGATATCGGCGAGCTTGGTGCGCCCGAGGCGGAACTGCTCGCCGGGCTGGACAGCGGCGGATACCATCAATGCGGCGATGGCAGCTTGCCGACGGTGGGCGACATGGGCCGCGCAATACGGGCGAGCCTGCTCCGCCTCCTCCTGCTGGGCGCACCGGATGTTCCCCGACTGCACGAGAAGGGGCTTCGCCTCCGGGGAGCATGGGTAATCGGCAGCCTCGATCTGGAGGGATGTCAGGACCTCCGCGGCATCACGCTCGCGGATTGCCGGTTCGATTCACCGCTCATTCTACGATCCGCGGGCATCGACTCGCTGCTGCTTGACGGCTCCGTGCTCCCGGGGCTGGCGGCGGAACGGCTACGCGCGAAGGGCGGCGTCCATCTTCGCGCCGCCGAGATCGATGGCGCGATCAATCTGCGGGGCGCACAGCTCGATGGCGACCTTGTCCTGGATGGCTCGGCGGTCACCCAGATCGGCGGCATCGCGTTCGACGCCGCCCACATCGTGACGCGCGGTGATCTAACGCTGCGCGGTTCGCGGCTGCGTGGCTCGGTCAGGGTCGTGGGCGCTCAGCTGACCGGCGACCTGAGCCTGATCGGCACCAGTCTGGGCGCCGCGGAAGGCATCGCCTTGGCCGCCGACGGCGTGAAGGTCGCGGGCGACGTCGATCTTCGCGCGGCAACGATTGCCGGCGAAGCCAGCTTTATCGGTTCGCGTGTCCGCGGCGACGTCAAGCTGGAGGGTGGGACATTCGAGGCGCCTGGGGGCATCGCGTTGACGCTCAACCGAGCGGTGATCGAGGGCGCGCTGTTTCTTCGGCATGGCACCAAGATGGCTGGCGCGCTCAGTCTGAACGGGACGCAGGTCGGAACGATCGTCGACGAGCCCGAGAGCTGGCCCAAGGCAGGCGACCTGCTGTTGAACCGCTTCCGCTATGGCGGCTTTGTGGGAGGCCCGGTCGATGCGCGGACCCGGCTTGACTGGTTGTCGCGGCAGTCACCGGCGCGCTGGGGCGAGGATTTCTGGCCGCAGCCGTACGAACAGCTGAGCACTGTGCTGGACCAGATGGGCCATCGCGATGACGCCCGCAGAATCCTGTTCGAGAAGGAACGCCTGCAACGGCGGATGCGGCGGATCAGGGCCGGTCGGCCGTGGCGCACCATCCTGCTGCTGAAGGATGCCCTGCTGCTGCTGACGGTCGGCTACGGGCTCCATCCGCTGCTGGCATTCGTCTGGATTGCTCTGTTCTGGCTGGCCGGGGTTGGGCTGCTCGCTGCCGTCCAGACGGAGGGTCAGCTGCGGCCGAACTCTGCGGTATTCCTGCGCTCGCCCGAGTGGGTGTTGTGCGGAGCGCCGAGTACGCAGGAGCTCTATCTGCCGTCGTCCGATCAGCGCCGTCGGGGTCTGGCTGTCCCTGGGCAGTCACAGGTCGGATGTTTCCTTCAGCAACCGGAAGTACGGTCGTTTCCGAAATTCAATAAGTGGGTGTATTCGCTGGAGGCCGTGCTGCCGGGACTTGAGGCCGGACAGCGCGCCTATTGGTCACCGGATACGCGATCCGGACTTGGTTATACTGCCAAGCGCTTTGAATATGTGCAGAGAATTGCTGGGCTTGCTCTCGGGGTGCTGGCCCTCGCCGGTTTCTCCGGACTGGTGCGATTGAAATAGCCGGCAGGTTGGCGGTCGCGCGAACGGAAAGCAAGAATAACACGGATTACACGGAAAGAGATTTCGTGCGCTGCGCGCGAAGCGCTCGATTCCTATCCGTGCAATCCGTGCGCCTTAATCCGTGTAATCCGTGTTATTGCTTGCTTTATTGCCGCTGTTGCGGAGGTGCACGGGCTGGGTTGGTGCTCAGCCCGGCTCGATCCGGTCCATCTGCCTGGCGCCGTAGCGCCAGCTCCACGCGATCATCAGGCCGAGGCAGCAGAGCCACATCGCCTCACTGACCGGCAGGAACAGCGCGATCGGCAGCAGCGGGATCAGGATCAGGCGCAACGAGGCCTCGATCAGCAAAGCTATCGCCCAGACCGCGGTGATCTGGCGCATCAGGCGGCGGTACTGCGGCAGAGTGTCCCAAAGGGATTCGGCGTGCTGCCGGTCAGCCTCGTCCTGGCCGAGGCGCGCCAGATGGAACACCAGCGGGCGGCGTGCCAACAGCGACGCCAGGAAGGCCAGGCCGAGCGAACCGGTGAACAGCGAGCCCTTGGCCAGGGCGAGGAACGGGCTGGTGAAATACAACGCGGCCAGAATTGAAATCACGGTGGCGACCAGCACGATCATGCCAAGCGCCTGCACGCGGCGTTCGCGCACGAAACCCCAGATGATGGCGCCGACGGGAAACACCGCGCCGGCCGCCAGCGCCTGCACCGTCGGCACGCCCTGATAGCTCAGCAGCAGGTATGTCGCGTACGGCAGCCCGGCATTCACGAAGATGTCGCGCAGCAGCACGTTGCGTTCGGTCATTGCGCCGCCAGTGTCTCGAACACATCGCCGACCGGCGGCAATCCGAGAATGTGCCGGCGGTGCCATAGCGCGTAGAACAGCAGCTTCCAGCAGGCGAAGCCGTGGCGCCAGCGGCGGATGTGGCTGAACAGCATCCGGACCTTGGCCGGGTCGGCGATCTCCGCGATCCCCGGCTGTGCCGCCACCAGCGGCCCGAGCCGCGACCCCTGCCCCTTGATCCACTCTCCCACCGGCACGGTGAACCCCTGCTTCGGCGCGAACGGCCGCGCCACCGGCAGATGCTTCTCCAGCCACTTGCGCAGGATCCACTTGCCCATGCCATCGCGCAGCTTCAGCCCATCTGGCAGCCGGAACGCCGCGTTGGCCACGCCGGGGTCGAGGAACGGCGTGCGACCCTCCACCGCGTGCGCCATCATGCAGCGATCCAGCTTCAGCAGCAGGTCGTGCGGCAGCCAGTCGGTCATGTCGGTCACCTGCGCCGCCGCCAGCCGCGAGCGGCCACCGTCCGCCGCCTCTGCCTCCGCCGCGGCGATGCCGTCGCGCCATGCGGACGGTCGCGTGCGCAGCACGTCAACCCGGTCGAAGCTGCCGCGCGCCCACATCGTGCGCCCACCGCGCCACCACGGCTTCATGGCGCTCTGGTAGCGCGGATAGCCGGCGAAGATCTCGTCGCCCCCCTCGCCGCTCAGCACCACCTTCACGTCCTGTCGCGCGCGCCGGGCCAGGAACCAGGTGGGGATGATGGCGTAATCCGCCGCCGGGATCGTCCATGCAGGCGACGATTTCCGGCAGATGCTCGCCAGACCATCCGTTCGTTGACCTCGATCGTCTCGTGCTTTGCCCCGAGCGCCTTGGCGACCGTTGCGGCGTGCTCGCGCTCGTCGGCCGCCCCTGGCGCGTCGAAGCCGGCGGTGTACGCCAGCACCGGCTGGCTGTTCAGCCGCGCCATCAGTGCCAGGATGGTGGAACTGTCGATGCCGCCGGACAGGAACATGCCGTACGGCACGTCGCTGCGCTGATGCAGATCGACGCTCTCCTCCAGCGCGCGATCCAGCCGCTCCAGTGCGGCATCCTCATCGATGTTCTCCGGCCCGCCCTCGGGAAGATGCGACACGCGCCGCCGATCCAGCACGTGGCCGTCGGCACAGGTCAGCGTCTCGCCTGGCAGCAGGCGCTGGATGCCCTCGAAGATCGTGTCGGTGCCGGTGGTGAACTGCAGTTGCAGCAGCTCCTCGCGCGCCGCCGGGCGCACCGTGCGCGCCACCAGTCCTGCCTCCAGCAGCGCCTGCGGCTCCGAGGCGAATGCCAGCCCGCCGGCGACCTGGGCGAGGTACAGCGGCTTGATCCCGAACGGGTCGCGGGTCAGCGTCACCGTACGCTGCATCCGCTCATGGATCGCGATCGCGTACATGCCGCGCAGGTGCTGCGCGTAGTCGGCACCCTCGCGCAGCCACATGTGCAGCGGTGGTTCGCAGTCGCTGTTGGTGGCGAAGCTCACGCCCGGCATCGCCACGCGCAACTCGCGGTAATTGTAGATCTCGCCGTTGCAGATCAGCGTGGCGGGGCCGGCGAACAGCGGCTGGTCGCCGGTCACCAGGTCGATGATCGCGAGCCGGTTGTGCACCAGCGCGACGCGGCCGACCACCGCATGACCGGTGCCATCCGGGCCGCGGTGGTGCAGGCTGTCGATCAGTTTCGACAGCGTGGCGGGGTCGGGCGGCGGGGCACCGCTCGACAGGATCAATCCGGCAATGCCGCACATCTAGCTCGCGACCTCCAACAGAATGGTTTCCAGGGCGGCCGACTGGACATGCGCGTCGAGACACTCGGACGCATACGCGAAGGCCGCCATCCCCAGGCCATGCCGCAATTCCGGCTCCGACACCAGCCGCCGCATCGCGTCGGCCAGCGCGGCGGCGTCGCCCTGCGGCACCAGCAATCCGGTGCGCCCGTGCTGCACCACCTCGGCGATCCCTCCCGCGGCGGAACCGATCACCGGGCAGGCCTGCGCCATGGCCTCCGGGATCACGCTCGGCAAACCCTCGGTGTCGCCGTTGGCGGCGACGACACTGGGAACCAGCAGCGACCAGGCCTCGGCCATGCGCCGCGCCACGGCATCGGGCGGCAGCCAGCCGGTGAGCTCCACGCCCCCCGTGTCGCGAGCGACCGCCTCCAGCACCGGCCGGAGCGGGCCGTCACCGACGCACACCACGCGTGTCGCCTCCCCCGCGGCGCGCAGACGACGCACCGCATCGGCCAGCACCTCGATCCCCTTCTTCGGCACGAAGCGGCCAACGAACAGATGGCACGGCGTCCCGACGGGTGGCGCGGGTGGCGCGGTCGGCAATTCGACGCCGATCCGCAGCAAGGCGATCTTGCCGGGCGGCACACCATGCGCCAGCGCCGTGTCTGCGACCGCGGCCGAAACGCAGATGAAGCGCGCCGCGGTTGCCACCACGGCGGGCCAGCGCCGCGCCTGCAGCGTGCCGCGCCAGTTCTTCGTCTTGCTGACGTCGCCGCCGTGCAGCGTCACCACCAGCCGCAGGCCAAGCGCTTGCGCGAGCGGCAAGGCAAGCGCGCCGCCGCGCGCGAACTGCGCATGCAGAACATGGGCGACCGGGCCGATGTCCAGGCGGGGCACACGGCCAAGGTGGCGGAACAGCAGCCGCTCCAGCCAGCCGGTCGGGCCATCGCCGGCCAGCCGCAGCAGGCCGCCGCCGAGCGACGACGCATCGGGCATGACATGGCGGCCGACCCAAACCGGCGAAAGCCGCGCGAAGCCGACATATTGCCGACGGAGGAACTGGAGCTCCGACGGCACGCCGATCCGATCGCGATAGACCAGCAATGGTGTCACGCCGGCGGCTGGCCGTACGTGCCGTGGAGACAGGGAGGTGGCACTCATGTCGGGCGTGGGTTCTAGCGACCTTGCCGGTCGCAGCGCCAGTGCTACTTTCGGGCTGGCGCAGCGCCGTCGATGCTTGCGGCCGGTCACGGCAGCGCCCACTGTTCCAGTATGACACAACTGGCGGCACTGCCCGGTCGGGGCGTGATCGAAGTGGGCGGGGAGGATCGCATCACCTTCCTGCAAGGCCTGGTGTCGAACGATGTCACCCTGGCGGGTCCCGGGCGTGCGGTCTGGGCGGCGCTGCTGACGCCGCAGGGCAAGTGGCTCGCCGACTTCTTCATCCTGGCGGACGGCGATCGGCTGCTGCTGGACTGCGAGCGCGCCCAGGTGCCGATGCTGCTGGCACGACTGTCGCGCTTCCGGCTGCGATCGAAGGTGACCCTGCGCGTGGCCGACGAGCTTTGGGTTCATGCGGCCTGGGATGGCACGCCGACAGCCGGGGCGATTGCCGCGCCTGATCCACGGCTTCCCGAGGCTGGCTCGCGGCTGCTGTCCGCCGCTCCGTTGCCCGCCACGGCCACCGCGAAGGACTGGGACCGGCATCGGCTCGCACTTGGTCTGCCGGACGGTTCATGCGACCTGGAGGCGGAGAAGACCGTGCTGCTGGAGGCCGGCTTCGATGAACTGAACGGCATATCCTGGACCAAAGGCTGCTACATGGGTCAGGAACTGACCGCGCGCACCAAATACCGCGGCCTGGTCAAGCGGCGGCTGGTTCCGGTGACGGTTGCCGGCACTCTGCCGATGCCCGGGACGCCGGTGCTGCGCGGCGGCACGGAGGTCGGGACAATGCGCTCGGGGCGCGATCAGTCGGGCCTGGCGGTGTTGCGGCTCGAAGCGTTGCGCGATGCGCTGGACTGTGACGGAGCGACGCTGATGCCGCATTTGCCTGCCTGGATGCAGCTTCCGGAGTCGGTGTCGTGAGTGAGACCCAGGCGATCGATTGGGAGAGCCGGTATCGGGATGGCACCACCGGGTGGGAGCGGCGTGGGCTGAATCCCGCGTTTCTCGCCTGGGGGAGCACGGGCGCGCTGGCACCTTGCCGGATCCTGATCCCGGGCGGCGGGCGCAGCCTGGAACCGCTGGCGCTCGCCGAGGCGGGGTTCGACGTCACCGTGGTGGACGCGGCACCCAGCGCGATCGCCATGCAGCGGGCCCATTTCGGGCGGCTGAAACTTCCGGCGCGGGCCGAGCAGGCGGATCTGTTCGCGTGGGACCCGGACGTGCCGTTCGATGCCGTCTACGACCAAACCTGCCTCTGCGCACTCCCGCCCGGGCTGTGGCCCACCTATGTGCGGCGGCTCCACCGCTGGTTACGCCCGGATGGGGCACTGTTCATCCTGTTCATGCAGAGCAATCGGCCGAACGGGCCGCCGTTCCATTGCGACCTCGGCGCGATGCGGCGGCTGTTCGCCGCGTCGGCCTGGGTCTGGCCGGAGGCGATGGCCCCGCAGATCGCGCACCCATCCGGTCTGGCCGAGCAGCCCGCCGTGCTGCGTCGGGTCTGACGGGGCGCGCGACCGGTTGACGCCCGGCGGCCTGCGGCCTCGATGCCAGATCTCGCGCCATGGCGATCGCGAAACGTCCGACCCGCCGGAGCGGTC
This sequence comes from uncultured Alphaproteobacteria bacterium, assembly GCA_963749575.1. Taxonomy (GTDB): domain Bacteria; phylum Pseudomonadota; class Alphaproteobacteria; order Acetobacterales; family Acetobacteraceae; genus JAMXLO01. Next base: position 67,559 of record CAVVNM010000020.1, read on the forward strand.
GGATTCAAGGAGTAAAGGGTTTCAACACGGAGGAATATCGAGCGCCACGGAGGGCCACGGAGGGCCACGGAGGTCAATTCCGGCGTGCGCACAGCGCATTCAATCCATGCTCCGTGGCATTCTGCGGCGCTCGATATTCCTCCATGTTTGGATTGTTCTGCGTTTCGACGGCTCCAACCATTCGCCCGATTGCCATGGTGAATGATATCCTTGCCATGGACAATGGATTGTGTAGTGTTGTTACCGTTCGTTAATGGGTCAAAGAATAAATGACCTTGCGGTAGCCGGATTCCCCGACGACCACCGCAAACGGCAATTTAACGGTAAAACGCTGCCGCCGATGCAGCATCTTGAACTATTTGTTAGGAATGCGAATGGTCGAATTGCTGGTCAACCCGATGACGGGGCGGTGTTCCCCCGGAGGATGGTGGTTGTGGACCGGCTGACCAGCATGACGGTGTTCACCAAGGTTGCTGCCACACGGAGCTTTTCCGGAGCGGCCCGCGAACTGGGCGTTTCCCAGGCGACCGCCAGCAAGCATGTGCAGACTCTCGAGGACTGGCTCGGGCGTTCGGCTGCTGCACCGCACAACACGGCGCGTTGCCCTGACCGATGTCGGCGAGAGCTTCTTCGTGCAATGCACCCGCATCCTCGAGGACATGGAGACCGCCCGCGCTGCGGCGACGCCGGAGGCGCCGGTGCGCGGCAGCATGCGCATCACGGCTCCGGTTGTATTCGGCAGCACGCGGCTCGGGCCGCTGGTCGTCGACTTCCTGCTCAAGCACCCGGAGCTGTCGCTGAATGTCGATCTGTCGGATCGCTCGGTCGATCTGATCGAGGAAGGTTACGACCTTGCGATCCGTACCAAGCCCGCCAACGGCGCAGGTCTGATCGCCTGGCCGCTCATGCCGCTCGATTACGTGTTGTGCGCGGCGCCGAATTATCTCGCCGGCCACGGAGTGCCCACCACGCCGACAGATCTCAGCACTCACCATTGCATCACCGGCACCACCACGACCGCCAACAACTGGTGGTTCGATGGTCCCGACGGGCCGATGGAAGTGTCGATCTACGGCAGGCTGCAGGTGAACAACGCGATGCTGCGCTGCGATGCGGCGCGCGCCGGCGCGGGGGTCCTGCTCTGCGCCGGGTATCTTGTGGAAGAGGATTTCGCGAGCGGCCGGCTGGTTCAACTGCTGCCGAACCACCGACCGGCTGGAAGCACGCTGCATGCCGTGAGCCCGGTGCATCGGGCCAGCTCGCCGAAGGTTCGAAGCCTGGTCAACCATCTTACGGCACAGCTCGGCGATCCCAAGTAACCTTTGGCGCGACTCCCGGCGCCTGCTAGTCAGGGCGCGTGCCGAATTTTGTACTGGAGAGGCGTGCCGGCGGACGGGTTGCCGGGGTGGACGAGGTGGGACGCGGCCCACTCGCGGGGCCGGTTGTGGCCGCTGCCGTGGTGTTTCCCACCGGCGTGCCGCGCCGGCTCGCCGGTCTGCTCGACGATTCCAAGAAGCTCACGCCCGAGCGGCGGCTGGTGGCTTACCACGCGCTGTGTCAATCGGGCCGCGCCGAGATCGCGGTGGGGGCAGCCTCGGTGGCCGAGATCGAGCGGCTGAACATCCTCCGCGCTGCACTGCTGGCGATGTGCCGCGCGGTCTCCCGACTGGCGACGCTGCCGGACCTCGTGCTGGTGGATGGCAACCAGCCGCCGCCGCTCGCCTGCGCAGTTCAGTGCGTGATCGGTGGCGACGGGAGGTCGTTGTCGATCGCTGCGGCATCCATCGTCGCCAAGGTGCTGCGCGACCGAGCGATGGCCCGGCTCGCGGTGCGCTTCCCCGGCTATGGCTGGGGCAGCAATGCCGGCTACGCGACCGAAATCCACGTTGCCGCGCTGCGCCGGCTGGGGCCGACCCGCCACCATCGGCCGAGCTTCGGCACGGTGAGCCAGCTTACGCTGGAACTCGATTGAGATTCGCTGCGCGGCATCGATACGGCAGCTGCGACACACCCGAAGCAGCGCTGCGGCGGTGCGGGGCATGCCAGTCGCGGTAGGGGGAGCGGGGTGACCCGCGTATCGACCGCGACTGGAGGCGGTGAACGGCAGATTGACGCGACTTCGGCCGGACCGCCACGATGCGGCGGCCGCCGGGTGCCTGACCGGCGGCGCCCCGCCGCAACCCCGTCACCCCGGAGCACCGTGGAAGTCGCCCGCGAACTGCCGCTCGATCAGGTCATGCTGGGGGACTGCGTGCAACTGATGCGCATGCTGCCGCCCGCGTCGGTGCATTGCGTGTTCGCCGATCCCCCCTACAACCTCCAGCTTCGCGGCGAGCTGCGGCGGCCGGACGACAGCCTGGTCGACGGCGTGGACGAGGACTGGGACCGCTTCACCGACTTCGCCGCCTATGACACGTTCACCCGCGAGTGGCTGACCGAATGCCGAAGGCTGCTGCGCAAGGACGGCACGCTGTGGGTGATCGGGGCTTATCACAACATTTTTCGCATCGGTGCCGCGCTGCAGGATCTGGGGTTCTGGGTGCTGAACGATGTGATCTGGCGCAAGTCCAATCCGATGCCGAACTTCCGCGGCCGGCGCTTCACCAATGCGCACGAAACGCTGATCTGGGCGGCACGCGGGCGTGATTCGCGCCACCGGTTCAACTACGCGGCGATGAAGGCGCTGAACGACGACATCCAGATGCGCAGCGACTGGTTGCTGCCGCTGTGTACCGGGCCGGAGCGGCTGCGCAACCGGCATGGACTGAAGCTTCACCCGACGCAGAAGCCGGAGGCACTGCTGCACCGGGTGCTGCTGGCGAGTACCGCGCCTGGCGACATTGTGCTGGACCCGTTTCTGGGCACCGGCACCACTGCGGTGATGGCGCGGCGGCTGCATCGACATTTCATCGGGATCGAACGCCATCCGGCCTATGCCGAGGCGGCGATCGGCCGGGTTCGGGCGACACGGCCGGCGCCGCCGGAAGGGCTGTCGGGTGCGGTATCGAAGCGCGAGGTGCCACGAGTGCCGTTCGGCAGTCTGGTCGAGCGGGGGTTGCTGGCGCCTGGCAGCAAGCTGTTCGATCGGATGCGACGGATCAGCGCCGTGGTGGCCGCGGATGGGACGGTGGTGTCCGGTCGGGTGCGCGGGTCCATCCACAAGGTGGGCGCGGCGGTGCAAAACGCGCCGTCCTGCAACGGTTGGACGTTCTGGCACTTCGAGCGGGATGGACGGCTGGTGCCGCTCGACGTGCTGCGGAGCGCCGAGCCAGCCAACGAGGCATGAGGTTGGCGCGCCCTGTTGGACTCGAGCCAGGCCCAAAGCTCTGAAGCTGTTGGATTGCCGCTGGGGAAGTGGCGGCTCGGCCCGGTCAAATCGTCAGGCCACCGCCAGCCCCGCTCTGCTCGGCGTCACCGCATCGTCCGCGACTATCAGCCATCGAAATCCCGCCAAGCTTCCCCAAAACGGCGGGCAGTTGTCGGCAGTTGTCGCGGCGCCGCCTGCGTCCTGCTACACTTCACCCATGCGCGACGATTCCTTCTCGGCGATCGACGATCTCATCCGGCAAGCTGAACAGGTTGCCGCAGCAAAACCTAATCAGGTCCGGTTGGTCGCGGAGCTGGTCAGGCTGGTCGGCGATCGAGGCGCAGACCCTTACCTGCTGATCGGCGCTCTTGTGGACGGTGCGGTGGATACGCTCGCCAAACACATTCCGCCGGAGCGTCAGGTGGAAGCAACCAAACAGCTGGGGCGGCTCCTGGTGGAGAGGTTGAAGGCGCGAGGTCTGCCTGGCCGGCCAGCCTGACCCCGGACTTCTCTGCGTCAGCCCACCACCAGCCCCGCCACGGTGATCGTCACCGCATCGTCCCGAACGATCAGCCACCCCTGAGACATCGCGCATGCGCGGGCCGCCCTGAAATCGGGATTCTTCCAGTCACCGATCCAGGAAGTCTCCGCCAGATCGTTCGGCAGTCCGCCGTTGGGAACTGCATGCGTGGCAGGGCGTTTTCGACTGATGCTTGTGGATGGAGGCGAATGCCATGTCACTGGAAAATGATCTCTTGGCGATCGAAGATCACTTCTGGACAGGCGGGCCAGAAGCCTATCAACGGTATGCTGATGCGGAATGCCTTGTTGCGTTCTCCGAGCTGGCTGGAGTGATGTCTAATCGTGACATCGCGAAGTCAGCCGAGAAGGCGCGCTGGAAGGATGTTTCGCTCAAGCGCAAGGGCATAGTTCAGCTTTCTGACACCGCGGCGGTCATCACCTACGAATGCAGGGCCGAGCGCAAGGAAGGTCAACCGTATCATGCTCTGGTCAGCAGTGGATATGTGAAGCGTCTGGACGGCTGGAAGCTCGCATTCCATCAACAGACTCCATTGCAGTAGGCGGTTTACGAGAGCGCCCGTGCCGTCAAGGCAGGCGGTAGCCATGCCGGGTGGGACTCATGCCGACGCGCACGGCAGGTTTTTTGGTAGGAGACAATAACGATGGCTGTGCAGGGAACCTGTCACTGCGGTGCCACTCAGTTCACCATTGTCAAGCGCCCGGCGACCGTCACCCGCTGCACCTGTTCATTCTGCTCCAAGCGCGGTGCGCTATGGGCCTACCAGGAACAGGAAGACGGCTTCGCACTGACCACAGCGCGCGATCGGGCATCGACCTATCAGTGGGGGAGCTATCAGATCGAACATCATCATTGCGCAATCTGTGGGTGCGGCACATGGTCGCGTTCTCCATTGTGGGATCAACAGGCGAAGCGTCCGGTGCCCGGAAAGTTCAGGGTGCAGGTCAATGCGTGGTTGCTGGAGGACTTCGACCCGAACGCGGAAAGAATCTGTGGTGATGGGGCGAGCCGAACCCGATCGATGTGAGCGGCGGCCTGCCTGATCGGCGCTACTGTGTCCGCTCGTGGTGTGGCCAAGATGCCTGGCCAAGAACGCCTAACGACGAAGCGTCCCGACGCCGGCCAGGCCCAGCCTGGCCGGCGTTTCCACGTCGTGCCCTGGTTTGCAGTTTGCAGAGTTATGCAAACCATTTTGTAACAGCCCAGGTATCTCGTTGCGTGGGGGTCATTGACAGGTCACGGCTGAGTACGAGTTAACGTGTCGATGGCACTGCCCGACGACACAGCCTCTGGAGACGACGGCACTCCCGCGGTGGGCGGCGAAGCGGTTATTGAGGCTTTGCGGGCCGAGAACGCGTTGCTTCGTGCCGAGGTCGCGGCGCTGACAGGACGGCTCGCCGAACTGGAGCGCCGTCTCGGGTTGAACAGCAGCAATAGCGGCCAACCACCCTCCAGCGACGGGCTAAAGAAGCTGCCGCGGGTCAGCAGCCTTCGCGCATCGTCGGGCAAGAAGACCGGCGGTCAGACGGGCCATCCGGGCGAGACGCTTCGCCGGGTTGAAACACCCGATGCCACCATTGACCATTATCCGGCGGCCTGTGCGGTGTGCGGTGAACCGTTGAGTGCGACGATGGCGACCGGGCACGTCGCGCGGCAGGTGTTTGATGTGCCGGAACCAAGGCCGTTGATCGTCACCGAACACCGCGTGCACAGCTGCCGCTGCGCGGCTTGTGGCACGCAGACGCGGGGAGTGTTCCCCGACGGGGTGACCGCTCCGGTGCAGTACGGCAAACGGATAGGCGCGTTCGTGCTGTATCTACTGCACTATCAGTTGCTACCGGAGAAGCGTCTCGCGGCCCTCATGGCCGACCTGTTCGGCGTCAAGCTGGTCACCGCGACCATTGCCCGGATCAGTCAGGATTGTGCTGCGCGCTTCCAGGGCTTAGCCGATGAGTTACGCGACCTCGTTGCGGCGGCGCCGGTCAAGCACATGGATGAGACCGGCTTCCGGATTGGCGGCAAGACGCAATGGCTGCATATCGCCTCGACGATCTGGCTCACCTTCTACCGCACCTCACCCAAACGCGGCAGCCTGTTGGCGAAGGTCACCGGCATTATCGTGCATGACCACTGGAAGCCCTATTACAAGATGACCGGCGTGCTGCATGCGCTGTGCAACGCGCACCATCTGCGGGAACTGAAGGCACTGGTCGAGATCGAGAAAGAGGACTGGGCACGCAAGATGCAGTGCCTGCTGCGCCGCGCGTGCCACGCGACCAATCTTGCACGTGAGCAGGGTGTGCCGCTCAAGCCGGGCCTGATCGCGCTGATCGAACGATGTTACGACGGCATTATCGCGAACGGCCTGGCGTTCCATGAAAGCCAGCCAGCCCTGGCAAAGACCAGACGGCGCGGCCGCCCACCGCGGCGGGTGGGCCATAATCTGCTGCTGCGCCTCAGCACTCGTCGGCTGGACGTGCTGCGGTTCCTGACCGATCCCAGTGTACCCTTCACCAACAATCTCGCGGAGCGGGATGGGCGGATGATGAAACTGCGCCAGAAGATCTCCGGCGGATTTCGTTCCGAGTGTAGTGCAAAAGATTTCGCCGTCATCCGCTCGGTTCTCTCAACCGCCAGGAAGCAGGGTTGGAATGTGCTTCAAACCTTGACCGCCAACCCGACCCGCATCTTGGCGGACATTCGGGTCGCATAACCGGTCTGCCTACCTAGGCTGTTACACCATTTTGCAAGTTGCAAACCGAGCGATGCCATGCCGCGATGGTAATACTAATGATTTCAGTGACTTATGGCGCGCCCTACTGGACTCGAACCAGTGACCCACAGCTTAGAAGGCTGTTGCTCTATCCAACTGAGCTAAGGGCGCCCTTGTTCATCGATACCGGTACTGACCGGTTCGCCATCACGTTCGCCCTGAACGACCGCCGGGTGACCGCGCGGCTGCGGTGTAGACCGTCCTGCCAATGCTGCCAATCGCAGGCCCGCCAAACCCGCCGCGATCGAAGGCGGCGAGCACCTGACGGCCAATGGCAACTGACCGCTTAGGCGCACGCGCTGATCGGCGGTGGCTCGGACCGCGAAATCCGCTGGGAGTGTCGACACGTGTGTCGGCAGCACCGGCTGCACACCATCCGTCGCTGGGTCGATCATGACAGCACGCTGCGTCCCGCGCTATATGTTGACGGCTATGGCCACCGGGAAAGCAGGCACCCGCTTCCTGCACGTCCACCCCGAGGGGTGTTCGCATGACACTCCCGATCGGAGCACGATGATGGAATATGTGAAGCTCGGTCGCACCGGCCTGGAGGTATCCAGGATCTGCCTGGGATGCATGAGCTACGGCGCCCCGGATCACGGCAATCATGCCTGGAGCCTGGGCGAGGACGAGAGCCGGCCGTTCATCAGGCGTGCGCTGGAGGCGGGCATCAACTTCTTCGACACGGCCAACCGTTATTCTCTCGGCAGCAGCGAGGAAATCCTTGGGCGCGCGCTGCAGGACTTCGCGCGGCGCGACGATGTGGTTGTTGCGACCAAGGTCTACGGCAGGATGCGGCCTGGGCCGAACGGAGCCGGGCTGTCGCGCCGGGCCATCATGAGCGAGCTCGACGCCAGCCTGCGTCGCCTGGGCACCGACTATTAATCAGTCGATAAGTAGAGTCTATATTTTTCTTGACATGGCAAATCAGCCGTGATTCTCGTTCGACATGCAAAAAGACGATGCGCGTAAACTGGATCACGCAACCTTGGAGGCCCTGCGGATGCGCGCGGTGCGAAGCGTGCAAGACGGCGAAAGCCCCGAGGATGTCGCACGCACACTGCGAATCGGTCCGCGCGCGATGTATCGATGGCTGGCGCTCTACCGTCGCGGTGGATGGAATGCACTGAAGGCCAAGCCCCTGGCGGGGCGCCCTCCGAAACTCGATGGCGGCATGCTGAAATGGCTCTACAACACGGTGACGCAGAAGAACCCGCTGCAACTCAAGTTTCAGTTCGCCCTATGGACCCGGGAGATGGTGGCGGAGCTGATTGAGAGGAAATACGGCATCCGCCTGGCCAGGAACTCGGTGGGGCGCCTGTTGGCGCAGCTTGGCATTACCCCGCAAAAGCCGCTGTATCGGGCGATCGAGCGTGATGCGACACTGGTGCAAAGATGGCTGAAGACGGAATACCCGAAGATCAGGACAATGGCCAAGGCGCAAGGTGCCGACATCTATTTTGGCGATGCGGCTCATATCCGTTCGGATCATCACGCGGGGCGCACCTGGGGCAAGAAAGGCGAGACCCCGGTGGTCGAGACCACCGGGGCACGGCATGCTATGAGCCTGATTTCGGCGATTACCTCGAAAGGGCGCATGCGGTTCATGGTCAAGCCGACAGGCGGCGTGAATGCTGATGTCTTTATCGAGTTCCTCAAACGACTGCTGGTCGGTGCAACGCGCAGGGTCTTCCTGATCGTCGATCGAGGCCCGGCGCACCGGGCGAAAAAGACGAAGGCGTTTGTCGAAACGCTTGGCGGCAGGCTGCGGCTGTTTTTCCTGCCGCCTTACTCGCCGGATCGCAATCCCGACGAGCTCGTGTGGAAGCATTTGAAGGCCGACACTGTTGGGCGCATGGTCGTGACGGATAAAGCCGACTTCAAGAGCAAGGTGATTTCCGCCATGCGCAGCCTGCAAAGGAACCCTGACAAGATTTGTTCGTTCTTCCAAAAACCGTCCATGCATTATGCCGCATGAATATGAACTTACTTATGGACTGATTAATACATCGATCTCTATCAGATCCATCGCTGGGATTATGGGACGCCGATCGAGGAGACGCTGGAGGCGCTCCATGACGTCGTGAAGGCGGGCAAAGTCCGCTATGTCGGTGCGTCTTCGATGCACGCCTGGCAATTCGCCCGCGCCCTGGCAGTGTCCGAGCGACACGGTTGGACCCGCTTTGTCAGCATGCAGAACCTGGTCAATCTCCTGTATCGCGAGGAAGAGCGGGAGATGCTGCCGCTGTGCGCCGCAGAGGGCATCGGCGTGATACCGTGGAGCCCGCAGGCGCGCGGTCGATTGACACGCGACTGGAGCGTCACGAGCACGCGGTCGGAGACCGACGAGGCGGTTGCCAGGCTATTTGCGAACAATGCCGAGGCGGACAAGAAGGTAGCCGATCGGGTTGCCGCGGTGGCGGCTGCGCGCGGGGTCTCGCGTGCCCAGGTGGCGCTCGCCTGGCTGCTGGCCAAGCCGGTCATCACCGCGCCGATCGTCGGTGCCACCAGGCTGCAGCACCTCGACGATGCGATCGCGTCGGTCAAGGTGAAGCTCGCCGACGATGAGATAGCGTCCCTGGAGGAACCCTATGTGCCGCATGCCGTCGTTGGCTTCAGCTAGACCCGAAGCGGGACTGGCCGGTACGCCAGCATTGCCCGTATAAATGCTCGTCACGACCCACGAACCGGGTCATGAGGGAGTGACAAGTGCCTAGTGACATCGAACGCGAGACAGCCGCAGCGAAAACCACCGGACAACCCGCGCCAGACGTGGCCGCATCCCTCAAAGCCGGCACGCCCTTCGTCTGGCCGGCCGCCGGTACCATGCAGGTGACGTCGCTCCCAGGCGGCGGCTGCAATGTCAAGATCACATTCACCGAGCGGGGAACCATACGGTCGATCGGGCGGGGACGTATACTCAAGGTCCGCAACGTTCCGACCAAGCGCATTGCACAGCAGTACGAGATTCTCATCCGCCATGACGATGATTTCGACAGCAGCTACAGCATCATTGACCAGACCCCCAATTTGCCCGCCGGTGGCTTGCGCCATCTCAGAGCGCAAGGGACGATGGTCGAACATGGCGACGAACTCTATGTCATCGGGAACGGTGGGTTCCTGCACTTCCAGCTTTCGCGGGCAGGCAAGCTGGTTGATCCCAGGCTATATATACAGCGGGATTATGACGGCACGATCGACACAGCCCACCAACCACCAAAAACCTAAGATGAGAGGAGGATGCCGTGCGGGTGGTTAGCAAGACCCCGTCGCCGGCAAGCCGATGGATGGATATTCGAGAGCGCATCCTGGTTGAAGTCCTCATCAATGGCACTATGGAGCAGGCAGCGATACAGCAGCAGTTCGAAGGTTGCGACATCCGTGAGGACGTGCAGTGGCTGGTTGACGCGGCCCTGCTGGAGCGCAGCGGCTCGTCCGACAATCCGGTGTTGGCGCGCGGCAAACGGCTCGGGCCGGGCCGCTGACACAGTCCCGGCGCGCCACGGCCGGCACTATATCCGACTGGATACGATGCTGTCAGAAATGACCGGATCTGCGCGCCGATAGCAGCCAGCGGTCTTGCGCAGGGTGGCTCGTTGTGCGAGCTTCGTTATTCCTGTGTGGACATCGCGTACCGCCGGGCATACGGTTTTGGCGAGCGCGACGATCGCTGTGACATCGGGGGAAGGCAGCCAATGAACTATATCGAGACCGACCTCAAAGTTGTCGGCACGCGACCGATCCGCCCCGATGGAGTGGACAAGGTCACCGGCCGCGCGCTGTTCGCCGCCGATACCCGTGCTGCCGGAATGCTCTGGGGCAAGATCAAGCGAAGCCCTCACCCGCACGCGCGGATCGTATCGATCGATACCACCAGGGCGCGGGCGCTGCCGGGTGTGATGGCGGTCCTGACTGCCGCAGATCTACCGAACATTCCTTCCGAAGAAGCATTTGTCGGTGAAGGCCCGATGAACTTCCGTGATTTGTCGCGCAATGTGATGGCACGCGGCAAGGCGCTGTATGAGGGCCATGCGGTCGCTGCGGTCGCTGCCACCACGCCGGCGATTGCCAATCAGGCGCTGGACCTGATCGAAGTCGAATACGAGGTGCTGCCATTCGTCATCGACGTCGAAGCGGCGATGGCGCCTGATGCGCCGGTACTGCACGAAGACCTGTTCACCACCGGCGTCGATCCCAAGCCGACGAAGCCATCCAACGTGGCGAAGGTCGTAGCCTTCAAGAAGGGCGATATCGAGGCTGGCTTTGCCGAGGCCGATGTGATTGTGGAAGGCCGCTACACCACGCAGCCGGTGCACCAAGGCTACATCGAGCCGCACGCCTGCCTTGCGACCTACGCGCCGGACGGCCAGGTGTCGATACATGCTTCCAGCCAGGGCCACTTCATGATCCGTGCCTACACGGCGAAGCTGCTCGGCATCGACATCGCCGACATCAAGGTCAATCCCGCCGAGATCGGCGGCGGCTTCGGCGGCAAGACCCTGATCTATCTGGAGCCCGTGGCGGTCATGCTGTCGAAGCTGTCCGGGCGCCCGGTCAAGATTCAAATGACGCGCGAGGAGGTATTCCGCGGTTCCGGTCCGACCTCCGGTGCAACCGTGGAAGTCAAGATCGGCGCCAGGAACGACGGTTCCATCGTCGCGGCGCAGCAGGTTCTGAAGTTCCAGGCCGGCGCCTTCCCAGGCTCACCGGTGCAACCGGGATGCATGTGCGGCTTCGCCCTGTACGATCTGCCGAATGTCGATGTCATCGGTTACGACGTGGTCAGCAACCGTCCGAAGACCGCGGCATATCGTGCGCCTGGCGCGCCGATCACGTCGTTCGCGGTAGAAAGCCTGCTCGATGACCTCGCGCGCAAGCTGCACATGGACCCGCTGACCTTGCGCGAGAAGAATGCCGCACGGAACGGCTCGAAGACACATTACGGTCCGAGTCATCAGAACATCGGGTTCGAAACCGTGCTGAAGACAGTGAAGAACCACCCGCACTGGAAGTCTCGCCTGAAGGCGGGCCATGGACGCGGCTTCGCCTGTGGCTTCTGGTTCAATGTGGGCGGAGAATCAACGGCGCAGGTCCACATCAATGAAGATGGCTCGGTGACGGCGGCGACCGGCAGCCCGGACATCGGCGGATCGCGCGCCTCGATCGGGATGATGGTGGCGGAAGTACTGGGCATTCCGGCGTCCCGCGTCCGCACGGTGGTCGCCGACACGACATCGATCGGCTTCACCCATGTGACCGGCGGCTCGCGGGTGACCTTCGCCACTGGAATGGCCGCGACCCAGGCGGCTGAAAAGGTAATCGAGGAACTGAAGCGGCGCGCTGCGATGATCTGGGAAATTCCGCCCGAGGCGGTCGAATGGAAGGACGGCAAGGCATTCCCCGCAGGCTCCAACGCCGGCGAATTCGATCCGCTGGAGCTCGGTGCGATTGCGCTGAAAGCCGCGCGTACGGGTGGCCCGATCAACGCTGAGGTATCGCTCAATGCGCAGGGCGCCGGTCCAGGGTTTGGTGCGCACCTCTGCGATGTCAGCGTGGACATGGAGACCGGTCACGTCACCATCGAGCGCTATACGGCGTTCCAGGATGTCGGGAAGGCGATCCACCCGAGCTATGTCGAAGGCCAGATTCAGGGAGGTGCCGCACAGGGCATCGGCTGGGCACTGAGCGAGGAATACATCTACGACAAGCATGGCAGGATGGATAACCCGGGCTTCCTCGACTATCGCTGCCCCGTCGCCTCAGATCTGCCGATGATCGAGGCGGTGCTCATCGAGGTGCCCAATCCGCGCCATCCGTTCGGCGCGCGCGGCGTGGGCGAGGTTCCGATCGTGCCGCCGATGGCTGCGATAGCCAACGCGATCCGTGGCGCCAGCGGATTGCGCATGCCGGATCTGCCGATCACGCCGCCGAAGCTGCGGGCGGCGATCGACGCGGCCGGAATGACCCCGCTGGCGGTCGCCGCGGAGTAGGGCCGCGGAGCAAATAGGAACTCGCTGTTGGCGAGCTCAGGCAGCGCTCGACACGAGCGCCATCGGTTTGCGCACCAGCACCACCTTGTCCGCCGAGCGTCCAAAGAAGTGATAACCGGATCCGCCTTCTGCCAGCACATCGAGGAAGGCATCCGGCGCAGTGACGCGCACCCCGCCGAGTACATCGGCGCCGCGACGCAGGAACGCATCGGGGAATAGACCGACCGTTGGACCGACCATTACCACACGCGCCGCCGGGCGGCACAGTGCGAGCAACTGCTCGATCGTGTCGTTCAGCAGCGTGGTGCCGGTGATCAGCACGACATCGGCCTCAGGCACGACCTGCGCGGCCTGCGCGGCCGGGCGGAAGTGCGTCAGCTCGTCCGGTTTCAGTGTCGCAGGGTCCATTTCAAGCACGGTGAATGGCTGACCCGAACGCTTCAGCGCCTTCAGGAACGGCACAAAGGCGCCGACCACGACCACGTGTTCGCCGGCCTGGATGTTTGCGGCATCGTAGGCATCCACGCCGGCGCGAAGCTCCACTTCCGGTGTCGCGCGTCGTTCCCAGCACATGTCGGCCAGGGCATTCATCGTGGCGATGCCGACGGCGCGGCGAATGCCGCTGAGCGCTGCGGTCTCCTTCAGCAGGTCGCGTGCCAGACGCCCGCGCAGCTTGTTGGGAAACGGCATCGCCATTGCGGAACTCGGGCAGCAGACGGCCTCGGGGATCGAGCGCAACGGGGTCGCACATGCGCCGGCGACGCCCGTGTTGAGCTTTACCCCGGTGAAAAACAGGCCGATCACGGCACGCTCGATGACGATCCGATCGAGGTCGGTGCCGAGGGTGCGCAGAATTCCCGCCGTCGTCTCCGCAAGAATCGGTTCGGTCTGCATTGCGATCGACACTCCTCAGGAATTCTGCGACGCTGCCACGATGCGACCGCATCGACGCCGCGATCCAGACGCGCGCTCAATTCGGTCGCTCACCCGTCACGCGCCAAATCACGTTGCCGACATCGTCCGCCATCAGCACGGAGCCGTCGGGGCCGATCGCCACTCCCACCGGCCGTCCGTAGGATGCCCGTTCGTCAGGCGCAAGGAACCCCGACAGGATGTCGCGCGGCGGTCCGGCCGGCCGGCCATCTGCGAACGGCACGAATACCAGCTTGTAGCCACTCAGCGTGCTGCGGTTCCAGGAACCGTGCTGTCCGATCGCCATGCCATCCGGAAAGCCGGGAAGCGTGCCGGCCGGCAGCCAGCAGAGGCCGAGTGACGCGGTATGTCCGCCCAGTGCGTAGTCCGGCGTAATGGCCTTCGCGACCATGGCCGCATCCTGCGGCACCCGGTCGTCCACAGTCTGCCCCCAATAGCAATAGGGCCAGCCGTAAAAGCCGCCATCACGTACCGAGGTCAGATAGTCCGGAGGCGTCTCGTCGCCCAGGCCGTCGCGCTCGTTGACCACCGTCCAAAGCGAGCCGGTCCGGGGTTCCCACGCCATGCCCACGGCGTTGCGCAGACCCGACGCGAAAATGCGTATCGTGCCGCTGGCAACATCGAACTCATGGATGGCCGCGCGGCCTGCTTCGACTGCCATGCCGTCGTCGGCGATATTGGTGAGTGAGCCGACGCCGACATAGAGCTTTCTCCCATCGCGGCTTGGCAGCAGGCTGCGGGTCCAATGACCGGCCGGCTTGAACGTGGCCAGTCGCCGCCCTGGGGCGGAGATGCGGGTGGCGCCCGGGGTATAGGGGAAGGCCACCAGGCCGTCGGTGTTGCCGACGTAGAACGTGTCACCCAGGAGCGCCATGCCGAACGGCTGGTTCAGGCCGTCGAGAAACACCTCGCGAATTTCGGCCATGCCGTCGCCATCCGCGTCACGCAGTAGCGTGATGCGGTTCGCGCTGACCCCCATGGCGTCGGCACGTCGCATCGTACTGACCATGGCGTAGTCGAGCAGCGACCTGGGAGGCCGGTCCATGCTCATGGACTCGGCGATCAACACGTCGCCGTTCGGCAGCACCTGGATCCAGCGGGGATGATCGAGCCCGGTCGCGAACGCGTTGACCTTGAGCCCCGATGCGGCCACCGGTGTCTGGCCCTCGGACCAGCCTCTGGCCGTCGGCATCTTGAGTGTTGGGATCACACCCTGTGGCTTGGGCGCGGGAATCGCAGGGCTGCTGCCCCAGGCCGGCTCGTGCGCACCTTCCCTGAGTCGCCGCAATTGCAGCGCGGTGCCACCGACCAACGCGACCGCGCGCGAAAAAACTGCCGAAAAACTCAATTCGCTATCCCCCTCATGTCGCTATCCCCCTCATGTCGCTATCCCCCTCATGTCGCTATCCCCCTCATGTCGTTCAGCCGAGCAGCCGAAGCGCATCGGGACTGATGTTACACGATGGTGCCGGTTATGCCGCGGGGTAATCAGCACCGTTTGCGCGGCATGGCTCGCCAGGTTGGCGGCGACGGCCGTGGTGGCCGCGCGGCAACGGCAGTGGCGGACATCAAGCCGTCAGATGCGATACATTCTTCACGACGGTGTAGCATTGCAGACCTTCAGTACCGCCCTCGCGGCCGAAGCCGCTGTCCTTGACGCCACCGAACGGCGTCTCTGCACTGGACGCAACGAAGTGGTTGATCGACAGATTGCCGACCTCCACGCCTTCCGCCAGCCGATCGACATTGCGCGCCGAGTTGGTAAAGGCGTAGGCAGCCAGACCATAAGGGACGGAGTTTGCCTTCTCGATCGCTTCGTCGATGCTGCGCACGCGGCTGAGCAAGGCCAACGGGCCGAACGGCTCTTCACGCATGGCACGCGCATCGTCCGGCACATCGGCCAGCACGGTCAGCGGATAAAAGAAGCCACGATTGCCGATACGCTCGCCTCCTGCGGTGACGCGTGCGCCCTTCGCCCTGGCATCGGCCACCAGTGTCTCCATTGCCGCCAGGCGGCGGTCGTTGGCGAGCGGTCCCATCTGGTTGTCGGGGTCCAGTCCATTGCCGACCTTGATCGACCTGGCCTGCTGCGCGAAGGCGTCGGCAAACCCATGGTAGATTGCATCCTCGACGAAGAAGCGTGTCGGCGAGACGCAGACCTGCCCGGCATTGCGCGACTTGGCGATCGCAGAGGTGGCGCCGCACGCCACCGGATCGATGTCATCGCACATGATAACCGGAGCGTGGCCGCCGAGTTCCATGATGGCGGGCTTCATGTGCGCGCCGGCCATGGCGGACAGATGTTTGCCGACCGGCACTGAACCGGTGAAGGTCACCAGCCGCACCGCCGGCTGCGGGATCAGGTATTCGGAGATATCCGCAGGCTTGCCGAACACGAGGTTCAGCACGCCTGCGGGGAGCCCCGCGGCGACGAACGCCTGCACGAGCTGCACTGCACCGGCCGGGGTTTCCTCCGACGCCTTCAGGATGATCGAGCAACCCGCCGATAGCGCACCGCCGACCTTGCGCGCCGGCGAGCTCATCGGGAAGTTCCACGGCGAGAATGCGGCGACAACGCCGATCGGCTGCCGCAGCACGGAATGGCGCATGCCCGGTTCGCTGGGAATGATGCGTCCGTAGATGCGTCGGCCTTCCTGCGCATCCCACTCGATGATGTCGCAGCCGCGCAGAATTTCCAGGCGCGACTGGCCGATCGGTTTGCCCTGCTCCAGGGTCATCGCGATCGCCATGTCCTCGACGCGCTCGCGCATCAGGCGCACCGCCTCGAGAATAATCTCCGCGCGTTTTGCCGGCGCGGTACGGGACCAGACCTTGAAGCCTTGCTCCGCCGCGGCGAGCGCGTCGTCCAGGTCAGCGCGCGTCGCGTGGGGGACGGTGCCGAGTACGGATTGATCGGCCGGGTTGATCACCGGCTGGCCGCCAACCTGCCGCCATTCGCCCGCGACATAGAGTCTGAGATCGGGATAATTTGCCATTGTCCGCGTACTCCTGTCCAATTGCGACTGGCTGGCCCGCCGTATACGATGGGGTATAACGCAGGCAACAGCGATATCGTCAAGAGCCGGGCGACGCCCGAGGAGGAATGTCATGGCCGATCTGCCAAAGCGGGAACTCGGGCGTACCGGACTGCAGGTCACGATGCTTGGCTACGGTGCGATGGAACTGCGTGGCGCCCCGCGGGCACGCCCGACGACCGATGCACAGGCCGACACCATCCTCAATGCCGTGCTCGATGCGGGTATCAACTACATCGATACCTCGATCGACTACGGCGTGAGCGAGGAGCGGATCGGCCGCTATATCTCGCACCGGCGGTCCGAGTACTACCTGGCCAGCAAATGCGGCTGCCTGGTGGGCGCGGCGGCGGCCCCGGTCGGCCAGGTCAGTCCGCATGTATACACACGCGACAACATCATCGCCGGGGTCGAGCAAAGCCTGGTCCGGATGAAGACCGACCATCTCGATCTGGTGCAGTTCCATATCTCACCGTCGCAGCGGACATTGGAGGAGAATGGGTCGCTCGATGCCGTGATGGAACTGAAGCAGGCCGGCAAGGTGCGCTTCATCGGCATGTCCGGAACGCTGCCCCACCTGAAGGACCACATCGCGATGGGCGTGTTCGACGTGTTTCAGGTTCCCTACTCGGCGATGGAACGCGAACACGAGGCGGTCATTGCCGCGGCCTCCGATGCCGGGGCGGGGATCGTCATCCGCGGCGGTGCCGCCAAGGGCGCGCCATCGGAGGGCAAGCAGCGAGGTCTGCAATGGGAGCGATGGCGGCAGGCGAAGCTGGACGACCTGCTCGGCGACATGACCGCCATGGAGTTCATCTTGCGCTTCACCTTCACCAATCCCGATCTGGACACCACGATTGTCGGGACCGCGAACCCGGCGCACCTGCAGGACAATGTAGCGATCCTGCGGAAGGGTCCGCTGCCGGCTGAGCTGTACGCCGAAGCCAAACGGCGGCTTGCCGGCGCCGGCTCTGCACCAAAGAGCGGGTGACCGGCGCGCGTTCATGGGCGAGACGACAACCGCAGCCATTGGCGACGGAGGAGAGCGATCATGACCGTCCGGTTTTCGTGCCGTTGTCCCAACGCCGACTACCTCGGCTTTGCGGCGACGCCTGAGGCGATCATCGCCACCGCCGTGCGGGCAGAGGAACTCGGCTTTGACGCCGTCTTCGTCAACGATCACGTCGTCGTCGACGGCTCACCCAGATCGGCCCCGTGGGCCAATACATACGACCCGTTCGTATCGCTGTCCTTCATCGCAGCCAATACCACCCGTATTGGTCTCGGCACATCAGGTACCTGATCGTGCCGTACCGAAATCCGATCGCTACGGCCAAGCTGTTGGCGACGCTCGATCGCATGTCGGGCGGACGACTGATAGCCGGGGTGGGAGTGGGATGGAACGAGGCCGAGTTCAAGGCACTCGGCGTTCCGTTTCGCGAGCGCGGCGCACGCACGACGGAATATCTTCGCATCTGGCAGGCATGCTGGGCACCAGGCAAGGTGTCATTCGACGGCAGGTTCTTTTCGTTCGCCGACATGCACGTCAGCCCAAAGCCGGTACGGCAGCCACACCCGCCAATCTGGGTCGGTGGTTCCGGTGACGCAGCGCTGCGCCGCGCCGCCGCATTCGGTGAAGTGTGGCAGCCGACGCCGACACCAATCGCCGAACTGATCGAACGGAGAAACTACTTGCGGCATGAATGCGAGCGGACCGGTCGCCAGCGGGTCCCGGAAACGCGCATGAGCTTTCGCGTCGAAGCCGGGCGCAGCACGGCGGACGAGATCGCGGCCGATCTGGTGCGCTATCGCGAAGCCGCGGGCGTGAATGCCTTCCAGATCAACTTTCACGGCAATCGCGACCTCGGACAGCTCCTCGAACTCGATGGACCGCTTCATGCGCGAGGTGAAGCCGTTGGTGGTGTGAACCACCGGATCACGCGACGCGGTACGGCTTCGGTCCCACCCCCTCCGACCCAACCCGGAGGAAGTTGGATGAGGTGAGGCGGACACCGCGCTGTTGTCAGTCGGTCTTGATCCATACCGACTTGACGTTCAGGTACTCTTCCAGGTGCTGCACGCCGGACTCGCGGCCGTAACCGCTCATCTTGTAGCCACCGAACGGCACCGCAGGGTCCATCGCCTGATAGCAGTTGATCCACACCGATCCGGCGCGGATACTCTTCGCCAGCCGATGCGCTTTCCCGACGTCGCGCGTCCACACGCCGCTACCGAGTCCGAACTGGGTCTGGTTGCCACGCTCGATCACCTCCTCGATGTCGGTGAACGAGTGCGGTAGCCATACCGGCGTAGAAACGCAGCATACCGAGAGCGCGCTGGCGGTTGTTGCGGGTGCGGCTGATCGGTGCGCCCATGTCGAGCGTGTCGAGTGCGGCGAATTCCTCGATATCGCGCTCAACAAGGTCCGCCAGCTTCAGCAGCAGGCGTTGGCGTTCGGCAGGTTTGAACCTGCGCCACGGGCCGTTGAACGCCGCGCGTGCCGCGGCGACGGCACGCTCGATATCTTCCGCATCGCCTTCCGCAACGTTGGCCAGCAACTCGCCGGTGGCGGGATTGCGTGTCTCGAAGGTCCTGCCGGACGCCGCCTCGAGCCATTTGCCACCGATCAGCATGCGCTTCGGCTTGCCGTCGAGATATGGATGGACTGCGCTCATCACATTCATCAGTGCGGTCTCCTCATGTCCGATGCCTTGCGATATTCCCTTATGTATATAGCGCTGGGCCTGGCCCTGTCCAGGCCGGGCGTGAGGAAGGCCCGCGGTGCTTGCCAGCGCTTGCCGCAAGGCACAGAATGTCGTCGGCATCGTCCACGAACGCTGGTCGGACCGCGCTATATCTCAACAGAAACGACGCCGTCCCAGGGAGAACCGCCATGCAGCGATACCTCGAACCGTTGCGGCAAATCTGTCGCCGTTCGGCCAAGTCGGCCGCCCTCGCCGGTGCGCTCGTTGCGTCATGTCCGACGTTTGCACAGCAGCCCCAGGTCATCATCGATGACAAGCGTTCGTTTCCGGAGAGTCTGACCTCGACTGCCGACGGAACGATCATTTTTGGCAGCCTGGATCACGGCACGATCTATCGCGCGCCGCGCGGTGCGGCGAAGGCGACCCCCTGGATTGCGGCTGCGCCGAACGGTCTCCAGCGGGTGCTTGGCGTGTTCGCGCACGATGCGTCGAACACCTTATGGGTCTGCACCAATGCGATCGACCCTGCGGCGAAGGATGCCACGCTCAAATCATTCGATCTGACATCCGCAGCGGCAAAGGGCAGCTATCCGTTCCCTGACGGTGGCCTGTGCAATGACATCGATGTGTCGCGCGACGGAACCACGTTCGCCACCGATACGCGCGGTGGACGCATCCTCACCCTCGGGCCGGGTGCCGCGGCGCTGGCGGTCTGGGCAGCGGACCCGAAATGGGTGGGAATTGACGGCATAGCGATCCAAACGGACGGCAGTGTGTTGTTCAACAACGTGCGCGAAAACCAACTGGTTCGGGTTGAGGTGAAACCCGACGGCAGTGCCGGTACCGCCACGGTGCTGGAGTTGTCGCAGCCGATCTCCGGTCCGGACGGCATGCGGGCGCTGCGGGACGGCCGCATCATCATGGTCGAGAATCGCAGCGGCAAGATCGATCTGGTATGGGTCGAAGGCAGCAAGGCGACAGTCACAACGATAAAGGACGGCTTCACGCAGTCGCTGACGGCGGTGACCGTGGCTGGCGACACGGCGTGGGTGATCGAAACGAAGTTTGCGTACCGGACCGACCCTCAGCTGAAGGACAAGGACCCGGAGCCGTTTGGCGCTACGGCGGTGCCGCTGCCGCAACGCTAGCACGGTGCTGTCCGCCACGTCCTTCCCGGCACAGTGGTACCGGGAAGGACGGTCGGCAGGCCCGCGGACTTACAGGGCTGCGGTGACCGCCTTGACCTCCGTGTAGTTGGAGATCACCTCCTCGCCCATCTCACGGCCCCAGCCGGATTGCTTGTAGCCGCCGAACGGCAGTGAGGCGTCGAACACGTTGTGGCAGTTGATCCATACCGTGCCGGAACGGATGCGGCTCGCCAGTTTGTGTGCGGTTCCGCCGTTGCGCGTCCACACGCTGGCGGCAAGACCGTAGATTGTGTCGTTGGCCCGCTTCGCGATGTCATCCAGGCTATCGTCGTCGAACGGCGTCGCACACACCACCGGCCCGAAGATCTCCTCACGCACCACCTTCATGGTCGGCGTGGTGTTCTCCAACACGGTCGGCGCGACGAAGTAGCCGAGGTTGCCGACACGGTTGCCGCCTGCCGCGAACTTCGCGCCGGATCGACGGCCGTCCTCGATGTAGCCGGTGACACGGGCGAACTGTTCGTCGGATACCAGCGGTCCCATCTCGGTCGCGGGATCGAGGCCGGGTCCGACCTTGATCTTGCCGGCGATGTCCGCGACCCCGGCCACCACACGGTCATACACCGACTTGTGCGCGTAGAGCCGCGACCCCGCGCAGCAGCACTGGCCGTGATTGAAGAAGATCGCGTTCGCCGCGCCGGCGATCGCGAGCTCGAGATCGGCGTCCGGCAAAATGATCGCCGGCGACTTGCCTCCCAGTTCCAGCGATACCTTCTTCAGGTTGCCCGCTGCGGCCTGCACGATCAGCCTGCCGACCTCGGTCGAGCCGGTGAACGCCAGCTTGTCCACGTCGGGGTGCGCTGCCAGCGCGGCACCAGCGGTTTCGCCGAAGCCGGTGAGGATGTTGACCACACCGGCCGGTACGCCTGCCTCTACAATCAGCTCTGCCAGACGCAGCGCGGTGAGCGGTGTCTGCTCCGCCGCCTTCAGCACGATGGTGCAGCCCGCGGCGAGCGCCGGCGCGATCTTCCACGCCGCCATCAGCAGCGGAAAGTTCCATGGAATGATCTGTCCCACCACACCGACCGGCTCGCGCACCGTGTATGCGAGATATTCGCCAGGCAGCGACAGCGGCAGCGTCGAACCGGTGATCTTGGTCGCCCAACCGCCCATGTAGCGGAACATATCGACCGCCAAGGGCAGATCGGCGACACGCGCCACCGCGTACGGCTTGCCGTTGTCGATCGATTCCAGCTCGGCCAGCTCCTCCAGGTCGCGCTCGATCAGATCGGCAATGCGCCACAGGATGCGGCCGCGTTCCGAAGGGCTGATCCTGGACCAGCGCCGCTCGTCGAACGCACGCCGCGCCGCGGCGACTGCGAGGTCGACATCAGCCTTGTCGCCTTCCGGCACATTGGCAATGACCCCGCCGGTGGCCGGGTTGTATACCGCGAACGTCTTGCCGGACACCGCCGGGACTTGCCTGCCGTCGATCAGCATCAAGGGGTTCCGGCCGAGGAATCCGGTCGCGTGCCTTAGTCTGGCGTCGAGTGCGATGGTATCCATGTTGCTTCCTCCCAGTAGTTCAGCGATTGCGCCGCCGCCAACGGACGACGACGGTTCCAAACAGCGATGTGATCAGCAGTGCAAGGCTGGTCGGCTCCGGTACGCTCGCGTCGAACACGGCAAGCCCGACCAAGTTGGACACGTAGCGTCCGCCGGCGATGTCGCCCGGCACGACCATCCGCGCGAAACCGGACAGGCCGCCGGCACCGAGCTGGCCAAGCGTGTCAGCGTAGGCCACGAGGTCATTTTGGTCGCCGAAGGCTGGGTCGATCTCGCCGAGCGAGAAGATCGCCTCGTAGCCATCGCTGCCGACCGCGACGACATATTGGCGCAGGACGTCGTTCTTGATGTTGGGGTTGGTGATCAGCCCCGCCGCGGTCAGCAGCGTCCAGAGGGAAACGCCGGTGTAGGTGTCGGTGACAGGGCTACCGCTGGCCAGGAAGGTCGTGGTCAACGTCGTTGCCGGGAACGACATCAGGTTCGCCAGCGTGTAGGTGCCTGGGTTCGCGACGCCGGTCAGGGTGAACTGGCTCGAAACAGCCACCGCCGGTTCCCGGCAGCGACGGCGCGGTTCCGGCGTGCAGATTGACCAGGTTCGAGACATAGCGCCCGCCCGCGACGTCGCCAGGCAAGACCATGCGTGAGAAACCGTCCGGGCCGCCGGAACCGAGCTGTCCACCGGTATCGGAGTAGGCCGCCATATACGCCCGTTTGCCGAAATTGGGGTTGATCTCGCCACCGGCGAACACGGCCTGATAGCCGTCGCTGCCGACCGCAACGACATAGTTGCGCAACGCACTGTTCTTCACACCTGGCGCGGGGGTAAACCCGCCGGCCGCATTCAGCAGAGTCCAGATGTTCGTGCCGGTGTAGGTGTCGGTGACCGAGCTGCCTGCCGCCGTGTAGGTCACTGTCTGCGTGTTGGGCGGCAGGGCCGACAGCTTCGCCAGGTCGTAAGTGCCGGGGGTCACCACGGCGCCATCGAGCACGAACTGCGACGAAACGGGGCCGGCAATCGCCACGGCAGGAAGGTACGCCGGCAGCACCAGGCACAATCCGACGAACATCTTGAGGTGGGCAGGCGGCATATGGCTCACTCCCTTTGAGGCTGGCGCGCTTGGCAGACCCGCTCCGTTACGCTATATCCCAGTACTCATATCGTAGCAATCGTGCCCAGGAAGCAATCCGCATGTACCAGAATGTCTCGTTGTTCATTGACGGCGCGTGGAGTGCCGCCGCATCCCGGCGCAGCCTGCCAGTGGTGAGCCCGGCGACCGGCGATACCATCGGTACCGTGGCGCATGCGGAGCGTGCCGATCTGGACCGCGCGCTGGAGGCTGCGGACAAAGGCTTCAAGGCGTGGCGCAAGGTTTCCGCATTCGATCGATCGAAGCTGATGCGCAGGGCGGCCGGCCTGTTGCGCGACCGCGCGGAAGCCATTGCGCCTTTGCTGACCATGGAACAGGGCAAGCCCTTGCCCGAGGCCAAGGGAGAAGTGCTTGCCGGCGCGGATGTGATCGACTGGTTTGCCGAGGAGGCGCGCCGCACCTATGGCCGCGTTATTCCCGCTCGAGCCGAGGGCATCTATCAGCTGGTGGTCAAGGAGCCGGTGGGACCGGTGGCGGCCTTCACGCCGTGGAACTTCCCGATCAACCAGGTGGTGCGCAAGCTGTCCTGTGCACTCGCCGCCGGCTGCTCGATCATCGTCAAGGCGCCGGAGGAGACGCCGGCATCCCCAGCCGAGCTGATCCGCTGTTTCGCTGATGCGGGCGTGCCGGCCGGCGTGATCAACCTGGTGTACGGCGTGCCGTCGGAAATCTCGGAGTACCTGATCCCACATCCGATCATCCGCAAGATGTCGTTCACCGGCTCCACGGCGGTGGGCAAGCAGCTCGCGGCGATCGCGGGGGCCCACATGAAGCGCGTGACGATGGAGCTTGGCGGGCACGCACCGGCGATCGTGTTCGACGATGCCGATGTGGACACGGCAAGTCGACTGCTGGCTACGGCGAAGTACCGCAATGCCGGGCAGGTGTGCGTGTCTCCAACCAGACTGCTGGTGCAGATGGAAGTCTACGATCGGTTCGTGGAAGGCTTCGTGCAGCACTCCAAGTCGGTGACGGTCGGTGACGGCCTGGACACCAAGACGACCATGGGCCCGATGGCCAACCCCCGTCGCATTGCGGCGATGGAGGCGTTCATCGGCGATGCGGTGCAAAAGGGCGCCACGCTGAGGACCGGCGGCAATCGGATCGGCAACAAAGGCAACTTCTTCGAGCCCACCGTTGTAACCGACGTGCCGTTAGGCGCACGGGTGATGAATGAGGAGCCGTTTGGTCCACTTGCCGTCATCTCGCCGTTCACCACGTTTGAGGAAGTGGTGACGGAGGCCAACCGTCTGCCGTATGGCCTCGCCTCCTACGCCTACACGCGCTCGGCCAAGACCGCGAACGCGATCGCCGCCGCGGTCGAGAGCGGCATGATCGCGATCAACCACCACGGCCTGGCACTGCCGGAAGTACCGTTCGGCGGGGTGAAGGATTCCGGCTACGGGTCCGAGGGTGGCTCGGAGGCGATCGAGAATTATCTGAACACCAAATTCGTCACCCAGGCCGGCCTGTAGACGCAGCGGCAGAGCGCAGGGAGGCGGCGAATCGTGAGCGCAGCAGGACCGCCGATCGCGATGAGGGGTGGCAGCGCTCCGGTACTGCCGCCGACGACTATTGACATCTCGTCGATTCCACCGGCGCTGGTGACGCGCGGCGAACCGCTGGCGGTCACTGGACCGGCGCGCCGCAGCAAGATCTGGGACTTCAATACCAACCTGCACTGCTCGATCATCGGCACCTGCCTCGCCACGACCGAACTGCGCCACGTCCTGCGGAAGCTTGGGCTGGTATCGCCGGGCAGCACCGATCACGAGCTGCACGGCGCCGCGGTCAGCCTCGCCGGACGACACGACAAGGCAGCCAAGCTGCTGAACAAGGCGCTCGATGAGCGCCACCGGCTGCCGATCGGCCAATTCGCCAAGGCGAGTACCGAGGCAGCGGTCCGGGCACTTTGGCGCGATGCGGTGCGGCGCGGCGAAATTCCTGGCGCCTATTGGGCAACGCTTACGCATCCAGCCGCGACCCATGCCACCATTCGGGATGCCTTTGGCGAGGTGCATATGCTCTCGCACCTGGTCGGCGCAGCCAATCGTGCCGATATCAGGCGGCTCTGCCAGTTAGAGGAAGCAAACGCCGAATTGCAGGCGCGACTGGACCGCCAGCAGGCTGCGTTCCGTGACGCGGTGGTCGCGCGGGACCGGTCTATTCAGGAACTGCGGCGGGCACTGGTTCAGCAGGTTGCCGCAGAAGCGGCCACGCCCAGCGACCATAACGCAACATGGTACCAATTGGTCGCGGACCTGGAGCGTCGTTTGGCTGGAGAGATGCGGCGCAGCGCAGTGTTGCGCGAACGGTTGACCGCCGCCCAGGCGGCCAGCTCGGAGGAGCGTTCCACACGGTTGAATGCTGAACGCGAGAACCTTGCGCTGCGGCGGGAGCTGGACGTTATCGAAACAACGCTGCAGCTGGCCTGCGGGGACCGCGCCGCCGCGGTTCCGTCACGGCACCGACTTGACGGCGTTACGGTGCTTTATATCGGTGGGCGTCCGCATCAGGTGATGCACCTGCGCGCGACCACCGACGACCTGGGTGCCACATTCCTGCATCACGACGGGGGGATCGAGCACCATTTGAATCTGCTCGCCGGTCTGGCGAGTCAGGCCGATCTGGTGGTGTTCCCGGTGGATTGCATCAGCCACCATGCGGCTCTCGCCGCCAAGCAGCTATGTCGTCAGGCTGGCAAGCGGTTCATTCCGCTGCGTTCCGCCAGCGCAACCTCCCTGCTCGCCGCATTGCAGCAGCCGGAGGTGACCTGCCTGGCGGATGCCGCCGACTGATCAAACGCGTCAACCATCCAGTCGCTT
The DNA here is from genome assembly GCA_963749575.1 of uncultured Alphaproteobacteria bacterium. Lineage (GTDB taxonomy): Bacteria > Pseudomonadota > Alphaproteobacteria > Acetobacterales > Acetobacteraceae > JAMXLO01. The sequence continues at coordinate 93,530 of CAVVNM010000020.1, forward strand.
GTCGCCGCGCGCACGCCAGTCACTTGTCGCTGCAGGCACGACTTAGCGCCAGGAGGTGTTTGCGCGCGGCGAGCGCGGTATCCATCTCGATGGCACGGTAGCGCTCCACCACGGCCTTACCGGTTCGCGTGAGCACTGCACCGCCGCCGCCGCTGCCGCCGGCTGCGGTCTCCACCACAGGCTTGCCCAGACTTCGATTGAGTTCCTCGACCAATTCCCAGGTGCGTCGATACGACATCCTCAGGGCCCGACCGGCCGCCGAGATCGAGCCGGAGCGGGCGATCTCCTCGAGCACGGCGATCTTGCCGGGACCAATCCGGGCGCCGGATACGAGATCGAGCCGGATGCTCAATCTGTCACTTGCAGGACCGGCGTCGGATGAGCCGGGCTTTCGCTTTCCCATGGCAGTTGCCGCCGGCGCGCCTCCTCATGCACCTGAAGATTTCGCCACAGCGTGACCGGCTGCCCTGCCGATGGCAAGCAGTTCCGAGTGTCCCTGAGTTCGCGACAGCATTTCCAGTTGCCGGAAGGCATCGAGCACCTTGTGTCCCTGTTGGGTCAGGATCGCGCCACCCCCCCGGGCGCCACCGCGAATCGGATCGACCAGTGGCGGGGAGAATATCTCGTTCATCGCCGCGACGAGTTTCCATACGTGCGCATAACTGGCACCGAGCCGGCGCTGCGCAGCAGCAATCGACCCGGTGCTGTGGATCTCCTCCAGGAGCATGGCCTGGACCGGACCGATGACCACCTGGCCAGCCATCGTCACTCGGAGCTCCAGATCAGGCCTGGGATGCCGATCGTGCTTCGCCATCCGGATCGCGTCCTTGACACCGCTTGTCGTTATATCGCAATGGCTATACCGTCACAAGTGAGGGAGACCGATGCTGCGCCGTGCACTCCTGGCTCTGTCGCTGCTGTGGTGGTCCGGCGCCGCGCTTGCCGGCACCGTCGTCGATGCCACGGGCCGAAGTGTGGAACTGCCGGAGCAGATCGCACGGGTGCTTCCCGCCGGCCCACCGGCCGCTATCCTCCTGGCGGCCCTGGCGCCCGATCTGATGCTGGGCTGGACATCGCCGGTGTCGGACGACGCCCGAGCGCTGCTTGCCCCGGAGGCGGCGCGCCTGCCGCAGGTTCCGCGGCTGACCGGGCGTGACGATGTCACCGACAAGATCGCGGCGCTGAAGCCTGATCTCATCGTGGACTACGGCACGGTCGCGCCACGCTATGCCGACCTGGCGAAGGCAACCCAGCAGCGCACCGGCATACCGACGGTACTGCTGGATGGTTCTCTGATCGAGATTCCGCATGTGTTCCGCCTGCTCGGCGGGCTGCTGCACCGCGAAACACGCGGCGAGACACTGGCCAAATTCGCCGAGGCCCTGTTGACCGCGCCGGCAGGTCGAGCGGTGCAGCCAAGTGTTCTCTGCGCTCGCGGCCCGGATGGCCTGACGGTGGTCGCTCCCGGATCCGATCTTGCCGAAACCTTCAATCGCCTCGGCTGGCGGCTGGTCGCGCCCGCCGGTCAGGGGCCATCCCGCCAGGCGAGCTTCGACGCGATCCGGGCGCTCGATCCCGACCTGCTGGTCCTCACGGATCAGGCAATGCGTGCGACGCTGGCGCAATCAGACGGGTGGCGGTCGCTGCGCGCGGTTCGCGAGGGACGCGCATTCATCGCACCGGACCTGCCGTTCGGCTGGCTGGACGAACCGCCGTCGATCAATCGCCTGCTGGGCCTCGCCTGGCTCGGTGGCGGCAATCCAAGAACACTCGCGGCATTGTTCAATGCCGTGGTCTATGGCCGCACGCTGACCGCAGCGCAGCTCGACACGCTGTTGGCCGGCGTCAACTCCCCGCAACCATAACGAGGTTTCACCGATGCGCTTTCTGCTGGCACTCTGCCTGTTGCTTGTGCCGCTTGCGGCACGGGCGCAGGAACTGACTGTGTTCGCCGCCGCCAGCCTGACGGATGCGATGCAGGATGTCTCGACGCAATGGGCGCAGGCGGGCCATCAGCCGCTGCGCATGTCATTCGGCTCCAGCTCGACCCTGGCACGCCAGATCGAGCAAGGCGCGCCGGCAAATCTGTTCGCTTCGGCCGACCAGCGATGGATGGACTATCTGGCGGACAAGAAATTGATTGCTGCCGACACCCGCAGGGACCTGCTGGGAAATGCCCTCGTCCTCGTGGTTGCGGCCAATAAACCGCAACATGTCACCATCGGCCCCGGCTTCGACCTGGTTGGAATGCTGGGCCCGAGCGGCCGTGTCGCCACTGGGGATCCGGCACACGTCCCGGTCGGGATCTACGCCGAGCAGGCATTGCGGAAACTCGGCATCTGGAATGCAGTCGCGCCACGGTTGGCACGGACCGACGATGTGCGATCCGCGCTGTTGCTGGTGGAGCGTGGCGAAGCGCCGGCGGGGATCGTCTACGCGACCGATGCCGCGGTGTCGAAGGCCGTCATGGTCGCGGGCACGTTTCCGGCCGACAGCCATGATCCGGTGTCGTATCCCTTCGCGGTGGTCAAGTCGGGTGACACGCCACAGGCGCGGGCTTTGATGACGTTCCTGGAGGGTCCGCAGGCACGGGCGATCTTCATTCAGCGCGGCTTCAAGGTCGAATAGACTGCACCTGACAGCGGACGAGTGGCAGGCGGTCCGGCTCACGCTCGAGGTAGCGGCCCGTGCGGTCGGCTTCGGGCTGCCGATTGCCATCGTGGCAGCATGGGTGCTGGCACGCTATCGGTTCCCGGGTCGGCCGGTGCTCAATGCGTTTGTCCACCTGCCTCTGGTCCTGCCGCCGGTGGTGACAGGCTGGCTGCTGCTGATCATTTTCGGTGTCCGCGGTCCGATCGGCGCAATTCTCAATGACTGGTTCGGCGTGCGTTTGGTGTTCACCACTGCCGGCGCCAGTCTGGCCTGCGCGGTGATGACGTTTCCGGTCATGGTGCGCTCGATACGCCTCTCGTTGGACGCAGCCGATCCGGGGCTGGAGCAGGCGGCGCGATCACTGGGCGCCGGCCGGCTGGATCGGCTGTTCAATGTCACACTGCCGCTGATCTCACCCGGCATACTGGTCGGCGCCGTCGTCGCCTACGCGACCTGCCTCGGGGAATTCGGTGCCGTGATCACGTTCGCCGCGAACATTCCGGGGCAGACACAGACACTGCCGCTGGCGATCTACGCCGCGCTGCAGGTGCCGGGCGGCGAGTCGAAGGCCGCTGAATTGTCGCTGGTGTCGCTGACTTTGGCATTGATCGGCCTGTTGCTATCCGAATGGATCGCCAAGCGACTGAATACCATGTTGGGCCGATGAGCCTGAGCGTTCTGCTGCGTCATCGTTTTCCGTCGGTGCGGATGGATCTGTCGTTCGAGGTGCCGACGCCCGGCGTCACCGCGCTGTTCGGCCCGTCGGGTTCCGGCAAGTCCACGATCATTTCGGCTGCGGCGGGACTGCTGCGGCCGGATGAGTGCCGCATCGTGGTCGACGGCAAGCTGCTGGCTGATACCGCCTCCGGTGTCTGGCTGCCATCGGAACGAAGGCGCGTGGGTTTGGTATTCCAGGATTCGCGGCTGTTCCCGCACATGTCGGTTGCGTCCAACCTGCGCTTCGGCCTGCGTCGCGCCCCGCAAGGCCCGGTGCGGTTGGACGAGGTGGTGGAGCTGCTTGGGATCGGCGCACTGCTGACCCGGCGCCCGCACACCTTATCGGGGGGAGAACGTCAGCGCGTTGCCATTGGGCGTGCGCTACTGGCGCAGCCGCATCTGCTGTTGATGGATGAGCCGCTTGCCAGTCTCGACTCTGCGCGCAAGGCCGAGATCATGCCGTATCTGTCGCGGCTGAAGACGGCGCTCAATCTGCCGATCCTGTATGTGACGCATTCGCTGGACGAGGTGACACAGCTGGCTGATTCGCTGGTACTCATCGAGGCGGGGCAGGTGATTGGCTGCGGCCCGATATCGGAAGTCGCCGCGCGTGCCGATCTGCCGCTGGCGCAGCGCGACGATGCCGGCGCATTGCTGCTGTGCCGTGTGGCCGAGCACGACGCCGGGCGTGAGTTGTCTCGCCTGGAGGGCGGCGGTGCGACGCTCTGGGTACCGTTGCTGGACGCCCCGGTCGATACGGAACGTCGCGTGCGAATCCTCGCGCGCGAGGTGATCCTTGCAGGCAAGCCACCCGATGCGATCAGCCTGCACAACATCGTGCCTGGCCAGGTGAGGCGAATCACCGGCGACGCGGCAAGGCGATCGGTTCTGGTGGAGATTGCGCTGCCGAGTGGCGCGCTGATCTCTCGCGTCACACCTGATGCTGTGGCGCGGCTGGCGCTGGCGCCGGGCAATCCGGTGCTGGCCCTGATCAAGTCCACCTCGATCGAGGTCCTGGGCAGTTAGACCGGCCGGGTTGCGATTACACGCTATATACTGTTGGATATGGCGTAGCAGCTCGCCTCGTCTCGGTCACGAAAGTCCTCGCTCTGATGAATGCGCCGTTCGACCCCACATTGCTGATGAATGAGAAATTTGCCGTTGGCCAGCCGGTCTCCCGCAAGGAAGATCCGGTGCTGCTGCGTGGCGAGGGCCGCTATGCCGACGACCTGAACCGTCCCGGGCAACTCTATGGCGTGATGGTGCGCAGCCGGATCGCGCATGGCGAAATGCGCTCGATCGATGCCGATGCCGCGCGGGAAATGCCCGGCGTGCATTTGATCATCACCGCAGCAGACCTCGATTCCGCAGGTATCCGCAACATGCCGGCCGCTACGGGAAAGCACCGCGATGGAACGCCCACCCCGCGCCCGCCGCAGCGACCGCTCGCGACGGATCGCGTGCGCTATGTCGGGGAACCGATCGCCATGGTGGTGGCGGTGACGGTCAAGCTGGCGAAGGATGCGGCTGAGTCGATTTTCGTCGATATCGATCCGCTGCCGGCCGTGTCAACCGCCAGCGCCGCGGCGGCGCCGGATGCGCCGCTGCTGCACGCGGACGCTCCGGGCAACGTCTGCCTGGACTTTCACTTCGGCGACAGCGAGCAGGTCGCTGCCGCCTTCGCGCGTGCGGCGCATGTCACGACACTGTCACTGCGCAACAACCGCATCGTGGTCTGCCCGATGGAACCGCGGTCCGCCATTGGAGAATACGATCCGGACGCGGATCGCATGATCCTGCGTCTCGGCTGCCAGGGCGTATTCGGACAACGCAATCTGTTGAGCGGCATCCTCGGCGTGCCGGTGGAGCAGCTGCGCATTGTTACCGGCAATGTCGGCGGGTCGTTCGGGATGAAGGCGTCCGCCTACCCGGAATATATCTGCCTGCTGTATGCCGCTCGCACGCTCGGCCGACCGGTGAAGTGGACAGACGAGCGATCGGAGAGCTTCCTCTCCGACAGCCACGGCCGCGACCATGAGATGACCGCCGAACTGGCGATCGACGCGGCCGGTAGATTTCTGGCGCTGCGCGTGACCGGCTATGGCAACCTCGGCGCGTGGCTCAGCAATGCCACCACGATCCCGCCGACGATGAACACGGTGAAGAACATCATCGGCGTCTATGCCACGCCGCTGATCGAAGTGTCCTCGAAGTGCATGTTCACCAACACGACCCCGGTCGGTGCGTATCGCGGCGCGGGGCGGCCGGAAGCCAACTATTACATGGAGCGCCTGGTGGAGGCCGCGGCGCGTGAGACCGGGATCGACCGTGTCGAACTGCGGCGGCGCAATCACATACAGCCGGAGCAGATGCCGTATCGCGCGCCGTCCGGCATGCTGTACGACAGCGGCGAATTCCCCACTGTCATGGAGAAGGCGCTGATCGCCGCCGACTGGAATGGCTACGCCGTGCGCCATGCGGAAAGTCGTGCGCGTGGCAAGGTGCGTGGACGCGGCATCGGCCATTATCTGGAGGTGACCGCCGGCGACGGCAACGAGATGGGCGGCATCCGCTTCGAGGCTGATGGCTGCGTCACCATCATCACCGGGACATTGGATTACGGCCAAGGCCACGCGTCGCCGTTTGCTCAGGTTCTGGCAGGCCGTCTTGGCATCCCGTTCGAGCGGATCAAGCTGCTGCAGGGCGATTCCGACCAACTGATCGCGGGCGGCGGCACCGGCGGTTCACGCTCCATGATGCAGAGCGGCGGCGCCATCCTTGCCGCCAGTGACCTGGTCATCGAGCAGGGCAAGCAGGCCGCCGCGCATTTCCTGGAGGCCGATGCCGCCGACGTCGAATTCGTTCGCGGGCGCTTCAATATTGCCGGCACCGATCTCGGCATTCACATCATGGACCTGGCAGAACGTCTTCGCCTGGCCGCCGAATTGCCGGATGACGTGCCTCGGACCCTGGATGTCAGCCACATCTTCAAAGGTGTGCCGTCGGCATTTCCCAATGGCTGCCACATCGCCGAGGTCGAGGTGGATCCGGACACCGGCGTGGTGGAAATCGTCGGCTACACCACGGTGAACGACTTCGGCGTGCTGGTGAACCCGATGCTCGTGGCAGGTCAGGCACATGGTGGGATCGCGCAGGGAGTCGGCCAGGCGCTGATGGAGAGTGTTGTCTACGACGCGGACGGGCAGATGCTGACCGGCTCGTTCATGGACTACGGTCTGCCGCGTGCGTCCGACCTGCCCGGCCTGGGCTTCGAAAGTCATCCGGTGCCGGCGCGTACCAATCCGCTCGGCGCCAAAGGCTGCGGCGAGGCCGGCTGTGCCGGCTCGTTGCCGGCGGTGATGAATGCGCTGGTCGATGCGCTGTCGGAACTCGGCATCAGGCACATCGACATGCCGGCGACCCCGCTGCGGATCTGGCAGGCGATCCAGGAAGCCTGCCGCGCGTAGCCGGGGATGGCGCTCGGCCGGCTTCCGCGCTATACCCCGTAGGGAATTGCGTTGCATTCCCGGAGGAAGCCGATGAACGTCATGCTGCACCCTGCCCCGGTCCCTGAGGTTACTGCGCGCTTCATCGCCGGCCCGCTGCAGTTGCTGATCGGCGGCGACTGGGTGGACGCCAGGTCCGGCAAGACATTCGACGTGTTCGATCCGGCCACCGGGCGATCGATCGCCAAGGCGGCGGAGGGGGATGCGGCGGATATCGATGCAGCCGTTGCGGCTGCACGTCGTGCCTTCGAGGGCGGTCCGTGGGCGCGTATGTCGCCATTGGAGCGCAGCAAGCTCATCTATCGTCTGGGCGATGCCCTGGAAGCGAATGCCGAGGAATTCGCCGCGCTCGAGGCGCTCGACAACGGCAAGCCGATCCGCGATGCGCGCGCTGTGGATGTGCCCGGCTCGTACGAGATGTTCCGCTACATGTCGGGCTGGGCGACGCGCCTGAACGGCGAGACCGTGCCGGTCTCCGCGCCCGGCAACTGGCACGCCTACACGCTGCGTGAGCCGGTCGGCGTGGTGGGCCAGATCATTCCGTGGAACTTTCCACTGATGATGGCGGCATGGAAGCTCGCACCCGCGCTGGCGGCGGGCTGCACGATCGTGCTGAAACCGGCCGAACAGACGCCGCTTTCGGCAATCCGGCTGGGGCGATTGATCCAGGAGGTGGGCTTCCCGCCGGGCGTGGTGAACATCGTGACCGGCTTCGGCGAAACCGCCGGAGCCGCATTGGCGGCACATCCCGACGTGGACAAGGTTGCGTTCACCGGCTCGACCGAGGTTGGCAAGCTGATCCTGCAAGCCGCGGCCGGCAACCTGAAGAAGGTATCGCTGGAACTCGGAGGGAAGTCGCCGGCGATCGTGTTCCCGGATGCCGACATGGACGTCGCGATCCGTGGCACCGCGAGCGCGATCTTCTTCAACATGGGCCAGTGCTGCACGGCCGGCTCGCGCCTGTTCGCGCACCGGCGGGTGTTCGACCGGCTGATGGAGGGCATCGCAGCGGAAGCGGGGAAGATCCGGGTCGGACCGGGCCTTGATCCGGAAACCCAGATGGGTCCGCTGGTGTCGGAAGAGCAATTCGCGCGGGTCACCGGCTTCCTCGAGTCAGGCCGCAAGGAGGGCGCGCGCGTTCGTCACCGGGGGCGAGCGCGTCGGCAACGCGGGCTACTTCGTCGCTCCGACCGTGCTCACCGACACGCGCCCCGACATGTCGGTTGTGCGCAACGAAATCTTCGGCCCCGTGGTGTGTGCGATGCCATTCGATGATGACGATCTGGAGCGGATCGCGAAGGAGGCGAACAACACGAACTACGGGCTCGCCGCGAGCGTGTGGACCCGCGATCTGGGTATCGCGCACAAGCTGGCGCGTCGAATTCGTGCGGGCACGGTGTGGGTCAACACGCACAACTTCGGCGACGTGGCTTTGCCGTTCGGCGGCTACAAGGAGTCCGGCTGGGGGCGGGAGATGGGCAAGGAAGTGCTGGAACTCTATACCGAGACGAAGGCCGTCGCCATCGCGCTATGACCGATCGGACCAGGATCGATGTGGCGGACCTGAACGGCGTGAGGCTGTCGGCCGATGGCTCGCGGCTGATCCTGTTGCTGTGCGACACGGCGGGGCAGAAGGTTTCGCTGTCCCTGCCGACGAACTGCCTCAACACCGTGCTGACGGCGGCACCCCGGCCGCCGGAAGCAGCTACCGTGCATGCGGTGGATACGTGGAATATCGCTGCCGCCGAGAATGGCCAGGACATGATCCTGACGCTGTACACGCCTGAAGGGCTCGCGATCTCGTTCACCATCAAGCCTTGGCAGGTCCAGGGCATGGCGACGGTGGCAATGTACGGTGCAGCACGAGAGGCGAACAGCAGATCGCTGCATTGAACCTGCGGTTTCAGTTTGCCAACCGACCCACCGCAGGCATCGGCTCGTCGATCCGGTCGCACGCGTTCCGGAGATCGCCCGACAACGTGCGCGCGACCTCCTTGGGCATCGAATACGCGGCCTGAAATGGCGTGTCCAACATGAACATGGTCATGACCCGCTCACTCATCAGATCAACCGCGACGCTGATCGGATATTCGATGTCAACGCGCGGCACAGACAGATGATCGCGCCCGCGTGCGCGATTGGCACCCTGCCGCGTTGCCATTACCGCAGACACGAAGGCTTGCTGAAACAACGCGGCGAGCAATTCGACATAGTCGAAGTCGATCTGGATTGCCTGCTCTTCCCCGCTGCCGTCCTTGAAACGGAACTCGATGTACTCGCGATTTCCATCAATGCGTATGGAGTCGAGGGACCGGATCAACGGCTCTGTCATCGTCGCGTCCAATCGGCTGCTGATCGCTATGTCTATTTGTACATTACGACATAGATCGTCGAGTGTGGTCAAGGCGCATCACGGTACGCCACATGGCAGTCGGCGAAGCGGCCGGATAGCAACGAGCATAAGGTTTCAATGCGGAGGACGATCGAGGGCCACGAAGGGCCACGGAGGTCATTTCCTTCGTGCGCAGAGCGCATTCAATCCATGCTGTGTGGCGCTCGATCGGCCTCCGTGGTTAGATTCTTCTGCGGTTCGACGGCTGCAACCATTCGCCCGATTGTCCTGCGCTCAGGCTTCCCGCAGCGTAGCTGTGCGGCGGGTCCGCCGAGGCGCACCACCATGGTTCACCACGCGAGGAGTAATCGTTATGAGCACCCACCCTGCACTTGCCGAAGGTCGCGTGGCCGTGGTGACTGGAGCCGCCGGTGGCATCGGTCTCGCGGCGGCCAGGCGTTTCGCCGCCATGGGTTTGAAGGTCTGCCTTGCCGATCTGTCACGCCAGGCGCTCGAGCCGGCTGTTGCGGAAGTCATGGCGGCTTCGCCGAACGGCAAGGAAGCGGTGCTTGCGGTGCCGACCGATGTCAGCAAGCTGGACGATGTCGAAAAGCTGCGCGATGCGGTCTATGCCGCGTTCGGCGAAGTTGCCGTGCTGATGAATAACGCCGGCACCGCGCCTGGCGGCGGGCCATGGGAACACATCGATCGCTGGCGGCGCGTGCTGGAGGTGAACCTGTGGGGCGTCATCAACGGTGTGCAAGTCTTCAGCCCGCGAATGCTCGATCAGGCAACGCCTTGCGCTATCATCAACACCGGGTCGAAGCAGGGCATCACCTGTCCGCCGGGTGACACCGCCTACAATGTCAGCAAGGCAGGCGTGAAGGTGCTGACCGAGGCGCTGGCACACAGCCTGCGCAACGTCGAGGGTCAGCTGATCACCGCGCATTTGCTGATCCCCGGTGCCACCTTCACGGGCATGACCAGCCGAGGTCGAGCGGAAAAGCCACCGGGTGCGTGGGTTCCGGATCAGGTGGTGGATATGTTGGTCGACGGCATGCATCGAGGCGACTTCTATGTGCTTTGCCCGGACAACGATGTGACGCGCGAGATCGACAATCGACGGATTCTGTGGGCGGCGCAGGACATCACCGAGAACCGACCTGCCTTGTCGCGATGGCACTCTGACCACAGTGCGGCATTTGAGCGCTTCCTTGCCGGACGATGATACATCGCATGCTGCGATCGGGCGGATGCCCAAGGGCATGGTCCGGCCGGCGGTGTCAGTCGGCTTGAGCGTCTGGTGCCGGAGGGCGCGCAGCTACGCGAAATGCGGCATGACATCCGCCGCGAGCAGTTCGTGAGTTTCCCGGTCGTTCTGGTACGAACTGCTGATCAGAAGCTGCACGCCGGCTGCCTGATATTGGCCCACGAGATCGGTGACCTGGGACACCGTGCCGACAAAGCCATAGTATGACGCCGGAACCGCCAGCCGGTGTCGCTTGGCGGCCAGTGCAGCCTCGTCGCGCGCCAACAGAAAGCTGATGATGTTGGTTTTTTCAATCGCCTCATAGCTGCGCTGCGCTGCGTCGCAATGACCGCGAAGCACCGCGAATTTGTGTCGTACCGCGTCGGGACTGCCAGCTACGTTGCAGGCGTCCGCAAGCCGGGCGACCGCGCGCAACGTGAGCTGTTCGCCCCCTCCGGCGATCATGATCGGCGGTCGCGGCTACTGGATTGGCTTCGGTTCGAGGATCGCGTCCTCGGCTCGGAAATACCTGCCGTGAAACGTCGTGCGCGTCTCTGTCCACATCGCGAGGATGAGCCGCACGGCTTCCTCCATCTGGCGGATGCGTAGCGCCGGCTTTGGCGGGAATTCCCAGCCGTACTGGCGATATTCGGGTTCGTGCCAGCCTGCCCCGAAACCGAAGGTGAGGCGTCCGCGACTGATCAGATCGACGCCGGCGGCGATCTTGGCCAGATGCGCAGGATTGCGATAGCCGACCGATGTGGCGAGCGTGGCGAGGCGGATGCGGCTGGTCACCGCGGCGAGCGCCGACAGGACTGTCCAGCCTTCCATGAACGGCTCATCGGGGGCGCCGACATTGCCGATCTGGATGAGGTGATCCATCACCGAAAACCAGGTGAAGCCATGGCTTTCGGCCCACAGAGCCTTTGCCTTCACCGCTTCGAAAATCTCCGCGGGATCTGGACCGAACAGCCATGAGGGGTTGTGAATGCCGAACTTCATGTGGATCGCTCCCGGTTTGCTTGAGGCCATGTTGCCACTCGGGTATGGCTACCGCTCGGCATCCACTGCCCGCCAGCCATGCGTCAAATCATCGAGCCTCGCCTTCAGATCGGACGACAGACCGTTCATCTCTGCTGCGGCAAGGCTGTCGGCGAGTTGTTCCGGACGGCTCGCACCGACGATCGGCGAGGTGATGGCAGAATTGGACAGCACCCACGCCACCGCGAGCGTGACCATGCTCGTCCCCGCTTCCTGCGCCACCTTCCGGAGGCTTTCGATCGTCGCGAATTCCTGTTCGTGCCAGTAGCGCGCCTGATATCTTGCGCCGGCATTGCGCAGCGAAAACCGCGTGCCGTCCGGCGGGGGCGCGGTTCCGTCATGCTTCCCGCTGAGCAATCCGCCGGCGATGGGATTATAGGGGATCACCGCGATCGCTTCTTCCTCGCACAGCGGCAGCAGATCGCGCTCGAACGCGCGGAACAGCAGATTGTAACGCGGCTGGACCGAGTCGATCCGTGTCAGGTGCTTGGCCTCACCGCGGCCGAGGGCGCGGGCGACGCGGTATGCCGGCCAGTTGGATACCCCGATGTATCGCGCCTTGCCCGCTCGCACCACGCTATCGAGCGCCTCAAGCGCCTCGTCCATCGGAGTGTCCGGATCGTACCGGTGCAGTTGATAGAGATCGACGTAGTCCGTCCCTAGACGCTTGAGCGACGCGTCGATCGCATCGAGGATGTGCTTGCGCGACATTCCCTGATCCCACGGTTGCGGCCCCACCTGGCCGGCACACTTGGTGGCCACGATGAACTGGTGACGCCTTCCCTTCAGCCAGGCGCCGACGATCTGCTCGGTGCGGCCCGCCGTGGCGCGACCGCCGCCGAGCGGATAGACATCGGCAGTGTCGAGAAAATTGATGCCGCCTTCGGCAGCGGCATCGAGGATCGCGTGACTCCGCGGTTCATCGCACTGGCCGCCGAAGGTCATGGTGCCGAGGCAGAGACGCGAGACGCGCAGCCCGGTGCGGCCGAGTTTCGTGTGCTGCATGACGTTGCTCCATGAAGTTCAGGGATCGCCGACCTGGAAATCGCCTTTCTGTGGCGGCGCAATCGGTGTGAACAGTGCCCGGTCGGGCTTAAGATCGAGCAGCGGCGTTCCGTCGAGACAATCCAGCCCACGCACCAGAACGACAGGTCCCTCAACGCCGACCAACCGGGTGATGGCGGTGCCGATCGGATTCGGCCGCACCGGCGTGCGCAGCGCAAATGTTCCGCGCGTCGTGCCGTCATTCGCCGGGCTTTGGCGCACCAGATCGCGGCGCGAAAGATGCAGCCAGTAGAGGACTTCCAGTTGATCATAACGCTCGATCCCGTCCAATGCCTGGACCCATGGATCGAACACCTCGATGCGGCAGGTCGGGCCGTCGAGGCGCCCTTGGCGCGGACACTCCAGCCGGGACGTCCAGGGGGTGCTGATACGCCCAATGAAAAGCAGACCGGCATCCTTCGGCGCAGGCAAATCCACGGCAATCTCAGCCGTCCTGATTTCATTCTCCCTTACCATCGATAGCCCCTCCACCATCCCACGCCTGCCTCGCACGGCATGGTACGCTATGCTCATCGGAACACTACGATCGTGGCGTGCCGGGTTGCAGTTGCCAAGCCCGGCGGCACGGTTGGGGATCCTGCGGCGACAGCAATGACAGCCTATTGCAACGACAGCCTATATCGTGCTGACCGGCATCAGCTCATCGCGCCTGCTTTGGCCGCCGTCAGCTGGCCTGCTCGAATCAGCTGGCCCAGCCAGTCGCCATGCCGCGGTCAGTTTTCGGCGGCAACGAGCGTAGACCGTTCAGAATAATAACCCCTTCCTCAGCATGCCGTGGATGCCCTTCTCGCCGTTCACCGTCTGCGTGACGTGGAAATCCACCGCCAATGAACAGAATTGATACGCCTGCTCACGCGACAGGTTGCTGCGCGAGCAGATGAAGCTGATCATCTCGCGCAACGCCTGCTTCATCGCCTGATCGAGGTCCTCATTGAGCCCCATGCTGATGAAATGTGTCGGGGTCTCTGCCTTCGGCTGCTTCAGCAGCGGACGCGACGGGCCGCCGCCCTTGTGCAGCACGAAGCTGAAGGTGCCGGTCAGGCACATCTCCAGCGCGGTGACGCAGACTTCGCCGTCGCCCTGCACGCCGTGCCCGTCGCCGACCGAGAAGTTGGCGCCGGGTATCCACACCGGTAGATACAGCGTGCTGCCGGCGACGAGTTCCTTGTTGTCCATGTTGCCGCCGTGGACGCGTGGTTCCTTGGAGGCGATGGTGCCGAACGCGGGCGGGGGCGCGACGCCCATCACGCCGAAGAACGGTGCCAGCGCGAGTTCCGTCCCCCACGGCAGCAGGCACACGCCGCGCGCGCGGTCCACCGGGATGTGGCTGAGCACCGACTCGTGGAAATCCTCCGGCAGCGTGCCGGCGAGCGGACGGATCATGTTGTAGCCCCAGTCGGCGCCTGGCTCGATCTTCTCGATGCGGATCTCCAGCATGTCGCCGGGTTCGGCGCCCGCGACGGCGATCGGGCCGGTGACGATGTGGCCAGCGCGCATCGCCGGATTGGCGGCGATGATCGCGCTGAGCTCCGGCGGCACGGTGAGGCCGGAACCGGCCGGCGGCATCACCTCGTCGCGGCCGGAGACGCATTGCACCACGACGCGGTCGCCGGACTCGATCGTCATCACCGGCGGGAAGGTCGCGTCGAACACGCCGATGCGCACGGTCTGCGGCGAGGCGCGAAGCTGATGCTGGGCCATCGTTGGCTCCTACTGGGCTGCGACGAGGGCGGAGCTTAGCGCGGGACGGCGGTCGCGGAAGGGCGTGGCCTTCTCGAACGCATCGGCCACGCGCAGCACGGTCGCCTCCTGGAACGGCTTGCCGACGAGCTGGACCGACACCGGCAGACCAGCGTCGCCGAAGCCCGAGCAGATCGACATCGCCGGATAGCCCGCGACGTTGAACGGCATGGTGAAGCTTGGCTTCTGCCCGACGTCCCACTCCGGCACGTCGTCGATCCTGGGCGCCTCGGTCGGCTGTGCCGCGGTCAGCACCACATCGAGCCCGGCCATCGCCGCCTTCAGCTCCGTGCGCAGTTCGCGCCGACGGCGCACCGCCTGGACATAATCGACGCCGGACACCATCGCGCCCATCAGCAGCCGCTGCTGCACGCGCGCACCGAAGTCGCCCAGCCGCGTGCGCGCCCAGTCGTCGTATGCCGCGGCACGTTCGGTGAGCGAGATCAGCGTGCCGCAGGCATGCCACTCGGCGAGCGACGACAGCGTGACTTCGCTGATCACGGCGCCAAGATCGCGCAGTGTGGCGATCGCCGCGTCGATCCCGCGCCGGGTGCCGTCGCTGACCTTGTGGTCCACCTCGTGGAAGTGGTGGATCACGCCGATGCGCATGCCCTTGATGCCGGTGCCGAGCTGCGCGACGTAGTTCGGGATCGGCCGCGATGCACTGGCGGGATCGCGCGGATCGTGACCGGCGAGCGCCTGCAGCATCAGCGCGCAGTCCTCCGCGGTCCATGCCATCGGACCGATATGGTCGAGGCTGAATGCGGCGGGCGCGACGCCGGCGCGGCTCACCAGCCCGTAGGTCGGCTTGATGCCGGCGATGCCGCACAGCGCCGCGGGGCCGCGGATCGAACCGCCGGTGTCGGTGCCGATGCCACCAAGGAACAATCCTGCCGCGACGCCCGCTGCGGTGCCGCTGCTGGAGCCGGCGGTAAAGCGCCCGGTGTTCCACGGGTTGCGTGCCGGCGGCCAGGGCAGATCGAATGACGGCCCACCGTCGGCAAACTCATGTGTCGCGGTCTTGCCCATCAGCACGGTGCCGGCTTCGGCCAGCTTCACCGCGCAGGTCGCGTCGGTGTCGGGCACATTGTCGCGCAGCAGCTTCGAATGGCAGGTCGTCGGGATGCCCTTGGTATCGACGATGTCCTTCAGGCCGATCGGAATGCCGCACAGCGGACCGACCGACCTTCCGGCCATGATCGCCGCCTCGGCCGTGCGTGCATCGGTGAGCGCGCGTTCCTCGGTGAGCAGGATGAAGGCGTGCAGCTCACGGTCCAGTTCGCCGATGCGTTCGAGGCAGGCGCGCGTCAGCTCAACCGGAGACAGCTGCCTGGCGGCGATCAGCCGCGCGGCTTCCGCGATCGTGGGGATCCCGCTCATGCCAGGTCCTCCTCGGCGAAACCGTAGGCTCAGCACCGGCTCCGCCATGCGGCCGCGTGGCTTGCGCACGCGTTCCGCCATGCCGGCGACATGCGCGTATGCGGCCCTCAACCCGGCCTTCTGCTCCGCGGTGGGTGACAGCCCGGCGCGGGCAAGCAGGAATTCCAGTGTGGCATCGTCAAGCTCGGGCACGGCTGCATCCTCCGGCTATTTCCAACTGGAAAGATAGAACCGCGGCAGCTCGTCCGGCCAGGGCTTGAAGTCGAGCTGGCGCGAGAAGGCGTAGGTGGTGGAGTAGCTCCACAGCGGCAGGAAGAACGCCTGCTCGGTGATGCGCCGGATCGCCGCGCTGGTACGCCGTGCGACGCGCATCGGGATCGGTGACGGCGCCGCCTTCACGCACCAGCCGTGTCACTTCGGCGTCGCGCGTGTAGTCCACCGCGTCGCCGGAGAAGAAATACGGCAGGCCGGCGGAGACGTCGTTGATCGAATAGGAGCCCCAGGAATTGCCGTAGAGCGGCGCCTTGCCCTCGAGTTGGCGCTGTGTCGCGGCGCCGCCGACCAGGATGGTAAGCCGCGCGCGAATGCCGGCGGCGGTCAGATAGTTCTGGATCGCGGTCGCCCATTGCGGCAGCAGCCCGGTGACCAGTTCGGTGTCGATGCCATCCTTGTAGCCGGCCTCCGCCAGCAATTGCCTCGCCTTGGCCGGATCGTAGTCGTAATGCACGGCGCCGTCCTGATCACAGCCGAACTGCGACGGATAGCAGGGCGCGTCGAGCGCGCGGGCGCCACCCTGGATCAGCGTCCTGGCGATCGTGGCGCGGTCGATCGCGTGAAAGATCGCCTGGCGGACCTTGAGGTTGGTCAGCGGGTTCTCGACACCGGTGCGTCCCGCCGCATCGAGGCTGATGAAGCCATAGCGCATCGATTCCGCGCGGATCGCCTGCAAGGTCGGCATGCGGGCGATGTTGTCGAAGTTGTCGGCGTTGAAATACCAGATCCAGTCTGCCTGGTTGCCGAGCAGCATGGTGACCTGCGTGGTTTCCTCCGGCACCTCCTTGATCACGATGCGGCGGATCGCGGGGCGGCCCTTGGGGCTGTCGGCGTAATAGTCGTCGAAGCGTTCCAGGTCGATCTCGCGCACGCCGTCGACGCGGGTGATGCGGTATGGGCCGGCGCCCACCGGTGCCTTGGAATAGCCATCGGCGCCGACGCGTTCGCGGTACGCCTTGGGCCAGATCGGCAGCACCATCGCGACATATTCGACGGCGGCGGGGAACACGCGCTTCAGCTTCACGCGTACGCTGCGTTCGCCGGTCGCTTCGGCGTGGTCGATCCAGACGAAGTTGCTCGGGACGGAGACGCGGGTCTCCGGCGCGGACACGGTATTATAAGTGTATTCGACATCCGCGGCGGTGACCGGATCGCCGTTGTGGAATTTTGTGCCGGGACGGAGTTCGAATTCCAGCGTCTGATCGTCGGCCCATCGCCATGACTGCGCGAGCAGGGGCTTCAGCTGCAGGGTTTCCGGGTCGCGATAAAGCAGCGTGTCGAACGCCTGATGCGCGACGATCAGTCCGGTGCGAGCGTTGTTGAAGTAGGGATCGACGTTCGGGAGCGCGTCGCGCCAGACGACGCGTAGCGTGTCGGCGGATTTCTGGGCGTGGGCGGGGAAAGCAAGCAGCACAAGGGAGGCGAGCAGCCACAGCCCACTCGTCATCCCCGCGCAAGCGGGAATCCCGCGTCTGCGCCCGTCGCCGGCACCGGGTCCCCGCTTGCGCGGAGATGACATCAGGCGGGTCATTCCGCTGCAGCCAGCGCTGCGTCGGTGACGCGCACACACCTCGCCATGCGTCCAGCCGTCGGATAGCGCGGCTCGGGTACCGCGGCACGACACTCCGACTGCGCCTTTGCGCAGCGTGGCGCGAACGCGCAGCCGGATGGCAATCGACGCAGATCGGGCGGACTGCCGGGAATCGCCTCGATGTCGCCGTCGCGGCTCTGGCCGTGCACGGTCGAGGCCAGCAGGCCCTGTGTATACGGATGCATCGGCGCGCGCAGCACGTCGGACACGGGGCCCTGCTCCACGATCCGGCCAGCATACATCACCGCGATGCGATCGGCGATCTCGGACGCGACCCCGAGGTCGTGGGTCACGAAGATGGTGCCCATACCAAGCTCGCGTTGCAGTTTGCGCAGCAGGATCAGCACCTGGATCTGCACCGTGGCGTCGAGCGCCGTGGTGGGCTCGTCGGCCAGCAGCAGGCGCGGGCCGCAGGACAGCGCCATCGCGATCATCGCGCGCTGACGCAGCCCGCCGGAGAGTTCGTGCGGATAGTTGTCGAGGCGGCGTTCCGCCTCGGGGATCTTCACCAGCTCCAGCAGTTCCAGCGCACGGGCACGGGCCGCGGATCGGCCGCAGCCTTTGTGGCGCATCACCGTCTCGGCGATCTGCCTGCCGATCGTATAGACCGGATCGAGCGCGGTCATCGGCTCCTGGAAGATCATCGACACCAGCCCGCCGCGCAGGTCACGCAGACCGCGCCGGTCGAGCGCCAGCACGTCCTGGCCGTCGATGCGGATCGCGCCGTCGATGCGCGCGCGGCGCGGCGGCAGCAGGCGCATCATGGCACGCAGCGTGACGCTCTTGCCGGAACCGGATTCACCGAGAATGCACAGCACCTCGCCGGGACGGACGCTGAAGCTGACGCCGTTCACCGCGTGCACTGTCGCTTCGCGGGTGACGAAGCTGACGGTGAGATCGCTGACTTCGACGAGTGCGCTCATTGTGCCGCCTGCGAATGACCGGAGCCGGGGTCGAGCATGTGACAGGCGGCCACATGCGACCTGCGCTCGAGCCACGCACCGAGCTCCGGCGACTTGTCCGCGCACACCGCCTCGGCGAACAGGCAGCGCGTGTGGAAACGGCAGCCGGCGGGCGGATCGATCGGGCTCGGCGGATCGCCGGTGATCGGCGGCTCCTCGATGCGGTTCGCCGGATCCATCGACGGGCGCGAACCGAGCAGCGCGCGCGTGTAGGGATGCAGCGGACGGATGAAGATGTCCTCGGACGGTCCGAGTTCGACCACGCGGCCAAGATACATCACCAGCACGCGGTCACTGACATAGCGCACCACGTTGAGGTCGTGGCTGATGAACAGATAGGTCAGGTTGAACTGCTGCTTCAGCGTGCGCAGCAGGTTCAGCACCTGCGCCTCGACCGACTTGTCGAGCGCCGACACCGCTTCGTCCAGGATCACCATGCGCGGTTCGATTGCCAGCGCGCGGGCGATGTTCACGCGCTGCTTCTGTCCACCGGACAACTCGTGCGGATAGCGGGGGCCGAACAGATCGGGGTTGAGACCGACCTTCACCAACATGTCACGCGCGACGCGCCGTGCGTCGGGCTTCTTGCGCCCGTGCACAAACGGACCGAACGCCACCGAGTCCTGCACCGGCATACGCGGGTTGAGCGAGGAGTAGCTGTCCTGAAACACCATCTGCACGTGGCGGCGCAGTGCCGCGACGGTGATGCCGCGCGGCGCGCCCACCGGTTCGCCGTCGAAGATCAGTTCGCCGGCGTCGCGTTCGAGCAGATGCAGCAGCAGGCGCGCGAGCGTGGATTTACCGCAGCCGGACTCGCCGACGATGCCGAGCGTTTCGCCTTTGAACAGAGTGAAGGAGACGCCGTCCACGGCGCGCACGCGGGCGGACCGGCCGGCGCCACGGACGTGAAAGTGCTTGGCCAGGTCACGCGCGATCAGCAGCGGCTGGGCGGGCCCGCCGATGTCGCGATCGACCGCGACAACGTTGCTCACAGCCGCACGTCCATCGCAGAACGGATGCCATCGCTCACCAGGTTGAAGCAGATCGAGGTGACAAAGATCGCCGCACCGGGCAATGCGCAGGACAGCGGCACGATGTAGATCGACTGGCGCAGCGTGCTCAGCATCAGGCCCCAGTCCGGCGTCGGCGGCTTCACGCCCAGGCCGAGGAAGGACAGACCGGACGCCAGCAGGATGCTGACCGACACCAAACTCGAGGCATAGATGAGGACGGGACCAAGTACGTTGCCCAGGACGTGGTAGCGCACGATGGTCAAGGTGCCGGCACCGGTCGCGCGGGCCGCCTCGATGAAGTCCAGGCTGCGCACCTGTGCCGTCGCGGTCTCCGCCACGCGACACATCGCGGGGATGAACACCAGCGCCAGCGCTGCCATGCCGTTCGCCATGCCGCCGCCCATCGCGCCGGAGATCGCCACCGCCAGCAGCACGGAAGGGAACGCATAGAACACGTCCATCGTACGCATGATGACGGCGTTCACGCGTCGTCCGGCGTAGCCGCCGATGACGCCCAGCGTGCCACCGAGGAACGTGGCGATGCACACCGGGATCAGACCCATCAGCAATGATGAACGCCCGCCGTAGATCAGCCGACTGAGCAGGTCGCGGCCGAGTTCGTCGGTGCCGAGTGGATGGCCCTTGTAGCCGAACGGCTTCAACCGAAGGATCACGCTTTCCTTGTAGGGATCGAACGGCGCCAGCAGCGGCGCGAAGATCGCCGTCAGCACGATCAGCAGCACGACCGCGCCGAAGCACAGCGTCACCGGGTCATGCCGCAGGCGGTAGCCGACGTTGCCCCAGTAGCCGCGCACGCGCAGCGCCGGTGGCGCGTCATCGTCGTACCCGGCAGCGGGCAGCGTTGCGGTCTGCGACACCGCTCAGCTCCGGCGGATGCGCGGGTCGATCATCGATTGCATCAGATCGACGACCAGGTTGGTGGCGACGAAGATCATCGACTGGAACAGGATGGTTCCCTGCAGCACTGGGATGTCGCGGTTGATGATCGCCTTCGACAGCATGAAGCCGCTGCCGGGCCAGGTGAACACGGTCTCGATCAGGATTGAGCCGCCCATCAGATAGCCGAACTGCAATCCCATCACCGCCAGCACTTGCGGCGCGGAGTTCTTCAGCACGTGGCGGATCACCGCGATCTCGCTCAGCCCCTTGGCGCGCAGTGTTGTCACGAAGTCCTGGTGCAACACCTCGGCCACGGCGGCACGCGTAGTGCGCGCGATGATGCCGATTGGAATCATCGCGAGGGTGATGACTGGCAGCACCAGGTACTGCGCGTCCGACCAGCGCAGCAGGCTGAACTCGGCCGAGCCCTTCGGCCCCATCCCGGTGGCTGGCAGCACCATGAGCTGGACGGCGAAAATGATGACCAGCACGATGCCGAGCCAGTAGTTGGGCAGACTGACGCCGACCACGGCGGTGCCGGTGACGAGGCGATCGAGCGTACGGCCGGGGAAGCAACCGGCCAGGGCGCCCATCGTGTAGCCCATGATGAAGGCGAGCGGGATCGCGAAGCTGGTCAGGATGAAGGTATTGGACAGGGCGCCGGTGACCTCCAGGATCACCGGCCGGCGAGTGGCGATCGAGGCGCCGAAGTCACCGGTGAGCACATGGCCCAGCCACAGCAGGTACTGCACAGGCAACGGTCGGTCGAAGCCGTAGGCGTGCTTGATCTGCGCGACCATATCCGCCGTCGCGTCGGACGGCAGGATGGTCTGCAGCGGATCGCCGGGCGCGAGATAGACCAGCGAGAAGCACACCACGCTGACACCGAATGCGATCGGGATGGCGAGCAGCACGCGGCGGGCGATGTAGCCGAGCATCGTCACGTCATTCCGGCGAAAGCGGGAGGCCGGGACCGGGCGCTCACGGTTCGACCGTGATCGGCGTCAGGTCCTGGAACCAGTTCTGCGCCTGCACGAAGCCGTGCAGCTTGGGCGACAGGGCGCGCGGGTTGAGATCGTGCACTACCCAGATCATCTGCGCCCGATCGCTCTCCAGCTCATGCAGCCAGATCAGCAGCGCCAGGCGCTTGTCGGGGTCGAACTCGTTGAGGATCTGGCCGACAACATCCTCGATCTCCGGATCGTAGAAATGGCCCCAGTTGGAGCCGGCGGGCGACCAGGTCCTGCTTTGCCACCGGCTTGATCAGCGCACTCACCGGATCGAGCAGCGCCCGCGAGCCATTGTAGCCGTCGATTTCCGGATATTTCACCACGCCGGAGCGGCCGATCTCGATCAGCGAATTCCAGTCCATCACCTTGAATTCGACCTGGAAGCCGACCTCCTCGAGCTGCGATTTCACCAGCTCGTTCATCGGCAGCGGCTGCATCTGGCCGGAACCCGAAGTGGAGATCGCCAGGGTGATCCTGCACGGCATGCAGCCGGCTTCCGTCAGCAGCTGCTTGGCCTTGGCCTGATTGAACTCGTACTTGATCGGGTGGCCATACCAGGGCGAGGTGGGCGGCATGGTCGCGTAGTCCTCGATCGCGGTGCCACCCAGCAACTCGACGAACTCCCCGCGGTTCAGTGCGTAATTGGCCGCGCGGCGGACGCGAACATCGGTCATCGGGCCGCGTACGAAGTTGAGGATGTAGGGCCAATTGTGCGGGTAGGTGTTGGTGATGATCTGCATCCCGGCGCTCTTCAGCTTCGGGATGGCATCGGGTGACGGCGCCTCGATGAAATTCACCTGGCCGGTCAACAGCGCCGCGGTGCGCGTGGACGCTTCCAGCATCGGCAGCAGCACCAGACGGTCATACTTGGCGATGCGCTTGGGATCCCAGTAGTCCTTGTTCGGCACCAGCTCGAACCGCTCATGCGCCACGAACCGGTCGGCACGGAACGGTCCGGTGCCCGACGGGTGCTCGGCATAGGCGTTCCAGTCGTAGTGCAGCGCCTCCGCCCGGCAGCGGCTCACCATCAGGATGTAGCTGGTCTGGTACGGGAACAACAATTCAACAACCTTGGTGTTGATCGCGACCGTGTAGTCGTCGAGCTTCTCCACCGACGCAAAGTTGGTCGTGTAGGCGCGCGTGAACGCCATCTGCTGCGTGTAGTACTGCGGCGCCTTCTCGTCGGTGACACGGGCGAAATTCCACACCACATCGTCAGCGGTGAACGGGCAGCCGTCGTGCCACTTCACGCCTTGGCGCAGGTGATAGATCCAACGCTGGTGGTTGGTGGGATCGACCTCCCAGGACGTGGCCAGGCCCGGCTTGATGTCGGACGGCTGGTCGCTGCGCGAGAGGTCCCACAGCGCCAGCCCATCGTAGAGGTTGTAGCCGACGAAGCGGAAGCCCTCGAACCCCTGATCCGGATTACCGGTGGTGGCGGGGATGTCGCCGGCGGTCATGGCGACGGTCAGCACCGACTCGGACTGCGCGGGAAGCGGCGCAGCACACGCCAGCAGGATTGCGTAGGCAGCGCGGACGACTGGTGATGTCATGCGTATCTCCTGCAGCGGAGCCTGAAGCTCGTGTTGCAGCGCAGCATAACAATCCGCCCTCTGTCCAGGCAAAAATTCTGACTAGCAATTCTATCAGTTCATATTGCGCGCATCATGCCTACTAAGAAGGCACATTTCCAGGGCAGTTGAATAAGAGTGTTACACAGTGCTGCGCAAACCGGCCCGGAAGCGGGCTGCCAGCTCGCGATACACCACTGCGTTGCGATCGAATTTGCGCCGCTCCTCGTCGTCCATCACCCGCACCAGCCTGGCCGGGGTGCCGAGCCAGAGCTCGTTGCGGCGGATCACTTTGCCGGGCGCAAGCAGTCCGCCGGCGCCCAGCATCCCGCCTTCCTCGATCACCGCGCCATCCAGCACGGTGGCGGAAATTCCGACGAACGCCCGGTTCTGCAGCGTGCAGGCATGGATCACCGCGTTGTGGCCTACCGTGACATCATCACCGACGATGGTCGCCAGCGCGCCGGAGTCCACATGGATGATGGCGCCGTCCTGGATATTGGTGCGCGCGCCGATGCGGATGTAGTTGAGGTCGCCGCGCACCAGACAGTGGAACCAGATGCCGGTCTCCGAGCCGATCTCCACATCGCCGATCACCGCCGCGGTGGGGGCGATGAACGCATCCGGCGCCACCTTGGGGGTGACGCCGTCCAGCGAATAGATCGGACCCGGGCCGACCGGCGGCTCAGGCATCCAGCTTCTCGAGGTGTGACGCCTCGGCCGACTGGCCAAGCATCAGGCGAAGGTTCTGCACTGCCGCGCCGGACGCGCCCTTCCCCAGGTTGTCGAGCCGCGCGACCAGCACCGCGTGACGATGCGCCTCGTTGGCGTGAACGGTGAGTTCCAGCAGGTTGGTCCGGTTCAGGGCTTGCGGTTCCAATTTGCCGTCCTGCTGCGGGGCGATAACCCGCACATGGGCGCAGCCGCGGTAGCGCGCCTCCAGCACCGCGTGCAGGTCGGCGCCGCTCGGCTTGCCCTGTAGTGTGTCGAGATGCAGCGGCACCGAGACCAGCATGCCCTGACGGTAGTGGCCGACCGAGGGCACGAAGATCGGCCGGCGTGACAGGCCGCAATACAACTGCGTCTCCGGCACGTGCTTGTGCTCGAGCTGCAGCGCGTAGAGTTCGAATGCCGGGCCGCCATCGTGCTCGTGACCCTCGATCATCGGGCGTCCGCCACCGGAATAGCCGCTGACCGCGTTGATCGTGACCGGGTAGTCGGGCGGCAGCATCCCGGCATCGACCAGCGGACGGATCAGACCGATCGCGCCGGTGGGATAGCAGCCTGGGTTGGCCACCTTGCGCGACGTGGCGATGCGTTCGGCCTGGCCTTGCTGCAGTTCCGGAAAGCCGTAGGTCCAATCCGGATGCACACGATGCGCCGTGCTGGCGTCCAGCAGCTTCGGCGCCGCGCTGCCCAGCCCATCCGCGAGTGCAATTGATTCGCGCGCCGCATCGTCCGGCAGACACAGGATGACGACGTCGACCTGCGCCATCATATCGCGCCGCGCGGCGGGATCGCGCCGGCGCTCGGCAGGCAGGCTGTTCAGCTCGATGTCGGGCAGCGCGCTGAGACGGTCGCGGATCCCTAGGCCCGTGGTTCCGGCTTCACCGTCGATAAACACCCTTGGCCTGGCAGCCATTTCGATCCTCCAGTCATGACCAGCTAACGCTTGCTGAACTGGAAGCTTCGTCGCGCCTTCGCCTTGCCGTATTTTTTGCGTTCCACCACGCGCGAGTCGCGGGTCAGGAAGCCGGCGACCTTCAGGATGCCGCGCAGGTCCGGCTCGTAATAGGTGAGCGCGCGCGAGATCCCGTGCCGCACCGCGCCGGCCTGGCCGGACAGGCCGCCGCCGGTGACGGTGCAGAACACATCGAACTGGTTGTAGCGGTCGGCGACCAGGAACGGCTGGGTGAGCAGCATGCGCAGCACCGGGCGGGCGAAATACTGCACGACCTTCTTGTCGTTCACCGTGATGTCGCCCTTGCCGGGCTTGATCCACACCCGCGCCACCGCGTTCTTGCGGCGGCCGGTGGCGTAGGAGCGGCCGAGTGCGTCGCGCTTCGGTTCGACGTGCGGCCGATCCGAGGGAATCGGCGCGGTGCCGGCCGGGGCGACGACCTGCTGTGCCGCGAGGGCATCTTTGAGGTCGGCGAGGGTTCGGGTCTGGGTGCCGGACATGCGCGATCAGCCTCGCTTGTTCTTCGGGTTCATGGCGGCGACATCGAGCGGCACCGGCACCTGCGCGGCGTGTTTGTGCTCCGGGCCGGCGTAGACATACAGATGCTTCATCTGCAGCCGCTGCAGCGGACCGCGGGTGATCATGCGCTCCACCGCCTTCTCCAGCACCTGTTCGGGATGCTTGCCGTCGAGGCGCTGGCGGATGCTGCGGCCCTTGATGCCACCGGGATAACCAGTGTGGTAGTAAAATACCGCCTGGTCGGTCTTGTTGCCGGTGACGCGCACCTTCGCCGCGTTGACCACGACGATGTTGTCGCCGCAATCGACATGCGGGGTGAACTGCGGCTTGTGCTTGCCGCGCAGGCGGTTGGCGATGATGGACGCGAGGCGGCCGAGCACGACGCCTTCGGCGTCGATCAGCACCCAGTCCTTCTTCACCTCGGTGGGCTTCAGCGAGATCGTGGTCTTCATGGCTGACCTTGCGATTTGGCGGCGGGGTATGGGGGAAATGTCAGGTGGGGTCAAGGGATTAGCGATGTGGTAACATACTACCAGCCACCCGTCTCCGCTATATTCAGCGAGCGTCTTCAGAAGCCAGTCAGCAACACGTCGAGCGCGCGCGTGATCTCGTCTCGCCGATCGGCAAGCGACCCGACCTTTCGCCGCAAATCGGATTTCGGAACGGCGGATAACTCCTGTGTCATTACAGCATATTCCTGGTCATCAACCTGTACAATCGGATTGAGGTCCCGCACCACTTTGATGGCGCCACGCGGCAGAAGTGGAATCACCACGCGGGTCCGGAGTGACTCCAGCAGATCGGCCTGTACGTCGACCACAAAGCCTTCGCCGCTGCCCAAGCCGGCGTACAAATCGAAATCGTGCCATCAAAACTGGCGATAGCGCGCGAGCGTCAGCCCATCCTTTTCAATACGGGCATTATAGCTATCGATCGCTTCGCGGTTCTCTTGCAGCCAGCGTTCACGCCAAATCTCAGCCACGCGTTGACTCAGACCTGCTTCGCAAGCTTCCGAGACATTGATGCCAAGCTGCTTCGCCTCGGCAAGCAGACTGGCCGGAAGAGTCACGTTCGCCGGTCGACGTAATCCCTGCCATCCTCTTGCTGCAGCCACATCGCCCATTGAGACTACTCCATCATTCTGCATAATATGTGCATACCGAATGCGCATGTCGATGCCCAAGGGCGTCGAGAACTCAAATCTCCCCCGCCTCCGCCAGCACCTGCCGTGCCCGCCACTCGTCCTCCGCCGCCACCATCAGCCGGCGCGGGATCGCGCCGATGCTGCCCTCCATCGCGCTGGTGTGCGCGTCCAGCAGGGTCGCGACAATTCCGGCATCCGCCAGCAGGGCCGTCAGGAACGACAGCCGGACCGGATCGTTGGACGTCGTCAGCACACGCACCGCGCTGCTCCCTCTGCTGCCTTCCTTGACCGGTTTTCCGGCGCGCCGATATGGTGCCTGTGCCTACCAGACATACGAGCCAGGAGACCAGCTTGGACGTCGTCGCCCGTCCGTCCCGGGACAGTCCGGCGCTGCCACAGCGCGCGGATGCGCTCGCCGCGGCCGGGGAGGATGCACTGAGCGGGCTGGTGGCTCTGCTGAACGACGACCTGGCGGCCTGCAACCGCACCATCGTCGCCCGCATGGACAGTCCGGTGACGCTGATCCCGCAGCTCGCCGCGCACATCGTCGCAGCAGGCGGCAAGCGGCTGCGTCCGCTGCTCACGCTCGCATGCGCACGGCTGTGCGGCTACGCCGGCGAGCGGCACGTGAAGCTCGCCGCCTGCGTCGAGTTCATCCACACCGCAACGCTGCTGCACGACGACGTGGTGGATGAAAGCCTGCTGCGGCGCGGGCTGGCGTCGGCCAATGCGGTGTTCGGCAACCAGGCCTCGGTGCTGGTCGGCGACTTCCTGTTCGCCCGCGCGTTTCAGTTGATGGTGGAGGACGGCTCGCTGGTGGTGCTCGCGATCCTGTCGCGTGCTGCGGCGACCATCGCCGAAGGCGAGGTGCTGCAGCTGGTCACGCAGAACGATCTGTCGACCCCGGAGGCGCGTTACCTGGAGGTGATCAAGGGCAAGACCGCGGCCCTGTTCGCTGCCGCCTGCGAAGTGGGTGCGGTGGTGGCCGACCGGCCGCCTGCCGACGCGGCGGCGCTGGCCGAGTTCGGTCTGAATCTGGGCATCGCGTTCCAGTTGGCGGACGACGCGCTGGATTACGCTGCGGATCAGACGCTGCTGGGAAAGACCGTCGGGGACGACTTTCGTGAGGGCAAGATCACGCTGCCGGTGCTGCTGGCATTCCAGGCGGGCGATGTGGCGGACCGCGACTTCTGGCACCGGACCATCGAGGCGACCGAGCAGAATGACGCCGACCTCGACCGCGCGCTGTACCTGATGCGCCGCTGTGATGCGATCCGTGGCACCCTGGAGCGTGCCCACGGATTTGCCGCGGCTGCGAAGGCGGCGTTGGCGCCGTTCCCGGACAGCGCGCTGCGCCGCGCCCTGGTGGAAGTGGCCGACTACTCGGTGAGCCGCGCGCGATAGCGGCGGTGCGCAGTCCTTGCGCCAGATTGACTGTGGCACGGTCGTGTCGGCGCAGCGACGGGACCGCGTTTCGCCGAATGCGCTGACGGCGGGCATGCCGGTACGTCATGTCATCGATGCAGAACGGGCCTCGCGTCAGTGGGACTGATGCCGTAGGCATCATGTGCCCAGGCCAACAGCGGCACGAAGTCGTCATAAAAATCGACGTTCGCTACCTGTTTGAGAATCGGCCACGCCGGGCTTTCTTTTGGTTCCCGCAACGGATAGCCGACGCTGACGATCAGATCTCGTACCGATGTGGCACCACGAGCCTGGGCTCCCGCGGCGGTCCCTAGCGCGTCGAGCAGTGACCGTTGCGTATCAGGATCGAGTCCCGGCCGGTCGAGCCGGGTGCGGAGATCGCTTGCCAGCTCCTTGGCATCGCTGTCCTTCAGCCGCCCCGCCGCGGTCCCCAGCGCGGCGATCAGTGACTGTTGCAGGTCGGATTCCGTGGTAAGATCCAGGTCGAGACGTGAACGCAGCCGCCGCGCCAGGTGCGCGGCGGCGTCGGCCTCCAATGACACATAGGCCCTGACCCAGCCCGTCCCACTATCCCGAAGACGTCCGGGGCTGTTCATCAGAATATCCAGAAATCTGGAGCGCACAGCGGGTGAAGCCGTCCAGAGCGGGAGGACCGGCGGGGCCGCCAACTCTATTGTCCGTGTTGAGACCATCCACCAGGACCTGCGCCTCGCTGCGCAGTCTCCCTTGACCCACTCCTCGATTTTTCTCGGGTCTACGGGCATGGGTAGTCCGGATCAATGTTGTCACAACGTAAGGTAGTGCGGGCTGTCCTGCAAGAACAAGGAACAGGGTGATTCCGATTTGAATGCTCTTTGTACCGTCAACACTGTGGAACGAACGGATGCACCACGCCGTAAACTGTTACCTCGGATAGATGTGCGCCCATTCCTTGGGGAATGGGTCCTCGTTCTCGGTCTTCAGATGAATGTGGATGAGCCGCCAGGCGCCGTTGTCGACATGGTACAGGTAACGGATGAACAGGAACGCCTTGTCGAAGTCGATCTTGAAGATGACGTCCTTCTCCGTCCTGCCGAAGTCGCGGGCGTAGACCAGGTCGGTGTACTGGCTCTGCCCGAGGCCGCGCACGAGTTGCAGCACATCCTTCAGCTTCTCGGCCGCACCACCTTCCATCAGCCGCGTCGCCGCCTCGGCCGCGGCGTCGAGATCGCGCCTGGCGAGCAGGTTGGTAATCTCAGCGCTGGTCTTCACCGCGTCGAAATTGTCGAGCGCCGGCTGCGCCGCGGCGGGCAACGCGAGGCACAGTGATGCGGCGGCCGCAATCCACCGCCGCCGTATCACCGGCACACCGCCTATCGCACCACCGCGATCTGCTCGCGCCGCAGCTGCACCGTCAGTTCGTCGAGCGCCTCGCCGATGCGATCGAGCATCTCATCGACCTCCGCCTCGCTGATGACCAGCGGCGGACTGAAGCAGAGGATGTCGCCCGGCACGGTGCGGCCGATCACGCCGTGCTGCTCGATCAGCTTGGTGAAGCGGCCACCGATCCGCGCTGCGGCGTCGAAGTTCTGGCGCTTCTCCTTGTCGGCCACCAGCTCTATCGCGCCGATCAGCCCGACGCCACGCACCTCGCCCACCAGCGGATGCTCGGCGAAGCGCCGGTGCAGTTCCTTCTGCAGGTGCGCGCCAACGGCGCGGACGTGTTCGCCGATATTCATCTCGTCGTAGATTTTCAGCGTCTCGATCGCCACCGCCGCGGGTACCGGATGGCCGGAATAGGTGAAGCCATGGCCGAACGTGCCGATCTCGTGGCTCTGCTTGGCCAGGCCCTGGAACACCCGGTCGTTCACCATCACCGCGCTGATCGGCAAATAGGACGAGGACAGCGCCTTGGCGCAGGTCAGGATGTCGGGCTGCATGTTCACCGTCTGGCTGCCCCAATAGTTGCCGGTGCGCCAGAAGCCGCAGATCACCTCGTCCGCGACGAACAGCACGTCGTATTTGCGCAGCACCGCCTGGATCTTCTCGAAATAGGTGCGCGGCGGCACGATCACGCCCCCTGCCCCCATGATCGGCTCGGCCCACATCGCCGCCACCGTGTCGGGCCCCTCGGCCAGGATCAGCTGCTCCAGCTCATCGGCGCAGCGCGTCGCGAACGCCTCCTCGCTCTCGCCCGGCTTGGCGCCGTGGTACCAGTGCGGGTTCATGGTATGGACGAATCCCGGCAGCGGCAGGTCGAACGCGCGGTGGTTGTGCGGAATGCCGGTCAGCGAGGCGGATGCCAGCGTGATCCCGTGATAGCCCTTCAGCCGACCAATTATTTTCTTTTTGTCCGGCCGCCCGACGGCGTTGTTGAAATACCAGATCATCTTGATCGCGCTGTCGTTCGCCTCGGAACCCGAGTTGGCGAAGAACACCTTGCTCATCGGCACCGGCGCACGCTGGATCAGCATCTCGGACAGATCGATCAGCGGCTCGTGCGATTTCGCAGTGAACGCGTGATAGAACGGCAGCTTGCGCATCTGCGCGACTGCCGCCTGCACCAGCCGCTCGTTGTCGAAGCCGAGTGAGGCGCACCACAGGCCGGCGACGCTTTCGATGTAGTCCTTGCCGGTGTCGTCCCAGACGCGCACGCCCTTGCCGCGCGTGACCACCATCGGGCCGACCTGTTGATGAGTTTCCAGGTCGGTGTAGGGATGCAGCACGTTGGCGATGTCGCGCGCGGCGGCCGAATTGGCGCCGAACGGCGGGGGCGGTGCCATGACTTGTCTCCTTGGCTGAAGCGGGCAGTGTAGTCTTTCGTGCAGAGGGCGGAAAGGTGCGGGCGATCATCGGCAGCATGGCAATGCTCGGCGGGCTGGCTGGTGCCGCCATGGCGCAGCCGTGCTGTGGTCCGATCACGCCGGACGGCGAGCGTTTGGCGCATTTTCTCGACGACAGCGCCGTCACGCAGCGCTGGCTCGCCGGCTGGCACGTGGACTGGCGCACCGGCGAGACCGATCGCGCGGAACCTGGGGGCGATGCGGCGAAGACGCATTGCAGCGCGTTTGTCGCGGCGCTGGCGGAGCGGCTCGGGGCGTATGTGCTGCGCCCGCCGGAGCACAGGCAGGAGCTGCTGGCGAATGCGCAGATGCGCTGGCTGCACGATGTCGGCGCGGAACAGGGATGGCAGGCGCTCGCCTCCTATGTGGCGGCACAGGCGGCGGCCAATCGCGGCGAACTGGTGCTGGAGGCGTTCGAGAACCCGAACCGCCACCGGCCCGGCCATATCGCGATCGTGCGGCCGAGCGACAAGACACGCGAAGAGCTGGACCGCGACGGTCCGCAGGAGACGCAGGCGGGCGAGCAGAATGCGATCAGCACCACGACGATCGCGGGGTTCCGACATCACCCCGGAGCGTGGCAGTCAGAGGGAGCGGGCGAATTGCGGTACTATGCGCATGCGGTGACCTGGCCATGAGCGAGGCAGTGGCGATTGCACGCCTGCTCGATACGCTCGATGCACTGGGCTTCATCGCACGGCATCTGCATCCGCCGCGGCTCGAGGAACTGGTGGCGACGCTGGGCGATCGGGATGCGACGTTGCGTTCAGCGTTGGCCGAGACCGTGTGGCCGGAGCAGCTGCGCCAGCACGTCGAGCGCGCGTCAGAGGCAACGTTGCGCGCCTGCGACGGGCTGCATGCGGCGGCTGGTTCGGTTGATGGAATGCGGCTGGCGTATCGCGCCGTGCGACAGGTGAGCCATGCGCTGGAGGCACTGTATCCGCTGGCCGCAGCGCTGCCGACGGTGAGCCGGTACTTCCAGACGGCGGACCACCCGACTGTCGGCGTGCCGCAATCCGACCTGCCGACCGGCGTGATGCACGTTGCAAACGATACCGGCGAGCGCGGCGGTCACTCGGTGTATGTGCCGGAGGACTACGATCCGGCGCGAGTTTATCCATTGGTCATGGCCCTGCACGGCGGCGCCGGGCACGGTCGGCTGTTCTTGTGGAGCTGGCTGCGTGAGGCACGCGGCCGCGGCGTGATCCTGGTGGCGCCGACCGCGATGGGCGACACCTGGTCGCTGATGGATCCCGCGGTGGACAGCGCGCATCTGGCACACGTGCTGGAAGCCGTCGCGCAGACCTGGCATATCGATCGGACGCGGCTGCTGCTGACCGGCATGAGCGATGGCGGCACGTTCACGCTGTTGAGCGGACTGGACGATGGGTCGCCGTTCACCCATCTGGCTCCGGTCGCGGCGAGCTTCCATCCACTGCTGTTGACGATGGCCGATCCGCGGCGTGTGGCGGGGCTGCCGGTGTATCTGGTGCATGGCACACTGGACTGGATGTTCCCGGTGTCGATCGCGCGCACCGCACATCGGGCGCTGACAGCGGCGGGGGCAAAGGTGACGTATCGCGAGATCGCCGATCTGTCGCACGCGTACCCGCGCGAGGAGGGCAGCGGGATGCTGGACTGGCTGCTCGTCCGGGACGGATGACGCCAGGCCGTGTGCGGCGTGACCGCAGGCGCTTGACGCGCGACGATGCGACGCCACTACTGCTCGTCATCATCCGCGTAAGGGAGGCAACACCATGGCCGTCCGGCTGGTCGTGACGATCACCGCCACAGCGGGCAAAGGCTCGGAACTCGCGCAGGCATTCCGCTCGCGTTGCACCGAGGTGATGAAGGAACCCGGCTGCGAGCAGTTCGAAGTGTTCCAGAGTGTGCTCGATCCGGACAAGCTGGCGTTGCTGGAGCTGTGGACGGACCAGGCCGCGCTCGACGTGCATGCGGAGCTGAACAAGACGCGCGCCCCGATGCCGGCCGGGCTGCGGTCGGGTTCAGGCGTGCGCGAGGACTATGAGTACAGCCGAACCGGCTGATCCTGTCCGTGAGCGTTGAGCAGGGCTGCCGGTTCCGCACGCTGAGGGCGGCGCAGCCGAACTCCTTCGTGCGCGCGGTATCTCGCTACGAGGACTGACCGCGGCAGCGGTTCGTGAACGAAATCCAGCACGGGAACACGATACCAGGACGCCCGGCACCACTTGTGGCGAAGAATTCCGGCTCAGAAATGGCAGCTGCCGGCGAGCAGCGCGCCGCCGAGACTGAGGTGTTCGACGCCAAGGGTCTTGCTCGCGCTCTGGAACGATAGGCAGTGGTAGCCGACCGAAACAGCGACCCAGTCCGTGGGCTGCCAGGCAACGCCGGCATAGACCTGCCGGGTGAAGGGCACGCTGCCGCGCCGGAGTCCAGATAGAACGGCGAATAGAATATCTCTGCGGTCGCGGAGCTCACCGGCAATTTCGCCCATCCGTCCATCGACAACCACGACGGCATCGACTGTCGATCTCGAATAGCGCCGATACGGCAATGATGCTTCGTTTTCGCACCGTCCCAATTTGCCATCCGTTGCGCTGACCTGATAGCTATTGTCCCAATGTCGGCCGAGGACGTAACTCCGGGTCTGCTGCGCGGCAGGAAGCCTGATGACGCTGCACTGCAATCTTCCGCATTTGGGGCCAGGCGGCCCGATGCTCACGGTGAATGTCGATTTCTGCCGTAGTCCGCCGCGGTGCGACGAAGGAGACTGAGATGGGATGCCGACGAGGCGGGCCGGTTGACGCATGCCGACCCGAATGGTGGCGCACAGCACTCCGGATGTCGGCGGGGCTGTTGCTGCTGCTTGCCGGCTGTGCGACTCCTATCGAGGTCACGCGCAGCGACCCGCGGGACGTGCAGCGTGAGCTGACCAGCAACGTGATCTCGACCGGCGAGTTGAGCAACCGTAGCGAGATCGTCCTGCACCGCAGGAACCTGAAAGAGCTGTTCGCGAGTGACCCGGAGGCAGCGCTGGCGAGCCTGCACCGCACGGCCACGGCGGCGAACGCTGACCCGGAGCTGCTGTTCGCGCTGGCCGAACTGTCGTTCCGTCACGCCGAGGATACCGGCAAGCGCTCCTACTACCTGGCGGCTTCGGTTTATGCATTCGCGTACCTGTTCCCCGACGATCCGGCACAGCGTACCAGTGCCTTCGATCCGGACCTCCGCATTGCGGCCAACATCTACAATCGCGGTCTCACGTCGGCCTTCGCGTCGGCCGACCGATCCCGGGTCGATCTGCATTCAGGCCGATTCGATCTGCCGTTCGGCAGCATCGACGTCACGTTCGATGCGGCGACCGCGCGTTGGGGCGACCTTCCCATTGCAACGTTCACCCCGGCCGACGAACTACACGTCAAAGGGCTGCAAAATCGCTACCTCCAGCACGGCATCGGCGCGCCGCTGGCAGCGGACGCCACGGCGGCGGTCATCGAGCGCGGCTTCCAGATCACGCCTGACGTAAAGGTACCGGTCACAGCGCTGCTGCGTATCGACCTCTCTCTGCAAGCCCTCGCCGCAGGACGCCTGAGCGGCCATATCGACGTGTATCCGGCATTCGAACCGAGTTCGGTCGAGATTCGCGGGCAGACGGTACCGCTGGAGGTCGATACCAGCGCGGCATTTGCCTACGGTCTCAGCGATCCGAAGATCTGGGCCAGTGAGTTCGGCGGGTTCCTGAACGGCGCCTATTTCGACCAGAGCCGCTCACCGATCGATGGTCTTGAACCCTATCGTCGCGGCCAGATCCCGGTCGTTTTCATCCACGGAACGGCGTCCAGTTCCGGTCGGTGGGCCGATCTGGTCAATGATCTGCAGAGCGATCCCGTCATTCGCGACCATTTCCAATTCTGGTGGTTCACCTACAACACGGGGAACCCCTCGCCGTTATCCGCTCTGCAATTGCGGACGGCGCTGGAAACGACGATCCACAATATCGATCCTGACGGCAAAGACCCGGCGCTGAAGCAGATCGTTCTGATCGGTCACAGCCAGGGCGGCCTGTTGGCCAAGATGCTGGTAATCGACAGCGGCTCGCGGCTCTGGGACGCCATCAGCAACAAGCCGCTGGAGGACCTGCAGGTATCTGACCAAACCCGCGATTTGCTGCGCAGGGGAGTGTTTGTGAAGCCGATGCCGCAGGTGCGACGGGTCATTTTCATCGCGACGCCGCAGCACGGCAGCTACGTCGCCGGGTCCACGATCGGTCAGCTGTTGGGGCGCCTCGTTACCCTGCCGATCAGCCTCGTGACGTCTTTGGGCGAGCTCGCGACGGGCAACCAGGACGCCCTGAAAAGCGCTCGGATCGGATCCAGCAGCGTGTGGTCGATGACACCCGACAATCCGGTGTTGCAGACGTTCGCCGCAATCCCGATCTCGCCGAACGTCGCCGCCCATTCGATCATCCCGGTACTGGGCGATGGTCCGGTGGAGACCGGCGATGACGGTGTGGTAACCTACCGGAGCGCGCACCTCGACGGGGTGGAATCCGAACTGGTGATACCGAACGCGGGACACTCGGTGCAATCCAATCCGTCCACGGTGGACGAAGTGCGTCGCATCCTGCTGCTGCATCTCGCGACGGCGTGCCCGCTGGGCTGTATACCCTCGAGCGACAGTCTGCAGGTTGCCGTCACTCCGACCAACGCGCGGCGCACCGCGGCGACGGCTGTGGGTCATCGGCAGGCCGCACAGTGACGCGCGCACAGTGCAGGACGAACTCCGCATGATCGTCGGACGGCTGTTCCGCTGGTCCGGCCTGGCGCTGCTGGCGGTCGGCATCGTGTTGACCGGTGGTTGGTGTGCGCTCGCGGTCTGGTTCCGGTTCAGCGCGGGCGAAACCGTGCGCGACATTTTGGCCGGGGCGATCGTGGTCGTGGCTCTTGCGACCCTGGCCTGTCTCGGCACATCGAGGCGATGGATTGCGCTGTCGGCCTATGGCGCCTTGTTCGCCGTCGTGCTCGCGTGGTGGACGACGGTCACGCCATCGAACGACCGGGACTGGACACCCGATGTTGCCCGCAGCGTTACGGCGACGATCGACGGTGACCGCCTTATGGTCAGCAACGTACGCAATTTCACCTGGCGCAGCGATACCGACTTCGATCAGCGATGGGAACCGAGAACCTACGACCTGTCGCGTGTAGCCAACGTGGATCTGATCCTGTCATATTGGGCTGGCGAGGCCATCGCCCACCTGATCGTCAGCTTCGGATTCGACGGCGGCGACCGGTTGGCGTTTTCGATTGAGACGCGCAAAGAGCGTGATGAGGCCTATTCCACGATTGCCGGTTTCTTTCGGCAATATGAACTCGCCATCATCGCGGCTGACGAACGCGATGTCGTGCGGGTGCGCAGCAACGTTCGCGGCGAGGATGTCCGGATCTACCGCCTTAGAATGCCTCCCGCATACGCACAGGCATTGCTGCGCGAGTATGTGGCGGACGCCAACGACCTGGCACGCAATCCGCGCTGGTACAACACGCTGACCGGCAACTGCACCACGCTGGTGTTCGGCATGGTTCGTGTCATTCGCCCCGGTCTGATGCTGGACTACCGGGTACTGCTGTCCGGCTACCTCCCCGACTACGCCTATGATCTCGGTGCCACCGATACAAGTATACCTATGGAAAAGCTCCGCGAACTCTCCAGGATCCACGACAAGGCGGCACAATTCGATGCCGACCCCGACTTCTCCACGAGAATTCGCGAGGGCATCCCGATACCGCGATGAGACCACGGTCGCGCATCGGAGACGGCTCGGTTCTGCCCATGACACGGCTGGCGGCGGGACGCCCCGGCGCTATGTCGGCAATCCGTGCGCATGTATGGTGGCGGTC
The DNA here is from genome assembly GCA_963749575.1 of uncultured Alphaproteobacteria bacterium. Classification (GTDB taxonomy): domain Bacteria; phylum Pseudomonadota; class Alphaproteobacteria; order Acetobacterales; family Acetobacteraceae; genus JAMXLO01. The sequence continues at coordinate 130,005 of CAVVNM010000020.1, forward strand.
ATCGGCACGGTTTGTCTGCGGATACCGCGACGGCAATCGGGGAAGTGAATTGGGAGAGCATGGGTGACTGGGTACGCGAATTCTGCCGGCCGCCATGCGAATTACCTGGGCTTGACGGTTCTGATCGGTGTCCTGCTTGGTGTCTCGTGCGCAGCCCTGGGCGCCGAGGCCGATCCACTGCGTCCCGCCGATACGTCCGGCCCAAGAGCAACGCTGCAAGGCTTCATCGAGACCGTCGACGACATTTATCTCCGCATGAAAGATGTGGTCGAGGAATACAGCCAGTCGGGCCGGTTCTATCTATCCGCAGAGGAACACCAGAGACAACTGGAGATCCTCGGAACTGCGTCAAAGGCGATTCGGGCCTTGGACATTTCCGAAATCTCGCCTGTGCTCAAAGACACTGTCGCAGCCGAGCGCGTGTTGCAGCTCAAGGAGATCCTCGACCGGATCGAGCTTCCACCCTTCGTGGATATTCCGGATCGGGAAGCGATGGGGCGCGGCTCGTCGAAGCGATGGCGATTGCCTGGCACCGAGATAGACATTGTTCTGATTGAGAATGGCCCACGCGCGGGAGACTACCTGGTCTCGGCAGAAACCGTGGACCGCCTGCCGGAGTTCTACGCGCGGATCTCGAGCCTGCCTTATAAACCTGGTCCCGCGAAGCAGTTGAACGATGTCTATCATGAATTGAGTTCAGGCAACGCGGAGACGATCTACGAGGCCTATCTGAGCTCGCCCGTCGGGTTAGGCTACGTCATTCCGACTCGCTGGATGATGAATTCACCGCACTGGGCCAAGGCCCGGATTGCCGGTGTGACCGCATGGCAGTGGCTGGGGATGAGCTTGGGACTATTGATCGGTGGGTTGATCGTTCTTGGCGGGTATCGGATCGCGCGTCGCCTCGCAGGGGACGGTGAGGACACCGCCGGTCCGCGCTGGCGTGCTCTGCCGGTACCCCTGGCAATCATTCTTGTGGCGGGCTTCCTCATACCATTGTGGAACGTGCTGCTCAGGATCGGCGGGAACCCGCGTGTCGTGATTACTTACGCGCAGACCGGCGCAGTGGTTCTCAGCGCGGCGTGGCTGGCGATCGTTGCCTCGATCATCCTCGGCGAGCTGATTGTTTCGTCTGAGCATCTCACCGTCCGCAGCCTCGACAGCCAGCTCGTCCGGCTTGGTACGCGTCTGGTCGGCATAGTGGCTGCCGCGGCAATCCTGATCCAGGGGGCGGACGCGCTGGGATTTCCGGCATATTCAGTGCTTGCCGGGCTCGGCGTTGGTGGCCTCGCCGTTGCGCTTGCCGCCCGCGATACCATTGCCAACCTCATAGGCTCATTGCTCATTACACTCGAGAAGCCCTTCCGCGTCGGCCACACCATCAGGGTTGCCGGGAGTGAAGGGACAGTGGAGGAAGTCGGCTTCCGCAGTACCCGCATCAGGACGCCGGATAACTCGCTGGTATCGATTCCGAGCAGCGCAGTCGTCAACAGCACGGTAGAGAATCTCAGCTTGCGCACGATGCGCCGCCAGCGCTTTTTCGTGCAGGTGACCTATAATACCCCGCGCGAAAAGCTGGAAGAACTGGTCGACAGGATCAGACAACTCATCGTCGACCATCCGCAGACAGACAAGGCCACCATCCAGGTGCGCCTCAACAACTTTTCCGAAAGCAGTCTGGATATTCTGGTGATGTTTCATTTCCAGGTGGCAGACTACGGCACCGAACTCAAGGAGCGCGAAGCCGTGCTGTTGCAGATCATGGACCTCGTCGAGGACGCCTGCGTCGAGTTTGCGTTCCCGACACGGACACTCCACATCGAGAATTCACCGCCCGCGGCAGTGCTCGAGCGACCAGGAATGCTGCATCACAGCCGCTCGTAGGTGATGACCGAACCATCGTCGACGGCAAACTGCATTCCAGCCCAGGTATCCGAGGGATCGTACCAAAGGTCCAGATCGAGATCGCCGGTCAATTTATAGTGCTTGGCATGTATGTCGTCGCCGGAAGCCAGATGTATCGGTGCCGTGGGCTCCGGCACCACAACGGGTTTCACCAGCCCGCCATCCTGCGTGCCGATCATCGGCCCGAGCAGCATACGCGGGTTCCAGTAGGTCGTCGGCAGTGCATTCTCTGGCGCGATGTACGGTCGGTCACCGCTGCCCTCCACGGCAAGCCCGGCATCGGTCCACCGTGCCGACATGCGGAGCCTGGTGCCATTGCGGTTGGTATCCGCCGAGAGCCCCACCAGCCGGTCACGACTCCAGGTTTCCCGATTGCGATGGGTATAGCGGACCAATGGAATCGGACCGAACTTGACCAGCACGTCAACCGCGATGTCGACGCTGAGCGCCTCACCATCCCTGCGGAACGTGACCACGTGGCTGCCGATCGCCGATCCATGTCGGATCAATCGAAACGCCAATTGGTCGCCGCGTGGGACAGGCAGTCCGGCGAGCGCAGTTCCCCCACCCGCCGTGGCCAGTCCAGCCAGCAGGGCTCGACGGGCGATCATCCCTCGTCCGATACCCCAATTCATCCCGGTACACCCCAGAGACATGAACCGACATCACCCTTGAGCGTGGGCAGCATGGTTGATGCACTCGATGGCATGATAGCGCCCAACCCAAGGTTGCACAACAGCATGACCGATCGAACATCGTCTCAGTCCAGAATTGCGGCACCGATGCCACAGCGACGGACGCCGCGATGATCCCGGGCATCCCAGAGCCGGTTTGCCACCCATGCTTCCTGCCAAAGCCGCCCATTTCGAAGCGTCAGGGCATCGAGCGGGCTATTGGGTTTGCGCACGGCGTGGCAGCGCCGCAGGCCTTGGCAGGCCTGCGGCGCCGGTCGGTCAAATCGTGATCAGGCAGAAGTGAACGTCGGCAGCGCGACCTACACCGGCACAAACATCGGCATCGGCGGCCCGCCTTCGCTCGGCACGAACTTCAGCTTCACGTCCTGGCCGATCTTCAGTGCGGCAAAATCGCAGTCGACGAAGTTGGTCATCATCGACGGCCCCTCCGCCAGCGTGACATAGCCGATCGCATACGGGGTCTCGGCGCGCGTCATCACGCTGTAGGTGTAGATCTTGCCCTTGCCGGACGCTTCAAACCATTCGCAGTCGCCGAAGCAGAACGGGCAAAGCCCGCGCGGGTACCAGTGCACCTTCTTGCACGACTTGCAGCGCGGCAACAGGAACTTGCCCGCCGTGCAGCCGTCCCAGAACGGCTTGGTCTCCGGGTTGGTATCGGCTGTGCCGACAAACGGAACCTTGCGCTGAACATAGGCCATGTCGATCACTCCCGCTCCAGAATGACGGTGCTGCCGCAATGCCGCGTGCCGAGCGATCCGCCGGTGCCATGCGCGATCGCCAGATCGCAGTTCTTCACCTGCACCGCCGGATGCGCCTCGCCGCGCAACTGGCGCACCGCCTCGATGATCTTGGTGATGCCGCCGCGGTTCGCCGGATGGTTGCTGCACAGTCCGCCGCCGTCGGTGTTGAACGGCAGCTTGCCGACGCCGGAGATCAGGTTGCCGTCGGAGACGAATTTGCCGCCCTCGCCCTTTCTCGCAGAAGCCGAGGTCCTCGAGCTGCATCAGCACGGTGATGGTGAAGCTGTCGTAGATCGAGGCGTACTTGATATCGGACGGCTTGATGCCCGCCATCTCCCACGCCGGCGGTCCCGACCAGCGCGCGCCGGAATAGGTCAGGTCGATGTCGCCGCCCGCCTGGTGCTTCGGCGATTCACCGACGCCGATCACCTTCACCAGCGGCCGCTTCAGGCTCTTGGCGATCTCCGGCTTGGTCACGATCAGCGCGCCGCCGCCGTCGCTGATCACGCAGCAATCGAGCCGGTGCAGCGGCGAGGCCACCATCGGCGACTTCACCACGTCCTCGACCGTCACCACGTCGCGCAGCATGGCGTGCGGGTTGTGCTGCGCATGATGCGAGGCGGCCACCTTGATCCAGGCGAGCTGCTCGCTGGTGGTGCCGTACTCGTACATGTGCCGCGTGGCGCACATCGCGTACATGTTCGCGGTCGCCGGTCCGTACGGGAACTCGAACTGCACCTCGGGCTGCGCGGGGCTGCCGGCGCGCGGCGCGGTGCCGGTCGCCATGGCCCTCGCTGCGCGGGCGGCCGGCCAGCGTGATCAGCGCAATGCTGCAGCGCCCGGCGGCGATCGATTCCAGCGCATGACCCACCGCGACCTGATACGACGAGCCACCGACATCGGTGGAATCGACGTGCCGGCACTTCAGGTTCATATAGTCGACCATCGACAGCGGGCCGAGGCCCGGCGCGTCGCCGGCGCAGTAATACCCGTCCACGTCGTCCTTGGTCAGGCCGGCATCCTCCAGCGCGCCCTTGGCGCATTCGGCATGCAGCAGGGTGACCGACTTGTCGGCCGCCTTGCGCGTCGGGTGCTCGTACGCACCCGACGATGTAGCCCACACCCTTCAAACTCATGTTTCACTCCCTTCGCGACCACGATCGGTCCGGTTCGGACGGAGCGATTATACTGATCAGTAGCTGGGCCGCCAGACGGGGCCGGTTCCGCCACCAGGGGAGCCGACATGGCCGCGACACACACGAACCGTATTCCCATCCACGGCTGGCTGTTGCCGCTGGTCGCGCTGGCCGGGGGACTGATCCTCGGCAAGAGCGGCGACTGGATCACCGGCGCGGCGCTCGCGGTGCTGTTGATCGGCTCGGTGATGGTTGCCGTCCATCACGCCGAACTGGTCGCGCTCTGGCTCGGCGAACCCTATGGCACCCTGGTGCTCACCCTCGCGGTGACGATCATCGAACTGGCGCTGATCGTCTCGCTGATGCTGACTGGAAAACCGAATCCCAGCCTCGCCCGCGACACGGTTCATGCGGTGGTCATGCTGGTGCTCAACGGCCTTGCCGGCATCTGTATCGTGGCCGGAACGCTGCGTCACCGCGAGCAGGAGTTCCGGACGCTCGGCGCAAATGCCTTCCTGGCGGTGCTGATGCCGATGGCGGTGCTGGTTCTGGTGCTGCCCAATTATACGCTGGCAACCCCGGGACCGTATTACTCGAGATTGCAGTTGCTGTTCGTCGGAGGCTCCTGCTTCGCGCTGTATCTGGTGTTCCTGTTCGTGCAGACGGTGCGTCATCAGGACTATTTCGTGCCCTCGAACACCACCGAGGTCGAGCATGCCGCCATCCCGCCGACCCGGATCGGCGCGATCAGCGGGGGATTGCTGGTGCTTACGCTGGTCGCGGTGATCCTGCTCGCCAAGCTGCTCGCGCCATTCATCGAGCGCGGTATCACAGCCGTCGGGGCACCGTTCAAACTCGCGGGCGTGATCGTCGCGGCGATCGTGTTGTTGCCGGAATTCTTCGCCGCCCTGCGCGCGGCGCGGCGCAATCAGCTGCAAACCAGCATCAACCTCGCGCTTGGCAGTGCGGTTGCCTGCATCGGCCTCACCGTTCCAGCGGTGACGGTGATCGCGACCAGCCTGGACCAGCCCCTCGCCCTCGGCATCGACAACGAAAACACCGTGCTGCTGGTACTGTCGTTCATGGTGGCCGTGCTCACCTACGGGCAGGGCCGCACCAACCTGTTGTCGGGGTTCGTCCACCTGGTGCTGCTGGCGAGTTATGTGTTCCTGATCTTCGCCCCGTGACGCTTGCCGGGTGACACTTACATCGTCGTCCCGGCGACACTACGTTGCCCGCCATGGACGCCGTGCACGCCAACGTTTTCATCCCGCCACGCCCGCCGGTCCCGCCGCAGGAACTGCCGTTCCTGCAGTTCCTGCGCGCGATACGTACCAATGCCCTCACGATGTGGACCGAGAAGGCCTATCAGGAGGATGTGCTGGTGCGCCGGTTTCTCGGCCGCAGCCACCTGCTGATCAACGCGCCGGACGTGATCCACCATGTTCTGGTCGAGAACCCCGGCAACTACCGTCGGTCGCCGGCGTCGATCCGCATTCTCCGCCCGATCACCGGCAATGGCCTGCTGCTCAGCGAGGGCGAGGACTGGCGGCTGCAACGCCGCACCATCGCCCCGTCGCTCGCCCCGCGGACCCTGCCGGTCCTGGCGCGCCACATCGTCACCAGCACGCGCGAGACGGTTGCCGGTCTCGGCGCTCAGACCAACCAGCCGATCGATCTGCTGGCCGCCATGCAGAACCTGGCGCTGGACATCGCCGGCCGCTCGATGTTCTCGCTGGAGACCCGGCAGTACGGCGCGGCGATGCGGCGAATGCTCACCGAATACGGCGTGCAATACGCCAAGCCGCATCTGTTCGACATGGTGCTGCCGCCGTGGATCCCGACATTGCGCGATCTCGGCCGCCGGCGGTTCCAGCGCCGCTGGATGGCGCTGATGGCCGAAATCATGCAGGCACGCCTCGCCGAGCCGGCAGCCGATACCCCCCGCGATCTGTTCGATCTGCTGCTCGCCGCGCGCGACCCGGAGACCGGCGAGGGTTTTTCCCCCGACCAACTGCGCGACCAGATCGCCACGATGATCCTGGCAGGACACGAGACCACCGCCGTTACGCTGTTCTGGTCGCTGGTCCTGCTGGCGGGCGCTCCGGACCAGCAGCAGCGCGTCGCCGAGGAGGCGCGGGACATCGAGATCACGCCGGACAATGCCATGGCCGCGATGCCGCGACTGGTCCGAACCCGCGCGGTGATCAGCGAGGCGCTGCGGCTGTATCCCCCCGCCTTCGCCCTCGCCCGCGAAGCGATCGGTGCGGATCGCGTCGGGGATATCGAGATTCCCCGCGGCACGGTGCTGCTGATTGCGCCCTGGGTGCTGCACCGCCACCGGCGTCTCTGGCGCGACCCGGACGCGTTCGATCCATCCCGCTTCCTGCCGGACGCACCGCCGATCCCTCGCTTCGCCTATCTGCCGTTCGGCGCCGGCCCGCGCGTCTGCGTCGGCGCGCAGTTCGCGCTCGCCGAGGCAACGCTGGTATTGGCCATGCTGATCCGCGACTTCGAGGTCACGCTGGATGATCCGCTTTCGGTGCTGCCGGTGGCGGTCGTGACGACACAGCCCAACCACCCGCCGACGTTCAGATTGCGATCACGATAGATCCGCCACGAAGCGATCGCGCCAGACGTCCAGGCTGTTTCGTCGCATCACCTTCAGCATCGCGACGTGACGGTCGCGGCGTTCGTCGCGCTGCATCGCCAGCCCGCAATCGAGCGCCGCGGCAACTCCGGCCTGATCGTACGGATTGACGATGAGTGCCGCATCCAGTTCGCGGGCCGCACCGGCAAATTGCGACAGTACCGAGGACGCCGGGGTTCTCCGGGTCCTGTGCCGCCAGGTATTCCTTCGCCACCAGGTTCATCCCGTCGCGCAACGGGGTCACCAGCCCCACCTGCGCCTCGGCATAGAGCGGCATCAGTGCGCTGCGCGCAAAGCCGCGGTTCAGATAGCGCAGCGGCATCCAGTCCACTTCGGCGAAGCGTCCGTTGATACGGCCGGCTTCGGCCTCCAGCTCGCGGCGGATCTCGCGATAGGTCTCGATATCGCCGCGCGACGGCGGGGCGATCTGCATGAACACGACGTTGCCGTGGTGCCGTGGATACCGTTCGAGCAACTGCTCGAACGCAATGAAGCGCGGACGCAGCCCCTTGGAATAGTCCAGCCGATCGACGCTGAGGATCAGCGGCCGCCCGAGCAGGCTGTCGTGCAGCCGCGACGCGTAGCGCTGGTGCGCCGGAGCCTCTGCATCGCGCCGGATCTCATCGACGTGCACGCCGATCGGATAGACGCCGGTCCTTGCCGTGCGACCGAACGCGGCAAGCACCCCTGCGTCCGGCGCGCTGCCCCCCGCGTGCCGCAGCACGTAGTCGGCGAAGGCGGTGCGGTCATCCTCGGTCTGAAACCCGAGCAGATCGAATTGGCACATCGCCCGCATCAGTTCGTGATGCGCTGGAATGGTCATGAACACCGCGGGCGCCGGAAACGGTGTGTGCAGGAACAGGCCCATGCGGTTGCGCAGCCCTGCCTCGCGCAACGCCTCGGCCAGGCAGAGCAGGTGATAGTCGTGCACCCAGATCAAATCGTCCGGCCGCACCAGCCGGACGAGCGCCTGGGCGAACAGCGCATTCACCCGGCGATAGCCGGCGAACTCCGCCCAGTCGAAGTGTGCATGGCCGACCTGATAGTGCAGCGTCGGCCACATCGTGCCGTTGGCGAAGCCGCGATAGAAGTCGTCGTAGTCACGGCGGGCCAGATCGACGGTGTGGAGCGTGATCGAGCCTACCGTCCGCTCGACGTGCGCCGCCGCTGCGGCATCGTCGATGATCTCGCCGCTCCAGCCGAACCAGATGCCGCCCTTCTGCTTCAGTGCATCCAGCACGCCAGCCGCCAGGCCACCTGCCGTCGGCTCGCCTTCCGTGATCGGCGCCACCCGGTTGGAGACGACGACAAGGCGGGCCAAATCAGGCCGCTTGCGACATCGGTTCCACGATCTGCTGCTTGCGCAGCAGGTCACGATAGGGACCCGGCCGCGCCGCCAGCACCCGCGGCGGGCCGTCATCGACGATATGGCCGCGATCCATCACGATGATGCGGTCGAAGCTCTTCAGCGTAGCGAGACGGTGCGCAATCGCGATCACCGTCCGCCCCTGCATCAGCCGGTCGAGCGCATCCTGGATTGCTCGTTCGCTTTCGCTGTCGAGCGCGCTGGTGGCCTCGTCCAACAGCAGGATCGGTGCGTCCTTCAGCAACGCCCGCGCGATCGCCAGCCGCTGCCGCTGGCCGCCCGACAGCTTCACGCCGCGGTCGCCCACCATGGTGGCGAAGCCGTCCGGCAGCGCCTCGATGAACTCGCGGCAGTTCGCCATCTCGGCAGCCGCCAGCACTTCATCCTCCGGCGCCTCCGGACGCGCGTAGCGGATGTTCTCCAGCACGGTGCGGTGGAACAGGCTGATGTCCTGCGGCACGATCGCCATGGTCGAGCGCAGGCTTTCCTGTGTCACGTCGCGGACATCCTGACCGTCGATCAGGATGCGTCCGCCACCGACATCGTAAAACCGCTGCAACAACGACAGCACGGTCGATTTGCCGGCGCCGGAATACCCGACCAGGCCGACGCGCTGGCCTGGCTCGATCGTCAGGTCGAATTCCCGCAGCACCGGGGCACGATGCGGATAGGCGAAGCACACCCGGTCGAACATCACCCTTCCCGCGCCCGACCGCAGCGGCCGCGCGCCCGGCCGATCCGGCAGTTCGTGTTCGATCAGCAGCGAACCGATCGCCTCCTCCAGCCGCGCGACATGCTGGGTGAGATCGACCAGCGCCACTGCCAGATCGCGCGTGCTGTGCAGGATGCCGAACGACAGCGCGGTGATCAGCACGAGGTCGCCGACCGTGGCGTGGCCCTGCTGCCATAGCAGGATGCCCCAGGCGACCACGCCAGCGATCAACGTGGCGGTGATCACGGCATGGATCAGCCGCAGCTTCTCCAGATACAGCAGGCTGGCGCGGCGCGCGCCCATCTCGACACCGACCGTGGCACCGATGCGCCGCTGCTCACGGAAGGTGGCGCCGAATGCCCGTACCACGCCCATGTTGCCGATGACATCGACCAGTTCGCCGTCGACCGCCGCCGCCTTGGAGGCGAAGCTGCGGTGCAGCGGCGTGCCGCGACGCGCCAGGTGGAACACCAGGGCGCCGAGCCCGGCGGCCACGCCGACCAGCGCACCGGCCATGGCAGGATTGACGAAGCCGATGAACACGATGGCGCAGACCACACCCACGCATGGCGGCAGGACGTTCCAGGAGCCGGTGTTCTCGGTGGTGAACGCAGCATTGGCGGTGGCCGTGATACGGCTGGCGAGCGCGCCCGGCAGACGCTCGGCGAAATAGTTCGGTGAATGGCCGGCGAGATAGCCGAACAGGTCGCGCCTGATGTCGCCGGTCACAGCCACGAACGTATATGCGGCAGCCCAGCCGGCGACGCGCCACAGCAGGTTGTCGGCGGCGACCAACGTGCACAGCAGGGCGAAGGCCCACCAGATGCCGGCGCCCCTCGCCGGCCCGGCGGCAACGATGTCGATCAGGTGCTTGAGTCCGGTACTGGGTGGAGACGGCACACACCACCGCCACCAGCACCGACACAAAGACCGTGGCGTGGCCCCATGGATGGCGACGCACGTAGTGCCACAGGAACCCGATCGGCCGCGCCCGCAGGCACTGGAGGCCGTTCTGCCTAATTTCTGCCGTAATTGCTGCCATCTCACCCGGCCTGGTGGCATTTCCGGCAGGAGACATGCCGATTTTTCGCCACATTCGCATCCTATAACGACATAGTGATTAAGCACGGCCCCTGAACAAGTCAAGTGTCAGTAAAGCCGAGCTGGTTACTGTTGAACGCTAGTAAAACCCCGGGGCCTGTATTCATGCGCATTGCTCAGATCTCTCCGCTTTTCGAAGCGGTGCCGCCGAAGTTGTACGGTGGCACAGAACGTGTGGTTTACTCCCTCACCGAGGAGCTGGTCGCCATGGGTCACGACGTGACCCTGTTCGCCAGTGGTGACTCGATCACCTCCGCCAGGCTCGCACCGATGCGCGCGCAGGCGTTGCGGCTCGATCCCACGGTGACCGACTGGATCGCCATCTACATGCGGATGATGGAGCTGATCTATCGCCGCGCCGACGAGTTCGATGTGCTGCACTTCCATACCGACTACTTCCCGCTGTCGCTGTTCAGCCGCCAGCGCACGCCGTTCCTCACCACCCTGCACGGCCGGCTCGACATCCCCGAGTTCAAGGATGTCTATGAGCTGTTCGATGCGCCGTTCGTGTCGATCTCCGACAGCCAGCGCCGGCCGATCCCTCGGCTGAACTGGATCCGCACGGTCCACCACGGCATGCCGGCCGATCTGCTCACGCCGCAGCCGGCCACGCAGGACTATCTGGCGTTCCTTGGCCGTATCTCACCGGAAAAGGGCGTAGATAAGGCAATTCGCATCGCCGGCGCCGCCGGCATGAAGCTGATGATCGCCGCCAAGGTGGATAACGCCGACAAGAAATATTACGAGAACGAGATCAAGCCGCTGATCGACGCCAGCCCCTGGGTCGAGTTCATCGGCGAGATCAACGACAGCCAGAAACCGGCATTCCTGTCCGGTGCCCATGCGCTGTTGTTCCCGATCGACTGGCCGGAGCCGTTCGGACTGGTGATGATAGAAAGCATGGCCTGCGGGACGCCGGTGATCGCCTTCAACCGCGGCTCCGTGCCCGAGGTGATCGACGGCGGCCTCACCGGCTTCATCGTGCATGACGAGGCGGCCGCGATCGCGGCGGTCGGCCGGCTGGACCAGCTGGACCGCACCCTGGTCCGCCGGCAGTTCGAGCGCCGCTTCACCGCCCGTCGGATGGCGGAGGACTACGTCGACATCTACACCGAGCTGTGTGAGCCGCAGGTTCCGCTGCTGCGCGCCGTCGGGGACTGACAGCGCGACACGCCGGCGATAGGATGGGGCCGGGCAGCGCGTCTGCCCGGCCCTTTCCGTTTCGGCACCCAGCGAGGTTGCGGCCGGACCATGACATCGCTGCGTTGCCAGGCCGGCCTCAACAGCATCAATTTCTTTGCGGGCGCCATACAGACAGCGTTCGGGCCGTTCTTCAGCGTCTATCTCACCCAGCAGGGCTGGAGCCAGGTCGATATCGGCTTCGTGCTCAGCGTCGGCACCGCATCGGCGCTGATCTTTCAGATCCCCGCCGGCGTACTGGTCGACGCGATCCACTTCAAGCGCGCCTCCATCGCGCTCGCCATGCTGCTGCTCAGCCTGAGCGCGCTGATCGTGATTGCGGCGCCGACCCGGGCATCGGTTCTGATCGCGCAGGTGATGCATGCCTTCGCCAGTTGCCTGCTCACCCCGGCGATCGCCGCGCTTACTCTGGTGCTGTGCGGGCACGCGGCATTCAGCGAGCAGCTGGGCGGCAACGGCCGCTATGCCTCGCTGGGCAGCGCCTTCGCCGCCGCGGCGATGGGTGCCGTCGCCTCGTATCTGTCGGGCCGGGCGGTGTTCGAGTTCACCGCCGTACTGATGGTGCCGGCGCTGCTGACGCTGACCGTGTTTCGCGCCAGCGATCGCGTCGAGGACGACCACCCTGCCCTGCTCCACCCACGCGAACGCAAGCAAAGCGAGTACCGGCCGTGGCACATCTTCCACGATCCTACGCTGCACATCTTCGCGGCCTGCGTGGTGCTGTTCCATTTATCCAACGCCGCGATGCTGCCGCTGGCACTGAACGAGCTGTCCAAGCGGGTCGGCCAGTCGGGTTTCGTGGTGTCGGCGGCGATCATCGTGCCACAGGTCGTGGTAGTGGCCTGCTCACCCTGGGCCGGCCGCCTGGCGCAGAGCATCGGTCGGAGGCCGATCCTGCTGTTCGGGTTTGCCGCCGTGCCGCTGCGCGCGCTGTTGTTCGTCGCCACCCCGGACGCGCTCCCGCTGGTGATGATCGAGGTGCTGGACGGCATCAGCGCGACCGTGTTTGGTCTGGCGATGCCACTGATTGCCGCCGATCTCACGACACGGACCGGCTATCTCAATCTGGCGATCGGTTCACTGGGTTTGGCCGCCGGCCTCGGCGCCACCGCCAGCACCACAGTCGCCGGCTGGCTCGCCGACTCGTTCGGTGCGCCGGTCGCGTTCTTCGGGCTCGCGCTGGCCGGGCTTGCCGCGCTTGGGATGGTGTGGCGCATGATGCCCGAAACGCGGCCGAGCAAACCGCTCGCCGGGACGCCTGCCGTCGCCGTCGCCTGACTCACAGACCTGGGGAACAAGCCGATGCCGGAAGCGCCGCACCTGACCGAACTCACCGGCGACCACCAGTGCCTCCACGAATTCATTGCCGAAGCGCGGGCGAAGCTCGACCCGAACATCTGGGGTTACCTGATTGGCGCCGCGGAAAGCGAGACGACACTGCGGCGCAACCGTGCGGCGCTGGATGCGATTGCGCTGCGTCCGCGGGTGCTGCGCGATGTCTCCAAAGTGGACGCCACGACGAACTTTCTCGGCATGCAGCTCCGGCTGCCGGTCATGCTGGCGCCGGTCGGCTCGCTCGAATCCTTCGACGCCGGTGGTGCCGCGACTGCCGGCCGCGGCGCTACCGAATTCGGCGTGCCGATCATCGTGAGCTCGGTGACCAGGCCCGGCCTCGAGGAGACGGCGAAAGCCGTGACTGGGCCGAAGATCTTCCAGCTCTACGTCCGCGGCGACGATGCCTGGGTCGACGACGTCGTAAGGCGGGCGGTCGATGCCGGCTTCAATGCGTTCTGCATCACGGTGGACACCGCCGCCTACAGCCGGCGCGAGCGCGACATCGCGGCACGCTTCGTCAAGCCGTGGCGCACCGCGGCGACCGGGCACAATCACCAGGCTGGCTTCTCCTGGGACAACGTGAAGCGCTTCAAGGACCGCCACCGCATTCCGCTGATCCTGAAGGGCATTGCGACCGCCGAGGACGCGGCGCTCGCCTGCGAGCACGGCGTCGAGGTTGTCTACGTGTCGAACCACGGCGGCCGACAGCTCGACTATGGCCGGGGGTCGATGGACGTGCTGCCCGAGGTGATGGACGCGGTGCGCGGCCGTGCGCGGGTGATGATCGACGGCAGCTTCTCGCGCGGCACCGACGTGGTGAAGGCGATTGCCCTCGGCGCCGACGCGGTCGCGGTGGGGCGGCTGTATTGCTATGCGCTGGCGGCAGAAGGCGCGGTCGGCGTGCATCGGCTGCTGGAGATCCTCGAGCAGGAGGTGATGGTGGCGATGGCGCTGTCGGGCGCGCGCAGCCTCGCCGAGCTGAACCGCTCGTTGCTGCATTTCGGTGTGCCGCCGGTCACCGCGCCGCACGTGCACAGCGCGTTTCCGCTGCTGTTCCGCACACCAGAAACATAGCAAGCAAATCGCAGATGCACGCGGACATGACCGGTGTGTTCGCTCCGAAAGTCCGCCACACAATCCAAAACGATGATCGAGCCTGACGACTTACCGCAGCCTGGCTGAGAATTGCCGAGGACTTCGCGCCATGATCGACAGTGCAGACGTCGTTGTGATCGGGTCCGGCGGCCTTGGCGCCGCCACGGCATACTATCTCGCAAAACGGGGAGGCATCCGCGTCGCCCTTCTCGATAAACACGGCATTGGCTCGCAGACGTCACCCCGCGCCGCGGGAATGGTAAGCTGTGTCCGCAAGAGCGACCTGATGGTTGACCTCATCAAGGACGCCTGCCGCAAGATCGAGAGCTTCTCCGACGAGATCGGGCAACCGCTGGACTGGGTTCTTTCGGGCAGCATCAAGGTTGCACGGCGGCCGCAAGATGGCGACGTCATCGCGGCTGACTTTGATCGCGGGCGTCGTATGGGGCTCGACGTCGAGCGGGTTTCCGCCGCCGAGGCGCACAGCCTCAACCCATTCCTGCAACCAACGGACATTATCGCCGCAATGCGGATTGGCGACGATCGGTATTTCGACCCGGCCCAGGTCGCGCTCGGCTTTGCGCGCGGCGCCGAGGCCAAAGGCGCAACACTGTTGCCGGGTATCGCCGTCGTCTCCGTCACCATCAGCGGCGGTGAAGTCACCGGCGTGCGAACTGATCGGGGAGTCATCCAGGCACCTGTTGTGGTTGATGCTGCCGGTGCGTGGACGAGACAAGTGGCGGAGGCCGGCGGAATCCGCATCCCGCTCGTTCCGACGCGCCAGCAGTTGGTCGTGACCGAGCCGTTGGATGGTGTGCGCCCCGACCTTCCGATGGTAAGGATCATGGATGCCGCCGTGTACATGCGCCCATGCCAAGGGGGCTTGTTGTGGGGCGTTTACGAGGAATACCCGCGCTTTTTCGACATGGGCGACTTCGCGTCAGACTTCGACATCAAGGACATGCCGCTCGATGCGGACGTGCTTCGCGAAGCCGCCGAGTCAGTGAAAGCCCAATTGCCGGTCTTGCAATCTGCCAGGGTCCGTGAGTTCCGCGGCGGCATTCCAACGATGACCGCCGACGGCCAGCACATCCTGGGGCCGACGCCGATGGTGAAGGGTTTCTTTTTCGCCAGCGGCTGCAACGTGGCTGGGCTTTCGATCTCTCCCACCTTGGGGGAGGCTCTTGCGGCATGGATCGTCGATGGCCGGCCTCCACGCGATCTCACGCCGCTCTCGGTCGAGCGCTTCGCGGACAAGCTTTGGTCAGAGGAGCAACTTCAAAGGGACGCTGCTTGGCAGTATCGGCATTTCTATGGCGCAGTCTGATCGCTCGACCGCCAAGCGTCCCGCGGCCACAGTTGGTTGCCCAGTCGATCATTCCGGCGCCAGCCCGTGTGGACTACCCCCTGGCGCGAGACACAGGAATTGGACACAGTGTTCAAGCGGGAGAACGTTTTGACGCATCTGCGGGCGAGTCTGGATGAGCCGGGTTGGCTGTCCGTGCACAGCGGGCTGCGCAGTGCGTCCGACCGGTCGCGTTCATCTGCGTTCAGCTACGGCCGCAATTGAATGTTCGAGACCACCATCGCGGGCAGCCTGCCCAAGCCGGCCTGGCTGGCCGAGCCGAACATGCTGTGGCCGCCGTGGAAGCTCACCGGCGACGATCTGGCGGCGGCCAAGCGCGACGCGACACTGCTGGCGATCAAGCAGCAGGAGGACGCCGGCATCGACATCGTCTGCGACGGCGAGCAGTCGCGTCAGCATTTCGTGCACGGGTTCCTGGAGCACGTCGAAGGCATCGACTTCGCCCAGCGCGTCGAGATCGGCATCCGCAACAACCGCTACAAGGCGATGGTGCCGACGGTCACTGGCCCGCTCAGTCTGCGTGGCCGCGTCCATGCGACCGAGGCGCGGCTGGCGCGGGCGCACACCACACGCAAACTGAAGTTCACCCTGCCTGGGCCGATGACGATCGTGGATACGATCGCCGATGCGCACTACGGTGACCGCGTGGCACTGGCGATGGCATTCGCCGCACTGCTGAACCAGGAGGCGCGTGGGTTGGAGGCAGACGGCGTCGATGTGATCCAGTTCGATGAGCCGGCGTTCAACGTTTACATGGACGCGGTGACGGAATGGGGCGTGGCGGCACTGGAACGTGCGGCCGAGGGCCTCAGGTGCAAGACCGCGGTGCATATCTGTTACGGCTACGGCATCCAGGCGAATATCGACTGGAAGGGCACGCTGGGTTCCCAATGGCGTCAGTATGAAGCGACCTTTCCGGCGCTGGCGCGCAGCCGCATCGACCAGGTGTCGCTGGAATGCAGCAACTCGCAGGTGCCGATGGCACTGATGCGGCTGCTCGCCGGCAAGGACGTGCTGGTCGGTGTGATCGATGTCGCGACCGATCTCCTGGAAACCCCCGAGCAGGTTGCCGACACCATCGCCGCGGCGTTGTCGTTCGTGCCGCCCGAGCGGTTGTTTCCCTGCACCAACTGCGGCATGGCGCCGATGCGGCGCGACGTGGCAGCAGCGAAGCTTGCGGCACTCGGCGCTGGCGCGGCCTTGGCGCGGCGGCGGTTCGCAGCGTAGGCTGCGGGGAACAGCACACGAGGCGGAACGATGATCCTGACGGCGAACAGCGAGCTCGTGCGGCAGGCGCGCCGCAAGACCGGCAATGGCTGGCTCACCACCTTCATCGGCGAGAACCGCAACACCCTGAAGGAGGGCCAGACGCCGCCCGAGGCAGGCGTGCTGTATCCGATGGCGTTTCTGGTCGAGAAGGAACCGCACGCGGTGGTGAGGCCGCACTTCCACCAGGCCGACCAATATCAGGTGGTCGTGCAGGGCGGCGGACGCCTCGGCACGCACGACGTGGGCACTGTGGCGGTGCATTATACCGACGCCTGGTCAGCCTATGGACCGATCGTAGCCGCCGACGATGGCATTTCCTGGTTCACTTTGCGCAATGCGTGGGATTCCGGTGCGCGCTACATGCCGACCGCACGCGAGCAGTTGCGCGCGGCGCGGATACGGAACTTCCAGCACCGTGAGGCGACCGCGCCTCCGATGCCGGTTGCCTCGGCTGCCGAGCTGGTGCGCACCGACCGCCCGTCATGCGCCACAGTCATCGAGCAGGCGCCGGACGGCATGGCGACATGGCGCTACCGGCTGCCCCCCGACGGATGCCTCAGCGGTGCCGATCCGCGCGCCGGCGGCGGACAGTTCTGGATCGTGCTGTCGGGCTCCGCTGCGGTGGGCGGTGCGGCATTATTGCCGCCGAATTCCTGTATTTTTGTCGCGCCGGATGACGGTACGCTGGCGATGATGGCGGGAGACGGCGGTGCCGAGGTGTTGTGCCTCCAGTTTCCGGTGGTCGCACGCCACTGAGGCTGGCGCCTACACGGATCCCGAATTGTGGATCAGCCACAACACCTGGTTGATCCTTTCGGCTCCGGTGGCGATCATCGCAAGCCGATCGAAACCGAGGGCGATGCCGGCTGATGGCGGCATGCCGAAGGCCAATGCGGCGAGGAAATCCTCATCGAGCGGCCAATCGGGGCCGGAGGCGGCGTGCCGCCTGGTCCGATCGGCGGTGAAACGCGCCCGCTGTTCGTCGGCATCGGTCAGTTCGACAAAGGCGTTGGCCAGTTCGATCCCACAGACGAACAGCT
Source organism: uncultured Alphaproteobacteria bacterium (assembly GCA_963749575.1). Lineage (GTDB taxonomy): Bacteria > Pseudomonadota > Alphaproteobacteria > Acetobacterales > Acetobacteraceae > JAMXLO01. The sequence continues at coordinate 147,615 of CAVVNM010000020.1, forward strand.
CAAACCGCTCGGCAACACGCGGATCGCCCGGGTCGCGGCGCGCCAACGCGGCCTGCGCGGCAGGCCAGTGCGTGAGGAAGGTGGGGTACGAACGGCCGAGCCGCGGTTCGACCCGCTCGAGCAGGAGACGAAAGAACAGATCTTCCCAGTTCTCGTTCTCCCGCAGTCGCGTTCCCGCGGAGGCGGCGAGCGCCGGCGCATCCTCCGCGGTGCCCAGCACATCGGCGCCCACATAGCGCGCGAATGCTTCAGCGACGGTGAGGCATTCAATTCGCGATAGATCGGTGGTGACGCCCCGGCAGGTGACGGCCGGTGGAAGGACGGCGCGCAGAAACGCCGCGGCCTCGTCGATCAGCGATCTCATGTCGGCGCCGGGACGGTACCACTCCAGCATGGTGAACTCGGGCGCGTGTAGATCGCTGCCCTCGCCATTCCGCCATACCCGTGCCAGCTGGAAGATCGGCCCCGCCCCGGCGACCAGTAGTTTTTTCATGGCGAATTCGGGACTGGTGTGCAGCCAGAGCTGTTCACTGCCGCCATCCGGCGGTTCGCGCTCGGTGCGAAAGGCGCGCAGATGGACCTCCTCGCCGGGAGTGCCAACCGCGTAGGGGGTTTCCACCTCGGTGTAGCCACGAGCCATGAAGAACCCGCGCGTCGCTTGCGTCAGCAGTGACCGACGCCGCAGCAACGGCAGACGCGCAGCGGCGCTCTCGGGATGCCAGTCAGGGAGCGGCATGGCGGGAATGTTACCCGGGCTCCGCGGCGTCGCCACAATTGGGCCACGCCGCGACCTTGCTTGGCGCCGATCTGGTGCTGATCACAAACGAAGGGCGCACGCCATGGGCCTCCTGCTGTTGATTCTGATCATCGTCCTGTTGTTTGGCGGTGGCGGTTACTATGGCTATCGTTCCGGCTATTACGGCGGCTATCACTATGGCGGCGGTCTCGGACTGGTGCTGCTGATCGTCGTCCTGTTGCTGCTGTTCGGTGGATTTCCTCACACATACTACTAGCTGAGCGTGGCGGCGGGAGTTATCTCCTGCCGCCATGGCTCAACCAACATTGCGCGACGCCGTGGCGCTCGCCGCGGCCGGCCTTGTTCCACAAGGCGCGATTGCGGAGGTGGCGCGGGTCGAGCGGCGTTACGCCGTGGCCATCCCTGCGGCGATGCGGGCACTGATCGAGCGACCGGACGACGTGATCGGGTTGCAGTTCATCCCGGATATCGCGGAACTGACGACAGCCCCACACGAGCGCGCCGATCCGATCGGAGATGACGCGTTGGCGCCGATCAAGGGCGTGGTGCGCCGCTATCCCGATCGGGCGCTGCTGAAGCCGCTGCTGGTCTGTCCGGTCTACTGCCGGTTCTGTTTCCGCCGCGAACATGTCGGACCGGACGGTGGGTTGCTGACGGAGGCCGAACTGCAGGCCGCATACGACTGGTTCGCCGCGCGCCCGGCGATCCGCGAGGTCATTCTGACCGGCGGCGATCCGCTGATGCTGTCATCGCGCCGGCTTGGCTCGATTGTATCGGCGCTGTCCGCGATCCGGCACATCGAGATCCTGCGCATCCACACGCGGGTGCCGGTCGCCGATCCGGGGCGGATCACCGAGGCTTTGGCGCATGCAGCGGATACAGCGAAATCGATGTGGGTCGTGCTGCACGCCAATCACGCCCGGGAGTTCACGCCGCAGGCGCACACCGCGATCCGCCGCATCCAGGCGCGCGGGATCCCGGTGCTTGGCCAGTCGGTGCTGCTGCGCGGCGTCAACGACAACGCGGCGGCGCTGGAGGCGCTGTTTCGCGCCATGCTGCTCGCACGGGTGAAGCCGGACTATCTGCACCAGCTCGACCCTGCGCCGGGCACCGCGCGCTTCCACGTACCGATCGAACAGGGCCGGCGCCTGCTGGCGCAACTGCGCGGCCGGGTGACCGGGCTGGCGTGGCCGACCTACGTGTTGGATATCCCAGGCGGGCATGGCAAGGTCCCGATAGGGCCGGACTACCTGGAACCGGACGATCGGGTGCGGGATCCCTCTGGCCACCTGCACGGACTGCCGCAGCAGCGGCAGATCGGTCGAACCGAGATCTAGCGCTCGCCGACGTCGCGAACCAACCGCTCCAGCTCGGTGAGATTGGTGATCACCAGGCCATCGCCACCGCGTTCAAGCAATCCAAGGCGGGCCAGTTCACCGAGTTCGCGCGTCACCGCCTCGCGATGGGTGCTGACCCGGCTGGCAAGTTCCGCGTGGGTCGGTGGCGATCTTAGCGTGACGACCGGCCCCGCCTCGCCGCTGTCACGTGCGAGCCGAAGCAGCTCGGCATGGATCCGATTGCGCACGCCAAGTGTGCTGAACTCCAGCACACGTTCGTTCAGGGTTCGCACAAAGCCGACCACGCGTTTCAACACAGCTTCGGCAACTGACTTGTGTTCGCGCAGAGCATCCCAGAACACCGGCGCCGGCATCGCAGCCAACACCGCTTCCGCCAGCGCAACGACGGACGCGGTGCGGCTCAGGCCGTCGATTGCCGCCAGCTCGCCGAAATAATCGCCGGTCCCGAAGTCGCGGAGAATCACCTCGCGCCCGTTCTGGGAATACATCGTCACCCGAACCCGACCATGCAACACAAAATATACATCGGTCGTCGGGTCGGTATGATTGACGATCAGGCCATCACGCGGCACTCGCTGGAACCGGCATTGACGCTCCAGCGCGCCGAGCCGGTCGCGCTCGATGCCGGCAAACAGCTTGCAGGCGATCAACGAATCGGAATGCCGCGCAACCATCCTCGTCTGCTCGTGGCGGAACTATCGCTAGCCCGCTACGCCTGGATGATGATGCCGTCAACGGTCGGCCGCGCGGCGCCGCCCGCCGCAGGTTGCGGAGGACATTGGGCGCCGCTAGGGTCGCGCACCAGCCAACACAGAGCCATAAGGTGGTTCGCGTCATTCGTCGCAGAGCCGTTCAAGCCTGGCACGCCATTGGGCTGAACCGGATCAGGCTGGTGAGCGGACTGACGCTGTTCACCTATGTCGGAACGCATCTCAGCAATCATGCACTGGGCAACATTTCGGTCGGCGCGATGGAGGCTGGCCTTGTTGTCCAGAAATTCATCTGGCAGGGCTTGCTTGGCACGTGCGCGCTCTATCTGGCACTCACGGTACACTTCCTGTTGGGTCTTTGGGCGCTCTACCAACGTCGCCATTACGGCTGGGCGAAAGGCGAGGTTCTGCAACTGATCCTCGGTCTTTCGATACCGCCATTGTTGGCGCATCACCTGATCGTCACCCGGCTCGACTATGCGCTGTTCGGCACCGAAAAGGGCTACGCTCAGGAACTCTACGCATTTTGGGTGGCGACTCCCGGGTGGGGCGCGGTACAGGTTGCGCTGCTGACAGTGGTGTGGATTCACGGCTGCATCGGCATCCATTACTGGCTTCGTTTGAAAACCGGGTTTCCGGCGGATCGCGCCGCCGCTGCTCGGCTTCGCGGTGCTGTTGCCGGTGCTGGCGCTGCTGGGCTTTGTCCAGGCCGGCAAGGCGATTGGTGAGGCCGCGCCGACACCCGCATGGCGCGCCATCAATCTGACTCCAGGGCATATCGGAACGGCGGTCGAAAACACCTGGCTCGCGCTGTTGCACCAGCAGGTACTGCTTGCACTGGCAATCCTGCTGGCTCTCGTTCTCGCCGCGCGCAGCGCGCGGAAATTGCTGGAACGCCTGCGCGGCTCGATCCAGTTGTTCTATCCGCACGGCAAGACCGTGCGGGTGCCGCGCGGCTTCAGCGTGCTGGAAGCGAGCCTGATGGCGCGGGTGCCACATGCCTGCATCTGCGGTGGACGCGCCCGCTGCTCGACGTGTCGGGTTCGTGTGCTCGGCGACAAGAGCGCGCTGCCGGCACCGAGTGAACTCGAACAAACCGTGCTCCAGCGGGTCCACGCAGGTCCATTCGTTCGCCTTGCGTGCCAGCTCCGGCCGGTGACCGATACCGCGATCGTACCGTTGTTGCCCGCCAATATGTCGACGACCGAACTGCACAATCGGGCGACGGTACTCGGCAGCGAGGAACGGTTTGTCGCCGTCCTGATGATCGACATGCGCGATTCCACGCAACTGGCGCTGCGTCGGCTGCCGTTCGACGCGGTGTTCGCGATCGGCAATTTCGTCGACGAGATCAGCCGCGCTGTCGTTGCGGCCGGGGGACAACCCAACCAGTTCCTCGGCGACGGTCTGCTGGCCATATTCGGTCTGGATTGCGGAGCAGCCGAGGCGTGCCGTCGCGCGCTCAGCGCGATAACGGGGATTGCCGCGAATATAGCGGGCCTCAATGAGATCTTCGGCAGGGAATGGATCGATCCGATCCGGTTCGGCATCGGCTTGCACGGCGGCGAGGCCGTTGTGGGTGGGATCACCTATGGCGGCATGACTGTGTTCACCGCACTCGGCGATCCGGTCAACGTCGCCGCACGACTGCAAGAGTATTGCAAGACATTTGAATGCGAGGCGGTGATCTCCGATGACGTCTGCCGCCGCGCCGGGCTGGCAGCGGACGATCCGCCGCGGCAGATCATCGAACTGCGTGGCCGCGACCAGCCGATCGTGGTGCGGACCGTTGCTCGGGCCGCGAACTTGCGCAATGGGTTGACCGTCCGCGCGGATGAACGGCGGTCGCCGCGGAAAGTGCTCCGCGTGGTGAGAATTCGCACATCGGGCGCGGATCAGGCCCCGCTATTTCAGGCCAGCAGCGCAGCCGGGCCTCGCACGAGAAACCCTCTCGATGCCAGCGCGGTGAACCGCTGCCATCCATCGGCCCCTTCCAGGAGCACTTACCATGAGCGGCACAACCCTGAACGCCGGTGACCGGCGCTTCGACATCCGCACCGGCACCGACCGCCGACCCCGCACTGGCAGCGGGGGCCTCGTCGGCGGCGGACCCCGCGGCGACACCTGTATCCTCGACGACCGGGGATCCCGCAGAGACGTCGGTGACCGCGACCCCGGCCGATCCGGGAACGACACCTGTATCCTCGACGCCCACGGACCCCGCGGGCGCACCGGTGACCGCGACACCGGCCGATCCGAATGGAGTGCCAGCGCCCGCGAACCCGACCGACCCCGCAGCGACACCCGTGTCCTCGACGCCCACGGACCCGGTGGGCGCACCGGTGACCGCGACACCGGCCGATCCGAATGGAGTGCCAGCGCCCGCGAACCCGACCGACCCCGCAGCGGCACCCGTGCCCGCGACGCCCACAGACCCTGCGGGCGCACCTGTGCCCACGACACCGGCCGACCCCGGAGCGACACCCGTACCTGCCGCGCCGGCGGACCCCAGCGGGGTGCCCGTTCCCGCAATACCGGTCGAACCTGCACCGGCACCTGCGCCCGTCTCACCCGGGGACCCGGTTCCGGCACCGGCACCCGCGCCCGTCTCACCCGGGGACCCAGTTCCGGCACCGGCACCCGTGCCCGTCTCACCCGGGGACCCCGTGCCGGCGCCCAACCCGGTGACGGCGATCAACGGAGGAGCCCTACGGCGGATCGACGATCGTGGGCGTGAACGGCGCGGAACAGATCAATGCATTTGGCTACTCCAATACGATCAACGCCAATGGTGGCAGCGGCACGGTGAACGCCGGTCAGGGCCAGGCCACGGTCAATGCCGGCAGCGGCAACCTGACGATCAATCTTGCCGGCTACGGCAATCTGGTCGCCGGCGGCAACGGCGCCGACACGGTGACCGGCAGCCAGGGAAACACCTCGGTGACACTCGGCGACGGAACCGACGTGGTGCAACTCGGCGGCTACAACAACACGATCGCACTCGGCAACGGCAACAACTCGATCGACGCGGGCGCCGGCAATGCGATCGTGAGCATCGGCAACGGCAACAGCAGCATCACGGCTGCCGGCTACGGCAACCAGATCAGCGTCGGCAATGGCAGCGATACCATCACCGCGGGCGCCGGGAGTGCCAGGATCGTGGGTGGCAGCGGCACCGACACCGTGCAACTCCAGGGCTACAGCAACACCGTCAGCTTCTCCGGCGGCAACGACTCGATCACCGGTGGGCAGGGATCCGATGTCTTCGATCTGACTGGCGGCAGTGCCAGTCTCGCTCTGCACGGAAGCAACGAAATGGTGTTCTTGAACGGCACCAGTGCCACGATCGATGACCAGGGAGGCGGGCTGGCAATCAAGATCGCCGGTGGCGGGACCGACGTGATCCAGAACTTCGGATCCGATCCGTCGGGCTGCATCGACCTGCTCGGTGGTCTGGGCGGCTACAGCGGCGCTTCACAGGTGCTGGCGTCCCTGACGTCGGACGGTCATGGCGGCAGCCTGCTGTCGCTGGGAAGCTCGGGGTCGATCGACTTCGCGAACGTGGGCGTATCGCAGCTTCACGCCAGCAATTTCCAGTTCAATTGAACTAGCTAGGGCGCGTCCCTCAATTGAGCCAAATGACGGTGGCGGCGAGTTGGGTCACAACCAGCAAGAAAATGGAACCGCAAATCACGCAAATCACGCAAATCCAGGCCAATTGCGGGCTTGCGGCGTAACTGACGCACCGACCGGACCATCGGTTCACCGCGGCTTCATCAGCGACCATTTGCGTGTTTTGCGTGATTTGCGGTTCCACCTCTTTGCTTACTGCGGTCTTCGCCGCGCCGGAATTTTCCAACTGAGGACACACCCTAGCGTCCCGGTTGCTCCACGGCCCTGACGAACCGGCTGTGGGGCACCGGGATTGCCGCGAACGGCCGCCCAATGCCAGGTGTGTGCTACCCGACAGGCACCGATTGCGCGGAACTTGCCGCTGCCTGCCCCCCGGTTTAGAAGCCGCCAACCCGATCCCAGACCGCAAAAGAGCATTCCGATGAAGCAGCAGGCGAACCTGATCCGTGCCGGACAGGTCATCGAGCACGACGGACGGCGCTGGACCGTGCTCAAGCAGCAGATCATCACCCCCGGCAAGGGCGGCGCCTTCATCCAGGTGGAAATGCGCGACCTCAAGTCGGGCAACAAGACCAACGAGCGCTGGCGCACCGCCGACACCGTCGAGCGGCTGATGACCGAGGAGAAGGAGTACAACTACTCCTACACCGACGGCACCAACATGGTGCTGATGGATCCGGAAAGCTACGAGGAGACCCACATCCCGCTGGACCTGCTCGGCGACATGGCGCCGTTCCTGCAGGACAACATGCGCGTCACCATCGACCTGGTGGAAGGCGACCCGGTGGGCATCCACCTCCCCCCCACCGTCGTGCTGGAAGTGGTCGAGGCCGACCCGGTGGTGAAGGGCCAGACCGCCGCCTCGTCGTACAAACCGGCAAAACTGTCCAATGGCGTGAAGACCTCGGTGCCGCCATTCATCGAGACCGGCGAGAAGATCGTGGTGAAGACCGAGGACGGCAGCTACGTGGAGCGCGCCAAGGGCTGACCGGAGAGCCGGCGCGCGTGGCGCTCCGCCTCTCCCCGCACCTGACCGTGATGGCCAACGCGGCGCAAAAGGCGTCGAAGCGGCTGCTGCGCGATTTCAACGAGGTCGAGCAGTTGCAGGTCTCGGTGAAGGGACCGTCCGACTTCGTCTCGCAGGCCGACATCCGCTCCGAGCAGACGCTGCGCGAGGAGCTGAACAAGGCACGTCCCGGCTACGCCTTCCTGATGGAGGAGTCCGGTGCCTCTGGCTCGGCCCACTGGTCGTGGCGCTGGGTGGTCGATCCGCTCGACGGCACCACCAACTTCCTGCACGGCATCCCGCACTGGGCGATCAGCATCGGGCTGGAACGCCGGCTGGCCGATGGCGGCAGCGAACTGGCCGCCGGCCTGATCTATGCCCCCGCGGTCGATGAGCTGTTCTGGGCCGAGAAGGGCGGCGGCGCCTTCGTCAACGAACGCCGCCTGCGCGTCTCCGCCCGGCGCGAGCTGAAGGAGGCGGTGTTCGCCACCGGCATCCCGTTCGCCGCGGTCGCCCCGCAGCGTCGCCTGGCGTTCGCCCGCACGCTGGGCGTGCTGATGCCGCAGGTCGCCGGCATCCGCCGCTTCGGCGCCGCGGCGCTCGATCTCGCCTGGGTCGCCGCCGGCCGCTACGACGGGTTCTGGGAACTCGGGCTGAAGCGCTGGGACATGGCCGCCGGCGTGCTGCTGGTGCGCGAGGCGGGCGGCTTCGTCACCGATCCCGCGGGCCAGGACCCGCGCGACACCGGCGACGTCATCGCCGCCAATCCGCATCTGCATGTGGCGTTGAGCGAGGCGGTGATCGAAGGCGTTGCGCGCAGCCATCAGGGCGCGTGAACAAGATGCCGGCTGCATTCACTGTCTTCCCATGCCGTTCCCCGGTAATCTGACGCGCATGCGACAAGCCTGTCTTCTGCTGACGGCACTGCTCTGTGCGGCCGGACCCGCACTGGCGCAGGTCACCGTCGATCTGCAGGCGCTCGACGCGTTGCCGGGCGCCAAACCTGCGGCCAGACAGCCGGCCGCGCACAAGTTGCGGCCCCGGACCGCGCCAAGGCGGGTTGCCGTTGCCAAGCCGGGCAAGGCGTCGCCGCATCCGGTGACCGCGCAGCCGGCCACCGCCCCGCCGGCGGCTGCCGCAGCCACCGCCGGCGCTGACCCCGCCGCGCCGCAGCCGCCGCCGGCGACGCTGCCGACCGCGCCGCCGGACGCCGTCGCCCTGGCACCCGTGGCACCACCGCCGCCGGCCGCGCAACCGGCCGCAGCCACCGCCGCCTCCGCCGATCTCGGACAGTGCCACCAGCGCGGCGACAACCACCGACGCGGGGCTGCGCGTCACCTTCGGCGCCGGGCAGGCCGATCTCAGTCCGGCCAGCGCCGAGGCCATCAAGGGTATCGTCCAGGCAGCGCCAGCGGGCGACAGCACCAGCTTCAACGTCGTGGCCTACGCCGCCGGCACGCCGGAAGATCCCTCGACGGCCAGGCGACTTTCGCTGTCGCGCGCCCTGGCGGTGCGCAGCGCGCTGATGGCCGATGGTGTCGGTTCGTCCCGCATCTATGTGCGCGCGCTCGGTGCCACGGGCGGCGACGCAGCGCCGGATCGCGTGGACCTCGCCGTCATGGGCGGCAATGCGGCGGTGGCGTCACCGGTCAGCGCAGGTGCGCCGTCGCCGGATACCGTCACCAAGAGCCAGCCGCCGTGACCCGCCCCAAGGTCTATCTGATCCGCATGGCGGTGTTCCTGGTTGCGGTGCTCGCCGTCGCCGCCGCGCTGTCGCCGGTCCTGCTGGTGGCTTTCGGCAACAACCCGATCCTCAACAGTCTGATCCTGGCGGTTGCGCTGATCGGCATCGGCTGGAACCTGCGCCAGGTGCTGCGGCTGTCGGCCGAGGTCACCTGGGCTGGAGACCTACCAGACGGCACGCCCGCACCTCACGTCGCTGCCCGCACCGCAACTGCTGGCACCGATGGCCAGCATGCTGGCGGCGCGCGAAGAGCAGAGCCGCACCGACCAGGCCCGCTTCACGCTCTCCGCCACGGCCATGCGCAGCCTGCTCGACGGAATCGCGTCGCGGCTCGACGAAAGCCGCGAGCTGTCCCGCTACATGACCGGCCTGCTGATCTTCCTGGGCCTGCTCGGCACCTTCTGGGGCCTGCTGAAGACGGTCGGCGCGGTGTCCGACGTGATCGGATCGATGTCGGTCGGCTCGGGCGATCTGAACGCACTGTTCGAGCAGCTCAAGTCCGGCCTGGCGAAACCGCTCGCCGGCATGGGCACGGCATTCTCCGCCTCGATGTTCGGCCTGTCCGGCGCACTGGTTCTGGGGTTCCTCGACCTCACCGCGGGCCAGGCGCAGAACCGTTTCTTCAACGAGCTCGAGGAATGGCTGGCCGGGCTGACGCGGCTGTCGTCCGGCGTGCTGGCGGAAGGCGACGGTTCGGTGCCGGTCTATGTGCAGGCGCTGCTCGAGCAGACCGCCGAGAACATGGAGAACCTCCAGCGCATCCTGCAGCGCGGCGAGGACGGCCGCGCGCAGGCGAACCAGGCGGTGATGGCGCTGACCGAGCACATCGCGACGTTGTCGGACACGATGCGCACCAGCCAGCAGCTCATGCTGCGCCTCGCCGAGTCGCAGGCGGCGATCGGGCCGGCGTTGCAGCGGCTTGGCGAGCAGCGCCGCGACCAGGGTTTCGAGGATGCCGCGCGCGGCCATCTGCGCAACATCGAACTCTATCTGCAACGTCTGCTGGCCGATGCCGAGCAGGGCCGCGCGCAGAGCACCGCCGAGTTGCGCAATGACCTGCGCATCCTGACCAGGACGGTCGCCGCGCTGGCCGAGGACCAGCACTGACGATGGCGCTGACGGTACGCCGCCGCGGCGACAACGGCCTGTCGGCCTGGCCCGGCTATGTGGACGCGCTGTCCACGCTGCTGATGGTCATCATCTTCGTGCTGCTGGTGTTCGTCCTGGCGCAGGCCTTCCTGTCGGTCGCTCTGACGGGCCGCGACAAGCAGCTCGACCGGGTGAACCGCCAGCTCGCCGAGGTCAGCGACATGCTGTCGCTGGAGCGCGGGCGGGGCGCGGACCTGCAGCAATCGATCGCGCAGCTCAATCGCGAACTGGCAGCGGCCAGCACGGCACGCGACTCACTGTCGCAGCAGCTTGCCGCATTGCAGGCGCAGACGGAGCGCGCCACCGCCGATCGTGACACGCTGCGTTCGGAACGTGACCGGCTGGCGCAGGAGCTTGCCGACGCTGCGTTGCAGGCACGTTCGGGCGCCGCGCGGGTGACGCAATTGCAGCAGGACCTCGCGGCGTCGGCAAATCGCACCGATGCCGCGAAGCAGGAGACCGCGACGGTTGCGACGCAACTCGCCGAGGCGCGCCGTCAGCTTGGCGACACCGCCAACCGGCTCGCGGATGCACAGGCGCAGCTGGTCGAGATGCAGCGGCAGATCGCCGAGCTCGACAAGACGGTGCAGGTGAACAAGGAAGCCATCGCCAGCAAACTGTCCGATCTGGCGAAACTGAACAACCAGCTCACCGATGCCAGGACGCAGCTTGCCGAGATGCAGCGGCAGATCGCCGAACTCGACAAGACGGTGCAGGTGAACAAGGAAACGATCGCGGCAAAGCTATCGGATCTTGCCAAGCTGGCGGAAGAGAACCGGGCGCTCGCAGCGTTGCGCGATTCGCTGGAGAAGCAGGCGCAGGACGCGGCCGCGCGGTCGGTGACCGACCAGCAGCGTCTTGATGCCGTAACGACGCTGCTGGCCGAGGAGAAGCGGCTCGGCAGTTCGGCCCGGGCACGGATCGCGTTGCTCAGTCAGCAGGTGGATGAGCTGAAGGCGCAGCTTACGACGATTGCGAAGGCGCTCGATCTGGCGCAGACCCAGGGGCAGGAGAAGGATACCCAGATCGCCAATCTCAGCCAGAAGCTGAATACCGCGCTGGCCGCCAAGGTGGAGGAACTGCAGCGCTACCGCAGCGAATTCTTCGGCAAGTTGCGCGACGTGCTGGCCAGCCACCCGGGCATCCAGGTGGTCGGCGACCGGTTTGTGTTTCAGAGCGAGGTCCTGTTTCCGCTCGGCAGCGCCGATATGACGCAGGCGGGCCAGACCGAGATCACCGCCCTCGCCGTCACCATCAAGGAAATCGCGAAGGAGATACCGTCCGACATCAAGTGGATCCTGCGCGTCGATGGCCACACCGACCGCCAGCCGATCAAGGGTGCGGGCGGGTTCGCTTCCAACTGGGAGTTGTCGGCAGCGCGCGCCATCACCGTGGTGAAACTGTTGATCGCCGAAGGCGTGCCACCGCAGCATCTCGCCGCGACCGGGTTCGCCGACAACCAGCCGCTTGATCCCGCCGACACACCGGAAGCCTACGCGAGGGACCGGCGCATCGAGCTTCGGCTGACCGACCGATAGCTACGCCTCCTCGCCCAGCGCGTGGCGGCGCAGATCCTTCAGGCGGTCCTGGCCGCCCGGGGTCTTGGGATCGATCTCCAGCACCTTCTGCCAGGCCGCATAGGCGCCCTTCCAGTCCTTGCGTGCCTCGGCGATCGCGGCGAGCGTTTCGAACGCGGCGAAGCTGCGCGGTTCGCGCTGCAGCGTCGCCTGGATGTCCGCGATCGCACCTTGCGTATCACCCGCGGCGAAGCGGGCGACAGCACGCTGATGGAATGCTTCGGCCAAATTCGGATCAAGCGTGATCGCGTCGGAAAAATCCTCGATCGCATCCTGATCGGCATCGGCCTTCATTTCGCGCAGACCGCGGCTCATCAGCAGCGTTACCGCCGGCGTGCCGGAGTTCAGCCAGAGCTGTCTGATCTGCTCTTCCAGCGGGCCGGCGATCTCCTCGCTTGGCGCCGACTTCAGCGCGCCAAGCAGCTTGTCGAGCGCGGCGCGGCGATCGTTGCCGGGCGCCGCCGCATTCTGCGCACTCGCCGGCACTGCGCAGAACAGCAAGACAGCGAGCAGCATGGGCTTGGTGGACATCAGGCGTACTTCCCCTGGAGGACCGGCGGGATCGGACCACCCGCCATCCAATCGAGCAACTCGACCGTGTGCACCACCGGCAGTCCGCCGCCGGCAAGCTGGGTGATGCAGCCGATATTGCCGGCGGCGATCAGGTCGGGGTTGGTGGCGCGCAGGTTGCCGAGCTTGCGCTCGCGCAGGCGGGTGGCGATCTCCGGCTGAAGCATGTTGTAGGTGCCGGCCGAGCCGCAGCAGATATGCGGCTCGGCTGGTTCAACCACGTTGAAGCCGGCACGTTGCAGGAGCGCCTTCGGTTCGGCGGTGACCTGCTGGCCGTGCTGGAGGCTGCACGCGGAATGATAGGCAACTGTCAGCCGCGGCGCCGCACGCGCCGGCGCATAGTCGATGCGAACCAGGAATTCACTGATGTCGCACGCAAGTTCCGCGATCCTGCGGGCATTGCTGCGCCAAGGCTCCGGCTCGGAGCGGAACATGAACCCATAGTCCTTCACCGTGGTGCCGCAACCGGAGGCGTTGATCACGATGGCGTCGAGCCCCTCGCCGTCGATCTCACGGCTCCATGCGGCGATGTTCGCACGCGCACTGGCCATGGCCGCCGCGTGCTGTCCCATGTGGTGCGTCAGCGCGCCGCAGCAACCGGCTCCGCGCGCCGTTACGACCTCGACGCCGAGCCGCGTCAGCAGCACGGACCGTGGCCGCATTGATCTGAGGCGCCAGCACCTGCTGCGCGCAGCCGGCCAGCAGTGCCACACGGGCACGACGTTCGCCCTGCGCGTGATGCAGCTGCGGTGCCGCCAGCGCACTGGGCGATGGCACCGCGTCGGGCACCAGCGCCAGCATCGCACGCACCCGTCGGCCAAGCCGGCCGGAGTCCGGAACCATTCGCGCAAACGGCCGCACCACACGTGCGCCGAGCAGCGCGGCGCGAAACAGTGCCGGACGCGGCAGCACCGTGCCCAGCATGGCCCGCAAGGCACGCTCATGCCACGGCCGGCGATAGGTCCGTTCGATATAGCTGCGCGCGTGATCCACCAGGTGCATGTAGTTCACGCCGGACGGACAGGTGGTCATGCAGGCGAGGCAGGAGAGGCATCGATCGACATGGCGCACCACCTCTTCGGCGGCCGGCCGGCCGGTCTCCAGCATGTCCTTGATCAGGTAGATGCGCCCGCGTGGGCTATCGAGTTCGTCGCCAAGCAGTAGGAAGGTCGGACAGGTCGCGGTGCACAATCCGCAATGCACACAGCTACGCAGCACCTGATTGGACGCAGCGGTGTCCGGATCGCGTAACTGCTCGGCGGTGAAATTGGTCTGCATGGCTCAATGCCTGGGCGGCGGCATATGACGAAACAGAAACAGCGTCAGAGCCAGTCCAGAACAGTGCGAGAAGGAAGAAGACAAGCGAGATGTGCATGTTGCCCAGGAACACCGTGACGAACATCAACGCGACCGCCCCGACCATAAGGCCGAAGTGGAGATTGATGACGCGTCGCTCGGGATTGAGGCGAAAATATTGCAGGGCAAGCATGACGAAGCTCACAATGAACAGCGGGATGATGGCGCCGTTCGGAATGTGCAGGTCCACTACATGCCACCGTACAGGCGGCCGGGATTCAGGACCCCGTGCGGGTCGAGCGCCAGCTTCACGCGCCGCGTGATGCGCGCGAGCGGCTCGGGCTCCGGTGGTATCACGTCCACCGCCGTGCGCAACGATTGAGTGGCGCGCATCAGCTGCCAGATGCCGCCGGCGGCGGTGACCGCCGCCTCGACCGACGCGTGGACATCAGCTGTGGCTGGCGCGGCGATCCAGACCAAGCCGCCGCCCCAGTCCAGATAGCCCTGCGCACCGACCGAGTCCGACAGGGTCCGCAGCACGACCGGCCCCGCCGATGGGCGCACGGAGATCCGCCAGATGGCATCCGCCGGTTCAGCGACCAGCGGCGCAAGATTGCCAATCGCCCGCCACGCGCTGCGCGATGACCGATCGTCCAGGATCTCGCAGGGCGCGCGTTCCAGATCGTCGCGCAGTCGGGCGGTGCGATAAGTCACCGATGCGGCGAAATCCTCGATCCGCGCGAGGGCGACGGATCGGCCGAAGCCGGCGAGCGCTGGGATGCGGGCGGCCGCTTCCGCCGGCAGCCAGGCGGCCGCCGAGACGCTGTAGGGCGAACCGAGTGCGGCCGACAGCGCCGTCACACCCGCCGCCGCATCCGAGGCACGGCAATACGACAGTGCCGACGGCTTCCGGTGCCGGCAGCACTTTCAATGTCACCTCGGTGATGACACCGAGGGTTCCGTGGCTGCCGGCGAGCAGCTTGCACAAATCCAGCCCGGTGACGTTCTTCAGCACGCGCCCTCCCGAGTGGATCGCCTCGCCGTGCCCGGTCACCGCGCGAATACCAAGCACGTGATCGCGCATGGCGCCCCAGGCGATGCGCCGTGGACCCGACAGGTTGGTGGCAATCACGCCGCCAAGTGTCTGCTGCCCGCCAGAGCCATAGATCGCGGCGAGGTCGGGTGGTTCGGCGATGATATGCTGCCCTCGTTCGGCCAGAACGGCCTCGACTTCCGACAGCAGCGTTCCGGCGAGCGCCGAAATGACCAATTCGTTCGGCGAATACAGCGTGATGCCGGAGAGGTTGCGAATGGAGAGCGAGCGCGCCGCCTGCACCGGGCGCAGCATGGCGGTCTTGGTGCCGTTGCCGATGATCGCAAGCGGCGCCCTCGCATTCGCGGCCTCGGCGACCACGACGGCAATCGCCCCTTCGTCAGTTGGGGCGAGTGGCTCGCTCAACGGTTCCCGGCCAGCGGAAACACCTTGTTGGCGTTGAGCAGCCAGCCGGGATCGAATGCGGACTTGATGCGTCGCTGCTGATCCAGCTCGCTGCGCGTTGAACTGGACCGGCATCAGTTCGCGCTTTTCCACACCGACGCCGTGCTCGCCGGTCAGACAACCGCCCATCTCGACGCACAGCTTCAGGATGTCGGCGCCGAACCGCTCGGCGCGGTGGAAGCTGTCGGGATCGTTGGCATCGAACATGATCAGCGGATGCAGATTGCCGTCGCCGGCGTGGAAGATATTGGCGACCTTCAGCCCATACGCGTCGCCCATCTCGCCGATGCGGCCCAGCACCTCCGGCAGACGCGACGTGGGAATGACGCCGTCCATGCAGAGATAGTCCGGACTGATGCGGCCGATCGCGCCGAATGCGCCTTTGCGGCCCTTCCAGATCGCCAGCGATTCCTCCGCCGACTGTGAGACCCTCAGGCTGATCGGATGGTGCCGCTCGCAGATCGCCCGGATGCGCGCCAGCAGATCATCCTGCTCCGCCGCGCTGCCTTCCACCTCGATGATAAGCAGCGCCTCGGCATCCAGCGGATAGCCCGCGTGCGCGAATTCCTCGCAGGCATGGATCGCCGGACGGTCCATGAACTCCAGCGCCACCGGAATGATGCCCGACGAGATGATCGAATCGACGCAGGCGCCGGCGATTTCGTTGGAGCGGAACGCGGCCAACATCGCGCGCGCGCCCTCCGGCGAGCGCAGGATCCGCACGGTGACCTCGGTGATCACGGCCAACTGGCCCTCGCTGCCGGTCAGCAGACCGAGCCAGTCATAGCCGGCGGCGTCGAGATGCTCACCGCCGATGGAGATGATCTCGCCATCCACCGTGACGATCTTCAATCCCAGCAGGTTGTTGGCGGTGACACCGTATTTCAGGCAGTGCGCACCGCCGGAGTTCATGCTGACGTTGCCGCCGATCATGCAGGCGAGCTGGCTCGATGGGTCGGGCGCGTAGAAGAACCCCCTGCCCTGCACTGCATTGGTGATGCCGATGTTGGTCACCCCGGCCTGCACCGTGGCGCAGCGGTCGGCGTAGTCGATGTCGAGGATCCGATTCATCCGCATCAGTCCCACCACCACTGCATCCGCCATCGGCAGCGCCCCGCCTGACAGCGACGTGCCGGCGCCGCGCGGCACCACACGCACGCCCTCGGCGTGGCAGAACCGCATGACCGCGGCGACCTGTTCGGTCGTCTCCGGTAGCACAACGACAAGTGGCGGCTGGCGATAGGCCGGCAACCCGTCAGTCTCATACGGTTTCAGGCGGAGCGGGTCGGCGATCACCGCCTCCGCTGGCAGCAGCGCGCGCAGACCGGCCACGATGGCGGCGCTGCGGGCCAGAACCTCCGGCTTCGGGTCCGGCTGTGTGATCATGCGGGAAAAATGGGCCTCGTCGCCGTTGGTGGCAAGCCGCGGGGTTCCCTGGTCAGACCAGCTGTCGACAGCAGTGCCGATGGTGTTATTGGCACGATATTACCCGGCCAAGGTGCGCTCGGCCGCGCCGCTCGGCATATTCTGGTAAAGCCCTGTCCGCCGCGTATAACCTGCATCCCGTTGCCACCAGAGGCTTGCCGGTATGATCACTGCTTTCCGCCGCTACCTTGAGACCTGGGTGGCCCGCGGCTTCTTCCTGATCCTGGTGGTCGTGTTCATCTCCTGGGGCGTTGGCGACGTGATCCGGATGATCGGCACCTCGACCTGGGTCGCCAAGGTCGGCGGTCAGACGATCGAAGGCGCACAGCTCCAGGAGGCCTACCAGCGCGGAATGGCGCAGACGACCCGGAATTTGCCGCCCGGCCAAGAACCGACCCAGGATATGCGCAGCGCCGTGGCGCGCGAGACGTTGCAGCAGCTCATCACCCAGGCAGCGTTGAACCAGGAACTGGAGCGACTGCATATTGTCGCGCCGGACCAGGTGGTGCGGCAGATGGTGTACGCCATGCCGGCGTTCCATGGCCCGAACGGCCAGTTCGACCAGCAGAGCTTCCTGGCAGCCCTGCGCAATAACGGCCTGACCGAGCCGCGCTTCCTTGATATGATGCGCGGAGAGTTGGCGGAGCGGCAGTTGCTCGGCGCGGTCAGCGCCGGCGCAGCGATACCCGAGGTGCTGCTGCGCCCATTGTATCAGGGCCAGTTCGAGAAGCGTTCGGCCGACATGGTCGAATTTCCGATCGCCTCTGCGCCCGAGCCGCCTGCCCCGACCGAGCTCGAGCTGCAGCGCTGGTACGATAACCACCCCGATCAATATTCCGCACCGGAATTTCGCAAAATCAAGGCAGTCGTGCTGTCTCCGCAGACTCTGGCGAAGGATATCCCGATCAGCGATGCCGACCTTCAGGCGGCCTATGAGCAGCGTAAGGCGCAGTATGTGACACCGGCGCGGCGGTCTGCCGAGGTGATCTCGGTGGCGGACGCGGCGAAGGCCAAAGCACTCGCGGAGACCTGGCGGGGTGGCGCCGACTGGCCGGCAATGCAGCGGGCGGCGCAGGACGCCGGCGGCTCGGCTATCGCGCTCGACGATGCGACCGAGCACGAATTCCCCGACGCCGAGCTGGGACGTAGCGTGTTCGGCGCCACGCCCGACACTGTGACCGGTCCGGACCAGGGCGCACTGGGCTGGCATATCGTCCGGGTCATCAAGGCAAGCCCCGGCAGCGAGCAGAGCTTCGAGCAGGTGAAGGACACGCTGCGCAACGAGTTGCTCGCCGCCAAGGCCGCGGATCTGATGTACGATCGCGCCAACAAGGTGGACAACGTGCTGGGTGGCGGCGCCAGCCTGGACGAGATGCCAAGTGACCTCGGTCTGGTCGGCATTGCCGGCACGCTGGATGCCGAGGGGAACACCCCAGATGGCACGCCGGCACCGATCCCTGGCCCGCCCGAGCTGAAGGCCGCGCTGATCAAGGCCGCATTCGAGACCCAGAAGGGCGATCCGCCGCGACTGGTCGAGGTGCCGACGCCATCGACCGGGGGTTCGGCATATTACGCGCTGAGCATCGTCGACGTGACGCCGCCCGCAGTGAAGCCGTTCGACACGGTGAAGCAGCAAGTCGCGGCGGACTGGGCGCACGATCAGCAGCGTCACGCACAGGAGCAGGCGGCGGCGAAACTGCTTGCCGCCGTCAAGGGAGGGCTGTCGCTTGCGGATGCTGCGGCCGTCGCGGGTGTGACGGTGCGGCGCACGCCGCTGATCAGCCGAGGCGCCACGGCCGAGGGCATGCCGCCGCAGCTCGCGCAGCTGCTGTTCGCGCTGAAGCAGGGCGAGCCGACCATGGTGGAAACCGGCGACGCTTTCATCGTTGCGGTTCCGGCCGAGATCATCGAAGCAGATCCGAAGGCGGATCCGGCCGGCTACGGCCAGGTGCGCCAGGCGGTGGCCCGTTCGATCGGCACCGATCTGGCCAGCGTGTTCGCAGAGGCATTGCGAGCCCGCGCCGAGCCGCGCATCAATCAGTCCGTCCTGGACAACGTAACCGGTCAGCAGCAATGAACATTCCGGTCCAGCCTGGCTTCGCCAGCTTCCGGTCCTGCGTACGAAGCCGGGCGCGGCACGCTGGTGTGGCGGCACGAGGTGGCCGACCTGGAGACGCCGGTCGCCGCCTTCCTGAAGTTGGCGCACGGGCGGCCGAATTCGTTCTTGCTGGAGAGCGTGGAGGGCGGCGCGGCACGCGGGCGCTATTCGATCATCGGCATGGAGCCGGATTTGGTCTGGCGCTGCCGCGACGGGCGTGCCGAAGTCAACCGCTATGCGCAGTCGGCACCGCACGCCTTCCTCGCGGATTCACGGCCGGCGCTGGATAGCCTGCGCGCGATAATCGCCGAGGCCCGGCTCGACGTGCCGGCCAATCTGCCGCCTATGGCGGGAGGGCTGGTGGGCTACCTGGGCTACGACATGGTTCGCCAGATGGAACGTCTGCCGGCGCAGAACCGTGACGTGATCGGCGTGCCGGAAGGCTTGATGATGCGGCCGACGCTGTTCGCGATCTTCGATAACGTGAACGACGAGCTGACGCTGGCGGCACCGGTCTATCCGCAGGCCGACATGACCGCGGAGGCCGCATGGGACTACGCGCAGAAGCGGCTGGCAGAGGCGGAGGCCGCGCTGGAGCGGCCGCTGCCGCATCCGCCGCCGCCGGTGATGTTGCCCGATCCGCCGGCGCCCAGTTCGAATTTTGCCAAGCCCGACTTTCTGGCCGCGGTGGGGCGGTGCAAGGATTACATCGCGGCAGGGGACGCGTTCCAGATCGTCATCAGCCAGCGCTTCGCGGTGCCGTTCGTGCTGCCGCCGTTCTCGCTGTACCGGGCCTTGCGGCGGATCAATCCGGCGCCGTTTCTGTTCTTCCTGGATTTCGGCGGCTTCGCCGTCGTGGGATCGAGTCCGGAGGTGCTGGTGCGTCTGCGCGACGGGACGGTGACGATCCGCCCGCTCGCCGGGACGCGGCGGCGCGGTGCGACATATGAAGAGGACCAGGCGCTGGAGGCGGAACTGCTGACCGACCCGAAGGAGCGGGCCGAGCATCTGATGCTGCTTGATCTCGGGCGCAACGATGTCGGGCGGGTGGCGGAGATCGGGTCGGTAAAGGTCACGGAGAGCTTTGCCATCGAACGCTTCAGCCACGTGATGCATATCTCATCCAATGTGGAAGGGAGCCTGCACGAAGGGCTGGATGCGCTGGATGCACTGGTCGCGGGGTTCCCGGCCGGCACACTGTCGGGCGCGCCGAAGGTGCGCGCGATGGAGATCATCGAGGAACTGGAGCCGGATCGGCGCAGCATCTACGCCGGCTGCATCGGCTACTTTGCCGCCAACGGCACAATGGATACCTGCATCGGCTTACGCACCGCGCTGGTGAAGGACGGCGTCATGTATGTGCAGGCGGGTGCCGGAATCGTCGCGGATTCAGAGGCCGAGTTCGAACACGAGGAATGCCACCAGAAGGCCCGTGCACTGCTGCGGGCGGCGGACGAGGCGGTGCGGTTCGCGGCCGGGAAGTCTGGCGCGAACCACCCTGGTTGAGGCAACGCGTCGATCACTTCTGCTACTGCGGATGCGCCCGCGGCGGTCGCAAGCACTGCGGGAAGCGCGGGATGCGGAGAGCGGTCGGGTCCAGCAGCCCAACTGTCGAGGGGCTTGAGACCGCGACGCGGGCACGCCACACTCGCGATGCTCGGAGGGTGCCTATCCGATGATCCTGCTCATCGACAACTACGACTTATTCACCTTCAACCTGTTCCACTACCTGGGTGAGGTCGGCGCGCGCTGCGAGGTCTGGCGCAATGACAAGATCAGTGTCGCAGACGTGCTCGCCGGTCAACCGGAGGCGATCGTGCTGTCGCCCGGTCCCTGCACACCGAACGAGGCCGGTATCTGCCTCGAGCTGATCACCGCCGCAGCCGGCAAGGTGCCGATCCTGGGTGTCTGTCTCGGCCATCAGGCAGTCGGCCAGGCATTCGGTGGCAACGTGGTGCGCGCGCCGGTGCCGATGCATGGCAAGGTCAGCCGCATCTTCCACGCCGGCACCGACATCCTGGAGGCCCTGCCGTCGCCGTTCAGCGCGACGCGCTACCACAGCCTGATCGTGGATCGTGGGACACTGCCCGAGGTGCTGATCCCGACCGCCTGGACCGAGGACGGACTGGTCATGGGGATGCGCCACCGCACGCTGCCGGTGTTCGGCGTGCAGTTCCACCCGGAAAGCATCGCCAGCCAGCATGGCCATGAATTGCTGGCCAATTTCATGGCGATCGCACGCGGCACGAACACGCCGGCGCGGGCGGCCTGAAAGGGCGATGTGTCCAACAATCTCAAGCCGTTCCTGGTTCGCCTTGCCGCCGGAGCAACGCTGACCGACATCGACGCCGAGGCCGCCTTCGACATCATCATGTCCGGCGAGGCAACGCCGGCACAGATCGGTGCGCTGCTGATGGCGATGCGGGTCCGCGGCGAGACGGTGCCGGAGATCACTGGTGCAGTGCGCGCGATGCGGGCACGAATGACCACTGTCGCGGCGCCGCCCGACGCGATCGATGTCTGCGGCACGGGAGGTGATGCGGCAGGCACGCTGAACGTCTCTACCGCGGTGACCTTCGTTGTCGCCGGCTGCGACGTGCCGGTGGCCAAGCACGGCAACCGGGCGCTGTCGTCACGCACCGGCGGGGCGGACGTGCTGACGGCGCTCGGCGTGAACGTCGACGTGCCGCTGGATCGGCTGCCGGACATCCTGCGCGCGGCGAACTGCGCCTTCCTGTTCGCGCCGCGCCACCACCCCTCGATGCGGCATGCCGCCGGCCCGCGGGTGGAACTGGGGACGCGGACGATCTTCAACCTGCTGGGCCCGCTGGCCAATCCGGCGCGCGTACGCCGTCAGCTGATCGGGGTGTTCGCGCCCGAGTGGGCCGGGCCGATGGCCGAAACGCTGGGCCGGCTGGGCAGCGAGACGGCGTGGATCGTGCATGGCCAGGGGCTCGACGAACTGACGGTGGCCGGCGAGAATCAGGTGACCGCCTGGCAAGGCGGCAGCCCTGCGCCGTTTCACCGTCAATCCGGAGGACGCCGGTCTGTCACGTGCTCCTGTTGAGGCGATCCGTGGCGGCGACGCGGCGATGAACGCCGCAACGTTGCAGGCGCTGCTGCAGGGCGCGACCGGTCCCTACCGCGACACGGTGCTGCTGAATGCCGCCGCCGCACTGATCGTGGCGGCGCGCGCCGGCGATCTGCGCGAGGGCGCGGCACTTGCCGGCCGTTCGATCGCTTCCGGCGCCGCCCTCGCCGCCCTGGAAACGCTGCGGCGCGAGACGGCCGTCCCGTGAAGGATACGATGCCCGTTACCACGAACGTCCCGGCCTCCGATGTCCTGGCGCGCATCTGCGCGGACACGCGGGCAGCCGTGGCAAAAGCCAAGAGCGCGACCAGCCTGGAGGCGCTGCGCGGCCAGATCGATGCGCGCAGCAATGCCCCGCGCGGCTTCGGACCGGCATTGAAGGAGACGGTCGTCAGATGGGCGCTATGGCCTGATCGCCGAGATCAAGAAGGCGTCGCCGTCGGGCGGGCTGATCCGTCCCGACTTCGACCCGCCCGGCGCTGGCGCGTGCGTATCGCGACGGTGGCGCGGCGTGTCTGTCCGTGCTGACCAATACGCCGCACTTCCAGGGCAGCCGCGATGCATCTGGTGGCGGCTCGCGCCGCCGTCGATCTGCCGGTGCTGCGCAAGGATTTCATCCTCGATCCGTGGCAGGTCTATGAGAGCCGTGCGATGGGGGCCGACTGCATCCTTCTGATCCTCGCCGCATTGACCGACACCGAGGCGCGCGAGCTGGAGGCACTGGCTCGTGCCCTGGACATGGACGTGCTCGCCGAGGTGCACGATGAACGCGAAGTGGAGCGGGCGCTGGGGTTGGAGACGCAGCTGATCGGCATCAACAACCGCAACCTCAAGACGCTGGCGACGGATCTGGCGACGACCGAGGAACTGGCGCCGCAAGTGCCGCCCGATCGGTTCCTGATCGCCGAAAGCGGCATTCGCAGCCATGCCGACCTGCGCCGGCTTGCCGCGGCTGGGGCACAGTGCTTCCTGGTCGGCGAGAGCCTGCTGCGCCAGCCCGACGTCATGGCGGCGACGCGCGCACTGCTGACAGGCGAACCATGAGCCAGGATTTCTCTCATTTCGACGCGCGCGGCCAGGCGGCGATGGTGGATGTCGGCGCCAAGCCGGTCACCGAACGCACCGCGACGGCACGCGCACGCGTGGCGATGCTGCCGGCGACGGCGGCGCTGATCCGTAGCGGCGGGGCAAAGAAGGGCGACGTGCTGGGAGTGGCGCGCATCGCCGGCATCATGGCGGCAAAGCGCACGTCCGAACTGATCCCGCTGTGCCATCCGCTGCCGATCAGCGCGGTGTCGCTGGAACTTGCGGTCGCCGATGACGCGGTGGAGATCGCCGCGACGGTGCGCACCACGGGACAGACCGGGGTCGAGATGGAGGCGCTGACTGCGGCCTCGGTGGCGGCGCTGACGGTCTACGACATGTGCAAGTCGGTGGATCGCGGGATGCGCATCGAGGCGTTGCGCCTGACCCACAAGGCAGGCGGCAAGTCGGGTGAGTTCGTCCAGGACTAGCCCATTCGACCTCGCCATCATCGGCGGCGGCATCAACGGCTGCGGCATCGCGCGCGACGCGGCCGGCCGCGGGCTGTCGGTGCTGCTGGTCGAACAGGGCGATCTCGCGCGCGGCACCTCGTCCGCCTCGACCAAGCTGATCCACGGCGGGCTGCGCTACCTGGAGCACTACGCGTTCCGCCTGGTGCGCGAGTCGCTCGCGGAACGCGAGGTGCTGCTGCGCGCCGCACCACACATCATTCATCCGATGCGCTTCGTGCTGCCGCATCACGCCGGGCTGCGGCCGCGCTGGTTGATCCGGCTTGGCCTGTGCCTCTACGACAACATGGGCGGACGGGAGATTCTCCCGGGCACGCGTACGCTGGACCTGCGCTCGGACCCGGCCGGCGTGCCACTGCGGCCGCAGTTTACCCACGGCTTCGAGTATTCCGATTGTTGGGTCGATGACGCGCGGCTGGTGGTGCTGAATGCCCGCGACGCCGCCGCCCGCGGAGCGGACATCCGCACCCGCACGCGATGCATCCGCGCCAGGCATGCGGATGGTGTCTGGCAGCTCACGCTGGCGGGTGGCGCCACGGAAGCCGCGCGCGTGCTGGTGAATGCCGCAGGTCCTTCCGTGACCCGCGTGCTGCGCGGCGTAGTCGGTGAGACAGAACCCCGGCGCATCCGGCTGGTGAAGGGCAGCCACATCGTGGTGCCGCGACTGTATGCGCATGATCGCAGCTACATTTTCCAGAACGCGGACGGCCGGGTCTGCTTTGCGATACCATATGAGCAGGACTTCACGCTGATCGGCACCACCGATGCGGATTTTCACGGCGATCCCATGATAGTGGTGACCTCGGCCGATGAAGAGCGCTACCTGTGCGGCGCGGTCAGTGAGTATCTGCGCACACCGGTTGAGCCTGGGGACATCGTCTGGCGCTACGCCGGCGTACGACCACTGCTCGACGACGGCACCGGCAAAGCGCAGGAGGCGACGCGCGATTATGCGCTGGCGCTGGCGACCCCTGCCCTGCTGTCGGTGTTCGGTGGCAAGATCACCACGTATCGGCGAATGGCGGAATCCGCGGTGGGCAAGCTCGCTGGGTGGTTCCCGCAATCTGCCCGGGGCCTGGACCGCCAGCGCTGCGTTGCCGGGCGGAGATTTTCCGTGGGACGGCATCGAACAGGTGCGTGCCGATCTGGCGCGGCGCTATCCGTTTCTGTCGGATGGCCTGTGCCGTCGCCTGGTTCGCAGCTATGGCACCACGGCAGCCGCGATGCTTGGCGACGCACGCAAGGTCGCCGACATGGGGCGCTGTCTGGGCGCTGATCTCACCGAGCGTGAGGTCGATTGGCAGGTCCGTACCGAATGGGCGAGGTCGTCCGAGGACGTACTGTGGCGCCGCAGCAAGCTTGGTCTGAGGATGCGTGAAGGCGAGGTCACTGCGCTGGAGCAATACCTCGATCGGAGGCTGGACCAGGAACGCGACCCTGTCGGCACAGTCGTTGCGGGCAGTACCACGGACACTTCTGATTGACGTGGCGATGCGCGGGATGTCGGGCTCCGCTGGTTGCCACAAGCGCCGATAATTGGTGCCTCGGCGTGACGTTGTCAGCGCTCCTCGTCGTCGAACAGGATGCGGTTGGCGGCGCCCTCCAGGTCGTCGTACTGGCCGGACCGCAAAGACCATAGAAATATCGCCAGGCCGCCGCCGCCGAGTATGAGACTTGCACCGAGCAGATAGAGGATGACGTTCATGCCGGCCTGCCGCGCAGGCGGAAGCTGTTCGCCAGCACCAGCAGCGAGGAACTCGACATCGCCGCCGCCGCAAGCCAGGGGGTGACAAAGCCCGCCACCGCGAGCGGCACCATCAGGACGTTATAGGCGAGCGACAGCGCCAGGTTCTGCCGCATCACGCTGCGCGCACGTCGTGCGATCCCGATCACCGCCGCAACGGGCGCGAGGAGCCTGCCCCGGAACACCACATCCGCCACGGTCTGGCTGATGTCGGCCGCACTCGCCGGCGAGGCGGAAACGGTTGCGGCGGCGAGCGACGGACCGTCGTTCAGTCCATCACCGACCATCAGGACCTTCCGCCCGGACGCCACGAGAGCCTCGATTGCCGCGACCTTCTGCAGCGGTGTGCGCTCCGCCTGCCAGGACGCAATGCCGAGTGCGGCAGCGATCGGTGCCACCGCAGCCGCACGATCCCCGGACAGGAGAAATATTGCGAGGCCAAGCCGGCGCAATCTGTCCAGTGTCGCCGTCGCGTCTATCCGCACAGCCTCGGCAAAGCCGAAGCAGACCGGTTCGCAGTCAGGCCGTGACAGCCACAACTCCGGTCCGGTTGTTTCGCCATCGCATACCGAGGCAAAGGCACGACTGCCCAACCGTACATCGCCGGCCTGCATGCCCTGCCCCGGATGCTCAAGCAGGTTATCGGCGACCGCGACCGGCCCCGACGCCGCCAGCAGCGATCGCGCCAACGGATGGCGACTCCCGACGGCAAGCGATGCAGCGAGGCGCAATGCCTCCTGATCGAAGGCCGCCCCTTTCACCAGCAACATTGTCGGCTCGGTCAGCGTGCCGGTCTTATCAAATACGACTGTATCTACGCCGGCCAGCCGCTCCAGCGCAGTCGGCGACTTCAGCAGCACGCCCGCGCGGAACAGGCCGCCGGTAGCGATCACCTGCACAACCGGCACTGCCAGGGCAAGCGCACACGGGCAGGTGATGATCAGCACCGCGCACGCGGTCAGCAGCGCCTGGCCGGCCGGGACGCCGGCCGCGAAGTACCACCAGGCAAAGGTCAGCAGCGCCATTAGATGCACCGACGGCGCATAACGTCGTGATACCCGGTCGGCGAGCACGACGAAGCGCGAGCGCCGCGCTTCGGCAGCTTCGATCAGACGCGCGCATTCAGCGAGAAGGGTGCCGTTTCCGGTGGCGGTCGCGCGGACGATCAGCGCCTCGCCGAGGTTGAGCGTTCCGGCGAACACCTGCGTGCCAGGAACGGCTGCGACCGGCAGACTTTCGCCGCTGACGAGGCCGGCATCGAGCATGGAGGAGCCTCGCTCGACCACACCGTCCACGCCTAACCGTTCGCCGAGCCCGACCAGCACACGGTCGCCAGTGACAACGGTATGCTGACTGCGGCGTTCGGTGGTGTCGTCGGATCGCAGCACCGCGACATCCACCGTGCGCAGCGTCAGCAATTGCTCGGCGGTAGCGCGTGCCTGGTTTCGCGCGCGGTAGTCCAACACCCGGCCAATCAACAGGAAGAACAGCAGCGTGATGGCGGAGTCAAAGTAGGTGTGTGCACCGCCCTGGATGGTCTGGGCCAGGCTCATACCGGTGACCAGGACCACGCCGAGACTGATCGGCACGTCCATGTTGGTGCGCATCTGGCGCAGCGCGGCGGCGGCGGAGGCGAAGAACGGCCTTCCGGCATAGGCGATCGCAGGCATGGCGATCAGCGCAGAGACCCAATGCAGCAGGTCGCGCGTGGCGGGACCCATGTCGTGCAGCAGCCCGCCGGCCTCACCGGCCCATATGCCGATCGACAGCAGCATAACGTTGCCGGCGGCAAATCCTGCCACCGCCAGCGCGCGGATCAGGGCACGATCGGTGCGGTCACGTGCGGCGGCAAGCGAGGCGGCATCGAACGGCACCAGGCGGTAGCCGAAGCGTTCAATCGCTGCGATCAAAGACGTCGCACGATCGGCCGTACCGCGCCAATGCAGGCGCAGGTGACGAGTGGTCATGTTCACGCGGCCCCGGAGCACGTCGGGTTCGCGCGCCAGGACCGACTCGATCAGCCAGACGCAGGCGCCGCATTGCAAGCCATCGATCGCCAGCGTGAGTTCGTGCGTGGCGTCGGCGTGGGTGGCGATGAAGCGGGAGAGATCGCGTCGTTCGGATGGCTCCGGGCAGAGTGCTCGAAGCGTGGGATCGAGGATGCGCTGCGCGTAATAGCGGCCGAGACCGAGTGCCTGGATGGTTTCGTAGGCGGCGGCGCAGCCGGGGCAGCAGAAGCGGCGACCGGAAGCGGTGGGCAGGGAGCAATGCAGACAGGTGCGGTTCGATACACCGCTGGCCCAATCCTCCCCTGCCTGGCGGGAGAGGTGGAGGCTTGGGGTGAGGGCACCCGTCAATGCACAATCACTCGCCGGGTCGCTGCCATGCCGTGACCGCCGAGCGATGCCGACAGGGTCAGCTCCCACTGTCCTGGGGTCGGGAGCGCGGTCTCAGCGACATAGTTCCCGGCGGCAATTTCATGGAGCACGAACGACCGGGTATCCGGCGCACCCAGCGGGCGCTCCGCGGACGCGGCCACCGACGCACCTCGCAGCGGGGAACCGTCGCGGTCGGTCAGCCGAACCTCCGGCCGTCCCGCCGCGTCCGCCCGCGCCACCACCGTCCAGCCCAATGACGCCTCGCGTTGTTCGCGCTCGATCACCGCATCGTAGTGATTGCTGAGTTCAAAGCCTGCATTGCCCGCCTGACCGGGGAAGCTGTGCAGCGCGGCATAGACCATCCCGACATTGACCACGATCACCAGCCCGAGCCCGGCCACGACTGCCAATGGGAAGAGCCGCCAAACCGAAGGCTTCATCGCGGCCCCATGAACAGTGAGCGATACACCGTCTGCTCGCCGGTATCGGTGTTGCGCAAGATGAAGTCGAGGCTCTCCGAGCCATCGACCAGATGCTCCGGCGTCCCGGCCACGGTGATCCGGAACGTGCCGACGCTGTCCCCTTTCACCATCAACCCGAGCTGGGCCGCCGGCCCCAACCCCTCATCGGTCTCGGCCAGCGATGCCGCGTTCAGGCCCGCGGTGCGCAGTTCGAACAACGCGATGTTGGGACCCTTGTTGACGATCTTCACGGTATAGCCGTTGCGCAGATCGCCAGCAGGCAGACGCACGAACAATGGCGCACGGTCATGCAGCACGGAAAGGCCCACATTCGACCGCATTGCGAGCGCTGCCGTCATCACGACGACAGCGACGATCAGTGCAGAGATGTAGATCAGCGTACGCGGACGCAGCAGATGGAGGGTGGTCTGCCGGCCCTCCGCCTTCGCCGCCTGATCGGCCAAGGTGTCCCAGGTGATCAGCCATTTCGGCCGCCCGGTCCGCTCCATCACATGGTTGCACGCGTCGATGCACAGGCCGCAATTGATGCATTCGAGCTGGATACCGTCACGAATATCGATACCGGTGGGACAGGCGGTGACGCAGGCGCCGCAATCGATGCAGTCGCCTCCTTGGGTGTCCTCGTGCCGCCTGCCGCGGAGGCGCGGTTCGCCGCGCCAGCCCTGGTAGGTAACGGTGACGCTCTGCTCGTCCAGCATCGCCGACTGGAAGCGTGGCCACGGGCACATGTAAGTACAGACCTGCTCGCGCGCCCAGCCGGCCAGAAGATACGTCGTGGCGGTGAACAGGAAGGTGAAGAAATACACTTCGTTCGACGCGGTACCGGTCCAGAACTCCACCGTTACGGTAGGCGCATCGACGTAGTACATAATCCACGCGCCGCCAGTCCAGAAGGCGATCCCGAGCCAGATGACGTGCTTCAATAACTTGCGCCAGATGGCATCGAGGGTGACCGGCTCCGCGTCGCGCCTCATGCGTTCGTTGCGGTCGCCTTCGATCACGCGCTCGATCCACATGAACAGATCGGTCCACACGGTTTGCGGACAGGTGTAGCCGCACCAGACGCGGCCGAGCAGGCTGGTGACCAGGAACAGCGTGACCGCGCCCATGATCAGCAGGCCGGTCAGGTAGTAGATGTCCTGCGGCCAGAACTCCAGATTGAAGAAATAGAACCGCTCATGCCAGATCGATAGCAGCACGGCCTGGTCCGGCTGATTGACGCCACGATGCCAGCGCAGCCAGGGCAGCAGATAGTAGATGCAGAGACAGACGATCAGCAGCGCCCATTTGAAGCGACGCACCGGACCGTGCACCGTCTTCGGATAGACCCGCACGCGGTTGGCGTAGAGATGATCACCGGCTGCTTCGCGCTGTAGCTGGAGCTGACGATCCGCCTTGCTGATGCGGGACATGGGTTTTTGCCTATTCTCCGCCGCCCAAAGAATGCACGTAAAGTGCCAGGCTCTTGATGGTCGCATCGTCCAAGCGGGTGTGCCAGGCCGGCATCACGCCCATTCGCGGCGCGGTGATCTGTGCAACCACAATAGCCCTGTCTTCGCCATAGAGATGGACACGCGAGGCGAGGCGAGGCGCACCCTTCTCGCGATCCCCCTGCCCTGCCTCGCCATGACAGATCGCGCAGTTGTCGGCGAACAACTTGCTTCCAGCCGACACGTCCTTGGCAGTCTGCGCCCCGCCATACAGCGTCATCACGTAATCGGCGATCTGTTGGATCTCATCGGGCTTCAGGATGCCGTCGGCGCCAAAGCGCGGCATCTGCAACTCGCGCGCCTTGGCGTCGCCGCTGCGGATGCCATAGGCGATGGTCTGCTGGATTTCCTCGAGAGTGCCGCCCCAGATCCAAGCACCGGCGGCCAGTGCGGGATAACCCGGCTGGCCGCCGCCGCCGGCGGCATGGCACGGCTGGCAGTTGTTGGCGAAGGCGATGCGTCCCGCGGTTTGCGCAGCCGCCATCAGCTGCGGGTCCTTGCGGATCTCGGCAAATGACAGAGCCTTGATGCGATCCATCGTTCCGGCGCGTTGTTCCGCGACCGCTCGCACATCGGCATTTACCGCGCTGCGCTGCGAATAGCCGAGCACACCGTGGAAATAGCCGGTGATCCCGGGCACAGACGGGTACAGCACGAACCACACCGCGGCCCAGGCAATGGTGGCGTACAGCACGTACAGCCACCATTTCGGCAGCGGTGTGTTCAGCTCCTTGAGCCCGTCCCACTCGTGGCCGGTGGTATCCTGGCCGGTGACGATGTCCTTCTCGATCTTGGTGGGCACAGTGGCGGCTCCTCAGCGGTCGTCTTCGAGCGGGATACGACCATGCCGCTCGATCCGGGACTTGCGCCCCGGCCAGTAGGTGGTGAGCAGAATCAGCAGGAACACGACAAATACCGGGATGATCCAATTGTGCTGCACCAACATGATCAGACGGATCATGACGACATCCTATTGCTGCAGGTGTTCGTTGGCGGGATCGGCGAAATCGACCATGGTGCCGAGTACCTGCAAATACGCCACCAGCGCATCCAGCTCGGTAACCTCACGGCCATCGCCTGGCACCGTGATCGCCTTCGGATAACGCTTCAGCAGATCCGCGTTGTCGGCACTTGGATTGGCCTGCGTCGCCAAGTCGGTGGCGGCATTGGCGATCTCTTCGTCGGTATAGGGAACACCCACCAGGCGCAGCGTGCGCAGCCGCATGGCGATGTCGTCGGCTCCCAGCGGCGAATCGGCGAGAAACGCATAGTGCGGCATCAGCGATTCCGGTACCACGCTCTGCGGGTTCTTCAGGTGCGCGTAGTGCCAGTCGCTGGAATACTTGCCGCCGACCCGTGCCAGGTCGGGACCGATTCGCTTCGAGCCCCATTGGAACGGATGATCGTACATGCTTTCCGCCGCCAGCGAAAAGTGGCCGTAGCGTTCCACCTCGTCGCGCAGGGCGCGAATTTGCTGGCTGTGACAGAGATAGCAGCCCTCGCGCACATAGATGTCGCGGCCGCGCTGTTCCAGCGGCGAATAGGGACGGACGCCTTTGACGTGCTCCACCGTGGTCTCGATGGTGAACAGCGGCACCACCTCGACAATACCGCCGATCGCGATGGTGACCAGCGTCAGCACCAACAGGAGGAAGGCGTTGCGCTCGATGAACTCGTGGCGGATAAACATCGGCTTATTCTCCCGCCACGGCGACGGCGCCCGGCAGCCCAAATGACTGCTCGGTGGTACGGCTGCATACCGTCTGAATCAGGTTGTAGACCATCAGCAGTGCGCCGGTGAGGAACATCAGGCCGCCGAGCAGCCGGATCACGTAGTACGGATGCACCGCGACCACGGACTCGGCGAAGGAGTACTGCAAGAAGCCGAACTGGTCGTAGGCGCGCCACATCAGGCCCTGCATGATGCCGGCGACCCACATCGAGGTGATGTAGAACACGATGCCCAGCGTCGCGATCCAGTAGTGCCACGACGCCAGCCGCTGCGAATAGAGACCGCTGCGCTGCCACAGCACCGGCACCAGATAGTAGATCGCACCGAAGCTGATGAAGGCGACCCAGCCGAGAGTACCGGAGTGCACGTGGCCGATCACCCAGTCGGTATAGTGGGCGAGCGCGTTGACGTCGCGGATCGACATCACCGGGCCTTCGAAAGTGGACATGCCGTAGAACCCGACGGCGGTGACCGAGAACCGCAGGCCCGGATCGGTGCGCAGCTTGTCCCAGGCGCCGGACAGCGTCATCAGGCCGTTGATCATGCCGCCCCACGACGGCATCCACAGCATGATCGAGAACGCCATGCCGAGCGTCTGGGTCCAGTCGGGCAGCGCCGTGTAGTGCAGATGATGCGGACCGGCCCAGATATACAGGAAGATCAGCGACCAGAAGTGCACGACCGACAGGCGATAAGAGTACACCGGGCGGTTCGCCGCCTTGGGGATGAAATAATACATCATCCCGAGGAAGCCGGCGGTCAGGAAGAAGCCGACCGCGTTGTGGCCGTACCACCACTGGATCATCGCATTCTGCACGCCGGATGCGACCGAGTAGCCGTTGGCGGAAAACACCGAGATCGGAATGACAAGATTGTTGCCTATGTGCAGAACGGCAATGGTCAGGATGAAGGCAAGATAGAACCAGTTCGCCACATAGATATGCGGCTCCTCGCGCTGCATCAGTGTGCCGACGAAGATGACCGCATACACGACCCAGACGATGGTCAGCCAGATGTCGATATGCCACGCCGGTTCGGCATATTCCTGGCTCTTGCTGAAGCCCATCACGTAGGACAGCGCGGCCATCACGATGAAGAACTGGTAGCCCCAGAACACGAAGTTCGCTAGCGCCTCGCCGCCGAACAGGCGGGTACGGCAGGTGCGCTGCACGACGTAGAACGAGGTTCCGATCAGGGCCGACCCGCCGAAGGCGAAGATGCCGGCCGAGGTGTGCACCGGCCGCAGGCGCCCGAAATTCAGGAACGAGAGGCCCAGGTTGCACTGCGGCCAGGCCAGTTCGGCGGCGAGCCAGACGCCGACCAGGAATGCCACGACCGCCCAGAACACCGCGGCGATGATGAATTTTCTGACCACGGCCTCGTTGTAGTCGGGACTAGCCATGTCGACGGGCCTCCAGCCGGTCGAAGTGTCGGCGCAGGAGGCCAAATTCGAAGACGCATGCGAAGCCGAACAGGGAAAGGCCGAACACGTACATCTCATCGTCCATCGCGCCGGAGGCGAGGATCAGACCGATCAGGCCGAGCGCGGCCATCAACAGGCCGACTATGAGGTCGCTTGGCTCGATATCCATGGAACACTCCGGTAGGGATCGCAGGAAACTGCCGTGCCGGCGTTAATGGATCATTGATCTGGATCAATGTGAGGATGCCGTGCCCTGGAGAAGCTGGCGCATGGTTGTTGCGACGCTGTCGTGATCTCCGCCCTCGCTGCATGGTGCGGTCCTGCCCCGTGGTCGGGCGGATTGCTGCTCGGCCTGTTCCTCGCCGGCGCGGCCGGCAGCACGATGCACTGCGTGCCGATGTGCGGCGGCTTTGTGCTCGGCCAGGTGGCGGACCGCATGGCGCACGTGCCGGCTGCGCGGATGTGCGAATGGCACCGCGTGGGGCGGGGAGCGCTGCTGCCCTACCACCTGGGACGGCTGACCACCTACACGGCACTAGGCGCGCTGGGCGGCGCGGCAATGGGCCGGCTACCGTGGTTCAGCGTCGTATCGGCCACGCTGCTGTTGCTGGGCGCCGCGCTGTTCCTCGCGCACGTGGCGCGCGTCCTGCCGGGACTGGATCGCGCGCCGGCGGGCTGGACCCGCGCCATTGCGCAGATGGCAAGGCGCGCGGGAGGTGGCTACCCGCTTGGCATCGTACTCGGCTTCCTGCCTTGCGGATTCCTCTACGCGGCACTGGCAACCACCGCGGCCAGTGGCAGCCCGTTGACCGGTGCGCTCGGCATGCTGGCGTTCGGGCTCGGGACGATGCCCGCGCTGGTGGCAGTCGGCATCGCCGGCCAGGCGGCGGGACGGCGCTGGCAGCGTGCAGTCGCGACCGCGGCGCCAGCCGTGATGCTGCTCAACGCAGCACTGCTCACCATGCTGGCGCTGCACGGCTTTGCCAGCGACATGTGATTGACGGCGGGCGCCTGTTCAGGGCGGTCTGGCAATGGCGATGGCACTGACGGGCGGCATAAGCCGCTGCAGCCAGGCCAGCACACGCGGGTTCTCGCAGACGGTGACGTTGAACCGCATCCATGGCGAGCGCTCGAGATGTGGGCGGAAGACTGTGCCGGGTGCGATGACGATACCGGCGCGCTGCGCCGCTTCCGCCAGTGACAGAAAGTCATCGATATGCGGAAACCGCGCCCAGACGAACAGGCCGGCCGACGGCTCCACGAACAATTCCATTCCGATGCGTTCGAACGCGCGCACGACATTGAGGCGCGCCTCACCGAGCCGTTCGCGCAAACGGGACAGATATTTGCGGTAATGGCCATCCACCAGCATCAAATAGATGAGCCGCTCGGTGAATTGCGAGGTGGTGATGCTCGCCAGCATCTTGATGTCTGCGAGCTCGTTGGCGATGTCCTGCGTGCAGGCGATCAATCCGACCCGCAGGCTGCCTGACAGTGTCTTGGAAAAGCTGCGCACATAGATCACGCGGTTGAGCTGGTCGAGCGTCGCGAGCCGAGGCGTTGTCTTCACCTGCAGATCGCAGAAGATGTCATCCTCGACCACGAGGAAGTTATGGCGCTCGGCCGCCTGCAGGAGCTTGAATGCCACATGTGCGCTCATGTCGGTCCCGGTGGGGTTCTGCATCACCGACTGGGTGAAATAGACCTTTGGTCGGTGCGTTGCTGCGAGGCTCTCGAGGGTGGCGACATCCGGTCCGTCGGGATTGCGCGGCACAGCCAGCATTTCGATTCCCTGCAGACGCAGATTGCCGAACATGTTGTAATAGCCCGGGTCGTCTACCAGCGCCGCGTCACCGGGTTTCAGCAGATAGCGAATGACCAGCTCAAGCGCCTGACTGATCCCCTGTGTCAGCAGGATCTGAGTCGGATGAGCGGTGATGCCGAGTCCTGCGAGCATCAGCGCGAGATGCTCGCGTAGCGGCAGATACCCGAACGGATGGCCGTATTCGAGCAGATAGGCGCCGTTCCTGCGCGCGAGCACATTGAGGCTCTGGCGAATGCCGGCTTCATCGAGCCACGAATTTGGCAGCCACGGGCCACCCGCCAATATGGTGTCATCGTCCGCCACGAGCAGGCGGCGGGTCAGCCACACCAATTCCTCGTTGCGCTTGTGATTATCCGACGCGGCAGGACGCGTCGCCTCCGCGGGCGCTGGTGCCGTGTAGAAGCCGGCGCCGGGGCGCGACTGCAGATAGCCCATCGCGACCAGGCGATCATAAGCCTCGACCACCGTGAAACGGCTGACGTTGTGGCTTTCGGCAAATTTTCGGATCGACGGCAGCCTGGTGCCCGGCCGCAGGTGCCGATCGTCGATCTGCCGCTTGATGCCGACCACGATCTGATCGGCAAGCGGTTGGCCCTGACTGACGGCTAGGGAGAGCATGCTGGTCCCCGCTTCGCGCCGGACTGGCCCGGTCACTGGACCGGTACAGTTATGCCAACTGATGTCGAAACTGTATATTTCCGTACTTAGGAGTGTTCGGCATCATGATGTTCCTGTCAACGCCACGAAGGGAGAAATCGAAATGCCGCTCATCCAGGTTCGCATCATCAAGGACGTGTTCAGCAAGGAGCAGAAGCGCCAGATCATCGGCAAGCTGACCGACGCAATGGTCTCGATCGAGGGCGAGAACATGCGCCCCGTCACCTGGTGCGTCATCGAGGAGGTGGAAAGCGGCGACTGGGGCATCGGGGGCAACGCCCTGACTACCGCCGACGTACACGCTCTGGCCAGCAGCAAAGCTGCGTAACGGCGCGACCTGGCGCCGCACCACAGCGGAACCGTGTGCGTCAGAGCTGGTCGGCCCAGGCCACCAAAAGGTCGGCGAGCTCGCTGATCAACGCTTCCTGCCCTGCCAGGAAGTGTGTCGCGCCCTTCAGCACGTGGTCCACGCAACGGTCGCCCGCCGCGTGCGACCACGAGCGGCACTGTGCAGGGAACACCAGGGTATCGGCGGAGTACATCACGTTGAGTGCCGGTACCGAACAGCGCGCCATGCATGACGGGCCGTCGGCGCGTGACAGACGGGCGCTCCATTGACTGAGAAACGAACGCAAGGTGGAGAACCGGCCGAGATTGGCCGGTCCGTAGTTCAACCGCCGGTTGGGCGCCACTGCGCGATCGCTGGGGTCCAGCGCGAGATCCAGGAAGCGCGGGTCGGCCACTGTCCGATAGACAATAAACGGCTCGTCCTTGATCAGCTCCTGATCTGGATCGCTATCCAGGGCCGCCAACCGAGCAAGCACCCAGTCGGTGATGCGGTCGTTGCGCGCGCGCTGGGCCGCACGATAGCGACGTAGCCACTCGGCATGGTACGGCGGACCGTTCGCTGGGTTATACATATCCAGCGACGCCGCGGTCGCGCGCACGTCGCACTCGTCGATCACGGCGGGATCGATCCACTCCACCATGGTTGCCGCACGGCCGGGATGCGCGGCGAGCATCGCCATGCCGTCGGCTGGCGGAAGCTGCTCGGGACGCAGGTCGAACGGCACGCCATCCGGGGTGGTGGTGATGGTAAGCCGCTCGGCCTCCGCCTGGTAGAATGCCGCGAGTGAGCCGCCGCCGGAATTGCCGCACAGCACGATGCGTTCGTAGCCGTGCCGGCGCAGATAGGCGATGCCGGCCCCGAGGTCCTGGATCGCGCGTTCCATGATCAACGCGGTATCGTTGGCGACGTAGCGCGTGTTCAGCGCCAGGATCGCGCGGCCACGCCGCTGCAGCGGTCCGATCAGGTAGTGGCCCATGAAGTTGCTGGTCGGGTGGATCACCACGAAGGCGACCCGCCTGGCGCAGCCCGCCGCGGCGAGGCGACCGAACACCTGGGGGAACAGGTTGTTCAGGCCGCTCTGGCTGTCGTAGCCGCTGCCACGCGGAACGTCGATCGCGACCAGTTCATCCGGCATCGCGGTTCAGGCCGGCACGCCGTATTTGCGCTGCTTGCGCGCATTCCACGCGGCAAGCTGATCCGCAGCCGAGCCCTCCATCCGGTCCAGCTCTCCCGGCGCCTCGGTACGCACTGTCATCTCCAGCCGGATGCCGTTCGGGTCAAAGAAGTAGATCGACTGGCAGAACCGATGGTCCTTCGGTCCCAGGACATCGACACCGGCAGCTTCCAGGCGGCGTTTGCCTGCCAGCAGTTCCGCCATGCCGGGAACCTCGAAAGCGATGTGATTGATCCAATCGGGCGTGTTCGGGTCGGCCTGGGCGGGCGGCGAACTGGGGAGGTCGAAGAACGCGATGTAGCTGCCATCGCCACATTCGAAGAAGATGTGGATGAGATCCACTTCCTCGCCGTACGGCTTGTGGCCGGCGGGCGAGGCTTCGCCCGCGGCGTATTTCAGCCCGAGCACCTTGGTGTAGAACTCGACCGTCTCCTGGGCGTCGCGGCAGCGATAGGCGACGTGATGGAGTTTTTGGAACATGGACGCTCCTCCGTGCCGATTGCTCGCGCTGGCTGCGCCGGGCTCGAACGGCTGGATGGCTGCATAACAGATTTCAGTCGCTGCCGGCAGCCAGCCCTAGCTCCGTGTCGCCGCACTCCGCACCGGGGCGACGATGCGGTCGAGGCACGCCTCGCAAATGCCATGACTGACGACAGCGTCGGTGCGTCCGCCCCGGCGATAGAACTCGACCGCACCGATCCATTCACGCTGATCCGGGTACGCATCGGTCGGCCAGGCGACTGACTGGCAGTAGGAGCACAGCGTCACGATCTGATCGGCGGTGGCGGCAGGACCCGCGAGCCATTCGAAGGCGAACAGCGGAAGCGGCGGGCGATGTACCTCGCTGATGATGATGGACTGATAAAGCACAGCAATGGCGGCGGGTCCGTCGCTGATCCGCGAGAGCGACATGAACATATGCCGTTCGATGTCGGGCGCGTCGCAGCGATAGGCAAATCCGATCGCGTCGGTGTCTCCCGACCACACTGACCGATGGAGCGTCAGATAGCTCTGTCGAACCGGCTCGCCTCGAATGATCGAGAACAGCGATTTTCCCACCATGTCGCTGTGGTCCGGTGGAGCCGTCGGGGGACGGTTCCGCTCCGGCAGGAAGGGTCCCCTCGAGACCCCTATGATGACGCCATCGCGATCCGCCGCGTACGCCACACCGGAAATCGCGTGCAGGAGTGCTCGTGCGGAGAATGGAAGTGGCAGCTGCATACGATAGCCTCGTCCGGTGAGTAGCACAGCCACGCTATTATAGACACATGGTTGCAGTGGTTAAGGTCCGGCGGGCGACCCGCCGGAGCGGCGGCATGGTCCACACGAAGGGATTTCAACACGGAGCGAGCAGATACAAGGACGATCGAGGGCCACAGAGTTCAATTATGGCGGACGCACAGCGCATTCGATCCGTTCTCCGTGGCGCTCCGTGGTGCCCGATCGGCCTCCGTGTCAGGATACAAACCGAGCCCGGGACACTTGACGCTGCCGCCACGGACGGGCGCACAATGGTCGAACTACGGAGAGGCCCTGCCGATGACCACAACCCTGCCCATCGACCGGATGATCGACCTGCGACGTGGCACGATCGGCCGCGAGATCTTCGTCTCGCCGGAGTTCTACCATGAGGAACTGAACAAGCTGTTCACGCGCGCCTGGCTGTTTGTCGGTCACGAGAGCCTGATCCCGAAGCCGGGCGACTTCTACGTCTCGCGTCTGGGCGAGGAGTCGGTGATCCTGTGCCGCGACGCGCAGGGCACCGTGCATGTGTTCCTGAATTCCTGCCGCCATCGCGGCATGAAGGTGTGTCGCTACGAGCAGGGCAATACCTCGCTGTTCGTCTGTCCGTATCACTCCTGGAGCTACACCACCGACGGCAAGCTGCAGGGCGTGCCGCTGTATCGCGCGCTGTATGAGGGCACGCTGAACCGCGACGAATGGTCGCTGATCGAGGTGCCGAAGTTGGCGTTATATAAAGGTACGGTATGGGCGTCGTGGGACCCGGCCGCACCGGATTTCCTCGATTACCTCGGTAGCGCGGTCGATCATCTCGACCAGGTGTTGGACTGCCGTGACGGAAGGCCGGGCGGGTCGGAAGTGATCGGCGTGCACAGGTGGGTGTTTCCGTCCAACTGGAAGTTCGCCGCCGAGAATTTCCTGGGCGATACGTATCACAACCCATCGCACCGATCGGTGGACATGATCGGCATCGGCCCCAGCGCGCAACGCGGGCAAAGGGGACGCCGCGACAACGAATACAACAAGGGCCAGCACGTGTGGGTGGGACATCCCGGCGGACACGGCATGCACAGCGTGCTGATGCCGCCGACCATGGAGTACGAGCCGTCCTACGCGCAGTATCCGATCGTGGACGAATACTTCCGTCACTGCTTCGAGGAACGGAAGCGGCGGCTGGGCGAGAAGGCACGGCTGTTGCCGTTCACCGGCAACATCTTCCCGAATGCGTCGTACCACGGCCGCCAGCCGCGCGGCATCTGCGTGTGGCATCCGCACAGTCCGACCGAGACCGAGGGCTGGCGCTTCTTCCTGGTCGATGCCGATGCGCCGGCCGAGGTGAAGGACGTGCTGCGGCGGTTCTACATGCGCTACTCGGGACCGGCAGGCATGACCGAGCAGGACGACATGGAGAACTGGCTGTACGCCACCGCCGCCTCACGTGGCACGATCGCGCGGCGCTATCCATTCAATTACCAGATGTCGATGGGTGCGTACAAGACCGACGACCCGATCCCGGGCGACGTGTCGCTCCAGATCACCGA
Organism: uncultured Alphaproteobacteria bacterium; assembly: GCA_963749575.1. Classification (GTDB taxonomy): domain Bacteria; phylum Pseudomonadota; class Alphaproteobacteria; order Acetobacterales; family Acetobacteraceae; genus JAMXLO01. The sequence goes on from CAVVNM010000020.1 coordinate 187,117, forward strand.
CCAGACGCCGCGCAACTACTATCGTGTCTACGCGTCGTATCTGAAGGACGCACCATGGGAGGAGCTGGTGGGACGGCCGTCGATGCGAGCCGCGGCCGAGTGATGCGTCCGCTGGCCTGGTACCAGCTCCGCGAGGAGATCGAGGAGTTTCTGTATTTCGAGGCCGATCTGCTGGATCAGCGACGGTTCAAGGAGTGGCTTGATCTGCTGGCCGAGGACCTGGTGTATTTCATGCCGGTACGCCGCAACGTAAAGTTCGGCCAGCACGCGGAACGCGAGAACACGAAACAGGGCGAAGGCATAAGCTGGTTCGACGAGGACAAGTGGACGCTCGGCAAGCGGGTCGAGCAGGTGCTGACCGGCGTACATTATGCCGAGGAGCCGCTGTCGCGCGTGACGCACATGGTGAGCAACGTGCGGCTGCTGGATGTGCGGCCGTCGGTTGAGGATGCGAGGGAGGTCACAGTCGGCAGCCGGTTCCTGGTGTACCAGAACCGCGTCGAGTACCGAGAACCACACTTTCATCGGACGGCGGACCGATGAATTGCGGCGGGTAGACACGTCGTGGCAGATCGCCCGGCGGGAGATGATCCTGGAGCAGAACGTGTTGCTGGCGAAGAACCTGAGTATCTTCTTTTGAAGATGCGCCGATGATCGAGCTCTCCGGTGTCGCGGCCGGCGACCGGCTGCGTCTGGTCGGCGGCATTACCGCCGAGGTGCTGGAGATCGTCAACGACGAGTGGGCGAAGGTGCGCCTGATCGAGGTGCCCGATCGAACCGTCGACGCCGGCACCGAGGAACTCTGCCATGCCACCGATATCGTCGAGGTCATCTGACCATGCTGCGCATCGGCTTCCTGCCCAGCGATTTCAACCCGATGGTGCTGATGCTCGGCGGGGCCGAGGATCTGCGCCTGCTCGCCGGCGTGCTGCGCCGCTTCGCGCGTGAACCGGCGGACGTGCGGCTGGACCAACTCGGCTTCAGCGACACGCTGCGCACCGCAATCACCATCACAGCGTTACCTGGCGTGCCAGGAATTCAGCCGGTCGCGGACGGCGGCTTCCTTTGGCGGCTCGATGCCACACAGGCAGCCGCGTTCGCCGATCAGATCGATCAGCTCGCGATTCCCTCGCGTCCTGCCGGTTCGGAAATCCTGGAATGCACGACCGAGGAGGAAATCCCCGTCAAGGTCTCGCGCGGCGAATACACCGACGACTTTCTGCGCTGACCGTCATCCTCCGAGCCGGTTCCCCAGCAGCCGTGTCCAGCCATGCGGGTCCTGCGCAGTGCCATACTGGATGCCGACGATCGTGTCATACAGCTTCTGCGTCAGCGCGCCGGTGCGGCCGCCGCCGATCACGTAGCGTTCGCCCTTGTAGCCAAGCTCACCCACCGGCGAAATCACTGCCGCGGTGCCGGTGCCCCACATCTCCAACCGCCCCGCCTGCGCTGCGGCGATCACGTCGTCGATCGCCACCTGGCGTTCCGCCACGCGCAGCCCCCAATCGCGCAGCAGCGTCAGCACCAAATCGCGCGTGATCCCGGCGAGGATGGCGCCGTTCAGCGGCGGCGTGATCACCTCATCGTCGATCTTCAGCATGATGTTCATGGTGCCGACCTCGTCGAGGTAGCGATGCTCGGCGCCGTCCAGCCACAGCACCTGGGTGTAGCCGGCCTTGTGCGCCTGCTCGGCGCCGAACAGGCTGGCGGCATAGTTGGCAGCTGTCTTCGCCGCGCCGAGGCCACCCTGCACGGCGCGTACATGCTGATCCGAGGCCAGGATGCTGACTGGGTTCATGCCTTCCTTGTAGTAGGCGCCCACCGGCCCGAGGATCACGTAGTACAGGTAGCTGCTGGACGGATGCACGCCGAGAAAGGTCTCGGTCGCGATCACGGTCGGGCGGATGTACAGCGACGTGCCCGGCAGCGACGGCACCCAGCGCTGGTCCAACTCCACCAGGGCGCGGATCAACTCTTCCACCATCGCCGGGTCGAGTTCCGGTATGCACAGGTAATGCGCCGAGCGGTTCAGCCGGCGTGCATGATCCGGCAGCCGGAACAGCCGCACGCGGCCGTCCTGGCCGCGGAACGCCTTCAGCCCATCGAAGATCGCCTGGCCGTAGTGCAGCACGCAGGTCGCAGGGTCCAGGGTGAACGGACCGTACGGCACGATGCGCGGATCATGCCAGCCATTCCCCTCCTGATAATCCATCAGGAACATGTGGTCGGTAAAGACCTTGCCGAAGGCGAGCGTCTCGTCCGCCGGCGGCTGCTTCGGACTGGTGGTCCTGGTGATGGCGATCTGGGTCAATGCTGTCTCTTGGACCTTGGTGAGGCGTGGCGACCAGACTATCCGGATGCGAGCGCGAGGTTAATGCCCCTCGGTGCTGGCCCAGGCGGTCGTGGTCGTAACGCGCAGACCCCACTGCCATTGCGAGCGCAGCGAAGCAATCCCCGACGCGATGGGGATCGCTTCGCTGCGCTGCAATGACACCGGCGCGGATGCGGGTGGAGCTAGATCCTCTTGCCGTCGGACAGGTTCGCCAGCAGCTCCGCCAGGTCGTCGGCATGCTCCTCTTCGACAGCCTGGATATCTTCGATCATCTTGCGCGTTGTGCTGTCGAAGCCGGCGAAATACGCAGCGATCTCCCGATAACTGTCGATGGCGACGCGCTCGGCGACGAGATCTTCGGTGATCATGTCGACCAGCGTTTCACCCTCGACGTATTCCGAATGGCTGCGCGACAGCAGTCCGTCGGGGGAAAAGTCCGGGGAACCACCCAGTTGCACGATGCGCTCCGCAATACGGTCCGCATGTGCCTGCTCTTCCGCGGCGTGCGCCAGGAACTCGCTCTTGACCGGCCCAGAGTGAATCCCCTTGGCCATGAAGTAGTGTCGCTTGTAGCGCAGCACGCAGACGAGCTCGGTCGCCAGCGCCTCGTTCAGCACCTTGCACGCGGTTTCCGTATTGCCACTGTAGCCTTCGGTGACCGCGCCTTCCCGGATATGTTGGCGTGCCCGGTCACGCAGTGCCTTCACGTCGGTGAGAAAGGGCTGGTCCTTCTTGTTCTCCATTACCTTGGCCACCTCGTTGCTCCTTTGCTCTATTTGGTCAGGCGTACTCGTCCCTTTGCCGACCGCCCAACGCACCTGCGGCGCTGGCGATGAAAGCCCCGATGAGCATCGACAGGCCGATGAAGATGGACAGATACGCGGCCGCCTTGCGAGCGGCGTCCACCGCTTCACGCGCCTTCAACTCGGCGAGCTTCTGCTGAGCGATGACGTCATCGACCCGCTTTTCCGCATCGGCCTGCGACAGGCCGGTACGCGTGGCCACGAGCTGCGCCAGGTAGGTCTTGTCAGGAGCGGACACATCGCCATCCCGGATACCCACTGCCAATATCCGCGCGGTCTCGGACCGGACGTCCTGGTTTGAGGCATTCGGGCTCGGCCGTTCCGACCGGTATAGGCTGTCGACAAAATAGCCGGTCGGATCGGCAGGATTGCCGCCGGAGCGCGCTGCTGCCTGTGTCACACCCTGCGCGCCGCCGGATACCGCCCCGGCCGCCACCTGTGTGGCACCGCTCATGACCGATGTCGCCGCAGAGGCAAGAAACGCCACCACGAGCACGCAGGCCACCGCCCAACTCAGAAATCCGTTGGCGGTGTCCCGGAAGAACACCTCGTGAGTATGCAGGCCTGCCCACTTGGTCCGCAGGCGGCCGGTAAGATAACCACCGAGTCCGGACGAGAACCACTGCACGATGATGAGCCATATCGCGGTCATCACGGTGAAGGTCGTTACTGACGCACCCGTGTTCGACCAAGGGGATACGGAGGCGAGGCCAAAACCCGATCCGAGCGCCAACAGAATGAGTGTAGACGCCGCAGCCGCGGCGGCGCCACCAAAGACAGCCGGCCAGGCAACACCGGAGGTCGAACTCTCCAGGGCGGTTTCGCGCGTTATGGAAGCCGTCTGGGTTTCCATGTCTGGCCCTCAGTGCCAGATCAACGCAAGCAGGATGATGATCGGAATCGGCACGCCCAACAGCCAGAGAAGTATGCCGCGGCCCATGTTCGTCTCCTCATGTGAGTCTGGTTTGCGATTTAGGTTCAGCGCGGACAGTTCAGGTCTGCGCATCGCTTACAATCTGGCTGCGAATGAGTACGCGGAGTGTCGCTTTGAAGGCACGATTGTGTCGAATGCTGCAAATCGATCACAAGCCCGTGGCAGGTTGCGCTGCTGCTGCTTCACCCGCGGCGCGGCGTGACCGCCTGTGCCCGAACAGGGCGGCGATACTTCGATCTGCAGGTATGACAACGAGGGCGCGGATGCTGTCCAGCGAAAGCAGATCCGTCACTGGATATTCACCCGGATGCTGTTGCGCCCGATCGCCGGCTGAAACTTTGGCGGACCTGCGGTCGCCGCCAGGCAACAGGCTGGAACAATGCACAGAACAATGCACCGACCTTGGCAAGCGAGGTGTTTGCCCTACTGCTTCGCCCGCGTCACGATCTGCGTCGGGTTGACGAACCGCAGCGCGATCAGCAGCCATACCAGCGTGGTGACCATGTAGACCACCGCCATCGCGTCGATCGACTGCCCGGGCCGCACGCCGGCGGCGAACACCGCATAGTACAGCGCCACCACCAGCGTCTGGCTGGTCGGGCCCGCGGTCAGGAAGGTCAGCTCGAACATCGCGATGGTGCGCACCAGCACCAGCAGCAGCGCCGCCAGGATGCCCGGCGTCAGCAGCGGCACCAGCACCTGGGTGAACAGCCGCCCCAGCCCGGCGCCGAACACCCGCGCCGCCGCCTCGACCCGCGGGTCGATCTGCTCGACGAACGGGATCATGATCAGGATCACGAACGGCACCGTCGGCACCAGATTCGCCAGGATCACGCCCCAGATCGTGCCGGCAAGATGCGCCCGATACAGCACCGTCGCCATCGGAATGCCGTAGGTGATCGGCGGCACCAGCAGCGGCAGCAGGAACAGCAGCATCACCACCTGCTTGCCCGGGAAATTCCGCCGCGCCATCGCATACGCGGTGGGCACGCCGATCAGCCCCGACAGCAAGCACCACCGCGCCCACCACCTCCGCGGTCACCACCAGGATGTCCGGCAACTGGAACTCATCCCATGCCAGCGTGTACCATTGCGTCGTGAAGCCTGCCGGCAGCCAGGTGTTGAACCAGCGCGTGCCGAACGAATTCACCACCACGCTGCCGATCATCGCCAGCAGGTTGATGATGAAGAACACCACCACCGCCCAGACGGCGATCGACCACAGCTTTTCGCCGAGACTGCGATGCATCGCGCTCAGCCCTTGCCGGTGCTGGCGGGGCCGCGGAACACCAGCGATGCGCGCGCCCAGCAGTGCCACGATGATGATCACCTGCACGCCGGCCATCAGCATCGCGATCGCCGAGGCGAGCGAATAGTCGTACTGCTCGAACGCCGCCTGATACGCGACGATGGAGATCACCCGCGTCGGTCCGGCCGGCGCGCCCAGCAGCACGGCGGACGGGAACACGGTGAACGCCTGCACGAACGCCAGCGCCAGCGTGATCGCCAGCCCCGGCGCCAGCAGCGGCAGCAGGATGCGGAAGAAGCGCTGCCGCGCGCGCGCGCCCAGCATCGCGCCGGCCTGCTCCAGCGACGGATCGATGCCGGTGACATAGGACAGCGTCAGCAGGAAGGTGAACGGGAAGCCGTTGATCACCAGCGACAGCATCACGCCCCAGTAGTTGTGGATCAGCCGCACCGGGCTGTCGGTCAGTGCCGAACTCCAGCAGGAAGCGGTTGAGCCAGCCGCGCGGACCGAGATAGGTCAGCAGCCCCTCGGCCACCATCACCGTGCCGAGCGTGATCGGGATCACCAGGATCGTGGTCAGCAGCCGCTGGCGCTTCATCAGCCGCACGCGCAGCGCCACCGGCACCGACAGCACCGTGTTCAGCAGCGTGACCGGCACCGCGATCTGCAGCGTCAGGTAGATCGTGTCGTAGAGGAACGGATCGGAGAAGAATCTCTGGTAGTTCGCCAGCCAGCCGCCTTCCTTCGGCGTGAACGACAGCACCAGGCCGTAGAGGAACGGATAGATGAACAGCGCCAGCACGAACACGACGCCGGGGATCACCAGCAGCGTCACCGCATCCAGGCCGCGCTCGCGCATCCGCCGGCGCAGCGACATGGTGGCGACGCTCATGCCGGATACACCAGGACGCGCGTCGCGCGGCGCGGCCAGGCGCACCAGCTCGCCGGCGGCTAACCCGCCGGTCCGAGCGGAAATACAGCTCCGTGCCGTCGCTGCCGCGCGCCACCGCGTAGAAGTCGCGGCCGTGGTATTCGGCGATCTCCACCGTCGCCGCGATCGGCCCGTCAGTGCTGCGGCCGCAGGTCGTCAGGGCGGATCGCCGCCACCGCGCGCGCGCCGACCGCCGCCATCGGCGTGCCGATGCAGCCGTGCGCCGCCGATGGTCACCGCGACGCCACTCGTCCGCCGCCTCCGGCCGGCGACCGTCACAGGTTGCGGTAGCCCATGAACTCCGCGACATCGGCGTGGGCCGGGCGGGAATACAGCTCCTCCGGCGTGCCGATCTGCCGGGTCTGGCCGTCGATCATCACCAGGATGCGGTCGGCCAGCGACAGCGCCTCCTCCTGGTCGTGCGTCACGTAGATCGTCGAGCAGCCCGAGCATGGTGTGGATGCGGCGAATCTCGGCCCGCATCTCCAGCCGCAGCTTGGCATCCAGGTTGGACAGCGGCTCATCCATCAGCACCAGCGGCGGCTCCACCACGATGGCGCGCGCGATCGCCACCCGCTGCTGCTGGCCGCCCGACAACTGCCCCGGCAGCTTGTCCGCCTGCGTCTCCAGCCGCACCAGCGCCAGCGCCTGATCCACCCGCCGCGCGATCTCCGCCTTCGGCCGCCCTGCGTCACCAGCCCGAACCCGACGTTCCGCCGCACCGTCATGTGCGGGAACAGCGCGTAGTTCTGGAACACCATGCCGAAGCCGCGATCCTCCGGCCCCACCTCGTCCAGCCGCCGCTCGTCCAGCCAGATCGCGCCGTCGGTCACCTGCAGCAGCCCGGCGATGCAGTTCAGCGCGGTGGACTTGCCGCAGCCCGACGGGCCGAGCAGGGCGACGAACTCGCCCCGCCCGACCGTCAGCGACACGTCGCGCAGCGCATGCACCTGGCCGAAGTCGCGGCCGATCCGTTCGAGCCGCAGCTCGCGGAAGTCGCGCGATGCGATCGGCATCCGGCGCTACTTGCCGACCCGTGCGCCGACCTGCTGGTCCCAGCGCTGGAACGCATAGACCAGCTTGTCCGCCGGCAACGGCACCTCGGACGGCACCTCGGCGATCAGCTTGTCGATGAAGTCGCGCCTCACGCCGGCCACAGCCTCCTGGCTCTCCTTCGGCGCCATCGACAGCGGCACGTCCTTCACCGCCGGGCCGGGATAGAAATAGCCCTTGTCATAGGTCATCGCCTGCGCCGGCTTGGTCAGCATGAATCTGGTCATCTCCAGCAGCACGGCCAGCTTGTCATCGGACACGCCCTTCGGGATCGCCCAGTACTGCGCGTCGGTGACCCAGTGGAAGCCGGCCAGCGTGCCGATCTCGCGCCTCCTTCGGCACCACGCCCAGGATGCGCGGATTGAGGTCCCAGCCGAGATGCGAGGCGATGATGTCGCGCGATCCCTCGCCCAGTTCCTTCATCGTGGCACCGGTGCCGGTCGGGTAGTACTCGATGTTCTTGCCGAGCTCGACCAGGTACGCCCAGGTCTTGTCCCAGCCGTCCTTGGGATCCATCGGGTCCTTGTCGCCGAGGATATAGGGCAGGCCCTGCAGGAACGTGCGGCCCGGCCCGGAATTCGCTGGCCGCGCATACAGGAACCGCTTCGGATGCGCCTTCGCCCAGTCCAGCAGCTCCTGCGCGGTCTTTGGCGCCACCTTCACCGCGTCCGGCATGTACTCGATGATCGGGCCGGCAGGGCAGAACACCACGCACACCGCCTGGTCCTGCGCCAGGCCCTGCATCTTCCAGGCGCCCGGCAGATAGATGTCCTGCAGCTTCGGCAGCGCCGCGCCGTAGTCGGTCACCAGCGGCACCCACAGCTTCTGGTCGATGCCCGCGGACAGCCCATCGGTGCCGGTCAGCACCAGGTCGATATCGACGCTGCCCGCCGCCTGCTGCGCCTTCAGCTTGCCCGGCAGCTCCGGCGCCGGCGCCTGCGAGAAGGCGATCTTCGACACCAGCTTCGGGTTCGCCTTGGCGAACGCCTCCATCGCGCCCTGGGTGAGCTGCAACTGGCCGGCAACATCGATGACATTGAGCGATACCGGCGCGGACGGCAACGCCGGCGCCGGTGCGCCTCGGGCACGGGCCGCGCCGAGTGCCGCAAGACCCGCCATCCCGCCGAGCAGTGTCCGGCGGTCAACGATCGTCCTGATCATGGTCATTTCTCTCCCTTGGTGCCGAGCCCGTCCGTGGCGCCCGGTACATGACTGCCAGGGACAAGGCAATCCGCATTGATCTGGATCATTTATTAACGATTGATCACCGGGTATCACTGCGGCGGCCTGGATCAGATTGATCGAGTGAAGGACCCGACCGCATGCCCAGCCCTGGCCATGAGACGCTCGACCGGCTGCGCCTGATCAGCACCGCGACGCTGACCACGCAACTGTTCAAGCGCGGGCTGCGCAACGCGTTCATGCAGGGCGTCCGCCCGCTCGGCCGGTACGGCGACAACCTGGTCGGTCCCGCCTTCACGCTGCGCAACATCCCGGCCCGCGAGGACCTCGACAGCGTCGCCGTGTTGAGCGATCCCGGAGCATCCGCAGCGCAAGGCGATCGAGATCACGCCGGCCGGTCATGTCCTGGTGATCGACTGCCGCGGCGACACGCGTGCCGCCTGCGCCGGCCAGATTCTGGTCACGCGGCTGATGCAGCGGGGGGTCGCCGGCCTGGTCGGCGACGGCGGTATCCGCGATGCCGGACCGATCGGCGCAATGCCGTTTCCGGTGTTCTGTGCCGGCCCGAGCGCGCCACTCAATCTGGCGCAGCACCACGCGGTGGAGAGCAACGTGCCGATCGGCTGCGGCGGCGTCGCGGTCTATCCCGGCGACATCATTGTAGGTGATCTCGATGGGGTGGTTGTGATACCTTTCACGATGGTTGATGAAGTGGCGCGCGACGCCGCGGAGCAGGAGGAACTTGAGGAGTTCCTGTTGCAGCGTATTGTGGATGGCGCCGCCCTGCCCGGCACCTATCCGCCGAACGAGGCGACCAGGGCCGCGTTCGAGCAACGGCGCCGCGAGCGACGGCGACACTGAAACATCCGCGGGGGTAACGACAAGAAAGCCGACAGCGCCAAGGGCGCTGCGCCGCGCTTTGGATTCGAACCCTCGAGGAGTTGCACCAGAATGGATTTCGTGACCGCCGGCGACGTGCAGGTCGCACGCGAACTGTACGATTTTGTGAACGCCGAGGCGATCCCTGGGACCGGTGTCGAACCCGCGGCATTCTGGCAAGGATTCGGCGCGCTGGTCCGCGATCTGGCGCCGCGCAACAAGGCGCTGCTCGACACCCGCGATGCGATGCAACGCCAGATCGATGCGTGGCACCTGGAGCGGCGCGGCAGGCCGGTGGAACCCGGCGTCTATACGGAATTCCTCCGCGACATCGGCTATCTGCGACCGGAGCCGGCGGACTTCGCGATCGCTACCGACAAGGTCGATCCCGAGATCGCCAGCATCGCCGGTCCGCAACTCGTCGTGCCGGTGACCAATGCGCGCTATGCGCTGAATGCGGCGAATGCGCGCTGGGGCAGCCTGTACGACGCGCTATACGGCACCGACGCGATTCCGGAGCATGGCGGCGCCACGCGCGGTCCCTGGCTACAATGCCATCCGCGGTGCCCGCGTAATTGACCAAGGCGCGCCAGGTCCTCGACCAGGCGGCACCGCTTGCCATCGGCAGCCATCGCGATGCGACGCGCTACACGATCGACGAAGGCCGCCTCATGGTCACGCTGCAGGATCATGCGAGCACCGGGCTTGCACGGCCGGAGCAGTTCGTCGGCTATCGCGGCGCGCCGATGATCCTTCGTCGGTGCTGCTGAAGCACCACGGCCTGCATCTCGAGATCGTCATCGACCCGACACGTCCGATCGGCAGACAGGATGCCGCCGGCGTTGCCGACGTGTTGCTGGAGGCGGCGATCACCACGATCCAGGACTGCGAGGACTCGGTGGCCTGCGTCGATGCCGAGGACAAGGTGACGGCGTATCGCAACTGGCTTGGGCTGATGCGGGGAACGCTGACGGAGACTTTCGACAAGGACGGCCGCACGGTCACGCGGTATCTGAACGGCGATCGCGAATACACCGCACCGAATGGCGGCAAACTCACCCTGCCTGGCCGCAGTCTGATGCTGGTGCGCAATGTCGGCCATCACATGTACACCGATGCCGTGCTCGACGCCGCGGGCGGCGAGACGCCGGAGGGCTTACTGGATGCCGCCGTCACATCGTTGATCGCGATGCACGATCTCAATGGCAAGGGGACGTTGCGGAACAGCCGGACCGGATCGGTCTACATCGTGAAGCCGAAGATGCATGGTGCGGAGGAGGTGGCGTTCACCGGCACGATCTTCACGCGGGTCGAAGACATGCTGGGGCTCGCGCGCAACACACTGAAGCTGGGCATCATGGACGAGGAGCGGCGCACATCGGTCAATCTGAAGGCGTGCATCCACGTTGCGAAACATCGAGTGGCGTTCATCAACACCGGCTTCCTGGACCGCACCGGCGACGAGATCCACACCTCGATCGAGGCGGGCCCGATGATCCGCAAGAACGAGATGCGCAACACCGCATGGATCAAGGCGTACGAGGACCAGAACGTCGATATCGGCCTGGCATGCGGGTTGCGCGGCCGGGCGCAGATCGGCAAGGGTATGTGGGCGGCGCCGGACCGGATGGCGGACATGCTGGCGCAGAAGGTCGGCCATCCGCAGGCGGGTGCGAATACCGCATGGGTCCCCTCGCCGACTGCGGCAACGCTGCATGCGCTGCATTATCATCAGGTGGATGTCGCGCAGCGGCAGAACGAACTGGCCGAGCGCAAGCGTGCGACGCTGGCGGATCTGCTGACCATTCCGGTCGCCGACCGGCCGAACTGGTCGCCGGACGATGTCGCTCAGGAGCTGGACAACAACTGCCAGGGCATTCTGGGCTACGTGGTGCGCTGGATCGACCAGGGTGTCGGATGTTCAAAGGTGCCCGATATCCACGACGTCGGCCTGATGGAGGATCGTGCCACACTGCGCATCTCGTCACAGCACATCGCGAACTGGCTGCATCACGACATCGTCAGCAAGCAGCAGGTCATGGCAACAATGCAGCGGATGGCGAAGGTGGTGGACCGGCAGAACGCAACCGATCCGCTATATCGGCCGATGGCACCGGGGTTCGATGGGCCGGCGTTCAAGGCGGCCTGCGACTTGGTATTCAAGGGTCGCGTACAGCCGAACGGCTATACCGAGTTCATCCTGCATGCGCGTCGGCGGGAGGCGAAGGCGACAGATGACGTCCAACATCCGTCGCAAGCAGCTCGCTCAGGTGGTGGTCGAGCTGACTGATCGCATTGGGATCAGCGCCGAACAGCGCGAGGTGCCCATCGACCGTCTCGATCGGCCGGAATTCGGCATCGGGAATCAGCCGCCACTCAGCCTGGCAATCGGCCGGAGGAAAGAACATGTCCGACGACATCGGCATGACGAATGTTTTGGCCTTGACTCGGAGCAACGCAGCCCGCAGGTCGCCACCGGTGTGGCGGCTGACGTCGCCGCGCTGCCATTTCCATGCCATGCACAGAAGATCGTTCGGATCCATCACGCTGAAATAGGCAAACATGAAATTGACGATGAAGTCACCCATCGATGAGAAGCCGAGCGCCTTATGCCGAGCTTTCTGGAAGAACTCGGTGCTCCAACCCATCACTGCCCACATTTTAGCATGACGAAGCAGACCATCTCTAACGTCCGCCGACGATGTGTAGAAGCCCCTGTTGAAGCCGGGATCGGACGTGATTGCCTCGACAAGCATTTCGGTAAAGAGGAAATCGTGCAAAGTGTTCTTCGCCGTGCCGGCGATGGGCGCGGCACGCTTCACGAAGTCCGGGAAGCACCGCCCATTCATAGGTCTGCTGTGCCCCCATCGAACCGCCGACCACCAACGCCAGACTGCTCAGGCCGAACCGTTCCGTGACCAGCCGGTGCTGTGCCCGGACGTCATCGCCGATGCGCACATGTGGAAAATTCCCCATCCCGGCCGGCTCCGGCGTGTTGTGGGGCGACGTTGAAAGCCCGCCACCGATCTGATTGACGATGATGATGAAATACCTGTGCGGATTGAGTGCATGGCCTCTGCCGATGAACACCTGTTCGATGATCTTGTTGGTGCCGGAGTACCAGGTGGGGATGAGGATGGCGTTATCCTTGGCCGCGTTGAGCGTGCCGAAGGTCGCATAGGCGAGCTTGCAGCCGCGGATAGTGCCACCCTCTTCCAGATCCAGGTTGCCGATGTCGTGCAAATCGTACGGGCCGTGCGTATCCTGCGAGTAGTAGCTGTTCTGTATCATCGTCGCCGCGCCCCGTATCCGTTCATCAGGTCCACTACGCCAGCTCGAAGCCCTCGTAGCCTTTGGCGGCGACCTCGTCGCACGTCTTCCGATAGCCGCCGACGCCTTCCGGCGCGAGATAGGGCAGGAAGGCACGCGGTTTGCCCGGGATGTTGGCGCTCATGTACCAGGAGTTGGCACTGGTCATCAGCGTGCCGTTGACGACCTCGTTGACATGCGCAACCCAGGCATCCTGCGCCTCCGGCGTGGCCTCTATGGTGGTCTTGTTGGTCATGCGCATGTGGTCGATGCAATCGGTGACCCACTCCACATGCTGCCCGATCGACACTGGCATGTTCGACAGTACCGATGGGCTTTGCGGACCGGTGATGGTGAACAAATTGGGGAAACCGGCGACCGATATACCCAGGTAGGAGTGCGGACCATCGGCCCAGATGTCATCCAGCGTGAGGCCGCCACGGCCTTTCAGGTTCAAGGCCTTCAGCGGGCCGGTCATGGCATCGAAACCGGTGGCGAACACGATGATGTCGCAAGTATATTCTTTGCCGCCTGCCCGGATGCCCTGTTCGGTAACTTCGTCGATACCGCCGTCGGTGGCGGCATCGATCAGCAGCACATTATCCTTGTTGAAGGTTTCATAGTAGTTGGTGTCCAGCGGCTGGCGCTTGGTGCCGTAATAGTGACCCTTGGGCATCAGCTTTTCGGCGGTATCCGGGTCCTTCACGGTCTTGCGGATCTTCAGCCTGAGGTAGTCGGCGCAAAGTTCATTGGCCTCCTGACTGAAGAACATGTCCTGATAGTTCGCCAGCCAGAAGGCAAAGCCGCCGGCGTCCCACATTCTGTCGAACTCACGCTCCCGCTCCTCGGGTGTGGTGTCCAGAACCGATTTGGGAATGAAGTCATACTCGAAGCCGAAGAACGATTCACGGATGCGCCTGACCACGCCGTCATAATCCGCCTTGCGTGCCGCAGTCACTTCCGGGTCTACCTTGCCGTTGCGCGCCGGCACGCAATAGTTGGCGGTGCGCTGAAATACCGTGACTCGCTTCGCCTGCTGGGCGATTTCTGGAATCGCCTGCACCGCGGTGGCGCCGGTCCCGACCACCGCCACGCTCCTGCCGGTGAAGTCAACGCCGGCGTGCGGGAAGCGGCTGGTGTGATACCACTTGCCTTTGAATGTCTCCAAACCCTTGAACTGAGGCATGTTCATGGTTGTCAGGCTGCCCACTGCGGCGATGAGGTAACGGGCCGTCACGTCGTCGCCCTTGTCCGTGCGAACCCTCCACAGTTTGGCCGCCTCGTCGAATTCGGCGCCGGTTACGCGGGTGTCGAATTGGATGTCGCGCTTCAGATCATGGCGCCTGGCGACATGTTCGAGATAGCGCAGGATTTCAGGCTGCTCGGGATAGCGTTCGGACCATTCCCACTCTTGCAGCAACTGCCTGTCCCAAGTGAAGCAATAGATGTAGGCGTCGGAATCGCATCGCGCCCCCGGGTAGCGGTTCCAGTACCAGGTGCCGCCGACGGTTTCGCCGGCTTCATAAACCTGCACTTTCAGCCCCAGTTTGTCCCGTAGCGATTTCAGCATGTGCATGCCGGAAAAGCCTGCGCCGATCACGATGGCATCGAGGTCGCTGGTTGCGCCGACCATTGGTTCCTCCGAGCAGCGTTGCTGTTTCGCCGGCAAGCCTGGCAGAGCACCGCCGCCAGGCGATCGGATCCCGAGTATCATCCAACGCTACTATCGCTGAACGCAAAGGCGAACAACCCCCGCGTGTCTTCCCGCGAGGGGTTGGCAGCCGCCTGCATTTTGCTGGAGTGTTTTGGGATGAAGCGGATGCGCTACCTGGCCGACGCCGCATTGCTGAACGATCAGGTCGCACAACGCGTACTGATCGAGATCGCCGGGAACGGCACGATTGCATCCGTCACGCCGCAGTCCACGGCACAGGCCGAACACCTCCCCGGTCTCGTCGTCCCGGGAATGCCCAATCTCCACTCGCATGCTTTTCAGCGCGCGATGGCGGGTCTCGCGGAACGCGGCGGACCGGAGGGCGACAACTTCTGGCGCTGGCGTGAGGTGATGTACCGGTTCCTCACGATCCTGAGCCCCGAGGATGTGCAGGCGATCGCGGCACAGCTCTACGTCGAATGCCTGTTGCACGGCTACACCTCGGTCGCCGAGTTCCACTATCTGCACAACGCGCCGGATGGATCGCGTTATGCCGATCCGGCAGAACTTGCGCACCGCACCGTGGCCGCGGCACAGAGCGCCGGCATCGGCCTTACCCTGCTGCCGGTGCTGTATCGCCGCTCGCAGTTCGGCGGCGCGCCACCGACCGAGGGACAGCGCCGCTTTGTGCTCTCCGTCGACCAATATGCCAGCCTGTGCGAGACGATGGCGCGCAGCGTCGCTATCGGCATCGCGCCCCATTCACTGCGCGCGGTCACGCCGACGGATCTGGGTGCAGCCATCGGCATCGCGGGTGACCGGCCGATCCATATACACATAGCTGAACAGGAGAAGGAGGTTGCCGACTGCCTTGCCTGGAGCGGTACCCGCCCGGTCGACTGGCTGTTAGATCATTCACCGGTAGATCAGCGTTGGTGTCTGGTGCATGCAACGCACGCGGACGCTGTGGAACGCCAGCGCCTCGCGGCCAGCGGCGCGGTGGCAGGGCTGTGCCAGACGACCGAGGCAAATCTCGGCGACGGCATCTTCCCCCTGCGCGAATACCTGGCCGAAGGTGGCCGTTGCGGCATCGGCAGCGATGCCAATGTCTGCACCAGCCCGGTCGAAGAATTGCGCTGGCTGGAATACGTTCGACGGCTGGAAACACGCACACGCAATGTGAGCGAGACGCGTCGGGGTGCATCGGTCGCGCTGAACCTGTACCGGCGGGCGCTGGCCGGCGGCGCGCAGGCGCTCGGCCGCAATGCCGGTGCCATCGCACCAGGCAAGGTTGCCGATCTGGTGGTGCTCGATACCAAGCACCCGGCACTGGTGGGTCGCACCGGTGATGCTGTGCTGGATGCATGGATGTTCTGCGGGAGCATACGCCGGTACGCGACGTCATGGTCGCAGGTAGCTGGACGGTGCGCGCCGGCAGGCATGCCGCGCAACCGGCGATCAGGGCAGCGTTCTCCGACACGATGCAAAGGCTTGCCGATAGACTCTGATCTCACGGCAAACTCCGATCTCACGGCGCCATCACCGTCTTGCACGCCGCCGGTAGCGGAGGCGGGTGAACGGGAGCGGATGGCTTTGGTGGCACGTCCAACTGATCGAACCACCATTGCAGTGTCGCATCGCAGCCGTCACCCGGCGGCGGTGGCGCGGCCTGCACGCAGTCGTGTTGATCGTCCGGGCAGCGGAAGCGGATGTGCATGTGTGCCGAGTGGTCGTACCACGGTCGCATCAGTCGCAGCCACGCGCGATCGCCCTGCACCTCCTGGCAGAGCTGCCGCTTGATCGCCGGATTGATCAGGATGCGGTCAACCCCGGGCAGGTTGGCGGCCAGCTGCAGCAGCGTGACCTCGCGCGGCGTCCAGCGCGCCGGATCGACCCCGCGCTGGTCCGGCCTCACCAGACTCGGCAGGTCCACCGCCTCGCGTTCCGCCGTGGTCAGCGCGTGTTTCGGCCGCACATCGAGGCCCACATCGACATCGAGCCCGAGCTGGTGGCTGAGATGTCCGCCCGGCAGCGGCCCGCCGCGCGGCCGCGAGATGTCCTCGATGAAGAGATCACCCAGACCCGCCGCGCGCGCCTGCGCGCCCAAGGTTTCGATCCGCGCGATGGTGGACGGCGCTCCCCAAAAGGAACTGTGCGAGAGGTGGATGGTCTGGAGACCCGGCCAGTCCGCCGGCAACCGCACCGCACCGGCGATGCAACCGGCAGCCTGCCCGCCGATGATGTGCAGCGGACCCGGGGCCGGCGTATCGGGACCGGCTGCCACGCTCAGCGCTGCCGCCAGCGCAACGCCGATCCGCCATGCGCGCAAGCCGGTCTCAGAACCGACGCTCGAACACCGTGACGACGTCGCCCGGCTGCACGAAGGCCTGCCGGCTGGCCTTGCCTTCAATGGCCTTGCCCTCGACTGTTCGAACGACCGCAGCATAGCCCTCGACGGCGCGGTAGGTGAAGCCGCCGGCGACTGCCACGGCGGTGACCACCGTCATGCCGGGCTGATAGGCGTACTGACCGGGCTTGTTGACCTCGCCCAGCACATAGATTGGCCGATAGGCGATGACCTCCACAGCCACCGACGGATTGCGCACCAGATTGTCGCGCCGCAGTGCAGCCGCCACCACGGTCTCCAGCTCACCCGAGGTCAGACCCGCGGAATGCACCGCACCGATCAGCGGCAGCGCGATATTGCCGCTGTCGTTGACCCGGAATTCGCCGGTCAGGTTCTCCTCGCCGAAGGTGATGATCCGCACCTGATCGCCGGGACCGAGGCGGTACGACGCGGCTTCCGCAGCCGGCAATGGCGTCAGGTCGCCGCCCGGCCCGCCGCAGCCGGCAATCGCAACCAACACCAGGATGCAAAGACAACGCAACAGGTGCTGCATTTGGCAATCATGCGACGGAGTGATTAGCCAGGAATTAAGAACATGCCGCCAAATCCCGCCATCCGCAGCCGTTGCATAACCGTTCGCTGCCGTTCGGCAAGAGGCGGGCTAAGCGATTGATAATCACATCATCTTTCCGCTCGCCGATTGCGATTGTCCCCTCGTAGGCGTTCGCGTATGTTCGCTGCGGCTATCGACGCTAATTGTGAAGCAAATGAGTAGCAAAACTAGATCACGCGACACCCGGACGACCCTCGCGCCGGCGACCGATCGCCGCCGCCATCAGAGGCCGGCCGCCGGCCGGCACGCCTCAACGACGACACCGACGCCGGGCCTGCGACTGTGCGATCGGCACCGCAGGCACCGCCACCTGGCAATGGAGTGGCCGCGACGCCACCGGCCGCGTGCGGCACCTTCACGCTTGGGCACTATCCCGCATGTCGGCCTCGCCGAAGCGCGGCGGCTGGCGCGGCAGATGGGCCACAACGTGCCCGCTACAGGGCGCCGACCCGATCCGAGAAGCGCGCGCGGAACGGGCACGCGCGAAGGCGCCGATGGGCCACACGCTGGCCGATCTGCTGCGCATCTATGGCCGAGCAGGGCGAACCTGGCCAAGAGCTGGGCACCGCAGATGGAGCCGCAGATCAAGCGCGTGTTCCGGCCGCATCTCGACACCGCGCTCGCCGCGCTGCGGGTAGGCGACTTGCAAATGACGATCGACGGCTATCCCAAGCCGAAGTCGGCATCGTTCGGCGTGCGGTGCCTGCTGACGGTATTGCGCTGGGCCGTGGCACCAGGACGCGCCTATGTCGATCGCGATCTGCTTGGCCTGCGAGCCTCGGCGCCGAAGCCAGCCGCGATCGCGTGCTGTCACGCGAGGAACTGGCCAAGCTGCTGCCGGTGCTGCAAGCCTCGGACAGCGTCTACGCCAGCGGCGATTGCGGATGATCCTGCTGACCGCCGCCCGCAGGGGCGAGGTGGAGGCCGCGCGGTGGCAGGACGTGAACCTCACTGCCGGCACCTGGACGTTGCCGGTGACGAAGAACGGCACAGCAGCATGTCATCCCGCTGTCGCGGCAGGCGAGCGCGCTCCTGCGGGCCCTACAGCCGGAGCAGGCGAATCCCGAGGGGTTGGTGTTCACCACCAGCCGGCAAGGCCCCTGACCGCCTGGGAGGCCGCGACGGCACCGCCTGCAGGCGGCATCTGCCACCGAGAGGCTGGACAAAGGCACGATCTTACGCAGAACAGCGGCGACGCTCATGGGCGAAATGGGCGTGAGCGGCGCACGTCGTCGAAGCGGCGCTGAACCACATCGACCTGCACAGCAGGTTGGCCTCCGTCTACAACAAGAGCCGCTACCGGCCCGAAGTTCCGATGCGCTTGCAGCGGCTCGCCGATGCGCTTGACGGTATCGAGCAGGGCGGGGCGGAGGTGATCGCACTGTCCGCGCGGTAGAGCCGTTCACCCACTCCGCTAACCCGGAGGCGCCTCGAAGTCACCACCACACGATAATGTAATGTGCGCCGCAGTGCACCCAAACGCGCCAACTGCACGAAACATTGTTGCGCGAGCCTGCTAAGTGCCATGCAGGTGGCGCAACTCGACATTGTTGTTTTGTTAGCTTTGGCTGGATTTTCTTGCCTGCCCATGCCGCGTGCATAGTGTCGCTGTTCGCTCTCGTTTAACGAACCAGAGGGAACATCGCGATGCGACGTGCAGCGCTGCTGTCATCAACTCGATCGCTCAATCCGCCACCCACTTCAGAGGTGAAATTCGCGCCCGTCGACCGCTGGTGCGAAATCTCCGGCATGGGCCGCACGGCGACCTACCAGGCGCTGGCAGCGGGATACATCCGCGCCAAGAAGATCGGCGTTCGGACATTATTTGATGTGAACCACGGCCTCTCGTGGCTTCACTCGCTGCCCGACGCCGAAGTGCGTCTGCCGAACAGCCGGCGCGAGATTTTGCCGCAGCTCGCCACCCCATAAAAATGATCGCCGACGTGACCGGCACGCGGCGACCAAGGGGAAGAACGTTTTGCGAGCGCTACCTGGCACGCCATTGCAGCAACTG
Source organism: uncultured Alphaproteobacteria bacterium (assembly GCA_963749575.1). GTDB lineage: Bacteria > Pseudomonadota > Alphaproteobacteria > Acetobacterales > Acetobacteraceae > JAMXLO01. The sequence continues at coordinate 206,417 of CAVVNM010000020.1, forward strand.
CAATAAGCCGCGTCGCGCCGGCATCGGGAGAAACGCTCGATGCTACGCGCACGTTACCACACTTCCGCCTTCGGCAAGGGCGCACTCGGTGATCGGCTGCGCGGCTCGCCGCGCCTGCAGCGGGTCGTTGCACGCGTAACCGAAGCCGGACCGCGCTCGGTCGCGGAACTGCTAATCGAGGCGATGGAGAGTGCTGGCGCCGATCCAGCCGCGCTCGATCGCCTGCTTGAACGCTGCGTCCCGGCTTGATCCTGCCACCGTCCGCGCTGTCGGCGGTGATCATTTCCGACGATCGCCTCTCCGCCTCGTGAGGGAGGGCGAGAGGTGACGGCGACACCACGCGAGGAAATGGAGCGCGTCGCGCGCAAGCTCTGGGGCGAGCCGAACAGCACGCAGTCCAGCAAGTCGGAACTTCGGTTCGGCCGGAACGGCAGCAAGTCGGTGGACCTGCGTAAGCTGGAGTGGTTCGACTTTGAGGCGCAGCAAGGCGGTGGCCTCACGGGCCTCTGTGAACTGGCCGGCGAGCCACTTCCCGCGAACAGCGGCCCCGACAGCATTTCGGCGATCTACCCTTACCGTGATGAGCACAGCACCGAGTTGTTCCAGGTAGTGCGCAGATTCCCGAAGAAGTTCGCGCAGCACCGCGCCGATCCTGCTGCGCGCGAGGTTGCAGCTTGCAACATCAAAGGCGTGCGCCGCGTGCTCTATCGGCTGCCGGAACTGCTCGCTGCCGATCCCGCGCTGCCGGTGTTCATCGTCGAGGGCGAACAGGATGCTGATGCCCTCCGCGCCATCGGCCTTGTCGCCACCTGTAATACGGGCGGTGCCGCAGAGCACAAGGACAAGGCGAAGCCATATCGGGGCAAATGGCTTGCCGATTACAGCGAGCATCTGCGTGGCCGCGATATCAGTGATTCTGCCCGACGCTGATGGGCCGGGACGCGATCATGCCGCCGATATCCGGCGCAAGCTCACCGAAATCGCGCGCTCGATCCGCGTGGTCGAATTGCACGGCCTTGCAGAGAAGGGCGACGCATCAGACTGGCTCCCCGCTGGCGGCACCGCCGCAGCGTTGCTCCTGCTCACGCAAGAGACCGCGCCTCGCACGCGACTGCCGGCAATGGCGCGGCGGCAGCTTCGATTGATCCGATCGGTTCGCTGATTGCCGAATTCAACGCCAGATACTTCGTGGTCAACGAGAACGGCAAAGCCGTCATCTACGCACCCAGGCATGATCCGATCCTGAACCGACGGTTCTTCGATCGGCTGACCTTCGCCGATTTCGAGAAGCTCTTCGCCAACCGCTCCATCAAGGTCGGCGAGCAGAAGGACGGCAAGCCGATCTTCTGCAATGCCGCCAAACTGTGGATCAGGCATCGCGACCGCCGCCAGTTCATCGGCGGGGTGACTTTCGATCTCGCGAGCCGGGAGTTCGGTCCTGACGTGCTGAACCTGTGGCAAGGCTTCGCCATCGCGCCGCGCTCAGGCTCCTGCGCGCGCTTGCACGAGCACATCCTCATAGTGATCTGCGACAGCGACACCGTGCGCTACGATTATCTGCTCGATCTGCTGGCGGACATGGTGCAACACCGGCCCGCCAGGGCCAGGTCGCCATCGTGCTGCGCGGCCTTGAAGGCTGCGGCAAGGGCACGCTTGCCAAGGCGCTGCTGCGCATCTTCGGCCAGCACGGCATGGCGATCAGCAATGACAGCCATCTGACCGGCAACTTCAACGGGCATCTGCGCGATGTCGTGTTCCTGTTCGCCGATGAAGCCATCTACGCCGGCGACAAGCAACACGTCGGCGTGCTCAAGAGCATCATCACCGAGCCGTATCGCAACCATCGAGGGGAAGTTTCAAATCCCCGTCCAGGCGCCGAACGTCTGCACGTGATGATGGCGAGCAACGAGGACTGGGTGGTGCCGGCCGGCTTACGCTCCGTCGTTGGTTCGTGCTTGACGTAGCGGATACCAACGTCGGCGACCGCGCATATTTCGAGGTGATCTACCGAGAGTTGGAGAATGGCGGTTACGCCGCGCTGCTGCACGATCTACTGCAACGCGATCTGACGGACCGCGACCTGCGGGCCGTGCCAGTGACGGATGCCTTGCTTGAGCAGCGCAAGCGCAGCCAGGACACGATCACCGCGTGGTGGTCCGACTGCCTGCACCGTGGCTATGTGTTCGAATCCAGGCTGGGCCTCGAGGATCACTGGCGGTGCTGGCACGACTTCCTGCCCACCGAGGTGCTGTTCGCTTCCGATGGTCGGTATTGCGAGCGGCACCGCGAGCGACACCGTTGGTGCGGGAACTGTTCGGCAAGTGGATGCATGCCAGCGGCGCCAAGTTCGAGAAGCGGCACAATCAGCCGGTCGGCGAGCATCTGGTTGATCGCGAGGAAACCGACTTCTTCGGCAACACGCGCCACCATCGCGCGGCTGCACTGATCGAGCAGTCGCGGGCGCCGGGCTACGTCCTGGGTCCGCTCGGGCTGGCGCGACAGGAGTTCTGCCGCTTCACCGGGCTTTCGATTGATTGGGAGGACGCGCCATGACGCCGGTCTGGGCTCGGGCAGGGCTGTCACTATCTTCGTATATGCACCTGCCCAGCGGAAGCCCGCAGATTTCCTGGAGTTATCTTTCTCTGGGCAGGGGTGCCGGGTGGGCAGGGTTACATATATAGGAAGGAAAATATCTCCAATTAAGAGAGGAAGGGCGCATAGAGGAATGGCGCGTCGAAAATCTCAGCGATTTTCACACCATGCCCACCCGGCAGCCTGCCCGCAGACGCCAGCGAACGCCTGTGGACAGCATCCGGTCCGGGTGGGCGCCGTGCCTGACCTTTTCAGCTTCCAACCTCCCCTCAACAGGGCCGTTTTTTCTGCTTCGCGGAGACCGGCGATGGCAACGCCGCCTGGAGGCGTGCGCCGGTTCCGGCAAGACCGCCACCCTCGTCCGGGGCCTCGGTTACATGCGCGGCACCAAGTTCGTGGGCGCCTACAACGCCGCGATCGCCGCCGAACTGCATCGCCGGGTGAAGGCCACCGACCCCGCCAGCCACACCGTCACCGCCGCCACCATGCATTCGGCCGGCTTCACGGCCTGGCGCCAGCGCTACCCCAAGGCCGCACTCGACAAGACCAAAACCCGCCTGGGCTTACGCCAGCTTGCCGCAGAAGACCGCCGGCCCTTCGCGGAGCGTTACGCGGACTATGCCTGCGACATGGTGAGCTTCGCCATGAACGCCGGACTCGGCCTCGAGGATCCCCGCGACCTGCAGGACGACAAGCGGAGGCTCGCGATCTCGGCACTTCGACGCTGACCGGGTGCTGGACAAGAAGCTGGGTGCCAATGAACAAGTGGGCATCGAGTGGGCGAGGGCAACGCTACTGCGCTCGCTGGAGCAGTGTCCCGAGGGCATCGGCTTTGATGAGATGCTATACGCGCCGCTGTTCAACCGCCTCGCGGTGCACCGCTTCGACAACTTGCTGGTCGATGAGGCGCAGGACAGCAACGTGCCGCGCATTCTGCTCGCCGAACGGATGCTGGCAGAAGGGGGGCGGCTGTTCGCGTCGGTGACCGCCACCAATCGATCTACGGTTTCGCAGGCGCCGATGCATCTGCCATGCAGAACATCATCGAGCGCTTCGATTGCGCGGTGCTGCCGCTGTCGGTGAGATTCTGCTGCCCGCAGGCGGTGGTGCTGTATGCCCAGCAATTCGTCGGTCCGCACATCGAGCCGGCGCCCGACGCGCCCGAGGGGATCGCGCGGCGCCTGGGGATGCTTCCGGGCTGGTGGCTGAGAGGACAAGCCGCAGGCCGGTGACGCCATTCTATGCCGGTTCAACGCGCCGCTAGCGAAGCTTGCATACGAATTCCTGCGCGCTGGCGTGCCGTGTCGCATGGCGGGCCGGCAAGACCTCGGCGCGTCGCTCAAGAGCTTGGCAAAGCGCTGGCAGGGCCGCTCGCTCGATGTGCTGGAGGCCGGCTTGCGGGACTGGCTCGCCGACGAACTGCGCGTGGCGCAACTGCGCGACAGGCCGGAACGCGCGAATGCCGCCAACGATACGGTGGAAACCATGCAGATCATCACGGATCGCTGCCGCGAAGTTGGTCAGCGCATGGTCGACGACCTCGTTGCCGAGATTGACCGCCTGTTCGTCAAACCGGATCGGCCGGCGGTGCTGCTGTCATCGATTTATAAAGCGAAGGGCAAGGAGTGGCCGCGCGTCTATTGGATGCAGGTGTCACCCAAGTTCCGCGGGCAACGCCAAAAGTGGCAGGAGCGCCAGGAGGTGAACCTACAATACGTCGCCGCGACGCGCGCCATGCGCGAGTTGGTGCTGGTGCAGGAATGCTGACTGGCATGACTGGGGCAACGAGGTCGAGCCGTCACGATCACACAGCAAGCAAGAGGGAGGAAAGCGATGACAAACCGCAAGCAACGCCGCGCCCAAGCTGCGCAAATACGCGCCGCCGATCGTCGCGACGATGAGAATGTGACGCCCGATCTGTGAGTATGCTGCAACGCGCGGAAGGTCATGCAGCACTTGGTGATACGCGACAAACCGATCCGCGCTGGTGATGGTCAGCTTGTCGCCTATCAGCGCGACGATCACGCCATTGCCGACTTCGGTGTGCTGCGCCTCGACATGGACCTGAATAGCGCGCGCTGCGAAATCTATGAACTCGGCGAAAGCGTCGCATGGTTCGATCCAGATCACTTCGAGGCTGACATAGCTTGCAGCCGTAGGTATACACGCTCTGGGCAAATCCGTCGGCAAACTCGATCAGCAGTTCGGACCGCAGGACATTGGCGGTCATGCCGTGCACTGGCAACGCATCGAGAACAGCGCGCGTCTGTGGTCGCGCTAGACGCGGCGCGAGCGAGTGATTGTCCACTAGGTCAACGTCAAACACGGAGGGAAACACGATGAGTGATTGGCCCGACATCCGCGATCTCCAGGAAAGGCGGGACGCCTTGGCCCATGAGGCTGCCCTGTTCTTCGCTATAGCGAAAGATATATACGCCGGCCGCAACAAAGACGCCCCGCCGGGTCGGTTCGACTTTTGCATTGGCGAGACCGAGAAGCGGATGGATGAAATCGCAGCTATCGAGCTGAAGCGGGCTGCACTGGCGCCTGCGTCAGTTACGGTGAACTGACGTGGCTGCACCCGGAACGATCTAACCAACAGGAGGACAACACCATGAGTGATCGTGCATTGTTGCAGGTAAATTCAGGCCGGCGCCGGTCGCGCCATCTGGAATTGCCCCGCGACTTTATCCAGCGCCTGCAAGCCGAGTTTCCCGACGACACGCCCGAGCAGACGTGCGAGCGATATGTTGCGCGGGTCCGTGATGGTGTCGTGTTCGATGACGCCCAGGCCGAGCTTTTCTCGCTTGCACCGCTGGCCGAATGGCTGCGCGCAACCGTGGTCCCGGTGCGGCAAAAGCCGAAACGGGGCGGGCGTGCCGAAGCCACCGGAACTATGGTCGAGCAAATCACCCAGGCCGATCAGGAACGCATCGAGCGGATCGTGAGCGTGCGCCTGCTCGAATATCAGACCACCTATGGCAAGGCCCTCGGCGATTGCACCGGGGCTGAGTGCAGGCGCCTCGGCAAGCAGTATGGCGGGTTTTTTGCCGAGGTCGCCAAACGCATCACGCCGGGCCAGCGCGTGCGGAACCATCTGACGGAGCTTGAGCTACAGGGTATCGCGACGACGCATCGGCTGGTCCCGGTGTGACGAAGGGCGCTCCCGTCAAAGTCCTGAAGAATGCGGCGGTCGAGTATCTGCGTTCCCAAGGACTATCGCCCCCGAAGCGTAACGGCGATGCGATGCTTCGCCGTTGGGCGACGGAGGAACACAAGGCCAAGATCGACGCGAGCATAGCGCGCCGCCTCGCCGATCCCGCCGCGCTTGCTGCCATGCGCGAGCGGATGGAACGCAACCGCGTCCCCCGCGACGAGATCGGCGGACTGATCTCGGAAGCGCTATGGCGGAAACACGGCTGGGGCGGCTTCGCTTCGAATGACGATCTGACGAAGTGGATCGTTGCCGAGTATGAGCGCGGACATACTACGCGGCACATCGCACAAACGGTAGGAATGACTTACAATGGGGTCGCCCGCCGTCTCCGACTTGCGGGAATTACGCCTACGCTTCGCGGAGCGGGCCGTCGGCGCGGATTGACCAAACACCTACGCAGGAATGGTGTCGATGACCTTCCGTCGTTCGATGCTGTCGTGGCCGCACTTTATGCTGAGGGCCGGAGTGTTCTCTGCATTGCCAAAGCGCACGGACTAACCGACGGCATTATCCGCACCTCGCTTTATCGCTCCGGTGTCACGCTTCGCGGCAAGGGCGGCAGCCCGTCGAAGATCCCGCCGTGGGGGTATCGGCGATGATGATATGCAGTGAGGAGGACGCGATGGCCAAGCCAAAGCCGCCCGCGTTTCACATACCCATCGGTCGCCATCGCGAGAACGGCAAGGTGGTGCTGTTCAAGGACCGCGCTGACCAAAAGAGCGCAATGGAGGTGTGGTTTGTGACGGTGACCGAGCAGCATCCCGCAACGCTGGCCGCAGGCGCGTGCGTCCTCATCGGACCGAGCAAGACAAGTTACATGGACCTTCGATCGCGCATCGCAATGCAGTCCCGCACCGCCGATGGAGCGTGGCAGCCGGCCGCGTTGTCTGATTTGGAGTGCTGACGCGTGGCGCGAAGCAAACCGAATTGCAGATACTGCAATTTCGTTGCCAGAACAACATATCGTGAGGGACCATCTAGCGTGATTGACCCTACTTGGCGTTCCCACGCAGCCTTGCGAAGCACCAACCGGACACCAGCGACATGACTGACCAGGACGGTATGACCGCACGCTGGCACGTCGCGCAGGACGGCGACACCCTCACCGTGTGTATCGCGCTTTCGAACGGCCATGGCGTTGTGCTCGCCGCGCGGAAGGATGATGCCGCTGCGCCCGTCGTCGCGCTGCACAATGGTGAATTCCAACACGCATTGACCGAATGTGACTTCAGGAGCTTCCGCGCGTGGCTCGACGGCGCGCGCAGACGGCCGGCGCGGCAGCGCACGCAACTACTGACAAAGCAGGCGAAATGACGGAGGGGGCAATGGGTGAAGCACGCCGCCGCGCTCGAGCGGGCACAACTAGACACGACGCTCTGCCGGCCGAATTCGTCGGACGGCTGGTTGAGATGGCAAACGAGAACGACGCGATCATGGATGGCACCATGCGGCCAGTCATGGAAATGATCGCCGCAAACGACGTGGTGTGGGGCGTATGGCAGGACTCCACCGAGCCTGAAGGTGTCGCCTTGCTCATCATCAAGGGCGCGAACCGGCTGCGCGAGATTGTCGCAACCGCCGCGAGCCAGGACATTCGCACCACCGCGATCAAGTGCGGCGGATACGAGCAGGCGGAAGATTTACGCGGGCACGCGGGCACGGACGGACGCACTGAAAGTGAGCGAGACGCTGAGACTGTCCTGACGGAAATCGCGCGGAACTACGTGGCATGCGCGCGGATCAGCGCTAGGACGGCGCTTTATTGCGCACTGAAATATAGGCGGTGCGCAGCGAGCTACGCGGAGAGATTGCAGAATTGCGCGGCGTGGTCTGTGAGGATTTCGCTTGTTGCTGGCGCGGCAGGATCGTCACCTCTACTGGCTGTTGGCTGCTTTCGTCGCATTGCTTGGCGTCATGGCACATGGCTTCCGCTGGCTCTGACAGCGAGGCCTGGCAAGCACGATCAGTGCGGGCTGGGGTCGCTACGCGCGTGATAGGGAAATTGGACATTAGGGGTCTCGAACTCTCTATGGAGTTGCTGACTTTACCCCTCGGACGGCGCGGGGCTAGCAGGCTGCCTGAATGCGTGGCAGCGAGGCGTGGCAAGCTCAGGCTGAAAGGAGATGAGCTATGACGGACGTCGCTATCTACACGCTGAGGGACGGCGAACTTACGTGCTGTTCGGCACGCGCATCATGACTTCACAGACTGTGAAGACCTATTTCATAGAGGACGGTCCGCACATAGAGAAATGGGAAGCTCTGTTGCGGCAAATGGAGGCTGACGGCGTCACGATGCTGAGTGACGACTGACTTGGCGGACTGTTGGGGAATAGTTGTCACGCAGACATTGCGCACGCGCAGCGCTGGTTGAAGGATAGCTTTGGCTCACGAAGCTGGAGGACGCTGATGTCTGACGCTTACGGTGTGTCGCTTCGTGCTCGCTCGCCACTACGTCTGATGTGCTCACTTTGCAGGTCGGTAATAAAAGCTTGACAGGTTGGCAGCGGGTGTACGCGTAGCGCGGCATGGAAAGCATACTTGCGAGCTTCGACATCTAGGTGACTGAGCGCTACCTCAACACCGCTGACGTGAACGTGAAGCTTGGCGATCTATGCACGGTGCAGATCGGTGTTGACTTGGTGCTCACTGGTTATGTCGACTGATACGACAGCATGGTGTCGGCATCGTCGCACAACATCCGCATTCAGGGTCGCAGCAAGAGTGAGGACCTGACGGACTGCTCTGCCTTCATCGGTGACAAGGATCATCCCTCGTTTCAGGTGAAAGGCGGCAGTGCCCTCTCTATCGCTGAGGCGATCGCGCAGCCTTATGGTGTCACGATCAATAGCAGTGCCGGTGACGACGCGCAGATCTCACAGTTCAACATCAACCTTGGCGAGACCGCGTGGGAAATCATCGATCGCATCACGCGATACTCAAAGCTCGCCATCTATGACCTGCCGGATGGCTCGATGCTGATCGTGCAGGCTGGCAGCGATAACATGGTGAGCGGCTTCGCTATTGGGCAGAACATCGAGCAAGGCGGTGTCAGCTTCGCGATGGATGCGCGCTTTTCCGATTACGAAGGGCACTTCCTCTCGGTCGTCACCTATGGTGACGTTGGGCAACTCACCGATACATTGGCTGGTCTGATTGTGCACGATCCTGCCGTGCCACGCTTCCGCAAGCGCTTTGTGGTGAGTGAGCAGATGAGCGATGGCCAGAGCCTCGCCGAAGACCGCGCGCTGTGGGAGATGCACCGCCGCGCCGGCCGATCGCAGCAGTTCAACGTGACATGCGATAGCTGGCGCGATGCTGCCGGCAAGCTCTGGGAGCTGAATTGCTTGGCACCGATCAGTGCCGCGCAGCTAAAGCTCGATGACGAAAGCTGGCTCATCATGCAGGTGACCATACCGGCGCGACGAAGACGGCTAACACGCCGACCTCGTGCTGATGCCCAAGGACGCGCTGGCGCCCGAGCCGGTGGCGCTCAGTCCGATTCCGCCGCTGGTGCAGGACATCGAGGGGAACAATCCGACGAAGCCGCAGAGTAGCGGCAGCGACCTCAATCTGCCGTCAGATGCTGGCCGTGGCAGAGGGAGCGCGATCGTCTGAGCCGCGAAATTGCCTGCTCTGCAATTTCGTGCCGGTAGTAACTCCGGAGCCGCTGGCGCAGCCTCGCCGGGCGCTTCCGTTCCTCCCCGCCGGCAAGGGTGTTGTTTCTGCAATGTCGCGTTCCGGCCGAATCACCGCTCCTTCACTGCGAGCACATCGGCGCCTCGCGTGCCGCTGCCACCGAGCAGTGCGCCAACTGCCGCATTCCGCGCGCATCACGACGTTGCCCTGCCGCGCATCGATGGCGCCGCATTGCACCGAGGCTGGTCAGTGCAAACCCGTTTGCTCAGTCTGCACGCGGCCGGCAAGATCGATCGCGAAGCCCTCGACGCTGCGCTGGCGTGGCGCGCCTGGGCTGAAATCACCAGCCCGACAGCGCGCAGTCCTGGCAGGTGAGGGTCGATATCTCGCCCGGGCCCAGGGATGCCGATGCGACAAGGCGTGTTGCGCCGCTGCGAGACTCGCGTAGCTGCTGCCGCGCTCGGTGCGCTCCGGGTGGCGATCCTCGAGGCGGTGGTGCTGCGCGACGTGTCGTGGGCACAGCTTGGCTGGCTGCTCCATCTCTCCGACAAGAGCGCCAGGGAGTATGCTGCCGAAGCGTCGCGGCGCTGGCCGCATGGCGCGCTGGGGATCGGTGCCACCGCACCGATCCCGCGCCTGCGTGTGCAGCCCGGTGCGTGGTGAGCGTGTTCCTGCGCAACTTGCACCAACGAAGCGCCTGGCGGTGCGTTGGGCGATGGCTGGGCGCGCATCGTGCCGCCGCAGGCTTGCGCCGCTGTGCCCTCGGCTGCGCTCGCCTCACCGCGCGTGCAGCACGCCCTGGCGGATCAACGGCTCGCCGTGGTGACGGAGGTCAACGCTAACGCCGACTACGCAATGCGCTGGCACTCCGCACTGACCTCGCCTTGGCGATCGCCCAGGCCGAGCGGCGAGCCTTCGCGCGGCTGATCGCCCAGGCCCAAGAGCGGGGCGAGGTCGAGAAGCTCAAGCGAGGGCACTACCGGTCGGCGGAGCAGATCGAAGGGCTCCGCCATCGCATCGCGGCCGGCGCGACTATGCGGGAACTCGCCACCGAGCACGGTCTGACTCGGCAAGCAATTGGCAGCCTGTGCCGGCGTTACGGCCTCAAGGCCGGCTACGCGCCGCGCGGCGATCGCTGGCCAGTTCTTGCCGCCTCGGGCTGCCAAGGCTCTGTAGCGCGCTCCTGGCCCGCTGGCGTGGCTGTCTGACTGCACCCCCACACAGATGTGCGGCCAGACGGATGCCTGGACGGCCACGCGGTGCTACGCTGCGCCCAACAGGGGGTTGCGACGCATGCCGCCGTTCGGAAGGAAACCCACGCCACCATCGCCCGAGCCGGCGCAGCAGTCCGCCCAGGAAAGGCTCGGTGTGTTGCTCGATGAGCAGGCGCAGATCATCGCGACGCTTGCCGCGCACCGCGAACAGCGCGAGCGCTTGCTACGTGAAGGCGGCTCGCTTGAGCCGGTCACCGCGATGGCCAGCGAGGATCAGACGGCGAAGCTCAGGCTGGAGCAGATCGCCTATGCGATCGACGACGCTCAGGCAGCGGTTGATCGGGAGCGTCTGGCGGCATGGGAAGCCGCATGGGAAGCACGACGCCCGGCATTGGCTGCGATAGAGGCGCAGCTGGCCGAGGCGATCAGCGCCCTCTATGCAGCGCTCACTCGCGCCCACGAGCTGCACAATGCAGCGGCCGGCTTCGGCGAGCGGGTGCGGGAGTTCGTTGCTCCGCCGCCACTCTTCCCGCTCAGTGACTTCGCGCTGCGACAGTTTGTTGCGACCGTTGAGCAGCGCCGGCAACAGGCAGACGCGCAAGTGAGGGCGGTAGAAATTTTCATCGACGCCAATGTGCCGCTGCGATCGCGCTTTGTGCCACGCAAGGTGCCGATCGATGAGATCGAAGCGATCAGTCCGATCGCACCGCCGCGACGTGTGCGTGTGCTGCACGGCCCGGTGAGGGCAGCTAACCTCAACGTCGGCATCGCGCGGATGTTTCCAGGCGAACAGCACACCGTCTCGGCGCGCGCCGCGCATGCCCTGGTCGGGTCAGGCTGCGCTGAATATCTCGACGAACCTGCAGCCGCGACAGCGGCAGCATAGGGAGGGCACCACCGTGGATCACACCGACTGGATCACCGCCACCGGCAGCGTTTACGCAGGACGCGGCGCACGCCCGCTCAATCCGAAGCGGCTGGCGACGTTGCGAACAAAGGCAGCCCCAGCGAAGGCAAAACTTGCCGCGGTGAGCCGGCGGATCGCGGTAACCCTGGCAGAGCTTTCGTTGCAAGAATTGCGAAGGTTGGCCGCAGCACAGCAGCGCAGACGCGGCAGCCGCACCGACGCCGCGTTGCCGGCGATGTGGCAACAGCGTCAGCGGGCGCTTGCCATCACGCGAAGCTGGGCCGGCAACCGCTGAACCGAAAGAAGGGAGCACAGGACATGCGAGGCGGACGTAAAAACACCGGCCGGGTTTCAGTCGGTTTGTCTGGTAAGCTGGCCACACGGCTGGGCGGCGCTACGCCTGGTCAAGTTATCGGTGGGCAGGGCCAAGGACAGAGCGCTCAGCTCGCGCCATCGGTGCCCGCGCCGCAGGCGACGCGTCATCAGCCGGCTACGCCGAACGGACCGCCGCGCAGCGGAACGCGTGAGGTCGCTCGTGTTGACGGCCAGGGTCTGATCCAAGCCGGCCAGCAGACCGGCACACCCGCGCAGCCGGCGCAGGCGCCACAGCCGTCGTCATCGCGGCCGGTGGTGCCGCCGGTCTATCCCGGCCAAATGCGTTGAGGTTGCCGTGATCGATGCGATAGACCTCACCGAGATGGTCAGCGAGCCCACCGATGTGGCGGCAACGATCGCCCAGATTTTTGCGCGCGATGCTGCGTTCTACGAAGTGATCCGCAAGCACGGCATCAAACCTGTCGTGTTCGTCGGCTTCGATGATGCGCCCACCGACACGCGCGACGAAGCACGCAAGCGGTCCGACACGGCATTGCTGGCAGCGATCGGACGCACACAGCGGCGATGAGGTTATCGCGATGAGGTTCGGCAGTTCGGCCGCAGGCGCAGCGTTGAGGCTCGCAACTTCGTGCCGGACATCCTGGCCTTGTTCGCTGATCTGTCGTGGTGCGAATGGATCATTGCGCCACGTCGCACTCGACGCGCACGTGTGAAGACGTTTCGATACCGATAGGGGGGATCAATACTTGAAACCGGGTCGGCGAAGAGCGTGCGCCACTGAAGAATCTTCAGGCGTTAGCCCAGCAAATTGCAATGAGATGGCATGACAGGTCGGGGTCTGCACCATAGTCGCCGGCGCGTGCCCACGCAGTTGAAGGCACTTCGCGGAACGACGGAGAAATCGCGCGATGCAAAGCGCAAATACGAACCGGTGCCCGAGGTTGAGCTTTCCAGCGAGCCGCCGCACTGGTTCACGGATGAGCAACAGATATCGTGGCGCTACGCGCTGGCGCATGCGCCGCGCGGTCTCGCTGAAAGCAGCCGACAAGGGTGCGCTGGTGATCTGGTGCGAAGCTGAAGCACGACACCGCATTGCGGCGATGGCGCAGGCGCGCCTCGACATGGGGAAGGACTGGCCGTTCCTACAGCCGGGCAAAGATGGCCGTGCGGTGATCTCGCCGTATGTGATAAATCCTCGAGCACGCGGCCGTCATCATGTTGCGTGCCGCTGACGTGCTCGGCTTCACGCCGGCCAGCCGACCGCGGCTCCAACTGATCCCGGGGCCGGCACCGCCGCCTGTCATCGAGGGCGAGGTGGAACTGGATCCCTGGGAAGCGCTGGGGCGCCTGCACGGCCGCGACGTGGCGTAGCAGCCGAGTGCGCCCGCCCGGCGGCTGCCGGAAAAGAAGGCCGCCCCACTGAGGGGGCGGCGAACACCACGAAAAGGATCACGAGCCGAGCACGTTCGACCGACCTCTGGCACGAGGCCGGCAGAGCGGCCAGCGCCGGGCCGTGACGGCGCTACGCGGCGGATGGGCCGGTGGCCGGCTCGATGGTGCGGCGGAGGTGGCGAGGCGCTGGCGCCGGCTCTGAGCGGCCACGTGAGGCGTCCAATGCGAACACTGATGAATGGCAGCGAAAAGCCGGCCGGCATCCGCCCGACCATGTAGCAAGCCTGTAGCAAAATCCCGGCGCATCGGGGGAAAGCTCAATGATTACAATGCGATTTCATTAGCCAGGAATTAAGGCGAACCCGGTACAAAGGTCTGCGTCGACAGGACAGGCGATGCTCGACCGACCCGAAGCAGCAATCCAGCCGTCCAGGATGGCCCGGCGTGTGCGCCCGGCCGCGCGCGCGGCGGTGGATGCGGCGGCGCTGAACGGTGCCGCAGTCCTGGCCATTCTACAGCGGCGCAAGTGGCTGTTGCTGGCATCGATATTGCTGTGCCCGCTGCTCGCCTATGTTGCGCTCGCGCAGCTGACCCCGCGCTACACCGCCACCGGAACTCTGCTTTACGACGCGAGCGAGGTACAAGTTGCGGGAACTTCAGAGCATCCTTCGGGTCGATCCGATCACCGATGCCGTCATGACCAGCCAGGCCGAGGTTCTGCGTGGCATGCTGGTGGTCGAGCAGGTCGCAACCCGGCTAAACCTGCTTACCAACCCCGAGTTCAACGCATCGCTGCGGCCACCCTCGTGGCTGCGCCGACTGCAGTCTGCGTTCCGGCGGATGCAGTCAGCTGCCGCGCCGGTTCCGGTCAGCGAGATGACTGGACCGAGGCTGGACCCTGAACGCAATGCGACCCTGGCCGCTGTGCAGTCCGCGCTGACCGTCACACCGGTAAAGGCGTCTCACGTGCTCGAGGTCTCGTTCACCGCGGAAAACCCGGTGCTTGCGGCAGCCGCAGTGAACACTGCGATGGATGTCTATGTGAAGTCGCAGCTTGGCGCGAAATATGGCGCGGCGTCGCGCGCACGTGAGCTGCTGGAGGCGCGGCGGGACGAACTGCGCAAGGAGGTGCGGCTGCAGGAGGACGCAATTGCGCAGTACCGTGCCGAGCACGGCCTGATCGAAGGCATGCATGCTCGGCTCGACAGCGAACAGATCAGCCTGCTCACCGAGAACCTGGCGCAGGCCCACAGCGCGCTGGCCGAGGCAGAGGGGAAGCTGGACGCTGCCAGCGGCCGGACCGGTGCGGCGGCGCAGGCGGCGATCGCGCCGTCGGTGGTGCAGTTGCGCGCGCGGCATGACCAGTTGTCGGCCGAGCTGCAGTCAATACTCGGACGGCTGGGTCCCGGTCACCCGGAGGTCCGGGCCATCCACGCGCAGCTTGCCGAGGTGGACCGCACGGTCGCCGCGGAGACCGGCCGCGTGGTGGCCGCCATCGACGCCGATGTGCACGCCGATCGCGAGCGCGTGGACGCGCTGCGACGCGACCTGACCGAGCAACAGGCGCAGATCGCGCGCGATGCATCGGCACAGGTGCCGCTGAATGCAATGCTGCGCAATGCGGAGGCGTCGCGCGGCCAGTTGCAGGCGGTACTCGAACGCATCCAGCAGACCGCCCAGCAACCGACGATCGAGACCCCGGATGCACATGAAATCTCGCTGGCATTGATACCGGGCCAGCCAAGCTTCCCGCGCACCGGTCCATGGATGACGGCGGCGACCCCGTTCGGAATCGCGCTTGGTCTGTTGTTGGTCTATGTGCGCGAGCTTGCCGACTGCACGTTTCACAGTGGCGACGATGTGCGGACGGTACTCGGGCTGCCGTGTCTGGCGTTGATTCCGCGCCTGTCCCGCCCGACGCTGAAGGGCGCCAGCATTGAGGAGTACGCCGCACGCAAGCCACACTCGGCGCTGGCCGAGCAGCTTCGTGCCCTGCGCGCCGGGTTGTCGCTGTGGCCGGACCGGCCACGCATCATTGCCGTGACGGCGGCGCGACCCAAGGAGGGCAAGACGACGGTCACGCGGGCGCTCGGGCGCCTTGCGGCGATGAACGGCGAGCACGTCATCGTGCTGGATTGCGACATCCGCCATCCTTCGTTCAGCGGCCACCCCCAGCATCCTCCTGGACTCGTGGACTATCTGCGCGGGCAGACCTCGGTGGCCGATGTGATCCGGAAGGACACGGCGACCGGCATGGATTCCATCCCGGGGGGCAAGAGCGAAGCGAATGTGCTCGGGCTGCTGATGTCGGCCACGATGGCACGGCTGCTGCAGACGTTGCGGCAGGACTACGACCTCGTGCTGCTCGACACGCCGCCGGCCGAGGCTATCACCGATGCGCGAATTGTCGCCGGCCTCGCCGATGCCACGCTGTTCTGCGTGCGCTGGCGTGTCACGTCGCGCCAGGTTGCGCTGCATGCGCTGGAACTGCTGGAAGAGGCGCACGCCAACGTGGTCGGCGCCGCCTTGACGCAGGTGGACGTCGCCGTCCATGTGCGCTCGGGTTACGCCGATGCGGAGGTGTATCATCCGCGCTACGGCGGCTACTTCCGGGAGTGAATGGCAATGACGCGACGGTTCCTGGTCACCGGCGGAGCGGGCTATGTCGGCAGTCACCTGGTGGCAGCGCTGGTCGAGCGCGGCGACACGGTGGTGGTGTTGGACAATCTGCGCACCGGCCATCGCGGCGCGGTACCGCGCGGTGCGCAACTGATCGTGGCGGACCTGGCGGATACCGGTACGGTGGATGCGGTGCTTGCCGATGGTCCGTGGCACGCGGTGTTCCACTTCGCATCGCTGTCGCAGGTAGGCGAGAGCATGCGGCTGCCGTTCCGCTACCTGATCGACAACGCCAGCAACGGCATGCGTCTGATCGAGGCCTGCGTGCGCCACGGCGTCATGCGCTTCGTGCTGTCCTCGACCGCTGCGCTGTACGGCACGCCGAAGGCCGTGCCGATCCCGGAAGACGCTCCGATCGATCCGGAATCCCCCTATGGTGACAGCAAATGGTTCCTTGAACGCACGCTGCTCTGGGCGGAGCGCGTGCACCGGCTTCGTTATGCGGCGTTGCGCTATTTCAACGCTGCCGGCGCGGATCCGGCGGGACGCCATGGCGAGGATCATCGGCCGGAAACACATCTTGTTCCGCTGGTGATCGATGCGGCGCTTGGCCGGCGCGGGGAGCTCGACGTGTACGGCGACGACTACGCCACGGCGGACGGCACGTGCCTGCGCGACTACGTACACGTGACCGATCTCGCCGATGCGCATCTGCTCGCGCTGGACTGGCTGGAACGCGGCAGCATCACCGTCAATCTGGGCAGCGGCAGCGGGCATTCGGTACTGCAGGTGATCGCGGCGGTCGAGCGCGTGTCGAACCATAAGGTGCCATACCGCATCGCTCCACGCCGACCCGGCGACGCGGCCGCGCTGGTGGCGTCGTCGCAGCGCGCGTACCGCGACCTCGGCTGGCGGCCACGCTTCGCCGAACTGGACGAGATCGTGCGCACCGCGCTGCGTTGGCGCGAGGCGCACCCGAACGGTTATGCGGACTGAGGGGCGCACCGCGACCGTCGTCGCCGTCGCGCTCGCCGCCACATCGCTGGTATGGCCGGCACTCTGGAACGGCTATCCGCTGGTATACTCCGACACCGGCACCTACCTGTCGCAGGCGATCGAGCGCTATTTCGGCTGGGACCGGCCGATCTTCTACAGCCTGTTCCTGCTGCCGCTGCATCTGACGCTCACCACCTGGCCGGTGATCGCCGTGCAGGCGCTCTTGGTGGCACACGTGCTGCACCTGATGCGGCGGGCGTTGCTGCCTGACGTGTCGGTCTGGTGGCTGTTACCTCTGATGGGCGCGATGGCAGTGATGACGTCACTGCCCTGGTTCGCCTCCCAGCTCATGCCGGACGTGTTCACCGGCGTACTGGTTCTCGTCCTGGCCTTGCTGATCTTCGCCACCGAACGCCTGTCATCGCGCGAACGCATCTGGCTGGTGGCGCTCGCTGCATTCATGATCGCTGCGCACCAGTCACACGTGCTGCTTGCGTTCGTGTTGTTGACCGTGCTGCTGCCAATGCGGGGTCTCCGCGAAGCCGCGGTGTTGCAGAGTGTGTTGCCGCTCGCGCTGGCAGCGGTTGCGCTGATGTCGGTCAACCTGATCGCATTCGGTCGCGCATCGATGGCGCCGTTCAGCAACGTGTTCGTGCTGACCCGGGTGATCTATGACGGGCCGGGGACGGACGTGCTGCGTCGCGACTGTCCAGCATCCGGCTGGCGCCTCTGCGCGTTCATCGACCGGCTTCCGGCGATGACCGACGACTTCCTGTGGCGCGCGGACGGCCCGGTCGTGCAGTCCGGCGGCGCCAAGGTGGTTTCGCGCGAGGCAGATGCGATCATCGCCGCCGCACTGCGTGCGGAGCCAGGCCGCGAGCTGCGGGCCGTGGGGCGAAACGCCATGCAGCAGCTTGCGCGGTTCGCCACCGGTGACGGGCTGCAGCCGTGGCCCGGCACCGTGACACCGCGGATCGAACGCGATTTCCCCCGCTTCGAGGCAGAGACATACGCCGCCTCCCGGCAGAATTCCGGCAGCCTCGAAGTGCCCGCATGGTTGCAGACGTTGCATCTCGCCGTGGCGCTTGCCGGCATCGCGGGGTGCGTCGGGTTGCTGCTCGCGGCATCGCGCAGGCGGCATGCCGCCAGCGGTTTCGCCGCCGCGGTGCTGCTCGCGCTGCTGGCGAACGCGGCGATCACCGGCGGTCTCTCCGGACCGCACGATCGCTACCAGTGCCGCGTCATGTGGCTGCCGCCATTGGTCGCGGTGCTGGGCATCGCCTCGCTGCGAACAGTCGCCAAGCAGGATTTCAGGCGATGACGCGAGGCCATGCCGCCAACGTGTTCTGGTCGGGCCTGGAGGCCGCCGTCTCGGCAGTGCTCGCGTTCGCATCGGCGTTCATCGTGGCGCGTCTGGTCGGCCCCGCCGAGGTCGGCATCGGCGCGGCGGCGGTCGCCGTGCATATACTGCTCTGGGTCTGCGTAAATGCATTGTTCGCTGATGCGCTGGTGCAGCGCAGCGTCGTGGACGAAGCAACATTTTCCAGCGCGTTCGCGGTATCCGTCGCGGTCGGGTGTCTCGCCGCGGTGTTGCAGGCCGCACTGGGCCAGCCGCTGGCGTGGTCGCTGGGCGACAGCAGGCTGACCGCGATGTCGGTGGCGCTCGCGCTGCCGCTGCCGTTGGTCGGTGCGGCGGGGCCGGTACAAGGACTGCTGACCAGGGATCGCGCCTATCGGAAGCTGGCGCTGCGCACATTGGTCGGCCAGGGGCTCGGCACGCTTGCCGGCGTCGTCAGCGCGTTGCATGGCGCCGGCGCGTGGGCACTCGTGGTGCAGCAGTTGGTCATCTCCGGCGCCGGCGCTTTCGCTCTGCTGGTACGCTGCCCGATGCGGCCGCGCCGCATCGTGAACCGACGCCGACTGCGCGAGCTGCTGCACATCGGCCTGCCGCTCACCGCCAGCACGCTGATACAGCACTGCCGTTACCGGCTGTTCGCCCTGCTGATCGGGGGCATCGCCGGCGCGGCGACACTCGGCCAGGTGCACATGGCGTTCCGCCTCGTCGATGCCGTGCGCGAACTCGCCTTCACCGCGCAATGGCGGCTGATGCTGCCGCTGCTGTCGGACCGGCAGGACGACCTGCCGGCCTTGCACGCCGGCGTGGATCGCTGTCTCGCCTGGTCCAGTCTGCTTGCGTTTCCGCTGTGTGCCGCGATGGCGGTTGTGATCCAGCCGCTCGTCGCGATGCTGCTCGGTTCAGCCTGGCAGCCTTCAGGCGAGTCGTCCCTGCCGCTGATCGCGCTGACGGCCTGGCTGTTTCTAACGTTTCCCGCCGGCGTCGCAGTCATCGCACGCGGCGAGGCACGCTACACGCTGATCGCCAACATTGCCGGAACCTTGGCAACGGTGGTTGGTGTCCTGCTGTTCCGCCCCGCCTCATCGTTGCATGCGGTTTTCTTGTGGCTTGGCGCCCAGATGTTCGTAAGCCCATACATCCTGCTGGCGAATGCGCGGGTGCTGCGCACCACGCCGCTGCGACCGCTGCGCGCGGGTGTTCCCCTGCTCGCCACATCGTCGCTGGCAATGGTTGCGGCATTCGTGGTGCCGCAGATGATCGGCGGATTGGCCTCGCCGGCGTGGCTGCTCGGGTTTCGGCTGGCCATCGTCGCCGCTGTGGTTATTCCATCCGTACTGCTGACGGCCGCACCCTTGGGCCTGTTCGACCGCGCTACGTTCCAACGGTGACCGCATCGCCGGGCCATCTGGACCGGCAGCGCACAACGGTGGCAACATCCTCGCCATATGATCCGAACGGCGAGGCCTGCATGCCCACCTACGATTACGACTGCGACCGCTGCGGTTCGTTCAGCGAAAGCCACCCGATGGCGGAATTCGCGCTTCCGCAGCCTTGCCCCGCCTGCGGCGATCCGGCGCCGCGCAGCCTGACCTTGCCGGCGATCGGCGGTGCGCGACCCGAGGCCGCAGCCGCCACGCCGTTCCGCTCCCACTCCGGCGGCTGTAGCTGCTGTGCGGCACCACGCCGCTTCGCCGCCGAGGCCGTGTAGTCGCTGCATCGCCGCCCACGTATCCCGCGAAAGGACCGGCCATGCCCGATACCGACTGGCGCGCCCGCGCCGGCACGACATTCCATTGCGAGAAGCAGTCAGCGGCGGGAACGCGCGGCATGGTGGTCACCAACCATCCGCTCGCTTCGGCGGCAGGCGCCGAGATGCTGGCGGCCGGCGGCAATGCGATCGATGCGGCGATCGCGTCCTGCTTCACATTGACCGTGGTGGAGCCGATGATGGTCGGCATCCTCGGCGGCGGCATGGCGCATATCCGGCTGGCTGATGGCCGCCATGTGGTGATCGACAACCAGAGCATGGCACCGCTCGCCACCGGCCCGACAACCTACCTGCCCGATCCCAATGGCGCGCCCGGCACGATGGACGCGATCGGCCGCGGGAACGCGGTCGGCCCGACCGCGGTGGCCTCGCCCGGCAACCTGAAGGGTTGGTGCGAGGCATTGGCGCGGTTTGGCACCTTCCCGCTGGCCGATGTCATCGAGCCGGCGATCCGCCACGCCTCACGCGGCTTCCGTGTCACGCCGTATCTGCGGGAATGCGTTGCTGACTCGGCCGCCGACATGGCGCGCGATGCGGAGATCGCGAAACTGTACCTGCCCGGCGGCACGCCGATCGCTGCCGGCACCCGGCTGGTTACCGGCGACTATGCGGAGACGCTGCGCAGCATTGCGCGTGAAGGTCCCGATCTGCTGTACACCGGCGTACTCGGTAGGCTCTATGCGGACCACATGGCGAAGTCCGGCGGCTACCTGGCGCGCGAGGACCTGACCCGCTATCGCACCATCGACCGTGACGCGCTGCGCGGCAGCTACCGCGGCTTCGATATCGTCGGGCCGCCGCCGCCTTCGTCCGGGCCGCTGCACATCATCCAGATGCTCAACATCCTGGAGGGCTACGACATCTGTGAACTCGGCTTCGGCTCGGCCGACACGCTGCATCTGCTGGCCGAGGTGCTGAAGATCGCCTTCGCCGACCGGGCGGCGGCGACTGCGGACCCGGCGTTCGTCAAGGTACCGGTGGCGAAGCTGCTGTCGAAATCTTATGCGGCCGATCGCCGCGCGCGCATCGACACCAACCGCGCGCAAAGCTGGAGCGCCGAGGTCGCGCCGGACGAAGGGGCGCATACCACGCACCTGACAATCGCAGACGGCATGGGCAACATTGTCGCCACCACGCAGACGATCAACTCGCTGTTCGGCGCGCGCTATATCGTGCCCGGCACCGGCATGATCCCGAACAATTACATGTTCGTGTTTACGCCCCATCCCGGCCGCGCCAACTCCGTGGCGCCTGGCAAGCGCATCACCTCATCGATGTCGCCGGTGATGGTGCTGAAGGACGGCAAGCCGCGCTACGCGCTGGGGTTGCCCGGCGGGCTGCGCATCTTCCCCTCAGTGATGCAGGCGATCTCCAACCTGATCGACCACGGGATGAGCGTGCAGGAGGCGGTGGAGGCGCCGCGCCTTTGGACCCAGGGGTTCGGCGTGGAATTGGAAGACGCCGTGCCGCCGGACGTGCTCGCCGCATTGCGCGACCGGGGCCACGACATAGGCGCGGTCGGCAATGTCGGCGGCGGCATGAGTGCGATCCGGTTCGATGCCGACGGCACGATGACCGGTGCGGCCTGCTGGCGCGCCGACGGTACGCCGATCGGTCTCGGCGGCGGTCATGCGCGGAGGGGCGTGCGGTTCAGGCCGGAGGCGCCGGCGCGGCAAGGCGCGGCCTGAGTAGTCACCCCCCCGCCATGAGGTCAACGCTCCTCGGGGCGACGCCGTCAGGGTCTGGTGAGAACGGCTCGTCTGAACAGCCAAGTGGATCGTGCGCAAGCGATGCTGCCTGTGGCGTCAGGATCTCGAATGGCCGTTCAAGGTGCAAGGGCGGCGCTGTCATAATACTCCTGGCCGCGGCCACGATGGCCAGAACGAGTGCGGCAGCGGCCATAAAGTAGAACACGCCGTCGATATCGAAACGCGCCATGAGGCTGGTGCCGACAAGAGGTCCGACCACGGAGCCGAGCCCGCTCACCAGGATGAGCCGGCCGCTGACCGCGACTACCCGATCAGTTGGCATGCGGTCGTGGGCGAGGGCGACGCAGACGGGGTAGAGCGTCGACATGAAGCCGCCGAGCAGGGCCGCCGCCGTCAGGACCACCGGTCGAGAGTGCGGCAGCAGCACCAGGGCAACGGCGGCGCCCGCGAAGCCGAGGCTGAGTGCGGCCAATACGATGCGGCGGTCAAAGCGGTCGGAAAGCCGGCCGACCGGGACCTGGAACGCAAGCCCGCCCAGCACCGCCACCAGCATGAACAGCGCGATGGTCGCGCGATCGATGTCTTCGCCCTGCATCCATGCTGGCACGAGTGCGTAGAACGCGCTGCTGACCAGCCCGCTGACCGCGCAACCGATAACCGCGACTGGCGCAGCGCGCGAGAGTTGGCCATAGGGTAGCGTCGCCGCAACTGTGGTCTGCGGCGGCTCGGCACGGGTCGTGCTCACCATGACCAGCGCCACGGCGAACAAGGTGACGATCACATTGAACGGCGTAGCCGTTTCGATCGCAGCGCGGCCGATCAGGAGCTGTCCCACCGCAAGCGCGACGAAGGTGCCGACCATGTATGCCGCGAAGATCCGGCCGCGTTCAGATGGCTGGGCCTTGGCACTCAACCAGCTCTCGGTCGTGACGAAAATCCCGGAACAACCGAACCCTATGACCCCGCGCAGTGCCAGCCATGGCCACGGTTCGATCCAGAGCGGCATGGCCGCGGTCGCGGCAACCACGAGACCGCCAAAGACGGCATAGGCGCGAATGTGTCCGATCCGCTCGATGATCCGTCCGCAGCGCAAAGCGCCCACCGTGAAGCCGGCGAAAAAGCTGCTGAGCACCAGACCGGCCATCGTCGCGCCGAAGCCCTCGATCGCCACCCGCAAGGAAATGAAGGTGCCAAAGAAGCCGTTGGCGAGCTGGATGGCGCTCGTTGCGACGACCAGGGTTCCGATCTGCGCACGCATTGATCCGTTCGGCCGCATGGCTCTCCACCGTCTCACGGCCGGTCGGACATCCGGCCGCGTCTTGTCCTAGATTCCCAGGCTTGCGCCCAACGACTGCTGCGCCAGTGCCGTGAAATGGCGGTTACCCACTCTACCCCATGCGGCAATCGCTGCTGCAATGGCACCGATCCAATGTACTTGACGACGTCCAATCCGCCCCTAAGCCGGTCGTTGGCATGGATCAGGCCGTTTGCATCGGGGTTGGGCGCGGGCACTGCGCGCGCCCACAGCGCCTGAGATTGACGCGCCGCGTGGCCCAAGGGAAGCGCATTTGGCGCCGGCCGTGCCGCCGCGGTCCCTAGCAACATGCAAGTTGCAAAGACCTTCGGCGCGACAAGGCGTCCCTGACGTGTAAATATCGCCTTATTGATGATTTTTTTACACGATTGTCTGATCGAAATGGCCCTGCGTGGGACAATCCAACGATTTCAATGGCTTTTTTGGCTGGCCCATCACTTGCATAGCTAGTTTGTCCCAATTCCGGGATAGGATATCAGGAAATGAATGGATACACTTCAGCGATGAGACGATCGGTGCGCCAGCTTCTTCTAGCCGCAACCGTCCTTACGATTTCACCCGCTCTGTGGGCGGCATCGGCAAACGCAACACTGATCTCGATCGGTTTGCAGGAGGATGGTGGCGCCATCACTACCGTGGCGACCGACGCAGGCTCCGGCGACGCATTCTTCGCTGGCGCCTTCGGCACTTACACCATCAACAATGTCAGTGGCACAGGCTCTCCGATATTGCCGCAGCCACAGCTCCTGACGAATTCGATCAATGTCAACGCGGGTGGCGGTACCCACGTTCTCAACGTCTTCATCACTGAGCAGGGGCTTAGCCTTCCGGTCGGGAGCGCCCAACTCCTCAGCGGCTTCACCGCGAACCTGATCAACGGAGCCGTCACGTCGGTCGTGGAGCAAACCCTCCTGAGCACGACCAATGCGCTCTTCAGCGGAACTCAGATGGCCACGGCGACCTTCACCGCCATCGGATCCACTACTTCGCTCAACAGCACTCCGCCGCTGGCTCCGTTTTACTCGGAGACAGCAATGTACACGATCACGACGACCGGCGTAGGCAACGTTAACGACACGATCAACATTTCGGACCCTGTGCCGGAGCCTGCCACTCTTGGACTATTCGGCACCGGCCTCCTTGGCCTTAGCCTGATCAAGCGCCGCCGTCGGTCGTAAGCTCTTCCGACGCTATTCCAAGCCGACTTCGGACGCCCGTCAGGCACAACCCTGGCGGGCGTCGCCGTATGTGGTGATCTGCAGTTCCCTCCGGGCGGGCTGCCAACGAGTGTGCAAACTGGCTGTCCCGCGCCCCCTCGCAAGTTGCGGGCCGGCCGTTTTTCTGCTGTGCTGCGCGCGTCGCGGTCATGATGCCACAGGCAGCCCATTGGCGACCTGCGGAGCCGGTTGGCAAGGGTCAGGCGTGACAATCGCACCTGACCAGAGCAACGATCACCACCATCAGGCAGACGAATGCGAGCACGTCGCGGGACGCCGCGGCAACTTGACTGCGAGCACGACGCCGACGCAGCTCGGTGACCGATCTTAGCGGCCCAAGCAGCACGCCGTCACCCGGCGCTTCCATTACGAACTCGGTTCCCGGCTCCCAGTGTTGCGCATCCCGCGTTGGCTCCGGGCAGGATGACCTGGACGTTCGATGACAGGCGCGCGGTTGGCATGAACGCGAACGCAAGATCCGGCAAGATAGTCAAGCGTCGCCATCAGGTCGCCGCCACCTCGATGACGTGATCCGCGAGAGCAAGTGCAGCGGTGAGGCCTGGGCTCTCGATGCCGAACAGATTGATCAACCCCGGCACGCCATGCGTTTGCGGCCCCTGCACCAAAAAATCCTGCGCCGTCGCGCCGCGTGGCACGATCTTCGGGCGGATCCCGGCGTAGCCTGGTTGCAATGCGCCGTCCTTCAGCGCCGGCCAGTATTTGCGCACCGCGGCATAGAAGCTGTCGGCGCGAGCCGGATCCACGGTGTAGTCGATCGCATCGATCCACTGCACATCGGGGCCGAAGCGCGCCTGACCGCCGAGATCGATGGTCAAATGCACGCCGAGGCCGCCCGGGACCGGCACCGGATAGATCAGCCGCGAGAATGGCGAACGGCCGGACAGCGTGAAGTAGTTGCCCTTGGCGTAATACGCGGTCGGCACCCGATCCGGTGGCATGCCGGCGATGCGCGATGCGAAGCCGGGCGCATGCAAGCCGGTGGAATTCACCAACAGCCGGCAGCGCAGCGTCATCGGATCCACGCCGCCGACATCGATCTCCATGCCGCCCGTCACCGCGCGCGCGCCGGTCACCGGGCTGTGGAACACCGACACCGCCCCGGCGTTCTCCGCATCGCCGTGCAGCGCCAGCATAAAGGCGTGACTGTCGATGACGCCGGTGGCCGGCGACAGCAGCGCGCTGGTGCATGACAGGTTTGGTTCCAGCGCAATCGCCTCGGCCGCAGTGACAACGCGCATGCCCTCGACACCGTTTGCCTCGGCGCGGCGCTTGATCCCTGACAGCATCGCGTCTTCTTCGGCGTTGGTGGCGACGATCAGCTTGCCGCAGTTGACATGCGGTATGCCCCTGTCGGCGCAGTAGGCGTAGAGTGCCGTGCGTCCCGCCACGCAGAATCGCGCCATCAGACTGCCGGCAGGATAGTAGATGCCGGCGTGGATCACCTCGCTGTTGCGCGACGAGGTTTCGGTACCGATGCCTTCCGCGGCATCGAGGATGATCACCGCGCGGCCGGCCAGCGCGAGTGCGCGCGCCACCGCCAGGCCGACAACTCCGGCACCCGCCACGATGCAATCGACTGACTCCACGCGTCGCCTCCTCGGCCGCAGGGTGGCATGTGGCAAAGAGACATGGAATGCCGACCCTGCCGTTCCAGGCGGCAGGTGGGATGCCGCGAGGCGAAGTTACCGTTCAGCTTGCAACTTCGGCGTGAAACGCAGCGTCGGCATCAGTGTTGCTTCCATTGGTCACCGATTGGCAGCATAGTGTTCGGCGCGGTAAACAGTTGTGGGCTCATCGGTGTCGGCAGCGGCGAAGAAGCCATAGCGTGTGGTCGCTGATCAACGGTGCAGCCGATCTGACGGCACAATATCCGCTGCTTGCGATCGCGGTCGCGTTTGCCGCCGCGACCATCGAGGCGGTCGCGGTACTCGGCATTCTGGTACCTGGTACGCCGATCCTGATGGCGGTGGCCGCCGCCAGCGCAATGGCGGGCATCTCCATGGTGCCGATCATCATCGCATCGATCGTCGGCGCGGTAATCGGCGATTTCGTGTCCTATTGGTTTGGCCATCAATTCCGCTTTCGACTGCGCGGCATGTGGCCGTTCGCGACCAGGCCAACGCTGATGCGCCAAGCCGAGGTCTTCTTTCATCGCTACGGCGCGGCGAGCGTGGCGATTTGCCGTTTCGTTCCGGTGCTACGCTCCACCGTGCCGCTGGTTGCCGGCATGGCGGGCATGGCCCGAGCGCGGTTCCTGATCGCCAACGTCGGTTCTGCCTTTGTCTGGGCTCCGGCACACGTGGTGCCCGCGCAGATCGCCGGGCTGTCGCTGGCTGATCTGGAAGCAGGCGACTGGCAAAATGCGGCGTTGTGGGCCGGCGGGTTGGTGTTGTTCACGACTGCTGTATGGTTCTTGCACCGCCGTGTGATGGCACGCGTGCGATGACGCAAGGTTCACCACAACGACACGAAGACACGAGAACTCTTAGCGCTTTACGTGCTTGATGCAGGGATGCGGCGGCAGGTTGGGCCTGGCTTGCTCGAATCGGGCCTATCGGAATGGTTTTGTTTCGATCTGACCGAGGCCGGCGTAGGTCAGGCCCGTCAGATCTCGTTGCCGGTATTTCATAACGGTATCCGACTCGATTGCGGCTTGATGAATTTCAATTCGGTGGTGCGGAACGACGGCCTGCACCGCCTTGTTCGGTAACCTTCGTGTCCTTGTGGTGAATTCTGCCGTCCCCCCCCAGCACGAACTTCAGCAATGACAGCCCGGCCACCACCCACACCGCGCCTGCGATTGCGCCGATGCGCCCCGCGGCCGCCTTGACCACGACGTGGACGATAAAGCCCAGCCCGATCCCTGCAGCGATCGAGAAAGTGAACGGGATGCCGATCGCCAGCACCACCGCCGGTACATATTCCGTCGCATCGTCCCAGTCGATGTCGCGCAGTGCCCGCGCCATCAGGCATGCGACAAACACCAGTGCGGGCGCGGTGGCGAACGCGGGGATCGCGGTGGCGACAGGCGCGAACAGCAGCGTCAGCAGGAACAGCACCGCGACGGTGACCGCGGTGAGCCCGGTTCGGCCGCCCGCCTGGATGCCGGCCGCGCTCTCGATGTAGCTGGTGGTCGTGCTGGTCCCCAGCAGCGAGCCGATAATGGCACCGCCGCTGTCCGCCAGCAGCGCCTCGCGCAGCTTGGCGATCGTGCCGTCGGGACGCATCAGCCCGGCGCGCTGCGTGGTGGCGATCAGTGTGCCGGCATTGTCGAGCACGTCGACCAGGAAGAACGTCAGCACAACCGTGGTGACGCCCAGCGACAGTGCGCCGGCGATGTCGAGTTGCAGGAACGTCGGCGCCAGTGACGGCGGTGGCGCGATCACGCCGTGGAATTCGGTGAGGCCGAACGGCAGGCCGAGCGCGGCGGTGAGCAGGATACCGATCAGGATCGCGCCCGGCAGGCCGCGCGCGGTGAGGCCGGCGATGATCAGGAAGCCCAGGCAGGCCAGCAGGGTGGACGGCATGGCGAGGTGGCCCATGGTCACCAGTGTCTCAGGATGGCCGGTGACCAGACCCATTTCGTGCAGGCCGATCAGACCAAGGAACAGGCCGATGCCGGCGCCGATGCCTAGCTTCAGCGACATCGGAATGGCGTTCACCAGCCACTCGCGGACGCGCAGCAGGCTGACGATCAGGAACAGCACGCCGGAGAGGAATACCGCGCCCAGCGCCACCTGCCACGACAGGCCCATGCCCTTCACCACGGTGAAGGTGAAATAAGCGTTCAGCCCCATGCCGGGCGCCAGCGCCAGCGGCAGGTTGGCCAGTATGCCCATCGCGACCGAACCGATCGCGGCGGCGATGCAGGTGGCGACGAAGGCAGCGCCATGGTCGATGCCGGCGCCGGCCAGGATCAGCGGATTGACCACGACGATGTAGGCCATCGTCAGGTAGGTGGTGCAGCCGGCGAGTATTTCGGTGCGAACGGTGGTGGCGTGCTCGCGGAGGTCGAACATGTGGGCCTAACCGCCTGGCGCGCCCTGCGTGTTCACATATATCGAATAGAGCCCGTGGCTTGCCGCCATGAACAGGCGGTTCCGCCAGCGCCCGCCGAAGCAGAGATTGGCGCAGCGTTCCGGCAGCGCGATGTGGCCGATCGGTTCCCCGGCGGAATTGAAGATGCGCACGCCGTCGAGGTCCGACTGTCCCATGCCCCAGCCGCACCACAGATTGCCGTCGATATCGACGCGGAAGCCGTCGGGTGTCCCCGCGTCGGCATCGATGAACATCTTGCTGGCGCCGAGCGTGCTGCCGTTGACGTCGAACACGCGCAGCTTGCGCGACGGCATGCCGCGCGATTCCACCACGTAGAGCTTCGATTCATCCGGCGAGAACGCCAGCCCGTTGGGACCCTGCACGTCGTCGGCCACGACGGTCACCGCGCCGGTCTGGCCATCAACGCGGTAGACGTTGGCCGGTAGTTCGGGTTCGTATTTCTCGCCTTCGTAATAACCGAGCAGGCCGAACGGAGGATCGGTGAACCAGATCGAGCCGTCGGACTTCACCACCACGTCGTTTGGCGAATTCAGTTGCTTGCCCTGGTAGCTGTTGGCCAGCACGGTGATCGCGCCGTCGTATTCGGTGCGGATCACGCGTCGCCCGCGATGCTCACAGGTGACCAGCCGGCCCTGACGGTCACGCGTGTTGCCGTTGGCGTTGTTGGAGGATTTGCGAAAGATGCTGACTGCGCCGGTTTCCTCTTCCCATTTCAGGATGCGGTCGTTGGGGATGTCGCTCCACAGCACATAGCGGCCGTCGCCGAAATACACCGGCCCTTCCGACCAACGGCAGCCGGTGAACAGCCGCTCCACCGAGGCGAGCGGCAGGCGATAGCGATTGAAGCTGGCATCCAGCACTTGCACCGCCGGATCGGGATAGCGATGGTTTGGCTCCCACATGGTCCTGTTTTCCCTGTCGTTGCGACGATGATGCGGGCGGTACGCCGCTATCGCAAGCCGGCACGATCCAGATGCGGACCCAGGCGAAAGGTCAGCGCGAGGAACAGCATGCGAAAGTCGCTGTACAGCGACCAGAACGGATGGCTGAACGTCTCAGGGCGATTGCGTTCGATGGCAAAGTGCGCAGTCCAGGCGAAGGCGTAGCCGACGATCGGCGCGGCGATCAGACCGCGCCAGTTGAGGGTGGCGATGGCGGCGATCAGGATGGCGAGCGCGAACCCGCTACCGAGGTAGTGCAGCCCCCGCGTGCCGCGGCTGCGATGGGCGTCGAGATACCGAAGCCAGAACTCGTCATAGGTCATGCGGAGGCTGAGGCGCCGTTCCCAGCTGACACAGCCTGCACCGACCGGCCCCCTT
Source organism: uncultured Alphaproteobacteria bacterium (assembly GCA_963749575.1). Taxonomy (GTDB): domain Bacteria; phylum Pseudomonadota; class Alphaproteobacteria; order Acetobacterales; family Acetobacteraceae; genus JAMXLO01. The sequence continues at coordinate 236,093 of CAVVNM010000020.1, forward strand.
CGGTACCCCGTGATGCCGGCGGCCAGGCTACCCGGCGCTGGCGGCACGCTTGTACCAGAGCTCGCCGCTCAAGGTAATGTAATCCCAGATGTCCCAGTGGTGGCACCGGATGCGATCCAGCACAGTGCGAATATCTCCGTGAGAGGGCTGCCTGATGCCGCGGTATTCCACGACTGGGCCCAACGGAGCGAAATAGATGCCGTTCATTTTCAGCAGTCGAAGCAGCGCCGGCTCCATTATCGCGCACCAATGCGTCAGATTCAGCTCTTCGGCCAGTCGGACGATGCCCTGCATCAGCCCCAATCGAACCAGCGCTGTCGTCCGAGTGCTCATGCGACGCTGCTTGGAGACTGCGAAGCGCGAAATCTCTCCGGTGGAACCAAGCGGCAGATGGCGAAACCAGCCGGACGGGCAGGCTTTCCGCATGGGAAAGCTGAACTCGGACGAACACGAGGGTGGCGGGATCACTCTCACGGTCCCGAGAACCACACCGGAAGGGCAGTCCGTCACCAGCACGTGCCGGGCACATTCGTCGAACTCATCGGTTTCGATACCGTTCTCTCCTGGCTCGAAACCCTGTTCCACGCAGTAGACCTGATATCGCAGCCGACACGCCTCATTCACCATGCCCGCGGTGTCCGCGACTGCAACCGACAATGTATCACTGGCGCGCGCAACTATCTTGCGCTTCTCAGACAATTCCATTGACACCCAACCCCAAGCGCCGAGGGTTCCCCGATTTTTTATGTTTGGTCGCAGCTCCGTGAGCGCCGTGACCGTAGCAGACACTTGCTGCGCTTTTGCCAGCGAAGACTGCGTTCAATGTAATTTTTGCACCGTCCCCCTGCCAAATCGCGAACAGTTGAGCTGAGCGTCCAAATTTGCTCACAGGCAAGTGTAAATCACGTTTTTGTCACTGCTCGGTAAACCGGTCTATCCTTCCGTCGTCCATCATCAGCACACGGTCTGCTATCCGCAGAGCCTGACCACGGGCGGCAAGACCTATCAACCTAAATCCGGCAGTTGATTTTGAATGGCGGCCTGGATTTGCGGCGGTTCACAACCACTGCGAGTAGCTCAGGCCGGCGCAAGGCGCAGCGGCGGGTCGAGTTGGCGTCCCTTGAGGTATCGTTTCAGCGCTTCGCTGAGGATGCGATACCAGCGCTGCACCGGATCCAACTGCTCCGCAGTTTGTCGCAGCCGCGCCAGGAAGCCGGCGATGCGCAGATAGGCGCGGCGTGCTTTGTGTTGCTCGCCGTGTGTGCTGGTGATGGTCAGCGTCACTTGTCCGGCATGTTGGGTCTGCCGTGCGATCGCCTGCATCAGCAACGGACGGCTGGTGATCGCCTCGGGCCGGTGATCGAGGTCGGCCAGACGGACGAACAGGCTCCACCAGTTGAAGATCAACGCCACGCTCCCAGCGAGCAGCCGGCATCGCTTCAGATCGTGCGTCGTGTAGCCACCCCACCCCCACTGGTTCTTCAGTTCATCGAACGTGTTCTCGCTGTCACCCCGATCGCGGTACAGCTGGCCCAGCGTGACGATCTCGCTGTCCAGCGACGTCACCAGCGCGGCGTATTCCCACACCTCGCGATCGGGCCCGACCTCGGCAAAGCTGAGCAGCGGCTGCTCCGGCTCGATGCGATCCACCAACAGAAGCGGTCGATCGAGCTTGCGGCGCAACAGGACGACACGGCGCTGCCGGCTCCAGCCCACCAGCCGCAACGTCGTCTCCTTCCCCTGCCACCCATGGCCGGCATTCGTCCAGTCGCGCTCGGCCATCATTTTCGTCAGTGCACGCTTGACGTTTGCCGTCATGCGCAGGCGGAACAAATAGGCCAGCCCTTCCTGCTCGGCACGCGACATCACCGGCTCGATGCCCCACGCCACATCGCCCCGCAGCAGCGCAGGCCAGCGGCTGCGCCCGATCCGATGCAGCAGTGACCACAGCCCGGCCTGACCATGCTTCGGCGTGTGTTCATCGCCGGGCTGCACATCCACACCCAGCACAAGGCGGAGGTTCGCCATCATATACGTGTGGTAGCAGTGCGACGGACGCCCGGGCTTGTGCGGGTTGTAGCCCACCATGGCGCCTTCCTGCTGGCCATAAAGCGGCTTGATCGTGCTATCGATGTCGAGCACCCACGGCTCGCTCAGCAGCGGTGAGGAACAGTAGTCCAGGTGCGTCTGTAGCCACGCCAGGCCTGCCGCTTCGTCGATCTTCGCCAGGCCGCGACGCACCGCGTCCTCGCTCACCACCTTCTTCATGCCCAGCAGCCGCGGGTTCACCGCATCGCACCGCAGCGTCGTGATGTGGGCGTAGCGGTTATGCCCCGCCAGAACCGACAACAGCACCGTGCCCAGCAGGTCACGCTTCGATGGTGCGTTCGGACTGCTGAACCTCAGCGGGCAATCCGCCACCCAGCCGTCGAACAGCCCAGCCTGCTTGAGATAATCAATGAAGAATGGCAGCTGCCCGAGCGGCGTCACATGGCCGCCACTGTCCCATTCAACATGCACACGACCGGCAAAGGTCTCAGCTGTCGCGGAGAACTCCTCTACCGATGGTTGTTCACCCACAGGGTGAGGCGAAAGCGCTGGCGGGGATGTCTCCATCCCCTACTGTTCCGCCAATTCGGCACAATGCGGCAATCACCCAACTGCCGGTTCTAGGATCAACTCGTAACCGAACAGGCCCGGCGGATTTCCGCATGCCGTCTAACGTTCTTCACCGACCGCGAGAACGGCGCGGAGACCCGCCACAACGGCGCGTTCGTTCAGGACGCGATTGGTTCAGGTCGGACAGCACGCGACGCGTCAACGCGCGAGAGCCGAAGGTATAGGACACGTCGCGGATCTCGACCGCCGTGGACGCTCCCGTGCTCACAAGTTCGCGACTGGATCGGCATCACGCAGCTTGCGCAGGGCGAGGATCCCAGCGATGCCGCACATACCGACGATAAGACCGAACACCGTCACGCAGCGAACGTCGGTCAGTTCCAGTGGCAGGAATGTCGCCTGCGCCACGAAGCGATACAGAATAGCCGAAACTAGAACGCCTGGCAGGAAGCCGAGCAGGGCAAGGATCACAGCTTCACTCATGACCACGCTGCGCAGGTACTGGTTGGTGAAGCCGATCGCCTTCAGCGTCGCGTATTCGCGCACGTGGCTGGCAACGTTAACGAACAGAATCTGGTAGACGATCACCATGCCCACCATCAGGCCCATCAGGCTGCCGAAGGCGAAGATGAAGCCGATTGGGGTGGTGTTTTCCCAGTAGCCCCGCTCCCACTGCACCAACTCGGCATGCGTTATCACGCGGACGTCGCCGGGCAGTACCTGCCACCAGCCGATCGCGCACCTGGACAGGATCACTACCAGGCTTCAATCGCAGCGCGACAAGATCCGTGTCGCTGGACTGCCGCTGCGGCAGGATGCGTCGAAAATTGGTCTCACTCATCACAACGTTGCCATCGGCACCAAAGCTCGGGCCGAGCGCGACGGTTCCGACCACCTCGGCCTCGTGGTTGCCGTTCTGTGCCTTCAGCGTGCCGTGTTGCGCCAGAAGCTGAGCGATACGACCGAATTCGGGGCGCGAACGGAGGTCGAAGGCGACCGTATCGGGGCGCTTGAGGGCGTCGACAAGCGGCGCCAGGCCGGCAATGCCGACCGCACCGATCTCGGTGTCGAACCCGATCAACTGGATGGACCGATGCCTGCCGGTCTCCGGGTTCCGCCAGTTCGACTGCGCGAGATAGATCGGCACTGCCTGGGCGACCTCAGGCACGGCAAGCGTCTGGTAGGCGCGGACGCGCGGCAACGCCTCCGGACGGAACAGCGCCGTCGTCATCGGATGAATCAGGAACAGCTCGCCCTGCATCGCCAGCGGCAGGGCTGTCGCGCTGTCGAACAACGCGCTGCGAAAGCCGAGCTGCATCAGCACGAGCACGCTGGCGAACATCACGCCGGCGATGGCTGCCAGCAGGCGTGAACGCTCGGCGCGGAGCTGGCGCCACGCCAGGCGGGCCGGCAACAACTCCCAGGGAAAGCGGTAGCGGAGACCAGCGGCCCAATCGGTCGCGGCGGTGGCCGCCTCGGTATCGACCAGTGAGCTCACGGCTCGATTGCCACCTGCACTTGCATGTTGATCCTCTGCCGCAACGCGGCGCACCCATCGGGGCCAAGCGCCAGCCGAACTTCCGCCGTGCGTGCGTCCACCGCGGCCACCGGATCGACGCTAGCTTTTGTGGTCCGGCGCACCAGCCAGCCCAGACGCCGCACGGTCGCGGCATAGCGGTTCGCATCCCCCGGCACTATCACCTCAGCCTTTGCCCCCAGGCGCACGCGCGGCAAGTCCGTCTCATAGACATCGGCGACCACGTCCAACTGATCCAGGTCTGCGAGATCGAGCAGACCCTCCGCGCCCACCAGGTCGCCCGGCCGGGCATGGATCGCCAGTACGATCCCGCCGACCGGTGCAAACACGCGCGCCAGCCCGGCGTCGGCGCGCGCCGTTGCCAGCGCTGCTATGGCGGTGCGCAGCGCCGCTTCAGCCACGGCAACGTCCTCCGGGCGCGGCTGCACCAACGAGATCAACCGGGCCGTGGCTTCCCGCAGCTCGGCCGCGGCCCGCTGCGCCGCCGCCTGTTAACGCTCCGCCACAGCGCGGGCGCCGGCCCCACTCGGCACCAATTCGGTGGCGCGCGATGCGTCCCGCTTGGCGATATCCTCCTGCGCGGTCAGGCTGGCGATGCGCGCGCGCCACGCCTCGATTTCACTCGGCCGCCCGGCCGCCGTGACCCGGTCGAGATTGGCCTGTGCTTCGGCAACCGCCGCCTCCGCCTGCAGCGCGGCAGCATCCTTCGCTGGAGCATCGGCGAACTCGGCAAGCAGTTCGCCGCTGGCCACCCGGACGCCTTCTCGCACCAGCAGACGGTCAACGCGGTTCATCGACAAACCACCGGGCGATGCCAGGCGGCGAATACTGGACGCCGGCTCGACGTGCCCCAGCGCACCCACCCCGACCAGTGCAGCAACATCCTGCGTGTCGGCGTGCGGCGACTGGGTTGCTGCCTGCATGATCGACTGGTAGGCGACCACGCCGGCTGCGGCGAACAAGCACAGGCCGATCAGGAGAGTGGTCCGCCGCATCAGGGCCCGGCCTCGGGCAGCTGCGGCAAAGTCCGGCCGACGTCGCTGCGCTCGCTCTCGGTCAGGGTGTAAATATCGAGCCCACGCGCCAGGCTCGGATCGAGGTAGCCCGCGGCGAGGAACATCGCCGCGGCCCGGTTGAAGCTGTCGTCCGTCCCTTCCAGGCCCCATGGGGGCACGGCGCGGGCCACCCGGCCTGGCCCCTCTGGTTGCGCCGCGGCCGACGCTTCGAAGTCGGCGCCGATCAGATCGGCCGTCCGCGTCAGCATTGCTTCGATCGGGGCCTCCGTGGTGGCGAAGTGATATGGCAGGCCACCCTTCGACTGGCGTGCAGTTGCGCGATGGGCCTCAAGTGTCAGACCGGACACGCCACGTTCGAGGAGACGATTTTCACAGCACCGAGCTGCGGGTCTGGGTGTTCAGCCGGATCGTCTGGTGGTTCGTCACGGCCAAGGCACCATACCGGCCGCACGGCTGATCAATCGTATGGGACTGTTGCCCGCGCCGCGACCTGCAGGGTCGGACACGGTCAGTGCGTCGCGTCGACAGCCTCGAGACGATCGCCGTCGGTGGTTGCTCCGGACATGCTCTGACGAGCATCAGTTGCACCGCGATGTTGCATAGTTCCGCGCTTACACTCGCGGTCGATGTGAACGCGCAGATGTCGCGTCGTGTCGCCGTCGTGCCGCCTCCAGATGGCCTCGGTGAAATGATATTTGCTCAGGCATCGGCGGATCGCCTCGGCGTGGACCATCGTGATGCGAGCCGAGCAGAGTCCCTTCAGGGTAGCGACACCTTCATCACCGGTCAGGCAAAGCGACATTTCGAATGGGTCGTGGCCAAACTCTGCATCATCCCGAAACAGCCGGATGATGCCGTTGGTTATTTCCAAATGCGCGTACACGATAACCTCCGACCAGCAATTCACGAGGCGCATTTTGGCGCAGACGAGCTTTGAACCACTGCGACACTATCAAGCCCGGATTACCATCCGGTTAGTGTCTCGCGTTACATGCTTGAGCAGCAGTCGCTAACCAGAATGCAACTGGCATGGCGATAAGATCCACGCGTGTCGGCGGCGGAGAGATTACGTGAGCACCATCTGGCCGGCCCTGATCGATCACACCGAACGCCACCGGCACCGGCCCGCGGAACCCTCTGCCGCCACGCTTGTCATGGCCACCGCCGGCCGCTTTTGTAGAGAGGATCGCTACGGCTCGAGATGGGTGGAATTTCTCGCCGGCGAGGTCTGGCCGATCTGCCGGTTTCTGACCGGCCCGGAATACCCGAAACCCGCCCCGACATGCCAGTCCATCAACGCGCTCATCCAGACGTTCGTCTGCATGACCGAGGTCCTGCGCAGGGGCTGTCTCGTGAGCGGGCGATGGGGAACGCGAAGTGCCAACCTGTCAGTTGCGCGCGCCGTTCGCATGCTGGCGTCACGCAGCGCGCCGCCAGGAGAGTACACGTGTACTGGAGTGGCCTTCGTCTCCTGTGCGCAAGCCTGTGCTTCTACTGGTCGCTCGCGGGTACCATCGCACGCAACGACTTCACCACGCTTGCTTCCCTCATGCACGTCCGGATACGGACGAATGGGAATGAGCAGCCCGCCGTCTCGACGCTGCCGCTGCTGGCTCTGAAATCAATCAATTGGCGGCTGGTGAAGGGCTTCGAGACGCGGCCAATGGCGGGGAGCGACTTCCTATTGAGCCTGCTAAAGGGCGAATTCATCGATGCGGCGGTGCATCGGGATGCGGCGGAGGAGCTGTTCGACCATGTGGAACTGCTGATTTCACTCGAATTTGCGCACCTGCGTCTGCGACAGCTTGCTGCCAGCGTCGCCCCGGCGTGGTTCTGGACGCCATTGGGCCGGTTCATCGGTGAACACGGCAGCTGGGGTCTGATCAGGCGCCTGGCGCCGTATCGCGATTTGCGTGGCGATCATCCTCTGCTGCGAGCCGGTCTGCTTGGCGGTTCGCCCGAGTCAGCGGCGCGCGCCGTCCAGGCAATCCTTCAGTCATTGGAACGTGGTCAGGCAACGAACATCCTGTCGACCTAATCGCGGGAGGGCTGTGCGGCTGCAGCCTCTGCCTGACGATCGCCTCCCGCTGGCACGGTCAGCAGTTCGTCCAGCGGCCGCCTGGTTGACCGGTGCGTGGGCAACCGCGGATACGGCTCGCCGATCCTGCCGATGAACACCACCTCATCGATGGAAACGCCGAGTACACGGCGGAACGACCGCGCCAGCGCTTCGGCGCGGCGGGACAGCCCGGATCGCGACGAGAATGCCACGCCATGCTCGCCATAATGGCTGAAGGCAAGCACGGCGAGCACCGGCTGGATCGCCAGGCGCAATCGCGTCGCCGTCAGCCAGAATCTTTGCAAGCTGCGGCCCAGATCCAGCATTTCAGCTGCCGAGGCGACGTCGCCGACGGCGTCTGGCGGGCGGCGGATGACGAAGTACGCCCCGCTGCAAAGCCCTGGGAGGTAGTCCAACTGCCAGGCAGCGGCCGCAGCCCCGCCGACACGGTTGAGCCACGCCGCGCGCTCCCAACGCCGCATCGCCCACCGCATCATCGGCAATGTCGGCCGCGCAAGTCCGGTCGCACGCGCCGGTATCCCGGTCGGGCTCTGCGCGCGCTCCCAGTCGATCATCCGCTGATGGATCGGGAAGGCTTCAGGGCACCGCAACCGAATGGCGGTGGCTGCGGCGCATAATCTGGCAATGCGCCAGCGGTGCAGGGCGCTGTCGTGCCAGTCCGGCCGTATGCCCTGAGGCAGGCACGCCTCGAGCGCCGATTTCTCGGCGCCGGACAATGCCCGCCAACGGTAGGTGTTGCGGTCCACCGAGCGAAGCGTGATGAAGGAGAACAGCGGATCCGGTTCCAGCCCCTCAGACGCATGGAGGCGGATCACCAGGTCGTCCGGCGTATCCGGCGTCTGCACCTGGCAGGCCATCTCTCGCCCCCAGCCGGTGGCCGCGATGCGGATCGTCTCGACAAGTATTCCGGCCGACAGCCAGGTGGGTTCGCCGTTGCGGTATTCGTATGGACTGACCGTGTCATGCCGGATCCGTACCCGCACCGTCTCAGGATCCAGGATGCTGAACGTCCAAGGCTGGCCGTTGTCGCCGCTGGGTGCCCAGCGCGCCAGGTTGAGAATCTCCTCGATGGGTGAACGGCCATGGACGGTCGCCTCACGTGCCGGAGCGGCGGAGATGGCACGCCGGTAAATGCGACGCCCCACGGCGATCTTGAGCCGCTGCAGTGGTCCGCCATTGCCGAACAGCAGGCGGGTCCGCACCAGTCGCCCATAATACGGGTCGAACTGGTGGCAATAAGGGGCAGGCATCACATCACCACGACCGAGCAGCAGCTTGATGGCCGCCACTGCGGTGACGCCGGCACATAACTGGCAGGCGGCAACCGTCGAAGGCCCCCTCCGTCGCGCCAGATCGACCCGGGTTGGATCCACCAGGTATCGGCGGTGCATGGCACGCGGGGTCAGGCCGAGCAGGAAGCGCACGTACTGCTCGGGTTCGGGGCGGCCATCGAGGCGGAAATACCGCTCGAAACTCATGCTGTTTGGCAGGAAGGCGATAAACGCGGCGCCCATTCCGATCGGCGCTGCCGTGATCGCAGGGATCCCCAACTCAGCGCAACGGGCGAACACCTGCCGGCGAACTCCGAGTTCGAAGAAGTCGAACCCGTCGACGAACAGGTCGACACCGGACAGGAAGTCATCGATCACCGCGGTCGTCACTCCGCCATCCAGACGGCGGATCCGGAGTTCCGGGTTGATCGCCCGCGCCATCTCCTCGAGTACGGCGGTCTTTGTGCGGCCAACGGTTTGCACGGTGGCGCCGACCTGGCGGTTGAAGTTGACGAATTCAAACCGGTCGAAGTCGGCGATGGTGAAGGCGCCAATACCCAGGCGGGCGAGCGTCAGCAGATCGGCTCCGCCGATCCCACCCAGGCCCGCAATGGCCACCCGCTTGGCTCGGAGGGCCAGTTGCTCCCAGTCGGTGAGCAATCCCAGGTTGCTATCGAAGGCCAGGTCGTAGGGAAATACTTCCTGCATCCGCGCGCTTTCGCTGCCTGCGGAGTCGGCCCTTTGTCAGCCCCCACAGATCATCTCCCTGCGTGTCGGAAATCTTTACAGTCTCCGGCACCTCAGGCGCCGCCGGGGGCAGTGCCTGCGCTTTCTTCGTGTCGCCCGGGCTGTTTCTTTTGATTTCAGGCCGCTAGCCGCGCTTACGACGGCGGCTGGCGGCCAAACCCAGCAGACCCACCCCCAATACGGCCAGCGTCGCAGGCTCGGGGATGGGGGGGGTCGACACGGCTGTCGACAACGTGACGTCACCGCCACCACCGTTGATGTTCAGGAAGTCGCAAGCTGTTGTCGTGCCGAAGGCAGTCGCGCAATCGCCACTCGCTGTGCCTGGCACGACAGACGCCACACTGGTCGTATTGGTAAACGCCGCTTCCTGGAAAATCAGGCTCGTGGCGCTTGGTACAACGTAGAACGCAGTTTCGTCGCCAGTGCAAACGCCGCCGGCTGCCGTGCACGGCACGAGCGACGTGACCGCGTCGGCGCCAGGAAGGAATCCGCCAGCCGTGTGCGCGAGGGTCACCGTTCCGTTGCCCGTTCCGGACGCGAGCGCGAAGGCTCCCGCGTTATTGCCGACCGTGACTTTCCCATTGGTGACCTGGAACGTGGCCTCACCCAACGGATTGGCCCACAGCGTAAACGCCAGCGAAGTGATCGGTCCGGAGGTTACACCGCCTACCCCAGGAATAGGGCCCCCCTGGTTACCACTCGCGGTGAACGTGTAGTACAGACCGTAGCCGTTGGTGGGTGCGTTCAGCCCAGTTGCGATGACTCCGGAGTTCGCCAACAGGAACTGCGAGACGCTCAGTGCGCCGGTTTCAACGAAATTGCCTGCGGCGTCGATTGCTGCGGACGCAAAGTTGGAGATGTTGATGTCGTCCGCCGTTACCATCCCCGCCGGCCCGGGGTGCCCGACACCCGTTGTCCCGTCCGTCAGGCCGACCGCACCCGGAGCCCAGGTAAAGTCGATCGGGGCGGCCTGCGCACCCGAAGCGGCCAAGGCCGTTGCAAGCAACGCTCCGCACAGAAACAAGGATTTCATGATCGTCTCCGGTTGTGCGATCTGCTAGCATGGCAACCGCCGTGCCAGTCCAAGATCGACAGTCTTTTCAATATCTTGGAGATGCCCCGGAGTTAGGCGAAAGCAACGGTGTAAAGTTTCCCGACAAATCCACCCATGGTTGCATATACGTAGCATTCCACACGATATTGTCGATTAAGCGCGTCACATCCTCCCCGCATCCACCACCCACAGCTGCGCGGTGCACATCCGGCTGTCGTCGGAGGCCAGCCACAGCACCATCCGCGTCACATCCGCCGGCGCCAGCTTCTGCTTCAGGCACTGCACCTGCATCAGGTTCGTCTCGGCTTCCGGCGTCAGCCACAGCGTGATCTGCCGCTCGGTCATTATCCAGCCGGGAATCACCGTGTTCACACGAATTCTGTCCGGCCCGAGATCGCGCGCCATGCCTCGCGTCAACCCCTCCACCGCGGCCTTCGCTGTCGTGTAGGCCGGCATGCCGCCCTGCAGAGAATGCCAGCTCACCGAGCCGAAATTGATGATCGAGCCACCCCCCGCCGCCTTCATCATCGGCGCCACCGCCTGGATGGCGAAGAACTGATGCCGCAGGTTGGTCGCCATACGTTCGTCCCAGTACTCGACCGTGACGTCCTCGAATTTGTGCCGCTGGTCGTTCGCCGCGTTGTTCACCAGCACGGTGACCGGTCCCAGCCGACGCGCCACCTCGGCAATCGTCGCCTGCAACGCCGCGACGTCCGTGAGGTCGCAGTGGCGATACAATGGAGCGGGATGTCGGGCCGCCTCGATCGCGTCGATCAGCGTCCGGGCCGCAGCGTCGGCGATATCGACGAACGCCACCTTCGCCCCCTGCGCGGCGAACTGCGTCACGTGTTCGGCGCCGATGCCGCTGGCGCCACCGGTGATGAACACCACGCGGTCGCGCAGACTGGGATAGACGGCGAATTCACCGTTCATGCTGTGCGCTCCTTCAATTTCCTCACCACCTCATCGACGATCGATTCAGGCGTTGACGCGATCGAGACCACGATCGGATGCTCTTCCGGACCCGGCTCCTCCAGCGTGGCGAACTGGCTGTCAAGCAGCGCCGGCGGCATGAAGTGGTCCTGGCGCGCTGCAATCCGCTCCGCGATCAACACCTGCGATCCTTGCAGATACACCAACTCAACGTCCGACCTCGCGCCGATCAGGATGTCGCGATAGGCGCGCTTCAGCGCCGAGCACGCGACCACCGCGCTTTCGCCGCGCGCGCGCATCGCGTCGATCTCCCGCGCGATCGCGCGCAGCCACGGCCAGCGGTCATCGTCCGTGAGCGGCGTGCCGGCGTGCATCTTCGCGACATTCGCCGGCGGGTGGAATGTGTCGCCCTCCACCAAACGCCAGCCCTCGCGCTGCGCGACACAACGGGCAACCGTCGTCTTGCCGCTGCCGGAGACGCCCATCAGCACGGCGATGGTCATGCTTCCGGTGCCGCCAGCTCCACATGACCGCCGAAACCGAACCGCATCGCCGACAACACCTTCCCGGCGAAGGTGTGCTCCTGGCGCGAGCGGAATCGCGCGAACAGCGATGCCGTCTTCGCGCGCCGCACGTCGTCCTTGCAGTAGGCGTTGCCGCCCTCGATGACGATGTCGCCGGAGTCCATCAGCTCAGCGGGCTGGTTGATTGTCTGTTCGGTGATGCGGCCTGCGGGCAGCATGACCCACACTGCGCGCGGCTTGTCCTTCAGTGCCTGCACCACCTGCTGCAACGAGGCGACGCCCTGCGCGCCCTCATGGTTTGGCTCTTGCCCGGTCGCCGCATTGGCGTCCCACACCACGCAGGAGTGTCCCGCCTGCAGCAGACGCCGCGAGATGTTCGCGCCCACTCGGCCCAGTCCGATCACGCCGATCTGCATTTTGGTGCCTTCGCTGCTCATCCGTGCCACCATCGGCCGCCCAGTACAATGCCCCGGCAGGAAAGCCGCTGCTCCGCGTGCAGTTTCTCGCCCAGCACATCCTCGAACACGAACTGCCCGTGCTCCAGGGTCAGTATGGTTGCATCACCCAGCAGCCCTGGACGCAGCGTGCCGCGATCCTCGAGCCGCACCGCGCGCACCGGATTGATGGTGGTGGCGCGGATCACCTCCACCAGCGGCACGCCCAGCACCAGGAACTTCGACATGGTGGTGAGGAGGTCATACGCCGGCCCGTCGATCGACACGACATGGATGTCCGATGAGATCACGTCCGGCAGGAAACCCTGCTTCAGCATCGCCATCGCGGTCTCGTAGCCGAACGAACCCTTGCCGTGGCCGATGTCGAAGATCACGCCGCGTTCGCGCGCCGCCAGCACGTCCTCGCGCACCGCGCCGCCGGGTGCGACCGGCGTGTTGGGAAACGGGCGAAAGCAGTGCGTCAGGATGTCGCCCTTGCGCAGCCGCGGCATCACTTCCGAGCGGTACGGCGGCGGATAGTCAAGATGCGTCATCAACGGCAGGCCGGCGTGTTCGGCCACCTCCAGCGCGATCTCCATCGGCGCGACACCCGATGCACCCGACGCATTGCCGCCGACACGCACCTTGATGCCGACCACCAGATCGGCTTCCGCCTTCGCCACATCCAGGCAGACTCGCGGATTGAGCAGAGCCAGGTCGCGGCATTCGCCGACGTTGATGTCCTTCGACAGCGCGAAAATGCCGGCGAAGGAGATGTTGAGGAACGGCAGGATGCGCACCTCGGACCGTTCGATGACGTGCCGGCGGAACCCCATCAGGTTGCCGGGTCCGGACGAGCCGGCATCGATCAGCGTGGTCAGACCGCTCGCCTTCGCGTAGGCGTCGGGATCGACGCCCAGCGACGTGCCGCCCCAATAGACATGGGTATGCAGATCGACCAGCCCCGGCACCACCATCAGCCCGGACACATCCCGCGTCTGCGTGCCGCCCGGCAGGTCCGGCCCAAGCTCGGCCACCTTGCCGTCAGCGAACGCCACATCCAACCGCGCGTCCACGCCCTGTGCGGGATCGATGACCCGGCCGCCCTTCAACACCAGATCGAACATGCGGCGCCCCTCCCTCTGGCCAAGCCTGCCACATCGCGGCATTACGCAAAAGCGTAACGGTTTCCAAAGGCCCGTTGGCCAGCGCAACGTCAATACCCTGACAGCTTCCCGGTGGCTGACGTGAGCGGCGGGACGCCGGCCCCGCGAATTGCGCGTTGAGTGCGCAAATAGACTTGGAATTAGATCGAGTAGACCGGCTACGCTCGTGGCATGGCAGGGAAGGGTGAGCCGAAGACTGGCGGACGGAAGGCGGGCGCGCCCAACAAGGCGACGCTGGCGCGTGCCCAGGCGATCGCCGACGCCTTGGTTGCCGAGCAGTTGACGCCTGAGCAGATCGAGGCGTTGGAACCGTTGCCGGTGATGTTGCGGATCATGCGGGCACGTACAGCGGCGGGTGACGATGCCGGCGCGCTAGCGGCGGCCGCGTTGGCCGCGCCATACCGGCACGCCAAGCTGACCAGCACGGACCTGCACGTGTCCGGTCAGTTGGACACGCGCGATCCTGAGACGGTGAAGGCAGAGATCGCCGAGATCGAGGCGTTGATGGCAGCGGCCAGGGTGGTCAACTGAGCGCGGCGATCCGTTGCGACGCTGGACTGTATGGGCATAAACTAGCGGACTTCCGCCACTTTTGCCCCGGCCGCGTTTACCGCCGCACTAACACCATACGCAATCCGTTAGTAGGCGCTTGCTATCACCCGCAACCTGCCCCATATCCCGCCCATGGAAGGGGTGCGGATCATGGACGTGGCGCCGAAGAAGCAGGTCCCGGCGAGGATGCCGCCCGCACTGATCGACGCGGTCAGGCGCGAGGCGACCAAGCATCGCCGTACGCTGGCCATGGAAATGACGATCATGATCGAGGAAGCGCTACAGGCTCGTGGCGTGGCGGTTCCGTCTGATCCAGCGCTGGCGGACTGAGCCATGAGCGACGCGGCCCGCATTCCACTAGCCGACGCTGATCCTGAGAAGCTTCTCGCCGCGATCTGCGATCTGATCCGACGCGAAGCCGATGACACGGCGTTGTGGAACGATAGGCACCAGCAAGCGACGGCGGCGCGGCTTCGCGTCATCGCCGATAGCATCCTGCCAAACGCTCCGGTGTTTCGTCGCCCCAATGGCTCGTTGTGGATACCTTTGGATGAATTCGAGTTGACCACAGCGGCAGCGCCATGAGCGACCGTCTGGCGCTATCCAACGCGATCGAGGACGCGGGCATTCCGCGCGACAAGGCGCAGCGTCTGGCATCGGTGATCTTCGACGCGATCCACACCAGCGTCGCCACCAAGGCGGACGTGGCGGCGGCGGTCGCCGACGTGAAGCACACCCTGACACTGCGCGGCATCACCGGACTGATCGCCGCTGGCGGCATCCTGTTCGGTGCGCTGCACCTGTGGCCGCCGCATTAAGCCTGCCCTCGCCGCAGCCCTGAGCGGGCGCTACGCGGCCTCGCGTCCATCGGCGCCGTCCGTTACGGCGCCTGGAGCCGCTGTAGCCTCGCGGAGCGCCAGCCGCGTGCGACCTTGGCCGCCGGTCACGACGTACTGCGGGAACTTGGCGATGAACGTGTGCATGGCGCGCACGACCGCCTTGTGCTGGGCTGGTGTTGGGCGCCAGCGTGGATCATGGCCGCCTACCGGTCCTGCATAGCACCAGCGGGCGATATCCCACGACGTGATACGCATTGGTCGAGGCGTGCTCTCCGGGTCTCGTTTCTGCTGCCGCTCGGCGAGCGACCGATGCCTCACGGTGCCCCGGAGGATTTCCCGTTCGACCCATCCCGGCCCTTTGCTCATGATCCATTCCGCTGCGTTATGTGTTGCCACTAGACCGATATACGTTGCCACAAATGCCGGTTAGTGGCAACGCATAGTGCGCTAGTGGCAACGCATAGACGGCGCTGCCGCAGCCCTCACAGCGCCCTGCACACCCTCTCGCCTGTGCACCCCCACCACTGCCCGGCATCGGCTCGCGCCGTGTGTGGCGTCGCCGCAGCCGCGCAGCGTAGGCTTCCGCGCCACACATGCGGGAGCGCTCGTGATGGACGGCATGGACCTTGGTCTGCCGACGCGGCTGTTGCGCCTCAAGCAAGAGTTATGGCGTGGCGAGTGCCGGCGGTCGTTCCTCGCGTTTGCGACCCATGTGCTGCGTCAGCGTGGCATGACGCCAGCGAAGCATCACCGGGCGATCATCGCGGCGTTGCAGGCGTTGGTGGACGATCAGTACCGACTGGCTGCTGATCATCGCGCCGCCGGGCAGTGGCAAGACCTATTTCTGCACGCGTTTGTTCGCGGTCTGGTATCTCGCTTTGCGTCCAGGCGCTGAACTGCTCGGTCTGTCGCACACAGCGGACTTCGCGATGATGCAGTCGCGCGAGATACACCAGCTTATTCGCGACCACGAGACGGTGCTGGGTTATGGGCTGGCGAATGACAGCCGCGCCGAGTGGGTGACGACGCACGGTGCCACCTACAAGGCGTCAGGTGCGGGCGGGGCGATTCGTGGTCGACGCGCGGCTCTGGCGATTCTCGATGATCCGATCGCCAGTAGACAGGAAGCGGAAAGCGAGGTCTCGCGGCGCGGGTTGGAGCAGTGGTTCGAGAGTGACCTGCGGTCGCGTCTGACGCCGACGCGGGACAATCCGAAGGGTGGCAAGCTGGTGTGTGTTGGCACCTGTTATCACGAGGACGATTTGCTGGCGCACATCAATGGTGAGAAGCAGTTCCGGTTGCGGGTGCTGCGGTTGCCGGCGATCAGCGAAGGTGAGGGCGACCCTTTGGGTCGGCCCGAAGGCGATCCGATTTGGGCTGATCAGCCGGAGGTTGGTTATCATCTGGCGGTGTTGAAGGAGAAGGTGCGCGCGGAAGAGCAGGGCAACGAATACGAGTGGTGGAGCATGTGGCAGGGGCTGCCGCGCCCGCCGTCGGGTGGCACGTTCCGTCCTGGTCAGGCGCCGCTGTACGATCATCTGCCGGTTGGGATGCAGGTGACGGGGAAGGTGCGTGGCTGGGATTTGGCGGCGACGGTTACTGGGGATTGGACGGCGACGGTATTGGTGGAGCAGTTGCATGATCCGCAGTTGGCCAAGTCGATCTACATTATCACTGATGCGCGGCGGATGCGTGGCACGCCGGACGAGGTGAAGCGGTTCATGCTGGAGGTCACGTCGGGCGACGATGTGACGGTGATGAACTGGGTGCCGGAGGACCCTGGGCAGGCTGGCAAGGCGCAGGCGCAGGATTTGGTGGCCATGCTGTTTGGCAAAGCGGTGTTCACCGAGCGGCAGTCTGGTCCGAAGACGGCGCGGGCGTTTGCTGCCGCTGGGGCGATGAATGCAGGCTTGCTGGGGATGCTGAAGGCGGATTGGAACCGGGTGTTGGTGGATGAGTTGGCGGGATTTCCGTTTGCCCGGCACGATGATCTTGTGGATGCGTTGTCCATTTCGTTCAACAAGGCGACGGACGGGCTGGCGATATGGGCGATGCTGTGAGGGTTATGATGCCGGGTAGCCGGTATCCAGTGTCTGCACGGAGGGTGGCATGCACACGATCAGGGAGTTGGACGATACCTAAACGATCCAGGAGTTGGCGGCGCTGATCGGGAGCCGGCGACAGTTGGACCAGTTGTCAGCGCTGGTCGCGTTGCGGGTGGTGATGCGCGCGCACGCGATTGCGGGGGATGATGCGGCGGCGACGCGGTGTGCCACGGACGTGGCGAGGTATCGCACGGCGGAGCAGATACGCGAGGACCTGAAGGACGTCATGTCGCCGCCGGACGTCGCGCGGTTGGTGGTGGCGTCGGGCTCGCGGCGACCGGCCGTTTTCTGAGTTTTATGCCCACGGGCATAAATCCCGATTCACTGCCCAACAGCCTCTCGTCGCGGCTGCCAGGCTGTGTGGCTCGATCGCTGCTTAATACGGCCACAGACGCGATTTCCGTGATCGCTTTCGCCACGATCCAGCGCGCGGCGACGACTGATAGAGGGGGGCTTCTGGGAAATTTCCGAGAAGTGGCAGCGTAACGATCCGACCCGCGAGTGTCCCCAGGATTTGGTGTTATCGGACCCACTTTTGTTACAAACTGAAGGCCGGCATCGACCCGACGAGGCTGACTGTCCACAGTGCGGCGTGGCGGTATAGTGATGCCACAAGCGATGGGGGCCGCGTGACATGGCGAATGTGAGCTGGAGCGTTCCCGGCACCTCGGGCAACTGGGACAGCACGACGACGACGAACTGGACGGGGCTGGCAGTTGGCGAGAGCTACCCCGGACAGGCTGGTTTTCCGGACGCAGTGACGATCGGGACAAATATCAGCTTAGGCAACAGCGCCTACACCGTCACCTTCAATGTCCTGAATGCGACCGTCGGTTCCCTTGAAATCGACGGAGGGATTGGCGCGGCGAACTCGACGACCCTGGAGCTGCAAGACAACAATACGCTGACGATCCTGGCCGGTGGCGGCGTGACATTCGTATTAAATGAATTGAGCGCTATAATCGATGGCTCCGGAACGATTAATCTCCTGGGCGGCAATGTCAGCACCACCGGACTAGGCCCTGCTCCGGGGACCTTCATGGCAGGCACGGACAAAACCGGCGGCATCCTTGATCTGGCTGGGACTGGTTCGATCACGGGTTCTAGCTCGATCGTGTTCGCCATAGGCACTGCTAAGGCAAGCACGCTGGAATTCAACTTGGCGGGCGGTGTCGTTGCGACAGAGGCGATCACAATCGACAACGCCAATCAGACACTAGAGATCGGGGCCTCGGGCACATTAGATATCAAAGCCAGACAGAATGTCACCCTCGGCAGGATCAAGATGTCCGGGGGTGTGCTAACGGACGCCAACGACCTCTCGTTCGGCGATAAAACGTTAAGCGGGTCGTTGAGCGGCTTCGGCACGGTTGGGGCAAATCTGACACAGTCGGGCAGCGGCACTGCTGACACCATCACAGCCTCGGGCGGGACTCTGGATCTGACAGGAAAATTCGGTGCCGGGCTTGTTGCCGTGATCAGTGCGGGGTCCGCCTCCACTCTGAAATTCGACAATAAAGCGACGTCGAATGCCGCGATCGCGATCACATCGGTCAATCAAACGTTGGAGATCGGCAGTGCCGGTGAGCTTACTATCGGCGCAGCCCAGAACGTCACGCACGGTAAGATCAAGCTGGACGGCGGCAGCATCCTTGATCTGGGCGTCGGCGGCATCTCGTTCGGCACCGGCAAATCCAGCGGCTCGCTGAGTGGGTTCGGCGTCGTTGAGGTCGACGCATTGACACGATCCGGTTCCGGCACAGCCGACACGATCATCGCAACCGGCGGCAAACTCACGCTGTTGACGACCATTGGCAACAACTCGGGGCTGGTGTTCAACATCGGTGACAGCCCCGCATCATCACTGCAACTCGACATTGCCCCGGGAACTGGGAACACGTTCACGTTCCTCGGCTCGGCCGGCAATCTAGCACTGGTCGGCTTCGAGCCGTTCAACGATACCGTGGCCGGCCTCAATGTCGGCCCCACCACCACGCCGACCAATTTCGTCGATATTCGCGGCACTATTAATCAGTCGATAAGTAGAGTCATATTTTCCTTGACATGGCGAATTAGCCGTGATTCTTGTTCGGTATGCAAAAGGACGATGCGCGTAAACTGGATCACGCAACCTTGGAGGCCCTGCGGATGCGCGCGGTGCGAAGCGTGCAAGACGGCGAAAGCCCCGAGGATGTCGCGCGCACACTGCGGGTCGGTCCGCGTGCGATGTATCGATGGCTGGCGCTCTACCGTCGCGGTGGATGGAATGCACTGAAGGCGAAGCCCCTGGCGGGGCGCCCGCCGAAACTCGACGGCGGCATGCTGAAATGGCTCTACAACACGGTGACGCAAAAGAACCCGCTGCAACTCAAGTTTCAGTTCGCCCTATGGACCCGCGAGATGGTGGCGGAGCTGATCGAGAGGAAATACGGCATCCGCCTGGCCAAGAACTCGGTGGGGCGCCTGTTGGCGCAGCTTGGCATAACCCCGCAAAAGCCGCTGTATCGGGCGATCGAGCGTGATGCGACACTGGTGCAAAGATGGCTGAAGACGGAATACCCGAAGATCAGGACAATGGCCAAAGCGCAAGGCGCCGACATCTATTTTGGCGATGCGGCTCATATCCGTTCGGATCATCACGCGGGGCGCACCTGGGGCAAGAAAGGCGAGACCCCGGTGGTCGAGACCACCGGGGCACGGCATGCTATGAGCCTGATTTCGGCGATTACCTCGAAAGGGCGCATGCGGTTCATGGTCAAGCCAACAGGCGGCGTGAATGCTGATGTCTTTATCGAGTTCCTCAAACGACTGCTGGTCGGTGCAACGCGCAGGATCTTCCTGATCGTCGATCGAGGCCCGGCGCACCGGGCGAAAAAGACGAAGGCGTTTGTCGAAACGCTTGGCGGCAGGCTGCGGCTGTTTTTCCTGCCGCCTTACTCGCCGGATCGCAATCCCGACGAGCTCGTGTGGAAGCATTTGAAGGCCGACACCGTGGGGCGCATGGTCGTGACGGATAAAGCCGACTTCAAGAGCAAGGTGGTGTCCGCCATGCGCAGCCTACAAAGGAACCCAGGCAAGATTTGTTCGTTCTTCCAAAAACCGTCCATGCATTATGCTGCATGAATATGCACTTACTTATGGACTGATTAATAACGTCACTGTCACATCGGGGCAGACAGGCACAGGCGCCAGCGGCGCCTTCACGCTTTCCAACGGCGACACCTTTAACCTGACCGGCATTACCGGTGTCGGTGCATCCGACACCTGGCACGTGCTGACGAAGACAGACGGTGCCCTCGGCACCGACGTCTTCCTCAGCACGGTCTGCTTCGCGGCGGGAACGCACATCTTGACCGCCACAGGTGAACGGGCCATCGAGAGTTTGTTGCAGGGGGACATCGTCCTTACCCTGTCACACGGTGAACTGGAGGCGCAGCCGGTCAAGTGGGTCGGCCGACGGCGCATCGATCTGACCGCGCATCCGCGACCGGAAACCGTGGCCCCGGTGCGCGTCCAGCGGGGCGCCTTCGCTGACAACATGCCGCACACCGATCTACTGTTGTCGCCCGATCACGCCGTTTTCGTCGATGGCATGTTGATCTGCATACGGCAACTGTTGAACGGCACCACCATCCGCCAGGAACTCGACTGGACAGCGGTCGATTACTACCACGTGGAACTGAACGACCACGCCATCCTGCTGGCCGAGGGGCTGCCGGCCGAGAGCTATCTCGACACTGGCAACCGTGGCTTCTTTGCGAACTCCGGCGCACCCCTGGTCCTGCACCCGGACCTGACTGACGAGACTAACTACCCAACGCGCGAAGCCGGCTCTTGTGCTCCGTTCGTATGGGACGAGGCGAGCGTGCAGCCGGTATGGCAGGAGCTGACTGACCGCGCAGCGGCTCTGGGTCAGCCCGCGGCGCAGCGCGCGACGACAACGGATGCTGACCTGCGACTGCTTGCCGATCAGCGCACTATCAAGCCGGTCATCAGCGACAGCGATCACGCCATCTTCGTCCTGCCACGAGGCGCCTGCGAGGTGCGGTTGGTCTCGCGTGCGCAGTCGCCAACCGAGGCGCGTCCCTGGCTGGAGGATCGTCGCCAGCTTGGCGTGCGGGTGAAGCGCATCGTGCTGCGCGGCGCTGATGAGTTGCGCGAGGTCCCGGTCGATCACCCCGATCTCACCCGAGGTTGGTGGGCCCTGGAGCGGGACGGGCAGGTCATGAGCCGATGGACCGATGGCGAGGCCGTGCTGCCGCTGCCGGTGATGAGCGGCAACGTCATGCTGGAACTCCATCTGGCCGGCTCGATGATCTACGCGGTGAATGCTGCGCCCGAGGACGGGACCGAGCGGCGCGCTGCTGCCTGACAGCTTCGGCGGCTGCGTTCCCCGTCCGCGCTTCAGAAGGCCTTTTATCGAACCCTCTTGCCCTGACACCAAAGGGCAATCCGCTCTCTCGTGGGGCGGTTTCAGCTTCAGTGCCCGCGTCGTCGACTTTCCCGGCGGGACCCAGGCCAGGGGAATCGGGTGAAGGAGCTATGCGGTGAGCAGGCTGGCGAGGAAGTTGTCATCCCAGCCGGCGGACTTGCGCTTGAGCCGCAATGAGGTTTTGCCGGGGGCGTTTCGGATCAGATTGTGTGCCATGTGCTTGATGGTGGTGAAGTTGGCTGGTGCGTGATCGGTTCGCAACCGGGCTTCATCGTCGCGAAAGATCATGTCCATGACCCAATGTAGGCTGTTCTCGATCGCCCAGTGGCTGCGGATGATCGGGCCCACCAGATGCGCCAACAGCATCAGCGATGTGATGTAGAAGCGCGTCTCCTGCTCGATCTTGTCTCCGGTCTCGCGAACGCTGTCGACGACCACCACGGCGTTCAGTCCGGGCCAATCGTGGCGCTGCTGCAGCCATGCGACATCGTGTATGACGGTGGTGGTCCTGGTCTCGATGCGGCCGTGATCGCCATCGATCGTCTGGTCCCGGCTGATCTCGGTGTCCTTGAAGCCGGCCGCCTTCTGCTCAGCCACGAACAGTTCGACATCGTCGCGCAGCGAACCCTGATTGCCCTTCAGCGCCAGCATGTAGTCAGCCTTCTTGTCGACGATCTTCTGGGCGATGTCGCGCTGGCAGCCCATCGCGTCGATGGTCACGATCGCCCCCTCGATGGCCAACACCTCCAATAGCTTGGGGATGGCGATGATCTCGTTGGACTTTTCCGCCACCTTGACCTGGCCGAGCACGAGCCGCTGGCGTGCCGCGAACGCCGAGACCATGTGGATTGGCGGCTGGCTGCGGTTCTTGCGGCCAGACCGTCGCGCGGTCTTGCCGTCGATCGCAACCACCCCCTCTGGCACCCCGGTCGTCGCCGCCACCCAGGCAACAAAGCAGCGCTGGAACTGCTCGGCGTCGAGCGCGGCAAGGATGTCGCCCAGATGGTCATGGGCCGGTGTGCCGTCTCGGAAGCGGCGGAACCGGCGTAGCAGCGCCAGCTTCTTGTCGCCGAACAAGGCGATATCGACAATGGTCTCGGCGCCGGCCAGCACGGCGAGCAGGCAGAGCAGCAGAACCTCGTCGAGCGGGTAGGTGATCTTGCCTTGCTGGCGAGGGTCTTTCAGATCCTTGAAATGACTCAGAAAAACCACCGTCTCGTGCCAAGCAGCACAATCCGCTGTTACCTCGTTCATGGCTGTCCCCCGCAAGCGAATTGAGGGGTGCCATGGATTTAGCACTTTATCGGTTTGTCACCTAATTCTTCACCCCATTGCCCTGGGACCCAGGCCAGGCCAATCGCTTGAATGGGGGTAGCTTCCGGCGCGGCTGAAAGTTCGATTCATAGGGAGCCTCATCGATGGAGGCTTCGCCATGGCTACCCCGGTCAGCGTCCCGCTGTTGGATCACTTCGCCGCGCTGTCCGATCCGCGCCAGCATGCCAAGGTGTTGTATCCGTTGCCGGAAATCCTGCTTCTGGTTTTGGCCGCGACGATCGCCGGGGCGGACGACTTCGTCGAGACGACGCTATGGGGAGCCGAGCATCTGGCGTTCCTCAGACGCTTCTACCGCTACGACAGCGGCATCCCGAGCCACGATACGCTGTGCGACGTGTTCGCGGCGCTGGACCCGGAGTTGTTCAAATCCTGCTTCTCTGCCTGGATCAACTGGCTTACGCGACGATGACCCCGACATCATCGCGATCGACGGAAAGACCTCGCGGCGCAGCCACGACAGGCGGAAGGGCCGCAACCCCTTGCACCTCGTCTCAGCCTGGGCGGCACGGCAACGGATCGTGCTCGGGCAGCAGGCGACCGAGGAGAAATCCAACGAGATCACCGCCATTCCGCTGTTGCTGAAGCATCTCGACCTGAAGGGTGCTCTGGTCACCATGGATGCCATGGGGACGCAGACCGACATCGCCCGCGCGATCCGTGACGGGGGTGGCGATTACTGCATGTCGCTGAAGAAGAACTGGCCGGCTGTGCATGCCGAGGTCGAGCAGTTGTTCACCGATCCGCCAGACGATGTGACGTTCGAAACGAAGGAGACGGTGGACCTGACCGGCAGGGCGGATCGAAACCCGCCGGCATACGGTCTGTCATAAGGTCGACTGGATGACATCGGACCGGCATTACCCAGGCGAACCCGTGTTCCCCGACCTGGCCATGATCGGCCGGATCGAAACCGAGGTCGAGCGAAACGGAAAGATCGAGCACGAGACACGTTATTATCTGTGTTCGCTCGCTCTCTGTGCTCTGACCTTCGCGCGTGTCGTGCGGGCGCACTGGGGGGTGGAGAACCGCCTGCACTGGGTGCTGGACGTGATCTTCCGCGAAGACCTCGCACGCTTCCGGACCGGCGACGGGCCGCAAAACATGGCGATCATCCGCCACACAACGCTCAATCTGCTCTCACGCGCCAAACCAACCACCAGTCTGAAGAACCGGCGGAAACGCGCCGGCTGGAACGTCGACTATCTGGAAACCGTCATCCGACAGACCGCCTGACGTTCAAGCGATTCCCCTGTACCCAGGCGATGTCGGCTTGTCCTTTACCTGGCCAAAGAGCACCCTGTAAACCTCATTCGAACCCGTTCATGCGGCACAGCTCGCGCAGCCCCGCAGCCTTGGGAGGTCACGATCGGTGCGACAAATAAGGCTGGGCCGTCGGCGGTCGACGAAACCACCAAGGGCTCCGGCGACAAACTGAAGACGAATGATTACGAGCGTGCACTGGCCCGGCTGCATGTCGAGCTGGTCAAGCTGCAGCAATGGGTCGTGCACAGCGGCGCGGAAGATCTGCATCGTCTTCGAGGGGCGCGACGAGCCGGCAAAGGCGGGGACGATCAAGGCCATCACCGAACGTGTCAGCCCGCGGGTGTTTCGTGTCGTGGCCCTTCCCGCGCCCACCGAGCGCGAGAAGTCGCAGATGTATATTCAATTATATCACCCCTTATCTGCCGGCCGGCTGGCGAGATCGTGATCTTTGACCGGAGCCGGTACAACCGCGCGGGCGTCGAGCGCGTGATGGGCTTCTGCACGGTGCAACAGGCCCAGCGGTTCCTGCAGATGACCCCTGCGACGGAGAAGGCGTTCATCGATTCGGGCCTCATCCTCCTGAAATACTGGCTCGAAGTGAGCCAGGAGGAGCAGACCCGCCGGCTGGAGGCCCGCATCGACGACGGGCGCAAAACCTGGAAAGCGTCAAGGGCCGCTCAGTCAGGGCAATCGCTTGAATGGGGGTAGCTTCCGGCGCGGCTGAAAGTTCGATTCATAGGGAGCCTCATCGATGGAGGCTTCCTGATGGCGATCCCGGTTGGCGTCTCGCTGTTGGATCACTTCGCCGCGCTGTCCGATCCGCGTCAGCATGCCAAGGTTCTGTATCCGCTACCTGAGATCCTGCTTCTGGCGTTGTCGGCGACGATCGCCGGGGCGGACGACTTTGTCGAGACGACGCTGTGGGGAACCGAGCATCTGGCGTTCCTCAGACGCTTCTACCGCTACGAAAGCGGCATCCCGAGCCAAGCAATACGTATGTAGTTGAAGAGGCGACAGAACCGCGGATCGAGATCTCCGATCGTGGACGGTGGTTCGATTCGGAGCCGAACGACGAACGCGGGCGCGGGATCCTGCTGATGAACAACCTCATGGACAGCGTCGAGATCGAGTCGAACGGGACTGGCACGACCGTCACGCTCGAGCGTCGTGGCCGGTCGCCGGCATCGATCGAGGGCCCGGTCACCACGCCCGCCAGCTGAGGGGTTCGTCCAAGAAGCCCGCCGCGGCCGGACTCGGCTTCCGAGCCCGGTCGCGACGCCGAAGAAGCGGACGACTACCGAACGACGGTCGTGTGCGTATCGCCGACGTCGGTGCGCCGCGTGCCGCCGAAGCCGCCCCACGTCGACCAGAACGCCAGCGAGAGCACGAAGCCGATGATCCCGACAACGAGCAGGATCACGCCCGCCGTGTGGATGTTGAAACCAGACGACGTGGTGTTGACCGCCCAGATCAGAATCGCCCCTGCGGCGCTCAGAAGCAGTGAGAATGTAATGCCCATGAGTTCTCCTTCCGTTCGCCGCCCGCCGGAGATGGTCGGCGCGGCTCATCGGTTATGTCCGGCTGGGGCGGTCTCCAAACGCGGGGTCGGCAGTGTCGCCTCCCTGCTTGACGCGCGCGGCTCGCGTCTCTAACATACAACCATATGGTTGTAGATCAGCTGACCGACGAGCGAAGCGGATCGCGTCTTCCACGCCCTGGCGGACGCGACTCGCCGCGACATCCTCACGCGCGCGATCCAGCACGAGCAGTCGGTCTCGGCGCTCGCGCGCCACTACGAGATGAGCTTCGCCGCGGTGCAGAAGCACGTCGCGGTGCTCGAGCGGGCGACGCTCGTCACGAAGCGCCGAAGCGGCCGCGAGCAGATCGTGCGCGGAAACGCGGAGACGCTGCGCTCGGCCGCCGCCCTGCTCGAGGCGTACGAGACAGCTCTGGATCGAGCGTGCAAATCGGATCGCCGGCGTGCTCGCCGGCGAGGAAGGAGACAAGCGAATGACCGTTATCAGCAGCACCAAGGACGCAGCGACTCTGAGCCTCACGCTCGTCGCCGAGTTCGACGCGAGCCCGGATCGCGTCTGGGAGGTGTGGGAGGACGCGCGCAAGCTCGAGCGCTGGTGGGGGCCGCCGACCTATCCCGGCGACCTTCACCCGGCACGACTTCGTCGTCGGAGGCGAGTCGCGCTACCACATGACCGGCCCCGCCGGCGAGAAGCCGCGCGGCTGGTGGCGCATCGACGCGATCGACAAGCCGCGCCGCCTCGAGTTCGCAAACGGCCTCGCCGGCGACGACGGCGAGCCCGCCCCCGGCATCGAGCCGATGGCCGGCTTCGTCACCTTCGAAGGCATCGACGGCGGCACGCGGATGACCGCGGTGACCCACTTCGTCGACGTCGAGCAGATGGAGAAGATGCTCGGGATGGGCATGCAGGAGGGGATGGCCGGCGGCGATCGGCCAGATCGACGACCTGCTCGCTCCGGCTCTCGTCTAGGGGCATTCCCCGCGGCGCGCCGTGAAGGCGCGCCGCGGGGAGGCTGCATTCAGGATTGCTGGGCAGCCGCTGCAGCCTTGCGCGCCTCGCGCGCCGCCTTCTGCTCTGCCGCCTTTTGCTTGGCGTCCGCGTAGGACTCGGTGAGGAGCAACTTGCCCCCCGACCAGCCGAACGCCCAGGTCATGAGGATGATCCCGAAGACGATGTTCCAGGCGGTCGTGATCAGCTGCTGGGCGGTCGAGTAGGCGGCCGCGTTGGTCGCCGTGGTCACACCGTTGAGCGAAGCGACGTTGAACGCCTGGTTCACGCCCGCTCCGCCCGGCGTGACCGAGACGACATTCGCGATCGAGTTCCCTGCCATGACGTGCATCAACGTGTCGAACGTGACCGGGATCCGGTAGGCGTGCAGGAAGATCGCGATCACGACGAGGCCGGCGCACCAGGCGACGAAAGACGGGAGCGCGACGAGGAGCAGGTATTTGCGCGGTTGCCCGAGGATCTTGCCGCCTTCCTTGGCCTGCTCCCACCAGCGCACGATCCTGGGCCAGATTCGGCGAGCGGCGAGGAAGAGCAGCCATGCTCCGCCCGCAAGCATGATCAAGAACGCCGCAGGGTGAGCGGAGACGAAGCCGAACTTGATGTCGAACGAGCCGCCGACGGTGAAGAAGAGATAGAGGTAGGGGAACGCGCCGATCACGCAGAAGAAGATCTTCTCGACGCCGTAGGCCCCGAGGATTCCCGCGAATGCCGCCGAGGCGATCACCTGCGTGAGCATGATCAGGAAGACGAGAGTGCCGAGGTTCGCGGGGAGGAGGCCGTTCAGCGCGACCGACGCGGCGTACGCGGCGAGGACGTGGAGCCAGCGAACCTCGCCCGGGTAGGCGTACCGGAGGATCGAGTACCACGCGAACGCGGTCACTGTCGTCCCGAAGGACTTGACGACTATCGCTGCCACCAGGCTGGCCGTGGAGATCGTGGTCATCGTGTCCCACACCTCGTCGAGCCAGCCGCGGATGTTCCAGCCGAGCAGCTCCGCGAGGGCGCCGATCACGAGGAGGACGACGATCCAGACGACGATCGTCCGCACACGACTCCGCGCAGGAGTCGCGCCGGGAGTGAGGGCAGCCACGCTCATCCGGGGCTCCGGATTGCTCCTTCACCGCTCGGAACCCTGGGTTTGCCAACCTTGTAGGTGCCGGCGGCAAGCAGTCCGAGCACGAGGATGGGAACGACGGTGAGGAAGCGGTAGATGAGTGTCGCCGCCACAGCTGCCGCGTTGTCGGCCCCGAAGCCGACGAGGGTGCCGGTGAGGACGAGCTCCTCGATGCCGAAACCGCCGGGTGTGATCGGGATCGAGCCGAGCGCGCGGGTCAGCGACCAGGCGGCGAACGCCTCGACGATGCTCACCTGGACGCGCGTCACACCGACGGCGCGGAGCGACACCACGAGTACGACGAAGACGGCGAGCTGGCTTGCGAGGGTGGCGACGGTGAGCACATGCCAGCGGCGGCGCAGCAGCTCGATCGTCTCGGAGCGGAAGCGGACGAACTCCGCGCCGCTCCAACTGACCGGCCGCTTGCGGATCAGCCGTTTGCTCCAGCTCGCCGCGCGGGCGGCCCGATCACCCACGGCCCGGGCCGACCGCTTGCTCGAGAGCCCGGCCGCGAAGCCCGCAACGATCACCACGAAGATGATCAGCCCGATCAGCGCCACGAGCTCGAGGCTCCTGTTACTCCCTCCCTCGGCCGCAAGGCC
Organism: uncultured Alphaproteobacteria bacterium; assembly: GCA_963749575.1. Classification (GTDB taxonomy): domain Bacteria; phylum Pseudomonadota; class Alphaproteobacteria; order Acetobacterales; family Acetobacteraceae; genus JAMXLO01. Next base: position 264,262 of record CAVVNM010000020.1, read on the forward strand.
GGCAAGAGCGATGACCGGGAACCCGTACTTCGCGAGCTGGCTCCAGATGTTCGTCAGGGCGACCGCGAGCCCGACGGGGCGCCCTTCGAGACCCCAGCTCTTGAGCATCCCGAACTGGGTTGCCATTCCGACCGCAGTACCTCCGGGCGCGACCAGTGAGAGGGCCGACGCCGCCATTGTCACCCTCAGCGCATTGATGAAGCCAAGCCCTGGGAGGGCCGCCATCCACGGGGGGGCATTGCTCAGGAGGTTGATGAGAGTGACGGCGAGAAGTGCCACGATCCACTCCCAGGTCAGCGTCTTCACGACATCCCAGACCTCGCGGTAGCCGGCGATCTTCGGCAACACCACCGCGAAGACGACGCCGATCACTGCGATCGAGACAATGATCCCGATGATCCGCGCCCGGCCTCTACGCCGCCCCGAGCGCGCACGCTCGAGCTCCGCCTCGACGAGCTCGTCCTCGGCCGGCGTAGCTACCGACGGTGCCTGGTCAGCCGCCACGGCTTCCCTTCGGCCGGCGGTGACTCCGAGGCAACTCTCTTGCGAGACTCATGCACGTCCCTGGCTGAATTGTTTTGATCGAGGGCAAGGCTACGCCGGTGCTGCAAGTGCTCCGCCGCGAGCGTACGCCGGTAATGATGAGAGGAGAAGGAGAAAACCGCGGTTCGGTTCGGTCAGCCGCTTCGTCGCCTCGCCGCGATCAGGTCATAGTCAGGTGATCTAGCAGATCCTTGGGCTCAATCCAAAGCGTGAGAGGCAGGCAGACCTATCGCACTCTACGAGCTCATCGTGGTCAGGTTGAGCGGCCAAACCGAGATCCGCTATACCGACCACCTGCCCTTCGTCGGCGACACAGTCGCAATCGACGGGAGGCGGGCTCGAGTGCTGTCCAGCGATCGGGACGTCGTGAGCCCCAACGCCGAGTTGCGGTTTCATTGCCGCGTGACCAGTGAGCTCGTGCCGACGAGCGAGCCCGATTGAGAGGCTCGCGCGTCCCCGGTGCGATCGCTCTCAGTGCGTGATCTCAACCGGGCCGACGGCCTTTTCCTCGATCTTCATCCAGGATGCCTCCGAGGCGCGTGCGCACCAGCGCGCGAGCTCGGCGATCGAGGTCAGATCGTCGTCGAGCTCGATCAGCTCGCCGCTCGCGCGGAGGCTCCCGGCCTCGTCGGCCACCTGATGAGCGTTCTGCTTGTCGAGCTCGTACGGTCCGTGCTCGTCGAGCAGCGAGAGAGCCGCAAGTCCTCTCCGCTCGCCGGCCGCGAGGATTCTGATGAAGGCGTTCTTCGGGAGAACATGCTCGAGATAGACCGACGACTTTCGCGTCCCGCGAAACGCCCGGATCTCGATCGCCATGTCGGGGCCGGCGTTCATTCGCCCGCGACGTCGCGTCGTAGGAAGACGACGTATGCGCCGAAGAGCGGCAGCGCGATGTAGAGGGCGCTGACCCAGAGTGCGCGGGTGACGGGTACCCAGTCGGCGGGAACGCGCAGGAAGCCGTGCCAGGCGTCGAACTGCGTGCTGAGGAGATAGGGACGGATGCTCTCGGTGCCGGGGAGAACGCCGAGGAGCTGCATGAACAGGGCCCACATCAGGGCGCCGACGACAGAGGCAGCGCTGTTTCGGGTGATCGTCGAGAGGAGCAGGCCGAACGCGGCAATGCCCGCGAGCGGAAGCGTGTAGATCGCGAGGCTTCCGAGCAGGAGTGTGAGCCCGTGACCTGCCGAGACCTGGGTGCCGGAGAGCGAGGTGAGCGGATGGAAACCCCACGCGATGCTGCCTGCGACGACCCCGGCGATCCCCATCAGGAAGACAAGCGCGATCGTGTAGCTCGCGGTGGCGAGCGCCTTTCCGGCGAACACTTCGCCACGCTCGCGCGAACGGGTGAGGATCGTCTTGAGGGTGCCGTTGTGACTCTCGGAGGCGACGATGTCGCCTGCAACGAGCGCGGTGAGGAGCGGAAGCCCCCAGATCGACATGAAGAACAGGACGACGAAGGGGACGGCGAGCCCGGTGTCGCGCAGGTAGCGCCCGAGTGGAACGTCGCTCGGGCCGCTGCCCGACTGGATCTCGAGCACGACGACGAAGATGATCGGAATCACCGTTGCCGCGAGGAGCCCGAGATAGGTGCGTTTCTGGGCGAGCAGCTTGGCGATCTCCCAGCGGTAGATGCGGGCGACGCCGGTCATACGGCCACCGCGGCGGCGCCGATCGTGGTCCGAGGATTCGCCGCCCGTCATCCCGAGGAAGAGATCTTCGAGGCTTTCCGTTTCCGGGACGAGCGCGGTGAAGGCGATCCGGGCGCTGGCCGAGCGCGAGCGTGAGCGCCGCGACGGCATCCTCGTCGGCTGCGAAGCGGAGGTCGCCGTCGCTCGCGACGACGTTCTCGATCCCCGGCTGTGCGAGCAGGGCCGCGCGTGCCCGCTCCGGCTCGACGGCGCGAAGCCGGTAGCCGCTCCTAGCGGTCGCGAGGAGGTCGTGCAGGGCGCCCTGGTAGATGATCGTTCCCTTGCGGATGATCGCAACGCGGTTGCAGAGCTCCTCGACCTCGTAGAGGAGGTGGCTCGAGAGGAGGATCGTGATTCCTTCGCTTGCGAGCCGGCGAACGAGCTCGCGCATGTCGCGCATCCCGGCGGGGTCGAGACCGGTGGTCGGTTCGTCGAGCAGAAGCAGCTTCGGCTGCCGGAGCAGGGATGCGGCGATCCCGAGCCGCTGCCGCATCCCGTGCGAGTAGCCGCCGACCCGGTCCTTTGCACGGTCGCGGAGCTCGACCAGTTCGAGCACTTCGTCGATCCGAGAGCCGCGACGGCGGCGCGTCGTAGTCGGCGAGCAGACGGAGGTTTCGCCGCCCCGAGAGGTAGGGGTAGAAGCGCGGTGCCTCCACGAATCCCGCGACGCCGGCGAGCGCTTTGGCGCCGTCGATCAGCGGGTCGCGGCCGAACAGGCGTGCGGAGCCCTCGGTCGGCCGGATCAGCCCGAGGAGGATCCGCAGCGAGGTCGTCTTGCCGGCGCCGTTCGGGCCGAGGTAGCCGTAGACGTCTCCCCGGTCGACGGTCGAGGTCGACGTGGTCGACCGCGACGAGCTCGCCGTAGCGTTTGACGAGCCCGCGCATTTCGACCGGCGGCGCATCGCTCACTTCACGGCCCGAGCCGCCGTCTCGGCGGCGGCGGCCGGGAGCGATCCGGCCAGCACGAAGCTCGTGCCTGCCCGTCTGCCACTGCGAGCACCGTGCCGAGCTGCGTCGCGAGCTCGTGCGCGGTCACCCCGTCGAGCGAGACGCGTCGGCAGACCCGAGAGCTGGCTGCTTCCGCTCCCTGACGGGTCGGCCTGCGCGCTCGACCAGCGCGATCCCGCCGAGCCCCTGCCCGTAGAGCACGAGCACCGTGTCTCCGCCGATGAGGCGAACGTCCTGCAGCGGCAGGCCGACGAGCGAGCTCGGGGGCGACGACCGGGAAGCTCGCCGCCGCTGTGACCGCGTCGAGCCCGGTCACCGCCGGAGTTCGGTCCCGGTTCCGCTTCCCGCGGCAGGGCCGGAGCCGAGGTCGACGACCGTCGCGCCGGCGGGCGGCGCGACGTCGACGTCGCCGGAAGCCACGGGGCCGTACGAGATGTCGGAGACGGCGAGCTCGAGCACGGGGGTAGCTGCTGCCCTGCGCGTAGATACCGACACGCAGCGGGTGTCCCCTGCGGTCGCGTCCCACGCAAGCTCGACCGAGCCGAGCAGCCCGCCGTCATGCTTCGGCGAGATCGTAGACGCTGTAGGCGGGCTGACCGGCGACGTCGGTCGGCTCCGCGCCCGAGAGCGCCCAGTGCATCCCGAGGTTCGTCAGGAACGTGTCGATGTCGGCGAGGGTCGGCAGCGAGTCGGTACTGCCCGAGCCGCTCCCTCCGCCGCTCGCGGGCAGGTTGGCGCGGTAGACGGTGTTCGAGGAGGCGTCGTAGACCGAGATCGCCGTGGGATCCCAGACGATCTGGACGTCGCCGCTGTCGGACTGGAGCTCGATCCGGCCGTGGCCGTCGCTCGTGAGCCAGAGCCGGCCGGACGCACCGGACATCAGCGCGGAGCCGGTCTGGCCGAGAAGGGCGCCGGACGGGAAGAGCTTGTTCGTGAAATCGACCCGCGCGGTGACACCGTCCGGATGGCGTCGCGGTGAGCGCGTCCTCGATCGCCTGGTCGAGCGGCTTGCGGCTGAGGAGTCGGACCTCCGCCGCCCGGCGGCGATGGCGATGCGCGGCGCCGCCGATTGCGACCACGCACACGCCGGCAAGGACAAGAATCAGGCCTCTGGTTGAGAGTCTGCGCAGGTAGCTCATCGGCGATCCTTTCTTGGGTTCTCGCTCGTCGCCGTCCTTTGTACCGTCCGACTCTGAGAGATCTCTGACAGCCGGGAGCTCGATCGTGAACGTCGCACCCTCGACGTAGGCGCGGCCGCCGAGCCGTTCCGCTGTTGCCTTCACGATCGCGAGGCCGAGGCCCGACCCCGGGCCGGTCGTCTGGCCCCGCCAGAACCGCTCGAACACGTTCCTGCTTCCTCGTCGGCTGACACACCCCGGCCCTCGTCCGGCACCGTGAGCAGCGCGAGCCCCGCGACCGCTCGAGTCTCGACCGTGATCACACCCTCCCCGTACCGGCGGGCATTCTCGACCAGGTTCGTCCAGCGCTCGCTCGAGCGCATCCCGGTCGCCGCGCACGCTGACGGGCTCACCCTCGAGCTCGAGGTCAGCGCCCTCCAGGCGACGGGCGAGCTCGTCGAGCCGGACCACCTCGTCCGGCGGCACGGCCGCCCCGGACTCCTCGCGCGAAAGCGTCAGAAGGTCGTCTGCCAGCCGTGCAAGCCGGTCTGTGTCGTGCTCCAGGTCGGCGATCAACTCGGCGTTCGCGCCGTGCTGGGCGAGATAGGAGACGTTGCCGACCAGCGCGGTCAGCGGCGTCCGGAGCTCATGCGAGGCGTCGGCCAGGAACCGTCGCTCACCTTCGCGCGTCCGCTCGAACGCAGCGAGCATCCGGTTCAGCGTCGCTGCCAGCCGGCCGACCTCGTCGTCGCCCTCCGGCTGCGGCAGCCGCCGCCGTGGGTCGCCCGTCTGCTCGATCTCCGCCGCCGCGCGCGTCAACCGGCCGAGTGGCGCCAGCGCACGCCGCATCAGAAACGTCAGCGCGAGCGTCGCCACGGTCGCGGCGATCAGCGCCGCGACCAGCACGAACAGGCGGACGCTGGCCAACGTCTGCTCGAGAGACGTGCGTCGAGGCCGCGACCGCAACCGCGCCTCCGGCCGCGGCACCACCCGAATCCGCGAGCGGGGCGACGATAGACACGAAGGTCATCCGACCCCGACTGAGCATCCAGGTAACGGCCATGGCCGCTCGAAATCACCTGTTCGGCGACTGCTCGAATCGGAAGCACGCGACCGCCGAGCCCCAGCGAGCGAGCAACGAGTCGCCCTCGCCGGTCGACCACCTGCGTTACCAGTTGCGCTCCGCTCGCCGGCGTATCGAGCGATCCCGGAGCGAGGAGCAGCGCCGGGGCCGTCGCGCTCAGCTGCGCCACCTCCACCGCCCGCTGCCGCAGAGAGCGGTCAAGCGATCGATGCAACTGCCTGCCCACGAGTAGATCGACACCCACCGCGACCATAACGAGCGCCAACACGATCGAGGCGAGCGCAGCCAGCACCGAGCGCGCCCCGAGCGAACGCGGAATCATCCCCCGACCATGAACCCGACGCCACGCACCGTCTGAATCACCTGCGGCTCACCAAGCTTCCGCCGCAAATACGACACGTACCGATCGACCGCGTTCAGGCTCGCCGCCGACTCGCTCCCCCAGACCCGCTCGAGCGCGAGCTCACGGCTGATCACCTGTCTCGGGTTCCGAAGCAACAACTCCAGCAACTCCGCCTCGCGCCCGCTCAACTCGATCTCCACCGCTCCCCTCCGAGCCCGGCGCGTCCGGAGATCGAGAACGAGATCGTCGAACGCGAGCACCTCGTTCGGCTCGTTCCCGCGCCGCAACAGGGCACGAATGCGAGCGAGCAACTCCTCGGACGCGAACGGCTTCACAAGATAGTCGTCCCCGCCGGAATCGAGACCCGCCACCCGATCGGAGACGGCGTCGCGAGCAGTCAGCAACAGGACGGGAACTGCAAGCCCCAAGCGGCGCAACCGCCGGCAGACCGCCAGACCGTCAAGTCCCGGCATCGCCACATCGAGCACGACGAGGTCCGGCACCGCGCGTTCGACCGCGGCGAGCGCCGCACCCCCGTCCGCCGCGCCCTCGACCCGGTAGCCCTCCGCCGTCAACGTCCGCTCGAGCATGCGTCGGATCAGGACGTCGTCATCGACCACGAGAACCGAAACCATCGCTTCAGCGTAGGCGCCGCGAACGTGCAGACGGCGGTCCCGTCCCCTCAGCCGGTTCCGATCGAACGCGCTCTCATCGAGGGCTCATGAGACGGTGCTTGGGTCCCGGGGGAAATGAAGAACCGTGCGTTCAAGGCCTTCAGGGGGCTTCCTAGACATGTGCGCCTGTTGTGGCTGCTATTCGGGTTCGAGGTCTTGATGATCGGTGTGCGAGCGCTGTAGCCCGGCCGTTACCGGCCCTCCGCTTCCAAAGCCGACTATGAAGGCGGGTTCCCGACTGGATGTGCTAGAGACCAGGGCAATCGCAACCGTATTGAGTGCCGGATCTGGTGTCTGTTGTCTCGTACTTTACGCTCGACGAACGAAGTACACGATCGCAACGACAAGCAAGATGATTACGAGAAGTCCTACCAGTCCATAGCCCATTTCTCCCGTCCTTTTGGTCGATGAACGGATTCGTTCGTTCCGAATCCTGTATGGACGTTCTGCCCGCCTTTGCCGGATGCAAACCGAGGATTCGACATCCGCGGAAAAATACCTGCGATTGGCCGAGATTCGAGCGATTTCGCACCCTACCGCTTGCCGTCTTCGAAGTCTGCGGCCGGTGCACGTCGGCCCGATGCCGGCAAGCGGCCGTGCGCATCAGGTGATGAAATGCGCACGACCGCTCCGGGAAATCCAAGCCCGAGCGGGCTAGGAGTCCTGCCAGCCGGCTCCGCCGCGGCCGTAATAGGCCCCGAGCTCGCTCCGGTAGGAGTCCTCGTGGTAGGTATCGGGATCGAACTCCGGCGAGTTCTTGATCTGATCCTTGGTGCGGTTGACGTAGACCTTCTCTTCGTCTCCGTCGACGCGACTGATCACACCCGCCGGCAGCATGACCTTCTTCCCGAAGATCCACGGCCCGGTGTCGACCACGATGTAAGCAGATCCGACATCGTTGCTCGTCTCGTCGATCTTCCCGATCGACCCGTCGAGCGCCTCGACCCCATATCCCGTCAGGTCGAGCGAACCGAGCGACTGTTCACGATACGCCCAGATCTCCATCGTTGTCATAACGTTCCCCTTTCCTCTCGTTTCTTTATTTGGTTTGCCGCTGTTCGTACCCGCGAGCGAATTGGTGAAACCAACGGCGGAGGCTCTGAGGCGTAATCACGTTTGCGCAGGCCAGGCCGCTCAGGTTTGACGGCTAGGGACACGGGGCCTAGCACCGGTAACTCGGCGAGCGGCGGCGGGCTTCACGGCTCGCCGCCGCTCCCTCTACGGGCGCGTCGCTCCATACGGCGACTTGCGCGGTGGGACCCGAATCGGGTGGCGAGCGCCTGGCAATGATCCTCATCTCTGCGGACAGGTCTACGGTGGTAACCCGCCCTCCTCCCCCGTAACTGCGTTCTGAGCCACGGGGCGCGACAACCGGCGCTCCGGCTTGCTCTGTAAGCGCCACGGAGCGCGAGGTCAAGGTCTTTGGATCCCCCCGTGGGCAACCGTCCCGTCCCGAGCCGTGGAACCGGCGGCTCGGAACGGGGGTGTTGCCGTTGCCACGCTGGAGCCTCAGCCCGCCTTCCTGCGCCCGAGGATTCCGCCGAGCTTCGGCTGGAGTGCCTGCTGCTCCCAGATCATCCCGAGCCCTGCCGTCGTGAGCGCCACGTCGCTGAGGTACTCGCGTCGCAACGTCGTTAGCTCAACGTGGCGGCGGAGGACGGACTGCGTGTCCGGGCTCACCGGGACGTCGGCCGTCACCCGCTGGTCGCCCACCACCCAGAGGCGCGCGTTGAGGTAATGCGGCTGCATATCGCGAAGGAGCACATCGATCGCGGAGGCCGCTTGCCTGCGCACGACGGCGTTGTGGGCCAGAGGACCGCGATGAACCCCGCGCGGGGGCCATACGGATTCAATCGCCGCTCTACGGAACGACGGTGGTGACCCCGTTGCATTGAGCGCGGCGCAACAGCTGGTACTGTCGCGCGACGGCCGGTTTCTCGCGCCGACGTGGCCGAGAGGATCGCGATCAGGGGTCTGAAGCATGCTGTAGCTGGCGAGGCCGGCGCCGTCGTCGAGGTCTTTCGGAACCGGGAGCTCCGGCGCCTCGAGCTCGCGTGGGGCAGTTTCTTTGTGGTTGAGTGGGCGTCGCTCCTGGCCGTCTCGGTCTGGGCATACGGGAACGGCGGCGCGGCGGCGGTCGGTCTCGTCGGGCTGGTGCGGATGTTGCCGGCCGCTGCTGCGCTTCCGTTCGGTGCGGCTGTCGCGGACCGTTATCCCCGTCACTGGGTTCTGGTCGTCGTCTACGTGGCGCAGGCGCTGCTGGTTGCGGGGGTCGCGGCCGTCATTCAGGAGAACGGGCCGTTTGCGCTCACGTATCTTCTGATCGGCATCGTGGGTGTCGTTTCAGCGCCGTGCCGCCCCGCGCAGCTCGCCTTCGCCCCGGTACTGGCTCGGTCGCCCAAGGAGCTCGTGGCTGCGAACGTCACCCAGATGACGTTCGAGGGCCTGGCGACGCTGCTCGGCCCGGCCCTCGCCGGCGTCGTCCTCGCAGTGAGTGGCCCGCCGGCGGCCCTTGGCGTCGCAGCCGGGTTCTCGCTCGTGAGTGCTCTGCTTCTGACGGGTGTGCGAGCGGATGTCGACCCGACCCTGGCTGCCCGGCGGGATCGCGGTTCAGTTGCCGAATCGCTGAGTGGCGGCGTCCGGGAGCTCGCCCGCCTGCGCGACCTCGCCGCGATCATCGGTGGGTTCTGGGTGCAGACGTTCGTCCGTGGCATGCTCAACGTGCTTGTCGTCTCACTGACGCTGACGACTCTGGGTCTTGGCGAGGGTGCTGTCGGGTTCATCAGCGGGACGTTCGGGGCGGGTGTGGTGCTCGGCGCTCTGGGCGCCACGTCGATGGTCGGAATGCGCCGGCTCGGCCGGCCGATCGCTCTCGCCCTCGCGGTGTGGGGGCTGCCGCTCATCGCGATCGCTGTCCGGCCGGGTGTCATGGTCGTGGTGGCGGCCTTCGTGGTGTCCGGCATCGGGAACGCGGTGCTCGACGTCGCCGGCTTCACGCAGATGCAGCGCGTCGCCGACGACCGCGTGCTGGGTCGTGTGTTCGGTGTGTTCTATGTCGGAATTCTTGCGTCGACTGGAATCGGGTCGATCGCGGCTCCGGCGCTGATTCACCTGATCGGGATCAGGGGATCCCTGGCTTTCGGCGGCGCGCTGCTGCCGGCCGTCGCGCTCGTCATCTACCCGGGCCTCGACCGGGTCGACGACTACGCCTCCGTGCCCGAGGCGGCACTCTCCGCCGTCTCCGCCGTGCCGCTCTTCGCGCCGCTGGCGCCGACCTCGCTGGAGAAGCTCGCTCGGGCCGCACTCCCGGAGACCGTTCCCGCGGGCAAGGCGGTGGTCGCGCAGGGCGAGCGGGGTGACACCTTCTATCTGGTCGTGGACGGGTCGCTCGAGGTCAGCTCGGACGGCCGTCCGCTCCGGATGCTTGGCCCTGGCAACTTCTTCGGCGAGATCGCACTCCTCCACAACGTTCCGCGAACAGCGACCGTCTCGGCGGTGACGGACTCCTCGTTGCTCACGATTCGCAGGATGGACTTCCTTTCGGCTGTCCTCGGCAACCCCGAGAGTGCCAAGACGGTCGAGGAGATCGTCTCGTCCCGGGTCGGAGCCTCCAACGAGGGGGTCGCGGCGGTTTCCTGACCTGAGTGCTGTTCGGCAGACTTGAGCGCATGCCTACACCTCCTCTCCGCCGAGAGCGGCTCGGTTCCAGGGCCTGGGCGGACGAGGCGGTTTCCCGGCTCGAGGCGGACGCCAACCGTTCGGCCGATACGCATCTGCACAGCTTCCCGCTTCCGGCCGAGTGGGGCATCGATCTCTACCTGAAGGACGAGTCGGTTCACCCGACGGGCTCCCTCAAGCATCGACTAGCCCGTTCGTTGTTCCTCTACGGCCTATGCAACGGGTGGATCACCGAGCGAACGACGATCGTCGAGGCGTCGAGCGGCTCGACGGCCGTCTCGGAGGCGTACTTCGCCCGCTTCCTGGGCCTGCCGTTCGTCGCAGTCATGCCGGCTTCGACGAGCCCTGAGAAGATCGCGCTGATCGAGAGCCAGGGGGGGTCATGCCACCTCGTCGATGAGCCGACGACCATGTATGCCGAAGCACAGAGGCTGGCGAGCGAGCTCGGCGGATACTTCCTGGATCAGTTCACCTTTGCGGAGCGCGCGACCGATTGGCGCGGCAACAACAACATTGCGGAGTCGATCTTCACCCAAATGGCTCTCGAGCGTCATCCGGTTCCGGCGTGGATCGTCGTCGGCGCCGGCACAGGTGGGACGAGCGCGACGATTGGACGCTACGCCCGCTTCGGACGGCTCTCAACGCTCATGTGCGTGGTGGACCCGGAGGACTCGATCTTCTATTCCGCCTGGACCGGTGACTCGTCGACGTTCACCGGCCGCGCGTCGCGCATCGAAGGGATCGGACGCCAGCGAGTTGAGCCGTCCTTCCTGCCGGACATCGTCGACCGCATGATCCAGGTTCCCGACGCTGCCTCGATCGCGACCATGCGCCTCGTTCGCGAACGCACCGGCCGCAGCGTCGGGGGCTCCACCGGAACGAACGTCTGGGGTGCGCTGCTGCTCGTCGCAGAGATGCTCTCGCGAGGCGAACGCGGAAGCGTCGTCACCCTGATCTGCGACGGCGGCGATCGCTACGTCGGCACATACTACAACGACCCCTGGGTGCGCGACCAGGGCCTTGAGCTCGCTCCGTACACAGCTGCGCTGGAGACGTTTCTCGAGCGCGGCGCATTCCCTGCCGGGGGCTTCGGAACCTAAACCTCGGTGATCTTGTCCCGGATCGCGTCGACGACGTCTGGCGGGACTTCCTCCATCCCGTGTGCTTCACGGGCGTGCGAGGCGATCTCCGCCCACAGTTTCTCGTCTGCCTCGTTCTGCCCGACCCACTGGCAGCCCGGCACGACGTCTCCGCAATTGAACTGCTTCATCGACCCCTCCTTCACGCGTAGCTCAAAATCTCATGTTAGCCCGGCCACCGCGATCCGCCGAGGGGACGGGATGGAGCGCCCGTGAGTACGATCGGCGAATGTGCCGGGTTCTCGCATACCTCGGGGAGCCGCTCCCTGTGCGGAATCTGCTCTTCGATCCCGACAACAGCCTCGTCACGCAGTCGTACAGCCCTCAGATGATGAACACGTTCCTCAACCTCGGCGGGTTCGGGTTACAGGCCTGGGATCCGATCTCGCTGCGACCCGACGATCCGTTCACCTACCGGGCCACCACCCTTCCGTCGTTCGACGGCAACCTCCGGTCCCTCTCTGGCAAGCTCGCTCCGACGTGTCTCGTGGCCCACGTGCGCGGAGTCACCTACACGGATGAGGCCGTGGTCGCCGACACGAACCTGCACCCCTTTCGCTTCCGAGGCGCCCGCGTCGTCCTGGCGCACAACGGACATCTGCGTCAGTTCGCACGTATGCGCTACTCGCTCGTCGAGCACGTGCGGCCCGACCTTGCCGAGCTCATCGAGGGGACGACCGACTCCGAGTGGATCTATGCACTGATCCTGTCACAACTCGACGATCCCTACGGGCTTCCGAAGACGCGCGAGCTCGCCGAGGCGACGGCCGCCTCTCTCCGGATTCTCCGGAAAGTTCGCGCAGCTCACGGCATCGACACGTCCTCGCCGGTGAATCTTTGCGTCAGCACCGGACGCGCAGTCATTGCGACCCGCTTTTCGTTCGACTACGGCTGGTACCCGCCCGAGGACGAGTTTCTCGAAACGGATCTTCCCTTCGTCAGTCTCTGGTACGCGATCGGCGGGGAGTACGCCGAGCACAACGGTGATTGGCAGATGACGGTGGCCGGGACCCCGCGCTCGGTGATCATCGCCTCGGAGCCGCTGACGAGCGATCACTCGTCGTGGCTCGAGGTGCCCGAGTACTCGATGCTGACTGCCGAGCTCGGCCCCAACGGGCTCGAATTCGAGACGCGCGACCTCGATGTCTGAACGCGAGACGGCCGAGTTCCTCGCGACGGTCCCGCTGCTGAAGGGCCGCGACGAGATCGATCTTTTAGAGCTGACTCGTGTGTGACGCCGGCGAACGGTGAGGGAGGGCGAGATTCTCTGGAGCCAAGGCGATCAGGCGCGGGAGCTGGTCTTCATCGTCGAGGGCGGCATTTCAGCATCGCTTCGAGTGCCCGGCGACCGCTTGGTCGAGATCGGCCGGGCCGGGCCACGCGACGTGGCCGGTGAGATCGGGTTGCTCGAGGGCGGAGAGCACACGATGACAGTGCAAGCGACCGAGCCGACGACGATGCTCGCGCTCGGCCGATACGACTTCGCCGCGCTGCTCACACGCCCGGATTCGTCGGCGTTCGAGCTGAAACGCCGCCTTGCCTCGCAGTTCACCGGCCGTCTACGCAACCAGCTCGCACAGCTCGCGCTCACGCTTAGCGGCGAGCTGACCAGGGCGACCAGCGATGACCCGGTCCTCGCGCTCGCCGACCTCGAGCCCTGCGGCCCGCCCGACACCACGTACCTGAGCCGCATGGCGAGCTTCCACGAGTTCGATGCCGTGGCCCTGTGGGGCTTCCTGACCTCGGGAAGCTATGCAATGTGTCCGCCTCGAAGGACGCTGCTCGCCGAAGGAACACCGTCGGCAGCGTGCTACCTGACGATCAACGGTGCGGTCGAGAAGGTGCTGATACGAGGCGATCGCCAAGTCCGCGTAGGTCTAGCCGGCCCAGGCAAGGCATTCGGTTACGAAAGCCTCATCGACGACCACCCGTCGCCGGTCACAGCGGTCACGCGAGAACGAACCCTCCTGCTCGTCCTGCCTCACGATCCGTTCAAGCAGCTCTTCGGCCGGGACGACACGATCGCGCGCGTTTTTCTCGACGTGATCCTCCGCGATCTGGTCGCGACGCTGCGGCTGACCCTGCGGCCGCATGCGCGTCTGGCGGCGAGCGTCTGAACGA
>CAVVNM010000021.1:0-12509 GCA_963749575.1 uncultured Alphaproteobacteria bacterium
TCTCGCGCGGCGCCGATGTCGACAATCACTTCCGATCTCGCCTTGCTGTTGGGCACCGTGCTCCGGCCCGGCGATTACTTTGCGTGGGGCACGACCGAGTTGCTGCCTCCATCGCTGCGGGTGGACGGCGTTGGGCCTGTTGCGCTGCCGTTGCTGCAAATGCAGGTGGAAAAGCTCATCGCCGTGGCCGATCCGGCGCCCTTTGGCCGCGGCGAGCAGACGTTGGTCGACCCGACCGTGCGCCGCACCTGGCAGATCGGACCGGACCGTGTGCATATCCAGGGCCGGCATTGGGACCGGACCCTGGCAGCAATCGTTGCCCGCGTGGCGGATGGGCTCGGCGTGAGCGAGCCGATCGACGCCGAATTCTACAAGCTGCTGATCTACGACGAGGGCAGCTTCTTCGTCGGCCACCGCGATACCGAGAAGGCGGCCGGCATGTTCGCCACCATGGTGATCGTGCTGCCTTCGACCTCCAGCGGCGGCGAACTGCTGGTGCGCCACGCGGGCCGCGAGGTTCGCCTCGATCTGCAATGCGAAGATCCGTCGGAAGCCGCGTTCGCAGCGTTCTACGCCGACTGCGTGCACGAGGTGTTGCCGATCACGGCGGGCTGCCGCCTGACCCTGGTTTACAATCTGCTCCGGCGTGGCCGTGGCCGCCGGCTGGAACCACCGAGCTACGAGGGCGAACAGGCGCGTGTTGTGGCTCTGTTGCGGGAATGGGGCGAGCGAAAGACGGTGTCGGCCAGAGGACTGCCGTCTGGCGGAGGTACGCCAGAGAAGCTGGTCTATCCGCTTGAGCATGCCTACACGCAGGCCGAGCTTGGCTTTGCGACGCTGAAGGGCGCCGATGCTGCGGTGGCCGGCGTGCTGGCATCGGCGGCGCCACAGGCGGGCTACGAATTGCATCTGGCGCTGGTGACCATCGAGGAAAGCGGCACCGCGGAGTATTCCGGCGACTATGGGCGCGGGCGCGGCTGGTCCGGGCCGGACGAGGATGATTTCGAGGCCGGCGAGGTCGATGACCGGGCGGTCAGCCTGTCGGAATGGCGAACGCCCAATGGCAGCCCGTCGGCCCTCGGCGTGCTGCCGGTCCTCGATGAGGAGATCTCGCCTCCTGGTGCGTTCGACAACGTGGAGTTCGACGAGGAGCATTTTCAGGAGGCCACCGGCAACGAGGGCGCCACGTTCGAGCGAACCTATCGCAGAGCCGCACTGGTGTTGTGGCCGCGTCACCGCACCGCCGCGGTGCTGTGCCAGGCCGGTCTGTCCGTCACCCTGCCTTATCTCCAGGAGATCGTGCAGCGCTGGGCCGGCAGCGGCGGCGATCGCCGGTCGGCGCTCTGGCAGGAGGCGCACAACCTCGCCGGGCACATGATTGAGCAGTGGCCGACGCAGCGTTGGAATCCGCGGCAGGATGCGGCGTTGAGCGATGCGGCTCGGATGCTTGGAATGCTGGTGCAACTCGACGACAGCGACCGCATCCAAACGTTCGTGACGCAGGTCACGGCCGCGGGCACTTACGGCGAAGGCGACAACGAGGCCATTCTGGCGGCTTTGGGGCGGCTGCCGGCGGCACGGCAGACGGCACTGATTGACCTCATCGTCGAGAAGGCCGCGGCAACGTCGTTTGCCGCCTGCGCCAATCTGCTGGCCCGCGCTGTCGGCGGTTCTGCCGACCTGCATCGTGGCGCAGCGCGGCTGGTTGGAGCGATGCCAGGTGATCCCGCACGCTCTCCACCGGAACCAGCATGGCAACGTCGCCCCGGTATGGAACCGGCTGCCGTCGCCGATCTGCTGCTTGCGCTTGTAGCGACCGACCTGACGTTGGCGGAGCGCGCCGCCCGGCACGTTCTCGCGTGGCCCAAAACGTACGATTTGGACCGCACCGTGGTTCCGGCGATGCGGGCGCTGGTGCAATCCGGCAGCGGCGGGGCCGCGATCGAGTCGCTGCGCGCAGCGTGTCTCCACCATCTGCGTGCCCGCATTGCAGAGCCCTTGGCGCCGCCGGCGGACTGGCGCCGGGCGAGTGGGGTGTCATGCCAATGCGAGCACTGCAAGCGGCTCAGCGCATATCTCGCGGACCCCACGCAGAAGATTTGGGACTTCAGGGCTGCCGAGCAACACCGCTCTCATGTTGCTGCGACAATCCGCAGCAGCCATGTCGATCTCGACACGGCGACCGATCGTCGCGGCCGGCCATACGGTCTGGTGTCCACCAAGAACCAGGCGAGTTATGAGCGGCGAGCGAAACAGCGCGCGCAGGACCTCGCCGATCTGACGCGATTGGGCGGGTGAGCTGCTAGCCCGGACTCCAGTTTGGGCGTTCGGCAACAAAGCCGGCGCCGACGATCGATTCGATTTTTGCGGTAGCCCGACTATCTTTACCCGGTGCCCACCACACCAACCGCTACCGCCGACGACCTGTTCGGCCCCACTACCGAGCCGGCCTCTCCGGCCGGCCCTCGCCCGCTCGCCGACCGGCTGCGCCCGCGCACGCTCGACGAGGTGGTGGGCCAGGACCATCTTCTCGGCCCCAACGGCACGCTCACCCGCATGCTGGAGCGGGGGTCGCTTGCCTCGCTGATCCTCTGGGGGCCGCCAGGTTGCGGCAAGACCACGATCGCCCGCCTGCTCGCAGCCCGGTCGGGCCTGCATTTCGTCCAACTGTCGGCTGTGTTCTCCGGCGTCGCCGACCTCAAGCGCGCGTTCGACGAAGCGGCGCGGCGGCGGCGGACCGGGCAGGGCACGCTGTTGTTCGTGGACGAAATCCACCGCTTCAATCGCGCTCAGCAAGACGGATTTCTGCCGGTGGTGGAGACCGGCACCATCACGCTGATCGGCGCCACCACCGAGAACCCATCTTTCGCACTGAACGGCGCGTTGCTGTCGCGTTGCCAGGTGCTGGTGTTGCGCCGGCTGGACGATGCGGCGCTGGAAGCGCTGCTCGCGCGGGCCGAGACAGAAGTCGGTCGCACGGTGCCGCTCGATGCCGAGGCGCGCGCGACGTTGCGTGCAATGGCCGATGGCGACGGGCGCTACGTGCTTAACATGGCCGAGCAGATCTTCGCGCTGCCGGAAGATACGCCGGTGATGGATCCGGCTGCGCTTGCGGAGCTGCTCGCCCGTCGGGCCGCGCTGTACGACAAGGACCGCGAGGAGCACTACAATCTGATCTCCGCGCTGCATAAGTCGCTGCGCGGTTCGGACCCGGATGCGGCGCTCTATTGGTTCGCGCGCATGCTGAACGGCGGCGAGGATCCGCGCTACATCGCCCGCCGCCTCGTGCGCTTTGCCGCCGAGGATATCGGCATGGCCGACCCGAACGCGTTGACCCAGGCATTGGCCGGATGGGAAACCTATGAACGTCTGGGCTCGCCGGAGGGCGAACTGGCGATCGCGCAGGTGGTGATCTATCTCGGCACGGCGCCGAAATCGAATGCGATCTACACCGCCTATGGCGCGGCGCGCGCTTCGGCCAAGGCAACCGGGTCGCTGATGCCACCGGCGCATATCCTCAACGCGCCGACGAGGCTGATGAAGGAACTGGGTTACGGCTCAGGCTACGAATACGACCACGCGGCCGAGGATGCGTTCTCGGGACAGAACTATTTCCCCGACGGCATGGCGCGCGAGCAGTTCTACCGCCCGCGCGACCGTGGCTTCGAACGCGAGATCACCAGGCGTCTGGACTACTGGGCGAAGCTGCGGGCGGAACGCAGCGGCGGATGAAGCGATCATGCACCGTCATTGCGAGATCGCCTCGAGCGCAAGCCCGCGTGTACGTGGTCCGTAAGCGCCGATCGAGATCACCACGATCGTCATCGCGAACGCGATGAAGCCAAATACCGCATTCACGCCGCCGATGTTCAGCAGATAGGCGACCACCAGGCCGGACAGTGCAGCCGATAGCCGGCTCCAGGAATACACGAAGCCCACGGCACGCGAGCGGATCCGGGTGGGGAATAGCTCGGACTGGTAGCTGTGGAAGCTGAAGGACATCCAGTTGTTGCATAGCGTCACCAGCACGCCGAGGACGATCAACTGCAACGGCACGCCGGCATTGGCGAACAGCATGCCGAACACGCCGATACCCACGGCGCCCGCGCACACCTGCCATTTGCGCTCCATCCGGTCGGCGATCAGCGTGCCGAGCAGCGGCCCGACCGGATTGGCGATGGCGATGACGAACGAGTACAGCAGGCTGGCGGTGACGGTGATGCCCTTGGCGATCAGCAGCGTGGGGACCCAGGCGGCGAAGCCGTAGTAGCCAAAGGTCTGGAAGAAGTTGAACACGGACAGGACAATCGCCCGCCGGTCGTAGGGCGGTTCCCAGATTTCGGCGAACGTGCCCTCGCCCTCGCCCTCGTCCTCGGCCTGGATCGGACCCAGCGCCGGCAGCGGTCCACCAAGGTCGGCGGCCACCCCGGCTTCGATGCCGGCCGTGACGCGTTCCGCCTCCTCGAACCGCCGGTGTCGGGCCAGCCAGCGCGGCGATTCCGGCAGCCTGAGGCGGATGAACCAGATGACGATGGCGCCCGCCGAGCCGATCAGGACCACCCAGCGCCAGCCGTCGAAGCCGAATGGCGCGGTGGGCACCAGGAGCCATGCGATGAAGGCCACGATCGGCACGGCGAGGAACTGGAAGAACTGGTTGTAGGCGAAGGCGCGTCCGCGATGCGTCATCGGGACCAGTTCGGCCACGTAGGTGTCGATGGTCACCAGCTCGACACCGATGCCGACGCCGGCGATGAAGCGCCAGAGATCGACGGCGAAGCCCGAGGTCTGGATCGCCATGATCGCGGTGGTGATCGAGTACCAGATCAGCGAGAAGGTGAACACGGTCCGCCGCCCATAGTGGTCGGCGACATGGCCGAGGCAGATGGCGCCGACGAACAAGCCGGCGAACAGGGCGAACACGAAGGTGCCGATGCCGGCGACACCATAGGGACCCAGGACGTTAAATGGGCCCAGTGAGTCAGGGGTGAAATAGCCGGCCCGGTTCAGGCCCGGCGCGATGTAGGCGGTTAGGAACAGGTCGTAGAGCTCGAAGCAGCCGCCGAGCGATATCAGCGTCACCAGGTACCAGATGTGCCGGGTCATCGGCAGCCGGTCGAGCCGGGCTGCGAGTTCCGCCGCGGTGGTGGTCATGGAGTCTCCTCGCCGAAGGGTCTTCCCGTGATGGGGACCGTCCGGATCGCGTGCGTCAAGGCGCAACCTTGTGAAGCTGATACCGCAACGCCATCTAGCGCCATCATGCAGAATACACCCTACATCTCGCCCGACCCGACGGGTTGGCACGGGACCACCATCCTGTGCGTTCGCCGCGACGGGCACGTGGCCATGGCCGGGGACGGCCAGGTCTCGCTCGGCCAGACCATCATCAAGGGCAACGCCCGCAAGGTGCGCCGGATCGGCGCCGGTAGCACGGTTCTGGCAGGATTCGCCGGCGCCACCGCCGATGCCTTCACCCTGCTCGAGCGGCTGGAGGCCAAGCTGGAGCGCTTCCCCGGCCAGCTCGAACGCGCCTGCGTCGAACTGGCGAAGGACTGGCGCACCGACCGCTACCTGCGCCGGCTGGAGGCGATGATGGCGGTGGCCGACAAGGACCGCAGCTTCACGCTGACCGGCACCGGCGACGTGCTGGAGCCCGACGATGGCGTGATCGGCATCGGCTCGGGCGGCAACTACGCCCTGTCGGCGGCGCGCGCGCTTATGGCGGTGGAGGGCCTGTCGGCCGAGGAGATCGCCCGGCGCGCGATGAAGATCGCCGCCGCCATCTGCGTCTATACCAACAACAACGTCATACTCGAGACCATCTGATGGAAGTTCCAACCTACACGCCCCGGGAAATTGTCTCGGAACTCGACCGCTTCATCGTCGGCCAGGGCGAGGCCAAGCGGGCGGTGGCCATTGCGCTGCGCAATCGCTGGCGCCGGCAGCAGTTGCCGGAGGCGATGCGCGAGGAGGTGGTGCCGAAGAACATCCTGATGATCGGTCCCACCGGAGTCGGCAAAACCGAGATCGCGCGGCGGCTGGCCAAGCTGGCGCAGGCGCCGTTCCTCAAGGTGGAGGCGACCAAGTTCACCGAGGTCGGTTATGTCGGCCGCGACGTGGAAAGCATCGCGCGCGATCTGGTCGAGGCCAGCATCACCATGCTGCGCGAGATCTCCCGCAAGGAGGTGCAGGCGCAGGCGGAACTGGCAGCAGAGGAGCGGCTGGTCACCGCGCTGGTCGGCGAGGGCGCTGCGGCAGACACACGCAGCAAGTTCCGCCGCATGCTGCGCAACGGCGAATTCGAGCAGAAGGAGCTTGAGATCGAGGTCGCCCAGCCGGCCGGCATGCCGATCGGACAGCTCGACATTCCGGGCATGCCGCCGGGGCAGATGATCAACCTGGGCGAGATGATGAAGGGCATGTTCGGCGGGCGGCCGATGCAGAAGCGCAAGCTGACGGTTGAGACGGCGCGGCGTCTGCTGGAACAGGAGGAGGCCGACCGGCTGCTCGACAACGACCGGCTGGCGAAGGATGCGGTGTCGTACGCCGAGAACAACGGCATCGTGTTCATCGACGAGATCGATAAGGTGGCGGCGCGCACCATGGAGGGCGGCTTCCGCGGCGGCGACGTCTCGCGTGAGGGCGTGCAGCGCGATCTGTTGCCGCTGATCGAGGGGACCACCGTCAGCACTAAATATGGCCCGGTGAAGACCGACCACGTGCTGTTCATCGCCTCGGGCGCGTTCCATCTGGCGAAGCCTTCCGACCTGCTGCCGGAACTGCAGGGGCGGCTGCCGATCCGGGTGGAGCTGGCGGCGCTGTCGCGCGCCGATCTGCGGCGGATCCTGACCGAGCCGGAACACTCGCTGGTGAAGCAGTATGCCGCGCTGATGGCGACCGAGAAGGTCACGCTGACGTTCACCGACGATGCGGTGGACGCGCTGGCCGAACTGGCGGCCGACATCAACGAGCGGATCGAGAACATCGGCGCTCGCCGCCTGCACACGGTGCTGGAGCGGCTGCTGGAGGAGATCAGCTTCACCGCGACCGACAAGGCCGGCGAGACGGTCGTGGTCGATGCGGCCTATGTGAACGAGAAGGTGGCTCCGCTGGCGCAGAAGGGCGATCTGAGCCGGTTCATTCTGTAGCGGGGGGTTCTTACATATGTTATACGGAGGTGGATGAGCCTCCGGGCTCGCCCGCCCCGTATGCCGCAGGAGGATCGCATGAATGCGCTGAAACTGACCCAGATCGGCAACTCGGTCGGGGTGATCCTGCCGAAGGAGCTGCTGGTGAAGCTCGGCGTAGGCAAGGGCGACACGGTCTACGCGATCGACCAACCGGACGGCATCCGGCTGACCACGGCCGACCCGGATTTCGAGGCGCAGCTCGCGGTGGCGCAGAAATTGATGAAGCGCTGGAGGAACGTGCTCCGTGAGTTGGCGAAGTGACGATCTGGCTGTCGCGCCAGCTCATTCTTGCAATCCACGACGAACAACTTGCTGAACATGGCGGCGCACTCGGCATTCGCGACGAGGGATTGCTCGAGAGCGCATTGGCACGCCCGCTGAATCGTGCCGGTTACGCCGATCCGGATATGGCAGAGCTGGCGGCGCTCTATGCCATCGCCCTCGCGCGCAATCATCCGTTTATCGATGGCAACAAAAGGACGGCATTCGCTGCGCTCTTCATGTTCCTTGCCCTCAACGGCATGGAATTCGAGCCACCGGAAGTGGATGCGACAATAACGATGCTTCGGCTCGCGTCTGGGGACCTGTCGGATGACGAGTTCACCGCCTGGGTGCGGGGCAACACGCGCGTGCGGAGCGCATGAGCTTCCCTGCCTGGCTGCCAGTCCTCCTGGGCTTCCTCACCGCCGTGGGACCGGCAACCACGGACATGTATTTGCCGGCGTTCCCGGCGATCGAGGCGTCGTTCGGCGCACCGGCGGGATCGGCGCAGCTCACACTCGCTGCCTGGTTCGCCGGGCTGGCGATCGGGCAGTTCAGCCAGGGTACGCTCTCGGACCGGTTCGGCCGCAAGCGTCCGCTGGTCGTAGCGACGGCCGTCTATACGCTGGCATGCCTCGGCTGCGCCCTCGCACCCACGATCGGCTGGCTGGCGGCATTCCGAGCGCTGGCCGCGATCGGCGCATCGGCCGGCATGGTGATCCCGCGCGCCGTGGTGCGCGACCTTGCCGAAGGGCACGCGGCCGCAGTGCTGATGTCGCGCCTGGCACTGGTGATGGGCGCCGCACCGATCCTGGCGCCGGCGTTGGGCAGTGCGGTGCTGACGTTCGCCGACTGGCGCGGCATCTTCTGGATCCTGACCGCGTATGGCGCGATCTGCTGCCTGCTGGTGGCGTTCCTGCTGCCAGACACGCTGCCACCCGGGCGACGCATCACCCTCCATGTAGGCAAGCAGCTTGCGCGCTATCGAGGCATCCTCCGCGAACGCGGCTTTGTGAGCC
This sequence comes from uncultured Alphaproteobacteria bacterium, assembly GCA_963749575.1. Classification (GTDB taxonomy): domain Bacteria; phylum Pseudomonadota; class Alphaproteobacteria; order Acetobacterales; family Acetobacteraceae; genus JAMXLO01. The sequence continues at coordinate 8,468 of CAVVNM010000021.1, forward strand.
ATGCGGCGATGGGCGGGTTCGCCACGTTCGCGTTCTTCGGCTATCTCGCCGGCTCGTCGCCGGTATTCATCCAGGGATTCGGTTTGACACCGTTGCGATACGCGATGATCTTTGGCGCCAACTCGTTCGGCCTGATCTGCTGTGCACAGCTCAATCCGTTCGTGCTGCGCCGCTTCGGGCACAACCGCGTGCTGCGGGTGGTCGCTCGCGTGCATCTCGGTGCGACCGCGACACTAACAGTGATCGCATTCGCCGGCCTGCATCACCTGCCCTTAGTCATCGCGCCGATCTTTGTGGCAATCAGCTGCATGGGCATGCTGAACCCCAACACCATCGTCGGCGCGCTGGCGCGTCACGCACAGCATGCCGGCAGCGCGTCCGCCGTGATGGGCACCGGCCAATATCTGCTCGGCGCGGTCAGCGGGCTGCTGGTGGGCCTGCTCACCGACGGCACGCCGCGCGGCATGGCAGTGTTGATGCTGGCCGGATCGATTGGCATGGTGATGGCGGATCGTGGCCGGCAACGCACCTAGACGAACCGGAGGGAAATGATGTCGCAAAGCGTGGGCGCCGGCGCCCGGCTCGATCGGCTGCCGATCTCCTCGTTCCACTACCGCATCTTCTGGCTCATTGCAGCCGGCATGTTCTTCGACGGCTACGACCTCTATGTCGGCGGCAACGTACTCGGCGCAACATTGCAGAGCCACTTCTCCACGCTTGGACAGAACGCACAGTTCATATCCTTCACCTTCATCGGCATGACGCTCGGCTCGCTGCTTGCCGGGTTCCTCGGCGATCGGTTCGGGCGGCGGTTCACCTATCAGATCAACCTGATGATCTTCGGCCTCGCCTCGATCGCTGCCGCCTTCGCACCCGATATGCCGACGCTGATCGCGTTGCGCTTCATCATGGGCCTGGGGCTGGGCGCCGAGATCGTCGTCGGCTACTCGACGATGACCGAATTCGCGCCGCCGCGAACGCGCGGCAAATGGCTTGCCTTCATGGCCTTCGTCGTCGTCGCGGGCTTTCCGGCAACCGCGGTCCTCGGCACCGCGATCATACCAACCTTCGGCTGGCGCCCGATGTTCGTCATAGCCGGCGTCGGTGCGCTGATCGTCTGGTATCTGCGCAAACGCCTGCCCGAATCGCCGCGCTGGCTCGAGGCGCGCGGCCGGAATGCCGAAGCCGAGGCGCTGCTTCAGGCGATCGAGCGCGAGGCAGCCGATGGGCGCACACTGCCGCAGCCGGCACCCACGCCGCCCCTTCCGGCCGTGCCGTTCTCCGCCCTGTTCAGCCGCAGCCTGTTGCCGCGCGTTCTGGTGGGCAGTGTCACGCTGATCACCACCAACACGCTGATCTTCGGCTTCGTCAACTGGATACCGACGTTCTTCGTACAGCAGGGGTTGAGCATCACGCGATCATTCGCCTATGCGATGCTGATTGCGCTCGGCGCTCCGCTCGGCTGCGCTCTGGGCGCGTTCAGTGCCGATCGGCTGGGACGCCGCGCCTGTATCATCGGCGCCTCGGTCCTGACGATCGTGATGGGCGGGATTTATCCGTTCGTCGCTGAGCCAGCCGTGCTGCTTGGCGTCGGCCTGCTTCTGATCGTCGGCATCTACATCCTGACGTCCATCCTGTACGGCGTCTATACGTCGGAGCTGTTCCCAACCGAGGTGCGTCTACGCGCCAACGGCATCTGCAACATGTTCGGGCGCGGCGCGACCATCGTGACGCCGTTCATCGTCGTTGCGCTGTTCCGTGCCGATGGCGTTGCAGGCGTGCTGGCACTGATGATCGGGCTGCTGATCGTGCAGATCATCGTCGTTGCGCGATGGGGCATCGAGCCGGCGAAGCGCGGTCTTGAGGAATTGGACGCGGATAGCACCGAACGTGCAATGCGGCAGCCGGCACCGGTGTGACAAGCGAGTTCGGGCGCAGAATTCACCGGAGAGGGCGACGTCGAAGAGGGCCAAAACTCGTTCACGCCGCGATCAAACGATGTGAACTGCGGAAGCGTTTACTCGCCCACTCTCCGCTCTCTGCGCCTCCGCGGTGAAAACTTCTCCGCCGCCGAACCGTGCGGCGCGCATTGCCTGCCACTCTTGCCAGAGCCTCGGCATCCCATCTTGCGTTTGCCGCCAAGTTGAGGCTGAAAGGCGCCGCGGCATAGCGAAGGAGTTCGAACCGCATGCACCCGATCGTCGGCATCCCGGCCTGCGCACGACTGGTAGTGAAGGGCCAGCTTCTCCATGACACGCCAGCGCGCTACGCCGCGGCGGTGCTGGGCGGGGCCGGCGCAGTGCCGATCATGATCCCGCCGATGGGCGAGGCTTCGCTCGCGGTGCTGGACCGGCTGGACGGTCTGTTGCTCTCCGGCAGCCCGAGCAACGTACATCCCTCGCATTACGACGGCGGCGAGAGTCTCACGCCCGAGTACCACGATCTGGAACGCGATGCCACGACGCTGCGGCTGATCCCCGAGGCGATCGCTCGCGGCATCCCTGTGCTGGCGATCTGTCGCGGCATTCAGGAGCTGAACGTGGCTCTCGGCGGCACGCTGCTGCAGAGGTGCACGAGACACCGGAGCGGATGGACCATCGACCGGGCCCCGGAACGCTTGAGGAAAAATACGCGCCTCGGCATTTGGTGTTCCTGTCCGGCCAGATCGCCCGCATCGTCGGCAGCAACAAGATCCTGGTGAACTCGCTGCACGGCCAGGCTATCGACATGCCGGCGCCAGGCCTCGTGGTGGAGGCGATGGCACCGGACAGAACGATCGAGGGGGTGCGGGTGGAGCGCGCGCGCGGATTTGCACTTGGCGTACAGTGGCACCCGGAATGGGGCTACGCCGACGACAGCGCGAGTCTGGCGATCTTCCGCGCTTTTGGTACGGCGTGTGTGGCGTACCAATCGGGAACGCGAAGGGCGGCGTAATAACCGTTATCGAGGCAGCCCCTATCTTACGCACTATGCCTGCTTCACGCACAATCAATCGGGCTGCCGACGCGGCGCTGTGCTAAGAGCGCCACCTTCTCGCGCTTCAAGGTCGCTTCGTGGCAATGAAGCGCACTAATACCCGGCCGCTCACGAACCGTCAGTTAGGGGTGTCACCATGCCTTGGATGATCGAGCGCAAACACGACCACATCGCCGTCGTGACCATGAATACGAATAAGGTCAATGCGCAAAACCCGGCGTTCTTCGAAGACTTGCATGCAGCATTCGATCGCCTCGAAGTGGAGTTCAACGACTGCGCGGTGGTTCTCACCGGAACCGGCTCCGCATTCTCCGCGGGGTTGGATTTTGACCACCACTTCCCTTTGTTCGCACGACAGTCACTTGAAGAGATCGATGCGTGGTTCGAGTCCTATCGCACCACCAATCTGCGGCTCTTCACCTATCCTCGGCCGACCGTGGCGGCGATCAACGGCCATGCATACGCCGGCGGCCTGATCACGGCGTTCGGCTGCGATCATCGCATCGCTTCGGAAGGCGCTCTGCAGTTCTCATTGAATGAGGTGCCGATCGGCATACCGATGCCGGCGATCTACTGCGAGATCATCAAGCACGCGATCGGTCCGCGCGCGGCGAGTGAGCTGACGTTGTTCGGTCAGGTGTATGATATCGCGGCGGCCCTGAAGATGGGCGTGATTGACAAGACGGCTGCGCCGGGGAGACTACTTGAAGATGCGGTGGCCTGGGCTGCGCTCGTGTCGCCCGACAGCTATTCGGCCTACGCATTCACCAAGCGTGCGTTGCAGGCGACGACAATGGCCGCAATGGATGCCGTGGCGCGGCTCGATCGGGATTGGCTGTCGCGTGGCATGTCAGACCCTGCGAGCCTACGCGCGCAAGCACGCCGCTACCGTGAGCTAAAGGGCCGGGAGATAATCTGGGCGCTACCCGGCTAAGACCCTTTGTCGTCATTTTCTGTCCTTCGGCGGTCGAGGTCGTCCGGCCGACGATGGCGCGGATGTCAGCGGCAAAGTCTTTGCATCAAACATGGCCGAACCTCACCAGGGGTCAGTGTTGGAGATCGCGTG
>CAVVNM010000022.1:0-160000 GCA_963749575.1 uncultured Alphaproteobacteria bacterium
CATGATCGATCTCTTGTCGAAGCCTGAAATCTCCAGCGCGTCCTTTGCCGCACGCAGCGGCACCTCCATTGTTTCCAGATTTTCGTGGACCTGTTCAGGCGTCCAACCCATGCGCTGCTTGTAGTAGTTCTCGGCCTCCGGCCAATCGATCTGCTCGCTGCAATGCGCGTTCGGACTTTGATGCTCGTGATCGAGGCCGATCGCATGGCCGAATTCGTGCAGCACGACGCGGTCGAATTCCTGGGCGTTCTGCGCGACCCGTGAACCCGGATCGTCCATGTTGCCGGATCCATCGATGGCACATGGTGACGACTGTCGGTGCCGGTATACGACCACGAGCCTTGGTCCTTGAAGCCGATGGTGATGGCGTATGGCTTCCCGGGATCACACATCGCCGGATCATCGGCAGAAGGGCCGAAGTCGAACACCAGGTTGGCCCATTTGGACCATCGGTTGGCCGCGTGTGCGATGCGCGCACGCATGGCCGCCGGAGCCTGCTCGGCGAAGCAGACCGGCAGACGCTCGCCTACTCCCCACATCTTCATCTGGTCGAGCACCGCGGCCGCCGGCCCGCGCGCGGCCGGGTCCAGGGATTTCGGCAGCAGGCTCTCATTGGTCTTGTCAGGCACCGTCGGGTCGCGCACGACCTCGTCGCCAGCCGGCAACCCGTCTATTCCATGCGCAAGCGCGGCAGTGGCGGTCGCCAGAGCCATCGACGCCGCGAATGCAATGAACCAATGCGCGCGGATACCAACCTCCTTTGCCGGCACGTGAATTGTATCAGCGGCGCATAGTTCCGCTTGCGAGGATTGGCAGTCAAGACGGTTGGGGATTTACCCACGGCAGTCTGTCGTCCGACATTCAGCGGGTCAGCGCTTCGGCAAGAAACGGCAGGCTGATATCCATGCGGTAGTCGACACTTGTATGGTTGTCGCCGAACTCCTCGTAGCGGTGAGCAATGTCGAGCTGCTTCAGACGCCGCGCAAATCTGCGCGCACCATACAGCAGATTGAACTGATCCTTCTCGCCGCAGTCGATATAGAGCGCCTTGAGGCGACGGAGTTGTCCGACTGCGATTCCAGGGCAATCACGGGGTCTTGCCGCAGCCAATTCGCCCAGCGTTCCTCGATGATCTCGCAGGTGTCGAACGTGACCGGCAGCCGGATCCCAAGGAATTGCGTCGGGTCCGGATCGTAACTGGCCGCCATGGCCAGCGCGTTGAACACCTTGAATGAGCCGTCCGGATGCTTTTGGCTAATTCAAGCTGCTGCCACCAGCGTTCGATCGAGTTGTCGACGCCTGCCAGTGCCCGCAGCACCGCCGGCATATCCGGCAGGTAGCGCGAGCTCGAAACGCCATATCGCCGGAATGACAGGCCGCGGCCGACCAGATGTCGGCATGTCGCAGTGCATGGGTAATGGCACCATAACCGCCCGAGCTCTTGCCAAACACGCCCCGGCGCCCGTCACCGCCGCAGCCGAAGCGACGTTCGACTGTCGGCAGCATTTCGTTCAGCAGGTAGTCTTCCCAGGCACCCATCGAAGCCGAGTTGATATACTGGTTGCCGCCGAGGCGAGTGAAGCAGTCGGGAAAGGCAACGACAACCGGCGGCATCCGCGCTTCGCCGATGAGCCGGTCGAGCCGTTCCGGCACGTTCTCCTGGAAGCCGGCCCAGTTCGTGTGGGCCAGACCACTGCCGGTAAAGCCAACCAGGTCGACGAGCAGCGGCAGGCCGCGCCCGTCTTGACCTGCCGGAACGTATACCGCCACGTCACGCGTCGACGGGTCGCCGAGCATGTTGGACTTGAGCACCGGGCTGTCGACGGTGATGCGGCTGACGGATCCCGCTGGCCCAACAAACTTGCGCATTTGTGCTATCCTCTTCGCTTCGTCTGATTGTCCCGAACGCTCAGCGAACGGCGAGCACCAGTTTGCCCCGCAGATGACGAGCCTCGCTGACACGATGGGCTTCGGCGGCGTCCGCGAGTGCGTAGCGCGTGATCGGCGGTGGCGAGACCGCGCCGGCGTTCAGCAACGCCACAATCCGCTCCAGGTGCGCACGATCGCGGCTGACGGCCGGGCGCAATACTTTGACATCGGAGCGCGGTTGGCGAAATCCATCTGGCCCCGGTGCGACCCAGACCAGGCGTCCGCCCGGCTTCAAGACGCTGTACGAGCGCGCCTGCACCTCTCCCCCGACCGTGTCGAACACCACATCGCAATCGGAGACGACCTTGGTGAAATCCTCGGCATTGTAATCGACCACGCGGCTGGCGCCGAGGCTGCGAACATAATTGACATTGGCTGCGCTCGTCGTCGTTATCACGGTGGCGCCGAGGTGCCTCGCAAGTTAAATCGCGAAGCCCGCGACCCCGCCTGCGCCACCCTGGATCAAGATAGTTTCGCCGGCCTGTAGTTGCGCCGTGTCCTCGACTGCCCAGATGGCAGTGATGCCGGTCAGCGCCATCGCGGCGGCTTGCAGGTGCGACAGGCGTTCGGGTTTGCGAGCGACGATCGCCGCCTTGATGGCGAGCTTTTCCGCATACGCCCCCTCGATACCGGCATCGTTGACGCCGAACACTGCGTCGCCGACCGAGAAATCGGATACGCCATCGCCGGTTGTCGCAACCACACCCGAAAAGTCGCGGCCGAGGATATGCGGAAACCGAAGATTATGACCACGTCCGCCCAGCCGGACCTTGTAGTCGGCAGCGTTGACGCTGGCCGCGTGGACATCGACGACGATCTCTCCGGGTGCCGGTGTCGGATCCGGTGCATCGCCATAGCGCAACATCTCCGCCCCGCCGTGGCCTGTCAGCAACATTGCTTTCACCGATGTCTTCTCCCATGTTTTCTGCCCGAAGGCATAGCTTCAGTGCCGCGGCAGCTCCCAGCCGATCCAGTCGCAGAATGCGCGTCCCATCACGAGCTCGAGGTCTTGTCCCGTCAGCCAGGGCAGTTCCTCGGTAAACAGCGTCACACACTGCCTCCATGAACACGACATACGGGTGATGTCGGTCCCCCAGAACATCCGTTGCGGCCCGAACGCGTCGTAGACCTGCCGCAGGTGCGTGTGAATGCTGCGGAACGGATAACCGTCCTCGGCGTAGCCCGCCTGACCCGTCGCCTTGACGGCGATGTTCGGATATTTGGCGAGAGCAAGAAGCTGCGGCATGTTCTTGTGAGAGGCTTCGCCCTTGCTGGCTCGAGGCACGCCCATATGGTCGACGATCAGCTTGAGACCAGGGTGACGTTCGGCGATTTGCCCAACCACCGGGAGGAATGACGCTGCCGCGAGCGCAACCGGCAAGCCTGCGCGTGCGGCCACCGGCCACAACCAATCGAGAGTGCCGTCGGTCGGCCATGACTGCTCATGCCGCTGGTTGAAATAGAAGCGCAGCCCAAGCATGCCCGGCCGGCCTTTCCAACTGTCGACCAGCGACCGGCTTTGCAGGTGATCCAGCGGGAACCAGCCGAGGATCGCGAAACGATCGGGGTGGGCGAGAACCGCCGCGACGGCGAGTTCGTTCGAATCCGGGTCCCACATCGGTGGGTGGATGACCGCGCGATCGACGCCCGCTTCGTCCATGCCGGCAAGCGCCTGGTCCTTGGAATACGGTTCCTGGCGATGATGTGCCGAGGGAGTGCCTTTCGCCCAGATATGGATCTGCGCATCGACGATCATCATGGCATTTCTCCTACTGCTGCCGGGCCGGGCGCTGCACGACGTGACGATTGGTGGCGGGCTGCAGACCGAGATGCTCTCGCAGCGTCGTGGTCTCATATTCGGTGCGGAACAGTCCGCGACGCTGCAACTCGGGCGTGACAAGCTCGACAAAATCCTCGGCCGACACCGGGATGCAGGGTGGCTGGATGTTGAAGCCGTCAGCAGCACCCGTGGTGAACCACTCTTCCATCATATCGGCGATCATGGCCGGCGTGCCTACCACGCCAAGATGCCAGAATCCGCCGGACACCAGCTCGTAGAGCTGACGGATCGTCCAGTTCTCCGCGCGCGCGCGCTGCATCATCACGGTGGTGAATTCGCTGTTGCGTCCCCCTGGCAATGGCAGATCGGGTACCGGGCCTTCTATGTCGTACCCGGTATAATCGGGAAAGCTGTTGACCACGAGCAGGCCGAGGCCGAGTTGTGGCTCGACCAGTGACTGCATCATGTCGAACTTGTCCTGCGCCTCCTGCAAGGTTCGCCCCACGAAGGGCATGATTCCGGGCATGATCTTGAGGTCGTCGGGCGATCGGCCATATTTCGCCAGCCGCGCCTTCGCCGACGCATAATAGGCACGCGCGCGTTCGATATCGGGCTGCCCGGCATAGAGCCCGTCGGCGATTCGTGCCGCCAGTTCCTGCGCCTGATCGGAACCGCCGGCAGTAAAGATCGGAATATGGCCTTGTGGAGGGCGCGGCACATCCAATGGCCCTCGCACCTTGAAGTGCGGGCCGACGTGGTCCAGCACATGCATCTTGCGACGGTCGTAATAGATGCCGCTCGGCTTGTCGCGCGACACGGCGTCGGCTTCCCAACTGTCGAACAGCGCCAGCATCACCTCGGCAAACTCGGCCGCACGCGCATGCCTGCTGCTCGAGTCAAGCGTATCGCGAAGGCCGAAGTTGCGTGCTTCGTCGATGCTGAAACTGGTCACCATGTTCCAGCCGGCGCGGCCCCCACTTAGAATATCAAGCGTCGCCAGAGTGCGCGTGAGGTTGTACGGCTCGTTGTAGGTCGTCGAGGCCGTCGGCACGAGGCCAACCCGGCTGGTCACGGTGGACATCGCCGCGAGCAGCGCGATCGGTTCGTGCTTGACCAGTTGATGTTCCATGTCGCGCGCAATCGCCGGATTGTCGAGATCGCGCACCGCCGAGGAGTTCGGCGAGGAAGATCAGATCGAACCTACCGCGCTCGGCCAGCTTCGCGCAGTGCACGAAATGACGGAAGTCCATGTTGCCGTCAGCCGGCACGTCGGGATGCCGCCATGCGGCATAATGATAGCCGAGATTGGCGATGGACAGCCCAAGGCTCATCTTGCGCCTGGTCTTGTCCGTCACGGGCGCTCCTCCCGCTGCGCAGCATAACGGCTCGGTACCCAGGGCAGGCCGAGATTTTCGCGCAGCGTTCCACCCTCGTAGTCGCGACGGAACAGGCCGCGGCGCTGCAACTCTGGGATCACCAGCTCGACGAAATCGATGCCGGCGCCCGGCAGGTCCGGCGGCTGCACGATGAATCCGTCGGCAGCTCCCGCCGTGAGCCACTCCTCCATCATATCGGCGATCCTGCCCGGCGTGCCGATGACGCCGAGTGACCAGAAGCCGGCGGAGATCACGTCGAACAACTGGCGTATCGTCAGCTTCTCGCGCCGCGCGCGCTCCATCAGTGCGGCAGTGAACTCGGGCTCGCGCGCACTGGTCTTCATGCCCTCGCTCATCTGGTCGTTGGTGATAGCGACCTCTGGTACCGGGCCGTCGAGATCGCAGCCGGTCAGGTCCGGAAAATGATTGATCACCAGCATGCCGATGGCGACCTTGGGATCCAGCAGCGACTGCAGATGTGCAAACCTGTCCTCGGCTTCCTGTTGCGTGCGTCCGACGAACGGCATGATGCCGGGCATGATCAACAGCGAATCCCGGTTGCGGCCGTAGTTCGCCAGGCGGCGCTTGACCGCGTTGTAGTAGGTCCGCGCGCTGTCGATATTGGGCTGACCGGCATAGACCAGGTCGGCGATGCGGGCGGCCAGTTCCTGCGACTGTTCCGAGGAGCCGGCGGTGATGATCGGCAGACAGCCCTGCGGCGGGCGGGCGGTGTCGAGCGGCCCACGCACTTCGAAGAGATCACCCTTGTGGTCCAGAAAGTGGAACCGGTCGCGGTCGAAATAGATACCGGACGTTTTGTCGCGCACGAACGCATCGTCGTCCCAGGAATCCCACAGTCCCTTCGCCACCTCGACGAACTCGACCGCGCGGGCATGGCGGGTCAGCGAATCCAGTGACGCGTCGAGATTGAAGTTGCGCGCTTCGTCCAGGCTCCAACTCGTCACCATGTTCCAGCCGGCGCGGCCACGGCTGATATGATCGAGCGAAGCCATACGCCGAGCGAAAGCGTATGGCTCATTATAGGTGGTGGAGACACTCGGGATCAGCCCGACCCGCTCGGTGGTCGCGGCCACGGCGGCGAGCACCAGGGTCGGTTCCAGTTTGAGGATGCCGTGCTCACGGTCGCGCGCGATGCGTGGATCGTCGAAATTGCGGATCGCCGCAACATCGGCGATGAAGACGAAGTCGAACTTGCCGCGTTCCGCCAGGCGGGCACTTTCGATATAGTGCCGCGCACTGAGCCCGCCATCGGACGAAGCGTCGGGCAGGCGCCAGGCAGCGTAGTGATAGCCGATGCTGCCGATCGAGAAGCCGAGCTTCATCTGGCGGGTTCGCGTCATGCGTACCCACAGCGGAAACTTACACTACGACACGACCCTTCTGGCACGGTTCAGTTGCGCAATTGGCCGATCAATCCTGCCCAGCGGTCGAGCACCGGCAGTATCTGGTCTGCACCCTCCGCAGGCAGGGTCACGTTCACCCGAGCCACCCCAAGGTCACGGAAGCGTTCCAATTTGGCGAGATCTTCCGGAGCGCCGCCGAGCGTCACGGGCAACGAATGCGGGTCGCGGCCGGCCTCGACAGCCATCTGGCGGAAGCGCGGCAAGTACTCGTCGGGATTGCCGCTGCTTGCGTTCGGATACCAGCCATCGCCGTAGCGGATCGCGCGTCGTGCCGCCCACGGAAAGGCGCCGCCAAGCAGGATCGGCGGATACGGTTTCTGCGTCGGCTTGGGCCAGGTCTGCATCGACGGAACCTTGACGATCGCGCCGTTGTATTGCGCGGTGGATTTGGTCCAGATCTCCTTCATCGCCTCCATCTGCTCGCGCATTTTCTGCATGCGGGTGACGAACGCGGTGCCATGGGCCTCGATCTCCTCGGCATTCCAGCCGCCACCGATGCCGAACAGAAACCGCCCCCCGCTTACCTGGTCGATCGAGGCAACCAGCTTTGCCGTCTGGATCGTGTCGCGCTGGATGACCAGGCAGATCCCGGTGGCGATCTTGAGCTTCTTGGTCGCCGCCGCGGCAGCGGTCAGGGTGACGAACGGGTCCATGACATCATAGTACCGCTTCGCCAACTCGCCACCGCCGGGCGGCGGCGTGCGACGGGGCACCGGGATGTGCGAATGCTCTGCTGCCCAGAGCGAATCGAAACCACGTTCCTCGAGCGCGACGGCGAGTTCGGCCGGAGAGATCGAGTAGTCGGTGAAGAAGATCGATGCGCCGAATTCCATGTCTGTGTGCCTTCGCTACTGACGTACCGATGCTGGGCTGTTCCGGTCTTTCTGGCAAACACGCATTGGTCGCGCTCCGTCGCCCTTTGCAGCTTGCCAATGAGCGGACGTCGCCAACTCGCGGCGCCAGCTTGTCGATCCGGCCAATTGAGGGCCTAATGGCGATCTTGGCAGGTTATATTGCCGAGATAACCCCGCAGTTTCACCTTCGGTGGGCGCCGATGCCCGTCGATGCCTGGCAAACCCGAAAGCGAGATCACCATGGCGCATCACCTCGACTCGCCGATTGCTCGGCAGGACATCCGCCTCGACATCACGGATCTCTTCGTATTCCGGGGCGAGACGGGCACCGCGTTCGTGATCAACGTCTGTCACTCAATTGCCGGCGACATTCCCGTGCCCGGCTACCACCCGGAAGGCATGTACGAATTCAAGGTCGACCTCGATGGTGATGCCATCGAAGATATTACCTATCGTATTACGTTCGACGAGCGAGACGAGCAGGGAAAGCAGCGCTACGTCGTGCGGTGCATCAGAGGTGCGGATGCTGTCGATCCGGATGCGGCCGGCACTGTTGTGGCCCAGGGGACAACCGGCGACACTGTTGCTACGGTAGCCGGCTTGCGCGCCTGGGCCGGCAAGGCCGGCGATCCATTCTGGATCGAGCCCGATGTGCTGCACGCGGTCGGCCATGCATTCCAGGACGGAACGGTCGTCGACCTGTCCGGGTGGAATCCGAGTCAAGCGAAGAACTTGTTTGCCGGCCACACGGTGTATTCCATCGTGCTGGAAGTGCCCGATACTGATTTCGTCGTCGACGCGAGCAACAAACGCCTGATCGGCATATGGGCCGTGGCAACGCTGGCCACCGATGCGGGCGGGTGGCGTTCCATCAACCGCGTAGGCCTTCCAATGATCCACCCGCTGTTCACCCAGTACAACGAAGATCTCGGTAACCGTCTCAACGCCGGGCGCCCGGCCGACGACTTCCTGACCTATGGAGAGACCGTCACCAAGGCGATTGCAGGTGTCGTGTCCGCCAATGGAACCGCCGCCGACCCCAGGGCATATGGGGAGCGACTCGCGCATCGGTTCTGCCCCAACATCCTTCCGTACGTAGGCGGTACACCTGCCGTGTTCGGCTTCGCCGAATGGAACGGCCGTTCGCTCACGGACAACGCACCGGACGTCATGTTCTCCATAGCGGCGAACACTCCCATCAGCCTTGGGATCGGCAAGGGCTCGGTCACGTCGAAGCCATCGACGACCTTTCCCTACGTTCCTGCCGCGAGGTGAGAGGTCGCCTTAGCCGGAGCGCGGTTGCATCCCGATTTGCGCATCGATACGTGGCATAACGCCCCCTGGGGCGGCGCAGGTCGCGGCGATATTCAGCCAATCAGGCCACTAGCGATTGATATTGCGATATTATTGGCGGAGGGGATGAGATTCGAACTCACGATAGAGGTTGACCCCCTATAACGGTTTAGCAAACCGCCGCCTTCAGCCGCTCGGCCACCCCTCCGCCGGGGTAGTCACACGGCGTTTGCACCTCCGTATCTAGGGCCTCGTCTGCAAAGCGTCAAATGCCAGGCTCGGCGCGGCCTTCCCGCAAGCAGTTTTCCGGACGCGGTGGCATTCGCATCAGGCAATGCCAAGCGACGGGCGCAGATCGGTCACCGATATCCCCGCAGCCGGTTGAATGGCGAGCTAAACAGCACCTCTCGGTCAGCCTAGGCTGCGCCGCAATCCGCGCAATGACATTCCGGAGCAGGCGATGATCGGTACGGGCATGCAGATCGGCTTGATGTTCAAGACACGGCCCGGCCGCCAGTTTGCCGTGCGACGCGTCGGGTTCGGCAGGACCAGGGTCGCGTTCGTGGCGCACGGCATTCGCTTCGCATCCGCGGTCGCGCAGCCTCTGGGCGGCGCCGGGGCGGCGAGTATCTGAAGCTGCCGGAACGTCAGCTCAGTGCCACTTCGAAGCCGCGCCTGGTGCCGGGTCTCGCCATCATGGTTTCGTACCAGCGCTTCACGTTGGGGAATTCGGCGAGGTCCACCTGGTGGCGCTCGTGCCGCCAGGCCCAGCCGAGGATGGCGAAGTCGGCGATCGACACCGCACCGCCGGCGAACTCGACCTGCGACAGGCGCTTTTCCAGCACGCCGTACAGGCGGCGCGTCTCCTTCATGTAGCGGTCGAGGCCGTAGCGGCGGTCTTGTTCGTTCTCCACCTGCAGGAAGTGATGTACCTGGCCGGGCATCGGGCCGAAGCCACCCATCTGCCACATCAGCCATTCCAGAACAGGTACCTGAGCGCGCAGATCGGACGGATAGAATTTTCCGGTCTTCACGCCGAGATAGATCAGAATTGCACCTGACTCGAATATGGAAAGCGGCGTGCCGCCCGGACCGTCGGGATCGATGATCGCCGGAATGCGGTTGTTCGGGCTGATCTTCAGGAAGTCCGCACTGAATTGCTCGCCCTTGCCGATGTTCACCGGATGGACGTTGAAGGGCAGGCCCATCTCCTCCAGCGCCACACTGATCTTGCGGCCGTTCGGCGTATTCCAGGTGTAGAGATCGATCGGCATGGCATCCTCCCGCGGCATGACTTGCAGCGTCGATTGTCACCGAGCAGCGACCCGGCTGCAACACAGGCAGACTGGTTGCGCACCCGATCATTTGCCGAGCAAATTGATGCCTGCGGGGGCGCATGACGTGGTCTGCGCTTGCTTCTCCTCGCGCCTTCACCTCGGGGATCGATGCGGACTTCGGCGAGCCGCTGGCATCCTTGCTGCACGATGCGACCGGGAGCTAGCCAGGTCAGCGTGATTGCGGTGGCGATCCTGGCCGACCTGACGACGGCGGTGCTGGCGATCGCGGTGCCGAAGCCATCGTTGAAGACGCTGGCGCCGTATCCCAGCTCCTGCTCTATCTGGAACGAAGAGCGAAAGGCCTGGCCTGATCAGGAAAGCTTCCGCTTCAGAGCCTCGTTGACTAATGCCGGCTTGGCCCTGCCGTTTGTCGCCCGCATCACTTGGCCGACGAAGGCCCCAAACAGCTTCTCCTTCCCGGCCCGGTATTGCGCCACCTATTCAGGATTGCTTTCCAGGACGCTATCGACCACGATTTCGATGTGGCTCTCATCGTCGATCTGCCGCAGTCCCTGCTTGTCGACAATAACTGCCGGATCGTCGCCAGTCTCTGCCATCACCTCGAACACGTCCTTGGCGATGCGTCCGCTGATAGTGCTGTCGGCGATCAAATCGAGCAACTTACCGAGCGCTGAGGCTGAAACTGGACTGTCAGCGATCGTGCGTCCGGCACGGTTCAGAGCAGCGAACAGATCGCCCATCACCCAGTTTGCAGCGATCTTGGCGTCGCGGTTCTTGGCCACTGTCTCGTAGTAATCCGCCGTCGCCTGCTCGGCCACCAGGACGCCGGCGTCGTATGCCGTTAGCCCATAGTCATGCATGAAACGCCGCTTCTTCGCATCCGGCAACTCCGGCAGCTGCGACTTCAGCTCCGCCACCCACGCGTCATCCAGCACCAGCGGCAGCAGATCCGGATCGGGAAAATAACGATAGTCGTGCGCGTCCTCCTTGCTGCGCATCGAGCGCGTCGTCCCACGGCTGCTGTCGAACAACCGTGTCTCCTGATCGACCGCGTCGCCCGCTTCCCACACCTCGACCTGCCGCTGGGCCTCCGCCTCGATCGCCTGCATGACGAAGCGGATCGAATTGACGTTCTTCACCTCGCAGCGCGTGCGGTAGGGCTCGCCATGCTTGCGGACCGACACGTTCACGTCGGCGCGCATGGAGCCTTCCTCCATGTTGCCGTCGCAGGTGCCGAGATAGCGCAGGATGGTCCGCAGCTTGCGCAGATAGGCGCCGGCCTCCTCGGGAGAGCGGATGTCCGGCTCCGACACGATCTCCATCAGCGCCACGCCGGATCGGTTCAGGTCGACGTAGGTCTTGGTGGGATGCTGATCGTGCAGCGACTTCCCCGCATCCTGCTCCAGGTGCAGGCGCGTAATGCCGATCTCACGCGTTGAACCGTCTGCAAGCTCGATCTCGATCTTGCCCTCGCCGACGACCGGATGCTCGTACTGGCTGATCTGATACCCGGCCGGCAGATCGGCATAGAAGTAGTTCTTGCGATCGAACCGGCTGACCATATGGATGTGCGCGTTCAGCCCGAGCCCGGTGCGCACCGCCTGTGCCACGCATTCGCGGTTGATCACGGGCAGCATGCCGGGAAATGCCGCATCGACGAAGCTCACCTGAGAGTTGGGCCGGGCGCCGAAATCAGTGGCCGCGCCGGAGAACAGCTTTGCCCGACTGATCACCTGCGCATGCACTTCCAGGCCGACGACCAATTCCCACGCCCCGGTTGATCCCTCGATCGCATAGGTCATCGCTCAGGCTCCTGCGCGAACTTGCGGCAACGCATCGAACCCCGCAGCACGCTCCAGCGCCGCGCCGACGGCGAACACCGTCTCCTCGTCGAACGGCCTGCCGATCACCTGCAACCCGAGCGGCAGCCCGTTGGCATCCAGCCCTGCCGGCACCGAGATGGCAGGCACGCCGGCCAGATCGGCGGGGCCGGTGAATACATCGTTCAGGTACATCTGCACCGGATCATCCATGTTCTCGCCTTGCGCGAATGCCGCCGACGGCGCGGTCGGAGCGACCAGGGCGTCCACATCCGCAAACGCTTCGGTGAAGTCACGCAGGATCAAAGCACGCACCTTCTGCGCCCGCAGATAGTAGGCATCGTAGTAGCCGGCCGACAGCACGTAGGTGCCGATCAGGATGCGACGCCGCACCTCGGCACCAAACCCCGACGCGCGCGTGCGCTCGTATAGATCGCGCAGGTCCTCGCCGGGCTCGCGCAAGCCGAAGCGAACCCCGTCATAGCGCGCCAGGTTCGACGATGCCTCGGCCGGTGCGACGATATAATACGCCGGCAGCGCATATTTCGTGTGCGGTAGCGACACATCGACGACCTCCGCCCCGGCGTCGCGCAGCCAGGCCAGCCCTTGCTGCCACAAGGTTTCGATCTCGCCCTGCATGCCGTCCACGCGATACTCGCGCGGCACGCCGATGCGCATGCCTTTGACACTGCGCCGGCACGCCGCCTCATAGTCAGGCACCGGCAGATCGGCGCTGGTCGAATCCTTCGGATCATGGCCTGCCATCGACCGCAGCAGGATCGCGCAATCCTTCGCAGTGCGCGCGAACGGCCCTGGGTGATCGAGCGACGATGCGAACGCCACCACACCCCAGCGCGAGCAACGGCCATAGGTCGGCTTCATGCCGACGATCCCGCAGAATGACTGCCGGCTGGCGGATCGAGCCGCCGGTATCGGTCCCGGTCGCGCCCATCGCCAGCCGTGCCGACACCGCGGCCGCCGAACCGCCCGACGATCCGCCGGGCACCAGCACGGCGTCGGCGTCCTGCCGCCGCTTCCACGGGTTGGCCACCGGTCCATAGGCCGAGGTCATGTTCGACGAACCCATGGCGAACTCGTCCATGTTCGCCTTGCCGAGAAACACCGCGCCGTCGCGCAACAGATTGGCGCTGACGGTGCTCTCGTACGGCGGCACGAACGGCCCCAGGATGCGGCTGCCCGCGGTGGTGCGCACGCCCTCGGTGCAGAACAGGTCCTTGATCGCCAGCGGGATGCCGGTGAGCGGCGCGAACTCGCCGCGCGCCAGTGCCGCGTCCGCCGCGTCGGCCTGTGTCAGCGCGCGATCGCCGGTCACCGTGATGAAGGCATTCAGCCGCGGGTTCAGCGCGGCGATCGCCGCCAGATGTGCCTCGGTCAGCTCGCGCGCGGTAAAGTCACGCGCCCGCAGCCCGTCGCGCGCGTCCGCGATGGTCAGGTCGGTGAGGCTCACTCGACCACCTTGGGAACGGCAAAGAAATCCCCCGCCCGATCCGGCGCGTTGGCCAGCACCTTGTCGGGGTAACCGCCATCGGTCACCACGTCCTCGCGCATTTTCAGCGCCATCTGCGCAGCACCTGTCAGCGGCTCGATGCCGTCGACGTTCACCTCATTGAGTTGCTCGATCCACCCGAGGATGCCGTTCAGCTCGGCCGCCAGCGCGGGCAACTCGACGTCCTCGACATGGATGCGGGCAAGTGCCGCGATGCGGCGGATGGTCGCGGGTTCCAGCGACATGACGGCGAGCCTTTTCGGGATTGGATCGCCGGACCATAACCACGGCCGATGGCCCTGTTCAACCTACGCGACCTCCGCGCGGCGCTGACCCACGACCAGCGGCTGATCGGGCTGGACCCCGGCACCCGCACAATCGGCGTCGCGCTGTCCGACGTCGGCCTGTCGCTGGCCTCGCCCTACGGCGCGATCAGGCGCGGCAAGCTGCGCGACAACGCGGCCGAGATCGTCGCCATCGCGCTGAAGGAGGGCGCCGGCGGACTGGTGGTGGGGCTGCCGCTGTCGATGGATGGCTCCGTCGGGCCGGCGGCGCAGGCGGCGCGCGACTGGGCGCTGGCGCTGTCGGAGGCCACCGGGCTGCCGACCGCGCTCTGGGACGAGCGGTTGTCGTCCGCCGCGGTCAACCGGATCCTGGTCGACGAAGCGGACCTCAGCCGACGCAAGCGCGCCGCTGCCGTGGACCGGATGGCGGCGGCTTGGATGTTGCAAGCCGCGCTCGATGCCAGCCGGTGAGCACGCCCGCTATGGCCGCTGCACCAGCTCGATCATGTAGCCGTCCGGATCCTTGACGAACGCGATGATCGTGGTGCCGAACTTCACCGGCCCCGCCGGACGCGTAACCGTGCCGCCGGCCTTGGCTGCGACGTCGCACGCCGCCGCCACGTCGGGCACCCCGATCGCCAGATGGCCGAACGCACCGCCCATCTCGTATTTCTCGACGCCGTAGTTGTAGGTCAGCTCGATCGCGGTGTTGCTGTCCTCATCGCCGTAACCGACGAACGACAGTGTGTATTTCCCGTCCGGCACGTCGCGCCGACGCAACTCCTTCATGCCGAATGCCTTCGAGTAGAAACCTACGCTGCGATCCAGGTCGCCCACGCGCAGCATGGTGTGCAGATAGCGGCTCATGCGTTCTCTCCCCTCGCGGAAAAATCATCCGGACTGAGACCTAGCAGAAATAGTCCCGCCGCGTCGGCCACGCCGATCGTGGCGTCGCGCTCGGCCAGAATGGTGCCTCCGGCCTCGAAGGCAACCCCCCGCAGACCGGCTTCAGCCGCACCACGCAGCGTCTCGGGTCCGATGGTCGGCAGATCGGTGCGGCGGTCCTGACCAGGCTTCACCAGCTTCACCAGCACCCCGCCCCGTCCTGGCGCCGCCAGCGCCGCGCAGCGCGACAGCATCGCGTCGGTGCCCTCGGCTGCCTCGACCGCAAGCACGATTCCCTGCTGCACCACGCAGCCCTGCCCGACGTCGATCGCTCCAAGTGCACGGGCAACGGCAATGCCGCGGCGGATGTCCGCCAGCGCGACCGCATCGGGAGCGGCATGCGACAGCAGCCCTGTGGGACCCAGCGCCTCGTTCAGGATCTCGTGAGCGCCGAGGATGCGAAAGCCCTCCTCGGCGAACACCCTGACCACCGCCGCCAACAGCCCATCGTCGCCGGCGAACGCCGCGCGACCGATGCGGGCCAGGATCCGCGCGCCTTCTGCATCCGGACGGAGATCGAGCAGCGATGGCCGCCGCACCGGCCCGACCAGCACGAGGTCCTCGCAGCCATGTTCGCGCAAGGCGGCAAGGATGCGGCCCGCGGCGAGGATCCGCACGAATCTCGTGCGGCCAGGGCGCCAGCACGGCAGGGTCGGCGAAACCCTCCAGTCCGATCAGGAACACGCTCCGCCCTGCCGCGCGGGCTGCCGCCGCCACCTGGCCCGGTAATCGTCCGCCTCCCGCCAGGATGCCGAGCGTCCGGCGTTCGGCCGCCACCGGCTATTCCGCGCGGATCAGACCGCGGTGGCTGGGAGCGTCGATGAACGCCAGCACCTCGGCCACCAACGCCTCGTCGCCATAGCGGGCGCGCGCGGCAGCCAGCCGCTGGGCAAACACGCCCTCGCGACGGAACAGGTCGCGGAACGCATTGTGCAGCAACTGGATCTGCGCCTTGTCGAACCCACGTCGCTTCAAGCCGATGACATTCAGCCCCGCCAGCCGCGCGCGATTGCCGAGCACGCTGCCGAACGGGATCACGTCCGCCTCGACGCCGGATACGCCGCCGATCATCGCGGCGCGGCCGATGCGGACGTACTGGTGGATCGCCGCCGCGCCGCCGATCACCGCATGGTCGGCGATCGAGACATGGCCGCCCATCACCACGTTGTTGGCGATGATCACGTGATCGCCCACCGTGCAGTCATGCGCGACATGCGCGACCGCCATCAGCAGGCAGTCGGCGCCCACCCTGGTGAGTCCCTTGCCCGTCACCGTGCCGCGATGGATCGTGCAGTGCTCGCGCACCTGGGTGCGCGCGCCGATCTCGCAGCGTGTCGGTTGGCCGGCATATTTCAGATCCTGCGGCGCCAGGCCGACCGTGCAGAACGGATACAGCACGACATCCGGGCCGATCCTCGTATGCCCATCCACCACGACATGCGAAACCAGTTCGGCGCCGTCCTCGATCGTCACGTCGGCACCGACCGTGCAGTAGGGGCCGATCCGAACACCCGCCCCCAACTCGGCGCCTCGCGCGACCATGGCTGTCGGATGGATGACAGCACCGAGCCGGCCGCAGCGCAATCGTGTCGGGCATGGCATCCATTCTGGCGCAGCTCACTGGCGGGTACGACAGCCTAGGCTAGGGCGGGTCAGGTCGGCGGCCAACTCAATCATTGTTGCCTGATATTTCGATGACCAGCCTGTAACCGATTGTTTCCCCGAAGATTTTGGCGTGATTGAGGCAATCGATCAGGTCGGCGGCGCACGGTCCATGATCATCGCGGCATAGGTGGCCTCGGCAACCGACACGCCATCTACGCGAGCCACCGCGCTGAACTTCCAGACGTTGCCGCGATTACGCTCCTTGGTGACATGGATACGGAGTTGGTCCCCCGGCACCACGGGGCGGCGGAACTTCGCGTTCTCGATCGACATGAAGTACACTACCTTGCCGGCGGCATCCGGACCCAGCGTCTCCACCACCAGCACCGCCGCGGTTTGCGCCATGCTCTCGATGATCAGCACCCCCGGCATCACCGGGTGGTTGGGAAAGTGGCCAGCAAAGAACAACTCGTTTACCGAGACGTTCTTGACGCCGACCGCAGAGCGGTTCCGGACCATGTCGACCACCCGGTCGATCATCAGGAACGGATAGCGGTGCGGTATCGCGTGCATTATGCGCGCTACGTCCACCACATCGATGGTGGGATCGGACGAAAATGCCTCAGTTGCGGGCAAATCCATGACGCTCAGTCCGTATCTGTCTCCGGCCCCGCCCTGCCCCTCGAACGCTTGCCGGTCGTCTCCCGCACCAGCCGCCGCAACACGGCGACATGGCGGAAGAACTCGCGCACCGGTTGCGCCGGGCTGCCAACCACATCAGCGCCAGACGTCACATCCGACATCACACCAGCCTGCGCCCCGATGCGTGCCCGGCGCCCGATCCGCAAATGGCCCGTCAGACCCGCCTGGCCGCCGACCATGACGTGATCTTCCAGGATCGTGGAACCGGAAATACCGACCTGCGAAACGATCACGCAGCCACGGCCAAGGCAGACGTTGTGCCCGATTTGCACCAGGTTGTCGAGGCGCGAGCCGGCGCCGACGCGCGTATCATGCATCGAGCCGCGATCGATCGTCGTGTTCGCCCCGATTTCAACATCGTCTTCAAGCACCACGCGGCCGAGCTGCGGCACGCTGAGAAACTCCTGGCCAGTATGTGCCAAACCGAAGCCGTCCTGGCCGATGCGGGCGCCAGGATAGATGATCACGCGGTCGCCCAGCAGCGCGTGACTGAGCGATACGTGAGCACCGATCCGGCAATCAGCGCCCAATACAACCCCCTCACCGACGATGGCTGCGGGACCAATGCTGCAGCGCGGACCAATCTCGGCTCGGGCGCCGATCACCACCAGCGGCCCGATCTCGGCGCTCGCATCGACTGCGGCATCTGGTGCCACAACCGCCGACGGGTGCACGCCGCGCCGGACCGGTGGGAGCGGATGAAACAGCGCCGCCACCCGTGCCCAGGCGGCATAGGGCTCGGCCGCAACGATGGCGACGGCAGTGTGTGGCACGAGTTTCGCCACATCGGGATGCACGATCACCGCGCCGGCTCGTGTCTCCGTCAGGGCACCGGCATATTTTCGGTTGTCGAGGAAGCTCACCTCGGTCGGCTCCGCCGTCTGCAGCGGCGCCACGCCGATCAGCATCAGGCGACGAGGCGGCGCCTCGGCCTCGGCCGCGTCGGCCACTGCAGCCAGGCTATGTGGGCCGCTCCGGCGGAAGAAGCGCGGGTCCCCGGCAAGCGGCGGCCAATCCATCTGCCTTCACCTGGCGCCGGCTCACCGGTGTGGCTGCTGTGGCGCCGGCGGGGTGGCAGGCGGCTTCCCGGGCGGCGCAGCCGGTTGGGCCGCCGGCGGCGACGCGCTCTGCGCGCTTGCTGGGGTAGCACCCTCCTTAGCCTGCATCGCCACCGGCGAGATACCGTCCGGCGGGATCACCACACCCGCCAGAATCTTGTTCACGTCATCGACCACCGCCGGGGTCAGGTCGAACTCGTTGGTCACCCCGAGGATCTGCGCACGGTTAAGCACCAGATTTATGCCCCGGCTGACCGCCACCTGTTGCGTCACCAGTTCAACGGCGCGTTCAATTTGCGCCATTACATACTGGCTAGCCTCCTGGATGATGCGATTCCGCTCGCCGAACACGCGGCGGGACTCGGCGATCCGGTCCTGCAAGTCCTTTTCGCGGTTGCGGATCTGCTCAGGCGTGAGTTTGGCACGCTCGTTGGCCAGCGCCTGCCCAAGATCCCGCAGGGTAACCTGCTCCTTCTGCGCGTCCTCGTTGAGCTTCTGCCGCCGCGCCACAAACTCCTTGTCCGCATGCTGAAACGCCGTAGATGCACGCATCACGTCGGCCACCGAGAGAACGCCGACGATCGCCGCTGGCGGCGTGGGTCCCTTTGGGAGCGGTGGGACTTCGGGCGGCGGCGGAAGTTGCACCTGGACCTGCTGCTGCGGCTGGCCTTCGGCGCCGGGCGCGCCCCCCTCCGTCACCAGCCCCGGGGCGACGCCCTGCACTTCCGACTGGGGTGTCGGGCGCGGGGCCGGACGGACCGGTCCGGCGGCACGCGGCTGATTGGGCACGAACCATTGCGGGCTCTGCTGCGCCGCAGCAGGCGGCGATTGAGCGGACAGGACAGCTGCCGCCAGGGCGATTACTGCTAGAAGGCGGGATGATAGCACTAGAACCTCGTACCGAAGCCGAATCGGAAGATCTGCGTCTGATCTTTTGGTTGCTTGATCACAAACGGCGTCAAGTCAATGTTTAGCAGACCGAACTGGGTATGCCAGGACAAACCTACTCCGATTCCGACTCGCGGCTCAGCGGAGGCGACGATCACACATGGCACGCCGGTCGTTTCGACACAGACACCCTTGTTTTGAAAGCTGGCCTGGCTCAGGCCGCCGACATCGACGAAGGCACGGCCCGACAGCCCGATATCGGCCGAGATTGGCAAGGGATAGTGTAACTCCGTGGACTCTGTCCAGATAAGCCGACCGCCCAGTGGGTCGCCGGTGATCGCGTCGTGCGGACCGGCGCCGCCAATCTGGAAGCCGCGCAGGTTGTCACCGCCAAGGAAGAACCGGTCGATGATCTGCTCCTGCTGCCCTTCGTTCCATAGATAACCGAGGTTGCCCGTCAGCGAGACACCCCAGTCGCCATTGCCGGTAAACCGGTCCAGCGGGATGAAATACTGGCCGTTGAGGTTGCCGCGGACGAAGTGCGCGTTGCCGCCCAGGCCGGCGACATCCGTGCCGAGGCCAATCAGATAGCCGGTGTGCGGGTCAACCTTGCTGTCGCGATGGTCGTAGGTGATCGCCTGGCTGACCTGCGACAGCAGCGTGTAGCCAGCTTCCTGCTCGATGAAGAAGCTGGCGTTCGGCGCAACGTTGAACACAGTACGTCCGACCAGCGAGTAGCTCCAGACCTGACGCAGATACTCGTTGAAATCGTAGCCCGCGCGCACGTCGAAGCCGACCCGCTTTTCGTCATACGGTTCGGTACCGAGATAGTTCGTCTCGATATAGAACACGTCGCCGCCAACAACCAGGTTCCGGTCGAGGAAATAGGGATCCGTGATCGATCCCGTGATTGAACTCCGCCTCTGCGCCAACACGCCATTGATACCAGCGCTGACACCGGTGCCAATCAGGTTGCGCTCACTCAGGCCGACATCGAGCAGCGCGCCGGCGTCGGTCGAGTAGCCACCACCCAGCGTGAGTTCACCGGTAGCCTTCTCGTCGATGGTGGTGGTCAGCACTGCCTTGTCCGATGCCGATCCCGGCGAGGTCGTGATGGCGACGTTGTTGAAGTAATTGAGGTCCTGCAACCGTTGCCGCGAACGGCGCACCTGCTCAGCGTTGAGCGGATCGCCCTCGGCCAGACGGAACTCGCGGCGGATCACCTTGTCCTTGGTCCGGGTGTTGCCGACGATGTCGATACGCTCGACGTAGACACGCGGGCCCTCGCCGACATCGAACGTGAGATCGACGACGTGCTTGTCGGGGTCGCGGTTGATCCTCGGCTTCACCTCGACAAACGCGAAGCCGCGGTTGTGCACCTCCAGTTCCATCGCGTCGACGGTGCGACCGATGGCGTCGCCGTCGTACCAATCGCCTTCACTGAGTTCGAGAGCGCCGCGCAGATCGTCGCCGCTGACGTTGCGAAGCTGCGAGTTGATCGTGATCTTGCCGACCCGATAACGTTCCCCTTCGCTGATGTTGAACGTGAGGAAAAAGCCGGATCGGTCGGGCGCCAGCTCGGATTTCGCGGCCCGTACCTCGAAATCGATGTAACCGTTCTTCAGGTAGAAGCGCCGCAACAGCTCCTTGTCGAAGTTCAGCCGATCCGGATCATATTCATCGGACGTAGAGAGGAAGCGCCACCAGCGTTCCTCGCGCGTGTTGATCACCTCCGACAGTCGGTCCTCGCTAAACGCGTGATTGCCGACGAAGACGATCTTGCTGATCAGCGTCACTGAGCCGTCATTGATCTGGAACACGACGTCGACACGGTTCTGATCAAGCCGAATGACCTGCGGATCGACCCGCGCGTTGTAGTACCCCTTCTTGGCGTACATATCGAGGATGTGCTGCCGGTCCTGTTCGGCCAGTGCCGGCGTGAACACCGCGCGCGGCTTAAGCTGCATCTCCGGACGAAGCTGATCGTCGGTCAGCTTGTGGTTGCCTTCGAAGGCCACGCGGTTGACCAACGGATTCTCGACCACACGCACGTCCAGCGTGTCGCCCTCGCGGGTGATCCGCACATCCTGGAACAGGCCAGTGGCGTAAAGCGTCTTCAGGCTGCGATCCAGCCGGTCGGGATCGAACGGGTCGCCCGGCTGCACCAGCATGTAGGAGAGGATCGTCCCTGTCTCGATTCGCTGGTTGCCGTCCACCTTGATCGCCGCGATCGTACCGCCGCCCCGCACCGGAGCAGGGACCGCCCCGGGACGGCCCGCGGTGGCCGCAGGGCGCGGCGATCCAGCAGGTGCGGCGGGCCGCTGGGCAACTGCCGATCCAATCAACCATAACGGCAACAGACAAACGGCGAGCCACGCGGCGCGGGTACGGATCAAAAAGCTTTCCCCCTCATTCACGCGCCATAGCAGGATCGCGCCGCAACAGGCGATTCTGGATTGCCGAAGGTCCACGATACAGGTCGAATCGGAGCGACGCCAGTCGCAGGCAGCCAGTCGGACGAACGCCCAGCCCGACGTGACCAGCCGGGCCGAAGCGCGTTACATCGCCGTCGGTTCCTGGCGGCGTCTCGGCTGGCAGGGTAGCACGGTGGGCGGCCGATGACCGCGGGCTGGAAGCGGCTGGCGGCGACAGCGCTGTCCATCGGTCATGAGGTGGCAAAGTAGGCGGCGAAGGCACGGCAAAGAGGAGATGTCGTGCACCACGGCTTGTCCGAGCTGGCTGGCTGGGGCGGGAGGATTCGAACCTCCGGTGGCGGAGCCAAAATCCGCTGCCTTACCCCTTGGCTACGCCCCATCCGCCAATCCGTGAATAGGTCGGGGGCCGCACAAGGTAAAGTCTAGGCTCGGCCGCACTGAAGCGAACCGGCCCAACACCACCAACCCGGCCGTCGGATCTGACCCAGCGCCTCGCGGGCCGAGGCGGCATTGGCGTAGAGGCCGAAACACGTCGCGCCCGAGCCACTCATCCGGGCCAGCTTGCAGCCCGGCATTGCCGTGAGTTCGTCCAGGACAACGCCGATCATCGGATGCAGCGCGGTGGCAGCCGGTTCCAGATCGTTGCGCAGCTGCCGCAGGTCGGCGGCCATGACCGCCATGTCGTCCCAGCCGGCCGGCAACACTGCAGGCTCCGACCACGCGCCGAGCCGCGCACGGAACACGTCGGCGGTGGCCACGGCAATCCCGGGATTGACCAGCACAATGCCACATGCCGGCAGCACCGGCGTCCGCTCCAGGTGCTCGCCAATCCCAGCCATGCGGGCGGTATGTCCAGCGAGACATACAGGCACGTCGGCGCCAAGCCCGGTCGCAAGCCTCGCCAGCACTGCCGGGTCCGGAGATAAGCGCCACAGACGACACAGCAACCGCAACGTCGCCGCCGCGTCGGCCGATCCACCGCCGATACCGGACGCAACCGGCAGGTGCTTGGCCAAGGTCAGATGAGCGCCGGTCATCACGCCGGCCTCCGCCGCCAGCGAGCGCGCCGCGCGCAGCACCAGATTGTCGGGGCCGGCAGCGAGCTTCGCGGCAAACGGACCCGTCACAAGCAGCGACAGCGTCTCCGCCGGCTCCGCGCTCAGCGCATCGCCGATCTCGGGGAAGACGACCAGGCTATCGAGCAGATGGTAGCCGTCGTCGCGACGGCCGGTCACGTGCAGGTAGAGGTTGACCTTGGCTGGCGCCGCCTCGGTCAGCCGGTCGGACACGAGCCTTACTGGCCACTCACCACAGTCGCCTGGCGTCCGCCCTGAAGTTTCGCCTCCAGCTTCGCCGCATCGTCCGGCTCGGGATTGAACGTCAACGCACGCCGCCACTGATAGGTCGCTTCCAGCTTGCGACCGGCCGCCAGGTAGGCGTCACCGAGATGGCCGTTGATCGACGCATCCTCGGGCTCAAGTTCGACCGCGCGTTCGAGTGTCTGCACCGCGTCCGCGATCTCTCCCTGGCGCAACATCACCCAGCCCAAGCTATCGACGATGGCGCCATCGTCCGGCCGGCGCTGCACCGCCTTCTCGATCATTGCCCTTGCCCGCGCCAGGTTCTGGCCCATGTCGGCCCAGGAATAGCCGAGATAGTTCAGCACGAACGGCTGATCCGGGGCGAGCATCAGCGCGTGGGTGAAGTCGGCCTCCGCCTTGCTCCACTGGCGCGCGCGCTCGTAGCAGATGCCGCGATCGTAGAAGACGAGCCAATCGGTCGGACCGGGGTTCTTGATCCGCCCGATTGCGCGGTCATAGGCAGCGATCGCATCGGCGAACCGCTGCCTGCCGCGCAGTAGATCGCCTTCGCGCATGGCGGGGATCGGGCTGTCGGGATAGTCCCGGGCGATCCGCTGCAATTCGTGCATTGCCTCCTCGGCGTGGCCCAGCCGCTCGTTCAGGTCGGCGCGCTGCAGCCGCACCACAGCGATCAGCGGGTCGTCATCGGCGACGAACGCGAGCATCTGCAGCGAGTTCTCGAAGTGGCGCTGACCGTCCAGGATGTCGGACGCGAGCAGTCGCGCTGCGGTGAAGTCAGGACGCAGGTCGAGGGCGAGGCGCAGCACCAGCATGGCGAAGTCACCGGCATCCTGCGAGCGCAGGGTGGCTGCGAGGGCGAGATAGGCCTCAGCGATCCCAGCCGTTGCGCGCGGCACCGCTGGGGTGATGCTGGCAGCGGTCAGCGCAGGCAGGGCGATGCTCATCTCCGGTGCATCCGCTGCCATTGCCATGAGAATGCGCTGCGCCTCACCGAGATGGCCGTGGCGCGCCTGCGCACTCGCCAGGATCTGCGCGAGGCGGAGGTTCATGCCGCCCAATTCGGTCTGCGCCTGGCGATACAGCTTGGTGGCCTCCGCTGTGCCGCCAGCCTGATCGGCAATCAGGGCAGCATGCAGCGCGTAAATGCCGCGGAACCGCTGGCCATCGAGGAATGGTCGTAGCGTGGCAAGCGCGGCATCGGTGCGACCGTCACCCTGCTGCGACCAAGCGATCAGCAGCGGCTGCAGAAGTTGCGTCAGGCCCTGCCGCGGCAACATCTCGAAGCGGCGCTCCGCTGCCGACCAGTGGCCGGCCCGCACCTCTGCCTGGCCCAGCAGTAGCTGCGCCGCCTGGCTGTCAGGCAGCTCGCGGGCAAGCTGCACTGCCTCCGAGCGGCCAGCGACCAAGCTGGCGACGAACGCCTGCTGCAGCAGATCTATGTCGTCCGGACGGGCGGCAAGAGCGCGCAGAAACTGCGTGGCCGCCATCTGCGCATCCGCGTCGCTCATGGCGAAGCGGCCGGTCAAGTACTCGCCGAACACTCCCGATGTCGCGTCACGGCCGGCGTGTACGGCGAGCCGGTTCGGAGACGGATCGGCCGCCGCGCAGGCTGACAGCAGGGTTACGGCGAGGAGGAGCGCGCGGCAGGCGCTACGTGTTTGCTGCATCCGCACAATCTACTTCATGTGTTGGAGAGAGTCATGGGGAATTGCCCTTTGGGGAATTGCCCCTTGCGACCGTCGCCGTGAGCTGGTCACCGTCGATCCAGGCCCGAGGCGCGCAGGATGAACCTGGCAGCTCGCCGCAAGCCCGATAGCAGGCGACGATCCACCAGGCGTCGCCAGATTTTAGTCCTCTTGTTTGGATCCAGGCGGGTTGTTTGGATCCAGGCGGGCGGCTCCCGATCGCCCAGCTACCCGTCCCAATCGTCCGTCGCCTCCGTACAGAAGGACTGGCCAAAGGCGGGAACTGCCTTGTCGGTCGGCGCAATGTTCGCCGAGCGACGCGATCATCCGGACGGGGCTCGACCGGATCGGGCGGCGCGTTCGAGCGCAGCGGGACGGCTTTGGCCCCGCATCAGCAGCCACCCTGGTGGAATGCCAGGCGCATGTCGGCCTGTTCATCTCCTGGCCGGAGAGCGCATTGTAGGCATAATCTCAGCCGTCATCACACTTGCGTCAGCGACGCAGCCACGGGAGACCACCATGCGTGCAACGAAAAAGGCCCGGCAGGTCGCGATTGAGGACAATCCTGAAATGCCAAGCAACAAGCTGAAGACGAAGGCGTATGAGCACGAGCTGGCACGGCTTCATGTCGAACTGGTCAAGCTGCAGCAATGGGTCGTGCATAAGGGTCTGAAGGTCTGCATCTTGTTCGAAGGGCGCGACGGCGCCGGCAAAGGCGGCACGATCAAGGCGATCACCGAACGTGTCAGCCCCCGCGTGTTCCGCGTCGTCGCCCTCCCGGCCCCTTCCGAACGCGAAAAGTCGCAGATGTACATCCAGCGGTACATTCCGTACCTGCCCGCAGCCGGCGAGGTCGTCATATTCGACCGGAGCTGGTACAACCGCGCGGGCGTCGAGCGGGTGATGGGATTCTGCACCGAAGAACAGGTGAAGCGTTTTCTTTCGATGTTGCCTCCGGTGGAGAAGGCCGTTATCGAGTCCGGTATCATCCTGCTGAAATACTGGCTCGAAGTCAGCGAATCGGAGCAGAAACGACGCCTGGAGTCACGCATCGAGGATGGGCGCAAAATCTGGAAGCTGTCGCCGATGGATCTTAGGTCCTACGGCCGCTGGTATGATTATTCGCGGGCACGCGACGACATGTTCAAGGCGACCGACACTTCATGGGCACCATGGTATGTGGTCCGTTCGGATGAAAAGAAGCGGGCACGGTTGAATGCCATAACCCACCTGCTCAAGCACATTCCCTATGGCGACACCCCGCGTGAGAAGGTGAAGCTGCCGAAGCGACAGGAACCTCACGATTACAAGGAGCCGGACTATCCGTACAAGTATGTGCCCGAACTCACCTGGCCATCCGGCTGAACTCATAAACTCGCCCCCACGCAATCAACAACGGAATCCGAGTATGAACAGGACCAGACGTTCTCTGCTTGCCGTGATCACAACTCTGGCTGGCGGTACCGTGGTGCAGACCCGCACCGCACACGCTGCATCCGCCCGGCAGATCAGTCGCGACGCCGATCAGGCCCTCCGGGCGCTGTACGCAACGCAACCCAAGGCACGCGAACTCGGCAAGCAGGCAAAGGCGATCCTGGTGTTCCCCAAGATCATCAAGGCCGGCCTGATCATCGGTGGTCAGGGGGGTGATGGTGTACTCCGGGTCGGCGGCAAGACCGCCGGCTACTACAACATCGCGGCAGGGTCGTTAGGTTTACAGGCGGGAGCACAACGGTTCAGCTACGCCCTGTTCTTCATGACCAACTCGGCGCTCAAATACCTTCAGGACAGCGATGGTTGGTCGATCGGCTCCGGTCCGAGCGTCGTGGTCATGGACAAGGGAGCCGCCGCCAGCCTGACCAGCACGACGCTTACCCAGGACGTCTATGCCTTCCCGTTCGGCCAGCACGGCATCATGGCAGGGCTCGGTCTCGAAGGTTCCAAGATCACCCGTATCCACCCTGGAGCGTGAGGCGGAGCATGCCGCTGTGGCTGCTCCCACGGCTGGAGCACGCTTATCTCGCCTGCTACATGCTCGACGGCTGACCGCGATCACCGATTGAGCGGTTTGGTTCGATCAGGCTTTCCGGTGGCCGGTATATCCAGAGCTATGTACGGATGCACTGGAATCCGCATCAATTCCCAGGTTCATCGCGCTTGACCCCATGCAGTCCGCGCCAGCTTCGAACGCCGCGATGTAGTCGCGCGTCAACGGCACCGCTCCCTGACCGTGGGTGAGTTGGATTTGGAACACCATGTGCCCCTCACGGCGGAACGCGATCTCGGCGCCGCACAGGTAGAATTCGAACATGCGACAGAACCGTTCGTCGTACAGCGACGCTATAGTGTCGCGGTTCGCGGTGAATCGACGGCGCCAGTGACGCAGTGTCTCGGCGTAATGCAGCCGCAGCACCTCGACGTCGGTAACAAGCAGCCCGCTCTTCTCCACTGGCGCAAGCACTTCGGACAGCGCCGGGCAATAGCCGCCGGGGAAGATATATTTCGCGATCCAGGGATTGGTGAAGCCAGGTCCGTCGCTACGGCCGATCGCGTGCAGCAATGCCACGCCGTCCGGGTTCAGACAGCGCGCCACAGTATCGAAGAACGTGCGGAAGTGCACCACGCCGACATGCTCGAACATACCGACCGAAACGATGCGATCGAATTTTCGGTCCAGCATCCGATAGTCGAGCAACTCGAAGGAGACGCGATCCTGTAGCCCTTCAGCCGCAACACGCGCACGCGCCTCGGCCAATTGTTCGGTGGACAAGGTTATGCCGGTCACACACGCGCCATGGTCGCGTGCCAGCGTAAGCGCCATTCCGCCCCAGCCGGAGCCGATGTCGAGCACTGAAAGTCCAGGACGATCAAGGTATAGCTTTGCCGCAATATGCCGCTTCTTGGCGATCTGCGCCTCTTCCAGTGTCTCGTCGCCGTGTGGAAAGTAGGCGCAGGAGTATTGTCGATCTCGATCAAGGAACAGGCTGTAGAGCCGCCCATTCAAATCGTAATGGTGCGCCACGTTGCGCCGCGCGCGGTGTGCCGGGTTGTACTGGTCGATCCGACGCCGGATCACGCCGAGAGCCGCGCGGAGCCGGGCGATCGGATGGGCCTTGGCGTTCGCCATCACATTCAGCGCCAGCGCCTCGATCACGTCGTAGATACCGCAGCCATCCGGCGTCAGGCTGCCGTCCATGTAGGCCTCGCCCACTGCCAGCGTCGGATTGAACACCAAGCGGCGGATTGTCCTGGCATCGGCTATGGCAATTCCGGCTATCGGACCCGAGTCGGCAGGTCCGGCGTAGCTTGTTCGTTGCCCGTCGGGCCAGCGCACCGTCAGCCGGCCCTTGCAGACAAATCGCCGTAGGATGGCGTCGAGAGCTCCCTGCATCGCTCGGACCCCGTGCAGTCGAATCAGAAGGGTTACAATGGCGTAATCCCACCGGCTTCGTCAAAGCCGAGTTCCAATGCCATCAGTGCGCGGAGCGGAAGATGATCGAGGCGTTGGTGCCTCCGAACCCGAAGCTGTTCGACAGCGCATAGTCGATCCTGCGTTGCTGCGCCGTGTTGGCAATTCGGTCGATCACGCTCTGCTTGCTCGGCTCGTCCAGGTTCAACGTGGGCGGGGCCACGTCGTCGCGAACCGCGAGGATGGAGAAGATCGCCTCCACCGCGCCCGCCGCGCCAAGCAGATGACCGGTCGCCGATTTGGTGGACGACATCGCCAGCCCCTTCGCTGCGTCGTCGAACACCAGCTCCACCGCCTCCAGCTCCAGATCGTCGCCGAGTGGCGTTGAGGTCCCATGCGCATTCACATACTGGATCTGCTCCACGCCAATCCGCCCGTTGCGCAGGGCCGCGCGCATCGAGCGTACCGCGCCG
Source organism: uncultured Alphaproteobacteria bacterium (assembly GCA_963749575.1). Classification (GTDB taxonomy): domain Bacteria; phylum Pseudomonadota; class Alphaproteobacteria; order Acetobacterales; family Acetobacteraceae; genus JAMXLO01. Next base: position 28,088 of record CAVVNM010000022.1, read on the forward strand.
GCGTGGCCTTCGGCCGGAGCGGTGATGTGGTAGGCGTCGCCCGACATGCCGTAGCCGGCGACCTCGGCGTAGATCTTCGCGCCGCGCCGCTTGGCGTGCTCGTATTCCTCCAGCACCAGCACCCCAGCGCCCTCACCCATGACGAAGCCGTCGCGATCCTTGTCCCACGGCCGCGACGCCTTGGCGGGCCGGTCGTTGAACGCGGTGGACAGTGCGCGGGAGGCGCAGAAGCCGGCGATGCCCAGCTCGCACACCGCGGCCTCGGTGCCGCCCGCCACCATTACATCGGCGTCGCCCCACATGATCAGCCGGGCCGCATCGCCGATCGCATGCACGCCGGTGGCGCAGGCCGTCACCGCCGAATGATTCGGCCCCTTGAAGCCGTATTTGATCGACACGTGTCCGGACGCGAGGTTGATCAACGCCGACGGGATGAAGAACGGTGACAGTCGCCGCGCCCGCCCTTCATGCACCTGGATCGACGCCTCGAAGATCGTCTGCAGGCCACCGATGCCGGAGCCGATCATCACGCCGGTGGCACAACGATCCTCCTCGCCGGCCGGTGTCCAGCCGGAGTCTTCCACCGCCTCGGTCGCCGCGACCAAACCGAGATGGATGAAGCGATCCATCTTTTTCACGTCCTTCACCGGGATCCACTCGCCGATATCCAGGCCGTGCTCAGACTTCACCCCCGCCGGTACCTGGCCTGCGACCTTGCAGGGTAGGTCCTTGGTGTCGAACGCCTGGATCGCGCCGATGCCCGATTCGCTGCTGGTCAGGCGGTGCCAGACATGCTCGACCCCGAGTCCGAGGGGACAGGCAATCCCCATGCCCGTCACCACCACCCGCCGCATCGCTTTGGACCTCCCCCGATGGGCCGATCAGGCGGCCTTCTGCTTCTCGATGTATTCGATGGCATCCTTCACGGTGATGATCTTCTCTGCTGCGTCCTCGGGGATTTCCACACCGAACGCCTCCTCAAAGGCCATCACCAGTTCGACGGTGTCCAGGCTGTCGGCGCCGAGATCATCGATGAACGAGGCCTCGGGGGTGACCTTGGCTTCCTCGACTCCGAGATGCTCGACCACAATTTTCTTTACCCTGTCCGCGATCTCGCTCATCGGCTGTGCAACTCCTCCTGAAGGGCGCCCGGGGGCTCGTATCGCGGTATCCGCGCCGGACGAAGCTGTTGGGCGCTTAGCATGGTTTCCGCAGACGCGCCAACCAGCGCAGCGGCCTCAGATCATGGCCATCCCGCCATTGACATGCAGTGTCGCGCCAGTGACCCAAGCGGCCTCGTCCGAGGCCAGATAGGCGACCGCGGCGGCCACGTCCTGTGGCATGCCGATCCTTCCCAGCGGAATCGACTCGATCAGCTTGGTGCGCTGCTGCTCGGGCAGCTTGTCGGTCATCGCCGTCGTGATGAAGCCAGGCGCTACCGCGTTCACCGTAATACCGCGCGAGGCAACCTCCAGCGCGAGCGCCTTGGTCATGCCGACGAGACCGGCCTTGGCGGCAGCGTAGTTGGCTTGGCCGGCGTTGCCGGTCGCGCCAACAATGGATGTGATGTTGATGATCCGCCCCGCGCGCCGGCGCAGCATGCCTCGCAGCGCCGCCCGCACCAGGCGGAACGGAGCCGACAGGTCCACGTCCAGCACCGCTTGCCAGTCCGCGTCGCTCATGCGCAGCGCCAGCATGTCCCGCGTCATGCCGGCATTGTTGACCAGGATGGCAAGCACGCCGGCCGCCTGTTCCGCTGCCTCGATCAGAGCGTCGGGCTCGGCGGCGTCGCGCAGGTCGGCCGGACAGACGAATGTGCGGTCACCTAGCTCGGCTGCCAGCGAATCGAGCGCGTCGCGTCGCGTGCCGGACAGCGCGACCGCCGCCCCCTGGGCATGCAGCGCGCGCGCGATCGCCGCGCCGATGCCACCCGAGGCGCCAGTGACCAGCGCCACCTTGCCCTCCAGCCGAAACACGCTCACAGCCCCTTCAGCACGGCTTCAACCTCCGCCGGGATCGCGGCCGAAGCGGTCGTCGCATCGGGCGCGATGCGGCGGATCAGCCCGGAGAGCACCTTTCCGGCGCCAAGTTCGACGAAGCTGTCCACGCCGAGCTCCACAATGGCGTTGACGCACTCCCGCCAGCGCACCATGGCGGTGACCTGTTTGACCAGCAGGTCGCGGATTTCGGCCGGATCGGTTGCCTTGGCGGCGGACACGTTGGCGATCAGCGGCACGATCGGCGTGCGCGGCGGGGTGTTCTCGAGCGCCTCCGCCATGGCGTCGGCGGCCGGGGCCATCAGTGCGCAATGGAATGGGGCAGAGACCGGCAGCAGCATGGCCCGCCGCACACCTTTTGACTGTGCGATGGCGACGGCGCGTTCGACTGCACCGCGATGGCCGGAGACAACGATCTGGCCGGCACCGTTGTCGTTGGCCGGCTGGATCACTTCGCGCGCGCCGGTTGGGCTGTCCGGGACCGGGGCCGCCTCGGCGCAGATTTCCTCGGCCTGCGCCATTTCGGCGCCGAGCAGCGCGGCCATCGCACCCTCGCCGGCGGGTACCGCCCGCTGCATGGTCTGACCGCGCAGCTTCAGCAGGCGCGCGGCATCGGGGATCGAGAAGCTTCCGGCGGCGGCAAGAGCGGAGTACTCGCCAAGTGAATGGCCAGCGACCACAACGGCCTTCTGGCGCAGCGTGAAGCCCCCTTCCCGCTCCAGCACGCGCAATACGGCCAGCGAATGGGCCATCAGGGCAGGCTGGGTGTTCTCGGTAAGGATCAGCTCCTCACCGGGGCCTTCGAACATCAGCTTGGAGAGCTTCTGGTTCAGGGTGTCATCCACCTCCTCGAACACCTCTCGGGCGGAAGAGAAGGCGGCGCCGAGGTCGCGTCCCATTCCGACGGCCTGGCTGCCCTGACCCGGAAAGATGAAGGCATGAACCGGCATGGGGAGTGCTCACGAGAGGGGCGTGGCCGGCGGGGTAGCTTTCGGTCACAAAACTGTCAATGGACACGCAGCACGGCACGCGAAGCGCATTCGTCGTGTTTCGTGGCTCTCCGCGCATTCTCAGTGGTCTCCCGTTGGCCCCCTTAAGCTCCTGTTCCCCGCTCCATATCCGCGATAATCCGCCGCGCCACGACCGCCGGATCATCGGCCTGAGTGATCGGGCGCCCGACCACCAGATAGTCCGCCCCGTGTGCGATCGCCTGCGCCGGCGTCGCGTGCCGCTTGTGATCGTCCGCCATGCCTCCTGGTTCGCGAATCCCCGGTGTGGCGATCAGCAGATGCTCCGCACCCGCCGCAAGCCGGATCGTATCCGGATTGTCGTCGGCCGAGGCGATGATGCCGTCGCAGCCGCATTCCACCGCCTGCCGAACGCGCAACTTGATCAGCTCGGCCACCGGCAGCGCATACCCCATTTCGCGCACTGCCGCATCCCCGAGGCTGGTCAGCACGCTGATCGCGAATACCTTGGTATGCCCCGATCCGCCCTTGCCGGCGACCGCCGCACGCATGATCTCGGCATCGCCGTGCACGGTGACCAGGCTCACGCCACGCTCGGTCGCGCGGGCGACGCCCTGCCGCACCGTTTCACCGATGTCGTACATCTTGGCATCGAGGAACACACGCTTGCCCCGGCTGATCAGCCCATCGATCAACCGGTCGGTGCCAGGCGCAATCAGTAGCCACAGCCCGACCTTGAAGAACGACACGATACCGTCGAGTTGCTCCGCCAGCCCCTCCGCACGCTCGACCGTCGGCACGTCAAGTGCAACGATCAGCCGGTCGGCCATCGCTGTGGGGATGTCGCGCACCGCCGTCAGCATGGTCGTCGCGGCACGACGAGCTTTGGGGTAAAACTTTGCACCGTCTCGCCCTTCTGGTTCTTCGTCAGGCACCGCACCTTCACTGTGCCGCGGTCCGGCCTGGAGCGGGACGGCGCGATCTCCAGCACCTCGCACTCGACATGCAGTGTGTCGCCTGGCCGCACCGGATTCGTCCACAGCAGTTCGCCGCCGGTGCCGATGATGCCGCCGGCGATCGGCAGTCCGCCGTCCACGATCAGCCGCATCATGGTGACCGCCGTGTGCCAGCCGCTTGCCACCAGACCGCCGAACAGCGTCTCCCGCGCTGCCGCATCGTCGAGATGGAACGGCTGGGGATCGGTACTCACCGGCGAACCGGGTCATCTCGGCGGCGTCGAGCGTGTGTGTGCCGCTGACAAAGCGCTGCCCGACGGCAAGGTCGTCCAGATAGAGCATTCCCATACCGCCAGCATAGTGGCGGCGCGGGCTCTTGCACATTCGCGTCGATACCGCTGTCATTGCGAGCGCAGCGAGGCAATCTCGGTGCGGTTGCGCAATTACATCGCGGTCGTTCGCCGCTGACACCCCCTCGCAACGACGGTGATGCGGAGGCTTGCCATGCCTGATACCGTACTGCTGGACGCCATCCGTGCCGTGGTGGGTGAGCGCGGGCTACTGACCGATGCCGCGGACACCGCCGCCTTTGTGGAAGACTGGAGGCGCCTCTATCGTGGCCGTACGCCGGCGGTGATCCGCCCAGCCACCACCGACGAGTTGGCGCAGGTCGTACGGCTGTGCGCCGAAGCACGGGCGACGATCGTGCCGCAGGGTGGCAACACCTCGATGGTCGGTGGCGCGACTCCGGCTGAGGACGGCAGTGAGTTCGTGCTGAGTCTGACACGGTTGGCGAGGGTCCGCGGCATCGATCCGCTCGATCTGACCATGACGATCGAGGCCGGTGTCACGCTGAAGGCGGCGCAGACTGCGGCGGCCGAGGCCGGGTGCCTGTTGCCGCTGTCGATCGCTTCGGAAGGCAGCGCGCAGATCGGCGGCGTGCTCGCCACCAATGCCGGCGGCAACAATACTGTGCGCTATGGCAATGCGCGCGATCTGGTGCTGGGGCTAGAGGTCGTGCTGCCCGACGGCACGGTGTGGAACGGGCTGCGCCGGCTCCGCAAGGACAACACCGGCTACTGCCTGCGGCAGTTGTTCGTCGGCTCCGAGGGCACACTCGGCATCATCACCGCCGCGGTATTGAAGCTGGCGCCGCGGCCGCGCGAGATCTGCGTGGCGCTGTGCGCGGTCGCCTCGCCTGAAGCGGCGCTGGCGTTGTTCGGCCGTTTCCAGTCGCACGATGCGGCGGCGATCAGCGCCTTCGAACTGATGTCGGGCCTCGGCACCGACCTCGTGCTGCGGCACATCGAGGGCGCCGTGTTGCCGCTCGAATCTCCGGCCCCGAACTACGTGCTGGTGGAACTCGCCACGCCGCGTCCCGATGCCGGATTGCGCGCCTCGCTGGTGACGGTACTGGAGACGGCGCTGGCCGATGCCATTGTCGAGGACGCCGCGATCGCGGAGTCCGAAGCGCAGCGCGCGACGATCTGGCGGCTGCGCGAAGAACACTCCGAGGCGCAGAAGCGCGAAGGCGCCAGCGTGAAGAACGACGTCTCGGTGCCGGTGTCGAAGGTGCCTGAGTTCATTCGCCGCGCCACCGTCGCGTGCGAGCTGCTGATCCCCGGCATCCGCGCGGTGCCGTTCGGCCACATGGGCGACGGCAACATCCACTTCAATCTGGCACAGCCGGTGGATGCCGATCCCGCATGGTTCCTGGCGCAGGATCACTTGATCATGGACACGGTGAACGAGGTGGTGCGCGCGCTGGACGGCAGCTTTTCGGCCGAGCACGGCATCGGCCGAGCTGAAACCCTACATGATGTCCGACTGGCGCGGCGGGGCGGAGCTGATGCTGATGCAGCGGATCAAGGCGGCGCTCGATCCGCTGGGGATCATGAATCCGGGGAAGGTGCTCCCATGACCATGGCGTAGGACCATGCCCTAACTGAGCCACGGGAATGAATCGCGCCGAGACTGCGTCCTTGCTCAAGGAACCCAATCATGAGCAATCCAAGTGACCCGAGCCTGGCTTAACCGGATCGGCACCGCGGTGCCACCGCACGACATCCACGCGGAGTTCGTCGATTTCGCGCGCACCGCACTGGCTGATGCGCGAAGCCGCGCGCTGTTCGATCGCATGGCCGACCTGGCCGACATCGAGCACCGCTTCTCGTTGTTCGCGCCGGGCCCCAAACCGCGCGATCACGTTCTCGACAGCGACGGCTTCTATCTCCGCCGCGCCTTCCCTTCCACCGGCGCGCGCATGGCGCTGTACCGCGAGGCGGCACTCACGCTGTCGCGCCAGGCCATCGCCGCGCTCGACATCGCGGCGATGCGCGGTGCGATCACCCATCTGATCGTGGCAAGCTGCACCGGCTTTACCGCGCCCGGGCTCGATTTCGACATCATGCAGGACGCCGGCCTTGCTGCTTCGATCGAGCGCACCATCGTCGGCTTCATGGGCTGCTTCGCCGCGGTGAACGCGCTCAAGCTCGCGCGGCACATCGTCCGCTCGGAGGCGCATGCCAAGGTGCTGGTGGTCAATCTGGAAATCTCCAGTCTGCATCTGCAGGAACAGTGGGAGCTCGAGAAGATGCTGAGCTTCCTGCTGTTCGGCGACGGCTGCGGCGCCTGCCTGGTGTCCGCCGAACCGATCGGCCTCGCACTCGACCATTTCCACGCGACGGTGATCCCGCGGAGCGCCGAACTGATCACCTGGCACATCGGCGATCAGGGTTTCCAGATGCATCTGTCGGGTCAGGTCCCCGGCCGCATCCGCCGCTGGCTGCGCGAGCACGGCGCCGCCATGCTAGGCAATCGCACCGCGCACGACATCCCGCTGTGGGCGGTGCATGCCGGCGGTCGCTCGATCCTCGATGCCGTGCAACACGGGCTGGCACTGCCGCCCGATGCGCTGCGGTATCTCGCGCGACGTTCTGCGCGATTTCGGCAACATGTCGTCCGCCACGCTGGTGTTCGTGCTGGAGCGCATCCTGCGTTCGTCGCACGCCACCGGCGATGGCATGGCGATGGCGTTCGGCCCCGGTTTGACCGTGGAAACCTTCACCTTTCATCGGCCATGAGCCTGGCCGCGCGCAGCACCGCCGAGGAGCGGATGGATACCGACTGCGTCGATTTCGACGACTACCGTCGTTGTCTGCGCGATCTGGCGCGGGTCAACACTGTGACGCTGACGCACCGGCCTATGCTCGCCTGGCTGGCGCGCGAGACGGCGGGGCTTCGGTCTTTCTCGCTGCTGGATGTCGCCTGCGGTCATGGCGACGCACTGCGCCGCATCCACCGCTGGGCGGAGCGACGCGGCATCGCGGCACAGCTCAACGGTGTTGACCTCAATCCATGGGCGACGCGGGCGGCGCGCGAAGCGACCGATGCCGGCGCGTCCATCACCTATCGGACCGGCGATGTGTTTGCCATCGATCCGGCCGAGACGTTCGACTTCATCGTCAGCTCGCAGTTCACCCATCATCTCATCGACGACCAGGTGGTGAGGTTCATCCGCTGGATGGAGGCGCACGCGCGCCGCGGCTGGTTCATCGGCGACCTGCATCGCCACTGGCTGCCGTATTATGGTTTCGGCGTGCTTGCCTGGCCGCCGCGCTGGCATCATTTCGTCCTGAGCGACGGCCGCATCTCGATCGCGCGCGCCTTCGTGCCGGATGACTGGCGCCGGTTGGTGCAGGCCGCCGGCCTCGCGGAAAGCGATGTCGCCATAACCTGGCATCTGCCGTTTCGGCTCTGCGTCGCGCGACGTTGTCCGGACCGGTAATCATCGGCGGCGGGCCGGCCGGTGCCGCCGCAGCCATCGTCGCTCGCGACAGCCGGACGGGCCGTCACGCTGATCGAGCGCAATGCCGGATCCCGCCGACAAGGTGTGCGGCGATTTTCTCAGCGCCGAGGCGATTGCGGCGATCGAGGCACATGGCGTCGATCTGTCCGCGGCATCGACGATCACTGCAATGCGCCTGGTGCACCGGAATCGCATCGCCACCACGCGTCTGCCATTCGCTGCGCGCGGCATCACCCGCCGCGCGCTGGATGAAGCATTGCTGCGTCAGGCGCAGAGCACGCGGCGCCACGGTGCTGCGCGGCCATCGCGTCGGCGCAATCGAACCGGAGCGCGGATCGCTGCGGCTCGACTGCGGAACACTTGGTCGAATTGTCACCGATACGGTGTTCCTCGCCACCGGCAAGCACGAGCTGCGCGGCGCGGCGCGAAACCGGTCGAGTCTCCGGCCTGGTGGGGTTGAAGATGTACTACGCGCTCGCCGCTGCGCAGCTTGCAGGCGCTGCGCCACCACGTCGAATTGATCCTGTTCTCCGGTGGCTATGCCGGCTTGCAGCTCGTGGAAGCGGATCGCGCGGTGCTGTGTGTGCTGCTGCCCGCAGCAAGGCTGCGCGCGGTCGGCGGACGATGGGACGGCCTGCTGGATTGGCTGACGGGCGAATGTCCGCATCTGCGCGAGCGGCTCACCGGCGCCGCTGCGCTGCTCGATCGGCCGCTGGCGGTCGCCGGCCTGCCATACGGCTATCTCCATGCTCCGGGCGACGCGACCCACCCGGTCTGTTCCGTCTCGGCGATCAGGCTGCGGTGATCGCCTCGCTCACCGGCGACGGCGTCGCGCTGGCGCTGGCCAGCGGATCGCTCGCGGCACGCACCTGGCTCGCGGGCGGCAGCAACGCGCACTACCATCAACGCCTGACCGCAGGCCTGTCGCGCCAGATGCGCTTGGCATCGGCAATTCATCGGTCTGTGCCTGGCACCGGTGTCGCAGACATTGGGTTGCCGCCGTCTGCAGGATTTGGCCGGGCGTGATCCGGCTGGCAGCTGCCGCAACTCGAGCCAAACGTTTGACGCATAGCGGGTATGCTGCCTAGGATGGCAGCACCAAGTCGTACCGTGCGCGGAGCATACCGCGCAGTCGTTCGGGCCGTGCCGTTCGTTTCGTTCGCGCCGTATCGATCGTCCTGAAGTACGCCGGGGAGGCGACCAATCAATGTCAACAAGTCTCGGGCGCGGCCAAGCCGTGCCGTGGTGGAAGGAGCCAACCAAGGATCAGTGGCTGGCGTGGTGGGCCGCCTGGCTGGGCTGGACCCTCGACGCCTTCGACTTCACCATCTTCCTGCTGATCATGGTGCCGATCGCCAACGAGTTCAACGTCCCGCTGACCGAGGTGACGATCGTGTTCACGATCACCCTCTGGTTGCGTCTGGTGGGCGCGACCGCATCGGGCTGGCTCGCCGACCGGATCGGTCGGAAGGGGCCGCTGATGATCTCGATCCTGTGGTACTCGATCTGCAACTTCATCGCCGGCTTCTCACCGACCTTCTGGTTCCTGTTCCTGTTCCGCGCGCTGCTTGGCATCGGCATGGGAGCGGAGTGGCCCGCCGGCGCGTCGCTCGCCATGGAATCCTGGCCGCCGCGCTCGCGTGGCTTCATGAGCGGCGTGCTGCAAGGCTCATGGGGCATCGGCTTCGCACTGTCCGCCCTGGCTTTCGCCCTGCTCAACGACGCTATCGGCTGGCGCGGCCTGTTGTGGCTGGGCATCCTGCCGGCGCTTGCCGTGCTGTGGGTTCGCCGATACGTGAAGGAGCCCGAGGTCTGGCTGAAGAACCGCGAGTTGCAGCGCCGGCACGAGAAGGAGGTGCGCGCGCCGCTGTTCACCATCTTCAGGCGCAACCTGCTCGGCAACACGCTGACCGCGTGCCTGTGGATGGCGAGCGGCTTCGTCGTCTACTATTCGATCTGGGCACTGTTCGCGACACATCTGCAGAAGGACCTGCATCTGGGGTCGCTGATGGTCGGCGTGCCGTTGGTGGTGGCCAACATCGTGGCGTTCCTGGCCAGCGGCTTTTGGGGCATCGTGGCGGACATCTTCGGGCGACGCTGGTCGATGATCATTCCGGCGTTCATCGGTATCTTCGTCGCGCCGATCTATCTGCTGACCACCGATCCTGCCTGGATCATCAGCGGCTTCATCCTGCAAGGCTGTTTCGCCGGCGCGATCTATGGTCAGAACCCGAGCTACCTGACCGAGCGATTCCCCACCGAGGTGCGCTCGACCGCTGCCGGGTTCTGCTACCATCAGGGCGCCATCTGGGGTGGCTTCGTCGCGCCGGTCCTCACCTATTTCGCGATCAACTACGAGATCGGGTTCGCCATCCCGATGATGATCGGCACCTGCGTCGGTTCGGTGGTGTTCATCATATCGCTGCTGCTTGGTCCGGAGACCAAGGGCATGGTGATGGTTGGCGACCTCGATGCGCTCGATTCACGAACCGGGCGACGACTAGAAGAGGCGGCCGCGTTTGATCCTACGCTCCGTGCCGTCGGTCACATTCTGACCGGCGGCATATTTTTTGCCTTCGAATGTGACTTTCCACCCGGCTTGCATCGCTGCCCGCGCTGACGCACAACCCTGGTGCCGCCACGCAGGGGATCGTATCGCGCAATGCGCTCCGGCAAGCTGATCACACGGCTCGACCGTTACATCTTTCGCCAGCTCGCCTTCGCGCTGATCGCCGTGACCGGCGGGCTGACGGCACTGGTCTGGCTGATCCAGTCGCTGCGATTCGTCGAGCTGGTGGTGAACCACGGCCTTTCGCTGGCGGTTTTCCTCGAACTCACCGGCCTGTTGATCCCCAGCTTCGTCGCGGTGATCCTGCCGATCACCACGTTCGTCGTGGTGCAGTTCATCTACCAGCGTCTCGCCGGTGACCGCGAGATCACGGTGATGCGCGCGGCCGGGCTGTCGCCATTCGCGCTGTCGCGCCCGGCGCTGGCGCTGGCCGTCCTGGCCATCGTCTGCGGCTACGCGCTGAACCTGTGGATCGTGCCTGCCAGCCTCACCTCGTTCCGCCAGTTCCAGTGGGAGATCCGCAATCGCATGGCGGCCTTCCTGTTGCAGGAGGGCGTGTTCACGCAGGTCTCGGACGATCTGACCGTCTATGTTCGTTCGCGCGATCCGGATGGCACGCTGCGCGGCATTCTGGTTGACGATGGGCGCGACAAGACTGCGCATGCCACGATCCTGGCCGAAAGCGGCCGGCTGACGGAGGGACCGAACGGCCCGCGCGTGTTGCTGATCAACGGCAGCCGCCAGGAGATCGATCATCAGACCGGTCGGCTCAACGTGCTGACGTTCGGGCAGAATGAGATCGACCTTGCCGACAACCAGGCGATCTTCCAACGAACGCCTGCGCGACATGTCGGAGATGTCGCTGAGCGAACTGCTCGACCCGCACCTGCCCAATCCGCGCGACGTGTCGAAAGTGGATCGCCGAAGGGCACAAGCGCCTGGCGACACCGCTCACCGCGTTCTCCTATGCGTTCATCGCGCTGTTCGCTGTGCTGAGTGGAACATTCCGCCGACACGGCAGCTTTGTCCGGCCGCTGGTGGCGGTAGCGGCGATGGTGGTGCTGCTGGCATTCGGCCTCGCCATGGAGAACCTGGCGGCGCGCGACAATGCCATGCTGCCCATGATATGGCTGCAGGCCGTGGTGCCCGGAATGATCTGTGCCTGGATGCTGTTCGGACCACAATGGCTCGACGTCACGCCGCCATCTTGTCGAGGCCAGCTGAGCGCATGACCCAGCCGATCACCTTGTCGATCTATATCGCCAGGCAGTTCGCCGGCCGCCGTGGTCGGCATGCTGCTTGCGCTCTCGGGTCTGGTCGCTCTGTTCGACTTCATCGAACTGCTGCGCCGCTCCATTTCGAAGCCCGATGCAACCTTCGCAATGGTGGCCGAAATTGCTGCGTTGCGTCTGCCCTATATCGCGATGCAGGTGCTGCCGTTTGCGGTACTGCTCGGCGGCATGCTGTGCTTTTGGCGCCTCACTCGTTCGTCGGAGCTCGTCGTTGCACGTTCCGCGGGTGTGTCGGCGTGGGAATTCCTCGCCGCTCCCACGCTCTGCGCGCTTGCGTTCGGCATACTCGCCACGACCGGGGTAAGTCCGTTATCGTCGGCAATGTTCGGCCGCGCCGAGGCGATGGACAACACTTATCTCAAGACAGGCGGCGGTCCGTTGGCGCTGGCAGGAGGCCAGCTCTGGCTGCGGCAATCCGATCACACGTCATCGCCGCAGGGCGTTGCCATTTTTCATGCGCACGGAGTGGAGTTGCACGGCAAGCGGCTGACGGCTTCGCAGGTCAGCGTGTTCCGTCTGGATGGCCGGGACCGGCTGCTCAGCCGAATCGAGGCCGGCCAGGCGACACTCGGCGGGGGCGCATGGCTATTGCAGAATGCGCGAGTCATTCGACCGGAGCAGATGCCGGAACCGCCGGCCACGATCAGTCTACCGACCGACCTGACCGTGGCACGGGTGCAGGAGAGCTTCGCCTCGCCCGATACGCTGTCATTCTGGACATTGCCCGACTTCATTGCGCTTCTGGACCGGTCTGGGTTTTCGTCGATCCGGCACCGGTTGCATTTTCAGTCCTTGTTCGCACTGCCGCTGCTGTGTGCTACCATGGCGCTGGTGGGTGCCGGGTTCTCCATGCGCCCGGCACGACGTGGCGGCGTGGCGCAGATGATCGGCAGCGGTGTCGCCACCGGATTTGCGTTGTTCGTGGTGTCGAAGGTTGCCGAGGAATTTGGTCAGACCGGCGCGCTGCCGGTTGCGCTTGCCGCGTGGGCGCCCGCGGTATCCGGCATGATGCTGGCGGTCGCACTGCTCCTGCACACGGAAGATGGCTGAGGATGGCGCGATCCCTCTCGGCCGTGACACGCGCGCTGCTGTCTGTTCTGCTGCTGGCAATATTGCTCGTGGTAGTGCTGCCGGGCTCGGTTCACGCCCAGTTGAGCGCGCTGACCAATCCAGGATCGCATCCGCAGGTATCACGTGATCAGCCGATTACCTTCACCGCCGATTCGGTCGAGTACGACCGGGAGAATTCGCTGGTGATTGCCGAAGGTCATGTCGAGGCCTGGCAGAACGATTACGTACTGCGCGCTGACCACATGACGTTCGATCGCAATACCGGCGTGGCCGCCGTCAAAGGCAATGTCGCGTTGCTCCAGCCCGACGGCCAGGTGATATTTGCCGACTATGCGGAACTGACCCAGGACATGAAGAACGGCGTGTTCCGCGACTTGCGCGCGATCATGGCCGAGAACGGCAGGATGGCCGCCAATGGCGCGCGGCGCACCGACGGCGAGATCAACGAGATGTCGAAGGTGGTGTACTCCACTTGCAATCTTTGCGCAAAGGACCCGACCAAACCGCCATTGTGGCAGATCCGCGCGCTGTCGGCGGTACAGGATCTTGAGCACAAGAAGATCGAGTACGAGGATGCCGTGCTGGAAATGTACGGTTTCCCGGTCGCATACATGCCGTACTTCTGGCATGTCGATCCGTCGGTGAAGCGCGGCAGTGGACTGTTGATCCCGTCACTCGGCGCATCCTCGCATCTCGGCGCCTTCTTCGCGCAGCCGTACTATTGGGTGATCGACGACCAGTCGGACGCGACGTTCACCCCCATGGTGACCACGCGCACGCTCCCGCAGCTCAGCATCGAGTACCGGCGCAGGTTCAACAACGGCTTCATTCTGCTCGACGGCTCGGTCGGCTATCTCGACAACTCGGCACAGGCGACAATTTATTCGAAGGGCCAGTTCAGTTTCGATGACACCTGGCGGTGGGGTTTCAACATCGCACGCGCCTCATCGGCCGACTACGTCCGCGACTTCCAGCTCGGCGGACAACTTGGCAACCAGCCGGTTCTGCTGAACAGTCAGATCTACGGCGAGGGTTTCGGCCAGGGCGCCTATTCGCGGTTCGACGTCAGATTCTACCAGACGCTGAATGAGGCGGTGGCGAGCGACAAGATTCCGCTGGTCCTGCCGCGCTACGAGTACAGCTATTTCGGCGAGCCGGATGCCCTGGGCGGCCGCCTGAGCATCGATGCCGGAATGTTCAATGTGCTGCGCACCGCCGGCACCGACACGCGCCGCGCCAGCCTCACGATGAACTGGTCGAGGCCATTCGTCGGCGCACTCGGCGACCTGTGGACAATCACCCTGCACAATGATGCGATCGCGTACAATGCCAATTCGTTCAACGAGCAGCCGAACTTCGGCCCGGTGAGCCAAGTCGACAAGGCGCGCGCGCAACCGCAGGCGGCGCTCGATTTTCATTGGCCGTTCATGCGCGATTCGGGTGCGTGGGGCACCCAGCTCATCGAACCGATCGCGCAGATCGTCGTGGGGCCGCAAGTCGGCCGCAGCCAGAATTCCAAATACCCTAACGAAGACAGCCTGGACCTCGAGTTCTCCGACGCCAATCTGTTCGGCTTCAACCGCTACCCAGGGATTGACCGGCTGGATGGCGGGGTACGGGCCAATGTCGCGTTTCACGGCACATGGCTTCTGGCAGGCACCACCTTCGACGGGTTACTCGGACAATCCTATCGCACCAATGATGGACAACCAGTTCCCCGAAGCATCCGGTCTGCACGACCAGGTTTCGGACATCGTCGGGCGTGCAAGCTTCGCGCCGACGGACTGGCTCAATCTGACCTATCGTACCAGGCTCGATCACAAATCGTTCCAAACGCGCATGGCGGATGCGCTGGCCACCATCGGTGGTGCGAAATTCTCGGTCAACGTCGGGTATTTCTACAGCACCTTCAATCCTTACACCCTGTACGACCAGCCGCCGCCGCCGCCTGTGGGTAACGCCTTCTACACTCCGCGCAACGAAGTGACGCTTGGCGTGTCGTCGAAATGGGGCAATTACCGGTTCAGCAGCTGGGCGCGGCGCAATATTCAATTGAACCAGATGGTCGCGGTCGGCGCCGATGCAGCGTATGAAGACGAATGTTATATCTTGGATTTGCGGTTCTACAGGCGGTATACTTCGTACAATGGCGATAACGGCGCAACAACGGCACTGATCCAGATGACCTTCAAGACGGTCGGCCAGTTCGGCTATAAGGCGCTCTGACTGCCAGGAGATCGAGGTCATGGCATACGTAGCATCACGCATGGTTCGCACTCGGATTGCTGTTCGCGCAACCAGCTGCAGCGTTCGCGCCGTCCGCCGCGCCGGCGGCGCAGGCGATGCACATCGTGGCCGTGGTGAACGGCGACGTGATCAGCAATGCCGACGTCGACAATCGCACCCGGCTGTTCGCGCTGTCCACCGGCATGCCGATGACGCAGGACGTGCTGGATCGGCTGAAGCAGCAGATCACTCGCCAGCTCATCGATGAGAAGCTGCGCTTTCAGGAGGTGCAGCGCCGCAAGATCGTGATCCCGGACAAGGCGATCGCCGACTGCGATCCACGATATCGAGGCGCGCAACAACCTGCCGGCGGGCGCGCTGCGGCAAAAGCTCAACACGAGCGGCGTCGGGCAGCGGACCTTGGTCGACCAATTGCGCACCCAGCTCGGCTGGACCCAGGTGCTGCGCGAGCAGCTTGGCGACCAGGCGAAGATCACCGATGCCGAGGTGGCCGAGCGGCAGCGCGTGCTGGCGCAGCAGGTCGGCAAGCCCGAGTATCGTGTAGGCGAGATTTTCATTCCGGTCGAGGATCCAGCCGCCGCCGCCGACGCCCAGCGCTTCGCCGAGACCGTGATCAGCGAGTTGCGCGCCGGCGCGCCCTTCCCGGTGGTGGCCGCGCAGTTCAGCCAGAACCAGACGGCGCTGCAGGGTGGCGCGCTAGGCTGGGTACAGCCGAACCAGCTCGATCCGGAGGTCGTGCGTCTGGTCGCCGAAATGCCGGTCGGCGCGATCAGCAACCCGGTGCAAGGTGCCGGGCGGCTTCTCGATCGTGACTTTGCAAGGCAAGCGCGAGATCGGCCGCGAACTTGGCACCGCCTTGTCGCTGCGTCAGGTGTTCCTGCCGTTCACCAGCCCGCTCGATCCGCAGGCACCGACCGAGCAGCAGAAGCAGGCGCTGGAAAAGGCGCGAGGCATCAGTGCCAGCGTGCATAGCTGCGAACAGATGGAACAGGCGGCCAAGGCGAACAATTCGCCGCGGCCGGCTGACCCTGGCGAGGTCCGACTTGATACTGTGACCCCACTGGCATTCCGTCAGACACTGGCGAGCCTGCCGTTCGATCACGCCACTCAGCCGCTGGTGACCGCGGACGGCATAGCGGTGATGATCGTCTGCTCGCGCGAGGAGAAGAATCTGGCACAGGAGAGCCCACAGGAGGTGCAGGCGCAACTGCTCAACGAGCGTGTGGAGTTGCTGTCGCGGCAGTTGCTCGCCAACCTGCGCCGCCACGCCACGATCGACCTGCGCCCCAGCGGCGCGTGATCGTGTCCGCCCCGCTGCGCGATGTAATCGTGCGGCATGGGCTGACGGCGCGCCGGGCACTGGGACAGCATTTTCTGCTGGACGCGAACTTGACGCATCGCATCGTGCGCGCTGCCGGGCCACTGACCGGGCGGCATGTGCTGGAGGTCGGGCCGGGACCTGGCGGGCTGACGCGCGCGCTGCTCGACTCCGACGCGGCGAGTGTGACCGTCGTCGAACTCGACCACCGCGCGCTGGCGGCGATGCAGGAGCTGGCGGCTGTGGTTGGTGGGCGGCTGCGTGTGATTGGCGGCGACGCTTTGGGGCTGGATGTTCCACCTTTGATACCCCCGCCCCGGCAGGTGGTGGCCAATCTGCCGTATAACATCGCGACGCCGCTGTTGATCGGCTGGCTGCGCCAGGCGTCCGCGTTCGAGCGGCTCACGCTGATGTTCCAGCAGGAGGTCGCCGAACGGATTTGCGCGGCGCCCCGGACGTCGGCGTATGGGCGATTGTCGATCCTGGCGCAGTGGATCTGCGACACCGAGCTGCTACTGCGCATCCCGCCGGCTGCCTTCGTGCCGCCGCCGAAAGTGTACTCGGCCGTCGTCGGGTTTGTGCCGCGTGCCGCGCAACCCACGCCAGCACTGTTCGCCGCCATGGAGCGGCTAACCGCAGCCGCATTCGGGCAGCGACGCAAGATGCTGCGTGGCGCGTTGAAGGCGATCGGCGGCGAGGCGCTGCTGCGCGACGCCGGCATCGCGCCGGACCGCCGCGCCGAGACGCTGTCGGTATCCGATTTCAGCCGTATTGCGTCGTTGCTGCGGCTGGCGCCGGCGCTCAACGTCGACGGGTGACGCGCAAACCGCCCAACGCGAGAGCCGTTCCAAGATCGAGCAGCAGCGAACTGCCTTCCGGCGCCGCCACGAGGTTGGTGTAGCAAACCCTCGGCGAGTCATCCATCGACCGTTATTGTCACGTCATGTCATAGTAAGGGGCTGCGGCATTCATCGAGCAGGTCGGTCAAGTGGAACGCGTCGCCACTCGCCACGCTGACCTCCGTGGCGCCGCCGAAAAAACGATACGGGCCGCAACGTGTTCAGCCCAGTCGCGCGACGAACTGCCCGAGCCCGGTCTGTCGCGCCGCCGTCGAACGCGCCGCGTGTAGCACGGCCCGTACTGCGCAGACCGCAGCCGCTAGTTCGTCGTTCACCACGACATGATCGAACTCGGCCCAATGACTGATTTCGTCCCGTGCAAGTTGCATCCGGCGCGCGATCTCGGCAGGCGCGTCGCCGGAGCGTTGCCGCAGCCTATCTTCCAGCGATGTGAGCGACGGCGGCAATAGGAAGATCCCGACGGTTTCACCGGGCAGCGCGACGCGCAGCTGGCGATAACCCTGCCAGTCGATGTCGAACACCACATCTTGACCGTCGCGCAGCGCCTGCTCCACCGGCGCGCGCGGCGTGCCATAGTAGTGCCGGCCCAGCACGCGCGCCCATTCCAGCAGCTCGCCTGACGCCACCATACGGTCAAATTCGATCGAACCTCTGAAATGATAATGTTCTCCGTCAACTTCTCCGGGACGCGGCGCGCGAGTGGTGATGCTCACCGACCGCCGCAGCTCCGGCTCGATTGCCAGCAGCGCGTCGGCGATCGCAGTCTTGCCGGCACCCGACGGCGCCGACAACACCAGGCAAACACCACGTCGTGCGATCAAGCTCATTCGATATTCTGGACCTGCTCGCGTAACTGCTCGATCGTCGCCTTCAGCTTCAGTCCCGTCGCTGTCAGCGCCACCGAGGCCGATTTGCTGCATAGCGTATTGGCCTCGCGATTGAATTCCTGCACCAGAAAATCGAATCGCCGGCCGATATTCGTCGCTTCGCGCAGCAGAGCGTGCGCCGCCTCGATGTGGCTTGCCAGGCGGTCGAGCTCCTCCCGCACATCGGAGCGAGCAGCGAGCAGCGCGACCTCTTGCGCGATTCGTTCCTCCGGCAGCGACGGTGCCTCGCGCAACAGTGCGGTCAGGTTTTCCATCACCCGCACCCGCTGCGCCGCGGGCTGGTCAGCTGCCTCGGCTGCGGCCTGCCGATGCAGCGCGGCGATTTCGTGCAACAGACCGCCGAGCATTGCGGCAAGCCGCGCGCCCTCGGCCCGTCGCGCTGCCACCAACGCGGCCAACGCATCGGAGAAACCCGCGGCGACCGCTCCGGCATCGATCGTTTCTTCGACCTGTGCCGGCCGCAACACGCCAGGCAAGCTGAGCAGCGCCTCGGCGCGCGGCACCGGGCTGCCGGGAATCCGTCTGTGCAGGTCCATCGCCAGCGTCAGCGCCTGCTCGAGCGCTGCCGGATCGGCGACCAGGCGCAGCTCATTCTCACGCTTCACCACAAGGTTGGCGGTGACATTGCCGCGCTTCAGCGACTTGCCGGCGGCTTCGCGCCATGACAACTCGAGCGCGTCCCAGCCCGACGGCAGACGGAACCGCAAGTCGAGCCCGCGACCGTTGACGCTGCGTAGCTCCCACGCCCAGGTGAGTCCCGCGGCGTTGCCCTCTGCGCGGGCGAAACCGGTCATCGAGGCGAGGGTATCGCTCATGCGGCGGTGTTTTATCAGCCGACTGCGAGACTGAATATCCTGCGCCGGCGTAGGCGCCGGCCGAACATGGTGCCGTCCGATCTCCTGTGGCGACAGGATGTCCGCGGCATCACCCAGATCACCCAGGAGCCGCTACGGTGGCTGACATACGCACCAGCCCGAGCTTGGCTTGGTGTCGAGAAGATGTCAGGCCTCCGGCTGCTCCGGCACTGCACCGGGTTCGAACAGCCCGGCTGTATCCACGGCAGCCTGTTCCTCGTCGCCCTCGACACCGACGCGTTCCCCGCGCGCCTGCCGCTCAGCCTCCTCCTGGCTGCGTGCGACATTGACGATGACCGGGATCGGCACCTCGGGGTGCAGCGCCACGCGCACGCGCGCGAGGCCCAGTGTCTTGATTGGGTGCTCCAACAACACCTGCTGGCGGTCAATGGTCAGTCCCGCCGCAGTGGTCGCCTCGGCCACGTCGCGCGCGGACACCGAGCCATAAAGACTACCCGACTCGCCTGCTTGACGGATGATCACCACTGACAGGCCGGTGACGCGCTCGGCGACCCGCTCCGCCTCCTCACGCCGTTTCAGGTTCTGCGCCTCCAACTGGGCACGCTCCCGCTCGAAGTGGACCAGGTTGTCTTTATTGGCTCGCAGCGCCTTCTTCTGCGGCAGCAGGAAGTTGCGGGCAAAGCCGGGCCGCACCTTCACCACGTCGCCCATCTGCCCAAGCTTTTCCACACGCTGGAGCAGGATCAGTTCCACATCGGCCATGGTCCGCTCCGTCAGCGCACGATATAGGGCAGCAGCGCGAGGAAGCGGGCGCGCTTGATCGCCACCGCCAGCTCGCGCTGCTTCTTGGCCGAGACCGCGGTGATTCGGCTCGGCACGATCTTGCCGCGCTCCGAAAGGAAGCGGGACAGCAGACGCACGTCCTTGTAGTCGATCTTCGGCGCGTTGGGGCCGGAGAACGGGCAGGACTTGCGGCGGCGATAGAACGGCCGGCGGGCGCCGACGGCGGCGCGGCGCGCCGCCGGGTTGATTTCCGCGGTGTCAGACATGGCTTACTCCTCGGCGCCGACGCGGAATTCTTCCCGGAACTCGTCGCGGGCGCGGAATTCCTCGCGCTCGTCGAAGCCGCGGCGGCGGCCGCTGTCGAACCGGCCGGCGGGCTTGGGGCCACGGAAGCTGCGCTCGCGATCATCCGATTTGCGCGACAGGATAGCGGAGGGGGCTTCCTCAATTTCCGCTACCCGGATCGTCATGAAGCGGAGGACGTCCTCATTCAAGCCAAGCTGACGCTCCATCTCGGTGACGAAGACAGGCTTCGCGTCGAGGCCCAGCAGCATGTAGTGGCCCTTGCGGTTCTTCTTGATGCGGTAGGCCAGGCCACGGAGGCCCCAATATTCGCGCTTCTTCACTTCGCCACCCTCGGTTTCGAGTTGGCTGGCGATGCCGTCGGCGATGCCTTCGACCTGTTGCTGTGTCACGTCATTGCGCGCGATCAGCACGCATTCGTACAATGGCATAATGTTCTCCCTATGGCTGGAGGCTCGCAGTATGCGCGCATAGCCGGGGGCGTTGCCGCCGCCACCCGGCAGGGAAGTTGGGGTGTGAAGCACGGATCGGGGTGGTCCGCAAGCTCAGCAGACGAAACGGTGGCTATCCGGTACAGTGGCTGACTCGCGGCTTGCCTGGTTTGGTAGCGCGTTATCTGTGCACTGCGTTCTCGTTCTGTGCTCAGGCGTGTCCCGCGAAGTGTGTTCACGTTCGTTTGGGCGGCAGCCGCAGGTTCAGCCGCCGCTCTGGAAATCGACGGCGCGGGGGCCTTCAAGGCGGCGACGGCAACACGCTGCGGACAAAAGTGGACGGTTTGGAACTGCCTGAGGAACCAACGTTGTCTTGCGACCGAGGATCCCGACGGTCTCTCCTGCAACCGGCGACAACGAGATCCCGTGGCCTCGGTCGGCGCGGTGCAACACCGGGCGTCGCCCGACACGCGCAGACAACGCGGCATTCGCCGCTGCCGGCAGTGATGCTACTCGATGGTATACTGCGAAAAGATCGCCTCGGCCCGCCGGAACGCCTTGTCCACCGCCGCCGTTGGCATCATCCCGTTCTTGATGACATCGGCATAGGCCACGCCCCAGACCTGTTCGGCGTTGACCTGCCCCCATGCCGGATTATAGCCAGTGTAGGTCGGAATTGTCGGACCCAGCACCGACTCCTGCACATACGGCGGCCGATGGGGGTCGCTCGGATCGAGCCACCATGGATCCTGCGTGACCAGCGCGGGGATCGCTGGTACCGCTCTACCCAGGCCGCCTTTGAGGTTGGCGTTCAGGACCTCTGGCTGTAGGAAGAATCGCGCGAAGTCCCTGGCGACTTCTTCGTTTTTTGCGCCCTTCGGAATGAATAGTCCACCGGCGCCGATCTGGGCAGGCATCGGCTTGCCGTCATTCGCCAGCGGCAGTCCCACCGTCACCATCTGCTCAAGATACGCCTTGCTGTCCTTGATCATCGCAAGTTCCGTGGATATCGAGCCATCGAAATCCATTACGATGTGCTTTTCGTGGAACGCATTGTTGTCGTCGGCGTCGTTCCAGCTCAGTGCCTCGGGCGGCACGTAGCCAGCCTTATAGGCCTCCGTCAGCCAGGTGACCGACCTGATCGCCGCCTCCCGGACCCGCGGATCCTCGGTGTGTAGCTTACCGTCCTCGGTGACGATGTCCCTGCCGCCATTGGCGATCATGAAATGAGCGAACAGGCCGTTGCCGTCATTCGGTCCAACCGTCGTGATCTGCGGCCCGATCGCGTAGATCTTGCGCATCCCCTTGCTGCGCAGCGGCGCCTGCATCGGCTTGAAGAAATCCCAGAAAGCGTTCCAGGTCTTGGGCGCATCGGACAGACTGAAGCCGGCCTTCTCGACCAGATCGCCCCAGATGTGGAACGGCTCCGCCCCCTGACTGGTCGGAACCAGGTAGTAGGCGCGTCGCTTGGTGATGCTGTTGTAGTAGTTGGAAGACGCCAGCGCGGTGGCGCTGAGTTCGGACTTGTGGGCCTCGACGATGTCGCTCACGTCCAGCAGCTTATCGTTCCATGCGCTCTGCGGCAGAATTGTCGACGGCGCGATGTGAAAGATCAGATCCGGAACCGTGCCGCTGGTCAGGGCGGAGATCACCTTCTGATTCAGCGCGATGAACGGCATGATGCTGAGGTCGATCTTGTTGCCGCTTGATTTCTCGTATTCCGCGACGGTGGCGCGGAAGGCGTCGTCCTCTTCCGGCACAAAGCCTTGGTCCCGCCAGACGATGGCTGTCCCGGTTGCTGCATTGGCGATATATGGACGCGACAGGATCCCGGTCGTCGCCAGGCCGATGGATCCGAGAATCGCCGATCGCCGGCGCATGAATTTCATGGCCGTTCTCCTTCCCTGTCCAATTGACCGGTCGCTTATGCGCCGGTTCTTTGTGCCGCCTTCGCCGGAAGGCGCTATTACTACATTCCAGGCCGTATCGTCTCGACGAATTCAATCAATACTTCCGGAGCGAAATCACGCCGCCCGATCCAGTCATTTCTCCGCAACGCCGGCAAACTGAAATATCTCTGTGCAGGCGTATCCGAGGGCGCGCGTAGCCCTACCCGAACGTGTACTTCGCAAAGATCGCCTCGGCCCGCCTGGCCGCCTTGTCTACCGCGGCGGATGGCGTCATCCCGTTCTTGATGACATCGGCATGCGCCACGCCCCAGAGCTGTTCGGCATTCACCTGCCCCCACGCCGGATTGTAGCCGTTGTAGGAGGGGATCGTCGGCCCCAGCACGGCCTCGCGCACATAGGGTGCCAAATGCGGGTCCTTGGTATCGAGCCAGAAGGGATCGCTCTTCACCAGCGATGGAATCGCCGGCACCCAGCGACCCAGGCCCTGCTTCAGATTTTCGTTCATCACCTGCGGCTGGATGAAGAACTTCATGAAGTCCTTGGCGACCACGGCGTTCTTCGCTCCCCTCGGGATGAAACCGCCGCCAGCAGCCTGCACAGCAGACATTGGCTTGCCGTCATTGGTATTCGGCAGCCCCAGCGTCACCGATGCCTCAAACGCCTTCCTGTCCTTGATCATCGCAAGTTCGGTCGACAGCGTTCCGTCGAGATCCATCAAGATCAGTTTCTCGTGGTAGGCATTGTTGTCGTCGGCGTCGTTCCAGCTCAGCGCCTCCGGCGGCACGTAGCCGTCCTTGTAGCAATTCGTCAGGTACTCGACCGACTTGATCGCCGCCTCGCGCACCTGAGGATCGTCGGTGTGCAGCTTGCCATCCGGCGTCACCATGTTCGCGCCACCGTTGGCGATCAGGAAATGCGCGAACAGCCCATTGCCATCATTCGGCCCGACCGTGGTGATCTGCAGACCCAGGGCATACAGCTTGCGATGCCCCTTGCCACGCAGTTCCTTCTGCATCGGCTTGAAGAAATCCCAGAATGCATCCCAGGTATTCGGCGCGTCGGACAGTTTGAAGCCGGCCTTCTCAACCAGGTCGCCCCAGATATGGAACGGCTCGCACCCTTGTTTGATCGGCACCAAATAGAAAGCACGCTTCTTCGTGACGCTGTTGTAGAAGCTGGAGCCAAGCACTGCGGTGTTGCTGAGCTCCGATCTGTGCGCCTCGACGATGTCGCTGACGTCCTCCAGCTTATTGTCCCAGGCGTTCTGTGGCAGGATCGTCGCCGGTGCGTCGTGGAACACAAGGTCGGGAACCTCGCCGCTGGTCAGCGCGGAGATCACCTTCTGATTCAATGCCGTAAACGGCATGATGCTAAGGTCGATCTTGTTGCCGCTGGCCTTTTCGTAGTCCGCGACCGTCACGCGAAAGGCTTCGTCTTCTTCCGGGACGAAGCCTTGCACCTGCCAGACAGTCGCGGTCATGGCAGCCGCATTCGCGATGTGTGGCCGCGACAGCATCCCAGTTGCCATCAAGCCTAGGGAGCTGCTGATCAGCGATCGTCGGCTCATGTGATGCATGGCCGCTTCCTTCCCTGCTTGCCTTCTACGAGCCCGCTCTTGCGAGAGCTTCTTGTCTTCTTGACTTCAGCTTAGGGCGGCTTGCCGGGCCCGGTCAAACGATTGCTGCAGCGCCAGCGCGCCCATGCCACCAATCGACTTATCCGTGTCCATCCGTGTGCAGCCGAGGTGTCAATATCTCCTGCGCACGCACCGTCGCACCGTGGCGTTGTTCGCCGGGCAGGCATAGCGCGGCGAGTATCGGCGCAACGACTTCCGGCGTTGCCAGCGTGGACTGGTCCTCGCCCGGCATCGCCTGGCCGCGCAGGCGCGTTGCAACAACGCCCGGATCGAACAGATTCACCCGCAGCCGCGTCGTCCGCAGTTCGTCCGCCCAGGTCAGCACGAGATGTTCCATGCCCGCCTTGCTCGCCCCGTAGGTACCCCAATACGCCTTTGCCGCGCGCGCCCGTTCGTCGGTGACGAACACCGCGCGGCCGGCTTCGGCATTGCGCAGCATCGGGTCGCAGGTGCGGATCAGGTGCCATGCAGCCGTCAGGTTGACCGCCATCGCCGCTGCCCAGTCGTCCGGCAGAATATGCGCGACCGGTGTCAATCGCCCGAGCGCGCCGGCGTTGTGCACCAGAACGTCGAGCCGGCCGAACCGCTGATGGATGCTCGGGCCGATTGCATCCACCTGTCCGCCTTCCGCCAGATCGAGCGGCAGCAGTGTCGCAGTGCCGCCGACCGCGCGGATCGCATCGTCGGTCTCAGCCAGGCCACCTTGCGTGCGAGCGGTGATCACCACATGCGCGCCGCAACGTGCCAGTGCCACGGCGGTCGCCGCGCCGATGCCGCGGCTTGCGCCGGTGACCAGCGCGACGCTGCCGGCCAGCGCTGTCACTGCGGACAGCGCGCCGCTCCCCTCATTGCGAGGAGCGTCAGCGACGAAGCAAGCTGCATCACAGTGTGCCCACGCTACTGGGCGGAGATTGCGTCACCGGCTTGCCGCCTCGCAATGACGTGGCGCCGTCAATGGCTCTCGGCCAGCAGGCTCAGTTGGCGATCCGCGTTGTCCGCCTGATCGGGCAGCGCTATCGGATAGTCGCCGGTGAAGCATGCATCGCAGTAATGGGGCCGTGCAGGGTCGCGGTCGCGTTTGCCCAGTGCACGGTACAGCCCGTCGATCGAGATGAACGCCAAGCTGTCGACGCAGATCTGATCTGCCATCTCCTCGACCGAAAGCCGCGCCGCGATCAGTTCGCCCCGCTCCGGCGTATCGATGCCGTAGAAGCAGGAATGTGTCGTGGGCGGCGAGGAGATGCGCATATGCACCTCGCGCGCACCGGCAGCGCGCACCATCTCGACGATCTTGCGGCTGGTGGTGCCGCGCACGATCGAAGTCGTCCACCAGGACTCACCCGCTTGCCCGCCAGCACTGAACGATTGGCGGAGTGCTTCAGCTTCACGCCGAGATGGCGGATGTGGTCGGTCGGCTCGATGAAGGTGCGACCGACGTAATGGTTGCGGATGATACCAAGCTCGAACGGGATGCGGCTCTCACCCGCGTAGCCCATCGCCGCCGGAACGCCCGAATCCGGCACCGGCACCACCACGTCGGCCGGCACGCCACTCTCACGTGCCAATTCCGCGCCGATCGCCTTGCGCGCGTCGTAGACCGGCGTGCCTTCCATGATCGAATCCGGCCGCGCGAAATAGATATACTCGAACACACAGAACCGCTCGCGCGAACGGCCGAATGGCTTGATGCTGTGCACGCCCTGGTCGTTGATCACCACGACCTCGCCAGGCTCCACGTCGCGCACGAAATCCGCCCCGACGATGTCGAGCGCGCAGGTCTCGGAGGCCAGCACCCAGCCGCTGGTACCTTCATTGCCGATGCGTCCCAGGATCAGCGGACGCACGCCGAGCGGATCGCGGACGCCCATCAGCGCTTCGGTCGACAGTGCCACCAGCGAATAGGCGCCGACTACCTGCTTCAGCGCGTCGATCAGCCGATCGACCACGGTGGAATACAGGCTGATCGCGATCAGGTGGACGAACACCTCGGAATCGGTGGTGGACTGGAACAGGCAGCCGCGCCGCACCAGCGTGCGCCTCAGTACATGCGAGTTGGTCAGGTTGCCGTTGTGTGCGACGGCGAACCCGCCGAACTCGAAATCGGCGTACAGCGGCTGTACGTTGCGCAGGATCGTGCCGCCGGTCGTGGCGTAGCGGTTGTGGCCGATCGCTGTCGGGCCGGGCAGCGCGGCGATCACGCGCGCATCGCCGAAATTGTCGCCGACCAGGCCGAGGCCGCGATGCGAGTGGAAGTGCCTGCCGTCGAAACTGACGATGCCAGTCGACTCCTGGCCGCGGTGCTGCAATGCGTGCAGCCCGAGTGCGGTGACGGCGGCGGCATCGGGGACGTTCCAGACGCCGAAGACGCCGCACTCCTCGTGGAACTTGTCGTCCGCAAGGACGCGGGACGTATCGTCATGCGGCGAAATCACTGCCATGCCAGCACTCTCCCGATCCGCATCCGACTACCTGCCCACTGCGCGGCCCTGCGGAGTTGCCTGCAGCAAGGCCGATGCTGTCGTCTCATGTCCTGGTGGGGGCGCAAACAGGTGCGGGCGATACTCTGTCGGCAACTGCTCCACCACCCAACTTGCACCACGATACACCGGCCACATCGATTCGGCGTTCAGCACCGGTTCGGGCCAGCGATCCACCTGCACCACCATCCCGGCACCGATATAGGCAAGGATGCACAGGGCTGCACCCCGGGCGAGGCCAAAAACCAGACCCAGCGTCCGGTCAAGGCCGCCGATCGGCGAAGCGCGCACCAACGCGCTGATCCAGCGCGAGATCAGCAACAGCACGATCAGGCTGACGACGAACACCACCGCAAACGCGACCGGAGCCGCCCAGGGCGAAACCCCCAGCCAGTGCTCGAACCGTGGCCGGACCATCGGCAGCGCCCAGTAACCCGCGACGATGGCGCCGACCCAGGCGGCGAGGCCCAACACCTCACGCACCAGCCCGCGCATGAAAGCGAGCAGTGCGGATACTGCCAGTCACAGCCAGAACGACGAGATCAACCCAGGTCATCAACCTGCCACGAAGCGCCAAACCGGCGGCTTTATCGAACGCAACCGGCGCGGCGCCAAGCCACGATCACTGGGAGGGCGTCGTGTTCTGCACAAATCGCGCGACGAGGTCGGAAATATGGCCGATTTCCGCCAGCTCCAGTCCTTCGGGTGGTGCCACCGGGCGATTGCCCCGAGCCACTCGGCGCGGCAGCGTGGCCTGCTCGAACCCGAGCTTGGCCGCCTCCTTCAGGCGGGAGTCGGCCTGCGCGACCTGGCGGACCTCACCCGACAGGCCGACCTCGCCGAAATACACCATCCCGGCATTGGTCGGCATGTCGGTAGCGGCCGACACCAGCGCCGCTGCCACCGCGAGGTCAGCCGCGGGTTCGCTGACCCGCAGGCCGCCGGCGATGTTCAGATATACATCGGTGGCACTGAGCCGCAGGCCGCCGCGCGCCTCCAGCACCGCGAGCAGCATCGGCAACCGCCCGCCGTCCCAGCCGATCACCGAGCGGCGCGGCGTGCCAGCGGGATTGGGTGACAGCAGAGCCTGCACCTCGACCAGTACCGGGCGGGTTCCTTCCAGGCCGGCGAACACCGAGCTTCCCGCGACATTCCCCCGTCTTTCGGCCAGGAATAGCGCCGAAGGGTTGGCAACCTCGGCCAGGCCGCGATCGGTCATCTCGAACACGCCGATCTCGTCGGTGGCGCCGAAGCGGTTCTTCACTGCGCGCAGGATACGGAACTGGTGACCGCGATCGCCTTCGAAATACAGCACGGCGTCCACCATGTGCTCCAGCACGCGCGGACCTGCGATGGCACCGTCCTTGGTGACGTGCCCGACCAGCACCAGCGCGAACTGTGCCGCCTTGGCAAGCTGGATCAACTCGAAGCTGGATGCCCGGACTTGCGCCACCGTGCCAGGCGCACTGTCGATCGAGTCGAGCCACATGGTCTGGATCGAATCGATCACCACCAGCGCTGCATCGCCCGCCGACTGCAGACTGGCGGCGATGTCGCGCAGGTTGATCGCGGCGGCGAGTTCCAGCGGCGCGTCCTGCACGCCAAGCCGGCGAGCGCGCAGCCGGGTCTGCTCGATGGATTCCTCGCCCGAGATGTAGAACACGCGCCGCCCGCCGCGCGCGAGGCCGGCGGCCGCCTGCAGCAGCAGGGTGGATTTGCCGATTCCGGGATCGCCGCCGACCAAAATCGCCGAGGCCGGCACGAGGCCGCCGCCCAGCACTCGATCTAGTTCGGCGATCCCGGTCGGGCAGCGCGGCGGCGGTTCGGCGCTGCCGGCCAGATCGACGAATGCGACGCGCCTACCCGCTGCGCCCTTGGCGACCGGACCCGGACGCGGGGTGATCGCCTCCTCGACGATGCTGTTCCACTCGCCGCAGGCCTCGCAGCGGCCGGCCCATTTCGGGCTGACGGCGCCGCAGCTCTGACAGACGAAGCGGGAGGTCGGTTTGGCCAAGTGCCTCAGAAGCGGTTGGCGGTCAGCATCGCCTGCCCGCCGGCCGGATCCTTCACCGTGCTGATCAGCAGCAGCCATTCCCGCTGTCCCTGCGAGGCCTGGTATTCGCGGTGCTTCAGCGAGGTCTCCTGTGAATCGGCCTTCTCCGCGGTCACCTTGAAGCTGATCTTGGCGTCGTTCATCGCCTGCTCAAGGTCGGTGATGACGACAGGACCGCTGGCCATCTCGGCAACCGCGGAGCACGAACCGCCATCCTCGGAGACCAGCACGAACTTGCCCTCCTTGTTGGAGGCATCGAACACGACCCCGGGCAGACCATACAGGAATTGATCCTGGACATCGGCCGGCAACGCCTTCAGTCCGGTCTTCTTGGCCCAGCCGCGCAGCCCGTCCTTGTCGCCGGCGAACTGGATGCAGCTCTGCACGAACAGGCCGGTGACCTGCTTCGCGGCCGCGCTCGGCGGGTCGTCCGCGCGCGCGGACGCTACCAGGGCCACCATTCCGGTCAACGCCATCATGTATAGGCAGCCAGGTCGCATCTTGTCTCAGTCCCCGATCGCGTCCCATTCGAGGCGCGTCCCTGCGTGTCACGTTACGCCGCGAACGGCCGCTTGTCAGTCTTGTTGATCACAGACCCGCTATCGGCGAAGTTCCATCTGGATGGGCCCCTCGCGACGGCCATGGGTGAACTGATCGACCACGGGATTGCCGCTGTCCATCAGGTCGGCCGCCGGGCCGCTCCAGATGATCCGCCCGCGATGGATCATGGCCGCGGCGTCGCCGATGCGGCGCGCGCTCGCCATGTCGTGGGTGATCGCCACCGCGGTGCTGCCGAGCTGTTTGACGCAATCAACCACGAGGCCGTCGATCACGGCGCCCATGATCGGGTCGAGGCCGGTGGTCGGTTCATCGAAGAACAGAATATTCGGGCGGGCGGCGATGGCGCGGGCCAGGGCAACGCGCTTCTGCATGCCGCCCGAGAGTTCTGCCGGATAGAGGTCGCCGACGGTGGCGGCAAGCCCGACCTGGGCGAGGAAGTCGGCGGCGCTCGCGGGGCCATCCGTTCGACGCAGCCTCCGCTGGGCGAGCAGGCCGAAAACGATGTTCTCCCAAACCGGGAGGCTGTCGAACAGCGCGCCGTTCTGGAACAGCATGCCGATGCGTGAGCGGATTTCCTCCTGACGGCGGCGGGGGAGGGGGAGGATGTCGGTGCCATCGATCTCGATAGTGCCTTCGTCGGGTTCGAGCAGCCCGAGAATGCACTTCAGCAGGACCGACTTGCCGCTGCCGGAGCCGCCGATCACCACCATCGAGGTGCCGGGCATGATGTCGAGATCGATACCGTCCAGCACGAGTTTCTCGCCGAACGCCTTGCGGAGGTTGCGGAGGCGGATTTTCGGGGTCATGGAATTAGCAAGCAAGTGAGTCGGACACAGAGTTGCACAGAGTGCACACAGAGTTTCACCGAGAAGACGGTATTGCTCGCCTGGCACCCTGCGCCAATGACCTGCGCGAAGCGCCAAATTCCTTCTTTGTGAAACTCTGTGTGCACTCTGTGTCCGGCTTACTTGCTGTCTTTCATCGCGCGAAGAACATCTCGGTCAGCACATAGTCGAACGCCAGGATCAGGATCGACGCACTCACCACCGCCGCCGTTGTCGCCGCCCCCACGCCCTCGGCACCGCCGCGGCTGTTGTAGCCCTGATAGCATCCCATCAGCGCGATCAGGAAGCCGAACACCGCCGCCTTCACCAACCCCGACGTCACGTCCATCGCCTGCATGAAGTCCATCGTGCTGCGTAGATACGTCCCCACATTGAACCCGAGCTTCAGCGTGGACACGATGAAGCCGCCCAATACGCCCAGGATGTCGGCCACCACCACCAGCATCGGCAGCGCCACGATACCGGCCAGCAGCCGCGGTGCCACCAGGTACTTCATCGGATTGGTGGACAGCGTGGACAGCGCATCGATCTGGTCCGTGACGCGCATGGTGCCGATCTCGGCCGCCATCGCGGCACCGATGCGCCCCGCCACCATCAGCCCCGCCAGCACCGGGCCCAGTTCGCGCGTGATCGACAGCACCACCACGTTCGCCACCGCGCCCTCGGCCGAGAAGCGGGCGAAGCCGGTGTATGACTGCAACGCCAGCACCATGCCGGTGAAGATCGCGGTCAGCGCCACCACAGGCAGGCTGAAATAGCCGATCTCCAGCAGCGCGCGGACGAACAGCCGTCCGTAGAACGGTGGCCGTACCAGGTGCGACAGCCCGGTCACGGCGAACAGCGCGACCGCTCCGGCGACGCGGCACGCGCCGATCACGCCGCGGCCAACGGCGGCGAGGCTATCCAGGATCAGCTTCACGCGGACTGGTAGATCCGGTGGAACCGGCGGCCGAGCGAAGTCAGCATCTCATAGCCGTTGGTCCCTGCCGCGGCGGCGAGATCGTCCGGGGTCTGCGCCGGTCCGATGATCTCCAGCCACGCGCCTGGAACCACGCCTGGAGCCTCGGTCACGTCGAACGTGGTCAGGTCCATGGAGACACGGCCTACCAGCGGGACCGGTCCGCCGTCAAAGAATGCCCTGCCCTGGTTAGACAGGGTGCGATGCAGGCCGTCGGCGTATCCGATCGCTGCCGTGGCGATACGGCTTGGCCCCGCGGCATGCCAAGTGGCGTTGTAGCCGACGCTCGTGCCCGGTGGAACGTCGCGCACCGCCAGCACACGCGCGCGCAGCCGAACCGGCAGTCGCATCGGGTTCGCCGCGTCCGGGGTCGGATTGATGCCGTACAGCGCAGCGCCCGGTCGGGCCAGGTCGGACGCCCAGCCGTCGCCGAGAAAGATGCCGGACGAGTTGGCGAAGCTGCGCGGTGCCGGCGGCAACCCTGCACAGGCGGCGGCGAAACTCTCGCGCTGACGGTGGTTCAGCGGGTCGGCGACGACCTCGGAGGCGATGAGGTGGGTCATCACGTAACGCAACCCGATACCGGCCAGCCGTCCGTGGTTCTGTTGCAGCACCGCCAGTTCGCGCGCATCGAGCCCAAGCCGCGACATGCCGGTATCGACGTGCAGAATCGCCGGCAGTGCGCGACCCGAAGAACGCGCCGTTGACGTCCAGGCATCGACCTCGCTGAGCGCGCCTAGCACGGGAACGATGTCGTGCGCGAGATAATCAGCTTCACATCCGGCGAGCAGGCCACCCAGCACGGCGAGCATCGCGTCGGGCACGAGATCGCGAATCTCCAGGGCTTCGTCCAGGAAAGCGACGAAAAAGTGTCGGCAGCCCGCCTCATACAGCGCGGATGCAACGAGGCGTGCGCCGAGACCGTAGGCATCCGCCTTCACAACGCCGGCGACCGGACCGGATGGGTGCTTCGCACAGAGGAGGCGCCAGTTGGCGACGATGGCGGCGAGATCGACCTCCAGAACCGCTCCGGCGCGGTCAGCCTTCGACATGGCCCGAATGCGCGCGGTCGAGATCGGCGAAGCGGGTGAACTCGGCCTCGAAGAAGAGCTGGAGCGTGCCGGTCGGACCGTGGCGCTGCTTGGCGATGATCAGGTCGGCCTGATTGTGCACGCGGTCCATCTGGCGATGCCATTCGTCCAGCGCCGACTGGAACTTTTCCTCGTTGTCGAACGCGGCGAGCTTCGGCATGCGCTGCTCTAGGTAATATTCATCACGGTAGATGAACATCACCACGTCGGCGTCCTGCTCGATCGTGCCGGACTCGCGCAGGTCGGCAAGCTGCGGTCGCTTGTCCTCGCGATTCTCCACGGCGCGCGAGAGCTGCGACAGGGCGAGCACCGGCACGGCCAGTTCCTTGGCGATCGCCTTCAGGCCCTGGGTGAGCTGACCCATCTCCTGCACGCGGTTATCGGGCTTGGTGCCGGCGGCCGGGCGCATGAGCTGAATGTGGTCCACGACAACCAGTGCCAGGCCCTTGGTGCGCTTCAACCGTCGCGCCCGCGTGCGCAGCGCCGAAAGCGTGATCGCCGGTGTGTCGTCGATATCGATCGGCAGCGACGCAACCTCGCGCGAGACTTGCACGAACTTGTCGAAGTCGCGCTGACTGATGTCGCCGCGACGAATGCGATCGCTGGAGACCTGCGCTTCCTCGCTGAGCAGACGTGTGGCAAGCTGTTCGGCGCTCATTTCCAGCGAGAACACCGCAACGGTCGCCTTCGGCAAGGCATTCGGATCCGTGGCGCGTGCCTCGGTCAGCAGCGCCTTGGCTGCACTGACCGCGACCTTAGTGGCGAGCGACGTCTTCCCCATGCCCGGGCGACCCGCAAGGATCACCAAGTCCGACGGATGCAGTCCGCCCATCTTGGCGTCCAGATCGTGCAGCCCCGTGGTCAGTCCCGACACGTGCCCGGAGCGCTTGAACGCGCGTTCCGCGCCATGGATCGCCTCGATCAGAGCGCGTTCCAGTGTGACGAAACCGCCGGCGACGGCACCGTCGGTCGCAAGCTGAACAGCGAATGTTCTGCCGCCTCGATCTGCTGTGCGCCGTCGAGTTCGGCGTCTGCGCCGAACGCGTTGTTCACCACCGTCTCGCCAATATCGATCAGCTGGCGGCGCAGCCAGGCGTCGTGGATGGCGCGGCCGTACTCGCCGGCATTGATGATCCCGACCATCGCGGACAGAAGCTGCGCCAGATAGGCGGTGCCACCGACCTCCTCGAGCACGCCGGAATGCTCGAATTCGGCCTTCAAGGTCACCGCGTCGGCGAGCTGGCCCGCCTCGACGCGGCGAACGATCGCCTGGAATACGCGGCCGTGGATCGGGTCGGTGAAGTGCTCTGGGGCGAGGAACTCGGAAATGCGTTCGTACGCGCGGTTGTTGGCGAGCAGTGCACCAAGCAGCGCCTGCTCAGCCTGGAGATTGGAAGGCGGCAGGCGTTGGGAGAGACCGAGCAGTGGCGAATCGATGGTGTTCACGGTTGGAGCAGCATACGCGCGGCTACGGCGGGCGGCGAGACGGCCAAGCGGTGGAGGTCTGTGGTACCCGGGGATGAACCGGCGCAAGCCGCAGGCCACCGACGTGCCGCGCGACGCCTGTTTGATCCGGCCGGGCTTGGGCGCGGGAGCGCAGAATCTGGCCGTCACCTGCCGCTGAGTGACACTTGCAGTCCTGCCCTTCCCTCCTCAGTCCAGCAGCCGATAAGCGCTCACCTCGGCGTCAGGACCATCACCATCTGACGGTTCTCCATCCGCGGCATCTGCTCCACCTTGGACATCGGGTCCATCTCGTTCTTGATCCGCTCCAGCACTCGCACGCCGATCTCCTGGTGCGCCATCTCGCGGCCGCGGAAGCGCAGCGTCACCTTCACCTTGTCGCCCTCCTCGATGAACGATTTCATGGCGCGCATCTTCACCTGGTAGTCGTTCTCGTCGATGTTCGGGCGGACCTTGATCTCCTTGATCTCGATGACCTTCTGCTTCTTCTTGGCCTCGTTCCGCTTCTTCTGCAGCTCGTATTTGTATTTGCCGAAATCAAGGATCTTCACCACCGGCGGGTCGGCATTGGGGCTGATCTCCAGCAGGTCGAGCCCGACAGCCTGCGCCTTGAACAGCGCCTCCCGGGCGCTCATCACACCCTGCATCTCGCCGTCCTCGTCGATCAGCCGCACCTGCGGCGCCCGGATCTCCTCGTTCACGCGCGGGCCGTCGCGGCTCGGCGGAGCGGTCATTGGTCCTCTTGGTATGGTCTTCTCCTGTCGTGCTTGACGTTAAACAGCGGCCAGTTTGGCCGATCGGTGCGGGTTCGATCAAGCGGAGTTCGCATGCCCCGCCGCCCCCTGCCGCCAGGCCGTCCGACGGTGCGCAACCGACGTTTCAAAACGGAGGAGACCGAGGACTACGGAGACCGATATAGGACGCTCCGCGCGCAACGCGTTCGGTCTTCCTCAGTGGCTCTCCGTGGTCCTCGGCCTTCGCCGTGTTGAGAATCCTTCGCTGGCCAGCGCCACCCTCCGGCGTCAGGTCGCCGATCCGGCCGCACTCCGTAGATCGGGTGGCGTCGCCTCGGCCGCAAGAAGCCGCACCGCCTCGGTCAGCGGTACCACATCTTGGGCCGCCCCGCCCAGCCTGCGCAGCGCGACCGTGCCCTGCTCCGCCTCCTTCCGCCCGACCACCGCCAGCACCGGCACATGCGCCAGGCTGTGCTCGCGCACCTTGGCGTTGATCTTGTGGTTGGAGAGGTCCAGTTCCACCACCAGTCCTGCCCGCCGCAGCACGCCCGCCACCTCGCGCGCGTACTCGTCGGCATCCGAGACGATGGTCGCCACCACCGCCTGCACTGGGGCGAGCCAGAGCGGGAAGCGGCCGGCATAGTGCTCGATCACGATGCCGAGGAAGCGCTCGAAGCTGCCCATGATCGCGCGGTGCAGCATCACAGGGGTGCGGCGGCCGCCGTCCTCGGCCACATATTCCGCGCCGAGCAGTTCCGGCACCATGAAATCCACCTGCAAAGTCCCGCACTGCCAGTCCCGACCGATCGCGTCGCGCAGCACGAACTCGAGCTTGGGACCATAGAAGGCACCTTCCCCCGGGTTCAGCGTGTAGTCCACGCGGGCGATCTCGCATGCCTCCCGCAGCGCGGCCTCCGCATGATCCCAGACCTCGTCGGAGCCAACCCGCAGCGCGGGGCGGTCGGAGAACTTCACCGAGAACTCCGGAAAGCCGAAGTCGCGGTAAACCGACCCGAGCAGTTCGACGAACCGCACGGTCTCCGGCGCGATATGCTGCTCGGTACAGAAGATGTGCGCATCGTCCTGGGTGAAGGCCCGCACCCGCATGATGCCATGCAACGCGCCCGACGGCTCGTAGCGATGGCACGATCCGAACTCCGCCAGACGCAGCGGCAACTCGCGGTAAGAGCGGATCCCCTGACGGAAGATCTGGATATGGCACGGGCAGTTCATCGGCTTCAGGGCGAGCGTCTTGTCCTCGTCCTCCACCCTCGCGATGAACATGTGCTGGCGGAACTTTTCCCAGTGGCCCGACCGCTCCCACAGCGAGCGATCCACGAGCTGCGGGGTCTTCACCTCCTGGTAGCCCGCATCATCCAGCCGCCGCCGAAGATACGCCTCGGCCGCGAGGTACAGCTTCCAGCCCTTGGGATGCCAGAACACGCTGCCGGCGGCTTCCTCCTGCAGATGGAAAAGATCCATCTCCTTGCCGATGCGGCGATGGTCGCGGCGTTCCGCCTCCTCCAGCATATGCAGGTAGGCGTCGAGCTCCTTCTGGTCGCGCCAGGCGGTGCCGTAGATGCGGCTCAGCACGGCATTGTGGTGATCGCCCCGCCAATAGGCACCAGCCACCTTCATCAGCTTGAACGCGCCGCCGACGTCGGCGGTCGAGCGCATATGCGGGCCGCGGCACAGATCGACCCACTCGCCCTGCCGATACAGAGAGATCGGCTCGTTGCGCGGCAGATCCTGGATGATCTCGGCCTTGTATTTCTCCCCTTTGTCCTGGAAGAAGCGAATTGCCTCGTCGCGGTCGATTTCCTGGCGGACGAATTTTTCCCCGCGCGCCACGATCTCGCGCATCTTCGCCTCGATCGGCGCGAAGTCGTCCGGAGTGAATGGCTCGTTGCGCGCGAAGTCGTAGTAGAAGCCGTCGGCGATCGCCGGGCCGATGGTTACCTGAGTTCCGGGATAGAGCTCCTGCACCGCCTCGGCGAGTATGTGCGCCGCATCGTGCCGGATCAGTTCAAGCGCCTCGGGATCCCGGCGGGTGACGAACATCACGTCGGCATCACGGTCGATCTCCGTTGCCAGATCCACGACCTTGCCGTCGAGCTTCATCGCCAGGGCGGCGCGGGCGAGGCCGGGACCGATCGCTTCCGCCACCGTCGTGCCCGTCACCGGCGCATCGAAGCGGCGCACGGACTGGTCGGGCAGGGTGATGGCAGGCATCGGTCGAGGCTCCTCCTTCATCGGAACGTGTGTCTTTGGCGTCGGGCACCTCGCTATACAAGACCCATGAGCTCCCGGTAAACGGCCAACGTCGCCGCCTGCATGGCGCCCACCGTATAGCCGCGCAGCACCGCGGCACGCGCCCGGCAGCCGAGTGCCTGGCGCTCCGCGACGGGCAACGCCAGCGCCGCCTCGATCGCCGCCGCCAGCGCACCGGGATCGCCGGGCGGCACACGCCAGCCAGTCACGCCATGTGCGACTGTCTCCACCGGACCACCGAGGTCTGAGGCAATCACCGGGCGTCCCATCGCCTGCGCCTCGATCACCACGCGTCCGAATGCCTCGGGCCGGGTGGAGGCGTGCACGACGACATCGGCCAGCAGCAGGGCCGCCGGCATGTCGTCGCATTCTCCGGCCAGGCGCAGCCGCTCGGCGACGCCCAGCGCTTCGGCCTGACGGATCAGCCTCTCGGCGTAGCGTCGCCGGCCCTGATCCGATCCCACCAACACGCAGTACGTGTCGTGCCGGGACAAGCGCGCCAACGCTTCGACCAGCACGGTCTGGCCCTTCCAGCCGGTCAAGCGGCCCGGCAGCAGGACCACCGCTGCGCCGTCCGGCAGCCGCCACCTGTTCGCCAGCCGCGCCACCCGGTCGCCCGTGACCGCGCCCAGGTCGAACACCGTCGGGTCCGCGCCACGTGGAATGATGCGGATATGGGCGGGATCGGTTCCGTGCTGCGCCGACGATCAGTTCAGCAATGAAGCGGCTCGCCGCAATCACCCGCTCGCCCTTCGCCATGACCGAGTTGTAGCGGCGCTTGAGCGGCAAATCCTCACCATAGGTGCCGTGGTACGTGGTGACGAAGTGCGCCCCCGTGCGCTGGCACGCGAGCCATGCCGACCACGCCGGCGCGCGCGACCGCGCGTGCACGATCGCCACCTGCTCCACCCGGATGAGTGCCGCCAGCCGCACAGCGTTGCGCCAGATCGTCAGCGGGTTACGGCTGACCAGAGGCAGGGTGATGTGACGGCCGCCCGCGCGCTGCACCGCGGCCACGAGCCGCCCGCCCGCGCTGGCAACCAACGCGGTCCAACCGGAATCGGCGATGGCCTGCGTGATCTCGATCGTACCGCGCTCGACCCCGCCGGTGATCAACGAGGGTAACACCTGGAGTACGACGACATTGGTTCCGGCAACACCCATGGCTAATTTTACACGGGCGCTATGACCGGTGGAGCAATGCCCATGCGAACGCCACTATATGACGTAAACGCGCGCCGCAAGACCGTCAGCATCACGTTGAACGCCGAGCTCATCGCCAAGGCCTCCGCGCTGGGCATCAACATCTCACGGGCGGCGGAAATCGCAGTCATCCAGGCGTACGAGGCGGCGGAAAAGGCAAAGATACGGAAAGAAATCCGCGAGGCCACGCGAATGGTGGACGAACACGTCCCAAATCACGGAATGCCGTTCGACGACTGGGCAAACGAAGCCTTGTCTCCCGGCGATCGACCATGACGACAAGCGCTATGCGGTGACGCTGCCGCTGATCGGCTCGCTGCCCTGGCAACTGAGAAACCCACTCGGCTCATTGACACCCTACCGCAACGACATCACATGGGCGCTCGACTGGCTGTTCTTCTGGATCTAACGCCATGCAAATTACCGGACGGCTCGATCGCGGCGACGGCGTGGAACTGGCCTTTGCGCGGCAAGACGGCACCAACCCAACCATTGTGTTCCTGCCCGGATTCCGCAGCGACATGACCGGCGACAAGGCGACCGCGCTCGCGGCATTCTGCGCCGAACGCGGCCAGGCCATGCTGCGGTTCGACTATTCCGGCCACGGCGCGAGCGGCGGTCGGTTCGAGGACGGCAGCATCGGCAGCTGGACCGACGATGCGCTTGCGGTCATCGATCAGCAGACGGAAGGTCCGCTGATCCTGGTCGGTTCGTCGATGGGTGGCTGGATCGCCCTGCTTGCCGCCCTTGCACGCCGCGAGCGCATCGACGCCCTGATCGGCATCGCCGCCGCGCCCGATTTCACCGAGGTGTTGATGTGGCAGGCGATGACGTTCGAGCAACGTGCGACGATCATGCGCGACGGCGTCCTTCCCCGGCCAACCGAGTACGGCGAGCCCTACCCGATCACCCGCCGCCTGATCGAGGACGGCCGCAATCACCTGCTGCTGAACGATCCGATCTTGCTCGATTGTCCGGTCCGCTTGCTGCACGGCCAATGCGACCCAGATGTCCCATCGGACCTGTCGCTGCGCATTGCGGAACAACTGACCAGTACAGACGTACATGTGGTCCTGGTGAAGGCCGGCGATCACCGCCTGTCGCGCCCGCAGGACCTCGCCCTGCTATGCGGAACCCTGGCCGTTCTCCTCGGCGAGGATGGCGCGTAGGCCTTCGCGATAGTTCGGGTACAGCCAGCGGATTCCGAGCACCTGCTGCGTCCGCTGGCCCGACACCTTCCGGTTCTCCGCCCAGAAGCTGCGCCCCATCGGGCTCATGGTGACCAACGCCCGTGCGAACGGCACCGGCTCCGGCGGTGTAACATCGAGCAGGCGTGCAGCCTCCGTCACGACGTCGGCATTCCCGGCCGGCTCATCGTCTGCCAGGTTCAGGATGCGCGCTCCCTGATCCCGCTCCTGGCGTGCGGCCGCCAGCACGGCGCGTCCGATGTCGTCGCGATGGATGCGCCCGAAGGTGTGGCCCGGCTTGATGACGCGCCTTGCGCTTCCCGCGCGCAGATCGTCGAACACTGAACGCGCCGGCCCGTAGATACCGGCCAGACGGAACACATCGACCGCACAGCTTTCGCCGACGCGACGCCAAGCATCCTCGGCCGCGAGCCGGCGGTGCGAGCGGTCGGACCGGGGAGCAGGTGCCGTCGCCTCATCCACCCACCCTCCGTTGCGATCGCCGTAGACGCCTGTCGTCGAAAGATAGCCGATCCAGCGCAGTCGCGGCGCCGCCGCGATTGCAGCGGCATAACGTGACAAGACCGGATCACCCGAAGGGCCAGGCGGCGCGGCGCACACCACATGCGTCGACGCCGCGATGGCATCATCGGCGTGGAGGAAGTTGACGCGGACTATTCCGTCGTCCGCTGCCTCGATGGCATCCCGGACCGTGCCACTGACTGCGAAGCCCTCGGCCGCTGCGGCCCGTGCGATTGCGCTGCCCGTGTAGCCAAGCCCGAACACCAGGAGGCGCATGTCACTCGTAGAACTCCCAGATCGGCATCGGCCGGATCGGCTGGCTGAGGTTCGGCAGTTGATAAAACGAACTGGCGAAGCCGGCGTAATCGAAATAGGGCTCGATGCCGCGTTTCTCCTTCTCCGCGAACCAATGTGGCATCGACGTCGCGGGACAGTAACGAGTCACGCAGGACAGACGGCTGTGCCACAGCGGCGCGGCCTGCGGGTGGTTGCGGTGCACCAGGTCGGCCGCCCAGAAGAACACGTCACCCTTCTTTGCCAGTAGCCGGCGGTGCGCGAGCTGTCGCGCCTGACACTCGTTTTCCAGATCCTGCATGTATTGCTCGGTCGTCGTCTCGCCGTCATGGATCTTGCGGCCATCGGAGAAGATGTAGTGCGGCAGGCGATGGCTGCCGTCATAGTAGGCAAGTCGTCCACAGGGTGGGAAGCTGTAGGTCCCGGTTGACGCTGCCAGGCATGCCTCAATCCTCCTCCGGAGCCGTCAGAAATCCAGATCGGCGTAATGCACCGGTGGCGTCATTCCCGGCACGCGATCCGCCAGCACGCCGCGGAAGCTCGGCCGCGACTTCATCCGCGCGTACCAGTCCCTAGCCGGCTGCGAGATCGACCAGTCCACGTCGCCGATGAAGTCCAGGCACGACAGATGCGCCGCTGCGCAAAAATCCGCCAGCGAGATCGCGCTCCCCGCCAGCCACTTCCGCGTTTCGGCCAGCCAGCCAAGATACTCCAGGTGATAACGCAAGCCCAGATAGCCGGTACGCATCGCCGCTGGATCCGGATTGCCACGCCCGGCGATGTGCTTCATCACTTTCTCGCCCAACAGATTGCGCGTCGCCTCGGCGGCGAACTTGCCGTCGAACCACGCGATCAGCCGGCGCGCCTCCACGCGTTCCGCAAGCGTGCGGCCGAGCAGCGGTGTGTCCGGATAGGCTTCGTCGAGGTACTCGCAGATCACACCGGAATCGGGGATGGCAAGGCCGTTGTCCTCGACCAGCGTCGGGACCGTACCAGCTGGGTTGAGTTCGAGGTAATCCGGCCGCCGCTCCCATACCCTTTCCGTCCGCAGATCGAACGACAACCGCTTCTCGGCCAGTACTAGACGCACCTTGCGCGAGAAGGGTGAGAGAGGCAGATGGTAGAGCGTACGCATCGCGGCTGCTTATGCCACCACGGCGCGCGTCGCGCCAAGCCGTAGCGCGACACTCCTAGAATGACAGATCGGTTGCGTTACCGTTCTGTACCTGCGGAGGCACCCGCCGCTTACCGCCGCCCGGCTGGAACCGCCGCAGATAGGTCGGCACGATCAGTTCCACCGGCGTCGGCACGATGCCCAGCTCCTTCAGTCCCCGCACATCGGCACTGACCACGTTGTCCCGCTGCAGCATCAGGAGCTGGTCGCGGGTAAGCGGCTTGCCAGGAACCAATTCCATGACGCGGGCCTGGAACCGGGCAATCCCGATCGGCACATCAACCATCCGCCGCTTGCGCCCGGTTTCCTGCAGAATGTAGGCGAGCAGTTCGCGGAACTGCCAGATGCGCGGTCCGCCGAGTTCGTAGACGGCGCCAGCCGCATCGGGCCGCACCAACGCTGCCATCACCGCATCGGCCACATCGCCGACATAGACCGGCTGGAAACGCGTATCGCCGCAAATCACCGGTATGATCGGCAACAGGCGCGCCAGCGCAGCAAAGCGATTGAACAGCGCGTCCTCCGGGCCGAATACCAGTGACGGGCGCAGGATCGTGGCGGCGGGGAACGCCTCGCGCAGCATGGCCTCGCCGATGCCTTTGGTCGCGGCGTAGCGGCTGGCTGCGCGCGGATCGGCGCCGATGGCGGAGATGTGCGCCAGACGCGCGACACCGGCGGTCGCGGCAATCCGCGCCACCAGGCCGGCGCCCTCGGCATGGATACGCTGGAAGTCGCCCGAGCGCGGCTCGGTCAGGATGCCTACCGTGTTGACGACAAGGTCCGCGCCCTCCACCGCGCGATGCACCGTGGCCTCGTTGGTCAGCGAGGCGTGCAGCGGCACCACCTGGCCCACCGCGCCCATCGGCTTGAGGAACAGCGCCCGCTCGGTGTCGCGCACCGCCACGCGGACGACGTAGCCCTTGGCGGCCAAGCGCTTCACGATGTAGCGACCGATGAAGCCGGAGCCGCCGAACACCGTCGCCAAGCTGCGCGTCGCCATCACCCAATCTCCCGCTGCGCGTGCTAGATAGGCGGCAGCGCAACGGCGCTCAAGCCGGCGCCTCGGGTTGTGGTGAGTTCCGGGGCGTCGGCATCCCGCGAAGGGTCGGCCGGACGGGCGCGCCAGCCGAGCCATTCGGCGGCTTGTTCCGCACGGCGCAACGCCGCGTCGAGCGCCGCCATCGTCGCCGACAGGTCCTCGCTTTCGTCCGATCGCCACGCACGGACCGTCCAGAGCCAGACCGCCAGCAGGCCCTTCACCCGAAGGTCGCCACCAATGCCGCGCGTCGGGACGCCAGCCGCCTCCAGCATCCATCGCATACCGCGTCCTGTGGCCAGGGTCAGCAACAGCGCGGTCGGGGGTTCGGCGGGCAAGGCGCGCAACAGCGCCAG
The DNA here is from genome assembly GCA_963749575.1 of uncultured Alphaproteobacteria bacterium. Classification (GTDB taxonomy): domain Bacteria; phylum Pseudomonadota; class Alphaproteobacteria; order Acetobacterales; family Acetobacteraceae; genus JAMXLO01. The sequence continues at coordinate 70,165 of CAVVNM010000022.1, forward strand.
CACGCCGGCGCGGTTTGCCTGCAATGCGTCGATGCGCCGCATCAGCAGGTCGAACAGCCGGTCGCGCACCGGGCCGTCAGACGGTGCTTCGGCCAGTGCTGCCTGATCGGCCAGACGGCCGAAACGGACCAGAATCACGGCGCGGCCGGGGAAACGTTCCCGGGCCCGGCCCAGAGGCAATCCCGCTGCCCGAGCAGCCGCAGCGACGCTGACGGAACTCCAGGCCCGTTCCGCCGCCATCTGGAAGGCGGCGGCAATCAGCGCTCGGTCGAAGGCTGCGTCGTCCATGAGCACATCATGGCGGTTGGTTGTCGGCTTGGCCACCTACAGCATCGTGGCAACGGAATGAAGGTGGTGTCGCTCAGCACAAGCCGACGCCGTCGACCGCGGCCTACAATAAGAGTTTACCACACCTCCGATCAAAACAAATGACGCTTCACACAATCCGCAATCGCGCCGGGTTCGCACGTGCCTGATTACGGCCCTCGAGGCCATCCGGATGGAGCGCAGCACTGACCGCGCCCGCTTGATGGCGGTCGCGGCGGCTTCGGGGTTGAGTTGATCGGGCCCACACAGGACGGCGCGCGTGCGGCGCGGTTCATCGCAAGCAAGTGCGACCGGCGTGCTCACCCGAAAATCACTCCACGACAATCTCGCCCACCATGCCGTCCCAGTCATGATCGGCGCAGTACAATCGGAACGTGCCTGCGCTGACCGGCATCAGGTAAAAGACGATCTGCCAGCCCGGTCGCACCACGACCTCCGTCCCCCCGTTCGCCAACACACTCGGATCGCGCACGATTGCATCGGCAAAAAATTCGGGCGCGGTGAATTCGTGCAGGTCGTTGCCGTGGTTCTCCAAATGGAGCTGATACGGCACGCCATGCTTCAGGGTCAGTCGATCCGGCACGAACCTGTCGTCCACCATTACGACATTGACCGGCTCCGCCGGCGACCAGTCAACGACCGCCTGCGCTCGCGCCGTCACTGCCAGCAACAGCGCGCCAATGATCAGGACTGGCCGCGCCACGGTCAACCGGCGACGATGGGCAACCCGACCTGGTGGCGGATATCGTTGATGATCTGCAGCACGCGCTGGCGATACGGCAGGTACTGCACGCCGAATTCCTGCACCAGGCGCGTGTTGTCGATCAGATAGTTGCCGGAAGTGGCTTTGCCGCCGGTCTCGTGCTCGAAGCTGATGCGCGCCTCGGGCAGGAAGTCGCGTACCATGTCAGCGATCTCGCCCAGGCTGGTCGCGATACCGCCCGAGTTGTACACCGCATGCATCGGCTTGTCGGTGAGCAGCACTCGGGTGAACACCTCGGCGATGTCATCGACATGGATGGGGCAGCGCATCGCGTCCTCGTAGGGAAACGAAATCGACTTGCCCTGCGCCGGTTGGGTGATGATGTTCACGTGATCCACCGAGCCACGCACCTTGTCCGGTCCGGTCACGTTGGCCGGACGGATCGCGGTGATCGTCATGCCGTATTTCTCGTTGTAGTCCTGCGCCTGCCATTCGTTGAAGATCTTGTGCATGGCGTACTGCACTTCGCCGTGGCGGTAGTCATCCTCGGTGATCATGCGATCGCCGTAGTGCTTCTGCATGCCGTTCACTGCGAGCGAGCTGGCGAACACCACGCGCGGCACATCGGCCAGACGCGCCGCCTCGAAGCAGTTGTCCATGCCGAGGATGTTGAGCTTCATCGCCACGTGCGGCGCATGCTCGCTCCCGAGGAAATACGACAGGTTGATGATCCTGCCAGGCTTGGCGTTCACTGTCGCCGCCATCACGTCGTCAAACGACGTCACGTCGCCGCGCAGTACGCGCACCTGCTTCCCCAGGTCCTCGAACGAGGCTGCGCCAGGGTTGATGTCCATGCACACGATCTCCTCGCCGCGCGCCGCGAGCAGGCGGATCACGCGAGTCCCGATGAAGCCCGTGCCGCCGATGACGAAGATCGCCATGTCCATTCCCTCCTGTGACTTGGCGCAAGCGTAGCAACGCCGCTAGCATGGCGCCAGCAGCAGGGGACACACCATGCGACCGCACACCGAAGCGAAGATCACCCGCCTGTCGGAATCCGAGGCGGTGTCGTTCGGTCCACTGGCCCACTACAACAAGCTGACCGGCGACGATGGGCTGCCGATCTTCACCGGTGTGCAGACGTGCAAGCCAGGTTACCGGACGCCACTGCACTGGCACCCCTATGTCGAGTGCCTGTTCATCATCGAGGGCGCGATGGAGGCGTGGCTGGAAGGCCAGGAGGACCATCCGGCGCGCCTCGGGGTCGGTGACATGATCGCGCTGCCCGCCTGCGTGCCGCACGTGTTCCGCAATGCCGGTGATGGACAGTTGCGGCTGCTCGGCATCCACGGCTCGCCGACGCGGATTGTGCATCGGCTAGAAGATTAGCCGAGACTACACTGCGGGCCGCGGCTCACTCATGCCTCGGCCCGTCGACTCGCTCCCGCCTTGGGTCGTTCCCCGATGCTGTTCCGTCACGATATCGTAGGTATTGACAGGCCGAGGCCGCTGCCTTCCCCCGGGACCGCACCATCCAAAGCGAGAATCATGAATTTCAGCGTTGGGACATAGTTGGGCGTCGTCTCGCTCTGCGATAGCGTCGCGCTATTGACGAAGTTCCACGGGTTCCCGACCTCGTGCGCGATGCCAGCAGTAAGTCTGCCTCGATCAGATTGGCCTGCAGGTCGCTATCGGCGGTCTCGATGGCACGACCGGCCTCTTCCGCCGCAGCACGCAGATATAATCTTCTATATTAAATAGTGTGATGCGACACTGGTGCAAAGATGGCTGAAGACGGAATACGCGAAGATCAGGACAATGGCTAAGGCGCAAGGTGCGGACATCTATTTTGGCGATGCGGCTCATATCAGTTCGGATCATAAAGCGGGGCGCACTGGGGCAAGAAAGGAGAGACCGGTGGTAGAGATCACGGGGCACGGTATGCTATGAGACTGATTTCGGTGATTACTCGAAAGGGCGTATGCGGTTCATGGTAAAGCTAACAGGCGGCGTGAATGCTGAGGTCTTTATCGAGTTCTCAAACGACTGCTGGTCGGTGCAACGCGCAGGATCTTACTGATCGTAGATAGAGGCTAGGCGCACGGGGAGAAAAAGACGAAGGCGTTTGTCGAAACGCTTGGCGGCAGGCTGCGGCTGTTTTTCCTGCCGCCTTACTCGCCGGATCGCAATCCCGACGAGCTCGTGTGGAAGCATTTGAAGGCCAACACAGAAAGGCGCATGATAGTGAAGGATAAAGATAACAATGTGCCGTACGCTTCGCCCGCATTACCGGGACACGTCTCCGATCATTGGCGCTGACGCGACCCCGAGCTCAGTTCCGATTTGCGTGCATCTGCAAATATCTGCGTTTCAGAACCTGCTGTCTTCAGTCTCACGCCACGATGCTCCGTCTCCCCCACTCGGCGTGCGACCAAGTCGGGCGCTGTTCAATCGTTCCGCGTCAGCCGCTGAATGGCGAAATCGGTGTCCATCACGTCGCCGAAGATCGCGTAAAACGCGACCAGCGAGGCGTTGTGCTCCTCCATGGTCATCGCGGCGTTGGCGTCGCTCACCATGACGGTCCTGAAGTTGGTCATCATCGCATCGCGCGCCGATGATTCGCAGCAGACATTGGTGACTGTGCCAGTGATCAGCACGGTGTCGAACCCCCTGGCGCGCAGCCGATACGGCAGGTCGCAGGTGCCCGGCATGAAGGCGCTGAACCGGTACTTGCGGACGATCTCGTCCTCCGGCCGCACGTCGAGTTCCGGCCACAGCCCCTGACCCTTGCTGCCCTCGCTCATCGCGGCGATCCGCCGGTCGCGGCTGGCCGGCGTCAGCATGGCCTGCGCGTTGCTCCACTCGTACGCGCTGCGTTCATCGAACGTGTTCTTGATCCAAAACACGCCGCCGCCCGCGCCGCGCACAACGGCCGCAAGCCGGTTCACATTGGGCACGATATCGCGCGCCATCGGACACACCGCGTGACCGACCGCATCGTCCATGAAGGCGTTCTGCAGATCGACCACGATCAGCGCGGTGTGCTTCGGGTCGAGATCGGCGTGCGGGTGCACCACGCCACAGCGCGCGATCACGCGCCGCGTCACCGCATCGGGAGCATCGAACCAGTTCATCGCCATTACGTTCATGCGTTTGCCTCCACGCCCAGCACCGCAAGTTCAGCGACGATGCCGCGCCGTCGCGCATCGAGTTCGTCCACCGCCAGGCGGTGCAGCTTGTTCAGGAAATCCGGCGAGGCAGAAAAGCCCTCGTAATGAGTCGAAGCTGCGCCCTCGCTGGACATCCGGATGGAGGTGTCGCCAGGCAGCTTGATGAACAGCTCACAGTCACCGGGGTCGGCACGCTCGGCGTGGCCGATCAACTCCTTCATGCTGGTCAGCTGAGCTATGAGGTGATTTACCCTGTCGATATCCTGGATCTTCATGCTACCTGCCCCGAGTTCCTGCGGCAGTTTCCAGCGGGTTCACGTATTTGGCTAGACCTGACGCATCCCACTGGAATTCGCTGCGCGCACCGAGGCGCATTATCGAATGACAACTTGCCATGCGCGCCAACATCGCGCGATTGTGAACGATCTATGCTGTTACCGAATTAGCTGCGAATCGGTGTCACTTCGGTTAATTTGTCGGAAAATTTGACAACTAACGGTTGTCATATTCCTCCCGTCACTGCAACTCGTTCAACTTCTTGTATTTTTGTGACTGGCATAGAGTTTGCGTAAAGCCGGACACGCACGTGGGGGGTGCGCGCCATGTCGATTGTCGGAGGTCGTATTGCTCGATTAACTCTGGCCATGGTGCCAGCCGTGATTCTGACGCTTGGGTGCGGCATCAGCCTGCTGCCACATCACCTGGTCGTTCACGCGATCAGCGCGCTGACCGCGTGGTTGACGCTATCGTTGCTGGTCGGCGTTGTCGTCGGCCACTGTGCGCTGGGCGAAGCCGACTATCCGTAGTCGCCGGTTACAGCTCTTCGACCTGCTCGACCCCGGGGATCACCTTCAACGCCTGCGCCAGCCGTGGCGTGACGTTGAAGCCGCCGGGCAGCGCAATCTCGACGCTCTGTGTGGTGCCCAGACGCGGCACCAGAATCACGCGTCCCTTGCCATGGCCCTCGCGTCCCAGCAGGTCGCGGATATGGGGTACCGACGCTGTCTCGCGCAGCCATATGCGCATCGCCGCACCAACGTCGGCGGCCGCCTGATCGAGCGACGCCACATCCTGTGCGGTGACGCGGAGTGCCTCGCCATCCTGCCGCAGATCGGCGGTGACCAACACATGGGACCCGTTGGCGAGCAGGTCGCGCGCGCGCGACAGCACCTCGGCAAACAGGGTGATTTCGCAAGCGCCGGATGCATCGCTGATGCGCAGCCAGGCCATCCGGTTGCCGTTCCGCGTCACCCGCTCCTTCTGCGCAGCCACCATCCCGGCCAGCCGTACGCGCGTGCTGCCAGACTGAGCACTGGCCTCGACCTGGGCGCACGGCGTCGTTCCCAACCGGCGCAAAGCTTTGGCGTACACATCGAGAGGATGCGCGGTGAGGTGAAAGCCGATCGCCTCGGCCTCGAAGTTGAGGCGCTCCATCGGCGGCCAATCGGGTAGATCCGGTAGACGCAGCGCTTCCCGGGGCGAACCGGGAGATGCACCGAACAGCGCGATCTGACCGCTCTCCTTTTCTTCAGCCGAGGCCTGAGCGCGACGCAGGATCGGCTCTGCCGCGGCGAACAGACGTGCGCGGTTCGCCTCCAGCGCATCGAACGCACCGGCGCGGATCAGGTTCTCGAGTTGCATCCGGTTGAGCTGGCGCGGATCCACACGGGCAGCGAAATCTGCGAGATCAGCGAACGGCGTGTCGCCACGCGCCTCGGTGAGCAACTGCATGGCCGCGAAACCAACCTTCTTGACCGCCGCTAGAGCGTAGCGGATCGCCAGGGTGCCGTCGGACGCACGCTCGACCTCGAAGTCAGCACCGGAACGGTTGATGTCGGGCGGCAGGATGTGAATGGTCGAGCGCGACGCCTCCTCGCGCAGCGCCGCAAGCCGATCGGTGTTGCCGAGGGCGAGACTCATGCAGGCAGCGATGAAGACCTCCGGATGGTTCGCCTTCAGCCACGCGGTCTGGTAGGCGAGCAGTCCATAGGGTGCGGCATGGCATTTGTTGAAGCCGTAGCCAGCAAACTTGGCCATCAGTTCGAAGACTTCGGTGGCTTTCGCTTGCGGGATGCCACGTGCCGTCGCCCCCTGCACGAAGGTCGCGCGCTGAGCTTCCATTTCGGCGGGGATCTTCTTGCCCATCGCGCGTCGCAGCAGGTCCGCCCCACCCAGGGAGTAGCCCGCCATGGTCTGGGCGATCTGCATCACCTGTTCCTGGTAGACGATGATGCCGTAGGTCTCGGCCAGGATGTCGTGGATGCTCGGGTGCGGCGCCTCCGACGTGCCAGCGTGCTTGCGCCGGCAATACTCGGGAATGCTGGCCATCGGACCCGGACGGTACAGCGCGACGGCGGCGACCAAATCCTCGAAGCGGTCCGGGCGCATCTGGCGCAGCATGTCGCGCACGCCCTGACCTTCCATCTGGAACACACCGCCGGCATCGCCCTTCGCAAGCATCTCGTAGGTCTTCTGGTCGTCCAGCGGGAGGCGGTTCACATCGATGGTGATGCCAAGGCCGCGGAGCAGGCCCTCAGCCCGCTTCAGGATGGTGAGCGTGGTCAGGCCGAGGAAGTCGAACTTCACCAGCCCCGCCTGCTCGACATGCTTCATCGAATACTGCGTGACCAGGTAGTCGGAGCGTGGATCGCGATACAGCGGCACCAGTTCGACCAGCGGCCGGTCACCGATCACCACACCGGCGGCATGGGTGCTGGCATGGCGATAGAGACCCTCGATCTGCAACGCGATCTCCAGCAGCCGCGCCACGGCCTCATCCTCGTCGCGCATAGCCTGCAGCCGCGGCTCGCCGGCGATCGCATGTTTCAGGTCCACCGGATGTGCGGGAACGTTCGGGATCAGTTCGGCGACCTTGTTCACTTGGCCGAACGGGAGCCCAAGCACGCGGCCCACATCGCGCACCGCGGCACGCGCCTGGAGCTTGCCGAAGGTAATGATCTGTGCCACGCGATCGGCGCCATATTCGCGGCGCACGTAGGCGATCACCGCGTCGCGGCCTTCCTGGCAGAAGTCGATGTCGAAGTCCGGCATCGACACGCGCTCGGGGTTTAGGAAGCGCTCGAACAGCAGGTCGAAGCGGATCGGATCGAGATCGGTGATGGTAAGAGCCCAGGCGACAACGGAGCCTGCGCCGGATCCGCGGCCCGGACCCACCGGAATACTCTGGCCCTTCGCCCATTGGATGAAGTCGGCGACAATCAGGAAGTAGCCGGCGAAGCCCATCGGAACGATAACGGAAAGCTCGTAGTCCAGGCGCTCGCGATAGCGCGCCCGGGCGGCGGCGTCGGCCGCCATCGCATCCATGCGGCGATCGAGGCCTTCGATCGCCATGGCGCGGACGGTCGCTTCCTCCGTGCTGCCGGCGTGCACCTTGGGCGAGACCGGCAGCAGCGGCTTTCGCGTCTCCATCATCACCGCGCAGCGCCGCGCGATGGCGAGCGTGTTGTCGCAGGCCTCCGGCAGATCGGCGAACAGGATGCGCATGTCGGGCGCCGGCTTGAACCAGTGTTCCGGCGTGACGCGGCGACGATCGGGTTCTGACAGCAGACGCCCCTCGGCGATCGCGAGCAGCGCGTCGTGCGCCTCGTACATGTCGCGCGAGGCGAAGTAGCAGTCGTTGGTAGCGACCAGCGGAATGCGAGCGGCATCCGCCAATGCTATCAGGCCGGGCTCCAGGGCGCGTTCTTGATCAAGCCCATGGCGGTGCACTTCCATCGCCACGCGATCCGGAAAGGCCTCGGCGAAACGCGCGATCAGACGTTCGGCTTCCAGCTTCTGTCCGTCCGCCATCAGGCGTGCGAGCGGGCCGGTGGCCCCGCCGGTGAGCAGGATCAGCCCAGTGGCATGCTGGGCGATGGTTTCGAACGCCAGCTGTGGCTTCAGGCCGGGATCGGTCTCCAGAAAGCCGCGCGTCGACAGACGTTGGAGGTTGTCGAGGCCGATGGCGTCCTGCGCCAACAGCACGATCGGATCGGGCGGCAAACGCTGGTTGTCGGTGCGGCTGAGCGCGATCTGGCAGCCGATGATCGGCTGGATGCCCTTGGCGGCGCAGGCCTGGCTGAACTCCAGCGCGCCGAACAGGTTGGCGGTGTCGGTGATCGCCACAGCAGGCATGTTCGCCTCCAGCGCAAGGGCGGGGATTTTTTCCGCCTTGATGGCGCCTTCGCTGAGCGAATAGGCGGAATGGACGCGGAGATGGACGAAATCAGCGTGGGGCATGAGAGGCAGTATGTAGGACTGTCGCCGAGTCCGGCCAACGCTTCCCGGACGCCGAGGGCCATCCGAGATAGGATCAACCGGTTGGAGACTGGTTCATGGAAACGGTAGGCGCCTTCGACGCAAAAACCCATCTCTCTGCTCTGCTCGAGCGTGTGGAGCAGGGTGAGACCATTGTGATTACCCGCCATGGCAGGCCGGTCGCTCAGCTATCGCCCGTGGAACGGCGCGATCCCGACCGGATCGCACGGCTCATCGAGCATTTTGAGGCAATGGCACAGGAGCAGACGCTTGATGGCGATTGGCGCGATGCCGGACGGAAATGGTAGGTTTATTCATACTCGACGCCTCGGTCACTGCCGCACGGTGCTTTGCAGACGAAGCGACCACAGCAGGCCTGGGAAGCCGGCGAATCCTCGTGGACCGCACCGCCGTGGTACCGCGCCCTTGGCACACCGAGCCGGCCGACAAGTGGATCTCGCCCGAAGAGATCGCCTGACCATTTATGATGCCATCTACCTTGATCTTGCACTCCACCAGGCGCTTCCGCTCGCGACGCGAGACAAGGGCCTCCATCGGGTAGCCCAATCCGTGGGTGCGCCGAACTGATGGAAGTGTGAGTGATTACGCCACAGACGTAACCACTTTGCCATCGTGCAGCGTAACCGTCCGATCCATTCGGGCGGCGAGGTCAGGATTGTGCGTTGCGACCAGCGCAGCAAGCTGCTCCTGCCGAACCATCGCCAGCAACTCCTCGAACACCACCGACGCCGTCGCAACGTCCAGATTGCCGGTGGGTTCGTCAGCCAGCAGCACCAGCGGCGCATTGGCCAATGCGCGCGCGATCGCCACTCGCTGCTGCTCGCCGCCGGACAGCTTGCCCGGCAGGTGCCCGGCGCGCGGCTCCAGACCGAACGACGCGAGCAGCTTGATGGCGCGCTCGGCGGCCACCTTGCGCGGCTTGCCGGCGATCATCTGCGGCAGCACAACATTCTCCAGTGCGGAAAACTCGCCGAGCAGGTGATGGAACTGATAGACGAAGCCGATGGTGTCGCGCCGGATCGCGGTGCGCGCGGCATCGGCCAGCGCGCCGGCGTCGCGACCCTCGACAAACACGGAGCCGCCGTCCGGCTTTTCCAGCAGCCCCGCAAGATGCAGCAGCGTCGATTTGCCGGCACCCGACGGTGCCACCAATGCGACAATCTCGCCGGCATGCAGCGTAAGGTCGGCGCCGCGCAGCACAGGGAGTTCGCCGGCCTCGGTGCGATAGGTACGGCGCACGTCACGCAGCACGAGCGGATCACTCATGCCGCAGCGCTTCCACCGGATCAGTGCGTGCGGCGCGCCAGCTTGGGTACAGCGTCGCCAGCAGCGACAGCACCAACCCGAGTACCACGACGCGCGCCACGTCGCCCCAGTCCACCGTGTCGGGCAATGCGGTCAGCATGAACACCGACGAATCGAACACCCGTCCGCCGGTGGCATTCTCCACCGCATGCTGGATTGCCACGATGTTGCGGCAGAACACAATGCCGATGGCCGTGCCGATCAGCGTGCCGGTGACGCCGACGAATGCGCCGCACATCAGGAAGATGCGCAGCACCGCGAAGCTGTCGGCCCCAATAGTGCGCAACACCGCGATGTCGCGCGTCTTGTCCTTCACCATCATGATCAGCGACGACACCACGTTGAAGGCTGCGACCAGCACGATCATCCCGAGCACGATGAACATGGTGTCCTTCTGCACCTGCAGCACGCCGATGATCGTGTCGTTGGCGTGTCGCCAGTCACGCAGCCACACCTTGCGCTCGCCGATCACCTGGCGCAGCGGCGGCAGCAGCGCATCGACGTTATCCGGTTGGGCGACGCGGATTTCGATGCCGGTGATCGCGTCCGGTTTCTGAAAGAAGATTTGTGCCGCGGGAAGTGGCATGAACACCACGCTGTTGTTGTAGTCGTTGAGCCCGGCGTCGAATACAGCCACCACCTTGTAGGCCCGCACACGCGGGACGGTGCCGAACGCGGTGGCCGCACCCTGGGGCGAGATCACCGTGAGCGAGTCGCCGATCCTCAACTGATAGAGCTGCGCCAGACCGGTGCCGACCGCGATCGCGTCATCACCGGTGAAAGCGTCCAGCCTGCCAGCCACGATATGGTCGCTGATCGGGTGCAGCGCGCGCAGATCGTCCAGCGTGACGCCGCGCACCAGCCCGCCGCGTGCGCCGCCGCGGTCCGTGGTCAGCAGCGCCTGGCCGTCCAGCACCGGCAGCGCGCCGACGATGCCGGGGATGGCGCGGATGCCGGCGAGCAATGGCTGGAAGTTGTCGATCTTGTCGCCGGCGTAGGCCTCGATGGTGATGTGGCCATTGACGCCGAGGACGCGGCTCTCGAGCTCGGTCTGGAAGCCGCTCATCACGCTGGTCACGACGATCAGCGTAGCCACGCCGAGTGCGATGCCGATCAGCGAGAACACGGCGATGATCGAGACGAAGCGCTCGCCCTTGCGTGCGCGCAGATAGCGGCCGGCGACCGCGCGTTCGAAGGGTCCGAACATTCCTCGTACGTCATCCCCGCGCAAGCGGGGACCCATCCTCAGGGTCCCCGCTTGCGCGGGGATGATGGATCAGATCGAGCGCATCATCGGGTGACAATTCGCTGCGCTCGCCGGTAGCGCGGCGCTTCAGCTCCACCTTGCCGGCAGCGGCGCCGCGCGGCCCCACGATGATCTGCCAGGGATGACCCATCAGGTCGGCGTCGGCGAACTTCGCCCCTGCCCGCTCCTCGCGATCATCGTACAGCGCGGCGGCACCGAGCTTCGCGTACATCGCTTCGCATATCGCGTCGCACGCGGCATCGCCGCGCCGCAAATTAAGGATCGCCGCCTTGAACGGTGCGATGGCGTCCGGCCAGATGATGCCAGCCTCGTCGTGGCTGGCCTCGATCACCGCTCCGACCAGACGCGACACGCCGACGCCATAACTGCCCATCTCCGGATGCACATGCTTGCCATCCGGTCCGGCGACCGTGGCGTTCAGCGCCTGGGTGTATTTCGTACCGAAATGGAAGATGTGGCCGACTTCGATGCCACGCCCTTCGCGTCGGCGCGCCGGATCCACCTTGTCCCACTTCGCCGCATCGTGCTTCTCGTCGGTCGCGGCGTACATCGACGTCATCAGCTTGAAGAACGCCTCAAGGTCCTGCGCGTTATAGTCGAACTTCGCATTCACCCAGTCGATGTTCTCGAAATCAGCGTCGTAGTACACCTGACTTTCGCCGGTCGGCGCCAGGATGATGAACTCGTGGCTCAGGTCGCCGCCGATCGGGCCGCTTTCCGCCTCCATCGGGATCGCCTTCAGCCCCATGCGCTGGAACGTACGCATATACGCCAGCATCATCGTGCGATAGCTGACCACCGCACTGGCAAAGTCCAGGTCGAACGAATACGCATCCTTCATCAGGAACTCCCGCCCGCGCATCACGCCGAAGCGCGGCCGCACCTCGTCGCGGAACTTCCACTGGATGTGATAGAGAATCTGCGGCAACTCACGATACGAATGCACCGACTGGCGGAACAGATCGGTGATCACCTCCTCATTGGTCGGCCCGTACAGCATGTCGCGCTCGTGTCGGTCCCGGATCCGCAGCATCTCCTTGCCGTAGTCGTCATACCGCCCGCTCTCGCGCCACAGCTCCGCCGACTGAATCGTCGGCATCAGCACTTCCTGCGCGCCCGCTGCGTTCTGCTCGTCGCGAACGATGCGCTCGATGTTCCGCAGCACGCGATAACCGAGCGGCAGCCAGGCGTAGATGCCGGCCGAGGTCTGCCGAACCAGACCGGCACGCAGCATCAGCCGGTGCGAGGCGATCTGCGCTTCGGCAGGCGTCTCCTTCATGGTCGGAATGAAGCTGTGGGAGAGGCGCATCGCGGACTGAGTTCCTCTGGTTGCGGGGGCGGGGACCGTAACCGGCGGCAGCATGAACCGCCAGTCCACGGCCGTTGCTGTTGCCGAAAATTATTGTGCGCCGCACAATGGGAAACGCGCAATATAATCACGGCTGGCGGAGGTTTTTCGCACAAAACGACGTGACTCTTTCTCCATGAACGGTTAACAAGGCGCCGGCCCAGGGCGCCGACGGCGCGGGCCAGGTTTGGGGAGGAAACGCCGTCACACGGCAGGCCGGAGGACGAAACGCCTCCTCCCTGACCGTGTAGACGGCGTTCAATCGTTTGGCGCCGCGAACCAGCCGTGGCGGAAACTGATGTAGTCGCTGCCGATCAGCAGCCAGGCGCCGAACCAGACGACGCCGGCGATCAGCGTCGTGACGATCACCTTCATCAAGAGTCGCGGATGCTCGGGTGCGCCGCGCCAACCGCTACGCTCGTCCGCATCCTCGACGGGACGCGTGCCGATCGGCAGAACCGCAAACAGCACCGTCCACCAGATCAGGACGTAGACAACGACACCGGTGAACCAGTTCATACGCGCAGCAGATGCACGTCCACCAAAGGCCGCTTCTGCAAACGCCGTCCCAACGCGCGGCGCAATGCCGCACGTGCGGCATCGGCAAGCGACGCGTCATCCTTGCGCAGCGCCGCCGGCAGTTCGTCGATCGCATCCGCAAATTCGCTGCTGACGCGGTCAATCTCCGGATCGTCGTTGTCGAACAGGCCTGGCGCGCTCACCCGCGGTTCGCCGCGCAGCCTGCCGTTGGTATCGACCGCAAAGCTTGCCAACACCACGCCGTTGAACAGCATCCGCCGGCGTGCCGTCATCACGCCGCCGCCCAGTGGCGTCAGGCGATTGCCGTCCAGCACCAGCTTGCCGACCGGCGCGCTATCGATCACCTGCGCCTGCCCAGGTGCGAGATTGAGGATGTCGCCATCCTCCAGCAGGATCGGCTTGGCCCCGGCCTCCTGCGCCAGCGCGGCATGTGCCGACAGATGGCGCCATTCGCCGTGCGTCGGTACCGCATAGCGCGGCTTCACCAACCGGTACAGCCGCCGCAGTTCGTCACGCGCCGGATGACCGGAGACGTGCACCAGGTGATCGACGTCGGTCATCAGATTGACGCCGCGGCGCACCAGGTTGTCCTGCACCGTGCCGATCGCCCGCTCGTTGCCGGGAATCACGCGCGAGGAAAACAGCACGGTGTCGCCCTCTCCCAGCGCGACGCGCGGATGGGTATCCATGGCGATACGGGCCAGCGCGCTGCGCGCCTCTCCCTGGCTGCCGGTGACCAGCATCAGCAGGTTGTCGTCCGGCACATCGTCGACATCGTCTTCGGTCAGGAACGGCGGCAGGTCGCGCAGATAGCCGCATTCGCGCGCCGCCGCGTCCAGATTGCGCAGCGAGCGGCCGACCAACGCCACGCTGCGGCCGGCGGCGTGCGCGGCATGCGCCGCCAACTCGACGCGCGCCACGTTGGACGCGAAGCAGGTCACCGCGATGCGCCCGCGCAGCCCCCGCAACAACGCCGATAGACTCTGCCGCACCTCCGCCTCGCTGCCGGAGTGACCTTCGACCATGGCGTTGGTGGAATCGCCGATCATCGCCAGCACGCCGCGCTCGCCCAGCGCGGCAAATGCCGCTTCGTCGGTTGGCGGACCGATCAGTGGCTGCGGGTCGAGCTTCCAGTCACCGGTGTGCAGCAGCAGTCCGTGCGGCGTGTCGATCACCAGCGCCTGCGCCTCGGGGATGGAATGCGTGACGCGCACGAATTGCAGCTTGAACGGCGCGAGGTCGATCGCGCCGCCCGGCGGCACGACATGCAGCTTCACCTGGTTGAGCAGCTGCACTTCGGCGAGCTTGCGCCGCAGCACCGTGGCGGCGAACGGCGTCGCGTAGACCGGGCAACGCAACTGCGGCCACAGCCAGGCGACCGCCCCGATATGGTCCTCGTGCGCGTGGGTGATGACCAAGCCCACCAGCTTATCGCGGCGATCGGCGATATAGCTTGGGTCGGGCATCATCACGTCGACCTCGGGATGCGCTGCGCCGCCGAAGCCGATGCCGCAGTCCACCGCCAGCCACATGCCGTCGCAGCGATAAAGATTCAGGTTCATGCCGATTTCGCCCGTCCCGCCCAGCGGCAGGAAGGCGAGACCACCGTCTACAATGTCCATTATCTGCTGCTGTTACCTCATCGGCGGAGAATTTGCGAGCTACAACATTTGCCAGGCTTGCTCCGCCGCGTCGCGGCAAACCGGTTGAACCCCACATAGGACATGGAGACGCTCGCGCCAGCAACCTCGACCAATGAAGTGCAGGCGGGGTTGCGGTTCAGGCGGCCTAACGTCCGCGCAACGCACGCGGCGCCACACACAGGAGCCCGCCTGCGCTCCCGCCAGCCGCGCGAAAGTGACGCTCGCCACAATCTCTTCGGTCGTACGCCCATTCTATGATTCGACTGGTCGGGGTCTGGCCGGCCCGACCTACAGCGATGCCACGTTGCCGGTCGATAGCCGCAGTCTTCGCCAGATCCCAACTGAACTCCACAGAATCAGAAACTACGCGCTACGCTCAGCATAAACAAGCCGTTGAATTGCACTGCGCAAGAACAGCGACGGCCTTGCTACTCCTGTTCAATCAGACGCGTCTTGTCTGGTCGCAATGCGGGGACGGGGTTGCGTTCGGCCAACATGCGCAGGCCGTCCAAGGTAAGATCCGGTTCGATCTGCTCGATCACCATGGTGCCTTCGGCGACCAGTGGTGCCAGACCGCCGGTGGCTATCACCTTCATCGGCCCGCCGTACTCCGCCTTGATGCGGGCGACGAGGCCCTCCACCATCGCGACATAGCCCCAATACACGCCGGACTGCATGGCCGGCACGGTCTGTCGGCCGATCACCGCCTGTGGTCTGGCGATGCCGATGCGGGGAAGCTGCGCGGCGGCCTGGTGCAGCGCCTCGAGCGAGAGATTGATGCCGGGACAAATGACGCCGCCTAGATATGCGCCGTCCTTGTCGACGACGTCGAAGGTCGTGGCGGTGCCGAAGTCGACAATGATCAGCGGGCCGCCGTGGCGCTGGTGCGCAGCGAGCGTATTGAGCAGACGATCAGCGCCGACCTCGGCCGGATTGACGACGCGGATGTCGAAGCCCCAGTCGAGAGTGGAGCGGGCGACCAGCGGCTCGATGTTGAACCAGTCGCGGCACAGGCGGCGCAGATTGTAGAGCGCGGCGGGAACCACGGTGCCGATCACCGCGGCCAAGATGTCGTCGCGCTGGAGCCCGACATGGCCAAACAGGCTCATCAGCCAGACACCATATTCGTCCGAGGTGCGATAGGCATCAGTGCGCACCCGCCAGATGCCACGCCACGTCGCACCGTCGCGCACGGCAAAGACGACGTTTGTGTTGCCGCAGTCTATGACCAGGAGCATGACTTAGATCACTACAGAGACACGGAGAACACACGGCCCCTGTGTGCTCAGTGCCTTTGTGGTGAACGTTCTTCCTTTCATCCAAACAGCGCCTTCGCCGCCGCCTGCGCCGCGCCGACGAACGGCGCCGGGAAGACGAAGAAGAACGTGGTGAACAGGCCGGTCGCGGCGGCGACGAACGACAGCGACGCCGGCCGCGGATCGAACGGCGCGGCAGGTGCGTCGAAATACATCACCTTGACAACACGCAGGTAGTAGTAGGCGCCTACCACCGAGGTCAGCACGCCGATGACGGCGAG
The DNA here is from genome assembly GCA_963749575.1 of uncultured Alphaproteobacteria bacterium. Taxonomy (GTDB): domain Bacteria; phylum Pseudomonadota; class Alphaproteobacteria; order Acetobacterales; family Acetobacteraceae; genus JAMXLO01. The sequence goes on from CAVVNM010000022.1 coordinate 86,283, forward strand.
CGCCCACATGCCGGCCTGCACGGCGGCAAGGAACACATAGAGCTTGCCGAAGAAGCCTGCGAGCGGCGGGACACCAGCCATCGAGAACATGAACACCGCCATGGCCAGCGCCAGCGCCGGATCGGTGCGGGCGAGGCCATTGAGGTCGGTGATCTGTTCCAGCGAGCGACCTCGGCGCTGCATGGCGATGATGCAGGCGAAGGTGCCGGCGCTCATGAACACATAGACGATAAGGTAGATCAGCACGCCGCGCACACCCTCCGGCGTGCCGACCGCGAGACCGATCAGCGCATAGCCCATGTGGCTGATTGCGGAATACGCCATCAGCCGCTTGATGTTGCTCTGCCCGATCGCTGCCAGTGCGCCGAGGATCATCGATGCGATCGACACCAGCACGATAAGCTGCTGCCAGGCAATCAGCAGATGGCCGAACGGCATGGCCATGGTGCGCAGCAGAAGCGCGAAGGCAGCGACCTTGGGTGCGGTCGAGAAGTACACGGTCACGGGCGTGGGTGAGCCTTCATAGACGTCGGGTGTCCACATGTGGAACGGCACCGCGGCAATCTTGAAGGCGAGGCCGACCAGGATGAAGACGACCCCGACGATCACGCCAGGCGACGCGGCCTCGGGCTGCATCAGCGCGGTGGCCAATGCGGCGAAGTCCATGGTGCCGGAGAAGCCATAGACCAGCGAGATGCCGTAGAGCAGCAGGCCGGACGCCAGCGCGCCGAGGACGAAATACTTCAGCCCCGCCTCGGACGAACGCACATCGTCACGCGCGAACGCGGCCAGCACATAAAGTGCTAGCGACTGCAACTCGAGGCCGAGATACAGCGTCATCAGGTTCGTGGCCGATGCCATCACCATCATGCCGACGACGGACAGCAGCATCAGCACGGGATACTCGAACCGCGCGATATGGTTTTTTCGATTGTAGTCGAGCGACAGAACCAGTGAGAGGGCCGCACCCGCGAGCACCAGGATCTTGACGAAGCTGGAGAAGGCATCGGCCACGAACTGACCGTGATAGCCGATGCCTCGGCTGGAGGTGAGAACCAGCAGAGCGGCCAGCAGGAAGCCGCCAAGCGCGAACATGCTGGAGATGAAGAAGGTATCGTCTCGCCGCAGGACGCCGAAGATCAGGATCGCCATGGCTACGACGGACAGTGCGATCTCGGGAAGTGCGATTGCCCAGTTCATCAGTGCGGCAGTCCTGCTAGCTTGACGGTGGTCGCGAGTGCGGCCGTGTGCTGCTGCACCATCGCCGCGACCGAGGCATCCCAGAAACTGGAGAAACTCGTCGGATAGATGCCCATCCACAGCGTGATCAGGATCAATGGCACGAACAACGCGACCTCGCGCGGCGACAGATCAAGGATCGCGCGCAGGTCCTCCTTGGTCAGCCGGCCGAAGATCACTCGCCGATACAGATACAACATATATGCGGCGCCGAGGATCATCCCGGTCGCGCCCAGCAGCGCCAGCCAGAAGTTCACCTGCAGGGAGCCGACGATGACCAGGAACTCACCGACGAAGCCCGACGTGCCGGGCAGGCCCATCGAGGCCAGGGTGAAGAACATGAACGTCAGCGCGTACAGCGGCATCCGGTCGGCCAGGCCGTTGAAGCGCGCGATCTCGTGCGTGTGCATCCGATCGTAGAGGACACCCACCACGAGGAACAGTGCAGCAGAAACTATGCCGTGCGACAACATCTGAAACAGCGCGCCCTGGATGCCCTGCACGTTGAAGGTGAAGATGCCGATCGTCACCACGCCCATATGTGCGACGGAGGAATAGGCGATCAGCTTCTTCATGTCCTCCTGCGCCAGTGCCACCAGCGACGTGTAGATCACCGCGACAACCGAGATGGTGAAGATGAACGGCGCGAAATGCGCCGCGGCCTGGGGCAGCATTGGCACCGAGAAGCGCAGGAAGCCGTAGCCGCCCATCTTCAGCAACACGCCGGCCAGCATGACGGATCCCGCGGTAGGCGCCTCGACATGTGCGTCGGGCAGCCAGGTGTGCACCGGCCACATCGGCAACTTCACTGCGAACGACGCGAAGAATGCCAGGAACAGCCAGTTCTGCATGCCGACCGGCATCGGTGTCTTCATCAGCACGGTGATGTCGGTGGTACCGGCCTGGAACCACATCGCCAGCAGCGCCAGCAGCATCAGCACCGAGCCGGTGAAGGTGAACAGGAAGAACTTGAATGCCGAATAGACGCGCCGCGAGCCACCCCACACGCCGATGATCAGGAACATCGGCAGCAGCACGCCCTCAAAGAACACGTAGAACACGACGAAGTCCAGCGCGCAGAACATCCCCACCATCATCGTCTCGAGGATGAGGAAGGTGAGCATGTACTCGCGCACCGAGCGCGTGATGCACTCCCAGCTCGACAGGATGCAGATCGGTGTCAGCAGGGTGGCGAGCAGCACGAACAGCACCGAAATGCCGTCCACGCCCATCTTGTAGCCGACACCGTATTCGGGCAGCCACGGGATCTCTTCGATGAACTGGAAGCCCGCCTCGCCCTGGTCGAACTTCGCCCACAGCACAACCGACAGCACCAACACGATCAGGCTGGTCCACAGCGCAGTCCAGCGCGCATTGGATGCGACGGTCGCCTCGTCGCCGCGCACCGACATAATGATCAGCCCGCCAACCAGCGGCAGCCAGGTGATCAGCGACAGGACAGGAAAACCGGCGGCGTTCATCGCGACACCAGGAACAGGCCGATCAGGAACACAACCCCGATCAGCATGACAAACGCATACACGGCGACCGAGCCGGTCTGGATCTTCACCGCCTGGCGCGAGCCATCGACCGCGAGTTCGGCCAGCCCATTGGGCACGCCGTCGATCAGCGTGGCATCGCCGGCCTGCCAGAACACGCGGGCAAGCCACATCATCGGCTGGACGAAGATCGCGTCGTACAGTTCGTCGAAGTACCACTTGTTCAGCAGGAACAGGTAGATGCCGCGGAACGTGGTGGCGAGCTGCATCGGCAGCAGCGGGAAGGCCATGTACATGACATAGGCGGTGGCGATGCCGAGCAGACCGACGACGAGTGGCGCCATCTCAGCCCACGCGGGAACGTGTTCCAGCTCTGCGAGTACGTGGTTGGTCGGCGCGTTGAAGATGCTGCCGTTCCAGAATGCCTGCCAACCCTCGCCGATGAACCAGGGATCCAGCAGCTTGCCCGCTATCAGGGCGCCTGTCGCCAGGACCAATAGCGGCACGATCATCACGGCGGGGCTTTCGTGAACGTGCTCCAGCACGTGATGATCGGCCCGAGACCGACCGTAGAATGTCATGATGAGCAGCCGCCACGAATAAAAAGCGGTGAGGAAGGCTGCCAGCACGGTGCAAACGAAACCGTACATGCCGATGCCGGTACCGGACGCAAAAGCCGCGGAGATGATCGCGTCCTTCGAATAGTAGCCGGCAAACGGCGGGATGCCGGCCAGCGCCAGATTGCCCACCCACATTACCGCACAGGTCCACGGGATCAGCCTCCACAGTCCGCCCATCTTCCGCATGTCCTGTTCGTCGGACATGGCGTGGATCACGGAGCCTGCGCTCAAGAACAGCAGCGCCTTGAAGAATGCGTGGGTGATCAGGTGGAAGATGGACACCTGGAACGCGCCGACGCCGGCGGCGACGAACATGTAGCCGAGCTGCGAACAGGTTGAGTAAGCGATCACCCGTTTGATGTCGTTCTGCACGCAGCCGATAGTGGCAGCGAACAGCGCAGTGGTGGCACCGATGAACGTGACCAGTCCCAGCGCGAACGGCGCGAATTCGTATAGTGGCGACATGCGCGCGACCAGGAACACGCCGGCGGTGACCATCGTCGCGGCGTGGATCAGCGCGGACACCGGCGTGGGGCCTTCCATCGCGTCGGGCAGCCAGACATGCAGACCGATCTGCGCCGATTTGCCCATCGCGCCGATGAACAGCAGCACGCCGATCACCTCGAAGGCGGGGAATGTGCCGCCGATGACCGAGTAGGTGTCGGCCCGGTGCTCAGCGATCGCGGGGAAGATGGTGGAGAACTCGATCGAGCCGAACTTCAGGAACACCAGCGCGATGCCGATGGCGAAGAACAGGTCGCCGATGCGGTTGGCAATGAACGCCTTGATGGCGGCGGCGTTGGCCGACGGGCGGTCGTACCAGTAGCCGATCAGCAGATAGGAGCAGAGGCCGACGCCCTCCCAGCCAAAGAACAGCTGGAGCAGGTTGTCAGCGGTTACCAACATCAGCATGGAGAAGGTGAACAGCGAGAGATAGGCGAAGAATCGGTAGCGCGGGTACGCATCGTGCGCCATGTAGCCGATCGAATAGACGTGGATCAGCATGGCGACGAACGCGACCATCGCGACCATCACCGCAGCCAGCGGGTCGTAGCGCAGAGCCCAGGTGGCGTGGAAATGCCCGGCTTCAATCCAGTTGCCGAGTGACACGGCGCCCGGATCGGCATCGCCGGCGACAAGCTGAAAGCAGGCTAGCGGGCCCAGCACTGCGGCGACCAGCATGCACAGGATCGAGACGGCTACGGCGGCACGGTCGCCGATCGAGCGGCCGAGCAGGCCGGAAACCAGCGAACCCAATAGCGGGGCGAAGACTGCGACGGCGTAGATCATCGTTTGTCTCTCCCGCTCCCGTTGCGGGAGGGGGGGGTTAGGGGGAGGGGGCCGGGGACCAGCCGCTGCCCCCTCCCCCTAACCTCCTCCCGCAACGGGAGCGGGCGAATCTTTTCCATGCCGATCACTCGCTCACCCCTTCATCAGGTTCACGTCCTCGACCTGGATCGAGCCGCGGTTGCGGAAATAGATCACCACGATCGCCAGGCCGATCGCCGATTCCGCCGCCGCGACGGTGAGCACGAACATTGCGAACACCTGGCCCACCAGATCGCCGAGGGCGGCAGAGAAGGCGACCAGGTTGAGGTTGACCGCGAGCAGGATCAACTCGATCGACATCAGGATGATGATGACGTTCTTGCGGTTGAGGAAAATGCCGAAGATGCCCAGCACCAACAGGACGGCGGACACCACCAGGAAGTGGCCGAGCCCGACTTCAGTGCCCATGGGGCACCTCCTCCATGGGCTCCGGCTCGGCGACCTTCGGGACGAAGATGCCGACGTCCTTCACCCCGGCTCCCAGCGACATCGTCACCATCTCCAGTGTCTCCGCCACGCTGCGTTCGGTCTGCGTGCGGATACTCTGATGGCGCGAGGTCTTGCGATCCCGCAGGGTCAGCACGATCGCACCGATCATTGCGACCAGCAGCAACAGGCCCGCTGTTTGGAACAGAAACACATAGTCGGTGTAGAGTAGCCGCCCAAGTGCTGCGGTGTTGCTGACCTGCGCGGTTGCCGCGGAAAGGCGCAGCGTCGCCGCGTCGGGGGCGAACTTCCAGCCGCTCAGCACCAGCACCAGTTCGATGAACAGTACCGCGCCGACCGCGGCGCCAACCGGCAGATAGCGCTGGAAGCCGCCGCGCAGTTCGGCGAAGTCGACGTCCAGCATCATCACCACGAACAGGAACAGCACCGCAACCGCACCGACATAGACGATGACCAGGATCATCGCGAGGAACTCGGCACCCGCGATCAGGAACAGCGCCGCGGCGTTGAAGAACGACAGGATCAGGAACAGCACCGAGTGCACCGGATTGCGCGAACTAACCACCATCGCGGCGGACGCGAGCAGGATCACCGAGAACACATAGAAGGCGATGGTGGCGATCATCGATACGGTGCGTCCATTTCGAGGCGGCGCGCGAGCTCGGGCTCCCAGCGGTCGCCGTTCGCCAGTAGCTTGTCCTTGTCGTACATCAGCTCTTCGCGAGTCTCGGTCGCGAACTCGAAGTTCGGGCCTTCGACGATGGCATCCACCGGGCAGGCCTCCTCGCACAGGCCGCAGTAGATGCACTTGGTCATGTCGATATCGTAGCGCGTGGTACGGCGGGAGCCGTCCTCGCGCGGTTCGGCTTCGATGGTGATCGCCTGTGCGGGGCAGATTGCCTCGCACAATTTACAGGCAATGCAGCGTTCCTCGCCGTTGGGATAGCGCCGCAGCGCGTGCTCACCCTTGAAGCGCGGGCTGATCGGGCCCTTTTCGTAGGGGTAGTTGATCGTCGCCTTGGGCCTGAAGAAGTAGCGCAGCGTCAGCCCGAGCCCGGCGACGAGCTCGCCCAGCAGCATGCTGCGTGCAGTGCGGTCGAGGAACGCCATTCAGCGAAGTCCTTCATGCATTGGGCAACCACCCGAACAGCATCAGCGCGCCGGCGGTCAGCGTCAGCCAGATCAGCGACAGCGGCAGGAACACCTTCCAACCCAGCCGCATGAGCTGATCGTAGCGATAGCGCGGGAAGGTGGCACGCACCCACAGGAACACGAACAGGCAGAAACAGACCTTCAGGATGAACCAGATCGGACCGATCTGGGGCAGGATGCCGAACGGTCCCAGCCAACCACCAAGGAACAGGATGGTGGTCATTCCGCTCATCAGGATCATGTTGGCGTATTCGCCGAGGAAGAACAACGCGAAGGCCATGGCGCTGTATTCGACGAAGAATCCGGCGACGATTTCGCTTTCGCCTTCCGGCAGATCGAACGGCGAACGGTTGGTCTCCGCCAGGGTCGAGATGAAGAACACGACGAACATCGGGAACAGCGGCAGGCAGAACCACACCCTCTGCTGTGCCAGCACGACGTCGGTCAGGTTCAGGCTGCCGACGCACAGCAGCACCGAAACCATGACGAAGCCCATGGAGACCTCGTAGCTCACCATCTGCGCCGCGCTGCGCATTGCGCCCAGAAAGGCGTATTTCGAATTGGATGCCCAGCCGGCGATAATGATGCCATAGACGCCAAGCGAACTGATTGCGAACAGGTAGAGTATGCCGACGTTGATGTCGGCGATCGCCCAGCCTTGGTTCACCGGGATCACCGCCCAGGCGATCATTGCGAGGCTGAAGGTCAGCATCGGCGCCATCAGGAACAGCAGCCGGTTGGAACCCGCCGGGATGATCGTTTCCTTCATGATCATCTTCAGCGCATCGGCGAACGGCTGGAGCAGGCCGAACCAGCCCACCACGTTCGGTCCCTTGCGAAGCTGCATCGCCGCCAGGACCTTGCGTTCGGCGTAGGTCAGGTAGGCGACGCCGATCAGCAATGGCACCAGCATCGCGAGCGCTTCGGCGAAGGTCAGGATCACCCGGCCGAGGTCGGTATCGAACAGGAACGACTGCATCGCGCTATTCCGCCGCGGCGACCAGCTTGGTGGTCGCGAAGCTCGCCGTGCATGCGGCCATGGTCGGGCTGGCGCGGCTGATCGGGTCAGTCTGGTAGTAATTGGCAATCGCCGGTTCGAACGGCCCCTCGGACAGGGCGGCGGGATCGCCGGCGGGGCCGGTCTGGTCGGTGCTGCCGAAGCGCGGCAGAAAGCCGATGCGGCCGAACGCCGGATTCACCTGCTCGAGCCGGGCGCGCAGCGCATCGATCGTGTCGTAGGGTAGTTTTTGGCCGACGATCTCACTGAACGCGCGTAGGATCTTCCAGTCCTCGCGCGCCTCGCCTGGCGGATGGACGGCGAGCAGGCCGCGCTGCACGCGACCCTCCGTATTCACGTAGGTGCCTTGCTTCTCGGTGTAGGCCGCGCCGGGCAGAATCACGTCGGCCCGCGCGGCGCCGGCATCGCCATGGTGGCCCTGGTACACGACGAAGGTGTTCGCGCCGATGCGCGCCATGTCGAATTCATCGGCGCCAAGCAGCCACAATACGTCGACGCCGCCATTCAGCATTTGGGCCAGTGACTTGCCGTTGCTGCCAGGCACGAAGCCAAGATCGAGCGCGCCTACTCGTGCGGCGGCAGTGTGCAGGACGTTGAAGCCGTGCCACTCCGGCATCAGTGCGCCTGCCGATGCGGCAAGCCGCCATGACGCCGCCAGAACCGCCGATCCATCGGGCCGCGCCAGCGCCCCCTGTCCGACGATGATCATCGGCTGCTTCGAGTTATGCAACGCCGTGGCGAACGCGTGCGAACCGTCGTGCAATGCGTTCAAAACGCTCGGTGCCGTGCCTAGTTGCCGCACGCGATAGGTCAGATCGGTTTCGCCACCGATCAGGCCGATCGGGATGCTGCCGGCGAGCCAACGCTTGCGGATGCGCGCGTTCAGCACCGGCGCCTCGCGGCGCGGGTTGGTACCGATCAGCAGTATCGCGTCCGCGTCCTCAATGCCGGCGATCGAGGTATTGAACGTGTAGAAGTCGCGACGCGAAGCATCGAGCCGAGCGCCGTCCTGGCGGCAATCGAGGTTCGCCGACCCCAGCGCGACCATCAGATCCTTCAGCGCCAGCATGCTCTCGGCATCGCAGAGGTCGCCCGCCACCGCGCCGATGCGATCGCCCGCCAAGCCGTGCAGCTTCTCGGCGATGGCGTCGAACGCTTCGGGCCAGCTTGCCTCGATCAGCTTGCCGTCGCAGCGCACCCACGGACGGTCCAGGCGACGACGACGCAGTCCATCGAGCGCGAAGCGGGATTTGTCGGCCAGCCACTCCTCGTTCACGTCCTCGTTCAGTCGCGGCAGGATACGGAGCACTTCGGGACCACGCGCGTCGATGCGGATGTTGGTGCCGACCGCATCCAGCACATCGATGCTGTCGACCTTCGACAACTCCCAAGACCGCGCGACAAACGCATAAGGCTTGGAGGTCAGTGCACCGACCGGGCAGAGATCGATGATGTTGCCGGAGAGCTCGGAGCCGAGTGCCTTCTCGACGTAGGTACCGACTTCCATGTGCTCGCCGCGGTTCGTAGCGCCAAGGTCGGGCACGCCGGCGACCTCGCTGATGAATCGGATGCAGCGTGTGCAATGGATGCATCGCGTCATCACCGTCTTTACCAGCGGACCGAGGTCCTTGTCCTTCACCGCACGCTTGTTCTCGGCATAACGCGAGTGGTCCATGCCGTAGCCCATCGCCTGGTCCTGCAGATCGCATTCGCCGCCCTGATCGCAGATCGGACAATCTAGCGGATGGTTGATCAGCAGGAACTCCATCACGCCACGACGGCCGTTACGCACCATCGGCGAGTCGGTATGCACCACCATACCGTCGGCGACCGGATAGGTGCACGACGAGATCGGCTTGGGCGGCGCCTTTTCGATCTCGACCAGGCACATGCGGCAGTTGCCGGCGATGGAGAGGCGCTCGTGATAGCAGAAGCGAGGGATTTCCTTGCCGGCCGCCTCGCAGGCCTGCAGCACGGAGGAGCCGTTGGGGACTTCGACCTCGATGCCGTCCACGGTGACTTTGGCCATTATGCGAACTTCCAAAGCGGTGTCATTGCGAGCGAAGCGAAGCAATCCCCATCACAGTGTCAGCATGGTACCGGATGGAGATTGCTTCGTCGCCGCGCTCCTCGCAATGACAGCATAACATCACTCCGCCGCCATACGCACAGATGTGGCGTGCGCTTTGTAGGACGCGATGCGCTCTTCCATCACCGGTCGGAAGTGACGGATCAGGCCCTGGATTGGCCATGCCGCCGCGTCACCAAGCGCACAGATCGTGTGACCCTCGATCTGGCGGGTGACCTGATCGAGCGTGTCGATCTCGGGGACCTCCGCCCTTCCCTCCACCATCCGTGTCATCACCCGCCACATCCAGCCGGTGCCTTCGCGGCATGGCGTGCACTGGCCGCAACTCTCGTGCATGTAGAACTTCGACAGCCGCGCGATCGCCTTGATGATGTCGGTGGACTTGTCCATCACGATCACCGCGGCAGTGCCTAGACCGCTTTGCGCCTCGCGCAGCGCGTCGAAGTCCATCAGCACATCGTCGCACACGCTCTTCGGGATCACAGGCACCGACGCGCCGCCTGGAATGACCGCCAGCAGATTGTCCCAGCCACCACGCACGCCGCCGGCGTATCTGTCGATCAGCTCACGCAGCGGGATGCCGAGTTCTTCCTCGACGTTGCACGGCTTGTTCACGTGACCGGAAATGCAGAATACCTTCTGTCCCGAATTCTTCGGTCGCCCTAGCGAATTGAACCAGGCCGCACCGCGCCGCATGATGGTGGGCGCAACCGCGATGCTCTCCACGTTGTTCACCGTGGACGGGCAGCCATACAGCCCCACCGCGGCAGGGAATGGCGGCTTCAGCCGCGGCAGACCCTTCTTGCCTTCCAGGCTTTCCAGCAGTCCGGTTTCTTCCCCGCAGATATACGCGCCGGCGCCACGGTGCAGAAATACATCGAAATCGTAGCCGGACGCGCATGCGTTCTTGCCGATCAGCCCAGCCGCATACGCCTCGTCGATCGCCGCCTGCAACACCTTCGCCTCGTTGGCGAACTCACCGCGGATATAGATGTAGGCGGCACACGCGCCCATGGCGAACCCGGCGACCAGACAGCCCTCAACCAGCTTGTGCGGATCGTGGCGAATGATGTCGCGATCCTTGCATGTGCCAGGCTCGGATTCATCTGCGTTCACCACCAGATAGCACGGCCGGTCGGACTGCTTCGGCATGAAGGACCATTTCAGGCCGGTAGGAAATCCCGCACCGCCGCGGCCGCGCAGGCCAGATGCCTTCACCTCCTCGACGATCGCGTCGCGACCCCTCTCCAGGATGGTCTTGGTGTTGTCCCAGTCGCCCCGCGCGCGGGCGCCATTCAGGAACGGATCGTGCAGGCCGTAGAGGTTGGTGAAGATGCGGTCCCTGTCCTGCAACATTGGATCAGCTCTCCGCGCCGAAATGCAATGTCGTCAGCGTCGTCGGTCCGCCCTCCGGCGCCGACGTCTGCCGGCCCGTCATCGAACCGGGTTTCGGCGCCTCACCGCGGCGCAACGCTGCAAGCAACTGCCTTGTGCTCTCCGCGTCCAGGTCCTCGTAAAAATCGTCGTTCACCTGGATAACCGGCGCATTGACGCAGCCGCCGACGCATTCAACCTCGGTCATGCTGAACTCGCCATCGGCACTGGTCTCACCCCAACCCTGGATGCCGGTCACCGCGCGGCATGCGGCCACCACATCGTCGGAACCACGCAGCCAGCACGGTGTCGTAGTACAGACCTGCAAATGCCATTTGCCGACCGGCCGTAAATTGAACATGAAATAGAATGTCGCGACCTCGTAGACGCGGATCGGCGCCATATCGAGCCGCCGCGCCACCGCATCCATCCCCACGGTGGGAACCCAAGCGCTGCCGGTCTGCCGCTTCATCTGGTTCTGCACCAGATACAGCATCGGGAGCACTGCGCTCGCCTGCTTGCCCGGCGGATATTTCGCCAGCAACGGCGGTATCGCCGCCTCGCTCTCCGCATCGAACGCGAACGTCGCCGGCTGCACGAAATCGGAGTTGCTGTTCTCGGCCATGTCTATCTGTCGATCTCGCCAAACACGATGTCGAGCGAGCCGATGATCGCCACCGTGTCCGCCAGCATGTGGCGCTTCGCCATCACCTCGATGGCCTGCAACAGCGCGAAGCCGGTGGCGCGGATTTTGCAACGATACGGCCGGTTGGTTCCATCCGCAACCAGATAAACACCGAACTCGCCTTTCGGGCTTTCGACCGCAGTGTAGGAGGCTCCCGCCGGCACGTGATAACCCTCGGTATAAAGCTTGAAGTGATGGATCAACGCCTCCATGGAGCGCTTCATCTCGGCACGGCTCGGCGGCGTGAACTTGCGATCCTGCACCTTCACCGGCCCAGGCCGCAGCTTGCCGAGCGCCTGCTGGATGATCTTTACGCTCTCGCGCATCTCGGCGAGACGCATCAGATAGCGGTCGTAGCAATCACCGTGACGGCCAACCGGAATCTTGAAGTCCACCTCGGCGTATTTGTCATAGGGCTGCGAACGGCGCAGGTCCCACGGCACGCCACTCGCGCGCAGACAAGGGCCGGTGAAACCCCAGGCCAGCGCCGCCTGGGCATCCATCACGCCGATATCGACGGTGCGCTGCTTCCAGATCCGGTTACCGGTCAGCAGCTCTTCCAGGTCATCGATGAACTTTGGAAACGTCTCGGCCCATTCGGCAATCCGTGCCTCCAGCCCCGCGGGCAAGTCCTTCGCGACGCCGCCGGGACGGAAATAGTTCGCATGCAGCCGCGCACCGGATGCGGCCTCGTGGAATTCCATCAGCTTCTCGCGTTCTTCGAACCCCCACAAACTCGGCGTGATCGCGCCGACATCCAGCGCATAGGTCGTCACGTTCAGCAAATGGTTCAGCACACGGGTGATCTCGGCGAACAGCACGCGGATCCACTGCCCGCGCTCCGGCGCTTCGATGCCCAGCAGCTTCTCGGTCGCCAGCGCGAACGCATGCTCCTCGCACATCGGCGAGACGTAATCGAGCCGGTCAAAATACGGCACCGCCTGCATATACGTCTTGTATTCGATCAACTTCTCGGTACCGCGATGCAGCAGACCGATATGCGGATCGGCGCGCTCGACCACCTCGCCGTCCATCTCCAGGATCAGACGCAGCACGCCGTGAGCGGCCGGATGCTGCGGACCGAAATTGATCGCGTGGCTGTCAATCTCCACGGTCCGTGATGTCGTCCCGCTCACCGGTTCACGCCTTCGTATCGGCTGGCGGCTGAACTTCCGCCGCCCGTGCGGTATGCACCTTCTCGTCGCCTGGCAGGGTGGTGATACCTTCCCATGGCGACAGGAAATCGAAGCTGCGAAAATCCTGTGTAAGCCGAACCGGTTCGTACACCACCGCCTTACGGTCCTCGTCGTAGCGAACTTCCACGTAGCCGGTCAGCGGAAAGTCCTTGCGCAGCGGATGACCCTCGAACCCGTAGTCGGTCAGAATTCGCCGCAGATCCGGCTGGCCGGAGAACACGATGCCGAACAGGTCCCAAGCCTCGCGCTCCCACCACGTCGCCACCGGCCACACCGTGTGCACCGAGGGCACCGGGGCGGTTTCGTCGGTCGTCACGATCACGCGCAGCCGCTGGTTCAGCGATACCGACAGCAGATTATAAACAACGTCGAACCGCTCGGCGCGTTGCGGCCAGTCGACACCGCAGATGTCCATCACCTGCTCGAACGCGAAGCGAGGATCGTCGCGCAGCGTGGTCATCAACGTTAGCAACGCATCGCGATCGGCATCCGCGACCACCTCGCCCTTCTCTACACGCGCGGCACCAACACCGGACAGCGTCGCAACGGCTGCAGCGAGGTCAGCCACGGAGGATTGTCCCGGTGCGGCGGATCTTCTTCTGCAACTGCATAATGCCATACACGAGTGCCTCGGCGGTCGGCGGGCAGCCAGGTACGTACACGTCCACCGGCACGACGCGATCGCAGCCGCGCACCACCGCATAGGAATAGTGATAATACCCGCCGCCGTTGGCGCAGCTTCCCATGCTGATCACCCAGCGCGGTTCCGGCATCTGGTCGTACACCTTGCGCAACGCGGGCGCCATCTTGTTGGTCAGCGTTCCGGCGACGATCATCACGTCGCTCTGGCGCGGTGATGCGCGGGGAATTGTACCAAAGCGATCCAGGTCGTAGCGGGGCATGTAGGCGTGAATCATCTCCACCGCGCAGCACGCCAGACCGAACGTCATCGGCCACAGGCTGCCGGTGCGTGCCCAGTTCACCACCTTGTCGATATTGGCGACGATGAAGCCCTTGTCGGCGATCTCGCCAGTGATGCCCTTGACCACGGCATCCTGCTCCGGTCCCGGCGGCAATGCGTCGCGGTTCCAGGCGATGGCGTCGCTTGCGCTCATGCCACTACTCCCAATCCAGTGCGCCCTTGCACCACTCGTAGATGAAGCCAACGGTCAGCACGCCAAGGAAGCCGATCATCGACAGGAAGCCGAACCAGCCGATGTCCTTCAGCGACACCGCCCAGGGGAACAGGAACGCCACCTCGAGATCGAAGATGATGAACAGGATTGCGACCAGATAGAACCGCACATCGAACCGCCGCCGCGCATCATCGAACGGCTCGAAGCCGCATTCGTAGGCGGACACCTTCTCGGCATACGGCTTCTGCCGCGCGGCGAGCAACGAGCCGCCCACCATCGCCAGGGCTATTCCGCCCGCGATCACCATGAACACCAGGACGGGAAGGTATCCGTAAAGCACTGGCTGCATGTCGGGTCCGATCGATCGAAGCTTGCGCCGCAAGTCGCCAAGCGGACCCAGCCCTGTAGTGGCTGTGCCATTCCCAGTTCATCGCGACTCAAGGCGACCGGACATTAGCCGCAACCGTGTTGCGCCGCCATAGGGCCACGCGGACGGTAGCAGGCGTACCGGCAAGCCGCAAAGAGTGCCATCTGCTTAGCACCGGCCAGCCCAACCAGGCGAAAGAACGAACAGAGAACTCCGGGGGTCAAAATGTCCCGCCAGCCGCTCGAGCCGACGTGACCGCACCGATCGCAACGCAGGTCGGCGACCGCCAATCCGCTTGGATGCGATACGCTTCAGCTTCGCTCCATCTTTATACCCGACGGCTAGGACAGACCGCCGCCCGGGGATACGTGGATCGAGTTCGGTCAGCTGGCGCTGAGTTCCGATTCCGATTTCACTCAGGCCACCGTTTCGCGCCGATAGCCATCCGGCGGAGCCAGCCGTGCGACCGCTTCTGGCGCCGCAGAATCGCGCCACCGGACCACGGATATCGCACTCCCCGGTAACTGGTATGTGAGACGAGCTCGCCGCCAGTTCTCCGGCAGCCGGCACCGCCAATCGCGTCCCATCCCATCCGCGAGTGGACTTATATTACCAGCCACGTCAATTCTGACATTGCTGTTTGGTTTGATGTTGTGAGATCCGCTGGCCGACCCGCATGCAGGTTTGGCGGCCATCAGGTCAACAGCCAGGTCGGTGGGTCCGAACGCGCTGCGAAAGGCGGGCATGACGGCTGACGGGAGCAACTGCTCGGGTCGACAAAGGCTCGCCTGCCTCACCCATCTTGCTTGCGCAGAGTGAAACTTGCGCAGAGATCATTGCAGAAAACTGCATAGCGTGCATTTTCTGGAGAGAACCCGGACGTCCCAATCAATGAGGTGCTCGACGCAGCGAAGGTTGGGACGCTGCAGCACAGACTGCGAGAAAGCTGCTATTTGAGACACTGAGAAGTCCCGAGAGTGCCGCGCGTCCATTTCCTCTTACGGCTCGGGCCCGTCGTGAACTCAAGAGGAATCCCCGCGCTCCAAATGGACTTACCGTAACAACGAGCGATCCAATCCTCTCTGGCTTACCTTCGAGGGCGGCGTGGAAGTCATGTCCATAATGCCGCAAGACTTCGATATGGTCTTCGAGCGCAACACAACCGATTGATCTGTACTGCCAACAGCACGGTAGATATCCTCAGGAAAAGATTCTAGGAAAGTTGAACGAGTTCTGCCAGGTATCCCCCCGGATCCAACTCCATTCGAGGTCTTACCGAGATGGGAATGGAGCATTGGACTGATGCCGAGCGAGACCGGCAGATGTGGTTACCGTACTTGATCGGCCGCCTCGGTTTCCAGCGATTAGCGCTGAGGTTCCCCACGAGCCAGGTCGCTTCGCAGACGGTCATCCAACTGCAGCACATGAAACACCCGCAGCAATAGCTGCACCGCATGATAAAATCTGGCGCGAGCGACGGGACTTGAACCCGCGACCTCCGGCGTGACAGGCCGGCGCTCTAACCAACTGAGCTACGCCCGCGCAGAGCGGCAGCACTTACGTCGCGCCAACCGCCCGGTCAAGGCTTCCGAACGGTGGTGGGCGGTGACGGATTCGAACCGCCGACCCTCTCGGTGTAAACGAGACGCTCTACCGCTGAGCTAACCGCCCGGCAGTGGTCACTGCACCGCGTCCTTCAGTCCCTTGCCCGCCTTGAAACGGACAGTGGTCGAGGCGGGGATCGCCATCTCTTCGCCGGTGCGCGGATTGCGCCCCGTGCCAGCCTTGCGTTCAGCGGTCGCGAACGTGCCGAAGCCGACCAGCCGGACCTCCTCCTTTTTCTTCAACGCACCTTCAATCGCGCCGAACACCGCATCGACCACCTCGGATGCCTTGGTACGTGGCAAATCAGTTTGGTCGGCGACAGCCGCGATGAGATCCATCTTGTTCACTGATTCAATCCCTCTCGATCCGTTGATGTGAGGCGATGCCGGCACGAGTGGCCGACCGGGCGGGCGACACTAATGGCGCGGTTTCCGTCGCGTCAATGACAACAGAAAGGCCCGCCGGACCACGCCGGCGGGCCTTTCGCCAACGCCTGATCAGTGCGGCAGCGAAGCAGAGGGCTGCGCCGACGGAGGTGGTGCGACCGGCTCCGGCGGCTCTTCCCACTCGATCGCCACCGGACGGTGTGCCAGCGCCTGCGCGATCACCTCGTCCACGTCGGCTACCGGAACAAGCTTCAGGTGCTTCTTCACGTTGTCCGGAATCTCCGCCAAGTCCTTCTCGTTCTCTTTCGGAATGAACACCGTGGTGATCCCGGCGCGCAGTGCCGCCAGCAGCTTCTCCTTCAGTCCGCCGATTGGCAGCACGCGCCCGCGCAGCGTGATCTCGCCGGTCATCGCCACGTCGCGCCGCACCGGAATACCGGTGAGGATCGACACGATCGATGTGGCCATCGCGACACCGGCCGAGGGTCCGTCCTTCGGCGTGGCACCCTCGGGGACGTGCACGTGGATGTCGCGTTTCTCGAACAGCGTCGGCTTGATGCCGAACCTGGTCGAGCGGCTGCGCACATAGCTCAGTGCCGCCGACACGCTCTCCTGCATCACGTCGCCCAGTTTTCCGGTGTGCTTCACGTTGCCCTTGCCGGGCAGCAGCACACTCTCGATGGTCAGGATCTCGCCGCCGACCTCGGTCCAGGCCAGGCCGGTGACGACACCGACCATGTCCTCGGCCTCGGTCTCGCCGAAGCGGAACTTGCGAACGCCCGAATATTTCTCGAGGTTCTTTCGCGTGATCGCGACCTTTTGAGTTTTCTTGGTGACAAGTTCCTTCACCGCTTTGCGGGCGATGTTGGCGATCTCGCGCTCCATGTTCCGTACACCCGCCTCGCGCGTGTAGTAGCGGATCAGGTCGCGCAGCGCGTCGTCCGAGATGTGCCACTCGGTCATCTTCAGACCATGCGCCTCGGACTGCTTGGAGATCAGGTGGCGCTTGGCGATCTCCACCTTCTCATCCTCGGTGTAGCCGGGAATGCGGATGATCTCCATACGGTCCATCAGCGGCTGCGGCATGCGCAGACTGTTGGCCGTGGTGACGAACATCACATCGGACAGATCGTAATCCACCTCCAGGTAATGATCGGCGAAGGTGGAGTTCTGCTCAGGATCCAGCACCTCCAGCAGCGCGGACGAAGGATCGCCGCGCCAGTCGGCACCCAGCTTGTCCACCTCGTCCAGCAGGAACAGCGGGTTCGAGGTCTTCGCCTTCTTCATGCCCTGGATCACCTTGCCGGGCATCGAGCCGATATAGGTGCGCCGATGCCCGCGGATCTCCGCCTCGTCGCGCACGCCGCCCAGCGACATGCGTACGAAGTTGCGCCCCGTCGCACGCGCCACCGACTTGCCCAGCGAGGTCTTGCCGACACCCGGCGGTCCCACGAGGCACAGGATCGGCCCGCGCACCTTCGGCGACCGCGCCTGCACGGCGAGGTACTCGATGATGCGCTCCTTTACCTTCTCCAGCCCGTAGTGATCGGCCTCCAGCACCTTCTCGGCCGCCACCACGTCGTTGCGGATCTTGCTGCGCTTCTTCCACGGGATCGACAGCATCCAGTCGAGGTAGTTGCGCACCACCGTCGCCTCGGCGCTCATCGGGCTCATGGTCTTGAGCTTCTTCAGCTCCTGCATGGCCTTTTCGCGAGCTTCCTTCGACAGCTTGGTCTTCTTGATCTTGGCTTCGAGCTCGGCGTTCTCGTCCTTGCCGTCCTCGCCCTCGCCAAGCTCCTTCTGGATCGCCTTGAGCTGCTCGTTCAGGTAGTATTCGCGCTGCGTCTTCTCCATTTGCCGCTTCACGCGGCTACGGATGCGCTTCTCCACCTGCAGCACGCCGATCTCGGACTCCATGTGTCCGAACACGCGCTCCAGCCGATCGCCGACCTTCGAGATTTCCAGCAGCTCCTGCTTCTCGGCGATCTTCAGGTTGAGATGGCTCGCCACCGTATCGGCGAGCTTCGACGGCTCCTCGATCTGGTTCAGCGAAACCAGCACCTCGGGGGCAATTTTTTTGTTGAGCTTGATATACTGCTCGAACTGCGAAACCACTGTGCGGCCGAGCGCCTCGAGTTCCTTGACGTCGGTGCCCTGGTCGGGCATCGCCTCGACAAATGCCTCGAAGTAGCTGTCGGTGTCTTTGAAGCCGCTGATCTTGGCGCGCTTGCCGCCCTCCACCAGCACCTTCACCGTGCCGTCCGGCAGCTTCAGCAGCTGCAGGATCGTCGAGACAGTGCCGACACGATAAATGTCATCGACCGACGGGTCGTCCTGCGCGGCGTTCTTCTGCGCCACCAGCAGGATCTGCTTGTCCTCCTTCATCACCGCTTCCAGCGCTCGGACGGATTTCTCGCGTCCGACGAACAGCGGCACGATCATGTGGGGAAATACCACTATGTCGCGTAGCGGCAGCACGGCCAGCAGATCGCCGCGTGCCGGGGCAGGCGCGGGGGTAGGCGGTGTGCCGTCCGGGCGTCCCTGCGATTCCGGCGCAGGCCGTTCGGATTCATCCATGGTTGACCTCCTTATGGACAGTCGACGCCAAATCCGCCCGACTTATCGCGATCCCTGCGGCACGGAAGGCGCCCCAACGGGCATGGCGCCCACTGGTCGGAATCGCATATCGTCTGCCGAGCAATGCAGCGCAAGACCTTGAAATCCGGGGTCGCAAATTCGCGAGCGACCGCTTCCCAAGGATCAAGCGGAACTCTCCGCCCTCTCCTTGCCGTAGAGGTAGAGCGGGTTGGCTCGCGATTCGGCAACTTCGCGGTTGATAACCACCTCCTCTACTCCATCGAGACCAGGAAGCTCGAACATGGTGCCCAGCAGGATGGACTCCATGATCGAGCGTAAGCCGCGGGCGCCGGTGCGCCGGGCGATTGCCCGCGTCGCGACCGAGTGCAAGGCATCCTCTGTGAAGGACAGTTTCACGCCCTCCATCTCGAACAGCCTGCCGTACTGCTTGACCAGCGCGTTCTTTGGCTTGGTCAGAATCTCCATCAGCGCGCCTTCGTCCAGGTCCTCCAGCGTGGCGACCACCGGCAGGCGCCCGATGAACTCGGGGATTAGGCCGAATTTCAGCAAATCTTCCGGCTCCACCTCGCGCAATATGGCGCCGGTGCGGCGTTCGTCGGACGAGCGGACCTCCGCGCCATAGCCGATACCGGAGCCTTTGCCGCGCGCGGCGATGATTTTCTCCAGCCCGGAGAATGCACCGCCACAGATGAATAATATGTTGGTGGTATCGACCTGGAGAAACTCCTGCTGCGGGTGCTTCCTACCGCCCTGCGGCGGCACCGAGGCGACCGTGCCCTCCATGATCTTCAGCAGTGCCTGCTGCACGCCCTCGCCGCTCACGTCGCGGGTGATCGAGGGGTTGTCGGACTTGCGGCTGATCTTGTCGACCTCGTCGATATAGACGATGCCGCGCTGAGCGCGCTCGACGTTGTAGTCGGCCGACTGCAGCAGCTTGAGGATGATGTTCTCGACATCCTCGCCGACATAGCCCGCCTCGGTCAGTGTCGTCGCGTCCGCCATGGTGAATGGGACATCGAGGATACGGGCCAGCGTCTGGGCCAGCAGCGTCTTGCCCGACCCGGTGGGACCGACCAGCATGATGTTGGACTTGGCGATCTCGATGTCGTTGTTCTTCTGCCCATGCGCGAGCCGCTTGTAATGGTTGTGCACGGCGACCGAGAGCACACGCTTGGCGTGGTCCTGCCCGATCACGTAGTCGTCCAGCACCTTGCAGATTTCCTTCGGCGTCGGCACGCCGTCGCGCGATTTCACGAGGTGGGTCTTGTGCTCCTCGCGGATGATGTCCATGCAGAGCTCGACGCATTCATCGCAGATGAACACCGTCGGCCCGGCGATGAGCTTGCGTACCTCATGCTGGGACTTGCCGCAGAATGAGCAATAAAGGGTGTTTTTCGAATTGCCGGACTTGCTCATGCGTACTCCTGCCCCGGACTCGCGGGGAGCCAAGCGGTGACTTTACCCCCCTGGGGCCGGGGGGGACAAGAACCGTGACCGGTCCCGGTTTTTTCGCCGTCCTGGCGTCTCAGGCCCGTCCACCACCCTCTTCCGGGGTCGGACGGTTCTCCACCACCTCGTCGACCAGCCCGAAGTCCCGGCTTTCCTCGGCCGACATATAGCTGTCGCGCTCCAGCCTGCGCTCGATCGCCTCCAGCGGCTGGCCGGTGTGGCGGACATAGATTTCGTTGAGACGCTTGCGCAGGGTAAGAATCTCGCGCGCCTGGATCTCTATGTCAGTCGCCTGGCCCTGGGCGCCGCCGGACGGCTGGTGGACCATGATCCGCGCATTCGGCAGGGCATAGCGCTTGCCCTTGGCGCCAGCGGCCAGCAGCAGGCTACCCATCGATGCCGCCTGGCCGATGCACACCGTGGAGACCGGACTGCGGATGTATTGCATGGTGTCGTACACCGCCAGCCCTGCCGAAACGACGCCGCCGGGGCTGTTGATATAGAACGATATATCTTTGTTGGGATTTTCGGACTCCAGGAACAGCAGCTGGGCGCAAATCAGCGCGCTGACCTGGTCGTAGACCGCACCGGTAAGGAAGATGATCCGCTCCTTCAGCAAGCGTGAGTAGATGTCGAAGGCGCGCTCGCCGCGGGCGGTCTGCTCCACCACCATGGGCACCAGGTTGTTGGCGTAGATTTCAACGGGATCGCGGTCGTGCATGGCGGGTACCTTCGAGACGGAGAACGCCCTATAGATAAGCTGGACCGGTCCGGACTCCAACCGGCCAGTAGGCCGGCCGGCGTCCTTCTTCCGCTCCCGAAGGGGAGAGCAACAACTCTACGTCGCGCCCGCCGTGACCGGCGGCTCCTGGGAGAGTTCCTCCAGCGTGACGGTCTTCTCCTCGACCTTGGCAAGTTCCAGGATGAAATCGATCACCTTCTCCTCGAACAGCGGGCCACGCAGCGTGTCGGTGGCGCGGGGGTTCTGCCGGAAGAACTCGAACACGTTCTGCTCCTGGCCGGGGTAGCGCATCGCCTCGGTCCGCATCGCCCTGGTCATCTCGTCCTGCGCCACCGTGATGTTGTTCGCCCGCCCGACCTCCGCCAGCAACAACCCGAGCCGCACGCGCCGCTCGGCGATCGCTCGGTAGTCGGCTTTCAGCGTCACTTCGTCCTTTTCCTTGTCGTCCTCGTCCAGCCGTCCCGCCTCCCGATCGGCTTCCACACGCTGCCAGATTTGGCTGAATTCCTGCTCCACCATTCCCTCGGGCGAGGCAAACTTCGTCGTATCGGCCAGCGCATCCAGCAATTGGCGCTTTAGGCGCAGCCGGCCGATCTGCTGGTATTCATTTTGGACACGGCCGGTGAGCATCTCCCGCATGGCCGCCAAGTCGTCGAAGCCCAGCTTCTTGGCCAGTTCGTCGTCAAGGGCAGGCACCAAGGCGCGGCTCAGACGATGCGCAGTGACCTCAAAGGCCGCCGCCTTGCCGGCCACGGTCGGCACGCCGTAGTCGGCCGGGAAGGTGACCTCGGTGGTGCGGGTCTCGCCCGGCTTCATGCCCTCGAGCGGCTCGCTGAAGCCGGGGATGAAGCCGGAGCCACCGATTTCCACCTCGATATCCTTGCCTGTCCCGCCGGGGAATTCGGTCCCCTCGATGCGTCCGACGTAATCGACGGTCAGCACCTCGCCACGCAAGGCGCCCCGATCGCCCAGCTCCGCGGCAGGAATTTCCTCGAGGCTGCGGTTGCGCTGGGCGATGTCCGCCAGCGCCTTGTCCACCGTCTCCGGCGCCACCTCAACCTTCATCCGAGTGAGTTCGATCGCGCCGAAGTCGGGCAGAGTGATCTCCGGCAGCAGTTCCAGCTCGACCTTGAACTCCAAGTCGTTGCCCGCACCGCCGGTCGGGTCGAGGCTTACGACATCGATCTTCGGTTGCAGCGCCGGGCGCAGGCCGCGCTCGGTCAACACCTGCTGCGTGGCCTGGGTGACCGATTCCTCCAGCACCTCGGCGTTGACCGCCGTGCCGTAGCGCTGGCGGACCACCGTGGTCGGGATCTTGCCCGGGCGGAATCCAGGCAAATTCAGCGTCTTGCCCAGATTGGCCAGCCTGGCGGCACGCTTGGTCTCGATGTCAGCGGCGGGCACCACCACGGTGTAGGCGCGCTTCAGCCCTTCGGAGAGCGTTTCGGTAACCTGCATTGTTCAATCCTGTCGTTGTCCACCCGCCGCGTGGTGCGGGCGGAGGGACTTGAACCCCCACGGCTTGCGCCACCAGAACCTAAATCTGGCGTGTCTGCCAGTTCCACCACGCCCGCGCCCGCGTGCCGGCCCCCGCGTGAACGCGCGGCTTTAGCGCACGCTGACCGGGGGGACAAGGAAGCAAGGTCCGGGCTTCGGGCCGAACCTCGACCCCGCCCTTTGACCCCGCCCCGCACCAGTGCCAAAATCCGCGCTGTCCTGCTATGTTGCCCGTCAGGAATTTGCGCGTTGTTTGGTCAAATCCGCCCGCTCGGCCCCGTGCAATACTGGTCTGACCCGTGCTAACTTGGTTTCAGGCGGTATCATCTCTCAGGGGTACGCATGGCGCAGGCTAGCCGCAGCAAGGGCAAGGTCCGGTCCCGCTCCGGCAACGGGTCGCATGAAGCAGCCACCCCTGCGCGGGACTATAGCATCGCCGCAGTAGGCCGCGCGCTCGACCTGCTGGAGGCGCTGTCGCGGATCGGCCCCGCCCCCCTCGCGGCGCTCGCGGACCAGGCGCGCTGCACGCGTACCGCGGGTTTCCGCCTGCTGCGCACGCTGGAGGCGCGCGGCTTCGCAATTCAGGACGAGGCGCGCGGGATGTGGCGGCTCGGCGCCCGCTGGGGCGTGCTCGGCCGCGCCGCGGTCGAGCAGGGCGCACTCGAGGCGACCGCCATGCCGTTCCTCGCCGCGCTGGGTAAAACCTGCGGCGAGAATGTCTATCTTCGGGTGCGCGACGGACTCGAAAGCGAGACCATCGCCATCTATCAGGCCGACCCTGGCCTGCGTCTGTACAGTGAGGTAGGCAAGCGCCAGCCGCTGCATGCCGGCTCCAGCCGCCTGCTGCTGGCTCACGCGCCCGAGGCGGTGCAGACCCAGGTACTCGCCCAGCGCCTGCCGCGCTTCACGCCGGCTACCCGAACCGATGCCGCATGGATCGCCGCCGACCTCCAACGGATTCGGACCCGCGGCTACCTGCTGACCACAGACGAGGTGGTCGCAGGCGCCGCTACGGTCGCCGCCCCGGTGCGCGACGCCTCCGGCCAGGTCGTGGCGGTGCTGTCGGTCAGCGCCCCCACGATGCGGATGCGCCCGCCGCGACCACGCGCGTTGCTGCCGATGGTGCTGGACGCCGCCGCGAAGCTATCGCGTGCCCTGGGCGACACTGCACCGCGGACCGCGGATGCGGCACGCAAGGGCCACGCCGTCGCGCCGGCGTCGGGGCGCGAGACCACCGCAGCGGCCACCACGCTCGCTTCGCCCGGGCCCCACTCGATCTTCCGCTGAACCGTCAGACCTCTTCCTTCGGCTTCAGCACGCCGGAATAGGTTAGCAGCGCTAGCGACGTCACCAGCTTGCCGATGAACGAGTACAACGACCAGAATATCCGCCAGCCTGCGGTGCCTGGCCCGGTATCCACCCAGCATTTGTCGATCTGGTGCAGCGCCATCACCGGCACCACCAGGTCCATGGCATAGAACAGCGGCTGGATGTCGTTGTCGCCGCAGCGCGGCGCACCGGCCGTGGCCTGAGCTTTGTCCGGGCGCAGGAACACAGGTGTGTCCGTCACCTCGGTCATCGTGTAGGTCGAATTGATGACCAGCACGCCGGCCTGCTTCCATGCCCACCACACGCCGGCGGTGCCGACCGCCAGCAGCACCGCCACGGTCGCTGTCGCCCGCACCGGCGACAGGCCGAAGCCGAAGCACAGACCCCAGACCGAGCGCAGCAGGCGGGTGACCCGATTGGAGGATGGCGTCGCCCATTGTTCGACGATCGCGACCTCACGAGCCGCCTGGTAGTGCCCCTGGGCACGGAGCACCCGCGCCAAATGCCGGTACGGTTGCGGGTGGAATTCGCTGGCGCTGGTCTGCTGGCGCTGCACCCACGACAGGCGTTGCCTCACATGGGCCCGCTGCACGTGCAGCATGCGTCGCGCGAGACGAACCGCCCAGGACGCCGAATGGCCGCGGCCAAGATGCGCCGCCCAGCGACCGATCGCCGTCAGCGCGACACCAATGCCGCTGGCTTCGTCGGATGGCAGGTGACCGAACCGGTCATAGACGAAGCCGTCGAGGTTGAGGGTGCAGAACATGCCTTCCCTTGCCCGGCCTACCCCCCAGCCGGCCGGGAACCCGGTATCGTCCAGCGTCCCCGCCCGCGCACCCCCGAGGTCGATAGCCAGCGCGACCTCTGCCGTGAGGTCGTGCGCCATCAGCGCCGCGCCGATCCGCGCGTGCGACAGCAGGATCTGCGGCAGTGCGTCCACCCCCGTCCGGTAGCCATAGCGGGCATCGTCGATGGCGACCTCGCGGGGAAACCGCAGCCGGTCCCAGATCAGGCTGCCGCCGGTCTGCATGGCCTCGCCGTCGAACCGCCCAAGCATGGTGACGCCGATCAGCCTGACATCGCCGGCGACCGCCAGGTTGGTCGCCACCAGCGCCCCCGCGATCGACCGTCCGGCCGCCACCGGCGACGGGCCGATGAATGTCGCCGTCGAGCAGTCGAGGTCGCGGCCGATCTTGGTGCCCCACAGGCTGACGTAGCCGAGTGTGGTGAAGCCCATGTTCAGCAGCACGTCGCCGGCGATCTCGGCGTTGGTCAGCCGCAGTGTCTCACGCGATCCCGTGTCGGACCAGTTCTCCAGCGAGGCGCCGCAACACTCCACGTTGCTGCCGATCGTTGCACCGAGCAGACTGATTGCGCCACGCGCCTTGAAGCCATGCCGTAGCAAAACCGCCCCGCCAATCACCGCATTCTCGGCCGCGAGCACGATGCCGGTACCGTCGATGGTGAGATTGGTCAGGCTCGAGCCGTCGCATTCGAGGTTGCCGCCGATCCTGGCGCCGATCAGGCTGATCGCGCCCTGTGCCCGCAAGCCGTTGCGCAACAGCACCGCGCCGCCGATCTCCGCGTGATCGCCGGCCAACGCGATGCCGGCGCCGTCCTCGGTGGCGTTGACCAGGCTGGCACCATCGCATTCCAGACTGCTGCGGATTCGGGTGCCGCGCAGGCTGATGGCGCCCTCGACAGCGAACCCGTTGCGGAGCAGCACCGAGCCGCCGATCTCCGCGGTATCGGCGGCCAGCACCACGCCGTTGCCGTCCGCCGTACGGTTGACCAGCCGCGCCCCGTTCATGTCGAGCGTGCCGGCGATGTGCGCGCCCATCAGCCAGATCGTGCCGGCCGCGACAAAGCCGTCGCCCAGGATCACCACGCCGTCGAAGCGCGCCGCCTGGGCGCCGATCGCGTCACCCTCGCCGGCGCCGATCCGCGCGCCACGGGCGATCACGTCGCCGGTCACGTGTGCGGTGTCCAGCGCGACGCCGCCGATCGCGGTGAAGCCGCCCATCAGGTCGAGACTCCCGCGGATCGTCGCCCCCGACAGGCGGAGCGCATAGAGAGCGTCGCGATGTGCGATGCCAGAACGCGGCGGCGGGATCTGCAGGCGGGCGCCGCGGCCCAGCAGATCGCCATCGATCACCGCGGCATGCGCGTCGATCCAGGCGGTGTCCGCCAACGGAGCGACGCCGGAGACGTCGAGCGAGCCGTCGACCCGCAGGCCGCGCGCGGACACTTCGCCGATGCGGCTGTCGCGCAAGGACAGCCGCGCCAGCCGTGCATTGGTCAGATCGATCGGCGCTGCGATGTCACACGCTTCGAGCGTCAGCGCAGGTAGTCCCGCCCCGCTCGGTCCGGCGCAATCGGCAAGGTCGAGCAATCCGTCGATACATGCACCCCGGATACGCACGCCTGGCAGGCGGATTGGCCACGGCTCCAGCGGCGTGGGCAGGCTCAGCAGCAGATGGCGCAGGAAGCCGGCACGAAGAACCGGCATTGGCGCACCGGCAAATGTCGCAATCTCTCCACACGCGGTGCGTGCAATTACTTCGGCTTCGGCGTCGAGCAGGACCGCCGGGTCGAAGATCAGGACGCGCTGTTCATCCGGCATTCCATCGCGACGGTAACGACCTGCCGCGGCTCCGCATAGATGCGCGGTCAGCCGACCGCTGCTGTTCGGGCGCGGGCCACGTCATCGCGCCGCTGCCGCGCCACCGCCGCCTCGCCGCCGCTGGTGACATGGTAGAGGTCCAGCGTATCGAGCTCGTCCTCGCGTGGCGGCGCGATGGCCAGATCGCTGTAGGTCCAGCGATCCGGCGCGCGCAGCACCTGCTTCAGGTCACGCATTGCGTCACGGTAAACCATGAGATAGCGCCACGCCTTCACCACCGTCGCGGCGGCATAGCACGGATAGAACACGAAACGGCTCTCACGTTTCATGCCGAACCGCCGGTCGCGGCGAAACTTCAGCCGGAACGCGCCGCCCTCCAGCGGATGCACCGCCTCGAACAGGATCATCAGCTTGAACCACAGAATCGTGGTTAGCGCGGTCTTCGGTCGGCCCAACGGATGCGCTGCCGCACGCCGTAGGATCGTGTGCATGTGCTCCGGCGTGTAGTAGTTGGTCCAGGCCGCACGATACGCCGCCTCCCATTCCGCATCCGACATGTGCGGATGGTGCGTCACGCGATGGTTGAGGTCGTACTTATTGAGATCAGCGTCCATCCAGGCGCCCTGTTCCCACAGCACCTTGTGGTCCTCGGATCCCGGCAGCGGCGTGAGAACGAAGAATTCCAGAATGTCTAGCGGCAACTCGCGCTTGATGATTTCGACATCGCGCAGGATCGATTCCTTGGTGTCGCCGGGAAAGCCGATGATGTAGCCTGCATAGGTGATGGCGCCGGCCTCACGCCACGCCTGCAACATCGCCCGATACTCGGTGATACGGTTCTGCCGCTTCTTCGCGGCCAGCAGGTTCTCCGGATTGATGTTCTCCAGGCCGATGAACACCCGCCGCACACCCGCGCGACCGGCCTTGGCAATAAAGTTGGGGATACGATGGCATAGCGTGTCGACCTGGATGGTGAAGCCGATGTTCAGACCTTCCTCGCGCAGCGCGATCATCCGGTCGAACAGCGGTTCCCAGTGGCGGTTGCGGGCGAAGTTGTCGTCGGTGATGAAGAAGCGCTTGATGCCCTGCGCAACGTTCGCACGGATGATCTGCTCCAGATCGTCCGGCGAACGAAAGCGGCTCTTGCGGCCTTGCACGTTGATGATGGTGCAGAACGAGCACTGGTATGGACAGCCGCGGCCAAGATCGATGCTGGACAGCGAGCCGGAAGTGCGGCGCACATGCTGGCTTGGCAGGATCGGCGGCGGTTCTCCCTGGAGCGACGGCAGATCGTCCATATGGTTGTACAGCGGTGCCAGCGTTCCCGCCCAGGCGTCGCGCATCACGTCGTCGAGCCGCCGGTCCTCGGCCTCGCCGGCAAAGAAGCTAATGCCGAGTGCCTGTGCCTCCTGCATCTCGGGCGGCATGTCCGGCAGCATTGCGAGGCAGCCGGAAATGTGGAAGCCGCCGATCATCACCGGCCATCCCGCGGCAAGGAACGGTCTGGCCAGATCAACCGCGCGCGGGAACTGGTTGGATTGCACGCCGACCAGGGCGATCAACGGCTTGCCGCCGACGCGACTGATGGCGCGGATGATCCGATCGGGCCGCACCCGCCGATTCGTTTCGTCGTAGGTATGAAGTCTGATCGCGACGTCCGGTCCGAGCACCGCGCGTTGTCGCGCGTCCTCCGCCAGCCCGTTCATGCAGGCCAGCGTGTTGGAGGGGATTGCCGAGCGAACCCACTGTATCGGATAGCCGTCATCATCGTAGTGCGACGGCTTGATCATGACGAGGTGGAAGACGCTGGTCTGATCCTGGTTGCGTTCGGCGGTCATCATGCCTTTCTGGCGACCCTTGCGCCGTACTCGGCATTATCGCGTCCGTGTCAGCGCCGCGCAATGTTCAGGTCTTGCCTGCCCTCGTCGCCTCCCGCAGCAGCACTGGCACGCCTTCGGTGTCGGTGTTGGCGTGGATGCCGTAGTACGCTGGTGAGCTGCCGCACCTCCATGATCTCATCCACCGTTGCGCCATGGCCAAGCGCACCGCGGATATGCGTACCCAGCCAAGACAGGCAGAGGTGCGTGGTGGCCACATCGATCGCGACATCGATCAGCTCGCGAATCTTCGGTGCCAGCGTGCCGTGCCACGGCACCGAGTGACAGCCGCGAATAGGCGTCGAAGAACCCCGGCGATGTTGCAGGAGCTGGTTCCAAACCGGATTCCAGTAGCCGCGGTTGCGGACGAACTCCTGCGTCAGATTCTCCTGCGCCGCGGTTAGCGCCCCTTCCTTCACTTCGCTGCCGCGACCGCACCTGCGCAATTCGACGGGACCGGCAGTTCGTTGGATATGGCATGGATGCCGAGGACCGAGACGATCAGCCGCACCTCCATCACCTCGTCGTGCGTCGCGCCCTGCCGCAGCGCATTGCCGATGTGGATGCGAGCGCCGGGATTGCAGCGATGCGTGGTGGAGGCATCGATCGCGACGTAGATCACCTCCTTGACCTTCGGCGGCAGCGTGCCGTGTTGCAACGGTACCGAGGAAACCCCGCTGTACGCCTCGATCACCCCCAGCGACGTCCGCCAGCGGGTCGCACTAGGCGAGGCTAACGCGGCCTGCACCCAGGAACTTCTCGCGCCGTCGCGCCTTCAGCGTGGCACTGTCCAGCCCAACCAGCGGCAGCAATGCCTCGGCCAAGGCGTCGCCCACCGCGGCAATCGTCGCTGCCACGTCGCGTTGCGCACCGCCAAGTGGTTCGGGGATCACCACGTCCACCAACGCCAATCGCTTCAGATCCTCCGCGGTCAGCCGCAGCGCCTCGGCCGCCTCCGCCGCCTGCGCCGCATCTCGCCACAGGATGGATGCGCATCCCTCAGGCGAAATCACCGAATAGATCGCATGCTCCAGCATCAGCACGCGATCGCCGGCGGCGAGAGCGATGGCGCCGCCGGAGCCCCCCTCGCCGATGATGGTGGCAACCAGCGGCACCGGCGCCTCGAGGCAGGCCTCGATCGAGCGCGCTATCGCTTCGGCCTGGCCGCGCGCCTCGGCATCGACGCCGGGAAACGCGCCGGAGGTGTCGACAAAAGCTCAGCACCGGCAGGCCGAATCGACCCGCCAGCTCGATCAGCCGGCGCGCCTTACGGTAGCCCTCCGGCCGCGCCATGCCAAAATTGTGTTGCACCCGGCTGTCGGTATCGGATCCCTTTTCGGTTCCCAGCACCACCACCGAGCGACCACGGAATCGACCGATCCCGCCGAGCACCGCCGCATCGTCGGCGAACGCGCGATCCCCGGCCAGTGGCGTGAAGTCACTGATCAGCGTCGTGATGTAGTCCATCGCCTTGGGCCGGTCCGGGTGCCGCGCAACCAGCGTCTTCTGCCACGGCGTCAGCCTGGCATAGGTCGCGCGCAATTGCCGGTCCGCCACCGTGGTCAGCCGCGCCACCTCGTCGGCGATGTTGATACCGCCGGGCTCCGACATGCGCCGGAGCTCTTCGATCTTGCCCTCCAGCTCGGCGATCGGCTTCTCGAAGTCGAGGTAGTGGCGCATCGGGCGCGGGCTTTAGCACAATTCCTCCAGGCGGGAAGGCCGGTGGCGCGGCAACACTGCGCATGCGGTCGCACGCAGGATGAATTGGCGCGCGATGGAGTATGTCCCGAACCGAGGATCCGACTTCCCGGAGCCCTCCGCGCCCGATCCGTGCAGCTATGTGCGCCAGGCCGACCTCGCGCTACTCGATGGTGACCGGCAGGACGCCGTCGCGCAGGCTTATGTGGCCTTCGATCTGGTGTGCGCGGACTGTTGCGAGGTCACGGGCCCGGGCAGTGCGTGGCCGGGAAGAAGTAGCTGAGCGAAACCCCCATGATCTCGCCGAGGCGGATGAGGAGTTCGGACGGGACGCGTTCCGTCCCATGCTCATAGGCACAGATCCTGTCGGCATCGACCCCGAGTGACTTGGCGAGGCCGTCCTCGGTGAGTCCCAGCGCACGGCGCTTGCCCCTGATGCGCCGGCCGACGTGCTGATCGACCGGGGTCACGGTTCGCTCTCAGCCATTAGGGGTTTATCGTTATTCTGCTGTGATCAACCTGGTCAGCCTCTTAGCCGAGGAGGGTTCGTAGCACCAGGGAATATCGCATGGATCGACCGACAAATGCTGTGATCAATCGCGCGACGCGATCAGTGTGTTGGCTGAGCGCCTAATGCAAGCCTGCCGCCCTTCGCGCCCCCGCCAGAAATTCATCGGCCAACCGCGGTTCGTCACACAGCCGCGCCAGTACGACTGCGCCGACCATTGTCGACAGGGTGCTTAGCGCGCACTGCCGGCGGCGCGGCGGCAGACAATGCCTCAGCACGTCCAGCATGCGGCAGATCGAGGCAGTGATCGCCGGGCACGCGTCACGTCGCCGAGCCATCTCGGGGCCCAGGGTGGCCAGAACGCAGCCTCGCTCGGCTACGGCGACGTGCGCCGGATCCAGATAGGTTTCAACGATCCGCGCAAAGGCGGTTGCCGGATCGGTCTCCTGGCTGATCCGCTCCCACCGGGCCGCTGACCGCGCCAGCGCGGCGGCCGACATCTCGGCCACCAGCGCCTCCTTCGACGCGAAATGCGCGTAGAACCCGCCATGCGTCAAACCGGCCTGATGCATGATCGCGTCCACCCCCACGGCGTCGATCCCACGCCCGCGGAACAGCTCGCCGGCCGCAGCGAGGATCCGCGCGTGCGTCTCGGCCTTGCGCTCATTCGTCATCCGCATGTGCCGGGTCCCTGGTTTGCATGACGACCGTCATGTAGTACTTGACTATTATATGACGCTCGTCATGTTAGTGGCAAGACCCAATGGAGAACACGATGGGGCCTCGCCGCGTTGCTCGGCTGCTGGTCGGGCGCATCCACTACGCCTGGATCGTGGTGGGTCTGATGTTCACCGTCATCCTTGCCACCGTTGGCGTGCGCGCCGCCCCTGGCGTACTGATCGTGCCGCTCGAGCAGGCGTTCGGCTGGAACGCAGCTACTATTTCCGGCGCGATCTCGCTCAATATACTGCTTGGCGGGCTGGTCGGGCCGTTCGGCGCAGCGCTGATCCAGCGGATCGGCATGCGGAGAACGGTTCTGACTTCGCTCTGTCTGCTCGCCGTCGGCGCCGCCGGTGCGGCGTTCGCAACCCGTCCATGGCAGCTCTACGCCACCTGGGGCGTGTTGGTGGGCGTCGGCTCGGGCGGCGGCATGATCGGTATGGCAACAGCGGTGGCGAATCGCTGGTTCGTCGCCCGACGTGGCCTTGTCGTCGGCTTGCTGGCCGCGAGCAACGCCAGCGGCCAGCTGGTATTCCTGCCCTTCCTGGCGAGCATCGCAGAACGGCTTGGTTGGCAGAGCGTGCCATGGGCCGTGGCGTTGGTAATCCTGGCATTGATCCCGGTTGTCGCCCTCGTGCTGGCGGAAAGCCCGGGCAGCGTCGGGCTCGGCCCGTACGGTGCTGCCGCCGAGCCGCCGACCGCGGTGAGCACCGCCAACCCCGTGATGGTGGCGCTTTCAGGCCTCGCGCGGGGGGCGCAGTCAACTGACTTTTGGCTGCTGTTCTCGAGCTTCGCGGTGTGTGGCTTCTCGACCAACGGGCTGGTGGCGACGCACCTGATCTCTTACTGCATGGATCACGGCATCCCCGAGGTGACCGCCGCCAGCCTGCTCGCCGCGATCGGCGTGTTCGACCTGATCGGCACCACCGCGTCCGGCTGGCTCACCGACCGCTACAACCCTCGAGTTCTGCTGTTCTGGTACTACGGCCTGCGCGGGCTGTCGCTGATGGTGCTGCCGTTCACCAGCTTCAACCTGGTCAGCCTGTCGATCTTCGCGGTGTTCTATGGGCTGGACTGGGTGGCGACGATACCGCCGACCGTCACGCTGACCAACGAGGTGTTCGGCAGGCGCGATGCACCGGTGATCGTGTCATGGATCGTCTGCGGGCACCAGATCGGCGGCGCAGTAGCAGCACTCGGCGCCGGCGTGCTGCGGAATGCGACTGGGAGCTATCTGAGCGCATTCATCGCCAGCGGCGCCGCGTGTCTGATCGCTTCGCTGCTGGTGCTGCGGGTCACCCGGCGGCCGGCGCTGGCGCTGGCGGATTGATCAACGATCTCGCGCCAACGGATGGTGCGCCTCGACCAGCCGCTGCAGCCGCTCCGCCAGGACATGCGTGTATATTTGCGTTGTCGCAATATCCGCATGTCCCAGCAGCAACTGCAGGCTCCGCAGATCGGCACCATGCGCCAGCAGGTGCGAGGCGAATGAATGCCGCAGCACGTGCGGTGAAACCCGCGCCGGATCGAGACCAGCCGCCAGCGCCACTTGCTTGAGCAGCAGGAAGAACGCCTGCCGCGTCAACGCCCGACGGGGATCACGCCCGGGAAACAGATGCCGCCCGGCCTTGTCCTGTTGCGCGGCCAGTTCTGCGGCGGCCGCCTTCGCGGCCTCCGACAGCGGCACGATCCGTTCCTTGCCGCCCTTGCCGCTAATCAACAGCACCGCGGCATCGTCGGCCAGCGCGCGGCGCGGCAACGCCAGCAGCTCTGATACCCGCAGCCCGGTGGCGTAGAGGATCTCCAGTGCCGCCCACGCCACCGCGCCGCGCTCACCGGGCATCCGCTTCGCCGCGTCCAGCAGCGCCTCTACCTCCTGCTCGCTCAGATATTTCGGCAGCGTCCTGGGCAGGCGCGGCGCGTCGAGCAGCGTGGTCGGATCGTCCCCGCGCACGCCCTCACGCAGCAGGAAGCGATGGAACTGCCGCAGCGCCGACAGCCGCCGCGACGCCGTGCGGGCGGCGAGGCCGGACGCGTTGCAGCCCCGCCATGTACGCCTGCAACAGCGGCGCGTCGCACCCTGCCGGCGGCTGGCCGCGCGCGGCGGCGAACGCGGCGAAGTCGTCGAGATCGGCCTGATAGGCCAGCAGCGTATTGCGCGCCGCGCCGCGTTCGGCGGCCAGCATCTCCAGGAACGCCTCGACGTGCCGGTCCACTCAGTGGCTCTGGAACTTGTCGTTCGGCAGCACCTTCTCCACCGGATGCGGCGTCGGGTTGGGCGGATAGGACCCCAGGAACACCACTGTGGCGCCGAGGATCACCAGCCCCGCTGCGACGACGATCAGAAAGATGCGGATCATCGTCTGTTCCACCGACTCCTGCAGCGCCTTGGCCTGTTCAGCGCACCGTGTGCTAGCGTCCGCCGGCATGACACGCAACACCGCACTCAAGGAGGCTGTTCCGCTGCCGAGCGCGCTGGCGGGGCGCAGCATCGTGCTGGTTGGGCTGATGGGCGCCGGTAAGACCTCGATCGGCCGGCGGTTGGCGGCGCGGCTTGGCTTGCCGTTCCGCGACGCCGATGCCGAGATCGAACTGGCGGCGGGCTGCACCATCCCGGAACTGTTCTCCCGCTATGGCGAAGGCGACTTTCGCGCCGGCGAGCGCCGCGTGATCCGCCGGCTGTTGTCCGGCGACCCGCTGGTGCTGGCGTTCGGCGGCGGCGCCTTCATGGATCCCGAAACCCGGGCAATCGTGCGCGAGGAGGCGGTGTCGGTGTGGCTGCGCTGCCCATTGGGCACACTGCTGCGCCGATGTCGCCGGCCGCGACAACCGGCCACTGCTGGCCGACGGCAATCCCGCGGACATTCTGCAACGCCTGATGGATGTGCGATATCCGGTATATGCCGAGGCCGACATGATCGTCGATTGCGGCGATGAGAGCCCGGACGCCACCACCGGCCGGGTGCTGAACACGCTGCTGACCTGGCAGGCGCCGCGACGGCTCGCGGTCGTGTTGCCGAGTACCAGCTACGACGTGGTGATCGGCGACGACCTGCTGGCGCGCGCCGGCGCGCTGCTGGCGCCGCGGATGGAGCAGAAGCGCGCCGTGGTGGTGACCGACGAGACCGTGGCGCGACTGCATCTGCCGACGCTGCTGCGCGGTCTGGCAGAGACCAGGATCACCACCAGCCAGATCGTCGTTCAGCAGGGCGAGGCGTCCAAAAGCCTGGCAAGCTGGCAGAGCGTGGTCGATCAGTTGCTGGAGGCGCGGGTCGAGCGCCGCACCACGGTGATCGCGCTGGGCGGCGGCGTGGTCGGCGATCTCGCCGGCTTCGCGGCCGCCACGACGCTGCGCGGTCTGCCGTTCGTGCAGGTGCCGACCACGCTGCTGGCGCAGGTCGATAGCTCGGTCGGCGGCAAGACCGGGGTGAACACGACGCAAGGCAAGAACCTGGTCGGCGCGTTCTATCAGCCGCGCATGGTGCTGGCCGATACCGGCACGCTCGGCACGCTGCCGCCGCGCGAATTGCGTGCGGGCTATGCCGAGATCGCCAAGGCCGGGCTGATCGGCGACGCGGCGTTCTTCGCCTGGTGCGAAGCGAACGGAGCCGCGGTGGTGGGCGGCGATCGCGAGGCACAGGCCGAGGCGATCATGCGCGCCTGCGCGTTCAAGGCGGCGGTGGTGGGCGATGACGAGCGCGAGGAGAAGCCGAATGACGGCCGCGCGCTGCTGAACCTGGGTCACACGTTCGGCCACGCGCTGGAGGCGGAGTACGGCTATACCGGCGGCCTGCTGCACGGCGAGGGCGTCGCGGTGGGGCTGGGACTGGCGTTCCGGCTGTCGGCGCGGCTCGGGCACTGTGCGGCGGAGCGATGCGGACCGCGTGGTGTCGCACGTCGCGGCGATGGGTATGCCGGCGGAGTTGCGCGTGCTGAACCGGCGCTTCTCCGCCGCCACGCTGATCGGGCACATGCGGCGCGACAAGAAAGTGCGCGACGGGGCGCTGAAGTTCGTGCTGGCGCGCGGGATTGGGCAGACGTTCACCGCGGGCGATGTGCCGGTGGAGGCGGTGACCGAGCTGCTGCGCGACGCGGGATGCGGGGTGTAGCCTATCGCCGATCCGACGGCCGCTTCGCGCACCTATCCACGGCATGTGACCGTGACTAACAGTCGATGAGTAACGCCGCATCATCGCCTGTGAGGCACGAGCGACGACACCCCTACGCAATCTGTCCGACCGCCGCACCAAGCTTCGCGTGACTCGCCGCCCTTAGGATCAAGCCCGGCTTCCCGCGAGAGGCAGCCAAGCAGGCGGGCGGCACGCTAAGCAGCCAAATTGCGCCGGCGGCGCACCATTATGTCTGAAAATGGTTGCGCCGCGGGCCGATCTGACCGAGTCTCGCGACGGGCGATCGTGTTGAGGCTGTCAATCTCTGCGGTGGCTTGAGACCCCGATAAGCAGTCCGGCCCGCGCTGCATAGAGGTATCATTCTTTGTCGCCCTCGGAAACGGGGAGCACGGATGGCAGTGTCTTGAACATACCTGCGGCGTCACGGTCGCCTCCTGTGATCAAGGAGGTGATGATGCAAGTGATGATTGAGCGAAGCGCTGGGCTCGACGTTCATCAGGCAACAGTCGTGGCGTGCGTGCTCATCGGCACGCCGGGCCGGCGGCCGACGAAGGAAGTTCGCACGTTCGCGACGATGACCCGGGACCTTGAAGCGCTGCGCGACTGGCTGACGGAATTGGGCGTGACAAGTGTCGGCATGGAGAGCACCGGGGTTTACTGGCAGCCGATTTACGCCGTTCTGGAAGGGCGTTTCGAGCTCATCGTCGGCAACGCGCGGCACATCCGCAACGTGCCAGGTCGCAAGACCGACGTGAAGGATGCCGAGTGGGTCGCCGATCTTGTCCGCCACGGGCTGATCGCGAAGAGCTTCGTACCGCCGCCCCCGCTGCGGGAATTGCGCGAACTGCTGCGTTACCGCCGCAAACTGACGGAGAGCCAGGCGGCCGAACGCAACCGGCTCCTGAAGCTCTTGGAGACGGCCAACATCAAGCTGGCGAGCGTCGCCAGTGATGTGTTCGGCGTGTCCGGCCGGGCGATGCTCAAAGCCCTGATCGAAGGGGTCGCCTCGGCTGAAGATATAGCCGCTCTTGCCAAGGGGGCGTTGCGCCGCAAGCACGGCGAGTTGGTGCTGGCGCTTGAAGGTCGGATGCGGGAGCACCACCGCTTCCTGCTGACGATGCAACTGCGTCGGCTCGAAACCGCCGAGCAGGATATCGCGGACCTTGACCAGCGCATTGCTGAGAAGCTGGAACCCTATGCAGTTCAGCATCTTCTGTTGATGCGGATCCCCGGGGTCGATTGGTTGGTCGCCGCCGTGCTGATCGCCGAAATCGGCACCGACATGAGCGTGTTCGTCAGCTGCTACCATCTGGCGGCCTGGGCAGGCGTTTGCCCGGGCAACCACGAGAGCGCCGGAAAGCAAAAAAGCGGTCGCGCCCGCAAAGGCAACATCCACTTGCGCACGATCCTGGTCGGCGCAGCGGTCTCCGCATCCAGAACGAGGGGCAGCTATCTCAAGGACAAGTATCATCGCCTGAAGGCCCGCCGGGGCGCCATGCGCGCAGCTCTTGCCATTGCCCACAAGATCCTCGTCGCCGCCTACCACATGCTGGCGAAGGGGATCGACTACCGCGACCTGGGCGAAGCCTATCTCGACAAGATCAGCCAGACCCGCACCGTCGCCAACCTCAAGCGCCGCATAGAACGCCTCGGGTACCAGGTCAGCCTCCAACCCAAAGCACAGGCCGCATGATATCGCCCGACGCGAAGCTATTTTCATGGCAGAGATTCTTAGCCCGGCCAACGGAAGCGTGGTGCGGGTGTTGCGCTCGGCATTGAGCGCGCCGACTGCCTGATGGATCGCGTGGTCGAGTTCGCCTGGGTCAGCGAAGGTCTGATGCGCGAGATGATGCGCTTTGAGGTCATGCCAGACGCGTTCGATGTCGTTCAGTTCGGGCGCATATTTGGGCAGCCACTCGACGATGAGCCAGTGGGTGCGGGTCGCCAGCGCTGCCAGCGAGAGCTTGCTGGTATGGATCGGCCCATTGTCCTCGACCAGCACCACCGGCTTGATGGGTTGCCCGGGCTTCGGGCCATGGAGCCGGTCGAGTTGCTCGAGATGGGCGACGAAGTCGCTGCTGCGCTTGGTCGGGCTGGTGTGCACGATAAGCTGGCGTGTGAGGTGATCGAACGAACCCAGCATGGCGATCTTCTTCGCCTGCCCCGGCGCCGGCACCCGCAGGTCCGCCCCCGCCTTGGCCCATGCCCGCGCGAGATAGGGGTGCGTCAGTGCCTCGCTCTCATCGCCGTAGAGCAATACGATGTCGCCGGCCTCGGCCTGTTGCTTGCGTAATTGCAGGCGCAGACCGACCCGTTCGACCTCGGTGGCGCTCTGGCGTCCGTTCAGCGTGTGGCGCGGCCGCCGCCAGCGGAACTTTTTTTGTGCAACGCCTTGGACAGTTGCGAACGGCTGATGTGGACGCCTTCCCGCTCTGCGATCTCGGCGCGCAGCCGGGCGATCGTCCAGTTGCGCCGGTCCGCCACCGGCGCTTCCAGCAACGGGGTGGCCACACGCAACGCCGCTTCACTCTTCACCGGCGCCGGGCCGGGCGCCACGCTGGCCTTCAGCGCCCCCGCACCGTCGCGCACAAAGTCGCTGCGCCACAGGCGGACCGTATCTTCACGCACACCGAATGCCTCGGCGATGCGCGGGCTCGTCCAGCCGGCCAGCGTCAGCAACACGGCACGCGCGCGGTCCGCCTCGCCGCGTTCACGCGAGCCGGCAAGCGCCGTCAGCGCGGCACGTTGGTCGTCGGTCGCTGAAACCGGTGATCGGCCTGTCATCGTCGGCACCTGCGAATCGGTGCCGCCAGGGAATCAATCCGTCAACCGTTGGTCAAGCTGCCAGATTCTGCTTAGGGCTGCACGGCACCTGCGCGAGCTGTTGCAGCAGCTGGCGACCTCCGCCCGCCAGACGATCAGCCCGGCGAGGAAGAAGCGCGAGGCGGATGCCGCCGGCGAGGCCGACACGCCGGACAGCGACAAGCCGGGCATACCAATGACCACCGAAACGGGAGAGCCCGGCGATCCTGAACACCTGCATTGCCAACTGCGCCGACAACCCAGTGATGCAGCGCTGGCCGCTTCGCTTACCGGGCCGGCGACACCGGCACCGGTGCCAGCCTAGGCGGCGTGCTGCGCGTAGTGGCCGAACTGGGCCCGATCCAGCGCACCATGACTGGCGGCCTCGTGGCCGGCCTCGCTCGCGGCATCCCGGAAATACTGCAGCACGAACACCCGTACAGCGCTGGTTCGGCCGCCGCTGTGGCCGGTTGCCTCGATCTGGCGGACCAGCCGGCTAATGTCCTGCCGCTCGCGCCGGCAGATTTCGGCGAGCGCGTCCCACAGCTCGGGTTCCAGGCGCATGCTGGTGCGGCCGCGTTCCGCCACGACGTTGCGATTGATCAACCGACTGCTCGGCACCGCTGCCCCCTGTCCGATCCGCCGCCAGGGAAACACAGGCGTGCTAAGAAATGGTTGTCGGTCAGATCGGCAGCGGCGCGGCCTTCAGCCGCTCCATCGAGAACCGGCTGGTGACATTGCGCAGCGGCACTGCTCCGATCAGCCGGCGGTAGAAGTCGTCGTAGGCGGCGATGTCCGCCACCACAACGTGCATCAGGTAATCGACGTCGCCGCTCATCCGCCAGGCATCGACGATCTCCGGCATCGACCGGACCACCTCGGCGAAGCGCTTCAGCCAGTCGCTGGAATGGTCCGCGGTCTCGACCGCGACGAACACCGACACCGGAAGCCCGACCTTCGCGGGGTCAATCGTTGCCACGCGGCCACGAATTACCCCGGCCTGCTCCATGCGGCGGATGCGTTTCCAGCACGGTGTAGACGTGAGGCCAACCCTATCGGCGATATCGGCGAGCGACAGTGAGGCATCCACGGCGAGCAGCCGCAGGATCTCGCGGTCCACCCGATCCATGTCCTTATCCGAGGCCATCGTTGGTCCAACCCTCATCGGCGCCAGATCTCATAGCAGAAAATTGCCGGAATGGCGTATTTGGCAGAGCTAAGTGGAAAAATATTCTCGATGCAGATCAGCCCGCTTCTTCTGGCGTGCGCAAAGTCAACGACAGTGCGTGCATGCCCGCCGGCGAACTCCGCCGCCAACGCGTCGTGCACCGCGCGCGACCTGGCCACCCTGCCCATGCCACGGAACGCCTCGGATACCAGCAAGACATTATAATGCGTCTCGCCGCCCGGCTGCGCGCCGGCATGTCCGGCGTGGCGCGCGCTGTCATCGACCACACGCAGCAGCCGAGGCGAAAATGCCTGGGTCAGCACGGCTTCCAGCCTTGCGGCGCGCGACTGCATTGCCGACATATCGACCGTTCCCCGTTCAGCGCCAAGAGCCAGTTGCCAAGCACCCGCCAAGTTGCCCATAACGGCACCATGAGCCGACGTGTCTCCAGGAGCAGGGCCTACGCACCGGATCCCGCCGCGCCGGGGCGGTCCTGCGACATGCCTGGCTGCGCGGCGACGGGCGAATACCGTGCGCCGAAGTCGCGGCGCGACCTGAAGGATTATTGGTGGTTCTGCCTGGAGCACGTGCGCGCCTACAACTCCACCTGGGACTACTACAAAGGAATGTCGCCCGGCGAGATCGAGGCGCAACTCCGCTCGGACACCGCCTGGCAGCGTCCATCCTGGCCTCTCGGCAGGCTGGGCAAGGCCGCGGCGTGGGATGAGGACCTGCTGCGCGACCCGCTGCATCTGCTCGCCGCCGGGCGGGTGAGGCGGGGTCCAGCCGGCGCGACACAGCAGACACCGCCCGAACTGCGCGAACCGCTTGCAACACTCGGCCTGTCCTGGCCGACCACGCTCGACGCGGTGAAGACACGCTACAAGGAACTGGCAAAGCGCCACCATCCGGACGCCAATGGCGGCGACCGTGCGGCCGAGGAACGACTGAAGACGATCAACCTGGCCTACGCCGCGCTGCGCTCGCGCCTGATGCCCGCGCCGAGCGTGGCGGCTGCGGGATGATCTCGCCGCTCTTTGCGCCAGCGTAAGCCGGGGTTACACTTTTCTCCGACCACACAGGAACCGCCCAGCCGATGAACAAGGTTGCCACTCTGGCCGAAATTCGCCCGACCTCCGCGATCGACCTGCCCGATACGACGGTGTCGGCGCGCGAGGCCTTCGAGATCGAGACCGACATGGTCGTGCCGGCGTTCTCGGTGCGCACCGAGCATGTGCCCGACATCGACACCGCCTACAAGTTCGACCGCGAGACGACACTCGCGATCCTGGCGGGGTTTGCGTTCAACCGGCGCACGATGATCCAGGGCTACCATGGCACCGGAAAGTCCACGCATATCGAGCAGGTCGCAGCGCGGCTGAACTGGCCGTGCATCCGCGTCAACCTCGACAGCCACATCAGCCGCATCGACCTGATCGGCAAGGACGCGATCGTGCTGAAGGACGGCAAGCAGATCACCGAGTTCCGCGAAGGCATCCTGCCGTGGTGCCTGCAGCACGCCTGCGCGCTGGTGTTCGACGAGTACGACGCCGGCCGGCCGGACGTGATGTTCGTGATCCAGCGCGTGCTGGAGGTCGAGGGCAAGCTGACGCTGCTCGACCAGAACCGCGTGATCCGGCCGCATCCGTCGTTCCGGCTGTTCTCCACCGCGAACACGGTGGGGCTGGGCGACACCACCGGCCTGTATCACGGCACGCAGCAGATCAATCAGGGACAGATGGACCGCTGGAACATCGTCGCCACGCTGAACTATCTGCCGCACGCGATGGAGACGTCGATCGTGATCGCCAAGCTCGGCGCCGATGCGAAGGACGCGGCGGTGAAGAAGCGCATCGAGGCGATGGTGGCGCTGGCGGACCTGACGCGCGCCGGGTTCATCAACGGCGACATCTCCACGGTGATGTCGCCGCGCACGGTGATCACCTGGGCGGAGAACGCCCGCATCTTCGGCGAGGTGGGGTTCGCGTTCCGGGTCACGTTCCTCAATAAGTGCGACGAGGCGGAGCGGGCGACGGTGGGCGAATACTATCAGCGCTGCTTCAACGAGGAGATCCCGACCGGCGGGTTCACCACCAGGAAGTTCAACTGAACCTCTAGCCCCCTCCGCCAACCCCCTCCGCAAGGGGAGGGGGAGTAGGTTCAATCCTTCCCCTCCCCTTGCGGGAGGGGGTTGTGGAGAGGGGGCTGGGGAAATATCGCAATGAGCAGCACCAACAAGGACAACACGCGAGCGGAAGAATTCAAGCGCGCCACCGCTGGCGTGTTGCGCGCGATCGCGGAAGTCCCCGACGTGCAGGTGGCATTCCAGCCCGGCCCGTCCGGCCTGTCCGGCAAGCGCGCGCGCCTGCCGCTGCCGACACGCGCCCTGCCGCCCGCCGAGATGGCGCGGCTGCGCGGTGCCTCGGATGCACTCGCGCTGCGCCTGCGCCACCACGACGATGCGGTGCACGCGGCCCGCATGCCCGTGCGCCGCGAAGCAAAGGACGTGTACAACTCGCTCGAGCAGGTGCGCGTCGAGGTCGTCGGGTCGCGTCACATGGCGGGCGTGGCGGCCAATCTGCAGTCGAAACTCGCGGAGGAGTGCGAGGCCGAGGGCTACGACCGCATGACCCGGAAGGATCAGTTGCCGATCCAGGCGGCGCTGTCGCTGCTCGCGCGCGAACAGATGTCCGGCGAACAAAGCCCTGCGTCGGCACAGCGCATTCTCGACATGTGGCGCGACACGCTGGGCGAGACGGCGGATTCCGCGCTCGTCGAAATGAACCGCGCGCAGGACGACCAGAAGGCGTATGCGCGCGCGGCACGGAAGTTGCTGGCAGCACTCGATCTCGCCGAAGCGGAAAGCGACGCCGACCCCGAGGACCAGACCGAGGAAGGCGAGGAAGGCGGCGAACAGTCCGGCCAGCAGGACGAGCAGCAGGACGGCTCGGGGCAGAGCGAAGCCGAACAGGACAGCATGCTCGGCGCCAATCCCGAGGAAATGGAAGGCGACGCAGCCGACGACGAGGGCACCGAATCGGATGACGAAGCCGCGGTGGCGGAAGGCGACGATCGGCCCGGCGGCCCGCAGCCACGGCGCGAGCGGCCGAATCCGGACAACGAGGCGGTATATCGTGCCTACACGCGTCTATACGACGAAGAGATCGACGCAGAGGAGCTATGCGATCCCGATGAACTGACGCGGCTGCGCCAGCAACTGGATCAGCAATTGCAGCATCTTCAGGGCGTAATCTCGAAGCTGGCCAATCGACTGCAACGGCGGCTGCTGGCGCAGCAAACGCGCGCCTGGGAATTCGATCTGGACGAAGGCCTGCTGGACGCGGGACGGCTGTCACGAGTGGTGGTGAACCCAATGCAGGCGCTGTCCTACAAGCGCGAACTCGACATGGAGTTCCGCGACACGGTGGTGACGCTGCTGATCGACAACTCGGGCTCAATGCGCGGGCGGCCGATCACCGTGGCGGCGATGTGCGGTGACATCCTGGCACGCACGCTGGAACGCTGCGCGGTGAAGGTGGAGGTGCTGGGCTTCACCACCCGCGCGTGGAAGGGCGGGCAAAGCCGGGAGAAGTGGGTGCAGGAGGGTAAGCCGCGCAATCCCGGCCGGCTGAACGATCTGCGTCATATCATCTACAAGTCGGCCGATTCGCCGTGGCGTCGGGCACGCAAGAATCTTGGGCTGATGCTCCGCGAGGGGCTGCTGAAGGAGAA
The DNA here is from genome assembly GCA_963749575.1 of uncultured Alphaproteobacteria bacterium. Classification (GTDB taxonomy): domain Bacteria; phylum Pseudomonadota; class Alphaproteobacteria; order Acetobacterales; family Acetobacteraceae; genus JAMXLO01. The sequence continues at coordinate 129,298 of CAVVNM010000022.1, forward strand.
CATCGACGGCGAGGCACTGCTGTGGGCGTATCGCCGCCTGCTGGTGCGAGCGGAGCACCGCCGCATCCTGATGGTGATCAGCGACGGCGCGCCGGTGGATGATTCGACGCTGTCGGTGAACCCGGGCAACTACCTCGAGAAGCATCTGCGCGAGGTGATCCGCGACATCGAATCCCGCGACCAGGTGGAGCTGATAGCGATCGGCATCGGCCACGACGTCACACGTTACTATCGGCGTGCGGTGACCATCGTGGATGCCGAGGAACTCGGCGGTACGATGATGAAGAAGCTCACCGAGCTGTTCGACGAGGATATGGACGCCGCCTGGGCGCGCGCGGCGAGCGAGCGGTCGGCGTTGGTGGTCTGATACCAGCCGGCCGGGTTGCGAAGCCGCGGCAACTCTCTCAGGATACGCGGACCCCGCGCATCCGCCGGTACGCACGTGAACGGAGAGAACGAATGTCCGCAGCACTGAAGCTGCCCAAGATGAGCGAGGCCGAGTGGCAGACCCGCTGCGAACTCGCCGCGCTGTACCACGTCGTGAACCACCTCGGCTGGACCGACCTGATCAACACCCACATGTCGGCGCGGGTCCCGGACGAGCCGAGCACCTTCCTGATCAACAACTACGGCGAGATGTTCGACGAGATCACCGCCTCAAGCCTGGTCAAGATGGACATGGACGGCAACGTGTTCAGCGAGGGCGGCAGGTTCAACAATGCCGGCTTCACCATCCATAGCGGTGTCTACAAGGCACGCCCGGATGCGGTGTGTGTGATGCATACCCACACGCGTGCCGGCGCCGGCATCTCGCTGCTGAACAAAGGGCTGCGCCCGATCAGCCAGGACGCGCTCCAGGTCTATGACGATGTCGTCTATCACGACTACGGCGTGCCTGCCTCGCCCGAAGAGTGCGAAGCACTCGGCCGGACCTGCATGCAGGGCAGCCACGTCGTGCTGTTGAACCACGGACTGCTGACTCTGGGGCCGACGATTCACGGTACGTTGTTCCGCATGTACTGCCTGGAACGCGCCTGCGAGCTGGAGTTGATCGCCCGCACGCTGGGCTCGCCACCGCTTCAGGTCGACGATTTCGTGGTTGGCAAGGCGGCGGAGCGGATGCAGAAGCGGCGCAATACGCCCGAGTACGGCCGCGCGGAGTGGCAGGGACTGGTACGCACGATCGATCGCAAGGCCATCAACTACCGCTGCTAGGAGGCATAGGCCATGCCGTTCGATGCACTGATCGCTCCGGTCACGGCCCCGGCTTTTGGCCGAGATCCTCGACGAGCTTGGCGCAATGCCGGTGCCTTTGGAGGCACTGGCGGCGCACAAGCGGATACAACTCGAACGGTTCGCACCGAGTTTCTGGCATCAGCATCAGACTTGGCTGCCGGTGGGGCTGATCGGATCCGTGCTCTGCATGGCGATGAGCGGCGGCATCGCCAACGGCGCGCTGCCGGGCTCGTTGCTGCCGTCCTGGCTCAGCCTGTTCTGGCTCGGCGTGATGACGTTGCTCATCGTGTTCGGGGTGTTCCGGGTGAGCGCGGGGGCACGATGGGAAGAGCGCTTTGTCGCGGCGGAGATGCTGATCGAACTCGGTGTGCCGATGCCCATCGCACGGCTGGCCGGCAACTTTCAGCGTGAGGCATCCGGGTCCGCGCTAATCATGGGCGAACTGCTGCAACAGGAGGTCGTGCTCGATCCTTATCTGTTGCTGGAGTACGGCAGCGAACGCGTCTGCCTCGGCATCTGGGACGGCGGGCGGATCATCGCGGCGGCGGCATAGCAGCCGGCTACAGCGCCAGCCGCAGCGCGCCGCCGATCTCCCCGATCACCCCGCGGCGGAACGCCAGCACGCAGATCACGAAGATCGCCCCCTGCGTCACCGTGACCCATTGGCCGAACTGCGCCAGGTAGTTCTCCATCGTGGTCACCAGCACGGCGCCCATGACCGGACCGAACACCGTGCCGAGGCCACCAAGCAGTGTAGTCAGCACCACCTCGCCGGACGTCGAGTAGTGCACGTCGGTCAGCGTTGCGATGCCGAACACCAGCGCCTTGGTACCGCCGGCCACCCCCGCCAGCATGCAAGACAACACGAACGCGATCAGCTTGTAATCGTCGGTGCGATAGCCGAGTGACGTGGCGCGCGGCTCGTTCTCGCGGATTGCCTTCAGTACCTGACCGAATGGTGAGTGGATGATACGATGGATCAGCAGGAAGCCACCCACGAACACGGCGGCGACCAGCCAGTACATCGCCATGTCGTTGTCCAGAGGGATGACGCCGAACAGGATGCCGCGTGGCACCTGCTGAATGCCGTCCTCACCGCCGGTGAACGGCGCCTCCACGCAAAAGAAATACACCATCTGTGCCAGCGCCAGGGTGATCATTGCGAAGTAGATGCCGGAACGGCGGATCGCGAGGTAGCCCAGGCACAGACCCAGCACGGCTCCGGTCACGCCGCCGAGGATGATGGCGATCGATGCATCGACATGCCAGAACTTCATGGTCCAGGCAGCGACGTAGCTGCCCATGCCGAAAAACGCCGCGTGGCCAAACGACAACAGGCCGACATAGCCGATCATCAGGTTGAACGCGCAGGCGAACAGCGCCACGCACAGCACCCGCATCAGGAACACGGGATACAGCACGAACGGACAGACCACGATCAGCGCCAGCATGATCAGGAAGGCGATCTGTTGCGAACGGGAGAAACCGAACATCAGGCGCGCCTTCCGAACAGGCCGTGCGGCAAGGTCAGCAGCACGATCACCATCACCAGGAACACGACGGTCGCCGAGGCCTGCGGGTAGAACACCTTGGTGAGGCCCTCGATCACGCCGAGTGCGAAGCCGGTGACGATCGAGCCCATGATCGAACCCATGCCGCCGATCACCACAACGGCGAACACGGTGTTGATGAAGTTGTCGCCCATGTTGGGGTTCACCGAGTAGATCGGCGCCGCCAGCACGCCGGCGAACGCGGCAAGTGCGACGCCACCGCCATAGGTCAGCGTGATCACCCGCGGCACGTTGACGCCGAACGCCTGCACCAGCGGCGCGTTCTCGGTCGCCGCGCGCAGCGTGGCGCCGAGCGGCGTCTTCTCGATGATCGCCCAGGTGGCGAGGCACACCACCATCGCGGCGAACACCACCCAGGCGCGATAGTTGGGCAGGTACATGAAGCCGACATCGGTGGCGCCCTGCAGGATGTCGGGGATGCGGTACGGCAGGCCGGAGCTGCCATAGTAGTTGCGGAACAGGCCCTGGATCACCAGCGCCAGGCCGAACGTCAGCAGCAGGCCGTACAGGTGGTCCAGATGGTACAGCCGGCTGATGATGGTCCGTTCCAGCACCACACCGAACACGCCGATGATCAGCGGCGCCAGGATCAGCGACGGGAAGTAGCCGATGCCGGCATATTGCAGCAGCATCCAGGAGGCGAAGGCGCCCATCATGAACAGCGCGCCATGCGCGAAGTTGATGATGTTCAGCATGCCGAAGATCACCGCGAGCCCAAGCGACAGCATCGCGTAGAACGCGCCGTTGATCAGCCCGAGCAGGAGCTGGCCGAACAGCAGCGGGCCGGGGATGCCGAAGATCATGATCATGGAATGATCTCCCCCTCCCGCGAAGCGGAGGAGGGTTGGGAAGGGGGTGCCTGCCGCGGTCGTTGACGGTACGTCATGCCTTGCCGATGAACTCGCAGTGGCCTTCACCGAGCGGGCGGTACGCCTGCATCGCCCGGCGTGGTCGCCACCAGCTTGAAGTAGTCCCACGGCCCCTTGCTCTCGGACGGCTTCTTCACCTCGAACAGATACGCATTGGTGAGATTGCGGCCATCCTCGCGGATCGTGGTCTTGCCGAAGCAGTCGTCCTCGACCGGCATCTTCTTCATCCGCGCCACCGTCTCGACGCCGCTCTTCTTCGCCTCCGCCGCACCCATGTCGGCGACCGTCTTCAGGTAGTGCAGCGTCGCCGAATAGCAGCCGGCATGCACCATGTTCGGCCAGTTGTTCGGCGTCTTCGGCTTCACGCGGTCGGTGAAGGCGCGGGTGCGGTCATTCAGGTCCCAGTAGAAGCTCTCGGTCAGGTTCAGCCCCTGCGACACGTCGAGCCCAAGCGCGTGCACGTCGGTCACGAACATCAGCAGCGCCGCGACCTTCATCGTCTGGTTGATGCCGAACTCGCGCGCCTGCTTGATCGAGTTCACCGTATCGGCGCCGGCGTTGCACAGGCCGAGCACCTTGGCGCGGCTGGACTGCGCCTGCACCAGGAACGAGGAGAAATCCGAGGTGCCGGGGAACGGATAGGTGCGAATAGCCCGCCACCTTGCCGCCGGAGGCCTGCACCAGCGCGGTGGTGTCGGCCTGCAACTGCTTGCCGAACGCATAGTCGGCGGTGAGGAAGTACCAGGAATCGCCGCCGGCCTTCACCATCGCGCCGCCGGTCGAGCGGGCGAGCATGTAGGTGTCGTAGGTCCAGTGGATGAAGTTGGGCGAGCACGCCTTGCCGGTGAGATCGGACGAGGCGGCGCCGGAGTTCAGATAGACCTTGTTCTTCTCGCGCACCACCGACTGCACGGCGAGCGCGACCGAGGAGGTCGGCACGTCGAGCAGCATGTCGACGCCGTCGCGGTCGAACCACTGGCGCGCGATGGACACCGCGAGGTCGGGCTTGTTCTGGTGATCGGCGTTGATCACCTCGACATTGAGCCCCTTGCCGGAGACGCCGAAATCCTCCAGCGCCTGCTTGGCGCAGACGATCGAGGTCGGGCCGCCGGTGTTCATGTAGGGGCCGGACATGTCGTTCAGCACGCCGATCTTGATGGTCGGCGCGCCCTGCGCGCGAGGACGCACGAGCGGCAGTGTCGCTGCGGCGGTCGCGGTGCCGAGCAGAGTGCGGCGGGAGATGGTCATGCGGTCAGGTCCTTCCTCGAATCAGGTCTGTCCGCAGGAGTCGGTTGCATCATCCCCAAGATACTCGTGCAGCTTGTCCATGCTGGCTTCCAGCAGGTGGTTCGGGATCATGTCGATCACCTGGCCGTGCTCCATCACGTAGTGCCGGTCGGCCACCGTCTGCGCGAATCGGAAGTTCTGCTCGACCAGCAGCACGGTGAAGCCGCGCTGCTTGATCTCGCGTACGGTGCGGCCGATCTGCTGCACGATCACCGGCGCCAGGCCCTCGGTCGGCTCATCCAGCAGCAGCAGCTTCGCCCCGGTGCGCAGGATGCGTGCGATCGCCAGCATCTGCTGCTCGCCGCCCGACAGCCGCGTGCCGTGCGCAGTGCGAGCGCGCTCCTTCAGGTTGGGGAACAGCGTGTAGATCGTGTCGATGTCCAGCCCGCCAGGTGCGACGATCGGCGGCAACACCAGGTTCTCGGTGACGCTGAGCGAGCCGAAGATGCCGCGCTCTTCCGGGCAGATCGCGATGCCGGACCGCGCGACCTGATTGGGCATCAGCTTGACCAGCTCGCGGCCACGAAATGCGATGCTGCCTTCGCGCCGCGGCACCAGACCCATGATCGATTTCAGCGTGGTGGTCTTGCCGGCACCGTTGCGGCCGAGCAGCGTCACCACCTCGCCCTCGCGCACCTCGAAATCCACGCCGTGCAGGACGTGGCTCTCGCCGTACCAGGCGTTGAGACCCTTCACCTCAAGCATGCGGCGTCCCCAGATAGGCGGCGATCACGTCGGGATTGGCGGAGACGGTGGCGTAGTCGCCTTCCGCCAGAACGCGGCCGCGCGTCAGCACGGTGATGATGTCGCACAGACCTTCCACCACCGAGAGGTTGTGCTCCACCATCAGGATGGTGCGCCCGCCACGGATGCGCCGGATCAGCTCGACGATGCGGTCCACATCGCCGTGGCCCATGCCGGCGGTCGGTTCGTCGAGCAGCATCACCTCGGGATCGAGCGCCAGAGTGGTGGCGATCTCCAGCGCGCGCTTCTGGCCATAGGGAAGCTGCGTCACCACGGTATCGGCCTCGCCGGTCAGGCCGACATCGAACAGCAGCTCGCGCGCTCTGTCGTCGTAGACGCCCAGCACCTTCTCGGATCGCCAGAAATCGAAGCTGGCGCCGCGTGCCCGCTGCAATGCCAGCCGCACATTCTCCAGCGCCGTCAGGTGCGGGAACACCGCGGAGATCTGGAAGCTGCGCACCAGGCCGAGACGGGCCACCTGCGCCGGCTTCATGCCGGTGATGTCGCGATCCTTGAAGCGGATCGCGCCGCGGGTCGGCGGCAGGAACGCGGTCAGCAGGTTGAAGCACGTGGTCTTGCCGGCGCCGTTCGGACCGATCAGGGCGTGGATCGTCCCTTCCCGCACGGTCAGCGACACGTCGTCCACCGCGACGAAGCCGCCGAACTCGCGGGTCAAATTCACGGTTTCCAGGATGGTGTCGCTCACCCCCGGACGTCTCCTCCTCATAGCACGGTCGCCTGTGGCGCCGCTGATTGCATATCGATGCCGGGGGCGCAAGATTAGCCGATGCGCCTGCGTCAGCCCCCTGTTCGCCCCCGGCGATTCCGAACGGAAGATGACGAAGGCGATCGGCTCGGCCGCCGATGCCGTGATCCTCGATCTGGAGGATTCCGTCGCCGCGCCGGCAAAGCCGACTGCGCGGGCGATGGTGCCCGACGTGGTGCGTGCTCATCCCGGACGCGGGCTGATCGTGCGGGTCAATCCGCGCTGCACGCCCTGGTATCTGGACGACCTCGCCGCAGTTGTCCCGGCACGGCCGGGTGCGGTCATGCTGCCGAAGTGCAGCGGGCCCGAGGACCTGGCGACGCTCGGCCACCACCTGGAGGCGCTGGAGGCTGCCGCCGGCGCGCCGGTCGGCTCCATCGGCGTGGTAGCGATCGTAACCGAGACCGCCGGTTCGGTGTTCACCCTGGGCGGCTACGCGGGCGTCGCCTCCCGCCTGCTGGCGATCTGCTTCGGCGCCGAGGATCTCTCGGCCGATCTGGGCATCTCGCCCCGCCATGCCGACGGCAGCTATCCGGCGCCCGTCGTGCTGGCGCGCGCCCAGGTGCTGGTGGCGGCCGGCGCGCTCGGGGTTCCGGCGATCGACACGCCGTATCCGGATCACAGTGACCCTGCCGGCTTGCGGCGCGAGGCGGAAGCGGCCGAGGCGGATGGCTTCGCCGGCAAGATCCTGATCCATCCGGCGCAGATCGACATCGTGAATGCCGCCTTCACTCCCCCGCCCCAGCGGGTCCGTTGGGCCGAGCGGGTAGATGCCGCCTTCACCGCGAACCCAGACGCCGGCGTGTTCGCGCTTGACGGCAAGATGATCGACCGGCCGCACTGGAAGCTGGCGCAGCGGATCCTGGCGGCGGCAGGGAGCAAGGAATAAGAACGTAAGCGGACACCGAGGCACACAAAGTGCGCGCATAGGCAAACTTGCTGCGAATTGAACAAATCAGAGCGTAGCTTGGACAGCACCCCAGTCATCCGCGCGAATGCGGGGATGACGATGACATTGGCGACCATGGCCGCATCCACGATTTTTCGGTCATCGTCGCCGTTCGATCACAGTATCCGAGAATATGCCGATCCAGTCCGCCGCATCGGTCAGCCCCCCAGCCGACCGCCTAGGAATCCCCGGTGCCGATTGACGGCCGAGTGTGGCAATCGGGACTCACCAGCCTGATACGGTGCGCGGGTAGCGCCCACCGACACAAATCGGCTAATCGGTGACAGGTCCCAGTGCGTCGGCGAATCGAGGCGGTGATCCATCAGATTTTCGGGTCCGAGGGCCTCTGTCGGGCTGCCGGCCGCAGTTTTGGACCCGGGTTGCCCCGCCGTGATCGCGGCCCCTGATCCGTGGGACCGGCCAATGGGAAGTTGCTCAACCTGAAACCAGGCGGCGACCGGCAGGATTGGGAACCGATCGCGTCGTTCGGGTGTTTTCGACGCAGCCGCGTGGCGCGCGGTGCAAATGGTCGACTGTGGACATCCCGTGGGTGTCGCCGTTCGCTGCGCGGCGCCAGACGACGAGGCACGATCTGCGGACGAACCGTCCGCACCGTCTCGGCAATGGCCAAATACCAGCATTCATCACGGAAAATATCGCAGTCAATTTCCGCCAATGCCTGTCGCACGGCCGATGCGCACAGGCATACGCACACGCAACTGGGCGTTCGGCGGCCGCGTTATAGCTGAAGAGGCCGACGGACGTTATCTGCGTCAACATCGTCTCCTTCGACGCTTGCGTGTTTTATCGAGAACCTCGTAGGGCAGCAGAAATATGAGAAGTCTGTTGAGAACGAATGTCGAGGACCGCCCAAGAGCCGCATCTGTTTCTGTGCATCGTCCGAGAAAGTGGCGGCGTCGAAAAGCTGTCGCCCGCGAGACCGTGCACGCCTCCCGAACGAAAGCCCGCAGCAACGCTGCCGCGTGTCGCGACCCGAGTTATTCTGCGGACCACGTGCAACCGGTGGATTTGGTCGTGAAGCGCCTGCCATTCAGCGGGCGGCTCGTTGCGCTAACCGTATCAGTCTTCACTTCACTCGCACCCCTGGCAATTCTCGCCCCCCTGGCACTTGCGGACGAGCGCACGTATGGCGCAGCCGACCTGATCGCGACCTTGCAGCCGGCGGTCGTGAACATCACCATCATCCGCTATCTCAGAGCGGGGGCCGCTGAAGGAAACATGGCCGGACAAGCAGCTACCTCGGAACAGCGGACCCAGAGCTCTGGCTTCTTCATCGACCCGTCCGGCATCATCGTTACAAATCGGCACGTGGTCCAAGATGCCAGTGAGATCATCGTCACCCTGCATGACACCACCAAGCTTAAAGCTTCCGTACTCGCTACCGCGGCGCAAAGCGATCTTGCATTGCTTAGAGTGAGTGCGGGTAAGGCCGTCTCAACGGTCAGTTTCGGCGATAGCAATCGCATGCGGCCGGGTGAGCCGGTGTTCATCATCGGCAATCCGCTTGGTCTCGGCAGCACGGTGACGGCCGGGATTATCAGCGCTCTCGACCGCAATACCGCCGAGAGCCAATTCGGCTCATTTTTCCAGATCGATGCTGCCCTCAACCGCGGCAATTCCGGGGGACCGGTATTTAACGAGGATGGCAAGGTGATCGGTGTCAGCACCGCGTTAGTCACCTCTGGGAACGAGGGCGGCTCCGTCGGTCTCGGATTGGCCATTCCTGCGGACGACGTTCAGTTCGTCGTGAGCCGCCTGTTGGGCTCTGGACGGCTGCAGCTCGGATGGATTGGCGCCCACGTCCAGCGGGTGACGGCTGACATCGCAACGGCCGTCGGCCTGCCGGCGGCAACGGGCTCGATTGTCACCGACGTAGAAGATGACAGCCCGGCGGCTCACGGAGGTCTGACGGACGGCGACATTGTGCTCAAGGTGAGCGGTGAGTCCGTCACGGGGCCACAAAGTCTCAATCGGAAAATTGCCAGCAGTACCGATTGGCCGCGTCACCGAACTTGAGGTCTGGCGTGACGGGGGTCAGAAAATTGTTCCTGTCGTGATCGCGGAATCGCAGGCGGACAGAACGGCCTCGGAATCAGCTCAATCGCCGTCTGGCGAAGCGGTCGGCGTCGATCGCCGGGACCTCGGTCTGGTGTTGGGCTCGATCACAGAGAGCGTCCGCGCAAAACTTGGATTGAGACCGCAACAGACCGGCGTCTTGATCGAGGACATAGTTGCGCATAGTGCCGCAGCGGACCGCGGCATCACCGCTGGATCATTGCTCGTGAGCGTGGACCGACACCCGGTTGCGTCGCTGGCCGATGTGCAACCGCGCATCGACGCCGCGCGCAGCGCAAACAACCGGTTCGTCCTTGTGTTGGTCGAAGACCAACAAGGACTACAATGGATGGCTTTGCCGCTGGACTCCCGTTGACCGCCGGCAAGCCCTGCTCCACGCTGTGGGCAATAAGTATGCGAATGGCCGAACTGTACTAGCCGTTGGCGTCGGCTGGAAAGCAAGGAACGGAGCGAATAGGTATGCGTATTCCCCCCTATCTGACCCGAGCGATCCTGACCGCGTCCCTGATGATGTGTTCCGCAGAGGTGTTCGCGGAGTCGCACATGATCGGGCTGGGCAACCAAACCTGCGCGACTTGGACCGCAAATCCGCCAGCGACTAGTGGAGTGGGTCAGCTTTACCAGCAATGGGCTCTGGGCTTCCTGTCTGGCGTCAGTTTTGCCGATTCGAACCACGACCCGTTGAGCAACCTGGACGCGGCGACCGTTTCCCCTTGGTTTGACGATTACTGCCGAGACAACGCCACCGCACATCTCGCAGACGCCGCGGTTGCGTTCGTCCGTGCGCACCAGCCGGCGAAGAACTGACCGGCACGCTCGAGCTTTTCGCAGAGGCTGACGGCGCGACCGGGGAAACAACCTAACCGAGCCTGACCCGGCGCTGGCTGCCTACCAATTCCCAGAGCTGCTAAACCGACACCACCATATTCTGAATGCAGAAGGTCGTGCACTGGACTCCCCCGGGCCGCGTCCAAGATTGTTCGTCGCCGACAACGATACTGGCGGGCACCGGCGCACTGGACCGAGCCGCGCGTATAGACGTGCTTATCACCCGCGTGCGGTTTTCCGAAAGTCGGCCTCAGGGTTGCGCTGGCGAGAATGGCACGGCCGGAACGGTCAGACATTGAGGTGCTGCCGCGCAGTTCGAGACACAAGAGCACAACTGAGGCTTGGGTGAGTTCCCGCCTGCGCAGGCAATGACGCCGCAACAATTTTGTCCGTCGACGCGCGCGGAGGGCATCTTGCCCCAGTTCGTTCGACCGGGGTGAGCAGGCAGACCCGCGTAAGGGTAGCGCCGATTTCGGTGCTACGAATGCGCCACGCAATTCAACCAGGCCCCGCAATGGCGTCCTCAATCGGGCGTCGCAGCATAACGCTTCACGGGCGCGTGATCGCCGCCCACGGTTCCGGTCGGCCGAGAAGGGATCAATGTGCAAGTCGCGTGGGGATTGTCCACTGGGCAGCCTGTGCCATATTGGCGTGCACTGGCGAAAGTGGGAATTTGCTTGCTGATGACTGACCCGTGGCAGAATCAAATTCTGATGGTGATCCCATCAATCAATGGCGGGACCCTGCTTGCCCGCATGCTGCCGACCCTGCGGTTCAGGCCCGCCAACGTGATCGTCCTCGACCAGGGCAGCACCGATGAGACCACGAAGGTTTGCGTCAGTGCTGGCGTTGAACTTATCCAACTCGGTCACCCCCACACTTATACAGAGGCTTGTAACATAGGCGCGCGAATTGCCCGTGAGCGTGGTCGCAATTATCTCTGCGTGGCCAACAACGACATCGTGTTCAGAACGGACGTACTCCACGAGCTGTTGGCAGCGATGGAGCGCGACCCCAGGCTGGGTATCGTCGCGCCTTCCCAGATCATCATCGACGAGACGCTCGATCGCCAAGTACTTGCCTACCGGGTCTCGTGGAATCTGGAGAGGGTCGATTTCCTGCACGACATCGAGGGGTTCGACGGCACTGTGGCACGCCTCGAATCTGACTTTTGCGAGCTGACTTGCGCTCTTGTTCGCATGTCGGCGATAGACGAGATCGGGTTTCTCGATGACGCGTATGGGTTCTATCACGAAGACGCAGACTTCGGCTTCAGGCTGCGGAAAGCCGGTTATGGTTGCGCCTACGTACCGAGGTCGCAAATCGAGCATTTTCTGGGCTCGACCTTCAACCGGGAGGGACTGCTCAGGAAGGCGACCTACATCGTAAGGAACAAGACGTACTTCGCAAAGAAGCATCTCGGCTATGGCGTCCATCACGAGCAGGACGACACGATCTCGGAAGGCGAGCAGGCCGCGCTGAACCGTGACATCCATCCCTACCTCCAGCGCTACGGACTGATCGACAGGGATGCGCCGGAACTCCTCGTGTCCTATCCCGGGGCAGAATTCTCAGGATATCTCTACACGACCTACGAGGCGGTCCAATTGCCTGAACGCTGGGCCAAGTACGATCGGAAGTACCGCGCCATCTTCGCGACGTCCGCGCGGATGCAAGGCCTCTTCGCCAGCCTGGGGATTGCCAACAGCTTCCACGTTCCAATCGGTATCGAGCCGGATGTCTTCCATCCATGGGGCCCGACGCACCGGCTTTACGACGAGACGACCTATCTCGCGATCGTTGATGGACGGCACGGGTGGTTGCTGCGGGTGATTCTCAAATCGTGGCACCGTTTCACTAGCCCAGGCAGCACCGCGCGGCTCATTCTGCTCGGGCGCGGTCTGAACGATTTCTTGGGGCGCGCTCCGGACACCATATGCCGTTCGGGACAAGTCGACACAGCGCACTACGAGGCCGAACGTATCGACGTCCACCAGATCCTCGCACCGCTTTCCGATCACGATCTCGCACAGCTCTATCGTGCGGTGGACTTTACTATTTTCTGCCCGACCGCTAAGGGCTCGACCATGGCAGCTTTGGGGGCCATGGCCTGCGGAGTGCCATGCATCTTCAACGGGTCGTGGCCGGCGGTTCAAGCCTCGATGACGATCCCCGTCACATTCGACACTGCCGCAGGCGCCATCGATGCGTTGGGCTGGCACGAGGCGATGGTCGACTATCTTTTCGAGCGTCTCGAGCGGAGTGATCGCCTCAGCGCGCGCGATCGCGCAGCCCTGGCGAGCGAAGCGGCCTACAAGGTTCGTGGCCAATCCACCTTGCGTCACACTGCTATGGGCTTCTATGCCGCCCTGGCCCAACTGCAGGACCAGAACCCCGCGCGGATCCTGAAGACGCTCGACCGAAGCAGGGTCTCAACAATCCAGGCCATCACGCAACCCGGCGGGGAGGCGAGTGCAAGCATCCCCGCGACAAGGGGGGGCCGATTTAGCAGACTGGTGGCTCGACGGCTCAATACCGCTGGTCGTCTGACAGCGCAGTTTGGGTCGGTTTGGCAGGAAAGAGGCTTCACCGCAGCCGGCGGGATAGCGGCTGACGAATTGCGGTATTTCGTAGCGCGCGGGTCGAAGCGGATTGTGCGCCTGAAGGGCCGCGCGTTAGAGCGTGCGCGGGCCACGACGGACGGGGCAATTCGGCCCTTTGTCCACCATACAGCGCCAAGACCAAGATCGGCGCTGCTCATCGGCTATATCGACGCACAGCTAGGACTGGGGCAATCGCTGCGCGGGCTCGCACTGGCCATGTCAAAATCGGCCACCCAATTCAGCATCTATCCATTCGGCGTGGGCGTGGAAGGGCGTCGCGCAACCGCCTACATGCCAGAACGCTATGACACGGTGAACGCGCACGCGGTCAATATCATCGAGGTCACACCGGACGAGCTGTCGACCGTGTACCGACACGTCAGCCGGCAACACTTCGATCGCAGCTACAACGTCCTGCGGACGTATTGGGAGCTGGGCCAGGCACCGGAAGCCTGGCGTCCCCATCTCGGGACCATCCACGAGATTTGGGCACCGAATGCTTTTGTGGCCCAGAGCTTCCGGGCCATTTTCGAGCGACGGATCACGATCGTTCCTCCCTGCATTGATCTACCGGCAATCGAGCCGGACGGACATAGACATTTCGGTTTGGACGCTCGGCGCTTTTATTTCCTTTTCTCATTCGACTATTTCTCGTTCCCCCAACGGAAAATCCGCTCGCGGTCGTCCGCGCGTTCCGCGCCGCCTTCCCAAATGCGCTGGCCCGCGTCGGACTTGTCATCAAATGCATTGGCCCAATCAAACAATTTGCACAGATCAGGGAGGAGTTGCGCTCCGCCGCGCAGAATGACGAGCGCATCGAGGTCATCGACAAGTCCCTGACGCGGCAGGAGATGCTGACCTTGATGGCAGCCACAGACTGCTACGTCTCGCTGCATAGGTCCGAGGGCTTCGGTCTTGGCATGGCGGAAGCCTTGGCGCTCGGTAAGCTGGTGATCGGCACAAGTTACTCCGGAAACACAGACTTCCTGACGGAGGAGACGGGCTACCCTGTGCCTTATACGTTGCGCGAGGTTGCGCCCAACGAGTATGTCCACACAGAAGGCCAAGTCTGGGCCGAGCCAGACGAGGGAGCGTGCGCCGCATTCATGCGGCAGGTCTTCAGCGACCGCAAGGAAGCTGCAGCCAAAGCCCGCGCGGGCCAGCGCTTGGTAACAGACCGATACGGCCCCCTCAACGTCGGCTGTATCATCCAGGCTCGCCTGAGCGAGATCTTCGGTCGCGAGTAGCACCATACAGTACGGACTGAAAACATTACTCTTATCCAAACCTACGCCAAGCCAAGACGGCGCGTTCTCGATGTTCGGACCGGTCAGCGACGCATCAATCGCCGGAGCCACCGGCGCAACCCCAGTGGCAGGCTTGCTCGGTATACTGCCGCCAGCAGAGCCTTCGATCCAGCCGCCGCGGCCGACGTGGCGGACACAGTCCCCATGGGGAGCGCCTGAACATAGGGGGCAGGAAAATATCGGTTCGGTATATCTGCATAACGCGATGCCAATGCAAGCAATTCCTCCAAAGTCATGCTGGGCCGAGATAATGCCAAGGCAGGTGCTGCCAGCGAGACATAGCCCTGAAGGTGCGCCTCAACGGGGAACAAGCGCTCCATCGCATGAGCAATTGTCCCATCGAGTTGGCCTTGTTCTGTCTCGAAAAGGTCTGCCAATTTTCGATCTGCCAGTCTCGCCAGTGCCGATCTGCGAAACCAGAACATGGAACCGCCGGCGAAAAAGACGTTGTCAAGGTTGCTCTCGGTGAGATCACTGCCGAGGGCAGACATGATCCGATGCATGCCGGGAGCGTTGAGGAGAACCCAAGGCCTCACGCTCAGGCAGAAGTGGGCCGGTGTCACGAAGCCGATGCGTGGGTCTGCCCGCATGCGTGAGACAATCGCGTCGGCCCCGGACGCTGACGGAAGCAGTGATTCAAGAAGTTCGGTGCGCCAACCGTCACCATCCTCGCGTTGCGGGGACTTTTTCGTATGCAGTTTCAGGCCAATTTCAAAGTGGTTTGTCTCCGCCATCGCCTGTAAGAACGGAAGAATGTCACGCCCGCGATTCTCAACCGATAGGAGTTGAACCGAGAGCAGCGCTGGCGTGCGAGGCAGCACGATTTCGTCTTGCCGATGCGAGGTCGTCAGGACGAGATGGAAGGGAAGCGTCAACCGCTCGGCCAGCAACGCACTCATATCCCGCCAGATGTCAGGATAGTGAACGTGGACGAACACCGTGACAGGAGTTCTTTGCCGTGGCCCGCACGTCAGTCATCGGTACAATGTCAACCTAAAAGGTTCTCCCGGTGAGGATCTAATTGGCCGCCGGAGGCGACCGACGTCAACTTCGTTCACCGTGCCAGTTGTGCATGCACGCCGACAACACGCCTACCTAGACCCGTCGCCTGGAACTGGCGTTCAGCGCATCCATACGCCTTCCGAACCACACAGGAAGCGCGAGCCTTCATTGCCTGGCTCACAACGCATGTAGCGGAACTGTCGCGAGAGGCCCGAGAATGGTGCGCGGCGCGCCTATCAGACGGAACGGTCGCCGAGTTGGCGGCGCCAGGTGCCAACATCATCGGTCATTTCTGTTATGTTTCGGGCCTGCGCGTGTCAGCCGAAGCGATGGCAGAGGGCATCGAACGCGCTGGAGGAACAGTCACTCGACGCGACATAAGAACCGGACCGGGAGACGAGCCGCACCACGCCGAATTCGGTGGGCTCGAGTCGCACGACATCACCATTATTCACGTACAGCCGGAGCCGTTCTTCGACCACTCCTTCTCGCGCTCGGACCTGGCCGAACGGACGCCGCGGACCTATCGTATCGCTTACTGGTACTGGGAGCTCGAGGCTGTCCCAGCCATCTGGGGCGAGATGGCGCTCGGAGTGGACGAAATTTGGGCGGCGACGAATTTCGTTGCGGATGGCCTACGCAAGATTTCCCCAGTCCAGGTCCGTACCCTGCCTCCCGGCGTCCGGATCGGTGCGTTCACACCGCGCTCGCGGCAGGAATTCGGCCTTCGCGGCCGGGACGACGGGCGCTTCGCTTTCCTATTTACTTTCAACATGGCCAGCGTCATGGAACGCAAGAATCCGCTCGGCCTCATCCGCGCCTTCCGTCAGGCCTTCACGCCTGCAGAGCCGGTGGATCTCGTGTTGAAGACGACCTCCTTTGGGGCACTGACCGAACACGTTGAGGAACTGCATGCCGCGGCGGCAGGCGCGAATATTTCAATACTCGACGAGGTGCTCACGCGGGACGAGACGCTTTCGCTCATGGACGCTTGCGACGCATACGTTTCTCTGCATCGTAGCGAGGGGCTCGGCTTAACCATGGCGGAGGCCATGCTGCTAGGCAAGCCCGTAATCGCGACCCGGTATTCCGGCAATCTCGATTTCATGGACGATGGTAACAGCCTGCTCGTGGACTACGATCTGGTCCAGGTCGGATCCTTGGTGCCGCCATATGAGGTGGCGGCGCACTGGGCGGAGCCGTCGACGGAACATGCTGCACAACTGATGCGGCGGGTTTATGAGGACCAGTCATTGGCGCGAGAGCTGGGCATAGCGGCGCAACGCGACGCGCGCAAGCGCCTCGCTCCTGCCGCCGCCGGCAAACGCATCTTAGAACGACTAGCCGAAATCAAGGCCAGGAGGTATTGCTGAGGCTAGGCCACACACATGAGCGCAGGCTTTTCGATGACCGTGCACAAAGGTATCGGGAGAATTGGGTATCGGACGAGCATATCCGCACGATGTACGGCCTGCGACCACAGCCGCTTAACAGGATGAGTTTCAAGAGATGGCGGCTATGATCGATCTCGCCAAAAGGACCCGGGGCGACCTGCTCGACCTGCCTCCACCAAACGCATCAATTGAGGGAGGCGGGGTTTATGTGGCAGGCTCTCTGGCGTAAGGTGGTGGCGCCGGCGCTCGTTCACCGGCTCGCGCCGCGGGTAGCTGAGTTGCTCCGCAACGACCGCAGCTTTTCAGACCGGCTGGTCCCCGCAAACGCGACTGCTCTCTCCCCGGAGGATGCACAAGCACTGCACCAAGCACCACCAATTTCGGCAATAGCAGAACGGATCAACTCGCTCCAGATCTTCCGGGGGTACGAGGACAACGATCTCAAGATCTTTGAGGTCTTCACGCAACAGGGACTGCATCCAGAGGATGGGTTCATTACCGACTTCCTCGGCGGACGTACTCGAGTGTCGTCTTTGTACAATTCGGCAAGGCAAATGGATGGGCAGTTGCTCGGCCTGCCAATTCCCGGCGATTTCCATGCGGAGGCAGTGGAATGGATTGGCGTGATGAAAACCGCGATCACGGCAAAAAACCGGTACGTTGCCATGGAATGGGGTGCGGGATGGGCTCCGTGGCTGATCGCGGGGGCCAAGGCGGCCCGGCACCTGGGGATCACCGATATCAGGCTGTATGGCGTTGAGGCGGATCCATCGCACTTCGACGCAATGCGACAGCACTTCCTAGACAACGGCTTTGCGCCAGCGGATCATGTTCTTCTGCAAGCCGCTGTCGGGATGGCAGATGGCTCGGCCCAGTGGCCGGCTGAACCCGATGCGCGCAATCAGTGGGGCGCGCGTCCGATCCGTGAAGGATCTGGTCAGGATATCGACTATTTATGTGAGCGTGTCGATCACTTTATAGAGGTCAAGATACTACAAGCCCGACAACTCGTCTTGCGCGAGGCCACGTGGGATATGGTTCACATAGACATCCAGGGCTGGGAGGGCGAGGTCTGCCGGTCTTGTATTGACGCACTGAGCGCGCGGGTGAAGTGGATCGTGATCGGTATCCACTCACGTATCCAGGACGCCGAGCTTCTCCAGATATTCCACGGCGCGGGCTGGATTTTGGCTCATGAGAAACCGACACGGTTTCGGTACCGACCATCGCAAGTGAATTTCGAGGCCATGGTTACCGCTGACGGAACGCAGGTCTGGCGCAATCCGCGCCTGGTCTCGGAGCATGACGAATATTCGTTCGATCGGTACCTGCGCTGATCATTACTCGGCAAGTGGTAGGTTTTACCGACTGATAGTCGGCAAGGATCTGGGGCGAGACTTGCATGTTTTGCCCCTCTTGTCTCCCTGATTACTGATGACCAAGTAACATGGACATTCTGAGACGACTGACGCGGCAACCAAATTGTGCTCCTTGGTGCAGCCTGATATAAGGGCGGCGTCCGATCGGAAGAACTGGAGTGTTTTATGGTTATCGAACCTTTCCCAAGATTCACAGCTCATAACGTCCGGTTAGATGACGGAACGCAGACGTTCCCATCGATCGGGTACACGATGGATCAGAATCCAGTCACTCGATGTGTGCAGCGTCTTCTACACACCCTCTATTCTGACGGCTTGAAAGGTAAGACTCTAATTGATGTTGGTTGCCTGGAAGGGGGGTTTACGACTGAATTCGCCCGCATGGGCATGACGGCGACCGGTGTTGAAGTGCGAGAAAGCAATTACAAGAATTGCCTCTATGTGCGCGACAGGGTGAACCTGCCAAATCTGAATTTCATTCAGGGAGATGCAGTGGATATTGCCAAGTTTGGTCAATTCGACGTCTTTTTCGTCAGTGGTCTTCTGTATCATCTGGACAGGCCGCGGAAATTTCTGGAAGACGTTGCTCGTAATTGCAGAAAAGCCCTCGTCCTCTGGACTCACGTGACCCACGCGGAAGACAATGAAGCCTCGCAGACCTATATGTTATCGGAGCTGTGCGAAAGTGAGGGTCTCGTTGGGCGCTGGTACTCGGAGCATGGTGACATACCGCAGAGCGAACTCGACCAGCTTAAGTGGGCCTCATGGGATAATAAAAAGTCGTTCTGGGTACAGAAGGAGTACCTCTTGCAGTTGCTCCAATGCATCGGTTTCGACCTGGTTTTTGAGCAGTTTGACTGCATGGAGGATATCGTCGCTGATATGACGCAGGGCTTCTACCACAAGATAGACCGCGTGATGCTGGTTGCCATCAAAAGTGGCCTGATGTCGGAACGGCCGACAGCGGCTGTTATGGGACGCGTACCGGTGTTAGAGCGACGCGCGCCAGCGGCTGGGCTTCAAACTTTGCACCCCGAATTGGCGACCGCGGCGCGAAGCTCGTCAGACGCTCAGGCGATGCTTAAGGCCGTGTACGGAAGCACATCGTGGCGTATCACGGCCCCCCTTAGACGAGTGAGCATGTTCCTGCGGCGGGGGCGGCCTCGGTACTTAGTGGCGCAGCAGCGCATGCGTGAGTTCGAACTCATCCCGCCACGTACAGGCCGATGCGATGGCGATCTTGATCCGCCGCACCCTGATCTGGACCAGGGCGCCCGATTTCAGCAGCTTCAGCCGAGTCGTGCCGCAGGTGGCTTCGGCAAACTGCGTGAACGCCAGACCGATGGGCGCAGCGCACAGAGCAATACGTAGGCCATCGAGGCAAACCAGAGGCGACACTCCACCCTTTCGGAAACTGTGCCGTCTGACAGAGAATTGAACTGACTGCCGCGGATATGCCGCATTCCCCGCTCACCTGACCCAGACAACAGCCGGCAGCGCAACAACCCGGACCCGCACCCGATCCTGAATATTGGCACAGAACCCACAGCGAATACCACCGGCATGGACGGAATTGTAGCCGATCCCGAGTTTCCCGCGACCGGCGCGACTGACCCCGTTGTTGGTCCGTCAAAGCCGAGGCTGCTCGGAATTCTCGGGCCTGGACTGATCACCGGCGCTTCAGACGATGATCCAAGCGGTATTGCCACCTATTCGCAGGCAGGGGCGCAACTCGGGTTCAACTCGCTGTGGCTCATGTTGTTCAGCTATCCCTTGATGGCGGCCACCCAGGAGATCAGCGCCAGGATTGGCCGTACCACCGGGCGCGGTCTCGCTGGCAACCTTCGGCGCCACTATGCGCCATGGGTCGCGACGTCCTGCATCGGGCTCTTACTGGTGGCAAACGTCATCAATCTCGGGGCCGATCTCGGCGCCATGGGCGATGTCGCGGCCACGGTGATCGGTGGCAGCACCACGGCATATGTCATCGCCTTCGGCATCATCTGCATGGCCATGCAGGTGTTCATTCAGTACAGTCGCTATGTTTCTATTCTCAAGTGGTCGGCACTGGCGCTGTTTGCCTATTTTGGCACCATGCTGATGGTGCATATCCCTTGGGACCAGGTGGCTTGGGGCCTGTTGGTGCCGACTGTGGATACCAGCAAAGATTTCATCTCCATCGTGGTCGCCATACTCGGGACTACGATCTCGCCTTATCTCTTCTTTTGGCAGTCGTCACAGGAAGCCGAGGATCAACGTGAACAGCCAAAACGCGACCCATTGGTGCGATCGCCCGAGCAGGCACCCAATGCATTCGCCCGGATCAGGATCGACACCTATATTGGGATGGGGTTCAGTAACCTGGTGGCGATCGCGATAATCATCACCACCGCGGCGACCCTGCATGCCACCGGCACAACGAATGTCGACACGGCCCAGCAGGCGGCCGAGGCACTGAAGCCGGTCGCGGGTGCTTTCGCCTTCCTGGTATTCGCTCTTGGCATTATCGGAACGGGTTTCCTCGCGGTGCCGGTGCTGGCGGGATCGGCGGCGTACGCGATCGGCGAAGCGATGCGCTGGCCGGTCGGGCTCGCCCGTCAGCCAAAAGAAGCACGAGCTTTTTATATCACCTTGATCGTCGCGACCTTAGTCGGAACAGCCATCAATTTTCTTCCAGTCGATCCGATCCGGGCTCTGTATTGGAGCGCAGTCATCAATGGTGTGATGGTAGCGCCGATCATCGCGTTTATGATGCTGCTGGCGAGCAGCAGGCGCGTGATGGGAGATTTTACCCTTTCCCTGCCGCTGAAGATGCTAGGCTGGGTGACGGTGGTGGTGATGGCATTTTGCGTGGTCGGTTTGTTGGCTACGATGGTGATGTAAGCGCCTGTTTGCCAAGCGTCCCGGCTCCTGCGTTGTATAGGAAGCAAAGGAGGCCAGTACCCCGAGTTGCTCATATTGTGACGTATCGGCGCTTGAGTTTAACACGGCGGTGGTGAGCTGCCGATCTACTTTGGCGTGGTTGTTGTTGCGTCCTGCCAAGCGGCGTCTTCCTCGTTTGGTGCTGCTCGATGAGCCGGCGAGCCTCGGCGGCGGGGACGACTTCATATAGTGCCGCTGGTTCTCAGACCAAAGCTATCTTGATGACTGCTCCATCGATTCCCGAGACAAGAGCGCTTGGTCTGAGCCCGTCTATCGGCGCGTTATCGTTCAAGGACGGCCTGCAGAAATCTGCGGGTGCGAGGGTTTTCCGGGTATTGAGGACCTGGCCCGGCGGGCCGTCCTCAACAATCTTGCCAGCGTCGAACATCATCACGCGGTCGGCGATGTCTCCGGCGAAGCTGATCTCATGCGTGACGATCAGCATCGACATGTCGCTGGCATGGGCCAGATCGCGCACGACGCGCAGCACTTCGCCGACCACTTCGGGATCGAGAGCCGAGGTCACCTCGTCAAACAGCATCACCTTGGGCCGCAGGGCCAGCGAGCGCGCGATCGCGACCCGCTGCTGCTGGCCGCCCGACAGTTGCGCCGGGCGCTTGGTCAGATGGTCCTTAAGCCCGACCTGGCTCAGCAGGTCGATAGCGCGAGCATCCCCCTCCGCGCGCGACAAGCCCAGCACATGCACCAGCGGTTCGCGCACGTTCTGCACCGCAGTCATATGGGGGAACAGGTTGAAATGTTGAAACACGATGCCGACCGACCGACGCACCTTGCGCGCATGCTGCTCACCGGCCGGTCTCAGACCGTTGGGCCCGGACTCATGCCAGAGATAATCACCGCCAATTCTGATCGTCCCTTCGTCCGGCTTCACCAGGCCGATCGCCAGCCGCAGGATCGTGGTCTTGCCCGACCCGCTCGGTCCGATCAGCGCTACCTTCTCGCCCAGTGCAACGTCGAGCGAGATCCCGTCGAGGATCTTGCGCTCGCTGTAGCTCTTCGAGATCCCGCGCATCGACACCAGTGCCGGCGCGCGCGGCGCCACGGCCGTCGGATCGACCAACGCCGGTTCAGCCGTGAACGACATGGCCCGCCTCCAGGCGGCGAATGCCCCGCGCCGCGGTATAGCTGATCACGAAATAGAAGAAACCCGCCATTGTCAGCGGCTCAACATAGCGGAACTCGATCGAACCGATGCTTGTGCTCTCAGCCAGCAGCTCGATCACCGTGATTGTTGACAGCAGCGATGTCTCCTTGAACATGGCGACGACCTGATTGCCGAGCATGGGCAGCACCGTCTTCACAGCCTGTGGCAAGACGATCCCCAGCCAAACCCGCCGGATCGGCAGGCCGAGCACAAGGGCCGCCTCCCACTGACCGGCCGCCAGCTCTTCGATTCCAGCACGGTAAATCTCGGATGCGGTGGCGCTGTAGTAGATGCCCAGCCCGGCGATGCCCGTGACCAAAGCTGGCATGGACAGCCCCCATTTGGGGAGCACATAGAACACGAAATACAACTGGACCAGCAGTGGTGTGCCACGCACGAAGGAAACGAAAAACTCGACCGACGGCGTGACTAGGTTGATCCGCTTCATACGCAGCAAGGTCCAGACCAGTGCCAAGACGAATGACAGCAGCGAACCCAGCAGTGTCGCGATGACCGTGATCTTGGCGCCCATCAGCAGCGCCGGCACGATCGACCACGCGAATGCCCAATCCCAGTGGAACCCGCTCACAGACCACCACCGAGCGCCCAGGCGGGCACCGAGGAACGCGAGCCTTCCGCGAGAGCAGGCGTGACGCGGCCGACGCGACGGTTGACGCTCCGCTCTAACCGCTTGGCGCCGAAGCCGAGCAGCAGCGCCAGTGCGTAGTAGATCACGATGATGATGCCGAAGACCGAGGCGGACTGGCTGAGAGAGGTTGCGACGAGGTCGGCACGGAAGGACAAATCCTGGATCGTTACGAGCGAAACCAGCGAGGTGAACTTGAGCATCGTCACCAGCGCATTGCCGAACGGGGGGATCATAACCGGCAGGGCCTGGGGCAGGATGATCCGGAAGAACCGGTAGCCGGGCGAAAACCCGAGTGTGACTGCCGCCTCGCGCTGGCCGGCAGGGACCGCGTTGATGCCGGCGCGGACGACCTCGGAGAAATAGCTACCCTCGTTCAAGCCCAGCACCAGCACGCCCGCCACCAGCGCCGGCAGGTTGATGCCGAAGAACGGCAGTACGTAGAACGCCCAGAAGAGCTGAACCAGCGACGAGCTGCCGCGAAACAGCTCGATGACGAAGCCAGCCGGCCAGCGCAGCACGGCCAGCCGCGAGGCCCGTCCCAAAGCCAGGATCACCGCGACCGGCAGGGCGACCGTCATGGCGAGAATGGTGACCTCGATGGTCACCGGGATCCCCATCAGCAGAAACGGCAGGAAGTCCCACAGCGTGTTGAACCCGCTCATCGCCAACACACCAAAACCACTGACCCGTCAATGCCCAGGCAACCCCGCCACACCGATCAACTCACCGAGCACAATTGTTCGACGGGGGTGCTGAGCTGTTCCATTGTAGTTTCGTAGCCGAATGAGTTCAAGATGGCGGTCAGCTCTCCCGACGTGCGCATCTTCCGCATCTCCTTGACATAGGCGTCATAAAGATCGGTGTCCTGCGGGCGGAACGCGCAGGCCGATCCGCGCGGCGGGTCATCCTCCACCGGGTAGGTTATATCCAGATCGAGATTGCGCTGCTTGATTGACTGGCGAACACCACTCGGCGACATGACCCCGAAGTCGATCCGCTTTGCCAACAGCGCATCGATTTCCGATTGGTCGTTGGTGAACTGGCGAATATTGTCGAGCGTCACACCCGCCGCAAGCAGCGCCTTCACATCCGCGCCGCCGGCCGGCGCGCCAACGACGAAACCTCCTTTCGCCAGCTCGGACAGGCGCCTCGGCATCGGGCCCGGATGGTTCTTGAGCGCCACGATGTTGTCGCCGTCGAAGATGATCGGATCGCCGAATCTCACCTGACTGCAGCGCGCCTTCGTGATCGTGAGGGCGGCCGAGACGAAGTCCCAGCGGTCCGCCAGCATGCCGGGGATCAGTTCGCCATAGGTTGCGAGAATGCCTTCGATCCCCGGAATGCCGAGACGCTCCATGATCGTATGGGTGATCGTCGGCGCCGCTCCCGTCACCGTCCCGTCAGGGTTGAGCGCACTGAACGGCGGCTGGTTGGGGAACGCGATGCGGACCTTTTTCGCGGCCTGCAGCTTCGCCAGAAGTCCGTGGCCCTCATCGGCCACCACCTGGGCGAGAGCGTTGCCGCACGCGGACCCCAGTGCGACAGATCCAACGCCACTCAACACACGGCGTCTTGTCAGAGACTTCATCCCGATGCTCCTGTTGCGGACGGCCAGCTCCCTGAATGGCAGCTCTTCGGAAAGTGCGTGAAATCACCCAAGTCTGTGGAGACGCTTTTGGTGTCCGCGGGATGACGCACTGAGCGGCGTCCACTCAGGCCGTGCTCAAGTGGTGGCGCAGGAACGCGCAGGGCATATCATATTCCTGCGCCGCATCCGGACCGGAAAAGCGCGCCCGGACGAAGCCGTGGATCATCCGCCCGGCGCAGCGCAGTGTCACATCATTGCCGGCCTCCTCCAGCCGGCGCGCGTATTGCCGGCTGTCGTCGGCCAGACAGTCGAACTCGGCGTAATGGATGTGCGCGGGCGGCAGCCGTGATAGGTCTTCCGCCTTCAGCGGCGCGGCGTAGCCGTTGCGCGTCGGCCGGCCGCCGCCGAGATACAGGTCCCACGCCCGATCGATGCTGTCTGTGCGCACCGGCGCCTCGGCGTAACGGACATAGCTCTCGGCACTCAGGTCATCGGTGAGGCACGGATAGATTAGCACCTGCGCGGCGAGGGCCGGGCCGCTGCGATCGCGCGCCATCAGGCACGCGGCAGCCGTCATGTTGCCCCCGGCGCTATCGCCCCAGACCGCCAACCGGCCGGGGTCGATGCCCAGCGCCGGCCCATAGGCCGAAAGATGCTTCAGCACCGCGTAGCAATCCTCCACTCCGGCCGGGAACGGATGGTCCGGCGCCAGCCGGTAGTCGACGCCAACGACGACTGCGCGCACCTGATCGGCAATGCCCCAGGCGATCGGATCCCCGCTGTCAAGGCTGCCTTTGATGAAGGCGCCGCCATGCAGGTACACCACGCAGGCCGACGGCGAGGCCAGCCTGGCCGGCCGGTAGAACCGGACCGTGATCTGCCCGTTGGTGCCTGCTCCCGAGCAGGCCAGCGGCATGTCGCCCACGACCATGCCGGCCGGGTAGGGCCGCTGCATGCTGGCCGCATAGGCATTCCAGCCGGCCCGCAATGTCTCGCTGCGGTCGCCCTGTGGCAGTGCGTCCTTGGCTGCCAGGAGCTCGGCCATGTCCGGGTGAAAATCGAACTGCGGCGCGGTCATCCTGATCCTCCTAGAAGCGGCCGAACCCGGCCTGGGCGCGCGAGCGCTCCGAGGTCGGGGCCCAGGTGCGCATCCCTAGCCCGTACAAGGTCTCCAGATCGGCAGAATCGGCCTGGCTGCCGGAGCGGTAGGCAAGCGCGAGGCGCTGCGGCCAGTCGACGGCGTCGCGCGGCGGCGGCATCGGCGTGCATGCCAGTACGGTCATGCCAAAGAAGCCTGCGTCTCCAGCGGTTTGCGCCTCCGCGATGTCCCTGGCCGCGACACGCAGCTTCTCAGGCGACTGCTCCGGCAGCGGATGGTCGAGGCTGCCGGTCAGGAATGCGGAGCCGTCCGGTGTCGACAATGCGCAAATCCATCCCGCCGGCGGCACGGGGACGATCTCCGCCGCACCCGGCGCATACACCACCACGGCGGCCAGACCCCGCTGCGCCGCCATCGCGCCCAATGCCCCCGACAAACTCGTGCCGATCGCGCCACGCAGCACCGCCCGGCCGAGGCCGCCGCCCAGTTTTGCATCGGCGGTGGCCAGGTCGAGGGCGGGCGGCCCGCATTCGAACAGGCATTTTCCCTGCGCCTCGGCGAGCCGCCCGCCCTCTGCATCCCGGCTCCAGCGCGGTTGCGGCCGGGCGGCGCCAGCGATGATCGCGGCCTCGCCGAGGCGCAGCAGCGTCAGGCCACTTCCATGCACCGCCTCGGTCCAGGCCAGCATGCCCGCCGCGCGTTCGGCCGTGCCGTAGGGATAGCCCAGCGCCCGCAGCGCCCAGGTGCCCTCACGCACGATCTCCGCCATCGCGACCGCGATGGACGTCATGCCGCAATTCCCGGCTGGGTTGCCACGGGCTGTTCGGGGAAGGCCCAGTCATCCTGCGTGCCAGCGGCAATCTCCTGCGGCAGCCGCATACCTTGGAAGAACACCCCTCGGACGTAGCGGATGCTCAGCGGATTGCCGCATTCCATGCCCAGACAAGCCAGGAAGAAGCGAATCAGGTACGAGGGTAGAAAATCCGCCGCGACCAGATTTCCGCGGATTTCCGCATACGGCAGCTGCGCCAGGTACTGCACGCGGGAGATGGCGTAAGCGATGTCCGGCTGGTCGGCGATCATCTCGGCCACCGGTGCGTCATCGTCATAGACGGTCAGCAGGGCGGTGAGACGCTGCGCCATGCCGACGTGATCGATAAAGGACTCGAATTCCTCGTGTGGGTCCACCCCACGGTCGCCGCGTCGCTGCTCGCCGTTATCGGCCGAGTGGTACCAGAAATGCCGCCGCGCCTGGGAATTTCCGAGGTCCATCCGCAGCGCCCAGCCATAACGGTCATGCAGCAATTTGCGCAGTGCCGCGACCCGCATATCCGGCTGCACGTCGCGGACCCGAGCGGCACCGATCGGCAGATACTCGGACGCCGCGTCGGCGAAGTCGGGATGGCATTCGATCAGCAGCGCATTGAACTGCTCGGCCGTCTCAGCATCGAATGAAGCCGCTGCACGCGCCGCCAGCGTGCCCCACGGCATTGCCGGGCCGCGCGGCAGGTCTGCCACCCAGTCGCGGATCGCCCGCAAGTTGGCGACGATGACATGGTGGGGAACAATCAGCTCTTCGTTCGGGACCTGGACCGACCTGTAGTAGTCAATTGCGCGTTCCAGCAACGCCAGCATGCACGAGATCC
Source organism: uncultured Alphaproteobacteria bacterium (assembly GCA_963749575.1). Taxonomy (GTDB): domain Bacteria; phylum Pseudomonadota; class Alphaproteobacteria; order Acetobacterales; family Acetobacteraceae; genus JAMXLO01. Next base: position 156,399 of record CAVVNM010000022.1, read on the forward strand.
GGGCCTTCGCCGGCTGCGCCTTGGCGTAGGCCAGCGACAGCTCGCGCACGACCATCCAGGTCGCCACCCAATGCGGCCAACGCTGCAACGCAACGCACATGCCCTGGCCCGACGAATTGCCGACGCCGATGTAGCGGGCGATCTCCGGCGTCAGCCGCGCCGCGTTGGGCGAGCGCGCCGCCGCAATCGCCTCGACCATGTCGATTGAGACTTGCCGCACCAGCAGCAACCCGAACAGGTCGGCAAAGAAGGGGTGGCTCAACGGGTGTCCGGCCGGGTAACCCTCGACTGACAACGTTCCGTAACGTCCGCTGCCAAGATAGCCGCCGTTGCGCAACAAATAACCGGCGCCACTGCCGATCACCGCGGGGTCGGGCTGCTGACCCGCAGCGAGCCTGTCGACGACATGATCGAAGAACCGGGCGCTGCGATTGGCGGGCGTCCAACCCGTCACGTCGCCGCGCGAGCGCATCGTGTCGGCGTCGCGGCTGTCCAGAACGGCGAATTCCTCGGCGATGCGCTGATCATCCGGCGTGCCAAGGAAGACCGCGCCGCACATGTCGCGATACGCCCCGTCGGAACGGCGGCCGACCTTCTCCACGCCGTCCCAGCGGAACATGCGGGCGATATAGGTCAGCCGATGCGCACCGATGGTGATGTCGTAGATCGCGCGGCCGTCGCCCTCGGCATCGCATGCGAATTGCCGCCCGACGATCCGCCAGCGGTCACGGATCATGTGCCGGGCCAGAACGCGCGCAAAGCTGGTGCGGGTCGACTTCATGGCGCTCAGCGCCACGGGCGCCATGCACAGCTCCGGCGGTCGCATCCAGACGGCAATCCGTTCGCGGCCCTCGGGCCCCATGAAACGGTCAACGACCTCGCCGAGGAATTCAGGCAGCTTCGGTTCGCTCGGCATTTTGTTACGGTCCTTGCAGGCGCAGCAGCCTTCCAGCTTTCATGCGGCCGTAGCCGTCAGTGTCGCGATTGCGGCGTCACGGGCATGGCGAAGATGGGTGATGCAAGCTTCATGTGCAGCCACCGGGTCGCGGCGATGCAGCGCGTCGGCTATGGCGTGCATCTCGGCGACACTGTGCAGGGTGCGCCCGGTCTGGGACATCGAGGTTGCGCGTAAGATCGCCGCCCGGGCGCGCAACTGTCGCGCCATGTCGTGCAGCACCGGATTGCCGGCACCGAGCATCAGCGCATCGTAGAATCGTGTCTTGGCGGCCAGTGTCGCGGCGCGGTTGTCGGCCGCGGTCGCCTGATCCAGCGCGGCCAGCGCCTGGTTCAGCCGGTCGACGTCGGCCGCCGTGGAACGCGCGGCAAAGATCTGACACGCCATTCCTTCGACCGCCTCACGCGCTTCGTATACCTGGGCTGCCTCGGCCGCATTCAGCGTCGCAACCGCGGGGCCACGCTGCGCACCGTTGAGGACCAGCCCTTCGGTTTCCAGGCTGCGCAGGGCCTCGCGCACCAGCGTACGGCTGACACCCAGACGCGTACACAGCTCACGCTCCACCAGTCGCTCACCGGGCTGTAAGCGGCCATCGACGATGGCGCGACGGAGAGTGGTCAGCGTCTGCGCTCGCAGCGTGGTCGGCGGCCGAACTACCCGCAGCGAGCCGGATGGCGCTTTCGTAGTCGACCGTGTCTGATCTGCCGTCATCGGCTGACGCTGCATGAACCGGCGAAGCCACGGGCTTTGTCCGGGCTGGCGAGACATAGCATCACGCCGGTCACGGCGGCCCGACCCGTTCATCGGCGATGTTCAAAGTCCATTGACGAACGGATGACAATCTGTGACGGGGCGAGCGAGATGCAATCGGGGCTGCCTCATAGCGTATTATGGTATACCAGTCGTCGCAGGGACTTGTAAAGCTGGCAAACGCTAAACTGCTCGCATCCGCTGGGCGAGGTTCAGGCGACCGCACGGGTGATGTGGCTGGAGCAGCGCTTTTGTCTAAACGGCTGACCTTCTGGACGAACGTCCGTAATCGCGAAACGCGCGCCACGGCGTGATTGTCGCGGGGAGCGAGTCCGCGCGACGCTCCGCGGTCCCCTCATGGTCCCCTGAGTGGGGGAGTGCGGTTGCGGGGGCAGGATTTGAACCTGCGGCCTTCAGGTTATGAGCCTGACGAGCTACCGGGCTGCTCCACCCCGCGTCGATGGTGGTGGCGGATGGGTTGGAAGACCTGGCAGCGACCTACTCTCCCGCGCCTTAGGACGCAGTACCATGAGCGCTGGGGGTTTTCACGGCCGAGTTCGGGATGGGATCGGGTGCAGGCCCCCCGCCAAAGCCACCAGGTCGTCCAGCCCATCCGCAATCGGGCTGAATCAAGGTTCGGGTGCGTTGTGTGCTGAAACTCTGTTGTGTGCTGAAACTCTGAGGATGATTTCCATGCATGGTGCAGTCTTGAGCTCTATCGGGCGATTAGGACCAGTCAGCTCAGAGCGTTGCCGCCCTTACACACCTGGCCTATCGACGTGATGGTCTATCACGGCCCTCAGGGAGACCTAGTTTCGAGGTGGGTTTCCCGCTTAGATGCTTTCAGCGGTTATCCCGTCCATACATAGCTACCCGGCCGTGCCACTGGCGTGACAACCGGTGCACCAGAGGTATGTCCATCCCGGTCCTCTCGTACTAGGGACAGATCCTCTCAAGTCTCCTTCACCCACGGCAGATAGGGACCGAACTGTCTCACGACGTTCTAAACCCAGCTCACGTACCACTTTAATCGGCGAACAGCCGAACCCTTGGGACCTGCTCCAGCCCCAGGATGTGATGAGCCGACATCGAGGTGCCAAACCTCCCCGTCGATGTGGACTCTTGGGGGAGATCAGCCTGTTATCCCTAGAGTACCTTTTATCCGTTGAGCGATGGCCCTTCCACGCGGGACCACCGGATCACTATGGCCGACTTTCGTCTCTGCTCGAGCTGTCACTCTCGCAGTCAGGCGGGCTTGTGCCATTGCACTCAACAGCCGATGTCCGACCGGCTTGAGCCCACCATCGCGCGCCTCCGTTACATTTTGGGAGGCGACCGCCCCAGTCAAACTGCCCACCATGCAGGGTCCCGGACCGGGCTGACCGGTCTCGGTTAGACGCCAGGAAAACTCAGGGTGGTATTTCAAGGTTGGCTCCACCAAAGCTAGCGCCCCGGCTTCAAAGCCTCCCACCTATCCTACACAGAATGTTCCTGGCGCCACTGCAAAGTTGCAGTAAAGGTTCATAGGGTCTTTCCGTCTGACCGCGGGTACCCCGCATCTTCACGGGGAATTCAATTTCGCTGAGCCGATACCGGAGACAGTGGGGAAGTCGTTACGCCATTCGTGCAGGTCGGAACTTACCCGACAAGGAATTTCGCTACCTTAGGACCGTTATAGTTACGGCCGCCGTTTACCGGGGCTTCGGTTCGGAGCTTGCACCCCTCCCCTTAACCTTCCGGCACCGGGCAGGCGTCAGACCCTATACGTCGTCTCTCGACTTCGCAGAGCCCTGTGTTTTTACTAAACAGTCGCCACCCCCTGCTCTGTGCCACCCGCCACCGGTTGCCCGGCAACAGGTCTCGCTTATCCCGAAGTTACGCGAGCAATTTGCCTAGT
>CAVVNM010000022.1:165000-695721 GCA_963749575.1 uncultured Alphaproteobacteria bacterium
GCGCGGCCAGATGAACAATCTCCACTATATCTTTGTTTTCACTAACAAGCTGATGGACGGCCGATCGATCGGCAACATCCACCCGATGAAATTCAAACCCTCGCCGCCGGTTGAGCCGCTCCAGCCGTGCCTGCTTCAGCCGCACGTCGTAATAGGCGTTCAGGTCATCCACGCCGATCACCCGCTCGCCGCGCGCCAGCAGCGCCTCGGCGACGTGATAGCCAATGAAGCCCGCCGCCCCGGTCAGCAGGATCGTCACAGCGGTCGCGCCACCAGGCGATCCTCCAGCAGTTCCAGCACGGCGTGCCCGAGTGCAATGTGGCATTCCTGGATCCGTGCCGTCTCGGTGTCCGGCACCAGCAGGACGTGGTCGCATAGGCCCAGCGCCGGCTCCCCTGCCCCACCCAGCAGACCCACGGTCACGATGTCCATCTCACGGGCCGCCCGCAGCGCCCGCACCACATTGGCCGAGCGGCCGGAGGTTGTGATGCCGAACAGCACGTCACCCGCCCGTCCCAGCCCGCGCAGCGGCCGCTCGAACACGTACTCGTAGCCGTAGTCGTTGCCGGCCGCGGTCAGCGCGGCGGGATCCAGCGTGAGCGCCAGCGCCGGCCAGGACGCCCGCTCCACCGAGCCGCGCAGCCGGATGATCAACTCGGTCGCCAGATGCTGGCTGTCGGCCGCCGACCCGCCATTGCCGCAGAACATCAGCTTGCCGCCGTGCCGCAGGCTGGCCTCGCACGCATCCACCACGGCAATCAACGCATCGGCCAATTCGACCGCAATCCGCTGCTTGAGCTCGGCGGACCGCCGCATCATCGCGGCAAATCGGGCAACTTCGCTCATTACGGCAGTCTACTCCGCCCGCAGATCATTGCGCCACCCAGCCGCCATCGATCGACAGCGGCGCACCGGTAATGGTCTTCGCCCCTTCCGAACACAGAAACACCGACAGTGCGCCGATCTGCTCCGGCGTGGAAAATTCCGCCATCGCCTGTTTCTCGGTGAGAAACCGGTGCTTCTGTTCCTCGACCGTGGTGCCTTCCTGCTTGGCCCTGTCGTCGAGCTGCTTCTGCACCAACGGCGTCAGCACCCAGCCGGGGCAGATCGCGTTCACCGTGACGCCGTGATTGGCCAGCTCGATCGCCGCGACCTTGGTCATGCCGAGCACTCCGTGCTTCGCTGCGACATAGGCTACCTTCTGTGCGCTCGCCACCAGACCGTGCGCCGAGGCGATGTTGATGATGCGCCCCCAGCCGCGCTGCTTCATCCCGGGGATCGCGGCCTTCATGCCGTGGAAAACGCCCGACATGTTGATGGCGATGATCGCGTCCCAGCGCTCGGTCGGAAAATCCTCGACGTTGGCGGTGAACTGGATGCCGGCGTTGTTCACCAGGATGTCCAGCGAGCCGAACTTTGCCTCGGTCTCCGCTACCATGGCGGCGATCTGGTCCGGCTGCGAGATATCGGCGCCGAAGTAGGCCACGCGCACGCCGTGTTCAGCTGCCATGGCTGCACGCAGCGCCTCTATCTGCGCCGCATCGCCAAAGCCGTTCAGCATGATGCCAGCCCCCTCGGCGGCCAGCGCCAGCGCGATGCCATGCCCGATGCCGCTGGTGGAGCCGGTGACCAAGGCTACCTTGCCCTTCAAGCTCATGACGACGTCCTTCCTTTGGTGGTTCACGCGAGCCTTCGATGGTTTACGCGAGGGAGTTGAACAGCAACTCGCCATAGGGCAGCCGAGATCGGCGACGACGTGTCGGCCGAACCGGACCTTCCGCACCGCCAGGTCGGCCACGCGGCAATTGGCCTGTGGACCATTGGAGCCGCACCGGCCCTGCCCAGCCGCCCTTCAGCGTCACATCGGCAACACGATAGCCAACCAGTTGCACGGGACGGCGTCTACCAGGCGCTGCACGCGGCCGGACTGGAGTGCGACTTCGTCGGCGGCGTCTCCATCAGCGGCGCCACGCCCAACCCCTGGTCAATCCTGCGCGGCTCCAGACCCGCCATCAGTTCCTACGACAATGCTCCGCCGCGCGAGCCGCGGCTGCGTCCGGTGGATTTCGACCTGCCGAACCGCAGAACGACGACCCGCTTCGCCTGCGGTGCAGTCAACATCCTGCACGGCAACTTCGCCTATTTCGACAGCGCCACTGCCCGAGCACATTGTCGCCGGTGGCGCCCTGCCTACGGCGCCCATGATGCGCATCGGCACCGACTGCGACTGGGATGGATGGAGGTCTCGGTCTCCAACACGCCGCCGCAATCCGTGCCGGCAACCGCGAAAGGCGCGGACGCGGTGGGTTCCGGGTCGATCGGTTCAGCGCCCGGGGCTGACCGCTGGATCAGACCTTCCGGAACTTGTGCAGTGACCGCAGATTGTCGGGCCGCGGCTGGTCCTTGAAGGTCTGCGGCCAGTTGGTCCACGACACCTCCCCGACATAGAGATCGCCGTGCGAATCCACCGTCAGCCCGTGCGGGGCGAGGAACTCGGTCGGGCCGATCCCGGGGCCCACGCCACCCAGCCGCGCGATCTTCTTGCCGGTATGATCGACGATCGTCACGCGCGGTCCGAGGTTCGGCACATTGCGGCTGACCGGCTGCACCGCGCCAAGCTCGCCGATATAGCAGATCGGGCATTTGCCCGGCGGCATGAACAGTCCGCATGGCCGATGCAGATTGTTCCACTGCGACTCGTAACGGCCATCGCCGTCGAACACCTGCACGCGGTGGTTTTCGCGATCGGCCACATACACCCAGCCGTCGGCATCGCAGGTGATGTTGTGCGCGATGTTGAACTCGCCCGGATCCGTGCCGGGTCCGCCCCATGACAACAGCAGCCTGCCGTTCGGCGAGTATTTGTGCACCCGCGAATTGCCGTAGCCATCGGAAACATAGATGTCGCCCCGCGGCGACATCGCGGTGTGCGTGCAGCGGTGGAACGGCTCGCCACTCATATAGGGCGCCGGCTTGCCGGGGATACCAAGCGTCAGCAGCACCTTGCCTTCCAGCGTGCACTGCCGGACTGTGTGGTCGCCGTCGTCGGTCAGCCAGATCGTGTCGTCCGGCGCCATGAACACGCCGTGCGCGCGCGGGAAAATACCCTCGCCCCACGAACGCAGGAAATTGCCATCGCGGTCAAACACGATCATTGGGTGCTCGCCGCGATTGAACACATATACATTGTCGTTCTTGTCGACACCGACCGAGCCGATCTCCTTGAACGACCAGCCTGGCGGCAGCTTCGCCCAGTCCACCACGGGTTCATACACATAGTCGCCACCGCCCACCGTTGCCATGACCGTTTCCTCTCTGGTCTTGTTGGTTCACCCTGTCACGAAGCCATGTTGCGCGCTACTCCGCCGCACGGCGCTCCTCGGGTCCGCGGAAGCGTGTCCGCAGCGCATCCCACTCCTCGGCGCCGACCCGATTGAATGCCGCGCGCACCGTCATGTCGCTGCGCGGCACCGGATGCACATGCGTCGCCTTCAGTTCGGCCAGCACTTCGTCGCAGGCGCCGATCACCGCCTTCAGCAACAGCCCCGGCACGATCGCCAATCGGTAGCCCATCTGCTGCGCGCGACGCAGATCGATCTCCGGCGTCTTGCCGCCGCGCACCACGTTCAGCAGGCACGGCCCCGCGACCCGCTTCGGCACCGCGGCCAACTCATCCATCGTCTGCGGGGCCTCGACGAACGCCATGTCGGCGCCCGCCGCCAGCGACGCATTGGCGCGTGCCAGCGCCTCTTCCAGTCCCGCGACCGCACGCGCATCAGTCCGCGCGATGATCATGAAATCGCCGTCATGCCTGGCGGCGACGGCGGCACGGACCTTCGCGATGTAATCGTCCCGCGGCACGATCTCCTTGTCGTCGAGATGGCCGCACTTCTTGGGCGACACCTGATCCTCGATATGGATCGCCGCCACGCCACGCCGCTCGTACTCCTGCACCGTGCGGAACACGTTCAGCTCGTTGCCATACCCGGTATCGGCATCGGCGATTACCGGCACGTCGACCGAACGCACGATGCGCGCGGCGTTCTCCACCATCTCGCTCATCGTCAGCAGGCCGAAGTCCGGGTATCCATGCGCCACCGAGGTTCCCGCGCCGGTCATGTAGACCGCCGAAAATCCCGCCTGCGCCACCAGCTTCGCCGTCAGCCCGTCATAGGCACCCGGCGCAATCACCATCGCCTCGGCTCGCAACAAAAGTCTCAGCGCGGCAGATCTTGTCATCAGGTTCCTCCACAGGTCTCATCGGATCGTAGGCAGATGGCCACCAGCGGTCCAGCGTGTCAGAAATTCCGCGGCGGATTGCAATATGCCGGACGGGCTAGCAGCCACCGAGCTTGGCCTGCTAGATATTGCCATCGTCGAGACCTGGAGGTCTGACATGGATGGAAGGACGCATGTTCCCCAGCAGTTGGCCGGAGGGATGTCCACCCGACGATGCAATTGCTGCCCAGGGGGCGGTATATCGCATCGTGCGCAGCAACCCGCCGTCGCGCTCCGACTTCGCCAGTTTGCATGAGCAGGGTAGACCAGTGGCCAATAAGCCATGCGAATCGGTTGGGCTGAGCGTATTCAGGGAGCTTAACGATGCTCTGCACTGCGCCGAGAAATTCCCCTATCTCGGCGAACTTATGGCCTTGGGACGACTTGAACCGGTGCACGGGATGTTGAAGCCCACCCCACGGAGAGGTAACAGCCACACGACTTGGTGGCCAGCAGAAGGTATAGCTCGTCACGCCATCTTCTCGATCGCAACGCAGTGACCATGTGGACAGTCCGTACCAGACCTACAGAGTGGCCTAATGTCGGCGCGTTGACGCCGGAGACCATTCTCGACGACTATGACGGACCACGTCTGTTCACATTGCGCAGCGCGGACGGGTATCTTCTGTTGGCCTATCAGTGTGCGCAGGATGATGATACCGAACGTTATCTGATAGTCCCCGCCGATGACGCGCTGGTGCACGCGATCGATACCAGCAAGGTTACCCTACGAGATGCTCTTACAGGTCGTGGCTGGGCATGGCTCATAGATCGGCACCTGGACGGTTCCATCTTCAACGCTGGAGTCGTTGACCCCAAGGTCCTCCCACCATCAGCACTACCCAAAGTAGGCGTGCGGATCAGGCCCGCTAAGGAGCCACTCCTCCGGCTGAAGATGGTCGGAGAATCACTTGATGCAGACCAGGTTCCCGCCAGTGTCGTGCGCCGAGCTGTCGACGGAGCCACCGGCGCGATCCGAATTCTCGTGCGCCACGCTCTCCGGATGCGACCCGGCATGGGGCGTCCTACCGAGTCCTTTAGGCGCTTTTACGATCTGCCAGCAATTGGCTTTTCATTTGGAAGTTTCGAAGTCGAGTTCGGAACACCAGGTACTAGACAGCCAGCTCTCGTTGGAGAGTGACGAAACCTTCAGGACCGTGCACGATCTCCTCTCCACTGGCCTGGAATGGGCCGCCGATGCTGCCCAGAAGGAGCTACAGCATGACACAGCATGGTCGGCCATTATCGAAGCACTGGCACAGCTTGCTCCGCCGCCTAAGGGACCGATCGACCGTGTGGACGTGAGTGGGGCCCTGGCGGGCCATCCACGGGTTACATATCCACTTACGAGATCATCCAGCGATCGCATCGGTAATGAACGAAAGCGATTGCCCATTGATCGTCGCAAGCGAACCCGCGAAGGCTTCGTTCGTGAGTTTGATAAGGACAGACTGACTTTCATCCTGCGAACAGCTCGTGGAGATACTATTCGAAGCGTTAGTTTTTCCGAGGAGCAGTATGGAGACGTGTGGCTGGCGTTTGACGCAGAGCGACCGGTCACGATCGTAATGGAAGAGTTACCAGACACGCAGGTTGCCGACCTTGTTTCGATCACATTGATGGCCAGTGACGAACAGCAGCATGAGGGTCACGAAGACGCTAGTACGGGCTCGTCGAGCTAACGCTCGCAACGCTTAGGAGGTAGCATGTCCGACTTCCCGAAATTCGTACAGATCAACGAGGAAGGCCCGCGCGAGGGCTTCCAGTTCGAAAAGGGTCCGATCTCCACCGATCGCAAGCTCGAACTGATCGACGCATTGTCGGAAACCGGTCTCAATCACATCCAGGTCGCCTCCTTCGTCAACCCGAACCGGGTGCCCGGCTGGGCCGATGCGGACGAGGTGGTGCAGCGCTACAAGCGCAAACCGGGCATCCACTACACCGCGCTGTGGCTGAACATCAAAGGCCTCCAGCGCGCGCTCGCGGCCAATCGTCTGGACATCGAAGGCTCGTTCTCGCTGACCGCATCGCCGACCTTCCTGGCGCAGAACCAGCAGCGCTCGATGGAGGACAACATCCAGCAGGCGCACGAAACGATCAAGATGTACAAGCACCACGACATCCCGCTGAAGCGCGCCAGCATCATGGCTGCATTCGGCTGCAACTTCGAAGGCGAGATCCCGCATCAGCGGGTGCTCGACCTGATGCAGCAGCTGCTCGACATCGCGGCCGAACACGGCGTGAAGGCGCAGGTGTTCTCGCTGGCGGACACGATGGCCTGGGCGACGCCGAAGTCGATCCGGGCGCTGGTCGGCAAGGTGCGGGCACGCTTCCCGGAACTTACGCTGTCGCTGCATCTGCACGACACGCGCGGCATGGGTGTCGCGAACGCCTATGCCGGGCTGGAGATGGGCGTTTCGATCTTCAATTCCACCGTCGCCGGCCTCGGTGGCTGCCCGTTCGCCGCGCACAAGGGTGCCGCGGGCAACGTGTGCACCGAGGACCTGGTGTTCATGCTCGACGAAATGGGCATCGAGACCGGCATCGATCTCGACAAGCTGATCGAGGTTGCTCGTCTCGCCGAGGATATCGTCGGCCATCCGCTACCGGGCTCCGTCAAGATGGGCGGCAGCCTGAAGGCGCTGCGCGAGAAACTGCACTGATCCAATCCGGGAGCACGACTCATGTCCCTCACCAAGACCCTCGGCCAGTTCGTCGCCGACCTGTCACCCAACCGTCTCCCCGAAGGCGCGGAGCGCATCGCACGCCTGGGCTTCATCGATTGCATCGGCACCATGATCGCCGGCCGTCGCGAGGATTGCGTCCGCATCATGAAGGAAGTGCTGGCCCCGGCCGACGGGCCCGCCACGCTCACCTTCGGCAAGGAGAAGAGCACCGCTCCGGAAGCAGCCTGGATCAACGGCACGGCGGCGCACGCGCTCGACTACGACGATGTCGGGCTGCGCGGCCACCCCAGCACCGTGCTGGTGCCGGCGATCCTCGCCGAGGCGGAAACCCTCGGCTCCACGGGCGCCGACATGATCGTTGCCTACGTTGCGGGTTATGAAACCTGGGCCGAACTGTTCCGTCGCGATTCCGGACTGCTGCACCAGAAAGGCTGGCACCCGACCGGGCTGTACGGCGCAATCGGCGCGGCGGCCGCGTGCGCGTCGCTGCGCCGTCTCGACGCCGACAAGGCAGCGCAGGCGATCGCTCTCGGCGCCTCGCAAAGCTCCGGCCTGATGGCGAATTTCGGCACGATGACGAAACCGTTCCACGCCGGCAAGGCCGCCCATGCCGGCATCATGGCGGCCCGCCTGGCCGAGGCCGGCTTCACCGCCAGCACCGACGCGCTGGAACATCCGCAGGGCTTCCTGCACGCGATCTCGCCCACCGGCACCGAGGATCGCACCAGCGAGGCAAAGCCTGGTGAGACCTGGGCTATCCTTACCCAAGGCCTCGGCATCAAGAAGTATCCCACCTGCTACTGCACGCACCGCGCCATCGACTGCGTGCTCGATCTGGTGAACGCAACGCCGATCAAGGCCGACGAGGTGAAGAAGATCACCGTCAACATCAGCGACTACTTCGCGACCATCCTGCGTAACCACCAGCCGGACACCGGCCTTGCCGCCAAGTTCAGCATGGAATTCGCCATGGCAAGCGGTGTCGTCGCCAGGCGCGTCGGCCTGCGCGAACTGACCGACGAATTCGTCCAGCGCCCCGACATCCAGGCGCTGATGCGCAAGGTCGAGATCGTCACCACGATCGAACACGACGCCGAACTGTCCGGCGCCGCGCCGCAGGATCAAGTGACGGTGGAGCTGACCAATGGCAGCACCATTGCGGGCGAGCCGGTAAAGCGGGCCACCGGCCACGCGTCGCGACCACTGACCGAGGCGCAGATCTACGACAAGTTCGCCGACTGCCTGGACGTCGGCGCCTCCGACATCCCGGCCGACGTGCTGTTCAAGCGCCTGTCTGCAATCCAGTCGATGTCGGCGCGACAGATCACCGCGCTGCAATAACCGACGACCGGCGCGCGGCGGTTGGAACCGCCGCGCGGACCGGTTATGATCGGCCACAATGAAACGATCAGGGAGGCCGTCAGATGACCGCAAAGCTCGCCGTGCGCCGCCGCACGATCATCCAAGGTGGCGGCGGTCTCGCCGGTATCCTTGCACTCGGCAAGGCGCCCGCCATCGCGCAGACGCAGCCAACCAAACTGGTAATCGCCCATATCACCCCGGTGCCTGAATCCGGCGCGGTCGCGCTCGACTGGTTCGCCAAGGCGATGACCGAGCGTTCGAAGGGCGAGCTGCAGGTCGAATTCCATGGCGGCACGCTGCTGACCAAGGAAATCGACGTAATGAACGGCGTAAAGACCGGCAGCGTCGCCATCGGTACACCGTCAGGTGCCGCCGCCACGATCTTCCCTGAGATGGGCGTGTTTCTGGTGGGCTATCTGATCAGTTCCTACGACCAGGCCTACAAGATCCTGAACGGCAAGGTCGGCGATCAGCTCGACAAGACCTTCCAGGAGAAATACGGCGTCAAGGTGCTGTATTACTTCGACTATGGCTTCCGCCATTTCTGGAACGCCAAACGCGCGATCAACGAACCACGCGACCTGCGCGGCTTGAAGATCCGCACCCAGCCGTCGAAGGTGTTCACCGATACGGTAAACGGCATCGGCGCGGTCGCGGTGCCGTTGGGCTGGGCTGAGGTGATCACCGCCGCGCAGCAGGGCGTGATCGACGGCGCCGATCTGCCGGTCGTCAACATGATCCCACTGAAGGCCTACGAAGTTTCCAAATACTACTCGATGACCGGCCACAACTACGGCTCCACCTTGGTGGCAATGAATCTTGGCATGTGGAATGCGCTGCGTCCCGACCAGCAGAAGCTGATGCTGGACGGCGCGAGCGAGGCACAGGCAATCATGCGCAAGAACACCGAAAGCATCGACTCGCTCGCCAAGGCAAAGGAGATGCTCGAGCCACTCGGTATGACCGTGAACATGCCGGATCACGCGCCGTTCAGAAAACTGGCGCAGGAGAAGGTCTGGCCGCAGTACCAGAAGCAGTATGGCGAGCTCTGGGACCTGATCACCGCGACCACGGTCTGACCTCGTGCATCCATCCGGCGCGAGGGCGGTCAACGCCGTCCTCGCGATTCCGAAGATCGTCACCGGCGGTCTCGTACTGCTGGCCATCGGCGTGATGCTCTACGGTGTGTTCATGCGATACGTGATGCTGCCGATCACCGACTGGCTGGACGTCGATCCGATCAACTTCTTCTGGGTCGAGGAGGTCGGCGAAACCACGCTGGCCTGGCTCACGCTGATCGGCGCCGCGGTCGGTGTGGCCGAGCGCAGCCACTTCACCTTGACACTGCTGTCGCACCACTTCCCGCCGCGCGTGCAGCACGTCATCCACGTCGGCAACAACCTGCTGATCGCTGCATTCGGCGGTCTGGTGGCGTGGGTCGGCGTCAAGTTGGCGATACTGAACGCGATGCTCACTTCGCCGGCACTGGAATTCAGCCTGGCCTGGCTCTACAGCGCCGCCACAGTCGGCGGCATTCTCATGGCGCTCTACGCGTTGCGCGCCGCCGCCAACCCGGCCGGACCCGACCACGATATCATGGACGTGAGGGAATAGCGCGTGCTGCTCGCCGTGACGGGAGTCGTTTTCGTGGCACTCCTGCTGCTGTCGCTGCCGATCGTATTCTGCCTCGGCGCCGCCGGTGTCACCGGCCTCTGGCTCGGCGGATTTCCTATGCAGCAGCTTGGTTCCAGCATGATCGCCGCATCGCAGAGCTGGGTGCTGTTGGCGATCCCGTCCTTCGTCTTCGCCGGTAGCCTGATGGAGCGCGCCGGCATGTCGCGTTCGCTGGTGGAACTGGCGCGGGCGCTGGTCGGCTGGCTGCGCGGCGGGCTCGGCATGTCGGTCATCGTGGTGTCGTATTTCTTCTCCGACATCTGCGGTTCGAAAATGGCCGAGGTCTCCGCGCTCGGTTCGGCGCTGATGCCGTCGCTGCGCCGCGCCGGGTATCGACCGGAGGACTCCGCCTCGCTGATCGCGTCCGGCACCGCCATGGGCATGCTTGTGCCGCCAGCCATCTTCATGATCGTGATCGCTGCCGTCACCAACCAGTCCGCCGTTGCCCTGTTTCTCGCCGGCTTCATCCCCGCCGCTGTCGTCGGGCTCTGCCTGTGCATACTGGTGCTGATCCAGGCGCACGTGCTTGGCTGGCCAAGAGACACCGAAACCAGCTGGCGCCGTCTGGCGCACGCTTCGAAGGATGCAGCGGTGCCGATGGTGATCCCCGTCGTGATCCTCGGCGGCTTCTACCTCGGCGCCTTCACCGCAACCGAGGCCGGCGCCATCGTTGCGTTCTATTCGCTGATCGCGGCGAGGTTCTACTATCGGAATGTGTCATGGATGCAGGTCCTGCACATCGCCTACGACAGCGGCGTGCTCACCGGCGTGGTGATCTTCCTGCTCGCGGTGGCGACAGTGTTCCAGTACCTGATGGGCCTTTCCGGCGTGCCGGAGCTGCTGGGTCGATTGCTCGAACCGTTGCAGTCGCAGCACTGGCTGTTCCTTACCGGCGTGGCGGCCATGACGCTGCTGTTCGGCATGCTGCTGGAGGGCCTGCCCGCCGCGGTGGTGCTGATCCCGGTGGTGTTTCCGGTGGCCACCAGGATCGGCATCCATCCCGTGCACTTCGACATCGTGCAGACCGCCGCCGTAGGCATCGGCCTGTTCACGCCACCGATGGGCGTCGGCCTGCTGATGGCGCTGCGCTTCGCCGACGTATCGGTGATCCAGCATGCGCGCGGCTACTGGCCCTACCTGCTGGCGCTTTGCGTTGGCCTGATGCTGATCATCTGCATTCCCGAACTGTCGCTGTTCCTGCCGCGCAGTGCCGGACTGATCAAGTAGCGTCCGTCACGTCCACACCGGATCGATCGGCCCCCTCCCCGCCAGCACGGCCGCAATATTGTCCAGCGCCCGAAACCCCATGGCGTTGCGCGTTTCCACGGAACCGCTGCCGATATGCGGCGACAGAATCACGTTTTCCAAAGATGCGAACCGCATGTCGTAATCGGGTTCGGAGCGGAACACGTCCAACCCTGCGGCAAACAACTGCCCAGACGTCAGCGCATCGATCAACGCGTCCTCGTCCACCAGTCCGCCACGGGAGACGTTCACCAGCACCGCGCCAGGCCTCAGTTTCGCCAACGCCTCGGCGTTGACGATCTTGTCCGTCGCCGGCCCGGCAGGTGCATGCAGCGACAGGAAATCGCAGTGCGGCAACATGTCGTGGAACGACGAAAAATATTGCGCGCCCTGTTCGAGTTCCACCGGCAGACGGTTGCGCGAATGATACAGCACCGTCATGTCGAAGCCGCGCGCCCGCTGTGCCACCGCGCGCCCGATGCGGCCCATCCCCAGGATGCCGAGAACCCTGCCGGTCACCCGCACACCCAGAAGCTCGCCCTGCCCGATGCGAAACCGCCAGCCCGCGCGCATGATCTTGTCGTAATGGTAGGCCCGCCGCGCCGCAGCCAGCAGCATCATGAATGCAAAGTCGGCGGTGCATTCGGTCAATACGTCCGGCGTATTGGTCACGATCAGGCCGCGCGCCTTCGCCGCCGCCACGTCGATATGGTCGTAGCCCACGCTGCTGGTGGCGCCCACGCGCACGCTTGCCGGTAGGCGCCCGATGGCATCGGCGGACAGCGGCAGCGTGTTGGTGAACATGATCGCATCGGCCTGGTGCGCGACCGCGGCCTCGATCACCTGTGCCGCGGTCATGTCGTCCTTGCCCTCGACCACGACGGCGTCGAACTCCTCGCGCGCGCGGGTCACCACATCGCGCGGCATCAGGGCGGCAAGCACCAAGCGTGACGGCATGAGCGGCTCCCAGTTCAGTTTCACCTTTATCGCCAACCGCGGCAGGTTGCGAAAGGGCTGGCCGCGCGTCAGGGTTGGAATCATGGCACGCACCATCATCATCGGCGGCGGTATCGTCGGCTCTTGCACGGCCTATTTTCTCGCCGGCCATGAAGAGGTGGTCGTACTGGAGAAGGACCCATCCTACCAATATGCGTCAACGACGCTGTCCGCTGCCTCCATCCGCACGCAATTCTCCCTGCCGCTGAACGTGCGGATGTCGCTGTTCGGAGCCGCGTTTCTTGAGGCGATGGCGGATCGCGCCGGCCTGATCCGTCGCGCCTATCTCGTGTTGGCCAGCGCGGGGGGTGAGGCGACGCTGCGTGCCAACCGCGATATGCAGCTTGCCGAGGGCGCCGATGTCGCGCTGTTCGGGGGCGCGCAGATCGCGGCACGATTTCCCTGGCTGCACGCGCAGGATATCGCCTGCGCCACGCTGGGCCGGAACCATGAGGGCTGGTTCGACGCCTACAGCCTGTTGCGCGCGGTGCGTTCCGATGCGATCGAACGCGGTGCACGCTACCGAAACGACGAGGCGGTTGCGTTCGACGTCGCGGCGGGTCGGGTTTCGGCAGTGCGGACCGCAAGCGGCGAACGACTGGCGGCCGATCATGTGGTGATTGCCGCGGGCCCTGCCTCGGGCCGCGTCGCCGCACTCGCGGGCATGGCGCTGCCGATCGAGCCGCGCAAGCGGACCGTATTCATGATCCGCGCGCCACTCGACGGCTCCGGAATGCCGCTGGTGTTCGACACGTCGGGCATGTGGATCCGTCCCGAGGGCGACGGCTTCATATGCGGCATTTCGCCGCCCGCCGACACCGACCACGACGCCACCGGCGACTTCGATCCCGACCTGCATCTGCTGGACGACCCGCTCTGGCCGCTGCTGGCGCATCGCATTCCGGCCCTGGAGCAATTGCGGCTGCAGCGTGCCTGGGCCGGCCACTACGACATGTGCCTGCTCGACCATAACGCGGTGATCGGGCGGTTTCCCGACATTCCCAATCTGATCGTCGCGTCCGGCTTTTCCGGCCATGGCGTGCAGCACGGCCCAGCGACCGGCCGCGCCGTCGCCGAACTGATCCGCTTCGGCGGCTACCGCGCGCTGGATCTCACTCCGTTCGGATATGAGCGCGTGCGCGACAACCGGCCGATGCGGGAGAGTGTGGTGTACTGAGTGAATTTCCACTCGCCTGGATTGTTGGACGCAGTCGGCGTTCGTGCAGGGTCTTGCTGCTCAATCGAATGTCGGCGGCCGAACCGAGCCGCATCTGCGGATTGCGCACGACGAGCAGCGGCATATCTCACTCGATCCGTTCCGTCGGACTACGACATCCTCTGATACAGAGACCGGCGCTTGCAACGCTTCCGACAACCGGCTTGACTGACCTTCCCGCGCACAATGCCGAGGACTTGATGCCATCTGCTCGACTGGCCGTCGATATCGGCGGCACCTTCACCGATCTTGCACTCGAGCACGACGGCCGGCTTTCCACCATCAAGGTCCTCACCACGTCGGCCGCCCCCGAACAGGGTGTCATGGCGGGTATTCGCGAAATCCTCCAGGCCTCGGGTGTCGCCCCCACCGACATCGGCATTGTGATCCATGGTACCACGCTCGCCACCAATGCGGTGATCGAGCGCAAGGGCGCGCGCACCGCGCTGCTCACCACGCAGGGCTTTCGCGATGTGATAGCGATGGGCAACGAAAGCCGTTACGACCAGTACGACCTCAACATCGTCCTGCCCGAGCCGCTGGTGCCGCGCCATCTGCGCCTGCCGTTGCTCGAACGGCTCGACAACGAAGGCAACGTGCTGCTGCCGCTCGATATTGCCGGCGTGCGTGCCCTGATCCCCACGCTTCGGCGCGAGCAGGTGGAAAGCGTCGCCGTCGGCCTGCTGCACGCCTTCGTCAATCCGGCGCATGAGCGCCGCGTGCGGGACATCCTGGCCGAAGAACTGCCCGACATTCCGATATCGCTGTCCAGCGAAGTCTCGCCGGAAATGCGCGAGTGGGAGCGATTCTCCACCACCGTCGCCAATGCGTATGTGCAACCCCTGATGGCACGTTATCTGCGCGAATTGGCGGACGGGCTGCGCGGCGCCGGTGTTGCCGGCCCAGTGTTCCTCATGATGTCGGGCGGAGGCCTGACCACGATCGACACCGCCTGCCGTTTTCCGATCCGCTTGGTGGAAAGTGGCCCAGCCGGCGGCGCAATATTCTCGGCCACCATCGCTCGGCAATGTGACATCGCCAATGTACTGTCGTTCGACATGGGCGGCACCACCGCAAAGATTTGTCTGATCGACGATGGCAAACCACAGACCGCACGCGCGTTCGAGATCGCGCGCGTGGGGCGGTTCCGCAAAGGCTCAGGCCTGCCACTGCGCATACCGGTGATCGAGATGGTGGAGATCGGCGCCGGCGGCGGCTCGATCGCGCGTGTCGATACGATGGGCCGTATCGCCGTGGGACCCGAGAGCGCCGGCGCCGATCCCGGCCCCGCCTGCTACGGCCGTGGCGGTACGGAACCCGCCGTGACCGACGCGAACCTGGCGCTTGGCCGTTACGATCCGGCGCGTTTCGCTGGTGGCACGATGCGCCTGGATGCCGCCGCGGCACACGATGCATTGGCGGCGCGTGTCGGCAGCAGGCTGGGCCTGACCACGGAGATGGCCGCACTCGGCGTCGTTGAAATGGTGGATGAGAATATGGCCAACGCCGCGCGTGTGCATGCGATCGAGTCCGCCAAGACCTACGAGGGCCGCACACTGATCGCGTTCGGCGGCGGCGGCCCGGTCCACGCCTGCCGCGTCGCGGAGAAGATCGGCATCCGGCATGTTCTGGTGCCATCAGGCGCCGGCGTTGGCAGCGCGATCGGCTTCCTGCGGGCACCCGTCGGCTACGAAGTGGTCCGCAGCCTGTATCAGCGCTTTTCCACCTTCGACGTCGTCGCCGTGAATACGCTGCTGGCCGACATGGAGGCCGAGGCAATGGAGGTCGTCGCACAGGGCAGCTTTGGCGCGCACATTGCGCAGAGCCGCATCGCCTATATGCGCTATGTCGGCCAAGGGCACGAAATTCCGGTGCCGCTGCCCGCCCGTACACTCGGCGAGGAAGACGTGCCACAGATCCGCGCCGTCTATGACTCCGAATATACACGATTCTACGACCGACCGGTGCCCGGCTCCGACGTCGAAATCATGAGCTACGCCGTACTCGCGGCGACGCTACCGAAGGACGATCCCGGCAAGCCCTTGGTCGGTGACGATGCTGTGTTCGCTCCTGACGCCACGCCGGCGCGCACACAGCACGTGCGCGACACGACCACGGGCGAGGTCTCGCCATGGGCGGTATATGACCGCGCGATGCTCGCGCCTGGCGTGCACATCGCCGGCCCGGCCATCATTGCGGAGCATGAGACCTCGACGCTGGTGTGCCAAGGCTGGAGCGCGACAGTGAACGGACTGGGCTATATCGATATGACACGGGAGAACGCCTGATGTCGCACGAAACCAATGCACTGGCGCAGATCCATCGCCAGATCATGTGGAATCGCCTGATCGCCGTCGTGGAGGAACAGGCCCAGACCATGATCCGCACCGCGTTCTCCACCACCGTGCGCGAGGCTGGCGACCTGTCCGCCGGCATCTTCGATCTGCGCGGACGCATGATGGCGCAGGCGGTCACCGGCACGCCTGGACACGTGAATTCCATGGCGGAAAGCGTCGGCCACTTTCTGCGCAAGTTCCCCCCCGACACGATGCAGCCCGGCGATCACTACATCACCAACGATCCCTGGCTCGGCACCGGTCATCTGCACGACCTCACCGTGGTGACGCCAGCCTTTCACAACGGAAGCATCGTCGGCCTGTTCGCCAACACCGCGCACGTGATCGATGTCGGCGGCCTCGGCATGGGTCCGGAAGGACGGTCGGTATTCGAAGAAGGCATGTACATCCCGATCGTCAAATGCTTCGATCAAGGTCGCGCGAACGAGACCTTCTTCGACATCGTGCGCGCCGGCTCGCGTCTGCCGGTCGAGCTGGAGGGCGATATTTACTCGCTGTGCGCATGCAACGACGCCGGTGCGCATCGCCTGGTCGAGATGATGGACGAGTTCGAGATGGACAGCCTCGACCCGCTCGCCGATTTCATCTTCGAAAGCTCCCACCGCGCCACGCTGGCCGAGATCTCCCGCATTCCCAGCGGCATCTATCGCGCCGAGATCTGCTCCGACGGCTACGAGGAACCAGTCACACTCAAGGCCGAGATGACGATCCTCAATGACGGCATCGAAGTCGATTACGCTGGCACGTCGGGCCTCTCGTCGCGCGGTATCAACGTGCCGCCCGCCTATTGCCGTGCCTATTCGTGCTTCGGCATCAAGTGCGTCGTGGCGCCCGAGATCCCCAACAACTGGGCAAGCCTCGCGCCGTTCCGCATGAAGATCCCGGAAGGCTGCATCCTCAACGCGCCGCGTCCCTACCCGGTGTCGGTGCGCCACGTGATCGGTCATCTGTTGCCCGATCTGATGATGGGCTGCCTGCACCAGGCGGTGCCGGAACGCGTCACCGCGGAAGGTGCCTCCGCACTGTGGAATCCGCCATTGCGCGGCGGTTCGTCGGTATCCGGTCAGGCACGTGGCAATCGTCCGGTGGTGCCGGATTTCGAGATCATCACCTTCAACTCCGGCGGTACCGGCGCGCGCCCGACCAGTGACGGCCTTAATGCCACCGCCTTTCCCTCCGGCGTCCGCACGATGCCGGTCGAGGCGACCGAGAATGTCGCGCCCATCATCTTCTGGACCAAGGAACTGCGCGCCGATTCCGGCGGTGCGGGCCGCACGCGCGGTGGCACCGGACAGACGATGGAGATCGGCGCCAAGGGCGACCTCGAATTCGCGGTGAACGCCACGTTCGACCGCATCGCCAATGCGCCAAAGGGCCGCGAGGGCGGATTGAACGGCGCGCCCGGCGTGGTCGCGCTGAAGTCCGGAACGACCCTGCGCACCAAGGGCTTTCAGGTGGTCCCCGACGGCGATCGGTTGATACTGAAATTGCCCGGTGGCGCCGGGATGGGCGATCCGACCATGCGCGATCCCATCCTGGTGGCGCGCGACGTGCGCGACGGTCTGGTGTCAGTCGAAAATGCCCGCGCGCTTTATAAGGTCATCTTCGCCCAGGACGGAACGATCGATGTTGCGGCAACGGCACAACTTCGCTGCTGACACGGTAGCGTAGCCCGTTGCATAAGAATGTCAGCTATGCTGTCCTATCGGCATGGACGGCGCGCTGCTCTCCCTGTTCGGTTTCTCGGTCGCGATGTACGTCACGCCCGGCCCAAACAACGTGATGGTGGCCGCCTCGGCCGCCAATCACGGCATTCGCGCGACGGTGCCGCATATGTTCGGCATCGCGATCGGCTTCTCGGTGATGCTGACCCTGGTGTGCGCGGGCCTTGGCTCGGCGCTGATGAGCTGGCCATTGCTATTGCCCGTGTTTCGCTGGGTCGGCGCGGCGTGGCTTGCCGTGATCGCCTGGCAGATCGCCGTTGCACCGGCACCCGGCGAGGGCGGTCGAGGCCGCGTTCTCGGTTTCGTCGGTGCAGCGGCATTCCAGTGGATCAACCCCAAGGCCTGGCTTATCGCCGCCGCTGCCGCCGGCGAATACCTCTCGCCAAACTACCCGCTGCTGTCACAGCTCGCGCGCATCTTTGCAGTCTTTCTGGCCGTCGGCATGCCGTGCCTGCTCGTCTGGGCACTCCTAGGCAGCGGCGCCGGCCGGTTGCTGCATTCGCACGCGCGGCTGCGCGCATTCAACATCGCCATGGCCCTGCTGCTTGTCGCCTCGCTGATCCCGGTGTTGATTGAAGGCTGAGCGAGGGAGCAAACGCCATGAAGATCACCCGCATCGACGCGTTTCAGGTGCGCTGGACACCGGACGAAAAGCCGACGCAGCACAGTGCCTTCGTGCGCATCCAAACCGATGATGGCATCGACGGTATCGGTGAGGCATCGCCAATGCAGGGCGGGCTCGCGTCACTGGGCATCATTCGCCACGACCTGGCACCTGCGCTGATCGGCAAGAATCCGCTGGACCATGCCGTGCTGCTGGACACCTTGCTGCACACCTGCGTCAAGCTCGGGCCGGAAGGCGCATTGACCGGCGCACTGGCCGCACTCGACATCGCGATGTGGGATATCAAGGGCAAGCTCACCGGCCTGCCGATCTACCGGCTGCTCGGCGGCGCGTGGCGCACCGCGCTGCCGTTCTATGCCTCGATCGGTGGCAACGGCGACCGCAGCCTCGACGATGTGCTCCGCATGGTGGAGGCGCGGCTGAACGACCAGCCCGCCGCGATCAAGATCCGCTTTGACAATCCGCGTACATTGCTGGACCGTGACATTCCCGGCGACATCGCGAAAGCACGCGCGGTGCGTAAACTGGTGGGCGACGGATTCCCGCTCGCGTTCGACGCCAACAACGGCTTCACCACCGGCGGCGCGATCCGCGTCGGCCGCGCGCTGGAGGAGCTCGACTATTGGTGGTTCGAGGAGCCCGTGCAGCACTACCACGTCAGGGCTTTGGGCGAGGTCGCGCGTGCGCTGGACATCACGGTCTCGGCAGGCGAGCAGACCTATACGCTGGCCGCGCTCGCCGATCTGATCGATGCCGGTGTGCGCATGGTGCAGCCCGACATCGTGAAGATGGGCGGTATCACCGGCCTGGTGCGCTGCGCGGCCCTGGCGCATGCGCACGGCGTGGAACTGGTGTCGCACCAGACACAGCCGATGATCGGCCATACGGCCAACATGCACGTGGTGGCCGCGCAGTTGCAGGCCAGCAAGCCGATCGAGTGGAACGATCCGTCCACGCGCACACACGCGGTGTTCGAGAACCCGCCGAAGCCGATGAATGGTCTGTTCCATCTGTCCGAAGCAGCGGGGTTGGGATTGCGGGTGAATGAAACGGCGCTGACGGCGCGCAGGGTGGAACTTTGAGACGTCCGCCGTGCGGGTCGTTACCGATCACCCGGTTGCCTCCAACGGCTTGGTGCCTAGCGAAACCTCTCCGATCGCGCCGCGCGACAGCACCAGCGTTACCGTCGCACCAATCAGTGCCAGGACACCGGCTGCGATGAAGGCGCTGCTGAAGCTGCCGCTTGCCGCCACCAGGTATCCGGTAACGATTGGTGCAAGCATGCCGAAGACATTCCCACCTAGGACGAGAAACGCGAAAGCGCGACCTGCATCCGCCGGTGAACGCAGCAGATCACTGGTCAGCGTGGCGTTGGTCGCAGGGCCGGTATTCGCGAAGGAAACCGTGATCGAAACCAGTATGATGACAGCGGTGAGCGACTGGACGTAGGGAATGACCAGGCCAGCAGCGGTCAGGAACAGGCACAGCGCCACGAGATAACGACGCATGCCGCTCCGTACTGCGTGAACGCTCAATGCCCGGTCGCCAGCCCAGTTGATCACGATGTTCACCGCCGTTGCGATGAAGAATGGCACCGATGTGTAAAGCCCGGCATCAACCAGGGACAAACCCCGTGACGTCTGTAGATAGTTCGGCAGCCAGCTGAGGTACAGATAGAGCGAGTAGACGAGGCAGCCCTGCGATATAAACAGGCCCCACATCGCCGGGCAGCGCAGCAGCGCCAGGTACCCGACCCCGTCGTGGTCGGGTACCTCGATCCCGGCCTCGCGCTCGGCCATGATCAATTGCCGTTCCGGCGCGGGGAGCCATGTTGTCTTCTCCGGTGTCGATACCAGGGCGTACCAGACTGCGACCCAGATGAAACCGATTGCGCCCGTTATCACGAAGGACCAGCGCCATGACAAGCCTTGGATGACCCATGCCACAAATGGCGCACCGATTGCCGGACCAAGGCTGCCGCCGGCTCCGATGAAAGCGGTGGCTGTGCCGCGTTCGGAATAAGGCGCCCACGCACGGACGCTGCGATATACCACCGGGGAGAACGGCGCCTCGCCCACGCCGAGACCCAACCGGGCCAGCAGCATCGTCACGACACCGCCGGCGGCGCCGGTCGCCATCTGCGCGATCGACCACACGACTGTGGCTACACTTGCCATCACATGTGCGCCCCAGCGGTCGATCAACCGGCCGCCCGGCAGCATCATGAGGACATAAGCCCACAGGAACGAAGAGAACAGGTAGCCGAGCGCGACCGGCGACAGAGCGAGTTCCTGCGCAATCGACTTTCCCGCGACTGACATGTTCACGCGGTCGACGTAGGCAATGCCACTGAATACGAGCAACAGAATGTAGACCAGGTATCTTCGTCTGGTGATCTTCATCTCGACGTCTTCCTGCCTGATTGGTTTTTACTGCCCCACAACACTGGGGCTTCGTTTGTCAGCGGACCAGATATGGATAGACTAACTCGCCGCAGATCGGACGCAAGTGGAGCGCCGGGTTGATCAGCCTTCGCCTGCTTCCGCTATCGTCACTCCGTAATCGGTCTGTGCTGCGTCACGGCTGACATATTCCATCCGCACGTCGCGTCGCACCGCATTTGGATCCCGCCCGCGCGGCTCGCCCATGCCGCCCCCACCCGGCATCTCCACGACAAGGCGGTCACCGGGCGGCACGACAGCAAGCCCCTTCGGCTTGAGTTCGGCTCCCGATTTGAGCGATAGCCGTCCGGATTGTCCCGAACCGCCGCCGTGCCGGCCTCGCGCCGGGTATTTCACTCGCTCGAAGCGCGCGAAAATGCCGAATGCCGCGTCCTCTCGCGAGCCGATTTCCATGATCTGGCCAAGCCCGCCGCGCTGGCGTCCGGCACCCCCTAAGTCCTGCCGCAATTCTTTCCGCCAGATCACCAGAGGCGTGATCGCCTCGGTGGCCTCCACCGGCACGTTGCGCACGCCGGACGGGAACGGTGTGGCGGACAGCCCGTCCTGTTTCGGCCGCGCTCCGGCACCACCCGAATGGAAGCTGTTCACCATGAACGGCGTGCCGGCCGCTCGGCCGATGCCGGTGAGCCCGTGACCAGCGATCAGGTTGAGCGTCCACAGATTCGACGTTCCCTCCGCCGGCACGCGTCCCGGCAGCGCCTGGTCGAGGCAGCCATACACCACGTCCGGCAGCATGTGCCCGATCACCGAGCGCGCGTACACCGCCGCGGGATGGGTGGCACTGAGGATCGTGCCCTCAGGTGCGGTGACCCGCACCGCATCGAGCGTGCCCGTGTTGTTGGGTATATGCGGCGCAATCACGCAGTTCACGCCGAACGTCGTATATGCCTCCGTATAGCACAGCGGGCAATTGATCGCATACGAGGACATGCCCGATGTGCCGGTGTAATCGACATGGATCTTATCACGCCCGATTGTCAGCGTGCCGACCAGATCGATGGGGGCCTCGTAGCCGTCGATGCACATCGTCGCGGTCCAGGTGCCGTGTGGCAGCTTGGCGATCGCCTCTGTCATGCCCTGGCGGCTGCGGCTGATGATCACCTCGCCCAGCATGTCGAGATCACCCAGCGTGAATTCGTGCATCATCGCTATCAGGCGGCGGCCGCCGATTTCGTTGCACGCGATCAGCGCATAGACGTCGCCGATCACCTGCACCGGCTCGCGAACATTGGCGCGGATCATCGCCAGCAGGTCCTCGTTCATCTCGCCGGCGCGTGCGAGCCGCAGCAGCGGGATGAACAGGCCTTCGTGATAGATCTGCCTGCCCTCCGGGGTCTGGCCGACACCGCCCATATCGACCAGATGCGTCGTGCAGGCGAACAGCGCGACGATGCGCCCGCCCATGAAGGTTGGCGACACAACGACGAGATCGTAGAGATGACCGGTGCCTTTCCACGGATCGTTGGTGATGTAGACATCGCCTTCCCTCATCTCCGCGATCGGAAACACGTCCAGGAAATGTCCAACCGACCGCGCCATTGTGTTGATATGGCCTGGCGTACCGGTAACCGCCTGAGCCAGCATTCGGCCCGCCAGATCGAACACGCCGGCGGAGATGTCGCCCGCTTCACGCGCCGAGGTGCTGAACGCGGTGCGGACCAGGGTCTGTGCCTGCTCCTCGACCACGGAGAGCAGTCGGTTCCACATGATCTGCAGTTCGATCTCCGAGATGTTCCTGCGTGTCACGCCTCGATCTCCTCGATCACGATGTCATCGCCCGCGCCGATGCGCGCGATATGGCCACTGGGCACGATGGTCGATGTGCCGTCTTCGACGATCACCGCGGGGCCAAAGACGCGGGCACCCTTCGGCAACGCGGCGCGCAGGAACAGCGAGGCATCGACTGTTTCGCCGCTGATGGTCTCAACGATGCGGCATTGCACCGCCGGCGCAGCGGCACCGGCATCCGCTGGGATCGGCAGTCGCTGCGGCAGTTCATGCGGTTCGGCAAGGGACAGTGTCCACGTCACGGCCTCTACTTCCAGACCGGGAATGACGCGGCCATAGACACGCGCATACGTCGCATCGAACGCAGCTCGCAATGCGGCGGGATCGACCTTATCGTTCGGCAATGACACCGCGACCTCATGACCTTGGCCGCGATACCGCATGAAGCCGGTGCGCGTTTCCACCAGCGGTCCCTGTGGCACACCCAATCGCACCACTGCTTCCGCCTCGGCACGCATGTCGGTGAACAGCATATCGATCGTGGTCTGCTCCAACGCGTCGAGCCGTACCAGAAGCGTGCGCACCACTTCATACGCGATTGGCGCATCGAGGAAGCCAAGCGCGGAACCGACACCCGCATCCGGCGGCACGACGACGCGTCGAATGCCGAGTTTCTGTGCCAGCCGCACGGCATGCAGCGGTGCCGCGCCGCCAAATGCTATCAGCGTCCGATCCGATGTCTCCTTGCCGGTCTCCACCGCATGCACGCGGGCGGCGCTCGCCATTGTTTCGTCGACGATTTCGGAAATACCACGCGCCGCCTCCTGCGCCGACATCGACAACTCCGCGCCGATCATTCCGGTGATTGCATGAAGCGCCCGAGTGGGATCCAGTGCAATCTTGCCGCCGGCGAAACGCGTCAGATCGATGCGCCCGAGCACAACATCTGCATCGGTCACCGTCGGCTGGCCGCCGCCGCGCGCATAGCAGGCCGGACCAGGATTCGCGCCCGCGCTGTCGGGGCCCACGACGATGCGCCGCAGCGGATCGATACGCGCGATCGAGCCGCCGCCGGCGCCGATTTCCACCATGTCGATCACCGGGATTCGCACGGGAAACCCGCTGCCCTTGGCGAAGCGATAGGCGCGCGCGACTTCGAAATGTCGCGATTGCTGCGGTGTATAGTCATCGATCAGCGTGATCTTCGCCGTCGTGCCGCCCATGTCGAACGAGATCGCGCGTTCGTAGCCGCCACGCGCGGCTACGTGACGCGCCAGGATTGCGCCACCGGCCGGTCCGCTCTCTACCAATCGCACCGGGAAGCGCCGCGCGGTCTCCACCGTGCAAATGCCGCCCGATGACATCATCAGCAGCAATGGGCAGGTCACGTCAATTCGACGCAACCCATCCTCCATGCGAGCAAGATATCGGTCCATCATGGGCAGCACATAGGCATTTGCCACCACTGTCGAGGTTCGTTCGTACTCGCGGATCTCGCGGCAGACGTCCGATGAGATTGTGATGGCCACATCCGGCAGCAGGCGCGCGATCAGGTCCCGCGCCCGTTCCTCGTGCATAGGATTGATATAGGAGTGCAGAAAGCTGATCGCCACCGCCTCAACGTCCTGCTGCCGCAAGGTCGGGATCAGGCGCTCCAGCGATGTCGCGTCGAACGGCAGCAACACGGAGCCATCGGCCGCCAGGCGTTCGGCCACTTCCAGCCGCAGGTCGCGTAAGACCAGCGGCTCCGGCCGCTCCATATACAGATCGTACTGTTCGAAACGGTGCTCGTAGGCGATCTCCAGTGAATCGCGGAAGCCCGCGGTGGTGACCAATGCGCACCGCGCTCCCTTGCGTTCGATCAGCGCATTGGTGGCAAGCGTGGTGCCGTGGATCACCAGATCCAGCGACGATGCTTCAATGCTTGCCTCGCGCAGGATCGACTGCGTTCCCGCAATCACTGCTTCGTCGGGTGCGGCGTGCGTCGTCAGCAGTTTCGCGGAGAGCGTCCGATCGGGCAGTGCGAGCACAAGATCGGTAAAGGTGCCACCGATATCGACGGCGAGCCTGGTACGAGCGCTACGCTGCAAAGTCATCGTGTCGCGCCGCACTTCGCCTCGCGCTGCGCCACGGTCAGAAAGCGCTGCTCCATGTCCCGGATCGTGGCAAAACCCAAAAGGTCATTCAATTCCGGGAAGGAAACCGCTAGATCCGGCCGCTCAATCACTTGGCCTTCCACCGCAGATTGTAGCGGGACTGCCAGTGCATTCTTCATGCCCTGGTTCGCCGCGCCGGTCACCATGCGCGGATAGCCCACCACTGCCACGCCGAGTTCCTGCAGTTCGCGCGCTGACAGCAGCGGTTTGGTGGGACGCGACCGGATGCCGAACCCCCTGCGCACTGCAAGTGGTTCGCCCACCTCGTGCGCCACCGCCGCGTAGCCGGTGTCGGCATCTGCGGACACCGGAATGTCGACGCAGGCGGCGATGGCACGCGAGGCGTGCAAGCTCTCCTCGTCATCCATCAGGCCGACTTCGGCCCAGCCAAGCGTCGTCTCGCTGACGCCGGTCCCGGAGATCGCGGCAGACTTGAAGCCCATCTGCTGCACCAGTCGCGCGCCGGCTCCGTCGTAGATCCCCGGCTGGAGCAGGGTCTCCTCTGCCTCGGTCAGTTCACGGAAGCGACGCGTCTCGCTGCCCATCTCTCACCCCTGGTGATGAAGCGCTCGATCGTAGAGCGCTCGCCAACGGGCGCCTACGATCAACATATCTGTTGACTGTAAACCTATTAGTTGATAATAACCTTCAATGGCCATTTTGGCGCCGCGTACGGTCGAGCAGGAGCAGAACGCCGAGGACGCACTGCTGGACCGCGTGTTCGCCGCGCTGTCGGATCCGGTTCGGCGCGCCATCCTGCTGCGACTCGGCGAGGAGGTATTGCTGGTGTCGGAACTGGCGGCGCCGTTCGATATCTCGTTGCAGGCCGTGTCGCGCCATATCCAGGTTCTGGTGCGCGCCGGGCTGGTGCGCCAGGAGCGCACCGGACGGATCAGCCGCTGCAGCCTCGATGCCGGCCCGATCTTTTCTGCCGTGCTGTGGCTCAACCGCTACAGCACGTGTTGGCAGCAGCAATTCGATCTGCTCGCCGCCTCAATCCTGGAGATCGAGCAGCCCAAGACGCCCAAGCGTCGCACAAAGGCGAATCAGCGATGATCGACGATCACCCGGCGGTTTCACACGAAGAAGGTCCCAACGGCCGCGAAACCATGGCCGATCTGTTTGCCGGGCGCTCGCAGCGCGTCGTCTATCACTACATGCTCGGCCCGGACTGGCAGGAAGGCCGCAAAGGCTGCTGCTTTTGGGCGGACAACTGTAACGGCGTCGCGACGCAGCCGGGCTCGGGTACCCAACGGAGTGGCGGCGCCGGCGCGACAAATACGAAGGCTGACGCCCGCCAAGACCTATCGCGATACCGCCGAGAATCGCGCCATCTGGAGCGGGCAGATCACCGAGCTACGACAAAAGATGCGCGATGCACAGGCTTCGATCGAACCAGGGCCTGTGCACCACCACGAATTCGTTACTGCCGAACGACGGAAGCGCCTCCCGCATCTGTTCGGCCGAAGGCGCGACCTCTTCGCGATTGACAACATGGGCCGTGGCTGCCCGCAGTGCACGCTGTTGGCGGATGGCTTCAGCGGCGGCTACCCGCACATCACCGACCGCCCCGACACCGGATTCGAGCCAAGCGAAGATTTCTGTACTCTGTGGCATCTGTTCTATCTGCTGCCGGAAGGTGCAGCCGGCTGGCGGGCAAAGTTCAGCTACCCGTAGCCGCGCGGCCGCAGAAAAACACTCAGCGCTTGTTCTTGCCGCTCTTCTTCTGGTCCGCTTTGCCGATTTCCGCCGCCAGGTCGCGAAAGAACCTCGCCCGCTCGATCGAGCCCGACACGATGAAGCCGTGATCAGTACCGGATGTGAGATAACGCGACCCCATCGCGATATAGCGTCGCGCGTTCTCGTCGTCATTGATCCCGCCCATGCCCAGCGCCTTGCCGTGTTTGCGGCAGGCATCGCCGACCGCCTGATAGGCGTCGATCAGCTTCTGATGGCCCATCTGCCCAGGAATACCCAATTCCGATGTTAGATCGAAACTGCCAATCAGCAGTACATCAATGCCGGCCACTGAGGCGATGTCGTCGGCATTCTTCACCCCCTCCGGGCTTTCGATCATGACCACCGTCAGGACCTCGTCGTTGATCGCCTTTTGCGCCTCCGACACGTGCGGTGGCATGTACCCATAGACCGGCGGCGGCCCACCCCAGCTCCGATGCCCCATCGGCGGATAGTGGAACGCGTCCGCGACACGCTGCGCCTGCTTCTTGGTGTCCACATGCGGCACCACGATGCCCAGAGCACCATTGTCCAGCAGTCGCGTCGCTTCATCGAGCGCGCCGGAACAGACCCGCACGACAGCCGGGATTCCGGCGGCCAAACAGGCGATGCAGATCTGCGTCGCCTCCTGCACGGTGAACGCACCGTGCTCCATGTCCATGGACACATAGTCGTGCTGCGCAGCACCCGCCAGCATCGGTGCCGCGCTGCTGCGCAGATGATGCAGCCCGAAGCCCAGCGCGATGTCGCCCTGCCGCAGCTTCCGCTTTGCGCCATTGTGCACGATTGCCATGACGTTCTCCTCAACCCTTGGCCCGTTTGCCCGTTCTGCCCGATGTCTCCGCCGCACGCGGCAGGGCGGCGAAGAAGCCGCTCCGTGCATTCGCACCCATCACGATGTAGTTGTGATCGGAACCGGTCAGCACGAACCGCGCACCCATGCCGACGTAGCGTGACGCATTCTCCTCGTCGTACACGCCGCCCATGCCCAACACCTTGCCGTGCTTCCGGCACGCCGCGCCCACAGTCGCATACGCACCGACAACCTTCGGATGACCCATCTGCCCCGCGATACCCAGCTCGGACGACAGGTCCGACGTGCCGATCAGCAGCACATCGATACCGTCCACCGCGGCGATGTCGGCAGCGTTTTTCACCGCCGCGGGGCTCTCGATCATCACCACGGTCAGAATCTCATCGTTGATCGCCTGCTGCGCTTCCGCCATAGCCGGCGGACGGAAGCCGTACACCGCCGGCGGCCCACCCCAGCTTCGCTTGCCCTGTGGCGGATAGCGGAACGCCTCGGCGATGCGTCGCGCCTCCTTCGCGGTGTCGACATGCGGCATGACAATGCCGAGCGCACCATTGTCCAGCGCGCGCGTCGCTTCGTCGATCGCATTGGCGCAGACCCGTACCAGCGGCGTCACCCCGGTTGGCAAAGACGCAATACAGAGCTGGGCAATTTCGCTGACCGAGAACGAACCATGCTCATTGTCGAGAAATAGCCAGTCGTGACCGGTGGCGGCGGCAAGCACGGGTGCAGCCGCGCTGCGCAGATGATGCACTCCGAAACCCAGCGCCACCTCGCCAGCCTGCATCTTGCGCCTGGTGTTGTTCGGCACCAGCGGCATCGTTCGGCCCCCCTTGGTTATGGCGGGAGCGCAGCACGCAGCCGGGGGTTCGGTCAATCCGCAGCGGCAACCGCGCGCTTGATCTCCACCAGCGCCATCAGGCTCGCCAGCCGATCCGCCTCCGCCGCCGGCTTGTCGGTGCGGATGCGCGCGATGCGCGGAAACCGTAGTGCCACTCCGGACCTGTGACGATTGGACAATTGCGCCGCGTCGAATGCCACCTCCAGCACCAGCGACTTCTCCACCTCGCGCACCGGCCCGAACCGCGCCACCGTATGGTTCCGAATCCAGCGATCGAGGAACGCCAGCTCCTGATCGGTGAAGCCAAAATACGCCTTCCCCACCGGAACCAGCTGGTCATCGTGCCACACACCGAACGTGTAATCCGAATAGTAGCTGCTGCGCTTGCCATGCCCGCGCTGCGCGTACATCAGCACGGCGTCGATGTTCAGTGGGTCGCGCTTCCATTTCCACCACAGCCCCTTGACCCGACCCGCCACATAGGCGGCATCGCCGCGCTTCAGCATCAACCCCTCGATCAAGGCCGCGCGTGCACCGTCGCGCAAAGCCATCAACTCGTCGAGCGACGCAAACCGGATCAGCTCCGACAGGTCCATCCGCGCGGGACGCGTCCGTGCATACCATGCCTCCAGTCGCTCGCGCCGCGCATCGAACGGCAGCGGACGCACATCGTCGGCAGCCTCGAACAGCATGTCATAGAGCCTGACGCCGACCGGGTATTCCGCCATCATGCGCGCGCTGACCACTTTGCGGTTCAATCGCTGCTGCAGATCGGCAAACGGCGCCACCTGGCCATTGCGCACCACCAGCAGCTCCCCATCGAGCACCGCTTGAAAGTCCATTGCTTCAAGAATTTCGGGGAACGCCCCGGAAATGTCCTCGGCACCACGGGAATAGAGCCGCCGGCCGCCTTCGGTCGCGACCAGCTGCACGCGGATGCCATCCCACTTCCATTCGGCGCGCCAATCCGCCGGCTGCAATCCGGCAATGTCGCCCGGTTCCAGCGGATGTGCCAGCATCGGCGGACGGAACACCGGTGCTTGCGCCGGATCGGGCCGTGGCGCGCGCTTCTCCAGCCAGGCGAACAGTGGCAGATACGGAGGCGCCAAGCCGTGCCACACCTCCTCCACTTCATCGGCCGCAACGCCACCGACCTCGGCCAGCGCGATCTTCGCCAGCCGCGCCGAGACGCCAACCCGCAAGCCGCCGGTGATCAGTTTGAGCAGTGCCAGCCGCACCGAGGCATCCGACGCATCCAGCCAGCCGGCGACGATGCCTGGCAGCGCGACCTTGGGTGCGCTTTCCAGTGCCTCCACTACCTCGGCCAGACGCGGCGGCGCGGCATTGGTCGGCGCGGCCGGCCACATCAGCGCGACGGTCTCGGCCAGATCGCCGACATAGTCGTATGACCACGCGAACAGCACCGGATCGGTACGTGCCGCGGCAAGCTCGCGAATCAGGCCCGGCTTCGCGGCGGCGAACGAAAGCTCGCCGGTGATCGCCGCCAGACCGACGCCGCGGTCCGGGTCCGGCTGCGTGGCGAAATAGCGCCGCAGCAGCGCGATCTTGGCGTTGCGCGACGGCGTGAACACCAGGCGCTCCAGCAGTTCGGCGAAGGCGATCATGGCGATACATGTTGGCGTGGAATGTGCAATATGCCAGCGTAGCCTGCGAAAGCGGCACGCAGACAATCAGCGGAGGTGGAAATGCGTCGCTATCGGCGATCCTGCGTTTCGTTCAGTTTGGCGTTGCTGCTCGGCGGGCTGGGCGGCTGCCAGTCGACGCAATACAAGAATGTGGCGCATCCCGACTACGGCGATGCGGAATACAAACGGGATCTGACGCTGTGCCGCAATCAGAATTCCCAGGTGTACACCCACCCGGGCGGATACACCGACGTAACGGAGGTCAAGGTGGATGAAGCAAAGGCGACTGCCTGCATGACCGATCGCGGCTGGCAGGCTGCCAGCCGATAGCAGCTGCCAGAGGGGTACCTTCATGCAACCATCACTCGTTGCCGGTAGCGCCATCGTTGTCGCCGTCGCGCTCGCGGTCCCGGTGCGGGCACAACTCCTGACCCATCGCGACCTCTCCTACCCGATGGCACGCACCATCGCCGAGGCGGCGATCGAAAGTTGCGGCGCCAAGGGCTACGCGGTGTCGGCCGTGGTAGTGGATCGCGCCGGTGAAGTGATGGTGGCGATGCGCGCGGACAACGCTGGCCCGCACACGATGGAGAATGCGCGCCGCAAGGCATACACGGCGCTCAGCTTCCGCACCGCGACCTCGGCGTACGCGAAACGCTACGAGGACAACAATCCAGTGGTGCGCCAGCAGGTGACGCTGCCGAGTGTGATCGCAATTCCGGGCGGCCTGCCGGTGAAGGCGGGCGACGATGTGATCGCCGGCGTCGGCGTGTCCGGCTCGCCCGGCGTGGACGAGCCGTGCGTGCAGGCAGGCCTCGACAAGGTGGCAGACCAGCTAAAGTAGCACGGCAGCCGGTTCCCAGCGGCAAGCGCTTCGCCTAGAGTTGAGCGATCAGGTGGAAGGGAAGAACGCCGATGATCATCGAAATGCGCACCTACACGTTGCAGCCTGGCACGCTGGCCGAGGTGGAGAAGCGGTTCGGCGAGGCGCTGCCCAATCGTCAGAAGCACTCGAAGCTTGCGGCGTTCTGGCACACCGAGGTCGGGCCGCTGAACCAGATCATCCATGTCTGGGCCTATGACGGCTTCGAGCACCGCGCCGCGGTGCGTTCCGCTGCGCTGAAGGAAGAAGGCTGGCCGCCGGCGATCCGCGAGTTCGTCACCAACCAGCACAGCGAGATGTTCCACCCGGCGCCATTCTGCCCGCCACTCGAGCCGCGTCAGGTCGGACCGCTGTTCGAGATCCGTCAGTATACGCTGATCCCTGGCGCCATTCCCGGCCTGATCGAGCGCTGGTCGGAGAAGATCGAGGGGCGGCAGAAATTCTCGCCGCTGATCGCCGGCATGTATTCGGAGTTCGGCGCACTGAACAAGTGGGTGCATATCTGGGCCTACAAGGACGCCGGCGAACGCACCTCGGTGCGCGCCGCTGCAGCGGCGACCGGACAGTGGCCGGCACGCAATCCGCCCGGCGTGGTGGTGAAGCAGGAGAACGCGTTCGTGATGCCGGCCGCATTCTCGCCGATCCGATAGAACAAGGATTGACCACTGAACCACGCGAGGCCACAGAGCGAAGCCGCGCACTGTGGTCTCGATGTTTATGGTGGCGAGGCGGCGACGCGGCTTTCTGCGGATCCACCGTACACGTGGGTGATCGGTCCCACCCCAATAGTACGCTGTTGCGAGACGACGCGCAGAAACCGATAATGCAGCGGTAGAAGACCGTCGGCGTGCGGCCGGATCAGGACTGCTGGCCTTGCCGGCCGCGACAGCGACCCAGAGGCAGTCCGGGTCGAGCATCCGTTTATTCTCGGTGAAGGCTGGCGCAAAGATCGTCGTTTGGATGCCACGTGGCGCTACCGCGGGCCTTGCATCGGCACCGGAACGAACGGGGCTTGCCGGCGTCGATGCCGAACTCCGGCGACTGGTGCTCGACGACGTACTCGGCTGCGTTGTTCGACACAGCAGCGGATTAGTCCCGCAAGGCAGACCCTTTCAAAATAAGCAATTCTGCTTCCATCCGCTCGTTGAATTGGACCGCGCCGGAGGCAGACGGTGCTGCTGCCGGGGCATCGCCCACACCGACAGCGATCAGTAATACCAGCGTTGGGGCCATCCGCGGTGCATTTTCAGCCTCCCACCCGATCGTTCCCGCTCGGGTCTCTGCGCACCCTCATCGGCCAACCGTCGGCGATTGTGGGCCGAGGAAAGCCGCGAAGCTCTGGCACGGTCGCGAGTTCCCCGCGGAACCGCCAGCAGTTCGCGTTCTGAAAGTCGTTGTGCTGTGGGTCGGTGCACAAGGCGTATTCGCCCGGCTGCACCCCGCTCTCCCAAACGTATATGGCTGGGCTGGGAGCGTTGGCTGTTGTCGGGCTTCGTAATACGTCGGGCATGGGTTCTTCTCATGTTGCTGGCCGGCGCGCGCACTACGCATACGCACGTCCTGGGCCACGCCTTCGCCGCCAGCGTTCACAAACGGTTTATCGGCAAGCGATGCCCCCGCACCGGACAAAAGTCCGCAAGTTGCATGTGGCCGCGTCAAGGCACTGGATACGTGAGCAAGCCCCGCGCATGGGCCCGTGGATTCCGCGGGTCGTGCCGCGATGACGCAGCATGAGGTATCGCGATGAGAGCCATAGACAGCCGTTGGTTGCGCCAAGACCATGAGGTGCTACCAGTCTCTCTCGAAAAATTGGGGGAACGCGATATGACGAGACACCGCTCTGTTGCACTGGGTCGCATTGCGATTGCTGCTGTGACCACCGCGACGGTGGTGTGCCCACTCACTTTACAGCTATGACGCGAACACAAGCTTCAAGTTCGACGACGGCGTCACGAGCAATCTGACAGGAACATTCACGATTAGCCCGCGAGATGCCAGCTTATCCTCTGGCAACATTGCCCTGATGCGCTCAGGAAGAGCAGCGGGGAGTAGAAAACTTTCTTCACGGAGAGCTTGGCCTCGGCTTCCCACGACTGGAACAACAACCGAGCCGGACATTTCGCAGCGTTCGCCATTGCTCGATTGCCCAGGGTCACGCCGGCTATCAGGGCGATGAAAAATTAGCGATGGTCATCGATATCCCGGATAGTCTCGGCGAGCAGTATGTCAGTCTGTTTGCGCAGGCCGGAAGTCCCGAAGATGCTGGCGCCAAATTGTTCAACGTCGCGGTAAGCCGAGCGAAGGAGCACGTCATATTCGTTGCCAATTCGGACTATCTGGACGCCAAATTGCCCGCTGATGCTTTCCTTCGCGGTCTCCTTCATGAGGCTTCGACAAAGGGGCAAATTGTTGATGTCCGCGATGTCCTCGCGATGTGGCCGATTGCTGATGACTTGCAGCGCATCGGCGGCCCGTTCGCACTGGACCCGGAGACACTCCGCTCGGGTTTGTTCCGCCAAGCCGACTTCGACACCGTTTGTGGAGCCGATATTGAGCGATCGACGAAGGGAATCGCCATCTATTCGGGATTTTTCACACCGCGGCGCGTGGCCGCCTATGAACCGCTTTTCCGCAGGAAGCTTGCGGAGGGCGTGAAGATTCGATGTGTAACCCGACCGCCGGCAAGAAATGTGAGTACAATCCCAGCAGACTTGGGTCGAGACGCGCTTAATGGCCTGGAGGCAATGGGATGCGTCGTCGATACCAGATGGAACATCCACGAGAAGGTCGTCATCATCGACGACGAGATCATCTGGTTTGGCTCCCTGAACCCACTGTCGTACACCAGCTCGACAGACGAGGTGATGGCACGCGTTACCGGCAAGCCCGCGGCGCTACAGTTGGCAGCATTTATGGCGGTCACGAACAGCGTTAGCCCGGACAAGGCCGATGGGCTTTCAGTCGTGCGTGAGAATCCGCGCTGTGCGAATTGCGGCCATCGGACGACTTACCGCCTGGGCAGCTACGGTCCCTTCTGGCAGTGCGAAGACGAGTGCGGTTGGAAGCAGAACGCCGGGAGGGTGAACGCCTCAAAGACGCCGTTCGCGGGTGCCGAAACACTTCCCAAGAGCGGCGCGCAGTGCCCCAGATGTGGCGGGCCGACTGTCCTCCGACATGGGCCTCACGGGCATTTCTATGGCTGTGCGAATTATCCCACCTGCAAGGGCATTGCAAAAGAATCTGCGCGAACGAACGGGTCGTCGAAAGTACGACAGACTTCGGCAACGAGGCGTCGCCGATGAGGTTCGCCCGCTGGCGGACAGCATTGGACGTGCAGATAATTGTGATGGAGCCGTGCCGCTACTCTTGCACTCGGGCTGCCGTCCGACCGTGAACCGGTCACTTCACAAGCGGCCGGCGAATGCTCGTCAGTTCGACGGTCTGACCGCAGCCCTCTCGCGATCCAGCGGCCTCAGCCCCGATCTGACGGATGGTCGCATCGCGTGGCCCCCATTTGCCGCCGATCGCGCGATAGCGGGGCAAGGAATGGAAAAGGGAGGAAGCGGAAATCCAACCCACGGACGGCAAGATAAAAGCGCCGACCGCCGTCGGGCGCATGTGGTTGGTTAGCCCGTCTTCGCGAATTCGACCCCCCAAATGGCTAATTTGAGCCAGTTGGCTGTCGCTAAATACTTGATATCCGTGTGAAGTATATCGGCGCCACGGCCGAAATCGGCTGTAGTGAAGACCTACCCCATTCCCACCATCAGATTCCGCTCGCTAAGATTCGCCGTGTCATGTTTCTGCGGAAGATCCGACGGAAGAAAGACGGCAAGACGCACGAGTATTGGAGCGTGGTGGAGAACAAGCGCGTCAGGGGTGGCCGCGTCGTCCAGCGTCATGTGCTGTATTTGGGCGAGATCAATTCGTCGCAGGGCGCGGTGTGGCGCAAGGCGATCGAGGTTCTCGACGATGACACGGGTCAGCGGCAGACCATGGCGCTGTTCCCCGAGGATCGCTGCGCCGCCGACGCGTCCGACGCATCAGTTGTCCAGCTTCGCCTGTCGGACATGCGGCTGTGCCGGCCGCGCCAATGGGGTGCGTGTTGGCTGGCCGGTCAGTTGTGGCAAGAGTTGCAACTGGACCAGTTCTGGGCAGGCCGCCTGCCACCCAGCCGTAAAGGGACGCGCTGGGACCAGATCCTGCAGGTGCTGGTCTCGTATCGGCTGATCGCGCCGGGCAGCGAGTGGAAGCTGCATCGCGAGTGGTTCGGCAACAGCGCCATGGCCGACCTGCTGGGGGCCGACTTCGGCCTGGCGGAGGCGCACAAGCTCTACGCCTGCCATGACGTTCTGCTGGCGCACAAAGAGGCGTTGTTCTCGCATCTCACGACGCGATGGCGTGACCTGTTCAGCGCGAACTTCGATGTGCTGCTCTACGATCTGACCAGCACCTACTTTGAGATCAATGCCTCGGACGTGGCGGAGGGCGACAAGCGCCGGCACGGCTACAGCCGGGACAAACGCTCGGATTGCCCGCAGGTGGTGATCGCACTGGTGGTCACCCCGGACGGTCTGCCGCTGGCCTACGAGGTGCTGCCCGGCAACACCGCAGACTGCACGACGCTGCGGATGTTCCTTGGCAAGATCGAACGGCAATATGGCCGTGCACGGCGCGTCTGGGTGATGGACCGCGGCATCCCCACCGAGGCGGTGCTGGCGGAGATGCGCGGCAGTAACCCGCCGGTGCAGTATCTGGTGGGCACGCCCAAAGGACGCCTCTCGCGTCTCGAAAAGCGGTTGCTGGCCGAGCCCTGGCAAGAGGCTCGCGCGGGTGTCGCGGTCAAGCTGCTGGCCGAGGACGGTGAACTCTACGTCTTCGCCGAGAGCGCCGATCGCGTCAGCAAAGAGCGAGCCATGCGCCGCCGGCAGCTCAAGTGGCTGTGGAAGCGGCTGCGGGAGCTGGCCGCGATGGAGGTCCCGCGCGAGGAAATGCTGATGAAGCTGGGGGCGGCAAGATCCCGCGCTCCCACCGCATGGCGCCTGATCGATATCGAGATGGACAAGGAAAGTTCCATGTTCATCTACAGCCTCAACCGCCAGAAGCTGCGGCGGGTCCGGCGGCGCGAGGGTCGCTATCTGCTGCGCACCAATCTCACCGAGAACGATCCCGCGCTGCTGTGGCAGTACGATATTCAGCTCGTTGCCGTCGAACAGGCGTTCAAGAACCTGAAAGGCGATCTGGCGATACGCCCGATATTCCACCAGGAAGAGCGCAGGGTCGAGGCTCATATCTTCATTGCGTTCCTGGCCTACTGCCTCCAGGTCACACTGCAACGTCGATTGCATGCTCTCGCACCGGGACTGACCGCGCGCAGTGCTCTCGAGAAGTTCGCCGCCGTCCAGATGATCGATGTCTATCTGCCGACCACCGACGGACGAGAATTGCTGCTCACCCGCTATACCCAGCCGGAGCCGGAACTCCGGCTCCTGACCCACCAGCTCAAGCTCGATCTGCCGCCGCAGCCACCACCCCGCATCACCACCAGCACAATCCCCAAGCACCTCACGTAGTGAAGACCTTTCCGGCTAAACCGTTGATCGGAAACGGGCAGGGCACGTCAAAACGCCCGAATCCGCGAAGACGGGTTAGATTGGGATTTTTGGATATTCAGGCTGGCCCCCAGCCACCTCTTCTCGCCAATTACTCAACGATTTCAATGTGCCGAGCGCCATCCACGCTCGGAAGGCATCCAGCTTGATTGAGTTGCTCTGATCTGATAACCATATATCGTGACTGAACCACGCGACCCGACCCTCGATGTGCTTCTCGACCTCGACGGGCAGGTTCTCGTGGTGGACCCGGAGGGCGGCCACTGGGTCCGGTTCGTGGTGACGCGGGTGCCGGTGTCGCCGGAGAAGCCGCACGGGCTGGACTACTCGCTGACGCTGCATGGGCCGGAAGGCGAGAGGCTGGTCGGGTTCGACAACGCCCATCCGGTGGCACGGCAGAAGTGTGGCGAGCCGCAGGATCATCGTCACCGACTGCGGACGATCAGGGCCTACGAGTACCGGGACGCGGCGACCCTGCTCGCCGACTTCTGGGAGACGGTGGACGCGGTGTTACGCGAGAGAGGGGTGATCCCATGACGACGCTGAAGGTCGGCATCGCCAGCTACGAGGAGATGAAGGCACGCACGATGGCCGTCGCGCGCGGCGAGCACCGCATCGCCGCCGACGAGCCGAAGGTGTGGTTCACCTCGACCGAGTCCTTTGCCAAGGTCCTGTCGGCCGGCAACCGCGAGCTGCTGCGCGTCATCGCCGAGAAGGCGCCCGGCTCGCTCGACGAGCTGGCGCGGATCACCGGCAAGGCGAAGTCGAACCTCTCCCGCACGCTGCGCACGATGGAAGGCTACGGCCTGGTCCGTCTCGAACGCGGCGAGCGCGGCCGGATCACGCCCAAGGTGATGCACGACCGGGTGGAGCTTGACCTGCCGCTCACGCTGTCGCGCAAGGCAAGCTGAGCCATGACCGCTTTGGCGCGAGCAGGCCGGACCGCCGTCAGCCCGTCTAGGCTGGCGCGTTCCGCGCCACCGCTGCGCGGCTTCGGCCTTGACCGGCTGTCGCCGGCCCAGCGAGGGCTTGCCAAGCGATTATGGTTCAAGGTGGGCGCGTCAGCTCCCTTCATCACTGATTTGCCGGGAGGGAAAAGGGTGTCGTGGGATAGAGATCGGTCGTTCGCCCCGAGACCAAGCGGCGCGATGCTGACGGAATGTCCCGTCCACGCCTCAGCCTGGGCGTTCTGCCCGACGACCTTTACACCCCGCTGGAGCCATGGCCTCGCATTGGCCGGCCGCCGAAGCACGATCTCTCGGCCTGGACCGTCACGGACGATTGGCCCGAGCGCGTGCCGGTCACGCAAGCCGAGGTGGACGTGTTTGAAGCGTGGTTCGGCGACCTCTTCGACGAGTTGTTCGGGTCGAGCCGATGATTTGAGGGGAGCTTTGCCATGACCGTGCCACTGCGCGCCGCTCTCTACCTGCGCTCTCTGCCTGCGCGTCTCGACGGCGCGGCAGGCCGAGCACGACATCTCCATCCCCGACCAACGCCGGCAGGGCGAAGCCTATTGCACCGCGCGTGGCCACCAGCTCGTCGAGACCTACGTCGAGCCGGGCTCGACCGCGACGAATGACCGCCGACCCGAGTTCCAGCGGATGATTGAAGCCGGCTCGGCCAAGCCCGCCCCGTTCGACATTGTGCTCGTCCATTCGTTCAGCCGCTTCTTCCGCGACCATTTTGAACTCGAGTTCTATGTCCGCAAGCTGGCGAAGAACGGCATCAAGCTGGTCTCGATCACCCAGGAGATTGGCGACGACCCGATGCACGTCATGATGCGCCAGATGATGGCGCTGTTCGACGAGTACCAATCGAAGGAGAACGGCAAGCACACGCTCCGCGCCATGAAGGAGAATGCGCGACAGGGCTTCTGGAACGGCTCCCGCCCGCCGATTGGCTATCGCATCGTCGCGGCCGAGCAGCGCGGGGCAAAGGTCAAGAAGAAGCTCGAAATCGATCCGCTGCACGCTGACACGGTGCGGCTGATCTACCGCCTGGCGCTGGAAGGTGACGGCACGTCCGGCCCGATGGGCGTGAAGGCGATCGTAACGTATCTGAATGCGCGGCGCATCTTCACCCGCGACGGCGGACGTTGGGGCATCGGGCAGTTGCATCGTGTCCTGACCCGGACGACCTATATCGGCCGCCACGAGTTCAACAGGCGCTGATCGACCGAGCGACCTTCGACGCGGTGCAGGCGCATCTGCGCGCACGCAACCCGAAGGTCACGCCGGCGCGCGTCGTCAGCGGCCCCACCCTCCTTACCGGCATCTGTTTCTGTGCCGCTTGCGGCGGCGCCATGACGCTCAGGACCGGAAAAGGCGGGCGTTATCGCTACTACACTTGCTCCACCAAGGCCCGGCGGGGCGAGACCGGCTGCAAGGGCCGCTCGATCCCGATGGAGAAGCTGGACGACCTCGTTGCCGGCCATATCGAAGACAGACTGCTTCAGCCGGACCGTCTCGAAGAAATACTTGCAACGGTGCTCGATCGCCGGCAAGAGCGAGCCGAGCGCCGCCGCGAGCATATCGGCGAACTGAACAAGCGCGCCACCGAGACCGATTTGCGGCTCAAGCGACTTTATAACGCCATCGAGACCGGCGTCGCAGACCTGGACGATCCCGAGCTCAAAGAACGCATTGCCGGCCTCAAATCGGTTCGTGACCAAGCGCGGGCCGACGCGGAGCGAACGGCCGCCGCGCTCGAAGGCGCCGGGCAACAGACCGTCACGCAGGCGATGGTGCGGACATTCGCCGCGACCGCCCGTGAGCGGATGCGGATCGTCGGCGGCGGTTACCGCCGCGATCATCTTCGGGCGCTCGCTCAGCGCGTTGAAGTGGCGGACAGCGAGGTCCGCATCATGGGATCGAGGAGCGATTTGCTCAGAACGCTGGCCGCCGCCTCGGGCGTAAAATCGGCTACGTCCGGCGTTCGCAGTTCTGTTCTGAAATGGCGTCCCGTACGGGATTCGAACCCGTGTTACCAACGTGAAAGGCTGGTGTCCTAGGCCTCTAGACGAACGGGACGCAGCACGTGCCGCCCGGGTCAAGCCCGAGGGCACGGGTGGGTAGCGGACGTCTTACTGACGGTCAAGCCGCCGCCATGTCGGTGACGAAAAACCCCGGATTGACCGAACCGTTCCATTCCTCAGCTCGCAGATGGCCGGCGATATGCAGCGACACACCATTGCCCGCCAGCAACATATCCGCCAGCGCGCCAGCACGGGCACGGAACAACATCGCCTTCAGACGCGGCCCGCCACCTTCGCCTTCTACGAATGCGCGGATCGCAGTGCCTTCGCGTCCGACCCGATCGGCACGCACCACGCGCGCACGTTGCAGCACAAGGATCGGCTCCTCGTTGCCGGCACCGAACGGCGCGAGACGCGCAAGCTGATACGCCAGCTCCGTGGTGGCGCCGGGCACCGCGAGTGTGCCTTCCACCGATAGATCCGCCGCGGTCGGCAGCAGCGCCGCAGCGGCCAAACGTTCATCGAGGAAAGCGTGAAACTCCGACAGCCGCCGCGGCGCCAGCGAGAAGCCTGCCGCCATCGGATGACCGCCGCCGGTCTTCAGTATGCCGGCCTGGCGTGCAGCGATCACCGCGGCGCCAAGGTCGTGGCCGGGCACGGAACGGCCGGATCCCTTCGCCAGATCGTCCGCGATGCCGGCCACGCAGGCCGGACGGTTGAAGCGCTCTTTG
The DNA here is from genome assembly GCA_963749575.1 of uncultured Alphaproteobacteria bacterium. Classification (GTDB taxonomy): domain Bacteria; phylum Pseudomonadota; class Alphaproteobacteria; order Acetobacterales; family Acetobacteraceae; genus JAMXLO01. The sequence continues at coordinate 204,746 of CAVVNM010000022.1, forward strand.
ATGCGTCCGGCAACGATGCCGACGACACCCGGATGCCACGCCGGACCGCTGACCACCAGCACTGCATGCCCCTGCCCTGCCTGCGCCTCGGCGGCACGCAGCGCATCGTCCAGCATCGCCGCCTCGACCTCCTGACGTTGGCGATTGACCGCATCGAGCGTGGCGGCAAGCGAGGCCGCTTCCACGGGGTCCTCGCATAGCAACAGGCGCAGGCCGAGATCGGCTTCGGCGATCCGTCCCGCCGCGTTTATCCGCGGGCCCAGTGCGTAGCCACAGGTGCCTGCGGTCGGCCGGTCACGCGACTGCACCACATCGAGCAGTGCAGCAATGCCAGGACGTGCGCGGCGCGCCATCACCTTCAGGCCCTGGCAGACCAACGCTCGATTAACCCCGGTGAGCGGCATCACGTCGCACACAGTCGCCAGCGCGACGAGATCAAGCAGGGCGATCAGATCCGGCTCCTTGCGTGCGTTGAAGAAGCCCTGGCGGCGCAGCGCGCGCACTGTCGCCACGGCTGTCAGAAACGCAACCGCCGCTGCGCACAACAATGACAGGCCGGACGTGCAGTCCAGCCGGTTCGGATTGACCGTGGCAATGATCGCCGGCGGCGGACCCTCGGCCTTGTGGTGGTCCAGCACCACGATGTCGGCGTCACCGGCGATGAAGCCCAGCGCCTCGGCCGCGGCAGTGCCGCAATCGACGCAGACGATCAGGCTTGCGCCGCGGATCACCAGCGAATGCAGCGCGGGACCATTGGGGCCGTAGCCTTCCATCATGCGGTCCGGCACGTGATGCAGCACCTCGCAGCCAAGTTGGCGCAGCAGCGTCACCATCAGCGCCGCACTGCACGCGCCATCCACATCGTAGTCACCGAACACGCCGACCATTTCGCCGTGCCGCACCGCATGCGCCAGGCGCTCGGCGGCGACATCCATGTCGATCAATAACGACGGATCGGGCAGCAGCGCGCGCAACGTGGGATCGAGGAAGTGACACGCCGCATCCATGTCGATGCCACGCGCGGCAAGCAGGCGACCGACGATTTCGGGCAGGCCCATGCGCTGGGAGATGCCAAGACCGATGCGATCCTCACCGGTGCGCCACACCCAGCGCCGTCCGCTCAGGCTGCGGCCGACATTGAGGACGCAGTCGCTCATGACAACGAAACCACGGATGGACTACAGATGTACACGGGTCGCGTTACGACACGCCGGTGCGCCACATCCGTGTTCATCCGTGTTCATCCGTGGTTTCAAATTCAGTTCTTCACCCAGGTCTTGGTCTGGAAGTTATGGTGCGCCTCGACGAACCGCACGGTGCCGGACTTGCTGCGCATCACCATCGAATGCGTGATAGCGCCGTGGCCGAAGCGCTTCACGCCACGCAGCATGGTGCCCGACGTGACACCAGTGCAGGCGAACATCACATCGCCCTTTGCCATCTCCTCCAGCGTGAACTTCCGCTTCGGATCGTTGTGTCCCATGTCGCGCACGCGTTGCACCTGTTCGTCGTTCTCGAACATCAGCCGTCCCTGCATCTGCCCGCCGATACAGCGCAGTGCGGCGGCGGCCAGCACTCCTTCGGGCGCACCGCCGGAGCCAAGATAGATGTCGATCTCCGAGTCGGGCGTAGCGGTCGCAACCACACCGGTGATGTCGCCGTCGCTGATCAGCATGATGCGCGCACCGGCCTCGCGCGTCTTGGCGATCAGCTCCTTGTGGCGGTCGCGGTCCAGGATGCAGGCCATCAGGTCCGACACCTCGCAGTTCTTGGCGCGCGCGAGTTCGCGCAGGTTCTTGCCTACCGGCGCATCTAGATCGACCACACCGTCGGGCAGACCGCCACCGATCGCGATCTTGTCCATGTAGATGTCCGGCGCGTGCAGGAAGTTGCCGTGCTCCGCCAGTGCCACGACGGCGAGCGCGCTGGGGCCGCCCTTTGAAGTCAGCGTGGTGCCCTCCAGCGGGTCGACCGCGATGTCCATCGGCGGGCCGCCGGCGCCAACCTTTTCCCCGATATAGAGCATCGGCGCCTCGTCCATCTCGCCTTCGCCAATCACCACAGTGCCCGCGATGGCAACAGTGTCGAATGCCTGGCGCATAGCCTCGACGGCGGCGCCATCGGCTTCGTTCTTCGTGCCGAGGCCGATCCAGCGCGACGCGGCAAGCGCCGCGGCCTCGGTGACGCGCACGAGTTCAAGGGCAAGGTTGCGATCGGTGACATCGCCGGGTTGCGGTGTATGGGCGTCCATGGTGCGTTCCTCCGGACGGGTGGCGTTGGTGGAACAGTAGCAGGTTCTGATGCGGCGGCCCAACGGGTGGGAGGCGCCTCCAGGTCAGCCTCCGGATCACGCCATGGCGGCGGACGCCTACTGGCGGATGTTGCTTCTACCGGTGCCCGGCGACGCGGCGTCGTCAAACGGACTGCCGCCAATATGGACCCCCCAGTGCTCCGTCAGCGCCGACAGCGGCACGTTGATACCGGTCGCCCCGGTGAGGTCTGCCCGATCCAACACGGCAACGCGCAGATCGGCGCCGCTCAGGATGGCCCCGTACAGCGATGCGCCGCTCAAGTCCGTCCGCCGGAGGTCGGCGTTCGTCAGGTCGGCGCCGTCAAGCACCGCCATCGAAAGATCTGCGCGCAGCAGGCACGCGTGATCGAGGCGCGCGGATGTAAAATCAGTGGGGCACCTGTGTTCGCCGCCAACCAGCAAGGGCTTGGCGCACACATCCATCAGCATGGCGCTGCTCAGCGTCGCTCGCTCCAACTTCGCGCCGCGCAGATCGGCATTCGTCAGATTGGCCTCCCGCGCGTCCACCAGAGACAGGTCGGCCATCGCGAGCAGCGCGCCGGCAAGGTTGGTTCGCCGCAGCACCGCGCCGTGCAGCAACGCCGCGCCGAGATCAACACTACGGAGGTCGAGACCGGTCAGGTCAGCCCCCGTAAGGTCGGCGCGCCGCCCGCTCTGGCCACCGCTCTGCGTCCAGGCGGCGTGACCGGACAGGAGCTGGGCAAGACCCAGCCCCAGATCACGGAAGTTACGTTTCGCTCCAGAAACCCTGATTCTGCCGTGCGCGAGATCGACCTCATCAAGCAATGCACCGACCAGACTGGTGCCCTCGAAGTTGGCGCTGGCTATCGTGGCACCGATCAGAATCACGCCCTCAAGGCTTGCGCCGGCAAGATTGGCGCCGGTCAGGTCCGCCCCCCGCATGTTGCATCCCCGCAGATCGGCCTTGGTGAGGTCAGCCCGCGCCAATACCGCGCGGTTCAGATCGGAATCCCGCAGATCGGCCTGACTGAGGAAGGAGTTCGACAGCTTGGCCCGTTCAAGCCTGGCCTCGACAACCTCGGCTCTCAACATCGTCGACGCGGACACGGTCTGCGTCTGCCGTATATCGCCAGCGTAGGTCGCCATGAGTACGCCTTCGCGCAGGTCAACCCGCGTGAGGTCGGTGCGGATCAGTCTGGCGTCGTTCATGGCGACACCGCGCATGTCGGCATCCACCAAAATCGCCTCGGTGAGATCGACCCGCGTCAGGTCGGCACCGAACAGGTTGGCGCCCCGCAGGTCGCCGCGAACCATCCGGCAGCCGCGCAGACAGGCGCCGCTCAGATCGGCCTCGGCAAGACGGCACGCCGTGAGATCGAGGCCCGACAGGTCGCGGAACTTCAGGCTGGCGCGACGCCCCCGCGGACGCCGCGCCAGATATGCGTCATGGGCCGCGATGATCGCCCGGAGCTCGTAGGCGTTCACCGGGTTCAACCCGTGTGGGTCTGACAAGGCAGGTGGATTGTGCGACACGTTGGCGGGCCAGCGGGACCTTGGGAAGAAGCGTGATCAGCCTGAACCCGTGTTGTGAACAATCGCTTAGCCGCGCCCGAACGGACGGAAATTTACCCACTCTTCACGCGGGTCCGGCATCGTAATCGGCCGGCGCCCAGGCAGCTCCAGGTCGGATTTCGTGACTTCCATCCTCCGCGACCCAGAACAGGTCCGCCTGATCGAGAAGTGGCGGTCGCGACACGCCTTTCCCGATGCGATCGGTATGTGGGCGAGTGCGACCGGGGCGGAGGCGCGAGCACTCGCGTTCAATGCGATTGCGCAGGAGCCGAAGGTCCTCCAGCGCGCGGCACGGTTCCAGGCAATCAAGCTGGCGGCGCAGGCCGAGGACTATGCCCTTTCGCTCACGGACCCTGGCACCATCAGGAGCGACACGTGGCGCGCGGTCACGCTGTTCGTCCAGCGATCGATCGATGCGTGGCGACACTCGCTGAAGGCATACGGTGGTCGGACCGATGGCGTCATGGTATCTGTCGCGTCCACGACCGTGCGACCGCACCTTAGCGATCCGTGGGACATCGCGCAGCGCAACTTTCCGCACGTCGACGATGAGACCGGCAAGCTCGCGACGCGGATACTCCACGAATTCGGCAGCAGCGTTCTGCGGCTTGCGCGCAAACCGTGGGACCAGGTGATCGCGCTTTCCGTCCTGCGGCACGCGGCGCGGCGGCTGCGTGGCGAGTTCGGCGAGCCCGAGGCCGGACGCGCGAGCGCGGTCGAGGACATTCTGGCGGTGCAGTCGTACGCCGAGAAGAACGGTCTGTCGCCGTTGCTGGTTGGCTACTCCGGCCACGGCAAGCCTGCCACGCAGGCGCTCGGCCTGCTGCGCGATGCCCGCACGCTGCGCGACGCAGTGTGCTCGGCTGAGGCGGGTGGTGAACAGCGGGCATCGACCTGGCAACGGGCGATCGACTTTCATGCGTTTGCCGTCGTCGCGCTGGATCATCGGATGCTGTTGGATCTGCCGCTGGACGAGGCCTATGAGCTCGCCGCCGCGGCAATCCGACAGGCTGATGCCGTTATCCGGTCGCCGGACCTGATCGAGATGCCGCGCCTGCCGCTCAGCGGCGCGTCGGCGCCCGCGATCGTGCGTTTGCATGCCAGCGCATGTCTGCCATCCAGGCGTGCGCACGATCGGCAATAATCAAGCCGGTTGCGGTCAGGCAGAGCGCGAGGCACGAACCATCGACCAGATCGTCGCAAGTTGGGCGCCAAGCACGCTGGAGACGGACGGGCCGTCCGGCGCCTGATCGCCGCTGGATGGACCGACGTCAGGCACGCGCGGCAACATGGCATGCAACACCCGAAGCTGTGCGGACGCTTCGTCCGGTGGCCCGCGCAACGCATCGTGCACCGATTTCATCAGCGCGGGCCATTCGTCCAACATCAGCGACAGTCGATCGATCGCCTGCCGGAGCAACGGCGCCTCGGTGTTCCAGCGTCTGATCGTGCTGCCGATATCGAGCACCGCGTAGTCGAGCATACCGAGCACCAGGCCTGCGAGTTGCGCGATGCGGCTCGCCAACTCGGCGATCGCTGCCAGATGCGCGCCGACGTCCGGCGACCCCGATGACGATGGCGGGGCGACGCTCTGACCGAAGCCTTCGATCTCGTCATGCAGCACGCGCAGCCAGCCGGATTGGATCGCCCCTTCCGTCGTCACCAAGCCGACCGGTGCCAGCACCTTCGCGAATTCGGCAATGCGCTGATAGATGTCCTGTCGCTTCACGCCCACCGCGGCGGCAACTGCCGCCACCGCCGTCTTCGCATCCGTGTCACGCCAGCGCCCCGGATCAGCCATCAGGATCGCAAGGTCCGCACCACTTCGATCCAGCAGGTGCAGTATGAGTACCAGCTCGACATCGGCGAGCCGGCCCCGGTCCGCCCGGGTGCGCTCCGCCTCTTGCGCCTTCGCCTCCGCTCCCAGGCTCCCGGACAGCGCCAGGCCGCTGACGACAGCGCGAACCTGTGCGGGCGTGCACGCCCTGGCTTCGCCCACCGCCTGGTGCAGCGCCATGTCGTGTTCCGTCATCGACGCCATCAGCGGCAGGCTGGTCCATGGCACGATATACGCAGTGCCGTTATTGGCGAAGTCGCGCAGCACGGCGATCAGACCATCGCGTTCGTCATCGCAAACCCGTACCATGCGCAGCGTGGGAGCCTCGAATGGTACCGCCGCGCCGCGCGGTCGCTGCCGCGCGAACCAGTTGCGGATGATCCCCGTGCCCGCCCAGCGTGCCATGTCGCTCCAGCTGACGATGCCTGACCGGCGTGATAGCCCGCAATGATGAACAAGCAGTACTCGAGGGTCGGATTTCCACCGACGGATGGCCGCGTCGGGCATTCACGAGCGGTTAGCGCATTCGTGCTCACATGGCGCAGGAGGTAATCCAGACCTACGAATGCGTGTCATTACACTCCGACTGATCGGCGCGTTGTTCGCATTGGCACCCTGCGCACCGGCGGCTCTTGCAGAGGTGCCCGAGACTGGACCCGCTCCGCCGATCACCGACTGCCGCAGCGCCGCGCAGGCATTCGAGCAGTCCGCAAATCTGCCGGCCGGCCTGCTGCTGGCCATCGGCCAGGTGGAGAGCGGCCGATCCGATCCGATCACCGGCCGGACCGATCCCTGGCCGTGGTCCACCAACCACGCCGGCGAAGGTCACTATTTTGCCTCGGCGCAAGAGGCCATCGTGTGGACTGCCGCGCAGCTCGCGACGGGCATTCAATCGATCGATGTCGGCTGCTTCCAGGTGAACCTGTATTATCATCCGGATGCCTTCGCCAGTCTGGCGGAAGCCTTCGATCCCGCCGGCAATGCGCGCTATGCGGCGGCGCTGCTGAACCGGTTGCGCGAGCAAGCCGGCAACTGGCCGTCCGCGATCGCCCTTTATCACTCTGCAGACCCGTTCGAGGGCCCACGCTACAGCAGTCGCGTGATCGAGGCCTGGAATAACGGCGGCAGGATCGTGGGCATTCCGGTCATCGCCGCAATTCGAGCAGGCGATCCAGTCGTCGTGCGCCTCTCGGCGGCGGCGTCGATGGTACGCGTGATCGTGCCGAACTGGGTCGCGGCTCCGTCTGCGACGTTGCCATCCGATCGTGCGGCCGGTCTGCCGCGGGTGATCACACCCAGCCGCTGACCGTCCGGTTCAATTTCACCGTAGGGTCAGGTCGTCCAATTGTTCGGCAGGAATCCTTGACAACATCAACCGAGTGCCCGCGTGTGCGCCAATTCAACCGACGCCACCGGATCGCCCTGGCTACTCGATGCCGGATGTCTTCCTGCCGGCCTCGCCCTCCAGACATTGCGCGTGACGGCAATTACCGCGCCGCGCGCGGACCAGCAGGCTTGCGCGGTCTGTATGGGATGAGGGGAAGCATACGATCTCAATGGGTATTCAGGATGTCAGCGGTTCGACCCCCCTTTACTCACCTTCGGTTCACCGCCGCTCAGGGATGCCCGGCTTACCCATCGGAGGTTGATCGAGGCCACCATCGCGATGCAATGACGCAGAGCACCGCGATTGCGGCGCCGCCGATCATGTCCACGAAATAGTGCCCCCCGATTGGCGGAATTGACAGCAGCATGACCCCGTTCAGGGCCGCGATCCCCCAGAAGACCGGCCCCATGCCCCGATATGCGTAGGTGAACAGGATAGCCAGCACCGTATGATACGAGGGCATCTCGACGATGCCCTCCATCATCCGCAGATTGAAGTGCCAGGGGCCGCCTGCGCGTAAGGCCAACAGGTCCGGCAGGAAGGTGGCTTCTTGGCCGCCGAATGTCGCGAAAGGCCCGAGCACAGGGTAGATCAGGGAAATCAGCGCGGTCGGCAACAGGGTCAATTCGGCCAAAAGAAGCAGTTCGAATGAGCGCTCGCTGCGGCCCATCGCCGGCAGCAACACAACGGACAATACAATCTGGGGCAGCAGGCTCGCATAGACCAGGAGAAGCGCGAGGTGCAGTCCGGGCGCAGCCAGTACCACGGTGCGCCAAGTCAACCAATCGAAGCCCAACGCGTGGTCGAAAACGGTCAACGCAACGTCATGCAATGGCCAGGCCCAAGTTGCACAAAGATACGTCAGTACACATCCGGCGCTGGTGAATGCGAGCCAGAGCGCACCGGCCTCGGCCATGTCCGCGATGGCACGGCTGCGCCCACGGTAGCATACCGACATCCCGAGCAGGACGCAGACCAGGACTGCGGTCGTCTGCCACCCTGCTATCGACAACCCGACGCGTGGGCACCACAGCAGATCGATTACGCATAAGCTGCAGGCCACGGCCCATGCGAGCGACAGCCTTACCAAGGGAATCGAGCGTGCCACCAAGTGGTTCACGCCCCACGCGCTGCGTCCTTCGTCCCGCAGCGTCGACGTCGGGTGGGCGCCGGTCATCGCCGCCCCTTTCAAATCTGCGCAGTGCTTGGATCAGCGACAGCAAGCACGCTAGGTCGTTTGGTTGAACAATCTATGAAGTTGATCTCGTTGGACCGTCGACGGAGCGATCCCAGATGGTGGAAGGGACGGCTTGACGGAGTACAAGCCTGCCGAGGTTCACGGGATGTGATAACGGGACAAAACGTGAAAATAGTCGATGCAACTACAATGTTTGTTAACTGGCAAAGGTATAAAACAATGCCCGAAAGCCGAGAATTCGTGGCAATCGCGAATGCAGCTTTCACGGCAGAGGACATCAGACAATGCTCGACTATGCACGCACGTGGCTTGCGCTTCGCCTCGACAAACGCGGCGTGACAGCAATGGAGTACGGCCTGATCGCCGCACTCGTCGCGGTGGTGATCATTACCGCGGTCACCGCGATCGGCACAAAGCTCGCAACCATATTCTCAAGTATCTCAACCGCCTTGTGACCGACGATAAATGCCGCCAATAAGGCGGACCTGAGTGGGCGCTCGGTTGCCCGGAGGGTCGCTGCGCCGCGCTGTGAGTTCGGATGTTGCTTGTCCGTGCGAGCAGCACGCCCGGCCGACCTTGAACGCAACTAGTCGCCTACCGGGAGCAGTGGACAGGGGCTGACACGTTTCGCTCTCGGGAATCGGCGGAACGCTTGGCAATCCATGGCCCGCGGCAGGCCCCGCAGCGCGACAAGCAACGGGCCTGCAGTGTCACCCCCGATCTGCTGACAAAACGCGCCGGGTTGGGGCGCTTGAAGCCGTCATCGGTCACGACCGTCTGGCATTCGCGAGCAGTGGACATTACGGTGAACGGACAATCTCGTTACGGAACGTCTACCGGCTTGCCGCACGCCAGCCTCGAGCTGCGGTGGAGAACGTGCACTGATTTCACAGTGCGATGGGGATGCCTCGCTGCTGTGGGCATCGCCTCGGCGGTGGGGCTGCGGGTCTCTGGGGTATCCGTTGTTACCAGCTCTCTGGTCTCGCAGTCGGAATGGCCTGCCACTATTCTGGCCTTCGCATGCGCATATTCATTGATCGGCGCGAGAATACCACGCTTTGCGGTTCCGATTGCCATCACTTCCGACTTTCTGCTTTCGGTCGCGCAGTTGCTGGCAGCGATCATTGTCCTGCTACCCTTGAGCTACCTCGCCGCCGTGCCGGCCTTGCCCCTGATCGACAGCGAACTGGCGAAGCTCGATGCGTCGCTGTTCGGCTTCGACTGGCAATCGGCCACAGGTTGGATCGTCCGGTATCCGCTGCTCGAACGGATCCTGGCGCATGCGTATGCAAGCTTCACATATCAGGCAGCCGCCGTGCTGTTTATCGGTAGCATTGCCCGCCCAGCGGACCGGAACGGCGATCTGATCTGGTCGTTTGTGATCGCCGGTTTATTGACGTGTGCAGTCTTTGTATTCACTCCCGCAATTGGGAATGTTGGCCACCTCGGCCAAGGTTATGTCATGGCGCTGAACGAGATTTCGGAGTGGTCAGTGGACGGTGCTGGACTACTCACACGCCCAAGGGATGATCGAGTTTCCATCGTTCCACACTACGGCCGCGGTCCTGATGGTCTACGCCGTGCGACACAACTACTGGGCCTTGGGGATCTTCATTCCTCTGAATGTGTTGTTGCTCGCAGCCACGCTTCCGATCGGTGGACACTACCTCGTAGACCTGCCCGCGGGCGGAGCTGTCGCGGTTCTGGCGCTTGCGGCGACGCGTTTCGCGCGAAGTCGCCTGGCGTCTGGGCTCAATGGATCCAGTTAGGGGGTGACCGGACGACGCGAATCCCGGCAAGGAACGTTATCCGATTTTGCCGCCGAGGAATTGCTCCTCGTTAGTCTATCCTTAACTTTATCTGCGACCAGATCTGCTTGCTGTCGGACTTGCGACCCTCCAGGCCGGCAATTCCGGAATTCGGCTCAAACCTTTGTTAACTCGCCATTGAATAAAATCAATACCGGAATTCGTGACCTGGCAGGTTACTTATCGGCCCTTGCTACAGGAGGACAGTCGATGCTGATCAGAAACGCCGATGCGCGCGTGCCATCCCAGCTCGATGCGGCCTCCGTGATGGCACACCTCATTGCCGCTTCGCCGTCGAACTCATCGTCGTGACGGTTCGCATGTCCGACGCAGCCTCTGTGCATTACCTGCTGCAACCGGCCGTTCTCGGGACCGCAGCCGTGTTCCTTGGCATCGCCTCGCTGAACGACATCGCAACGCGCACAATCCCTGACCTGATGCCACTCGGTCTGGCCGCGATCGGCATAGCGGTCCGCCTGGTTGACGGCAACGCGATTGCCGCGCTCGTCGCTTCGGCGGCAATCCTGTTGCTCGGTGCAGTGTGCTGGCGGTTCGGCTGGCTCGGCGGCGGTGACGTGAAGCTGCTCGCTGCCTGTGCCTGGCTGGTATCGCCTCCTCTGGTGCCGCAACTCGTGCTGGTGACGGCGCTCACCGGCGGCGTCCTGGCGTGCCTCTACCTGGCCCTGAGCTGGATGGCGCGGGCCCCGCGGAGACCGACGCAAGCCGCACATCCGCGCACGCTCGCCGGGCGAATCTGGCGAGCGGAGCGCTGGCGCATCCGGCGCCGCGCATCTTTACCGTACGGCTGCGCCATCGCTGCCGCGACTCTCATCACCCTGTCCGGTTGGTAACGCGAGATGCTCGCGCGCGTCGCTCTGTTCGTACTGATGGCGGTTGGACTGGCAGGCTTCGGCGCCGTCGCCTGGGTAAACCTGCATCCTGCGAAACCGCCGGTGCCGACCGAGGCGACGGCACCGACCGACCGGGTGGCGCTGCTGATTGCCGCCAGGCCGCTGCGTGCCGGCACCCTGTTGAAGCCCGAGGACCTCGCCGCCGAGCAGCGGGCCTCCAAGGATGTTCCCCCCGGTGCTCGGGTCGACACGGAAGCCGCTCGCAGTGACCTGCTGGGGGCCATGATCAGGCGCAACCTCGCCAAGGGCGATGTCGTGATGGTGAACGATGCGCTCAATCCCGGCGATCGTGGCTTCCTGGCCGCGGTGCTTGGGTCCGGCATGCGTGCCGTCACCGTCGGCGTCGATGCGGTCTCGGGCCTCTCCGGGCTGGTCTGGCCAGGCGACCGGGTCGACCTGATCCTGACCCAATCGCAGGAAGGCTCGGACGTTCCGCCCTCGCACCGCGTATCCGGCGAGACAGTGTTGCACGATGTGCGGGTGCTCGCGATCGATCGCCAGCTGATCCAGGGCGCCACATCGGAAAGCCCGGAATCGCAGGCGGCGCGGACCGTCACCCTGGAGGTGACGCCCTACGATGCGGAACGCGTCGTGGTCGCCACCAGACTTGGCCATCTTTCGCTGTCTGTCGTCGCCGTTACCCAGGCGACCGCAACGCCGGCGACCGCCGCGGGCCAGGAAACCGGCGCCCCGTCGCAGCGCCCAGGCAACGGGATCACCTGGGGCGGCGATGTGTCCTCGGCGCTGCGCGGCGGCTCCGGCAGCGACGGCACCACGGTACGGCTGTTTCAGGGACCTGCCGACAGCAAGGAGATCCACTTCTGATGAAGCACCTGCTCGCAGCGACGGCACTGTCCATCGTGTTGATGCTTCAGGTTGCTTGGGCCGCTTCGGGTCCTGAGACCCCTGCCCCGCCTCCCGCGCCGGCCGCCACGCCATCCGGCACCACCAATGTCGTCAAGCTGCCGGTGCAGAACGTGATCACCCTCGATGCCGGCACCGGGCGCGTGATCCAGCTCTCCGCCGGTGCGGCGAGCGTGTTCGCCGCCGATCCCAAGGTGGCCGAGGTGCATCCGGCCAGCGCGACCAGCCTGTTCATATTCGGCGTGGCGCCTGGGCGCACGACGGTCGCTGCGCTGAGCGCAAGCGGCGCGCCGATCGCGCAATACGATGTCGTCGTCAAACCATCCCGCTATGGTGCGGCCGAGGCGGAGTCAGCGATCGCGCGCGTGCTGCCCGGCGCCACCGTGCATGTCGAAACAATGCAGAATGGTCTCGCCATCACCGGGCAGGTGAAGACCGCGGCCGACGCCGATCGCGTGGTGCAGATCGTGCGCGGCTATCTGCCCGCCGGGCAGACGGTCGACAACCGGCTGTCGGTTGCCGCGAGCATTCAGGTCAATCTCCGCGTGCGCATTGCGGAGATGAGCCGCAACCTGGTCCGCCAGCTGGGGGTGAACTGGGAGGCGCTCGGCAACATCGGCAGAATTGGCGCGTTCCCGGCCCTGACGCTCAACGCCAACAAGGCTACCGCCGCCGCGATCATCGCCGCCACCAATCCGCTGGGGCTGGGCGTCAACTTTACCGGGCTGATCGACGCGCTCGCCCAGGAACTCGCTGGTACACGTCCTGGCGCAGCCGAACCTGACCGCGGTCAGCGGCGAGTCGGCGAGCTTTCTGGTCGGCGGCGAATTTCCCATCCCGGTCGCGCAACAGAACAACCAGGTGACGATCGAATTCAAGCAGTTCGGCGTCAGCCTGGCATTCGTGCCGACGGTTGCCTCGGACGGACAGATCTCACTGAAGGTCCGGCCTGAGGTGAGCCAGATCTCCAACCAGAATGCCGTCCAGCTCACGGCAGGCAATTCGACCATCGTGGTCCCGTCCCTGATCGTGCGCCGAGCCGAAACCACGGTGCAGCTCGGCAGCGGCGAGAGTTTCGCGATCGCCGGACTACTGCAGGACAGCAGCAACGTTGCCGGCAGTGGCCTGCCGATCATGGGGGATTTGCCGATCCTGGGCGCACTGTTCCGTTCGGATCAGTTCCAGCGCAACGAGACCGAACTGGTGATCGTCGTGACGCCATATATAGTCCGGCCGGTTGCCAGCCCCACGGCTCTCCGTCTGCCCGACGAGGGTTACCAGCCGCCGTCCGATCTCGAGCGGATCCTGCTGCTCCGCCAGAGCGCGCGGCCAACCAACGGTCCCGACGGGGCGAGCCTGGCGCCACCGCATATCCCCGGCAACGCCGGCTTCATCGTGCAATGACGGAGATGCTCTCGTGCTGACACGTCAACTGCTTTGCATCGCCGCCGTGGCCCTGGCGGGCTGCGATGTGACCGATCCTTATCTCAGGCAAGGCGTGTGGCGCCCGGACAACGTCAACGAAGCCAATCTGCGAGCGATGGTGGTCGCGCCCTCAGACCTGGTGCGAGGCGTTTCCAGTCCGGTCGGCGACGGACAGCAGGCCGCGGCCGCCCTCGACCGCTTGAGGAATGACAAGCTGCGGCCGCTGCCCGACAGCGCCATCGCCAAGGTGGTGCCGGTCGCCACCGGCGGATCGCAAGGCGGCCAGTGATGCCTCCCGACGTAGCGCTCGCGGACATCCCGCAGGACCAGGCGCCGGCGCGCCCCGACCGCAAGGATATCGTTGCCTTCGTCGCGGACGCCGAAACCGAGAACGTGCTGCGCGACGGGCTGAGCGAGGCAGCGCCACACGGGATCGAGTTCCACCGCGCCAACATTCGCGGCGCAATCGACCTGTTGCGGCAAATCGCGACGCCACGCGTGCTGATCGTGGATGTCGCCGGCGAGGGTCGCCCGCTGACCGCTCTCGAGGCATTGTCGGACGTGGTCGAGCCCGACGTCCATGTGCTGCTGATCGGCGAGTTCAACGACGTCAATTTCTATCGGCACGCCACGCGGATCCTTGGCGTGAAGGAATATCTGTTCAAGCCGATCACTCGGGACATGGTCGCGCGCCATTTCGGCCCCATCATCCTGAACCGTTCGCGTCGGCCCGAAATCGATGCAGGGCGGCCGGGTCGTGACGATCACCGGCGTGCGCGGCGGAGTCGGTGCCAGCACGATCGCGGTCAATCTGGCCTGGCATCTCGGCAAACGGGCAAACCGTCATACCGTGCTGTTGGATGCCGATCTGTACCGGGGAAGCTGTGCCCTGCTGCTGAACGCCAAGTCCGGGGCCGGTCTGCGAACCGCCCTCGAGACGCCGCAGCGCATCGATGAACTGTTCATCGAGCGCTCGTCGCAGACGGTCACCGAACGCCTGCACGTGCTGTCCGGTGAGGAGAACCTGCTCGACCAGATCAAATACGAGCCAGGCGCCGCCATCCGCCTGATCGAAACGCTGCGGCGACGCTACAATTTCATCGTCATCGACGCGCCGTTCACCGGGAGTGAGCTGCATCGCGATCTGCTGATGTTGGGACATCAGCGTATCCTCGTCATGGAGCCGACACTGGTCGCGGTGCGCGATGCGCTCCGCCTGCTCGCTCTGCCGAATGGGCCATTGCAGGTGCATCGCGGGCTGCTGGTGCTCAATCGGCTGCAACGCCCCGGAACGCTGACGCGTCACCAGATCGAAGACGCACTGAAGATGCCGGTCGACGTCGCCATCCCCGACCTGCCGAAGATTCGTGGAAAATGCCGCAAGCTTCGGCACCCCGGCCGCGCTGAACAACAAATTCTACAAGGGCATCATTGCTCTGGCCGCTCAGGCGGCAGCCGCATTCCCGGTTGACAGTTCGCCCGATGGCTCAGGTGCATCGGCGCAGCGTGGATGGAGGCATTTGTGGCCGCTGAAGAGGTGAACGAAGCTGTCCAGGAATTCAGCGAAGAGCCACCGGTCTGGTTCGGTCGTCGGCAGACAGCCGTGCAGTCCGCACCCGTCCAGGAGGCCGAACCGCCGCCTTCGGCACCCAGGCTGCCCCCTGGCGCGGCGATCGTCGAATTACGAACGCTCTGTCTCGGCGAGATGGATCCGACCTCGCTGGCAAAGCTGACCCCCGAAGAACTGACCCAGGAAGTCGAACGTACGCTCGCCGAGATCGCCACCCAGCGGCGTATCCAGCTCAATGGCCGAGAGCAGCGGGCGCTCGCGCGCGAACTGGTCAACGACATGCTGGGGCTTGGCCCGCTCGAGCCCTTGCTCGAAGACGACCTGATCACCGACATCATGGTCAACGGGCCGGAAAAGGTGTTCGTCGAACGTCGTGGCAAGCTTGAACTGTCAGGCGTGCGCTTCCGCGATGCCTCGCACGTCGCCCATGTATGCCAGCGAATCGCGTCCCGGGTCGGCCGTCGCATCGACGAGAGCACTCCGATGGTGGACGCGCGGCTGAAGGACGGCTCCCGCGTCAACATCGTCTTCCCGCCGCTCGCGCTCGACGGTCCCTACGTATCGATCCGCAAGTTCTCTCGCCACAGGATCGACTTCGCCAGGCTGATCGAATTCGGCTCGATGAGCCAGCCGGTCGCACGTCTGCTGGAGATGGCGTCGCGCGCGCGTCTCAACGTGATCATCTCGGGCGGCACCGGCTCCGGCAAGACCACACTGCTGAACGCGCTGTCACGCCTGATCGATATCGGCGAGCGCATCGTCACGATCGAGGACGCCGCCGAGCTGCAACTGCAGCAGCCGCACGTGGTACGGCTGGAAACCCGGGTCGCCAGCCTGGAAGGCCGTGGCGAGGTGACCCAGCGCGACCTGGTCCGCAACGCCCTTCGCATGCGTCCCGATCGCATCATCGTCGGCGAGGTCCGTGGCAGCGAGGCCTTCGACATGCTGCAGGCGATGAACACCGGCCATGACGGCAGCATGTCCACCATCCACGCGAACACCGCCCGCGATGCGCTGACGCGGATCGAGAACATGGTCCAGATGGGCAACATGGGCCTGCCCGCCCGCTCCATCCTGACCCAGATCATCGGCGCCGTGGACCTGATCGTGCAGATCGAACGCCAGCGCGACGGCGTGCGGCGGGTGGTCCAGATCACCGACGTCTGCGGCATGGAAGGCGATGTCGCCACTCTCAACGACATCTTCCATTTCGAGGTCGAGGGCGAAAGCCTCAGCGGGAAGCTCATCGGTCACTACCGGTGTACCCGGGCACGCCCGAGTTTTCACGAGCGTCTCACCTACGCCGGCGTGGACCGCAGCTTGGACCGCCGTCATGGACGAGGCGAGCAAATGACTCGCGCGCTATCATTTCAATTGGCGGCCGCCTGTCTTCTGTTGGTCCTGGCGTGTGCTGCCGCGGTGCCATTCATGCAGGCGGAGCAGCGCCGCCGCAAACTACAGGACCGTGTCGCGCAGTACGCCTCGCCGTTTGCGCGCGCCACCGTGATCCGACGCGCGGGAGAAGAGCAGCGCCAGTGCAACCGACAGCAGCACGTCGAACAGTGTTGAACTGGCTGATACGTCTGGTGGCATTCGATCCCGCGCATCGCGACAGCTACCCGCTCGCCTGGTGGGTCGTTGTGCCCGCGACGCTGCTGCTCGCACGGCTCGTGGTGGCGCTGGCGCAAGCGCTGCTGGGGAGCTCGGCGCTGTTGGCCCTGCCGCTGGTCTGGGCCCTGTTCATTCGCCAATTCTACCGCTGGTGCGAGAAGCGGCGCCTGCGGACACTGTTCGAGCAGTTTCCCGACGCGCTGTCGATGCTGGTGCGTGCGGTCCGCGTCGGCATCCCGATCACGGGGGGTATGCGCAATGTGGCAGCCGACAGCCCCGATCCCACCGGACCCGAGTTTCGTCAGGTCGCCGATCAGCTCGCCCTCGGCGTGACGCTGGAACAGGCGCTGCACGCTTTGGCCGACCGCAACCAGGTTCCTGAATATGGCTTCTTCGCCACCGCTCTTGCGCTGCAGAGCGAGACCGGCGGGACCGTCAGCGAAACGTTGGAACGACTGGCCGACGTGATCCGCAAGCGGGTGGCATTGCGCGAGCATGCCCGCGCCCTGGCTTCCGAGGCTCGCACCAGTATCGGCATCCTCGCCGCACTGCCGGTGTTCGCGGGCAGCGCTCTCGCAGTCGTCAACCCCGACTACCTCAACACACTGTTCACCGACCCGCAGGGACGGACCGTTTTCGCGATAGCCGTCACGTCGCTTACCGTCGGCATCGCCACGATGCGGACCATCGTGTCGCGGAGCCTGTCATGACCCGGCAGATGCTGTTCCTGATGGCACTGGCGGTCGCAATGTTCATCGTCGCCGGCATCGTCCTTAATCGCCAGTTGCGTCGTGAAGCCTTGCTCGCAATACGTGTGCGCGACGTGCAGCGCACAGTCGGCATCGAGGCCGTGGTTGCGCCGACCGACGCATCCCAATCGAAGCTCCTGGCGCTGGTTGCCGGTGTGGGCGAGGCGATCACCCGCGGAGGTCTGCTGTCGGCCAATACTTTGGAAGACCTGCAAGTTCGGCTGACCGCTGCTGGGTTTCGCGGGACGCAACTCGCTGGCGGCGTTCATCGGCGCCAAGTTGCTGGCACTCGCCGGATTGCCCTTGCTGGTTTGGGTCATGAGCGCGCGAACCGGGTGGCCGCCGTCGATCCGCATCCCGGCGGTCGCTGGCGCGTGCCTCGCCGGATTGCTGCTCCCGGACTACGTGGTGCGGTCCTTGCACAAGCGCCATCTGAAGGCGGTCGAGCGCGGCCTGCCGGATGCTCTCGACATGCTGGTGATCTGCAGTGAGGCCGGGTTGGGGCTTGAACCAGCCATCGAACGGGTCGGTCGGGAGATCGGCCATGCCCATCTGGCGGTGGCCGAAGAGCTGCTCAACGTGGCCCGCGAGATGCGCGTCAACGCTGACCGGCGCGCCGCGCTGATGAACATGGGCACGCGCACCGGGCTCGCGTCGCTGCGACGGCTCGGAGTCACGCTGGTGCAGACGCTGCAATACGGCACCCCGCTCAGTCAGGCGCTGCGAACCCTGTCGGCCGAAATGCGGCAGGAGGCGTTGACCCGGTTCGAGACCCGCGCCGGCCGGTTGCCGGCGCTGCTGACCGTGCCGATGATCGTGTTCATTCTGCCATGCGTGTTCCTGATCGTTGGCGGTCCCGCAATCGTCCACGTCATACAGCTGATGCGCCAATAGGGAGCACAACCATGAAACAGCTTGTCATAGCGGCATCACTGGCGCTGCTCGTCGGCTGCGCGGTGCCGGACAACACCAAGCGGACCGCCAATTCCGCCGACCTGCGCGTCGTCGACGCGGCGATGGCGAACGGGATGCCGCAAACGGCGCTTGCCGTGACGCGGGAGATCCTGCAGGTCGATCCTCGCAACGTCGAAGCGCTGTTGCGCCAGGGCGATACGCTCGTGGCGATGGGTCAGTCTGACGCCGCCGCGGAATGCTATCTGCGAGTACTCGAGATCGATCCGCAGTCGGTGGACGGACTGCGAGGCCTTGGCCGGCTTCGTCTGGCCATGGGTCAGGCGCGGGAGGCGGAGGCCATGTTCCGCAAGGCGCTGGACCAGGCGCCGAACGACGCGGCCGCATTCAACAACCTGGGCATCGCGCTCGATCTACAGGATCGGCACGGCGAAGCCCAGACAGCCTACCAGGCGGCACTGACGCGACAGCCAGGAATGACGGCGGCGCAGGTCAATCTGGGGTTGTCTCTGGCACTCGCCGGCGCGACCGATCACGCCCTCGAAATTCTGCGGCCGCTGGCAATCGATCCGGCGGCGGATGGCAAGATCCGCGAGGACCTGGCGGTGGCATTGGCGCTTGCGGGTGATGCAGCCCAGGCGGGCAAGCTCCTGTCGGGTGAACTGCCGCAGGACAAGGTCGCGACTGCCCTTGCCGGTTATGCCGCCTTGAAGCTGTCCGCCAAATGACACCTCGCCATACGTCAGGCGCGGTGGCGATCGAATTCGCCCTGGTCGGTCTGGCATTCATTTCACTTCTGCTGCTGGCGATGGAGACCGGTTGGCAGTTGTTGATCGACTCCGCGCTGGGCGCTGGCGCCAGGGCGGCTAGCCGCTTCGGCAGCACCGGCACCACGGTGGCAGCGGGGATAAACCCTGCTCCCCCCGACAGAAACACTTCGATCGAAGATCTCGTGATCCAGAACTCCGGCAATCTGCTGCTGCCCAACCGGCTGCAGATCACGGAAGCAAGCTATGCGAGCTTCGCCGCCATCACCGCCGGTGGCGCAAGCACACCCGGACCAGGCACCGCAAGCCAGGTCGTGCAGTACACTTTCACCTATACCCAGCCCTACCTGACGCCGATGGCAGCGGCGATCACCGGCCAACAAAACCTGATCCACAGCGTGAACGTGACCGTACTCAATGAGCCATTCCCAGCGAATTGACCGGTGCGCCGGAGCGCGGCGCGGCGTGGCGGCAGTCGAATTCGCGCTGGTCGCGCCGTTCATCATGTTGCTGATGCTGGGCGGCACCGATCTGACCATCTTCATGCGGACCAAAATGCGTGTCGATGAGACGGCAACCGAGGTTGCGATCGCGGTGACGCAGTACCAGAACCTGTATGACAGCGACTTCACCGGTCTGTTCAACGCAGCGCAGACCTTAGCCGGCACGACACCGGTCACCGGCCTGTTTGGCGCGACGATCATCACCGGCATCGTCACCGACGCCAATGACAGACAGACGATCGCCTGGCAGAAGCGCAGCACACAGGCCACGTTCAACAGTTTGTTCGGCACCGCCGTCGGAAGTGTTCCAAATCTACCGAACAGCTATCTTATGCCGAGCAGCGGAACGTTGATTGCGGTCGAAGTATTCACCTCAACTTCGCCGTGGGTCCTCAGCGCAAGTCTGATGGGCGCAGCCGGCACAACATCGCTTCGATCTTATGCGCTTTACCAACCCCGCCTCGGCTCTCTGTCGACGGTCACCGCGGGAACTCGACCATGACACCGCATGGCTTGCTGAAGCGTGGCTCGGTCACCATCATGGCCGGGTTGCTGGCGATTCCGCTGATCGCGATGACCGGCGTGGCGATCGATCTTGCCAGGGTCTGGCTGGTGAAGTCGCGGCTGCAGATGTCGCTCGATGCCGCCGTGCTGGTGGTGGCGAAAAATCTGTCGACCGGCGGCACCTCGGCCGACGGATTGAACCTGTTCTGGGCGAACTGGGGGCGCACATCCAGTTCATCCATGATCGGCTTCCTGGGCGCCACCGCAACGACCCCGGTGGTGCACAATCCGGCGCCCGGAGGCGTGTCGGGCAGCGTCCAGCTGACCAGCACCGCCACCGTCACCCCCACCTTGGTCGGCATCATAGGTATCGGACCCGTCACGGTGAACGCAGCATCCACCGCGCAGACCGCCGCGTACGGCCTGGAGCTGGCGCTCGTGCTCGACAACACCGGATCGATGGCCGGGTCCTCGATTGCGTCGCTGATCAGTGCGTCGAACCAGCTCCTCGGCATTCTTTACGGCGGCAGCGATACTCAGCCGCATCTCTGGGTCTCCGTCGTGCCGTTCGCCGCGACGGTCAACATCGGCAATGCCCATACCGGCTGGCTGGTGGCTGGCAGCCTCAAACCGTCCGATTATTCACCGTCCAGTTGGATGGGCTGCGTCATGGCGCGAACTGCGAACACGGGCGCGACGGCCGGCGACGACTTCAACGATACACCGCCCAGCGCGGGGCATTACTTCGAGCCATTTCTGTACCAGTCCACCTACCACAAGTATTCATATACACAGAACCACCAGACATACTACGATATAGGCGACAATGACTGGCGGGCATCAAACTGGACGAGGACGGGCAACGAGCCGGACTCGAGCAACAACTCGGTTGGCCCCAACCTGGACTGCCCCTCGCTGCCGATCCTGCCGGAAACCGCAAGCAAGGCCGCGATCACCACCGTGATCAACCAGATGGTGCCGGTCTACCGCGGCGGCACGTTCATCAATCTCGGTCTGCAGGCCGGCTGGTGGGCGATCAGCCCAAGCTGGCAGGGCCTGTGGGGCGATCCGAACATGCCGCTTGCCTACAACACGCCGTACATGAAGAAGGTCATCGTACTGATGACGGACGGCAACAACGAGTGGTACGACTGGGCTGGCGGTGTTCCAGGAGTGGGTGTCAATGCCAGTGGCCAGACTGTTAATTACGACGGCGATGCGGATTTCACCGCCTATGGCCGGCTGCTGACCAACACGCTCGGGCTCAACGTGAGCCAGTCCACGATCACCGCTGATCTCAACACGTGGATGTCGCAGATGTGCACCACCATCAAGGCCAATGGCATAATCATCTATACAATCCTGTTCAACAACACCACTACTGCAACCGTAACGTTGTTCCAGAATTGTGCTTCGCCTGGACCTCCCACCCACTACTTCAACAGCCCCACCGGCGCCGCTCTGCAGAGTGCCTTCACCCAGATCGGTCAGGAGCTGTCCACGTTGCGCCTTGCGCAATAGCACTGGATCGGCAGGAAATCCGGGGGCTCCTGGCGGATCGTCGGAAAGCGCCGCGGCTGAAGCCATCCCAGGCCGCCACCAATCTCCCGACACGCGACACAATTCGCGCGGCCGGCGATGAACCGAACCAGACCCTCAGGCGAAGCGGCCCGGCTGCGAACACCGCCAAACGACGCACTCACGGCGGCTGCCGCTGGTTGAGCGCTTCACGCCGCCGCGCTGGCGCCCCGCCGCCCCAGGAGCACCTCGCGGATACCGGCGACAATCCGACCACGGTCCGGAAACACGGCGTCCTCGAGCACCGGGCTGTATGGTATCGGCACCTGCAAGGCGCAGACCCGCTTCACCGGGGCCTTCAGGCGCGCAAATGTCGCCGCATCCTCGGTGGCAACCGCGGCAACCTCCGCCGAGAAGCCGGCGGTCGGCCCCGCCTCATCGGCGATGACCAGCCGACCGGTCTTTCGCACCGACTCCAGGATCGTGTCCGTATCCAGCGGCACCAGGGTGCGCGGATCCACGACCTCGACCGAGATCCCCTCCGCGGCGAGCGCCTCGGCCGCGGCAAGCGCCTCGTGCACCAGCCAGGCCAGCGCGACGACCGTAACGTCCCCGCCCTCGCGCTTCACGTCAGCCTTGCCGAGAGGGATAGTGAAGTCGTCCTCCGGCACCTCCCCCTTGCGCGCCATCAGCCGGCCCGACTCGAAGGAGATGACGGGGTTGTTGTCGCGGATCGCCGTCTTCAGCAGCCCCTTCATGTCGTACGGCGTCGACGGCAGAAACATCTTCAGCCCGGCGACATTCATGAACATCGAATAGGGCGACTGCGAGTGCTGTGCGGCGACCTTGCCGCCACCGCCCACTGACGCCCGAAACAGAATCGGGAATTTCACCTGGCCGCCGAACATGTAGTGGATCTTTGCTGCCTGATTGACGATCTGGTCCATCGCCACAAAGCTGAACGTCACCTGCCGCCAGTCGACGATCGGGCGAAAGCCGGAACCGGCCGCGCCGATCCCCATGCCGGTCAACGCCGCCTCGGTGATCGGCGTCGCCCTGACCCGCTGCGGGCCGAACTCCTTGAGCAGCGGCGGCAGCGCATCGGTGGACATGTAGAAGACCTTGGGATCGCGCCGCATCTCCTCGGCGATCGCCTCGACAGCAGCTTCGTTGTAGGTCAGCTCGCGCATCGCCGGGTCCTCGTGTCAGTCCGCAAACACGTCGTCGGTCGCATGCTCAGGCAGCGGGAACGGACTTGCCTCGGCGAAGGCGACCGCAGCCTCCATCGCGCCCAGGATCTCACCCTCCATCGCCCGCAGCCCGGCATCATCCAGCTCACCTTGTTCCCGCAGCTGCCGCTCGAGCAGCGCAATCGGGTCCCTGCGCTGCCACACTTCGATCTCCGCCCGGTCGCGAGGATCGGGCTGCCCCGCGCGCTCGGTGTGGCCGCGCCAGCGATAGGTCTTGCACTCGATCAGCGTCGGGCCGTCGCCGGCGCGCGCCCGAGCCACCGCGGCATGCGCAGCCTGATAGACCGCGAACGCGTCGTTGCCGTCGACCACCACGCCAGGAATGCCGTAGCCGGCCGCGCGGGCCGCCACGTCGCTCAGCGCATGCGTCGCCACGGCCGCGGTCTGTGCCGCGTACATGTTGTTCTCGCACACGTAGAGCATCGGCAGCTTCCAGGTCGCCGCGATATTGAGGCACTCGTGGAACGGCCCGGCATTCGATGCCCCATCGCCGAAGAACGAAACCGCCACCCCGCCTTTCCCTTCCATCTGCGCCGCAAGGCCCGCACCGGTGACGATCGCGATCCCACCCGCGACGATGCCGTTGGCCCCGAGCATGCCGATGCCGAAATCGGCGATGTGCATCGAGCCGCCTTTGCCCTTGCAATAACCGGTCTGCCGTCCGTACAGCTCGGCCATCATGCGGTTCAGATCGGCACCCTTGGCGATGCAGTGGCCGTGCCCGCGGTGCGTCGAAATGATCCGGTCGCGGGGATCGAGCGCGGTGCAGACACCGACCGCAACCGCCTCCTCGCCGATGTAGCAGTGCACGACGCCGTAGATCTTGCCGGCACGGTAGTCGTCGGAGGCACGCTCCTCGAACCGGCGGATGGTAAGCATCTGGCGCAGCATCTCGCGCTGCTTCTCGGGCGGCAGGTTCGGCGAGAGGCTCGTCATGGGTGCGTTCCCTCCAGGCCTGTCAGCGCTCTCCATGATGGTCGGCGGCGCGATGCCTGGCAACGGGACCGCTGCCCTCAATCCACCACGCGTGGCTGCGGCGGGTCGGAAGCGGCATTCCGATCAACCGGTTCCCACCTCATCCAGCTCCGCCCCCCACATCTTCTCCAGCGCGTACATCGCCCGCGCCTCGGGCTTGAACAGGTGCACGACGATGTCGCCGGCATCTATCAGCACCCAGTCGGCACCGCCGGCGCCTTCCACCTGCACGCGCCGCAGTCCCGCCGCATGCAGTTTCTCCGACAGGTGCTCAGCCATCGCGGTGATCTGGCGATCGGCCAGGCCGGTGGCGATCACCATGCGGTCGCAGAACGACGCCTTGCCCGCAAGATCGAGCGTCACGACGTGCTCCGCCTTGTCGTCCTCCAGGCTGCCGACGATGACTGATTGCAGCCGCTCCAGCGCCGAGGGTTCGGCCTTGCGGGTGCGGCGTGCCGCGGCGGGACGCGGGCCGGCGGCGATCGTCTTCTTGCGTGGCGTGCCGGGAGTCTTGTCGGCAACCGGCAGCGTCGCCTTGGCGACCTTCTTGCGCGGCGTGGCGCGGTGTCGGGCGGGCGAGAACGGTTTCGGCAACTTGGCTATGGCGCGGCTCCTTCGCTGGCGCGGATCGTGGTGGCCGAGGCGGCGTGCTGCGGCACGCACAGAAATACCCAGGCCGGCGCGGATTGTTCGCTCAATACATGGATCGATCGCGCCGGGCGCCGTGCACGCGCCAGCCGGCGCGCGGCGTGACTCGACAACGCGCGATGGTTGTAGCCGGGCCGCGGCAGCACGGCGAAGGGTACGCGGCGCACGAACTCGAGCCAGCGGCGCCAACGCGGCAACTGCTCCAGGATGTCGGCACCCATCAGCCAGACGAAGTGCACCCGCGGGAATTGCCGCAGCAGGCGGCGCAGCGTGTCGATCGTATAGCGCGTGCCGAACCTCGCCTCGATCGCGCTGACCACGATGTGTCTGCCGTCCGCGATGCCGCCCGCTGATGCCAGCCTTTGCGCCAGCGGCGCCATACCGTGTTGCGGCTTCAGCGGATTGCCTGGCGACACCAGCAGCCAGACCTGATCGAGCCGCAGCCGTTGTCGCGCCAGGTCGATGATGTGGCGATGCCCGGCGTGCGCTGGATTGAACGAGCCGCCGAGCAGGCCGATGCGCATGCACCGTCGGTCACCGAAGCGCGGGATCGGCTCGCGCCAGGTGTTCAGGGACGCACCTGCCCGGTGCCGATCACCAGATAGCGGTATGTGGTCAGCTGGTCTGGCCCGACCGGACCGCGGGTGTGGATGCGTCCGGTGGCGATGCCGATCTCGGCGCCGAAGCCGAACTCGCCGCCGTCGCAGAACTGGGTGGAGGCGTTCCACAGCGCCACGGCGCTGTCCACGCCGCCGAGGAAGCGCCGCGCCGCGCCAGCGTCTTCCGCCACGATCGCATCGGTGTGCTCCGAGCCATGGGCTGCGATATGGGCGAGCGCGTCATCCACGCCATCGACGACGGCGACCGACAGGATCGCGTCGAGCCATTCGGTGTCGAAGTCCGCCTCGCTCGCCGGCATGAGGTCGGACACGAGGTCGCGCGCCGCGGCGTCGGCGCGGAAATCGCAGCCGAGAGCGCGCAGGTCGGCGACGATCGCCGGCAACAACGCCGGTGCGATGCCACGGTCGATCAGCAGCGTCTCAGTGGCACCGCAGATGCCGGTGCGCCGCATCTTCGCATTCGCCACGATGCGGCGGGCCATCGCGTGGTCGGCAGAAGCGTGCACGTAGGTGTGGCAGAGACCCTCGGCGTGCGCCAGAACGGGGACGCGCGCCTCGCGCTGGACCCGCTCGACCAGGGATTTTCCGCCGCGCGGCACGATCAGGTCGAGCAGGCCGGCGGCGGCCAGCATTGCGGCGACATAGGCGCGGTCCGCGGTGGGCGCGGTCTGCACACAGGCTTCGGGCAAGCCCGCGGAGCGCAAACCGGCGACCAGCGCGGCATTGATCGCAATGGCGCTGCGCACACCTTCCGAGCCGCCGCGGAGGATCAGCGCATTGCCCGACTTCAGGCAGATGCCGGCGGCGTCGGCGCCGACATTGGGACGGCTTTCGTAGATCATGCCGATCACGCCGATCGGCGTGGCGATACGCTGGATGCGCAAGCCGTTCGGCCGCGTCCAGTCGGCGAGCGTACGGCCAAGCGGATCGGGCAGCAGTGCCACGTCCTCGAGGCCCCCCGCCATCGCATCGACCCGTGCTTCGGTCAGCCCGAGCCGATCGCGGAACGCAGCGGTTCCCGTGCACGCTGCGAGGTCGGTGGCGTTGGCTGCCTGAATTTCGCGAGAATGCGACCGCAGAGATGCCGCCATTGCACGCAACGCCGCGTCGCGTTCAGCGTCCGATGTGCGCGCCAGCACATGTGAGGCGGCGCGCGCGGCGCTGGCGGCGCGTTGCAGATGCTGAGTGGCTTCGGTCTCGATATCCATCGCCGACGTTCCTCTGGTGTCAGTCTGCCGCTGCGGCACCGTTCAAAGCAAGACGAGGTCGTCACGATGCACGATCTCGTCGCGGCCGCGCCAGCCGAGGATGGCCTCGATCTCATCGGACCGATGCCCGGCGATGCGTTCGGCATCCGCGCTGCCATAGGCGGACAGGCCGCGTGCCAGCGCCTTCCCGTCCAGACTGCGCACGACCACCGGATCGCCGCGCTGGAACGCACCCTCGACGGCGCGCACGCCCGCCGGAAGCAGTGAACGACCGGCCGCCAGCGCGCGTGCGGCACCGCCGTCCACCACCAAGGCACCGAGCGGAGCCAGCGCGCCGGCGATCCAGCGCTTGCGTGCGGACCGACCTTCGGGCGCGGCGATGAACCAGGTGCAGCGCGCGCCATCCTCGAGCGCGGCGAGCGGTCGGTCGGCATGGCCATAGGCGATCGCCATCGCGCAGCCGGCCTGGGTGGCGATCCGCGCCGCCACCAGCTTGGTCTGCATGCCGCCGGACGAGTATCCGGGTGGCTGCTCGCCGCCCATCGCCTCGATCTCGGGGGTGATCGCGGCGACGACCGGTATGTGCACGGCCGCCGGGTCGCGGCGTGGATCGGCGGTGTAGAGGCCATCGATATCGGACAGCAGGATCAATTGATCGGCCTGCGTCATCTCGGCGACACGCGCGGCCAGGCGATCGTTGTCACCGAAGCGGATCTCGGCGGTGGCCACGGTGTCGTTCTCGTTGATCACCGGGACGCAGCCGAGGCCGAGCAGTGTGTTCAGCGTGGCGCGCGCATTCAGGTATCGGCGGCGGTCCTCGGTATCGTCGAGCGTCAACAGAAGTTGCGCCGCGGTGAGGCCCCTGGCCGAGAGCGCCTCGCTCCAGGCCTGGGCCAGGCGGATCTGGCCGACGGCGGCGGCGGCCTGCTGTTCTTCCAGGCGCAGCCGTTGCTGGTGCAGGCCCAGCGAGCGGCGCGCGAGCGCGATGGCGCCCGAGGAAACCACGATCACGTCGGCACCGCGCGCCCTGAGCGAGGCGATGTCGGCGGCAACGCCATCGAGCCACGCGGCACGGGGCGCAGCCTCATCGTGGTCCACCACCAGTGCGCTGCCGATCTTCACCACCAGGCGTTGGGCGGAGGCCAGGGAGGGCGTCATGGCAGATCCAATGAGGCGGGGGCGGCCGCCGTCGCCCTCGGCCGCCTCTCCCCGACCCCCTCTCCCGAGGGGAACGGGAGCATTTTCGTCGTTGCCTCCGGCTGCTCCATGCGCGCGGCGCTGATCATCGATTGCAGCGACCGCAGCACTTCCCGCACGCCTGTTCCGGAAGCGCCTGACAGCAGCATCACCGGCTGCCCCGACGCCCTGGCCAACGCCGCCCGCCGGGCCGCAGCCTCCCGCGGTGTCATCGCATCTGCCTTGTTCAGGCCGATCAGCTCGGGCTTATCCGCCAGTCCCCCGCCATAGGCCGCCAGTTCCTCGCGCACGGTGCGCCACGCGCGCACGACATCGCCGGCCGCACCATCGACCAGATGCAGCAGCACCGCACAGCGCTCGACATGACCGAGGAACCGCATACCCAGTCCGGCACCCTCGTGGGCGCCCTCGATCAGGCCCGGGATATCGGCCAGCACGAACTCCTCCGCCGCCGTCAGCCGCACCACGCCCAGCTGTGGATGCAGCGTGGTGAACGGATAGTCCGCGATCTTCGGCTTCGCCGCCGACACCGCGGCGAGAAAGGTAGATTTGCCGGCGTTCGGCAGCCCTACCAGCCCGGCATCGGCAATCAGCTTCAGCCGCAGCCACACCGAGCGCTCCTCACCCGGCCAGCCCTTGTCAGCGCGACGCGGCGCCCGGTTGGTCGAGGACTTGTAGTGGGTGTTGCCAAAACCGCCGTCACCGCCGCGCAGCAGCATCACCTTCCGGCCGGGCAGAACCAGATCTGCCAGCAGTGTGGCCCGATCTTCAGCCAGGACCTGGGTACCGACCGGCACCTTGACCACTACATCCGGCGCACCCGCCCCGGTGCAGTCGGACCCGGCACCGTTGCCGCCCTTCCTGGCGCGGATATGCTGGGTGTAGCGGAAGTCGATCAGCGTGTTCAGGTTCCCGACTGCCTCGAACACGATGTCGCCGCCCTTGCCGCCGTTGCCGCCGTCCGGACCGCCGAATGCGATGAACTTTTCCCGGCGGAACGCGACCACCCCGTCGCCGCCGTCGCCGGAGCGCAGGTGAATCTTGGCCTCGTCGAGAAACTTCATCACTCGCTCCAACGAAAACGGGGGCCGGCTGGCGCCGACCCCCGCACAATACGCAATCGGGTCCGGCGGCTTTACTCGGCGGCGGCCGGCAGCGGTGCGACGGAGACATGCACGCGGTCGTCCGCCCGGCGCCTGAACTCCACCTTGCCGTCGATCAGCGCGAAGATCGTGTGGTCGCGCCCAAGGCCCACGTTGCTGCCCGGCTTCCACTTGGTGCCGCGCTGGCGAAGGATGATGTTGCCGGCCAACACCGCCTCGCCGCCGGATTTCTTGATGCCGAGCCGCCGCCCTGCCGTATCGCGGCCGTTGCGCGATGACCCGCCTGCCTTCTTATGTGCCATGCGTCTTTACTCCTGCGGCGCAATCCCCGGATCGGGGTCCGGGGCGGTACCCGGCTCGGACAGCGGGGCTACGGTTTCGGGGCGCTCACCGGAGACGACGGCGAGCAACTCAACGGCGTCGATCGCTGCCGGTTCGGGCGCGGCGGGTTCCGCCTGGGCGTCGGCCAACGGCCGGCCATCCTGTTCGAAACCCGCGATCCGCAGCACGGTGACGTGCTGGCGGTGGCCGTTCCTGCGGCGGCTGTTCTGCCGGCGGCGCTTCTTGAAGATGATGACCTTGTCCAGCCGGTCCTGCGCAACGACGGTCGCAGTCACCGAGGCACCGGCCACGGTCGGGGCGCCCAGCGTCACACCGGCGTCGCTGCCGACCGCCAGCACGTCGGTGAAAGTGATGCTGGCGCCGGCCTCGGCCACAAGCTTCTCGACCTTCAGCACCGCATTCGGCGTCACCCGGTACTGTTTCCCGCCGGTGCGGATTACTGCGAACATCGCGAGAATTCCCAAACGATCGCGGGCCGCCAGGAACCCGGGCGGCCAAGGAGCGCGGGTTATAGCGGTCGCATTGGCCCTGTCAACGCTCGCCAATATGATGGCAGCCAAACCGCCGCACAGCCGGAAGGGGTCACCGCGTGTACGTCGCAACATTCCATCGCACCTTGGTCGCCTTCGACCAGCAGGCCAACGCGCTGCGGCAGGTCAGGCGGTTTCCGGAGCCTGACGATCGCCTGGTCCTGGTCGATCTGCCGGGCACGATCGTGACCCAGGTGCAGGAGATGCCGCCCGGCTCACGGCCGAGATTTCGCGGGCGGCCCCTTGGATGGCTGCGAGTACGCCGAGGCTGGCGCCCCCGGCACCTTCACCTTGAGCAGGAACGGGATGTTCGGCGGCGCGGACCTGGTCGGCGACGTGATTGCATTCGACCGCACCACGGCCAGGGAATGGGAGCTGTTCCAATTCACCTCGCCCGAGGCCGCCCGGAACCTGCTGCGTCCGGTGCAGGACGCGAATGCCTTCGGGCAGGTGGTGCGGGCGATGATCGATGCCGGCAAGCCGATATCCCTGCATTGGGGCTGCGGACCACGCCGGATCGAGGGGTTCCTGAATATCGATAAGTCGGCCTTCCTCAGCTATCACGATGATTACTTCCTATTTGATTTCACCGAGCAGGCCTGGCCGATACCGGACGCCTGCGTGGACTACATCTACAGCGAGGACTTCATCGAACACATTCCGCAGAAGAACCAGATTGCCTTCCTGGCGGAGTCGCTCCGGGTGCTGAAGCCAGGCGGCTATAACCGCGTCAACACGCCGTGCCTGCGCGATGCGATGCGGCGATCGGATTTCACCAAGGGATTTGCCGGCGTCTATTTCGCCGAATACGACCTGTGGAGCCATGTCGCGCTGTTCACCCCGGAGTCGTTGGCGGAGCTCGCGCGCATCATCGGGTATCGGCATGTCTTCCTGACCGCGAAGAACCGCGCTACGTCCCCGCTCGCCGCACTCGACCTCCGTCCTCTGGGCGATCGCGACGATGTTGTCGGCAATATCTTCGCTGACCTGCTGAAATGATCGATGGTGGAACCACGTGCCACAGCATAGATTTGGCTCACTTCCGGCAGTCTCGACCCTGACCCTCGGTGGCGGCGGTCTTGGCATGTTGTGGGGAGCGACGACATTCGATGAATGCGTCGCGACGGTGCACGCGGCCGTGGCGGCTGGGATCAACCTGCTCGACCTGGCACCACGTTATGGCGACGGCAAGGCCGAGGAGGTGGTGGGCGAGAGCTTTGGCGGCAAATTGCCGCCGGGTGTCCGCGTCACCAGCAAATGCAATCTGGGCAATCCTCCGGCGGGCGAGATCGAGGCGATCCTGCGGCGTTCGATCGAGGGCAGCCTGCAACGGCTACGTCTGTCGCGGCTCGACCTGTTCTTTCTGCACTCCAACGTCGTGCCCGACGCGGCGTTCGCGGCGGGCTGGGGCGATGCCGGCGCGCGCATGACGCCGTACCCGGTGTTCGTCGCACATGTCCGTCCGGTGTTCGAGAAGCTGGTGGCCGAGGGCCTGATCGGCGCCTGGGGACTGACCGGTATCGGCAATCCGGACACGATCATTCGGCTGCTCAACGAAACGCCCACGCCAAGCGCGGTGCAGTGCATTGCTAATCTGCTGGACTCACCGGGCGGGCTGAAATTCTTCCACGGCCCGGCGAAACCACGCGCGATCATGGCGGCGGCGCATGGCAACGGGGTCGGCGTGATGGGCATCCGCGCGGTGCAGGCCGGCGCGCTCACCGCGGCGATCGACCGGCCGCTGCCGGACGACCACCCGGAGGTCCGCGACTATGCGCGTGCCGCCGGCTTCCGCCGACTCTGCGCAGAGCTTGGCGAGAACCCGGCAGTGCTCGCGCACCGTTACGCGCTGTCGCTTGGCATCGACACGCTGGTGCTGGGCGTGAAGAACCGCGCGGAACTGTCAGACTGCGTCGCTGCCGCCGAAGCGGGGCCGCTGGCTGCTGCATTGATGGCCAGGGTCGATGCGGCGGTCGCGACCTGAGATTGCCACCAGACGGTGCGGGTCCCCGCCATCCGGCCCAGGACAACCGGAACGAGCACGATGCACGGTCGATCACTGCGAACATCACACCACGTCCCGCGACGGAGCGGGCCGTCGGGACCCCCTGCGGCTGGAGAGCGGGGGTCATAGCGGGCGATCCGCGAGGTCGACGCACGCGTTGAACCGTGGTCAGGTGTCGGCCTCGCCGCCCACGCTTCACCTCGTCCGACCTGGTCGGTCAAAACGCAATTTTAGCGCCGTCGGGGTAACATTCGCGGGTCAACTGGCGAGATCCGCGCCGCGCATCCGGGGCGCGTTTGCTCATGTTGCCTTGCACCCAGGCCACGCGAGTGGGTAAACCACCGCGCCCCGCCTGCGCCGTTCCGTTTCCGATCCACCCGTATTTGAGATCCACAAGGACGAACCCTGGATAACGAGGAACCCTTGCCAAAACTGGGTGTCGGAATAGTAACCTTCAACCGACGCAGCATTCTGCGTGACACGATCGACAGCGTCCGGGCCATGACGGCGCATGAGCCATCGGTGCTGGTCGTCGCGGATGACGGATCGACGGACGGCACGCCGAACCTGCTTCGGTTGATGGGTGTAGCATACGTGACCGGCAGGAACATGGGCATTGCCTGGAACAAGAACCGGGCGCTTTACCTCCTGTTCATGCGTCTCCATTGCGATGTGATCATTCTATTGGAGGACGACACGCGTCCAACGAAGCACGGATGGGAGTCCCCGTTTATCGCGGCTGCCGAGAAGTGGGGGCATGTGAACTGGGCGCCTCCATGGTTCGACCAGTATGTGACATCCGGCAGTGGAACCCCGGACGATCCTTTCACGAGCGGTTCGGTCACGGCTCAGTGCTCGGCCTATCATGCCGCCGCATTGGAGCGGGCCGGTTATTTCAATTCCCGCTTTCGCGGCTTTGGCCACGAGCATGTCGAGCATTCGGCGCGATTTGTGCGAATGGGCTTCGGCGGGCATTCCGACCGAGGCAATGTTTCGTGGAAATTGCTGGCAGGTGACCTGACCGTCGCCGAGGCCAAGAGCCACAGTTCACCGACCTCGACAGAAGAGAACCTCCAGATCGCTCATCGGCTGATGGGCGACCAAACGTTTCGAGCACCCTGGCGTGACGATGAAGAGATGGACCGGTTTCTGGCGGAACTCGAGGCTGGGCACGTTCCGCGGATACTGGTTTCATACTCAGTGGCGCTCGGGCGGCATCCAGGCAGCGGCATTCCATATCGACGTTCCTGTCTTGGATCCGGCGCTTCCTGCTCGGACGACCGGACAAGTCAGACTCCGGGCACAGGGCAACCGAAAAATCGCTGCCTCGCACGAAATAGCTTCATGCCACGCGACAGTTTGCCGACGCGGCATCTCGCGGCGAATTCGGCCGCGGGGGTTGCCAGGACGGCGGCGTGATGTCGGGCAGCTGTTGTTGCGAAAGCGCTCGACGATGCCGTTGGTCTGTGGGTTCCTGGTCTTTCACGTCGCGCATGACGGACATACATGCCGGAGGTTACACTTCGTAGTGCAGGGTTAGGGCGATCTTCACCGATACGCCGCAGGTTGAGGCCTGCTTCCTTCCAGGCAGGAGACGATATCATGAGCATTGCAAGCGTAGCAGGCGCGACGTCGGCAGCGCTTCCCCAGCAATTGCAAAACCAGCTGCAGGCTGCTCAATTGGCGGCGCAGGCAAGCCAGCCGAGCGCGATGGCACAGGCCGATCCATCACAACAGGCGTCCCCAGTTCACCATCACCATCACCATCACGATGGCGACACCGCTTCGGTTCAGGGATCACCTGCAGCCCAGCCGGCCGCTGCGGCAACAACGCCCATCGCAGTCAATACCGTCGTTTGATCATCCGGTGCCGAGAACAGGGCACTTGACGGAAAACCCGTCCGGGCTTGCTCCGTCCGATTGTCCGGCGCCTGGCACATTCGAGGCTATCTACCGGGCGCCTGATGCAAGCAATCGGCACTACTTCCTCCAGCGCATCGATGCGTTACCCGACTTACAGGACGCGACGCTCGCCGAACGCGAGGCGGCGGCAATATCGTGCTCACCCCGAAGCGGCATTATGCTTCCGTCATGAGCGCCGGCGATCACATCGGGCGATCGTTGTCATGCGCTCGGCGCTTCGCGGCACGGGGCGATGACGCTGCGGCGAAGCAGGCGTATGTCGAGGTGTTGCGTCTCAATTCGACGCATTTTGATGCACTCAATGAGCTGGCCGCGCTTGCCAAGGCCAGCGGCCACCGGTCCGCTGCGCGCACTGCTTATGTCCGGGCGGTGCAAAGCCATCCTGGCAATCCGATCGGCCACGTCAATCTCGCCAATCTGCTGCTCGAGGACGGTGACGTCTCCGGCGCACGGCCGCATTATGAGGCAGCGCTCGGCATCGATGCCGAGCTTCCTGAAGCGCATCAGGGCTTGGCACTGGTTCTGACCGAGCTTGCCGATGCAGCGGCGGAAGCGCACTGGCAAAAGGGGTTTGCCGGCCATGCGATTGTCACGAAGCCTTATCGCGGCACCGGGTTCGGCATACCCCTTCTGCTACTGGTTGCGGCGCGCGGCGGCAACATCCCGACGCAGCACTGGATCGATGACCGTCATTTCGACATCACCGCGATCCATGCCGACTTTTATGATTCCAGTCAGCCCGTTCCGCCGCATGCACTTGTTGTCAACGCCATCGGCGACGCCGATCTTTGCGAGGCAGCCTTGGCTCGCGCCGACGAGGTGCTCGCGCGCAGTGCAGCTCCTGTGATCAATCCGCCTCGGCTGGTGCGAGCAACCAGCCGTGCCGCGAATGCCCGACGCCTTGGCCTGGTGCCCGGTGTGATTGCAGCACGGACCATGGCAGTGCCCCGCGCGACTATCCTGGCGGCCGATGGGTTGAGCTTCCCGCTGCTGTTGCGTGCACCAGGCTTTCATACCGGTCGGCATTTCCGCTACGTGGAGAACCGGGATGCATTGGGGCAGGCGGCTGCGAAGCTGCCGGGCGAACGGTTGCTCGCCATCGAGTATCTCGATGCACGCGGGCCGGATGGGATGGCGCGCAAATACCGGGTGATGTTCATCGACGGTGCTCTCTATCCGCTGCATCTGGCGATCTCGGCTGACTGGAAGGTCCACTACTTCTCTGCCGCGATGGCGACAAATGCCGCGCACCGCGCCGAAGAGCGTCGCTTTCTGGACGATATGCCGGCCGTACTGGGCGGACCCGCGATGGCGGCGCTTGGCGGGATCGGCGCGGCACTTGGCCTGGATTACGGCGGCGTCGATTTCGCGCTCGCGCCCGATGGGTCCGTGCTGCTGTTCGAAGCCAACGCGACGATGGT
The DNA here is from genome assembly GCA_963749575.1 of uncultured Alphaproteobacteria bacterium. Taxonomy (GTDB): domain Bacteria; phylum Pseudomonadota; class Alphaproteobacteria; order Acetobacterales; family Acetobacteraceae; genus JAMXLO01. The sequence goes on from CAVVNM010000022.1 coordinate 239,376, forward strand.
GATAAATCCGCCCGAGCCGGATCCGATCTGGGACTACCGGCGTCGCGCGGTCGGCGATGTGCTGCGCGCCGCCAAGCAGATGCTGTTGCGCCGCGCAGACATCTCACTGGTTACCCGTTCACCCGCTGGATTGCTTCGCCCAGCGGTCCAATAACGACAGCCTCGCTTCCGCCTGCACCCGGGCGGCAAGGTCCTGCCGCGTCAGCTGTTGGGGCCGCGTTCCATCGACACCGGCTGCCAGCGGCGCAGCTTGGTGTTCTGCAGCACCGCCGGATTGACGCAGCTCATCGGCCACTTGCCTTCCAGCACCAGCGCCAGTTCGCGCCCGACATGCCGTTTGCGCGCGGGGTCGAAGCGCGCTGAAGCGGACGCCGTGTGGGCGCTCAGGATGACGTTGTCCATCTTGAGCAGCGGATTGTTGTTGCCCGGCGGTTCCAGCTCCAGCACGTCGAGGCCGGCATAGGCGATCCACTTCTCTTCCAGCGCCTTGATCAGTGCAGCCTCCTGCACGGTCGGACCGCGGCCGGTGTTGATGAAGATCGCCGTCTTCTTCATCAGCCGGAAGTGCTTTTCCCCAAGCAGGCCCTCGGCCTCGGGCCGTGCCGGCGCGTGCATGGAGACGAAGTCCGATTGCGACATCACCTCTTCCAGCGTGCACGGAACCACGCCGTGCTCGACCATCACCAGTTCCTCGATGAACGGATCATAGGCGATGACGCGCAGACCGAACGGCTTGGCGCGCCTGGCGACCGCGCGGGCGACATGGCCGAACGCGACCAGGCCGAGGGTCTGACCCATCAGCCGGGGGATCTGCAGCAGCGCGGGGCGGCCTTCGCGCCACTTGCCCTCGCGCACCATGCGATCCTGCTCGATGGTGCGACGGAAGGCGGACAGCAGCAGCATCATCGCGTGGTCGGCGACTTCCTCGATGAACGTGTCTGGGCAGTTGGTCACCGGGATGCCGCGCTCGGTGGCAGCCTTCACGTCCACGCTGTCCACGCCGACACTGCCCAGAATGATGCCGCGACACCGCTCCGGCAGGCCGTCGATGATCTTCTTGGTAAAGCGGATGCCCTTGGCGTAGACGGCATCGGCGTCTTGGGCGAACTTGATGAAGCCGTCTTCGTCGGCAGGGCCTTCGACGATCTCGGCGTCGAGGCCTTCCAGCGGCTCCATCTCCAGATCGTAGCCGCCGCCGGCGACGGTGAAGCTTGCGCCCGCGGGCGTCGCAACCTTGTACTTGGCCAAGTCTCGTCTCCTTTTAGTGCTGCGGCGGACGCGCGCGCACCGCCTTCTCGTTCACGTCGATGCCCCAGCCGGGACCCTTCGGCAAGACGAATTCGCCGTTCTCGATGTTCGGCACCGTCAGATAGAATTCGTCGCGCCAGGGCGCGCTGTCGATATCGATCTCCATGACGCGGAAGTTCGGCACGATCGCGCTGAATGTGGCGCTGATCGCACTGCACAGATGGCCGTAGAAGTTGTGGGGTGCAACATTGACCTCGTAAACGTCGGCCATCGAGGCGATCTTCAGCGACTCGTTCAGCCCGTTCCAGATCACGTCGACGATTGCCACATCGGTCGCGTAGTTGTCGAAGAAAGGCTTGAACTCGCGACGGCCGTGCAGTGTCTCGCACGACGCGATCGGGCAGGGCGCGCCGCGTTTGATCTCCGCCAGCGCCGGCGCATCGTGGGTGTCGATCTCCAGCCAGGTCAGGTTGAACGGCGCCACGGTATCGGCGACGCGCTTGAAGCCTTCGGTCTTGAAGTTGAAGTTGATGTCGAGGTGGATTCCCATTTCCGGCCCGATGGCGGTGCGAATCGCGCCGAGCTGATCGCTCAGGTCGCGCAGCAGCTTGTTGTCCCAGTTCAGCTCGGGCCAGCCCGGTGTGCGGCCGAAGCCTGGTACGTAGGAGGCAAGCTTGCCGCCTTCGACCGGAATGATGTTGGTCTTCAGCGCGCGGAAGCCCGCCCGCTTCACCTCCGCGGCATGGTGCGCGAGGTCGTTGTAACTGTTCAGGGGCGGCACGCCCATCAGTGCCGCGCTGCGCACCCGGTAGGTGCCGAAATGCGACCAGTAAACCGGGATGCGATCACGGATCGGCCCGCCGAACAGCGCGTAGACCGGCACGCCGTACGCCTTTCCGGTCACATCGAGCAGCGCGTTCTCGATCGCGGCGATCGCCTGCTGATTGATGCCGCCGCGCGACTGCCGGGTGAGCACGTGCAGGTGCTGGGTGATCTGCTCGAAACGGCGTGGGTCGCGACCGATCAGTGCCGGCGACAGGCCGCGGATCACGTCCGACAGGCCGATCGAGCCGAAGCTTTCGTTGAATTCCGACCAGCCGACTATGCCGTCGTCGGTGGTGACCTTGAGAAAGGAGAACATGCGCCAGCCGGCATCGGCCTGGAACGTTTCGACCCGCTCGATCTTCATGTTTCCTCCGGCCGCCGCGGCTGGGCGATTTCAAGCACGGCCCTGCGCGAGCGGCAAGGCGCGCCGCGGCATTCAGACTGGTTCGCGCAGAAACCGATCGACCAACCGGTCGGCGCGGCTGCGTTCGGCGCGCTGTTGTGCGTGCAGCAGGTTGCGCGATGCCGAACCGAGATAGAACCGTTCGTATTGCTCGTTGCGGCTGGCCAGAGCGGTGCCGGCGAAATCCCAGGCCAGTCGGAAGATGCGCGCACGCTGCTCGGCGCTGACGCCGCCGGCACCGCCGATGAATTCGTCCAGCAGCGGCCGCAGCGCCGGATCGGCGAACTGTGCCGCCGTCGGCGTGGTCAGCAGATTGTGCGAACCAAGCTCACGGATGATCTCGTTCACCCGTGGAAACCAGCGCGGCAGGCTGGTGCGCAGCGCGATCAGCGGCGGCGTGTCGGGAAACCAGACGCCGTTGCCGTGTTCGTAGGAATCCGCCTCGGCTGCGCGAATGGCGCAGCGTGCGAATTCGGCGAAGGTCCAGATCTCGCCAAGCATCTGCTGCGCCTGCGGCAGCGAGGCGTTGATCGCCTCCGCCATGCGGGTGGCAATACCCCAGGCAAAGGTCAGCTTGGTCTCTGCCCGGATCATCGCCTGCTGCATGATGTTGGGCCACCAGCTCGAGCGCAGAATGCCGTTGTAGACGACAAGGCTGCCGTCGATGAACACGCGGTCGCGCGGGATCTCGACGTTGTCGAAAATGACCAGCGCATCCTGTTCATCGAACCTGCTGGAGAGCGGATGATCGAACCGCGTGCCCGGTACCGATACGCTGTCGCGGCACAGGAACTTCAATCCTGGTGTCGCCATCGGGATTGAAAAGCTCAGCGCATGCGCGGGGTTCGCGTCCGGCATGGGTGCCGCCGGGTACACCGCGATCTCGTCGGCGAATGGCGCCAGCGTGGCGAGCACACGGATGCCGCGCACCAGGATGCCATGTTCGGTGTCGGCCACCTTGTGCAGGGCAACCCGGTTGAGGCCCAGCGGCACCGCCCCCTGCGCGCGATCGACGGTCGGATGGATGATGGCATGGGTCAGCGACAGGTCGGCGCGTGCCATGTGCTTCTGGTAGCGCACCAGGTTCGCCGCACCTTCGTGGTTGCCGTCGATCGACCACTCGTCGCACCGGCCGGCAAACCCGGCATAGGTCACGTTCACGTAGTCCGGCGTACGGCCCATCAGGCCCACCGAATATTCGGCGATCGCCTGCAGCCCGGCATGGCGCCGCTCGAGATCCGCGCGCGACCGCGGGATCATGTGGCTGACGTTGATCGCTTCGCCAGTTTCCGGATCCGGCATCAGACAGGCATCGGACTGTGCGTGCTGCAGATCGAACACCGCGGCGATTGCGTGCGCGGCCCCGGCAAGGGCAGGATGTGACGCCGGGTCGGTCACGCGCTCGCCGCCGAGCCAGACCTCGCGCGTATCCCTGAGCCCGCGGAGGAACTGTTCGCCCGTGCGTGCCGGCACCCGTTACTCCTTCACCGCTCCCGTCATCGAGGAAACATCGTACTCGACGAAGAAGGAGTAAATCAGCGCCACCGGCAGCGAACCCAGCAACGAACCCGCCATCAGCGAGCCCCACTGATACACGTCGCCGGTCACCAGCTCGGTCAGGATCGCCACCGGCACAGTCTTCTTGTCGGTCGACTGGATGAACGCCAGCGCGTAGATGAACTCGTTCCACGACAGCGTGAACGCGAAGATGCCGGCCGAGATCAGCCCCGGCACCGCCAGCGGCAGGGTGATCCGCCGCAGGATCTGCAACCGCGACGCGCCGTCGATCAGCGCGCATTCCTCCAACTCGTACGGAATCGACTTGAAGTAGCCGATCAGCAGCCAGGTGCAGAACGGCACCAGGAACGTGGGGTAGGTGAGGATCAGCGCCACCGGATTGTCGAACAACCCGAACTGGTAGATCAGCGTGGCCAGCGGGATGAACAGGATCGACGCCGGCACCAGATAGGCCAGATAGATCGCCAGGCCCACATGCTGCGCGCCCTTGAAGCGCAGCCGCTCGATCGCGTAGGCGCAAAGCACGCTGGAGAACACCGACAGGAATGTCGAAGCGACTGCGATCCCCATCGTGGTCATCAGCCAGCGCGGATAGTTGGTCTCGAACAGCAGTACCTCGATGTTGTGCAGCGTCGGCGAGTGCACCCAGAACGGGTTGAACTGTTTGTAGTCGTACATCTCGAAGTCGGGCTTGAATGCCGTGATCCCCATCCAATAGAACGGGAACAGCAGCACGATGACGAAGATCGCCAGCGGAATGTAGACCGTTATCGTGGTGCGAAGCTGCGAGTCCCACGACAGCCGCTCCGGCCGGTCGATCAGCCGCGGCGCCGCTGCCTCCAATTCGGCGGCAACCGCGGAGATTTCCTCGTCAACGCGGGCGATGGCGTCAGTCATTCGCTTCACCGTGCTGCCACTTGCGCCGGCCGACGCCGAAGAAGCACAGCAGCGTGGCGACGATCAGGAACGGGATCATCGAGACCGCGATCGCCGCGCCCTCGCCAAGCTGGGCGCCGGGGATCGCGCGCTGAAAGGCCAGCGTTCCCATCAGGTGGGTGGTGTTGAACGGCCCGCCGCGGGTGATGGCGTAGACCAACTGGAAGTCGGAGAATGTGAACAGCACCGACAACGTCAGCGCCACCGCGAGGATCGGCATCAGCAGCGGCACGGTGATGCGGCGGAACTTCTGCCAGCCGGACGCGCCGTCGAGCAGCGCCGCTTCGTACAGCGACGGCGAGATGGTCTGTAGCCCCGCCAGCAACGTGATAGCGACGAACGGGATGCCGCGCCAGATGTTGGCGACGATCAGCGACCAGCGCGCCGCCCATGGTGTGCCGAGGAAGTTGATGTACTGGTCCCTCCAATGCAGCACGTCGACCAGCACGAAGGATATGACGGAGAACTGCGGCGAATAGATCCACCACCACGCGATCGCCGACAGCACGGTGGGGACGATCCAGGGCAGCAGCACAATGGCGCGGATGAACGCCTTGAACGGGAGGTGGTGGTTCAGCAGCATCGCGAGCCACAGGCCCAGCGCGAACTTGCCCGCCGTCGCCACGGCGGTATAGAAGATCGTGTTGGTGACCGACATCCAGAAGATGTCATCATCCCATAATGAAATAAAATTATCGAGCCCGATGAAGTTGCCTGGATGGCCGATCGTGGTATCGGTGAACGCCAGCCAGATGCCGAGTCCGAGCGGATAGGTCAGAAACACCACCAGCAGGCCGATCGTCGGCAACAAGCAGAGAAAGACCAGGAACGGCTTGTAGTCGAACAGCCGCGTCACCCAGCCGTCGGGCTTGCGCGCGATCCTCAAATGTCCGGCAGCGACTTCTACTGTTGCGTCCATTGCTCTCCGCGGGATCGTTGCCCCGCCCCTCGGCAAGGACGCCGTCGACCACCGACGGCGTCCCGCGCGTTACGCCTCAGCTCTTGTAGTAGCGCTCGGCCTGTCTGGCCGCCTGCTTGGCCGCCGCCTCAGGGCTCATGCTGCCAGAGGCTACGGCGGCGAACATGTCCACGATGGTGTAATTGGCTTCGACCGTCGCCGCGGCCGCGCTGATCGGCCCCTTGTACCCGCTGTAGAACGGCGAATCCATTGGGCCCTTGAAAGCCTCCAGCTGCGGATCCGCGTCCCAGAACTTCATCTTCGAGTACGCCCGCAGCGGCTGCGACCAATAGCCGTAACAGTTCGACAGCCACGGTCCATATTGGTCGGCCTCCATCATGAAGCGGAGATATTCCTTGGCCGCGTTGGGATACTTGCTGCTCTTGAAGATCATCGCGTTCATGGGACCGGCGAATTGCGGCGATCGTGGTGCGAGACCTTTCGGCTGTTCCTGGTGCCTGGTATCTGCCGCCATCGCCTGCAATTTCGGATCCGGCGAATTCTTGAGCACGTAATAGATCGATACGCCGTTGAAGGTGAAGCCGATCTGCCCGGCGGCGTAGGCCTGATTGTTGCCCGCGTCGTTCCACGAGATCGTGCCGGGAATCATCGTCTTGTAGAGTTCCGTCATGAATTTCAGTGCGGCGATGGTTTCCTTGGAATCGATGGCGACCTTGCCCTTCTCGTCCACCAGGAACGCGTTGTGCGAATGCAGCGCCCAGTAGCAGTTGCCGTTGGCGTCGCCGAGTGCGTGACCGAGCGAGAACCCGCAGGGATGACCGATCTTCTGCAGCTTCTGGCAAAGATCCAGGATGCCCGCGTGATCATCGGGAATCCTGTCGTAACCCGCCTCTTTTACCCAGGAGGCACGATACACGCACGGTCCGGCACCGCCGCCGATCGGCAGGGCGATCCAATTGTTGGTCTTCCACTTGGTGCCATAAAGCTGGGCCAGGTTGTACCAACCGCCGTACTTGGCGCCGAGGTATTCGGCGAGATCGGTCATCTCCAGTAGCTTCTCGGTATAGACATGCGGATCCGAGGCGAACCCGCACACGATATCGGCGCCGGCACCGGTGTTGGCGATCACCGCGGTCTGTGGACGCAGGTCCTCCCAGCTCACCCAATCGACCTTCACATCGATTCCGGTCGTGTCGATGAACTTCTTGGTGTTCGCCTTCCAGTACACCTCGTCCGGATCGACGAACTTGGCCGGTCGCAGCACGTGCAGCGCGGCGCCCTTCTCGATCTTGAATTCCGGCGGTTTCACATTGGCTGTCGGCACGTCGTCGACCGCCGCATTTGCCCCGATGATCGGTATCGACGCCGCGCCCAGCGCGACCGCGCCGAGAGCCAGTGAATCACGCCGCGTGATTGCCATTTGCCAGTTTCCTCCGTTGCCGGTCACGCCCGCCCCGGACCCTCACGACCGGGTGTGAGGGGCCGATGCGGGACATCTTCCGCCACACCATGCATGGCGTAAAGCCGGCGGTCCGAACTACACCGCCAGCCGCTGGCCGGTGCCGGCATCGAACAGGTGGACCAGCGACGGTTCAGGGGTGATGCGGATCGTCTCGCCTGGTTTCGCCGATACCCGCTCGCGGAACGCGCAGAGCACCGAGGCACCGACAAACTCGGCAATCACCTGCGTCTCCGACCCGGTGGGTTCCACCACATGGACAACAGCAGGCAACCCCGCCGGACTGAGCTGGAAGTGCTCCGGGCGGATACCATAGACCGCCGGCCTGCCGTCCGATCCGTTGCCCTTTCCCGGCAGCGGCAATGCCTCGCCGCTGTCGACGCGGAACGCGCCGCCTTCGATCTTCCCCTTGAGGAAGTTCATCGCCGGCGAACCGATGAAGCCGGCGACGAACAGATTGTTCGGCCGGTCATACAGTTCGAGCGGCGCCCCGATCTGCTCGACGTTGCCCGAGTTCATCACCACGATCTTGTCCGCCATGGTCATCGCTTCGATCTGGTCGTGGGTGACGTAGACCGTGGTGGTGGCGAGCCGCTGGTGCAGCTCCTTGATCTCGGCGCGCATCGCAACGCGCAGCTTGGCATCGAGGTTGGACAGCGGTTCGTCGAACAGGAACACCTGCGGATCGCGCACGATGGCCCGCCCCATCGCGACCCGCTGGCGTTGACCGCCGGACAGCTGCCGCGGGTAGCGGTTGAGGTACGGCGCCAGGCCGAGGATCTGCGCCGCGCGTTGCACCTGCTGGTCGATCGCAGCCTTCGGCACCTTCGCCAGCGACAGCGAGAAAGCCATGTTGTCGCGCACCGTCATGTGCGGATACAGCGCGTAGTTCTGAAACACCATGGCGATGTCGCGCTCCTTCGGCGCGACGTTGTTCACCACCCGCGCACCGATGGCGATCTCGCCCGCCGAGATGTTCTCCAGTCCGGCAATCATGCGCAGCAGGGTGGATTTGCCGCAGCCCGAGGGGCCGACGAGGATGACGAACTCGCTGTCCTCGATCTCGACGCTGACGCCGTGCAGGACCTCGGTCGAGCCGAACGACTTGCGGACGTCCCGGATGGAAACGTTGGCCATGGTCCTCCCTACGGGCAACCGTCATGGCCGGGTCTGGCCCGGCCATCCACGTCGGTTCTTCTTGCCACGAGCAAACTCGTGGATGGCGGGCCTTCGCCCGCCATGACGCTCCGCGTCAGAACTTCGAAACCCGCGTCTCCTTCGCGGTGATGAACTCCAGGAGCGCCGGCTTGCCGGCCTTGGTCTGCTCGATGCCGCGCTGGATCGCCGCCTTGATCTGGCCGGGGTCCGTGACGCGCTCACCGTAACCGCCGAACGCCTTCGCCATGTCGGCGTAGTTGCCGGAGATGTCGGTGGACCGGTACTTCTCGGTTGACACCGGCATCACCTTCAGCTCGATCGCCATCGAGAAGTTGTTCATCAGGCAGGACAGGATGGGGATGCGCTCGCGCGCCGCGGTCTCGAAGTCCATACCGGTGAACCCGATCGCCGCGTCACCCCAGAAGTTGATGCAGGTCTTGTTCGGATGCACCAGCTTGGCACCCATCGCCAGCCCAAGCCCCATGCCGAGCTGCGTCGTCTTGCCCCAGCCGATATACGACATCGGCTCGGTCGAGACCCAGAACGGCGAGATCTGATCGCGCGGGCTGCCGGCGTCGTGGGTAATAATGGTGTTCTTCGGGTCGGTCCCCGCCATCAGTTCCCAGATCACCCGATACGGGCTTATCGGCGCTTCGTTCGAATTCAGCAGCGGCTTCCACTGCGCCATCCACTCCTCGCGCACCGCGGTGATTTCCGCCACCACGTCCTTTGGATCGCGATTGGACTTGATGGTCTGCTTCAGTTCGCCGATCAGTGCTGCGAGCACCAGTGACGCGTCGCCGAGCAGGCCCACGGTTGCCACCACATCCTTGTTCAGATGATCCGGATCGAGGGTGGCGTGGATGAACTTCTTGCCCTTGGAGAACTTGATGCCGAAGTTGGTCTCGGTGAACGAGCAGCCGATGCCGATGATCAGATCGGACTTCTCGACGAAGTGGTGCACCGGCTTCGGCACCGCGTTGCCGCCCGAGCCGAGCGACAGCGGATGGTTCTCCGGGAACGAGCTCTTGCCGCCGAGGCTGGTGGTGACCGGCGCGCCCAGCAGTTCGGCGAATTCGCGAAGCTGCGGCCAGGCTTCCGACCAGTGGACGCCGGTGCCGGCGTAGATCACCGGCCGCTTCGCCGCGAGGATCGCCGCCGCCGCCTTGCGTACATCGGCCGGATCGGGCGCCGTGCGGACATGGGTCACCGGCGTATATTCGAGCTCGCCGATCTCCGCGCCCCACAGGTCGGTGGGGATTTCCACGATGCACGGTCCGCTGCGGCCGTTGCGGAGCCGGCTCATAGCGCGACGCATCACGCTGGCCAGCTCGCCCGGCACCACCAGCGGCTCGGCCGACTTCGAGACGCCGCGCATCTCGCGCACCGCGCTGTAGTTCGGGTCGATATGCGCGATGCGCTGCGGATAGCCCTGCGGGATCACCAGCACCGGCACCAACTCGCTGAACGCCTGGGCAACACCGCCATAGGCATTCTCGGTGCCCGGCCCGTGCTGCATGCAGAACGCACCGATCTTGCGGCCCGAGGTGACGCGCGAGATCGCATCGGCCATGTGCAGGCCGATACGCTCCTGCCGAACGATGATCGGCCGGATATCGGCGGCGGCCGCATATTCCAACAGATGGTTGACGGGGTAGCCGCAGAGGATCTCGATCCCCTCGCGCTTCATGATTTCGGCAACAGCCTCGCCAACCTTCATCTGGACTTCTCCCCACCGGTAGGTGTGCCGGGAGGGTAGGCCGGGGGTCTGCGGGAGGCAACCGGTGCTGGCGCGCGGGACGCAGACACGCGGTCAGGGATTGCGGTTCCGCCGTTCGGCCCGTCCTGTGATAGCCAGCTTGGTCAGGACGCCGGATGGCCGGACATGCAATATCAAAGCGCTCGAAAAGGGATATCCCCACAGGACCTGGCGCAGGACCGCGCCTTCTGGCGCGACCTGCTGGCGCGGCGCGCCGGTTCGCGCGGCCTGCCGGCGCATAGCGCGGGAGGTTATCGGAACCGCCGGTTCGCGATCATCCGCAATGCCGCGTGGATCACCTTGTATCGCGCGAGGCTGCCGTTCCCGCAGGTGGGCGTGTTCCTCCGCTGCACCGGCCTTGCCGGCGAGGCATTCTTCACGCTCGCCGATGGCGCGCGTGCGGCGATCGAGCCGCGGCTGCGGGCGGCGATCGGTCCGGATGCGGTGATGGAATGGGGCACCTCCCACCACCCGGGGATGATCGACATCGCGGCGATCCTGGCGGCACCGCTGCCCTGGGACGACCGCGCGGCCGGACAGCACATGGCGTGGCTGCTTCCGGTCGGCGCGGCGTGGTGGCGTTGCTTCGCGTCGCTGGCGGGTGGTGCCGAGACGGCGAGGACCTAGCCTATTCTGTGTGTGCGAGATGCCGGCCAACGGGTATCGCTCACTGGCATCGGACGCATCAGGCTGTCTTGGACCTGAGCTCGTCGAGCTGCAGCCGTGCGCCGGCGATCATGCACGACAGATCGGACGTCAGCATCACCATGTCGAAGCCGCGCTTCACTGCGCCAGCCGCGAACGCCGCACTCGCGCAGTGCATGACGCACTTGATGCCGTGCTTATGCGCTGTCTCCCGGATCTTGTCGCAGGTGGCGATATGGAGCGGGTCGGGGTTGTCGCCGCGCGGGGCCAGCCCCAGTGCGAACGACAAATCGGCCGGCCCGATGTAGACGGCGTCAAGGCCTGGCGTGGCGCAGATGCCATCGAGGTTGGCGAGGCCCTCCTTGGTCTCGATCATCGCCATGATGACGATCTCGTCGTTGGCGTTGGCCACATAGTCGGCACCGCCGTAGTGCATGGCGCGGACGGGTCCATTCGATCGCATGCCGACGGGCGGATAGCGGCACGCGGCCACCGCCTTGGCTGCTTCCGCGGCGGTATTGACCAGCGGCACAATGATGCCGTAGGCGCCGAGGTCCAGGGCCTTCATGATGGCCGCCGGCTCGTTCCAGGCAACCCGCACGACCGGAACCGTGTCGGTCTGCGAAATCGCCTGCAGCAACGGCCCAACGTCGTTCATTTCAGCGGTGCCGTGCTGCAGATCCACGCACAGGGCATCGAAGCCCTGACGCGCCATGACCTCGGCCGTGAACCCATGGGACACGGATAGCCAGCCCAACGTCACATGGTGACCGGCTCGCCACATCTGCTTGATCCTGTTCGGCCGCATGGGTCACACCCCTGGCGTTGTTCACTGATCCCTCGCCTATACATCAAGTGGGCCCAGACCCAACAGTCGCGTCACCTGGGGCCATTTGGGTAACGGAGAGCGAACCGGCTCAACCCGTTGCGGCTTGTCAGCGGTCAGGAACCTGCACACGATGCCGCGGAAGGGCGGGAGGAAAACCTTGTTTCACTACGAACCATTCGCGGATTCGACCGAACACCTGAACGACGGGGAAACCCTGCGGGCTCGACTGGCCGCGGACGGTTATCTGTTCCTGCGGGGCCTGTTGCCACGACAGGCGATCCTCGATGTGCGTGCCAGGCTGCTGAGCAAGGCAGCGGAAGGCGGGTGGCTGGCCCCGGACTCGCCCGCCGCCGCCGGCGTCGGCAATTCCGCCGCCGCCTGCAAGGACCCCGAGCCGCGCTACATGTCGGTGTTTCGCGGCCTCTGGTCGGATCAGGCGTTGCATCGCTTGCGTATCGATCCCAGCGTGACCGCGCTGTTCGACCGGATTTTCGGTGAGCGCGCGCTGGCGCATCCGATGTTTGTCCAACGCAACATTTTTCCGCAGGCGGATGGTTTCGACTTCACCACCGGCATTCATCAGGATCGCGTGCACATCGGCGGCGCGACCAGCTACGCGATGTGGATGCCGCTGGGGGACTGCCCACGCGAGATGGGCACCCTGGCGGTCGCCGCCGGGTCCCACGTCGCGGGCATTCTGCCGACCAAGGTCGGTTCGGGTGCGGGAGGCATGGATATCGCCGTGCCGATCCCGGGCACCTGGGTCACCGGCGATTTTTTGGCGGGCGACGCCCTGATCTTCCAGGACGTGACGGTGCACAAGGCGCTGCCGAACCGGACCCGGTCGATCCGGATGTCGTTCGACGCGCGCTATCAGAAACTCAGCGAGCCGATGGCGGATGTGAACCTGCTGCCCTACGCCGGCTGCGGTTCCTGGGACGAGGTCTACGCCGGTTGGTCGAGCCCTGAGGGGCAGTACTACTGGAACGACCTGTCGATCACGATCGTGCCGCTGGACCGGTCACATTACGAGCGACGTGACGCCATGGCGTTCGAGATGGCTGAAGCCGGCGACCGCGGGGCGAGGGACGCGATCCTGCGAATTTTCCAGCGTGATCCGCTGCCCGAGAAGCGCGAGCGTGCGGAGAAGCTCTTGGCACGCCTGGACGCAGGCTGACGACAAGGCGGACGATCGGCTTCCGTGATCGTTTGATCAACTTTCGAAATGACCGGTAGGATTTGATGCGAGAAAAAGGACATCGAATAGGTGCCGCAGGATCCCTTCCACCGCGTCGAAAACTCGACGACACAGACCAAAGCGATCGCGAAGATGCAGGAACTGTCTCGTGAAATATGGGGTCGACCAGCTAGGGGGAGCGGGCAGCCATCCGTGAAAGCCTATCCTGGAAGCCTGCCCAATCGGCGCGGGGTCGAGTTCACAACTGACATAGAGCCGATGCCGGGCAGCGCACCGAATGAGGCCAGGTGGTATTGGGAATGGTGCGCCGGCGTCGAGTTGAGGCAGAAGAACGGCGAAGATTATGCCTGCATCGGCGTGACCAACTTCAACAACATGCAGCCATGACGGTCCGTGCCCTAAAGTTTGAACCGGATATCGACGTTGTCCCGCAGGCGATCATCTGGCGCTCACTGCGGTACTGCACGCTTGTCATCCGCGAAGGACACGACGACCTTGACAAATACCAAGGCGCAAGCTTCGCGATTGGCAATGATATAACTTTCGATTTGCGGGTCTATCAGGGGCATATCTATGCGGACGTTACGGTAACGCTCTATCTTCCCGAGGACGTGCGGGACGAGAAGCGCGTGTCGGAGATCGTGTCTCTCGTCATACAAGAGATGGCAATCCCGGTTTCCGCTATCGCGTGGCGGCGTGGCCAGAAATTCCAGTTCGGCAAACTGGGGCGGTCGCCGCAAGACCGCTTGCTCGAGAACGAGGCCCGCGTTCTTGTCCTCAAAATCGCAGCGAGCCAACCCGAGCGTTCCGTTACCATCGGTAAACTGCGGGAGGAAGTTCCGAGGTATTTCGACCTTTCCGCGGCTGATAAAGCGCGGTCGCCTTCGCGGAACGAGGCGCTTTGGCAGATTGTCATCCGCAATACAATTTCCTCCCACAAGACCGGCACGCAGACGATATTCGGGCGAGGCTGGGCAAAGAAAATTCCCAACGGCCTGAAGGTAACTCGCAGCGGGATGAATTACTTGAACAGCATCGGGTTTTTGGACTCAGCCGGATCTGATCTGCCGGATGACGAAAAACGAGCCTTATAGCCGAGTGGCAGCCATTTCAGCTCAGTTCCCCGGTTGCCACTCTTCTTGTCCCACACGAACCAAGCATAAGCGGTTGTGCCGGTCCCCTTCACAACCGCACCAGCCGGATAGAACGTGATTCGCTCGCTGAATACCCAGACGCGGGCAGGAGGCGCCTTCGCGAAGATCGTGCGCTGACGGTTAGCACCCTCAAGGAACGCCAGGCGCAGCAGCAAGCATAGCTTGTGCGTCGCTTGACGTAGCCCAGCTTCGACGAATCCCTCGGCGCTGTTGTAGGGTGGGTTTGTGACGATATTCTCGACGGTGTGCGACTCCTTCATAAAATCGAGGCCGATCTCGCCATAGCCTCGGTCGTAAAGGTCGCTTGCGTCGACTGGAAGGTTGGTATCTCGCAGCACGCGAACCATCGTTCCATCGCCGCATGCCGGTTCCCAGATCCGCCCCTCGAAGCGCTCATTGTCGATAAGAGCATAAGTCGCCCAATCCGGGGTCGGATAAAAATCCGGCCCTTCGAGGTCCGCGAATCGCTTGATGGTCGGCTTGAAGCCACCGTTGAGATTGTAGGTCGAATCCATCCAATGATTCTAGGTCATGGAGCACAAAAAGGGAATCGAAGTCAGATTGTCCCGCGAGGGGTCGCGAGCAGCAGGTCGGGACATCGACACCGCGCGGCCCTTTTTTCCGTCGGTCACGCCCAGGGAACCGGTCCGCTTTCGGCAACTCCGGCCGGGCGCAACCGAGGCTGAATGTCGATTTTCCCATTGGGACATCCGAAAGCGGCTTGGCAGAAACCACCCACTGCACCGCGGCCGACTAGCGCAGGCACTGGCCTTATAGGACTGCCAGCCTAGGAATCTAAGAAATTATACCTTGACACAGCGCGCCTCCCTGTGTTCTCCTTCCGTTCGTGTCCGCCCCGGCCGCCACCTCCGACCTACCCCCACCAAGCCGCTTCGGCCGTCTGCTCACACTCGTCCGCAAGCTCATAGACTACGGCAAGCAGCTCGCCGCCACGCTGCGCCAACGCGTCGTCCCCGGCGACACCACCGACCTCGTGTGCACCTTCGGCACCGGTGACATCGCCCTGATCCTCGCCCGCATCGCCCAGGGCCTGCACCGCGCGGGCCTGCTCGAGGAAAAGATCGCCCGCGCCGCCACCCGCCTCGACGCCGAACCCCAGCCCAACCCCGCGCCATCGCCCCGCGCGCCCCGCGCCCTTCCGTGCGAGGCCGACGCGCCATCGCCCCGCCAAACCCAGCCACAGCAGCCCGCCGACGCGGCCCCCCTGCTCGCCAACCTGCCCACCCCAGACCAGATCGCGGCCAAGGTCCGCCGTCAGCCGATCGGCGCCGTCCTCGCCGACATCTGCCGCGATCTCGGCATCCCGCCCAGCCATCCGCTGTGGGACGAGTTGCACCGTGCCATCAACCACTACGGCGGCAATTACATCCGCCTGGTCATGGAGAGGCTCGATCGCGCCTTCCCGATCGCCCACATCATCGCCCGGCTCAAAGCCAAACCCGCCGCCCCGCCCGAGCCGGCCAGCACAGGTCCACCCCTCGCCGTTCCCGCCTAGGCCGTTGTCATGATCGTGCGTGTCCTCGCACTGCCGCCGTCGCGTGTGCCTTAGGAAGCAAGAGGAAACGCAGATAAACGCCAATGCCGCAGATGAACGCGAATGTGCCGGCGCCGATCGGTCGGCCCACGCCAGCTTGTCGTCGGATTGACCATTGGCGCTGACGCGCCCTCCGTACCATTTGCGTTCATCTGCGGCATTGGCGTTTATCTGCGTTTCCTCTTGCTTATCCCAGCAGCAGCGTCGGCACGCCCAGCACCGGTCCAGCTTCTGCGAGACGCCGATCGAGCGTGTGCACCGTGGCACCATGCTCCGATGCGGTCGCCAGATGCAGCGCATCGCCGGCACGCAGCCCGAGCGTGTGCTGATCCAGGAACTTCGCCGCCATCCGGAACTGTCCACCGGTCACCGGCAGCACGGTGAAGGTCTCGGCGACCAGCTTATTGAACATCGCGAGCGCCGCCGCGCGCTGCTCCAGGCCGATCTGCCCGGTCCGCAACTTGATTGCCATCGCCGAGGACATCTCGGTGATGCTCCAATCGCTGATCAGAAGCTGCGCCGGATCCTGCTCCGCCAGCCACCCCTGAACGCGCGGCGTCGTCGCTTCGTTGGACAGTGCCGCGACGATCAACGACGTGTCGAGAAACAGCATCAGTAGCGATCGCCATCCCGCATCGATCGCACCAGATCAGCGGCACCCTCGGTCTGTGGCGGCACGCTCGCCGTCAGCAACTGGAGCAGGCCCAGGTCGACCCGCTTGCGCGGTCGGGTCGCTGCCGTGAGCCGTGCGACCGCCTTGCCGCGCCGGGTAATCTCAATCGAATCCCCTGCCTCGACCCGGTCAACCAGCTCGCTCAGACGTGCCTTGGCATCCGCCAGATTGACCGCATCCATCTCAAACTCATGACTATATAGATGGTCACATAGCCGGTCCGGCCATGCAATTCCACCCCCTCTGGACACGCACCCGCCGCTCTCGCCAAGCTCCCTGCAAAGCAAGGAGCGTCCCCAATGATCATCGATTGCCAGGTCCACGCCTATGAGGCGAACACGCCGAAGCGCCCGTGGCACAGCGTGCCGAACTGGCCCGACCACGTCACCGGCGACGAGATGGTGGCGGCGTTGGACAAAGTCGGCGTCGACGGCGCGATCTTCATCTCCGCGTTCGGCCTGTACCAGTATGACGCCAGCTATGCGGTGGAAGTGCAGCAGGCGCATCCCGACCGGTTCGCCATCGTCAAGCCGGTCAACCCTGACGACCCGGCGGTGGCCGATGTCATCGCGGACTGGAAGCAGACGCCGGGCGCGGTGGGCATCCGCATCATGCTGCCCAAGGAAGCCGGGCGCGCGCCGGACGATCCGGGCCTCGACCGGATCCTGCGCGCCGCCGTTCGCTACGATCTTCCGGTCAACATCCTGTTCTGGGGCAACCTGGACGTGGGTTCCGCGCTGATCGACCGGCATCCCGACACGCGGTTCATCATCGACCATCTCGGCATCATGCAGCCGCGCGTGCCGCCCGCGCCGCCGCAGCCCTGGGCCGAGCTGCCGAAGGTGCTGGAACTCGCCAGGCGCCCGAACGCGGTGATCAAGGTCAGCGGCGCCTGCACGCTGTCGCAGCAATCGTATCCATTTCCGGACATCTGGGATCCGCTGGCCCGCGTGTTCGATGCCTGGGGTTTCGAGCGCTGCCTGTGGGGCACGGACTGGACCCGCGCGTTCGCCGTCGTCAACTTCGAGCAGGCGGTCGAGCCATTCCTCAACACGCACCGCCTGAGCGAAACCGAGCGGGCGATGCTGATGGGCGGTGCCTGTGCGAAGGCGTATGGCTGGTCGCCGCGGAAAGCCTGATACGCTTATCAGTCCATTTGGGGTGAGGTGGGCCCGACGATGCCGGTAGGCGGCAAAGTCCGCCGCTGCTGACCGACGGGTCGATCCTCGCAATCAGCTTCGGCGGCAGCGGCGTTGCGCAGCCGAACGATCGTGTCCGGATTGCCGATACGGGTCAGTCCCCAGGCGCCGAACAGCGCCAGGCTCAGGCCAGGACATGTGCTGCAGTGCTTGATGCAGTCGAGCCTGGAGCCACTCGCCGAACCGTTCCAGGCTTAAATCAGCCCGCCTCTCAGGCCGCCTCGCTGCTCCCCTGCGCCGCGATCTGATCGAGCGCCGCATCGACGCGCCGCAACATCGCCGCCTCCTGCCGAAACGCCAGCATCAACAGTCTGCCCTCGTTGCGCACTACGCGCGCTGCCACCGCCGCCCCGGCACCCGGCAGCTCCACCTGCACCTCGATACCAGCCGGCGCCACCCACTCGGTCCGCAACGCCAGGCCGCCGCGCGAGACATTCACGATCGTCACCCGCATCGCATCACCCCCCGGCACGTGCAGCGTCGCGATCGCGTCGCGCCCATCGACGCGCTCATAGCGCCGGCGATCCTCCTCATCGGTCTTGGCGATCGCCTCCAGGAACAGTGTCAGCTCCGAACGCAGCACATCCGCCGTGTGCCCCACCTCGTCGGCATTGTGCAGCACGCTCTGGCTCGCTGCTTCCGCCGACTGCGACACCACCGAGACGTTCTGCATCGCCTGTGATGAGTTCCTGCGTCGCGGTTGTCACGGTCTGCACGCTTGCGGCGATCTCCCGGGTCGTGGCCGACTGTTGCTCCACCGCCGCCGCGATCGCCGCCGCCACCTCGCTCACCAGGCCGATCGCCGCGCTCACCTCGTGCACCGCGCCCACCGCCTCGCCGGTCGCGCCGCGGATCGCGCCGATCTGGGTGGCGATCTCCTCGGTCGCCTTCGCGGTCTGCGCGGCCAACGCCTTCACCTCGCCGGCGACAACCGCAAATCCCTTGCCCGCCGCTCCGGCGCGCGCCGCCTCGATCGTCGCATTCAGCGCCAGCAGATTGGTCTGACCGGCGATGTCCGAGATCAGCCGCACCACGTCGCCGACGCGTTCGGCGGCGGCGGCCATGCCGCCGACCTTGGCGTCGGTCACCGAAGCACATTCGACGGCCTCCTGTGCCGCATGCGTCGCACGCGCGACCTGCGCACTTATTTCGTGGATCGATGCCGACATCTGCTCCGCTGCCGCCGCGACCGAACCCAGGTTCTGCGCTGACGTCGCCGCATTCTCCGCAGTTTCCGCCGCGGCGTCGCGCGTCTCGTGCGCCGCCCTGGTCATCTCGTCCGCGGTATTGCGCATGGTCTCAGCGGCGCTCACCAATATCGCCATCACGCCAGACGCAGAGCGGCCAAAATCCTGCGTGCACTGATCCATCGCGGTCTGCCGACGATCCTTCGCCGCCCGCACACGCTCCGCGTCACCCTGCAGCCTGCGTGCCTCCTGCGCATTCTGGCGGAATACCAGCATCGCCTTCGCCATGCGGCCGACTTCATCGCCACGGTCGACCGCGGGGATTTCGACTTCGAGTTCGCCCGATGCCAGCCGGTGCATCGCGGCGGTAATCCGCTCCACTGGGCGGGAGATGCCGCGACCGATCAACCAGGCAGCCGCCAGGCCGAGCACCAGCCCCCCCGCCGCCATTCCCAGCAGCACGGTCTGCGTCGCGTCGATGCCGGACAGTGTCGCCGCCTCGACCCGCAACTGCTCGGCAAATCCCGACGCTTGCACCGTACTCGCTGCCGTGGCGAGCAGTTCCGCTGAGCGCTTCATGCTGCCATAGACACGAGCCTCCAGCTCCGACTTCAGCCGCTTCGCTTCGGCGAAGGCGGCGTCGTGGTCGGCGAGCAACCGCCGCAGGCTGTCGAACTGGCCGCGATACCCGGCGTTCGCCGTGGTGCGGTCGAGCGCAGCCATCGTGCCGGCAAGATCGGCGGCGTATTGCTGTGCCTTCGCCACCGCGCTGTCGTCGTGCAGTCTATCCACCTGTTTGGTTGCGTTCAGCCGGAACAGCGAGAGCGTCTGGAGCCCCTGCTGCGCCAGCGCGACAGCTTCGGCATCGCCTGCGCTGCCCATGTTGGTGATCAACGCCTGGAAGGCGGCGCGCGCGTCGGTGCCGGACGGGTCGAACTTCTCGCGCAGCAACTTGTCCTGCGCTCGCTTCAACCCGAACACCTCCTCGACACCGGTGCGATATGCGTCGAACTGGTTCGCCACCTCCTGCATGCTGCGACGACGCTCCGGATCGGCGATTGCCACGCGGCCCCTGGCGATGTCCGCCGCCACCCGCGCCGCGATCTTCGTTGCGGCGGCTGCCTCGTCCTCGTCACCAGTGTGGGCGAACTCGACAACATGGCGGCGCATATCGAGGACTTCGCGATCGATGTCACGACTGACTGCCACCTCCGCGACGCTGCCTGCATAGCCGCGTAGTGAGTCCGCCACACCGAGAAAGCGCAGATATCCGGTGCCGGCCACCACCAGCAGGATGGCGAGCACGCAGCCGAAGCCGGCGAAGATCTTGGTGCCGATCGAGCGTGCGGACAGCCAGGATGACAGGCGTTGCATACCAATGCTCCGGCAATTCGAGCGCCAGTGACAGGACGCCTCCCGGCCCACAATCGGGGCCGATGCTGAAGATTTCCCTAAGCCGCCGAGCCACGCGCCAGGCGCACGCACTTGCGCATCAGCGACGGCAGCGCTTCGTCGTCCAGCGCCGCGATCGGGCGCTGAAAGCCCGCCGCCGCGATGCGCGGAACCTGCGCGAGATACAGCTCGATGGTCAGTTCGAAATGGGTGAAGCCGTGGCGTACCTGGCCGACCGGCCGCCATGCCGCCGGCATCGGCGCCAAGGACAATGCTTCAGCCGCGTCCCACGGAGTGATGCGCCATTCGGTGCCTGGCAGCTCGGACATCCCTCCGAGCAACCCCTCGAGCCGGACGGCGGCGCAGCAGCACGTTGCCGTCCGGGTCGGTCAGCCAGAAGTGGACGCCATGGCGCAGCGGCCGCACCCGCTTTGCCGCCCGGCGCGGCAAATCCCCGGCGATCCCGGCTTGCCGGGCGGCACACGCCGCCATCCACGGGCACCGTGCGCAGGCCGGGGCCGCAGGAGTGCAAACCGTGGCACCGAGATCGAACAGTGCCTGGGCAAAATCCGACGGCCGGGCATGCGCTGCCGGATCGTTCCCCAATCTCGCCGCAAGCCTGCGCAGCTGCGGTTTCGCCTTCGGCAGTTTCTCGTCCACGGCAAACAACCGCGCCACCACGCGCTCGACATTGCCATCGACCGGCACCGCCGGCACACCGAAAGCGATCGCGCCGACCGCGGCGGCAGTGTACTCGCCGATGCCCGGCAGTTCCCGCAGGCGGGCAAGGTCGCGGGGGAATTCTCCCGCCGCCACCACGGCACGAGCGCAGGCATGCAGGTTGCGCGCGCGGGCGTAATAGCCAAGTCCGGCCCACACCGCGAGGACGTCCTCCTGCGGCGCGGCGGCCAGCGCCTGGACGGTCGGGAACCGGATTAAGAACCTTTCATAGTACGGGATCGTCGCCGCAACGGTGGTCTGCTGCAACATGATCTCGCTGAGCCAGACGTGGTAAGGATCGGCGATCTCGCCCCGGCCGGCACGCCAGGGCAGCGACCGCCGGTGGCGGTCATACCAGGTGAGCAGGGCGGTGGCAGGGAAACCCACAGGCGGCGGTATGAACAGCGACGAGCGCCACGTCTATGGCCCGCGTCCGGTGGGCGCATTGATGCCGCGCCTGACCCGCGCCGCGTTCCGCCGCCGCTCGCCCGGGACCGCGCAGGTGATGGCGGACTGGTCCGCCATCGTGGGGCCGGCGATCGCCGCGGTCACCACCCCGCGGCGGCTGTCGGCCGGCGCGCTTACCATCGCCTGTGCCGGCCCAATCGCGATCGAGCTGCAGCATCTCTCCGGCGAGGTGATAGCTCGGATCAACGACCATCTCGGCAGCCGGGCGGTGACCGCGTTGCGCTTTGTCCAAACGCCGGAACTGCTGGCGCCGCTGGCCGCGCTGCCACGCCCACCCGATCCGGCGAAGCTCGCCGCGCTCGATGCCGCCGTGGACAGCCTGCCCGAAGGCGAACTGCGCAGCGCGCTGGCATCGCTAGGCCGCGCGATGCTCTCGTCCCCCAACCAATCGAGGTCCTCATGACGCTGACTCGCCGTTCCACCCTGTCCATCGCCGGAGCTGCGGCCGCCGTCGGTGTGCTCGGCTATCTCGGCTGGCGGCAGTTCGCTCCGGCGCCCGCAGCCTTCCCGCCGCTACCGTCGGCGGCCTCCACGGCGACCACGTTGGCAGGTGACCAGCGCAAGACCGAGCGAACGCTCGGCGATCCGGCGGCCAAGGTGACGGTCCTCGAGTTCTTCTCCCTGACCTGCACCCACTGCGCCAGCTTCGCGCGTGAAACGATGCCGGAGGTGCAGAAGAACCTGATCGAGCCCGGCAAGGTGCGCTTCGTCTTCCATGACTTCCCGCTGGACCAGGTGGCGCTGACCGGCGCCATGGTCGCGCGCCATCTGCCCCCATCGCAGTACTATCCGTTCGTCAGCGCGCTGTTCGCCAATCAGGACCGCTGGGCCTTCGCACGCGGCATCAACACCACCGACGAGATCTGGAAACTGGCGGCGCTGGCCGGCATGAGCCGTGCGACCTTCGATCAGGCGATCGCGGACACCGAGCTCAGGAGCTGGATCCTGCAGCAGCAACAGGCCGATCAGGATCGCTGGAAGATCGACTCGACTCCAAGCTTCGTGATCAACGGCCAGAAGACCGCTGGCGAGATGAGCTACGACGCGTTCCGCAAGCTGCTGCCGGACGGGTAGCGGGGAGCTTGCCGGGCCCGTCGCTTCCTACTAGATTTGGGGCCAGACATGGCAATTATGCGCCGAGCCCTACTATCCATAGCCTTGACGTCCCCGAGCTTCGCGGCTCCGGCGGATGCCGTTCGGGCGGAGCGCAGCATGGGCAGCCCCCAGGCGAAGCTGACCGCGATCGAACTCTTCTCGCTGACCTGCCCGCATTGCGCCGCCTTCGCGCTGCAGTCACTGCCGGAGCTCAAGACCAAGTGGATCACGCCGGGCAAGCTGCATTGGGTGTTCTACGACTTCCCCACCGACATAGCGGCGCTGCAGGCAGCCATGGTGGCGCGCTACCTGCCGCCGGAACGCTACGAGCGGTTCATCAATACGCTGTTCACCAACCAGGAGCGCTGGGTGTTCGGCGCCGGGAGCATTCCCGACGCGCTTTGGCCGCTGGCGGCCGACGCGGGCTTGGACCGCCCCACGTTCGACCGGGCGCTCGCTGACACCGGGCTGCAGGACTGGATCGTTGGCCGGGCGAGGGATGCCGAGTCGCGCTGGCACGTCGATGCCACGCCCAGTTTCGTGATCAACGGAAAACTCTATACGGGGGCTATGTCGGCCAGCGAGTTTGCTGTAATTCTCGGCAGTTAGCGGAGGGTCTCCTGTGTCCGTGCAGTTTCGCCGCGTGCGCATCGCCGGCTTCAAAAGCTTCGCCGAGCCGGCCAGCGTCGAGATCCATGCGGGTCTCACCGGCATCGTCGGCCCGAATGGCTGCGGGAAGTCCAATGTGGTCGAGGCGCTGCGTTGGGCGATGGGCGAGCAGAGCACCCGCTCGATGCGCGCCGGGGAGATGGACGATGTGATTTTCGCCGGCACCGCGGGCCGGCCGTCGCGCAATCTCGCCGAGGTGACGCTGACGCTGGACGAAACGGCAGGCGCAGTGCCGCCGCCATTCCATGAGCACGCGGAACTGGAGATCGTCCGCCGTATCGAGCGCGGCGCCGGCAGCGAATACCGGGTGAACGGCAAGGAGGTGCGCGCGCGCGACGTGCAGACCCTGTTCGCCGACCTGGCGACCGGGGCGCATGCCTCCGGCATGGTGAGCCAGGGTCGGGTCGGGGCGCTGGTCACCGCCAAGCCGGAGGATCGCCGGGCGGTGCTGGAGGAAGCGGCCGGCATCACCGGACTGCATGCGCGCCGCCATGAGGCGGAGCTGAAGCTGCGCGCGGCGGAGGCCAACCTGGCGCGGGCAGACGACCTGCGCGGGCAGCTCGAGATGCAGCTCGGCACGCTGAAGCGGCAGGCGCGGCAGGCCAGCCGCTACCGCAACATCTCGGGCGCGATCCGCCAGGCCGAGGCGGAATTGCTGGCGATACAGCGGGCTTGCGCCGCGGCGGTGCGGGCGGCAGCGGAAGCGGCGTTGCATGCCGCGCGCATGGCTGTGGCCGGTGCCACCGAGGCTGCCGGCCAGGCTGCGGCGCAGGCTGCCGAAGCGGCCGCGGCGCTGCCGTCCCTGCGCGCCACCGAGTCTGACGCCCGCACCGCACTGGAACGGCATCGCGTGGCGCAGGAGCAGATTGCCGCCGAGCAGGAGCGTGCCCGTGCCGCGCTGGCGGACGCGACCAGGCGACTGAACCAGTTGGGGCAGGATCTGGCGCACGCGGAGCAGCTCAGCAACAACTCCGCGGTGGCCGAAGCCCGGCTCGCCGCCGAGGACGCGGCCCTCGCGGAGGCCGATTCGGGACATCCGGCGCGTGCCGCGGCAGCCGAGCTGGCAGTCGCCGCGGCGGCGGAAGCGGTCCGCAATGCAGAAACGGACGCCAACCGGGCGACCGAAGCGGCGGCGGAGGCGAGCGCGCGCGCCCAGGCCGTGGCACGGCAACTCGCCGAGGCCGAACAGCGCTGGCGCCGGCTGGACCAGCAGTTCGGCCAGGCCCGTGCAGAGCATGACCGGGTCGGCGCTCAGGCGGTCGATCCCTCGGCACTCGAGGCTGCCTGCGCCGAGCAGACCGCCGCCGAAGCCGCCTTGGCGTCTGCCAACGCCGTGCTGGCCGCTGCCGAAGCGGATCGGACCGCCACCGGACCGGCCCTTGCCGCGGCGCGCGAGCGGCAGGCGGCAGCGGATACCACGCTTGCCAGGCTGACCGCCGAAGCGAATGCACTCGCGGACGTGCTGGCGGTGAAGGATGGCGAGCAATGGCCGCCGATGGTCGATTCGCTGATCGTTCCGCTCGGGCTGGAGACTGCGCTGGGCGCAGCGCTGGGCGAGGAACTGACCTCCGCTGCCGACCGCGACGCGGCGCGACACTGGCGGGAACTGCCACCATTCGACCCCGCTCCCAAACTGCCGGGCTGCGTGACGCCGCTGGCGGCGCTGGTCCAGGCACCGCCGGCACTCGCCCGGGTGCTGTCGCAGACCGGGCTGGTGGACGAAGGCGCTGTCGGCGAGGGATTGCAGGCGGGACTGGCGCCGGGTCAGGTCGTGGTCTCGCGTGAGGGCGCGGTCTGGCGCTGGGACGGCTACACGATCCGGGCCGGCACGCCGACCGCGGCAGCGGTCCGCCTGCAGCAGCGCAACCGGCTGTCGCTGCTGCAGCGCGACCTCGGCGCGGCCCGCGACGAAGCTGCGACCGCGCATCAGGTGCGCGCCGCCGCCGCCGAGGCCGACCAGGTGGCGATGGCCGCGGAACAGCAGGCCCGTGCCGGCCGGGCAGCGGCCGAACAGCATCTGGAACGGGCCCGCGCAGCGCACCAGCGGCTCCGCGCACAGGCAACCGAGATCGCCGCACGGCTCGCCGCCATCGACACGCGGATCGAGCATCTGACCGTGGAACGCGACGAAGCGGGTGCCGCCCTCGCCCTCGCCCGCGATGCCCAGAACGCACTGCCTGATCTGGACGCGCGGCGCCGGGCAGTGGAGACCGCACGCACGACGCTGACAGTTGCCCGCACGGCGGACGCTGCGGCGCGGGCGGAGCGCGAGACACTGGTCCGCGAGCATGCGGTGCGCACCGCGCGGCGATCCGGGATCGCGGCGGAACACGCCGACTGGGTACAGCGCGCCGCCGATGTCGGCCGCAGAGTGGCCGAACTGGCGGAACGGCGGAGCGCCGCGGAGACCGAGCTTGCCGCCCTGCAAGCCGCACCCGGGCAGATTGCGGCACGTCGCGCCGCGGCGCTCGATGCGCTGGAAGCGGCGGAGGCGGCGCATCGTGCCGCGGCGGACAGCCTGGCAGTGGCCACCCATCGATCCGCTGATGCCGATCGGACGGCGCGCGCCGCGAGAAGCCTCGCTGGGTGGCGCGCGCGAAGCTGCCGTGCGGGCGGAGGGTGTGACCGCGCAGGCCGAACAGGCGTGGAGCGCGATGCAGGAGCGCATCGCCGAACGTCTCGGCCCCAGCCCCGCGATGCCCGACCCGCCGGCGGAGCTCTCGCCCGAGGTCGAGGACAAGGCGCGCCGCCGCCTCGAGCGCCTGCTGAAGGAGCGCGAGGAGATGGGGCCGGTGAACCTGCGCGCCGACGTCGAGGCGGAGGCGGTGGAGAAGCAGATCGCCGGCATCGTCGCCGAACGCGACGAACTGACCACCGCGATCGCCAAGCTGCGCGGCTCGATCGGCCATCTGAACCGCGAAGGCCGCGAACGTCTGGGCGCCATGTTCGAGCAGATCGACCGCAACTTTCAGGCCCTGTTCAGCCGCATGTTCGGCGGCGGCAAGGCGCATCTGGCACTGGTAGGGTCCGATGATCCGCTGGAGGCGGGGCTGGAGATCTACGCCCAGCCGCCGGGCAAGAAGCTGGCCACGCTGTCGCTGCTGTCCGGCGGCGAGCAGGCACTGACCGCGCTGTCGCTGATCTTCGCGGTGTTCCGCTGCAATCCCGCCCCGGTGTGCGTGCTGGACGAGGTGGACGCGCCGCTCGACGATGCCAACGTGGAGCGGTTCTGCACGCTGCTGGAGGACATGGTGCGGGAGACCGCGACGCGGTTCCTGGTGGTGACGCACCATCCGCTGACCATGGCGCGGATGGACCGGCTGTATGGCGTCACCATGCAGGAGCGCGGCGTGTCGCGGCTGCTGTCGGTCGACCTGGCGCGGGCGGCGGAACTGGCCGAGCCGCCACGGCTGGCAGCGGAATAGCGTCGCAGTGATGTCCGCGTGAGGCTCAACGGTGATAGGCTGCGGTGATAGGCTGCCGCCATGGATGACCTCTACGTTCACGACGTGGCCGCCTGGGCCGAGCGTCAGGCCGAACTGCTGCGCCGGCTGGCACGCGGCGAGCAGATCAACGACCAGCCTGACTGGCCGAACATCGCGGAGGAAATCGAGGACGTGGCAGCCAGCCAAAGGCGCGAGATTCGCAACCGGCTCGCTGTATTGTGCGAATACCTGCTGAAGTGGGCGTATCAGTCCGACCGGCGGTCTGGCAGTTGGCGAGGATCGATCGTCGAAGCACGCGAGCGGATCGCCGATGTGATCGAGGAAAGCCCCCTCTCTCGGCACCTATCCGGGCGAGCGGCTGCCGCGTTCGTACTCGGCTGGATTGGCCAAGGCAGCCGCGGAAACGGGCTTGGCTGACCTGCCGGCGACCTGTCCCTGGACAGCCGAACAGGTGCTCGACCCACAATTCTGGCCGGACCGACGGTAGCGCGGTTCCGAAATCGGCGGCGGAACAAGGCGGTGGACGATCGCCGTTGCGATCGATCGCCCAGCCCCGCGAGGCCTCCCGCATCGGACAGCCAGCCGCTCGCCTGACCGACATGCATGTGTGCCCGATGGTCACGGTGCTGGTGCCGCATGTCAGTGGACCGATCGTGGGACCCGGCGCGGTCACGACGCTGATCTACGGCTTGCCGGCCGCGCGGGTGGGTGACATGTGCGTCTGCGTCGGGCCGCCGGACGTGATCGCGATCGGCTCGTTCACCACGCTGATCGGCGGCCGGCCGGCCGCACGGATGGGCGACCTCACGGCGCATAGCGGGGCGATCGTGCTCGGCTTGCCGACGGTGCTGATCGGGTAGGGCTCCTTCCCCCGACTGCAGAAGCCCCGGCGCAGCACAACCCCTTCGTTATGCCGGGGCTTGGCCCCGGCATCCACGGCCGCAAGCAAGCCGGGAGGTGAGGCGGTGACCCCTTGACGCACATGCTGTAACCTTCCTCCGACGTAGGAGAGAGACACAATGTCCATACGCATGTTCGCCATCTGCGCCGCTATCCTCGTCGGCGTCCCGGTGCGGCCATCGATTGGCGCCGAGGGAAAAGACTATCCGGGGCTCGGGAGGATAGAAGGCTACAAAATAGACCGGTACGAGGACAGAAGGTTTGATCGCCACAACTTCCCCTTATCTGACCGCCAAATGCCGATCGAAGGTCACGTTATATCCATTCGCTACGTGGTAGACGGTTCTGGCCCGACGGCTAGCTCTTTGCTCAACCCGGTTAGCGAAAAGTGCCGTCAGACCAGGCAGTGGGCGGGATTTGGCAGAAATAACCGGGTTGACGCGGTTACGGTCGAGTTGATTCTAAACGGGGGTGCCGCAGCTCCCTGACCTAGATCGTCTGAGTGACGCAGAGAAAGATGCGCTGATCCGAGCGCTGTGGCAGCGAGGTGAAGAGGCTGAGCGGCGGGTAGCGGTACTTGAAGCGAAGCGCGACGAGCCACCGAAGACACCGGACAATTCGAGCGTGCCGTCGTCGAAGGGGCAGAAAGCGAACCAGCCGGAGAAAGCCGAGCGGGAAGGGCCGCGCCAGGGCAGTGTGGGTCGCAGAGGGGGCGGCCGACCGTTGGCCTGCGATCCGGATGAGACGGTGATCGCCAAGGCGGTGGCGTGCGCGCATTGCCAGGCGGCACTGAGAGATGCGGATCAGGTGCTGCATGGTCGTTACGACAAGATCGATCTGCCGGTGGTGCGCCCGATGGTGACCCGAGTGGAGCGTTATGCCGGACATTGTCGGTGCTGTGGGCATGTCACGCTGGCGGCGATACCGACGGGCTTGGAAGAAGGCTCGCCATTCAGCATGAACATCGTGGCGCTGGCGATCTACCTGCGCTTCACTCACGCGATCAGCTACCGCCGTCTGACGCAGTTGTTCCTGCACCTCTATGCGCTCCCGATCAGCGAGGGCGCGTTGGATGCGATGTTGCAGCGTGCCAAGCCCTGTTTCGACAACGAAGTTGCGGTAATCCTCGCCCGACTGCGTCGTTCGCGGATCGTCTGCTCCGACGAGACATCGGTGCGCATCGACGGACGCACACATTGGAACTGGGTATTCCAGAACGAACAGGTGGTGATCCACGTGGTGCGCAACAGCCGTGCTGCCGGTGTGGTCACAGAGATGATGGCCGGTCAGCGGCCCAGCATATGGGTCTCCGACCTGTATGGCGCACAGCAGGGGCATGCCGATCTATGGCAGGTCTGCCTGGCGCACCAACTACGCGATTGCCAATACGCCATCGATGCGGGCGATATGATCTTCGCCCCACGCATGAAGGCGTTACTGCTGCGTGCCGTCGTGCTGGCACGGCGGCGCAAGCTCTGGCCGAAGATACGCGGCGCAGCTATCAAGCAGGCTGGATCGCCAGTTGGACGCGATCATGGTGCTGGCGCCCACCAACCAACACGGCAAGCGGCTGCGCAAACGTTACGGCAAGGTGCGAAGTCACTTGTTCACCTTTCTCGAACATCCCGACGCCCCGCCGGATAACAACGGCAGCGAGCGTGAGTTGCGTCCCACCGCCACATACCGCAAGGTCACGGGCGGCTTCCGTTCTAAATGGGGAGCCGATCTGTTCGCTGGCGTTCGATCCGTCGTTGGAACAGCAGCGCGACGGGGAAAGGATGCGTATAAGGCTATTCGCGATCCTAGACGGGGAATTTGTCATTCAGTCGGGTTGCCAATAGAAATCATAAGAAGCTACAAAACCGTGTTAGATGCTTTGAATGGTGAGAGTTTACAGTATAAGGAAGATCAGAACTCCTGTGACGGTTGTATCGTTGACCGATTTACAAGGAATAGCCAAAACATATTCGTTCAGATTGACGTCGGCGCCGCAGGCCAATTTTACGACCTAGCCATAGTCGAGGAGAGACCTTTCCGACCCATGATTCAGCAGTCGGGGCCGACGACAAAGCCCTGATGGATTCGCGCAGATATCATTTTGAAGTGACCGTCAATAGGAAATCCGCAAAGCCTCCACTGGAAGTCGTGGGCTTGATCTCCGCCACGTAGTCTCCGGGCACTATGGGCGACGTCCATTTGATCGTTCTGCCGTCATTGCTCGCATGGTACCGCGAAAACAGTTTTATCCCATTCTTGTCGTAAATGAAGATGATCGGCCTCACTTCCGTGTCCTGCCCGGACAGGCTGAACTCGACATCAAGGTCATGCTCGCCGCCCGCCTGACGCACCGCGAAGTAGCGGGACGAATCGTCACCTAAGAACCGAGATTGGTAGGTCTTCCCAAGCTCTATCGGGAGGGCGCTGCTAAAGGTTGTGTTTCCGCTGTCGATAGCATCGATTGTGGCCCCGCCTGGCCGTTCCGACGTCGCCTGTGCTGGTGGCGGACTAGTGAGTTGCGCAGCATTGGACGGCTGTGTGTCGGACATTCGACTGGCAATGTGAACGTCGGACGCTCGCGAGAAATATGTTGCGACTCCGGAGATCACGGCGGCAACAATCGTTGCAGCCACCGGCAGGATAATGGCAAGCCGCTTCCACCGTTCCGTCTCCCTGCCAAGCGACAGCGGCTCGGTCAGCTTTATGGACACGGCGATACGGTGCGGTTGATCGGAAGCAATCCAGCGGAGGAACGTGTTCTGGGCCAATACCTCGTAGCGCGCCGAGTCAATCCGATTGCCCTCGACGTATACCGCTTCGACCACAGATCCAGGGACACTCAAGACCGGGCACCGCCAGCCTCGCATTGCTTGGTCCCAGTCCTCGTCTGTCAGCCTGATAGTCAGAACGATTTCTGGCATGCGGCCTGCCTCCAGTGGAACCCCCTCTTACTGTGCGCGGGCGTGGGGCGTCGGAAAAGCCGGAATCCACCAGAACTGGGCCGCTCCCCGCCAAACGACGTCAATCGCTACCACGCGGCGACACGCGGCGTCCCGCTTCGTATTTCGTTCTCATGCGCTGCGGGCTTCGGCGGGCGATCCTGAGCATTTTATTGCCCGGATGGAAGGGACGTTGTCGTGTATAAGGTCACCCCACTCTGGCCACCGGCCCGTCGGCTTACTCGTCCTTCCGCGCAGCTCAGCCCAGGTACTCCAACTGCTTGGCGATCTCGCGTTCGAACCCCGATCGCGCGCCCGGTGGAACTCTCGCGCGCCATACCCTCCGGGCTATAGTTCTGCCCAGAGAACGCGTCCTCGGCCTCGTGGTCGTAGCTGGGGCCTGTCCTCAATCAAGCCAAACGCCCGCAACGGTGACATGTGTGGCGGCGCGAACGTTGCGCTACTCTCCATCCACGGCAGCGCTCCATTGGTCTTGCCATGGTCAGCTTGCAACGCGAAAGGGATTGACGATGCGGAGGCCCTCGGCGAGCGTCATGCCGTGCTGCATATCCTCCGACCACAGTGTATCGCAACCCGCGTGCAGTGCCGAGGCGGCGATCATGGCGTCATAGGTGGAAAAGCCGTACCGCTCGGCGAGCTTCAGTCCAGTTTCGTGAGTTCTCGACAGTGACAGGATGAACCGTCAGCAGGCCGCGTAACAGGTTCAGCAACGCATGCGTATCGGCCCAGGACATCTGCATCTTCCGGCGCGCGACATTGGTGAGCTCGTTGAGAACCTGCACGCTGATGGCGCCACCAGCGGCGATAGCCGCCTCCGACCGATCAGCCTTCGCCGCATCGCCCGAGGCGATATAGACGAGGACATTGGTGTCGTAAAAACTAGCGGGCATTGGCTTCGTCCCGGTCGAACTTGAAATCGGCAGGAAGACGGCCGCGGAAGGCGCGAAGACGCCGCAATAGCTCGTCGCGTCCGGGCTTGCGCGTAACCCCGAACTGTCTTGTGCCGGCGACATGGATTTCGATCTCATCGCCTTCTTTGAGCTTAAGCGCTTCGACCACAGCGGCAGGAAGGCGGACTGCGAGACTGTTTCCCCATTTGGCGACCTGCATGCCAGTCTCTCCGTTGGATATACGTCTGAACAAATGTATATCTTAGGGTGGTCGAGGTCAAGGAGCATGGAATGGCGATTGGCGAAATCCTCGGCTCACCCGTCCTTCCGTGCCCCCCGCAGCTCCGCCCAGTACTCCAGCCGCTTGGCGACCTCGCGTTCGAACCCCCGATCCCGCGGGCGGTAGAACTGCTCGCGTGCCATGCCGTCCGGAAAATAGTTCTGCCCGGAGAATGCATCCTCGGTTTCGTGGTCGTACTGATAGCCGGCGCCGTAGCCCAGGTCCTTCATCAGTCGCGTCGGCGCGTTGAGGATGTGCGCCGGCGGCATCAGCGATCCCGTCGCCTTGGCCGAGGCGCGCGCCGCGCTGTACGCCGTATAGATCGCGTTCGATTTCGGCGCGGTCCCGAGATAGATCACCACCTGGGCGATCGCCAGTTCGCCCTCGGGCGAGCCGAGCCGCTCGTAGGTCTCCCATCCCGCCAGCGCCTGCGTCAGCGCGTTGGGATCCGCCATGCCGATATCCTCGGCGGCGAAACGAACCAGCCGGCGTACGATGTAGCGCGGGTCCTCGCCGCCGTTCAGCATGCGGGCGAACCAATACAGCGCCGCATCGGGATCCGAACCGCGCAGCGATTTGTGCAGCGCGGAGATCAGGTTGTAGTGCTCCTCGCGATCCTTGTCGTACAGCGCGGCGCGACGGGCGAGCAGTACCGCAAGCGCCGTCGGATCCATCACCGGAGTATCTTCCGGCAGTGCGAAGATCTGCTCGGCCATGTTGAGCACGTAACGGCCGTCGCCATCGGCCATCGCACGCAGCGTGGCACGCGCCTCGGCATCCAGCGCCAGAGTGCGGCCCGTTTCGGCCTCGGCCCGCGCCAGCAGCGCCTCCAGCGCCGCATCGTCCAGCCGGCGCAGCACCAGCACCTGGCAGCGCGACAGCAGCGCGCCGTTCAGCGCGAACGACGGGTTCTCGGTGGTGGCGCCGATCAGCGTGACCGTGCCGGTCTCCACCACGGGCAGGAACCCGTCCTGCTGGGCGCGGTTGAAGCGATGGATCTCATCGACGAACAGCAGCGTCCCCTGCCCGGTCCGCCGCCGCCGCGCCGCCTCGTCGAACGCGCGCTTGAGATCGGCGACGCCGGAGAACACCGCGGAGAGCTGCACGAAATGCAGCCCGGAGCGGGCGGCGAGCAGCCGCGCGATCGTGGTCTTGCCGCAGCCAGGCGGGCCCCACAGGATCAGCGAGGCAAGCGAGCCACGCTCCAGCATCCGGGTGAGCGTGCCGGCGGGGCCGAGCAGATGGTCCTGGCCCACCACCTCATCGAGCGTCCGCGGCCGTAGCCGATCGGCCAACGGGCGCGGACCGGCCGGGGCTTCAGGTTCAGGCGCGGGACCGAACAGGTCTTCGGCGGTGGTCTTGCTGGACACCGGAGCAAGATAGTGCGGCCGGGGCGGGAAGCGAACCCAGGAACGGCGCCAGCCAAGCAGTGCGTCTGCCGGCCGAGTTCCGCTCCGAAGGCGACGAGGTCTATGTCATGCGCGACGACAGCACCGGCGACGTGGTGCTGTCGAAGCGGCCTGGCGCCAAGACCTGGAGCGATTTCTTTGCGCTGATGGACACGATCGATGTGCCGGCCGGCTTCATGGACCAGCGGCCGCTGAACGTCATGCCGCAGGAGCGCGACCTGTTCGGCACCGAGACGTGACCGTGCTGCACATGCTCGATACGGACGCGGCGAGCTACATCATCAAGGGACGATCACCGGCGGTGGCGACCAGACTGGCCGAGGTCCCGCCGAGCATGCTGTGCATATCGGTGATGACCCGGGCGGAATTGCTGTATGGCGTCAAACGCCTGCCGGCCGGCCACCGGCTGCACCTGGGCGTGCAGCGGTTCCTCCGCATCGTGCGTGCGCTTCCCTGGGATGCCGACGCCGCCGATCATTAACGGGCCAGCCGATCGGCGAGTTCGACATGATGATCGCCGTGCATTCGTTGTCAGCCGGAGCAGTGCTGGTGACCAACGACACGCGGCACTACGCGCGGATCGAGGCGCCGTTAGCGATCGTCAACTGGGCAGCAAAGACCTGACAATCGTCAGCCGTCGAGCACGGTGACGTCGGCAAGATCCTGCAACCGCTGCTTCGCACGCCGCTCGTAGCTCGCCTGGTTCTTGCTACAGATCAGGCTGTACGGAAGGCCGTGCCGATCGGTCCTGGTGTCGAGATCGACATCGCTGCTGCGGATCGTCCCTTCGACATGTCCGCGGACATGCTCGACGGCGCGCAGAACCCACACCTTGGCGAGGTCGGCGGCAATCGATTCCATCTAGTCCTCACCTCTCCCGCAAAGAGAGGGGGATTCAGGCCAGCCTACGAGGCCTCGGCTTCCTCTTCCTGCACCTGCTTCGGCCCGCTGTCCTGGCCCTTCGCGGTGACGTCGCGATCCACGAACTCGATCACCGCCATGTCGGCCGCGTCGCCATACCGCGACGCCCGCCTTCAGCACCCGGCAATACCCGCCGGCGCGCGCGCGATACCGCTCGCGCCAGCGGCCCGAACAGCTTCGCCACCATCGCATCGTCGCGCAACTGCGCATGGGCCAGCCGCTGGTTGGCCAGCCCGCCCTTCTTGCCCAGCGTGATCAGCTTCTCCGCCACCGGGCGCAGTTCCTTCGCCTTCGGCAGCGTCGTGGTGATCTGCTCGTGCTTGATCAGCGCCGCCGCCATGTTGCGGAACATGGCCTGGCGATGGCTCGATGTGACGCCGAGCTTCCGGCCGGCTACCCCGTGACGCATGTCCCGCTACCCCTTCAGAACGGCTCTTCCATCCGCTTGGCCAGGTCCTCGATGTTCTCCGGCGGCCAGCCCGACACGCTCATGCCAAGCGACAGCCCCATCGAGCCAAGCACCTCCTTGATCTCGTTCAGCGACTTCCGCCCGAAGTTCGGCGTGCGCAGCATCTCCTGCTCGGACTTCTGCACCAGGTCGCCGATGTAGACGATGTTGTCGTTCTTCAGGCAGTTCGCCGAACGCACCGACAGCTCCAGCTCGTCCACCTTGCGCAGCAGGTTGCGGTTGAACGGCAGGTTGTCTTCCGGCTCCTCGGCGCGGATCTGCTGC
Source organism: uncultured Alphaproteobacteria bacterium (assembly GCA_963749575.1). Classification (GTDB taxonomy): domain Bacteria; phylum Pseudomonadota; class Alphaproteobacteria; order Acetobacterales; family Acetobacteraceae; genus JAMXLO01. The sequence goes on from CAVVNM010000022.1 coordinate 273,921, forward strand.
GGCTCCTCGAAGTTGATGAACAGCTGCAGCTGGTCCTGCAGGATGCGCGCCGCCAGCGCCACCGAATCCTCCGGCGTCACCGCGCCATTGGTCTCGACCGTCAGCAGCAGCTTGTCGAAGTCGGTCACCTGGCCGACGCGCGTCGGCTCCACCCGATACGACACGCGGCGCACCGGCGAGTAGATCGAAGTCCACCGGGATCAGCCCGATCGGCGCATCCTCCGGCCGGTTCACCGACGAGGGCTGGTAGCCCTTGCCCAGGTTCACCGTGAACTCCATGCCGAGCTTCACGCCGTCGTCCAGCGTGCAGATCACCAGCTCGGGGTTCATGATGTCGATGTCGTGGCCGGCCTGGATCTGGCCGGCACGCACCTCGCCCGGGCCGGTCGCGGTCAGCGTCATCCGCTTCGGCCCCTCGCCGTGCATGCGCAGCGCGAGCTGCTTGATGTTGAGCACGATGTCGGTCACGTCCTCGCGCACGCCGGGGATGCTGCTGAACTCGTGCAGCACGCCGTCGATCTGCACCGCGGTGACCGCGGCGCCCTGCAACGACGACAGCAGGATCCGCCGGATCGCATTGCCGAGCGTCATGCCGAAGCCGCGCTCCAGCGGTTCGGCGACGATGGTGGCAACCCGCGATGGGTCGGCGCCCGGCTCGACCTCGAGCTTTTCCGGCTTGATCAGGGATTGCCAGTTGCGCTGGATGACTGCACTCTGTTTCATAAATCTAACCTTTCGGACCGCGGCTCGCGCCGGGGTCCATCAACAACCCAACGGATCGGCACGCTTCCCGCAAGCCGTTGCGGGTTCCGCCTTATACGCGCCGGCGCTTGCGCGGCCGGCAGCCGTTGTGCGGGATCGGTGTCATGTCGCGGATCGCGGAGATCGAGAACCCAACCGCCTGCAGCGCCCGCAGCGCGCTCTCGCGTCCGGAGCCCGGGCCGCTGACCTCGATTTCCAGCATCTCCATGCCGTGCTCGCGCGCCTTCTTGCCGGCGTCCTCGGCGGCGACCTGCGCTGCGTAGGGTGTCGACTTGCGGCTGCCCTTGAAGCCCTGGCTGCCGGACGATGACCAGGCGATCGCGTTGCCCTGCGCGTCGGTGATGGTGATCACCGTGTTGTTGAACGTCGCCGCAACGTGGGCGACGCCGGACGTGATGTTCTTGCGCTCCTTCCTGCGGGGGCGCGTGGACGCGGCGGGTCTCGCCATGATGCTGTATCCTGCTGCTGCTGCTGAACGGCGATAGCCGAGGTCGGCTACTTGGTGACCTTCTTCTTGCCGGCGATCGCCACCGCCTTGCCTTTGCGCGTGCGCGCATTGGTATGGGTGCGCTGGCCACGCACCGGCAGCCCGCGCCGGTGCCGCAGGCCCCGGTAGCAGCCCAGGTCCATCAGCCGCTTGATGTTCATCGCGACCTCGCGACGGAGGTCGCCCTCGACGCGATAGTCACGGTCGATCATCTCGCGGATCCGCAGCACCTCCTCGTCCGAGAGCTGGTTGACCCGGCGTTCGTCCGGGATGGTCAGCTTCTCGCAGATCTCGGCGGCCTTCGACGGGCCGATGCCATAGATGTAGCGCAGTCCGATGGTCACCCGCTTGTTGGTCGGGATGTTCACGCCGGCAATACGTGCCACGCCGTTGCTCCTAGGGAATATCCACGCGGGCGCAGTCCCGCAGGAAAGCGCCGGAGCGGGGAATATAGTCCGGGTTACCGGCGAGTCAACGACGGCTGGTCAAATTGTCGTGTGCAACAGCGCCCCGACCGGGCGGGCACCGCCGCGCCGGAACTGCCGCGGGACATCGCTGGTCTGGTTCATGCCGCCGCCTGTGCGGTCTCTGATGCGGCTTGCCGGGCAAAGTGTCGCACTATCCACGCGGCCGCCGGCCCTGGCGGCGTGTCCGTGCGGTAAATCGCATGAAAAGCATAGAAACCGCCGGTCCACTCCGAGAGGTCCAGTCGTCTCAGACGCCCCGCGGCAAGGTCGTCGCGGACCATCGGTTCGGGCATGTTGCCCCAACCGATGCCAGCCAGCAGCAACGCGCGCTTGGAGCCCAGGTCCGCCAGGCGCCACGTCCTGACACCGATCACCGAAAAGTCGCGACCCTCGGTCAAGGTCGAGCGGTCGCTGAGCACGAGCTGCACAAAGTCCCGTGCCGCCCCCGGTGCGTGCGTCCCATCCGCCAACGGGTGGTTCGGCGCTGCGACAGGAACCAGATCCACCCCACCCACTTTGATCCGCTCGAGGCCCGGCAGGGTCGCGTCCACGCCGCTGATGCCGATATCGGCAATACCGGAATGGACCAGCTGCGTCACAGCTCCCAGCGCCTCGACGTAGAGCCGCAAGGTGACGGTCGGAAATTTCGCCTCAAATGCCTGCATGGCATCGACCAGTCGCGCCGTCGGCAGCATCACATCGACGGCAAGACCGATCTGCCCCTCCACGCGATCGAGCAGCCCTTTGACCTTGGCGCGCAGGTTTTCGACGCCGACCGAGACCGACCGAGCTTCCGACAGCACCGCGGTGCCGGCCTCGGTCAATACCGGTCTCCGCGTCCGATCGCGATCGAACAGCTGCACGCCGAGTTGCTGTTCCAGGTTGGTGATCGCGTAGCTGACCGCGGATGTGGCGCGCCGGAGCTGACGGCCTGCCGCCGCAAAACTTCCCCTCTCGACCACGGCGATAAACACGGTGAGCTGCTCGAAACTCGGCACCCCCGGTCGCGGCATTTCTACTTCCTTGAACAGTGCCTCCGGTATTTTACCGCTATTCCAGAACAAGGAGAATGCGTATCTCGCCGCGGAACGGTCCAGGACAAGCGTTGGAGGAGAACATGACCGAAGCACTGAAGCCGCGGCTCGTCGGCATCAACCATGTCGCGATCGAAGTGGGCAACCTCGAACAGGCGCTGGAGTGGTATGGCCGGATCTTCGATTTCACGTTGCGTGGCAAGGGTGAGCGCAACGCCTTCATCGATATGGGCGATCAGTTCATCAACATGACCCTGCTGCCCGACCACGCGGCGACCGGCGTCGAGCAGCGGCATGTCGGCCTTGTCGTCGACGACCGCAGCCGCATCATCGAGCTGGCGAAAGCCGCGGGTGCGCGCTTCGTCGAGGGGCGCTTTCTCGATTTTCTCGATCCTTGGGGCAATCGGCTCGAGATCATCGAATATGCCAACATCCAATTCACCAAGGCGCCCAATGTGATGCGCGGCATGGGCCTGGCGCTCGCCAAGAACGACAAGGCAAAACAGGAGCTGGCCGACAAAGGCATGGCCGAACCAGCGGGAGGCCAGGTCACCAAGGGCACTGTCGTTCCCGCCGGCGGCGGCAGGCATTTCAACTCGCCGACCCCCGGCCGTTGCTTCACGCTGAAGCTGCTCGGCGACCAGACCGGCGAGAGCGTCATGATGTTCGAGGAAACTCTGCCTCCCGGCACCACGAGCCTCCATCATCTGCACCACGATAGTGATGAGGTCGCCTGGGTGCTCGCCGGAGAAATCACCTTCAAGATCGGCGACGAAGTCACCGTCGGTGGGCCCGGTACTTGTGCTTTCATGCCGCGCGATATTCCGCATGCGTGGAAGAACACCGGCGGCGAGACCGGTCGCGTCCTGTTCCTCTACACCCCGGCCGCGGCTGGTGGCTTCATCGAAGCGATGTCCGAGAGCCGCCCGACCGATAATGCGGGATGGTCGCGGCTCTACCAGCGCCATCGGTGGGAGGTCGTCGGCCCAAATCCGCTTTGAGGCACGTCATCGGCGCATCGATCAAAATGCGGACGTTCGCAGTCGGGTGCTGACGGGCAGGCGTGTTCAACATGACTCTGGCGCACGGAACGGCTGGAGACGGCTCGCCTGGTGCTGCGGCGGGTCGCACCCGACGATCTGCCGTTCTTCACGCGTATCCACGCACTCCCCGAAGTAGCGCGGCATCTTCATCCGGAAGGCAGGCCGCGTTCCCCCGAACAAACCGCACATGGCTGCGGTACACGTTGGCAAGCTATCAGCAGGTCGCGCGTGAGTAGATCGCCTCCAGCGAGCGGCACAGCCCGGCGCTGTCGCAGGCCGCGCTGCCGAGCAACCGCTGCCGCATCCCCGCACGCAGCGCCACCAGCATGGCAGGCGTCCCCTCGTCCAACGCCAACGCGACCCCGCATCGGACAAACTCCGCCTGGTCCGCCGCGACCCAATCGGGCAAACCGGCCGCCAGCAGCAGCGACCGGCTGGTGCGGCTGACCCAGCGGTCGCCGTTGAATGTCAGGACCGGCACCCCCTGCCACAGCGCTTCCGTGGTGGTCGTGCCGCCATTGTACGGAAACGTGTCGAGGGCAATGTCGATCTCATCGTAGCCGCGCAGGAAGTCGAAATGCTCGGCCCCGCCCAACAACGTCAGACGGTCCGGAGCCACACCCCGCTGCGCAAACCGCGCCAGCAGCGCCAGCCTGTTGGACGGCTCATCCAGCGTCTGGCCGCGCAGCAACAGCCGGGCCGTGGGTGCCCCGAGCAGGATCCGCGACCACGCCGCCACCACCGGATCGGTGATCTTGTGGCCTGACGCGCAGGAACCGAAGGTGAGCCAGCCGTTCCGCAGCATCGGCGGCGGCGCCACCGCCGGGACCGGATAGTTGACCTCGAACGCGAGGTAGCTGCCCGGGACCCGGACGATGCGTTCGCAGTAATGGCGCTCCTCGTCCGGCGGCACCACCGCGGCGTCGCCGACCAGCAGGTCGAAGGCGGCAACACCGCTGGTGGCATAGGTGTTGAACCACGCGATCTGACGTCGCGCGGGTCGGTAGAGGAACAAGCCCAGCCGTGCCTGCCGGCTGTAGCCGTTCAGGTCGATCAGCACGTCCAGTCCCACCTCACGCACGCGGTTCGCGACATCGGCGTTGGCGACGCCGCCGATCCGCCAGATGCGGTCGGCAGGGTGGTCGACATAACCGCTGCCCGCGGACGGATCGGCGCCGTCGGACAGCAGATGGAGCTCGAACCGATCCCGGTCGTGCCGATTGATCACGCCCCAGACCGGCTTCATCCAGTTGCGCGCACCGAAGTACCCGCTGACGTAGCCGATGCGCAGCTTTCGCCCGCTCGGCCCCGGCACGGGCGCCATCGGGCAGATGCCGTGCCCGATCGACGCGATCCAGTTCTCCCGAACCGAGCGGATCGCTGCATGGTCGAGGCCAGGACAGCCGGGCGCGATGCAGGCAAGGGTACCCGTCGCGATGCCGCGCGCTTCGGGATCGCCTCCAGCCGCCGCCAGGCGGTACTCGGCGACGGCCGCGTCCACGTCGCCAAGCTGGAACAGCGCCTCAGCAAGGGTGCAGCGCGCCCCGGCGGCGTCCGGACGATGCACGACCACACGACGCAGGGCCGCGATCGCGTCGCCATAGGCGTACAGCGTCGCGCAGGCGCAGCCGAGGCCGTACCATGCCTCGATCAGCGACGGGTCGGCCTGCACGGCACGGCGGTATGCCGCCACAGCGTCCCTGTAGCGCTGGCTCTGGTGCAGCGCATCGGCCTCGCGCAGGGCCGCCCGTGCATCCACGGTTCAGCAGGACTGGGGCAGCACGCCGTCGACCTGCCGCGCCACTTGGTCGATGTCGGCCATCCCATCGACCGTGCGCAGGATGCCCTGCGCCGCGTAGTGCGGCAGGATCGGTGCGGTCTGCCGATGATACGCGGCGAGCCGCGCCGCCACCGTCTCGCGGTTGTCGTCGGCGCGGCGGGTGAACTCGTGCCCGCCGCACGCATCGCAGGTGCCGGCCACCGCGGTGGGCTTGAATGTGTCGTGGTAGCCGGCACCGCATTTCGCGCAGGTAAAGCGCCCGGCGATCCGCTCCACCAGTGCCGCATCGTCCATCCGCAGCTCGATGACACTGTCGAGCCTCATGCGCTTCTCCGCCAGCAACCGGTCAAGCGCCTGCGCCTGCGGCACCGTGCGTGGGAACCCGTCGAGGATGAAGCCGTGTGCCGCGTCGGACTGCTCCACCCGTTGCCCCAACATGCGGATGATGATGTCGTCCGAGACCAGCTGCCCGGCCTCCATCACCGCCTTCGCCTCACGCCCGATCGGCGAGCCGGCAGCCACCTCGGCACGCAGCATGTCGCCGGTGGAAATCTGCGCGATGCCGTGGCGCTCCTCCAGGCGCTTGGCCTGGGTACCCTTGCCGGCGCCGGGCGGACCCAGCAGGATCAGCCTCACCGGTGGCCTCGCACGCGGGCCTTGCGGATCAGACCTTCGTACTGGTGCGCCAGCAGGTGCGACTGGATCTGCGTGACGGTGTCCATGGTGACCGACACCACGATCAGGATCGAGGTGCCGCCAAAGTAGAACGGCAGCCCGTAGTCGCTGATCAGCACCTCCGGCAGCAGACACACCGCCACCAGATAAAGACCGCCTACTGTGGTGAGCCGCGTCAGCACGTGGTCGAAGTATTGCGCCGTCGCGCTGCCGGGGCGGATACCGGGAATGAAGCCGCCGTACTTCTTCAGGTTGTCCGCCGTCTCCTCCGGGTTGAACACCACCGCGGTGTAGAAATACGAGAAGAAGATGATCATGAACGCATACAGCGCCATGTAGACCGGCGAGCCGTGCGACAGCTCGGTGGAGATCCATTGCACCCAGGCCGGCCCACCCTGGGAGAAGCCCGCGATGGTCGCAGGGATCAGCAGGATCGAGCTGGCGAAGATCGGCGGGATCACGCCCGAGGTGTTGATCTTCAGCGGCATGTGCGTCGAGTTCGCCGCCGAACATGCGATTGCCGACCTGGCGCTTCGGGTACTGGATCGCGATGCGTCGCTGTGCACGTTCGATGAACACGATGAATGCGATGACGAAGATCGCCAGGAAGAAGAAGCCCACAATGAAGAACGGCGACAGCGCACCGGTGCGCCCGAGATCGAGCAGCGAGGCCAATGCGTTCGGCAGGTTGGCGACAATGCCGGACATGATGATCAGCGACGTGCCGTTGCCGACGCCGCGCGCGGTGATCTGCTCACCGATCCACATCAGGAACATGGTGCCGCCGACCAGCGTGATGACGCAGGAAAAGCGGAAGAAGAAGCCGGGATCGATCACCGCCGCACCGAAACTGCCGCGCATGCTCTCGAGCCCGACGGCGATGCCGTAGGACTGGAACATGGCGATGAACACGGTGAGATAGCGGGTGTACTGATTGAGCTTCTTGCGTCCCGCCTCGCCTTCCTTTTTCAGCGCCTCCAGCGTGGGGACGGCCGCGGTCATCAGCTGGATGATGATGCTGGCGCTGATGTAGGGCATGATGTTCAGCGCGAACACCGTCATGCGCCGCAGCGCGCCGCCGGTGAACATGTCGAACATGCCCAGGATGCCGCCGCCGTGCTGCTGCAGCATCTCGGTCATCACCGAGGCATCCACGCCGGGCACCGGGATGTAGGTGCCGATCCGATAGACAATCAGCGCGCCGAGGGTGAACCAGATGCGCCGCTTGAGCTCGGTCGCCTTGGAGAAGACACCGAGATTGAGATTTGCCGCGAGTTGTTCGGCAGCGGAGGCCATGGAACGTTCCTCGTCAGTCGCGTCACCCTTTGTACACCTCTCGCGCACTCAGCGGGAGAGGTCGGCGTACAGTGCCGGGTGAGGATGGTGGTGGCGTCGCGCGACCCTTGCCCGCGTCGCTTCGCTGGCTCTCCCGTGCGGCGGGAGAGGTAAATGGATTCAGCTGGCCGCCTCCGCGGGCTCGCGGACCACCGTGGTGGTGACGCTCCCGCCCGCCTTCTGCACCGCCTCGATCGCCGCCGCGGAAGCGCCGGACACGGTAATGGTGACCGCCCGGCTGATCTCGCCCTTCGCCAGCAGTCTCACCCCGTCCAGCTTGCCGCGCACCAGCCCGGCCGCCCGCAATTTGGCCTCATCGATCGGCTGCCCGGCGTCCAGCTTGCCGGCGGCGATCGCCGCCTCCAGCGCGCCGAGGTTGACCGGCGCATATTCCTTGCGGAACGGGTTCCAGAAGCCCCGCTTCGGCAGCCGCCGATAGATCGGCATCTGTCCGCCCTCGAAGCCGCCCATCGACACGCCGGCGCGCGCCAGCTGGCCCTTCACGCCCTTGCCCGACGTCTTCCCCTTGCCCGACCCGATGCCGCGCCCGAGCCGTTTCGACGTCAGCCGCGCACCGGCATTGTCGCGCAGTTCGTTCAGCTTCATGCCTGCTCCTCCACCTTGATCAGGTGGGCCACCTTGCGGATCATGCCGCGCACCGAGGGCGTATCGTCCAGCTCGCGCGTCCGCCGCATCTTGTTCAGCCCGAGGCCGATCAGCGTCTCCTTCTGCCCGGGCTTCCGCCCCGCCGGAGAGCCGGTCTGCGTCACCCGCACCTTAGCCACTGGCCGTCTCCTCCTGCGTCGGCGGAGCCGGTGCCGCGTCGCGGCGGGCGAACAGCTCCGACACCTTCTTGCCGCGCCGGTTCGCCACCGAGCGTGGCGAGGCACAGCGCTCAAGCGCCGCGAACGTCGCCTTCACCATGTTGTGCGGATTGCGGCTGCCCAGCGACTTCGCAACCACATCGCCCATCCCCAGCGTCTCGAACACCGCGCGCAACGGACCGCCGGCGATGATGCCGGTGCCCGCAACCGCGCTGCGCAGCACCACCTTGCCGGCGCCGTAGCGACCCAGGATATCGTGGTGCAGCGTGCGGCCTTCCTTCATCGGCACCCGGATCATGCCGCGCTTGGCCCGCTCGGTCGCCTTGCGGATCGCCTCCGGCACCTCGCGCGCCTTGCCGGCGCCGTAGCCGACGCGGCCTTTCTGGTCGCCCACCACCACCAGCGCTGCGAACGCGAAGCGGCGCCCACCCTTTACCACCTTCGCCACGCGGTTGATCGTGACCAGCTTGTCGGTCAGGCCGTCATCGGCATCGCGGTCGCGATCCCGGCCCCTGCCGCCTTCTCTTGCTTCACGTGCCATGTGCCAGGTTCCTCAGAAGGCCAGCCCGCCCTCGCGGGCGGCGTCGGCCAGCGCCTTGATCCGGCCGTGATACAGGTAGGCCCCGCGGTCGAACACCACGGCCTTCACGCCCGCCGCCAGCGCGCGCTCCGCCAGCAGCTTGCCGACCGCGGTGGCGGCGGCCTTGTCGGCCCCGGTGCGCAGCCCCTCGCGCAGCGTCTTCTCGAGCGAGCACGCAGCGGCCAGCGTGCGGCCCTGCGCGTCGTCGATCACCTGCGCATAGATGTGCTTGCCCGACCGGAACACCGACAGCCGCGGCCGTCCGATCGCTTTGTGGCGCAACTGGAACCGCAGGCGCTCGCGCCGCCGCGTCCGCAGGTCCTGCAGCGTGCTCATGCGCGTGTGCCCTGGTTACCCGCACAGCGTGCGCACACAACTCGATCGAGATTGCCTCGCCGCGCTCGCCACGGCAGCCGGTGATGAAACGCCGTCACTTTTTCTTGCCTTCCTTGCGACGGATCTGTTCCGTCGTGTAGCGGATGCCCTTGCCCTTGTACGGCTCCGGCCCGCGGAAGCCGCGGATTTCCGCCGCCACCTGGCCCACCAGCCGCTTGTCGACACCTTCCACCCTGATCGCCGTCGGCCGCTCGCAGGTGATCTTGATGCCGTCCGGAATCGGATACACCACCGGATGCGAATACCCCAGGCTCAACTCCAGGTTCTTGCCCTGGACGGCGGCGCGGTAGCCGGTACCGCTGATCTCCATCGACTTCATGTAGCCGCTGGAGACACCCTTCACCATGTTGGCGATCAGCGCACGCGTGGTTCCCCACATGACACGTGCCCGGCGTTCCTCGCCGTGCGGGGCCACGGTGACCTTGCCGTCCTCCACCGCAGCCTCGACGTGGTCGGTGAGCTGCAATTCCAGTTCGCCCATCTGACCCTTGGCGGTCAGCAGCCGGCCGGCGATCGCCACCTGCACGCCTTGCGGAATTTCCACCGGATATTTGCCGACGCGCGACATCGCACTCACTCCTTCAGATCACGCGTCAGAACACGCGGCAGAGGACTTCGCCGCCGACATTGGCAGCGCGCGCCTCGGCGTCGCTCATCACGCCGCGCGGCGTGGACAGGATCGAGATGCCGAGACCCGCATAGACCCGCGGCAGCTCCTTGATCTTGGAATACACCCGGCGCCCCGGCTTGGAGATCCGGGTGATCTCCTTGATCACCGGTTCGCCCTCGTTGTACTTCAGCTCGATGCGAAGCTGCGCAATGCCGGGACGCAGCTCCTCGGCCGCGAAGCCGCGGATGAACCCTTCGCGCTTCAGCACATCCAGCACATTCGCGCGCAGCTTCGACGCCGGCGCCATGCACATCGAATGCCGCGCGCGCTGCGCGTTGCGGATGCGCGTCAGCATGTCGCCCAGGGGATCGGAATTCGCCATCTGCCCGTTCCCTCTCGGTTACCAGCTCGCCTTGACCATGCCGGGGATCTGCCCGCCATTGGCAAGATCGCGCAGCTTGATGCGGCACAGCCTGAACTTGCGGTAGTTGCCGCGCGAACGACCGGTCAGCTCGCAACGCAGCCGCACCCGTACCAGCGCGCCGTTGCGCGGCAGCTGCGCCAGCTTCAGCGAGGCGTTGAAACGGTCCTCCACCGGCAGCGTACGATCCATGATGATCGCCTTCAGCGAGCCGCGCTTCGACTTGTCGCGCTTCGCCATCGATTCCCGCCTGGCGTTGCGGTTGACCTGCGAGGTCTTGGCCATTCCAAATTCCTCAGTTGGCGAACGGCAGGTCGAAGGCCTTCAGCAACGCCTTCGCTTCCGCGTCCGTCTTGGCGGTGGTGACAAACTGGATGTCCATCCCACGCACCAATTCCACCCGGTCGTAATTGATCTCCGGGAACACGATCTGTTCCTTCATCCCCATGGCAAAGTTGCCGCGCCCGTCGAAGCCCTTCCCGGCGATGCCGCGAAAATCGCGCACGCGCGGCATGGCAATGGTGACCAGCCGGTCCAGGAACTCGTACATGCGCGCCTTGCGCAGCGTAACCTTGCAGCCGATCGGCAGCCCCTTGCGGATCTTGAAGCCGGCGATCGCCTTCTTCGCCAGTGTCTTCACCGGCTTCTGCCCGGAGATCGCGGTGAGTTCGTCAACCGCCGCGTCCAGCGTCTTCTGATCGCCGGTCGCTTCGCCGACACCCATGTTGATGACGATCTTGTCCAGCCTCGGCACCTGCATCGGGTTGGAGTAGCCGAACTCCTCCTGCAGCTTGCCGCGCACCTCCTCGAGATAGCGCTTGTAGAACCGCGGCATCTCCTCGGGGGACGCCGCGACCGGACCCGCATTCGCCGCAGCTTCCGCCGCCTTCGCACGTTCCGCGCGCGCTTCCGCCTTGCCGCCCTTGATCGGCGGGCCGGCGCCGCGGCTGCCGCCCTTCGCCTGTCCCTTGGCCTGACCCTTGGCCTGACCCTTCGGTTGGTTTTTCGATCCGCTCATCTGGACCTCAGCTCTCGATCACTTCGCCAGTCACCTTCGCGACGCGCACCTTCCGCCCATCGCCCAGCACGCGGAACCCGACCTTGGTAGGCTTCTCGCTGCGCGGATCGATCAGCATCAGGTTGGATACATGCACGGCCGCCTCCTGCTGGCGGATCCCGCCAGCCTCCTGCATGCCGCGCGGCTTGATGTGCCGGGTCGCCAACGCCACGCCCTGCACCACCGCGCGCTCCGCCTTCGGCATCACCCGCAGCACCTCGCCGCGGCGACCCTTGTTGACACCCGAGATCACCACCACCGTGTCGCCCTTGCGGATCCGCGCGGCCATTATCGTGTCTCCGACGCGGGGGACATCACAGCACCTCCGGCGCCAGCGACATGATCTTGGCGAATTTGCGCGCGCGCAGCTCGCGCACGACCGGGCCGAAGATGCGGGTGCCGATCGGCTCGAGCTGCTTGTTGATCAGCACCGCCGCGTTGCGGTCGAAGCGGATCGCGCTGCCGTCGCCGCGCCGCACCGGAAACGCAGTGCGCACGATCACCGCCTGGTGCACGTCGCCCTTCTTCACCTTGCCGCGCGGGATCGCCTCCTTGATCGAGACCACGATGATGTCGCCCACCGAGGCGGTCTTGCGCTTCGATCCGCCCAGCACCTTGATGCATTGCACGCGCCGCGCACCGGAGTTGTCGGCGACCTCCAGGTTGGTCTCGACCGAGATCATGCCGCTGCTCCTTCCGCGTTCGCCGCGAGCGCCTCGCCCCCGACCGGCAGTCCATTGCGCTCGACCACCAGCCAGGTCTTGCGCTTGCTGATCGGGCGGCACTCCTCGATGCGCACCGTGTCGCCGATCTTGCACAGGTTCGCTTCGTCATGCGCCGCATACTTCTTCGAGCGACGGATGAACTTCTTGTACAACGGATGCATGATGCGGCGATCGACCAGGACCGTCACGGTCCGGTCCATCTTGTCGCTCGTCACCCGCCCGCTCAGCACGCGCTTTGGCATTTCGCGCCGGTCTCCCTAAGTCTTCGCCGCGGAGCGTGTCTGCTCCGCCATGATCGTCTTCACCCGCGCAATCTGCCGTCGCACCTGCTTCACGCGGCCCACGCCTTCCTGCTGCCCGGTGGCACGCTGAAAGCGCAGGTTGAACTGCTCCTTGCGCAGATCGAGCAGCATGGTATCCAGCTCGTCCGCCGTCTTCGCCCGTACATCGGTCGCCTTGTTCGCCATTACGCGTCTCCGATGCGGGCAACGAACCGCGTGCGGATCGGCAGCTTCGCGGCACCCAGCGTCAGCGCCTCGCGCGCCAGTTCCGCCGGCACGCCATCGATCTCGAACATGATCCGCCCAGGTGCCACGCGGCACACCCAGAACTCCGGCGATCCCTTGCCCGATCCCATCCGCACCTCGGCCGGCTTCGCCGATACCGGCACGTCGGGAAAGATCCGGATCCACACCCGCCCGGTGCGCTTCATCGCGCGCGTGATGGCACGCCGCGCAGCCTCGATCTGACGGGCGGTCAGCCGGTCCGGCTCCACCGCCTTCAGCCCATAGGTGCCGAAGTTCAGCGACGTGCCGCCCTTGGCATTGCCATGGATGCGGCCCTTGTGCGCCTTGCGGTACTTGGTGCGTTTCGGTTGCAGCATGTTGTGTTACCGGTCCATCTACCGTTGCGGCGCCTGTTCGGCGGCCCTGCGATCCTGCGACAGCGGGTCGTGCGCCAGGATCTCGCCCTTGAATACCCACACCTTCACGCCGCAGGTGCCATAGGTGGTCTTCGCCGTCGCCTCGCCATAGTCGATGTCGGCGCGCAGCGTGTGCAGCGGCACGCGGCCTTCGCGATACCACTCGACGCGGGCGATTTCGGCGCCACCCAGCCGCCCGCCGCAGTTGATCCGGATGCCCTGCGCGCCCAGTCGCATCGCCGACTGCACCGCGCGCTTCATCGCACGACGGAATGCGACCCGCCGCTCCAGCTGCTGGGCGATGTTCTCGGCCACCAGTTGCGCGTCGATCTCCGGCTTGCGGATCTCCACGATGTTCAGTGCCACCTCGGCATTGGCCATCCTGCTGAGGTCCTTCTTCAGCACCTCGATGTCCTGCCCCTTCTTGCCGATCACCACCCCAGGCCGCGCCGCGTAGATCGTCACCCGCGGCTTCTTCGCCGGACGCTCGATCACCACCCGCGACACGCCGGCACCGTGCAGCTTCTTGCGCAGATGGCCGCGCAGCTTCAGGTCGTCGTGCAGCAGCTTGGAATAGTCGGCGCCGGCGAACCAGCGGCTGTCCCAGGTGCGGTTGATGCCGAGCCGCAGCCCGATCGGATTGACCTTGTGACCCATCTATGCGGCCTCCGCTTCCTGAGCATTGTCCCCTTGGGCACGTTCGGCGACGACGATCTTCAGATGGCTGAACCACTTCTCCACGCGCGCCGAGCGACCGCGACCGCGCGCATGGAAGCGCCGCATCACCACCGAGCGCCCCACCTCGGCGCGCGACACCACCAGCCGATCGACGTCGAGCTGATGGTTGTTCTCGGCATTAGCGATCGCGCTCTCCAACGCCTTCTTCACCTGCTGCGCGATCCGGCGCTTGGAGAAGGTCAGGGTCGCGACCGCCGCAGCCGCCGGCTGGTTGCGGATCAGCCCGGCGACCAGATTGAGCTTGCGCGGCGAGACCCGCAGGTTCGACACGATCGCCTGCGCCTCGGTATCGGCAATCCGGCGCGGATGCCCGGGTTTGCTCATGATCGCCTCGCCCGCTTGTCGCCGGCGTGGCCGGTGAAGGTGCGCGTCGGCGAGAACTCGCCGAACTTGTGGCCGACCATGTTCTCGTTCACCTGCACCGGCAGGAACTTGTGGCCGTTGTAGACGCCGAACGTCAGCCCGACGAATTGCGGCAGGATGGTCGAGCGGCGCGACCAGATGCGGATGATCTCGTTGCGGCCCGACGCGCGCGACGCCTCTGCCTTGTTGAGCAGATAGCCGTCGACGAACGGACCCTTCCAGACGGAACGTGCCATCCTATTTGCCCTTGTTGCGGCGGCGGATGATCATCTTGTCGGTGCCCTTGTTCCTGCGCGTCTTGTAGCCCTTGGTCGGCTGGCCCCACGGCGATACCGGATGCCGCCCACCCGAGCTGCGCCCTTCGCCGCCGCCCAGCGGATGATCCACCGGGTTCATCACCACGCCGCGGTTGTGCGGCATGCGTCCCAGCCAGCGCGAACGGCCGGCCTTGCCGAGCTTCTGGTTCATGTTGTCGGGGTTCGACACCGCGCCGATCGAGGCCATGCACTCGGCGCGCACGATGCGCAGTTCGCCCGACCCCAGCTTGATCTGCGCCCAGCCGGCATCCTTGCCGACCAGCTGCGCATAGGTACCGGCAGAACGCGCGATCTTGCCGCCCGCACCAGGCTTCATCTCGATGTTGTGGATGATGGTGCCGACCGGGATGGTCGCCATCGGCATCGCGTTGCCCGGCTTGATATCAACGCGCTGGCCCGACACCACGCTGTCGCCCGGACGCAGACGCTGCGGCGCGATGATGTACGACAGCTCGCCGTCCTGGTACTTCACCAGCGCGATGAATGCCGTGCGATTCGGATCATACTCCAGTCGCTCGACCGTCGCCGCCATGTCGAACTTGCGGCGCTTGAAATCGACGAAGCGATACGCCTGCTTGTGCCCACCGCCGATGAAGCGGCTGGTGATGCGGCCGTGGTTGTTGCGCCCGCCGGTGCCGATCTTGCCCTCGGTCAGCGCCTTGACCGGCTTGCCCTTCCATAGCTCGGAACGGTTGATCAGCACCGTGCCGCGCAGGCTCGCGGTGACCGGATTGAACTGTCTGAGTGCCATCTCGCGCGCGTCCTATGCGAGGCCGGTGGTGAAGTCGATCGACTGGCCGGCGCCCAGTTTGACGAACGCCTTCTTTACGTCCGAACGCTGCCCGGGCCGGCCCTTGAACCGCTTGGTCTTGCCCTTCTGCACCAGCGTGTTGACCGCCAGCACGGTGACGCCGAACAGCCCCTCGATCGCCGCCTTGATCTCGCGCTTGTTCGCATCCGGCGCCACGCGGAACACGAACTGCCCGCTCTCCGACAGCATCGTCGCCTTCTCGGTGATCAGCGGCGCGCGGATGATCTGGTACATCGCCTCGCGCGACAGCACCGGCTTGCGCTTGACCGTGCCGCTCATGCCGCGCCTCCCCCGTTGGCCGACGCTGCCTTCGGACCGAGCCGCTGCTTCAGCCCCTCGACACCGGCGGCGGTGATCGCCAGCAGGTCGTGGTTGAGAATGTCATACACGTTGGCGCCGACGGTCGGCAGCACATCGATGCCGGGTATGTTGCGGCTGGCGCGCAGGAAGCCGGCATCCACGGCATGATCGACGATCAGCACCGAACGCCAGCCGAGTGCCTTCAGCTGCCTCGCCAGCTCGCCGGTCTTCGCCGCCCCGCTCGCCGCGTCGAGCACCACCAGCTTGCCGTCGGCCTGCTTCTGCGACAGCGCCGAGATCAGCCCGAGCCGCCGCACCTTCTTGTTCAGGCTGTACTCGTGGGAGTGCGGCACCGGCCCGTGCACGACGCCACCCTTGCGGAACTGCGGGGAGCGCAGGCTGCCCTGCCGCGCGTTGCCGGTGCCCTTCTGCCGGTACGGCTTCTTCGTCGTGCCGGACACGTCGTTCATGCCCTTGGTGCTGTGCGTCCCGGCACGGCGCTTCGCCAGCTGCCAGTGCACCACGCGCGCCATGATGTCGGCGCGCGGCTTCGCGGCGAAGATGTCATCCGGCAACTCGGCGCTGCCGGCGCTGGTCTTGTCGAGGGTGGTGATTTCGATCTGCATCGCTCAGTCCGCCTGCGCTTCAACCAGCGCCGCCGGATACGGCGCATCCGCCGGCCGCGCACGCTTCACCGCGTCGCGCACCAGCACATAGCCGCCCTTGGCACCCGGCACCGCGCCCCTGATCATCAGCAGCCCCTTTGCCGCATCCACCGCGGCCACCACGAGATTGAGCGTGGTGACGCGTTCCACACCGAGATGTCCCGCCATCTTCTTGTTCTTGAAGGTCTTGCCGGGATCCTGCCGATTGCCGGTCGAGCCCAGGCTGCGATGACTGATCGACACGCCGTGGCTGGCTTCGAGACCGGAAAAATTCCACCGCTTCATGCCGCCGGCAAAGCCCTTGCCCTGCGTGGTGCCGCAGACATCGACGCGCTGCCCGACCGCGAAGTGCGCCGCCGACAGCGTGGCGCCCGGTTCCAGCAGCGCGTCGGCCGCCACCCTGAATTCAACCAGCTTCGCCTTCGGCTCCACCTTGGCCTTGGCGAAGTGCCCGCGGTTGGGTTGCGACACGTTCTTCACCTTGGCCTTGCCCCAGCCGAGCTGGACCGCATCGTAGCCGTCCTTCTCCGCGGTACGCTGCGCGACCACCTGCAAACCGTCGAGCCGCAGCACTGTCACCGGCACATGCGTGCCGTCATCCTGAAACACCCGGGTCATGCCCAGCTTCTTGGCCAGCAATCCGGTGCGTCGAGGGGACATCGTGGCTGCCATTGCTTCAGATCTTGATCTCGACGTCGACGCCGGCGGCGAGGTCGAGCTTCATCAGCGCGTCCACCGTCTGCGGCGTCGGCTCGACGATGTCGAGCAGCCGGCGATGGGTGCGGATCTCGAACTGCTCGCGGCTCTTCTTGTCGATGTGCGGCGAGCGGTTGACGGTGAAGCGCTCGATATGGGTCGGCAGCGGGATCGGTCCGCGGATCTGGGCGCCCGTGCGCTTGGCCGTGTTGACGATCTCCTTGGTGCTGTTGTCCAGCACGCGGTGATCATAGGCCTTCAGCCGGATGCGGATATTCTGGTTGTCCATCGCCATCGTGTTTCCCGAGTCCCCTGCAAACGCCACCGGCGCCCCGCATTCCTGCGGGGCGCCGGTCCCGTTGTTCTCCGCTAGGCCGTGATGCTGGCGACGACGCCGGCGCCGACCGTTCGGCCGCCTTCGCGGATCGCGAACCGAAGCTGTGCATCCATCGCGATCGGCGCGATCAGTTCCACGTCCATCGTCACGTTGTCGCCCGGCATCACCATCTCGGTGCCTTCCGGCAACTGCACCACACCGGTCACGTCGGTGGTGCGGAAGTAGAACTGGGGACGATAGTTGGTGAAGAACGGGGTGTGGCGGCCGCCCTCCTCCTTGGTCAGGATATATGCCTCGGCCTTGAACTTGGTGTGCGGCGTGATCGAGCCGGGCTTCGCCAGCACCTGGCCGCGCTCGATATCCTCGCGCTTGGTGCCGCGCAGCAGCGCGCCGATGTTGTCGCCCGCCTCGCCCTGGTCGAGCAGCTTGCGGAACATCTCGACGCCGGTGACCACCGTCTTCTGGGTCGCGCGGATGCCGACGATCTCCACTTCCTCGCCGACCTTGATCACGCCGCGCTCGACGCGCCCGGTCGCCACCGTGCCGCGGCCGGAGATCGAGAACACGTCCTCGACCGGCATCAGGAACGGCCGGTCGGTCGCGCGCACCGGCTGTGGGATGTAGCTGTCGACCGCGTCCATCAGCTCCATGATGGATTTTTCCCCCATCTCCTGGTCGCGATCTTCCAGCGCGCACAGCGCCGAGCCCTTGATGATCGGGATGTCGTCACCGGGGAACTGATAGGACGACAGCAGCTCGCGCAGCTCCATCTCCACCAGCTCGATCAACTCGGGATCGTCCACCATGTCGATCTTGTTGAGATAGACCACCAGCGCCGGCACGCCGACCTGGCGGGCGAGCAGGATGTGCTCGCGGGTCTGCGGCATCGGGCCGTCGGCTGCGGACACCACCAGGATCGCACCGTCCATCTGCGCCGCACCGGTGATCATGTTCTTCACGTAGTCGGCGTGGCCCGGGCAATCGACGTGCGCGTAATGGCGCGCCTTCGTCTCGTACTCGACGTGCGCGGTGGCGATGGTGATGCCGCGCGCCTTCTCTTCCGGCGCCTTGTCGATCTGGTCGTACGCCGTGAACGTCGCGCCGCCGGTCTTTGCCAGCACCTTGGTGATGGCAGCCGTCAACGTGGTCTTGCCATGGTCCACGTGACCGATCGTGCCGACGTTGCAGTGCGGCTTGGTGCGCGCGAATTTCGCCTTGGCCATCGTCTTTGTCTCCGTTGATCAGTTACCAGCGGTAGTGGCTGAAGGCCTTGTTCGCCTCTGCCATCCGGTGGGTGTCTTCACGCTTCTTCACCGCCGAGCCACGGTTGTTCACCGCGTCCAGCAACTCGTTCGACAACCGGTCTTCCATCGTGTGCTCGCCGCGCTTGCGCGCCGCATCGATCAGCCAGCGGATCGCCAGCGCCTGGCGGCGCTCCGTGCGGACCTCCACCGGCACCTGATAGGTGGCGCCGCCGACCCGGCGCGAACGCACCTCCACCGCCGGCTTCACGTTGTCCAGCGCCTCGTGGAACATGCGCACCGGATCGGCCTGCGCGCCGCCACGACGCTTCATCGAATCGAGCGCACCATACACGGTGCCTTCGGCGACCGATTTCTTGCCGTCATACATCAGCGCGTTCATGAACCGGCTGATCACAATGTCACCGAACTTGGCGTCCGGCAGGATCTCGCGTTTGACGGCGCGGCGGCGGCGGCTCATGCGGACCTCCTCACTTCGGCCGCTTGGCGCCGTACAGCGAGCGGCGCTGGCGGCGCTTGGCGATGCCCTGGGTGTCGAGCACGCCGCGCAGAATATGGTACCGCACCCCAGGCAGGTCCTTCACGCGACCGCCGCGGATCAGCACCACCGAGTGTTCCTGCAGGTTGTGGCCTTCGCCCGGGATGTAGCTCACCACCTCGTAGCCGTTGGTCAGCCGCACCTTCGCCACCTTGCGCAGCGCCGAGTTCGGCTTCTTCGGCGTCGTCGTATAGACGCGCGTGCACACGCCACGCTTCTGCGGGCAGCCTTGCAGCGCCGGAACCGTGTTCCGCGTCTTCTGTCGCTCCCGCCCGTGGGCGATGAGCTGGTTGATCGTCGGCATCGCGCCTCTTTCATTCCGTTCGGCCGGCCACTGCAACAGGCCGTTCGGCCAGCCCTGCGATAGGGCGAACCGTCATCTGACAGGCGAAGCCCGCCGGCTGGGAGCATCCCATCCTGCGGGTCCTGGAGCCCACGGCCTAGGCCCGCCGGTCAATCCGGAGGCGGTGCCGCACGCGACTTCGGCCTGCAAACGACGGCCGCCCGCTCACGCCTTGCCGGGTCGGCCAGAGGGGGCGGAACCTAGTGGCGGGTCCGAAGGGTGTCAATATCGAGGTCGCGAGATTCGCCTCCGCCGGCGCGGCTGCAGTCCGCAAACCAGACCACCAGGGCAAGCGTTCGGTGCAATGCCGGCATGGTCGGCTGCCCGAGCCGTCCGATCGCTCTGCCGCGCTTGCTCGCGCCTGTCGGTCCCGTCCAGTGCGTCGGACCGGATCACCGATCACCGGAAACCGACACCACGTCTGGCGATCTCACATCGGAATTCGCCGCTGCAATCGCCCGCCGTTCGCCAGAATCGCCGCCGCCAGTTCCGCCGCCGGCCCGTGCTCCTGTCGCGTCGCACCCAGCACCACGAACTCCACATCGCCCAGATCGGGCAGCCGGTACGCCGCCGGCATCTCCAACAGCCCCTCCGGCATCAGGCCGCGCGCGTGAACCGTGACGCCGAGACCAGCCAGCGCCGCAGCCCGCAGCCCGCTCAGACTGCCGCTGGAGCAGACGATCCGCCACGCCCGTCCCGCCTTTTCCAGCGTTTCCAGCGCCGCCGTCCGGGTGATGCTGGGCGGGGTGTACAGGATCAAGGGCAACGGCTGGTCGGGCTCGATCCGCGTCGCCTCGGTGCCGATCCAGGCCAGCCGGTCGCGCCACACCGGACGGCCCTTGTCGTCGCCCGGCCGACGCTTGCACAGCACCAGGTCGAGGTCGCCGCCATCCAGCATCTGGTACAGCGTGGCGCTCAGATCGACGGTCAACTCCAGATCGACCAGCGGGTGCTGGCGGACGAAATCGGCCAGTACCTCAGGCAGCCGCGAACTGACGAAGTCCTCAGACGCGCCGAAGCGGAGCCGGCCGCGCAGTTGCGAACCGGCGAAATAGCGGCGCGCCCGCTCATTGGCTTCCAGGATGGAGCGGGCGAACCCCTCCATCGCCTCACCGTCGGGGGTCGCCACCACCGAGTGGGTGTCACGGACAAACAGCCGCCGCCCCGCCTCCCGCTCCAGCTTGCGGATATGCTGGCTGATGGTGGACTGGCGCAGCCCCAGCCGACGCCCGGCCTCGCTGAAATTGCGGGCCTGTGCGACCGCCAGGAAACTCTCCAGCAGTACCGGGTCCAGCACGACGGGCGGCTCCGCTTATCACAAACCGCTATCACAATAAGCTGCGCGAGCGTACTTCACAATAAGCCGGCTTGCCGAATATCCTCACCCCATGCACACGCTGCGCTCCCGGCTGCACCTCGATCCCTATATCGCCGGCATCCTCGGCATGGTGGCGCTGGCCTCGGCACTCCCGGCCCAAGGTCCGGGAATGACCGTGGCGAACGGCGCCAGCACCGCAATGATCGCGTCGATGTTCTTCCTGCAAGGCGCGCGACTTGCACCGCGGGCGGCATTGGCGGGAGCCCGACACTGGCGGCTGCATGCTGCGGTGCTTGGCAGCACCTTTCTGTTGTTCCCGGCGCTCGGACTGACCGCGCGGGCTGTCGCGCCGGGGCTGCTGACGCCGGCGCTGTGGGCCGGGGTGCTGATGCTGTGCGTGCTGCCGTCCACGGTGCAGTCCTCGATCGCCTTCACCTCGATCGCGCGCGGCAATGTCGCCGCGGCGCTGTGCGCGGCGACCGCGTCCAACCTGTTCGGCATCCTGCTGACGCCGCTGCTGGCAGGTCTGCTGCTGAGCGCGCATGGCGGCTTCTCGGCGCGTGGCGTGGGCGACATCGTGCTGCAGCTTCTTCTGCCGTTCCTCATGGGTCAGCTCGCGCGGCCGTGGATCGGCGGATGGGTCGGCTGCCACAAGCGGCTGACCAGCCTGGTCGATCGCGGCTCGATCCTGCTCGTGGTATATGTCGCATTCAGCGAGGGCGTGACGCAGGGCATCTGGCATCAGCTCGACGCAGGCCGCTTCGCCGCGCTGCTGCTGCTGGACGCGACACTGCTGGCGGCGGTCCTGCTGGCGACCGCCGGGATCGGCCGGATGCTCGGCCTTGACCGGGCCGACCGGATAACCGTTGTGTTCTGCGGCTCGAAGAAGAGCCTGGCGAGTGGCCTGCCGATGGCCAGCGTGCTGTTCGCCGGCCAGTCGCTAGGGTTGATCGTGCTGCCGTTGATGCTGTTCCATCAGATCCAGCTCATGGTGTGCGCCGCACTGGCACGGCGGTATGCGGCGGGACCGGCGGCGGGTCAGACCGTCACCGCAACAGTCGGGGTGCACTGATAGAGCCAACTCAGGCGAACATATCGACGAAGGGATCGCGCGCCGTCACGTCAAGCGCAGCGAAATGGCGCAGGTTTCGTGTGAAAATCGTCATCCCATGCGCTCTTGCCGTCGCGGCGATGGCGATATCGGCAAACCCGGGCGTTTGGCCACGACTCCGGGCCAGGTCGCTCAATCCACCAGCGATCCTGGCAACCGCAATATCGATAGGGAGTACCTGTCGGCATAAAGATGCAGGACTGTTTCCAGCCAGTCAGTCAATCTTGACGCCTTCTTCTGCGCAGCTTCGCGCAACGACTTGGCGATCCCTGCTTCGATTTCGGCAATGGTCACCACGGAGAGATGCAGGGAGCTCGTGTTGGCGTCCATCCAACGATGCACCGCCGATGCATGATGCGTCCTGCCAACAGCGCCTGCCGAAATGACATTGGTATCGATCAGATAGCCGCTCACAAAGCGATGTCGCGCAACGGGGCGGCATCCCTGTCCGGTACGTCGCCAGGCTCCACTGGTGCAGACATCAGCAACCGACCGAAGGAAGGCACACGGGTCAGCCGCTGCCACTCCGCGAATCCCAAAACAACCGCCGTGGGCTTGCCATGCCGCGTGATCACTGAGGCGTTGCCGTGCGCCGCATCGTCGACGACAGCCGACAGTGCTGCCTTGGCGTCTCGCAATTGGATGTTTCGCATGACGCAAATGCTCGAATTTGTGACTACTATGGTCATATAATGCCACAGATCCGCAAAAGAAAGGACCAGCCGAGTTTTCATACGGCCGATCAACCTTCAGCAGCCGTCTCAGAGTTGCTCGCTGTTCAGGAACTCGATGACCTCGCCGTTCGGCCCGGTGATGAAGGCGATGTGAACTTCGGCCGGCGGCTCGCCACCAAGCGCCGCGGTCCGTGGCGCGATCCGTGCCACCCCGCCGGCTGCGAGCGCGCGGGCATAGGATGCCTCCACGTCGGGCACGCGCAGGCAGAAATGCAGCAGCGCACCCTCGGTCGGTGCTTCATCCGGCCGCCGCCGCCGGCCCTCTGCCTGCACCGTGGAGCCCTGGCCGAACACCTCGACATAGCGGCCGTCGCCGGCGTCCAGGAACACCGCCCGGTCGATCCGTCCGGGCACCGAAAACCCGTAATGAACCGTGAAGCCCAGCCCTTGCGTGTAGAACTCGACGGTCGCGTCGAAATCCACCGCGCGGATCGCGACATGATGAAAGCCTGGAGTTGCGCCTGAACCGTTCATCGCCTGCCCCCCTACGCGAAGGGCCGGCGGCACCTCCGCGCCGCCGGCCCCACGCTTACACCCGTAAGTCGAGCTACTCCGCCGCCTTCACCTCCTCGGTGATCTGCGGCGTCGTGCCCATGCTCAGCGTCCGCTGATCGCGTCCGGCCGCGATCGCCCGCAGCCGGTTCATCACCGAGCCGGTGCCCGCCGGGATCAGCCGCCCGACGATCACGTTCTCCTTGAGCCCGGTCAGGTTGTCGGTCTTGCCGGCGGTCGCCGCTTCGGTCAGCACCCGCGTCGTCTCCTGGAACGACGCCGCCGAGATGAAGCTGTTGGTCTGCAACGACGCCTTGGTGATGCCCTGCAGCACCGGCATCTCCTGTGCCGGCTTGTCGTCGTGGCCGAGCCGGGCGTTCACCGCATCGAACTCGGTGCGGTCCACCTGCTCGCCGGCCAGGAACGTCGTGTCGCCCGGATCGAGGATCTCAACCTTCTGCAGCATCTGGCGAACAATCACCTCGATGTGCTTGTCGTTGATCTTCACGCCCTGCAGTCGATAGACGTCCTGGATTTCGTTGACCAGGTAGTCGGACAACGCCTCCACGCCGAGCACCTTGAGGATGTCGTGCGGCACGCGCGGGCCGTCGACCAGCGGGTCGCCACGCCGCACGAAGTCGCCTTCCTGCACCGAGACGTGCTTGCCCTTGGGGATCAGGTACTCGGTCTCCTCGGTGGTCTCGTCGTTCTTCACGATGACGCGGCGCTTGTTCTTGTAGTCCTTGCCGAACTCCACGCGGCCGTCGGTCTCGGCGATCACCGCGTGATCCTTCGGCCGGCGCGCCTCGAACAGTTCCGCGACGCGCGGCAGACCGCCGGTGATGTCGCGGGTCTTGCTGCCCTCACGCGGGATACGGGCGATCACGTCGCCTGCCGCCACCTGCGCGCCGTTATCGACCGAAAGGATCGAGTTCAGGCGCCAGGAAGTACCGCGCATCCGTGTTGTTCGGCAGCCGCAGCACCTCGCCGTGCTCGTCCTTGAGCTGCAGCCGCGGCCGCAGATCAACACTCTTGGCGCCCTGCTTGTAGTCCACCACCACCTTCGACGTGAGCCCGGTGACCTCGTCCATCCGCTCGACCAGCGTGATGCCCTCGATCAGGTCGATGTATTCGACCCGGCCGGCCCGCTCGGTGATGATCGGCAGCGTGTACGGATCCCACTCCGCCAGCTTCTGCGCGCGCGCCACCTGCTGGCCTTCGTCCACCAGCAGACGAGCACCGTACGGCACCCGGAACCGGGCACGCTCGCGCTGCTTGTCGTCCACCAGGACGATTTCGCAGTTGCGCGACATGACCACCGGCGTGCCCTGGCTGTTCATCACCACATTGCGGTTCTTCACCGTCACCACGCCCTCGTGGCTCGCCTCGACGCTCGACTGCTCGGCACCGCGCTGGGCCGCACCGCCGATGTGGAAGGTGCGCATGGTGAGCTGCGTGCCCGGCTCGCCGATCGACTGCGCGGCGATCACTCCAACCGCCTCGCCGATGTTCACCGGCGTGCCGCGGGCGAGGTCGCGCCCGTAGCAGTGTCCGCACACGCCGATCCGCGAATTGCAGGTCAGCACCGAACGGATCTTCACCGCCTCGACGCCGGCCCGTTCGATCTGATCGGCCGCATCCTCCTCGATCAGCGTGTTGCCCGGCACCAGCACCTCGTTGCTGATCGGATCCAGCACGTCCTCCGCCGCCGTGCGCCCAAGGATGCGTTCCGACAGCGCGGAAACCACCTCGCCGCCATCCATCACCGCACGCACGGTCAGGCCGCGTTCGGTGCCGCAATCCTCCTCGACGATGATGCAGTCCTGCGCCACGTCCACCAGACGACGCGTCAGGTAGCCCGAGTTCGCCGTCTTCAGCGCGGTGTCGGCGAGCCCCTTGCGGGCACCGTGGGTGGAGTTGAAGTACTCCAGCACCGACAGGCCTTCCTTGAAGTTCGCGATGATCGGCTGCTCGATGATCTCGCCCGACGGCTTGGCCATCAGCCCGCGCATGCCGGCAAGCTGGCGCATCTGCGCCGGCGAGCCGCGCGCACCCGAGTTGCTCATCATCCACACCGAGTTGGTCTGCGTGCCGATCTCCTGCTTGGAAATCTCCTTCATCATCGCGCCGGCCACTTCATCGGTGCAGCGCGACCAAGCGTCCACCACCTTGTTGTACCGCTCGCCCGCCGTGATCAGGCCGTCCTGATACTGCTGCTCGAACTCCTTCACCTCCGACTGGGTGTGACGGATCAGCTCGTCCTTCTCGACCGGAATGATCAGGTCATCCTTGCCGAAGGAGATGCCGGCCTTCGCCGCATGGCCGAAGCCAAGCCCCATCAGCCGGTCGGCAAAGATCACGCACTCCTTCTGGCCGCAATGGCGGTACACCATGTCGATCACGTCGGAAACGCTCTTCTTGGTAAGCTGCTTGTTGATCAGATCGAACGGCACGTTGGGATGCCGCGGCAGGATCTGCGCGATCATCATCCGACCGGGCGTGGTCACCACCACGCTGCGCACCGGGTTGCCGCCGGCATCGATCGTTTCGTAGCGCGCCTTGATCTTGCCGTGCATGCCGACCGAGCCGGAAAACAGCGCATACTCGATCTCGCCGATGGTGCCGAATGCCGGCGCGTCCCGGTCGGCAACGGCGTGGAATTCCGGCGTCTCGAGCGAAAGATAGTAGATGCCCAGCACGATGTCCTGCGACGGCACGATGATCGGCTTGCCATTCGCAGGGCTGAGGATGTTGTTGGTGGACATCATCAGCACCCGGGCCTCGAGCTGCGCCTCCAGCGACAGCGGTACGTGCACTGCCATCTGATCGCCGTCGAAGTCGGCATTGAACGCGGTGCAGACCAGCGGATGCAACTGAATCGCC
The DNA here is from genome assembly GCA_963749575.1 of uncultured Alphaproteobacteria bacterium. Taxonomy (GTDB): domain Bacteria; phylum Pseudomonadota; class Alphaproteobacteria; order Acetobacterales; family Acetobacteraceae; genus JAMXLO01. Next base: position 299,947 of record CAVVNM010000022.1, read on the forward strand.
TTGCCCTCGATCAGCACCGGCTCGAACGCCTGGATGCCCAGCCGATGCAGCGTCGGAGCGCGGTTCAGCATCACCGGGTGCTCGCGGATGACCTCCTCCAGGATGTCCCACACTTCGGGACGCTCCTTTTCCACCATCCGCTTGGCGGCCTTGATGGTGGTGGCGTGGCCGTACTTTTCCAGCTTCGAGTAGATGAACGGCTTGAACAGCTCGAGCGCCATCTTCTTCGGCAGTCCGCACTGATACAGCTTCAGCTCCGGCCCGACCACGATGACCGAACGGCCCGAATAGTCGACGCGCTTGCCGAGCAGGTTCTGCCGGAACCGGCCCTGCTTGCCCTTCAGCATGTCGGACAGCGACTTCAGCGGGCGCTTGTTGGCGCCCGTGATGGCGCGGCCACGACGGCCGTTGTCGAACAGTGCGTCCACGCTCTCCTGCAACATCCGCTTCTCGTTGCGCACGATGATGTCCGGTGCGCGCAGCTCGATCAGCCGCTTCAGGCGGTTGTTGCGATTGATCACGCGCCGGTACAGGTCGTTCAGGTCGGAGGTCGCGAAACGCCCGCCATCCAGCGGCACCAGCGGGCGCAGCTCGGGCGGGATCACCGGCACCACGTCGAGAATCATCCACTCCGGACGCGCCCCGGAATCAGCGAACGCCTCGATCAGCTTCAGCCGCTTCACCAGCTTCTTGCGCTTGGCCTCGGAGCTGGTCTCCTTCAGGTCGCCCCGCAGCTTTACCTTCTCTTCGTCGAGCACGATCTTGTGCAGCACCTTCTTGATCGCCTCGGCGCCGATACCGACCTCGAACTGGTCCTCACCGAATTCGTCCTGCTTGGCGAGCAGCTGATCCTCGGTGAGCAGCTGATGCATCTTGAGATCGGTGGTGCCGGGCTCCAGCACCACGTAGCTCTCGAAGTAAAGGATCTTCTCCAGCTCCTTCAGCGTCAGATCGACCATCAGGCCGATCCGGCTCGGCAGCGACTTCAGGAACCAGATGTGCGCCACCGGCGAGGCGAGCTCGATATGCCCCATGCGCTCGCGCCGCACCTTCGCCAGGGTGACCTCGACGCCGCACTTCTCGCAGATGATGCCGCGGAACTTCATCCGCTTGTACTTGCCGCACAGGCACTCGTAGTCCTTGATCGGTCCGAATATGCGCGCGCAGAACAGGCCGTCACGCTCCGGCTTGAAGGTGCGGTAGTTGATGGTTTCCGGCTTCCTGATCTCGCCGTACGACCAGGAGCGGATCTGCTCCGGACTCGCCATCTGGATCTTGATCTGATCGAAGGTCATTGCCTGGCCGGTCTGGCCGAGGATCTTCATGAGTTCGTTCATGCTTTTGATACCCTATGGGTCAACATGTGCATTGCGGACGAAGCGTCAACACAGCGACACCAAGGCGCGGAGCAAGCGCAGCTTCGATGCCGCTTGCTCCGTGCCCCGTGGCTCTGTGGTGATTTCTTCTTCAAGCGGCCCGGCTGTCCAGATCGACGTTCAGCCCCAACGACTTCAGTTCCTTCACCAGCACGTTGAAGCTCTCCGGCACGCCGGCCTCGAAGTTGTCCTGCTCGCGCACGATCGCCTCGTAGACCTTGGTCCGTCCGGACACGTCGTCCGATTTCACCGTCAGCATCTCCTGCAGTGTGTAGGCGGCGCCGTACGCCTCCAGCGCCCACACCTCCATCTCGCCGAAGCGCTGGCCGCCGAACTGCGCCTTGCCGCCCAGCGGCTGCTGCGTCACCAGCGAATACGGCCCGATCGACCGCGCGTGGATCTTGTCGTCCACCAGGTGGTGCAGCTTCAGCATGTAGATGTAGCCGACCGTCACCTTGCGCTCGAACGGCTCGCCGGTGCGGCCATCGACCAGCACCACCTGGCCGGAGGTATTCAGTCCCGCCCGTTCCAGCATGCCTTCGATGTCGGACATCCGCGCGCCATCGAACACCGGCGTGGCGATCGGCACGCCCTTCTTCAGGTTCTCCGCCATCTCGACCAGCTGATCGGTGTCGAGGTTCGCGATCTGGTCGCGGAACTCGTCCTCGCCGTACACCTCGCGCAGCCGCTCCAGCAGATCGTCGCGGCGCGCACCGGTGCGGCGATATTCCTCCACCAGCTCGCCGATCTGCGCGCCCAGCGTGTGGCACGCCCAGCCGAGATGCGTCTCCAGGATCTGCCCGACGTTCATCCGGCTCGGCACGCCGAGCGGGTTGAGCACCAGATCGACCGACGTGCCATCGTCGAGGAACGGCATGTCCTCGACCGGCACCACGCGCGACACCACGCCCTTGTTGCCATGGCGTCCGGCCATCTTGTCGCCAGGCTGCAGCTTGCGCTTCACCGCGATGAAGACCTTCACCATCTTCATCACGCCGGGCGGCAGCTCATCGCCGCGCTGCAGCTTCTCCACCTTGCTGTCGAACCGCGCCTGCAGCCGGCCGATCGCGGCATCGAACTCGCGCTTCAGCGTCTCGATCTCCGCCATCACCGCGTCGTCCTGCACGCCGATATGGCGCCAGGCACCACGCGGATGCTCGGCCAGCACATCCTCGTCGATCAGCGTGCCGGCCTTGATGCCCTTGAACCCGCCGGTTGCCTTGCGGCCCAGCAGCTTCTCGCGCAGCCGGTTGAGGAACGACCGCTCCTGGATCGCCTTCTCGTCGTCGCGGTCCTTCGCCAGACGTTCGATCTCGGCGCGCTCGATCGCCATCGCGCGCTCGTCCTTGTCGACGCCGCGGCGGCTGAACACGCGCACATCCACCACCGTGCCGGTCACCCCGGGCGGCAGCTTCAGCGACGTGTCGCGCACGTCCGAGGCCTTCTCGCCGAAGATCGCGCGCAGCAGCTTTTCCTCCGGCGTCATCGGGCTTTCGCCCTTCGGCGTGACCTTGCCGACCAGGATGTCGCCCGGATTCACTTCGGCGCCGATATAGACGATGCCGGCCTCGTCGAGGTTCTTCAGCGCTTCCTCGCCCACGTTGGGGATGTCGCGCGTGATCTCCTCCTGGCCCAGCTTGGTGTCGCGCGCCATCACCTCGAATTCCTCGATGTGGATGGAGGTGAACACGTCGTCGCGCGCGATGCGCTCGGAGATCAGGATCGAGTCCTCGAAGTTGTAGCCATTCCACGGCATGAACGCGACCAGCACGTTCCGCCCCAGCGCCAGCTCGCCAAGCTCGGTCGAAGGACCATCGGCGATGATCTCATGCTCCTGCACCGTATCGCCCACCCTCACCAGCGGACGCTGGTTGATGCAGGTGGACTGGTTGGAACGCATGAACTTGCGCAGCCGGTAGATGTCGACGCCCTTCGTCGTGCCGTCGTCGTTGGTCGCCCGCACCACGATGCGCGCGCCATCGATCTGGTCCACCACGCCGGCGCGGCGGGCGATGATCGTGGCGCCGCTGTCGCGCGCCACCGCCGCCTCCATGCCGGTGCCGACCAGCGGCGCATCGGCCTGGATCAGCGGCACCGCCTGGCGCTGCATGTTGGAACCCATCAGCGCGCGGTTGGCGTCGTCGTTCTCCAGGAACGGGATCAGCGCCGCCGCCACCGACACCAACTGCTTCGGCGAGACGTCGATCGCGGTGACGTCCTCCGGCCGCGCCAGACGGAAATCGCCCTGTTTGCGCACCGACACCAGGTCCTCGGTGAAGCGACCGTCGCTGTCCATCGGCGCATCGGCCTGGGCGACGACCAGCTTCTCCTCCTCCATGGCGGAGAGATAGCGCGGCTCCTTCTGCACCACGCCGTCCTTCACCAGCATGTACGGCGTCTCGATGAAGCCGTACTTGTTGACCTTGGCGTAGGTGGCCAGCGAGTTGATCAGGCCGATATTCGGCCCTTCCGGCGTCTCGATCGGGCAGATGCGCCCGTAGTGCGTCGGGTGCACGTCGCGCACCTCGAAGCCCGCGCGCTCGCGCGTCAGACCGCCCGGACCAAGCGCCGAAAGACGCCGCTTGTGCGTCACCTCGGACAGCGGGTTGGTCTGGTCCATGAACTGCGAGAGCTGCGAGGAGCCGAAGAACTCGCGCACCGCCGCCGCCGCCGGCTTGGCGTTGATCAGGTCGTGCGGCATCACGGTGTCGATGTCGACCGAGCCCATGCGCTCGCGGATCGCCCGCTCCATCCGCAGCAGGCCGATGCGGTACTGGTTCTCCATCAGCTCGCCGACCGAGCGCACCCGGCGGTTGCCGAGATTGTCGATGTCGTCGATCTGCCCGCGGCCGTCCTTCAGCTCGCACAGCATCTTCACCGTGCGCAGCAGGTCCTCCTTGCGCAGCACGCGGATCGAATCGGGCACCTCATCGAAGCCAAGCCGCATGTTCATCTTCACCCGGCCCACCGCCGACAGGTCATAGCGATCGCCGTCGAAGAACAGGCCGCGGAACAACGCCTCGGCCGTCTCCGGCGTCGGCGGCTCGCCCGGGCGCATCACGCGGTAGATGTCGATCAGCGCGTCGTCGCGGTTGGAGTTCTTGTCCACCGCCAGCGTGTTGCGGATCCACGGCCCGCACGACTGATCCACCGCCAGCGTCGGCAGCTTGGTGATGCCGGCCTCTTCCAGCGCGGCGAGCTTCGGCTCAGTGAGTTCCTCACCGGCCTCGGCATAGATCTCGCCGGTAGCTTCGTTCACCAGGTCCTCGGCGACGAAGCGGCCGAGCAGGTCGGTGCGGCCGACCAGCACTTCCTTGGTCTTCTCGGCGATGCGCCGCGCCTGGCGCTGCGTCAGCTTGGCCTCCGCATCGGCCACCACCTCGCCGGTCTCGGCATCGACGATCGGCTCCAGCAGCTTCACGCCGCGGAACGCGTCCGGATCGAACGGCCGCGCCCAGCCCTTCGCCGTGTAATCGAACACCACCTGGCCGTAGAAGTTGCGCAGGATCTCCTCCTGATCCATGCCGCGGATTTCGCCGATCTCCAGCGTCTCGCCCTTCGCCTCACGCTCGGCACGCAACTTCACGGTGGCCGTGCCCTCCAGCGCGTAGAGCAGCGTGGTGACCGGCAGCTTCCGCTTCCGGTCGATGCGCACGTAGACCAGGTCCTTGCTGTCGAACTCGAAGTCGAGCCAGGAGCCGCGATACGGAATCACCCGCGCCGCGAACAGGTACTTGCCGGACGAATGCGTCTTGCCCTTGTCGTGGTCGAAGAACACGCCGGGCGAGCGATGCATCTGCGACACGATGACGCGCTCGGTGCCATTGATGATGAACGTGCCGTTGTCGGTCATCAGCGGCATGTCGCCCATGTAGACGGGCTGTTCCTTGATGTCGCGGATCGAGCGCGCGCCGGTGTCCTCGTCCACGTCCCACACGATCAGCCGCAGGATGACCTTCAGCGGCGCGGCATAGGTCATGCCGCGCTGGATGCACTCCTCGACGTCGTATTTCGGCTCCTCGAGCTCGTAATAGACGAACTCGAGCCGGCCGCGGCCGGCGAAGTCGTCGATCGGGAACACCGACTTGAACACTTCCTGCAAACCGGCATGCAGCCGGCTGTCATGCTGGACGTTCATCTGCAGGAACGCCTCGTAGGAGGCGCGCTGCACGTCGATCAGGTTCGGCATCGGCGCCACCTCGGGGATACGCCCGAAGCTGCGACGGATCCGCTTGCGCCCGGTAAACGACCTGCTAATTGCGTTCATGAACTGCCCTGCCTACCTGCCCATACGCTCGTCTGCGGCCACGAAACCCCCCGGCCACCCGGGTGCAGCTGTCGCCGCAACGCGGAACGGGGCGGGAACCAAGCTGATTCCCGCCCGCATCCAGTTCAGTTCGGGCGGCGGTGCGGCGAGCCCGCACGCCCGGTTTGGTTCGCTCGCTCGTGCTACTTGACCTCCACGGAAGCGCCCGCGTCCTCCAGCATCTTCTTGATCTTGGCGACCTCGTCCTTGCCGATGCCTTCCTTGACCGGCTTCGGCGCAGCCTCGACCAGGTCCTTGGCCTCCTTCAGGCCGAGGCCCGTGATGGTGCGGACCTCCTTGATCACGTTGATCTTCTTGTCGCCCGTCTTCGCCAGGATGACGGTGAACTCGGTCTGCTCCTCGGCCGGCGCGGCCGCGGCCGCGGCTCCACCGGCAGGCGCGGCCGCGGCCACCGCGACCGGCGCGGCGGCGGAGACGCCCCACTTGTCCTCGAGCAGCTTTGAGAGCTCGGCAGCCTCCAACACCGTGAGGCCGGAGAGCTCGTCTACCAGCTTTTGCAGATCAGCCATTTGTGTGTGTCCCTAATTTAGTCGTTGGTTGGTTCCATGCAAGGGTCAGGCCGGGGCAGGCACGCAGCCGCCTCGCCCTCCTCGTGCTTCCTGGCAAAGGCGCCAAACACCCGAGCAAGCTGCCCGGCCGAGCCCTGGAGGACGCCGGCGACCCGGGTCGCGGGGGTGGAAATCATCCCCACGATGCGGGCACGCAGCGTATCCAGGCCCGGCAGTTCGGCCAGCGCCCGCACCCCCGACGCGTCCAGCGTCTGGGGGCCAAGCGCCCCGCCGATCAGCACAAGCCTGCTCGTTGGTCCTGGCGAACTCGACGGTCGCCTTGGCCGCCGCCACCGGGTCGGTCGACCACGCCAGCGCGGTCGGTCCCTTCAGCATGGGCGTCAGGCCGTCGAATTGGGTCCCTTCCAGGGCGAGGTGGGCCAGGCGGTTCTTCGCGACCCTGAAGGTCACGCCGGCGACCCGCATCCGGCGCCTGAGCTCCGTCGCCTCGGCGACCGTGAGACCCGTGTTGTGGGTCACCACGATCATCGAGGTGGCGGCAAGCGCCTCGTGCAGACCGGCGACGAACTCCCGCTTTTCAGTCCGGTCCACGTATCGTCTCCTTTTGACCAGACGCGTTTGGACCGCGCCGGGCCGGGTTGCCCAGGTTCGCCTGTCCATCAGCCGGAACCGACCGTCCTCCGTTGGAGGCAGGCCCTCGGGTCACCCCGGACAAGGTCCGGGGCCGAGGGCTTCGGCGTCTCCCGTCTCCCGCGCGCGGACCCGAAGGTCCATTAAACCCCCGAAGGGGGACGAGCGGTCTCGGACAGGTTCGGGAGGCGGTTGCCTCCCTGCCGCACTCGCTGGCCAGGATAGGTAGGCCCAGCGGTCTGTGCGGAGCGCGGGGAGGTAGCGGAAAGCCGGGGCGGAGTCGAGGGGGTTCGATCAGCCGCCGCAGTTCGCGTGACCGGTTGGGGCGCCTGATACCGCCGCGTCCGACCCCGTCATGGCGCACCCGACCCCCGCGTGATGGCGGCACGCGCCGCCGCGCGCGGGTCGCGGTGCGTGTTGTCGCAAGCGACAATTGTCGACGCTGTGCGAGCTCCGGACAGGCCGCGTCATCCGGCGTGGCCGGAAGCGGCCTACTGATAGACATCCAAAAATACGAAATGTCATATCATAAACTATTGCAGATGAGGGATTCTGGTTAATACCAATGCTTGAGTTCGCTTATTGGTACTGCTATTCCTCTTCCGAAGGAACGACGAAATCGCGCATAGGACTCGAAAATGAACAAACGCGTTGCCCTGATCTTCCTCGGAGGCTGCCTCGCGGCGCTCGCCGCCCCGCAAGCAAAGGCAACGCCTTGCCTCGCTAGCCCATCGTGCACGCTGGACGGCCAGACCTTTACCAACACCGGGGGGACCAGTGGAGGCGGCTTGACGTTCATCGCGGACTTCACGACGTCGAATCAGAGCAATGCTTCGATCGCGCAGTTGGTGACGGACTACCTGGCCCTGCTTGGAGACAACGTGACTTATTTGGGCCGGCAGGACGGTAGCGGGCTTGCGCCCGGGATCGTCAGCATCAGCACGAACGGCAGTCTCTCGGGGACCTGGAGCCTGAAATCCTGGGGCAACCGGCTTCGCGGGCTCCTTCGTCGCCATTCATGCCGGCAACGGCCAGAGTCTTGAGGGACTGTTCTCGATTAATTCCCCCGGAACTTCCGGCACGTGGGCCACCAACAATGGGCACGCCCTGTCAAACTTCGACCTGTTCGGAACCCCTGACCCCGTGCCCGAGCCAGCATCGCTTGCCTTGCTTGGCGCTGGGCTCGGCGCATTGGGCGTCGCCCGACTGTTCAGACGGGTATAGCCAGCAGCGTGGGTCCCCGTCGTCCTCTTGGACGGAGCGCAGCGCCATAAGTGGCGAGTCGGTCTGACCGATAGCAATGCGTCACTGGCGATCGAGCCGGCAAGCGCCCAGGCTGCCCGTCACCGCGCGCGCCGAGTGATTGCGATACGGTTTCTCGCAATCATCCGCATAGGTGGGCTTGTTGTCCGTCGGCGCCAGTGTCTGCGGCGCTGTCGCCCACATCCAGGCCCGTGTCAGCGCCGCCACCACCTGCCAAAAAAGCGCCCCGGGCAAGCGTCCCGGGGCTGAGTTGAGGAGGAAGGTGCATCGCGCCAAACGAAAAGGGGCCGGCATCACGCCGGCCTCCTTCGATCAGTGGTTTGGCTGATGATTAGCCGTTGCCGTTCTGCGCCGGCGGGAACAGCTGGGCCTGTGCGGCCTGTGCCGCAGGGCTCATGGCGGCTGTGCCGGCGGCGAGGCTCAGGACGGCTGCCAGGGCCAGGATCATGGTCTTCATGTTCTCTCTCCTCGTACTGGGCCTCGGCTTACGGGGCCACTTTGCAACGGTCGTCAGGTGGGCCTCCGGTGCCCGCGCAATAATGTGGCCTTTTGGCAGATAATTTATGCGAAACTCGCCGAACTCAGCGACACCCTGCCGGAGTGTTTGGTTGTGAAGGTCTGGTTCCTGATGAGTTCGGATAGGGGGCCCGGACGCTGGCGCTTCGTCCGGCGGCAACGCGCCGCCCCTCGATCCTCGATCAGGGTTCCGGCGACCGGGCCGAGCCCTCGCCTTCAAATGACATGCCGATGAAATTTCGAATCGCGGAATAATCCGATGGGTGGCAATGTCCATATCCGCGCCATGACAACACTGATCTGTGCCATCACTACTCTGCTCATCGCCGTCGCGGCGTTGCTCCTGGCGATTGCCGGCCGCGCAGCCCTTGACCCCGGGTCATCGGCTGCCGGATTCGCCGCGACCGCCAGATCCCGCCGCCGCCGATGACCGGCGCGACGATCGCCGGCATGATCGGCCGCGTCACCACCCGGTCCCAGGTCACTCTCGCAGCATCCCGAGCACCGCTCGCGCGCTGAAACGCCGGCCGACGCCGAAGCCCGCGGCTGCGGTTCGTCGATGCATGGATCAACTCCGGCCCGGGAGACGGTGGACCCTGCACCCCCACCGCCGGCCGAGGGCAGCGGGCGTGACGTGCCCGCCTCGCCCCGGCAGATGGGGTTGCAGGTCAACGAGATCGTTGGCGGTCAGAGCTCGTGTTGCCTTCAGCTATAGAATACGCGCTTCAGAGCACCAGCAGGGCCGCAACGGAAGCATTTGAAGGCGGCCGGCACCGACCAGCAGGATGGAGAGCGCTGATCTCCGCTGCGCAGTGGCACTGGCGTGCCAGCCAATCGAACTACACGAACTTTGCGAGCGCCATCGGTCGGTCCTGGCAGCGGACCGAGCAGATTGGCCGGATCGGAGTTGCCGGACTGACCGGGCCGCTAGCTCGCTGCCAGCGAGCCGACATCCACGCGCACGCCGGGACCCATCGTGGAGCTGACCGACACCCGCTGCAGGTACGTGCCCTTCGCACCGGTCGGCTTCGCCTTCTGGATCGCGTCAGCCAGCGCCTTGGCGTTCTCCACCAGCTTGTCGTCGTCGAAGCTGACCTTGCCGATGCCGGCATGGATGATCCCCGCCTTCTCGGCGCGGAACTCCACCTGTCCGCCCTTCGCCGCGGTCACCGCGCCCCGCACATCCATCGTGACGGTGCCCAGCCGCGGGTTCGGCATCAGTCCGCGCGGGCCCAGGATCTTGCCGAGCCGTCCGACCACCCCCATCATGTCCGGCGTCGCGATGCAGCGGTCGAAGTCGATATCGCCGGCCTGCACCTTCTCGGCCAGGTCCTCCGCGCCCACCACATCGGCCCCCGCCGCCTGCGCCTCTTCGGCCTTCGGCCCGCGCGCGAACACCCCCACCCGCACCGTCTTCCCGGTGCCGTTCGGCAGCGAGGTCAGTCCGCGCACCATCTGATCGGCGTGACGCGGATCGATGCCGAGGTTCATCGACATTTCCACCGTCTCGTCGAACTTCGCCTTGGCGTTCTGCTTCACCAGCTTGATCGCGTCTCCCAGCGGATACGCCTTGGTGGCATCCACGCTCTCGTATGCCTTTGCCAGCCGCTTGTCCTTGGCCATCGTTCAGCCCTCCACCACGGTGAGGCCCATCGAGCGCGCGGAGCCCATCAGCATCCGCACCGCCCCATCGATGTCGTTGGCGTTCATGTCCTTCATCTTGACTTCGGCGATCTCGCGGAGCTGCGCGGTGGTGATCTGCCCTACCGGCGCACTCTTGCCGACCGTCTGGCTGCCCTTGTCGACCTTCGCCGCCTTCATCAGGAAATAGGTGTTCGGCGGGGTCTTGGTGATGAAGGAGAAGGTGCGGTCGGCATAGGCGGTGATCACCACCGGCACCGGCATGCCCGGTTCCATGTTCTGCGTTACCGCATTGAAATCCTTGCAGAACTGCATGATGTTCAGTCCCCGTTGTCCGAGCGCGGGGCCGACCGGCGGTGACGGGTTCGCCTTGCCTGCCGGAATCTGCAGCTTGATGTAGCCAGCGATCTTCTTCGCCATATCCCTGGTCCTTCCAGCGTCCTAGGTCCCGGGGACCGCGGTGCAAACAGCCAGGCCACCGCACAATTGGGCGGTGGAACAGCCTCCCGCGTTCCGATGGAGCGGCGGCGTTTAGCGGAACCACGCCGAGGAGTCCAGGGGCGGCAGCAGCAAGGCAGGACAGTCGGGCGAATGCCTGGAGCCGTCGAACCGCAAAGGCAAGATCAAGAGCCGCGGAGGTCAATTCCAGCGTGCGCACAGCGCATTCAATCCATTCTCCGTGGCGCTCCGTGGCCCTCGATCTTCCTCAGTGTTAAAAGCTTTACTCCTTTGCTATCGGGCCGCTCCGGCGGGTCGGATGTTCATCCGATTGCCCTGGCAGCCAGTTGCCCTGGCAGCAAGGCCGCGCCTGTCGGCCAACCGCTGGCGGGGCTGGGCCTGCCGCCGCCGGCCGGACCACGGCAGCCGTTCGCCGGTGCCGAGATCGAGCCGATCGAATACCAACCCCGGATCCGCCGCCTGCTCGCGGAGCCCTGCGGCCATCGTCCCTGCGGCCATCGTCCCCTGCGGGCATTGCCCGCTGCGGCCATTGTCCCCTGTGCGACCGACCGGTTCAGCCGATCACGAAATTCAGACCGACCGCACTCTCCAGCGTCGCGCTCAGCGCGTGCAGCGAGACTGACCAGGTCTGATCGCCGACAATCCCGTCCACGGTGACACCGCCCCAGACCTGGAACGCCTCCACCGAGGCTTTCGTATGCGGCCCGAAGACCCCGTCGATGCCTTCGGGGGTGACATTCCACTGCCCGACAGCGCCGTTCGTGAGCAAGGTCTGCAAGCTGGACACGACCGCACCGGTGGATCCCGCTTGCAGCAATGGCATCGGTCCGCCGTCGGGCAGCGCCGCCCAGGTCAGCGGACCGACGATCCCGTCGACCACCAGGCCGGCGCCGCTCTGGAACTGCTCAACCGCCGTCCGCACCTGGGCGCCGAACACGCCATCGACGGTCAGCCCCGGGTCGGGGGTTCGGCGCAATGCCCGTTCCAATCGCCTGACCGCGTCTCCCGTGGCGCCCAAACTGATCGTTGGCTGTCCTGGATTGGCCATGGTTTCCTCCGTGAACCGTTTGCATCGTTCAGATGCGTGGGTGATGGATGCCGACCACTATCCGCTCAGACCGGTCGGGCACCAGCCGCGGAGCCGGCGCCCCGGCCACGCGCAACCCGAGGACGACCGACCAGGCCCTTCGCGATGCGAACCACCGCGGCGCCGACACCGCGCCACGCCACGACGCGCTCGGGATTTGCCGCTGGCCGGTCGTGCCCGGCGGACTCGATTATGCCGGCCAGGTCAGCGGTGAGCGGATACCGCGACGGCTGGCGGCGCCCTTCAGCCACGTGACGCACTCCGGAAATCCTCCAGTGCACCGGCATGATCAAGCCAGCGGAGGTCGTCTTCGATCTGTCGGTCCAGCCGCCGCGACCAGCCGGCGATCAGCAATGACCACAGCCGCGACGGGCGGGCGGTGGCGTCCTCCAGCCGTGCATCCGCCGGCATGACAGCAGCCGGGTCACTGGTTGCGGCAATGCTCATCGGTGCTTCCCTCCACTCGGACCGCACCAGACTGACACCCCGACCGGGCCGACGCAGTGAACCGCCTCACACCGCCATTTGCGAATCATTCGCAACGTCGTTGACAGCCACTCCGCCGCCCTGTAGCCATACGCATGAATTGCGAATGATTTGCATTACTGACTGGAGGTAACGCCGAATGCCACCGCACCGCGCCACACTCGCCCTCGTGCCGCTGCTGCTTCTCGCCGTCAGTCGACCGGCCAGATCGGATGACGCGAGTTTCAGCCTGACCCTGAAGGGTCACCGCTTCACACCCGCCGAACTCACCGTCCCCGCCAATGCCAGGTTCCGGCTGGTGATCACCAACCAGGACCCGACGCCGGCGGAGTTCGAAAGCGACGACTTCAAGGCGGAGAAGGTGCTGCCGCCCGGCCGCGAGGTGGCCTTCACCGTCGGCCCGCTGAAGCCAGGCAGCTACGAGTTCCACGACGAATACAACGAGGCCGCCTCCAAGAGCCGTCTGATCGTGAAATAGCCGCGATGGCCAACGCACCTCCCGCGCACCGGATCGCGATCGACGGAGTTCGCGCGCCGGTCCGCCGGACCATCTCCAGCCACCAGTTGATGGCCGGCGAGCGGGTGATCGTGGTCCGTCACGGCGACGACGAATACCGGCTGCGGATCACCGCCGCCGGCAAGCTGATCCTGACCAAATAGCGCAGCCATCTGCCCGCGCGCCCGCCAGCCACCGGTGTCTGCCCGCTTGCCCGGAAGCCAGCCAACCAGCCCGATCCGCCAGTCGGATTGCGGAGGAGTGCCAGTGATGCTTCCGAGACCGACCAGATTTGCCCTGCCGGCCCTGTCGCTTGCCACCGGGCTGTGGGCCAACGCCGCGATGGCACAGGACAGTCAGGAACCCGGCTTCACCACCGGCCTGTGGACCCGCGGCAATCTGCTGGGCGACGCGGGTGGCGTCCGCTCCGGCCTGTGGAACCTCGGGATCACCTTCGGTCTGCAGGACGTCAACGAAGTCTGGGGCAACGTCTCGGGGGGCATCCGTCGCGGTGCCAGCTATGACGGCGTCACCCTGATGAGTGTCGGCCTCGACACCCAGCGTGCGTTCGGCTGGGAGGGCGGTACGATCAATGTCAGTGCCTGGAACATCCGCGGGCGCAACATCGCCACCGACAACCTGCTCAGCCTGCAGACCCCGAGCGGCATCCTCGCCGCCGACACCACGCGGTTGTGGGAGGTCTGGTATCAACAGTCCTTCGTCGACGGCCGCTTCGACGTGAAGCTCGGTCAGCAGAGCATCGATCAGGAGTTCATGACCAGCCAGGGCTCCGGTCTGTTCCTCAACACGATGATGGGCTGGCCGATGGTGCCGTCGGCCGATCTCTACGCCGGCGGCCCTGCGTATCCGCTGTCCTCGCTGGGCGTGCGCCTGCGCGCCCAGCCCGGCAACGGCATCACCGCGCTGCTTGGCGTGTTTGCCGACAACCCGCCGGGCGGCCCGTTCAACGATGACGGGCAGTTGCGCGGCAGCACGCGCTGGGGCGGCAACTTCAACCTGCGCACCGGCGCCTTGGTGGTCGGCGAGATCCAGTACGCGCTGAACCAGCCGGGCAACGGCGACATGGCCACCGGCGCCGGCACCGGCGGCCTGCCGGGAACCTACAAGCTGGGATTCTGGTACAATTCCGCCCCCTTCCCAAGCCAGCAGCTCGACAACACCGGCGTCCCGCTCGCCAATCCCGCCAGCACCGGCATCGCACTGATGCAGTGGAACAACTTCAGTCTCTACGCGGTGGCCGACCAGATGATCTGGCGCCCGGCGGAGGACAGTCCCCGCTCGATCAGCGTATTCGCCCGCGTGATGGGTGCGCCGGGCGATCGCAATCTGATCAACCTGAGCGTCAACGCCGGCGTTACCCTGAAGGCACCGTTCCAGGGCCGCGACGACGACACTGTGGGCATCGGCTTCGGTATCGCGCACGTGAGCGGCGGCGCGCGGGCGTTCGATCGCGACACCGCATTCTTCTCCGGGGTTGCCGCGCCGGTCAGAACCACCGAGACCTTTATCGAGGTCACCTACCAGTTCACCGTGGCGCCCTGGTGGCAGCTCCAGCCGGACTTTCAGTATGTGTTCAACCCCGGCGGCGGCATCGTCAATCCGAATGCCCCGACCCAGCGCATCGGCAACGAGGCGATCTTCGGCCTGCGCAGCACCATCACATTCTGACCGCTTGAACCCAGCCCATCGTTGGAGTAAATGCGAATGACTCGCAATTTCAGTTCACGGAGCCGACCGACGATGTACCGTTCGTCAATCGTTGCGGCCGCCTGTCTGGCGCTCACCGTCACCGCGCTGGCAGCGGAGCCGAAAGGCTTCCTCGAGGGCGTCCGCCGCCATAGCCTGCTGACCTCGACCGTTCCGGCCAACGGTGACCAAAACCCCTACGCGATCTTCGTAGCTCCAGTGTCCGCGGGAAACCTCCAGGCCGGTGACGTGCTGATCGACAACTTCAATGACCGCAACAACCTCCAGGGCCTCGGCAGCACCATCGTCAGCTACACGCCCGCGACGCGGCAGCTGAAAACCTTTGCCACCATCCCGCGCAACCTGCCGCAATGTCCGGGCGGCGTCGGCCTCACCACCGCGATGACCATGCTGAAGTCAGGATGGGTCATCGTCGGCAGTCTGCCGAGCCGCGATGGTACCACGAAGACGAAGGGGCAGGGTTGTCTGATCGTGCTGGATGCGCAGGGCAATGTCGCCGGAACCATCGCGGGACCCAACATCAACGGCCCGTGGGGCAACATGGCGGTGATCGACAATGGCACCACCGCCACGTTGTTCGTCAGCAACACCGGCTTCGATGTCGGCCCGCCGGATGACGAGCCCCCGGTGGTGAACCAGGCGACAGTGCTGCGGCTGGAGCTCTCGATCGCCGATGGCAAGCCGCCGGTCGTGACCCGGCAGACGGTGATCGCCAGCGGCTTCGGCGAGCAGGCCGACAAGGACGTGTTCATCATCGGCCCCACCGGTCTCGCGCTCGGCAGGAACGGCGTGCTCTACGTCTCCGACGCGCTCGGCAATCGCATTGCGGCGATCCCCGACGCCGCGACGCGCGCCGACAGCGCCGGAACCGGCCGCGACGTAGCCAGGGACGGGCTGCTGAAGCGCCCGCTGGCGATGGCCACCGCCCCCAACGGTCACCTGCTGGTGACCAATGGACTGAACGGCCAGGTGGTGGAGATCGATCCGGAGACCGGCAATCAGGTTTACGCGCGCTGGATCGACGCCAACAAGGCGCAATCGCCGCCCGGCAGCGGCGACCTGTTCGGCATCGCCATGACGACGGCAGGCGACGGCTTCTATTACGTGGAGGACGAGGTGAACATGCTGGTCCTGGCCCATTGAGCGGCCGCCGCGGTTTTCTCGCCGCCGCCGGTGGTCTGGTCGCCACGGCAGGGGTCGGGCGCATCGCGCGCGCCGCTTCGTCCGATCCGTTCTTCGGCGAACACCAGGCCGGTGTCGCGACGCCGCAGCAGACCCAGACATACTTCGCAGCGCTCGACCTGATCGCCAGACAGCCTGGCGACATCGTGCGCATGTTGCGCGACTGGACCGCCGCCGCCGCGCGCCTGACCGGCGGCCTGGACGTGCCGGGTGACAGCGGCGAGACGCTGGGCCTTGGCCCGGCCGGATTGACGCTCACCTTCGGGGTCGGCGCCGGGCTGTTCGACCACCGCTATGGGCTGGCCGCGCACCGCCCCGGGGCGCTGATCGACCTGCCCGGCTTCAACGGCGATCAATTGGTGGCGGAACGCAGCGGCGGTGACGTCTCGATCCAGGCATGTGCCGATGATGCGCAGGTGGCATTCCACGCGGTGCGACAGCTGGTCCGCCTGGCCGATGGCGTGGCGCGGGTGCGCTGGACCCAGACCGGCTTCCTCCCGGCGACCGCGCCCGGTGAGACGCCGCGCAACCTGATGGGCTTCAAGGACGGCACGCGCAATCCGAGCCAGCTCGCCGGCGTGGTGTGGGTCGGCAGCGAGGGGCCGGCCTGGATGCGTGGCGGCAGCTATCTGGTGGTTCGCAAGATCCGCATCGCGCTGGAGCACTGGGACCGCACAGACGTTGACTTCCAGGAGGAGGTGATGGGCCGTCACAAGCGCTCCGGCGCACCGATCGGCCGCGCACGCGAGCGCGACGCACCTGACTTCGCGGCGCTGGATCAGGACGGCAATCCGAAGATCGCCGAGAATGCGCATCTTCGCCTGGCCGCGCCGGAGACCAACGACGGCACCCAGATCCTGCGCCGCGGCTATTCCTACAACGACGGCGCCAACTTCACCGCCGAGCGCTGGCCACCCTGGCGGCAGGGCATCGAGTACGACGCCGGTCTGCTGTTCATCGCCTATCAGCGCGATCCCCGTACCGGATTCGTCCGCATCTTCCAGAACATGTCGAAGATCGACGCGCTCAATCAGTTCACCACTCATGTCGGCAGCGGGCTGTTCGCCTGCCCCGGCGGAATTGGCGAGGGACAATTTTTGGCACAGGGATTGTTCGACGCGGCATAACGGCGCATGACCTACGCCCATACCCTCGCCGGCACGCGCTACGTCTTCGCCAACCTGCGCACGCTGCTGGCGCGGGCGACGCCGCTCCGTTCGGGCGACGCGCTCGCGGGGCTTGCGGCAGCCACCGCAGCAGAACGCGTCGCGGCGCAGCTCGCGCTGGCCGATGTGCCGCTTTCGGTGATCCTCGCCGAGCCGGTGGTTCCCTATGAAATCGATGAAGTCACCCGGCTGATCGTCGACCGCCACGACGCGTCGGCGTTCGCGCCGGTGGCATCGCTCACCGTCGGCGAGTTCCGCGAGTTCCTGCTCGCCGCCGAACCGGACGCGCTGGCCGCGCTGCGCCCAGGCCTCACGCCCGAGATGGCCGCCGCGGTCAGCAAGCTGATGCGCCTGCAGGACCTGGTCGCCGTCGCAGCGAAATGCCGCATCGTCACCCGCTTCCGCGACACGATCGGCCTGCCGCAACGGCTGTCGGTTCGGCTGCAGCCGAACCATCCGACCGACGACCCGCGTGGCGTCGCGGCCTCGACGCTCGACGGCCTGCTGCTCGGTGCCGGCGATGCGGTGATCGGCGTCAATCCGGCGACCGACAGCGTCGATGCCGCGTGCACGCTGCTCGCCATGCTGGACGCGATACGCGAGCGCTACGCCATCCCGACGCAGACCTGCGTGCTCGCGCACGTCACTACCAGCCTGCGCGCGATCGAGCGCGGCGCGCCGCTGGATCTGGTGTTCCAGTCGATCGGCGGCACCGAGGCGGCAAACGCCAGCTTCGGCGTGTCGCTCGCGCTGCTGCGCGAGGCGCGCGAGGCGGCGTTGTCGCTGCACCGCGGCACGATCGGCGACAACGTGATGTACTTCGAAACCGGCCAGGGCAGCGCGCTGTCGGCCGATGCGCATCACGGCGTCGATCAGCAGACCATCGAGGCGCGCGCCTATGCCGTCGCACGCGAATTCTCGCCGCTGTTGGTCAACAGTGTGGTCGGCTTCATCGGCCCCGAGTACCTGTACGACGGCAAGCAGATCACCCGCGCCGGCCTCGAGGATCATTTCTGCGGCAAGTTGCTCGGCCTGCCGATGGGCGTGGACGTCTGCTACACCAACCACGCCGAGGCCGATCAGGACGACATGGACGCGCTGTTGACGCTGCTCGGCGTGGCCGGCGTGACCTACGTCATGGGGGTACCCGGTGCCGATGATGTGATGCTGTCGTACCAGAGCACCTCGTTTCACGATGCGCTGTATCTGCGTGGCGCCCTGGGCCTGCGCCCGGCGCCGGAATTCGAGGCGTGGCTGGCACGCATGGGGATCGCCGGCGCGGCCGCAACGGAACAGATTCCCGCCGCTCTGTCACCGGCGCTGATCGGCCTCGGCTAGCGCTCCCCGCGGTCTTATTGCGGACATCCGAGGTCGATCCAGTCTGCGATCTCCTTGATCTGATCGTCGGTAAAGAACGGCGGCCCGTTCGCCGGCATCTGTCCGATCGCGCCGTCGGGCCCGAACAACTGGCCGATACCCTGCAGGGCCTGAATGATGTTGGAGTTCTTGGAATCGCTGACGACCAGTATCCGCGTGGCAGGGCTGACGCCCGGAACGTTGCCGGTCGTGAACTCCTGGTAGCTCAGCGCGGTCCAGAATGATCGGTGTGGAGCATTCGACACGGCGCCGACTTCACCGTTCTGCGTCAGCACCTGGTCGATGAACTGCTGAACCTCGGCAAATGTCTTCAGCGGCATTGGGTATCCTCCTTTTCGGTAAGACCGCGAACCGCATCAAGGCTGGCGCGGACCTTTCAGAAGATCGACGAGATATGCAAACGACGCCGGTACCTGACTGGCCGCGAGCGTTTGTTGACGTGTCGCACTCGTCGCGCTCATCCGCTGCTGCGCCGAGAGCATCGTCAGCAGCGGCGTCGCGGGCGATGTCACCAGCGGCGGCCACGCGTTGACCCCAAGCGACCAGAGGAAGTCCGTGTTGGTCTGTGTGCCGGTGTGGCAATTCATGCAGCCGGTCTGAATCCGTCGTTGGTCGAAGGTTTCCAGCACCACGTTCGCAAATGCGGAGGCCGGCGTGGCCGGGGGAAATGTATTGCCGGGCGTACCTTGCTGGCTGCGCGGTATCGGATTTGGCGGATGCGGTTGTAGCGGCCATTGCGTCATGACGAGCTGATAGAACTGCCACGGGACGCCCTTCGCCTGCAGCGCGGACTGATAAAGCCTGTTGGTCGTGACTGTCGACGGATTGATCGGTACCAGCCGCTGCACATTGAACACGCTGGGCGTCGGCTGAGGGGGCCAGCCATTGGGATTGCTGGCCGGCATCGGTTGCGCGGCGTCGCCGTTGTGGTAAGCGAACGGACCCTGCGATGCGCCGCCCGGAACATTGTCGATCTGCTCGAAGGTGGACCATACCCACTGCGGCCGCGATGGCGTCTTCTGCACGATATGCAATCCCACCAGTCCCACCGTGACCTGCTTGCAGGTGATCGGATTGGCGAACGGATCCATCAGGTATGCAGTCCGGGTATAGTATCGCTGGGGATTCTTGACCCCGCTCATGTCCATCCAGGCCGCTTTGACATCGATCGATCCGGCACTGAAGCCCACGTCGGACATCGGAAGATTTGCCCTCAGATAAAGTTTTTGGGCGGCAATCTGGTTGAATTCGAGTTGGTTGTAGGCGGTGAAATAGCGGGTGTAGGTACCGTTCTGCGCCGGCAGCGGACCGACCAGGGGCGGACCCGGCGGCTGGCCCGCTTCTCCCATATTGCCGAAATGCGAGAACGACGACAGCACCACGTCGCCGAAATTGACGGTGATCGGCGCGCCCGAGGTCGTGCACGGATTCGCGCCAGCATAGCTGTTCCACGCGGATGGGGCGGGCGGCGGCTGGTTGTCGCCGAGACTTGGCTGAAATATTTCCCAGTCGTTCTTGTAGGTTTCAAACACCAGCGGCCCACTCACCGGGCCGATGCTCTTCGACTGATCCGGAACCCCGCGCATGCCCGGTTGCACGGGCCAGACCATGGCGATGAACGAACGCCAGGAAAAATCGTCGAAAAATGCTATCGGGTTGCCCCTGAAGCCACTCGGGACGCACACCTCGGATGGCGGCTGCGGCGCGATCGTGACGGGAGCAGGGTTCGGGCACTGTTGCTGGGCACGAGCCTGGACCGGCAAGGCCGCCGCAAGCAGCCCGACGCAGCCCGCGACAACAGCGCTGGTTCGCAGTTCCAGGAACCGAATGCCCCGCCACATGCTTCGTGCCTCCCGTCGATCGAGTGAGAGCAGCAATCAATCCGAACAGTGGAGACTAACCGCGCGCGGCCAAGTTGGGTGCCGATGATATAGCGCTGCCTGGAGGGAAGGTGCAATAGTTTCCACACGTTTCGGTCGAGCCGACTCGCCGCGGCGCAACGGATTTATCGCAACGACTCCGCCGCTTATGGTGCGAGGCAACCCGCATGAGGCATGGTAGCTGCCGGCACCAAGGTAACCAAATGACAAAGCCGGCACGCTGGTCGGACTTGCGGGGCTTCACACCGGCGCGCGTGGCGTTGGGCCGCGCCGGCAACGGTCTGCCGACCGCCGCGCATCTCGACTTCCAGGCGGCGCACGCCGCCGCCCGCGACGCGGTCCACGCCGCACTCGATGTCGCCGCGTTGCGCGCAGAGCTGAACGCGACTGGCTTGGCGAGCATCGAGGTACCCAGCCAGGCAGCGGACCGGCGCAGCTATCTGCTGCGGCCCGATCTCGGTCGGCGCGTGCGCATCCCCGCCGCAATTCCGTCGCTGCCCGACGCCATGCTGTTCGTGGTGTGCGACGGCCTTTCGGCGACCGCGGTACAGCGCCACGCGGCGACGCTGCTGCGTCACGTGGTTCCCCGACTGCCCGGTCCGGTCGCGCCGATCGTCATTGCCGAACAGGGCCGCGTCGCACTGGGCGATGACATCGGCGAGGCGATGGGCGCCGCGGCGGTCGCGGTGCTGATCGGCGAACGCCCCGGCCTGTCCGCTGCCGACAGTCTCGGCATCTACCTCACCTGGCAGCCGCGCCGTGGCCGCACCGACGCCGAACGCAACTGCATCTCCAACATCCGTCCGGACGGGCTGCCCCCCGAGGCCGCGGGCGACAAGCTGCTCTGGCTGATCGCGGCGATGCGGCGCCTTCGCCTGACCGGCGTCGCGCTGAAGGACGAACAAACCGCCGAGCTTTCGCCGCCGGATGACACTGCGCCGCCGGATGATTGACGGAACGCGGGCGGTACCGGATGATTCGCCGCAAATATACAATAACCTCCGGGGAGATCGTCATGCCGAGTGCTCCGATGCGCGCGTTTCTCGGATTTATCGCAGCCGCGATCGCGGTGCTGACCTTCCATCAGGGAATGGTGGAGGCGCTGCATACGCTGGGCTGGGCGCCGTTCACGCCTTACCGCACCACACCGGTGCCGCCTTGGGGCGTGCCGCTGATTGTCGATCTCTGCTTCTGGGGCGGGCTGTATGGCGTCGTATTCGGATTGCTGCTGCCGCGCTTCACCTTGCCGCTCTGGGTATGCGGCCTGATCCTCGGTATCATCGCGGCCCTGGTCGGGATGTTCGTGGTGGCGTCCATCAAAGGCACCCCGATCGCCAACGGCTGGCAGCCCTGGCCGATCGCACGATCACTGCTGATCAATGGATTCTGGGGTCTCGGCGTCGGTATCATCCTGCCGCTGTTGATGCCGCGTGCCTTGGTGCGGGTGCATCCGTAGCCGGCAGCATTACCTCTCCCACCGCCCCATCGGCTGTGGCGGGTGCGCGCGGATCACCTCCTCGTTCACCTCCACCCCCCACCCCGGCCCGTTCGGCAGCACCAGTTCGCCGTTCGCGATCACCGGCACCGGCGTCACCAGATCGTCCTTCCACGGCACGTCCTCGATGTCGATCTCCATCACCCGGAAGTTCGGAATAGCGGCACACATATGCGCGCTCATCAGCGAGCCGATGTGACCGTTGAAGTTGTGCGGCGCCACGTTCACCTCGTAGCTGTCCGCCATCGACGCGATCTTCATCGACTCCAGGATGCCGTTCCACGCCACGTCGATGATCGCCACATCGACCGACTGCTGCTCGAAGAACGGCCGGAACTGCCGGCGCCCGTGCAGCGATTCCAGCGACGCGATGCGCGTGCGCGCCGAACGCCGGATCGTCGCCAGTGCGCCTGGGTCGTAGCTGTCGATCTCCAGCCACACCAGATCGAACGGCTCGAGCGCCTGCGCCAGCCGGATGTATCCCTCGGTCTTGAAGTTGAAGTTCAAATCGAGATGCAGCCCGACATTCGGTCCCGCGCCGTTGCGGAACGCGGTCATCTGCGCCACCAGACCATCGACCAGGTCGCGGCTGATGTTCAGCTCCGGCCAACCCGGACCGTTGAAGCCGGGCATGTGGATATACGGCTCCGGTCCCTCGAAACGCATGATGTTGGTCTTGAGGCCCTTGAAGCCGCGCCGCGCCACCTCGGCACCGGCACGCTCGACGTCATCCAGCGAACGGATCGGATCGAATCCGGTCCACTCCTTGATGCGGCTGGCGTGACTGATCCGCCAGGTGCCGCAGTGCGACCAGTAGAGCTGCAACCGCTCGCGCACCGGCCCGCCCAGCATCTCGTACACCGGAATGCCGAGAGCCTTCGCCTTCAGATCGACCAGCGCGTTCTCGATCGCGGCGATCGCCTGCTGCGCGATGCCGCCGACCGACTGGCGCGTCACGCCGTGCAGATAGGCGGTTATTTTCTCGACCGGCCGCGGGTCCCAGCCGATCAGCCGCGCGCCCAGCTTGCGGATCACGCCGGAGAGACCCTCCGAACCGTATGACTCCATGAACTCCGACCAGCCCACCACGCCTTCGTCGGTGCTGATCTTGAGAAACGAGAAGTCGCGCCAGCCCGCGTTGCAGTGCAGGTCCTCGATCCTGGTGATGCGCATGGTGCCTTCCTTGAACTTTCGTGCGACTACGGGTCAGATTGCTCGGACCGAACCGCTGATCGCGAGTAGTGCTTCGCCTGCTGTCGCGACCAGTGCGGCCGCGCCTTGAAAGATCGCCTCCGTGCGAGCCGCCTCTAACGTGGCGATGGAATCCGCTGTGCCGCCGAGCGCTGCCAGCATTCGACCGCGCGCGAGCGAGAGTATAGGTTGATAGAATTGCGCTCCCGCGGCGGTCGCCACACGGTCGGCCAACTGGAGCGAACTCAACGCGACTTCGCCAGCGCCGGTTGTGTACTCGGCGTCGGCAAGCAGACCGAGCAGATACGGGCGCAGTATGTTGCCCTGGATCCGTTGATAATTGGCCAGCGCCCCGCGCAGATCGTCCAAGGCATCCGGCGAATTGTCGCAGACCACTGCAGCCCAGTTGATCAATGCGTCGGCCACGGGAGTCCAATAGCTGAATCTGACGTTCCGCCGCTATCGTGCGGGTTCGCATCGCAAGCTGGCGTGCGCCGTCTGCGTCTCCGGCGCACTGAAGAACGATCGCAGCTATCCCCAACGCATAGGCCGTGGTGAGCGGACGCGGTGAGATCGTCGCACGCGATGCCGCGAGTTTGGCCCGTGCGATCGCCGCATCGGCACCATCGGTCAGCCAGTCGAGCCACGCCAGGTGCGCCAGCGTGTTCGCGTCATCATAGGCCATTCCCAGGCCCGCATCGGACGAGCCCCCGGTGGAAGCATCGGTCTGACGCGCCAGCGCAGTCTCGAGCAGGGCCCTCGCGGCCGGCAGATCGCCGATACACATCTGGCACCAGCCGTGTCGCCGCTCGGCCTGGGCGAGCAACATCGGCTCTCCGACACGGCGGGCGATCTGAAGAACATGCGCTCCCAGTTGATGGGCACGTCGGAGCGGGCCGCGAACCATGTAGAAGCCGGTCAGCCCGCGCAGAAACGGTAGTATTTCCGCAGCTTCGCCGCGGTCGAGCGCCATCACCGCGCCGCGCTCAAGCACCTCATGCACCTCGGCCTCAGCGTCTCCGCGTGTGGCAATCAACGCCTCGCCGAGCGGCATCAAGCAGGCCAACAATGTGGATGCCTGGGTGTCGTCCGACACGACCTCGGCCAAAGCGAGCCCGTAACGGGCCTGCGCCTCGGCCTCGACGAAGGCCGCCGCGGCGAGCGCGGCCCTGGCAGCCGCGGCATGCATCCGCGCGGCCTCGCTGCTGCGTCCGGCCTGTGACAGGTGGCGTGCCAGTATCTCCGGGCTGGTGGACTCGAAGGCCGGCCAGAGCCGAAGCAGCGCGTCGGCGACCTTGCCGTGCAGATAGCGTCGGCGATTCCTCGGCAGAGCCTGATAGGCAGCATCGCTCAGCAGCACGTGGCGGAACACCAACAGCGCGTCCTGACCGACGTGACGAAGCGTCATCACGTGCGCGCCGGTCAATCGCTCTATGGCGGCATCGAAATCGGCCTGGGTCATATCAGACAGTGCCTGCAGCAGGTCCAGACGGACTTCCTGGCCGACGATGGATGCCAGTTGCGCGAGCGAGCGTGCCGGGCCGAGAGCATCCAGCCGCGCATCCATCAACTGGGTGATTGTGCCCGGTAGTCGCGTCGCGGAGGCTTCAGGATCGGCCAGGGCGTGGACGAATTCCTCGATGAACAGCGGCACGCCTTCTGACCTGCCGATGATCGCTTCACTCTGCTCCACCTCCAAGGTGATGCCATGCGCGTCGGCGAGCCTGACTGAGAGCTGATGCGCTGCCGCTCTCGGCAGCGGCGGCAACGCAAGCCGGAGCACATGCGCGCGGTCGGCCCACTGCAGAACGTGATCGCTGCGATAACTGATGATGAGCAGCATCGGCCCCAGCTGCGGCCGGTCCGCCAATCTGCGGAATAACTCGAGCGTCGAAGCATCAGCCCAGTGGGCGTCCTCAACGAAGATCGCGAGCGGCCGCTCCTGCATCTGGCGGTCAATCCAAGCGATGAATGTCTGCTGAATCAGGCGACGTTGTTCGTCCGGATCGAGCGGTTCGGCGGGCGGTTCATCCAGCAAGGTCGCCACCGCCTTTGCAGCACTGTCCTGCTCCGGCAGTCCAAGGCCCTGGGCGAAGGCCGCTGCGCGCCAGCGGACCTCGTCCGGGCCGGCGTCAGTCGTCAGTCCCAGCGCCACTTGCATCGGGAAGATCAACGGGTGAAACGGGCTGTCCGTCGCCGTCGGCGAACAGAACAATCCCACGATACCCGAAACCGGCCCGATATCCTCGAGAAACACTGCGAGAAGCCTGGACTTTCCTATGCCGGGATCGCCGGACAGCAAAATGACCTGGCCCGTGCCTTCAATCGCCATGTTCCATCGCGTGCGCATCAGGGCGCGCTCGGCGTCGCGGCCGACCGGCTTTCCGTAGGCCTGACCGCTCGCCGCCGAACGCCCTAGCTGCAGCCGCGACAAAGGATTGGTCGTGCCGGCCTCGCCGAGAACATGCACGGCGGTCACCGGCGCGGGTAATCTGATGCCCCTGGTATCCGCGGGCTCGACCTCGAAGCGTCTGCCGAGCAGACCAAGGGTCCCGGACCCGACGATGACGCCGTCGGGTCGCGAGAGGTTTTGCAGCCGCGCCGCGATGTGCGGCGCTGGACCCACGGCACGCCAATGCTCGATGCCCATGCGTGACGCGCCATCGGTATCGATTGCGTCCATCAACACCCAACCCGTCTCGATGGCGATCCTCGCCATTACTGGCGGTTCGGATTGCAGCCGGCGCATTGAAGATGCGATCGCGAGTCCGCAGTGGACTGCGGACTGGGCGTCGCGTCCGGCGCTCTGCGGCCAACCGAAGTAAGCAAACACACCGTCTCCTACGACCCGAGCGACGACGCCGCCGTGCTTGCGGACTGCTGTACGGATGGCGGCCAGATAGTCCTCCAGCAAGACCGAGAACGACTCGCTCTCCAGCCGGTACAAATGTCCAGAGGAGTCGACCATGTCGCAGAACATGACGGTCAGATAACGGTGTTCTGCTGAAGGTGCCGTGCCGACGTTCGACTGCAGTTCGCGCCGCCGTTCGCTGTTGAGATCGGCTTCCGGGCCCATTGTGCAAACTTTCCGCAAGCGCCGCGCGGCTAACCCAGCATACTCGCGAAATTGTTGACACAACCGACAGATGTCTGCAAGTTTGCGATATCGGCCTTTTGTCGGGACGCTGAGGTGGTCAATTTGACAAATCCGATCCTGGAAAGCCCGCCAAAGATTACCCTCGGAATAACCGAGGGCTGCCCGTTGCGGTGCCGCCATTGCTATGCGGACTGCGACACCAGCCCCAAGCCGGGAGAGCTTACCGTCGATGCTTGGTTGCGTCTGGTTGCCGAGCTGGCCGACGGAGGTGTGATCCACGCATATATCGAAGGTGGAGAGCCCCTGATCAAGCCGGGCTTTATCGAAGTCCTACGTGCCATGACGCCGCGCATGATGACGCTGGTGCGAACGCACGGCTGGGGCCTGACACCCGATCTCGCGCAGGAGATATCTCAGGCAGGCCTGGGTCGTGCGCTGGTCGATTTAATGGGAAACGACGAAACCACTCACGAGTGGGCCACGCGCACGCCCGGAAGCTTCCGCACCGCATGTGATGCCGTCTCGAACCTTACGCGCGCAGGTGTGCCAACGGACGTTCTGGTCATTCTCACGCGCCAGACGGCGCCGCGATTGCCAGATATCGCGCGGCTGGCACACTCCCTCGGCGCCGAGAGGATCGGGTTGCTGAGGCTCTATCCGCTGGGGCGCGCGCGTCACGCATGGAGCGACATCGCGCTCGGCCTGCCTGAGCAGATGGCAGCTGTCGCGACACTGAGCCACCCGGAAGGCCTGCCGCGTGGACTGGGTCTGATGCAATCGTGGCATCCCAACAATCATAACTGTTGTTGGCAGGCGGCCGCGATCAATGCATTCGGGCGCGCAATCGGCTGCATGTATTTGCGAGAATACGTCGATTTCGGTGACGCTACGAAGGTTGCGTACAATCAAATATTTTCGGACAATGCGCTCTATCGCGAGATCCGCTCCGGCGACGTCGAGGAGCGCTGTGGCCCGTGCAGTGCGAGCCAGGGAAGCCACGGCGGTTGCCGCAGATACCGCATACGCCTGGCATGGACGCTGGAGCGCCCCGGATCCGTTCGATGTTACGCTGAACCATGGGATCGATCTGACCGTGCTGCCGCACGATCGGTCGCTAGAGACGCGCCGTGGTCGCGACCTGGCAGTCTGATCCGACCGTCCTGTTACGGCCGGTACCGGAGCTTGATTGCTGCCTTGCCTACCTGCCCCCGCGAAGCGACCCGCCGCGTCGCGCCGCATTCCACGGCCTGAACCTTACGACGTGGTTTGTGCTCAGCATGTGCGACGGCCGCTCGGACGACCTGCTCTCACAGGACTACCATGCGGCGATGGCAGCCTCGCATGGGCCCGGCACCCGGCCGGGGACATTGGAACAGGCACTGGCGCAATTGCAGGTGCTCGGCCTGGTTCATCGCACCGAACGAGGGGATACGGGATGACCGACCCACGTCTATTGCTGCGGCTTCGCGGCGCTCCCGCGCCCGTGGCGCTGCCAATGCAGACGGAGATCCGCTCCAGCGGTGGATTGTATTTCACCGTGCTCCAGGCACCCCAGTGGTCTGCCGGACACACCGCACCCGCGATCATGCAATGGTCCTGCAAACTGCAAATCAACAAGCTTTACGATCTATGGGTGTTCTTGCGGCGCCCACACCCGGACACTGGGCTGGAGCCGCAGGCGGCCATCGATCAGGTGCTGCGATCGCCAGCAATGCGGATCGGCAATCTGCTCGGCATTTTCGTCGACGAGGGACGCCCGCCTTTCCCGGTGCGTGTGATGATCGGCATCGAGCCGCAACGGCTGGTAAACGAAGATCAGCTGAACCTGGATATGAACTTGGTGTTCCAATATGCCGCGGACCCAAACCTACCTCGCTTTGCAAACTTCCGCCCCCCGGCCGTCACAGCCCGCAAGTCCGCGGTCTATCTTCAGGCGTCCGAGGCGCTACGGCATCTTCGCAAAGTCTGGCTGGATGGCGACGACCAGGCCGAACCGCGCTCCATGCTGTTGAGCCAGTTCGATCTGGACAGCCAGATTGCACCGGATACTTCACCGTTCAGGCTTTGAACTGTCGTGGGATGCTTTGTTTGCATGCTCCACTGTAAAGGGATTCCGTGGCATGACGAACTACCGGATGCAATACGGGCGGAGCACACCGCCACCTCTTCCGAACGCCCTACGCCACAACGGCCGAACTATCGTGGACATGAAGTATCGGATGTTTTTCATCGGAACGATCTGGGACAGCGCGGCACCGCTGCGCTCCGCAAGGCAAGAACTCGAGAGGGGGCTCGGCGGAGCGTTGACGGATGCCCACCTGAACAAGGTGTTCTCGCAGTACTTCCGACCCACGACATCCAAGGCTACGGCAGCGCTCACTGACGCGGCCGCAGTGTTGCCGCAGGACTGGCCGCCCACGGTATCCCAGGCCGACATCGAGCAACACGTTGCGAACCTGCTTGCAGCCACAGCCGATCCGCGAATACCGCAAGAGACTGATTTCGCGAACTTCGTGGCGGTCTTCGTCCTGCCACCGGGCACCATTCTGCAAGGTGAGGCAGGCGAGGAGGAGGCTAACTCCCTGCGCGGCCTGGCCGCCTTCCACAGCTGGTGCAACGTTGCAGGCCCGCCGCAGCGAACGGTGCGTTACGCGGTCGCCGTGTGGTCGGACGGCCAAAATGGTTGTGCCAAGCCGGGATGGCAGCCATGGCAGAACACCTGCGCGGCGCTTTACCACGAACTCGCCGAAGTCCGAACCAATCCCGACGTCGGCAGAGATCCACCTTATCAGGGCTGGTTCGCGGTGATTCCCCCCGACCACCCGATGGCGGAACTGGCTGACCTGCCGATCATTTGGGGTGGGTCGCGTCCCTACGCAATGATGCAAGTGGTTCAGCTTGCCAATAGCGCTACAGCACCAATTCAATTCATGTGGTCGAATCTGAAACAGGCGCCGTGGGATCCAGATACCTCTTTGAGCGACCCGAATGATCTCGGCAGAGTTCCCCCATTCGATCCGCCGCGGCCACCGTAGATAGCGTGGCAGATCGGCGTTTCCGCCCTCACTTTCCGAGGCCAAGGCGCGAAACCAAGGCTGGAAGCCCTATGATCTGATCAATGACCGTCGCGGCCCCCGCAGCCCGCAGCCGTTCCGCATGGCCGGGGCGGCAATGACCGCCACCGGTGAAGCCGATCACCCGAATGCCCGCAGCCACCGCGGCCTGCACGCCAGGCACGCTGTCCTCGATCACCACGCACGCCGCCGGCACCACCTGCATCGACGCGGCGGCGTACAGGAACAGGTCCGGCGCCGGTTTGCCGCGCGCCACCTGGGTCGCGCTGAACACATGCGGCTCGAACCAGTGCAGCAAACCCGTCAGCGACAGCGAATGTCGCAACCGCTCCGGCGCGCTGCTGGACGCGACGCAGCGACGCTGCGGCAACGCCGCCAGCGCCGCCTCGACGCCCGCGATCGGCGCAAGCTCGGCATCGAACGCGGCGGCAACGCGGATGCGCAGCCTGTCGGCGAAATCCAACGGCAGCGCCGTGCCATGCAACCGCTCGATATCGACACACATCACGGCCGCGCTGATGCCCAGATAGCGATCCATGATGGCCTCGGCCGACATCGTGATGCCAATTTCGGCAAGGCATGCGGAGTCGGTGCGGCAGGCGATTGCCTCGCTGTCGATCAGCACGCCGTCGCAATCGAAGATGATCAGTTCGGGCGGCACCGCCCGGATATACCAACCGCCGACGCGCTTCGGCTATAGAGCTACTGCCCGCATCACCTGACGGATTCGCCGACCATGCGAACTCATTCCGCGCCTGCTGCTCACCGCGACCCTGCTGTTGCTGGGCGCCGCCGCGCCGCCGCAGCCGCACAGTGTGCTCGCCGCCACGCCGATCTCGCGCATGAGCCAGTCCTGGTGGCGCACCCGGCACGAGGCCAAGCTCGAGGAATTGCAAAGCCGCCGCGTCGATCTGATCTTTCTCGGCAATTCCATCACCCAGGACTACGAGGTGAGCGGGCCACCCGACTGGCGCGACTTCGCACCGGTCTGGCAGCATTTCTATGGCGGCCGCAACGCGGTCAATCTGGGCTTCAATGGCGACGCCACCTCGCATCTGCTGTGGCGCATCGAGAATGGCGAGGTGGCCGGCATCGCACCCAAGGTCGCGGTGATCCTGATCGGCGCCAACAATCTCGGTCGGCTGCACTGGGCTCCCGAGGATACCGTCGCCGGCATTGACGCCATCGTGACGCAACTTCGTCACCGCCTGCCCCACACCCGGCTGCTGCTGCTCGGTGTGCTGCCATCGGACCGCTCCGCCTGGGCTACCCAATCGACGGTCTCGATCAACCGGGCGTTGGCGGCGCGCTACCGCGGCGGCGATGTCACCTTTCTCGATATCGCTCGGGTGTTCATGCGGAACGGCACATTGAACCGAGACCTGTTCTTCGACCCGTTGCTTACCCCGCCCGGCGCGCCGCTGCATCCTACCGCCGAAGGCCAGACGCTGATGGCCGCAGCGATCGAGCCGACGCTCGCCGCGCTGCTCGGCGACAAGGCGCACGTGGCGACGCGGTAAGCTGGGCGGCGCCGCAAAGCCGCCATTTTCCCGGCATCCCCGCTTGCGCGGGGATGACGACTTTGGAGTACTGCCTCGGCTACGCCTGGATCGTTTAATTCGCGGCAAGCCCTAGGTGGAATACTCGCCCTTCCCTCGCCGGATGCAGCGGCTGCTACCCCAGCGCCTCCGCCAGCAATTCCATCGCGCGCCGCGAGAACTCCCGCATGTTGGCCACCCGATCCGCACTGCCGGTCTCCAGCGTGATCGCGCGCGAGAAGTCCGGCCCCTCCAGCCCGATGCAGCTGTGCCCCGCCGCATCGCCGTATCGGTTGCCGGTGGGACCGGTGGCGCCGGTCTCGCCCAACCCCCAGGTCGAACCCAGCCGGCTGCGCACCGTCGCCGCCAACAGCGCCGCGTACGGCTCGGACGAAGCGCGCAGACCGTTCGGCAACGGATTTGGGATCTCCAGGAACCCGGACCGGGCATACTGCGTGTAGATCACGCTGCCACCGCGAAAATACGCCGATGCACCGGCCACCGACAGCAACGCCGCGGAAATCAGCCCGCCGGTCGAGGACTCCGCGATCGCGATGGTATCGCCCCGCGCTTTCAGCCGCGCGCCCAGCTTCTCCGCCAATGCCAGCAGGTCCTGCATCTAACGTCCTCCTCTCTCCAGGATTGATTCGATCACGCGCTGTGTCGCCAGCGCCTCCTCGCCGGGAACGGCGGGGTCGCGTCCCTGCTCGATCGCATCGAGCAGGTCGCTCAGCACCGCGCGATGGGCCTCATGCGAGAACGCCATGACGCTCGCGCCGCTGCCAGTGCCGGAACTGTCCGTGAGTTCCTCCTGGCGTCCGTCGACGAACGCCAGACGCAGGTTGCCGCCGTCCAGCCGCGCGGTGCCGCGCGAGCCGATGACGTGCAGCCATTCAGGACTGCCGGGATACGCGGCGACAGTGGCGACGATGGTGCCAGGCGCGCCATTGCCCAGGCATACCAGTGCGGACGCGTAGTCCTCGGTCTCCATCCGGTGCAACGTCGTCGTGCGCACCTGCGCCGCCACCACGGTCTCGATGCCGAGCAGCCAGCGGAACAGATCGAGCGAATGGATCGCCTGGGTTATCAGCACACCGCCGCCATCGCGCGCCCGTACGCCACGGCCCGCTTCGTCGTAGTAGGATTGCGGTCGCCACCACGGCACCGACATGGTCGCCGCCTGGACGTCCCCCAATGCCCCGGATCGCAACACCTGATGGAGACGCTGGCTGCCCGGACGAAACCGATGCTGGAGGCAGATGCCGAGGCGTCGGTCGGCGTGACGCCCCGCCGCGATCAGTTGTTCACCGCGTTCGATCGACACCTCCAGCGGCTTCTCGCACAGTACGTGCTTGCCGGCGGCGAACGCCGCAAGGGCAATCGGCAGGTGCGCGTTCGCCGGCGTCAGCACGATCACCGCATCGACCGCCGGGTCTGCGATCGCGCGTGCGACATCGGTGGTGGTGGGAAAGCCGTAGCGGTCGGCGACGTCCTTCAGTCGCGTCTCGCTGCTGGCCGCCGCCCACACCACACGCACCCGATCGGCGAGATCGACCAGCCCGCGCGCATGCGGTTGCAGCGCGTTGCCCAGCCCGATGACCGAGATGCCGATCAAGGCTGCTGCGCCCGGTAGCGGATCGCCTGCCCCTGCGCCCGCAACGCGAGCCGGCACACGTTGAAGGTCTGGCGTTGCGGCATTGCCGTCTCGCTGCGGTGGGCAATGTCGGCGAGGAAATTGCGGTAGTACATCACCGGCAACTTGCTGCAATCAACGTAGCGCGTCGCGGTCTTGTTGGCGACGAACATATGGTCGGTGCCTGCGCGCCCCTCGATGTCGAGGTTCTTGCGCAGCTCCAGCGTGCCCTCGGTGCCGACGATGAAGCAGCGGCCATCGCCCCACGTGGCCAGTCCATCGGGCGTGAACCAGTCGAGCCGGATGTAGCCACGGACCGTCGGTGTCGCCAGCACCAGCTCGGCAAAGTCCTCGAAGCCCGGCGGTTCGGTACCGAACGCGCCGACGCTGCAGGAGACGATCTCGGCATTGTCGGCACCCGCAAACGCGAGGAACTGGTCGATCGAATGCACGCCGATATCGTTGATGATGCCGCCATAGGCCGGGGTGTCGAAGAACCACGATGGACGCAGCGCGCGATTCAGCCGGTGCGGGGCCAGCGAGGTGGTGTGCACCAGACGCCCAAGTTCGCCGGAACGCACGATGCGCAGCGCCTCCTGCACCGCCGGCGAGGCGAGCCGGCCCAGGCAGATCGACCAGATGCGCCCGGTCTCCTGCACCGCGTTTTCGACCGCGATGAGCTGGTCGAGAGTGGTGATGCCGGGCTTGTCCACCATCACGTCCTTGCCGCACTGCATCGCCGCGATCGCCAGATCGGCGCGGTCGCAAGGACGCGCGGCGATCACCACGAAGTCGATCGAGGGGTCTTCGAGCAACCGCTTCGGCTCGACCTCGGGCACCTGGGGAAAGCGCTTGCGGAAGCCGGCGAGCACGCGCGGATCGGTGGTGTCGCGATTGCAGCCGACGCATTCGGCCCCGGCATCGAGCAGGTCCTGCGTCAGGTCGTAGATGTGGCGATGATCCAGTCCGATCGCAGCGAAGCGCGGCATGGCGGGCCTCCTCGGCTAACCGGCTGCCGCAGGCTCGCACTCTCGGCGCCGGGCGGCAATGCAAGCCCTGGCCATCCGGCCGGGAGCCTTGCAAGCGGCTCGCGGCGGTTATATTCGGCGCCCGAACCAGGATGCTCAGCGTCAGGAGACGCCACAATGGCCAGCGCGCAGTCAATCCGCCGTGCCCTGCACCCCGTCATGGTGACGATGGCGCTGGCACTCCTGTTGTGCAGCCCTCCCGGGCAGGCTGCGGACCTCATCGGCAACCAGTCGGAACTGGTCCAGGCCCTGCTGCCGACGGTCGTCAACGTGGCCGTCCGCAAGGACGTGGCCCCACCCATCCGCTCGCAGGACGCCGCCGCCGCGGCCGGCTCCGCCGACATCAAGAGCTACTTCGGTTCCGGCTTCGTGATCGATCCATCGGGGCTGATCGTGACCAACTATCACGTCGTCGAGGGCGCGTTCGAAATCGAGGTGACCTTCTCCGACGGTACCGTCCTGCCTGGGACGATGATCCATGCGTCCCGGCTTGCCGACCTGGCGATCGTGCAAGTGAAGCCCGGGCATCCACTCACGGCCGCCCAGTGGGGCGACAGCACGAAGCTCGGCGTCGGCGACCAGGTGTTCGCCATCGGCAACCCGCTCGGTCTTGGCCTGTCGGTTTCCGCCGGTATCGTCAGCGGCCTCAACCGTGACGTGGAGGACTCCCCGTACAATCATTTCATTCAGACCGATGCAGCGATCAATCACGGCAACTCGGGCGGCCCGCTGTTCGATATGAAGGGCCGGATCGTTGGCGTCGATTCAGCGCTGGTCTCGCTCACCGAGGCC
The DNA here is from genome assembly GCA_963749575.1 of uncultured Alphaproteobacteria bacterium. Classification (GTDB taxonomy): domain Bacteria; phylum Pseudomonadota; class Alphaproteobacteria; order Acetobacterales; family Acetobacteraceae; genus JAMXLO01. The sequence goes on from CAVVNM010000022.1 coordinate 333,918, forward strand.
TCGGCGGGGCTCGGGCTCGCCATCCCCTCGGACGCCGCAGAGTTCGTGGTCGGACGACTGATGCAGTACGGCTGGGTCCGCCCAGGCTGGATCGGCGTGAAGATCCAGCAGGTCACGCAGGACATGGCGGAAGCGATCGGCCTGCAGCGGCCGGAGGGTTCGATCGTGTCCTGGGTCGCACCCGACGGACCTGCGAAGCGGGCCGGCATCGCGATCGGTGACGTGATCCTGCGCTACGGCAATGACTCGCCGGGCGACGATCGAGCCCTGTTGCGCGATATCGTCAAGACGCCGCCGGATGCAGCGGTGAACGTGGTCGTCCAGCGTGACGGCAAGCAGCTGACCCTGCCGGTGACCGTCGCCGAATGGCCGCGGAGCAAATGGGACGAGCGCGATGCTCCATTGCCTGTCGAGCGCCCGGACAGCAGGATTCCCTCGGATCTCGGCCTGTCGCTCTCCGCCATCCCGACATCCCGGCGAGCCGGTCTCGGATTGGACGACACGGAAGCCGGGGTGCTGGTGTCGGGCGTGGTCCCCGGTTCCGATGCCGCGCATCGCGGCATGACCAATGGCGACGTCATCCTGCGGGTGGGCGGGGCTGCGACGGCGTTGCCCGCCGATGTGTGGCACGCGATCAATGCCGAGCGTGCCGCGAAGCGCGAGTTCGCCATGCTGCTGGTGCTGCAAAAGCAGCGCAAGGCGCCAGGCCCGTCATGGGTCGTCGTGCGTCTCCCGGAGTCCGCCGGCTGAGGTGACATGCGCCTGATGGCATCCCGCCTGCCGTTGTTCGCCTTCGTGCTGCTCGCCGCGGGCATGCCGGTGGCCGCCATGTCACAGCCGCCGCCGCCGACGCCTGCGGCCGCCGTGCCGGGGCGCGTCGCGCAGCTGCGGGAGCTGCTGGCCTCCGAGCAGGGCGCCGCCATCCTGGATCTGCTCGGCGATCCTCGGGTTCGTCAGGCGATCACCCAGGAACCGGACAGCACGACGCCCGGCCCACAGTCGGCGACCGCCGGCGCGATGATGGACGATATGTTGCGGGGCATCCGCACCCGGTTCCGCGATATCCTGGCGGAGCTGCGGCAGATCCCGGATGAGCTGGCACAGGTCCTGGACAGGACACGGGCCCAGTTGCCGGTACCCGAGCGGTTCCGTCTGGTCGGCGCGCTGATGGTCTTCCTGGCTGGCGGCATGGGCGCGCAATACCTGTTGTTCCGCCTCGCCCGACCCTGGCGCACGCATTTCGACGCTCTGACGCTGACCACCGCGCGAGCACGGGCGAGGACGGTCAGTGAGCGCATGCTGTTCGGCATGCTGCTGGTTGGCGCGTTCGCGGCGGGCAGCATGGGCGCCTTCCTGCTGTTCGCCTGGCCGCCGCTGACCGGATCGATCATCCTCGGCTATCTGCTGGCATTCCTGCTGGTTCGGCTCAGCCTGACCGCAACCCGGTTCTTTCTTGCCCCTGGGGCCGAACGGCTGCGCCTGGTTCCGCTCAGCACTGAAACCGCGTGGTTCTGGCACCATTGGTCCGCGCGTCTGGTCGGCGTGGCCGTGATTGGCTGGCAGACGATCCTCACGCTGCGCACCCTCGGGATGCCGCAGGCCGGCACCGACGTGCTGCTTCAGCTCCTGCTGCTGGCTCTGACCTGTCTCGCCATTGTTGTCGTCTGGGCGACGCCGCGCGCCAAGTACGCTGTGGCGCCGCCGACGCGCGGCCCGGTGCTGCGGCTGTTGGTTTCGCTGGCCTTGCTGCTCGACTGGCTGCTGTTCCTGACCGGTGCGTCGAAACTCGGCTGGACACTGCTCATCCTTGGAGCGGCGCCGGTGGTGACGTTCGTCCTCGGCCGGTCGATCTGCACCGTGCTGCACGGCCGGGTGCCGGAACCCGATGTCGAGCAGTCCCCCTATCGGGTGATCGGCGAGCGGTCCATCCAGGCCGCGGTCGTGCTGATCTCCGCCGCGGCACTGGTGCATGTCTGGCAGATCGACATGACGAAGATGTCCGCCATGGACACGCCGATGATGCGCATCGCGCGTGGCCTGCTCGAGGCGTTGGTGATCCTGGTGATCGCCGACCTGCTGTGGCAGGCGGTGCGCGTCATGATCGACCGGCAGCTTGCCGGCGGATCGTTGCCGATCGACGATCTGGACGATGACGAACGACGCCGGCGCGCGCGCCTGTATACGCTGCTGCCGGTGCTGCGCAACTTCGCGCTGTTCATCGTGCTGGTGATGGCCTCCTTGAGTGCGTTGGCCGCCATGGGGCTGCAGATCGGGCCGCTCCTGGCAGGAGCCGGCGTCGTCGGCATCGCCGTGGGCTTCGGCGCGCAGACACTCGTGCGCGACATCATCTCCGGCGTATTCTTCCTGCTCGACGACGCCTTCCGTGTCGGCGAATACATCGAGAGCGGCGGCATCCGTGGCACGGTGGAAAGCTTCTCGCTGCGCTCGATCAAGTTGCGGCACCTCAACGGCCAGTTGCACACCGTGCCATTCGGCGACCTGAAGGCGATCACCAACTTCTCGCGCGACTGGGTGGTGGAGACACTGCACCTCGTGGTGACCTACGACACCGACCTGGACCTGCTTGAGGATGTGGTCGCGGCAGTGAGCGACGATCTGATGGCCGATCCGGTGACTGGACCGGAGATGATCGAGCCTCTCAGGTCACTCGGCGTGCAGGAGATGGTCGATACCGGGATGCACATCGGGTTGATGTTCAAGACCCGCCCCGGCCGGCAGTTTGCCGTGCGCCGCGCAGTGTTCAGCCGGATCAAGCTCGCGTTCGCCGCGCGCGGCGTTCGGTTCGCCTCGGCGCTGGTGTTGCCGATCCAAGGCGCGGAGGCAGTCGCCGGCGCCCGCGGCGACCACGGCATCTTGGCCGACGGCTAGCCCCGGTTCACAATGCGCTCAGAGCCAACAGGGGGAGAAACACCATGCCAGACCGTTTCGCCGTCATCACCGGAGCCGGCAGCGGCATCGGGCGCGCATCGGCACTCGCGTTGATGAACGACGGATGGTCCGTCGCACTGGCCGGACGGCGCAAGGAGATGCTGGAGGAGACCGCCGGCATGAAGACCGGCGGCCATCCGCTGGTGGTGCAGACCGACGTGACGGATCCGGCGCAGGTGGACAACCTGTTCGCGCAGATCAGGTCGAACTTCGGCCGCGTCGACATGCTGTTCAACAACGCGGGCGGCGGCACGCCGACCACGAATTTCGGCGACTTCACCTACGAGATGTGGACCCGCGTCGTGCAGGTGAACCTGAACGCGATGTTCCTCTGCTCCAATGCGGCGTTCCGCATGATGCGCGACCAGTCGCCGCGCGGCGGACGGATCATCAACAACGGCTCGATCTCGGCGCACGTGCCGCGCGTGGGCTCCTGCGCCTACACCTCGACCAAGCATGCGGTGACCGGGCTGACCAAGTCGATCGCGCTCGATGGGCGGGAGTTCGACATCTGCTCGTGCCAGATCGACATCGGCAATGCCGCGACGCCGATGACGGCACGCTCGACCGCCGGACAGCTGCAGCCGCACGGGCAGATGATGGTGGAACCGCGCATGGACGTGAACCATGTCGGCCAGCAGGTGCTGTTCATGTCGAACCTGCCGCTGGAGTCGAACGTGCAGTTCGTCACCATCATGGCGACCAAGATGCCGTTCATCGGGCGTGGGTGACGTTAGCCTTGTGGCAGCAGCGAACCCCGCGATACAATGCTCGAATGAAACAGACTCTGGATGAGGATTTCACATGAACAAGCGTGCCATAGGCGTGGTCGGTCGGATCGTGACGGTGGCGGCCGTATTGGCGCTGTCAGGCCTGCCGGCTGCGTCCGCTGCCGGGCCGTATGACGGCACTTACCATGGCACGCTCACGGGCGGCAGCATGAATGCCTTGAACTGTGCCAAGAACGCGCCGGTCCAGATGACGATTACCGACAATCAGCTGGAATATCATCACTTCAGCAATGCCGTCATCAAGACGCCGGTGGCGGCAGATGGTTCGTTCAGCGGCTCGGCGCAGAACATGCGCATGAATGGCAGCAGAAGTGAGATGCAGGTGCAGACGTTGAGCGGCAGGATCACCGGCACCGCCATCCAGGCCGAAACCAAGATGGGCGGGTACTGCACATACGAGCTGGCGCTCAAGAAATTCCAATAAGCCTGCTGACGGCGCACCGGCTCAACGCGGCAGATCGATCCGCCAGGCCCGGTCCTCGATCGCGTCCACCACCGCATCGACCGCGACGCGCGGCAGACGGCTCAGCAGCCCGCGCCGGCGCGGGCGGAACACGCGCGATTTGATTCGGCCGCCGCCGAGCCTGTGCACCAGGCTGTCGATGTCGGCAAAGCCGTCGATCAGGCCGCATTCCAGCGCCCGCTCGCCCAGCATGAAGCTGCCGTCGAACAGCGCCGCTTTCTCGCCCTTCAATCTGGCCGCCCGCCGCTCGCGCACCCACGCCTTGAACCGTTCGTGGAGCGCATCGAGCAACTCCTGCACGAACGCGACATCCTCGGGCTTCTCCGGAAGGAACGGATCGAGCCGACCCTTGTTGCTGCCCGCGGTGTAGAGCCGGCGCTCGATGCCGAAGCGCGCCAGCATGTCGGGGAAACCGAAACCGCCGCCACGCACGCCGATCGAACCGACGATACTCATCGGATTGGCGTGGATCTCGTCCGCGGCGCAAGCGAGCCAGTAGCCGCCCGAGGCACCCACCTCGCGGATCACCGCATGCACCCGCACCTGGTGTTCGTCGGCGCGGCGGCGGACCAGCGCGGCGATCAGATCGGACTGCACCGGCGAACCACCGGGACTTTCGATGTCGAGAATCACCGGCTGGCCGCGGGCGGTGCGGAACGCCCGGTCGATCAGTGGTGCCATGCTCCGGATCCCCAACGCACCGGGCCGTGGCGCGATCAGGCCATGCATCTCGACCACGTTGATGCGCGGCCGGCGCCAGGGCAGCAGGCGGAACGCCATGTATCCTCCGATCGGCTGGGACCATGGCAAGATGGCGGTTGATGCGCCATACCCAACCCGTGGACACGCTGCACTTCGCCGGCTATCAGCCTGCCCGTTCCGTGCACACGCGCGCGCTGCATGCGTTGCGCGACAGCGTCGCCCGCCGCACCGGCGGTGCACTCGCCATCGATGTGACCGACAGCGTCGTCGCCGCAGGCCGCAAGGCCGCCGATCTGCTGCCGATGGTGGCGAACGGCGAACTCGACGGCTGCTACTTCGCCTCGAGCTATCTCGCCGCCCGCGTGCCGGCGCTGGAGGTGTTCGACCGACCGTTCCAGGCCGGCTCGCGCGAGCAGGTATTCGCAGGACTGGACGGCGACACCGGCGCGGTCCTGGCCGAACGGGTGGCCGCCCAGACCGATTATCGTGTGCTGGCCTGGTGGGACAACGGCATCCGCCATATCAGCAATGCCGTGCGGCCGATCCGAACACCGGCCGACTGCGTCGGCCTTCGCCTTCGCACGCTCGACAACGCACAGCACCAGGCCACGTTCCGCCGGCTCGGCTTTCAGCCGATCTACATCGATGTCGCCGACCTGCCGCGCGCAGTGGCCGAGCGGACCGTCGACGCGCAGGAGAACCCGCTCACCAACCTGGTGAACTTCAACCTGCAGACGCATCACAAGCACGTCAGCCTGACCGGGCATCTGCTCGGCATCGTTCTGCTGCTGGTCAACCGCGCGCGGCACGATGCGTTGCCGGAGCAACAGCGCCGCGACCTCGCCGACGCGGCCCGCGGAAGCCAAATCACCCAGCGTGCGCTGGCAATCGCGGAAGATGCGGAGTGTCTCGGACTGCTGGCCGCCAGCGGCGTCTGCATCGTCGAACCCGGCGCGCTCGACCTGCAGGGGTTCCGCGCCGCCGTGGCCACGTGACCCGGCCAACGCATCCGAAACCGATGAGCGCACATTCGTTCCGGTTGTATTGATTGACTTCCGGATGCGCAGACCCTGTTATGCCGCGAGCGGAATCTCACGCTTTGGACGGTGCCGAATCGATGGCAAAGCCCAGTCGCAAGGCCGAACCCGCCATGCCGGTGGGCAGCGCGTTCTGACATGCATCTCGTTGTACTCGACGACGATGAGCCGATCGCGCAGTTCATGGCGACCGTGGCCGGCGGCCGCGGCTGGAACGCGCGCGCGGTAACCCACGAGGCAGAGTTTCAGTCGCTGGTCCGCGCCGCACCGCCGGATGCGATAATCCTGGACCTGCAACTCGGCGCCAGCGACGGGATCGAACAACTGCGCTTCCTGCACAGCATCGGTTTCACCGGCGCCATCGTGCTGATGAGCGGTTTTGATGCGCGCGTGCTCGCCTCGGCGGAACAGGTCGGCAATTCACTGGGGCTGTCGATTGTGGCGGTCATCGAGAAGCCGGCGCGCGCCACGCGGGTCCACGACGTACTGGCGGCGATCGAGCAGAACCCTCCCGTCGCGGCATCGCCGGTCGCCGATCCCCCGCTCGCGCTCCGCGCGGTTTCGCCGCATGACGTTGCGGCTGCGATCGATGCCGGCCGCATGGAATTGCATCTGCAACCGATCGTATCCGCCGTCGGACATGCGGTGACGCGCGCCGAGGCGTTGATCCGCTGGCGCGACCCGGTGCTGGGGCTGGTGCAGCCGGAGCATTTCATTCCTGCCGCCGAACAGGATGCCGCGGTGATCGACCGGTTGACCATGTGGGTGACCGAGACCAGCGCGGTGCAGCACAACCGGCTCGCCGAATTGGGCTGGGCGGTTCAGGTGTGCATCAACATCTCCGGCCACAACCTCCGCTCACCGGACTTCCCGGACCGGATGACCGCGTTGTTGGAACGGTTGTCGGCGCCGCCCGGCGCGATCGGACTGGAGGTCACCGAAAGCACGGCGATGCACGATCTCGATGCAACCGCTGCCGTTCTGACGCGGTTGCGCCTGAAGGGGTTTCCCATTGCGCTCGACGATTTCGGCACCGGACATTCGTCGCTGACCGCGCTGCACCGCATGCCCTTCTCGGCGATCAAGATCGACAAGTCGTTCGTCGGCGAGGTGGAGACATCGAACGACTCACTGACGATCGTGCGCTCGGTGATCCAGCTTGCACGCGACATGGGTCTGGCGAGCGTGGCCGAGGGCGTGACCAGCGCCAATGCGGCGCGGCTGCTCACCGAGCTGGGGATCGACGGTATGCAAGGTCACTATTTCAGCCGACCACTGCCGTTCGACAAGTTTGCCGCGTGGCTGCGGGAGTGGTCGCGCGATCGGAATCCCAGTCCGCTACAGCCAGATGGCCGGGCTTGACCCGGCCATCGGCTGCCTCACACCGTCTGCAGGATTGCCTCGCTCTTCATCTCGGGCGTCAGCTCCGCCCGCCAGTCGACGCTGCGCGGCAATACCGATTCGTGCGCGCGCAGCGTGTAGTAGCTGGTGCCGGTGCCATCGGGCGTACCACCCACCTCCACCGTCTTCACCGCCTGACGCAATAGCTTGCGTGCCTGGATGATCGCCTTGTCGGCCGGCCCGAGATGCTCCTTCGAGCGATCGACGACGCGGCCCATGCTCTCCTGCAGCGCACGGTCCTGGGCGTTGATGCCGTCGATGCCGGAGAACGTCTCGGTGCGTTGCACGTCCCGATCCAGCAGGTAGTCGTTGGCACGGTTCGCCTTGGAGCGAAACGTCACCGGATCGACGTGCAGCGGGCCATTGCCGAGCCCGCGCTCGAGCTTGTCCTCATCGGTCAGCGGCCCGTCCGGGCAATAGCTCCAATTGTAGACCATGCAGTTCCCGTCATCGATCGGCACCCAGATGTGGCCGGCATCGAGCTCCAGCCCACTCTCCGAGCGCGACGGCCTGATCTGATGGAACGGCATGACGAAGTGGTAGGTGCGGATGTGCACATCGTCGCCGCCATCCAACGGGCGGATGCCGGCGTACTGATAGCCGTAGTCGGTGACATCGACGACCAGCTTCGGCGCCTTGCCGCGCACGAACGGGTTGGACGGCTTGATGCCGCCGCGCTTCGAGCTGTCGGTCAGCAGCCGGTGCAGAATCGGCGCGTGCGAGGTGTCGATGCCGCCTTCCAGCGCCTGCAGCCAGTTGCACTCCTCGATTACCTTGGTGACGTGGCGATGCGCTTCCGGCGCCTGCGTCCAGGCGAACTTGGGCAGCGGCGGCAGCTTCTCGGCCGGGCCGAGATAGGCCCATACGATGCCGCCGAGTTCGCAGGTCGGATACGCGTCGATGCGGACCTTGTGCCTGAAGTCGTACTCCTCGGGCTCGTTCATCATGTCGACGCAGTTGCCGGCAACGTCGAACTTCCAGCCGTGATAGATGCAGCGCAGGCCGCATTCCTCGTTGCGCCCGAAATACAGCGATACGCGGCGGTGCGGGCAGAACTCCTCGATCAGGCCGATGCGGCCCTCGGTGTCGCGGAACGCCACCAGGTCCTCGCCGAGCAGGCGGACGCGGGCCGGCGGGCCGTCGGGCTCGGCGATCTCGCTCGAGAGCAGGGCGGGGATCCAGTACATGCGCATCGCGTTGCCCATCGGGGTGCCCTGCCCCACCCGGGTGACAAGTTCGTTTTCCTCGCGTGACAGCATGGCACGTGCCTCCTTGACTGACTTGCGCCGCTCGATGGCGTCGAGCCTAGCGCCCAGCGCAGCGGGCGGCAACGTGGTCCGCGCATCCGGTACCACTCGTTCCTTGCGCCTGCGGAGCCAAAGATTGCGGGTGGCACCGTTCCAGCGACATTTCGGCACGCCAAGTCAGCCGCACCGCCCGCTCGCTGCGATGGCGTCGGCTCAACCGCGCGCTTTGACCGCGTCCCACCACGGGCACACGCCGCTCATCCGGCGATAGTTGCCCTCCATCACCTGCAGCGGCGCGCGTATCACGTCCGGCGCGGACATCGGCGGCGCGCCGTCCGGTCCCATCGCATCGAACAGACCGTGATGGCCCCAGAAGCTGGCGACGCTGCTCATCTCCTGCGGCTGCCACGTCGCATCGTCCACCTCGACGCCGCCCCAGCCGTATTCCACCAGTATGTCCGACGGCGTGTGCATGTAGAACGAGGTGACCAGGTCGTTCGGATGCCGCCCCAGCGTCGCGACGATGCGATCCTTCTCGCCCTGCGCGATGTCGTAGCCTTGCCCGACATCATCGAACGAATACAGCTCCACCATCAGGTGATGCATGCCGGTGTGCGGCGCCTCGAACAGCGCCACGCTGTGATGCCGCGCGTTGGCGTGCAGGAAATACGCGGTGATCGGCTCGCGGATGAAGTCGCTGATGCGGAACCCCAGCAGGTCGCGATAGAACGCCAGCGCGGGTTCGATGCTGGTCACCAGCAGCACCGCGTGTCCCATGCCCATCGGGCCGGTGCGGAAGCCCGAGATCGAACGTCCGGGGCGGAACGGCTCGTCGGCGATCTGCGCGCCGTGAAACGCCTCCAGCCGGTTGCCGGACGGATCGGCGAACGAGATCAGGCCGCTGACGAAGCGCTGATCGGCGAGCGCCTTCGGCTCCCGCTTCACCGCGACGCCGCCACGCTCCAGCCGCGCCGCCAAGGCATCGAGCGCCGCGGCATCGGCGACCTCCCAACCGAAATAGCGCTGCCCTTCCGGCAACGAGCGATCGATCACCAGACGCTGCCTGCGATCGTCCATGCGGAACGCGCGCACCCCGGCGCCGCGATCCACCGCCTGCATGCCGAGCCAGTTGGTGGCGTAGTTGGTCCAGTCGTCGAGCCTGTCCGTGCCGATGCCGAGATAGCCGAGTGCCTGGACGCTCATGATCAGGTACCTCCCGCCAGCGCTATTATCACGCTGCGATGCGCGCCGCATCCTGTCCGCTGATCCAGGCGCCGGCGACTGTTCCGGCCATACCATTGTGGCAGGCCTCGCCGGCGAACAGCAGGCGACCGTCCGCCAGCGGCTGGGCCAGTGTGATGCGCGCATCGGCATCACCCGGCCGCACGAAGGAATAGGCCCCGCGCACCAACGGATCGGCGTCCCACCGCGTGACGAACTGCTGCCCGCCCGCGAACAGCCGGTCCACCCGGCCACCGAACAGGGCTCGTAGCTGGCCGAGCGCGAAGTCCACCGCTGCAGCTTCGCCGGCGCGTGCCAGGTCCCAAGCGACCGGGCCGCCGACCCAGCCCTGCACGTAGTCACGTTTGTAGGGCCAGCACTGAAATCCCATGGTGGGATCGCCGCTGCGCTGCACCTGCCGGTCGACCGAACAATGCAGCGGCAGGTCGAGGCGGTCCGGCCCGGTGGCACGCAACGCCACCTTCATCGCCAGCCCCATCGGCAGCGCGTGGATCGCCGCCTGCGTCTGCGGCGGCAACGGCGGATCGAACGCGATCGCGCCGGCGCCAAGCACGCCGGTGGAGACGGTGACGATCGCCGATCGCGCGGTGACCGTGCCGCTCGGCGTCTCCACCGCCACGCCGGAGCCGCCCCAGATCACGCGCGTCACCGGCGTCGCGCGCCTGATGTCGAGGCCCTCGCCCAGGCGCCGCGCGACGAAGGCGCCGATGCCGCCCTGCGGCACCAGGTTGCCGCCGGACAGCACGTTGCGGTACCAGTCGCGCAGGGAAAATTCGTCGGCGCTGGCGACGCAGATGATCGGCCCTTCCCAGGTCTCCACCGTCACCGCCCAGGGATCGTCCGGCATCGACCGCGCCACCTCGGCCATCGCCATATCGTCGCGGGAGCGCAGCATGGCGGCGGCGCGGTCCTCGAAGCGCTGCCAGGCGCCGGCGTAGTCGGCATATTCCTCCGCAGTCGCCTCCCGCGTGCCGACGAAGCTGCGCTCCACCCGCAGCTCGTCGGAGCGCAGCAACGGGTCGCCCGCCGCCCGGGCGATCGGCACCAGCGGATTGATCTCGGCGCTGTGCAGCCACACCGCGCCCATGTCGAACCACACCCCGCCGAGTTGCGCCGGATAGGTGGTCCAGGCGCGCCCGCCGATGCGGTCCGACGCCTCCAGCACCAGCGCGCTGCGACCGGCGTCGCGCAGGGCCGCCGCCGCGCCCAGCCCGGCCAGGCCGGCGCCGATCACTACCACATCGACATCTGACACGCCGGCAACCTATCGTGGCCGCCGCAAGGAGGCCAGCCATGCCCGATCACACCCCTGTCGGCGCCGACTCCCTGGTCATCGACATGGCGCGGCGGTTCGCCACCGAACGCCTCGCCCCAGGCGCCGCGGCGCGCGAGAAGGCCGGCGCCATCGAGCCGGAAATTATCTCCGCACTTGGCGAACTCGGCATCTTCGGCGCCACCACGCCGGCGCAGTGGGACGGCTCGGAAATCGATCCGGTGACCTATGCGCTGCTGCTGGAGGAGATCGCCGCCGGCGACGGTTCGGTCTCCACCATGGTGAGCGTGCACAACTCGCCCACCTGCATCATCTTCGACCAGTACGGCACCGACGCGCAGAAGGACCGCTGGCTGCGCCCGCTGGCCACCGGCGCCGCGGTGGGGTCGTTCGCGCTGACCGAGCCGCAGGCCGGGTCCGATGCGTCGAACCTGCGCACGCGCGCGGTGCGCCGGGGCGACCGCTACGTGATCAATGGCGCGAAGCAGTTCATCTCGTCGGCCAGCGTGCCGGGCAGCACCGTGCTGTTCGCGGTCACCGATCCGTCGGCGGGGCGCAAGGGCATCTCGTGCTTCGTGGTGGACAAGGCGACGCCCGGCTACGTGGTGGCGCGGCGCGAGGAAAAACTCGGGCAGAAGGCGAGCGAGACCTGCGCGCTGGCGTTCGAGGACATGGAGGTGCCGGAGGACCAGCGCATCGGCGCCGAGGGCGAAGGCTACAAGATCGCGCTGTCCACGCTGGAGAGCGGGCGGATCGGCATCGCCGCGCAGAGTGTCGGGATGGCACGCGCGGCGCTGGACTACGCGGTGGGCTACGCCAAGGAGCGCCAGGCGTTCGGCGGGCGGATCATCGACCTCCAGGCAGTGGGGTTCCGGCTGGTCGAGGCCAAGACCAGGCTGGAGGCGGCGCGCCAGATGACGCTGCACGCGGCACGCCTGAAGGCCGCGGGGCAGCCGGCGATCGAGGCTGCGTGCATGGCCAAGCTGTTCGCCAGCGAGGCTGCCGAAGCGGTGTGCACGGCGGCGATCCAGACGCTGGGCGGGTATGGCTATCTGGCGGACTATCCGGTGGAGCGGATCTATCGCGATGTGCGGGTGTGCCAGATCTATGAGGGCACGTCGGATGTGCAGAAGCTGATTTTGCAGCGGATGCTGTGATGACGCCTCAGGCGATCCGCCGATGCCGCCACTGCACTTCGCGAAATCTGAAGGCAGACCTACCAGGTAGCATTCGGAAAGTCGCATCGTTCCTCGGCATTCCCATCGATGAAGATCGCTGGCAGGTAATTTTGGACCATTGCAGCTTCGAGTATATGAAGGTGAATGCCACCGATAGCGTGGCGCTTGGCGGAGTCTTCTTGGATGGGGGTGCTCAAACCTTCATCCACAGGGGCGTCAACGGTCGCTGGCGGGACAGCCTGTCCGATGCGGAATCACTGCGATACGAAAAGATCGCTGAGCGTGAGCTTGGTAAGGAATGTGCCTGCTGGCTTAGGACTGGCCAGTATCTTGGCGAAGCGTGACCTTCCGGAGTTCCCCGCGCACACCGCAACCAGCTGGGCGGCTGGTGACCCTTTATGGGTGTTTTGGCAACTCCAGGATAGGACAGTAGCTTGCCATATCGAGGGCCAATTCTCTGAAAGCTGGCGTATGTGTTCAGCGCCTTCACTGCCACAGATCCCGCCACGTGCATGCCCCCACGCGGGTCGTGCATGACCATTCCAGTGCCAATTTGAGGCGTCATTTCATATACTGAGCGCACCGAAAATTCCCTACCACGGAGACCTCGATGCGCGCCCGCACAGTGACGCGAGCGAGGCGAGCAATCGGTAAGCCGCCTCGGCCATCACCGCGCGGAATCGCGCCGTGGTCGCGCCGGCCAACACGCCGAACGCCGCCTGGGCCTCAAGCGCCTGCTCCAGCTTGCCACGCAGCTCGCGTTGCGCCTCCATCCTGTCAAGTTGACGGTGCCCTGGAGACAGCTCTCCAGCTTTGGAACCCATTCTCCGGGATTGAGTCCGCGACGGAAGAGGCTTCGGCGGAGGCGCGCTCCGCGGCACGTCTCAGGCCCGGCGGCGACGCCTCGCAAACGCCATGCTCGACGCAAGGCTGAAGCCGAGGATCGCGATCGTGCCGGGTTCCGGAACGGCAGTCCCGCCGCCACCGGCGACCTCGTTGTCGAAAGTGTAGATCACGGATAGCGACGACGTGAGGCCGGTCTCGAGGCCATCGATCCGGTCGGTGCCTGGGAACGCGCCGTTGCTGTTCGTCAGCGTCTCGTCCGTCAGGCTCGACAGCTGCGTGTCGAAGAAGCCAGTGCCCGCGAAGTCGCCGAGGTTGGACGTCAGGTCCAACGCGACCGTGCCCAGGTCGAAGTTGAGCTGGTAATTGCTCGATGCATTCGAAGCCAAGGTCGCCGCCGTGTTGCCGCTGCCGTTCACGGCTACGGGGGCGCTCAAGAAGCTGGCGGGCGCACCGGAGCCGGCGGTGAAAGTTAAGGCGCTCGACAAGGCAAGTGACTCCGGCGAAGTCGTCACGCCGGCGTTTGTCAGCGACCCCGACGACGCGACGTTCCCGCTCAGCGTGAACTTCGCATGGGTCAGCGTCTCGCTGAAATTCGCCGCTGCGTTGGATTGAAACTTGTCGATCGCCATCAATTGATTGGTGAGGTCGCCCTGATTCGATCCGAAGATGAAGGTCTTGGTGCAGCTTCCGGCGCCCGCGACGTTGCCGGCCGAGCAGAGGAACGAGCCGCCGGCGGGACCCGCCGCCGCGCCGGCTGTCGCCGCGTTGTTGAAGTCGGTACTCAACGACGAGCTTCGCAGTGACGCTGGTCCCCGTGTTGGGGATGGCGTTGCCACCGGTCGCCGTCAGGCTGGTGCTGCTGGTGGTCGCCACGCCGGCTTGGAAGGTTCCCGGCCCGACATACGGGCTCAGCGATGAGCTGAGGTTCAGGACCGTGGGCGAGTTCGTGGCGTAATTGACGCCGTTCAAGCTGGAGCTCGCGCCCGGCGCCAGGATCACGGGTGCACCGGCGAATGTCCCGTTCATTGCCACCGGCGAGGGCAGAAATGTGGAGGGACTGCCTGATCCGGCCGTGAGGGTTGTCGTCACGGATTGATTGAGGCCCAGGGACGCCGTCTGATCGCCCTGGTTTACGAGGGACCCGGAGAACCCGACGTTGCCGCCGCCGTTGATCTGCACGTTCGTCAAGGTCTCGGTGAAACCGGGCGCGGCGTTCGAGGTCCACTTGTCGATGACGAGAGTGGCGTTCGAGACGTTCGGGTCGTCCGGGCCGAAGGATACCGTCTCGACGCAGGTGCCGACGCCGACCACGTTGCCGGCCGAGCACAGCAGCGAGGCATCCGCGGAGCCCGAGAACGCCGCGTTCAGCGCGATGCCGAGAAAGACAGCACCGGTCACGCCGATCAAGCGCCCGGTCGGCGCCACCCGATGATTAGGGAAGGTCCCTTCGACGGGTCCGAGTTGGTTCGCCATCGCCCCCTCCACCACAATCCTTGCCCCCTGTTGCTGACTTCACTTGCGGCTTGTGAGCACCTTAGTTTCGGCCTTCAGGTCGGTGAACGTTGGTTCCATGCACTCTTCCAGGACATTTTCGGGTTAGCAAGCTACCACAGGCTGCGAAACTTTCGGTTTGGCGACAACCGGCGGCTGCGTCGTGACACCCTCAATCCATTCGAAAATCTTGACTTTTGACGATATCCCCGTCTTTGCCCAAGTGGCGCAACGCTCGTATACCTCCTCTAACGAAAATAAGGGAGCGCAGCGATGGAAGACACCCAGAACATTGCCGAGCACTACGCGCATAGCACCCTGGAACAGGCTATCCTTGACGCGTTGTCGGTCGCGGGCAAAGACCCATCGCGCCTTACGCACGCGGATCTGGCGCCAGTCGACGAGTTTCATATCGGTGGCAGGCAGGCGACGATCGACCTGGCTCAGCAACTACCGTTCGGGTCTGCGTCTGAGTTGTTGGATATTGGATGCGGATTAGGCGGCGCCTCACGCTACTTTGCGCAGGAGCGCGGGAGTAAGGTCATAGGTATCGACCTCAGCGCAGACTACGTGCGCGTTGCTGGCCTGCTGGCGGCACGCGTAGGACTCGGCGAGCAAGTCTCTTACCGGCACGGTAGCGCGCTCGCGCTTCCATTCGAGCCGCAGTCATTCGATGGGGCTTACATGCTTCATGTGGGCATGAACATCCGCGACAAGGCGGCGTTGTTCGGCGAGATCCATCGCGTGCTTAAGGCGGGCGGCACATTTGCAATCTATGATGTCATGCGTGAATCGGATGGGGAGATGGCCTTTCCCGTGCCGTGGGCTTCACACCCGGACATTAGCTTCGTCGATAGTGCGGCGACGTACCGAGGTTTGCTGGAGCGGGCGGGCTTCGTGATTCAGGCCGAGCGAAGCCGGCGGGACTTCGCGATTGATTTCTTCCGCCAGATGCGGGCACGTGCGACAATAAGCGGCGCGCCACCCCCGCTTGGGCTGCACATTCTGATGGGCTCCTCTGCGCCACAGAAGGTGACAAATATGATCAACAATCTTGAAGCTGGGCTCATTGCTCCGACTGAGGTGATCAGTCGAGCGGGTTAGCAAGAGATGGCTTCGGAAGGCCACGTCCATCGGTCTGAGCATGGTGCATAAGATATGCAACGCGGGGTGGACTAGGAATGATCGGCGGATGGCATGGGTCGTGTCGCCCGGAACAAATAAGCCTCGATAGCCAAAAACGCCACGATCGGAAACGCCGCTCCGACGAAGCCGCCGAGTTCATAGCCTATCCGACCCGCCACATAGAGCAGGACGATGAGGCTGAGTGCCATCCCCGGCGCACCCAGACCCCGCATCGCGGCGCTGCGGTGATAGCCAATCCAAAAAGCGAAACGCGCCAGTATCCAAACAACAGTGGTCGCTGGCACGACCCGCATGGCGGAGGCGTCCGGGGAATAGGCCGCAAGACCAAAGAGTCCGGCCGCAAACACGATAGTTTGCTCCAATGTGTTTTGCAGATAGCGTTGATTCACTCGCAGCCTCCGCGTTGCAAACCCCGAAAGCGGATCAAACGCTGGCGATGACAGCCGCTCATGGGCCACTGCCTCCACGCCCGTCACGAGGCAGAACAAAACCGCAAGGCAGAAACATTTCAGTGCGAAAAGCATTCTGCTGGCCAGGCTGTCGATGCCCGCCAAAGGCGGCGAGAGATAGGCAATCGCCAGCCAAAGCAGAAGCGCTACCGGCATTGCCGCAGCAATGGCAATCATCCCGGCGCGGCGCTCGCGGATAAAGCCGCCTTGCTCAGATTCTGCGTCATTCATGCTGGCAGCCTACAGCACGACAAGTGGATTGCACACTTGTGTAATTCTTGAATTATACAACTACGGAGGGGGACGGTCCTGGGCCTTCGGCTCCGGGGGTCAGTCAGCAAAGCGAATAATGTGCAACAATCATTCAGGAGTTTCCTGCCTCCCCCCGAAACGCCCGAGCCACCGCCTCCGGCTCCCGCGCGATCGCCGCCAGATACCCCGGCATCACGCTGTCCGGCTGAGTGCGCCCCTGCTCCAGATCGCGCCGCCGCCCCGACGCCGATCCGATACGCCGCCGCGAACTGACGCTGGCTCAGCCCGGTTTGCGCCCGCACCGCGCACGCCCGCCGCGGGTCTGCCAGCTTGGCTCATTCTAACCTTGACAGTCATCTATAATAACCAATATCCTGCCGCCATGGACCATCCGTCGCAGCCCACTCCGCCAGACCAGACCACCCTCTCGCACGATCTGCACTACCAGATCATCCACGAGCTCCGCCTCGCGCTCCCGCCGCCCATCACCGACTCCCCCGAGGACCGCGTCCGCCGTGACAACGCCCTCATCGCGCGGGTCGCCGCACTGCTGCCCGCGAATGCCGACGAGGTCATCCTCGCCGCCCAGTACATCGCCGCCAGCGCCCAGGCGCTCGATTGCCTGCGGCTCGCCCGACAGTCGCCGAACGACGTCGCGCAGGTCCTGAAATGCACCGCGCAGTCCGCCGGCATGATGCGCCAGGCACGCGGCGCCCGCGCGCAGCTGCTGCGCCTTCAGGTGGCGCGCGGGAAGCGAAGGTCGGACAACGCCACACGTGACGAGGCGGGGTCGCAGCGGCCCGGGCCCGAACCAGCAGACAAGTCGCCCCCACTCTCCGCCGCCGAGCACTACGCGCTCGCCCAGCCCAGCCGCGCCGCGCTGATTCGTTCCTTGGGCCGCCTGCCGAAAAAATTCGCTGACGACACGCTGTCCCCCGCGCTGATCCACGACATCATCAACGGCACCAGCCCGATTCTCCAGGCGCTGGCAAAGAAACCCGCCCACCGGCTCGCCGCCGCGGCCTGACCCACCGGGCCGCTCGCCATCGCAATGGCGCGGCAGGCGCGTCCCGCCATCGGCCGCCGGCGCGCCATTCGCCGCTTGACTGCCGTTTGCAGGCAATGCCGTGGATGCCGACCGTTGTCGGCATGACGACGGCGGCAGCGGCGGTGCGTCACTCACAACCGCAGACGGTATCAGCGCCCCCGCTGTGAAACCCCGTCTTGCATCGCCTTCCACCAGCCTCCCTTCTCCCAGGCCTTCAGTCTCGCCCACAGCGAATTGAGACATTGCCGAGACGCCGGCAGGCGCCGCGTTTCCTTCCATCGCCACGGTGATCTACTCTCCGGTAGCACCGCCACCGGAAGGCACCGCGCCATGAAGTTCATGTGGTTCCACCTGATGCCGTACACCGATCTGCCGGACGACTTCCGCGAGCGGCATCCCTCGGTGTGGGTGGATATCCACTCCTCCCTGTTCGATCCCCGCCGCGCGCATCACATGTACAACGACTTCATGGACGAGCTCGAATACGCCGCCGCCTGCGGCTATGACGCGATCTGCGTCAACGAGCACCACTCCAACGGCTACGGCCTGATGCCTTCGCCCAACCTGATCGCCTCGTCGCTGTCGCGCCGCACCACCGACACGGCGATCTGCGTGATGGGCAATTCGCTCGCGTTGTACAACCCGCCCACCCGCGTCGCCGAAGAATTCGCCATGATCGACTGCATCTCCGGCGGGCGGTTGATCGCAGGCTTTCCGGTCGGTACGCCGATGGATGACTGCTTCGCCTACGGTCAGAACCCCAGCCAGCTCCGCGAACGTTATCATGAGGCGCACGACCTGGTGATGAAGGCCTGGCAGCACCCGGACACGTTCGCGTTCAACGGCCGCTACAACCAGCAGCGTTACGTCAACATCTGGCCACGCCCGATCCAGCGCCCTCACCCGCCGGTGTGGATACCCGGCGGCGGCTCGATCGAGACCTGGCAGTGGTGCGCCGAGAAGGACTACGTCTATTCGTATCTGTCCTACTACGGCCACAAGATCGGCAAGGTCACCATGGACGGCTACTGGGCGGAAAT
Organism: uncultured Alphaproteobacteria bacterium; assembly: GCA_963749575.1. Taxonomy (GTDB): domain Bacteria; phylum Pseudomonadota; class Alphaproteobacteria; order Acetobacterales; family Acetobacteraceae; genus JAMXLO01. The sequence continues at coordinate 352,473 of CAVVNM010000022.1, forward strand.
GGACCGCCTCGGCAAGGACCGCAATCCGTACCGCGCCGGCTTCGCGCAGACCGTGGCGGTGGCGGAATCCCGCCAACAGGCGATCGATCTCTACACCGAGGCCGCCGAGTACTTCTTCTTCCGCTGCCTGCACATCGATCCGCGCTTCGCCGCCCCGCCAGGATACACCACCGAGGCGACCATGCGGTTCGGCCTCACCAGCCAGGTCAGCGCCGCGGCTGCGAAATCGCAGGCGCGGCCGACCGAGATGCAGGAACTGGTCGATGCCGGCTATCTGGTGATCGGCACGCCGGACGAGGTGGCGGAACAGATCGACGAACTGGCCACCAACCTGCACGTCGGCAACCTGATGCTGCTGATGCAGTTCGGCAACATGGCCAAGGAGCTGACCAAGTACAACACCAGGCTGTTCGCCGAGCGCGTGATGCCGCAGCTCTCCGGCAAATTCGCCGACTACCAGCATCGCTGGTGGCCGCAGCCGATCGACGTCGCGCAACGCGCCGAACTGCCGGCCTACGCGCCATAGTGTCGCGATGTACCCATCGTCATCCCCGTGCACGCGGGGATGCCGCACTTTGTTGCACGGAGGAAAGATCATGCGCCTGATGTGGTTCCACCTGATGCCGTACACCGAGCTGCCGGACGGCTTCCGCGACCAGCATCCGTCGGTCTGGGTGGACATCCACTCGTCACTGTTCGATCCCCGCCGCGCGCACCACATGTACAACGACTTCATGGATGAACTGGAATACGCCGCAGCCTGTGGCTTCGATGCGGTGTGTGTGAACGAGCACCACTCCAACGGCTACGGCCTGATGCCTTCGCCCAACCTGATCGCCTCGTCGCTCGCGCGCCGCACCACCGACACCGCAATCTGCGTCATGGGCAACTCGCTGGCACTGTACAATCCGCCCACGCGCGTCGCCGAAGAGTTCGCGATGATCGACGTGATCTCCGGCGGACGCCTGATCGCCGGCTTCCCGGTCGGTTCGCCGATGGACACCTGCTACGCCTACGGCCAGAACCCGTCGCTGCTGCGCGACCGCTATCATGAAGCGCACGACCTGATCCTGCGCGCCTGGACCGATCGCGATACCTTCGCCTTCAACGGCCGGTTCAACCAGCAGCGCTACGTCAACATCTGGCCGCGCCCGGTGCAGCACCCGCATCCGCCGATCTGGGTGCCGGGCGGCGGTTCGGTGGAGACCTGGCAGTGGTGCGCCGAGATGGATTACGTGTACTGCTACCTCAGCTACTACGGCTACAAGATCGGCCGCCAGACGATGGACGGTTTCTGGGGCGAAATGGCCAAGCTCGGCAAGGACCGCAATCCGTATCGCGCCGGCTTTTTGCAGTTCGTCGGTGTCGGCGAGAGCCGCCAGCACGCGATGGATCTGTACGGCAACGCGGCAGAATACTTCTACGGCAACTGCCTGCACATCGATCCGCGCTTCGCCACCCCGCCGGGCTACTCCACCGAGGCGACACAGCGCATCGGCATGCAGAGCCAGGTCAGCAAGGCTGCTTCCTATTCCGACAAGTTCAACAAGCTCGCGCGCGAGATGGATGCCATCGTCGATCTTGGTTACGTCATCATCGGCTCGCCGGACGAAGTAGCGGAGCAGCTGCGCGAGGTCGCGGTCAACCTGAACGTCGGCAACCTGATGCTGCTGCTGCAGTTCGGCAACATGAGCAAGGAACTGACCAAGTACAACTCGCGGCTGTTCGCGGACCAGGTGATCCCCAAGCTGAAGCCGCTGTTCAGCGAATGGGAGCATCGCTGGTGGCCGCAGCCGATGGATACCGCGCAGCGCGCCGCGGTCCCCGCCTACACGCCACGCCTCGCCGCCGAGTAGATGCCCGATATCTCGACCCGCTGCTGCATCGCCGGCGGCGGGCCGGCCGGCATGATGCTGGGCCTGCTGCTGGCGCGGGCCGGCATCGACGTGGTGGTGCTGGAGAAGCACGCCGACTTCCTGCGCGACTTCCGCGGCGACACGGTGCATCCGTCCACCATGCAGGTGATGGAGGAACTTGGCCTGCTCGACGCGTTTCTCGCGCGGCCGCACAGCGAGGTACGCACCCTGGGCGGTCAGATCGGCGAGGACTACGTCGAATTCGCCGACTTCACCCACCTGCCGACCCGGGCGAAGTTCGTCGCGTTCATGCCGCAGTGGGACTTTCTCGACTTCCTCGCCGAACACGCGAAGCGCTACCCGACCTTCCGCCTGCTGATGAGCACCGAAGCCACCGGCCTCATGCGCGAGGGCGACCGCATGGTCGGCGTTACGGCGCAGGGTCCGGACGGTAAACTGGAGATCAACGCCCACCTCACCGTCGCCGCCGATGGCCGCCACTCCACGCTGCGCGACGGCGCCGGGTTTGAGGTGGTCGAGATCGGTGCGCCGATGGACGTGCTGTGGCTGCGGCTGTCGAAATCGCCGGACGACCCGGGCCAGACGCTCGGGCGGATCGACGCCGGCCGGATCTTCATCATGCTGGACCGCAACGACTACTGGCAGTGCGCGTTTGTCATTCCCAAAGGCGGCATCGATGCGGTGCATGCGCGCGGACTGGAGACGTTCCGTGCCGACATCGTGCGCATGGCGCCGTTTCTGCGTGATCGGGTCAATCAGCTTGCGTCATGGGACGACGTGAAGCTGCTGACGGTGGCGGTGAACCGGCTGAACACCTGGTTTCGCCCGGGTCTGCTGTGCATCGGCGACGCAGCGCATGCGATGTCGCCGGTCGGCGGCGTCGGCATCAACCTTGCGATCCAGGACGCGGTCGCCACCGCGAACATCCTGGTGCCAAAACTGCGCGAGGGCGGCGCCACGGTCGATGACCTGCGCGCCGTGCAGCGCCGCCGCGAACCACCGACGCGCAAGACCCAGCGTTTGCAGGTGGCGATCCAGAACCGCGTCATCGGCAACGTGCTGAGCCGCACGACCAAGCCGAAGCCGCCATTCGCGGTGCGGCTGCTGGGGTGGGTTCCGCTGTTGCGGCGGTTGCCCGCGAGGATCATCGGCATGGGGTTCCGGCCCGAACATATCCGGCACTGACGCGAGCACCGCTCCGCAATGTAATGTTTTGTAAATTCCCTTCCGTCGCGTCACCAAGTCCGATTACGCTGTTGAATCGGTCATGCATTCGGGAGTGACGTCGCATGGGCAATGTAGCACCTCCATCAGGCGGCCTCGCCAGCAACTCCAACTATTTCCTCTACGCCGGCGGCAACCCGATGCAGAATATCAGCGTCACGGTCGACCTGACCCAGGACCTGCTGACCAATATCGGCTTCGCCTTCCAACTGAACGCATATTCCCCGGCGGGTGCGACCAGCGCATGGCAGCAGGTACTTCTTCTCATTCCGCAATGCTGATGGTCTGACCGGCGGGTCGCCGAACACCTTGTACGGCTGCGTCGAACCCTGGCCCAAATCCACCGCCGGCCTCGGCACGGACACCACGACGGGCGACCTGATCAACTACCAACCGGTCCTGCTCACACAGTCCAACGCCAACTTCGCCGCCGGCCACAAATTCATCATCAATCTCGGCAATGAAGCGAACGGCAATGTCCGCTATGTCACCTTCACCGTGCTCGACCAGAACAACCAGCAGGTCGGTTACGATTCCATCGACATCACGAGCCTGACGTTGGACGGCTCGTCCAACCAGGCAACCGAAGCCGATCTCGCACCGATCCTTGCATACCAGTTCAACATCGTCGGTCCGATCAACAGTGAGCAGACATTGTTCACTTCCGGCGCAGGCAACATCACCTACGCCGCGTCGAACGAGATGACGGTGCGGAGCGCACTGCCCGGCGGCGTCGATTCCAATTGGCACACGCTGGAGAACGGCAACAGCGTCTACGGCACGCTGCCGCAAGAAAGCAGCAAGTCGTTCACCCAATCGTTCACCAGCGTCGAACCGCCCGCCTACGTGCCCGGCGGTCCGCTGGCGGTATCGCGGCAGGTCAGCCTCAACCAGACCAACGTGTACGGCATCGACCGCACCGGCCAGCCGGTCGTGTTCTATGTCGACGACGCGGGACATTGGAGCTCTACTGCCGGGATCGGCCCGACCGGACTGGCGATCCGCGGGGCCGGTCTCGCGGCGTCGCAGCAGTTCGGCGCGCTCAACCAGACCGACCTGTTCCTGGTGTCGCAGAACGGCCAGCTCAACGTGTTCTGGGTGGAGGGGGCCGGCGCCTGGAACGGACCGGTCGCCATCGGCAGCGGCGGCAACTTCCCGAGCGGCGCCGCACTGGCAGCCTCGCAGCAATTCGGCGCCCCCAACCAGACCGACGTGTTCCTGTTCGACAGCAGCGGGCAGTTGAACGTGTTCTGGGTGCAGAGTGCGGGCTCCTGGGGCGGACCGGTGAAGGTCGGCGACCAGGGCATCGCCCCGGCAGGTGGGTTCCTCGCCGCCTCGCGACAGTACGGCGCGCCGGACCAGACCGATGTGTTGTTCTTCGACAACAACGGTCAGCTCAACGTGTTCTGGGTGCAGGGCACGGGCAACTGGGGCGGCCCGGTCAAGATCGGCGCCAAGAACACCGCGCCAGCCGGCGCCGCGCTCGCGGTGTCGCAGCAGTTCGGCGCACCCAACCAGACCGACGTGTACTTCATCGACCACAGCGGCCAGCTCAACGTGTTCTGGGTGCAGGGCACCGGCGATTGGGGCGGGCCGGTCGCGATCAGCGCGACCAATATCGCACCGCCCGGCGGCGGCGTCGCCGCATGTCGGCAATTCGGCGCCACCAACCAGACCGACGCGCTGCTGATCGACAACAACGGCCAGCTCAACGTGTTCTGGGTGCAGAACACCGGCAACTGGAACGGACCCGCGAAGATCGGCCCCACCAAGACCGCCGCACCCGGCGCCGCGATCGTCGCCTCGCAGCAGTTCGGCATCAGCAATCAGACCGACGTGTTCGTCATGAACCAGAACGGCACCCACGCGCCGGGCTGGCCTGTGGTGTTCTGGGTCGACAGCGCGGGGCAGTGGAATGGACCGAAGGCGCTGCAGGCGGAGGTGTGATCAGCAGTTCAGCCGCCGATCCACCACCCGCCGCGCCTTGCCCAGCGACCGCTCGATGGTCCCCGGCGGCTCCACCACGACCCGCGTGGTCAGTCCGATCGTGTCCTTGATCCGCGCGATCACCACCTTCGCCTCCGCTTCCAGCAGCACTGGATCGAAATACTCCGGCCGCGCCTCGACATGCACCGCGACCTCGTCCATGCGGCCCTCACGCGTCAGCACGATCTGGTAGTGCCCGCTCAGCACCTCGCTCCGCAGCAGCTGCTCTTCCACCTGGGTGGGAAACATGTTGACGCCGCGCACGATCACCATGTCGTCCGACCGGCCGGTGATCTTTTCCATCCGCCGCATCGTCCGCGCAGTGCCGGGCAGCAACCGCGTCAGGTCGCGCGTGCGATAGCGCACCACCGGCATGCCTTCCTTGGTCAGCGAGGTGAATACCAGCTCGCCGCGCTCGCCCCCCGGCAGCACCGCGCCGGTGTCCGGATCGATCACCTCGGGATAAAAATGATCCTCCCAGATGTGCAGCCCATCCTTGGTCTCCACACACTCGTTCGCCACACCCGGTCCCATCACTTCGGAAAGACCGTAGATATCCACGGCATCGATCGCGAAACCGTCCTCGATCTCGCGGCGCATCGCGTTGGTCCAGGGTTCGGCGCCGAAGATGCCGATGCGCAGCGAACAGTCGCGCGGATCCAGCCTCTGACGCTGGAATTCGTCCAGGATCGCCAACATATAGCTGGGCGTCACCATGATGACGTCGGGACGGAAGTCGGAGATCAGCTGCACCTGCCGTTCGGTCATGCCGCCCGACACCGGCACCACCGTGCAGCCCAGCTGCTCCGCACCGTAATGCGCACCGAGCCCGCCGGTGAACAGACCGTAGCCGTATGCGACGTGCACGATCATCCCGGGCCGTCCGCCTGCAGCATAGATCGAGCGGGCCACCACATGTGCCCAGGTCTCGATGTCCTTCGCGGTATAGCCCACCACCGTCGGCCTGCCGGTGGTGCCGGACGAGGCATGCACGCGCACCAGCTTCTCGCGCGGCACCGCGAACATGCCGAACGGATAGTTCGCGCGCAGGTCCAGCTTGGTGGTGAACGGGAATTTCGCGATGTCGTCGAGTGTGCGGAAATCGTCCGGATGCACACCGGCGCGCTCGAATGCCGCGCGATAATGCGCTACATTTGTATAGGCATGGCGCAGCGTCCACGCCAGGCGCTCGCGTTGCAGTGCGGCGATCTCGTCGCGGGAGGCGGTTTCAATTGCGTCGAGGCCGGCCATCAGGTCCGCCGCCCGAACACCGGCGCACGTTTCTCCAGGAACGCACGCATGCCCTCGGCATAGTCCGCGCTGCGCCCCGCAACACCTTGCAGCCGCTGTTCGAGATCGAGCTGCGCATCCAGCGCGCTGACCGCGGACGCCGCGAACAACCGCTTCATCGACGCCAACGCCGCGGTCGGCTGGGTGGCCAGATGTGCGGCGAGCTGCTCCGCTTCCGGCTGCAACGCCGCGTCATCCACGGCGCGCCAGATCATCCCCCAGGCCGCCGCGCGCTCGGCATCCACCGTCTCGCCCAGCATCGCCAGCGCGCGGGCGCGCGCCTCACCGATCAGCCGCGGCAGGAAGAAGCTGGCGCCGGAATCGGGCACCAGGCCGATCTTCACGAACGCCTGGATGAACCTGGCGCTGCGGCCGGCCAGCACGATGTCGCAGGCCAGCGCGTAGCTGGCACCGGCGCCGGCGGCGACACCGTTCACTGCGCACACCACCGGCAGCGGCACGGAACGGAGCCGGCGCACCAGACGGTGATGCAACTCGGCGACCTTGGCGAGATCCGGCGGCCCATCGGGACCCGGCATCACCTCTGGCCCGAGTTCCTGCCCGGCACAGAAGCCCCTTCCCTCGCCGGTCAGCAGCAGCGCGCGGCAGCTGCGATCCGCCTCGGCATCGTCCAGCGCGGCGAGCAGCCCCGTCAGCAACGCCGCGTTCGCCGCGTTCAGCTTTTCCGGCCGGTTCAGCACCAGCTTGCGCCAGCCCTCGCGTGGTTCTACGCGGACCTCTTCGCTCATGCCTGCCTCCGCCATTCCGACCATGATAGCCACCCGGTGGGGGATGTGGCGAGCGGATGGCAGTCGCGGGAGGATCCGGAACCTCTGTGATATGACCGCGGAACGTTGCCGCTCGCCGGGTGCGAGGGGCGGAGGCTGGAGCGAGCCATGGCGATGACGCTGGAGGCCTACCTGACTGCGCAGGACGCGGCTGTGTTGGACGCGTTCATCGACGATGAATGGTGCATCTGCGCGGTCACCGGCGTGGCGGCGCTCGCGGCACTTGCCAGCCGACACGGCCGCACCGTGCACGCGGTCGGCTCGCTTGACACCGGTGAGGCGCAGGTCGTCCGCCACGGTTCCCACGCCGAGCTGTGGGTGCGCGCACGGCGCAGCGACTATAGCCGCCCGTTCTTCGTCTTCGCTTCGGCGGTCTACGGCTACGCCCTGTCGAACGTGCCGTCCGGGTATAACGTCGATCACCTGTTTAACAAGCAACGGGTGCAGACGCCATCGGGCCTGGAAGATGACCGGCTCCCGGTGACCACGCTGGTGCGCATGTTGCTGGTCAGTTCGAGCGTGAACAAGAGCTTTGGCGGCCTGATGGAAAGTGCGATGGTTGGCACCGGCAACCCGGCACGGCCGTATCGCCGCTTCACGTGGCTGCAGCTCGCAAAGGCGCTCAGCATCGACGCGAACCTGCACGGCGGGGGGCTCGGCGGCGCGAACGTGGTGACCAATATCGGCCACATTGCAAATGAGATGGACAAGCGCGGCGTTTGCGGTGCCTTTCCGATCAGCCGAGAGCAGCTGGCGTCGGAATTGATGCAGCAATCGACGACCGTGGCGCGGTTTCGCGCGCTATGACGGCGGCGGCGCTCGCCTGCTGGCCACGACCGGCCCGGCCCGGCGGCAAGCCGCGCAACAATATTCCAACGCCCATGGTATCCTCCGGTACCATCCGGTCGCTCTGGTGGCCGTCGCGCAGCTTCGGTTCAATTTCACCAACTCCCCGTGCGCGTCCTCGCCTCACATGGCAAGTTCAGCCGCGCAACCCTAAGTTATCGCCACGGCTCACTCGCGAAAGACGCCCAGAATGGACATCGGTCTCGGCCCTGACGCCACAACGCTGGAAAGCCGTTTTGCCGAACTTGACACTCCGGTTCTGCTGTCCGGCATCCAGGCGCTGGTGCGCGTTCTGCTCGAGCAATCCCGCCTCGACCGCGCCGCGGGGCTGCACACCGGCGGCTTGGTTTCCGGCTATCGCGGCTCGCCGCTGGGCGGGCTGGACCGCGAGCTCTGGCACCGCCAGGCGCTGCTCGCGCCGCACGACATCCGGTTCCAGCCGGGCGTCAACGAGGACCTCGCTGCCACCATGCTGTACGGCACGCAGCAGCTCGAGGCGTTTCCCGGTGCGCGCGTCGCCGGCGTGTTCGGCATGTGGTACGGCAAGGGGCCCGGCGTCGATCGCGCAGGCGATGCGCTGCACTGCGGCAATTTCATCGGCACCGCGAAGCATGGCGGAATTCTGGCAGTCTCAGGCGACGACCATGGCGCACATTCCTCCACCTATCCGCACCAGACCGAGCATGTGTTCGAGGGCGTGTTCATCCCGGTGCTGAACCCTTCGTCAGTGCAGGACATCCTCGACCTCGGCCTGGCCGGCATTGCGCTGTCGCGTTTTTCCGGACTTTGGATCGCGCTGAAGACCACCGCCGAGACCGCGGAACAAGCGGCCACACTCGTCATTCCTTCCACCCGGACCTTCGTCACGCCGGATTTCGTGCTGCCGCCGCACGGGCTGAACTTCGATCCGCACATGCACTTCCCCGCCGACCGCGCCGAGCTGGAGCGGCGCGTGGTGCAGGAACGGGTACCCGCCGCACTCGCCTGGGCGCGCGCCAACCGGCTCGATCGGCGCATTCTCGGTACCGACGATGCGCCGATCGGCATCGTCACCGTGGGGCGGGCGCACGCCGATGCGATCCACGCGCTGCGGATGCTCGATCTGCATGGCCATGCTCAGATCGCACTCTACAAGGTGGCGATGACCTGGCCGTTGGAGACCGAGGGCCTGCGCGCATTCGCCCGAGGCAAGCGTGCGATCCTGGTGGTCGAGGAGAAGCGCAGTTTCGTCGAGGCGCAGATTCGCGACGCGCTGTACCACCTGCCCGCCGACCAGCGCCCGGAGATCAGCGGCAAGACCAGCCCGTCGGGCGCGCCGCTGCTGTCACCGCTGATGGAGCTTTCGCCGGAGATCGTCGCCACCGGGCTTGCCGCGTTCCTGCGATCCGCCGGCCTCAACGTCGGCGACCCGCCGCCGCCGCGCATGCCGGAGCGCCCGCCTGGGTTGCTGCGCCGCATTCCCGCGTTCTGCGCCGGCTGTCCGCACGGCACCTCGACGCGCCTGCCCGAGGGCAGTTTTGCCACTGCCGGCATCGGCTGCCACTTCATGGCGCTCGACGAGAGCGACCAGACCCGAACCTTCACCCAGATGGGCGGCGAGGGAGCGCCGTTCGTCGGCATGGCACCGTTCACCGACACCCCGCACCTGTTCGCCAACATGGGCGACGGCACCTACACACACTCGGGGATCATGGCGATCCGCCAGGCGGTCGCCGCGGGCACCCGCATGACCTACAAGCTGCTGGTCAACGACGCGGTGGCGATGACCGGCGGCCAGCCGGCGGAGGGCAATTTCTCGGTCGCGCAATACGCCGCACAGATCGCGGCAGAAGGTGTGGGGCGCATCGCGCTCGTTGCCGACGAGACGGACCGCCTGCCGCCGGCGTCCGCCTTGCCGCCCGGCACCACACGACATGTTCGCGCCGAACTCGACGCGGTGCAGCGTTCGCTGCGCGAGTACGACGGCGTCTCGGTGCTGATCTACGATCAGGTCTGCGCCACCGAGAAACGCCGCCGCCGCAAGCGCGGCAAGCTGGCGCAGCCCGAGCAAAGCGTCGTGATCAACGAACAGGTGTGCGAGAACTGCGGCGACTGTTCGGCGCAATCGAGTTGCATCGCGATCGAGCCGGTGGAGACCGCACTCGGCCGCAAACGCCGCATCAACCCGACCAGCTGCAATGTCGATCTGTCGTGTCTGAAAGGCTTCTGCCCGAGCTTCGTCACCGTTGCCGGTCCGCCACGCGCGCCGGACGCCGATCCGCACTGGCAGGCGCGCGAAGCCGAACTGTCGGCGGGTTTGCCGCAGCCGACCATTCCGGCAACCGACAAGCCCTGGCGCGCGCTGTTCGCCGGGATCGGCGGCGGCGGCATCGTGACCTCGGGCGCGATCCTGGCGATGGCGGCGCATCTCGAGGGCAAGGTGGTGCGCACGCTCGACTACACCGGGCTGGCGCAGAAGAACGGCACCGTGGTCGCGCATGTGCAGATCGCCGATGACGACGCCGCACTGGATGTGGTGCGCATTCCGTTGGGCACCGCCGATGTGATGATCGCCGCCGACCTCGCGGTGGCGGCCGGTCCCGGCGTGCTGGAGCGCAATGCGACGTCGGCCGCGGTGATCGGCAATCTCGACCTCGCAGCCACCGCGGCATTCAAGCACGACGCCAATCTGCTGATCGACGCCGTGCTGCATCGGCGCACGATCGAACGCGCAACGGACCCGCGGGCGTCCGTGTATCTGCACGCGGTACGGCTCGCCGAGCACCTGTTCGGCAACGCACAGGCGATGAATACGATGCTGCTTGGACTGGCCTGGCAGCGCGGGCTGATCCCGGTCGGCGAGACTGCAATCATGCGCGCGATCGAGCTGAATGGCGCGGCCGTGTCGTTGAACCGGCGGGCGTTCCTGTGGGGCCGTATCTTCGCCGTGAAGCCGGAGCTGGAAGACCGGATTCTGGTGCCCACGCTGGAGTCACCACCCGCTGAACTGGACGCGCTGGTCGAGGCACGCACTGTGGCGCTGGTGGCGTATCAGAGCGCTCGGCTGGCGAAGCGTTACCGAGCGCTGGTGGACGCAGTGATCGCGCGTGAGACGCAGGTGTTCGGCGCGGCGGGGCGGCTGTCGCGCGCCGCGGCCGAGGGGCTGTATCGCGTGATGGCCTACAAGGATGAATACGAGGTGGCGCGGCTGCACGCCGCGGCGACCTATGGGGCAAAGCCGCGGTTCCACCTGTCGCCGCCACTGATCACCGGGATCGATCCCGCGACCGGGCGGCGGCGGAAGGTCGCGCTGCCGGGCTGGCTCGCGCTGCCGCTGTTCCGAGTGCTGCGGCACGGCAAGCATCTGCGCGGCACGGCGCTTGACCTGTTCGGCCGGCAGCAGGAACGGCGGATGGAACGGGCGCTGATCGAGCAGTATGTCAGCGACCTGCGCACCGTGCTGGCCGCGCTGCGGCCCGATACGCTGGATGTCGCGGTGGCGATCGCGCAGTTGCCCGACGCGATCCGCGGCTTCGGGCCGGTGAAGGAGGCCAACCGCAAGCAGGCGGAGGAGCAGCGGCGCGCGCTGTTGCCGCGGCTCGCCGCCGCCCCGGTGACGGTGGCCGCGGGTTAGCGCCGATCGCGGCATGGCTCAGGGAGCGATGCCGAGCAGCCGTGCCGCGGTGCCGCCGAGGATGGCGATCCGCTCATCGTCGGTCAGCCCCGGGGTATTGAGCACCAGGTCGACCTCGGTGCTGGTCCACGGGAACGGATAGTCGGTGCCGATCATGATCTGGCCGGAACCGGTTTCCGCGATCAGGTGGCGCAACGCCTCCGGGGTGAACACGATCGTGTCGAAGAAAAGCTGGCCGTCGCGCAGATACGCGGTGGGATTTTTCTTCGGCAACGGGCCGACGCGGTCCGGGAAGCAGCGGATCACCGCGTCTGAGCGGTTGGCGTAGGACGGCAGGAAGCCGCCACCGTGCGCGGCACAGATCTTCAGCCCGGGGAAGCGGTCGAGCGTGCCTTCGAAGATCAGGTGCGACAGCGCGATCGTGGTCTCCAGCGGGTTGCCGATCGTGTTGGTCAGCAGGCCGCTGCCGGCGAGCCGCCCGGAGGGTTCCAGTTCCCGGGTGCCGAGAGGGTGCATGAACACCAGCACGCCGAGTTCCTCGCACTTGGCCCAGAACGGGTGGAATCTGGGGTTCGCCAGATCCTCGCCGGCGACGCTGCCGCCGACGCCGACGCCGCGGAAGCCGAGTTGCTTCACTGCGTATTCGACCTGCTCTGCGGCGAGCTCGGGATGTTGCAGCGCAGCGGTCGCGAAGGCGACGAAGCGGTCGGGGCTGGCGGCGCAGAATTCCACCAGGGTCTCGTTCTGGACCTTGATCAGTTGGGCGGCGGCGTCGCGGGGCGCACGGTACCAGTAGGGGTTGATGCTCAGCGCCTCGACGTCGATGCCCTGCGCGTCCATCGCCGCGATGCGCGTGCCGGTGTCGTGCATCAGCAGGCCGGGGGATTCGAGCGGATGATTGATCACCGCCGCGGCCGCCGGGACGATGCAGTGGGCGTGGACGTCGATGGTCTTGACGCGCTTGCCGTTGACCACGACTTCGCGGCGGCGCGGCTGCGGGTTCGACGTGGGCGCCACACTGGCCAGCGCACATGGGATGAAAGCGATGGCGGACAGGGCGCCGGTCATCAGGTCGCCGGTTATGGACATTGCGGTTCCTCCTGCGGGGGTCTCGGTCGTCAGCCGCTGACCGACCGACGGTCCGGCGGTTCGCTCTCCAACTCGGCATTCCCGCCGCTGCGATGGGTATCACGACGGACGGGCAGCTCGCCATCCCCACGGCGGGATCGCGAATCCAGACGCAGGATTTCGGCTCAAGCGGACGATGAGAATCGATCCTTTGTGGTCATCGCGGTCACAACCTAACTGCACGGCTGCAAACCACCGGAGACGCGCAGTCATGGCATACTCGTTCAGTCTGGACTCCTTCAGGATCACCGACACCAGATCGCTGCACGAAGACACGGACTATGTCTCGATCAGCCTTGCCGTCGGGTCGACACCGCCGATCACCAAAGTCAAGAAAATGGGGGACCTCAACAACGGCACCTTCAAGACCGGGCTTCTGTTCGACAATGTCTCCGTTGCCGCCACCGTACCTGTGGTGTTCAGCTACACCATCATCAACAACGGCCACGGCTCGCAGGCGAATGTCGAGAAGGCCTTGCAGCAGGCTGGAACGCAGCTTGCACAAAAGGCGTCGGAGGCGGCGGCCAGGGCGGTCGGCACCGAAATTGGCGGCCTCCTCGGCGCATCGATCGGCACCGTGGCCGTGCCCATCGTCGGGACCGCGCTTGGCGCGCTTGCCGGCTGGCTGGTAGGCGAGATCGGCAGCATCCTGTTCGCGAATTGCGATGGCCCGGTGGCAGCCGGCGTACACGTATTCACCGGCGCTGAACTCGCATCGGCGACCAGTGGCGGCAAGGTGCTGACGGAGACGGACCACAATCCGGGCACTGAATCACCCACCGGCTGCGGTCGAAATTCCAACTACTATGTGACCTGGGCGATCCGCGCAGCCTGAGCCGATCTGTCGCAGCGGGTGGGCGCGTCGTGCGCCTTCCCGCACCTCGCCACATCCCAACTCAAACCAACTCAGGAGCAGGAAATGGCCGGCCTCTTTGCGGTTATATTCGGCGTCGGCAGCTACGGTGTCTTCGTGGTCTCGTTGCTCTACGCTGTCGGCTTCGTCGGCAACCTGATTGTTCCGAAATCAATCGATTCCGGGCAACCCGGATCGCTGGTCGAAAGCCTGCTGGTCAACGTGATGCTGCTTGGGCTGTTCGCGGTACAACACAGCGTGATGGCGCGGCCCGCGTTCAAGCGCTGGTGGACGCGCCTGGTTCCGCAATCGATCGAACGCAGTACCTATGTGCTGTTCGCCAGCCTCGCGCTGCTGATCCTGTACTGGCAGTGGCGGCCGATTCTTGAACCTGTCTGGACAGTACGGAACGCGTCGGCGGTGGCGACGCTCAATGGGATCTTCTGGTTCGGCTGGGGATTGTTGTTGGTGAGTACATTCCTGATCAGCCATTTCGAGCTGTTCGGACTGAAACAGGTGTTCGCACGCCTGCTTGGCAAACAGTTGCCGACGGTACAATTCCACACACCGCTACTGTATCGGCATGTCCGTCACCCGATCTATCTAGGCTTCCTGGTTGCCTTCTGGGCGACGCCGTCGATGACCGCGGGTCACCTGCTGTTCTCGGTTGCAACGACCGGCTACGTCCTGATCGCCATCCAGCTCGAGGAGCGCGATCTGATCCGGCTGTTCGGCGAACAGTATCGCCGCTACCGCCAGCAGGTCGGTATGCTGGTTCCGCTCCCAGGCCGCGGCAAGGTGGACGGGACCGTCCCGCACGCCGCCGCACCGGACCGCGGCCTTCGCTGACAGCGGCAACGGTGCACGTGCGATCGATGCAACGGGCGCTGCGTGCACCGTGGCGCACCCTGCGAACGGATGAGATACTCTGGCGACCGCCACATCGCTGGCACCGACCAGACAAGGTCATTCCGATGTCCATCATGCCCGGCTTCGAACTCACCGACATCGATACCTCAGGCGCCCGCATCCGCCTGCGCCACGGCGGCAGCGGCCCGCCGCTGCTCCTGCTGCACGGCAATCCGCTCACCCACGTGTCCTGGCATGCGGTGGCGCCGCGACTGGCGGAACACTTCCATGTCGTGGCCGCCGATCTGCGCGGCTACGGCGACAGCTCCGCCCCGCCCGAGGCACCAGGCAGCGTCAATTACTCGTTCCGCGCCATGGCACAGGACCAGGTCGAGGTGATGCAGGCGCTCGGCCATAGCCGCTTCTTTGTCGCCGGCCACGACCGCGGCGGGCGGACCACGCATCGCATGTGCCTCGACCATCCGGACAAGGTGATCAGGGCGGCGATCATCGACATCGTGCCGACGCTCGATATGTGGGCGGCAATGGACAAGGAGGGCGCCATCGGCGGCTGGCACTGGCCGTTCATGGCACAGCCGGCGGATTTTCCGGAACGCATGCTGGGCAGCGTTCCGGCCGATTGGTTCATGCGCAAGAAGCTGCTGAAGCTGACCGCCGACCTGAACCACATCCCGCCGGCGATCTGGGACGAGTATGTCCGCTGCTTCAACGAAAAGACCATCCGCGGCTCGTGCGCGGACTATCGCGCTGCCGCAACCATCGACTGCGAGCTCGACACCGCGGACCTGCACCGCAAGCTGGCGATGCCGCTCCTGGTGCTGTGGGGCAGGCGCAGCAGCGTAGGGCGGCGCTTCGCCGACCCGCTCGCGCTGTGGCGGCAGCGCGCGGAGGACGTGCGCGGCGAGCCGCTGCCGAGTGGGCACTACGTGAACGAGGAGGCGCCGGAGCAGGTGCTGGCGTGGTTCATGCGGTTCTTCGGCAGCTGATCATGCCTCCAAAAAATGCCCGAACGCCCGCAACGGGCGGATGTCGTCGCAGACGATCTTGGTGATCGCCAGCATCGGCACCGCCAGAATCGCGCCGGGCACGCCCCACATCCAGTACCAGAACAGCAGCGCCAGGATCACTGCCACCGGATTGATGGTGAAGCGACGCGCCAGCAGCATCGGCGTGACGATCTCGCCCTCCACCACGTGGATCAGGAAATACAGGCCGACCGGCAGCAGTGCCCACCAGGTGACGCCGAGCGACAGCACGCCGGCCATCAGGAAGATCACCAGGGCGGCCATCGGCCCGAGGATCGGCACGAAGTTCACCACGAATGCGATCAGCCCCCAGAGCAGCGGATTGGCCACGCCGCATGCCCACATCACGCACAGCGTGAGCACGCCCACCACGACATTGATCAGTGTTACGGTGACCAGATAGGCGGAGACGTTCCGCTCGATGTCGAGCGTGATCTCCACCGCCTGCCGCTTCTTGGCGAAACTCGGCAGGATCTCGACGAAGCGGCGCAGGAAGGTCTCGCCCGAGACCAGCAGGTAGAACAACACCACCAGCGTGGTGAACAGCCCGGTAGCAACGGTGGTGGTGCCGCTGAACAGCGCACCCATCACGTTGAGCGAGTGCACTTCCGGGCTCTGCGGCAGAGCTGCCCCGCCACCGGCAATCCCCTCCAGTTGCCCGACCATCCATTCCAGCGTGCCGATCGGCCGCGCCAGGAAGGCGAGCTGCCGTTGGATCTGCGGGATCGCGTCCGGCAGCTTGCCGGCCCAGGACGCCGCGGGCCCGGCGACGCCGCTGGCCAGCGCGGCAAGCGACAAGGTGAGCAGCAGGATCGCCAGCACGGCACTGAGCCCGTGCGGCACGCCGAGCCGGTCGCTCATGCGGACCAGCGGCTGCAACAGCAGCTTCAGCACGATCGCCAACACCACGGGCAGCACGATCGGCGAGGCAACATAGAGCGCCGCCAGCAAGGCGAGCATGAACAGCCCGCCCAGGAAGATGGTACGCGGCTCGGTCGGGAGCGGCATGTCGTCCTGATCGTCGACCGGAGTCGCGGCAGGGCGGGTGTCGCGGATCGACGCGACCGCGTCCTCCCCGGTCTCGGCAACCACGTCCACTGTTCGCGCGCTCATCTCGTTGTTTCCTTGCCACCACCGGCCGCAACGCCGACGCGACGCTGGGGGCCGACGCGGCGCTGGGGTTTGTCAGGCAACCGGCGCATTCAACTCGCGAGCCAGCTTCTGCTTCATCGCCGCAGCGAACGCGGGATAGTTCTGACAGGTCAACGCGAATGCACCAGGGCCACCGATCACTTCACGCGTGTACGACTGCAACAGGTCCGGCTCCTCGTGCAGAACGCAGAGGCCGTTGATGGTGATGCCGGCCGTCGCCATCCGGTCGCGGATTGGTCCCGGAGCGATGCCATCATTCGACCTGCCGTCGCCGATCACATTCACCACCTGCCGGGCCGGCGTGTCAGGAATGTGGCTCAGCAGTGTCAGCGATGCGAGCAACGCTTCACCAATTGCTGTCTGCCCGGCGGGCACGATGCGCGGCATGTTGTCCACCTGGTCGGCGAAGGAGCGTGCATCGGCGTCCGAGGCGATCAGCGTCCAGCCGGCGATCACCTCCTGCGCACCGGCGCCCGACCAGAGCAGCAGCGAGCACATACTGGCCTTGGCCGGCCCGCCGATCAGCCCGGCGATGATCGGCGCCTCGCGCAAAGCCGCAGCCATGCCGCCGGCGATCAGGCCAAACTCCTCGTAGGTGACACTGGCGGAGCCATCCACCGCCAGCACCAGTGCCAGATCCACCGCATTCATCCGCATCCTCTTGAGCGTTTGGCGAATGCGGCGGAGTATCGGCTCCAGATCGAGAGGAGACGAGGGATGCCGGAGAGCCCCGCCGACAAATCCATGCTGGCCCAGACCCAGACCGAGACCCGGATGCCGCTGAATGGGCTGCGGGTGCTGGACCTGACACTGGCGCGTGCCGGGCCGACCTGCGTACGGCATCTCGCCGACTGGGGCGCCGATGTGATCAAGATCGAGCCGCCGGCCACCGACGGCGAGGAGATCACCGGCAATCGCCACGGCTTCGACTTCCAGAACCTGCACCGCAACAAGCGGTCGATGACGATCAACCTGAAGTCGCCGGAAGGGCACGCCGCGTTCATGCGCCTGGTGAAGACCGCCGACATCGTCGTCGAGAACATGCGTGCGCAGGTGAAGCACCGGCTCAAGGTATCGTACGACGACGTCAAGGCGGTGAACCCGCGCGTCGTCTACGGCAGCATTTCCGGCTTCGGACAGACCGGACCGTACGGGCATCGCGCCGGTGTCGATCAGATCGCGCAGGGCATGGGCGGGCTGATGTCGATCACCGGCCTGCCGGGCCAGGGGCCGGTGCGCGTCGGCATCCCGATCGACGACCTGACCGCAGGCAACCTGCTGGCGCTTGGCATCATGATGGCGATCTTCGACCGCGAGCGCACCGGCGTCGGCCGCTGGGTAACCACGTCGCTGCTGGAAGCACAGATCTTCATGCTGGACTTCCAGGCCTCGCGCTGGCTGATCGCCAAGGAGGTGGCACCGCAGGCCGGCAACGACCATCCGACCGGCATTCCTACCGGCGTGTTCCCGACCAGTGATGGACACATCAACATCGCTGCCAGTTCCAGCAGGGTGTTCGGCCGCTTCTGCGATGCCATCGGCAAGCCGGAGTGGAAGGCCAAGCCCGAGTGGAAGGATCAGAAGGCGCGCAGTTCGCACCGCAAGGAAATCAACGCGGCAATCGGCGCCATCACGCAGCACAAGCCGGCGGAATACTGGATCGAACTGCTGGAAGGCGCGGGTGTGCCGTGCGGGCCGATCTACTCGATCGACCAGGTGTTTGCCGATCCGCAGGTGCAGCATCTCGAGATGGCGACGCAGATGCACTCGCCGGCAATCGGCGACGCGGAGGTTGTGGCGTCGGCGATCGGCATCACCGGCTTCTCCAAGGCGATCCGTATGGCGACGCCGGAAATGGGGGCGAGCACGGACGAGATGCTGGCGTCGGTCGGATACGGCGCCCAAGAGATCGCCGAGATGCGCAGGAAGGGAGCGATCTGAGATGAATGACATGCCAGGCGGCGGTGTCACCCGCGAATACGCCGGCGGCAAGATGCTGGCGGCAAAGGACGATGGCGTCGGGCTGGTCACGTTCAATCAGCCCGAGAAGCGCAACGCGATGTCGCTGGAGATGTGGACCGGCTTCGGCGACATCCTCGACGAGTTCGCCGAGGATGGCTCGGTCCGCGTGGTGATCCTGACCGGAGCGGGCAACAAGGCGTTCGTGTCCGGCGCCGATATCAGCCAGTTCGAGAAGAACCGGTCGAACGCCGACGCGCAACAGGAATACGAGCGTCTCGCGGGTGTCGGGCGGGCGAAATATGCCGCGTTCCCCAAGCCGGTCATCGCGCGCATCCGCGGCTTCTGCCTGGGCGGCGGGCTGGCCATCGCGATGCAGGCCGATCTGCGGATCGCCGCGACGGACAGCGAGTTCGGCATTCCGGCGGCGCGGCTGTCGATTGCGTATGCGCCGGATTCGGTGAAGCGGCTGATCGACCTGGTGGGACCGGCGCATGCCCGGATGATTCTGTACACGGCGCGGCGGATCGACGCTGAGGAGGCGGAGCGCATCGGGCTGGTCAACCAGATGGTTTCGGATGAGGAACTGAATGACGAGGTGCTGGGACTCGCGCGGACGATCGCCGACAACGCGCCGCTGTCGGTGGCTGCGTCGAAGCTGACCATCAACGAGATGCTGAAGGATGAGAGCCAGCGGGACATGGCGGGTCTGAAGCGGATGTCCGAGGTGTGCTTCAACAGTGCGGACTACAAGGAGGGGCGCACGGCGTTCATGGAGAAGCGGGCGCCGCGGTGGGTCGGACGATAGGATACGTGCCCACGCACAGGAGCAATGACCCATGGTACTGATCGCCCGAGCCGTCGGGATCGTCGCGCTGAGCCTCGCCATGCTTGGCAGCATTGCTGCGAGCCCGGCGCGGGCGCAGGACTATGCGGCAATTGTCGCCGCACCCGATCGCAGTGACGCCGACCGGCAGACCGACCAGCGACGGCATCCGGTCGATCTCCTGTCCTTTGTCGGGGCAAAGACCGGATGGACCGTGCTCGATATGGGCGCGGGTGCCGGCTACAGCACCGAGCTTATGGCTCGTTCTGTCGGTTCGGGCGGCAAGGTCTATGGCCAGACCGACGAAGCAGCAGAGAAGCTGAAGGCCCGGATGACGACGCCGGCCATGGGCAACGCCACCGTGCTGGTGCGGCCATACGACGATCCGGTCCCTGCCGACGTGCACGATCTTGATCTGATCACGTTCTTCTTCGCCTATCATGATACGACCTACATGGCGGTCGATCGCAGCAAGATGGACAAGGCGCTGTTTGCCGCGTTGAAGCCCGGAGGCTTCCTGGTCATTGCCGACCATTCGGCACTGCCCGAAGATGGCGCAACGGTCGGCAAGAAGTTTCACCGCATCGCCGAACAGACATTGCGAGCAGAGATTGAGGCCGCCGGTTTCAAATTCATCGCCGATGCCGATTTCCTGCGCCATCCCGAAGACACCCGAACCAACATTGTGTTCCGCAATCCGACGCCGGTGGACGAGTTCGTGCTGAAGTTCCAGAAGCCGAAGTGAGCCGCAGCGCCGCCGAGGCCTTGGAAAGCCTTCGCCGGCAGATCGCGATCAACAGAACAGAGCTGGACCGGCTGCGTGCCCGGTCACCTCACGCCCTCGGCAACCTCGAGCATGTCCATGATCTGGAACTGACCTACACCTCGAATGCAATCGAGGGGAACACACTCAGCGCAGCCGACACGATGCTGGTCATCGAGCAGGGCATCACGATCGGCGGGAAGCCGTTGCAGGACCACCTGGAGGCGATCGACCACCACGACGCCATCACCTATGTGCGCGACCTCGCTCGCCAGGCGACGCCGCTCACCGAAGCCGATCTGCGCATTCTGCACAGTCTTGTCGTGAAGCGCTCCGTCCCCGGCATCGCCGGTCGCTATGCCGACCAGGGACGCTACGTGGTCACGGATGCCGTGGTGGACATCCATCCCTGCAATGACGGCAACGGCCGTACGGTGCGGCTGCTGATGAACCTGCTGTTGATCCGCGACGGTTATCCGCCGGTGGCCGTGCGTCCAGAGGACCGCCCGAGATACATCAACGCCTTGCAGCAGGCGCAGGCCGGGCAAGGCGAAGCAGAGTTCAACCGGCTGCTCTATGAGCGTCTTGCCGCGACGCTGAGCGAGTACATCGCCGCCTTGCAGGCTGCGGCATCCTCGCCTGGTGACGGCTGACGCTATCCCTTGATCCTCGCCATCGCTGCACTGAATGCGCCGTGCAGCACCTCGCTGTCGCTGGAATACGCCAGCAGCAGCGCACCGGCCGCCTTCCACTGCTGCGCCTGCTCATAACTGGAGCACAGCATCGCGCACGTCTTGCGGTGCTGCTTCGCTGCCGCCAGCACGAGGTCGCGCTTCTCGTCCAGTACCCGCGCCTGATCGGGTGTACCGAACACGCCCAGGTCCTGCGCCAGGTCCGCCGGCCCGATCGTCAGCGCGTCGATCCCGTCCATCGCCGCGATCGCGTCCAGGTCCTTGAATGCGGCTTCAGTCTCGAACATCACGGTCACGAACACCTGCCGATTGGCGAATGCGCGTCGCTCCGCCGCGGTGCCGCTCATGTCAAAGTCGGTGCCCGGACTGTGTCCAGCGTTCCCCCGCAACCCGCGCGGGGCATAGCGCGACGCGGCGACAATCTCGGCGGCGTGTGCGGCGTTCTCGACCTGCGGACAGTGCAGGTTCCACACGCCGCAATCGAGCAGCCGGGTGATCCATTCGCGATTGGCCTTCGGCGGCCGCACCGCGATGGGGAAGTTCAGCGCGCGCGACAGCAGCGCCAAGTGCGCGATGCTCTCCATCGAGGCCGCAGTGTGCTCCATGTCCACCCGCGCGAAGTCGAGGCCGGCGGCCTTCAGCAGTGTCAGGATCGCTGGATTGCGCACCAGGTTGACCCAGGTGCCGACCTGCAGTTCGCCCCGCTCGAGCGCGGCACGCAGTGGATTGGCTTGCATCGCTATTTCCTCCCGATCGCCGCCGCCCGCGCGATGATATTCTTGGCCCGCTGCACCACGGGGACGTCGATCATCGCGCCTTCGAACTGTACCGCGCCGAGGCCCGCGGCGAATGCCGCATCGTACGCCGCAACCATGCGTGCTGCCCGTTGCACCTCGGCATCGGTCGGCGAGAATTCCTGGTTCAGCACCGGCACCTGGAGCGGATGAATTGCACTGGCGCCGACGAAGCCGAACCGCTTGGAGCGCCGCACGATGGCGCGGAACGCCTCCTGATCGCGGAAGTCGGCGATCGAGCCGATGAAACCGAACGGCAGGATGCCCGCGGCGCGCGCCGCGAACAGCGTGTGCTGCTTGGGGTACAACAGGCCCTCGGGATCGGGCAGCATGCCGACATCGGCGGTAAAGTCCTCGGTGCCGAGACTGAGCGCCACGACGCGCGGATGCGACCGCGCGATCGCCTCGATGCGGAAGAAGCCGGCGGCAGTCTCGACCAGCACGACGAACCGGATCGCTCCGGGTGCGAGGCCGCGTTCGGCTTCCAGTTCCTCGACGATGTCGGCAACGGACTGGACGTGCTCGGGGCTGTCCACCTTGGTGAGCATCAGCGCGGCGATGCCGGGAACCACCGCGGCTTCCAGGTCGCGCACCAGCAGGCGCCAGGGGCGGTTGACGCGCACCAGCACGTCACCGCCGTTGCGCGCGACCAGCGGTATGGCATCGGCGATCAGCGTGCGGGCACGTTCCTTTGCCGACGGCGCGACGGCGTCTTCGAGGTCGAGGATGATGCCGTCAGCACCGCGATCGGCACCCGTGCGGACAAATTTCTCCGCAGTGACAGGCACGAAGAGGAGCGAGCGCCAGGAAGGCAGGTCGGTGCGCATATCTTATACCCCTGTCATTGCGAGGAACGTGGCGACGCAGCAATCCCCATCATAGTAAGCACTGATAGCGGAGCGCCATCAGATCAGATCATCGAACAGGTCACGCCAATCAGGATTGATTGCGTTGACCAACGCAACGCTTGAACCGTGCCTCACACAATGGGGTTTGCTGCGTCGCCTCGCGATGACGCGGTCGTCAGTGTGTGGCCATGTGTGTGTGTCAGGCGTGCCGTACCACCCCGTCCGCCGCCAACGACGCAATCCGCTCGTCGGTATAGCCGATCTCGCGCAAGATCT
Source organism: uncultured Alphaproteobacteria bacterium (assembly GCA_963749575.1). Taxonomy (GTDB): domain Bacteria; phylum Pseudomonadota; class Alphaproteobacteria; order Acetobacterales; family Acetobacteraceae; genus JAMXLO01. Next base: position 375,283 of record CAVVNM010000022.1, read on the forward strand.
CCCAGGTATGCTGTCCCAGCGTCGGCGCCGGATGCCGCAACCGCCCCGGCGTCTCGGACAGCCGAGGGATCACGTTGTGCATCAGCACCGAACCCGCCTCCGCATCCGGCACCTCCACAATCACACCGCGTTGCTGGATGTGCTGGTCCGCGACCAGCTGATCGATCTCGTACACCGGCGTCGCGGTCACCTCCGCTGCCTGGAACACCGCCATGTTCTCGTCGAGGGTTCGCGCCTCGATGAACGCCGCCACTGCGCCGTCGCACTCGTCGATATGTCGTACGCGATCGGTATTGGTGCGGAACCGCGGATCGTCGATCATCTCCGGCCGCCCGATCGCGCGGAACACGCGCTCCGCCATCGCCTGGATCGACGCGGAGATCGCGATGTACCGCCCGTCCTTGGTCGCATAGACATTCCGTGGCGACGTGGTCAGCGACCGGCTGCCGGTGCGCTGCGGCCGCTCGCCGGACACGCGATGGATCGCTGCGTCCGGCCCGAGGATCGAAATGATCGGATCCAGCAGCGGCAGATCGATCAGCTGCCCCTTGCCGCCGCGCTCGACGACGCGCAACGCGATCATCACCGCATAGGCGCCGTAGAGTCCCGCCACCATGTCGGCCAGCGCCAGCGGCGGCAGCACGGGCGGGCGATCGGCGAAGCCGTTCTTCGAGGCGAACCCCGACATCGCCTCCACCAGTGTCCCGAAGCCGGGCCGGTCGCGATACGGCCCGTCCTGTCCGAAACCGGTGATGCGCACGATGATCAGCCCCGGATTGCGCGCATGCAGCAGATCGGGGCCGAGGCCCATCTCCTCCAGCGTGCCCGGGCGATAGTTCTCGATCAGCACCTGGCTCTGCGCCAGCAGGTCGCTCAGCGCATCGCGACCGGCCTGCGGCCGCAGGTTCAGCGCCAGGCTCTTCTTGTTGCGCGCATACACCTTCCAATGCAGCGACAGTCCCTTCACGCGCCAGGCACGCAGCGGATCGCCAGCGCGCGGGTCCTCGATCTTGATCACCTCTGCGCCCTGATCGGCAAGCTGCAGGCTGACCATATTGCCTGCCACCAAACGCGACAGATCGACCACGCGAATGCCGTTCAGCGGCGCGCTGGCGTCCGGTTCGAACTCGATGCGAGGGATCATTGCGTACTCTCTCGGATCGGTTACTGTGGTTCCAGATGTCGGTGGCCCGCAAGGGCTGAAACGGGAAAGCGAAGAGCTGCTGCCCCCGCAACTGTGCGCGGCGAGCCTGATTCCAGCGTACCATTGCCGCAAGGCGAGAAGGTGGAAACCGGCGAAGACCCGCGCAGCCAGGAGACCGGCCGGCGTCGAGACTGCACGCGTGCGTCGGGCGGGGTGTACCGGTGCGACGGGGGTGAACCCGCAGGCGGGCTGTCGTTGCTCGGACGATGGAGACCCGCAATGCCGCGGTTGCTATTCCAATTCGCTGACCGGGGCTGCGCGGCACTCGCGATCATCGCCGCGCTCTGCCCTGCCGCCCGCGCCGACGAACCTGCGCAGACGCCCGAAACAGTGGTGACCGCCACGCGCATCCCCACGCCGGTGGTCGACATTCCCGCCGGCGTGACAGTGATCGATCGCCAGACCATCGAGGAACGCGGCTACACCACGCTTACCGAGGCGCTTGCCGCGGTCCCTGGTATCCACGTCGCCCAGTCCGGCGGACCAGGCGGCAATGCCAGCGTGTTTGTCCGTGGCACCAACTCGAACCAGGTGCTGGTGCTGCGCGACGGCATGCCGCTGAACGACGCCTCCGACGCCTCCGGGGCGTTCAACTTCGGCATCGATACGCTGGCCGACGTCGAGCGCATCGAGGTCATCCGCGGCCCGATGGCGGCGCTGTACGGCTCCGGCGCGATCGGCGGCGTGATCAACCTGATCTCGCGGCAGGGCCATGAGCCCGGCTTCCACCTGACCGGAGAACTCGCCGGCGGCTATCCCAGGCAGATCGAGGGCAACATCAACGCCTCGGGCGTCGCAGGTCCGTTCGACTACTCGGGCACCGTCGAAGGCCAGTCGCAGCGCGGCTACGACACCACGCCACAGCGCGAGTCGATCTATACCGGTGTCCCCGATCCCTACCGCAACGTCGTCGGCACGCTCAACCTTGGCTACACGCCGATCGACGGCACCCGTCTGTCGCTGTTCCTGCGGGCCCGCAGTGCGGAGTTCGGTTTCAATGCACTCGGCAACCCGACCTTCGACGACAGCAACTCCACCGGCTATGACGACTCGCTGCTTGGGCGCGTCGGCATCGCCTCGAAGCTGTTCAACGGCGCCTACGAGACCAGCGTGTTCGCGGGGCGCCTGCAGGACGATCGCCGCTATACCGAGACGCTCAATCCGCTCGATCCCAATCAGGAGAGCAACGACTCGCGCTATCACGCCTACCGCACCGACGTGCAGTGGAACAACACGCTGCATTTGTCGGATCTGATCGACGTGCCGGCGCTATCGGCGACCGATCTGACCTATGGCTACGAGTACACGGCCGACAACGTCAACGTGAAGGTGAACCAGTCGTTTGGCGGCTTCCCGTTCGCGCAGTCGGCCCGGGCGTCGATGACGGACGACGCGCTGTATGCCGGCGCGCAGACCACGCTGCTGCAGCGCCTGACGTTCACCGGGCAGATCCGCCAGGACTGGGTCGCCGGCGACGTGCCGTTCACCTGGCGGCTCGGCAGCGGGCTTGACGTGCCGGAAATCGCGACCCGCTTCAAGGCCGCCTACGGCACCGCCTTCCGCGCGCCCTCGTTGTTCGACCGCTTCGGCGTCGACTCGTTCGGCTACGTCGGCAACCCCAACCTGAAGCCGGAAAGCGCGCAGGGCTGGGAAGTCGGCTTCACCACCACGATCGGCGCCACCAGCTTCGGCGCGACCTATTTCAACGAGCAGATCAACAACCTGATCGTCGCCCAGACGTTTCCCGTCGACACCGCGGTGAATGTCGGCTCCGCCCACATCCAGGGCGTCGAAGTGGAACTCACGCTGCACGCGACCAACTGGCTCGCGCTGCAGGCCAGCTACACCTATACCGACGCGCAGAACGCCGACACCGGCTCACTCCTGCTGCGCCGGCCGCTGAACGCCGCCACATTCGATGCGACGATAACCCCCCTGCCCGGTCTCACCATTGCGCCCGAACTGCTGATCACGGGCGCGTTCCAGGATTTCCTGGTGGACAACGGCGGCAACGCGACCGGCACGATCATCTCGTCGCCACACGGCGTGATCGCCAATCTGACGGTCACCTACGATGTGGCGCCGCGCGTGCAGCTGTTCGCCAACGGCCGCAACCTGTTCTATTCACGGTTCGAACCGGTGAACGGCTACCAGACACCAGGCCCCTCTGTGCTGGCCGGTGTGCGAGTGCGCCTCTAGCAGGCACCGGTTCGTGATGCGGTCTGCCATCGTTCCGCCATGCGGTCGCATGAGGTAAGCAGCATTGTGACCTTCGAGGTTAGACATGCGCGGCATTCTGCTGTGGGCAATCAGCATTCCGATTCCGGTCATCATTCTGCTCTATCAGTTCCACGTCATCTGACAATCGGGCATCATGGCGGGTCGTCCGGGCGGCGGTCCGGAATGACCCGCCACAACCTGCCGACACCGCCGTTAACCGCGGGTTCAGGGCTTTCTGGCAAAGCACGGGCATCGAGGGAAAGCCCCTTATGCTGTCTCGCTTCGCCAGGCTCGCCGCACTCGTGGGCCATGCCCGCGCCAGGAATCTTCTGGTCGCCTGCGGCCTCCTGATCGGCGTCGCACTGGCGGCGGTCGGAACCTGGATCATCAATGACCTGCGGTCGGATCACATCTCCCACACGACGCAGGACCTGACCAATCTGTCGTACATCCTGGCGGAGGAACTCGATCGCCGCCTTGAGGTACTCGACCTGCTGCACCGCGAACTGGTCGAGCACCTGCGGCAACTCGGCGTCGCATCGCCGGAAGTGTTCGAACACCAACTGGGATCAATCGAGGTGCAGCGCGACCTGAGCCAGCGGCTCGCGGGCCTGCCGCAGATCGCGGCATTGTCGCTGCATGACAGGCACGGAAACCTGATCAACTTCTCGCGGTTCTGGCCGCCTCCACAGATCGATGTGCGCGACCGGGACTTCATCAGGACGGTGCTGGCTCCGGACGCCCCGAAGCTGTTCATCAGTGCGCCGGTGCAGAGCAAGACAACAGGCAAATGGACGATTTATTTCAGCAGCAGATTCGAAGCACCCGACGGGCAATTGATCGGCATTGTGGTCAGTTCGATCCTGGCCGACCACTTCGAGCAGCTGTTTTCCGAGCTCACCGTGGACGGCGATGCCAGCTTTGGAGTCTACCGCAGTGACGGGATGCTGCTGGTTCGGTATCCACGCGTGGATCCCAAGATCGGGACGATCTTCAGCCAGACCGACAATTACAATCGCATGCTTGGCACTCTCGATCATGACGCGGCCAGGCTGACCAGCATGCTTGACGGCAAGGACCGCCTGGTTGCCGCACACACCGTGGGCCACTACCCGCTGATCATCTCCGTCAGCAACACCATCGATGCGGCCCTCCAAACGTGGCGCAGCGAAGCGCGTGCATTCGGCACGGTGACTGGCTTTCTGGAGTTGGTCATCGCCGTGACCGTCGTGCTCGCGGTCCGCCATCTGCGGGGCTATGAGATGCTCCAGGCGGCCGAGGCCGCGCAGGCACGCGCGGAGGAGCGCGAGCGTGGCGTGGACGCTCTGCACCAGCAGGGACGACGCTTCGACACCGCGCTGAACAACATGCTGCAAGGCCTGCTGATGTTCGACCATGATGGCCGGCTGCTGGTCGTCAACCGCCGTCTGTTCCGAATGTTCGGAGTGCCGGACGGTGCATTGATGCCGGGCATGAGTTATCGTGAGCTGACCGATCGCATTGTCGAAGCCGGTCAGGTCACCGCGGAGGAAATGCAACTCGTGCGCGAGCGTCGCGGCGAGCTGATCGACCGCAACGAGAAGGCCGTCCTGACCTGGGAGCTCGCCGGCGGACGCGCCTTCAATGTGAATCACCAGCCGATGGACGACGGCTGGCTCACCACCATCGAGGAGATCAGCGAACGCCGCGAGGCGGAAGCCAGAATGGCGCACCTCGCGCACCATGACGCGCTCACCGACCTTCCGAACCGTGCGCGGTTCCACGACAAGCTGGAGGAGGCCCTCTCGTATACAAGGCGGGGCGAGAGCCTGGCGCTGCTCTGTCTCGACCTCGACCAGTTCAAGGCGGTCAACGACACACTCGGGCACCCGGTCGGTGATGCGCTGCTGCAGGTGGTGGCCGAGCGGCTGGTGGAGCGCACGCGTGAGACGGATACGGTGGCGCGGCTCGGCGGGGATGAGTTCGCCATCGTCCAGGTACCCATCGAGAGGCCGACCGAGGCGGCCGGACTTGCCGATCGGTTGATCGAGATGTTCGACACGCCATTCGAGGTGGCCGGGAATCAGATCGTCATCAGTACCAGCATCGGCATCGCCTTCGCGCCGCAGGACGGCATCGATGGCGATCAGCTCCTGAAGAACGCCGACCTCGCGCTGTATCGAGCCAAGGTGGACGGCCGCGGTGTGTATCGGCTGTTCCGTGCCGAAATGGATGTGCAGATGAAGGAACGCCGGCTGCTGGAGCTCGACCTTCGTCAGGCGCTCGGCGCTGGCCAGTTCGAGCTGTTCTATCAGCCACAGGTCAATCTGCGCGCCGGTGAGGTCAGCGGATTCGAGGCGCTGCTGCGCTGGCACCATCCCGAGCGCGGCCTGGTATCGCCCGCCACGTTCATTCCGCTCGCCGAAGAGATAGGCCTGATCGTCCCAATCGGCGAATGGGTGCTGCGTCAGGCCTGTGCGACCGCCGCATCCTGGCCGAGCGACATCCGCGTCGCTGTCAATCTCTCCCCGGCGCAATTCAAGAATCCGGATCTGGTGGCTGTGGTATCGCGCGCCCTTCTCGAGGCCGCGCTGCCGCCGGAACGGCTGGAACTGGAGATCACCGAGACCGTGATGTTGCAGGATACCGATGCCACGATGGCGACGCTGCATCAGCTGCGGGCGCTCGGTGCCGGCATTGCCATGGACGACTTCGGTACCGGCTATTCCTCGCTGAGTTATCTGCGTTGCTTCCCATTCGACCGTATCAAGATTGATCAGTCCTTCGTGCGCGAGCTCTGCACCAAGCGCGACTGTGGCGCGATCGTGCGGGCGGTGGCCGGCCTGAGCCGGGATCTGGGCATGGCAACGACGGCCGAGGGCGTGGAGACGCGGGAGCAGCTCGATCTGCTCGCCAGCGCCGGCTGCACCGAGGTCCAGGGCCATCTGTTCAGTCCCGCGGTGCCCAGCGATGAGGTTGCCGGCCTGTTGGACAGGATCGCCGGGATGCTGCGGCCGCCCGTGGAAATCAGCGTCTCGGAGCCGGTCGAATAGCGCCTGCTCGCGCAGCCGTGCACGGCTGCGGCGGCATTGTCCTCACATTTGCCATAAGTCGCAGCCAGCCTGTACGGTGTTGCAACAGAGGGAACTCGACCCATGGACGCGCAAGATACGCACGTACAGATCGCCCGGCTCCGCGAGCAGGTCGAGACGCTGATGAAGGACCGTGTGACGCCGGCGCTCGCCGATGCGGCCGGCCGCGCCGAATCCGCGGTGTACGGCGCGGCCGGCGTGGTGCGGAATCAGGCCGACGCGGTGTCCGGCAAGGTGCGCGAGCAGCCGCTGCTGGCGGTCCTGATCGCAGCTGCCGTCGGCTTCGCACTCGGCCGGACGATCCGCTGATCGATGCGTACCCTCCGCCTGGCGCGCGTTGCTGCGGAGGCGGAGGGACTTCGCCTGCGCTACAGCGCACGACGCGCCGCGGTCCGCGCGGTGCTGTTGCTGATCGCGCTGGGCTTCCTGTTCGGCGCCGTGGTGTTCCTGCAGGTCGCCGCTTGGTACTGGCTGCGCATGTCATGGGACCGACCGGCGGCAGCGCTCATCCTGGCCGGCACGGAGATTGTCGTGGCGGGGATACTCGGCCTGCTGGCCGGACGGTCGTCGCCCGGCCGCCTCGAGATCGAGGCGCTGGCGGTGCGCAACCGCGCCCTGGAAGGCGCCTCCAGCAGCCTCGCCTTCTCTGCGCTGGCGACACAGATGCTCCGGCTGGCCCTCGACCTGTTCAGACGCGCGCGCCGCTGAGCGCTATCGCATCCGCTCCCAGATCCCGGTCTCTTCATCCAGCCGGTCCTGCTCCAGCCCGCGAAAGTCGCCACGCGAGACGATGCCGATCACGCTGCCTTCGTGCACGACCGGCACATGACGGAAACCGCCGTCGCGCATCAGCCGCAGCGCGTGGATCGCGGTGTGACGCGGCGGCAGATGTGCCGGTTCCTCGGTCATCACCTGCCGCAACAGCGTGGCGCCGGCATCCTTGCCTTCGGCGAGGACCCGGACCGCGTCCCGGCCGGTGAAGATGCCGACCAGTGCGCCTTCAGGACTGGTGACCAGCACGGCGCCGAACCTGTGGGCGTGCATGTGCTTGCACGCCTCCTGGACCGTGGCGGTGGGTGGCAGCGTCAGCGGCGTCTGATTGCGAATGATCTCCGCCATTTCGCGGTTCATGTGTCCGTCCTCCAGCCTGTCGGCCAGGCTGTGGTTAACGTCGCACAAACATCGAGCGTTGCCATTGATCTCGATCAAACCGCCGCACGGCGTGTCGCGGCCAGGCGTTCCGCATAATCGATCGCCTCGATCAGGCTTTCCTCGTTGGCAATCCCTTTGCCCGCGATGTCGAACGCGGTGCCGTGATCGACCGAGGTGCGGATCACCGGCAGCCCCAGCGTGATGTTGACGCCGGACAGCGCGCGCCAGACGCCGGTGGCGGGATCGACATCGAAGCCCAGCAGCTTGACCGGGATGTGACCCTGGTCGTGGTACATCGCCACCACGGCGTCGAACTGGCGGGCGCGCAGCTTGACGAACACGGTGTCGCCCGGCACCGGCCCGCTGACATCCATCCCGTCGGCTCGGCACTGTGCCACCACCGGCGTGGTGATCTCGATGTCCTGAAGCCCGAACAGGCCGCCCTCACCGGCGTGCGGGTTGAGCGCCGCCACCGCGACGCGTGGCTCCGCGATCCCGAGATCGCGCACGGCCGCATGGGTCAGATCGATCGTGCGGCGCAGCCGTTCCGGCGTCAGCAGTTTCGGCACGTCGGCCAGCGCGACGTGGGTGGTGACGTGCCCCACCCGCATGTCGCCGTGCGCCAGCAGCATGACCGAGCTGCGTGTGTTGGTCAGCGCTGCCAGCATGTCGGTGTGGCCGGCGTAGTGGTAGCCGGCGAGATTCAGTGCCTCCTTGTTCAGCGGCGCGGTGACGATGGCGTCGATCTGTCCGGTCTGCACCAGCTCCACCGCCCGCGCCACCGCGAGATAGGCGAAGCGCCCGGCCTCCGGCGCGACCTTGCCGAAGGCGATCGGTTCCGCCTCCTCGCCCGCGGCGAGGAAGGCCAGCGGCGCATCGCTGGTCACCGCGAATTCCAGCGTCTCGCGGAGCAGCGTCCGCGCGGCGTGCAGCGCCGAACGGTGGCCGACCACCAGCAGGCGCAACCCGCCAGCCTCGATCCGCGGCAACAGTCGGCGGCACGCCTTGACAATGATCTCGGGCCCGACCCCGGCCGGATCGCCCATGGTGATCGCCAGCCGCGGCGCCCGGTCTGTCATCGCGTTTCTCCCAGCAGTCGGGTGAGGAACCCGGTATCGCCGAACGCGCCCGATTTGGACACCAGACGCTGGCCATCCCACTCGCCGCCGCACAACAGCGACGTTGGCACGCCGGGTTCGAGCTCGCCATCCACCTCGAGCCGCGTGACGCCGAGGGCATCGCACAGGTCGCGCAGCGTCTCGCCGCCGGTCACGAACAGCGTCCCCGGCCGCCGGGCGCTGCGCAACAGCGAGCAGAACGTCTCGCCGATGAGCTGGCGGGCCTCGCGCCGGCCGGTGCCTGGCGGCAGGTCGCACATAACGACGCACGCTGCGAAGTCGGGTGCGACGGCGGCGACCTGCGCGCGGCTCACGGCATGGTCGCTGCCGATCAGCGCGAGGCACGGCATCGGCAAGACCGGTCGCGGCACCAGGCCGTCGCCGGCGAGCGCACCGGCAAGCCCGCCGGTGCCGCACCACAGCACGCGTCCGTTCAGCCGCCGTCCCGCGACCACGATGGCATCGAGGTCCGCGTCCGTCTCGGCATCGCGCAGCTGCGCCTCGACGCCATGCGCGCGCAGTTCGGCCGGCAGGTCGACCCCGGTGTCGCGCCAGCCATCGCCGCTGCGCGCCAGCTGTCTGCCCTCACGGGTGATGCGGCCCTGGAACGGAAACGCCGGCGCCAGCACGCAATGATCGAACCGGCGCATGCAAGCGGCGAGTTCCAGCGCCACGTGGCCGCGCAACAGGCTATCGATCTTCTTGAACGCGGGATCGCCGCCGTCCAGCAACGGCGAGAGACGATCGATGCGGGCACCCACCACTTCCACAGGCAGTTCGCGGGTGCCGCTGTCGATCGCAACAGATCCCCCGGCGGCGACGTCCTGCCAGCTCACGGCAACGGGTCCGGTCAGCGGCACGAACCTGGCCGCGCTGTCCAGCGCGCCGGTCAGGTCGTCAGCCAGCAGACGCAGACGTGCCATGACTGCATCATAGCCCGCTCGCGCGGGACTTAGCACCCGTGGCGTTCGTGCGGCGTCCCCTCGGCGCGGGCCTCGTCGTCCCGCTCAGCCGGGGCCCGCTCAGCTGGCGGCGGCCGTCGAGTGCGCGCACGTCGCGGTCCCACCACGCCGCTCGCGGCAGGAGGATCGCTCGCCGGGAAACTATCCTCGACCGCCTGATCGAGCTTCTCGTCGTCCTTCCGCGTCGGCATCACTGCACCTCGAGTTCCATGCCACCTGCCGCACGCAGGATCGATTGCGCATCCGCCCGCTTCTCGGCATTCGGCGCGCGCACCGACAGGATCAGCTTACCGATCGCCGCCTTGCGCTCGCGATCCATCTGTTCGCCCGCATTCGACGCGCTGCTGAGCATGTAGGCGATGCCACCGGCAAGTCCCCCGCCCAGCAGCGCGGCCGCGACCGCCGGTACCGCGGCGCCACCCGAGGCGATCACCACCCCGCCCGCCGCCAGCCCCACCACCGCCGCGGCACCGCTGCTGTGCAAGGTGCGCGTCTGGCGCGCATCCGCCTCGGTATCAACCGGCCTGGCACCGCTTTCCGGCGTGGCGCGCTCCACCGACGTCACCGCCTCCGGAAGGCTCAGGTCGGCACGGTCGAAGCCGGACAGCTCGAGCCGCTCGACGGCTTGCTGCATCGTATCGGGATCGCCGAATCTGGCGCGCACCTCGTGCAATGCGCCGATCACGGGACCTTGCTTGCGTGGGATCGTTTGCAACGCGGTGGTTCCTCCAGTCAGGGGTTCCAAATCGGCCGTGGTTCAGCTTCGCGACCGGCGAAGCGGGCCACCCAGCCTGACGCCGGGTGGCCCGCCGCGATCAGCGCTGACCGCCCTTGCGGCCGGCCTCTGACGCGCGGTCGCGATCCTGGGCGAAGTTGCCCGGATTGTGCTCGGCTCCGCCGCCGCCTTGGCTGTGCTCGCCACCCTTGCGCCCGGCCTCGGCTGCGCGTTCGCGGTCGTTGGCGAAGTTGCCGGAACCGTGCTGTTCGCCGCCCTGACCCGGGCGCGCTGCCTTGTCACGGTCTTCGGCGATATTGCCCGGCTTGCCGGTATGTCGCTGTTCCGCCATTGCAGTTTCTCCTTGTTGAATGCTGCGACGGGCTCGCCCGTCCTTGCAGCAACGAGGCTGGCGACAGCGGGTTGACTTCACGTTTGCCGTGAGGCCGAAGGTTGCCGATTGTTAAGGCATTCCGGTGCGGGAGCATTGCCCCCGCTGTCGCCCCGGCGGTCGGCAACAGTTCATGGTATTGCGCCACCGGGTGGCTGGCGGTGAAGTCATCCGTACCCCTCTGCGACGGAGTCGAATGCAATGACCAATCCGCTGGACCCGGCCCTGTTCGATCCCGATACCGTGACCCCCGAGACCCGCAGTCTGAACGAGACGATGGTACAGTTGCTGACGCCGACGTCGGATTGGTGGGTGAGCGGCGCGGAGGCCACGCGTGCCGCCCGGCGCCGCGGCGACGGCCCATTTCCCGCGCCGGTGATGTCGTCACGTGCACGGGTGCGCAGCATTTCCGGCAGGGACGGCAACGAGATTGCTCTGCGCATCGTTGCGCCGGACAATCCGCGCGGCGTCTATCTGCATATCCATGGCGGCGGCTGGGTCCTCGGTGGCGCTGATATGCAGGACCCGAAGCTGGAGCGCATCGCGGACAACACCGGGTTGGCGGCGGCCAGCGTCGAATATCGCCTGGCACCGGAACATCCCTATCCGGCGGGCCCGGATGATTGCGAGGCGGCTGCGTTGTGGCTTGCCCGCAATGCCAAGGCGGAGTTCGGTTCGGACGTCCTGACCATCGGCGGCGAGTCGGCAGGCGGGCATCTGGCCGCGGTGACGCTGCTGCGGATGCGTGACCGGCATGGCTACACCGGCTTCCGAGGCGCCAACCTGGTGTACGGCGCCTATGACATGTCGATGACGCCAAGCCAGCGGTTGTTCGGAGCGGAGCGGCTCGTGCTGCGCACCATCGACATCGTGCAGTTCGCCAACGCGTTCCTGCCGACGGTGACCGACCGGCGCGACCCCGACATTTCGCCGCTCTACGCAAGGTTGGGGAATATGCCGCCGGCGCTGTTCAGTGTCGGCACCGCGGACGCGCTGCTCGACGACACACTGTTCATGTATGCGCGCTGGATCGCGGCGGGAAATCAGGCGGAGCTTGCGGTCTATCCGGGCGGCGCGCACGGGTTCACCCTGTTTCCCAACGCGCTGGCGGAACAGGCGTCGGCGCGGATGGATGCGTTCCTGCGGCGGGTGAGCGCCTGACGCCGACCTGCCGCGCGGTTTCCCGACGTTGCGAACTGCTGTACCGATCGCCGGCGAACTCCTGAAAGGCATCTCCATGCTCGATCGCCCAGCCAGCAACGCGAGCCTGTCAGCCCGCGACATTGCCTACCACATGCATCCGTTCACCAACGCGCGGCGGCTGGAAAGCGAAGGTCCGTTCGTGATCACGCGCGGCAACGGCATCCACATCTACGACGAGCAGGGGCGCGACTATATCGACGGGCTGGCCGGGCTGTGGTGTGCCAGTCTCGGCTTCAGCGAGAAGCGCCTGGCCGAGGCGGCGTACAAACAGATGCTGGAACTGCCATACGCGTCCACCTTCGGCCAGCGTTCGCATCCCACGGTGATCGAGCTGGCCGAGAAGCTGATCTCGCTGATGCCGGTGCCGATGTCGAAGGTGTTCTTCAACAACTCCGGTTCCGAGGCGAACGACAGCGCGGCCAAGCTGGTCTGGTACTACAACAACGCGGTCGGCCGGCCCCGCAAGAAGAAGATCATCGGCCGAATGAAGGGCTATCACGGCATCACCGTCGCGTCGGCCAGCATGTGCGGGCTTCCGTATGTACACCAGGACTTCGACCTGCCGATCCCCAACGTGCGCCACACCGACTGCCCGCATTACTGGCGCTACGGCAAGCCGGGCGAGAGCGAGGAAGATTTCGCGTCGCGCATGGCGGAGAATTTGGACTCGCTGATCGAGCGTGAGGGTCCCGCGACGGTCGCGGCATTCATCGCCGAACCGGTGCAGGGCGCCGGCGGCGTGGTGATCCCGCCACGCACCTACTTCGCCAAGATCCAGGAGGTGCTGCGCAAACACGACGTGCTGTTCATCGCGGACGAGGTGATCTGCGGGTTCGGTCGGACCGGCAACATGTTCGGCTGCGAGACCTTTGCCATCGAGCCCGACATCCTGACCTGCGCCAAGGCGCTCTCCTCGGCATATCTGCCGATCTCCGCCACGGTGATCAACGAGAAGCTGTACCAGGGTCTGGCAGCGCAGTCCGACAAGAACGGCAGCTTCATTCACGGCTTCACCTACTCCGGTCATCCGGTGTGCGCCGCAGTCGCGCTGGAAACGCTGAACATCTATGAGGAGCGCGACATCGTCGGCCACGTGCGCAACATCTCGCCGCGGTTCCTCGCCGGTGTGCGGCGGTTTGCCGATCATCCGCTGGTGGGCGAGGTGCGCGCGATCGGGCTGATGGCGGGTCTCGACCTGGTGCGCGACAAGGCGACCAAGCAGCCGTTCGATGCCAAGGCGGGCGTCGGCGCGTACTTCGAGGAGCGCGCGCGCGAGCACGGGCTGATCATGCGCGGCCGCGGTGAGCAGCTCGTGCTGAGCCCGCCGCTGATCATCACCGAGCCGGAGATCGACGACATGCTGGCGCGTCTCTCCCGCGCGCTGGACGAGACCACGACGTACGTCGCCTCGCTGCCGTGACGCGTCGCCCGCTGCCGCGCAGTCTCTATGCCGAGACGGCGCGGCCGGCTGCCGCCACGCCACCGCTCGATGGCGATCGGCGGGTCGATGTCTGCGTGATCGGCGGCGGATTCACCGGGCTGTCCACCGCGCTGCATCTCGCGCAGCAGGGCGTCGATGTCGCGGTGCTGGAGGCGCATGAGCCGGGGTGGGGTGCGTCGGGACGCAACGGCGGGCAGGTCAACCCGGGACTGAAGCACGATCCCGATCAGGTGGAGGCGGATTTCGGCGCTGATCTCGGCGGCCGCATGGTGAGGCTGTCGGGCGATGCGCCGAACGTGGTGTTCCGGCTGATCGAACGACATCAGATCGAATGCGATGCGCTGCAATCGGGCACGCTGCGCGCGGCGCTGGGAGCGCGGGATGGCGCCGGGGTGCGCGCGTCGGCCGAGCAATGGATGCGCCGCAATGCACCGGTGGAGCTGCTGGAGAGCGAGGCGGCGCGCGACGTCACCGGCACCGAGCGCTATGTCTGTGCCATGCTGGACCGGCGCGGCGGGCAGGTGAACCCGCTGGGCTATGCGCGCGGTCTGGCACAGGCGGCGATGCAGGCAGGTGCCTCGGTGCATGGCGCGACGCCGGCGCTGGAGGTGAAGCGCAACGGCACCTGGAATGTGCGCACACCCACGGGCACGGTGCACGCGGACAAGCTGGTGCTGGCGACCAACGGCTATACCAACGATATGTGGAACGGGCTTCGACGCAGCATCGTGCCGGTGTTCAGCGCGATCGTGGCCAGCGAACCGCTGCCGCGGGCGCCGATGCAATCTGTGCTGTATGAGCTGGGACGCGTTACGGTGTACTATCGGTTCGACCGGGCCAATCGTCTGCTGATGGGCGGCCGGAGCCTGCAGCGCGACATCACCGAGCCACACGAGCTGCGACACCTGAGCGCCTATGGTGAGCAGTTGTGGCCCGAGCTGCGGGATGTGCGGTGGTCACATGCGTGGAGCGGCCAGTTGGCGATCACGCCTGACCACTATCCGCATGTGCATGAGCCTGACAAGTCGGTGCTGGTTTGTCTTGGCTACAACGGGCGTGGCGTGGCGATGAGCACGGCCATGGGCCCGCAACTGGCGCGACGGGTGATCGGCGGCGCGACGGCGGCGATCGACATGCCGATCACCACGCTGAAGGAGATCCCGTTCCACGCGCTGTGGCGGTCGGCGGTGACCGCGCGGGTGGTTTATGGGCGCGTCAGGGATTGGCTCGGGCTTTAATTGTCAGGTCCGCGGAACCGAGCACCCAGGCACTGGGTTCCGGCTTGCGCGGCAACGACGACTTTGCTGATCAGAACAGCGAATATCCACCATCGATCACGAACGTGTCGCCGGTGTGATAGCGCGCCGCCGAGCTCATCAGATACACCGCGATCCCGCCGAAATCCTCGCCGCGTCCCCACCGCCGCATTGGAATCCTCGGCATCACCTTGCCGTGGAACGTCTCGTTCGTGGTGAGCCGCTGGGTCATGTCAGTCTCGATCCAGCCAGGCAGTATCGCGTGGGCGCGCACGTTGTGCCGCGCGAACTCCACCGCCAGCGAGCGCACCATCGAGATCAGGCCGCCCTTGGTCGCGGCGTAGTGCTCGCTGCGCGGCGAGCCCTCGATTGCCGCCAGCGAGGCAGTACCGACCAGCACGCCGTCGCCGCCCCGTTCCACCATATGCCGTGCCGCGGCACGGAAGGTGTAGAACGCGCCGTCGAGATTGACCCGCAGCACGCGATGCCAGAGCTCGCTGCTCATCTCCAGGAACGATTTCGCGCCGCCGCCGCCGATGCCGGCGTTGGCGAAACAGCCGTCCACCCGTCCCAACGCCTCGAGCGTCCGCGCGAACGCCGCGTCGACCGCCGCCTCGTCACCGACATCACATTGCAGCGCCACGACGCGCCTGCCGGTCTTGGTCAGTTCCGCCTGCGCCTCGGCGTTCTTCGCCGCGTTGGTGCCCCAGATCGCCACATCGGCACCCGCCTCCGCCACCGCCTGAGCAATGCCGAAGCCGATGCCGCGGTTGCCCCCGGTGACCAACGCAACCTTGCCGGTCAGATCGAACGGTTGATACGCCATCTATGTGCTTGCCTCGAACAGCTCGACTTCCCATCCCGCCGCGGTCAGCGGAAACTGCTTGATCGCATCGCGCACCGCGAACTGGTAGATCGGCTGGAACAGTACGATCAGGTTCGCCTGGTCGATCATGGTCTTCTCGTATTCCAGATACAGCGCAGATCGCTTCGCCGCATCGGGTTCCGCCGCTGCCTGCGACACCAGCTTCACCAGGTCCTCCGGCGGCGTCCAATGCACGCGCTTGGCGACGCGCTGCACCGTGGCCGAGGCCCAGCCGTCCGTCTCGACGCCGGACGGGTTCCAGAACGTCAGCACCGCGGTGGACTTGCCGGTGGTGTACTGCGTGCGCAGGTTCACCTGATCCATCGGATCGAGGTTCACCTTGATGCCGACCCGCGCCAGGTCCGATTGCAGCTTCTGCGCCAGCACCGCATAGGAAAGTCCCGACACCGCGGCGTCGCCGTAGCTCAGCTTGAATTCGAACCCGTCGGGGAGGCCGGCCTTCTGCAACAACTGCCTGGCGCGGTCGAGGTCCTGGTGATAGCCGAACTGCTTCGTGGTCTCGCGCGTCGAGCCATACAGCCCGATCGGGATGAAGCTGGCGCAGCGGATTGCCTGGCCGCCCAGCATGCTGTCGATGATACCGTCGTAGTCGATCGCGTTCCAGATCGCCTGTCTCGCCTCCTTCACCGCCAGCGCCTTGTTGAAGGCGGGTTCGCAGGTCAGCGCCATGTAGACGAAGTCGAGGCTTTCCAACCCCTCCACCCGCACGTTGGGGTCGCTCTTCAGCGTCGCCACCTGTTCGGGGATCAGGTTGAACGCGGCATCGATGTCGCCGCGCTTGATCGCCAGCAACTGGGTCGCGCTGTCGCCCATGTGGCGCAGCACCACGTGCTCGAAATGCGCCGGCCCGCGCCAGTAATGCGGATTGCGCGTCAGCAGGATCTGCGCGTTGCGGGTCCAGCCCGCCAGGGTGAACGGACCGGCACCCGCCGAGTTCTGGTCCAGCCACTGGGTCGCCTTGTCCTCGGTGCTGGCGTTCGGCGCATTGGTGCCGCCATGCGCCTCCACCACCTTGCGCTCCATCACGCCGAAATTCGGACCGCACAACACGGTAAGCAGCGGCGCGGAAGGGTCCTTCATGATCACATCGATGGTCTTGTCATCGACGACCGCGACATGATCGACCAGGGCCACGTATTGCGAGGGCTGATCCTTGATATTGATCACCCGCTCGAGGCTCCACTTCACGTCATCGACGGTGACCGGGTTGCCGCTGTTGAACTTGGTTCCCGGGCGCATCGTGAAGCGCCAGCCGTTGCCGTCCGGCGTGCGTGCCCACGCGCTGGCAAGCGTCGGCTTCACATTGAGATAGTCGCCGGGCGTCATGGTGATCAGCGATTCATACGCGGCGGTCAGCGTCAACGGCGGGGTGTACTGCGCCTCGCGCGCCGGATCGAAGCTGATGGAATCGCTGATGTCGAGGCCCAGCACCAGCGTGTTCTTCGCCGCCGCCGCATGAACGCGCGCAGGCAGCCCCGCCGCCAGTGCCGCGCTACCCGCGCCGAGCAGCCGCATCACATCGCGCCGACCGATCCAGCCAATTTCCCGCACGTCTGTCTCCCGCTTTTGTTCTGGTGTCGCGACGCCATCATAGCTGTGCACCGTGGGGACACAACTTGGCTGGGGTGACCTGATCAGCAATAGTCCGGCGAATGCTGCGCTACCTGATCTCCCGCCTTGTCGTGGCCGCACTGATGGTCCTGCTGGCCACGCTGGTGATCTTCCTGATCGCCAACATGGTGCCAGGCGATCCGGTGCTGACCCAGCTTGGCGACATCGCCGCGAACAATCCCGACATGGTTGCGGCGTTCCGTCACAAATGGGGCCTCGATCTGCCGCTGTGGGATCGTTACTGGATCTTCCTCACCGGCCTGTTCCACGGCGACCTCGGCATCTCGATCGGCTCGCAGCGTCCGGTGCTGGAGGACATCGCGCAGTACGCGCCGGCCACCGTGGAACTCTCCACCATCGCCTTTCTGCTCGCGCTGACCGTCGGCCTGCCGCTCGGCGTGGTGGCGGCGATGCGGCGCGACACCTGGGTCGACCATCTGGCACGCAGCGTCTCGCTGGTCGGCGTATCCGCGCCGACATTCTGGCTCGCCTTCGTGATGCTCGCGGTGTTCTACGGCGCGCTGGAATGGGCCCCAGGTCCCGGCCAGATCAGTGCCAGCACATTTCCGCCACCGACCGTCACCGGCATCATGCTGATCGACGCACCGCTCGCCGGCGACTGGGACACGTTCTGGGACGCCGCGTCGCATCTGATCCTGCCGTCGATCGTGCTCGCCGCCAGCACGCTCGGATTGATCACCCGCACCACGCGCGCCGCGATGCTGGAGGCGCTGTCGCAGGACTATATCCGCGTCGCACGCGCCAAGGGCCTGGTACAACGCGCGATCGTGCTCGGCCACGCGCTGCCCAACGCGCTGCTGCCGGTGGTTACGCTGGGCGGGCTTGCGTACGCGCAACTGCTGACCGGCACGGTGCTCACCGAATCGATCTTCTCCTGGCCGGGCCTGGGTCGTTATACGTTCCAGAGCGCGGTACGGCTCGACTTTCCCGCCATCATGGGCATCACACTCGTCGTTGCCGCGATCTACGTGCTGGTGAACCTGCTGGTCGATCTGTCATACGCCGCGCTCGATCCGCGCGTGTCGCGACGATGAGCGGCGTCGAGACCGCCCTGCTTGCCGCCACCGCGGAAACCGGCGTTGGCGCACGCCGGCGCCGCTGGCTGCGTCGCTACGGCCTGGCCGCGCTCGGCGGCGCGGTGATCGCGCTCTGGGCCATCACTGCGATCCTGGCGCCGTGGCTCGCGCCGTATCCGCCCGATGTGGTGAACGTCGCCGGCCGGTTGCTGCCGCCATCGGAATTGCACTGGCTCGGTACCGATGTGCTTGGCCGCGACGTGTTCACCCGCGTGCTGTACGGCGCACGCACATCGCTCGCGGTCGGCTTCATCGTGGTGCTGCTGGGCGGCCTGTTCGGCACGCTGCTGGGCGCCGTCGCCGCCTATATGCGCGGCTGGGCCGAGGAGGCGCTGATGCGCGCCACCGACCTGGTGTTTTGCTTCCCGCCGATCATTCTGGCGATGGCGATCGCCGCCGCCCTCGGCATCGGCACGCGCAACACGGTGATCGCCATGTTGGTGGTGTGGTGGCCGAAATTCGCCCGCCTGGCACGCAGCCTGGTGATCGGCCAGCGTTCCGCCGAATACGTCGCCGCGGCGCAGGCGATCGGCTTCGGCCCCACCCACATCCTGTTCCGCCAGATCATCCCGAATGCCGTCGGTCCACTGGTGGTGCTGGTCACGCTCGACCTCGGCAACGCCATTCTGGTGTTCGCCGGACTGTCCTTCCTGGGCCTGGGCGTGGTGCCACCGACACCCGAATGGGGATCCATGGTGTCGGAAGGCCGCGAGCTGGTGAACCAGTGGTGGGTCGCGACATTTCCCGGTCTCGCCATTCTCACCGTGGTGATCGGCTTCAATTTCGTCGGCGACGGCATCCGCGACTGGCTCGATCCGCATGCCCGACGCCGCTGAGCCGATCCTTCAGGTCGAGAACCTGCACACCTGGTTCTTCACCGATGCCGGCGTGGTGCGCGCGGTCGACGGCGTCAGCTTCTCGCTGCATCCCGGCGAGACGCTCGGCATCGTCGGCAAATCCGGTTCCGGCAAGAGTGTCACCGCGAAGTCGATCATTCGCCTGCTCGAAGAGCCCGCGCGCATCGTTGAGGGCACGATCAGCTTCCGCGGCCGCGACATGGTGCATCTGAGCGACGAGGAGTTGCGCGAGATCCGTGGCGCGGAGATCGCCATGGTGTTCCAGGACCCGATGACCTCGCTCAATCCGGTGCTGCGCATCGCGCGACAACTGATCGAGACGATGACGGCACACCGGCGGTTCGGCGTGAAGTCCGCGCGCGAACGCGCCGTGACGCTGTTGCGGCGCATGGGCATGGCGACGCCGGAACGCGCGGTGACCGGCTGGCCGCACCAGTTCTCCGGCGGCATGCGCCAGCGCGTGATGCTGGCGATGGGGTTCGCCAACGAACCCACGCTGCTGATCGCCGACGAACCGACCACGGCGCTGGACGTGACGATCCAGGCACAGATCCTCGATCTGCTGCGCGAGCTCAACGCCGATCTCGGCACAGCGGTGATCCTGATCAGCCACGACCTCGGGGTGATCGCCGATGTCTGCTCGCGCGTGCTGGTGATGTATGCCGGCGAGGTGGTGGAGGAAGGCTCGCCAGAGGACCTGCTGAGCGATCCGCGGCATCCTTACACCTGGGCGCTGCTGCATGCCGCGCCGCGGATGGATCAGGCAAACAACGGCGATCGGCGGCTGACCACTATCGAGGGCCAGCCGCCCGACGCGCGCGACTGGCCCACTGGCTGCCGCTTCCGCGCGCGCTGTCCGTTCGCCAAGGCGCAATGCGTCGAGCATCCCGCCCTGCTGGCGGTTGGCGAGGATCGCGCCGCACGCTGCTGGGTCACCCAACGGGGCCAGACGTTGCCCCCGCCGATCCATGTCCGTCCCGCTGCCGAGACGCGCGCGGCGATGACGCGTCAGCCGATGCTGCAGGTGCAGTCGCTCGCCAAGCATTTCGAGCTGCCGCGCGACAGCTTCCTGGAGCCGCATCGCATCCTGCGCGCCGTCGACGGCGTCGATTTCGAGGTGTTCCGCGGCGAGACGGTCGGCCTGGTCGGCAAATCGGGCTGCGGAAAATCGACGCTGGCGCGCGTGGTGATGCGTCTGACCGAACCGACCCACGGCCGCATCGTATTCGATGGCCAGGACATCACGCGCATGAGCCAGGCGGAGCTCCGTCCGCTGCGCCGGCGCATGCAGATGATCTTCCAGGACCCTTATGGGTCGCTCAATCCGCGCATGACGGTGGGCGAGATCCTCGGCGGCCCGCTGCGGCTGCACGGACTGGTGCCTGCCGGCGGGGCACGTGAGCGGGTGCGGGAGCTGCTCGATCTGGTCGGGCTGCCGAACGCCGCGGCGGCCCGGTTCCCGCACGAGTTCTCCGGCGGCCAACGCCAGCGCATCTCGATCGCGCGCGCACTCGCGGTGGAGCCGGGGTTCATCATCGGCGACGAACCGATCTCGGCGCTCGATGTCAACATCCAGGCACAGATCATCAACCTGATGATCGGATTGCAGGAACGGCTTGGGCTGACCTATCTGTTCATCGCACACGATCTCGCGGTGGTGCGACACATCTCCGACCGGATCGTGGTGCTGTATCTCGGCCGCGTGGTGGAAACGGCGTCGTCGCAGGAGCTGTTTGCCCGGCCGCTGCATCCCTACACCAATTCGTTGATCTCGGCAGTGCCGGTGCCCGACGCGCATCTGGCGCGTGGCCGGCGGCGCATCGCGTTGCAGGGCGAGGTGCCGAATGCGGTGAGCCCGCCCTCTGGCTGCCGCTTCCGCACGCGCTGTCCCGCCGCCGTCGCGCGCTGCGCCGAGGAGACGCCGGCGCTGAGCGAGGCCGCGGCTGGGCACTTCGTGGCGTGTCACTTTCCGGGGTCGGTGACGATGGTCTAGCCGCGCCGGCGGCAATCGGCACTGCCGGCCAGAGGAACGTGGTATACACGCTGCCCATCGTCACTTCTGCTTGCGTGGGAGTGACGCGAGTTTGGAGGAACCTATGTCCGTCATCGAACGCGCCAGCGTCTGCACTTTCGATTGCCCCGACACCTGCAGCCTCAGCGTCACGGTCGAGGACGGCCGCATCACCAGGGTGCGCGGCTCCGAGGCGGCGCCGTTCACCGCCGGTGTCATCTGCAACAAGGTGGCGCGCGAAATGACCGCGTTCGTGCATGGACCGCAGCGCATCCTGCATCCGCTGCGCCGTACCGGCCCGAAAGGCTCCGGCACGTTCGACTGCATCACCTGGGATCAGGCGCTGGACGAAATCCACGCGCGCACCAGTGCGGTGATCGAGCAATGGGGGCCGCAGGCGGTGTCGCCGCTGAACTATGCCGGCCCGCACGGGATGCTCGCCGGCGACAGCATGTCGTCGCGATTCTTCTACAAGCTCGGCGCCACCCAGCTATATCGCCGTTCGATGTGCGGCGGCGTGCGCAGCGAGGCCTGGACCGGCACCTATGGCGCGGTGCCCGGCTGTCCGCCGGAACTCGCCGCGGACGCGAAGCTGAATGTGGTGTGGGGCAACAACGCGACCGTCACCAACCTGCACCTGGTGCGGCGCATCCGGCAGTCGAAGCGCAACGGCGGACGTCTGGTGGTGGTGGACCCGTTGCGGACCAAGATCGCCGAGCAGGCGGACCTCCATCTGGCGCCGCTGCCTGGCACCGACGTGCTGCTGGCGTGGTCGCTGGCAGCGGAGCTGGAACGGATGGGCGCGCTGGATGCCGCGTTCATCGCGCGGCACGTGTTGGGGTTCGAGGAGTTCATGGTGGCGGCGCGCGCGTGGCCGGCATCGCGTGCGGCCGCGGCGTGTGGGTTGCGCGAGGCCGCGATCGCCACGTTCGCTCGGTGGCTGGCCGAAGCTGATCCGCTGGTGTTTGCGCCCGGCAACGGGCTGGAGCGCGGCCGCAACGGCGGCAGTTCGATCCGCGCGCTGATCGCGCTGCCGGCACTGCTGGGGAAGCTGGGCAACGGCAGCGGCATCGTGCTGGGCGCGAGCAGCGCATTTCCCAAGACCATGGCGCGGTTGCAGCGGCCCGATCTGGCACCGCCAGGCATGCGCACGCTGAACCTGATCGACGTCGGGCGGCATCTCGCCGACAACGATATCGATCCGCCCCTGCGTGCGGTGTTCATCTACAACCACAATCCGATCGTGGTGCATCCCGATCAGAACCGCATGCGCCGCGGCCTGGCGCGCGAGGACGTGTTTGCGGTCGGCATCGACGTGGCGATGACCGAGAGCATGGCGTACTGCGACGTCGTGCTGCCGGCCGCGACGCATTTCGAATCCGCCGATCTGTATGCGTCGTATGGTCATCACTGGCTGCAGCGCGCCGAACCGGTGATCCCGCCGGAGGGCGAATCGCTGCCCAATACCGAGATCTTCCGTCGTCTGGCGGCACGGTTCGGGTTCGACGAACCGTGCTTCAAGGTGTCCGATGCGGAGTTGATGGATGCGGCTGTCGATCTCGGCGAGCTACGGCCGAGCGAGATTTCCACCGAGCGCGCGCTGCAGATGCAGGGCAAGGACGGCAGGCCGCTGGTGCTGTTCGAGAATGTGTTCCCCGCCACGCCGTCGGGGCGGATCGAACTACGGTCGGAGACACTGGCGCAGCGATGGGGCGAAGCGGCGCTGCTGCCGGCATGGCGCGAGCACGCGGCGGATCATCCCCTGATGCTGATTTCGCCGGCGTCGGATCGGCGGATCACCTCGACGCTTGGGTTCGCTGGACCGCTACCACGGCTGATGATGCATCCGCGCGATGCAACGCTGCGCGGGCTTGCCCAGGGCAGCGAGGTGAAGGTGTGGAACGAGCGCGGCGAGGTTTACCTGCCGCTCGACGTGACGGACGATGTGCCGCCCGGCGTGGTGGCGAGCGAGAAAGGCATGTGGCTCGCCACCAGCAGCAATGGGCAGACGATATCGGCGCTGGTGTCCGCCGACATGCGCGCCGACCTGGCCGAGGGTGCGTGCTTCAACGATACGCTGGTGGACGTGGAGAGTGTGTGACGTCACCGGATGGGCCGGTGCCGGGTCCGGCGGACTCGATGCCGGCACGAAAAAGCAGGAAGGATAATACCGGCGCTTCACCCCGTCCTTCCTGTTTCCTGGTCGAGAAGCAGCAATTCAGTGCACTGCAAGCAGGGTGTTCTTGTATATTTTTCCATCCTTCATGATCACCATGAAGTTCTGGTCCGGCTTGGCTACAAGCTCGATGTCGCTGATGGGATTGCCGTCGACCACCAGCAGATCGGCAAGCGCATCCTCTTCGATGATCCCCAATTTTCCTTGGTAGGGGTTGCGCGGACCCGACATCGCCAAAAGCTCGCCGTTGACGGAAGTCGCCATCTTCAGGATGTCGACACTATCGTACCAGCGGGTCAAATGGGTCAGCATGAAACCTTGCCGCTCGGTTATAGGACCTGGAAAACAACAGGTCGGTTCCGAACGCGGTCTTGACCTTGTGCTCTTTCGCCAGAGCGTAAACTGTGTTCGTGCCGGCGATTACCTGACGCAGGTTGATCTGGCTTTGACCGACCATGGGAGGGACGTCATCGTCGCTGACGAACGGCTGCGTGCTAAGCCATATGCCCTTTTCCGCCATGAGCATGGCGGTCGCCTCATCCATCAGATGCCCGTGCTCTACGCACTGGATCCCCGCATTGATGGCCCGCCGGATCTGAGCAGGCGGGTAGGCGTGCACGGCCACATAGGTATCCCGGTCCGCTGCGGCCTCAACGCCTGCTCGGAACTCGGGCTCGCTGAAGGTGAACATGTCCAGCGTGGTGCGCCATGACGCGACGCCTCCTCCGCCCACGAGTTTGATCTGCGAGGCACCTTGAAGGAGCTGTTCGCGCACGCGTAACCTGACCTCATCCGCACTGTCGGCGATACTGGCCGCGCCCGTCCGCTCCATATAGCTAAACGAGCCGCCGGGACTCCTTGGCAGATCAGAGAGGGGACGCATGTCTCCATGGCCGCCGGTGGTCGTGATCATGGCGCCCGACGGATAGATGCGAGGCCCAGTCACGAGCCCATCGTCGATCGCCTGCTGCAAGGCAAAAGACGGGCCGCCGAGGTCTCGGACGGTGGTGAACCCCCGCATCAGCGTCCGCTCAGCCTCGGCGCTTGCGGCAAGAAAGATATAGCCAATGCCGGCCAAGCCCGAGCGACATGAGCGAGGCACCCGCCGCAGCGATGAAGCCGCGTCGAGACATTTCATGTTCGACACGACGGGCGGCGAACTGAAGCTGCGGCGTACAACAAAGACAGGTCGGACGACTGGACGGAGGAATCATCGGACTGCCCCGCACCGACGGTGTTATCGCGGCAACACGCTCGAACCCATCAGGGTACTCGTCGACCGCCCGCGCACACTGCCTGCCTTCACGGATCGCCCACACCACCAGCGACTGCCCGCGCCGCATGTCGCCGGCGGCGAATACCTTGTCGACCGAGGTACGGTAGTCAGTCGTGTTCGCCAGCACGTTGCCGCGCGGATCGAGCGCGATACGCGCCTGTTCCACCATGCCCGGCTTGCGCGGCCCCAGGAACCCCATCGCCAGCAGCACCAGATCCGCCTTGAGTTGGAACTGGCTGTCAGCCACGTCCTGCATCGCAAACCGACCGTCGGCGCCTTTCGCCCATTCGACGCGGACGCACTCCAGCGCCTCGACCGTGCCGGACAGGCCCACCGCGCGTCTGGTCAGCACCGCCCAGTCGCGGTCGGCGCCTTCCTCATGCGCATGCGAGGTGCGGAGCTTCAGTGGCCAGTCCGGCCAGGTGAGCGCCTTGTTCTCGCGTTCCGGCGGCCGCGGCAAGATCTCCAGCTGGGTGACCGATGCCGCGCCTTGCCGCACCGACGTGCCGATGCAGTCGGAACCGGTGTCGCCGCCGCCGATCACCACGACATGCTTGCCCTTCGCGGTGATCGTGCCGCGGCCCGCCGTCGCGCGCGCCTCGTCGTCGCCGGCGCCGCGCTTGTTCTGCTGCGTCAGAAAATCCATCGCGAAGTGCATGCCGTCCAGCTCGCGGCCCGGCACTTCGAGGTCGCGCGGCCACTCGGCGCCGCCGGTCAGCGCGACCGCATCGAACTCGCGCAGCAGCGCATCCATCGGCAATGTCGCGCCGATCTCGATGCCGGTGCGGAACGCGACACCCTCCGCCGTCATCTGCTCGACGCGGCGATCGACCAGATGCTTCTCCATCTTGAAGTCGGGAATGCCGTAGCGCAGCAGGCCGCCGATGCGGTCGTTCTTCTCAAATAACGTCACCGTGTGCCCGGCACGCGCGAGCTGCTGCGCGCACGCCATGCCCGCCGGGCCGGAACCCACCACCGCGACGCGCTTGCCGGTGCGATGCGACGGCGGATGCGGCTTGATCCAGCCTTCCTGCCAGGCGCGATCGACGATCGCGCACTCGATCGTCTTGATGGTCACCGGGTTGTCGTCGATGTTCAGCGTGCAGGATGCCTCGCACGGCGCGGGGCAGATGCGGCCGGTGAACTCCGGGAAGTTGTTGGTGGAATGCAGCGTGCAGGCTCGCCGCTGCCCACTGGTGGCGATAGACCAGGTTGTTCCAGTCCGGAATCAGATTGTTGACCGGACAGCCGTTGTGACAGAACGGAATGCCGCAATCCATGCAGCGCGCCGCCTGCTCCGACAGTTCCGGTTCCGGCAGCGGCTTGAGGAACTCCGTCCACGTTCTGCGCCGCACCTCGGGCTTGTCATAGCCGCGGTCATGCCGCTCGATCTCGAGGAATCCGGTTGGCTTGCCCATCGCAAATCCTCAGTCGGCGGCAGCGGCTTTCGCCGCCTGGCGTTCGGCGCGCAGCTCCACCAGGGCGCGCCGGAAGTCGAGCGGCATCACCTTGACGAAGCACGCCAGCGCGCGGTCCCAGTCGTCCAGCAGTTCGCGCGCCCGCGCGCTGCCGGTGTACAGCAGATGCTTCTCCACCAGCACGCGCAGCCGTTCGGCGTCGAAGCGCAGCAGGTCGCCCATGCCGCTGTCCTCGACCGACACCGCGCGCTGGCGCGGCCGTTCCGGATCGTCGGCCGCGCTCGGATCGGGTGGCACGACCGGTTCCAGTTCGACACCGGCCATGTTGCACAGGCTCTCGAAGCGGCGCTTCGGATCGTAGACATAGGCGACGCCGCCCGACATGCCGGCGCGCGAAGTTGCGCCCGGTGTCGCCGAGCACGACGACCACGCCGCCGGTCATGTATTCGCAGCCATGGTCGCCGCAGCCTTCCACCACCGCGAGCGCACCCGAGTTGCGCACGGCGAAGCGTTCGCCGGCGACGCCCTGGAAATACGCCTCGCCGGCGATCGCGCCGTACAGCACGGTGTTGCCGATGATGATGTTCTCGGTCGGCTCGCGATTCAACCGGCGGATGGCGCACGACGACGCGCCCGCCGGACAGGCCCTTGCCGACATAGTCGTTGGCATCGCCGGTCAGTTCCAGCGTGACGCCGCGCGCGAGGAACGCACCGAAACTGCCGCCGGCGTTGCCGTGCAGGCTGATCTGGATCGTGTCCTCGGGCAGTCCGGTGTGGCCGTAGCGCTTCGCCACCTCGCCCGACAGCATCGCGCCGACCGTGCGGTGCACGTTGCGGATGTCGCGCGAGATGCGCACCGGCTCGCCGCGCTGGAGCGCCGGCTGCGGCCAGCTCGATCAGCTCGTTGTCCATCGCGCGGTCGAGGTGATGGTTCTGCTTCTCGCAGTTGTAGATCGCGACGCCCTCGCGCGCCGGCGCCTGGTACAGGATGCGGCTGAGATCGACGCCCTTCGCCTTCCAGTGCTCGACCGCCTTGCGCATGTCGAGCTTGCCGACCTGCCCCACCATCTCGTTGAACGTGCGGAAGCCGAGCTTCGCCATCAGCTCGCGCACTTCCTCGGCGATGAAGAAGAAGAAGTTGATCACGTGCTCCGGCTGGCCGGTGAACTTCTTGCGCAGCACCGGGTCCTGCGTGGCGATGCCGACCGGGCAGGTGTTCAGATGGCACTTGCGCATCATGATGCAGCCGGCGGCGATCAGCGGCGCGGTGGAGAAGCCGAACTCGTCGGCGCCGAGCAGCGCGCCGATCACCACGTCGCGGCCGGTGCGCAGCCCGCCATCGACCTGCACGGCGATGCGGCCGCGCAGCCCGTTCAGCACCAGCGTCTGCTGCGTCTCGGCCAGGCCGATCTCCCACGGCGAGCCGGCATGCGTGAGCGAGGTCAGCGGCGACGCGCCGGTGCCGCCCTCGAAGCCGGAGATCGTCACGTGATCGGAGCGCGCCTTGGCCACGCCGGCCGCCACCGTGCCGACGCCGACCTCGGACACCAGCTTTACCGAAATCCGCGCCGCCGGATTGGCGTTCTTCAGATCGGCGATGAGCTGTGCCAGGTCCTCGATCGAGTAGATGTCGTGGTGCGGCGGCGGCGAGATCAGCCCCACGCCCGGCGTGGAATAGCGGACGCGGGCGATGTTCTTGTCCACCTTGCGGCCGGGCAACTGCCCGCCCTCGCCCGGCTTGGCGCCCTGCGCCATCTTGATCTGCAGATCGTCCGCATTGACCAGGTATTCGATGGTAACGCCGAAACGGCCCGACGCGACCTGCTTGATGGCCGAACGCATCGAATCGCCGTTCGGCAGCCGACGATAGCGATCCGATTCCTCGCCGCCCTCGCCGGTGTTCGACTTGCCGCCGATGCGGTTCATCGCGATCGCCAGCGTGGTGTGCGCCTCGCGCGAGATCGAACCGAAGCTCATCGCGCCGGTGGCGAACCGCTTCACGATCGACGCCGCCGGCTCCACTTCATCCAGCGGCAGCGGCCGGTCGGCGAGACTTCAACTCCATCAGCCCGCGCAGCGTCAGCAGGCGTCTGCTCTGGTCGTTGATGAGGCTGGTGAACGCGGAAAACTCCTCGCGCGAATTGCCGCGCGCCGCATGCTGCAACTTGGCGACGGAATCCGGCGTCCAGGCATGATCCTCGCCGCGCAGCCGGAACGCATAGTCGCCGCCGGCGTCCAGCATCCCCTGGTACAGCGGGTTGTCGCCATAGGCATTGTGATGCCGCTGGACCGCCTCGCGCGCGATCTCCTCGAAGCCGGCGCCTTCGATCGTGCTGGCGGTGCCGGTGAAGCATTTCTCCACGAAGTCGGTGGACAGCCCGACCGCGTCGAAGATCTGCGCGCCGCAATAGGACTGATAGGTCGAGATGCCCATCTTGGACATCACCTTCAGGATGCCCTTGCCGACCGCCTTCAGGTAGTTCTTCTGCACCTCATAGGGCTTCAGCTTCAGCTCATCTGCACGCGGATCTGTTCCAGCGTCTCGAACGCCAGATACGGATTGATCGCCTCGGCGCCATAGCCGGCGAGCACGCAGAAATGGTGCACCTCGCGCGCCTCGCCGGTCTCGACGACAAGCCCGGTGCTGGTGCGCAGGCCGCGGCGGATCAGGTGATGGTGCACCGCCGCCGTCGCCAGCAGCGCCGGCATCGGAATGCGCGCAGGCGATACCGCACGATCCGACAGGATCAGGATGTTGAACCCGTCGAGCACCGCGTCGGTCGCTTCGCCACAGACGCGATCGATCGCGCGTGCCATGCCCGGCGCACCTTCGCTCGCCGGCCAGGTGACATCGATCGTGCGGGTGCGGAACGCATCGCCCACCAGCGACGAGATTGCGCGCACCTTCTCCAGGTCGGCGTTGGTCAGGATCGGCTGCGCCACCTCCAGCCGGTAGTGCGATCCCGCGTGATGGCCCAGCAGGTTCGGCCGCGGTCCGATCATCGATACCAGCGACATCACCAGCGCCTCGCGGATCGAATCGATCGGCGGATTGGTGACCTGGGCGAAGTTCTGCTTGAAGTAATTATACAGCAGCTTCGGCTTGCTCGACAGCACGGCGAGCGGCGTGTCGGTGCCCATCGAGCCGACCGGATCGTCGCCTTCCTGCGCCATCGGTTCGAGGAAGAACTGAATGTCCTCCTGCGTGTAACCGAACGCCTGCTGTTGTTGCAGCAATGACGTCTGGTCATTCGGTCGTGCCGGCGGCATCTCCGGCATCAGCGCCGGCGTCTCGGACGGCTCCGGCAGCTCCTCGAGCTGCACTTGCGTGGCCTTCAGCCACTCGGCATACGGATGCGCGGTCGCGAGCTTCTGCTTCACCTCGGCATCGTCGATGATGCGGCCTTCCTCCAGGTCGATCAGCAGCATCTTGCCGGGTTGCAACCGCCACTTGCGGACGATGCGATCCTCCGGCACCGGCAGCACGCCGGCCTCGGAGGCCATGATCACATGGTCATCGTCGGTGATGATGTAGCGCGCCGGCCGCAACCCGTTGCGATCCAATGTGGCGCCGATCTGCCGCCCATCGGTGAAGGCG
The DNA here is from genome assembly GCA_963749575.1 of uncultured Alphaproteobacteria bacterium. Lineage (GTDB taxonomy): Bacteria > Pseudomonadota > Alphaproteobacteria > Acetobacterales > Acetobacteraceae > JAMXLO01. The sequence continues at coordinate 404,946 of CAVVNM010000022.1, forward strand.
ATCGAGGCCGGGCCGTCCCACGGCTCCATCAGTGCCGCATAATACTCGTAGAACGCGCGTCGATCCGGATCCATCAGCGGATTCTCGGCCCAGGCTTCCGGGATCAGCATCATCATCGCATGCGCCAGCGAGTAGCCGCCGGCGACCAGGATCTCCAGCGCGTTGTCGATGCAGGCGGTGTCGGACTGGCCGTGCGGGATCAGCGGCCACATCTTGTCGAGGTCCGGGCCGATCAGCTCCGACGCCATCGACCGCCGCCGCGCATACATCCAGTTGACGTTGCCGCGGACGGTGTTGATCTCGCCGTTATGCGCCAGGAACCGGTACGGATGCGCCAGCCGCCAGGACGGAAACGTGTTGGTGGAGAAGCGCTGATGCACCAGCGCCAACGCCGACTGGGTCAGCGGATTGCGCAGGTCGAGATAGAACGTGCCAACCTGCGGCGCCAGCAGCAGGCCCTTGTAGACCACCGTGCGGGTGGAGAACGACGGCATATAGAGGTCGCTCAGCCCCGGCAGATGCCGCTGATCCGCGAGACCCCGCACGTTGTTCAGCGTCTGCTTGCGGATGGTCAGGATCTTGCGCTCGAACGCGTCCTGGTCCTTCACCTTCGGGCTCGCCACCACGATCGCCTGGCGGATCACCGGCATCGTCTCGATGACGCGCTTGCCGAGCCCCGCGGTGTCGGTCGGCACCTCGCGCCAGCCGAGCAGGCTCTGTCCCTCGGCCGCGACATAGTGTTCCAGCAGGCGGATCGCGAAGTCGCGTGCGGTGGCGTCCTGCGGCAGGAAGCACATCGCCACCCCGTAACGACCGGGCGGCGGCAGCGTCAGGTCGTGCTCGCCCGCCCAGTCGCGCAGCAGCCGGTCCGGCATCTGGATAAGGCAGCCGGCGCCATCGCCCACCAGCGGGTCGGCGCCGACCGCGCCGCGATGATCCAGGTTGACCAGGATCTGCAGCCCGCGCTGGATGATGTCGTGCGACTTTCGGCCCTTGATGTTGACGACGAAGCCCACGCCGCACGAGTCATGCTCGTTGCGCGGATCGTACAGTCCTGGTCCCGCCGGGGATCCCATCATGGTGCGCTCGATCGCCTCCGTTTTCGCGAACACGGCTCCGCCGTCCGGCAAGCGGACGGGTCGCAAAAGCAGACGTTAGCCTCCGCTTTGCTGCGCTGCAACGACCAAGCTGGCGGCAGCGCTTAGGACCGCTGAACACCCAGCGGGTCCGTGCCGTGACAGCAGGCGATCGGGGGTCGCCCCGCTCCCTGGTTCAGCGCGCCATTGAACCATCGCAGGCGGCGGCAGGCAATCCCGCAGGCCGTCGCGGAGCCCTCCGGGCTTTGTCCGGCAGCGCGGTCACGCTAACCGGCGCGGGCCCGCCTGCCGCGCTGCGCCGCCACCTTGGGACCTGGCCGTTTGGCCGGTGCCCGTGTCGTCGGCGCTGCCCGCTTGCGCCCGAGGCCGATCTTCTTTGCCAGCGACGAACGCACCTTGGCGTAGTTCGGCGCCACCATCGGATAGTCCGCCGGCAGCCCCCAACGCGTGCGGTATTGCGCCGGAGTCATCTTGTATGCCGTCATCAGATGCCGTTTCAGCATCTTCAGTTGCTTGCCGTCCTCCAGGCAGACGATGAAGTCCTGCTTGACCGACTGCTTGACGGGAACCGCGGGCACCGGCTTGGCGGCTTCAACCGGCGCCTGCCCGACATCGCGCAAGGTCTGATAAACCTTCTCGATCAGGCCAGGCAGTGCTTCGGCCTGAACCGGATTGTGCTCGACGTGCGCGGCCACGATCTGGGCGGTCAGCCTCAGAACAGCTTCCGACGATTCGGTTTCAGCCATAGCTACAGCCTCTGATTGTGTACCGGTGCATTACTACATGATTATTACCGGATTTGCCAGATTTTCTATCGCGTGGCAGGGCAATCGGGTGAACGACCGGGGCCACCGAAAGCCAGAAGAACTTTAACACGGAGGAAGATCGAGGACCACGGAGGGCCACCGAGAACGGAATGAACGCGCTGTGCGCCTCGCGTGGGTTCTTCCGGCATGTCAGGCATGTTCAAGTATCGCCCAATGATGCCGATCTCGGATCGGGGTCTAATTCGATAAACTGCCGTAGCAGGCGCATTGCCGACAGCGCAGCGATCTGTCTCAATTGCCAGCTATCAAATGTACCCAAGGTGGGCCACATGGGTTTCCTGTTGTCGCTGCTCGCAAGCCTCATCGTCCTGAGCGCACTCCCAGCGACCGCGCAGGCCCAGCCGGGCGAAACGCTTCGGATCGGCATGGGCGGCGATCCGGATATCCTCGATCCGACCTTCTCGCGCACCTATGTCGGCACCGTCGTGATGACCGCGTTGTGCGACAAGCTGTTCGACTTCGATGCGAAACTGAACACCGTGCCGGTACTGGCCACCGGTTACGAATGGGCGGACAGCGCGACGTTGTTGATCAGGCTGCGCGCCGGGGTGCAGTTCCACAACGGGGAGAAATTCGACGCGGATGCGGTGAAGTATTCGCTTGAACGCCACCTCAACGCCCCCGGCAGCTTCCGCCGCAGCGAGATCGGTGCGATGGACCATGTCGAGGTGGTTGATCCGCTCACTGTGCGCGTGGTGATGAAGCAGGCGTTCTCGCCGTTCGTCGCCATCCTGACCGATCGCGCCGGCATGATGCTGCCGCCGAAGGCGGCCGAGGCGGGCGGCAAGGAATTCGGCCTGCACCCAGTGTGCGCGGGACCGTTCCGCTTCGTCGAGCGCGTGGCGCAGGACCACATCACGCTGGAGCGCTTCCCCGGTTACTGGGACGCGCCGCGCATCCACTATGAGCGCGTCACCTACCGCATCATTCCCGACAGCAGCATTCGCCTTGCCAATCTGCGGGCGGACACGCTGGATCTGACGGCGATCGCGCCGCTCGACGCGGAGACGGTCAAGCGCGATCCGAAGCTGGCGCTGGTATCCGTCCCAAGCCTCGGCTACGGCGCACTGACCATCAACACCGGCAATTTCCCCAAGGCCGACAACCCGCTCGGCCGCGACGCGCGCGTGCGCCACGCGTTCGAGCTTGCGCTGGATCGCGAGGCGCTGAGCCAGGTGGTTTATGCCGGCACCTATCAGCCGAACGCGCAGGCGACATCGGCGTTGAGTCCGCTCTATGTCGAGGAGGTCGCACCGCAGAAGCGCGACGTGGCGAAGGCGCGCGCGCTGCTGAAGGAGGCCGGCGTCAGCACGCCGTTCCCGGTGCCGCTGATCGTCTACAACACGCCGCAAGACGTGCAGACCGGCGAGGTGATCCAGTCGATGGCGGCCGAGGCCGGCTTCGCGGTGCAGGTCAATGCGATGGAGTTCGGCACGGCGATCGCCACGGTGCAGCGCGGCGACTATGTGATCGCGCTGGGCGGCTGGTCCGGCCTGCTGGACACTGACAGCAACGCGTGGAGCTTCCTGCACACGGGCGGCGCGCTGAACCGGGCCGGCTACGCGAACCCGCAGGTGGACGAACTGCTGGACCGCGCCCGCACGGTGAGCGACCTCAGGGAACGGCGCACCGCGTATGAAGGTGTCTGGCAGCAGGTGAGCAAGGACCTGCCGATCATCTATCTCTGGACGCCGCGCAACATTGCCGGACTGACCAGGAAAGTGGCAGGCTTCACGCTGCTTGCCGATGGACTGCTGCGCCTGCAGGACGTGCGTCCGGCACAATGAGGCAAACGACAGGAGGAGCCGCCATGCAACGTATCGTCGCCCTGGCCTGCACCGCATTGCTTGCGTTCGGCACCGCGCGAGCCGACACCACGCTGGTGGTGAGCATCGCCGCCGATCCGACCGGGCTCGATCCGGAGGCAGTGCTCAACAACACCTCCGGCTTCGTGATGGCGACGATCTATGACGGCCTGATCCGCTACAAGCCGGGCACGGTCGAGGTGGAGCCCGGGCTGGCGCAGAGTTGGGATGTCTCGGCCGATGGACTGACTTTCACGTTCCATCTGCGCCAGGGTGTCAAATACCATGACGGCACGCCGTTCAACGCCCAGGCGCTGATCGCGACGCTGGATCGCCAGCTCAACAAAAGCGATCCGAACTACATCGCCAACTCCGGCCCGGTGGAGAACCTGGCCGACTTCACCTATGGCGCTGTCGCCTCGTATCGCGCGATCGACGACAAAACGGTGGAGTTCAAGATGAAGGAGCCGTCGGCCGCGCTGCTCGCCAGCCTGGCGATGGTGTGGAATGGCGTGGTCAGTCCGACAGCGGCGGCAAAATACGGCAAGGACTTCCGCAACCATCCCGTCGGCAGCGGGCCGTTCATGTTCCGCGAATGGCGCCAGCGCGATCAGGTCGTGCTCGACGCCAATCCCGACTATTGGAAGGGCAAGCCAAAGGTCGATCACCTGGTGTTCAAGGAGTATCCCGATGCGCAGCCCGCGCTGCTGGCGCTGAAGCGCGGCGAGGTGCAGATCATGGGCGACGTGGCAACCCCGGTGATTGCGTCGATCCGAAGCGATCCGAACCTGGTGCTGTTGACCCAGCCGGGTCTCGCGATCAGTGGCATGGCGATGCCGAACGAGGTGGCCCCATTCACCGACAAGCGGGTGCGCCAGGCCCTGAACTATGCCGTGGACAAGGACGCGATCGACAAGGCGCTGTACGGCGGACTGGCGAAGCCGATGGTCTCGCCGCTGCCGGAGGCGCAATGGGGTTTCGACAACACGATGACGGGGTACCCGTACGACCCGGCGAAGGCGAAGGAACTGCTTGCGGCGGCCGGCGTGCAGCCCGGGTTGAAGGTGGAACTGCTCGCCTATCAGTACCCCGCGCGGCTACAACCCGGCGGGGCCGGATCTGGCGGTGGCGCTGCAAGGCTATTTCCAGAAGGTCGGCATCGAGGCGGAGGTACGCAAGCTCGACATCGGCGCGTTCCTCGCCCAGACGCGGTCGGGGAAGTTTCCGGGGATGTTCCTCTCCGGCTTCAGCGGCGACAACGGCGATCCGGACAACTTCATGGACTCGCTGTTCAACTCGGAGCGGATACCTGTCGGCGATACCTCGCACTACAAGAACGAGGCGGTACGGAAACTGATGGAGGAAGCCGCGCGCGTGACAGATCCCGAGAAGCGTCTGGCGCTGTACAAGACGATCCAGCGCCAGATCATGGATGACGCACCGTGGGTGTTCGTCAACTCGGTGCTGCAGGTGCGCGCCGCCCGGAAAGAGGTGAAGGGGTTCGGACTGAATCCGACGCAGATGTTCTTCGACATGGATCAGGTGTCGGTGGAGAAGTGACTGTAGCGGCTATCGCACCCTCAACCGCGGATCGTACCTGATCCCTGAGTGCGTCACCCAGCAGGTTGAACCCGACCACCACCAGAAAGATCGCCATCCCGGGGAACGTCGCGATCCACCAAGCCGTCAGGAAATAACTGTGTCCTTCCGCCAACAGTGCCCCCCAGTCGGGCGACGGTGGCTGTGCGCCAAGGCCGAGGAACGACAGCCCCGCTGTCTCCACCACCACGGCGCCGGACTGCAGCGTGGCCAGCACCAGCACCGGGGTAAAGCTGTTCGGCAATACATGGCGCAGCATCACGCGTATGCGTCCCGCCCCGATCGCGCGCGCCGCCATGACGAAATCGGCCGCCTGCACCGACAGCACCTGGCCGCGCATCAGCCTGGCATATTGCGGCGTATAGATGATGCCGATCGCAATCACCGAGTTGGTCAGGCTGGGGCCAAGTACCGCCACGATGATCAGGGCCAGCAGCAGATAGGGAAACGCCAGCAGCACGTCGACCACACGCATGATCAGCGCGTCGATCCGGCCGCCGATATAGCCCGCCACCAACCCCAACGTACCTCCCAGCAGCAGCGCCAGCCCGTCCGCCATCACGATCGCCAGCAGCGCTGTGCGCGTGCCGTAGAGGATGCGGCTCAAGGTATCGCGGCCGTACTGATCGGCACCGAACCAGTGCAGCGCGGACGGTGGCGACAACGCGTTCGACAGATCCTGCTCGTACGGGTCGAACGGCGCGACCAGCGGCGCGAACACGGTCAGCGCCAGGAACACCACTGCGATCGCCAAACCGAAACGCGCGCCGGTGCCACGCAACGCACGACGGACCACACCCGGCGGCGATGCAATGGTGGCGCTCACGACCGGCTGATCCGTGGATCCAGCGCGGCATACAGAATATCGACCGCCAGGTTCACCAGCACGAACAGCACGGCGATGAACAGCGCTCCCGCCTGCACCACCGAATAGTCGCGTGACAGAATCAAATCGACCATCAGCCGACCCAGGCCAGGCAGCGAATAGATGGTCTCGGTCAGTACCGCGCCGGACAGCAGCAACCCCAGCTGCAGCCCGATCACCGTCACGATCGGGATCGCTGCATTGCGCAGGATATGGCGCAGGATCACACCCGCATCCGTCACCCCTTTCGCGCGCGCGGTGCGCACATGATCCGCGGTTGCCGCCGACAGCACTTCGGCGCGCGTGATGCGCGCGATCAGCGCCAGGGGAACGCTCGCCAGCGTCACGGCAGGCAGCAGCATGTGCCGCAGACTGGCCCCGATCATCGCAGGATTGCCCGACAGCAGGCTGTCGATCACGCTCATGCCGGTGATCCGCGGCGGGTCGAGCCCAACCGGCATCAGCCCGCCGACCGGCAGCCAGCCCAGGCCGGCGGCGAACAGCACCAGCAACATCAGGCCCAGCCAGAAGATCGGCATCGACACGCCGAACAAGGTCAGCGTCATCACCACCGTATCGAAACGCGATCCCTGCCGAACCGCCGCGAGCACGCCCACCGGCACACCGCACAGGCTCGCCAGCAGCAAAGACGCCAGCGCAAGCTGCAGGGTCACCGGAAATGCAGTCATCACGTCATCCAGCGCCGGGCGGTTGCTCTGGATGGAGGTGCCAAGGTCGCCGTGCAGCGCGTCGGCCATGAAGCGGACGTACTGCACCCATACCGGCTGATTGAGCCCCAGCTGCTCGCGCAACCGGTACAACTGCTCGTTGGTCGCGTGATCGCCCAGCAGCAGTTGTGCGACGTCGCCCGGCAGCAGATGCATTGTGACGAACACCACGATGCTGACGCCGATCAGCACGAACAGGAGCTGGATCAGGCGAGCAGCGACGTAGTGAGCCACTCACACCGTCTGCGACGTGCTGTGCCTGACCGAGCTGGGCTCCTGCACGAGACCGAGTGCCGCGCGCAGCGTGTCGGTCAGCGTGCGGCTGAGGAATGGCTTCATCAGCACCCAGCGCTCGCCGCTGATCCACTCACCGTCACTGCCGGTGATGAACACGACCGGCACTGACGACCGACGTGCACGCATCTCTCGCGCCAATTCGGCGCCGTTCATGCCGGGCATGGCGAAATCGACCAGCACCAGATGGAAATCGATGCCACGGTCCACGAGGCGCAGCGCGGCCTCGCCGCTCTCTGCCACGATCGCTGCGAAACCGCTGGCAGCCAGCATGGCCGAGATCGTGTCACGGCATTCGGCTTCGTCATCGACCACCAGGATCGTGCGGTTCCATGCCACCGCGTCGCGCCGCGGCTCGCCACCGGGAGCGCCCTCCGGCACCGAACCGCCAGCGACATGCGCCTGGTCGGACGCACGCGGCAGCAGCACGGTGACCGTCGTGCCTTTGCCGACCGCGCTGTCGATTTGCACTCCGCCACCCGACTGGCTGGCGAGACCATAGACCTGACTGAGCCCCAGCCCGGAACCCTGGCCGGGCGGCTTGGTGGTGAAAAACGGTTCGAACGCGTTGCGTTGCACCTCCTCGCTCATGCCGGTACCGCTGTCACTCACCGCCACGACGACATAGTCGCCCGCCGGCAGATCGATTGCAGCGCCGCTGCGGCCCAGCGTCATGTTGGCGGTGGCGATGGTCAGCGTGCCGCCTTCCGGCATCGCATCGCGCGCGTTGATCGCGAGGTTCAGGATCACGTGTTCGATCTGCACCGGATCGATCAACGCCGGCCAGAGCGCTTCATGGAGCTTGGTCTCGATCCGGGTTGCGCGCCCGAGCGTGGCACGCAGCAGATCGCCCATACCCTGTACGACCTGGTTCAGATCAACCGGCACCGGCGCCAGCTCCTGCTTGCGCGAGAATGCCAGCAGTCGGCGCACCAGATCGGCGCCGCGGCCGGCGGTTTGCAGGATCATGGCCAGCCGGCGGCCGTGAGCAGGGTGTTCGCCTAACAGGCTGTGCAGGATCTCGGCATTGCCGGTGATGGCCGCCAGCAGGTTGTTGAAGTCGTGCGCAACTCCCGCGGTCAGCCGACCGACCGCAGCCATGGTCTGTGCCTGACGCAACCGTTCCTCGGTCTGCCGCCGCGCCGTCACATCGCTGTACAGTGTGACGAAGCCGCCGCCCGGCAGCGGATTGCGCCTGATCTCGAGCTGGCGCCCACTCGGCCGCGGCCGTTCGATCGTGCCCATGCTGACGCCGGAACGCAGCATCGCCATCCGTCGCGCAACCTCGGTCTCGACATCGACCGAGCCGAATTCGCCGCCGACCACCTGGCCGCGCAGTATCTCCTCCATCGGCAGGCCGACACGCAGGATTTCCGGCGGCACCCCGGTGAATTCGGGGAAGCGTTGGTTCCATGCCATCAGCCGAAGGTCGCTATCGACCATCATGATGCCGTCGCTCATGCCGGTCAGCGTCGCCTCGAGAATCGCCCGTTCGCGCGCGAGCGTCTCATGGCGGCGCCGGCTGGCATCCTGCGCGCGCAGCAGCAACGCCGCCAACGCCAGGATCAGCAACGTGATGCCGCCGGTGAACCGCAGCGCGTTGGTCTCCCAGTCGGCCGACGCCTGCAAGGCCTCGGCACGATCGATGCCGACCGCGACCTTCAGGCCGTAGTCCGGAACGGTCGCAAAGGCGTAGATCCGGTCGACATCGTCGAGGCCCGATGCAGCGTTCCAGACACCCTCGGCCGCCTGCCGCATCGCCGCCAAAAACGGCGTGTCGCCGATGCCGATCACCGCGGAAGCCTGGTCCCCGCCGGCCAGGGTCCAGGCCTCGCCGTCGCGCAAGCTGACCACAGCGATCAGACCGTGTGTGCCGAGATCGACCTCGCGATAGAACCGCATTATCGAGTTGGTATCGTACGAGGCAGCGATGACGCCGGCGAACCTGCCGTCGGGAAAATCCAGCCGACGGACCATGTTGATCTGCCACAGTTTGGTGACCTGACCCTGGGTCAGCTCGCCCACGAACATCTTGCCCTCGTCCGCCGGCAGCGACGCTTCGTGGCGGAAATAGTCGCGATTGCCGACATCAGTGCCAATGATCGCCGGTCGCGAGCTGGATCGAACGATGCCCTGCGGATCGGCGATGAAGAGTTGCAGCGATACGTCGGACAGCACCACTACCTGGGCGGAACGCGCGGCGACATCGAAATGGACCGGGTCGCGCTCCCATTCGTACTCCAGAATGCGCAGCGTCTGGTCCAGTGACAGCAGGTCGCGGCGCAACTGTTCCTCGAGCGCCAGTGTCTTCGCGAGGACCTCGGCCTGCACACGCGCACGCGTCTCCGAGCGATGCGCGCGAATCGCGTCGCGTGCGCCGATCCAGGCCAGCGCAACAAGCACCAGCGCGGCAATGACGATGGCGGCCCGGCCGAAGCGGCGAACCGCATGGCTCTGGACAGGCGTTCTGGCGCGCCCATCGCTCGCGGTATTACGGTCGTGGTCGATGAACCCCTCCTTCGGGTCGCGGCACGCCCCTGCCATGCCGCCACCGTCCACCTTAAGACTTATCCCAATTTAACGTGAGGCAGGGGAAAAAAGCGCGAGCGGGCGAAACCGCCTCCAGCCGCCACGCTGTCGCCGGTTCGGCGCGATCATGCTACGTCATCGGCCGCGCAAAGCTGGAGCCGACCCACGTGGCAGAACTTCTACAGCCGACCCGATTCGGGCGAATCTACCCGCCGGACGAAGTGTGGCTGGCCAAGGCACCGGCGGAACCGATTCTTGATCCGGGATTGCCCATTATTGATACGCATCATCACCTGTGGCAGCGTCCCGACCATCGTTACCTGTTGCACGAACTGCTCGCGGACCTGCGCAGCGGGCACAACGTCGTCGGCACCGTGTTCCTACAATGCCATGCGATGTACCGCGCCGGCGGGCCCGAGGAGATGCGTCCGGTGGGCGAAACGGAATTCGTGGCCGGCATCGCCGCGATGGGCGACAGCGGAGGATACGGGCAGCCAAAGGTCGCCGCCGGGATCGTCGGATACGCGGAGCTGACGCTGGGCGAGCGGGTCGAAGCGGTGCTGGAGGCGCATATCCGCGCCGGCGGCGGGCGGTTTCGCGGCGTGCGCCATTCCGGCAACTGGGACGCAGATCCGGTCATCGGCAATGGCGCACCGGGGCCCGACATCTATCGCCGGTCGGATTTCCGCCTGGGCCTCGCGCGGCTTTCGGCGCTCGGCCTGTCGCTGGATGCGTGGGTATTTCATACGCAACTGACGGATGTAATCGACCTGGCGCGCACCTACCCAGGCACGAACATCATCGTGGGCCATGTCGGTGGCGTGCTGGGCTACGGCCCATATGCCGGGCGACGCGACGAGGTCTTTGCGTCGTGGAAGGCAGCGGTAACCGAGTTGGCCAGGTGCCCCAACGTGACGATGAAATTGGGGGGCATGATGATGCGGGCGGCGCTGTACGACTACAAGGCGGCAGAGCGGCCGGCCACGTCAGAAGAACTTGCGGCGATGTGGCGGCCCTATATGGAGACCTGCATCGAGCTGTTCGGGCCGCAGCGCTGCATGTTCGAAAGCAATTTCCCGGTCGAGAAGATGGGCATCGGCTGGGTTGGGCTGTGGAACGCATTCAAGCGGATCGCTGCCGGCGCGTCGGTGCATGAGAAGCTTGCGCTGTTCCATGATACGGCAAGCAGGGTCTATCGACTGGGGTGAGGCATACCATGAACGAAACCACACACCAGGAGCGGATCCTGGATCAGTTCACCCGTCAGGCGATGCCGTTCAGCACCGCGCACACCATCACCGATGCCAACGCATTGCGGATGATCGTGGAATCCGCCGCGCCACGGCCGGACGACACAGTGCTGGATGTCGCCTGTGGCGGCGGCATCGTGGTGTCCGCGTTCGCGCCCCACGTGAGGCATGCGACGGGCATCGACATGACGCCGGCGATGCTGGACCGCGCGCGGCAGCTTGCGGCCGAGCAGGGCATCGAGAACGTCACCTGGGAGCGCGGCGATGTCGGCAGCCTGCCCTACGCGGACGGCGCGTTCGACATCGTGGTGACGCGGTTTTCCATGCACCATTTCCTTGATCCATTGGGCGTGCTGCGCGAGATGTTGCGCGTGTGTGCTCCGGGCGGTCGGGTTGTGGTGGTCGACATGTACGCGGCGGACGACCCAGCCAAGGCGGCGGAGTGGAACCGCGCGGAGCAGCTGCGCGACCCGTCGCATGTGCGCTGTCTGACGCTGCCGGAGCTCAAGGGATTGTTCGGTTCAGCGGGGTTGCCCGAGCCGCAGGCCCGTTACTATGAGCTGCGCGACGAGATCAGGAACCTGCTGGCCCGTTCGTTCCCGAACCCAGGCGATGACGCGAAGATCATCGAGATGTTCGCTGCGTCGGCCGAGGACGATCGGCTGGGCATCCCGATACGACGCGACGGGGAGAGGATCGAGTACGCCTACCGGGTAGCAATTCTGGCGGCGGAAAAACTGTCATTGCGCGAAGCGTAGCGACGCAGCGATCTCCACAGCACATCGCGCTGCGGATTGCCTGGTCGGCTTTGCCGCCTGGCAATGACACGGAAACCGATCACCCCAGATACGCCCGCCTTACCCGCTCATCGTCCAGCAGCTCCCGCCCCGGTCCATCCAGCACGATCCGGCCGCTTTCCAGGACATATCCTCGATCGGCAATCCCCAGCGCCATCGGCGCATTCTGCTCCACCAGCAATATCGTCACGCCCTGCGCATTGATGCGCTTGATCGTCTCGAACACCTGCTCGACCAGCATCGGTGCCAGCCCCATGCTCGGCTCGTCCATCAGCAGCACGCGCGGCCGCGCCATCATGGCGCGTGCGGCCGCCAGCATTTGCTGCTCGCCGCCCGACAGAGTTCCCGCCACCTGCCTGAGCCGCTCGCGCAGCCGCGGAAACAACAGCAGCATCTGTTCCTTGTCCTCGGCGATCGCGCGCCGGTCACGGCGGGTGAATGCGCCCATCTCCAGGTTTTCGTTCACCGTCAGCCGGCCGAAAATGCGCCGCCCTTCCGGCACCTGCACGACGCCGATCGCCGCGATGTCGTGCGCGCCAAGCCCCGCGAGCGCGCGACCATCGAAGCGGATCTCGCCCTGGCGCGGATGCAACAGCCCGCTGATCGCGCGCAGCGTGGTCGACTTGCCGGCGCCGTTGCCGCCGACCAGCGTGACGATCTGGCGCTCCTCCACCGCAAGGGAGATTCCCTTCAGCGCCTCGATCTTGTCGTAGAATACGTGGATGCCATCGACCTCCAGCAGCGCCATCGCCTCACTCCGCCGCCGATTTCGCGGCAGTGCCGAGATAGGCCTCGATCACCGCTGGATCCTGCTGCACGCGCGCCGGCACGTCCTCGGCAATCTTCACGCCGTGATCGAGCACCGTGACCTGATCCGACATCGACATCACGACGCGCATCTGGTGCTCGATCAACAGAATGGTGATGCCGACGCGCTCGCGCACCTGCTTGATGAACTCCATCATCTCGGAGGTCTCGTGCGGGTTCATCCCCGCGGTCGGTTCGTCGAGCAGCAGCAGCTTCGGTTTGGTGGCGAGCGCGCGGCCGATCTCGAGCCGTCGCTGTTCGCCGTAGGCCAGATTGCGTGCCAGCATGTCACCGCGACCGCGCAACCCGACGAAGTGCAGCAGGCGCAACGCCTCTTCGTGCGCGCCGCGCTCGTCGCGCATGGTGTGCGGCGTGCGCAGCACCGCGCCCCACCAGGTGGAGCGCAGGTGCAGATGCATCCCGACCAGCAGGTTCTCCAGCGCGGTGATGTTGCGGAACAGGCGGATGTTCTGATAGGTGCGGCTGATCCCGGCCGCCGCGACACGATCGGGTTTCAGCCCGTCGACGCGCTCACCGGCGAACCACACTTCCCCGGAGGTCGGCCGCAGGTTCTGCGTGATGCAGTTGAACACGGTGGTCTTGCCCGCGCCGTTCGGGCCGATGACGCTGTGGATGCTGTGCTCGGCCACCGCGAGATCGAGATCGGCGATCGCCACCAGGCCGCCGAACCGCATGGTAAGGCGATTGCATTGCAGGAGCGGCGCGTCTGCCACGGCGCCGCTACCTCGGCTGCACGGGCACCGCATCGGCGCCGGCGTCCAATGCCAGGGTCTCGTCGGCGGCGTGCAGTTCGCGCTGGCGCACGTCCGATGGCCACAGCCCTTCGGGCCGCAGCCGCATCATCACGATCAGCACCGCGCCATAGAACAGGTAACGATACTCACCGAACTCGCGCAGCAGTTCCGGCAGGCCGATCAGCACGATCGAGCCCAGCACCACGCCGGGCAGACTGCCCATGCCGCCCACGATGATCAGCGCCAGCACGTTGATCGAGATCAGCAACTGGAAGCTCGACGGATAGACCGACGTGACCATGGTGGCGAAGATCGATCCGGCCAGCCCGGCGAACGCGGCACCAAGTCCGTAGGCCAACAGCTTCGACCGCACCAAGTTGATGCCGAGCGCCTGCGCCACGTCCTCGTCATCGCGCAGCGCCATCCAGGCGCGGCCGAGACGGGAATTCTCCAGCCGCCAGGCAACGAACGCGGCAATCGCGGAAGCGACCAGGGTCAGGTAGAACAGCGACACCGGGCTGCCCAGCACGAAATTTCCGAGTTGAGGCTTGGGTATTTGCAGAATCCCCTGGGCGCCACCGAGCAATGGCGAGGCAAAGTCCGACTGCACGATGACGCGCACGATTTCTCCAAGCCCCATCGTCGCCACCGCCAGATAGTCGCCGCGCACGCCGAGCACCGGCAGTCCAAACAGCACGCCGACGCCGACCGCGAGCAACACCGAGACCGGCATTGCGCCCCAGTAGGGCAGATGGGCGAGCGCGTGCGGGGAGTCGGCGGTCAGCAGCGCTGTCGTGTAGGCGCCGACGGCAAAGAAGGCGACGAAGCCAAGGTCGAGCAGACCTGCCAGACCGACCTCCAGATTGAGGCCCATGCCCATCAGTATGTAGAGCCCGACCAGCATCAACACCTGACCGATATAGGAACCGGCCAGTGCCGGCAGCAGGATCAGAACCAGCAGCGCAAGGCCGGCCCAGACCAGGCGTTCGCGCCGGTGGTCCTGCACCTCGATGCGTGCGGCGCGCCGTCGCCATACCGAGCCGATCACCTCGCTGCACAGCCCGACAACGACGAATATCGCCACTGCGCCTTGTGGGCTAAGCCCCTCCCAGGTGTAGATGAACTCACGGAAGTCGCCGATCGATTCCTCATACTGCTGCAGCATAAGCTGGATCAGTTCCTGGAACACGCCGGCGACGGCAACGGCGATCGCACCAGGAAAGATCGCGCGGCGCACGGCAGTCGGGCTGTTCCGCAGCGACGCACCGAGCAGACCCGCCACCGCACCAGCGCCGATCAGGACGCCGATACCGGCGACGAGACCAAGTTCCAACGTAACCATATCGTACAGCGCCGGTGACAATGCGATAAAGATCGACTGTAGCGGCACCATCGACATCACCACGGCCAGCACAGCGATCGGCACGGCGGCGGCGGCACCGGCAAGCAGACCGGGCAGTGGCCGTCCGGCCATCGCTCCGGCGCCACCGGCGATCACCAGCAGCACGGCCTGACCGAGGCTGAGCGTTCCGACGATGATCGCGCGCTGATGCAGCATCAGCAGTACGCCGACCACGGCGAGATGCACCGCTCCCGCACCGAACGCCAGGCCAATGAGGATGCTGCGGCGCATCAGGCGCGCTTCCTCGCCATCCGCTCGCCCAGCAGACCCTGAGGACGGAAGATCAGCACCATGATCAGCAGGGTGAACGCGATCAGGTCGCGCAACTGGTAGGGCGCTGGAATGCCGAGGCCGTCGAGAAACAGCGCCGGCCCGACCGATTCCACCATGCCGAGAAAGAAACCACCCAGCATCGCGCCGGGAATGTTGCCGATGCCGCCAAGCACCGCGGCGCCGAACGCCTTGATGCCGGGGGTGAAGCCCATGAAGAAGTACACCTGCTTGTAGACGAACGCATAGAACACGCCGGCAATCCCGGCCATCGCCCCGCCGAGCAGGAAGGTGAACACCACCACCTTGTTGACATCGATGCCCATCAGCGCTGCTGCCTCACCGTCCTCGGCCACCGCCCGCATCGCGGTGCCCATGCGGGTGCGCTGCACGATCAGGTAGAGACCGCCCATGAACAGCACGGCCAGTATGATCACCAGCACATCGACACGCGGAAGATGGAACCCGAACACGTCGAAGGTGGCGCGTTCCCAGGATGGCGAGGGATAGGACTTGACTGCCGAGCCGAACATGCCGCGGAAGGTCTGCTCCAGGAAAAACGACACGCCGATGGCGCAGATCAGCGGTGCCAGGCCGGCGACACGTCGGAACGGCCGATAGGCGATGCGCTCGGTCAACAATGCGATCGAAGTCGACGTGATCACCGAGACAATCAGAATCGCGCTCATACCGAGCGCGGGATGGTTATCCAGGAAGCCAGACCGATCCAGCGGCCGGGCGACGAAATAGCCGGCAAAGGCGCCGGACATGACGAAGTCGCCGTGCGCGAAGTTGATCAGTCGCAGGACGCCGTAGACCATTGTGTAGCCGAGTGCGATCTGTGCGTAGATCGCGCCGATGGTCAGGCCGAACACCACGAAGTCGACCCACTGGGCGGCGTCGTAACGGTTCTTCACCACGGTGCCGATAGTGCCGATCACGACCACTGCGATCACCAGCAGCCGCAGGGCCCAGAGGACCACATCCACCGCGTTCAGGCGCGCCATGATGACCAACCATGGAGCCCGCCGGGCAAGCGCCTGGCTCACTTACGGCCAGATCTTCTGCCCATTGCCTGCACCGTCACCCGACCCTCCATTAATGGTGTCCGTGAGAACCCCGTGGCGCTGGTCGCATCTCGACTGGTGCGTTGCAGCATGGCAAGTGTGATGGCTGCACATGGCGGAAGTCAACATCTCGCCCCGAACTGCGGCACTATTCCGCCGCAGAGGACGAACGCCGCGTCGATCTGTGGTACGAAAGTGGCCCGCCCAACGTAGGTCGGGCGGGCCACGATCCAAGCGAGCGGCAGGCGTCTCAGACGATGCCTACGGCCAGATCTTCTTCGGGTTCTTGCCCATCGCGAATGTCTTCGGATCGGCAGACTGGAACTCGTAGATCGCCGGCTTGAACGCAGCGCACTGGCCGTAATTGTCGCAGGCGATCGGGCCGCTCAGGCCGTTGAACTTCTGCGCGAACACGGCGTCCCGCAGCGCCTTCCTGCCGATGTAGAGGTTGCCGTCCTTGTCGGTCTTCGCCACACTCTCGATCGCCTTGATGGCCATCTCCGCCGCGTCGTAGGCGTTGGCGTGGTAACCCGAGATCGGTGCCTCGCCGTAGGCCTTCTTGTATTTCTCGATGAATGCCGGATAGCCCTTGCCCATGGTATCAGGGGAGACGTCCGGGTAGCCGATACGGAAGCCCACCACCGCCGGCCCTGCGGCCTCGATGAACTCCGCCGCCGCAAACGAGCCGCCGCCGATCAGTGTGGTGTGCTCCAGCCCCGAGATCTCCTTCGACTGACGCAGCAACTGTGCGCCGGCCGCCACGAAGATCGGCATGTAGACCACGTCCGGCTTCGCCGCGGCGACCTTGGTCAGTACCGGATGCATGTCGACGTCGGTCGGTGCGACCGCCTCCTCCGACACGACCTTGCCGCCCATCTTGATGAAGTTCTTTGCGGTAACTGCGACCAGCTGCTGGGCGTAAGGGCTGCCGTCATGCACGGTGGCGAGGGTACGCGCCTTCAGCACGTCATAGATATATTTCGCGTCCGACGCACCCTGGTCGATGTCGCTCGCGATCGTGCGGGCGAAGCCGTCGTAGGCCGGCTTGCGATCCGGCGCGGTGAGTGCGGGTGCCGAACATGCGTTGCAGATGTTGGTGATACCCTGCTGCCACAGGATAGGCGCAGCAGGCGTGGCGGCGCTGGAGCACGCTCCGCCAAGCACGACGACGATCTGCGGATTGGACGCGAGCTTGGTCGCCGCGGTCTGGCCGCCCTCGGCGTTGCACAGATCGTCCTCAACGGTGAACTTGATGGGATGACCGAGCAGCTTGTTGCCGATATCCGCGAAGGCGATCTCGGCGCCACGCTTGCCGTCGAGGCCGAGTGAGGTGTCGGCACCGGACAGCACCCAGTAGCCGCCGATCTGGATGGGCGCCCCCTTGGCGATCTTGACCACGCCTAGGTCGTCGGTCACCGGACCGACGGTTGCCGCCGTGGCAGCGTGCGCCATGGCGAACAATGCCATGACGGCACAGGCTTTCACCAGGCCACGAGTGAAACTTCTGAGGATCGATCGCAAGTCTTCCTCCTGCTTGCTGTGCACATGGACAACGGCGCGCTGACGGCGGATCGTCAAAGACGCGTGACTTTGCGACTACGGATCATGTCAAGTCAACCGGCGGCGGTATTCGCGTCGTCCGGGTCGTTGTACCATGGCTCAGGTGACAGGGAGGCCGAGGCTATGACCCGCCATCTGGAACAGGAGCTCGCCGACCTTTGTGCGACCGCCAGGCGCTATGACGCGCGGCACCAGCGAATCCCGGATCTCACCTGGCCGGATGGGGCGCGGATCGCGGTGAACTTCACCGCCGACTTTGATGCCATGCTGCTGCGGCGACTGCTGAATGAGCCGCCGATGCAGCTTGCCAAGGGCGAGTTCGGTGGCCGTGTGGGCATCTGGCGGCTGATCGAGCTGTTCGATTCGCACAACATCAAGGCGACGATCTTCACGCCCGGCCGCATCTGCGAGCTGTATCCGCGAGCGTTGCGGGCGGCGGTGCAGAGCGGCCACGAGATCGCCGATCATATGTGGGAACATCACGTGCCCAAGGACCCGGCACTGGAGCACGACCATCTGCTGAGGACGACCAACGCGCTCGAGGCAATCGCGGGTCGCCGGCCGATCGGCAGCCGCAGCGAACACACGCTCCGGTTGTTGAAGCAGGAGGGATTCCGCTATATCTCGCATCAGTCGGCGGATCATCTTCCGTACTATCTAAGCGATGCCGAAGGCAGCAACACGCTGCTGAACCTGCCGTTCCACTACGCGATCGACGACGCGATGTTCTACAGTTTCGCGTGGCTGGGCAGCGGCAATGCGGCGCAGCGGCTTACCGATCCCGATCGGGTGTTCGATCTGTGGTGGGCAGCATTCCGGCAGCAACATCGTGCCCGCGGCTATCTCAACATCGTCGTGCATCCATTCGTGTCGGGGCGCGCGCTGCGCATCGAGATGATGGACCGGCTGATCACGCGGATGAAGACGCTGCCAGGGGTGTGGTTCCCGACCTGCGAGCAGGTCGCCGGACATTGCCTGGCGAAGTTTCCGCCGCGCGCCGCCGGAGCGAGGAGTTGACACCATGCCATGGAAGCAAGGCTACACGATCTCGGATGAAGTCGGCCTGCGGGATCACGAGGTGCGTTGGCCGGATGGCAACCGGTGCTGTGTCACGGTTGTGGTTGACCTGAGCGTTGCACGCGGTCCGGAGGGGATCAGTGCCGCCGACCTGTCGCATCCCGATGCATTCTTTGCCGCGCATGATGGGCTGGATCAGTTGCTTGCCGTGCTGACGCACTTCGGCATCGCGGCGACGTTCGCGGTACCCGCGGTGATCGCGCAACTGCGCGCCGACCGGATCCGGGGGCTGCTCGCCGATGGCCATGAGATCGCGGCGAACGGCCTGAAGCATGAGGATGTAAGCGGGCTGACGGCAGCGGAAGAAAGCGCGCGGCTGGCTCTCGCAACCGAACTGCTGACGCGTGTGATCGGGCGCAAACCCGCGGGCTGGTTCTGCCTGCCGCGGCAGGACGATCCGTTCGCTGGCGGCACGATCAGCCGGCATACCATGAATCTGCTGATCGACGCCGGCTATGAGTACATGGGCAATGGGCTGGCAGATGATGTGCCGCATTACTGGGTGACGAACTTCGCCTCGCGGCGGGCGATATTGACGCTGCCGTACTACTACCACTTCGATGATCAGTGGTTCCTGCTGTTCCCGCGCAAGGGGACCGGGCTGGAACACGCCGATGATCTGTTCCGCAACTGGCGCGCCGAGTTCGATGCGCAATACAAGCGAGGGCGGCAGTTCAGCATGGTGCTGCATCCTGGTGCGGTGGGTTGGTGCAACCGGCTGCAGTTGCTGGAGGATTTCCTATCGCACATGCGGAGCTGTTCGGCGGTGTGGAATCCGACCAGCGTGGAGTGTGCCCGCTACTGGACGTCGGCATATCCCGCCGACGAGACGCTGAAGCTGGAGCCGAGCGTCTGGCACGACCACCCGGGAAGTCTGAGCTGAGCCGCCGCTGTCAGGCCTGGCCGGCGCTCCGCTCCTGGCAACGACAGTGTCGATCTAGTCGAACAGCGCCAGGTCAATGACATCGCCCATCCGGTTGTAGCCGATGTCACTCGGATGCAGATGGTCGCCGCAGTCGTAGATCGGCAGCATGCGCGTGGGATGCTCGGGATCGCATACCCCCTGGTCGAAGTCGATCACCGCATCGAACGCGCCGCTATCGCGGATCCAGGCGTTCACCGCCTGGCGCACCACCTCGCGCGCGGGGGTCCAGGCCCCCACCAGGAAGGTTTCGTTCTCGAACGGCATCAGCGTACCGCCGAAGATCTTGATGCTCCGCGCCTGCGCCCGCTGCGCCATCTGCTTCAGTCCGGCGATCATCTGGCCGGCGGTAACCTCCTCCTCGGGCTTGGCCCAGCGGTTGCGCAGATCGTTGGTTCCCAGCACCACGATCGCATGGGTCACGCCCGGCTGTGCCAGCACGTCGCGATCGAAGCGGCGCAGGCCGCTGTCGCCACGGATATCGTGCAGGATGCGATTGCCGCCGAGCCCCTGGTTCATCACGCCCATCGCTCGCCCGCCGCGCGCAACCAGTCGCCGCGCGAGCTGGTCGGGCCAGCGGCAGAATGCGTCGTGCGTCGAGATGTTCGCGTCGGTCAGCAAATCGCCAAGAGCGACAATCCCACCGGTGCCAGCCGGAGCCAGCACATCGATGGCGCCGACGAAATACCAGTCGTCGGTGATCCTGCCGACCGGCATCACCGTCTCGGCGGTAAAATCCCCAGGCGGCGAGATGTAGTTGGTCTGGCGCGCATAGCGGCCGGTGATGCCGGAGCTCGCCGGCAGGTCTCCGGGCAGAAAGAACGTGATCACTACATCCGCCAGCGACGGCACCGCCAGATTGACAGGATCGCTCAACAGCAGGGCGCCGGCAGCGATCGTGGCAGAGGGAGCGCCGCCGAACGTCAATTTGCGGCCGGAGCCTGCCACAATGCCCGCACCGGATTCGCGCAGGCCGAGATGCGCGGCACCGATCGTTAACGGCCGAATGCCATACCCATTGGACAGGCGCACACGCAGCGTGTTCCCGCCGATGCTGACCCGCGCATTCATGCGCAGCGTCTGATTGCTGAATGCGGCTCCCTCCGCCGGCGCGGGAGAGGTGGTCCAGGTGCCGACCCAATGCATATCGTTCGCCATGATGCGACCTCGGCTGGTTGGATCGGCTGATCGAGACGGCTAAGCTCGATTGTGCCACGCCGGGCAAGGGAGGACCAACAATGCCTTCGAGACAGGCACCACTGCTGAACGCGACGCAACTTGGCCCCCTGCTGCTGATCGCGCTGGTGGCTGGCTGCTCCAATGACAGCACGACCCGCAATTTCAGCCTGTCCCGTGATTCCGGGCCGCAGACCGTCGCGGCGACGCGCGTGCCGCTGTCGACGCCGCCGAGCCTGGCGGTGCGCCCGGCGCGCCCAGGCGCCATCGTCCCGGCTCGCGGCGATACCCAGTCAACGGAGCAAACGGCAGGCAGCACGGGTCAGGATGCGCTGTTGGAGGCAGCGGGGCCGGTTGCGTCGTCGGATATCCGCACGGAGATCAACCAGCATTCCGGGCTTGTCTACCCGGATCCGGCGTTCGTCGATCAGGTGCTGAACTGGTCGCCGACGCCCGGTTATGCACCGATGATTACCCAGGCACCGCCGGGAGGATGGTTCAGCCGGATCTTCTGACTGGCGTCATGGCGCCGGACTATTGCCTCTGGTCATTGGGGCGCATCTGGTCATTGGCGATTGCGCGCACCTCGGCCGGAGAACGGCCCTGCGCGCGCAGCTCGCGCAAGGTCGTCGCGCGATCGCGCTTGGCGAAACGGCGGCCGGAGGCATCGGTCAGCAGCGGGTGGTGGGCATAGGCGGGGACGGGCCAGCCCATCAGGGCCTGCAGCAACCGGTGCAGATGCGTCGCCGGCCTCAGATCGGCACCGCGGGTGACCAGCGTGACACCCTGTGACGCATCGTCGTGGGTGACGCAGAGATGATAGCTAGCAGGCGCATCCTTACGGGCGAGGACGACGTCGCCGAAATGCTCGGGATAACACCGGATGGCGCCCTCGGCTGCCTCGTCGTAGCTCAGCGCCGGTATCGTGGCCGCAACAGCCCGCTGCATATCGAGCCGCAACGCGAAGCGTTCACCGCCGGCGATGCGTGCCTCGCGTTGATCGAGCGACAGCGCGCGACAGGTGCCGGGATAGTGTGGCGCGCCGTCCGGCGTGTGCGGGGCGGCGGCGGATTGTTGGATGTCGGCGCGGCTGCAGAAGCACGGATACAGCAGGCCGCGCCCCGCCAGCGCATCCAGCACGCCACGATACTCCGCCAGATGCTGCGACTGCACGCGCACCTCGTCATCCCAGTCGAGGCCGAGCCACACCAGGTCCTCCAGAATCGCTGCGGCGAACTCCGGGCGGCAGCGCGATGGATCGATGTCCTCCAGCCGCAGCAGGAACCGCCCGCCGGCCGCGCGCGCCCGGCGCCATGCGAACAGCGCACTGAACGCGTGGCCGAGATGCAGATATCCCGTGGGGCTTGGCGCGAAGCGGGTGACGATGGACATGTTGATGCGGCACAAGGTAGTCCCCGCCGGCGGCAAAGGGAGAGAGCCATGGCAGAGCTCGATGGTCCGCGCTGGGGACCGGCCTCGAAGGCGACGCCGAAACAGCTTGTCATGCTGTGCCACGGGCTCGGCGCCGACGGGCACGACCTGATCGACCTGGCGCCCACCTGGTCGCATGCGCTGCCTGACGCGCTGTTCGTCTCGGTCGATGCGCCGTTTCCGCATGAGTCGGGCTTCGGACGGCAGTGGTGGAGCGTGGCGGATCGCTCGCCCGCGGTGATGGATGCCGGCGTGCGTCGCGCCAGCGGCTTCCTGAACGGGTTCATCGATGCTGAACTGCATCGGCTTGGGTTGCCGGTGGAGGCGTACGCGCTGATGGGGTTCAGCCAGGGCGCGATGACCGTGCTGTTCACCGGCTTGCGCCGCGTCGTCGCGCCGCGCGCGATCCTGGCATTCTCCGGCGCGCTGGTAGCGCCCGAAACTCTGCCGGCAGAGCTCGCCAACCACGCACCGGTGCTGCTGGTACACGGCGAGGCCGACGACGTGGTGCCGGTGCAACGCTCGCGCGACGCCGAAGCAGCGTTGCGTGCAGCGAACGTACCGGTGGAGGCGGTGTATGTGCCGCGGCTCGGCCACGGTATCGACGACACCGGACTGGCGATGGGCGCGCTCGCCTTGCAGCGCGGCTTCGCATGACCGTGGCGTGAATCTGCCGCCGGCTCGGCTTGCGGCCCGTTGCGTGCTCTGCGATAAACGAGCCGGTTCTCGGCGGCGCACAATATCTGGCGGGTCGGTGACGGATTGCCCCCTAGATTTGCGCTCCGGTCGCAGAGGAGCGGCGCTTGCCTGACGGTGGCCAATTCTATCCAGCGCTGGTGCTGAACGCGGATTTCCGGCCGCTGTCGTATTTCCCGCTGTCGCTCTGGTGCTGGCAGGACGCGGTGAAGGCGGTGTTCCTCGACCGGGTCTCCGTGCTGTCGGAGTACGAGACCGAGGTGCGCTCGCCGTCACTCACCATGAAGCTGCCGAGTGTGATCGCGCTGAAGGACTACATTCCGTCGGCGCGGCGGCCGGCGTTCACCCGGTTCAACGTGTTCCTGCGCGATGCGTTCGTCTGCCAGTATTGCAGCGACCGCCGGCCGGCGCACGACCTGACGTTCGATCACGTGGTGCCGCGCAGCCGCGGCGGGCGCACGACGTGGGAGAACGTCGTAACCGCGTGCGGCGACTGCAACCTGCGCAAGGGGTCCCGGCTGCCGCGCGAGTGCCGGATGTTCCCGCGCGGCCATCCGCGGCAACCCACCACGTGGGAGCTGCAGGACAACGGGCGGGGGTTCCCGCCGAACTACCTGCACGAGAGCTGGCGCGACTACCTGTACTGGGACAGCGAACTGGAGAGCTGAGGCGGCGCAGGTTTGGCGGTGCCTGGATCGGATTTGTCTCACGGTGTTAAATTGCGAAAGTCTGTCGCTCGCCGTGAGACAGTTACGGTCTCGCGGCCGCACGGCGCATAGTAGCTGGGGGCGGGCGACGTGCGCGGTGGGTGGTGGCGTGCCATCTGAGGTGAGGACGGCATCCCACCTGGCTCCGTCCGATTCAGTCTCACGGACTGAAAAACGAGCACGATGTCGCGCCAGTTGAGATCGAACTGGGCGGGGTTCTGGTAATCCGGCCGTTGCTGAGGTTCGATTCCGTCTCATGAACTTAAGCAGCGAGACAGCGTCGCGATGGATGGGATTGACGAGTGTCGTGGGTCTCAAACGAGCCTGCGCGGGCGATGGCCCGATTCCATCTCAGCAACCCTGGCATGAGACGATGTCGCGGCGGGCGAGGCAACTCAACCCGGTATCCTGAACTCAACATCCCGCTTCCCCTTGCCGGCCTGGTTGCGAAGCGAACCACCGCGGGCAGGTTGGGATGGGGAGCGGGTCGGGGTTCATGGCGCTGTCACGAGCCTGACGGGATGGACAGATATGGCGGCCAGAGCCGACGACGTCAATGTCCCTGACAGATGCTGTTATGACTGACCCCACCGACAGCGGTGCCATCGCCGGATGCGCGAGGCGAGGAAATCGTCGCCACGCGCCGCGGCAAGGCGGTGGCGAGGGCCGAAGCGCGAGGACCTGATCAACGAAGGCGATCCGTGAGCTTTGTCGTCGGTAGCTCGATGGCGCTGTCCTGGTGTTCGAGGGTGAACGCGCGGAGGCGACCGCGCTGCCGGAACGTGTCGGCGAAACCCTTGCCGTGGTGCGGCAGAACCATCTGGCCAAGGTGCTGAACGCGCTGACGACGGCCGCGTGCAAGCAGCGGATCGACCTAAGTGTTGAAGTATTTGGCACTCAGTTGAGCAAGTCGCACCGGCTGCGTTTGCCTGAAGTGGTGTTTGCGCCGGCACTCGTGAACGGCTCAGTTCGACCGAAAGCCGCCATTCTTGGATACGGTGCAGCGTGCGGTGCCAGCTGGAGACCGGAAGCTCAGAATCCTGACGGGTGAGCTGGAAGCGGAGCAGCCTCAGTCACCTTGCACCTCCGCCGTATGGTGACGCCCCGTTCTGTAATCGGAGAGGATAAATCAAGCGCGTCTGGCACCCAGCCTTTCAGGGTAGCAGCTTTGCGTGCCCTTCCGTTGCTGGACGGCCATCCGCACCGAGCGCATGATCCCGATGCCGCGCCTCAGTGTGGTGGCATGACAGCCCTGCCGGTGTTGATCCCGCTTGTCACCTGAAGCGCGCTCCGCTTGAAGGGGGCAACTGTGAGCGTCACCACTGGCGGCCAACGGCGGATAGCTTCGCCGCTGTACTACAGAATGCGCCGCTATGCGATTGAAGCTGCATGCTTGGCGCTTGGCTTCGTTCTCGTCGTCTGGTCGATCACGCCGATTTACAACATGTTGATAATCGCGCTGGACAGCCACGACGACGTATTTAGTGGCCAGGTCTGGCCAGAGCATCCTTCGCTGGAGAGCTTCCACGTCGTGGTGACCCAGGATTTCTGGTACCTCTGGCGCTTCTGGCATCAGTTCGGCAACAGCTTCTTCGTCGGCCTGATGACCATGTTCCTGACATTGCTCATCGGCTCGCTGGCCAGCTTCACGATCGGGCGGATGCGTCTGCGCCAGGGCTGGATGCTGAGCAATGCAGCGCTGACGACCTACGTGATCCCGGCGTCGTTCCTGGCGATCCCGCTCTATCGGATCATGCATATTTATGGCCTGATGAACAGCCTTTGGGCGGTAATCTTCTCGATCGTGACGTTCGCCACACCGTATGCGATCTTCATCTTCTCGCAGTATGGCAAGTCGATCCCGATGGAGCTCGACGAGTCCGCTCGCATCGATGGCGCCAACCCACTGCAGATCTATTTCCTTATCTACTTGCCATTGATGGCGCCTGCGTTGGTTGCCGTTGGCACCTACGCCTTGCTGCTGGCATGGAACGAATACCTGTATAACTTCCTCATGCTGTCGACACCGGAAAGCATGACCGTGGCGGTTGCGCTGGCGCAGTTCCTCAACAGCGACGAGTCGCCGTGGAACTACATGATGGCGACCGCAATCATATACGCGCTGCCGCCGTTGGTCCTGTACTATTGTTTCCGTCGTTTCATGGCGGCGGGCCTGACCATGGGCGGTGTGAAGGGGTAGGTCGTTAGTGCCCGTCCGCGGACTTCCGGGTAAGAACCGTACGCTAGAACCTGAAAAACCGCTTGAGGCTCACTCGGGTGCTGGGTCGGGCATGGACGATCCGCCAGCCGGCCTTCGTGCGTTCGACTGACCATGGCGTTGGCTACGGAGTGGGTACGGAGTAATACCATCCACGTAAACCGATGACCGCTCTCGACCCACAGCGAACCTTCGGTCCGATGCCGGTGGGTACGCGCTGTTTTTTCCGGCCCGAGCATCGGGATTTACTTTGAGACCATCGCGGAGACTTTGCGAGAACTTGGAAAAACTTAACATATTGCGCCTTATGCGGCAGATTTTTGTGCCGTCCCGACAGCGCCAGCCAAGGTGAGGAATAACCCTCTCAACTTGGCGGCATGGTGGCCGGCGACGAGAAGGGCTTGGTTGCATCGTTCACAAACATGACCAAGGCGCTTAGGTCGCTGCTACCGCTGCTGGACACCTGCATCGGCGTGTTAGGCGGGTGTCCGGGCATGGACTGACCAGCCGAGACACGGTGCACGCCGTCAGGCGTCTTCTGGGTGAGTTCACCGCTCAGAACGTAAAAGGTTTCCGACCCCGGATGCGTGTGCACCGGGGTTTTAGCGCCAGGCGGGCCGCCAGACCGGACGACGCGCAAGAGGTATTCAGGAGCGGCAATAGAGGGCACGGGCCCCACCTCAGCCACTTTGCTACCGCCATGCGACGACCCGCCGGACGGCCCAAGCGTGAAGAGCCACGCCTTGCCATCGACTTCAGCGGCGAATGCCGTAGGGCTAGCAACGGCTTGCGCCTCGGCGAGAGTTGGGAACGTGTCGACGCGCCAGAACAACGGGCCGGGCGGTAGCTGTGCGACCTTCTTTTCTGCCACCGGCGTGATATCGAGTTTCTGCGCCTGGGCCGCTGTCGACAGCAGCAAACCCACTATCGCGGTTACGCATACGAGACGTGCGCATCGCAAAGCCAGCGGGGAGAATCAATTCGCCTCGTCCTTTTCTTCTGGAAAGGTGAACAATATCTAACATTGGAGCCTATGCCTGACGACCCGCATTTGCAAATCTTCAAAACTCTTCCGGACGTGTCCCCTCTGCTGCGCTGCGCCGGAGCCACGCCCTTCACCACGGCTACAGGCTTGTCTCCGCCCATCGGGTGACTGACGTGCTTTTCCCGCCTGTCGGCGGACGCCTGTTCCCGGCTGCTGCTAAGGGCGCCGCCCTCGCGCGCTGCAAGGATCTTCTGCCGTAAAAGCAGTGGATATGTAACGTTTTGTATCATTGCCGGTCTGTAACCCCACGGTCCTATTTGTCGAGGTAAAGTGCGCGTAACTTATCTGCAAATGCGTCGAGACGGACAGTCTGGCCCAGTGTGTAGGCCGCGTGGCAGGAAATATGAAATCAACTCGGCATATTGGTTGTGGTGGTCGGCGCGTTGATTGGTTCGACCGCATGGGGACAGCAACCGTTGAAGGCAGCGGGGCAAGACGCGAAGCCGTGGGTTCTCCACGATCAGAAGGAGTTGTCGGGCGTGGCTGTCGATCTGACACGCGCAATAAGCAAGCAAATCGGTGTTCCCATCGAGTACCAGCCGATGGTCTTCGCAGACCTCATCCCGGCGGTCGACAGCGGTAAGATTGATCTAATCGCGACGAATATGGCGATCACTCCAGAGCGGGAGCAAAAAGTTGACTTTAGCAGGCCGTACTACAATGCACTGCCTGAAGCCCTGGTCGTAGAATCGAGTGACGCAACACCTTACCGTACGCTTGCAGACCTGAAAGGCCTGACCGTGGGCGCGCAGAAGGGAAGCATACAACTAGCCTTACTCCAAAGAATTGGTGGTCTCTCCGAGATTAAAATCTACGGCACCCAGAAGGACGCCTGGGAGGCCGTAGCATCGGGACAGATAAAGGCGACCATCACACCGGGGGTCGAGACGCGATACGCGGCCAAAACAGGTGACCTACCTCATGGGGCACGGGTAGTCGACACGTATCAGTCTGCCTCTCCAAAGCCCAGGGCTGCACTAGCGGTCCGGAAGGGAAACCATGAATTGCTCGAAAAGATAAACGCCGCGCTTGCCACGCTGGAAGCTGACGGGACGTTGAAGTCGATCTTCAACAAGTATGGCTTAGACGATTGGGCACCACCGAAATAAAGGGGAGCGCGTCACTTGCATGTCCGCCAGCACCACACACCGACGTGGTGCTTTTCGCGGTAACTCCATGAACCGTCAATCGGCGACCGCCTGAAACCTGTCGAAATCGCTTTGGCCCTGCAAGGGAGGCAT
This sequence comes from uncultured Alphaproteobacteria bacterium, assembly GCA_963749575.1. Taxonomy (GTDB): domain Bacteria; phylum Pseudomonadota; class Alphaproteobacteria; order Acetobacterales; family Acetobacteraceae; genus JAMXLO01. The sequence goes on from CAVVNM010000022.1 coordinate 433,111, forward strand.
CATGAACATGCTCATTTCTCGACGATTGGTAGCGGGCGGCCTCGGGCTTGTCGGTGTAGGTCTCGCCCAACGCTACGCGCAGGCAGCGCCGACCGAGTTCCATGTCGGCTACCAGAAAGCCGGCTTGCTTAGCGTTGCCAAGGAGCAGGGTGTATTTGAACGGCGGTTGAAGTCGGTGGGTGTCGAAGGGGTGAAATGGTCGGAGTTCGAGGTCGGGCCGCCGATGATGGACGCGATCAGTGCAGGTGCTATCGACTTCGGGTGGGTTGGCGATGCGCCCGCCATTATTGCGCAGTCAGCAGGCGCTAAGTTTGTTTATGTGGCATGCATGCCCGCATCGCAGCATGGGTTGTTGGTGGTGGAAGGATCTGCCATCCGCTCCCTGGCGGACATTAAGGGAAAGAAGGTCGCGTTTGCTCGCGGCAGCAGCGCACAAAACATCATGCTACGTCTGCTCGCCAAGGCGGGCCTTACCTATGGCAACATCGTGCCGGTTTATCTTTTGCCGACGGATGCCTCGGCGGCCCTCTTGCGCGGCGACGTCGACGCGTGGGTTATCTGGGACCCATTATTTGCGCTAGCGGACATCGTCAGAAGGTGCGCGCGATCGCCACCACGAAAGATATCGTGAACGGTAAATCCGTCTACGTGGCCAATCCCGATTTCGTCGCGAAATATCCCAAAGTCCTCGCTGCGGTAGTTGACGAAGTGACAAAATTAACCGAGTGGGCAGCGCAGAATCAGGACAAGTTTTCTGAAGTCACTTCGACTGCCACCGGCATCGAGCTCGACGTAATACGGACTGCCGTCGGCCGCACCGACCTGGTCGTGGGACCCGTCACGCCCACGGTCATTGCTCAGTTGCAGGAAACCGCCGACGCCTTTCTCAAAGTCGGAGTCATTTCTAAGCCGATTGTCATTCACGACGCCGTCTGGTCCCTGCCCACCGGCTGACCAGGACCATTGGGTGCGAGCGGGCAGGAACTTCCGCTTCGGGTCAGTTTCGGAAGATCGTGACCACTCGAATGTCCGCTCACCGCCCACAGCAGCCGTAGGTGGTGGTCCGCGGAACCGTTGCCTTCGACCCAAAGCGGTAATGGCGGCTGCGCACCACGGGGTCGGCCGTATTTTCACTGCGGGCGATGGCTTGCTCGATCCGCCGCCGGCGGGGCGGGATGGATCGCCGCCTGCGTGCCACATGAACCGCCGCCTATCCCGGCGCACCGTCCGCGGATGAAATCGACGACGCGAGCCTGCCACCAAACGATCCCCGGATGACAGTGCACTTGGCCAGGTCCTGCGCAAGTTCACGCGCACGCCGCAGAGTCTTGGCGTGCGGCACACGGCGCATCATTGCCAGTTGGTCCTCGGTGAGCAGCTGTGCATCCGGGTCGTGCGTCAGGAAGTACCCTGAACCAGCGTTCCGTCACCTTGGCGTCGGGCTACCATAGTGACTTGCCGGCTCATACTTCGTTATCGAAGACGAAAATTGAAACCACGGATGCACACGGATAAGTGGCGCAATGGCATGGCCGGGCACACCGCACCAACGATGTCCGTGTAGATCCGTGTGCATCCGTGGTTTCAAATCCTACTGCACGGCGCGCAGATGGCCCAGTCAGCGCTTTATGCCGGCGCGTAACATGGCCTGGCGCAGGATGTCGTTGAGCCTGGACTGGTAGCCTCGCCCGGTCGAGCGCAGCCATGCCAGCACATCGGCATCAACGCGCACCGTCACCTGCTGTTTCACGGGCCGGTAGAACGGGTTGCGCACCGCGTTGTTCCAGAACGTCTCCGACAGCGGCGGAATGTCGGATGTGTCGACCCGATCCTCCGGGAGTGCCGCAAGTGCCGCGAGCTCGGCCTTCTGCGCCGTCGTCAGCGGCACCGGCCGATCCGGTTCAATCTCGTGGTCGATGGTACTTTTTTCCTTTTTCATCACGCAGCCTTTCCGACCTGCCGGCCCGGCGAGCCGAGATGATGTTGATGACTTCGCTTCCATCGTATTCGTCGTCCGCGGTGTGCGCGACCACGAGGACCGATACGCCCTCGACCGATCCAATGGTCTGCCAGCGTTGCTCGCCGCCCTCAATGCGGCCTCGCTCACTGAACGCGAGCGGATCGGCGAACACGCGTGCCGCGGTCTCGAAGGTGATGCCATGCTTATGCCGGTTGCGAGCCGCCTTCGTTCGGTCCCACCTGAACCGCAGCGCCATCGCGGATCCGCCATCCATTGGAGGGGGATTGCTTCGTCGCTCCGCTACTCGCAATGACAGGGGATGCAGGAGCCTGTCCCACCCAAAATCCTCACCGCCCTCCACCGCATGGGCCTCCTTTCGCTGGGCACCGACGCGCATGGCGAACGCCTCACCGGCGGCGTGTCGTCGGACATCTGGCGCATCGACCTCGCCACCGGCCCAATCTGCGTGAAGCGCGCGCTGGCGAAGCTGCGCGTGACGGCAGACTGGCGGGCGCCGGTCGAGCGCAACCGCTACGAGGCGCGCTGGATGCAGCGTGCCAACGCTGCCGCCCCGGGTGCCGCACCACAGCTTCTCGGCCTCGACGAAGCCGCCGGCGCACTGGCCATGCAGTTCCTGCCGCCCGCCGGCTACCAACTCTGGAAGACCCAGCTTCGTGACGGCGATGCCGACCCGGCCTTCGCCGCCCAGGTCGCGGACACGCTGGCGCGCATCCACGCCGCCACTGCCGGCGATCCTGCGGCAGCAACCGACTTCCCCACCGATCGGATCTTCTATGACATCCGCCTGGAGCCGTATCTGGTGGCGACCGCTGGCGAGCATCCCGATCTTGCGCAGCCCCTCAACGACCTGGTCGCCGTTACCCAGACCAACAGGCGCGCGCTGGTGCACGGCGATGTCAGCCCGAAGAACATCCTGCGCGGCCCTGACGGCCCGGTGCTGCTCGATGCCGAGTGCGCCTGGTGGGGCGATCCCGCGTTCGATGTCGCCTTTTGCCTCAACCACCTGCTGTTGAAGTGCTTGTGGACCCCACCCGCGATCGCCGGATTCCTCGCCTGTTTCGATGCATTCGCTGCCGCCTACATCGCCCGCATCGCCTGGGAACCGCCGGCCGCACTCGAAGCCCGTGCTGCGCGCCTGCTGCCGGGGCTGTTCCTCGCCAGGGTGGATGGCAAGTCGCCGGTCGAGTACATCACCACCGAGCAGGACAGAAACCGGGTGCGGCGCACCGCACGAGCGCTGCTCGCTTACCCGGTCGAGCTACTTGGCGATGTGCGCCTGGCCTGGGCGAAGGAGCTATCAGCATGACCGACACCGCCATTGCGTTCGTGCACGGCCGTCGCGTGTGGGACAGTCGCGGCCGTCCGACAGTGGAGGCCGAGGTGCTGCTGGAGGGTGGCGGCGTTGGCCGGGCCATCGTGCCGGCGGGTGCGTCCACCGGTACCGGCGAGGCACTGGACCTGCGCGATGGCGGCGAGACGTTCGGCGGCTACGACGTGACGCGCGCGGTCGGTCACCTGAACGGCGAGATCGCCCGCGCCGTCACCGGCTTGGACGCCGCCGACCAGGCCGCGCTCGACCGCCGCCTGATCGAGCTTGACGGCACCCCCAGCAAGTCGCGTCTCGGTGGCAACGCGGTGCTGGCGGTGTCGATGGCCTCCGCGCATGCCGCCGCTGCCGCCGCCGGCGAGCCGCTGTATCGCCATCTCGGCGGGCCGGACGCGAACACGCTGCCGCTGCCGCAGATTCAGATTTTTGGCGGTGGCGCGCATGCCGGACGCCGCGTCGACATTCAGGACTTCCTGGTCGTCTGTCCCGCCGCCGCCAGCTTCGCTCAGGCGCTCGACTGGACGGCGGAAGTGTATCGCGCCGCCGGCGAGCTGATGCAGGAGGCCGGCACGCTGGCCGGTGTGGCCGACGAGGGCGGCTGGTGGCCGGCGTTCGCGACCAACGAGCAGGCAATCGAGACGCTGGTGCGGGCGATCGAGCGCGCCGGCTACATCCCCGGCAGTCAGGTCGCCATCGCGCTCGACGTCGCCGCCTCCGAGTTCGGTCGCGGCGGCATGTATAAGCTGGCGCTGGAGGACAAGGCGCTGGACAGCGGCGGCATGATCAAGCTGCTGAGCGGCTGGATCAGGCGCTATCCGATCGTCTCGGTCGAGGATCCGCTGGCGGAAGACGACGATGTCGGATTCGCCGCGTTCACCCGTGAGGTGGGCGGGCGCGTGCAGGTGATCGGCGACGATTTCTTGGTGTCGCAGGCCTCACGGGTGCGCGAAGCGGCGCTGCGGGCCACGGCGAATGCGGTGCTGCTGAAGCCCAACCAGCGCGGCACGCTGAGCGAGACGCTCGAGGCCTGGCAGGCGGCGAAGGATGTGGGTTTCGCCGGCATCGTCTCGGCCCGCTCCGGCGAGACCGAGGACGTGACGATCGTGCACCTCGCGGTCGGCTGGGGCGTGGGTCAGCTCAAGGTCGGCAGCTTCGCGCGCGGCGAGCGCATGGCGAAGTGGAACGAGGCGCTGCGCATCGAGGAAGCCCTCGGCGCCCGCACCCGCTTCGCCGGCGGCGCGGCGCTCGCGCGTTCCGCCAAATGAACGTGCTGTTCCACTACGCGGCCGGGCGCGATCTCGCGGCACGGCTGGCGGCGGTCCCCGCGTTGCGTATCACCGTGTGCCCGGAACATGATGCTGCACTGCTCGCGCGCCTGCTGCCCGAGACCGACGTGATCTGGCACGTGCTGCAGCGCTGCACCGCCGGGATGATCGCAGCGGCGCCGAAGTTGCGGCTGATCCAGAAGATCGGCGTCGGCGTCAACACCATCGATCTCGACACGGCGAAGGCACGGGGTATCGCGGTGTGCAACCTGCCCGGCACCAATGCGCGCGCGGTGGCGGAACTGACCCTGGCGCTGATGCTGGCGGTGCTGCGCCGGTTGACGCGCTTCGATACGGCGATGCGGCGCGGCGAGTGGCTCGATCCCGAACTGCAGGACGGCATCGGTGAACTGGGCGGCCGCACCGTCGGCCTGGTCGGCCATGGCGCGATCCCGGGCCTGCTGGCACCGGTGCTGATCGCGCTGGGCTGCCGGGTGATCTACACGTCGCGTACCCAGCACACCGACGCAGCCGCAGCATGGTGCACGCTCGACGCGCTGCTGGCTGAGGCCGATGTCGTCAGCCTGCATCTGCCGTTGACCGATGCCACCGCGAACCTGATCGACGCCGCGGCACTCGCGCGCATGAAGCCCGGCGCGGTACTGATCAACACGGCGCGCGGCGGACTGGTCGATCAGGCGGCGCTGGCCGGGGCGCTGTCGGCCGGCAGGCTGGCGGGCGCCGGCCTCGACGTGTTCGTCCACGAACCGCACGACGCTTCGGAGGTGCTGTTCCAGCTGCCCAATGTCGTGCTGACCCCGCACATCGCCTGGCTCACCACCGGCACATTCGATCGCAGCTTCGCGCTGGCCGCGGAGAACTGCCGCCGGCTGGCCGCAGGCGACCTGTTGCTGCATCGGGTCGTGTAGACGCTCTTGCGGATGACGACCGCCTTCACGCCGCGGTTGGACGCCGGGGGATCAGCCGCTGCCTCGGCGACCTGGTTCGCCCGCATGTTGCGGGCAGGATGGTCGACCAACTCCGCCCGGTGGCCGGTCCGCGACGATGTCGATACCGTGGTGCGCGCGGTACGCGTGCAGCCCGACCGGTGACCCGCCATGCCTCGCTGCTGACGGCCTGGCTGATCGTCTGCTACGCCTTCCTCTACGCGCCGATCGCGTTTCTCGTGGTTCTCAGCTTCAACGCATCACGGCTGGTCACCGCGTGGGACGGGTTCTCGCTGCGCTGGTACGCGACGCTGTGGCAGGACCGGACGCTGATCGCCGCGGCGCTGCTGTCGCTGCGCATCGCCGCTGCCTCGGCTACGCTGGCTTTGATCGTCGGCACGCTGGCCGGCTACGCGCTGGCCAGGTTCGGCCGGTTCCGCACCCGTGGTGCATTCACCGCTGCGCTGGCCGCGCCGCTGGCGCTGCCCGAGGTGATCACTGGTCTGTCGCTGCTGCTGATGTTCGTCGCATTGCAGCAGGCGATCGGCTGGCCCGTGGGCCGGGGCGCTGGGACGGTGACGCTGGCGCACGCCTCGGTCTCGGTCGCCTATGTGGCGGTGGTGGTGCGGGCACGGCTCGCCGGCACGCCTGCCGATCTGGAGGCGGCGGCGATGGACCTCTACGCCCCGCCGTGGAAGGCGTTCGCCCTGGTCACCCTGCCGCTGATGGCGCCGGCGCTGATCTCGGGCTGGCTGCTGGCGTTCACCCTGTCGCTGGACGACGTGGTGGTGGCAAGCTTCACCTCCGGGCCGGGCGCCTCGACGCTGCCGATGGTGGTGTTCTCCTCGATCAAGCTCGGCCCGACGCCGGAACTCTACGCGCTCGCCACGGTCATCGTGGCGGCGGTGGCAGCGATGCTGCTGGGGGTGTGGCGGCTCACCGCCTGCTCAGCGCGTGCTCAGAAGGCCGGCAGCGGGTCCTTGTCACCGATCGACGGCTCTCGGTGATCGGTCTCCCGCCTGCCGGCCGGCGGCCCCGGATCAAGGACCGCACAGCCCACCACCGCGAGCAACAGCGCTCCCAGGGCGACGAGCATGGTCGTAAGCATGGTCCTCTCCATCGGTTGGCTGCCAGCCCCGATAGGGGGCGGCGCCAGAGAGATGGACGATGTGCGAGCGAAACGCTGTGAAGCGTTTCACAGCGCAGCCGGTTTCAGTCACGTGGCGCTACGGAAGCCGACGAACGGCCGATCATCGCGGGCCACCGGCGAGCGTCGCCACTGCCTGCATCATCTGCTTGCCATGATCGCTGTCAGGCGCCACTGCCTCGTTCTCCTCGAACAGGACCACGTCGGCGTCCAGCAGGGACAGGCGGCGCGCGTCCGCGTCCATCGGCAGTTCATACAGGCGGCCGGCGGCATAATAGAGGTGCCGCTGCTCCCAGTAGAACCAGTCGGTTATGTCGGGCGGGCAGGCGAGCTTCTCCAGCGTGCTGTTGAGATTTCTGAGGAAACTGCCGCCGACCTCGGTGATCGTCGTGGTGTGGCAGCCGCCGGGCGGCGGGGCCGATTGGTAGGTCAGTTCCGGCACCGGATAATTGGTGTCCGGGTGCCGCAGATTCATGAGGTCGAGCAGATCGCGATCGCCGCCCTCCGGATGGTACGAGATCCGCCAGGTGAAGCTGAGCGTCGCCAGCAGCGGGTCGCTCCGCTGCGCGTTCACCGCCGCGATCACCTTCTGTGCCCCGAGCGCGGTTCCCAGCCAGTTCCAATGCGTGCCGCCGCGCGGGAACATGCTGATCCCGTATTCCTCGCGCGCGGCGGTGAGGTCAGATGCGGTATCGGCAAACCGCACGCCATGACGGATCAGGATCTCGTCATAGAGCCGGAGCTTCTCCTCGCGGTCCTTGAGCGGAGCCGGGCAGGTGTAGCCCTCGGGCATGTATTGCGGATTCTGCGCCACCTTGGACGGCGTTATGACATACAGAAAAACCGTCCCGCGCGCCGCGAGGACGTCCTGCATCTGGCGAATCCGTGCCGCCCAGTCTTCGCCCTTGGTGCGCAGTGTCGCAAGGTCGCGCGTGCAGTATTCGTTCAGGTACGGCCGCTCCATCAACTGCTGATGCTGGCCGACCACCACTTCGGTCGACCCCGCGGTGCCGAGCAGTGTGAGGTAGATCTGGTTTTTCCAGGTGATCGCCGGCTTGAACATCGGCGACAGCGTGCCGATCGAACGCGAGACCCACTGCTGGTAGCTCCCGGTGAGCACCGCATTGAGCGACATGATCGGTGCGGCGTCCTGCATCACACCGGCGATCGTCGTCTTGGTACGAAAACGCAGCTGCGGGACCAACTCCCCGACCGTGGTGTTCCACATCAGGTAGCCCCATGAGATCAGCGGCAGCGACGCCCCGATGACGAGCGGCAGATGGCCGGGTTTCAGCCAGGCAAACCAGCGCCGCATATCAAAACCGGAAATACAGGAACGGTTTGAACGGATCGGCGATCGCCTTGCCGACGGCCAGCACGAACACCAGCGAAAGCGCGGTCTGCATGGCGAGCGTCCAACCTGGCGCGGTGAACACGGCGTGCCGCAGCCGGTGGAAACCTGGCATGCGCGGCAGGGCGCAGATCACGGCGGCGAGCACCGCGGCGGCTGTCATGTCCGGGGTGATCAACACGCCGGCAACATGGCTGGCCAGGCTCGGCTGCACCATCGCGCGGAGGAACGCAAATGCCTGATCCATTGAGTGAGCGCGGAAGATTGTCCAGCCGACAACGACGATCGTGAAGGCGATGAGGTTTGCCACGAATTGCGGCATGCGGTCCAGCAACCGCAGCAGGAACAGCCGGTCGAGCACCAGGAACAGGCCGTTGTACGCGCCCCAGACGACATAGGTCCACGCCGCGCCGTGCCAGAGTCCGGAGGCAAAAAAGCAGATCCACAAATTGACATAGACCCGTGCCGGCGGAACGCGATTGCCGCCCAGCGGGATGTAGAGGTACTCGCGGATCCAGGTGGTCAGCGAGATGTGCCAGCGGCGCCAGAACTCGGTGATGCTGCACGCTATGTACGGCATGTCGAAGTTCTCCCGCAGGCGAAAGCCGAACATGCGGGCGATGCCGATCGCCATGTCGGAATACCCCGAGAAATCAAAGTAGATCTGGAAGGTGAAGAACAGCACGCCGATCCAGGCATGACCGAAGCCGATGCCTGCCGGGTCGGCGGCGAACACCTGGTCGATGCCGGGGGCCAGCGTGTCGGCAATCAGCGTCTTCTTCGCCACGCCCATCATGAAACGCAGGAACCCGGCCGAAATGTCGTCGAATCGCGCGGCAGGCAGCGTGCGGAGCTGGCTCTCCATCTCGTGGTACTTGATAATCGGACCGGCAAGCAGCTTCGGAAAGAAGAACACATAGAGCAGGTAGGTGGTGAACCGTTGCGCCGGCCGGCTGATCTGCCGGTAGATATCGACAAGATAGGTGATCTTCTCGAACACGATGAACGAGACGCCGATGGGCAGGATGATGGTGGGCACCGAAATCGGCCCGACCGCGACGCCGTGCAGCAGCCGGTTCAGGTTCTCGATCAGAAAGTGCGTGTACTTGTAGTGCACGAGAATCCCGAGATTGATCAGCACACCGATGGCGAGCAGCAGTTTCGCCTGCGGCGACGGGCGCGGCAGGCGGTCGATTCGCTGCGCGATCAGGTGATCGGCCAGCGCCGATGCCAGCACCACCGGCACGAACAGCGGCTCGCTCCAGGTATAGAACAGGATGCTCGCACCGAGGATTACGCCAAGCCGCAGCCTCTCCCGCTGCTCGCCAAGCAGGTAGATGAGGTAAACAGAGGGGAAGAAGACGAACAGGAACAGCGGCTCGTAGAACAGCATCCCGGCTGTCTAGAGGCCGGACGCGAGCGGTGGCAAGGGGTTCCGGCGGACCCATCGGCGCCGGGCGCCCGGACCAATCTGCTTGGCCCGTTGCCTCTCCGAGCCGGCTCCGATAGGGTCCGCCGCCGCTATTTCCCGGGACCGGACCATGCATCTCACTGCCGAGCGCCTCGACCGCATCCAGCCTAGCCTGACCATCGCGATCGCGACCAAGGCGCGGCACATGATCGCCGCGGGCAAGAATGTCATTTCGCTCTCCCAGGGCGAGCCGGACTTCGAGACGCCACGCAACATCAAGGACGCCGCGATCCGCGCCATCGAGGCCGGCGAGACCAAGTACACGGACGTCGCGGGAACGCCGGCGCTGCGCCAGGCGGTGGCCCAGAAATTCAAGCGCGACTCGGGTATCGAGTACCAGCCGGAGGAGGTCATCATCTCCACCGGCGGCAAGCAGGTGATCTTCAACGCCATGCTGGCAACGCTCAACGCCGGCGACGAGGTGATCATCCCGAGCCCGTGCTGGGTCAGCTATCCCGACATCGTCTCGTTGGCCGACGGCAAGCCGGTATTGGTGCCGTGCGAGCAGAACCACGGCTTCAAGCTGCGCGCCGAGGCGCTGGAGCAGGCGATCACGCCGAAGACCAAGTGGTTCATGCTGAACAATCCGTGCAATCCGACCGGTGCGGCGTACTCGGCCGCGGAATTGCGGCCGATCTGCGATGTGCTGCTGCGCCATCCGGATGTTTGGATCTTCACCGACGACATCTATGAGAAGCTGGCGTATGACGGCTTCAAGCCGGCGACCATCGTGCAGGTGGAACCGAAGCTGCGCGATCGCACCATCACGATGAACGGCTGCTCGAAGGCCTATGCGATGACCGGCTGGCGGCTTGGCTTCGCCGGCGCACCGGTGGCGCTGATCAAGGCGATGGACAAGTTGCAGAGTCAGTCCACGTCGAATACCAACTCGATCGCGCAGGCCGCGGCGGTGGAAGCGCTGACCGGACCGCAGGAATCGATCGAGGCGATGCGCAAGGTGTTCGAGCAGCGGCGCGACCTTGTGGTTGACATGCTGAACAAGGCGCCGGGCATCCACTGCCACAAGCCGGAGGGCGCGTTCTACGTGTATCCCTCGATCCATGGCTGCATCGGCAAGACCTCGCGCGGCGGCACCTCGATCACCGACGATGAAAGCTTTGTACTGGCATTGCTGGATGAGACCGGCGTTGCGGCGGTGCATGGCGCGGCGTTCTGCTATCCGGGGCATTTCCGCATCGCCTATGCCAACGCGACCGAGGAATTGCGCGACGCCTGCACGCGCATCCAGCACTTCTGCGAAGGCCTCCGCTGATGCCCGCCTTCTCCGAACGGCTCGGCCGTGTCCAGGTCGCAGCCAGTGTCCAGATGACAATCCGCGCGCGCGAGCTGCGGGCGCAGGGCGTCGATATCATCCAGCTCACCATCGGCGAACCCAACTTCGACAGTCCACGCCACGCAATCGAGGCGGCACACAAGGCGGCGCTGGAAGGTCAAACCAAGTACCCACCGCAGGACGGCATTCCGGCGCTGAAGCAGGCGATCCAGCGCAAGTTCAAGCGCGACAACGGGCTGGACTATGCGCTGGATGAGATCTGCGTCACCAATGGCGGCAAGCAGGCGATCTTCAACGCGCTGATGGCGACGGTGAACCCGGGCGACGAGTCGGTGATCCCGGTGCCGTCATGGAGCGCCTATGCGCTGATGACGAAGCTCTGTGACGGCGAGCCCGTGTTCGTCAACTGTCCGCAGAACAACGGCTTCAAGCCGCGCGCCGAGGACATCGACGCGGCGATCACGCCGAACACCAAGTGGCTGATCCTGAACAATCCGAACAATCCCACCGGCGCCTGCTGTTCGGCCGCGGAGCTGCGCTCGATCGCTGATGTGATGATAAGGCATCCGGACGTCTGGATCATGTCGGACGACATGTATGAGCACCTCGTGTTCGACGGATTCAAGCATGCCACGATTGTCCAGGTGGCGCCGGAGCTGCGCGATCGTACGGTGACGATCAGCGGCGCATCGAAGGCCTATGCGATGACCGGCTGGCGCATCGGCTATGCCGGTGGGCCGAAGCACCTGATCCGCGCGATGGTGAACATGCAGGGCCAGGCGACGGCCGGCGTATCGACGGTCGGGCAGGCGGCGGCGGCGGCGGCGCTGGACGGACCGCAGGATGGCGTGGCCGAGCAGATCATCGCGTATCGCAACCGGCGCGACATGGCAGTGGAGATGTTGAATGCCTGCCGCGGCATCAACTGCCACAAGCCGGAAGGCGCGTTCTACGTGTTTCCCAATGTGGCAGGCTGCATCGGCAAGACCACCGAAGGCGGACGCAGGCTGGCGACCGACCAGGACGTGTGCATGGCCTTGCTGGAAGAGGCGCATGTCGCAACGGTACACGGCGCGGCGTACGGGATGAGCCCGTATTTGCGCGTCAGTACCGCGACGGACGATACGTCGCTGGCCGAAGGCTGTCGCCGGATCGCCCGGTTCTGCGATGGGCTGCACTGATCCAAACGCGTCGTGCCGCCGCACATCGAAATTCGTATCGGACAAGACGCTGACGCCGATGCCTTCATCGCGCTGATCGGGGCCTGCTGGGACCAATATCCCGGGCTCGTTCTCGACATAGATACCGAGATGCCGGAACTGCGCGCGCTCGCCACCTACTATGCCGGCAAGGGCGGTGCATTGTGGGCAGCGGAAGTCGACGGGCGTATCGTCGGCATGGTGGCGGCGCGGCCGCATGACGCCGGTGCATGGGAAATCTGCCGCGTCTATGTACTGCCATCGCTGCATGGCAGCGGCCTTGGCCAACGTCTGCTGGATACTGCGGAAGCGCATGCGCTCGCCGCCGGTGCCGCGCACCTGGTGCTGTGGAGCGACACGCGGTTCGAGCGCGCCCACCGCTTCTACGAGAAGTGCGGCTACGTCCGCCGCGGACCAATCCGCGCGTTGCACGACATCTCGAATTCGCTCGAGTTCGGCTTCGCCAAGCCGCTCGCACTGCGGCGCAATCGGTTTGCTGTCCCCTCGCGGGCATGCTAACCGCTGCCCCACCCATGGATACTGTTGTTACGACCGAAGCCAGGAACGCGCTGCTCGACCTCACGGGCGATCCAAGTTTCGCAACGCGCAATCGCCTGGCCATCCGGGACGTGCGGGAGGGCACGCGCCTGCTCCGCCTGGCCTGGACGCTGGGCTGGCTGGACATCAGGCTACGCTATCGTGGCTCCACACTGGGTCCGCTGTGGCTGACGCTGTCCACCGGCATCATGGTCGGCGCGCTGGGTTATCTCTACGCCGGCATATTCCACACCGACGTCCACGACTATCTGCCGTTCCTGGCCCTATCGCTGGTTTTGTGGGGGTTCATCGCCACGGTGGTGGGGGAATCATGCACCGCGTTCACCGAATCGGAGGGCGTCGTTCGGGCAGTACGCATGCCATTCTTCCTGTTCGCGATACGCCTGCTGATCCGCAACGTGTTGGTGCTCGCGCACAATGTGTTGGTGATCGCGGTGGTCTTCGTGGTGTTTCAGGTGTGGCCAGGCGCGCGTGGGTTATTGGCAATCCCCGGGCTGCTGCTGTGGGCGGTCGATGCACTCGCGCTGGTTCTGCTGCTGGGAACGTTCTGTGCGCGGTTCCGCGACATCCTGCCCATCGTGGCCAGTGTGATGCAGATCGCCTTCTTCGTGACCCCGGTGATCTGGAAGCCCGAGCAACTCGGCAAAGGCCAGGCGCTGCTGTGGCTCAACCCGTTCTTCGACCTGTTGGAGATCGTCCGGCAGCCGCTGCTGGGCGTGCTGGCGGGCGCGGACATCTGGCTGGGCGCCTTGCTGTACAGTCTGGTCCTGTGGGGTCTCGCCTGGAGCATGTTCGCGCGCGCGCGCGGGCGTATCGCGTTCTGGATGTGAGCCGGCGGCGGCGGCAGTGAATCCACACATCCTCATCGAAGGCGTCTCGGTGTTCTTTCCGCTGTACCACGGCAACGCGCGCAGCCTGAAAAAGACCGTCCTGGCGGCAGCGTCCGGGCGGCTCGGCCAGGACCGGCAGCATCGCGTTGTCGTGCAGGCGCTGCGCGACATCAGCTTCAGCCTACATGGCGGAGACCGGCTCGGACTGATCGGCTCCAACGGGGCAGGGAAAACCACGCTGCTGCGCACATTGGCCGGCATCTACGAGCCGGTGATGGGCCGCGTGGTCGTGCACGGCAGCCTGAACGCCCTGTTGGATGCCAGCCTTGGCATGAACATGGAGTTGACCGGCCGCGAGAACATCATGCTGCGCGGTCTGTACAACGGCCTGCCGCGGACCGGCCTGGCACGGCTGGAGCAGGATGTGGCGGAGTTTGCCGGCCTGGGCGACTTTCTGGACCTTCCCGTGCGCATCTACTCGGCTGGGATGGTGGTCCGCCTGGGATTCGCTCTTGCCACTGCGATCCGGCCCGAAATCCTGCTGATGGACGAATGGATCCTGGCCGGCGACGCGGAATTCATGGAGCGTGCACGACACCGGCTGGAGGCAATGGTGCGCAGCGCCGATATCCTCGTGCTCTCGACCCATGACACGCAGATTGTGACAGCGTGGTGCTCGCGCGCGCTTTGGCTCGACCAGGGCCGGGTGCGGTTCGACGGATCACCCGATCGCGTCGTGGACGCCTATCTCGGCCGCACTGTGCAGCCGGCGATGGTCGCGACTGCCGATTGACGATCCGCCCGCGCCGACGCCGGAGCCGCCGAGGTCACGGATGCACGGCATCCACTTGCGGTGTCAGGAAGGGCTCGGTGCGATGCACCGCCTTGGACTCATACAGTTTCCCGATCTCCGCGTCGTCCAGGTGCAGCAATCGTGACAGGATGTCGCTGGTATCCTGCCCGATCGAGGGCGCACCGCGCCACACCCGACCAGGCGTCAGCGACATCTTCGGCACCACGCCATACACCCGGATGGGCACACCGGACTGGTGGTCCAGCACCGGCACCGTCATGTCCCGCGCATTGTAGTGCTCATCCTCATACTGGTCGCGCATGTTGAAGATGCGCGCGCAGCCGACCTGCACCTTGTTCAGCTCGGTCTCGACGTCGAGCGCCGGACGGAGCTCGCAGTAGCCCCGCAGACGACGGTCGAATTCCCGCCCTTGCTCCGAATTGACCGCGGCGGCGTCCTTCGAAACCGTCGCGAAATTGTACATCGGCCGGATCGAGCCCCAGAAACACCGCCAATCTGCTCACCATCGGGTCGCCCAGCGCGCCGATATACACCCAGCCGTCGCCGCACTTGAATGTATCGTAGGGTTGGAAATACGGCGGACGATTGCCGGTGTGACCGTAGACGCCGCCTTGCCCGGTGTAGAGCGGCATGCAGTGGCCCATGGTCTGCGCCACCGCCTCGAACTGTGCCAGATCGACGACCTGGCCACGCCCGGTCTTGTTCACCTCCCACAGCGCCATCATCGTGGCGGCCCAGCCGGTGAGCGCGGTGATGTAATCGCCGGTGTACACCTTGGCGCGCTGCGGCGGCCCGCTCGGATCGCCGGTCACGTTGATCATCCCGCCAAAGGCCTGGGCCAGAGCATCATAGCCGGGGCGTCCGAGGTACTCCTCCTTGCCGTACTGGCCATAGGTGCTGATCCGCACGATGACCAGGCGAGGATTGATCGCCAATGCGAGCTCTGCGGTCAGCCCTGCCCGCTCGAGCGTCCCCGGCGCGGAGGATTCCATCCAGATGTCAGAGATCTTCCACAGCGCCATCAGCAACTCGGCGCCACGCGGGTTGCGCAGGTCGATGCCCATCGACAGCTTGTTCTTGCCTACCTCCGCCTCATCGCAACCATGCTCCCTGGGACCGCGGGTCAACAGCGGGGCGATGTAACGGAATGTGTCGCCGCCGGGCCGTTCGACATGGATCACTTCCGCACCGAACTCCGCGAGCTTGGTTCCCACGTACGGTTGCGCCACCAGCACGCCGGTGCCGACGGCGCGGATACCCGCCAAAGGCCCGAATTCCGGCATCAGGATGGGCGCGGCGGGCCGTTCCAGGCGCTTGATCCAGTCCGGCAGCGTGTCGCGAATGCCGGCGATCTTGTCCTCGTGCTGCAGAATCCTCGCATCGTGCTGCATTGGCGTGCTCCCCCGTTGAAACGGAATGACCGCCGCCGCGTTGGACGGACGGTCGTGCCGCATTCGTTCTTTGTGAAGCCCCGGACGCGAGGGAATCTTATTGCGCAGGCGCGCCCACATCAATGCGTTTCATGCGCATGCCGCAGGGTGCCGTAGATAAAAAACCGGCGGCACCCGAAGGTGCCGCCTATTCCGCCAGGCGTTCGCGCGGGAAAAAAATCAGTTCCGATGCGCCTGGTAGTAAGAGTTGCGGATCACGCGTCCCGGCAGCGCGCCGGTGTGCCTGCCATCCTCCAGCAGAACCTGGCCGTTGACGATCGTCATGTGAACGCCCACCGCCGGCTCCTTGATACGCCAGCCGCCGGCGGGGAAGTCGTGCACCACGCTCTCCGGTCCGGGCTTCACCGTGTCGGGGTCGAACAGCACGATGTCCGCCGCCAGGCCCTCGCGCAGCAGACCGCGGTCGCTGATGCCGAACAGCGACGCTGACTCGAAGGTCAAGCGCCGCACCGCCTGCTCCAGTGACATCGCCTGCTTCTCGCGCACCCACTCGCCGAGCAGCCGCGTGGTGTAGCCGTAGCCGCCGTGGAACTGCACGTGCGCGCCGCCATCACCCAGGCCGATGAACGCGTTCGGATAGGTGAGAATGCGCTTCACCGCCTCGTCGTCGATGTTGTTCTCGGCCTGCAGGAAGCGCGTCTCCAGTTGCTCCTCGACCACCAGATCGAGGAACGCGTCGATCACCCGCTTGTTCTGCATCTTGGCGATCTCGCCGATGGTCTTGAACTGCAGCGGCTTGTTCTTCTCCAGCGCCGGCTCGTTGACCCACATGTAGTCCCACCAGGTCCTGGAGAACCCGATGGCGCCCCCGATCGGCACCGACCGTTCCACCGCCTCGGCGTGCAGTTTGTCGCGCACCTGCGGGTCGGCGTAGGCGCGCATCTTCTCCGCGTCGGTGGAGATCAGGATCGGATGCCAGGTCGGCAAGCCGCGGAACACCTGGCAGTTCTTCATGGTGAAGTCCTGCGTCACCCGGTTCGGGCTGCACATCGGGTAGGCGCGGATGCCGGCCCGCGCGGTCTCGTCGACGCGCGCGATATGCTGCTTCCACTTGTCGCCGGTGCGCACGGTCTGGCTCAGGCTGTTGTAGATCACCGGCCGGCCGCACGCCTCCGACAGCCGTGCCATCATCCCATCGGCCAGCTCGGGATCGACGCCGCCGCCCATCTGCACCGTGCCGGTGCCAAGTTCGCGCAGCACGTCGCAGAGTGCGAACACCTCCTTCTCGTCCGCCCACAGCGCCGGGATCGGCACGCCCTGCGGATCGAAATGGCCCTTTTGGCGCGAACCCGAAAAGCCGATCGCGCCGGCCTGCATGCCGTCGCGCACCACCGCCTGCATGGTCTTGATCTCGTCGTCGGTGGCGGCGCGCTTCTGGCAGTCCTCGCCCATCGCGTAGAAGCGCACGGCGGTGTGGCCGATCAGCGTCCCGGCATTGACGCCGAGGCGGTTGTCGAGCCGGTCCATGTATTGTGGGAAGGTCTCCCAGTTCACCTCGACGGTGCGCAGCACCTCCATCGGAATCGCTTCGACGTAGGAAAGAAATTCGGCCATGCGCTCCTCGTTGCCGTGGCGAACCGGCGCCAGCGACAGCGAGCAGTTGCCGAAGATCACCGTGGTCGCGCCGTGCTGCGGCGAGAAGGTGCACAGCGGATCCCACGTTACCTGGGCGTCGTAGTGGCAGTGGTTGTCGATGAAACCAGGCGACACCGCGAGGCCGTCGGCATCGATGGTGCGCGTCGCGGCGCCGGTGATCTTGCCGATCTCGACGATCTTGCCGTCCTTCACCGCAAGGTCGCCGCGGAACGCCGGCATTCCCGAGCCATCGACGATGCGGCCATTACGGATCAACAGGTCATACGCCATCTTGTCGTTCTCCCGTTTATTGAGCCGCCCACGACGGCCCTTCCGTTTGGGCGGAAGCTTGGCATTGTTGGGCAGTCGGGGGAAGGCGCGCTGCCGGTGGCTGTGCCCGGGTTGATATTCCGCTTTCGGTCGGCATCGGATCAGCCAGGCAGACCAGGACGCAAGGCTTGGTCACAACTGGCAATCGCGCCACTGTCTACGCTGGAGGAGCCTGCAGGATGCCATGCCGATGAAGCTCGCCGCGGCGCAGTTCGCCTTGCGCGAGCGCATGCCCTGGGCCTTGCTGACTGTCGCCTCGCTGGCGATGTTCACCGTCGCCGCCAGCGGCACCACGCGCGCGCCGTTCCTGATCGACATGGCACGCGATCTGTCGGTCAGCCTGCCGTTGGTCGCCAATCTGGTTGCCGTCACCTCGATCGCCTGGGGCATCACCTCGATCTTCGCCGGCGCCGGGGCCGATCGCTGGGGCACCAGGCCGTTCCTGATCGGCGGCCCGCTCGGGCTCGCAACGGCAACGGTCGGCGTCGCCGCCGGCGGCAGTTTCCTCGCGGTCGCCGCCTGGGCAACGCTCGCCGGCGCATTCTGCGGCCTGTTCAGCGGCACGATCTTCACCGAGGTGGCATCCCGCGTCCTGCCCACGCAGCAGGGCCGCGCACTCGGCTGGGTGATGAGCGGCCAGTCCCTCACGCTGCTTGTCGGCGTGCCGCTGGCGGCCTGGGTTGGTTCCTGGATCGGCTGGCGCGGCGTCAATCTCTGCATCGCCGCACTGGCGCTGATCACGGCGGTCTGCCTCATGATGATAACGGCGCGACGGCCCGGTGTGGATCCGGTCGGAGCGACGCGCGTGCCGTCGCTGCGGGCGGCGTTGTCGCGACCGGTGCTGCGGCTGCTCGCCATGGGGATCGCCGAGCGCATCTGCTACGGCCTGGTCGCGGTGTATTACGCGACCTTCCTGCAATCGACCTACGGGCTGTCGCTGGGAGCGGTCGCGCTGCCGCTCGCGGTATTCGCAATGGGCAACATCATCGGCACCCTGCTGGGCGGCCAGCTTGCCGACCGGCTGCGCAACCGGTTGGCGATCTTCGCCGGCGCGATGCTGGCCTCGGCAGTCTCCGCGCTCGCCCTGTTCGGTTGGCAGCAGGACGTGCAGACCTCGGTGGCGCTGGGCTTCGGCTATGTGTTCTGCAACGCGGTCGCACGGCCGTCGTTGATGGCATCGCTGAGCGACGTGCCCGCGCACGTGCGCGGCACGGTGATGGGACTGAACGTCACGTCCAACAGCATCGGCTGGCTCGGCGCCGCGGGCCTCGGCGGCTGGATGATCGGCAGCTTCGGGTTCGCCGGCTTCGGGCCGCTCGCCGCCGCGGTGGCGGTGACCGGCAGCGGGCTCGCACTGATCCGCATTCGCTGACCGGTTGCCCACCGAACGGGCAGTCGCGGGCCGCCGATTGGGCATCGATCCGCCAGCCCGATGTTGCAATGCCGTGGCAACGCGGCACGAAACGTGCAAGGTTCATGCGCGGGAAATCCGATCGAGGGCGGCGGATGCGGCAGGACGGCGTTCTGGTGGACTACGACCCGGGCAGCCTGTTCTGCGAGATGCTACGGCCGGGCCAGCCTTCGCATCCCGCGCTGTCGCTGCTCTGCGACCGGCTCCGCCATCTGCCGATCGAGGCGCTGCGCCGCCGCGCCGCTGATGCCGAACGCGACCTGCTGGAGCGCGGCATCACCTTCACCGTTTATTCCGACGCGACCGCGATCGACCGCATCCTGCCGTTCGACCTGATCCCGCGCGTGATCACCGCGGAAGAATGGCGCACGCTGGAGGCCGGGGTCATCCAGCGGGTGCGCGCGCTGAACCTGTTCCTGCACGACGTCTATCACGACCGGAAGATCCTCGCCGATGGCGTGGTGCCGCGCGAACTGGTGCTGGGCAACGCGGCCTATTGCGAGGCGATGATCGGCTTCGACCCGCCCTGCGGCACCTACGTGCATGTCTGCGGCACCGACATCATCCGCGACGACGCCGGCCGCTTCATGGTGCTGGAGGATAACGCGCGCACGCCGTCCGGCGTCGCCTACGTGGTGGAGAACCGGCATATGACGCTGCGCGTGCTGTCCGACCTGATGGCCGGACTGCATGTGCGCAGCGTGGACGAATATGGCCTGCGGCTGCATCGCGCGATGGCCGAGATCGCCCCGCCGGGGCTGAGCGATCCGCAGGTGGTGCTGCTGTCGCCCGGCATCTTCAATTCCGCCTATTTCGAACACGTGTTCCTGGCGCGCGAGATGGGCGTGCCGCTGGTCGAGGGCGAGGACCTGCTGGTCGAGAACGGCCGCGTCTGGATGCGCACGACCGCGGGGCTGGCGCCGGTGCACACGATCTACCGTAGACTGAACGACGACTTCCTCGATCCAGACGTGTTCCGTTCCGACAGCCATCTGGGCGTGCGCGGACTGATGGAGGCGTGGCGGCGCGGCGCGGTGTCGATCGCCAACGCCGTCGGCACCGGCGTCGCCGACGACAAGGCGGTGTATGCCTACATGCCGCGCATCATCCGCTATTACCTGGGCGAGGACGCGATCCTGCCGAACGTCGATACCCGCATCTGCGCCGAGCCGGACGGACTGTCGTATACACTGGATCATCTGCGCGAGCTGGTGGTGAAGCCGGTGGCGGAGTCCGGCGGCTACGGGCTGATCATCGGTCCGCACGCCAGCAAGGCGGAGCTGGAGGAATTCCGCGACAGGCTCAAGGCCAACCCGGCCAACTTCATCAGCCAACCGATGATCCAGCTCTCGGTCAGCCCGACGCTGTGCGACGATGGGGTGAAGGCGCGGCACATCGATCTGCGTCCGTTCGCGGTGACCGGGCGCGACACCTGGGTGCTGCCTGGCGGCCTCTCGCGGGTCGCGCTGCGGCCGGGGTCGCTGGTGGTCAATTCGTCGCAGGGCGGCGGGTCGAAGGACACCTGGGTGCTGGCATGAGCGAAACGGTTTCCGCCACCAAGCACCTGATCGCCCGCCATGCCGGCAGTGCGCTGTGGTTCGCCCGCTACATGGAGCGGATCGAGAACCTGGCGCGCCTGCTCGATGTCACCAAGACCTTCGCGGGCGATGCCGAGGGCGGGGGCAACTGGCGGTCGCTGCTGCGGATCAACGGCGACCAGTCGGCGTTCTTCGCCAAGCACGCCGCGCCGGAAGCCACCAGCGTGGCGCAGTTCTATCTGCTGGATGCGGAGAACCCGACCTCCGTGCAGACATCGATCCGTTCCGCACGGGAGAATGCGCGCACCTTGCGGGCGCTGATCTCCACCGAGATGTGGCTGCACATCAATGTGTTCCACGGCCGGATCCGCGATCTGGGTGCAGCCGACATCGTGCCGGAGGCATTGTCCGGCGTTTGCGAGATGCTGAAGGAGGGTGTGCAGGCGCACACCGGAATCATCGAGGGCACGTTCTATCGCGACCAGTGCTGGCACTTCTACATGATGGGCCGGCATCTGGAACGTGCCGACCAGATCACCCGGCTGCTCGACACCAAGTTCAACGCGCTGCTGCCGACCGCCGCGACGGATGCCTCGATCGATGCGGGCGAATGGAACGCGCTGTTGCGCGCCGCCGCCGGCTACCACGCCTATCGCCGCGAGTACCCGCACGGCTATGTGCCGCGCGAGGTCGCCGGCTTCCTGCTGCTGAACGCGGCGTTTCCACGCTCGGCCGGGCTGAGCCTGGCGCAGCTCGATTGGCATCTGACGACGCTGCGCAGCCGCTATCATCTGCGCGGCTGTGCGCCGGCGCTGGGACGGCTCGATAACCTGAAGACCATGCTGGCGAGCCAGACGGTGGACGACATCCTGGGGCGCGGGCTGTCCCCGTTCCTCGACTGGGTGCAGAGCGAGATTGCCGCCTTGCACGAGGACATCGTGACGCAGCTCTGCGGCGGCTGACCCACGCACCGGTCATTGCGAGGCGCGTCATTGCCGCGTCGGCTGCGCCTCCTCGCAACGACCGGGGGCGTGACGCTTGATCGCCACGCACCCATCCGCCACGCTCTCGCGAGCCTGGGAGGATACGATGTCTCTGAGTCCCATCGGCACAGGGATCGGCCAGCCGGTACGCCGCAGGGAAGATCTGCGCCTGCTGACCGGACGCGGCCGCTACAGCGACGACATCAACGTGCCCGGCCAGGCCTACGCGGTGATGCTCCGTGCGCTGCACGCACACGCGCATATTCGATCGATCGATGTTGCTGCGGCGATGGCTGCACCGGGCGTTCTTGCAGTGCTGACCGGCCGCGACATGCTCGCCGATGGATTGAGGCCGATCCCGCATGCGGTGCGGACCGGCCATCCCGTCGACATCCAGCTTGAGAACACCGATGGATCGCCGCCGTACGTGCCTCCGCACCATCCGATGGCCGCCGATGAGGTGCGCCATGTCGGCGACATTGTCGCGATGGTGGTGGCCACCAGCCGCGCCGCAGCGAAGGATGCAGCAGAGCTGGTAATCGTCGACTATGCGGAGCTGCCGGCAGTGGTGCATTCGCGCCGCGCGATGGTGGAGAACGCGCCACGCGCCTGGTCGGATGCGGCATCGAACCTCTGCCTCGACGCAGCGGTCGGTGATGCCGCCGCGACCGACGCGGCGTTCGCCGCCGCCGCGCAGGTGGTACGGTTCAGCACCTCGGTGCAGCGCATCGCCGGCGTGACGATGGAGCCACGCGCGGCGATCGGCGAATACGATGCCGCGACCGGTCGCTATACGCTGCGCGCCGGGGCCGGCGGCGCGGTGCGGCCGCGCCACGACATGGCGGTGGTGCTCGGCGTCGCAGACGACGATGTGCGCATGGTGATGCACGACGTCGGCGGCAACTTCGGCACGCGCGGCGCGTCCAATCCGGAATTCGCGCTGGTCGCCTGGGCGGCACGCCGGGTCGGCCGCGCGGTGAAATGGACCTGCGAGCGCAGTGAGGCGTTTCTGTGCGACTATCAGGCACGCGACCTGACGGCGGACGCTGAACTGGCGCTGGATGCGCAAGGAACGTTTCTGGCGATGCGCGGCACCAACATCGTCGACAGCGGCGCATACCCCGTCTCGTTCGGACCGCTGGCCAAAGGCGTGGAAATCATGACCAGCATCTACCACGTGCCGGCTGTGCATTTCCGCGCCTGCGCCACACTGAGCAACACTGCGCCGACCCGGCCGTATCGCAGCTCCGGCCGGCCGGAGGCGATGTTCGTGGTCGAGCGGCTGATCGATATCGCCGCGCACCAATGCGGCTTCGATCGCATCGCGCTACGGCGGCGCAACCTCGTGCCAGAAGCCGCAATGCCGTACCGCAACCCATTTGGTCTGGAGTACGACAGCGGAACCTACCACAAGGTGATGGAGCGCGTGCTGGGTATCGGCGACTGGACCGGTTTCGCGGCGCGCCGCACGGAAGCGAAGCGGCGTGGCAAATGCCGTGGCATCGGCGTTGCCAACTACGTGGACACGGCGACCGGCGTTCCGCGCGAGCGCGCCGAGATCACCGTGCAGCCGGACGGCGTGGTGGAAGTGGTCATCGGCACCGTGTCCAGCGGCCAGGGGCACGAGACCAGCTTCGCCCAGCTGGTCAGCGAATGGCTGGGCGTGCCGCTGGACAGCGTCGTGCTGGTGCAGGGCGACACCGCGCGGGTCTCGGTTGGCGGCGGCTCACATTCGGGACGCGCGCTGCGACTTGGCAGCATCGTCATGCTGGGGGCATCGAACGAGATCATCGCGAAGGGCATGCGCATCGCCGCCCACGTGCTGGAAGCGGCGGTCGCCGATCTGGAATTCACCGCCGGCCGCTTCACCGTGAAGGGCACCGACCGGTCCATCGGCATCTTCGAGGTCGCCGCGGCAGCGGTGCAGCGCAACGACCTGCCGGACGATCTGCGCAAACTGGATGGCGTCGGCGACGAAACGATGAACCTGGCGGCATTCCCTTATGGCTGCCACGTCTGCGAGGTGGAGGTCGATCCGGACACCGGCGTGGTGCAGGTCGCGCGCTACGCCGCGGTGGACGATGTCGGACGCGCGGTGAACCCGATGATCGTGCATGGCCAGGTGCATGGCGGCATCACGCATGGCATCAGTCAGGCGCTGCTGGAGCAGGTCCGCTACGATCCGCAATCGGGCGAGATGCTGTCGGGCTCGCTGATGGACTACGCGATCGCGCATGCAGACGAGGTGCCGACCTACGATACCGAACTGAGCGAGGTACCGTCACCGACTCATCCGCTCGGCATCCGCCCGGCAGGCGAGGGTGGCACCACGCCGGCACTCGGTGCCGTGGTCAACGCCATCGTCGATGCGCTGGCGGAGTTCGGCGTGACACATGTCGAGATGCCGGCGACATCGGAACGCGTATGGCGCGCGATCCACGCGCGATAACGGGAGGGACGCAATGCAGACCTGGTATCATTGCGAGAACACCTATCCCTTCGTGCCGCCCGAAGTTCTGGCCGATGCCGCTTCGGTGCGCGGCAGCCTGCCCAATGGGTACTGCGATCCGAAGCTCGCCGCCGACCTGTTCCACGAATGTCTGGACGAGCATCTGCTGTGCGACGACCTCGGCGTCAACATCGTCTCGATTGAGCACCATTCCGGCATCAACAGCCTGTACGGCGCCAGTCCGATGATCCTCGGCAACATCGCACGCCAGACCAGCAAGGTGCGCATCCTGAGCCAGGGCACGCTGATCACGGTACGACGCGATCCGGTGCGAGTGGCGGAAGAGTACGCCACCGCCGATGTGATCTCGCGCGGGCGGCTGGAGATCGGCTTCGTCAAGTCAGGCGACAGTGAGATGGTGTCGGGCAACGCCAACCCCATCGGCATCGTCGAACGCTTCTGGGAGGCGATCGATCTGATCGTGAAGACGCTGACCAGCCATGACGGCCCGTTCAGTTGGGAAGGCAAGCACTTCACGCATCGCCACGTGAACATCTGGCCGCCCTGCTGGCAGCGCCCGCACCCGCCGCTGTGGGCGGCGACCGGCGATCCGGCAACATCGGCGGAACTCGGCCGGCGCGGCATGGTCAACGCGCTGGTGCTGCGCGGCATGGACGGCACCAAGCGTACCTGGGCGGCGTACCGTCGCGCACGCGAGGATGCGGGACTACCGAAGCCGGCGCTGGATCGTTTCGCCTACACGGCGTTCGTCTATGTCGGCGATACGGATGAAGAGGGCGTGCGTGTCGGCAGCAAGCTGCTGTGGTTCCTCAACACGTCGCTGAAACAGGCGCCGCAAATGTCGAAGTTCCTGCCCGGAAGAATGCCGCCGGAGATGGCGCCGCAGGCGTGGCGTTCCGGACCCGGAGCGGCGGCACGTCCAGCGGATGCGCTGCGCGACATGACCGCCGAACAGGCAATCGCCAGCAGGCTGATGTTCGCCGGCAGGCCGGAGACAGTGTACCGGCAGATCATGGAATGCTATGCGGAGCTTGGCGGTTTCGGCCATCTGATCTTTATCGGACGGTCCGGGTTCCTGACCCATGCGGAGGCGGAAAAGAGCCTCCGGCTGTTCGCCGCCGAGGTGCTGCCGCGGCTGAACGAAACCGCACGGGCGGTCGTGGCATGATCGCCAATGTCCTTACCATTGCGGGTTCTGATCCGAGCGGCGGCGCCGGCATCCAGGCCGACCTGAAGGCGTTCTCAGCGCTGGGTGCGTACGGCATGGCGGCGATCACGGCGCTGACCGCGCAGAACACGCAGGGCGTGCGATCGTTCCAGACCGTCGATCCAGGTTTTGTCGCAGAGCAGATCGACGCGATCTTCGCTGATGTGCGGGTGGATGCGGTCAAGATCGGCATGGTGGCGACCGCCGAGATTGCTACGGCCGTCGCGGACCGCCTGCGGCATCATGCCATGCGCAACATCGTGCTCGATCCGGTGATGGTGGCGAAGAGCGGCCATCATCTGCTGCGGGACGATGCGGTCGCCGCACTGCGCGAGACGCTGGTGCCAATCGCGCGCGTGATCACACCGAACTTGCCGGAAGCAGGCGTGTTGCTCGGTGGACCCGTGCCGGCGACGCTTGCCGACATGCGACATGTGGTGCGCGAACTGCATCGGCTAGGTTCGCAGTGGGTGTTGCTGAAGGGCGGACATCTTACCGAGGTGAACAGCACCGACCTGCTGTTCGACGGCACAACTATCACCGAGCTGCCAGGTCGTCGGATCAAAACACGGAACACCCATGGTACCGGCTGCACGCTATCGGCTGCGATTGCCGCGCTGCTGCCGCGCCTCGGCATGGTGGAGGCGGTGCGCGAAGCGAAGGCGTACCTCACCGCCGCTATCGCCGCGAGCGATCGTCTGACAGTTGGCAGCGGTCACGGACCGGTGCATCACTTCCACGCACTCTGGACGGAGGACACCGCGCAATGACGCAATTCTCCGAGGCGGCCTGGCAGCGCACCGCGCGCTTGCGCCGGGCGATCGACGAGTTGCCGTTCAACACGGAGCTGGCCGCCGGCCGGCTCAGTCGTGAGCGCTTCCAATGCTACATCGTGCAGGATGCGCTGTACCTCGCGCAGTATTCGCGCATCCTTGCGATGGCCGGGGTGAAAGGGCCCGATGCGGAGACGCTGCGCGCATTCGGTTCGTGCGCATTGGAGGCTGTCGCTGTCGAGCAGGCATTGCATGAACGCTACCTGAAGGAGTTCGGCGTCGATCCTGCGCGGCTTGCCGATGCGGAGCCATCGCCCGATTGTCTTGGCTACACCAGCTTTCTGCTGGCGACGGCCTATCACGAACCGTGGGAGGTGCTGGTTGCGGCATTGCTGCCGTGCTTCTGGATCTATTGGGATGTGGGCACACGCGTTGCCCGGCATGCGGCGGCGGACAATCCGTATCGTGCATGGATCGATACATATGCAGACGAGGGCTTCGGGGAAGCGGTACGCACGGTGATCGGCATCACCGATCGGGCGGCGGATACCACGACGCAGGCGATCCGCACACGCATGATGACCGCGTTTATCCGCTCGACGCAGTACCGAATGGCTGTTCTGGGATGGCGCCTATCAGGAGCGCGGCTGGCCTGGCGTGTAGTGCAAGTGCAGGTTCAGCGCACACCGGGGTTGCTCCGCCTCACGCTCGGCAGCGGGCTGCCGTTTTCCGTAATGCAACCCTTGCTCGGGCTCGAACCGATCATTGCGGCGCACGGAAGCTTCCCACTCGCTGGGGCTGACACGGGAGATCAGCCGTTCCTTGGCGAGATCAGCCGGTTCGCCGGCAATTTTGCCCCCGCCGGCTGGGCTTTCGCCGACGGCCAGCTACTGTCGATTGCCCAGTTCCCTGCGCTGTTCGACATCCTCCGCACAAATTTTGGTGGCAACGGCATCAGCACTTTCGAACTGCCCGATCTGATCGACCAAATCGCCGTCGGCACCGGCAACGGCAACGGCATCGTGCCGGGTGTGCTGTTCGGCACCGATACCGACACGCTGAGTTTTGCTCAAC
Organism: uncultured Alphaproteobacteria bacterium; assembly: GCA_963749575.1. Taxonomy (GTDB): domain Bacteria; phylum Pseudomonadota; class Alphaproteobacteria; order Acetobacterales; family Acetobacteraceae; genus JAMXLO01. The sequence continues at coordinate 460,107 of CAVVNM010000022.1, forward strand.
TGCCCATCGGCTATCCGGCAAGTCTGCCGGGGACGACAGCGGTGCCTGAGCCTCCCGCGGTCGGTTTCCTGATCGCGGGCCTGGCCGCGATCGTCCTGCTGCGCTCCGGGGCTAGGCCGCATCCTCGCGGATCATCGCCGCGCCCTTCTCTGCAATCATGATGGTGGGGGCATTGGTGTTGCCTGTGGTCAATGTCGGCATCACCGATGCGTCGATCACCCGCAGATTGCCGATGCCATGCACACGCAGACGCGCATCGACGACGGCGCCAGGACCTTCACCCATGCGGCATGTTCCGACCGGATGGAAGATCGTGGTGCCGAAGCCGCGTGAATAGGCAGCAAGGTCCTCGTCCGAAACCACCGATAATCCCGGCAAGGTCTCCTCGACGCTGTGCTGCGCGATCGCCGGAGCAGCAAAGATGTTCCGCGTCATCCGGATGCCGGCGTTCAGCACGCGCTGGTCGTTCGGGTCCGACAGGTAGTTCGGCGTGATAACCGGCGCCGCGAACGGATCGGCCGATCGCGCCATGATGGTGCCACGGCTGTCCGGACGCACCGGGCATACCGCGACCGTCATGCCCGGCACGCGTTCCAGTTGGCCGAAGCGGGTCGGATCATAACTTGCCGGCGTGAACAGGAGTTGCAGATCGGGGCTCGCGAGTTCCGGACGCGAGCGGCAGAACACCTGTGCGCTGGTGACGCCGAAGGTCAATGCGCCGCGGCCGGTGGCGACGAAGCGCACCGCCTCGGCCGCAAGCCGGACGCCGTGCGCAAGCTGGTTGATCGAGACGGCGTTCGTCGCGCGATGCGAAATGCGCGCCACATAGTGGTCCTGCAGGTTGGCGCCGACACCCGGAAGGTCATGCACCACCGCGATGCCGATGGATTGCAGGTACTCGGCCGGCCCGACCCCGGAAACCTGCAGCAGGTGCGGCGAGTTGACCGACCCGCCGCACAGGATCACCTCGCGCGCCGCGCGTGCCTCGCGCTCCATGCCAAGCTGGCGGAACGCAACGCCGCTGCAGCGTTTGCCGTCCATCACCAGCCGCGTCGCCATCGCACCGGTCTCGATCCGCAGATGCTCGCGCTTCCTGGCTTCGGCCAGAAACGTTTGTGCCGTCGACCCGCGGAACCGGCCCTTTCGCGTCATCTGCGAGTAGCCGACGCCTTCCTGCATCCTGCCATTGAGGTCGGGGCTGAACCGGAAGCCCACCTGCTGCGCGGCTTCGACGAAGCGATGCGTGAGCGGCAGGATGGTGCGGTAGTCCTCGACGCGCAGCGGGCCGCCTTTGCCGCGGTAGTCCGCGTCGCCGCCCTGCACGTAGTGCTCCGACTTGCGAAAATACGCCAGCACATCGTCGAAGCCCCAGCCGCGGCAACCCATCTGCGCCCAGCTGTCGTAGTCCGCGGGGTTGCCGCGCACATACAGCATGCCGTTGATCGAGCTCGATCCGCCGAGCACCTTGCCGCGCGGCCAATGAATTGCCCGCCCGCCCGAGCCGGGACCGGCATCGGCGCTGTAGTTCCAGTTCACCACCGGGTGATGCAGCAGCTTCAGCACGCCGGCAGGAATATGGATCATCGGATGCCAGTCACGCGGTCCGGCTTCCAGCAGCGTCACACTTGCGCCGGTCTCGCTCAGCCGGCTGGCGACGACGCAGCCGGCCGAGCCGGCGCCAACCACAACATAATCCGCGTCCATGGGTTTCCACTGGCATTGCGAGCGAACCGAGGCAAGCCCGCCTCGGGCACCGTCGCGCGGTCACCGAGTGCCAGACTGCCGGCGGCTGATCAGATCGCGTGCCCAGCCTGCCGGCGGATCTGATCGGCGATCTGGTCCAAGGTCTGATCGGGTGCCGCGCCGACCACCGCATAGCCCATGCCGCCGCCGATCCAGGTACAGCCCGACAGCGATCCCTGCACGATGTCGGCGCGTCCTGCTCGCAGCTCCGGCGCCATGGGGCGCAGCAGCACGCTGAGCCGATTGCCCTGCGGGTCGTCATAGACGAACAGTGCCGCAGCACCTCCCCGTTCGGTTGCCAGCAGGCGTCCGCCGAGCAACCGATAGCCGAGTGCACTCAGGTCTGGAGCCGCCACACTCCGCCGCAGCCGGTTCGACAGCCACTGCGACAGCTGGTCGCCTTCGTCAGCAGTAACCTCGATCGGGTGGCGCCGGTCCGCGGCGTACACCTCATGGCTCGCCATCGCCTGTTGCTGCAGCAGCGACATCGCCAGCTCGATGCGGCTCGGCTTTGGCGATGCTCCCAGATACCAGCCGGCCGCGCCGCCGAGGCCAAGCGACAGCACAACGGCGGCCGCAATGCCCCACCAGACCGGGCGCCGTCGCAAGCGGGCCTCCAACAACCGGCTTAGGTTGAGCTCCGGCGGGATCGGCTCGGCCGCATAGCCGGCGTGGGCCCCGCGAAGACCGTCACGCTGGGTGCGATAGGCTGCCGCGCGTCGCGCCACCTCAGGCTGCGCATCGAGATATCTCTCGACCTCCCGCCGACGGACCGCATCCAGCCGATCATCGACGTAGGCATGCAGTTCGTCGGTAGAAATCGGCCGTTCCGCCGCCGCCATCCCATCCTCCGCCGCCCGCCACGGGAACCCGGCTGCCGCCTACTAATGACACCAAAGCGGGCACCGGTATTCCCGGCATCGGCACAATCCGCGAGACAGACGCGCGAAGCCGGCGACCACTCGCTTGGCTCTCAGCTGAATGTGGGCCGCGACGGTCCCGCTAGTGCCCGACGCTGCTGTTCGCCCGTGCCCGCCGCGCGGGCGCCCAGACACTGGCCGGGTCTAGTGTCTCGGACTCGCCCCCTGGGCGGCGGCTGGTCGCCGCCTCGGGCAATCGCAGAACCACGGTAGTCCCGCATCCAGCCCGGGCATCGACTTCCATCGTGGCGCCTTGCAACGCGGCGAGCCGTTCCGCTGGCCGCAGCTGGCTTGACCGCAAGGCGCGATCGGCGCGCACGCCGTCGTCCGACACAGTAATCTGCACTCGCCCCCCGATACGGGCGGCGGCCAACAGCACCCGTCCACAGGACGCATCCACGATCGCCTGTCCCACGATGTCGCCGAGGACCTCCCGCAAGGCGCGAGGATCGGTGCGCACCGCAAGATCGGGCTGCACCGCAAGCTCCAGCGCAACGAACCGCTGTGCGGCGAGGCTCTCGAATCGACCCAGCAATGCTGCCGTCTCCGCAGCGACATCCAGTACGCCCGCCGCGAACGGGGTCTGGCCGAGTTCGACGCGGTCGGTGACGATCGGGCGCCCCTGCCGCTGCAGCAGGTCCTGACGGCGCCCCCAGCCCGCCATCACCAACACGGCTGAAATAGCCAGTGCGAGCAGCATCACCGGCAGGCCGACGGCCACTGCGATGTTCGAGATCACCGTGAGCGCTTCATGTAACATAACGCAAATATACCACTTGCAGTTGTATAGAGCAAATGCCCTTCGCGCAATCGTTCGACAGCCTCGCCCGCCGTTCCTGTTCTGGCAAGTCCGGGCAACTACCGACGTGAGCGCGCGGAGGCACCGCCGGAACCAAGTTCCCGAGATGTCCAGTCACAATATGGTGTGGCTCAGGCCTTGCCGGGATACTGCGGGTCGTTGACGAAGGGATACGGGCCGGGAAAATCCTCGACGTAAACGGTGTGCGATACGATGCCGTCGTGCGGGGTCCAGCGGTGGAGCTGAAAGGCGGCCGGCTCGAACACGAATGCGCCGGCATCATGCGGATCCAGCGACAGTTCGACCTGATGCGCGACGGAGGGTGCGATCGAGGCGATGGCATGCGCCACCCGGGCCACGATCGGCCGGTGGTGGTGGCCGCTGATGATGCGGTCGACCTGCCGGTGCCGCGCGATGACCGCCGCGAATTCCTGCGCGTTGCGCAGGTTGATCCGATCCAGATGGGCGATGCCGCAGGCGAACGGCGGATGATGCATGCCGATGATGGTGGGCTTGTCGGGCGCCGCGGCCAGGGTGCGGTCGAGAAATTCGAGTTGCTCGGCCCGTAATTCGCCGTGGCCGGCGCCCGGCACCAACGTATCGAGCATGATCAGCCGAACCGGGTGGTCGTCCACGCAATACTGAACGTAGTGCGGGTCGTTGACGACGCCGGGTAGGTGCTTCAGAGCCTCGCGCAGGTTGCCGCGGCGGTCATGGTTGCCCGGGATGACGAACACCGGAAGCGGCTGGAGCTTGCGCAGCAGGTGATTGAGGTTGCTGTACTCGGCGTCCAGGCCGCACTCGGTCAGGTCACCGGTGATCACCACCACGTCAGGGCGCGGGGTCAGCCTTGCCACCGCACGGAACGCGCGTTCCGTGAACATGTTGGTTTCGGACACGCGACCGGCGGCTTGCCCCACCGGCCGAACGTGCAGGTCGGTCAGCTGGCAGATCAACATGGTGCGGCGCTCCTTCGGACAGGGACCCTATTCTGGCATTTTCCGACCGGTTTGTTCCACATACGATTTCATGACCACTCCGCCGCCATTCAGGCAAACGGAATTGCCCGGAACAGCGCTCCCAAGCTCGGCAAAAGCATCAGGATCGGTGCGGCTTGCGCCTTCATGGCAGGTTGATCTGGATCAATGCCGGCCGACACCGCGCCGCTAACCTGCGCGCTAACATTGCAGAAACCGGAGGCTCGGAATGAACGGCGTCATGATGGACAGGAAGTTCGTACTCGCGTTCAGGCTGCTGATGGGCTGGACGTTCCTCTACGCCGGCGCTTGGCAGGTGCTGTCGTCCGATTTCTCGGCGGCGTCGTTCCTCGCCCACACCAAGACGTTCCACGATTTCTATGCACCGCTGACGTCGCCGGCGATCGCCCCGGTGCTGACATTCCTGGTGAGCTGGGGCCACCTGCTGATCGGTCTGTCGCTGGTCTCCGGCCTGCTGGTGCGGGTGAGCGGCGTGTTCGGCGTCGCGCTGCTGCTGACCTATTGGACGGCGCACATGGACTTTCCCTATATCGAAGGCCGCGTGAACCTGATCATCGACTACCACATCGTCTATGCCACGCTGACCGCCTGGCTGGTCACGGTGAACGCCGGCCGCGTCTGGGGTCTCGACGGCTGGCTGGCGGATCGCCGCGTGCCGCCGCAAGAGCACGCCGCGGCGATGGGCTGACCTTGCTGCGGGCGCGGGGGCGCGACCTATGGTGGATCCCCGCGCCGCGGCCAGCAGTTCCAGCGCGATACCAGCCAGGCCGGCCAGCAGCGACCAGTCATGGACCTCGAGTGGCGGAAACGGAACAGTGATGCGACAGCGCAGCGTGTGAGTGGAATTCAGAACCCATACAGGTTAGCTGCATTATCCACCAGCACGCGTTGCCGCACCGCTGCATCGGGCACCCATTCGACCAACTGGTCGTACAGCAACCCAGCCTCCGGCACGGGATCCATCTGCGGATGCGGCCAGTCGGTGCCCCACACGCAACGCTCAGGCGCGACCGCCGTCGAGCAACCGCAGCAGCGCCGCGAACTGCGGATGCGCGGTACCGAGTTCCGCCTTCACCCCGCCGCAATGGTCGATCACCACGTTCACCGGCAGCTTCGCCAGACGCGGCGCCATATCGGCCAGCTTGTCGCCCCCGGCATAGATCTGGATGTGCCAGATCAACGCCGCCAGCCGGCGCGCCAGGGCGTCCAGCTGTTCCTCCGGCGTGCCGTTGCCGGTCACCATGTTGAACCGCACGCCGCGCGCGCCGCGTTCATGCATGCGTCGCAGCGCCGCAGCGTCGAAGCTGTCGTCGATCACCACGACGGCATGTGCCCGATGCAGGCCGAACTGCCACACCGCGTCCAGCGTCACCGCGTTCTGCGTGCCGTACACGCTGGCCTGCACCACAACCATGCGAGTTATGCCGCCGGTGTCGGCCATCGCCAGATACGCCGGCACCAGCGCCGCCGGTGGGTATAGCTGTGGCCGGGGTGCAGCGGAAAGCGGTCGTACGGACCGAAGATGTGGAAATGGCAGTCGCAGGCAAGCGCGGGCGCCTGCTGCTTCGGCGGTCGCGTGGTGCTCATCGGTTGCCCCCTCGGTAGGCGATGCGCCAGATCGTACCGTTGCCGTCCTCGCTGACCAGCAGCGAGCCATCGTGTGCCACCGCGATGCCGACGGGTCGTGCCCACACCGCCTGATCCGATGCGACAAAGCCGGTGAGGAAGTCTTGGTACTCCCCGGTCGCTCTGCCGTTGCTGAAGCGCAGCCGGATCACCTTGTAGCCGGTACGCCGCGCGCGATTCCACGAACCGCGCAACGTCACGAATGCATCGCCGCGATACTCCGGCGGGAACTGCGTGGCGTCATAGAACGTGATGCCAAGCGGCGCCGAATGCGGCTGGATCAGCACGTCGGGCAGCGCGACATGTCCGGCGAGATCAGGTCGCTGTCCCTTGAGCCTTGGGTCCTCATGATCGCCGATGTCAGTACCATGGCCAACCGTAGAACGCGCGCTCGCGTACCGATGTCGCAAAATCCGGCGGCAGATCGTCGCCCAGCCCATCGCGCTCATTCACCACGCACCACAGCGCGCCCGTCGCCGGCGCGATCGCCTCGGCCGAGCAGTTGCGAAGGCCGGAAGCGAATATGCGCCGGTTGCCGCCATCGGCATCGAATGCCAGCACGTCGGCGCGCTCCGCCTCGCCGGTGGTGCCGATATTGCTGAAGGATCCGACCGAGACGAACATCGTGCGTCCGTCGCGCGAGAACACCACATCGCGCGTCCAGTGTCCGTCGCGCGGCAGGTTCGCCACGACCACTTCGGCCGGCCCACGCGCCTGCAGATCGCCCAACCGATACGGCAGTCGCACCACTCCGCCGGACCGCGCGACATAGACGAAGCGTGGGTTTGGTCCCGGCGGCCAGAAGTCGATACCAAACGGCTGCGCAAGGCCGTCGGCGAAGATGCTGGTTTCCGCTGGGCGGGTCGCGCCGCCGGGTGCGCGAAACACGCGGATCCGTGCGGCACCGCTTTCGGCCAGGAACACATCGCCATTCGGTGCCACGCGCAGGGTGCGCGGCCGCTCCAGTCCGCTCGCGAATTGGTCCACGACGAAGCCCGGCGGTACATGCGGTGTCGCGCCGGACGGACGGACGACGACCGACGGCGCCCGGGCGGCCGAACTCGTGGCGTATGGCGGTGGCATGGTGTCGGGTGTGAAGTGACGCAACACACCAGGCGCGTCGTCGTGCCAATCACCGTATGTGGCATTGGCCGAAGCGGCGACCAGCAATAGCGGCAGCGCCGCGACGCGACGCATCAATGCGCGGCGTCCGCGATGGCATTCCGATGCGCCGCCAGCAGTCCCGGCACGCGCGCCGGATCGGTGCGGCCCCATCCGCATTCGGTGGCGACCCCGAATTGCGGCACCACCTTGCGTGCAGCGGTAATCCGCGAGCGGTCACCTTCCGCATCGGCATGATGGATCAGGCCGAGATACAGCGCAGTTTCCGGCGGCAGCGACAGATCGGCGAGCGGCGCAAAATACCCATCGTCGGTGCGGTCCTTCGGCACCGGCAGGTGCAGGAAATCCATCCGCCGACGCAGCCGGGCGCACAGGTCGCGCGTCATCTCTGCCATGATCGCCGTGTCCTTCGGCATGACCAGGTGTTCATCGCGCGGCGAGCCGTAGCAGAGGTGGTAGCCGCACTCCGCATCGTCAGGCACCGCGTCGCCGAGCCGCGCCAGCTCGGCTGCGATATCGGCCTTGTAGCTGGACGGGCGGTGCGGGAAGTAGCGCTCGAACACCAGGACTTCCTGGCAGACATCCCATTGGATCGACAGATCGCGATGTGGGATCGCATCGGCGATGTCGCGCAATGCTGCGAGCAGCGCGCGTTCATAGGCTGGCAGATAGGCCGCGAGCGACGAAGGGCTGACATACATGTAACCTGATGCCATCGGCGTCGGCAGGCACATCTGGAAGCGCACGCCGGCGGGAATCTCGCCGCCATCGCGCAGGCGGCAGAAGGTCGCATAGGAGTTCCGCGCCGCCGCCGCATAGCCGGTGTCGAACCTCACCGTTGCCGGATCAACCCCGGCCCTGAAGCGCAGCCAGTCGGTGGTTCGGATCAGTGCGCCGTCCCATTGCCGGACCTCGAACGGTGGCGCGTCCGTGTCGGGCTCCATGGCGGGGTGACGCAGCAGCATCTCCCGCTGCCACCAGATCCAGCGGTTGCGGTTGCCGGTCTCGCCATCGGGAATGCGGACGAGATGCGGTCCGAGTTCTCGTGCGACGGTGCGAAAGACCGTCGCGGCATCCGCCAGCGGTACGCTGCCGATCAGATGAGCACCTGTCACAGCATTCATGGCATCGACCTCCGTTTCACCGCCCCACAGTAAGCACCGCCGCGGCATGGACGATGCGTCGCTGCGGCGACAGGTGTCCATCGACCCGATCCAGATGGCATGGCCTCGATCACATCTTGGTGTTGAGCAACCGGTCGCTGCGCGCGCTTGTTGGCAGATTGCCCCAACCTTATGCGATGGCTGCGGATTTCCAGGATGCATCAAGTGCGCACCTCCGCATCCGGTGCAGACGTTCACCTTGGCCGGAGAAGCCGCTAGGTTGCACGGCGCAACGGACCTGCCAAGACCCGATCCCTGCCGGGTTGCGGTGTTGGCAGACCGAAGCGCGAATTTGCCTTCACTTCAAAAGGAACAACCCATGTCTCGCTACAAGCTCATTGTTGGTGTTTCGGCGCTTGCATTCACCGCAGGTCCCGCCTTCGCGCAGAGCGCTCCCGCGCAGGGCACCGTCCAGCCCCGTCACGTGACGCACCCGGCGCCAGCGCACAAGATGCCGGTGTCGGCAACCGTGCATCCCGACCAGAGCGCCGACCAGCTCAATGCGAAGGAGCTGGCCTCGATCCAGCACGGCTCGCCCGCGCCGGCGCCCACACCGCCCGCGACCAAGACGCCGTGAAACATTGAAGCGCCGCCAACGCGCTTGGGGGCGGTCGGCTCGGCGCCACCGGGATCGGTGCAGAACGATCCGACCAGGCCCCCAAGCGCGGTGACTGCCGCAAGCACGCCGTGCGCTCGGATGTCCGGAGCTGACGAGCTCGAGATGGCTCCGGGCTCCCCGGACGGGATGCGCCCGTCAGCTCCGCGAGGCGGTGCGTGGCGTGGCGTGGCGTGCCGCGGGCCTGCGATGCACTGCCGTCAATGTATACCGAGGGAGGTTGTGGCATGCCGCGTCACGAGGAGCGGGCGACGCTCGCCTATGGTGCCGACGAGCTGTTCACCGTGGTGGCGGACGTGAAGAACTATCCCCTGTTCGTCCCCTGGTGCAGTGGCGCGCGTATCCACCAGGAGGACCAGCGCGAGATCATCGCCGACCTAACGATCGGGTTCGGCCCATTCCAGGAAGGCTTCACGAGCCAGATCACGCTGGACCGGCCGCGGCAGGTGCTGGTGCGCGCCGTCGATGGGCCGCTGGAGCACCTTGCCAATACATGGACATTCACGCCGGTGCGCGATCAGACGCAGGTTGATTTCGTCATCGACTTTCAGTTCAAGAGCCATCTGCTGGATCATGTCGCCAATCAGATGTTCCACGAGGCAACGCAGCGCATGATGAGTGCGTTCGAATCTCGTGTGCACCTGCTCCACATGATGCGGCGCCGTGCGGCGGAACATCCGGCTGCCTGACGCAACGGAAGTATCGTGGTCGCCGGCTTGGCGGCGAACGCGCCTCCGCGCCTATTCCGCAGCGACCAGCCGGTCGATCGTGACGCCCTTGCCGACACCGATGCGTTCCTTGTACGGCGCGGTGTCGATCTCAGCGAGCTCGATCTCGCGGTTCAGCACCCTCTGCTTCCACGCCTGATGCTCGGGCTCCATAGCGTGGAACTCAGGCATCACTTCCCGGGCGAACAGATCGAGGCTTTCGCAGATGTGCTCGTGCCGGTTTCGCCCAGCCTGATTGAGCAGGATGATGCTGTCCACCTTCGACTCGGCGAACCGGTGCAGCTTGCGACGGATCGTTTCGGGTGACCCGATCAGGCCGCCGCGCAGTGCCTGCTCGGCCTTCTCGGGGTTGTCCTGCTTCCACTTCAGATACTCGTCCCACAGGTTCACTGTCCCCGGCGCAGGGCGCTCGCGATTGCGCGAACCGCTGTAATAGGCAAGCGAGAACTGGAAGAACGTCACGCCGTCGGCGCGCCGCCGTGCCTCCTCGTCGGTTTCGGCGCACATGAAGTAGCTGACCATCGCGATGTTGCAGTTGCTCTGATAGTCGGCGAGCTTCTGCTGACGCTTGACGAACGCGTTGTAGTAGGCGTGCACCCAGGCATGCGCCATCTCGGCGCTGAGGAACTGAAAACCCAGCGCACCGATGCCGCACCGTCCGGCAAGTTCGATGGTTTCGAGCTGCGAGCATGCGACCCAGAGCGGCGGATGAGGCTTTTGCACCGGCTTGGGCAACACGTTGCGCAACGGGAACTTGAAATATGGGCCGTCATACTGCCAGCCCTCATGGGTGAACATCGGCACGATGCAGCGAACCGCATCTTCCCACACTGCCTGCTTGTCCTCCATCTGCCGATCGAACGGACCGAGTTCGGTGATGCTCGCGCCCTCGCCCATGCCGAATTCGACGCGCCCGTTGCTCACCAGATCGAGGCAGGCAACCTTTTCCGCCACCCGCGCGGGGTGGTTCGTAGTGAGCTGGATGATCCCGTGGCCCAGACGGATGTGCTTCGTCCGCTGGCTCGCCGCGGCGAGGAAGACCTCGGGTTGCGGCGAGTGGGAGTACTCCTCCAGGAAATGGTGTTCCACTTCCCAGGCGTAGTCGTAGCCGAGCTGGTCGGCGAGTTCCACCTGGCTCAAGGCGTTCTGATAGAGTTGCCGCTCGTCGTCCTGCGCCCACGGGCGCGGCAATTGCAATTCGTAGAAAATGCCGAATTTCATGGGGTTTCTCCGCTCGCCTCAATCCGCCCGCGTCGCACCGCCGCACCGCTAACGCGCGGCGGTCCAGCTTTCCGAGAATGCCAGCGCGCAGGTGCTGAACGACCGGCCTTCGCGCTCGCGCGGCCAGGCCTGGCCGACCGCCTGCACCCCGTTTCGGGTCAGCCGGGCGCCGAGCGCAGGGATCAGCACGGTGCACACCCCGTACGGCCGGCCCGGTTCGGCATTCGGTTGGGTGTGAATCAGCAGCGGCTCGCCGATGTTGTACCAGGTCAGCGCAATCTCCTCGTCCCACGCCTCCACGCGCTCGGTCCAGAAGGTGTGCGGGTCGCCTTCCTTGGAGAACACCGCGTCGGTCACCGGGATCGACGGATCCGCCGTCTCCGCGTTCAGCATGCCCTGTACCGTCGATTGCAGCCATCGCGCCATCGCGATGTTGTCGGAGAAGATCCGCAGGCGGTCATTCGTCAACTCGCTCTTGATGTAGAGCACGTGCCCCGGACCCGCGGGACTAAGGATGATGCGCCAGAAGCTGGCATTGGTGGTGAACGGCGCACCGTCCGTCGCGCTCAGCCGGATGAACGGGTTTTCGCCGGTCAGGACCAGTTGGTTCGGATCTGCACTCATTGGGAGCCTCCTTGGTTCAATCCGGGATCAGGCCGCCATCGACGTTGAACGACTGGCCGGTGATATTGCGCGCTCCCGGGGATGCCAGGAACACCACCATGGCGGCGATGTCCTCCGGGTCGTTCGCGCGCTTCAGCGGGATCACCTCGGCCCGGCGACGTTCCATCTCCTCGACGCTGACACCTTCCTGCTGCGCGCGGATCTGCAGGTTGGCGTCCGACAAGGCGGTGCGCGTCACGCCGGGGCAGACCGAATTGACATTGATGTTGTGCCTGCCCAGCTGCTGCGCCGCAGTCTTGGTCAGCGCGATCACCGCGCCCTTGCTCGCCGCATAGGCCGCGTTGGAGGTGCCCTCGTAGCCCTTCCCGGCGATCGAGGCGATGTTGATGATGCGTCCGCTGCGCCGCGGGATCATCTCGCGCGCCACGCGCTGCAGGCAGAAGAACACGCCCTTCGCGTTGACGCGGTGAATGCGGTCCCAGTCGGCCTCGGTCAGCTCCATGATATCGGCACGGCGCGTCACACCTGCGTTGTTCAGCAGAATGTCGATCTGGCCGAACTGCTGCAGGGCCTCGCGCACCATGCGGTCGATATCGCGCAGATCGCCGACGTCGGCCTGCACCGCAAGCGACCGGCGCTGCTGCGACATGATGGCGTCTGCCGTCGCCTCGGCCTTGTGGCGGTCAATGTCGGCGGCGACGACCTGCGCACCGGCCTCCGCCAGCGCGAGCGCCGAAGCCCTGCCGATGCCCTGGCCGGCGCCGGTCACCAGGGCGACCTGATTGGTCAGGCTCATGTGACGCTCCCCATGCGATGGGGACACAGTCAACCCGCGATTGAACCGGGCGTCCAGCGTGTCGTCGGCGTCCAGCCAAGCCGCCGGTGCGCCATGGCGTGGCTGACCGGCGAGGCCCGCGGCGCGTGTTGATAGAGCGCCGCATCGCGCAACGGGATCGTCGCACCGTACCGCGCTTGCAGCCTGCTGACGGTCGGTTCGGTCGAGAACGCATCGTCAGCGGCCAGAAAGAATGTCTCGAAACCACGGTAGTCGGTCGTCGCCGCGGCGGCAAAGCCGCGGGCGCAGTCCTCCGGCCCGACATAGGTGCACAGGTACGACGCCGGCTCATCGCGCCCGTCCGGCGCGGACTTGCCGACCATGAAATCCATCATCTCGGGAAACGCCACGAGGCATGGGCGGATGACGATCACCTCCAGCCCGCGCCGCGAGTACGCCTCGGCGATCCGCTCGCCGCACGCCTTGCTGAGCCCGTAGGCGTCGGTCGCGCGTGCCGGATGCATCTCGTCGATCGGCAGATAGCAGGGCGCCATGTGCGGATTGCTGGAATCCAGTCCGAGCACCGAACTGCTGGAGCAATGGATCACGCGGCGAACGCCGACCTGAAGGCTGGCCTCGAACAGGTTCCACGTCCCCATCGCGTTCACCTGCATGGTCTGCGCATCGTCGGTGATGAACGATCGGTCGATGCCGCCCAGGTGAACCACGACCTCGATGTCGCGCAGGCCCGCGCGCAGCGCATCGAGGTCGCGCAGATCGGCCGGATGGCATTCGGCCGCCGAACCGATGTCGAGCACGCGCACCGCGTGCTGCGCCAACTCCCGCACCACATAGCGCCCAAGCCGTCCGAGCCCGCCGGTGACCGCGATTTGCATGGTTCCTCCTCAATCCCGCAGATGTTCGCGCAACGTCGTGCCGGCATAGTCGCGACGGAACACACCGCGCGCCTGCAGCAACGGCACCACGGCGCGCACGAACTGCTCGAACATGCCGGGCATCAGCGTCGGTGTCAGGATGAAGCCGTCGCACGCATGCGCCTCGAACAGGTCCTGCAACTGGTCCGCCACGGTTTCCGGCGACCCGACGATCTGGGGACACAGCTCGCTGGTGGCGAAGCGACGCGCCGCCTCACCGAGCGTCAGTCCCTGCGCCTCGGTGCCTTGCAGGATCACGTCGAGCGAGCCACGCGAGCCGGCTTCGATCTGCATGTCGGCCAATGGCTGATCCGGCGGGAAGCGCGACAGATCGGTGCCGAGATGTCCGGACATCTGCGCCATGCCCGCTTCGGTCTGCACCAGGTCGTTGACGTAGTGCTGCCGCTCGCGCGCGATCGCATCGGTTTCGCCGATGATTACGTCGATCGAAGGCAGGATCACGCACTGTTCCGCCCCGCGGCCCTGTGCAACGACGCGCGACTTCAGGTCCTGATAGAACGCCTGCATGTCCGCCTTGCTGTGCTGCAAGGTGAACACCAGTTCGCCCCAGCGTGCCGCGAAGTCGCGGCCGCGCGGCGACGAGCCGGCCTGCATGATCACTGGGCGGCCTTGCGGCGACCGCGGCACGGTGAGCGGGCCGCGCGTGCTGATCCATCTGCCCTGATAGTTGGTGTAATGCACCTTGTCGGGATCGGCGAACACACCGCGCCGCTTGTCCAACACCAGCGCGTCGGCATCCCAGCTTTCCCACAGCCTGCACACCGCCTCGACCACCTCGTCCGCATAGTCGTAGCGCATGTCACGCGCCGGCAGTTCGGTCAGCCCGTAATTCTGCGCCTCCAGATGGCCGTGCGAGGCGACCACGTTCCACGCCACCCGCCCACCGCTCAGCAGATCGAGCGTGCCGAGTGACCGCGCCAGGTGATAGGGCGGATAGAAGGTGGACGAGAGCGTGGCACCGAGACCGATACGGCTGGTGACGCGCGACATGATCGACAGCAGCGGGATCGGATCGAGCAGCCCCATCTGCCCGCCGCAGCGCAGGATGGTGGCGAAGTCGCCGCCATAGAGATCGTACAGACCGAGGATGTCGGCGAAGAACAGGCTGTCGAACTTCCCCTGTTCCAGCACACGGGCGATGTGCTCGTGCCACGCGGGCGTGAAAAAGCCGACATCGGCTTCCGGATGGCGCCAGGCGCCATGATGGTGCGCGGTCGGCCCCGCGAGCAGGAAGGCCACCAGGTGCATCTTGCGGTGCGTCGTCATCGCTCGGACCATGGATGGATCATGCTGGTATACGGCGAGCAGACAAGAGGAGACATGCCGTGAGTTTGACAACTGCGCCGCGACGCTCGCCCGACACGTTCCTCGGCGCCTTGCCGGTCACCACGCTGGAAGGCCTCGCCGCCGACATCGCGTTCCTCGGCGTCCCGTACGCCCAGGCATACAGCTATGAGGACATCACCAACGACCAGAGCAATGCCCCCACCGCGCTGCGCAACGCATCCTTGCGGATCGTGCGCTCGCTGGAGCGCTATGACTTCGATCTGGGCGGACCGCTCTACGCCGGCCGGACGATCCGCGCGGTGGACTGCGGCGACATCCGCAGCGACCTCGGCGATCCCGCGGCCCACTCGCGCCGCACCGAGCAGGCGGTGCGGGCGATCCTCGCTGCCGGCGCGCTGCCGATCGTGCTGGGCGGCGATCACGGCGTACCGATCCCGGTGCTGCGTGCGTTCGAGGGGCGCGGCCCGATCACGCTGGTGCAGATCGACCAGCACATCGACTGGCGCGACGAGGTGAACGGCGTGCGCGAGGGACTGTCCAGTCCGATCCGGCGCGCCTCCGAAATGGCGCATATCGCCCAGATCTTCCAGATCGGCCTGCGCGCCACCGGCAGCGCCCGGCAAGAGGAGGTGGACGCCGCGCTGGCCTACGGTGCGCACCTGATCCCGGCGTGGGAGCTACACGAATGCGGCATGGACGCCGTGCTGGCACGCATTCCCGATGGCGGGCGCTATTATCTCACCGTCGATCTGGATGGGATGGATCCTGCGATCGCTCCCGCGGTGGCGGCGCCCTGCCCCGGCGGCGTGACGTTCGACCAGGCGAGGCGGCTGATCCACGGCCTGGTGCGCAAGGGCCGCGTGGTCGGTATGGACGTAGTGGAGATCACACCGCGCGACGACGTGAACCAGATCACCTGCATCACGGCCGGCCGGCTGATCGTCAATCTGATCGGCATGGCGGTGCGGGCGGGGTATTTCGATCGCTAGTGGCGAAGGCGTTCTTCCGCAAACCGGTGAGCAACCAGGGATCACCACCCGACACCATCACGTGGGATCGCCATGCGGCGTCACAGCGCGCAGTACGCGCGATGAAAGCCGATGACTATCGGGCAGGCATGCTGGGCAAACCTTGGGCATCGCTGTGCGGCACCAACGACACCTCCCGCGCGCGGATCTCGGATGAGGAGGTGTCCAGGCGGAAGCGGTGCTCAGGGATTTCGCTGAACAGATCGGCATAGCGCCGCGGCACGGGGACGTCGTTCAGCGCGCGTACCCGCCCTGCTGCGTCGATGCGCACGGCCACCAGAAAGCTCGCCCCGGAACTGGCGAGTTCCTCGAGCGCGAGGCGCATCAGAACCTCGTCATCGCCATAATATTTCGGCGCAACCAGACGCTCCGCTGTATCCGCCCCGATCACAAACGTGGTCCCCGGAAACAGGCGCGACTTCTCGACGAAGGTGGGCGCTCTGGTAAGTTCGACCGGCGACTTCCAGGCGAATTGCGCGAGCCGGTTGCGCACCGTCTCGCCCGCCAGCGGCGGCTTGTCGACGTTGGTGACAGAGATTTCGAACGTCACCGGCTGCTGCTTGAGCTCTGCGGCGACTCGCGCCAGCAACCAATGCCCAGCGTGCACCGGGTTGAAGGAACCTGGCAACAACACGACGGGCCGCGGAGCCGACAGCACCATTTGGCCATCGGGCTGGACAGTGACACGATCGAGCTCGGCAGCCAAAAGCCGATCGATAAGGTCCACGGCCGCGACCACCGTCGCGTCGAAATGTTCATCCGCATCGAGCAGACTGCGCGGTGACGGTGCGGCAATCCCGCACGCGTGGGCCAGCCACAGTATGATCGCGCGCGAAACGAGGTCTTCTTCAGCGGCGCGATCGCGTCTGCCCTTGGCCAGCACGCCCGTGCAGTGTGCGATGCCGACAGAGCTGGCGAATGCGATGTGAAACCTGTGCTCGCCTCTACGTGGCCGATCGCTCACCAATGCCGCCGTCGCGCCGAGGCCAACCAGATCGGTGGCCGCCGGCACCAGCGCGGCCGCGCGCGCCCGAATGCTCCGTGCCATTGCGATTGCGGTATCGGCGCTGCATGCCTGGGCCGGTGCAAAGCCGAGAAACGCCGCAAGCGCCAGCGGGTCGTAGGGAACCTGTGCCTCGATCAGCAGCCGAGATCCACCGGGAACCCGAAGCAGCTCGCCGACCGCCCCACTGCCACCCCCGGTGATCGCCAGTGCAGCCTTGCGGCCGGACGCGTGCAATGTGGAGATCAATTGTTGCCACGCAGCGTCCGACTGGCTCATGGTCTGCATATTGCCCGAAGTTGAATACTGCGTCGCGGATGGTGAAAGGCTATCCGGACCGAGTCAACGGACCCCGCTCAGGGACGCGCAAGCGCATCATCGTATCGCGCTGATCCGTGCAGGTCTCGGCGCCGCGTCCCACACCGGCGTTCGGCCGCCGGTTACGGCACCGTCAACTGACCACGGGAGCGTGAATCCGGCGCAGGAACTCGCGTGCGCGTGGATGGTCAGGCTGCCGGAAGAACGTCGCCGGTTCCGCGTCCTCCAGGATCCGGCCGCCGTCCATGAACAGCACGCGCGTGCCGACCTCGCGTGCGAACTGCATCTCGTGCGTCACCACCAGCATCGTCATGCCGTCCTGCGCCAGGGCGCGAATCACCTCCAGCACCTCGCCGACGAGTTCGGGGTCCAGCGCCGAAGTCGGTTCGTCGAACAACATGAGCACCGGCCGCATCGCCGTGGCGCGCGCGATCGCCACCCGCTGCTGCTGACCGCCCGACAGTTGTTTCGGCCGCTTCATCGCGTGTTCCGACAGGCGCACGCGGGCAAGCTGTTCGGCCGCCAGCGCGCGGGCGTCGGCGAGCTTCATGCCAAGCACGCGCCGCGGTCCGATCGCCACATTGTCGAGCGCTGAAAGGTGGGCGAACAGGTTGAAGCGCTGGAACACCATGCCGATGCGCCGGCGCTTGCGTGCCGTTGCGGTCGGGCCGTCGGCAATCAGACGACCATTGCGGACCTCGCCGGCCATGTTCGTGCCATCCAGCAGCACGTCGCCTTCCGACGGGATCTCGATCCGGTTCACGCAGCGCAGCAGCGTCGATTTGCCGGCGCCACTCGGACCGATCACCATGACAATCTCGCCGGCGGTGATCGCAAGGTCCACTCGATCGACCACCGGGATGTCGCCGAAGATCTTGGATAGATTGCGGATCAGAACAAGCGGTGCGGCGGCTTCAATCATGCAGCCGCTTCTCGACGTATTCCGAGAACCACGCCAGCACCGAGATGATCACCAGATAGTATACCGCCAGTTCCGCATACAGCTCGAACGGTGTAAAGCGTTCGGCAATGATCACCTGCGCCGATCGGGTCAGTTCGGTGATGGAGATCACCGACAGCAGCGACGAGCTCTTCACCAGCGTGATCACCTCGTTGGTCAACGGTGGTGTGATGCGCCGCAATGACTGCGGCAGCAGGATGAACAGGATCGACTGACGGTTGGTCATGCCGATCGACAGCGCCGCCTCGGTCTGGCCGGCTTCGATCGATTGCAGGCCGGCGCGGACGATTTCCGAAATGAAACCTCCCGAGTTGAACGCCAGTGCCACGACGCCGCTGGAGAACGCCGACAGCTCGAAGCCGATCCGCGGCAGTGCGAAATACACCAGGAAGATCTGCACCAGCGCCGGGGTGCCGCGCACGAAATACACATAGGCGCGCACGATCGCCTTCGGCACTGCGAGGTCGGACACGCTGAGCAGCCCGCAGACCAGGCCGACCAGCGTGCCGAGCGCCAGCGCACAGATCGAGATCTCCAGCGTGACCACGGCGCCCTGGACCATATAGGGCGCCGCGTACCACATCACCCCCCAGTCGAAGTCGGGCATGTCGCGATGGGATCAGGGCAGGACTTCGGGCACCGCGTCCGGCGTGTCCATCGTGGCGCCGAACCACTTCTGCTGCAGCTTTGCCAGCGTGCCGTCCTGCTTCATTCCGGCAAGCTGCTGGTTGACGAACGACTGAAAGGCTACGTCCTCCTTGCGGAACGCCATGCCAAAATAGGCGGTGATGTCGGAGACGCCGTCAATCATCTTGAACTTGCCGGGTGCGTCCTTCATCACCACCAGCATGGTGGACTTGGAGTTCACCACGGCATCGATGCGCTTGTTGAGCAGGTCCTGGTACGCCTCGGGGTAGTGCTCGTATTGCTTCACGTCCGCATAGCCCGGCTTGCCTGCCGACTTCAGCTTGGCCTCGAACGTCTTGATGATGCCGGCGGCGGCGCTGCCGATCTGCACGCCGACGATCTTGCCGGACAGATCGTCCGCCGTCTTGATCTTGTCCTCGTTGGCGCGCAGCAGGATGACGTTGCTCGCATCGGCGTAGGGCATGGAGAACAGCACCTTCTCCGCCCGCTCCTTGGTGATGGTCATGGCGGATACGATCACGTCGAACTTCTTGGCGTATAGTGCCGGAATGATGCCGTTCCATGCCGTATCGACCAGTTGCGCCTTCACCCCAAGCCTTGGGATGAACTGGTCGATGATGTCCGGATCGTAACCGATGATCTTGCCGTCCTTGAAGAACTCATACGGCACGTAGGCGGCTTCCATCCCGACCACCAGCGTGCCGCGCTTCTTCACCTCGTCCAGCGTGTCGGCTCGCGCGATGCGGGTGCCTGCCAGGCCCAGCAAGGCAGCCGAACCGGCCCCGGTCAGCACTGTGCGTCTCAGCATGAAAGTCGCCCCCTCTGTTCCCGCGTTCGTGTCGGTGGAGAAGCAACCCATGTGCCAGGACGGCTGGCCCGGGAATTGCTGGCAATGCGGCGGCATCCCCCAAGCAGGAGGCGCAGGCATGGCGGTCGGACCACTTCATCTGGGCTGGTTCATGAACTTCACCCCGGGCGAATGGGACCATCCGATGGCGGCCGGCGGCTCGCCCTGGGACGGCAAATTCTATGTCGACATGGCGCAGGCGCTGGAGCGCGCGTGCTTCGACTACATCATGATCGAGGACACGCTGATGGTGTCCGACATCTATGGCGGCAGCGCCGAGGCCTCGCTGAAGCACGCACTGCAGGTGCCGAAGCACGACCCGGCGCCGCTCGCCGCGCTGATCGCCGCGGCGACCACGCGGATGGGCGTCGTCGCCACGATGTCCACCCTGGCCTATCCGCCGTTCATGCTGGCGCGGCTCTGCTCGACGCTTGATCACATCGCCGGCGGGCGGTTCGGCTGGAACATCGTCACCTCGGGCGAGGACACCGCGGCGCAGAACTTCGGCCTGGACAATCTGCCGCCGCGCGAACAGCGCTACGAGATGGCCGACGAGTACGTCGACCTGGTGTGCAAGCTGTTCGAACTCGTGGGACCCCGATGCGGTGGTGATGGACCGCGCTACCGGCACCTATGCCGACTACCGCAAGGTCCGGCCGATCCACTTCGAGGGCAAGTACTTCAAGGTTCGTGGTCCGCTGAACACGGTACGCTCGCCGCAGGGCAAGCCGGTGTTCGTGCAGGCCGGCGGTTCGCCGCGTGGCCGCGCCTTCGCCGCCAGGCATGCGGATTCGATCATCGCGATCGCCAACGGCATCGACGGCATGAAGCAGTACCGCGACGACGTGCGCCGGCACGCGGTGTCGTTCGGACGCGATCCGGACGACATCAAGGTGCTGTTCCTGATCTATCCGATCCTGGCCGAGACCGATGACGAGGCGCAGGTGCGGCGACAACGACTGGTCTCGTCGCCAAGCTTCATCGAGCGTGCTCTCGGCAGCACCGCGACGGTGACCGATATCGATTTTTCCAAGTACGACCTCGACCAGCCGCTGCCGCGGCTGACCACCAACGGCGAGCAGGGCTCGCTCGACAAGTTCGCCCAATGGGGCAGCGGCAAGACGCTGCGCCGGCTTGCCATGGAGCGCTTCGGCGCTCCTGGGTCCGAGGTGGATTTTGTCGGCTCGCCCGACACCGTCGCGGAGCGGCTCGGCAACGTCATGGCAGCGGTCGGCGGCGACGGCTTCCTGATCAGCACACCGTTCCAGCGCACCAGCCGTCGTTTCATCGTGGAAGTGACGGAAGGCCTGGTGCCGGCGATGCAGCGCCGGGGGCTGATGCGGACGGCGTATTCCGGGCGAACTCTGCGCGAGGTGCTGACCGAGTACTGACCGCTGTTTTATGCAACCGCCCTGAATCCCGTCATCGTGTGCCGCGATTCGGGGCAAAAGCCGGCGGCAATGCCGCCAGCGCCGGCAGCAGCCGTGGCATGTCGCTTGCTCCTGTCTCCAGCGATGGAGGCGGCAATCTCGCTCGACCTGAACGGCAAGCTGACGCTGCAATTGCGGCTGGTCCGCGACGCCGTGGTGGCGGCACGTACCGGCTGGGCCGACACGCTGCGTGCCGGCCAGTTCCTCAAAGTTGTGGATCCGTGCGGCAAGCAGGCGGGCGACTTCTGGGCCTTCAACGGGGCGAATCCGGACGAACACCTGTCCGCCATGCACACGCGCGTCTGGGTCAACCGGCTATGCCCGCGGCCCGGCGAATCGTTCCACACCAACCACCGCCGGCCAATCCTGCAACTGGTGCAGGACACCTGCGGCGTGCACGACCTGCTGACCGCGCCGTGCGACGAGCACCGCTATCGGTTGTATGGTGTGCAGGAAGAACACGCGAGTTGCGCCGGCAATTTTCGCCAGGTGATGGCGCCGTTCCTTGGCAGCGTTCGCTACATTCCGCAGCCGGTGAACCTGTTCATGAACGTCGGCGTGGATCCCGACGGGCGCGTGGAGACCGGCGACAATCCTTCGAAGCCCGGCGACTGCGTCGTATTCAAGGCGTGGACCGACAGCATCGTCGCGCTGTCCGCCTGTCCGCAGGAATTCAATCCGGTCGCCGGCTGGTATCCGACCGATCTGCATGTTGGCATCTACGAGGCAACATGAACGCACATTGGTGGCGCAGGCGACGCGACACGGCCGGGCGCCCGCACCGGCAGCGTACCGACCCGGCGCTCGGCACAGTGATCCTGACGTTGGCTGCCGGAGCGCTACTGACCGTGACGACAGGTCTTGCGGCCATGGTTGAACTCGAGCAGTTCGGGCCGTCGGTCGGCGGCATCATCGTGTTCAGGCCCGACACCGCGGCTACCGAGCGATGGTCCCTGGACGCAGCGATCGCCGAACCCGCACGCCTCGGCCTGCCCTGGGAAACCAGCGGTAGACACTGTGTGCTCAGTCCAAATGTGATGGCGGTGTTCGGCGGCAGTCTCGTGGTCGAGGCACGGCGTCTGACCAGGCCGCCTGTATACCGCGTGCATTGGGCCGGTGGACACACCGACGCTGCACCGCACGATTGTGGCACTGCCGCCGATCTCGTGCTAGAACGCACCGAGTTGATGCGGCTGGCGAACGTGGCAGGTGGATTCAATAGTGGGTTGAGGCTGATCGGTCCGTGAACCTGTCAGCTTCAGGCAACGGTGCCGTCCCGGTCGTATGGCTGGAGGGCATCTGGAAATCGTTCGGCCGACTTGAGGTGTTGACCGACGTCTCGCTGTCGGTGCCGCGTGGCGAGGTGGTCTGCATCATCGGCCCATCCGGCGCCGGCAAGTCCACGCTGCTTCGCTGCATCAATCATCTCGAGACGATCGACGAAGGCACGATCCATTTCGAGGGTAAACCGGTGTATCGCTATAAGGAGCACGGCAAGATCGTCGTGGATCCGGATCGGCGGGTCGAGGCGGTCCGCGCGCAGATCGGCATGGTGTTCCAGTCGTTCAATCTGTTCCCGCATCTGACCGCGCTGGGCAATGTGATCGAGGCGCCGATCTATGTGCTGCGCGAGCCGGCGGCCGCGGCACAGGCGCGGGGACTGGCGATGCTGACCAAGGTGGGTCTGGCGGAGAAGGCGGGATCCTATCCGCATCAGCTGAGCGGCGGGCAGCAGCAGCGCGTGGCGATCGCCCGGGCGCTGGCGATGAATCCGAAGTTGATGCTGTTCGACGAGGCGACGTCCGCGCTCGATCCCGAACTGGTCGGTGACGTGCTGCGTGTCATGCGGCAACTGGCAAGCGAGGGGATGACCATGATCGTGGTCACCCATGAGATGGACTTCGCGCGCGACGTCGCCGACCGCGTCGTGTTCATGGATTCCGGCGCCATCGTCGAGGAAGGGCCGCCGGCCACCGTGTTCACCAACCCGCGCAGTCCGCGCACGCGGCAGTTCCTGCAGTCGATCCTGAACAGGAACGGCAGCGCCGACGTACAGTGACACCACAACAAGGGGGCAACATATCATGACTGACACCACAAATCCGCTCGGCAGACGGGGCCTGATCCGATCCGGCGCGATCGGCGGCACGGCGGCCCTGCTGGCGGCGGGAACCGGCACCGCGCATGCCGCCGCGGTCGCGCCGCCACCGGTAAACGACAAGGACTTCCCCGATTTTTCGCTGATCAAGATCAACGCGGACGATGACTCGCTGGCGAAGATCCAGAAGAAGGGCAGTCTGGTGGTCGGCACGTCGAACGACTGGCCCTATTCATTCCTCGATCCGAAGACGAACGAGTGGACGGGGCTGGATGGCGACATCATCAAGTACATCGCCAAGATGCTGAAGATCGACAAGATCGACGTGCAGACGGTGACGTTCGACGGACTGATTCCGGGTCTGCTGGATGGCCGCTTCGATATCGTGGGCGACTCGATCCACTACACGAAGAACCGTTCGAAGGTCGTGAACTTCTGCTGGGGAACCTACTACTACGCAGAAGGTCTGGTGGTGCCGAAGGGCAATCCGAACAACCTGCACAAGCTGACCGACCTCAAGGGCCACACGATCGGCTCACTGCTTGGCACCAACTACGCCGAGTGGATACAGGCCGTGCCCGGCGTGCAGTTTCAGGGCTACAAGGACTGGGCGCAAATCGTCCCCGAACTCGCGATCGGTCGTACCGATGCCGCGCTGTTCGACCAGCCGGTGGTTGCCGCGCTGATGAAACAGCATCCGGAATGGAAGATCGAGCTGGTCGACGACTACGAACCGAACACCTTCAAGAACCCGGTAGGCTACAGCAGCTACGCCTTCCGCCAGTCCGATATCCAGTGGCTCACCGCATTCTCCTCGGCCGTGCAGTGGATGCAATACAACGGTAAGATGAAAGATATCCTGTCGAAATGGGGCCTTACCGGTTACAACAACTAGCGTTCTAAATCGAACGCCTGACAACGGCGCGGCAGGACAGATGTATTTCTCGCTCGACGACATGCTCCTGTTCCTGCCGTCGCTGCTGCACGGCGCGCTGCTGACCATAACCGTCTCGTTGCTGGCCTTCGGCCTGGCCCTGGTGTTCGGCCTTGCCATCGGCATCGCCCGGCTCTCGCGCGTGGCACCGTTGCGGGCAGTGATGGCATGTTACATCCAGTTCATCCGTGGCACGCCGCTGCTGTTGCAGCTCTTCTTCATCTACTACGTGCTGCCCTATGCCGGTATCGTGCTGACGCCGTTCGTGTCCGGTGCGATGGGCCTTACCCTGAACTATGCCGCCTACATGGCCGAAGTCTTCCGTTCCGGCATCCTGGCGATTCCGAAGGGCCAATGGGAGGCGGGATCTTCGGTGGGCATGTCGCGCCGGATGCTGATGCGGCGTATCATCCTGCCACAGGCGATCCGCATCATTATCCCCTCACTCGGCAATTTCTTCGTGTCGATCTTCAAGGATTCGGCCCTGGTATCCGTCATCACCATGCGCGACCTGATGTTCAGCGGACAGCTGCTGGCTTCGGCCACCTACAAGCACTTCGAAATCTTCGCCATGGTGGCGGTGATCTACTTCCTGATCAGCTATCCCACCGCGAAGCTCGTCGAGTGGATCGAGGC
This sequence comes from uncultured Alphaproteobacteria bacterium, assembly GCA_963749575.1. Lineage (GTDB taxonomy): Bacteria > Pseudomonadota > Alphaproteobacteria > Acetobacterales > Acetobacteraceae > JAMXLO01. The sequence goes on from CAVVNM010000022.1 coordinate 484,588, forward strand.
GCGGATCGACATCACCAGGCGGCCCGTGGTGATCGGGATGCGAGGATAGCGCTCAGGCGGTCGGCACCGGCAGCGTTCCAGTCATGATGAAGACGCGCTAGCAACCGCACCATCGGTTGATGTGCCACTCCGTGCGCGCCAGCGCCGGACAGAAATCGCTGATGATCGGCGCGACCGCGTCGAAGCGCCTGCGGCTGGCCACGCTGCGTTCATCGATCGCGGCGCGCAACTCCGTCGCGCGCTTCGCCAACGCCGGCAGATCGACCGTCAGCAACCGTCGTTCGCGCACGACGAAGCGGCCGCCGACCATGACATCGGCAACGCTGGTGCCGTCCTCGCCCATCACCACCTGCGTGACCGGTTCATTCAGTGGGATCAGTGTCGGCGCGTCGAGATCGAGGAACACGATATCGGCGGCATAGCCGGGTGTGATGCGCCCGATCCGTTCGAACCCGAGCGCACGCGCGCTGCCGGCCGTTGCAGCAGAAAACACCTGCGGCGCGCTGATCCACCGCGACGGATCCGGCCCACGCGCATGCGATGCCGCCGCCGCGAAATGCAGCGCCTGATACATGTTGAGATTGTCGTTGCACGTGGTGGCGTCCGTGCCGATCGCCAGATTGACACCCGCGCCCAACATTCCCACCGCGTCGGCAACGCCATTGCCCAGTCGCATGTTGCTGGCCGGGTTGTGTGCGATCGAGGCACCGTGCGCGCCAAGCCGCCGCATGTCGTCACCATCCAGCCACACGCCGTGCGCCGCGACGAACTGCGGTCCCAATAAGCCGAGCTGCTCGATATGCGCGGTGAGCGAACGGCCGTAACGACGCGCGCCGGCGACCGCCTGCAGTTTCGATTCCGCCAGGTGGGTGTGGATGCCAACATCGAACTCGGCGGCCAGATCGCGGCAGGCCACCATGAACTCATTGCGGCAGTGCAGTGGAATCGTCGGCGCTACCGCCGGCCGCACCATCGAGCGATCGCCGTGCCAGTTGCGCAGGATCGCGCGCATCCGCTCGATCGTCTCCTGCCAGGGCGGCAGGCCGAGTGGCGCGACCGCGGTTTGAAGATGCGGCGGCAGCGCCTCCAGCAGCCCAGGAATCGCTTCGTACAGCGTCATGTCGGCCATCATTGGTGCGATCACGGCGCGCATGCCTGTCTGCGCATAGGCCTCCGCCACCGCGGCAATGCCTGCCTCGGTCGGCAGCGGGAATTCGACGAACAGGTCGTAGCAGGCGGTGCAGCCCTTCAGCAGCATCTCGGCGGCGCCGATTGTCACCGCGACACGCTTCTCTTCGACGCTCTGGTAAGGCGACATGTGCGGCGCCGCGGCCAGCAGCAGTTCGAGCGTCCATCGATCGCCCATCGAGCGCGACAGATTCCCGTGGCCGTGCGTGTGTGCGTTCACCAGCCCCGGATGCAGCAGGCGGCGCGAGGCATCGACGACGGCCGCTCCGTCCGGCGCGGGCATGCCGGGCGCACCGATCGCGACGATGGTGCCGTCCTGCACCAAAATATCGACGCGACCGAGCAAGCCAGGCGCATCCAGCACAAGCCCGCCTCGAATCACCAGCGGCCGACGCGGATCGTGGCTTGCCTCGTTCATGGTGACCTCACTCGCGCCGGATGATGACCTCGATCGGTGTCGGGCCGAAGCCCGCGGCAGGATTGAACCGCTGCGGGCAATTGGACAGTACCGCGAGCACCGGCACTTCAGCGACCAGCTCGACGAAATCGCCCGGCTTGGACAGGCCCGGTTCGATCGCCATCGCACCATCCTGACGCACGGGCACATTCATGAAGAAATTCACGTTGGCCACCACATCGGACGGCGACAGCGACCAGGACGCAAGCTCGGCCACGAAGTTGGCATGGCAGCTTGGCGTGTCGGTTACGCCATAGCGGGCAAAATTGCTCCAGGCGCTGCAGCATCCACCGATGGTATCGTGGCGGCCACAGCTGTCCGCCACGATCCGCATCAGCGCTTGCGCGCGATCCGAGTAGAGTTTGGTTCCCTGCCCCAGGTAGATGTTGCCGTTGAGCTTCATCGTGTTGGCGGCGTTGTAGCGATCGGTCGGCAACGCGGCCGCGTAGCACAGGAAATCGACCGCCTGCTGGCCCTGCGTATCGACGATGCGCAGCAGATCGCCAGCGTCCAGCCGGGTAGAGAAACGGCCGCCGGCCGGAACGCGGTGACGGGCGATCTCGCCGGCCAGCGCCACGTCGCTCATGCTGCCAGCAGTGCCGGCGGCGGGATCAGTGCACTGTCGGCGGCCAGCATCTTTCCGGCACGCAGCGCGAAGGCCGGCGTCAGCATCTCCGGTGCGATCACCTGCTCGCCGCTGTTGTCCGACAAGGTGAAGCGTCCGCGCAGCAGGTCGAGCACCGACACATCGGCTTCGCGTCCAGGCAACAGCGCACCGATGCTGTCCTCCAGCCGCAACATCCGCGCCGGATTGCTGGTGACCGTCGCGACTACCTCCGGCAGGCTCAATCCCAGCGTCAGCAGTTCGGTCATCGCATGCGTCAGGTTGAACGGCGCGACACCGGAGAACGGATTGTCCAGGCGTGAAGCGGAGTCGCCATCACCCGGGCACGCGTACGTTGTAGCCGTGCATGTCGGCGCCCAGCGTATGCGGGCGGACGCCGGCGGCGATGGTGCGGCGCGCCATCTCGAAGCTGAAATGCGAGCCGTGGCCGACATCGACGGTCACGCCGCGTTCCAGCGCCGCGCGGACCACCGGATGGAGTTCGCCGGTGGTGGTGGAGACAAAACCGCCCGGATGTCGCGTGAACGGATGCGCCAGCACGTCACCCGCCTCCATCAACGGCATCAGCGCGCGCACGACTTCGTCCGGATCGATCGTGGCGCCATCCTTCACCGGCCAGATCTGGCCGAGATGGATGTAGAGCGGCACGCCGAGTTCGCTGGAAATGCGCTTGCCCAGCTTGATCACCTCCAGCCCCCACCGCGACGCGCCGCCGATCTCTGCATGCGCCTTCACGCCGCGCACGATGTCTGCGTTGGCGCGCCCCGCCCGCACCGTCGCCTTCACGTCGACCTGATCCGGCCCGTAGAGCGACGGATACAGATGGCCCTCCAGTCCGCCGACCAGATAGGCGGAGATGAAGCACAGCACACGGGTTTCGGCCGGCTCGACGACGAAGTGGCGGAAGCCGGGGATGGTCATGCAGCTGGGGCCGCCCTGATCCACCACTGTGGTCACGCCGGACCGCACGCCCACCATGTCCGCGTTCAGGCCGAATCGTCCGGTGACGTATTGATAGACGTGGGCGTGGGTGTCGATCATCCCAGCGGTGACGATCTTGCCCGCCACATCGATCACCTGTCGCACCGTGTCCGCAGGCAGCGACGGTTCGATTGCGGCGATGCGGCCATCGCTGATGCCGATATCGGCGACACCGTCACGACCCGACGAGGGATCGATCACCCGCCCACCACGCAACAACAGATCAAACTGGCTGTCCATCGCGTTCATCCTTGCACGTTGTCGGAGAGTCCCTGCCGTCAGTATGCTGACGGCTGCGCAAACGGTGCAAGCGGAAAGGATGCCGGATGCAGGGATCCGCGACCAGCGAAGGCATCGGCAGATCCGTGCCGCGCCTGGAGGACGACCGATACCTGCGCGGCAAGGGCGAGTTCATTGCCGACATCCGGTTGGCCGGCATGCGCGATCTCGCGTTCGTGCGCAGCCCCCTCGCGCATGCCCGCATCCGTGCCATCGGCAAACCACCCGGGGCGGCAGCATCGGTGTTCGTGGCGCAAGACCTGGTTGGCGTGCAACCGATCATCGCGGTGTCCGGCCTGCCGGGGTTCAAGTCATCGGTGCAACCGGTACTGGCGATCGACAAGGTGCGCCACGTCGGTGAAGCGATCGCGGTTTGCGTCGCGGCGAGCCGTGCCGAGGCGGAGGATATCGCAGCCGCCGTCGATGTTGAATTGGACGAACTGCCGCCGGTGGTGGACATGCGCGCGGCACTCGCCAGCGCCACCAGGCTGCACGACCACTGGGACAACAACGTGTTCCTTGAGACGTTCGTCGAGGTCGCGGCGGGGCGTTTCGCGCAACCCTCGCCGATCGTGGTGCGGCGGCGGCTGCGCACGGCACGTCAGTGCATGTCGCCGCTCGAGGGCCGCGGCGTGGTCGCCGCCTGGGATCGACGGCTGGAGCAAATGCTGGTCTACAGCTCGACACAGTTGCCGCACATCATACGCACCGGACTTGCCGGATGCCTCGGGCTCGATCAGGCGCGCATCCGCGTCGTGGCGCCCGATGTCGGCGGTGGCTTCGGCTACAAGGGCATCCTGCTGCCGGAGGAAGTGTGTGCGACGTATCTTGCGCGTCGGCTTGGTCATCCGGTGCGCTGGATCGAGGATCGACGCGAGCAGCTCACCGGCAACGCCAATTGCCGGGAGCACGACTACGACATCACGTTGCACGCCGAAGCCGACGGCACGCTGATCGGCATCGACGCCGAAGCGGTGGTCGATGCCGGCGCATATTCGGCCTATCCGTTCTCGGCCTGCCTGGAAGCGGCGCAGGTGGCGTCGATCCTGCCGGGGCCATACGTGATGCAGGCATATCGCTGCCGCACCTACTCCGCCGCGACGAACAAGCCGCCGATCCTGCCATATCGCGGCGTCGCTCGAGCCGGCGTGTGTTTCGCGCTGGAAGTGGCGCTCGACGCCGTCGCGCGCCAGGCCGGGCTGGAACCGCACGAGGTGCGGCTGCGGAATCTGGTACCGGCGGCGGCGATGCCGTTCGAGAACATCACCAACAAGTTGTTCGACAGTGGCGATTACCCGGAATGCCTGCGTCGCGTCATCGCCGCGATCGATCTCCCTGCGGTACGGCGCAAACAATCCGAGGCGACCGGTACGCTGCGCATCGGTTTCGGTTGCAGCATCTTCTGCGAACAGGCGGCGCACGGGACATCGGTCTATGCCGGCTGGGGCATTCCGATGGTGCCGGGCTTCGAGCAGGCGGTCGCGCGCATGACGCCGGACGGGGGGCTGGAACTGCGCGTCGGCATCCAAAGTCATGGCCAAGGGTTGGAGACCACGCTGGCGCAAGTGGCGCACGACGTGCTGGGCATTCCGCTCGCGTCGATCCGCGTGGTGCATGGCGACACGGCACTGACGCCGTATTCAACCGGCACCTGGGGCTCGCGCTGCATGGTGATGGCCGGCGGCGCAGTTGGCACGGCATGCGGCGAACTGGCTGAGCGCATCGCCGCCATCGGTGCGCATCTGCTGCAAGTACCGGCCGAGGCGGTGCGCGTTGGCAAGGGGGTGGTGAGCGGCCCAGGAGGCAGCGTGCCGATCGCGGAAGTGGCGCGCACCTGGTATTTGCGTCCGCAGGATCTGCCGGCCAACGTCGCGGCCAGCGGTCTCGAAGTCACCGCCGGCTACAAGCCGCTGCGCGACTCCGGCACCTTCAGCTACGCAGCACATGCTGTGGTGGTTGCGGTCGATACCGAGCTGGGCGATGTCTGCATCCTCGATTACGCCATCTGCGAAGACGGCGGCACGCTGATCAATCCGATGATTGTCGATGGCCAGGTCATCGGCGGTACCGCGCAGGGCATCGGCACCGCGCTGTATGAGCAGATGCCATACGATGCGGCCGGCCAGCCGCTTGGGTCCACACTGGCGGACTACCTGCTGCCGGGCGCCACCGAGGTACCGGAACCGCGCATCCTGCACATGCAGACGCCGTCTCCGTTTTCGCTGCATGGCCAGAAAGGCATCGGCGAGGGGGGAGCGATCGGGCCGCCTGCCGCGATCGCCAATGCGGTGAATGACGCGCTTGCCCCGCTTGGCGTGGAGATCACCGAGTTGCCGATTACCCCGCAACGGATCCTCGCGGCGTTGCTGGCGCCTTGCGGATGAAGGCGGCTTGGTTCGAGCACGCGCGTCCGACCAGCATCGCCGAGGCGATCGGATTGCTGGCAGGCGAGACGGGCGCGCGCGTGCTGGCAGGCGGACAGTCGCTCGGGCCGATGCTGAACCTGCGCCTGGCGCAACCGCGGCTGCTGGTGCAAGTGAACCGTCTGCCCGAACTGTGCGGCGTCGCCGCCGATGCGGACGCGGTGACGATCGGTGCCTGCGTCACCCACGCCGCCATCGCGGATGGGCTGGTGCCCGATATCGGCGGCGGAGTGCTGCCGCGTGTGGCGGAGACGATCGCCTATCGCGCGGTGCGCAATCGCGGCACGATCGGCGGCAGCCTGTGCCATGCCGATCCCGCCGCGGATTGGGTAACAGTGCTGGCGGCGCTGGACGCGACCGTACTGCTGCACGGACCGGATGGAGCGCGCAGCGTGGCGGCATGCGATTTCGTCCAGGGCGCATTTCGCACCGCATTGCTGCCCGGCGAGATCATGCTGGCGATCCGCGTTCCCCGGCTTCCCGCCGTCGCACGCTGGGCGTACCAAAAGGCGTGCCGCAAGCCTGGTGATTTCGCATATGCCATGGCCGCGGTGCTGCTGCGCGGCAACCGACGGCGCGCGGTGATCGGCGCGCTGGGCGGCAGGCCGCTGCTGCTGGAAGGCAACGCCGCGTCGACCGACGGTGCGGCCGACGCATTGCAGGCAATGAATGGATTGGATCAGGTGCAGCGACGCATGCAGCTGGTCGTGCTGCGCCGCGCGCTGGCCGGGGCGGAGACATGAGCCGCATCACCCTCACGCTGAACGGTGAAATCGGTCACCGCCGACGTGGCGCCGCGCATCCACCTCGCCGATTTTCTGCGCGAGGATCGGCTGCTGACCGGTACCCATCTCGGCTGCGAGCACGGCGTGTGCGGCGCCTGCACGCTGCTGATCGACGGCGCGCCGGCCCGTTCGTGCATCGCGTTCGCGGTAACCTGCGAAGGTGCCGATGTGCGCACCATCGAAGGCCTGGCCGACGATCCGGTGATGGTTCGGCTGCGCGCGGCCTTCACAACCGAACACGCGTTGCAATGCGGCTACTGTACGCCCGGCATGCTGGTGACGGCGCGCGACATCGTGCAGCGGCTGCCGGACGCGGATGAGGCACGCGTCCGTCTGGAGCTGGCAGGCAATCTCTGTCGCTGTACCGGCTATGCCGGGATCGTGCGGGCAATCCGCCGTGTGCTGGCGGAAGACGTACAAGTCGAGCTGTCCTCGCCGGCACCGTTGCCCGTGCTGCCGAGCTTGCCGACACAGCGTCCGGCCGCCGCGACCCATGCGCCGGGTGGATCGGACATCATCCAGACGGTGCACCTGGCGATGCCGATTGCCACGGTCTGGTCTGCCATCCGGGATCCGCACCTGGTTGCCGAATGCGTGCCTGGCGCGCGGCTGATCGAAGTGACGGAAGATCGGTTGCGCGGCGAAGTGCGCGCCTCGCTCGGACCGATCGAGACGCTGTTCGTCGGCGACGGCCGCATGAGCTTCGACGCAATCGAGCGACGCGCCGAGATCGTGGGCGACGGTCGTGACAACCGCACCGGCACACGGCTGAGCGGACGCGCGTTGGTTCAACTGCACGCACCCGATGCCGCGACGACCCGCGCGGTGCTGACAATCGACTATACACTGCGGGGGCCGCTGGCGCAGTTCGCCCGTGGCGCGGTGGTGCAGGAATTCGCCGCGGTGATCGCAGCGTCCTTCGCGGCGAATCTCGAGGCGCGACTGAGCGGGGCAAGTGTACCGGAGCAGCGTCGGTTGTCAGTGGGATGGTTGTTCGCACGTGCGGTCTGGCGCCGCGTGCGCGCGACGCTGGGCTTCGGCTGATCAGGCAGCCGCATCGATCAGGCTGACATGCGCGGCGACGATGCGCCAGCCTTCCGGCATACGCGCCCAGGTCTGCATCTGGCGGCCGATCTTGCCGGGCACAGTGTCGCGCTCGAACAGCGTCGAGGCGGTGGCAAAGTCACGTCCATAGGTGGTGATCACGGTGCGGGAGATGCGCCGCGCCAGTCCGACCGGCGGGCGTGCCGCGCGAAACGCGCCGATTTCGCCGCTGCCATACAGGTTCTCAGCGATGCCGTATCGGATGGTATGTGCGCTGTCCCAAAACAGCTCCTGCAATGTCGCCACATCATTGCTCACCAGCGCTGCCTCATAGCGCACGAACGCCGCTTCGACCTGGGCGTACACTTCGGGCAGGTTGATCTCCATGTGATCACTCCGGTGGAAGCGGTGCAGATACGACACCGCGTGCCTCCAGATCATAGGCGATGCGCAACGCCACGTCCTCGCGCCACGGAGCGGTGATGATCTGCACGGCGATCGGCATGCCATCCGACTGCGGAACCGGTACCGCGACAACGGGCAGGCCAATGAAGGAGATCGGCTGGGTGTAGATGCCGATGTTCGGCCGTAGCGGGACCTCCTGCCCGTTCAGCGTGAAAGTCTGCTGACCGAGCTTCGGTGCGACGCAGGGCGTGGCGGGCGCGATGATGGCGTCCACTTCCTCGAACAGACGCAGCACCGCATGGCGATACCAGCGGCGGAATTTCTGCGCCTGCACCACCCAGGCGGCCGGTACCATCGCACCGGCGATCAGCCGGTCGCGCACATCGGGGTCGAAGTCGCGTGCTCGCGTACGGAGGCGATGCAGATGCAAGGCGGCACCTTCGGACGTGGTGATGACATAGGCCGCGGCGCGCGCTCGTGCGGCTTCAGGGATTTCGATCTGTCGTGCTGCGCCAAGTGCGCTTGCGACGACATCCAGCGCGGCGAGCGCCGCAGGGCCTGCGCCGGCGCGGAAGTAACCGCAGGCGGTGGCGATGCGCAGCCCGGCGACGCCGATGGCGAGCAACGGACCTGCCGGATCGTCCACGCGATCGGTGCAGACTGGATCGTGTGGATCGGGTCCGGTCATCGCGTCATAAGCGAGCGCGAGATCGGTTGTGTTGCGCGCGAGCGGACCGAGATGATCGAGGCTGGACACGAACGGGAAGCTGCCGGTGCGCGACAATCGTCCATACGTCGGCTTCAGGCCGAAGACGCCGCAGAACGATGACGGCACGCGGATCGAACCGTTGGTGTCGGAACCGAGCGCAATCGGCACCAGCCCGCCGGCAACCGCGCCCCCCGATCCGCCGGATGAACCGCCGGTCATGCGCGTGGTGTCGTGCGGATTGCGCGACGGGCCGTCGTGGCTGTTCTCGCCGGTGAAGTCGTAGGCGTATTCGCCCATGTTCAGTGCACCGACCAGAATCGCGCCGGCGGCCTCAAGTCGCGTGATCAGCGTTGCGTCGGCAGCTGCCGGAGAATGTTCGCGGTTGAGCTTCGCGCCGGCGAGCGTCGGCAGTCCGGCGATGTCGATCAGGTTCTTCACTGCGAACGGCACCCCGGCGAGCGGTCCCGTCGGCGCCGCGGCGGCACGCGTGCGGGCACGTTGTGCGGTGACGGCGGTGAATGCATTCAACGTCGTGTCGCGGCGAGTGATGCGTGCCAGGGTCAGCTCGATCAGCTGCGTCGCGGTAACCTCGCCGCGCGCGACGGACGCTGCGATCGCGCCGGCCGAGGTCCATGCGGGTTCGGTCACGTGCGGAACACCGGTGCCGGATCGGCCTCATCCGGCAAGGGAAATTCCAACACGCGCTGCGCCATGTCGCGGGTGATGCGAAGGTGCAGGCGTATCGTGTCGCGCCACTCGGATGCGACGGTGATGCCGAGCAGCGCTGCGTTGGCATCCAGCCAGGCGTCGAGTTGGTCGCTGTCGCTCATGTTGCCCCCCGCGCGGCAAGCCAGGTGCGCCAGCCGCCATAGAAGGTGATGTCGGACGCGCCGGCGACGCTTGCCGCTTCGGCCAGGAAACCGAGGCACGGGCCATCGGTCAGCTGCACGGTACCGAAGCCGAGTGGCGCCGGCACCCGGGCAAGCAGGGTGCCCACGGCAGACATGGGCATTGCCCAGACTTCACCCTCGACCGCGGCGCCGTCGGTGGCGCGCAGCAGGCCCGGGCGGTTGCCGAGTGCGTACAGCCGGTATTGCGGCATGGTCTGCGTTGCGCGGAGAAAACGGCCGCCGAGTGCGGTCAACTGATGGTTGAGCGGCAGGCCGGACATGTGCGCGCCGATGCAGAACAGCGGCGTTTCATCGGCAGCGATCGGATCAGGAGCGGCGGGCGGCGACAGCGACATGCGCGTGGCGCCGACGCGATCGACATGCTCGCGATGGATGGAGTCTGCGAGCGCGGCGAGCCTGCCCTCGGACCACGCCGGCCCGATCAGCGTCACACCGATTGGCAATCCCTTGCTGTCGAACCCCGCCGGGACCGCGATGGCGGCGAGGTCGCACAGATTGACGAAATTGGTGTAGGTGCCGAGACGGCTGTTCACACCGATCGGATCGGCTGCCACTTCGGCCAGCGTCGGGCAGAACGGCACCGTCGGCAGCAGCAGTGCGTCATACTCGCGGAACAGGTTCTCGGCCGCGCGACGTGCCTCGGCGAGGCGATGAAACGCGTCGAACGCATCCACCGTGCGACGATCCAGTCCGCCTTCGAGGATGCTTCGCGTTACCGGGTGCAGAATGTCCGGACGCAGCGCCACCACGTCACGCAATGCCGCCGCGCGCTCGGCGACCCACGGCCCGTCGTAGAGCAGGCGGCCAATTTCCAGGAACCTCGAGATGTCGACCGTTTCGGCAGTTGCGATGCGTGCCGACGGCACCGCCGCACCGCGCCGCAGATGGGCGAACGGAGCGACACGCGAATAGGGATCATCGGCGTCGTAGCCCGCGATCACGCGCTGGACGGCCAGCGCCGCATCGACGGTTGGCGCAAAGATTGAGACGGTGTCGAGCGATCGGCATGCTGGCACGACTCCGCGCGTGGATACGCTGCCACGCGTCGGCTTCATCCCGACGATGTTGCCGAATGCCGCGGGGACGCGACCGGACCCAGCGGTGTCGGTGCCCAGTGCGAAACGAACGATGCCGGCAGCGACGGCGCAGGCCGAACCGGACGACGAGCCACCGGGAATGTAGTCGGCATTGAAGGCATTGCGCGGCACCCCGTACGGGCTGCGTGTGCCGACGAGACCGGTAGCGAACTGATCGAGATTGGTCTTGCCGATCAGCAGCGCGCCTTCATCCAGCAGGTGCTGCACCGCAGGCGCGGTGGCCGTCGCGATATAGGCGTAGCCGGGACAGCCCGCGGTCGTCGGCAGTCCGGTGATGTCGATGTTGTCCTTCACCGCGAACGGCACGCCCCAAAGGGCGCGGCCTCGTGGACCCTCCGCGTCGAGTTCGCGAGCACGCGACAGGATTGCTTCGTCCGCCAGACGCATGATCCAGATCGCAGGATCGTCGTGATCGCGATCGGACGCGAGCGCGGCTTCGGCGGCTTCGAGTGGCGTCACGCGAGCAGCATGGCGGCGAATCGGGTTTCAGTTGTCGGTGAGATTCATTCGGCAGGGCTCTCTTCCGCGAAAGCCTCGCCTTCGGGCATTGTGACGGCGGCGGGGTAGCGACTGAGACCCAGGCACATCAGGCCGATCAGCAGATAGCCAAGTGCCACGGGTGCCGAGTTGGCGAACTCCAGCGACGTGCCGTTGATGAAGCCGAAAAACGCCAACACTGCGGCGGCGACCGCGTAAAGTGCGGCGCGATCGAATTTGCGATCGATGATGAAGGCGGCGATGGCACCGAGCATCAGACCCGCCAGGGTGCCCCCGCCGCCGAACAGTTGCAGACCATGATAGATCACCCCGTTGCCGGCCAGCTTGTCGAGGCCCACCTTCGCTGCCGAGGTGCCCGCGGCGGACAGTGCGCCGTCGATCTGGCTCTGCGCCCAGGACGCGATGTTGGGCAGCATGGCGAGGATCACCGCCGGAGCGTGGCGCGCCGGCGTGGTCTCGAACGCCTGTGCGCCGATCACCAGGCCGATATACAGAAGTATCGGCAGGATCGAGACCAGCGGCACGACGGCCAGCATCAGCGCGGTCAGGCCCAGGAAGCACACCAGCGAGATGACGACGCCGGTGGCCAGTGAATAGCCAACGCGGCCGCCGACCGATTTCCAGCCGGGATGGCCGATATACACCGCCGGCGGAAACGGCGAGCCGAGCACCGCGCCGGCGAGCGCGCCGATGCCGTCCGCCAGCAGCACCTTGCGCAGGTCGAAATTATCGCCGGCGGCGGAGGCGCTTTCGACGTTGTTCATGCCCTCGGTGAAGTTGTAGACGCCGAGCGGCACGGCGACGACCAGCAGGGGCCCGATGTCGGAAAGGCCGGCCAGGAAGTCGGCCGATGGCATCGGCACATGCACGCCGAATTTCTGGAACGCGACGATCACGGCGTGCGGGTCCATCACCTGGCTGATGCCGCTCAGCGTGGCGAGCCAGGCGAGGATGGTGCCGGCTCCCGCCGCGGCCAAGCCGCCGGGCAGTCCCCACGGCAGCCGCACGCGGGCGCACCACGATACCAGGATGATGCCGAGTGAGATGAAGGCGAGCCACGGTACCTGCCAACTCAGCGCGGCAGGACGCATGGAGATGAAGGCGATCGAGATGCCGGCCAGCGCGCCGAGCATCGCCGCGCGTGGGGTGTATTTGCGAATCGTCGGTCCGACGAAGGCACCCAGCAGGATGATGATGCCGATGATGAACGCCCAGGCGAGGCCGGCCTGCCACGCAAGGATCGGGTCGTTGGTCTTCAGGTAGGTCGGCAGCATGACCAGGAACACGACGATGAACATGTGCGGCACGCTGGGGCCGTAGGGCAGCGCGGTGACGTCGTCGCGGCCCTCGCGCTTCGCGAGCTGCCAGGCAAGCCAGGCGTAGAACAGGTTGCCGATCGGCAGCGCGATGCCGAGGGCAGGCAGCACGCGGCCGAACACGATGTCCTCGGGCAGCTTCACCACGCCGAGGCAGAGGCCGGTCAGCACGATGACGTTCAGCGCGACGTTGGTGAACAGGCCGAAGAAGCCGTTCCAGTCGCCTGGTACCCACCAGGAGGGAGAGGCAGCCGCGGTTCGTGCGCTCATCGCAGTCTCCTGTTCATGCCAGTGCGGCCAGCAGCGCAGCGGAGGGCGCGACCCAGCCGAAGATGCCGCCCTGCGCCTTGATCATCGCGATGCCGGCCGCATGGAACTCGGGGAAATACGAGCCGGTGCAATCTTCCAGCACCAGGCAATCGAAGCCGCGGTCGTTGGCCTCGCGCACCGTGGTGTGGACGCAGACCTCGGTGGTGACGCCGCAGACAAAAAGCTGTGCGATGCCGCGGCCGCGCAGCATCGTTTCGAGGTCGGTGGCGTGGAACGCGCCCTTGCCTGGTTTGTCGACGACCGGCTCGCCGCGAGCCGGGGCAAGTTCGGGGATGATGTCGTGGCCGGCTTCGCCGCGGACCAGGATGCGGCCCATCGGGCCGTGATCGCCGATGCCGGTCGCAAGGTTGCCCCGCGCGCGCTTGGCCGGGGCGAGGTCGGAGAGGTCGGGGCGGTGACCCTCGCGGGTATGGACCACCATCATCCCGGCGGCGCGGCAGGCGCTCAGGACGCGCCCGGTTGGGGCAATCGCGGTGCGGAGCAGGGCGACGTCGTTGCCCAGGGCGGCGCCGAAGCCGCCGGGTTCCAGGAAGTCGCGCTGCATGTCGATGATGACCAACGCGGCAGAGACCGGGTGGAAGATGAAGGGATACGGATCGGCATCGACGTGCAGCATGCCTGCTTCCTGGGCATAGAGCCTGTGCAAGGGGCGGAACTCGTTCCGGATCGAGGCAGATGCGCCGGCAGCGAGCTGAGCCAATTGCTTCCATCGACAGGAAGAGCAAGAACAGGGCCACGGCACATCGCTTGCACTCGAAACTCGGGGCCAACGACTGAAGGAGTGGACGGATGGGGGCGAGACCGTTTCACCTTGGTTGGTTCCTGCAAGGCTCCAGCGTGCAGGCCTGGGGCGAGAGCTGGACCGGACATATCGGCACCACCTGGATGGTGCCCGAGCTGTTCATCGACATGGCGCGCTGTCTGGAACGCGCCTGCTTCGATTACGTGCTGATCGAGGATTCATCCTATGTCGGCGAGAGCTGGGGCGGTTCCACCGAGCTTTACCTGAAGCACGCCATTGCCGTGCCACGGCAGGACCCGTCGGTGGTGGCCTCGATCATGACGCAGGCAACCTCGCGCATCGGCATCGTGCCGACCTTCGGCACCTTCGCATATCCGCCCTATCTGCTGGCCCGACTGATCGCGACACTCGACCAGGTGTCATCGGGACGCATCGGCTGGAACGCGGTCACCGGCAGTTCGGACTTCGCGGCGATGAACTTCGGCTTGTCGGGCATGCCGGAGCACGACCTGCGCTACGACATGGCCGACGAATACATGGAGGTCTGCCGTCAGCTTTGGGCGTCGTGGGAGCCGGGTGCGATCATCGCTGACCGGCACAGCGGATTTCTGGTCGATCACACCAAGGTGCATGCGGTGAATTTCGAGGGCCGCTTCTACCAGACGCGCGGGCCGCTGAATTCGGGCCCGTGCCCGCAAGGCCAGCCGGTGATCGCGCAGGCCGGCGGTTCGCCGCGCGGTCGGCAGTTCGCATCGCAATACGCCGATACGATTGTCGCGCACACCAAGGGTGTGGCCGCCATGAAGGCGTACCGCGATGATGTGCGGGCGCGCATGGTGGCGCATGGCCGCGATCCCGATGCGTGCAAGGTGCTGTTCCTGGTGGCGCCGATCATCGGCGAGACGGCAGAGGAGGCACTGGAAAAGAAGCGCCTGCGCATCGCGCGGGCCGAGGCGCAGATTCCGCAACGGCTGGCGCATCTCGGCAAGGTGACGAATATCGATTTCGGGCGTTTCGATCTCGACAAGCCGCTGCCGGATGATGTCACCACCAACGGTCATCAGCAGACGCTGGACGAATTCCGCCAAAAATCCGCCGGCAAGTCATTGCGCGAGGCGATGCTCGACCACAACACGACCGCACTGTCGGTCGAGCTTGTCGGCACTCCCGATGCGGTCGCGGCGCAGATGGGCGAGGTGATGGAAGCGGTTGGCGGCGACGGTTTCCTGTTCTCATTGCCCAATGTCAACCGCCGCACCCTGGCGGAAGTGGAGGACGGGCTGGTGCCGGCGCTGCAGGACCGCGGCTTGGTGCGATCGGCTTACGCCCATCGGCAATTCCGGGATAACCTCCTCGAATTCTGAGGCAGGAGGGACCCGATGGCGCTGCACCAGACGCAACAATCTGCCGTAGCCTGGATCGACGCCAATCGCGCACGGCTGTCCGACTTCAACAGGACGATCTGGAACTTCGCCGAGCCTGCCTGGCGGGAATACAAATCGGCGCGCGCTTATTGCGAGCTGTTGCGCGCCGAAGGTTTCACGGTGGAGCAAGGTTCGGGCGGCATGCCGACCGCGTTTGCGGCGACCTGGGGCACCGGCTCGCCGGTGCTGGGCAGCTACGCGGAGTACGACGCGGTGCCGGGCCAGTCGCAGCAGGTGGTGCCATACCAGGCGCCGCGCGAGGGGCTGCATCCATGGACGGCCGGGCACACCGATCCACATTCGTCGCTCGGTTCCGCGGCGGTTGCCGGCATCCTGGCGACCAAGGCAGCGATGCAGCAGCACGGACTGCGCGGCACGCTGAAGTTTTTCGGCGAACCGGCCGAGAAGGTGTGCGGCTCGAAACCCGTGCATGCCGCGAAGGGATACTACGACGGCTGCGATGCCTTCATCGCCTACCATCCGCACGCCACCAACACAGTGCAGGGCGAGACCCAGTGCGGCGCCTATTGGAGCGTCGTGATCACCTTCGAGACGCTGGCGCCCGAACAGTGGATCGACAAGTCGCTGCTGCCGATCCGCACCTCGGCCCATGCCGCGGCGCGCTGTCCTGGCGCGATCGACGCGCTGTGCCTGATGTACACCACGACGAAATACACCAAGGAGGCGATGTATCCGCACGCCGGCGCCTGGACGCTGAACGAGTTCATCCTGGCCGGCGGAGACGCGACCTCCGACAACCTGCCGCCGCGGTTCAGCCAGATCCAGTATTCCTGGCGCTCGCCGTCGCTCGCGGTGCAGCAGCAGATCTACAACGTGCTGGCCAACAACGCTCGCCATGCCGCAGCGTCATGCGGTTGCCAGGCTTCCGTCCGCTGGGTGACGAAGACACGCGTCGGCCTGGCGAACAGCACGCTGATCGATCTGGCGTACCGCAACATGGCGGCGATCGGCGCGCCCGCGTTCGACGACGAGGCGCGGAAATTCGGCAGGGCGATCCAGGCGAATCTGGGGATCGCGCCGATGGACGATCCGTTCACCGCCGACAACCAGCGCCTGACGCCGCCGGCGGAGTTCGAGGCAATCGTGCGGCGCAGCCTGCCGCCAGGGCAGTTCCATATCGGCGCCGATGACTACGTGGAATACAGCTGGCACGCGCCCGCGGCACGGGTGTTCACCATGCGTCCTGCGCTGCGTCCCGCCGAGGACAGCTACGAGTATCCGGCATGGTCTCGCAACGCGCTGGGCGGTCTGCCGGCGGCGATCGATCCGGGATTGTTCGTGGCGGCGAAAACGTTGGCCGCGTCGTTCCTCGATCTGCTGGCGCATCCGGACATCCTCGAACGCGCCAAGGCGGAGTTCAATGAACGCACCGGTGGCGGCGTCGGCGGCACGAAATGGGTGGCGCCGCTGCTGCCGCGCGACTTCGTTCCGCCGGTCGATCTGCGGTGGCCGGAATACATCACCACCGCGCGCGGCGACGAATGGTGGATACCGACGCCGTTCTCCGGCTCCGGTGCCGGCGAGAAACTGACATGACCTCAGATCAGGAGCGCAACCATGACCACACCTGACCACAGCCGCCGCCGCTTCCTCGGCCTCGCCGCCTGGGCTACCGCCGGCATGACCGCGCTCGGCGGCACGCGGAGCTTCGCGCAATCCGCGCCGCCGCCGAACATGCCATCGATCACCGCGATCCCGGACAAGCTGAAGGGCAGTGGCGAGGTGCGCATCGCCGCCTATGGCGGCACCGCCCAGGACGCCGAACGCGACCGCGTATTTCGCGCCGTTCGAGAAGCTGAGCGGCATCAAGACGCTCGACTTCCCCGGTGCCGACATCAACAAGGTGAAGGCGATGGTGGATACCGGCAATGTCGAATGGGACGTCGTGCAGCTCGGCCGCTCCACCGTAAAGAACCTGATGAAGAAGGGCGACTACTTCGAGAAGATCGACTACGACCTGGTCGATGTGGACAACATCGATCCGCTGTATCGCTACGACTACGCGCTCGACATGTTGGTATGGTCGCAGGTGATGGCGTATCGCACCGATGCGTTCAAGGGCGCGGTGCCGAACGGCTGGGCGGATTTCTGGGACGTGAAGAAGTTCCCCGGCGACCGCACGCTGACCGGTGCCGGTCGCAAGCACACCGGAACTCGAGTTCGCACTGATGGCGGCCGGCGTGCCACCGGACAAGATCTATCCGATCGATATCGACAAGGCGTTCGACAGCTACGACAAGATCAAGGCCAGCGTGGTGAAGTGGTGGGAGACCGGCGCCGTGCCCGTGCAGATGCTCAGCGACCGCGAAGTGGTGCTGGCGTCGGTGTGGAACGGTCGCATCGCGGCGATCCAGGCAGCGGGTGTGCCGGCGGCGATAAGCTGGAACCAGGGTCTGCTGAAGCGCGACTGCTGGGCGGTGCCGAAGAACTCGCCGAACAAGGCCAATGCGATGAAGTTCATCGCCTTCAGCACGCTGGCGATCTCGCAGGCGCGGCTGTCGATGCTGATCCCATACGGCTTCGTCAATAACAAATCGGCCGAATACCTGACCGAGAAGCAACTGGAAGTATTGCCGAGTGCGCCGGCAATCAAGTCGCAGTTGATTCCATACAATTACGAATGGTGGGTGGACAACCGCGACACCGTGATCGGCCGCTGGAACAAGTGGATCCTGGCCTGACATGGATGGAACCGCCTCGCTGGCTGCCGGACAGGCCGCAGCGTTCCAGGGCGCGTCCGTCGTCCTGTCCGGCATCGAGAAGCGATTCGACAACGTCGGCGCGGTGCGGGGCGTCTCGCTCGACATCCGCTCCGGCGAGTTCCTGACGCTGCTTGGACCAAGCGGCTCCGGCAAGACCACGACGTTGATGATGATCGCCGGCTTTGAAACGCCGACCGCCGGCGACATCGCCATCGACGGACGCTCGGTGGTGGCGTTGCCGCCGCACAAGCGCAACATCGGCATGGTGTTCCAGAACTACGCACTGTTCCCGCATCTGACGGTCGCGGACAACATCGGCTTCCCGCTGAAGCAGCGCGGCATCGATCGCGCCACGCGTGCCCGGCTGGTGGCGGAGAGCCTCGAGCTGGTGCGTCTGCCGGGCTATCAGGCCCGATATCCGCGCCAGCTTTCCGGCGGTCAGCAGCAGCGCGTCGCGCTGGCCCGCTCGATCGTGTTCCACCCTCGGCTGCTGTTGATGGATGAGCCGCTGGGCGCACTCGACAAGCAGTTGCGCGAGAGCCTTCAGCTCGAAATGCGACGGCTGCATGCTGATCTCGGTATCACGTTCATCTATGTCACGCACGATCAGGAAGAGGCGCTGACCATGTCGGACCGCGTGGCGGTGATGCACGAGGGACTGATCGCGCAGGTCGGCACGCCGGAGGACCTGTACGACCGGCCGTGCGACCGCTTTGTCGCGTCGTTCATCGGCGAGTCCAACTTCCTGGCGGGCGTGGTGCGCGGTGGCGAGGACGGCGAGTTGGTTGTCGAGTGCGGCGGCGCGACGCTGCGCGCGACGGCGTCGACGCGCCTGTCGCCAGGCGAACCCGTGACGCTGGCGACGCGGCCGGAACGGATTCGCTTTGCCGACCCGCAGCGCGAAACGACCGGCCAAAACCACATGATGGCAACTATTGTCGATACCGTGTTCGCTGGTGAGCGCTGTCGCTATCTGTGCCAGTGCGAGAGCGGCATCTCGATCGTCCTCAAGGAGCCGTCCAGCGCCACGATCCGCCGCCGGATCGCCGGCGAGCGTGTCGAGAATCGTCTGGTCGGTCGCCGACACTGTTGTCGTCTGACGCATGATCACTGTCGCCATCGCGTCGGTGCCGCTGCCACGCGTGTCCTCGCGGCGCATCGCGCCATTCCTGCTGGTCGCACCGCTCGCCCTCTATATGGTCGCGTTCTATCTGCTGCCGCTTGCGTCGATGCTGCTGCGCAGTGTCGCCGATCCGACCTGGACGCTGGAGAACTATCGACGTCTCGCCGGCGACGTCGTGTTCCTGGAAGTGTTCTGGACCACGCTGCGTATCGCTCTCGGGGTGACAGTTGGCGCGCTGGCTCTCGGCTATCCGGTGGCACTCGCGCTGTCGCGGCTACGGGGTGGCGCCGCGACGTTCGTGCTGATCATGGTCCTGCTGCCGTTCTGGACCAGCGTGCTGGTGCGCAGCTATGCCTGGATGGTGCTGCTCGGCCGCAAGGGTCTGCTCAACGAGACGCTGATCGCCACCGGACTGATCGACACACCGCTGAAGCTGCTGAACACGCCATTCGCCGTACACATCGCGATGATCCACATCCTGCTGCCCTACATGATCCTGCCGATTGCCAGCGTGCTGCGGCAGATCGACGGAGCGTTGCTGCGTGCCGCCGCCGGTCTCGGCGCACCGCCGTGGCGCGTGTTCGCTCAGGTCGTGCTGCCGCTATCGATCCCCGGCGTTGCCGCAGGTGCATTGCTGGTGTTCGTCCTGTCGCTCGGCTTCTACATCACGCCTGCGCTGGTCGGCGGGCCACGCGACCTGATGCTGTCGATGTTGATCGCCCAGCAGGTGGATCTGTTGAACTGGCCCTACGCCGCCTGCCTTTCCACCGCACTGCTCGCCACCACACTGCTGCTGATCCTGGCGTTCCAACGGTTGCCGGGGGTGCGCGACATGCTCCGCACCGCCGCGCGATGATCGGCCGCTTTGCGTTCAATCTGTGGTGGGTTCTGGTGCTTGCCTTCCTCGCGTTGCCGATCCTCATCGTCGTCGCACTGTCCTTCTCATCCGCGAGCTATCTGACGTTCCCGCCGCCAGCCTTCGGCATCCGCTGGTACCGCGCCTACATCGGCAGCAGTGAATGGCTGGCGTCCACCTGGCTCAGCCTCGCCGTTGCCGGCTGCGTTGTCGTGCTGGCTACCGCACTCGGCACGCTCGCCTCGCTCGGTCTGGCGCGATTGCCGCGGGCAATGCGCGCCGCCGTCGGGGCGCTGATCCTGTCGCCGCTGATCGTCCCCGGGATCGTGGTGGCCATCGGCATCTACTATGTGTTCGCGCGCTATCGGCTGGTCGGAACACCCGCCGGCCTCGTGCTCGCGCATACCTGTCTCGCGGTGCCGTTCGTGGTGACCAGCGTAAGCGCCAGCCTCGCCGGACTGGACCGTCGGCTGGAGCAGGCAGCGCTCAGTCTCGGCGCAACGCCGTGGGGAACCTTCCACCAGGTAACGTTGCCATTGATCCGTCCCGGCGTGCTGGTCGGCGCCCTGTTCGCGTTCATCACCTCGTTCGACGAACTGATCGTGGCCTTGTTCCTGTCAGGGTCGGGCGCCATCACCCTGCCGCGCCGCATGTGGGACGACCTGCGCTTTGCCATCGATCCCACTATCGCTGCCGTCTCGACATTGACCATCGTGCTCGCCGCGGCATTGCTGGGTGGCGCGCATATCCTGCGACAGCAGCAGATCGCCCGTCAGCGTGGCACATCGCCCGGCTGATGAAGATTGCGCGGTAGATTGTTGCGGGCGTAGGTTGCGCGCGCATCAAGGGAGGACACAATGCCGCACAATGTAGCGCAGCTGCTCAAGATGTCGCAGGTCGAACTGGATGCCCTGTTCACCCGGAGCGCGGCCGGTCCGATCCCGGACGGTCAGGCCGAAGGTACCGCCATCGTCGCTCCCGGCACCGTCTTCAGTCCGGAAATCGCCAAGTTCGTCACTGTTTTCGCCTGGCAGGGCAAGGTGTTTGACCCCAAGGCTGGTCTGCTGCGCAATCGCATCGGTCCGTTCGGACTCAACGCCATCATCGCCAAGGTCTACAAGGCGGCGAGCTGGCTCGACGGCAAGGAATGCATCGTGCTGGACTACTCCGAGACGTCGATGGTGGCGCACTGGATTCGCGACGAGATCCGACTGATCCAGCCGCCTGGCCTGTATTTGGGCAAGGTGTACTGGGACCAGACCCGGCTGATCGACTTCGCGCTGCAGTTCTGATCGCGTCGCCTGCGCAGGCTGAGTTGAGTGCTGCGCAACCGTCACTTTGCCTGCGCATCCGCCAGCATCATGTCTGCCGCCTTCTCCGCCACCATGTACACCGCACCGACGATGAAGAAGCCCGGAATGCGGGGGAACACCGAGGCATCGACAACCCGTAGCCGTTCGGTACCATACACCCGCAGGCGACTGTCGAGCACGCCATTCGGCTCGCGAGGTCCGATCGCGCATGAACACGAGGCATGGTGTCCCCATGCGTTGTCGCGCACGTAATCGGCAAGTTGTGCGTCGGTCTGGACGGCGTCGCCCGGCAGTTCTTCCTGCTGGATCAGGCCGCGCTGCCGCAGCTCCTGCGTCATCCGGCGAACAAATCGCAGCCCGGTCACCACAGCCTTCAGGTCATCGCCCGCAGTGTCGCTGCCTTCCTCGAAATAGCGGAAGTTCACCAGCGGCGTGTCGCGCGGATCGGCCGAACGCAGTGTTATTTCGCCAGCGGAATTGTTGGTGTGTGCCTTCAGCACGGCCCACGTCAGATAGTCGTGCTGCTCGGCAATGACGCGCGAATAGCCCGGGAAATAGCCTTTGAACTTCGCCAGCAGTGCCATGCAGAACAGGTCGGGCACCGGCAGGTTCGACCGGGACCGCAGCGACACTGTCAACGCGGCGCCGTTGGAGATGTACATGCCGGTCCGCGGGCGGCGCGACCATTCGCCGAATAGCCGGTCGTCGCGGGTGAAACGCGCACCGTCCAGCACTCGCCACGGCTTCGCCATCCGATTGACGACGCCGATCTCGTAACGATCCTGCAGGTTGCGGCCGACGCCGGGAAGCTCGCTCCGCACCGCAACGCGATGACGCTCCAGCAACTCGCGCGGCCCGATGCCGGACAGCATCAGCAGTTGCGGCGTGTTGAACGCGCCACCCGCCAGGATCACCTCGCGTCCGGCATGGACGACGCGCTGTTCACCAGGCCCGCCGGAGGCGCCGGGATGCGCGCGGTACAAGCGCTCACCCTTCAGATACTCGACGCCGATGGCGCGGTTGTCGGCATCGAACAGCACCCGTGTCGCCAGCGCGTGCAACTCGATCCGCAGTCGATCCGGGTAGCGCTTCGCGACCGCGAGCAGACGTTCGCGCGTTCCCGTCCGCATGTGCCGATCGGTGCTGAGCGGTGTGAAGCAGAGACCATCGGAGTTGCGTCGCTGCAGGCGCCCGTCATTTGGATCCAGCGGTGACAGCAACAGACGTCGCAGCGCTCGCACCAGGCGCGACGACCCGTGCAGTGCGCCGAACGCGGACTCGGTGAGGGTCGCGATCAGCCGGCGATCCTCGAGCACCTGCCGCGGCATAGCACATTCGGTCGGCAACCAGCCGTCCCAACCATGTCCGGTCGGGTCGAAGCCCAATCGCGACAAGGCGCGCCATACCGGACGGTAGCGGCATGCCTCGAGCCGCTGAAAATAGCGCCGCATGTCTGCCGCACGCCACGATGCGTCAGCAGTGACTGCCGCGATGTGGTCCCAATCGGCATCGGGCGGCGCCATCAGGATCATCGCATTGTGCGCGGTGCAGCCGCCGAGAGTGCCGGCACGGGGGTAGAAGATTCCGTCCGGCTGCAGTTTGCAGTCGCGACGCTGCCGTGCCTCGTCCGCATAGTGCTGCACGAAAAAATCCCAGCGCAGAGCAGCGTTTTCCGAAGCGAGCGGATGGAATGCCGGGACCTCGTAGTCCTCGGGCAGGCCGGAACCGTCGCGGGGGTCGCCCCCCGCCTCCAGCACCACGACGCGCATGCCCGCTTCCGCCAGCCGCGCCGCCAACGTGCCGCCGCCGGCCCCCGAGCCGACGATCACATAATCACAGTCGCCCATTGCGATGCGGCTAGAACGTCTTCAGAAACTCGATCAGCGCCCGCTTGTCGCTGTCGTCGAGCGCGGGTTCGCCAGGGACCACCCCGGTCCCGAAGTAATGCCCGCGATTCACCTCGAAGTCGGGGCACTTGTTCAGCGCCAGCAGCGTCGGTCCCATCTTGTCGGCAATGCCGCTCACCATCTGCTCGTCCGTCGCATTGGCGGGCAACGAGATGAGATACCGCTTCAGATCGACCAGCAATTGCAGCATCCGCTCCGCGTGCCGCAGCTTATCGATCGGATTGCTGCTCTCCGACAACGGCTGCAGGTTGGACAGCAGGTTGACCGGCAGGCCCTTGGGGAACGGTCCGATCGTGATGCCGCCGTCGGGCCGGAACAGCGACGGCAGCAGCCGGCTCATCCTGGCCGAGATTGCCCGCAGCGAATCGGGCACATAGTCCTTGGGCATACTGAGGTAGCTGCGCTCAGTGGTGCGATCGATTTCGTAGATCGGATCGCCGGTGTTCCTGTCGCCCAGCACCGGGTCATGCTTGCGCTTCTCCGGCCACAGCATCTGCTCAATCGAGGCCTGGAACACGCGCATCCGCGCATCGACCGACGGGTCCTGCTCGAAGGCGTCCTCGCCCACCGAGTTGTTGAGCAGGAACGGCGCGGTGGACCACAGACTGATCAGCGACGGCGGGCGAGTGTAGCCGCGCCCGCCTGCGGGCATGGGGTACTTCCACGGCTTGCCGGTGAACGGATCATGCAACGTGATCGTGCCGACCGACGGCAGCGTCTTGTACGACTGCGACGAGAAGTTGTCCCATATGTTCCCAGCCAGTGCGTTGGTCGCCAGCGGACTGCACGCGTTGGTTTGCAGCAGCGTCACCGGAACGCGCGCCTCGGTGGACAGAAAGTTGTGGTCGAGGAAGTCGGGCGCACTGACGATGGCGCGCATCTGTTTCTTGTAGTCCTCGGTCTTCGTCCACGCCCAGTATTTATTCCAGCATTGCAAATAGCCGGGCCCGGCGCAGCCGGACGGATCCAGCCCGACAACCGACTTCGGCAGCTTGCTGGAATGGCACCGCGCGCAGGTCTCGGCGAACACCGTCTTGCCGCGATCCAGCACCGCGGCATCGGTCGCCAGGTATTTCGCCCCGCCGGGCGCATCCTTCAGCCGGTCGGGTTTCGCCGCCTGAAGGAAGAACCATGCCGTGTGCGGCGTCCAGGCTTCCGTCGCCTGCCAGTAGCTCGAGTTCTTCTCGGCAACCGCGATCTCGATCGGCGTAATCTCCTTGCCGCCGATCACCGCACGGAAGTGCAGCAGCCATTCCTCGCTGAACAGCCCGATGTTCAGATAGACACGGTTCAGCGCCCCCAGCGCACCCACCGAGTCCGATCCGTCCTTCAGCACCCGCGGCGCCCATGACGTGTTCGGCGCCTGAAAGAACTTGGTCAGCGAACCGCTGGCAAGATAGTCGTTGAACTGCTTGTTGTTGCGCTGTCCGCCGGCCAGCAACTCATGTCCCCAGCGCAGTGCCTGCTGGAGCCGATCGCCCAAGCTGTACACTGCATTCATCGTGCGCGGATTGTTGATGTTGTCGGTGGAGATCAGCGACGTGTCCATCGCACCCGGCCGGTAGGTGTGCACGAGCTGGAAGAAGTAGTTGTCCGGGTTCTCGCGGTAGATGAACAGCCGGTCCACCCACATGTACTGCGCGCCGACCGTGGAGCTGAGATCGGCCCACTGCGGATTGGCCGGATCGGCCGGCGGATGTACCGGGCTCGGCCCGACATGGCAGAAGCCGCACGACATGCCGACGCGGTACGGCCGCACCAACGCATTGTCGCCGCCGAAGTACTTCGCTGCGTCCCATTTCGCCTTCGCCGCATCGTCGAAGTCGGGATTGGGGAACAGACGCAGACCGACGATGCCGCTGGCATAGCCGTACAGCGAACCGACCGGCACGGTACTGCCGCGCGCACCGATCTTCACGCCGGGATATTCGGTCGCGTCCTCGAACGGATCGGCCGGACAGCCGGCCTTCCGTACGTCGAACATCAGGCCGAAGCGATTTGGGTCAGGCGCACTCGGCGCTTCCATGCACGGCTCGTTGACCACACCCAGCCGCTTCCAGCGCTCGGCACGATCCATCGGCTTGCTTGGATCATAGGCGATGATCTTCAGCAGATCGAACGCGCCGTAGGTATAGGCGGTCATCTTGTCCCAGAACCGGTCGTTCCCCCCGCTCCACACCAGCCAGGTGTTGCGGCCAAGCACCGGGTTGAGCTTGGTGTCCGGGTCCACCGTGAGAGCGACGCCGCCATCCATGTCGTGGAAGTAGTCTTCCATTGGCGCCGGCAGCGACCTGGCACTGCGGCCGGCCTGACGCGCCTCGTCGAGCACCTTGCCGGGCTGCGGTGAATCGCTGGCAGCGGGCATCGTCAGCAGACAGCACAGCAGCAACAGGTTTCTGCCTATGTGCCAATCGACTCGCGCCATGATGCTTCCCCCTCGCCTCGCCGACTATAGCGTCACCCGCGTGCCAATCGGAATGCGGCGCCGGTCACTGACCAACGGATCGCCCGCGTCGCAACCCGACCGACCGACGATGTCGTCGCGCAGTTGCCGCGCATCGCATCGCTGCATCGCGGATTAGTTGGCGGCGGCCAGCGCGGCCGCCTCGGATCGATGACCCTGCTGGTGGAAGTAGTTCGCGCGATAGAACTCCAGCACCAGGTCGCGATACACCGCCTTCGGATAGCGCGGCGGGTGGTCGGCGGACACGCAGCTCGGCAGGCACTGGATCACCGCATTGACGTTCGGGCTGTGGAAATACGCGATCGAATAGCGGTCGGTGCCCGAACTCGTTGATGACGCCATGCGGCGTGGAGATGAACCGGTCGTTCGACCAACGCCGCATGATGTTGCCGAGATTGACCAGGAACGTGCCGGGGATCACCGGCGGCGGGAACCACTCGCCTGTTGGCAGTCGGATCGCCAGGCCCGGCACGTCGGTGCGCGCAAGCGCGGTCATGAAGCTGTTGTCGGTGTGTGGCGCGGTGCCGAACGTGTTCTCGCTGATGTCCTGCTGCGGCGGATAGTGCAGGAAGCGCAGGTTGGCGTGCGCCTCGGCGGCGAAATACGGCGCGAAGAAATCCGCCGGCATGCCGAGTGCGACCGCGAAGGCCGGGAGCATCCGATCGCACATCGCGCCGAGCGCAGCGAAGTACGCCGTCATGTCGGCACGCAGTTCCGGCATGCCTTCCGGCCACTGATTCTGACCGCGCAGCGGAATGCCGGCCAGCACGTCCGGATGGTCCGGCCCGCGGTCATGGCTGATGAAGAAGCTTTCGTTCTGGTTCGGCTTGGTCGCTTTGTGTACCTGCGACGCCGCCTGCATCGAGGCGTTCATCGGCATATAGCCGATGTTGTTCTGATTGAGCCGCAGCTGCAGCTTCTGTTCGAGCGGCAGCGCATGGAACCGTCGCGAGGCCGCGAAGCCGCGATCGATGATTTCCTGCGGTACGCCATGGTTCAGCACGTAGAGGAACCCGATGTTCTCGCAGGCGTAGCGCACCTGTTCTGCCAGATGCTGCAATGCACCAGGTTCGCCGGTGAAATACGGACCGTGGTCGATCACCGGAATCGTTGCCGCGGCGGACGCGAAATCCTTGACCGCGCGCTGCTGGAACAGGTGCATGGATCGCTCCGCGACTGCTTCATCCACAGTATAGCGGCGCGCCAGCGACAGCGCCAATTTGACCGCCTCGCAAGCCGTCCACTACCGTGCGCGGCAAGCGACCGATGCTGCGATGGCGCGAAGAGGGACAGGGATGACCAGCTACCGCGTCTCCGCCGATCTCGACATGCACTACCGGGTCGATGACTTCACCGATCCCTGGCGCGCGACGCAGACGATCCTGCTGCTGCACGGCAATGCGGAGAGCGGGCTCGCCTGGTATGCCTGGATCCCGAAACTGGCGCGGCACTTCCGCGTCGTGCGACCCGACATGCGCGGCTTCGGTGATTCGACCGCGATGCCCCGCGACTATCCCTGGTCCCTCGATCGGTTGGCGGAAGACTTCTGCGCGCTGATGGACCATCTGGAGATCGAGCGTTTCCACCTCGTCGGCGCCAAGATCGGCGGCACCATCGCCCGCGCCTTCGCGGCACGCCGCCCCGAGCGGCTCATCACGCTGACCGTGGTCGGCACACCGCCGCCGTTGCGCGTCGGCGCCGCGGAGCGTGTGCCGGAGTTGATCCGCGACTTCACGACCCATGGCGTGGAATACTGGGCGCGACAGAACATGGGCAGCCGCCTCGGCAGCGCATTCCCGCCGGAGGGTTTCGAGTGGTGGACCAGGTTCATGGGCCGCACCGCAGTCTCCACCCAGATCGGCTTCATGGGCACCATCGCCTGCGCCGACATTCGCGCCGACCTGCCGAAGATCGCCTGCCCGACACTGGTCATCACCACCGAGCAGAGCGGACTGGCCACGGTCGAGGAAACCCGCGCCTGGCAGCAGCAGATTGCCGATTCCGAACTTTTGGTCCTGCCGGGCAATTCCTATCATGTCGCCGCTACCCATGCCGACCGCGCGGCCGAGGCGACGCTCGACTTCATTGCGCGGCGCGCTGGCTAGGCAGAGGAGCGGAACATGGTCGAGATTCGTCGCATCGGGCCGCAGATCGGCGTCGAGGTCACCGATGTCGATGTGAAGACGCTGGACGATGCGGGGTTTGCGCCGATCTACCAAGCATGGCTCGACCACAATGTCATGGTGGTGCGTGATCAGGATCTGACGATCCAGGAATTCCTGAGTTACAGCCGCCGCTTCGGCCTGGTAGTGCCGCATCCGTCGAAAAGCACACGGCATCCGGAGCTGCCGGAGATCACCTTGCTCGGCATCAACAAGTTCGATGCCGACGGCACGCTGAACCAGGCGATCTATCGGCGCGGCGCGGAGGGCTGGCACACCGATGGAGCGTATGACGCTGATCCGTTCAAGGCGACCCAGCTGTATGCTCTGGCGATCCCGAGCACCGGTGGCGACACGCTGTTCGCCAATGGCTACGCGGCGTACGCGGCTCTGCCGGAGCGGCTGAAGCAGCGGCTCGAAGGACGGATGGGCGCATTCACCTACGGCGGACGGCGGAAACACCGCGAGCTGCTGAATGAGGAGGATCGTGACTGGAAACCGGTGTTCCATCCGATCATCCGGGTGCATCCGGAGTCAGGGCGGAAGGCGCTGTATTTCGATCCGGGCAAGATCGAGTTCGATCGAGGGCGCCGCACCGCACGAATCCGATGAACTGATCGATGAGCTGACTGGCTACATGATCCAGCCGGACGGCGAATATCGCCACCAATGGCGTGTCGGCGACATTGTGATCTGGGACAATCGCTGTTCGTATCACCGTGCAGCAGGCGACTATCCGCCGCACGAGGACCGCGTCCACTGGCGCGTGTCGATCAAGGAGCACGCGGCGGCGAGGCTGGCCGCGGAGTAGCCAGGCTCGTGTTGAGCGATGGATCTCCAGGCCAGGATAGCGCGCGTCCCGCAACCTCGGATCAACCGGCAAAAGCCGATCTTGCCAGTCGGTCTCCGAGCGGGTCAGCCGGTGGATCAGCCCGCCGGCGTCTCGGCGGCCGCGAAGTTGCACTCCACCGCGATACCGTCCGGATCATAGTAGAACAACTGCGTCATGTTCAGCCGCGGCAGCACGCGCTCGTCAAACTTGATGCCGTGCTGCTCCAGATTGGACTTCATGTCCTGCAGCCCCTCGCAGGCGAAGGCGATGTGATCCAGCCTGCCGGTCTTCGCCGGATCGCCCGCCTTGTCAGCGATCGGCGCGTTCTCCGCGCGGGGTCCGATCAGATGCACGGTCGGCACGTCGCCGCAATACAGCCAATAGCCGGGGAAGGCGAGCGGCGGCCGATCGCCCACCGCCAGGCCGACAACGTCGGTATAGAAATCCTTGGTCGCCTCCAGGTCGCGCGCCAGGATCGTGTAGTGGTTGAGCGACATCGCGGGCATCTCGGTTCCTCCGTCAGAAAACGTTTTCCGGCTCCATGCCGAACAGGATCTGGCCGACCGACTCGTAGTGCAGCTGCCGCCCCTGCGACTGCTGCGCCACCGTGTGGATGTCGCGCAGACGCTGCTCGAACGGCTGCTCCTCGAACACCGCCATCGACCCGGTCGCATGATACAGCGTGTTGACGATCTCGCGCGACTGCTGGATCGCCCAGGTCGAGGCCAGCCGGATCATCGCGCGGTCCTCGGCGGTCTGCTGGCCGGTTGCCTCGACGTGCTGCCACGCCGCCTCCCATGTCGTGTGCAGGAAGGCACGCGCCGAGCGCCAGCGCGCCTCGCACTGCGCCAGCTGCGACTGCACCACGTTGTTCTCCCGCATCGGCCGCGACGCGCCCCGCGACACCTTGTTGGCCGGCAGGTTCAGGAAGTCGTTGATCGTGCCGCGCGCGATCCCCAGCCCCACGCCGGCGAAGCCGCAGGAATACAACTGGTTGCTGCTGAAACGGTACAGCAGCCCGGCCTCGCGTCGCTCCGCAGGGTTGTCGCGCGAGGTCGAGAAGCGCTGCGGTACGAACAGGTCCTTGATCACGTACTCGTTGCTGGCGGTGCCCCGCAGACCGATCGTGTGCCAGATGTCGTTCATCTGCACGCTGGATTTCGGGAACAGCATGGTGCGCACCTTGCCGGTGCCGGCGACCGGCATATGCGCGCCGAGCCATTTCGCGTGATGGCAGCCACTGGCGAAGCGCCATTTGCCGCTGATGCGGTAGCCGCCCTCCACCGGCTGCGCCTGGTACGGCGCGCCCGGCGGTCCCCACGCAAGGATGCCCGTAGGCGGGCCGAACATCTCGCACGCGACCTCGCGATCCAGATAGGCCGCGGTCATCGAGCAGCCGTTGTTCTGCCCGACGCACCACGCGACCGAGGCGTTGGTCTCCGCCAGGGCCTCGGTCACCTGAGTGAACAGCACCGGCCGCAACTCGGCACCACCCAGGAAGTGCGGCTGCAGCATGCGGAAGAAGCCGCCATCAATCAGCGCCGCCACCACGTGTTCCGGCAGCTCGCGGCGCCGCTCGATCTCGTCGCCGGCTTCGCCCAGCAGCGGCGCCAGCTCACGCGCCCGTTGGATATATCCGCTGCCGTCATTCATGCCGGCTGCTCCAGCGTCTCCAGCAGCGCGGCGACACGTGCGCCGGCAGCGGCATCGGCTGCGCGCAGTGGCGGGCGCATGTTGCGCCAGATCGGCTCGCCGGTCATCGCCGCCAACGCGGCCTTCAGCAATGGAATGCCGTCGATCGGTTTGCATGCCTGCTCGATGACCGGCTGCGCGCGCGCATCGTGGAACAGGCGGCGCAACAGCCCCGGCACCAAATTGGCCATGCCGCAGATCGTGCCCTGGCCGCCGGCGGCAAGCGCACGCGTGATCAGCACCTCGGCACCAACCAGCGATGCGACATCGGGTGCCGCGGCGCGGAACGCGAGGAACGATGCGAAGTCCCCGCTGCTGTCCTTCACGCCCGCAACCATTGCGCCGTAGCGCGTGCGCAGCCGGCCGAGCACCGCGGCCGGCACCGGCACGCCGCACACCTGAGGGATGTGGTACAGGCAGACGCTGAGCCGCGGATCGGCAACACGGTCCAGCACGGCAATGAATGCGTCCTCGATACCCTCGGGCGACACGCCGGCGAAGTAATAGGGCGGCAGCAGCAGAGACCGCGTAATGCCCAGCCCAAGCATTGCCTCGGTAAGCGTCACCGTATCGGCGATCGCGGGACAGCCGGTGCCCATGGCCAATTTCGCCGGCACGATGCCGGCGCCCAGCACAGCCTCGGCGGCGGCAAGGCGTTCGGCGATGGAGAACGATGGTCCCTCGCCGCAACTGCCGAACAGCACCAGTCCGTCGCAGCCGGCGCGCAGCAGACGATGCGCATGGGTGGCAAGCGCGGCGTGATCGATCGTGCCGGCGCTGTCGGTCGGCGTCGTGGCAGCCGCCCATAATCCTGTGATGGGTTCCTGCATTCTCGTCTCCTGCGGCACCATGTTGGCGGCCAGCCTGCCACCGAACGCTGATTGCGGCCATCCCCGCGGCTGCCTACGCTGCCCCGCCCATCGATCCGGAGGCCGTGCATGCTGCGAGGCATCCATCCGCTGCTGTCACCCGACCTGCTGCACGCGCTCGCCGCCATGGGGCACGGCGATCGCATCGCCATCGTGGATGCCAATTTCCCCGCGTTCAGCCACTCGAAGCGTCTGATCGCATTGCCCGGCGTCACGGCACCCGCGGCGCTCGAGGCGATCCTGACAATATTGCCGATCGACGATTTCGAGCCACACCCGGTGTCGGTGATGCAGGTCGTCGGCGACACCGCGATGATCCCCGATGCGGTGCGCGAATTCGTCGCGATCCTGGGGCGCAACGATCTCGGTCCACCGGCTCAGATGGAGCGCCACACCTTCTACCACGCCGCCGTCGACGCGTTCGCTGTGGTGCAGACTGGTGAGCGCCGGTTGTATGGCAACATACTGCTCACCAAGGGAGTGGTGCCGCCGGAATTGCCGCCATGATCCGCGTCGATGCACATCACCACGTCTGGCGTATCGCGCGCGGCGACTATGGCTGGCTGACACCCGATCTGCCGATCCATCGCGACTATGCATTGAACGACCTGCGCCCGCTGCTCGGTGACGTGACAGCAACCGTGCTGGTGCAGGCGGCACCAGCCGAGGCAGAGACAGCATTTATTCTTGACGTAGCGCAAAACTCTTCCGGCCTGGTGCGCGGCGTGGTTGGTTGGGCCGATTTCACACAGCCGGACGCACCGGAACGCATCGCTACTCTGGCAAGCAATTCGCTGCTGAAAGGCCTGCGGCCGATGCTGCAGGACATCGCCGACACCGAATGGATTCTGCGTGCCGAAATCCAGCCGGCGATTGCGGCACTGATCGACGCCGGATTGCGCTTCGAAGCACTGATTCAACCGCGTCATCTGCCGGCGCTGCTGCGCCTGTGCACTCGTCATCCGTCGCTGCGACTGGTGATCGACCACGGCGCCAAGCCCGCCATCGCAACCGGCGGCTGGCAGCCTTGGGCCGACGACATCGCCCGCGTTGCACGCGAGACACCTGCACTTTGCAAATTGTCCGGACTTGTAACAGAAGCTGCGCGCGGTTGGGTCGAGGATGATCTCCGACGTTATGTGGACCACATTGTTGCATGCTTCGGGGCTGACCGAGTGATGTGGGGCAGCGACTGGCCGGTGGTCGACCTGGCCGGCGGCTATCTGCGCTGGCGCGAGGCAGCCGCAACATTGCTCGCTGGGCTATCGACCCACGAGTGTGATGCAATCCTCGGTGGCACCGCACTGAAATTCTTTGATCTGACAAGACACTAGCGGAATTTGTCGAAATAACGTTAGTGTACCCACGGGTTGAAGGGGCGAACAATGAGCGAATTGACTGACCAGGTCCTCGGGCTGACCGCCCAGATCGTGTCGGCGCATGTACGGCATAACGCCGTCGCTCCGGATGCGCTGCCTGGGTTGATCCAGGAAGTGTACCGGGCGCTGCTGAACGTCGGACAACAACCTGTGCAGACCGAACGGCCGCCGCCGGCCGTGCCGGTGAAGCAGTCGATCCGCCAGGACCGCATCATCTGCCTGGAAGATGGCAAGAGCTTCTCCATGCTGAAGCGTCACCTGATGACCGACCACAAGCTGACGCCACAGCAGTATCGCGAAAAATGGGGCTTGGCGCGCGACTACCCGATGGTAGCGCCGGACTATGCAAAGACGCGGTCCGCTCTGGCGAAGAAGATCGGCCTTGGGCGGAAGGCCGGCAGGCTGCCGAAGCGCGCCGCCGGTCGCCGCAAGCGCGGCTGACGCCGGCGCGGGCTTGTCCGCGATGGGATGATCCGGATTACACCCGACATCGCGATCGACGAGAACGCAATCGTCGAGAGTTTCGTGCGTGCGTCTGGACCTGGCGGGCAAAACGTCAACAAGGTCTCGACCGCGGTACAGTTGCGGTTCAACCCGGCGATATCAGGTTTGTCGAAGGATGTACAATTACGGTTGTGTGCGCTTGCCGGCAGGCGCGTCACACAGCAGGGTGATTTGCTGATCACCGCGCAGCGCTTTCGCAGCCAGGAACGCAACCGGCAGGCGGCGCTGGACGCACTGATCCGGCTGGTGCAACGCGCGGCGGAACCACCAGTGCCGCGCATCGCCACACGCCCGACCGCCGCATCGAGGCGTCGACGGCTACGCTCCAAGGCACATCGCGCACGCGTCAAGCAAACACGAATTGCGGCAGCGGACGAGGAGTGACACGCGCCTCATGCACCCACCGCAGGTGGTTCTCCGCCGGTAGCGCCTGGCACGGACATCGATGGCGCCGCGATGCCAAAGCGGCGCGGTCAGAACAACGACATCTGCGCCTCGGTGATGCGCATCTTGCCATCGTCAGGCAACGCGAACTTCCCGCAGTCCAATCCCTCGCGCGCCTCGTCCAGCCCCCACTGCCGCGTCGCCCTGGCAAACCTCCGCAGCAGCAGATCGGCGTATACGCCCTGACCCGCGAAACGATGATGGAACCGTGCATCGCTCAAAGCACCCGAGCGTGTCTCGCGGATCAGGTTCAGCACGTGCTTCGCCCGGTCGGGGAAGTGCGTCGTCAGCCAGTCCTCGAACATCTGCCGCAGCTCATGCGGCAGGCGCAGCAGAACATAGCCGGCATGACGCGCCCCGGCGCGCGCAGCGGCCTCGACTATCTTCTCCATCTCGGCGTCGTTCAGTCCCGGAATCATCGGCGCCACCATCACTCCTGCCGGCACGCCCGCCCGGGTCAGCTCGGCGATCGCGTGCAGCCGACGTTCCGGCGTCGCCGCACGCGGCTCCATCCGCCGGGCCAGCGTCGCATCCAGCGTGGTCACCGACACATAGACCCGCGCCAGCTTGCGCTGCGCCATAGAGCTCAGGATGTCGAGATCGCGCAGCACGCCGGCCGACTTGGTGACTATGCCCACCGGATGGTTGTAGCGATCCAGCACCTGCAACACCGACCTGGTCAGCTTCAGCGTCCGCTCGACCGGCTGATACGGATCGGTGTTCGACCCCAGAGCCAGCGTGCGCGCATGGTAGCCCGGCTTGCGCAGCTCCTTTTCCAGCAGCTCCGCCACCTCCGGCTTGAAGGTCAGCTTGGTCTCGAAATCCAGACCGGGTGAATAGCCGAGATACGCGTGCGTCGGTCGCGCATAGCAATAGATGCAGCCGTGTTCGCAGCCGCGATACGGATTGACCGCCCGGTCGAAGCCGATATCCGGCGAGCTGTTCCAGCTTATCGCCGTCTTCGTTGCGTCGCGCGTCAGTGTGGTGGCCAGCTTCGGCAGCTCGCCGAACTCCGCCGTCAGCGTGTCCCAGCCATCGTCGAACGGGCTTACCACCTGACTATCGAAGCGCACTGGCGGATTGGTGACGGCACCACGGCCCTTGCGGGCAAGCGAGGGCATGTTGCCAGCAGCGGGCTGATCGCGCATGATGTGTTCCCCGTCCGTTCGCGCTACAGACTGGCAAAACGGGGCCAATCGGTCAAGAACAATAGTGGAACATGCTGTCGGTCGTGATCCCGACCCTGAACGCGGCGAGCTTGCTGCGGGACACCCTGGCCTCGGTCGCTGCGGAGGCCGATGAGGTGGTGGTGGCCGATGGCGGCAGCAGCGACGGAACCAAGGTGCTGGCGGCCGAGCTGGGTGCTCGCGTGGTGACGGCACCGCGCGGCCGCGGCGCGCAGCTGGCGGCCGGCGTTGCGGCGGCGGGCGGCGAGTGGCTGCTGCTGCTGCACGCCGATACGCGGCTCGAAGCGGGCTGGCGGCGGGCGATGGTGGCGCCTGATTTCGCCGGCTACTACCGCTTCGCACTCGACAGCGACGATCCGCGCGCGCGCCGGCTGGAACGTCTGGTGGCGTGGCGCTGCCGGCTTTTGGCGCTGCCGTATGGCGACCAGGGATTGCTGATCCGTCGCGACCTGCTGGGCGCGGTGGGCGGCATCCGGGCGCTGCCGCTGATGGAGGACGTCGATCTGGTCCGTCGCCTCGGCCGGCGGCGGCTGGTGGCGCTGGACGTCGCCGCAGTCACCTCGGCGGCGAAATGGCAGCGCCAGGGCTGGTACCGGCGCTCGCTGCGCAACCTCGCCTGCCTGACGCTGTATTTCGCCGGCGTGCCGCCGCGGCTGATCGCGCGGCTCTACCGATGAGGGACACCGTAGTGGTGTTTGCCCGTGCCCCGCGCCTGGGCGCGGTGAAGCGGCGGCTGGCACGCGAGATCGGCGATCGGGCGGCGCTGCGTTTCCACCTCGCGACGCTAACCCGGCTGCTGCGCGCCCTCGCCGCCGACCGGCGCTTTCGTACCGTGCTGGCGGTCACGCCGGACCATGCTCGGTTCCGCCGGCCGTTGCGGGTGCCGCGCATCGCCCAGGGGAGCGGCGATCTCGGCATGCGGATGCATCGCGTGTTCCGGTCCTTTCCCCGGGCTCGTGTCGCAATCGTCGGCTGCGACATTCCGGAGGCGGGCGCGCAGGATGCGCGGTCGGCCTTTCGCGCCCTCGGTCGCGCGCCGGCAGTCTTCGGGCCGGCGGCGGATGGCGGCTATTGGCTGGTCGCGATGTCGCCGCGCCGTCCGGCACAGCCATTCGCCGCGGTGCGCTGGTCAACCGAGCACGCGCTGGCCGACACGCTGGCGAATTTTTCCGGGCGGCGTGTCATCATGCTGCGCACGCTGCACGATGTGGATACTGCGGCCGACCTGCGTCGTTCGCCGACTATGAGGAGGACCAGCCATGACGACAACCCGTATCGGCCTGCTGCTGTTCCCACGCTTGACGCAGCTCGATCTGACCGGGCCGTTCGAAGTGTTCACCCGGCTGCCCGGCGCCCAGGTGCTGCTGCTGTGGAAGACGCTTGAACCGGTGGCGGCCGACACCGGCCTGCGGCTGCTGCCATCTGCCACCCTGCGCGACTGCCCGCCGCTCGACGTGATCTGCGTGCCAGGCGGGCCCGGCGTCAACGCGCTGATGGAGGACGCCGAGGTGCTCGACTGGTTGCGCCGGCAGGCAGGCCAGGCGCGCTATGTCGGCTCGGTCTGCACCGGCTCGCTGGTACTCGGCGCCGCCGGGCTGCTGCGCGGCAGGCGCGCCACATCGCACTGGGCCTCGCGCGACCTGCTCGCCGCATTCGGCGCGACACCTGCCGCCGGCCGCGTGGTGCGCGACGGCAATCTGTTCACCGGTGGCGGCGTCACCGCCGGCATCGATTTCGCGCTGACCATGGCGGCGGAACTCGCCGGCCCGCAAGCCGCGCAGGCGATCCAGTTGCAGATCGAATACGCGCCGGCGCCGCCGTTCGACGCAGGGACGCCGGAGACGGCGCCACCGGATGTGTTGTCGGCGGCAAGCCAACGCAATGCCGGGACACGCGCCGAGCGCGAGGCGCTGGTGGCGCGGATCACCCGCGGGTAGTAGAAAACCGGGCTGCCAGGGACAACCGATGTCCGCGAGCGTCGCAACCGATCCCGTGCTTGTCCGCTTCCGCAAGGCGCTGGATGAGATATACGGCAATCGCCTCGACCGCGTGGTGCTGTTCGGTTCGCGCGCGCGCGGCGATGCACGCCCGGATTCCGATTACGACGTGGCGGTGTTCCTCAGGGACTTCCATGACCGATGGAACGAAGTTGACCGGATCGTGCCTGTTGTCACGGATATCCTCTACGACGACGGTGCCTTTATCCATGCCATGCCGTATCGGGCGGGCGCCGATCAGGAACGCACTCCGCTGATGCACGAGATTTCGTAGTGAGGGCCTTGATCTGTGACACCGGAGGCCACACGCTACTTGGAGAAGGCGCGGCTGATCCTCGAGCACGCACGACTGATGCTGACCGTCAATCTGACGGAAGACGCCGGGAGGCCGTTGCTGCGATTCAAGCCGCCGCCCACTTCGTGGACTGCGTTGCCAGCTTGATCGCTGCAGAGGGTTCCGCGCCGTAAAACAACATCGTCGCTGCCGCTGCAGCCACGTTGATCATTCGCACGGTGCAACGTCCTTCAGGCGTCTCTGCACGGCGCAGTCGGGAAGCGCGATGATCGCCATGGCAATGGGGCTTCCCGTAGCAGAACGGCTGGCCTTCTTGTCAGTGCGCCGAGACGCTTAAGTAGGGTTCACAACCCTCTCGGCAAGGAAGTCTCCGAGAGGGCGGACGTTCTTGCGCGAGTTGCAGTCAAGGCAGGCTGTCACGAGATTGCCAAATGAGTTGTCGCCGCCCTCGGCAACAGGTTGGACATGGTCGAGCGTAGCGGTGAAACGGGTGAGCTGCTTCTGGCAATACCGGCAGTGATAGTTGTCCCGTTCGTAGACCTTCTGTCGATTTTCGCGGACGTTGTAGTAATCGACCTCGCGTAGCTCGTCGACGGCTGGCGAGGGTAGCGCGGCAGCGCGGGCCTCCTGGCCTGGCGGCACACCTCGATCTCCTCCGGCAGGAGGAACTCGATACAATGTGCCCTCGCGGGTAGGCTCTGCCTCGCGGCGGATCGCGCCGATCGTCTCCAAAGAGTCAAGCCCCGATTGAACCGTCCTGTAGGTCGTTGCACTGACGATTGCGCCGCCACCCGACCGGGTGCCTTCGAATTGCGATTTCACGACACCGGATGTCAGTCTCCGGCGCGATACACGCATGAGCTGGGTCCCCGTCTCAACCACTGAGTGTCGAAACATATACATGTAGAGAAATGCTTCGTAGGGCTTCAGTTGGGGGAACAGTAAGTCCACCACATCGCGAATGATGTCCGGCAATTCCAGGCCAGATACAAGCGCGCGTTCCGTTGCGTCTGCGCTGCTTTCGGCGTCTTGCTCGAGCTCACCAAGGAGCTCCCTAATTTTGACGATCGTTTCCCTCATGCTGCCGTATCTACATCCTTCGTCGAGCGACGTCACGTCCACACGCTGTGCAGACGTATATACCGCTTGCGACAGATTTCCCAACCTTTGTGAAGTCTTCGATGCATCCGAAAAAAGGAACATGTCGGGTTAGATGATCTCCAAACGAGCCGCGTGCACAGCTCGTGAGTACTTGACGCCCCCACCTTCGCTCGTCGCCATCCCGCCGCACAGCGCTTATTCCGCTGCGG
This sequence comes from uncultured Alphaproteobacteria bacterium, assembly GCA_963749575.1. Classification (GTDB taxonomy): domain Bacteria; phylum Pseudomonadota; class Alphaproteobacteria; order Acetobacterales; family Acetobacteraceae; genus JAMXLO01. The sequence continues at coordinate 522,859 of CAVVNM010000022.1, forward strand.
TCCTGAGATGTTCCTGCAAGCGCGGCATCAGCTCGACCAAGTTGCATGGCCGGAACCGGTTATCGAGCTGGAACACCAGAATGTCGTCCCAGGCATCCTTCACCGCACCGGTGCTGCCGGGCAGCGCGAACAGATAGGTCCCGCCGGCGACGCCGCCCAGCGCACGCGACTGCATCGTCGAGGTGCCGATCTTCTGGTAGCTCAGCATGCGGAACAGCTCGCCAAAGCCCTCGATGCGCTTTTCCAGCACGCGGTCGAACGCCTCCGGCGTCACGTCGCGCCCGGTGATGCCGGTACCGCCGGTGGTGATCACCACGTCGATCTCGCGGTCGGCGATCCAGCCGCGCAGATGGCGCTCGATCGCACCGGCATCGTCCTTCCCGATCGCGCGCGCCGCGACACGGTGGCCGGCCTTGGCGATCCGCTCGGCCAGCGCGTCACCGGACCTGTCGTCGGCCAGCGTGCGCGTATCGGAGACGGTGAGGATGGCGATGTTCACCGCGATGAACGGACGGGTCTCGTCGAGTGGCATGGTGCAGCCCTCCTGTCGCTCGCTACGTTAGGTGCCGCCGCGTTCAGGTGCCAGCGGTACAGGCCAGAAAAGCCTGCAACGCGCTCGAGGTGAAGCCGTTGCGGCGGCGGACGAACAGCGTCTCCGCCATGGCATCCTGCGGTGGCAGCGCGTGGACCCCGACGCGCCCCACACGGCACACCTCACCCACCAATGCCCGCGGCAGCAACGTGATGCCAAGACCGGCTCCGACGCAGCCGAAGATCGTCTCCAGCGTGCCGAACTCCAACTGGCGTTGCACAACGATGCCGCGGCGCGCCAGCCAGCCCTCCAGCATATGGCGATAGGTACAGCCGGCACGCAGCACGACAAGCCGCACCTCGCCCGCGTCCAGCACCACATCGAGCGAGGCGACGCCAGGCGCCGTCAGCATCACCAGTTCCTCGCGGAACATCACCTGCTCGTCCAACTCCGGATGCGCCACCGGACCGCACACGAACGCCCCATCCACCCGCTGTTCGAGCACGTCGCCGACCAGTTCCCGTGTGGTGCCAGTGCGCAGCACCAGGTCGACCTCCGGGTTGTCGGCCGCATAACGCGTCAGCAGCGGCGTCAGGCGTAGGGCGGCCGTGGTCTCCAGCGACCCGATGGTCAAGACGCCGCGCGGCACGCCGTCGTCGCGCGCGGCGCGTCTGGCATCCGCGAGCAGTCGCGCTACCCGATCGGCATACGGCAGCAGCCGTCGGCCGGCCTGCGTCAGCGACACGCCTCGGTTGTGCCGTTCCAGCAGGACGCAGCCGATATTCGCCTCTAGCGCCTGGATGCGGGCGGTGACGTTGGACTGCACGGTATGCAATTCGGCGGCGGCCCGGTTCATACCGCCAAGCCGCGCCACCGTCGCAAAGACCTTCAGGTCGCTGGCATCCATCTGCGACTCCTCAAGGTATCTGAAAAACTGATCCTGCCTATCAGATCAAATCGTTTTACGGAATAGCCTCAGCACCCTACATCGGTGGCTATGCGGAGCACCAATGCCTATCGGACCGCGTTAGGTGGACTGATCGCCCTGGCCTCCGGCATCGGAATCGGCCGTTTTGTCTATACGCCGATCCTGCCGCCGATGATCGAGGCGCTGGGGCTCAGCAAGTCGGCCGCCGGCCTGATCGCTTCGGGCAACTTCCTGGGCTACCTGCTGGGTGCCCTCCTCGCCGCCTGGCCAGACCTGCCAGGGTCACGGCGCGCCTGGCTGTTGGGTTCGCTCGCCGTCAGCGCAATCACCACCGCCGGCATGGGGATCGCGCGGACCATGCTGCAGTTCCTGCTGCTGCGCGGCATCGGCGGCGGCGCGAGCGCCATCGTGCTGGTTCTCGCCTCCGCGATAGTGCTCGAGCATCTGGCCGAGACACGGCGTCCGCGCCTATCGGCGCTGCACTTTGCCGGCGTCGGAACCGGCATCGCCGTGTCCGCCATCCTGGTTGCCGGGCTGCTGTGCACTGGTCAGTCGTGGCCATGGCTTTGGTTCGCCAGTGGGATCTCGTCAGCGCTGGCCACGATCGCGGCGGCGCTGCTGTTGCCTCCCGCACCGACGTCGACGCGCCCTGTCGGGCAGCGAGCCGGACCGGCAACCGACCCTGTCCTGCCTCGGCTCATCACAGCCTATGGACTGTTCGGCTTTGGCTACGTGATCACCGCCACGTTCATTGTCGCCATCGTCCGCGGCACGCCGACGACCCGTGCCCTCGAGCCGGTGATCTGGATCGTCTTCGGCCTGGCGGCGGCGCCATCGGTCGCCGTGTGGACATGGATCGGATCACGCCTGGGCATCCAAACAGCGTTCGCCATGGCATGCGCCGTGGAGGCGGGCGGCGTGCTCGCCAGCGTGGCCTGGCCCGCCACAACCGGCACGATCCTGGCAGCGATCCTGGTTGGCGGAACATTCATGGGACTGACGGCACTCGGCCTGATGCGAGCGCGTGAACTGGCGACCGGCGATCCACGCCAGGTGCTGGCGCTGATGACCGCCGCGTTCGGCCTGGGGCAGATCGCCGGCCCCAGCTTCGCAGGCGTGGTATCCGATCGCTTGGGCGGCTTTGCCGTGCCGTCGGTGGCGGCGGCGTTCTCCCTGCTGATCGCCGGCGCTCTGGCGCTCAGGGTGCCGCGTCTTCGTCCAGCGTGCGGCGCAGCAGCCGCAGATCGTCCCAGGCGGCACGACGGTTTTCCGGCGCCTTGATCAGTTCCGCCGCGCTGAAGGTCGACAGAGCCGGCAGCACCAACGACGAACCCGGGATCGCGGCGTCCACCCAGACCCCGCGCGGGCGGCGTCGCGTGGCGGCCTGCGGCAGCAGCGAGCGTGCCGCGAGCAGTCCCATCAGCAGCAACCGGCGCGGGCCGGCAAGGGCAATCAGGCGGTGCAGGAACGGCAGGCAGAGCGCGAGCTCGCCCGGATTGGGCGGCCGGTCGCCGGGCGGGCGCCAGGGGATCAGCGGGGTCAGCATGAGCTGACTGCGGGCGATCCCGATCGAGGCGAGCATCCGGTCCAGATAGTCGCCCGCCGGACCGGCGAACGGCGTGCCCGCCCGATCCTCGGCCGCGCCGGGGGGATCGCCGATCAGCAACAGCGAGGCAGCGGGATCGCCCTCGGCGAACACCAGGTTGCTGGCGGTGTCGCGCAGGACGCAGCCGTCGAATGCGGCGATGGCGGCGCGGAGAGCTTCCAGCGTGGTCGCGGCGGCAGCGGCGTGCAGCGCGCGTTCGGCGGCGGTCGGGCGCGCCGCCGTGGCCCCCTCCCCCCGCCCCCTTACCGCAGCAAGCGGCGGGGGAGGAGGACCCGTCTGAAGTCTCGCCTGCCCCTTGCGGCAGGGGGACGCGGGGAGGCGGCGCCGCGACCCCACGCAGCCGATCCACCGGCGCATCCTCCAACGCCTCATCCGCCCCCCACTCGATCTGCAGCTTCAGCGCCGCCAGATCGTCCATCGCTCCGCCGCTACTCCGCCGCCTCGGCACGGGCGTAGTCGATCGGCTCGGCACACCAGCCCTCGCGCCGGAACCGCCAATACGCGTCGTGCAGCCGCTCGGTCAGCGGTCCCGGCCGGTCATTCCCGAGGATCCGGTCGTCCAGCCGCGTCACGCCCATCACTCCCCCGGCGGTCGACGAGATGAACACCTCATCGGCATCGCGCAGTTCCGCCAGCGGCACCGTGCGCACCTCGCAGCGCAGCCCCAGCTTCTCGCACAGCTGGATCACCGAGAGCCGCGTGATCCCCTCCAGCACGCCGCGATCCGGCGTCGCCACCACGCCATCGGTCACCGCGAACACGTTGAACCCCGGCCCCTCGGTCACGTTGCCGTCGAGATCGAGCAGCACCGGATTGTCGGCCCCCTTGTCCTGCGCCTCGAACAGCGCCCGCGTCATGTCAGCCCAATGGAAGTTCTTCGCCCGCGGATTGACGCACACCTCGGGGATGCGCGGCGTCGACGCGACGATCAGGTGCGCGCCGCGCTCGATCACCTCGCGCGGCATCAGCCAGACATACGGCACCGCGTAGGCCAGCAGATAGTTGCGCGCGTTGGACGGATGCCGACGCAGGTTCGCCGGCGCCGAACCGCGCAGGCAGTCCATCGCGACATACGCCTCGCGCAGTCCGGTGCGCCGCACCAGCTCGTGCAGCACGCCGCGGATGTCATCGTCGCTCTCGCGCGGATGCAGGCGCATCCAGTCCATCGACGCGCGGAACCGCTTCATGTGGTCGTCCAGCTTGAAGAACGCGCCGTCCCACACGCTGGCCACGTCGTAGGTCACGTCGGACCGGCGATAGCCCCATTCGGTGACCGGGATCATCGCCTCGGCGATCGGCATGAAGCGGCCGTCGACGTAGGCGGCGCCGGTCGGCCACATTGCGGCGGCTGCGGACATGGTGTGGGCTCCTTTCCCTCGGATCGCGCGATCATAACAGAAGGCAGCCGGAGATGAATGACTTCGCCAAGGGATCCGTCGTGGTGCTCGGGCCGGAGGAGGGCGCCTCGTTCTGGCAGCCGCTGCCCTCGACCGGCTACATCGTCAACAAGCTGACGCCATACAACACGCCGTACGACAACTTCTCGCTGGGCATCCAGGTGCTGGAACCAGGCGCGCATATCCGCCGCCACGCGCATGAGCGCCAGCACGAGGTGCTGTTCTGTTTCGCCGGCGAAGGCTGGGCCGAGGTCGGCGAGCAGCGCTACGAGGTGCGGCCGGAGACCACGATCCTGATTGGCCGCGCGGTGCAGCATAAGATCCAGAACACCGGGCCGGGGCAGATGCGTCTGCTGTGGATGATCGCACCGGCAGGATTGGAGGACTGGTTCCGCGCCATCGGTCGTCCGCGCAAGCCGGGTGAGGCGATGCCGGCGCCGTTCGAGCGGCCGGCGGATGTCGCGGAGGTGCAGGCGCGGATGCGGTTCATCCGGTCGGAGGAGGGGTGACAGAGCATTGCGATCGCGGCCGCATGCCGGTTCCGCCGGATGTATCGGCAAGCAGGCATAAACCCGGATCACACGGATAGCAGAGCAAGCCACAGATTACCCGGAAATGGATTGCATGCGCTTCGCGCGGTGCCGCGCCGACTTGCGTGCGCGAAGCGCCAGATCCTACGTCTCTGTGCAATCCGTGGTAGTGTCTCAGTTGGCAATCACCGAAGGGCGATCGACCGCATGTCCCGCTCGACGCGCAGTGTCTGATCAAGTTTCGTGGAGTGCCGTGACTGACCAGATTGCAAACTGAGGCACTACCGATCCGTGGCTGACCCCTCCATCCGTGCAATCGGTGTCATGCTTTTCGGCCGGCCCCGGCGTGCAGATTTCGACCTACGCCAACTGCAGCAATGGATGATCGCGCCGGCGAGACCGGAGGTTTGGTTCCGCGCCGTCGGCCGTTCGCGGCAGCGTGGCACTCAACGGCAGTCGGTTTCTCCTGTCACCGCAAGCGCCGGCAAGCAATCCCGGGCCGAACGCGCGCCCGGCTCGGGATCGCTTGGCCGTGTCAGGCCCGGCCACCGTTGCGCTCCTTGCAATGACAGCGGGCGCCATTGCGATCGCCCGGCGGGACCGCCAGAACGGGCGGCCCTGTTCAGTGCTTCCCCGCGACCTTCAGGCCGCCGGAACGCGATGCAGCGCGCACAGTTTGTTGCCGTCGGGATCGCGCAGGTAGGCGAGATACATCTGGCCGGCGCCGCCCTGGCGAATGCCCGGCGGGTCCTCGATCGCCGCGCCGCCGTTCGCGATTCCCGCGTTGTGCCAGGCGACCGCCTGGTCCGGGCCGGCCATCGTGAAGCCGATCGTGCCGCCGTTGGCGTACGTGGCCGCCTTGCCATCGATGGGTTTGCTCACCAGGAGCAACCCGCCGTTATGCGCGTAGATCAGCCGGCCCTTGGCGTCCTGCACCCCGGGCTTGCCGCCCATCGCGCCGAACACGGCATCGTAGAATTTCTTCGATCGGTCGATGTCGTTGCTGCCGATCATGACATGACTGAACATTCCGCTCTCTCCTCCTGATGTCACCTGAGGCCGCAGCCCCCGGTCACGAACAGACCATGGTTTGCCGGCCACGAAAAGAGCCGCCCGTGAGGTCCATCTTCACCTTCAAGCGCCTATGCCCGCCCGGTCCGGCGACCGCCCGACGCCCGTGCCGACCGCCTCTGACCGGCGTTGGACTGCTGGCGGGTGGGGTTTGCTCCAGTTCGTCGCCTGCATGCTGTGCGCGCTGCTCCGGCTGATGCTGTGGCTCGCGCTGTTCCTGGCGACGCGACAAGGCGGCTTCTCGGGCAGCGTGCGTTTCGTGCCTGGCCTCGTGCCGGTGTCCGGCGCCGCGGCAACCCTGGCGGTCGGCCTCAACTTTGAGACGCTATGCGCGCTGGCGGAGCGGCATACGAAACGCTGAGCGGAAAGTTCCGCAACGCTAGGGAATGTAGGTCGAGAAGACATAGTCGTGGGCCTTCTGCGACTCGTGGCAGGCGAAGCATTCCTTCGTCGGGTCGGTAACCACAGGCTTCTTGGGATCGCCGCCCGCCCACGCCTGGAAGCCCCAGCCACCCGTCGTTGCGTATTTCTTCGCGTCCTTCACCATGAGCGCGAGAACTTTGCGGTCGCCTTCGACATAGGAGCCGTCATTCACCGTGAATTCATGCAGATCGCTCACGAACATGGTCTTGTCGGGAAACGCCGTGCCTTTCCTAAGCGCCGGCAGCCCGACCGCGTTGACCGAGACGTTGTGCATGCCGCCCAGCGACGCGAAGAGCGGGCTCGTTTTGTCGATGACCATGGTGTTGACGTGAAACCACTGACGATAACCCGTGGGCGGCTGCAAATCCGTATCGGCGGACCCAGTGCCGGCGATGCCAGCGACGGCGACAATCGCGAGTGCGGCAGTGACAGGGCGCAGCATCGGCATCGGCGTTCTCCTTGAGGCAAGCCCGAGGTGGCAAACAAAGCCTGCATTCAACGCCTCGACAATACGATCTTCCCATCGCTTCGCCGCCGCGCCCGGCGTAGCTTCCGGCAGAACGCGCCGGATCGCGCCGCATGATGCCGTTCTCCGCGATCGGTCGGGTGTGCCGGTCGGATTGGCTTTGCCGGCCATTCGCGTATCTTGCGGAGGTCGCGATCCGGCGTTCCGCAGCGTATGGTTCACACCCATGATCCTGATCGGGCAATACGACTCACCCTATGTCCGTCGCGTTGCGGTGTCGCTGCGCGTTCTGGGTTTCGTCCATGAGCACGACACGCGCTCGGTGTTCGCGGACTTCGATGCGATGCGCCGCATCAATCCGCTTGGCCGCATCCCCTCGCTTGTCCTCGATGATGGCGAGACGCTGATCGACTCCGCCGCCATCCTGGACTGGCTCGACCAGTCCGTCGGGCCGGAGCGAGCGCTGCTTCCGGCAGCGGGACCCGAGCGTCGACGGGCGCTGCACCGGATCGCGCTCGCGACCGGGGTGATCGACAAGGCCGGGGCCGCCGCTTACGAGCAGCTGATCCGGCCTGCGGCGTATCGCTGGCCGGACTGGATCGAGCGCTGCCGTACCCAGGCGACCGGCGCGATCGAAGCCCTGGCGGGCGAGACCTGGCCAACGGTTGGGCGCATCGACCAGGCGCGGATCACAACTTCCTGCATGATCCATTACCTGCGGATCGCCGATCCCACGCTCATCGCGCAGGGCCGCTATCCCGCGCTCGATGCGCTGTCCGAATGGTGCGAGGCGCGGCCCGAGTTCGCGGCAACCCGTCCTGCCGAGATACAATGTGCCGCACGGCGGATGAGGGGGCGCTCCATTCGGCTCCCCCTCCGGCCCCAACTGCCGCGAGCCCTTCGCCCTCCGCTGCACCCGTACCGCGGGCGGACTGTCGGCGAACCCGGATTTCGGCCCACCCGATCGCGCACCCGGCCCCCGCGATCAGGCCGCCAGCCGTGGCCGCATCCGCTGCATCCCGGCGATCCGCCGCAGCCCGGTCAGCACCGTGACCGCCAACCCGGCCAGCGCCACGTAATGGGCCGGCCGCAGGCCGAAGTGCAGCGTCTCGCTCGCAGCCAGCACGCGCCATGGATTGATCCCGGTCGCCAGCGCGTACCAGGCGAACTCGACGCCGGCGGAGGCGAGTGCCGCCACCACGGCCAGCATCGGCAGCACGAGCAGGCTGCGCTGCCAGGCCATCGGCAGCGCACGCCACAGCAGCAGCCAGACCAACAGGCCGGAGCAGAACACCGGCTCCGACACGTTCGACTTCGACTGGATGAAGTAGTGCAGCAGCGCGATCCCGCCGAGTAGATAGATCGCGCGGTGCAGCCGCTTCCAGCCGCGGCCGAGCCGCTGCATCCAGCCGTTGGTAGAGGTGATGCCCAGAATGCCCAGCCCGAGCAGGACGATGAAGCCGATCGTCAGATAGAACCGCAGCACGATCTCGGACGCGACCACGCCGAGATGAAACTTCTGGTCCACCACGTAGAGCGTGATGTGCGCCAGCGCATAGGCCAGTGCGGTCAGACCGACGATCCGCCGCACCGTCAGCAGGCGCGGCCAGTTCAGCAGGCGCGCCGCCGGGGTGATCGCGAGCGAGATCAGCAGGTAGCGAAGCGCCCAGTCGCCGGCGCCGTGGAGCACCTCGGTCACCGGCCGGGCGCCCAGCATGCCGTTCGCCCACCAGTACGCCAGTACCGCGCCGGGGATGAACCCAGCCGCCAGCACCGCAGCCTTCAGCGGCAGCAGGCGTCCGTGACGATCGCGCCAGGGGACGATCATCGTGCCGCTCCCGGCGCCAGGCGCACATAGTCGACCGGAACGCGAAATGCCTCCGGGTCCTGTGGTGCGTACTGCACCGAGACCGCACTGACGCGCACCTGCTCCGCGGTGCCGGCGCGCAGCAGCACGCCATCGTCGGTGATGCAGACCAGCGCCGGATGTGCCCCGCGGTCCTGCGTCAGCCACTCGACGCAGGCGCGTCCCGCCACCGTTGCCTCGCCGCGGCGGACAAAGGCGCTCGCCGCCTCGCCGCCCAGCAGGTTCGCCATATTGTCCGGAGCCGCCATTTCCACCACCGAGCGTGTCGCATCCCGCACCACGCTCATTCGTCTCGCGACGTAGTCGACAATTACATGCAGGCTGGGCGACGGCGGATCGATCCGCATGATCTGCGACGCGGCCAGCCAGCGCACCCGCTGTTCGACCTCCCTGCCACCCTGGAGCGCAGCGGCGCGGTAGGTCACGTCGACATCGCGGCTCGGACGCAGCAGCGGCTGGTCGGCAACCCCTGGAGAGGCCCACGCCAGGCACAGCGTCAGGACGGCAGCACGCAGCATCGGCTCAGCGATCCACCAGACAGTGGATCTCCGCCGCCAGGTCCGCGGGGTCCAGATCGACAGGGAAGCAGGCCGGCACGGTTACCGCGTGGGCGAGCCGGGCCTTGTAGTCGTCGCGCGCCAGTTCCTCGGCACCGAACTGGGACAGGTGTGTGGTGACGAACTGGGTGTCGAGCAGCCGGAAGCCGCCCAGTCGCAGCCGGGCGACGAGGTGCACCAGTGCCACTTTGGAGGAGTCGCGCACCGCGCTGAACATGCTTTCGCCGAAGAACACGCCGCCGATCGCTACACCATACAGGCCGCCAACCAGATGACCGTGCTGGCGGGTCTCCACCGAGTGGGCGTGGCCGAGTTGGTGCAATTCGCCGAACAGGCGCTCGATCTGCGGGTTGATCCAGGTGTCGTCACGCCCGGGGGCGGGATACGCGCAGCCGGCGATGGTGCCGGCGAAGTCATCGTCCACCGTGACGGTGAACGCGTCCGACAGCACGGTGCGGGCAAGCCGGCGCGGCAGATGGAAGCGGTCGAGCGGCAGGATGCCGCGGCGCTCGGGGTCGAGCCAGTAGAGCCGCTCGCCACTGCGGGTCTCGGCCATCGGGAACAGCCCGTGGCGGTAAGCCCGCAACATGAGGTCGGCCGTGATCTCAACGGTGCGTCGGGACATGGAGCGTATTGTGGGGTCGGATGGCGGGTTCGGGAAGGCATGCTTGCCGGCGGAGCCGCGCGGGGGGTTAATGGGTCCGTTCTATCGGAGGGACGCCATGACCAAGTACATCTGGGAACACATCCATCTGCGCTCGCCGGACCCGGCGGCGACGGCACAGTGGTATGAAGACAAACTTGGCGCCGAAGTGATCCGCACGCCACAACCGGATGGTTCGACACGGTTCGACCTGGACCTCACCGGGCAGAAGATCTTCATCGCCAAGGCGGATCCTGCCGCGACGGGTGCCCCGCCGCAGATCCCGTATATGGGATTGGAGCATATCGGCCTGACGGTGCAGAACATCGACGCCGCGGTGGCGGAGCTCAAGGGCAAGGGCGTGCCGTTCACCATGGAGCCGAAGACCATCCGGCCGGGGGTGCGGATCGCGTTCCTGACCGCGCCGCAGAACGTGTCGATCGAGCTGATCCAGCGGGGATAGGTCAGGCGGACCAGAGCGCGCAGACCGGGAGGCTGTTCGCCTTGAGCCGTTGGCGCGCTGCTGTTTCGGATGTCGTCGATGCCTGGGGACCACGTCGCCTGCGCCGCAGCCCTAGTCCAGCAGCCAGGGCGCGGCGCTTGCCTGCGCGATCTGCCGCACCTGGCTGAGCAGGCCGGACCCCACCGGGATCCCCTCTGCCATCCGCTTCTCGGCGTTGCTTCCACTGCGGATCGCCGGCGACCATCACCGGCTGCGCCGGATCGACCGGCGTCGTCGCGCGCAGGTCGTCGCAGAACCGCGCCACGTCGCCCCGGAACTCCGCCGGATCGCGGAACAGCCCGGGATCGATCGCCATGAAGAAGTGGCCGATATCCGTTGCCCTGCGGCTTCTTGGTGTGCTGCGGGTCGGTGATCAGCGTCGCACCCGACAGGCACGACGCCAGGATGTTCACCATCGCCGCCAGCCCATAGCCCTTGTAGCTGGAATTCTCCGGCGACCCGCCGAGCGAGGTCAGGAACCCGCCCTTCTCGCGCGCCTCCAGCGGATCGGTGCTGGGCAGCCCGTCCTGGTTCAGCACCCAGCCCGGCGGACACTCCAGGCCCTCGTTCGCCTTGTTGCGAATCCGCCCCGCCGCCACCGTCGTCGTCGCCATGTCCAGCAGGAACGGCCGGTCGTCGCCGGACGGCGCGGCAAACGACCACGGATCGGTGCCGAGTTTCGCCTCCTTGCCGAAGGTCGGCGCCACCTGGATGCCGGACGCCGACGTGCACGCCATGCCGATCAGCCCCTGCTTCGCCGCCATCAGCGTGTAGTACCCGGTGGCGCCGAAATGCGCCGAGTTGCGCACCGCCGCGATCGCCATGCCGGAGACCTTCGCCTTGTCGATCGCCACCTGCATGGCGAAATGCGCCGGCACGTGGCCGAGCCCGCCACCGCCGTCGACCAGCGCCGAGATCGGCGTCTCCTTCACGATCTTCGGCCGCGCATCCATCTTCGCCCGCCCGTTGCGGCGCATCCGGTCATAGCCCGGCAGCATCGACATGCCATGACTGTCCACACCGTGCAGATCGGCCCAGGAGAGGATGTCGGCGGTCGGTTCGGCGTTCTCCTCCGGCATGCCCCAGGCCAGCAGAATGGCTTTGATCTGCGCGCGATGCGTTGCGTACGGCGCCGGCATGACAGTCTCCCCGAGAGCCGCGCGCAGCCTTGCGCGGCTGCGGCGTTCCGGCAAGGGTGCCAGACGGACAGGAGGACGGATGATGGATGGAGCGGAACTGCTGCGCGCGCGGTTCGGGTATCGATCTGCCGGGCGTGGCAGTGCCGGCCGAGGTCGCACCGCTGCTCGATCGGCGCGTGACGCGCCGCTACACCGAACAGCCGGTGCCGGATTCGCTGCTCGATGCGCTGCTCGCCGCCGCGCAGTCGGCGCCGACCAAGTCCGATCTGCAGCAATACTCCGTCGTGGTGATGCGCGACGCCAGCGCGGATCAAGCAGATCGCCGACTGGATCGGCACCATGGACTGGATCGCAACGGCGCCGGTGTTCCTGGTGTGGTGCGGCGACATGCGGCGCAACCAGCGCCTGTGCGAGCAGCACGGCATGCCGCACGCCAACAACAACCTCGACACGTTCCTCAACACCGCGGTGGATTGCTCGCTGGCGATGGGCCAGTTCATCGCCGCGGCGGAAGCCATCGGTCTTCGGCACCTGTCCGATCAGCTACGTGCGCAGCCACATCGAGCGCGTCACGCCGCTGCTGTCGCTGCCGCCTGGCGTGTATCCGGTCTCGGGTCTGTCGGTCGGCTGGCCGGTGTTCCGCCGGCCCGTGTCGATGCGCCTGCCGCCATCCGTCGTGGTGCATCGCGAGCGCTACGACGACACGTGCCAGGACGCCGACGATCCGCGCCTACGACGAACGCCGCCGCGCGCGCGAGCCGGTCGCGGCCGGCAGCCTGAAGAACAACGACGTCTATCCGCCGCGCGAGGGCGTCGGCTGGAGCGAGAACGTCGCGCGCCAGCTCTCGGTGCCGGAGCGCTTCGGCTTCGCCGCCTACCTCAGGACGCGAGGATTCGATCTTGCCTGAAGACCACGTCCACCGCGCGCCGCTGATCGACCAGCAGACGCCGCCGCGGCCGCGCGCGGTTCGTCCGCGGCACGCCGCCAGCCTGGTCGTCTATCGCGGCGACGGCGACGCTGTGTCGATGCTGATGGGCATGCGCGGCGCGAGGCATCGGTTCATGCCGAACCGCCTGGTGTTTCCCGGCGGCGCGGTGGATCGCGCCGATCTCGACGCGCCTTCGGCCACGCGGCTGTCGCCGCAAACCGAGCATCTGCTGCGCAAGAGCGCCAACGCGAGGCTGGCGCACGGTCTCGGCATCGCCGCCGCGCGCGAACTGCACGAGGAGACCGGGCTCTCGCTCGGCGCGCCGCCGCATCTGCATGTGCTGCATCTGCTGGCGCGCGCCGTCACGCCGCCGCCGAGCCCGATCCGGTTCAACGCGCGGTTCTTCGTGGTCGATGCGCGCCATGTCAGCGGCACGCTGGGCGGTGACGGCGAGCTGGAGGGGCTGCGGTTCTACGCGATGCAGGAGGCGCTGGCGCTCGATCTGGCGATGCCGACGCGGCGCGTGCTGGAGCGGCTGCGGCTCTGGCTCGGCATGAGCGAGGCGGAGCGCGCGACGCAGACCCATACGCCGGTGATGCTCCACGATCGCGGCTGGCGGATGGAGTAACGACGCATCGCAGCTTCAGGCAGCGCGCCACAGCTCCCCGTCGCGCCACACCTTGCCTTCCGTCTCCAGCTTCAGCAGATGCGCCAGCACGTTGCGCTCGGCGGCGCGGCGCAGGCGCGGATGCACCTGTGAATACAGCGTGTCCATCAGCACATAGGTGCCGGCCGGCCCATCCGCGAGCTTCCGCTGGATCGCCTGCTCGCGCATCACGCGGTGCGTCAGCATCTCGCGCACCAGCTTGCGCGGCTCCGGCAGCGGCGGCCCGTGGCCTGGCAGGAACGCATCGTCGGCGCGGTCCAGCAGCCGCCGCAGGCTGGCGAAGTAGTCCGCCATGACGCCGTCCGGCGGGCTGACCACGCTGGTGGACCACGACATGACGTGATCGGCGCTGAACAGCACCGCGGTGCCGTCGCGCGCGGGCAGTGCCAGGCAAAGATGATCCGACGCATGGCCTGGCGTGTGGATCGCCGTCATGCCGGCGATCCGGTCGCCGTCGGCCAGCTTGATGTCGGCGGTGAAGCTGTCGCTGCCGCTGTCGCGGAAACCGACGGTGGGCGCGCCGGTGGCCTGCTGCAATGCCGGCACCGCGCCGACATGGTCGTGATGCGTGTGGCTGACCAGGATCAGCGCGACGTTCGGGCCGGTGGCGCGCAGGATCGCCTCGACATGCTCCGGATGCTCCTCCGGTCCGGGATCCAGCACGGCGATGCCGTCGGGCGTGTCGATCAGATACGTGTTGGTGCCGTAATAGGTCATCGGCCCCGGGTTGGCGGCGACGATCCGCGAGATGCCAGGCATCACCGGCAGGACCGCGCCGCGTTCGGGCTCGGGTTCGGTCAGGAAGGGCATTGCGTCCTCGATATGGTCGGACCGTATAGTGGCAGCAGATGTTGCGGTGCGCCAATCCCGATCACGGTGCACCGGTGCCGGAAGGTGCTGGGCCAGCAGCGCAGGTCTTGAACGCCGCCTGCCAGCCTGCGAAAACCTGCGTGACAGCGGGGAGCCACCTTGAAGACGCCAAAGACCCTGAGCGAAGGCCAGCGCGCCTACGAGGCGAAGCGCGCGGCGAAGGCTGGCATGAGCCTGGACAAGTGGCTCGCCAGCAAGCAGCGCCAGCAGGAGGTCGAGGCGCGCGCCAGGGAGAAGGCCGCCGAACCATCGAAGCCGGCGAAGAAGCCCGGCCTGTTCGCCCGTCTGCTGGAGCGCGCGCACAAGCCGCTATAGCCCCCTCGTGACGCTGCCTCAGCACCGCGCAACGATCGTCGCGCACGCGGACTGGAGCGTCGATCCGCGCAAGCGCTGGGTCGCCGTGGCGCGACGCGATGCAGGTGTGTGGCGGCTGGCCGCGCCGGCGCCGGTGGGCGAGGTGGCGACCTTCCTCGCCCGGCTGCGCGCTGCCGCCGCGGGCGGCGCGGTGGCGCTCGGGGTCGATCTGCCGATCGGCCTGCCGCGCGCCTATGCGGCGCGGCTGCCGGAGCGGGATTTCCTGCATTTCCTGACCACGACCGCGAGCGGCCGGAGTTCTTCCAGGTCTGCGCCACGCTTGCCGAAGTAGCGCCGGACCGGCCGTTCTATCCGGCGCGCGGCGTGCGCGGGATGACGCGGGCGGCGCATGCGGCGGCGCTCGGGCTGGACGGTGCCGCCGCATTGTCGCGCGCCTGCGACCGGGCCACGGCGGAGCGGCCGGCGGGCGCGCCGCTGTTCTGGACGCTCGGGGCGAACCAGGTCGGCAAGGCGGCGATCGCGGCGTGGCAGGCGATGCTGCTGCCGGCGCTCGCCGGGGGCGACAACATCCGGATCTGGCCGTTCGCCGGCGCCTATCGGGCGCTGTTGGCGCCGGGCGCGGTGGCGCTGGCCGAGACCTATCCGGCCGAGGCGCTGCGCCATCTCGGCATGCGGCTGAAGGGCAGCAAGCGGCGGCAGGCGGATCGGGCGGCGGTCGCAAACCAGCTTGCCGGCGCCATGGCCGCGCTGTGCGGTGCTGCCAGATCCCGGATTACAGCAGGCGGCGGCAGACGGCTTCGGCAGCGACGCCGGCTGGCGAGGACCGGTTCGACTGCGTCCTCGGCGTGCTGTGCGTGCTGAACGTGCTGGCAGGCAACCGGCCGGACACCGCGCCGGCCGATCCATGGATCCAGCGCTGGGAAGGCTGGGTGCTGGGCCAGACCGCGCTGCCGGCGGAAAAGAGATGGCGCGCCCCGCAGGACGCGCCCAAGGTTGTTTTCGGTAACCGACATACAGTTAGATGAATTCGAGGCAATTTGACAAGCCGCAAGAACGCATGACGACAGGTGGGTGGAAAGGTCTGGACACCGGCCGCATGCCGGTGTTCCTCGGTTACGACCAGACCGAGCGGATGATCGCTGCCCTGCTGGACCGCGCCGCGCAATGGCAGCCCGAGACGGTCGTCGGCATCGCGCGCGGCGGGCTGGTGCCGGCGACCATGGCAGCCGGCATCCTGGCGTTGCCGTTGGCGATGATCGGCTTCGAGCGGGCCAGCGGGACGGCGCAATGGATCGGCGCCCCGGCAGGCCGCGGGCGCGTCCTGCTGGTCGATGACGGCTGCAGCACCGGCCGCACAATGCAAGCGGTGCGCGCCGCGTTGCTGCGTGAGGGGCGGGAATGCCTGACGCTGGCGGTGGTGCACGATCCCGAGGTGACGCAGTACGTGCCGGACCTGTCGCACGCGATGCGCACGTTGTGGCGCTTCCCGTGGGAGCGCGGGCGAGGCGACGCCGGCCGGCCGTGCCCTGCGCGCCACCGGTGCCGGACCGGATCGGGCGACCGAGCTGCCGTTCTACGGACTGGACCTCGACGGTGTGTTCCTGCCCGACGTGCCGGATGCGGTGTACCAAGCCGACATCGCCGAGGCGGTGCGCCGGCGCCATGGGCTGGAGCCGTTCCCCACCCTGCCCTTCTTCGCGCCGGAACGCGCCGTGGTGATCACCGGCCGGCCCGAGTCGGACCGCGAACGCACCGCAGGCCTGGCTG
The DNA here is from genome assembly GCA_963749575.1 of uncultured Alphaproteobacteria bacterium. Taxonomy (GTDB): domain Bacteria; phylum Pseudomonadota; class Alphaproteobacteria; order Acetobacterales; family Acetobacteraceae; genus JAMXLO01. The sequence continues at coordinate 539,068 of CAVVNM010000022.1, forward strand.
GCGCGCTGGGGCCATGGGGAATTGCCGCTGGAATGCCGCCCGGGCGATGTGCCGCATACCTCCGACGCGGTCGCCCGCTACAAGGCGGAGACCGCGACGCGCTGGGGCTGCACGCATTTCGTCGAAAGCGACGCCGAACAGGCGCTGCGCGTCGCGGCGCACGCGCCGCATCTCGTGGTGAGCTGGTGGTCGGCGACGGACGCACGGGCCTGGCTGATCGCCGCCGCGGCGCAGCCGCTCTGACCGACCGGAGCGATAATCCGCTAATGAAATGACCCGCACACCCTGCTGTCACGGAGGGCCAAGTGGAGATCACGACACGTGACCTGGTGACCGTGCTGCATGGCATGGGGTTCGGCGCCCTGTTCATGCTGGCCTTTTCCGGGGCCATCGCGGAAGTCTACCGAATGTCCTCGGCGGCAGCGCCGACGCAATCGACGAGCCGAGGGCAGACGATGCTGGCGGTCTACCTGATCGGCATGGTCGTTGTGGCATGGCTTGCCGTGTTTTCCGGGGCCTACATCGTCTACCCCTGGTATCGCGCCGTGCCGCCTGCGGGCGTCACCGATCTGTCCGCGTATCCGCGACGATTGTTGCTCTCGAGCGGCAAGACGTCCGAATGGCACAACGTCGGGATGGAGTGGAAAGAGCACGTGTCCTGGCTTGCGCCGATCGCCATGACGATGGTCGCGTATGTCACGTTGAAGTATCGGCGCGCCGTCACGCGCCCGCGGGGTATGCGGACCGCGGTGCTGGGCTTTGCCGTCGCGGCATTCATCGCCACCGGGATCGCCGGCGCCTTCGGGGCGTTCCTCAACAAATACGCGCCGGTGCGCGGCGGCTCCGTGATCGTCCTGATGGAGAGCGAGAAATGAGCACGCCACAGCCCGGTCGCGACGACGGCACGGGCATGGACTCGCTGCCGAACGGTCCGGCCGCCGCCGCCATTCTCGCCGCCGGCATCGGTTGCGGGGCACTCGGGGTCCTGGCGTTCGCCGGCGACGCGTCGGACAGCATCGGCCGCGCGCTGAACATCTACAATCCGACCGGAACACTCTCCGGCGTGACAACGGGGGCGATCATCGTCTGGCTCATGGCATGGTTGGCGCTGAGCCGCCGATGGCGCACGCGGACGGTTGCCATGGGCGGGATCAATGTCGCCGCGTTCGCCCTGCTGGCGGTCGGCTTCCTGTTGACGTTCCCGCCGTTCATGGACCTGCTGCAGGGCAAGTAGCCGGCGGTCTATTGGCCGGCCGGCAGCTTTGCCTTCAGGTAGTCGCCGATGACGATCGACATCGGCTCGATCAGCTCGAGGTCAGTCAGCGAATCGGCAACCGCCGCCTGGGCAAAATCCAGCGCCGCCGCATCGTGCGCCTTGCGGGCAGCGGCGGCGAGCGCGCTCATCGCATCGGTGATCTGGGTATGCTCCTGAAAGGTCTTCTCGCGCTCGGCCTTCACCCGGTCGGACATGGCGATCGCCCATTTCATGTCGGGTGAGACCTTGCCGTCGGCGAGATCGTGCAGCAGCGTCAGCGGCGGCAGGATGAATTCCTCCTCGCGCTGCAAATGCGCCTTGAACAGAGCGAGCGCCTTGCGCGCCTCGACGCCGACCGGGCCATGGCGCTGGCTCAGCGCGGTGAGTTGCTGCAAGGTGTTGTCGTGCTCGACGCGCATCGCCTGGGGTATGTCGCCGGCGTGCGACGCGGACTGCGCGCACGGGCGGGCCACGGCTACGATGGCGGCCAGGATGAACACGGCCGGCATGGCAATCGCTGGTGACCTCATGACATTCTCTCCCGGTTCCGTTGAGGATAGGTTACAGCTAAATTATCGTGGCAACGAGGAGAAGCGACATGCTCGGTAATTCTGTGCCCCGGCTGGCGGCTGTCATGGCTTCGCTTGCCCTCGCCGGTCTCGGCCGAGGCGCCCAGGCTGCCGATCCGGTTGCCGGCAAGGCGGTGTTCAGCTCGGTATGTTCGATCTGCCATTCGGTCCAAGTAGGCAAGAACGGGATCGGGCCGAGCCTGTTCGGCGTGGTCGGACGCAAGACCGGGTCGGTACCGGGATTTCATTACTCGCCGGCCAATCAAAATGCCAATCTCACTTGGGACCAGGCGACACTGGACAAGTACCTGCAATCCCCGCGCACAGTGATCCCCGGCACGATCATGACCTACGCGGGGCTGAAGGACGACACCAGACGGGCCGACCTGATCGCCTATCTGGCGACGCTCAAATGAACTCCTCGAAGATGCGTTAACCATGCCGCAACATATTTTACGCTGAGGTCGATTTAGATCAAAGACAGAGCCACTGGTGCGAGCAACGGTGCCCAATGAAAGGGAGGCGTCGTACCATGCGCATCTGGTCGAAGCTGGCGCTGGCGATCGGTGGGCTGCTCCTGGCGAATGCTCCGGCGGACGCGCTCCCCTCGTTTGCCGCCCAGACCGGACAGCCTTGCACCGCCTGCCACATCGGCGGCTATCGGACCACAGCTCACGCCGCTCGGTCGCGCCTTCAAGATCGGCGGCTATACCCAGCGCGGCGGAGAGGGCTGGCAGTCCTATGTACCGTTCTCCGCAATGGTGCTGGGGTCGTTCAACAACACCAACGCCGGCGTGCCGACCGACCAGATCACGCCACATTATGCCGCCAACAACAATTTCGCGCTTGACCAGGTGAGCGGATTCCTTGCCGGCGGCATCGGCGATCACACCGGCGGATTCGTGCAGTTCACCTACTCGAACATTCCCAACGCTTCGCATCTCGACAACACCGACCTGCGCCCGTACACCACGACCTTCGATCTCGGCGGCAACGAGCTGCGCATCGGCACCACGGTGAACAATAACCCAACAGTCCAGGACCCGTACAACTCGACGTTCGCCTGGGGCTATCCCTATGTCGCGTCCGGTCTGGCGCCGACACCAACGGCTTCGCCGGTTCTGGCGAGCGGGTTCAACAACAATTCGATCGGCTACACCGTCTATGCGTGGTACGACCACAGCCTGTACCTCGAGGGCGGCGCCTACACGACGATCGGCACCTGGGGGCTGGCCCGCCTCGGCAACGACTTCGGCGTGGGCAGTATCCAGGGGGCGATGCCCTATTTGCGGGCGGCCTATGAATGGGACTGGAACGCGCAGGCCTTGCATGTCGGCGCGCTGTATATGCAGTCCAACGTCAATCCGGTGTCAGGCACGTTCATGACAGATGGATCGATGGGCCGCGACCATTACTCGGACTATGCATTCGACGGTGGCTATCAGTATCTCGGCGACGGTACGCATATCGTGACCGTGCAGGGGATCTACATCCACGAGAACCAGAACCTCGAAGGCACGACCACGGCCTACAACAACGCCAACGGTACGACGTTCGGACCGAAGTCAAACCTTAACCAGATCAGGATGAACGTCTCATACTGGTACCAGAACACCTACGGCGCAACGCTTGGCTGGCAGAACACCTGGGGTCCCGCCAATCCGGCGCTCTATACGACCGGATCCGACCTGACCAACAGCGTCAACGGCAAGCCGAACAGCAACGCCTTCATCATCGAGGCGGACTGGGTGCCATTCGGCAAGGCGGATTCGTGGCTGGGGCCCTGGGCCAACCTGAAGCTGGGCATCCAGTATACCCTCTATACGCAGTTCAACGGCGGCAGCAAAAACTACGACGGCTTCGGGCGCAACGCGAGCGGCAACAATACGCTGTACATATTCGCCTGGACGGTGTTCTGAGGCGACGCTTGGCTGGCATAACATGTGGGAGCCGCCGATCCGGTGCTCTACACAACCGGCTCACCCATATCCGACAGCGCCAGCGGCAAGCCGAACAGCAATGCCTTCATCATCGAGGCGGACGGGGTGCCGTGCGGCAAGCAGGCCTCGTGGGGTCGCCCTTCGCCAACCTGAAACTCGGCATCCGGTATACCATCTACGCGGTTCACCGGCGGCAGCAAAAATTACGACGGCTTCGGCCACAGCGCGAGCAACGACGACACGCTGTCACGGTTCGCCTGGATGGCGTTCTGACGCGACCGGCGCAGATCACGCCGGCGAATACAGCCGGGCCGCCCGCGCCCGCAGCCTGATCATCGCCACCAGCAGATCGAGCATCGGGGTCGCCACGCCCATCAGCCGCGCCATCTCCAGAGGCACGGTATAGAGCGCATCGATCTCCATCGGCCGGCCGGCCTCCAGGTCCTGCAGTATGCTCGGCCGGTGCGCGAGCTGCATGTTGGTGGCGACGACGCGTTCGGGGTCGATGTCGAGCCGATAGCCCATGGCAAGCGCGATCGCCTCGGCCTCCGCCAGCATGCGGCGCGAGCAGTCGATCAATGCCGGCTCCTCGTGCGTCGCGCGCACCGGCGAATGCGTCAGTACGCACATCGGCCCGGCGCTGAGGTTGAACGCCAGCTTCTGCCAGATCAGTTCGCGGATGTTGGGGGCGATCGTCACCGGCAGGCCGGCGGCGCGGAACGCGGCTGCGAGCGCCTCGATCCGCGGCGTGGTGCTGCCGTCGGGTTCGCCGAACACCGTGCCGCGGCCGGCCCCGGTGAGCAGCCGCACGATGCCGGGCGCGGGCACCGAACCGGCCGGCCAGAAGATGCCGCCGATGGCACGTTGGGGGGTGACGGCGCGCCACAGTGCATCGCCTGGATCGAGGCGCGGCAGGCGGCGGCCGTCGAGGGGTCCGCCGTGCGCATGGAAATACCACCAGGGGATGCCGTTCATGGGAAACGCCACCGATGTGTCAGGGCCGAGCAGCGGCGCGATGGTGGCGGCAACCGAGGACAACGCCGGCGCCTTCACCGTGACGATCACCGCGTCCTGCGGCCCGAGATCGGCGGTGTTGTCGCTGGCGGGCAGCTTCACGTTGATGGTGGTGTCGGGACTTTCCACGGTCAGGCCGTTGGCGCGGATCGCGGCGAGGTGCCCGCCGCGGGCGACCACGCAGACGTCGGCGCCGCCTTCGGCCAGATAGCCTGCCAGGTATCCGCCGACCGAGCCGGCGCACGAAAGACACAGATGCGCATCAGATTTCTGTGCGGTATTTCAGCCCGCCAGCAGCTCCAGTGCCGCGCGCGACAGCGCCTGCACGCCGAGCCCGATGCAGCGTTCGTCGGGCTGATACGCCGAGTTGTGCAGCCGGTCGTTGCGCCCCGGCTGCGACGAACCGACGCGCAACTGGAACGCCGGCACCAGGTCGGCCATCAGCGCGAAGTCCTCGCCGCCAAGGCTTGGCTCGAACTCGCCGACCACGTCGCCGAACTGGTTGCGCACCGCGGCAACCGCCGGTTCCAGCACGCCTTCGTCGTTGCGCAGCGAGGGCACGCCGCGGCGATAGTCCACCTCGCAGGTGACGCGCATGCCTTCCAGCATGCCGGCGGCGAGCCGCCTGATCGCGGCTTCGGCGGCATCGCGCGCCTCCGCGTGCAGCGTGCGGACGGTGCCTTTGATCAGGCAGGTGTCGGGGATGATGTTGTAGGTGGTGCCGCCCTGGATCGCGCCGACCGTCACCACCGCGGGATGCGTCGGCCGCACCTCGCGCGACACCACGGTCTGCAACTGCGCCACCAGCATCGCGGCGGCGACGAGCGGATCGATCGTGGTGTGCGGATAGGCGGCGTGGCCGGACTTGCCGCGCACCACGATGTCGAACCGATCGGCCGCGGCCAGGCACGCTCCGTGCACGAAGCCGAACGTGCCGACCGGCATCTCCGGATGGTTGTGGAAACCGAGTGCCAGATCGACCTTGGGGCCGTCCATCACGCCGTCGGCGATCATCGCCTGCATGCCGCCGAGACCCTCCTCGGCCGGCTGGAACACCAGCTTCACCGTGCCGGCAAGCTGCGGCGCCAGCTCCTTCAGCACCGCGGCGACGCCGAGCAGCGTGGTGGTGTGGATGTCGTGGCCGCAGGCGTGCATCAGGCCTGGGTGGTGCTGGCGAACGGCAGGCCGGACTTCTCCTCGATCGGCAGCGCGTCCATGTCGGCGCGGATCGCCAGCACCGGGCCGGGGCGGCCGCCCTCGATCAGGCCGACGACTCCGGTGCGCCCGATGCCGGTCTGGTGCGTGATGCCGAGGCGGGTGAGTTCGCGCGCGACCACGCCGGCGGTGCGCACCTCCTCGAAGCCGAGTTCCGGGTGGGCGTGGATGTCGCGGCGGATTTCGATCAGCGCCGGTTCGATGCGCTGGGTGGCGTCGCGGATCGCGGTGGTGGGATCGTTGGCGAGGGGCATGGTTACGGCCTTCATGTGATGCGCCCGACATCATGTTGGGCGCAGCGGGTTACGACAAGCTACAGCCGCCGCACCCACGATCTGGTTCGCCGCAGCGCCTCGGCCGAGGCGGCGGTAAGCCGCCAGGGCGCTTCCTCGCGCACGACCACGCGCTGCCAGCGCGCGCAGGCGGGACAGCGCACCGTCTGCTCGAGCCGGTCGGGCTCGATCATGCATCCGCGCGCCGCAACAGGCGCACAGGCTGTGGCGCCGCGGATCGCCAGAGGCATCGCGCATGACCTGCGCGAGCAACTGGCCCCTTGCCAGGACGAGCGGCACATACCTCATCGGCACCCTTCCTAACCTGGCGAAATGATACCGCTTGCGGAGCGTGGTGGGCAATGCATCCGCCGGTGAATTGCATCGCGCTGTCACGTCGCCGTGAGCCAGGAATATCGGCACCGGGGCACCGGTAGATCGCCTGCGATCGTCCACTCGCGCTGCTCAGAAGAGCCGATCGCGGAGGACCCACCAGCCATGGCCACGACCTATATCTGGTTCTTCGGCACCCCAACCGGCGACTTCGCGGACCCCAGCAACTGGTTCCTGGTTACCAGCGGGGATGTCGGCGGCAGCGGTACCGCACCGAACGGTGCCACTGTCGAGGCGGAGATGCTCACCGTCGCCGGCACGCCGGTCGCCCTGACGGTCACCACCGCGATAACGCTCAGCATACTGGATATCGCAACGAACGGCGGCCCGACCCCATCGCTCACCATCAGTGGCGCCGGCGCATCGCTGACTGTCGGCGACGTCAATCTCGACACGCCCATCGGCGTGCGCGTGCCTGCGACCTGGCCGACCGGCACCGGCGCGAACGTCATATTCAACCCAGTCACGAGCGCTACCATCAATGTCGGCCAGGGCGGCACGTTCAGCCTCGCCAATACCACCGGCAGCCCGCTGACCGTCAATTTCCTCGACGGCAACGGCAATACGTTCATCGAGTCGTCCACTGCCAACTTCAGCATCAACTTTAGCGGCTACTCCGGGACGGATGCGCTGGATTTTCCCAAGGAACCGTTTGACCTTGGGCTGGGGGTAACGGCGTCCGCACAATACGATCCGTCCACGCATAATCTGTCGATCTTCGGTCCGCACTCGATCGGCAGCCCGCAGGCGCCCGACTACGTCGTGCACATGGATGCAAGCTTCGTCGGTGGCATCAACAGCTTCGTCGCCGGCGCCGACAGCACTGGCCATGTCGGCGTCCATCTCGCATCGGCCCTGTGCTTCTGCGCCGGCTCGCTCATCGCCACGCCCGCCGGTGAAGTGCCGGTCGAGCGCCTGGTCGTCGGCGACCTGGTGATGACGAATACCGGCCAAAGGCGGCCGATCGTCTGGATCGGCGTGGGCCGCGTTCTGGCGACGCAGGGGCGACGCACCGCGGCTACGCCGGTGATCGTGCGCAAGGGCGCGCTGGCCGACGACGTGCCGCACCAGGACCTGCGCGTGACCAACGGGCATTCCCTCTATCTCGACGACGCGCTGATCGCTGTCGAACTCCTGATCAACCAGCGCTCGATCCTGTGGGACGATCGCGCGCAGGAGGTCGAGCTTTATCACATCGAGCTGGCAACCCACGACGTACTGCTGGCCAATGGCTCCCCGGCGGAGAGCTACCGAGACGACGGCAATCGCTGGCTGTTCGCCAACGCCAACACTGGTTGGGGCCACCCGCGGCAGGTGCCTTGTGCGCCGGTGCTGGACGGTGGTCCTGTGGTGGATGCGGTCTGGCGGCGACTGCTGGTTCGTGCGGGCGGTCCGGCGCCCATGCCGACCACCGATGATCCCGATCTGCATCTGGTGGTCGATGGGATCCGCGTTGATGGCAGGCAACGGCCCAATGGCTTTCATCTGTTCGATCTGCCGAAGGCTCCCGTCAAGGTCCAGGTGGCCTCACGCGTGGGAACGCCATCGGCGCTGGGATTGGTTCGCGATCCGCGTGATTTGGGTATCGCATTGCGACAGGTCCTGCTGTGGCAGGGATCGCGGCTGCGTCTGATCGAAGCGACGGATCCGTCACTCGGCGAAGGGTTCCATCAATTCGAGCCGTCTAACGGTTTTCGCTGGACGAACGGTGATGCGTGCCTGCCAGCGTCGCTGTTCGATGGCGTAACGGGTCCGTGCCGACTGGAGCTGCACGTGGGGTGCACGATGCGATATCCTTGCGCCGATCGCGCACTGCTGGCCGCCTGAACAGGCGTTCAGCCCGCCTCGGAGTTGCCTGCAGATGACCCTTACCGGCAGATGCCAATGCGGCGCCGTGCGTTACGAGATCTCGGCCGAACCAGTGCAGGTCTATGTCTGCCACTGCCGCGAATGCCAGAAGCAGTCGGCCTCGGCGTTCGGCATTTCCGTCATCGTGCCGGCGCGGGCGTTTGTCCTCCGCCAGGGACACACGAAGACGTGGAGCCGGCCGACCGCCAGCGGCAACGTGCTCGAGTGCATGTTCTGCGTCGAGTGCGGCACGCGCATTCGTCACGCCAGTCCAGGCGAGGAGACGCTCAGCGTCAAGGGCGGCTCACTGGATCAGCCAGTGGACCTGACCGCGGCGTTCCATATCTGGACGTCGCGCAAACTGCCGGGCGTGGTCATCCCCGACGGCGCCACGCAGTATCCCGAGGAACCCCCATAGGGGGCGATCGATGCAAGGCTGCCACCGTCACGCGGCAGGCACCACGCGCCGTGCAGTGGGTGATCAGCCGAGGGTGCCGAGTACTTCCTCGTCTGTCGGGAACCGGCCGGTCGCCTTCTTCGAGTAGGCGAGCCTGCCGTCCACCGTGATCTCGAAGACACCGCCGCCGGATCTGCGCAGAGCGACCTGCGCGGCGGGCTGGGTCTTCAGGATCGCGTCCTGCGCCGCACGGGCGCGCGGTTCGTAGCCTCACATTCCGCAGTATTCGATCTCGACCTGCATCAGAGTGGGTCTCCTGGGTTGTGGACACCGGCGGCAGGGTGGCAGGAGATAGCGGTTCCCGATAGCCCCCTGGGGGAGCAATGGAGGACGCCATGAACGCAGAACGCCGCCTGAGGCCGCTGGACCCGTCGGTCTCGCCCCGCTTCGGCGACGTGGCGACGCTGCTGCGGGCGCCACGGGTGCCGCCCGGGCCCGGCATCGACATAGCGCTGGTCGGCGTGCCGTTCGACCTCGGCACCAATTACCGCACCGGCGCCCGCAGCGGACCGGCCGCGGTGCGCGAGGCGTCACGCACCATCCGGCTGGTGCATCCGACCAGCCGGATCGCGCCGTTCGATCTGTGCGAGGTCGCCGATGTCGGCGATGTCGCGATCAACGCCCTGGACATGACGGCCAGCCTCGCCGCGATCGAGGCGTTCTTCCGCGATCTGCACGGACGGCATGCCACGCCGATAGCGGTCGGCGGCGACCACACCATTCCGCTGCCGATCCTGCGCGTCATCGCCAAGGATCGGCCGGTCGGGCTGGTGCAGTTCGACGCGCATCCCGACACGCTTGATACGCTGATGGGCACGCGCATCAACCATGCGACCACGTTCCGCCGCGCGGTGGAGGAAGGTCTGCTCGATCCGAAGCGTTCAGTGCAGGTAGGACTGCGCGGCAGCCAGTTCACCGCCGACGATGCGAGCTGGGGCCGCGAGGCCGGCATGCGCGTCATCACCATGGACGAGTTCGAGCAGCTCGGACGGGCGCGCGTGATCGAGGAGATCGGCCGGGTGATCGGCGCCGGTCCAACCTATGTCAGCTTCGACATCGATGGCCTCGATGCCGTTCACGCGATGGGAACCGGCGTACCCGAGGTCGGTGGCTATTCCGTGCGCGACGCGCAGGTGATGTTGCAGAGCCTGCGCGGGCGACACCTGGTCGGCGCCGATCTGTGCGAGGTGGCGCCGATGTACGATCCCACCGGGCAGACCGCGCTGAACGCCGCCAATCTGCTGTTCGAGCTGCTGTGCGTGGTGGCGGACAGCCGCGCGGGAGTTGAGCCGCAGGGCACTCCGCAGTGAGATCGGCGCAATCATGCACCCCGGCACCGAATTGCCGAGTGATTGCGGGCTACGCGCCTTCGGCACGATACTGATCGATCGGCCTTGCCGGGGAGGGATGCACCATGCGAACAGCCCTGTTGCTCCTGTTCCTCGCCGCCATCCGCGTGCCGGCCATCGCGGCGTCGCCTCCGCAGCACCGGCCGGAGCTGGATCGGATCAGGCACATCATCGTGCTGTTCCTGGAGAACCGCAGCTTCGATCACCTCTATGGTTTGTTCCCAGGAGCGGAGGGAATTCAGGACTCGGGTTTCGCCTCGATTCAGGTCAGTGCCGAAGGCCGGCAATTCGCAACGCTGCCAGCGGTCACCAATAATCTGGCGCGACTGGGAGGAATCGATTCGCGGTTTGCGGTCGGCCTGCCGAATGGACCATTCCGTGCCGACCGATTTGTGAGCCTGGAGGAGCGCACCAGCGATCCGGTTCATCGCTTCTACCAGGAGCAGGAGCAGATCGATGACGGGAAGATGGACCGGTTTGTCGCGGTGTCAGATACGGGTGCCCTGCCGATGGGCTATTTTGACGGCAGCGCCCTGCCGCTGTTCAACCTGGCGCGCGAATACACGCTGGCCGATCGGTTCTTCCATGCCGCGTTCGGTGGCGCCATGCTCAACCACTTCTGGCTGATCTGCGCATGCACGCCGCGCTACGATAATGCTCCGGAAGACCTGGCGGCAAAGCTCGATGTCACCGGGCAGCTGATCAAGGATGGATCGGTGACGCCCGATGGCTATGCGGTCAATACGATCGATCCGATATCCTGGCCGCATGACCCCAAAATAACCGACGATCGCCGGTTGCTGCCGTTGCAGACGATGCCGACGATCGGCAGGCTGCTCACGGACGCTGGCGTCTCATGGGCATGGTATTCAGGCGGCTTCGCCGATGCGGTCGCCGGTCATCCGGATTCCACCTTCATCTATCATCATCAGCCGTTCGCCTATTTCGCGGACTATGCTGCCGGGACCCCTGGGCGCGCTGAGCACCTCAAGGACGAACGCGACATGCTGCGCGCGATCCGGAACCGAACGCTTCCCGCGGTCAGCTTCTACAAACCGATCGGCGCGGACAATGAGCATCCTGGCTACAGCAGCGTGGTGCGTGGCGATTACCATGCCGCTTCCATCATCTACGCGATCCAGCACAGCTTCATTTGGGATGATGCAGTGATCATCGTGACCTATGCCGAAAATGGTGGCATTTGGGACCACGTCGCGCCGCCGAAGATCGATCGCTGGGGACCCGGAACACGGGTACCGACAATAATAGTGTCGCCATTCGCCAAGCGGCATTTTGTCGATCACACGACCTACGACACGACCTCGATACTCAAACTGATCGAGACACGTTGGGGCCTGACCCCGTTGGGGGATCGTGATGCCCAGGCGGCCGACCTGACGAATGCGCTGCGCCTCGATTAGGCGCAAGCCGTCCCAGGTCAGGATGACTGCAACAACCTTCGCGCCTGATCGATCGCGGACACGGCCATCTCGCGCAGCGCCGTGTCGTCGACGCTGCTGATCGGATGCGCGATCACCGCGAACGGATAGCCGGGGAAGCCCAGCACGCGCGCCATCAGCTCGGCTGCGCTGACGAAGCGCGCGGTCATCACCGCCATCGCGGGGATGCCTAGCTTCTCGGCGGTGACGGAGTCATGCAGACTGCACGACGAGCAGCTGCCTCAGTCGCCGATGCCGGTGACGACGGCGTGCCAGCGGGCGATCTCGTCGACGATGTCGCGATCGGCCGGTGCGCTGTAGTTGGATTTTTGCCGCATGACCACTTCGGCGACGCCGAACTCCTCGCGCAGCATGCGGTCGAGGTGCGAGAAGAAGCCCTTCGTCCCTTCCTTGCCGTTCGAGATGAAACCCACCGTCTTGCCCGCGAGCGAACTCAGGCGCGGCGCCACCTGACCCAGCGGCGGCACCGTTTCGTTGGTGGGATCGAGGACCTGCAACACCATGGCGCCAGTTCACTGCCCGGGCGGTTCGCAGTCAACACAGACGCCGATCGGCAGCGTGACCGCACGGCTCTTGTGGCCAAGCCAGGGCGGGATCACGGCACCGAAGCCGCCGGCGGGACCGCCGGCGGCGACCACCAGAAGATCGTCGGGCGATGCCAGCGCGGCGTACTCGCTGTCGCCACGGTCGCGCACGACCGCACCCTTGCCGACCTCGGCCCATTCGCTGCGGCGGATACGTGCGCGCTCGTGGATGAATGCGGCGACGTCGGTCTTGCTCCAGCCCGCCACTTGCAGGTGCTCACGCAACTGCTTCGGGATGATCAGCGCGTAGTTGCCTGCCCAGATCGAATAGTGCCGCATGTTGGCGCGCATCTCCGCGGCGAAGGTTTCCAGGATTTCCTCCGGCCGCGTAGTCCACTCGTTCATGATCTGCCGCGGCGCACCGGCCGCCATGACGGTAACCGCCGACACCTCCGCCGGCTGCCCGCGCTGCTCGTGCAGCGGCAGCCAGGCGCTGTCGTCCTCGTCCTCGGCGACGCAGTAGCTGAACTTGCCGGGGTGACTGAGCGTGGAACGATCGATGCCGCCCGGCCGCACCTCCAGGATGTTGATCAGCGCGAGACGGATGGCGCGGCCGATCACCGCGGTGGCGCGATCGCTGTTGCCGAGCGCGTTGAACGAACCGGCCGCGCCGAGTTCGCGGCGGATGGCGTCCGTTCAGCACGACTAGCACGGCGCAGCCGCCAGTGGACGCGGTCGCGCCGTGCAACAGGAACTCGGGTTGCAGCATCGCGGCGAAGGCGGTGAGCACCGCCGGGAAATGCATTGGCAGACAGCCGGCCATTACGGCGTTGATGGCGAGCTTCTCCGCGGTGATCGGCACGCCGCGCACCGGCTCGATGCCGATGAGCTGATCCGATGGCGTCATCGCCCACTCCAGGCACGCGCGCACAACGTCTGCGGTGGGTGGCACGATCGGCAGACCGTCGGTCCAGCCATTGGCGTGATACAGCTCCTGCACCGCGTGGATGTCGGTCGTGTCGTAGGTCTTGCTGGCAAGGTTCATGGCGACGACACTACGCCGCGCGCCACCAAACGGAGAAGTCCGCATGTTCACCACCCGCCCGGAGATCGCCGGCACGTTCGGTGTCGTCGCCAGCACGCACTGGATCGCGAGCCAGGTCGGCATGGCGGTGCTGGAGCGCGGCGGCAACGCGTTCGACGCCGCCGCCGCTACCGCCTTCACGTTGCAGGTGGCGGAGCCGCATCTCAACGGTCCGGGCGGCGATGCACCGATCATCCTGCACTCGGCACGCACCCGGACGCAGCAGGTGATCTGCGGCCAGGGCGTATCGCCGCAGGCCACGACACTGGGCAAATTCAGGGAGCTCGACATCGACCTGATCCCGGCGACCGGCGTCCTGCCTGCGGTGGTGCCCGGCGCGTTCGATGCCTGGTGCCTGTTGCTGCGCGACTGGGGCACCTGGGAGCTCGCCGATGTGCTGGCCTTCGCGATCGGCTACGCGAAGCACGGCATTCACGTCGTGCCGCGCATCAGCGCCACGATCGAGAGTGTGCGCATGCTGTTCGAGGCGGAGTGGAAGTCCTCCGCGGCGGTGTTCCTGCCGGGTGGCAAGCCGCCGGCGCCGGAATCGCTGTTCGCCCGCCCTGCGCTCGCCGCGACCTATGAACGCATCTGCCGCGAGGCGCTCGGCGATACCCGCGAAGCCCGCATCGATGCCGCGCGGGGTGCGTGGTATCGTGGTTTCGTTGCCGAGGCGGTGGACAAGTACTTCCGCTCCACCGACGTGCTGGACGTGACCGGCCGCCGCCATCGCGGCCTGCTGGCAGCAGACGATTTCGCCCGCTGGTCGGCCACCGTCGAGGACCCGGTCGCCTACGACTACCACGGCCACACCGTGCTGAAGTGCGGCCCGTGGAGTCAGGGACCGGTGCTTCTGCAACAACTCGCCCTGCTGCGCGGCTTCGACATCGCGGCAATGGACCCGTTCGGCAACGACTTCGTCCACACCGTGGTGGAATGCGCCAAGCTCGCCTACGCGGATCGCGAGGCCTATTACGGCGATCCCGATTTCTGCTCCGTGCCGCTCGGCGCGCTGTTGTCGGACGACTACAACGCCGAACGCCGCAAGCTGGTCGGGCGCAACGCGTCGCTGGACCTGCGACCCGGCACGGTACCCGGCCACACGCCGGTGGTCGATCGCGGCGGCGCGGATCGTGCCCATCTGCTCTCGCGCGAGCCCGGCGCGGGCGAGCCTACCGTAGCACGGCTCGGCGTGATCGGCGCCGACACCTGCCATCTCGACGTGATCGACAAGGACGGCAACATGGTCAGCGCGACGCCGTCCGGCGGCTGGCTGCAGTCGTCACCGGTGATCCCGGAACTCGGCTTCTGCATGGGCACGCGCGGGCAGATGTTCTGGCTGAAGCCGGCCCTGCCCAACAGCCTGCAACCGGGCAAGCGCCCGCGCACCACGTTGTCGCCGAGCTTCGCGCTGCGCGATGGCAAGCCGTGGATGGCGTTCGGCACGCCCGGCGGCGAGCAGCAGGACCAGTGGTCGCTGATCTTCTTCCTGCGCATGGTGCATCACAACATGGGCATCCAGGAGGCGATCGATGCGCCGTCGTTCCACACCGAACACTGGCCGTCGAGCTTCTGGCCCCGTGTGGCGCGCACCGGCAAGGTGGTGCTGGAAGGCCGCTTCCCCGACGCGGTGATGTACGAACTGAAGGCGCGCGACCACAAGGCGGAGAAGGGCGAGGACTGGTCGGAAGGCCGCCTGTCCGCCGCACGCATCGAGGGCGGGCAGATGCGCGCCGGCGCCAATCCGCGCGGCATGCAGGGCTACGCGGTGGGACGGTGAGCCGGATTGCCGGGTCGGCGCTCTTAGTCAGCGCGGCATAGGAGCCGCCGCGGCAGCGCCGAAACCGATATCGACCGCATTCTGCTCCGCAGTGCCTGAGTGCCCTCTCTGATTGGGGTGGTTGAGGTCAAGCCACCTTTTTTCTCTCATCCGTCCGGTGGGTCGATTGTGGGTTCAATCACGCCCGTAACCGCGTGGCGGCTCAACGTCAGCGAGGGGCGCCAGGTCGAGATCGACGATGGCTTCGAGCGCCGCGGCTGTCGCGCTGCCTTGGAGGCTATCGGGGAGTGCTGCGAGCCAGTCGGCGTACTCAGTCTGCAGCGTGAACAATGTGCCGACGGCGTCACGCCAACGCTGCGGGCGGCTCCGTCGATCGGTCGGTCGGCGCGGCCGGGTGACGGCCATGGCCGCTTCACCTTGTTGTCGCGCGCGATAGCGGGCTTGGCGTTCGGCGTTGCTCAGCGCGTGCTCACCTGTCGGTTTGCAGCCCCTCGGCATAAGCTTTGTTCTCCGTTACTGTAACGCGTTGCAGTGGGATTGGCATCTACCAGGCCATACACTTCCGGACACTCTTTCTGGTGAAGGTCGCCGGAGAAACCGCGTTCTTGATGTCGCGCCCGTGGATCACTCGCTTCTCTTCGCGGTCGGCGCATGGCCGCCGCATGATGGGGTCAGGAGGGCGAGGCGTCTCAATCTGTCCCGCGACCTTCGGGGCATTGCTACCCTCCGGTTCCGGACACTCAACGAGATCACCTCGCCCATCGTCCCCACGGGAACGACGTCGGCTCCGCCTCGTCAGGCGGAAACTGCAATTCCTTTCTTCACGCCGTCACAGCTTGCTTGCCCCAGCGGAACTCGGACTTGTCGACCCACATGCGGTGCAGGATGACCGCCAGTTTGCGGGCGACCGCAACCCGAGCGCGCGCCATGCCGCGCCGCTTCGCTACCTGCATGCCCCAGGCCCGCAGCGAGCACCATTTCGTGCTGCGGGTCAGCAGCGAGTGGGCCGCTTCGTAGAGTGCCGTGCGCGCCAACTCGTCGCCGCATCGGCTGATCCGACCCTGCACGTCGGTCTCGCCGGATTGGTAGCGTCGCGGCGTTAAACCGAGGTGCGCGCCGACGTCACGAGACCTTCGGAAGCGGTCTGGCCGGTCGACCGTGGCGCGGAATGCGAGCGCGGTGAACGGGCCCACGCCAGGCACAGTCATCAGGTGTCGGCACGTGGGCTCGGCGCGGACCTCATCGAGCACCCGCTTCGTGAGCCTGGCAACTTCATCCGTCATGACCCTGATAACCGACAACAGTGACTCGACCAGTCCGGTGAGCACGGTGTCTCCAGCGGCCAGCTCGCGCACCCTCGCCGGAAAGTCCTTGCGACTCGGCGTGCCGACCTTCAGCCCGGCCTCACGCAACAGCGCCCGCACGCCGTTCTCGACGTCGCGTCGCTTGTTCAACACCATTCGGCGCGCCGTCAGCAAAGCACGCCAAGAGCGGCAGGACGGGCTTTTCACATGCACAGCGCGATACCATCCAGTGCGCATGATCTGCGCGATACCGCGCGCGTCGTTGCGGTCGGTCTTGTTCGGCATCGCACCCATCGCGGCTTTCGCTTGGCGAGTCTCGATACAAACGGCCGGGATCCCCCCTTCCGAAAGCCCCTGGTGCAACCAGGCCGCCAGCGAACATGCCTCAAGCCCAACCCGCTCCACGGTCATTCCCAATGCATCGAAGAACGCCACCAGCGCGTCAGGCTCGCTCGCCACTCGCGCTTCACGCACAATCCCACCGGCCTCATCAACTATGCATATGGAGGTCTCCTCCAACGATACGTCCAACCCGGCAAAATATCTCACGGCTGCTTCTCCTCGCTTGTGGCCGATCAACATCGAACCACGTTCTATCAACCTGAGAGGAGCAGCCACCGCATCACCCGGGTGAGACCCCAATCACCCCATCTGTCTCGAAAGCCTGTGTACCAAGTTCGCCGTGTCGATGAAGATCTGGACAATCACGCTGAAAGGCCAGATCTCCGACGACGCGCGTGCGATGTTCACGCGTGATGTCGAGCAATTCCTCAATGCTTTAGTCGGAGACAATAACCGTGGCCAAATTGATCGGGCTCCGGGTGACCTTGGCCGTTGATGACGTGGTAGACATCAAAGACGTCAAACCGCGGCTCACCGCCCTGATCTCTGCTGCAGGCACCGAGAACCTGGGCGAGACTACTTCCCGCGGCCCCACGCCTCTAACGGCCAGCAATACCAGTGATCGAGCGAGGAATGCCACTTCGCCAGGTGATTTCGACTCGCTGGACTTGCTGTACCGTCGTGGTTAGCCTCCACCTCGACCGGGATTAAGGAACCAAGCCATGCCAGTACCGCAGCTGAATCAGATGCTGGAACTAACCTTCGATCAGGGGCTCGCCAAGGCGCTATGCAACCATGCGCCCGTTACAAAAGACAACTCTTGGTTCGATGCCAGAATGGGAAACGCAACTTGGATGGGAAACAAGCTCATCTTCTCGAGCGAGGGATTGCGCAACTATTGGTACCTACCTGACGAACAAGATAGGGTTAGTTTCTGCGTCGTACACCACAATGGCGCGGGAAACGCCTATGTCTTGAGCAAGAACTACGGCGGCTGCGAGTACCACGAGCTTTATCACTCGACTACGAAAGCGCTGGCCTTCCTGCATGTCTACAAAGGCTCAAGCGGCCTTGCCACATACACGATGGCACCCGGATGGACACTCAGGACTAAGATCTATTCAAAGGGTCTCGCGCTACGCTTCAATGGCGGCCCTGTGTGGTCGATCTCCTGCATCGATCGCAGCACGGCCCCCCCGACGGTGGTGAGCAAGTTCATCTCGGTGAATGGATCGGTCCCCAAACCATTAGCGCCTGACGTCATGCACAATACTGCAGCGACCTCCAGTGCGACTACGAACCCATTTGTCACGATCGTAGCTGAGGACGACGGAACCAATCCACCCGGCTGACGAGCACGCGGCGGACTGGCCAGCGGTCCTGCAGATCCACCAGCCTTGGGGCCGCCGTGGGAGAGGTGAGGTCAGTCGCCGTGGTGCCCGGACGGGGATGTCGTGCGAGGCGAGGGACGGTCGGCGCGTTAGTCACTGCCCCAAGAACCCCTAAGCATCGTGCAGTGCCATTAAGAGTTCGACTCGAATCTCACAAGGAACGAGCGAGTCGCCGTGTTAGAAGCATGACGGAAGCGGCGTAAAGGAAAGCGGTTGCCGATGCGATGGTTGCTACGAAATCTTTTGCGAGACGACGGTTTCTGGCGAGCCATGCCAGGAAGCGCTCGACGACCCAGCGTCGAGGATGCACGGCGAAGCCGATCTGACCGGCCTGCTTGCGGACGATTTCGACGATGATGCTGGTGGCGTTCGCCACGCGTTCGGCGGCATAGGCGCTATCGGCGAAGACGCGCTCGATGAAGGGGAGCAGCGGGCGAGAAGCCCGCAGCAAAGGGATGGCGCCGTCGCGGTCCTGCACGGAAGCCGGATGGACCTGAAGCATCACCCCACGGCCGTCGGTATCGACCATGACGTGACGCTTGCGTCCGTTGACTTTCTTGCCGGCGTCAAACCCCCGAGGGCCGCCGGCTTCCGTGGTTTTGACGCTCTGGCTGTCGATGACCGCCGCGCTGGGACTGGCTCCGCGGCCAACACGCATGCGATCCAGCATCACCAGGTGGTGGTTCAGGATCTCCCAGGTTCCGTCGTCGCGGAAGCGGGTGAACCAGCGATAGACCGTCTGATGCGGCGGAAAATGCTCAGCTAGCATGCGCCCAGGGACAGCCACCGCGCAGTACAAAGAAGATCGCGTTGATCATCTCGCGCATCGGCCAGGATCGATGCCGGCCCGTTTCGGCAGGTGGTGGCAGCAGTGGCGCGAGTATCTGCCATTCCGCGTCAGTCAGGTCACTCGGGTAGCGCAGTTCGTCCCGGTCATGCTCTGCCCGGGTCTCAGGCGTCCACATCGAAGGCTCCAAGGGTGGGGGAGCGCTTAGATTCCTCGGAACTCTCGAAATTCAAGCCGCCTCAGCAGGGTTTCGAGACAGCCTTACTGAGAGTGGGGGCATTGAAGGCGCGCCCGTTACGAGACGCTGATGCGGGGCGTGTTCGCCGCTGTGGCCGCTTACCCCAAATCATCGGAGTAGTGCATGACCGTATGCCGCTGATCAGCGCTGCCCGCCGGATGCAACGCGAGGCCGGGGAGTGGCACCGCGGATACCAGGAGTTCCGGCCCGAACGATCGTGCATCTGCTCCCGCCCTGACACGTCCAGGCAGATTATGGTTCGGACCGTCGGTGCCATCGTTTCGCCGAGTATCAATCCACCCGCGATTGGACTGCGCTTCGAAACTCAAGACTTTCGGATTTCCGGGAAGATATGACCGTAATGGAGACGCAGCGAGTCTGCCGCCGTCCTCAGGGCGTCAGCGTCAACGCCCTGAGTTCCTTTCGGGCCGTGCCAAAGCTGCCAAGCTGATAGACCGATGCGCCGGCCGGCGAGACCGTGAACGAGGCGAATGGCTCCGCCAACATCTTGTTCAAATACGCTTCCGTTCCGACGCCTATCGTCACGTGAGGATTGAAACGCTTGCCCGCCGCGTCAGTAACAAAATGGGCGACGTAGCTGATAAGAGATTTTTGGATGTCGCGGCCGCCCTCGTCGCTGAAGAACGCCGCTGGGGCTCCGGTCTTCACGGTGTAGGGCTTGACGGCCGCAATGAGTTCGTCCTGCAGCCGATGCAGGTCTTCAGTCGGTTCAACGACGATCCCCGCGCGGCCCAGCGGCGGGGCCGGAATGTAGTAATACTTGAACGCCCTCAGCGTCCATGCCGTGGGTTTCTCTTTGGCCATAACCGCGTTCGCCGCGGCGTATATCTTGTCCAGGTCGTCCGTGCGGACGAACTGCTGCAACATGGAGGTGTGCGGGTGGTGCGGCGCATTCAGACCAAAGCCCTTCGGGAAGGACTTTCGGAGGCGAGCGTTGGCGTCCATCGCGTGCCGAACCATCGTCGCGTCGGGTTCGAGCGCGATGTCGATCGCAGTCACCGGATTCTGTTGTGCAACCGTGCCTTGGACGACCGCGACCGCCAACCCCCGCCCGAGCCCGATGGCCGTAAAGACCTGCAAATGGTGGCACTAGCGGCCTTCTTGACCTGGAGTCAAACCACCCGTTTCTGCGGAGGCTTCGAGCCACCTCTGGACTGGAGGCATCAATGCCGGATGGTCAGTCACTTCCTTCCTGGAACGACAGCGCGGCGAAATCCCCGATCCTCGACTTTGTCGCGCGTGTGACAAAGCAGGGAGGCACCGAAATTGTGGCGCCAGCCGGGCGCATTGCCACGTTTGACAACACGGGACACTCTGGTGCGGGCAGCCGCTTCAGATACAGTTCTTTTTCGCCTTTGATCGTGTGCATGAGTTGTCGGACAAGGACCCGACAATCAGCGAGCGTCAACCATTCAAGGCCGTGCTCGAACACGATTACAATATGCTTTTTGGACTCGGCAAACAGGCGCTGTTCGAGCTGCCTTTCGCCACCCATGCGGGCATAACCGATGAGAACTTTGAGCAAGCCGCAAGCGGATGACTAGCGACGGCGAGGCATCCCAGGTTCGGCCGGCTGTTCAAGGAATGCACCTATCGGCCGGATGACCTCGATCGCTGCTCGCTGTCGAGGCCCTGCACGAAGTGGCCGACCAGACGCTGGATCGGCCAGACCTGCGGACCCGCATCCTCCGCCATTGCGAGCTCCCGACCGGGCGTTGCGGCGGGATCGTGCTGCACGAGCGCCCCGACCGTCCAGCTTCTGGCGGTGCGTGGTGCGTTCTGGCAGGGTGGCGCTGGAAGGCTGTTTCCCCGACGCGGTGATGTACCCACTGAAGGCACGCGACCTGGTCGGAAGGCCGCCTGTCCACCGCGTGCATCAAGGGTCCGCCGTGGGTCGCTGACGGAGATTTTTGCCATGCCATTCAAGGTCCAGGTCGGTCCGCCGCAGATCTCCATCCATCAGGGCCAGACGGTGTTGATCACCGACCCCGATGGACAGATCTCCTGGCCCAGCGAGCGGGGGCTGTATTTCCTCGACACGCGGCTGATCAGCAGTTGGGCCATGCAGGCCAACGGCGAACCCTGGGAGCTGCTGAACGGCGGCCCGATCACCTATTATGCGCAGCGCATCTTCCTGACCAACCGCCTGCTCCTGACCGAGGACGGTCCGATTCTCCCGCGGACCATCGGCTTCACCATCGGTCGCTCGATCAGCGGTGGAATGCACGAAGACCTGGACATCACCAACAACGGCATGAAGCCGGTCCGCTTTCAGCTCGAGATCATGCTGCGTTGCGACTTCGCGGACGTGTTCGAGGTGAAGTCGAACAACATTGTCCGCCGCGGCCGCATCATCACCGAATGGTCGCAGGAAACCCAGCAGCTGCGGACCGCCTACAGCAACCGCGACTTCCACCGCGCCGTCACCATCACCGCTGTACGGGCGTCACAGGAAGCCGTTTACGCGAACGGCCGGCTCAGCTTCGAGGTGGCGCTCCAGCCGGGCGAGGCCTGGCACACCTGTCTGCATTACGTGCTGGAGGACGGAACGCTGCAATTCCTGCCGACCGACGACTGCATCGCCGATTACGAGCGCTCGCATCACGCCGACACCATGGCGGCCTGGCTGGACAACGTCACCAAGATCCAGACCACCAATGAGGAGTTTTATCGGCTGTACCGGCAGGCACTCGAGGATATGGCTGCGCTGCGTCTGCCGATCGCGGGTACCGACCATATGGTGTTTCTGCCGGCGGCCGGACTGCCATGGTTCGTCGCGCCGTTCGGCCGCGACAGCCTGATCGTGTCATTGCAGAACATATCTGATCTATCCGGAGTTCGCACGCGGAGCGCTCGACGTTCTCGGCTCGCTGCAGGCGAAGGAGGATGATCCGTATCGCGACGCCGAACCCGGGAAGATCCCGCATGAGCTGCGCTACGGCGAGCTCGCGCACTTCAAGCAGATCCCGCACACGCCGTATTACGGCACCGCCGACGCGACACCGCTCTATCTGATCACGCTGCATGCCGCCTGGCGCGCGACCGGCGACAAGGGATTGCTGGAACAGCACCTCGCGACCGCCGAAGGCTGCCTGTCCTGGATCGATCACCACGGCGACCGCGACGGCGATGGTTTTCAGGAATACCAGACCCGATCGTCGGCCGGCTACGAGAACATGGCGTGGAAGGATTCCGGCGATTCCGTGATGTATCCTGACGGTTCGCTGGTAAAGGGACCGAAGGCGCTTTGCGAGCTGCAAGGCTATGTCTACAACGCCTGGGTACGGATGGCGGAAGTGTTCGATGCGCTTGGCCAGCCGGAGCGGGCCCAGGCGCTGCGGGCCAAGGCGGCGACACTGTTCAAGCAGTTCAACGAGGCGTTCTGGGACGACGAGCTGGGCTGCTATGCCTATGCGCTGGATGGCGACAAGAAGAAGGTACTGACGGTTTCGTCGAACATGGGGCACTGCCTGTGGTCCGGAATCGTTCCGCCGGAGCGGGCCAAGCGGTGGTGCAGCGGCTCATGGCGCCGGACATGTGGACTGGCTGGGGCATCCGCACGCTGTCCTCGCTCAATCCGGCGTTCAATCCTTACAACTACCAGACCGGATCGGTCTGGCCGCACGACAACGCCATCATCGCACTCGGCTTCAAGTCTTATGGCTTCGGCACGGAGGCCGCACTGATCGCGCACGACATCAGCAAGGCGGCCAGCCACTTCCTGCTGAACCAGCTCCCGGAACTCTACACCGCGTTCGAGCGCGACGAGACCACGTTCCCGGTCCAGTACATCGGCGCCAACGTGCCGCAGGCCTGGGCGGCCGGCTCGGCATTCATGCTGGTGCAGGCGCTGCTGGGTTTCCTGCCGGACGCCCCGCGGAACCGGCTTTACATCGATCCTTGGCTGCCGGCCTGGCTGCCCGATCTCACCGTCCGCGACCTTCGCATCGGCCAGAACAAGTTCGCCATCCGGTTCTGGCGCGAAGGCGAGGAGACCGCGTTCGAGGTGATCGACGGCGATCCCGCCTTGGTAGAGCGGTGCCAACTCGCCGCGAAGCTGGGGCAAATCAGAGACGCGTCCGAGCCACTGTAGCGCCGCGTGAGTCAGCCGGTCGGCACCGGAACCGCCAACGCGGCCGCGGGGGGCGGCTGCGACGGCGTCATCCCATGTCTCCGGCATCGCCAGCCACAGCAGCAGCGTTCCCGCGGCGCCGGCCAGCGCGAGACCCAGAAATGCGGCGTTGTCGCCGAATGCATCGGCCGCAATACCGGCCAACGAGGTACTGATGGAAGCGCCGACAGCAATTGCGACGCCCAAGGCACCCAGCGTCAGGTTGAAGCGGCCGTTCCGCTGGGTCAGGTCGGCCGCGACCAGGGTCATCGTGACGCCGAACACCGCCGCGCTCACCCCGCCCAACATCTGACAGACCAGCACCGCATAGGGCGTCGGCGCAGCGGCATACAGTATCCCCTGCACCGGCAGCATGATCCAGCCGAGCAGCATGATCGGCCGGCGGCCCCAGCGATCCGAGCTGCGCCCGACCCATGGCGACATCGCAGCCACAATGAGTTGCGGAACCACGATCGTCGCGGCGATGAGCACATCGGCCAGCTCGGGGTGCTGCTTGGTGACCTGGGTCGCCGCGAGCGGCAACATCGCGGCATTGGACATGAAGAACAGCATGACGCAACCGCCGAACACCAGCAGCCGCCAGTCCAGGAACAGCTCCCTCAGTCCGGCCAGACCGGTCGGTTCATTCGCTCGGATCCGCGGTCGGCGCAGCAGGTCTGGTGCGGTCTCCCGGACCGATCATGCGCAGGGCCAGCAGCGCGGGCACGCCGAGTATGGCCGTCAACCAGAAGACGGAATTTGCCGACACGAACGATCCGGCGGCACCCATCAGCCCCGCCGCAATTCCGTTGCCGATCGAGGCAAAGCGCACGTTCCGCCCGGCGCGCTCGCTGAACGCGGCCCGTCCGACAAGCGCCAGACTGACAGCCGCAATCGCCGGACCGATGACCGAGCTCGCCAGTCCATGCAACACCTCGGCCAGCATAGACTGAGACCTTCGTGGTCGACAGCGCATAGAGCAGCGCCGTGCCACCGATCGACACAACGCCGAACCGGACTGCCCACCGCTTGTCGTCCATGGCATCGACCAGCATACCGGCCGGCACCTGGCTGACCAGGCTGCAGATGGTACCGATGGTAAGGGCGAAGCCGATCTCAGCGGTCGTCCAGCGGTTCTCGGTAAGGTAGACCGCAATGAACGGACCAAAGCCGGTCTGCACATTCGCCACGAAAAAGTTCAGCCAGTCGAGGCCGTGCAAGCTGCGCTGCTGGGTCAGGTTCATTGCCCGACGCCGACGACAGTCGTCGCTGCCCCGTATTTGAAATCCGGCAGCATTCCAAGCTGCTGCATGGTCAATGCCAGATGGATCGGCGTCGTCGGTATCGGATGGCACGAATTGCAGCGTATTCCAGGCCACGGCCACCTTGCGCTCCCCGATCCCAAGCGTCCCGCCGTAGTCGATCACCGCAGCGATTGGTTTGCCCGCGTCGTCGAGCAGGATATCCCACAGGCGGCCAGCATCGTCGCCGTTCAGGTCTCTGACATGCTCGCCGAACACACCGTGCAGGCCACTCAGTTCAGACGTCGCAACGGCCGGGGGCGGGTTCTGCGCAAGGGTTGACACGGGATACGCGAACAGCAGCACGGTCACCGCTCCCACTGCGATCCCGTAGCCACCGGTCAAACGGAGTGCCATGCCGGCGCTTCAATCGGCCGTTGTGCGACCGCCATGGTGTCCTCCGGAATTGGCGAGTGCGCTGTCACGTTCGCGGCTGGCACCGACATGATGTTCGGTGGCTACACCGTTGCCGCCTTGCCGGGCAAGCGCGCGGGCGACGTCGTGCCACCACGCCCTCCCAGTCGCCCGGTCGCCGCTGACGGAACAGGCGTGCGGTCGGATACCATGGGCTGTCGTCGCGATCCAGCAGCCAGCGCCAGTCGGCACTGTGTTGCAGCATGATCCACACCGGAACCCCCAACGCACCGGCGAGATGCGCCACCGACGTATCGATCGTGATCACCAGATCGAGCAGCGAAATCAGCGCTGCGGTGTCGGCATAGTCGTTCAGTTCCGCGCTGTGATCGGTGAGCAGCCTGTGCGCCGCCAGCCAGTCGCGTTGCGCTGGAGGAAGCTCCTTCTGCAGCGCGTGCACCTCGGTCCTGGGATTCAACAACACCGGCAGCAACGTTTCGATCGGGAGTGAGCGCTTGGGAATATGCTGCGAGCCCCACCAGGCCAGCCCCACCCGCGCGAGCGACCGCGGCCCAAGGCGTCGCTGCCAGACCATAAGCCGCTCCGGCGGCGCCCGCAGATAGGGCGCCCGTGCCGGAACGGTATCGACCCGTGTGCCGAGCACCAACGGCAGGCTGAGCAGCGGCGTTACGATATCGGCAAGCGGCTCGCTCTGGCCCACCGCGACGACGCGTTCGACCCCGCCAAGCGTCTGCATCAGGGCGGTCAGCTCGACATAGGTCTGCAGCGTGACCTGCGCGCCCTGGGCAGCGAGCAGCGGCGCGTAGCGGGCGAACTGGATCATGTCGCCATGCCCCTGCTCGGCCGTCAGCAGCACGCGCTTGCCGGCCACCTCCGCAAGCTCCGGTACCCGCGCATCCGCGCGCGGCGGATCATGGTCGTCGATGCCCCAGCGGCCTTCGTATTTTCGCCAGCCCTCGGCGTACCGGCCCTGCAGCAGCAGGACCAGACTTTCGTTCCACGCCGCCACCTGCGGCCGCTGACCAGCGATTGCCCGACAGATGGCGAGCGCGTCGTCGTAGCGCCCGAGACCGACCAGCGCCTCGCCAAGGCCGGCATGCACATCAGCCAGCCGTTCTGCATCGGTATCTGCCGACGCGTGCGCCAGCGCCTCGCGAAAGCTGACAACCGCCTCCTCAAGCCGGTCCAGCGCGGCCAGCGAACGGCCGAGATTGAACCATGCCGGAACATGGCGGGGTTCACCTGCCAGAACCTGGCGATAGCACGCGACCGCCGCGTCGTGACGCCGACTGCCGGCAAGCGCGCTGCCGAGATTGTTGAGTGCGCGTGCGTCGCCAGGCCGCAGCGCAACTGCACGCCGCAGCACTTCTTCCGCCCGCTCGTACAGCTTCACCCCGAGCAATGCGGTGCCAAGGTGATAGTTCACCTGCGCATCGTTTGGCCGCTCGCGCGCGGCACGTGTCAGGTAGCCGACCGCGTCAGCCAGATGCGCGCGATCCAGACAAACCACACCGAGCAGGTGCAGCGCATCAAAATGCCGGTGGTCGCGCTCGATCAACGCCAGGCAGTTTCGTTCCACCTCAGCAAGATCGTGGGTGTAATAGGCGCGCGCCGCATCCGCCATCAGTCCGGACAGCGAGCGCTGAATCTGCCGGCCGAATGCGTCGAGGGTGAACCGATGACTGTACCCGAAGCTCATACACCCCGCTTCTTGCCAGGCGGCGCGCCGCGTGCCGGTTTCGGATGCTTCGGCGGCGCGACACGCTTCGCCTTTGACACGGGCTTCGCCGTCATGCCGGCGCGCAGTTCGGCGATGGTGGCACGGGTGGTGATTTGCTCGGGGTTCACGCGCAACTCGATCACCGCCGGCTTGCCGCTGCCCACCGCGCGGCGAAACGCGGGCGAGAACTCGGCGGTTTCGCTCACCACTTCGCCATGCCCGCCGAACGCCTCGATGAATTTGGCGAAATCGGGATTGGTGAGGCCGGTGCCGGAAACGCGGCCGGGATAGGCGCGCTCCTGGTGCATGCGGATCGTGCCGTACATCTGGTTGTTGAACACCAGCACAATCGGCGCGACCCCGTGATGGAATGCCGTGGCGAGCTCCTGGCCGGTCATCAGGAAGCCGCCGTCGCCGACCATGCTTACCACCATGCGATCCGGATAGGCGATCTTCGCACCAATCGCCGCCGGTACGCTGTAGCCCATCGCACCGTTGGTGGGACCGATATAGCGCTGGCCGTCGCGGAAGTTGATGAAGCGCGTCGCCCAGCCGGCGAAGTTGCCTGCATCGGTGGTGATCACCGCATCGCGATCGAGCAACAACTCAAGTTCGCGCATGGCGGTGCCAAGGTTGAGCGTGCCGTCATAGTTCGGCACGGCCCGCTGCGCCTCGCGCAAGGAATGCAGTTCCTCGGTCCACTCCGCCCAGTCCGAGGGTACCGGTTCCAGCGCCGCAACGGCCGCGGCGAACGCATTGAGGTCGGAGACGATACCGAGTGCGGGACGGAACACGCGGCCGATCTCGCTGCCGTCGGGATGCACTTGGATGATCGACACGCTGCCGGCCATGTCGAGCAGTGTATAGCCCTGTGTAACTGCATCTCCGAGGCGCGAGCCAATCGCCAGGATCAGGTCCGCCTCCTTCGCCTTGCTGATCAGCCCGGGGTCGGAACCGACGCCGAGATCGCCGGCATAGTTGTCCAGCGTGCCGTCGTACAGCGCCTGTCGCCGGAAGCCGACGGTCACCGGGATATCATTGCCCAGCAGGAAGTCGTGGATCGCGGCACGACCTTCCTCGGTCCAGCATGAGCCGCCAAGCACCGCGAGCGGCTTGCGCGCGCGGCCGAGCATCGCGCGCAACTGCGCCAGCGCGGCGGGATCCGGATGCGGCGGCGACACCGCCGCGCGCGGCAGATCGGGCACCTCGATCATGTTCTTCTGCATCTCTTCCGACAGCGCGATCACCACCGGCCCTGGCCGGCCCGATACCGCGACGTCCAGCGCGTGCGCAACGATTTCCGGGATGCGCTTCGCCTGGTCGATCTGCGTCACCCACTTGGCGAGCGGACTGAACATCCGCCGGTAATCCACCTCCTGGAATGCATCGCGGCCGGCGTCCTCGTGCGGGATCTGGCCGACGAACAGCAGCAGCGGCGTGCTGTCCTGCATCGCGACGTGCACGCCGATCGCGCCATGACACGCGCCCGGCCCGCGCGTCACCATCGCAGCGGCCGGGCGTCCCTTCAGCTTACCGAACGCCTCGGCCATGTTCACCGCGCCGGCCTCGAAGCGGCAGGTCACCAGCTTCAGCTTTTGGCGCACGTCGTACAGACCATCGAGCACATCGAGATAGCTCTCGCCCGGCACGGCGAAGACGTGATCGATGCCCTGCGCCACCAGGGCGTCTGCCAGGGCGCGCCCTCCCGTGCGTGGGACGATGCGCGCCTTGCGCGCCTGAGTCAGTTCCATGCAAGCCTCCCGGTGGGCCCCGTCAGGGCGCTTGCTCACAGGATAGTCAGGTCCGGCGGGTTTCGTCACGCCCGTACGTAGAATCCCAGTACGCACAATTCCGAACTTTCCCACGCTCACTTGACGGTGTTTGCTCGCCACAAATCGAACAAAACGTCAGCCAATTTCCGCCCTTGCCTCGCTCGAACGATTGGGTATCTGCTGAACCGCACGAACAAGAGGTGCCGCGATGCTTCAGAGCATGACCTGGCTAGCAACCGACAATCTGACCCGCAGTCAGTTCCAGATGTTCAACGAGCTCGGTGAGCAGATGCAGCTCAGCGAAGCTGACCAACGCCGTACACTGCTGCTGTCAGAGCGGGAATGGTCCGAGTGGTCGGACTTCTGCCAGGACGGTCCGCTGCCGGCACAGCCGCAACTTCCTGTGATGCTCCGCCGTCTCGGCAGGGCCACCCACCGCCTGGCGGTGATCGCCGACCGGACCGGCGCGCCGGCATAGTTCAGCCGCCGCCAGGCGGCGGATCGAGGGCGTCCGCGCACGCCCATCCCGGCTATCTCGACCACAAGCTCCCCGGGGCTGCCTGCGCGCGACGCTCGTCGCTCAATCGACCCGACCGTGCAT
The DNA here is from genome assembly GCA_963749575.1 of uncultured Alphaproteobacteria bacterium. Classification (GTDB taxonomy): domain Bacteria; phylum Pseudomonadota; class Alphaproteobacteria; order Acetobacterales; family Acetobacteraceae; genus JAMXLO01. Next base: position 568,191 of record CAVVNM010000022.1, read on the forward strand.
GGGGTCGACTTCGTGTGCGGATCACGTAGTTCTCAGCCAGCCCATCGCTGAACACCGCAGTGCGATCGGCATCGCCGCGCCGCTGGTGATGCTCTACCGGACAGACGACCAGCTGATCCAGCCGACCGATGCGAAGATCTCGCCAACCGGCTACGCGTTGGCGGGAGCAGTTCGGCGGCATCGCGTACCCCGGTGCCGTCGCTTCCTGTCACGTGGCTTTGGCGCACCTCACATCTTTCCGAGATCGCAGTGCCGTCGGGCGCCGCGCGGCGTCTGTGGCGGACCCCGGGCTCACCCTCGGCTTGATTGCGAGCGCTGGCACTCTCGTGGATAGAGTGCTAATAGCGGCGTTGCGGCCTCCGATTGGGGACCGCGAGAGGGTCGGCTAACCCGAATCAGCCGCTGTCCAAGATCACCTAAAGGAGCGATCCGAATGAAATTCCGTCCCCTGCACGACCGGGTCGTGGTCCGTCGGCTTGAAGCCGAGGAAAAGACCGCGGGCGGCATCATCATCCCCGACACGGCGAAGGAGAAGCCGATGGAGGGCGAAATCGTCGCCGCCGGCGCTGGCGCCCGCGACGAGGCCGGCAAGCTGGTGCCGCTCGACGTCAAGGCCGGCGACCGCATCCTGTTCGGCAAGTGGTCCGGCACCGAGGTGAAGCTGGATGGCGAGGAGCTCCTGATCATGAAGGAGTCCGACATCATGGGCATCATCGAGGGCCAGCCCGCCGCCAAGCGCAAGGCCGCTTAACCACAACCACGAAGGAAACCGATACATGGCTGCCAAGGACGTAAGGTTCGGCGGTGACGCGCGCCAGCGCATGCTGCGCGGCGTGGACATCCTGGCCGACGCGGTGAAGGTCACGCTGGGGCCGAAGGGCCGCAACGTGGTGCTCGACAAGAGCTTCGGCGCGCCGCGCATCACCAAGGACGGCGTGACCGTCGCCAAGGAGATCGAGCTCAGCGACAAGTTCGAGAACATGGGCGCGCAGATGGTGCGCGAGGTCGCGTCGAAGACCAGCGACATCGCCGGCGACGGCACCACGACGGCAACCGTGCTGGCCCAGGCGATCGTGCGCGAGGGCGCCAAGGCGGTGGCCGCGGGCATGAACCCGATGGACCTGAAGCGCGGCATCGACAAGGCGGTGACCGCTGTCGTGGACGAGCTGAAGAAGCGATCCAAGAAGATCACCACGCCGGCCGAGACCGCGCAGGTCGGTGCGATCGCTGCCAACGGCGAAGTTGAGATCGGCAAGATGATCTCGGAGGCGATGCAGAAGGTCGGCAACGAGGGCGTGATCACGGTCGAGGAGGCGAAGGGCATCCAGACCGAGCTCGAGGTGGTCGAGGGCATGCAGTTCGACCGCGGCTATGTCTCGCCGTACTTCATCACCAACGCCGAGAAGATGGTGGCCGAGCTGGCCGACCCTTACATCCTGATCCACGAGAAGAAGCTGTCCAGCCTGCAGCCGATGCTGCCGCTGCTGGAGAGCATCGTACAGTCCGGCAAGCCATTGCTGATCGTGGCCGAGGATGTCGAGGGCGAGGCACTTGCCACGCTGGTGGTGAACAAGCTGCGCGGTGGGCTGAAGGTCGCGGCGGTGAAGGCGCCTGGCTTCGGCGACCGTCGCAAGGCGATGCTCGAGGACATCGGGATCCTCACCGGCGGCCAGGTGATCAGCGAAGACCTCGGCATCAAGCTCGAGAATGTCACGCTGAACATGCTCGGCAAGGCGAAGCGGGTGCTGATCGAGAAAGAGAACACCACCATCGTCGAGGGCACCGGCAAGAAGGCCGACATTGTTGGGCGCTGCAACCAGATCCGCGCGCAGGTCGAGGAGACCACCTCGGACTACGACCGCGAGAAGCTGCAGGAGCGGCTGGCGAAGCTGGCCGGCGGCGTTGCGGTGATCCGTGTCGGCGGCGCCTCCGAAGTCGAGGTGAAGGAGCGCAAGGACCGGGTCGACGATGCGCTGCATGCGACGCGGGCGGCGGTGGAGGAAGGCGTGGTGGCCGGTGGCGGCGTGCCGCTGGCGCGCGCCTCGCTGATCCTGTCCAAGCTGAAGGCGGACAACGACGACCAGCGCTTCGGTGTCGAGATCGTGCGCAAGGCGGTGCAGCAGCCACTGCGCCAGATCGCCGAGAACGCCGGCGAGGACGGCGCGGTGATCGCCGGCAAGATCCTCGACCGGGACGAGTACAACTGGGGCTACGACGCGCAGAGCGGCGAGTTCAAGGACCTGGTGAAGGCCGGCATCGTCGATCCGACCAAGGTAGTGCGGACCGCGCTGCAGGATGCGGCCTCGGTCGCCGGCCTGCTGGTGACCACCGAGGCGATGGTTGCCGAGGCGCCGGAGAAGAAGGGCCCCGCGATGCCGACGGACCACGGCAATATGGACTACTGAACGAAGATCATCGCTGCAAGAAAGTGGGGCGGGCCGCAAGGTCCGCCCCATCTCTTTGCCACCTCTCCCGCCTGCACGGCGCAAGGGTGCCAGTCGTCACGACTGCTGGCGCGAGAAAACGTCCGCCTGTTGGATTTCGCCGACACCGCACGAGTGGCGGGCGCGCCGACGGACGACGTTCGTTGCGACTGTCCGAATGAACAGCGTCATCCGGTCTGCCTAGCACTACTTTGGCAGAATTTAGGTAATGACATCGCTTTTGGGATTCCCGAATCGGCAAATCGGTGATTCCTGGGGGATCGGCTTATTGGAGGCCGATCGCGGTGGTCACGGAGTTCGGTTGGAGCGAGGAACTTGAACACTGGCTGGGGCCATTTCTGGCCCGCCTGGAGCACAAGGCCCGGCGGCGGATGTGCCCGCTCTATATTGCAGGACTGATCGGGCCGGGCGAGCGGAAGAGCATTCAACCGATGGCGGAGCGGCTGGTGCCGGGCGAGTATGATCAGTTGCATCATTTCGTGGCGGCTGGAGTTTGGGATGCGGCACCGCTGGAAGCAGAGCTTCTCATCCAGGCGGACCGACTGGTCGGCGGTGATGACGCCGTGTTGGTGATCGATGACACGGCGCTGCCGAAGAAGGGCAGCCATTCGGTTGGCGTTGCTGCGCAATATGCCTCGGTTCTGGGCAAGACGGCCAATTGCCAGACGTTGGTCTCAGCAACGCTGGCGGGCGGCGAAGTGCCGGTGATGGTTGGCTTGCGCCTGTTTCTGCCAGAGAGTTGGACGAGTGATCCTGTTCGCATGGCGAGAGTGGCGGTTCCAGCGGATCGGCAGACGTTCCGGAGCAAGCCTGAGATCGCGATTGACGAGATCGACCGGGTGAAAGCTGCCGGCGTACGCTTCGGATGCGTTCTGGCTGATGCGGGTTACGGCCTGAGTGCGCCGTTCCGGCACGAGCTTAGCGAGCGCGGTTTGAAATGGGCCGTCGGCATACCGCGGCATCAGAAGGTCTATCGAGGCGATGTGGCCCTGATCTTCCCCGTTGCAGGTCGCGGCCGCCCACGACAGCGACACATTCCCGACAGCAAGTCGGTCTCGGCGGAGGCGATGCTTACGGGCACATCATGGCGCTCGGTCAGCTGGCGCCGTGGCACCAAAGGCCGACTATCGGCACGCTTCGCCGCCGTGCGTGTGCGGGTCGCCGATGGGCCGCCGCAGCGCATTCGCGATAGGGGTGCCCAGCACATGCCTGGCGACGAGGTTTGGTTGATCGGGGAACGTCGCGCCAGCGGCGAACGCAAATACTACCTCTCAAACCTGCCGATAGGCACGCCGATCAAAGTGCTCGCTCGCACGATCAAGGCGCGCTGGATCTGCGAGCAGGCCCATCAGCAACTGAAGGAAGAACTCGGTCTCGATCACTTCGAAGGACGATCCTGGCATGGCCTCCACCGCCATGCCCTCATGACGATGATTGCCTACGCCTTCCTGCAGCATCGTCGCCTCGCAGTCGCGAGGCGGGGAAAAAAGAATCGATGGACCACCGCCACAGCCAAGCTTACCAGCAGTGCGTCATCTCATCATCGCTCACCTCACTCGCGCGCCACTCCAGCGATGCCCGCATTGTCGCGAATGGTTCAGCTCAGCGTAACCCAGTGACAAATTCTGCCAAAGTAGTGCTAGGGTCTGGACTCAATTGATCCACCAGATGATGGCGGCGACCAGACAGACACCGGCGAGGAAATTGCGTGCCGTCTTGTCATAGCGGGTTGCGATCGCACGGAAGTCCTTGATCCGGCCGATGCAGCGCTCGATAACATTGCGGGTCTTGTACTTCTCCGCGTCGAACGGATAGCGGTTGACCCGGTTGCTCTTGTTGGGGATCACCACCAGCGTGCCGCGCGCCTGCAGGAAGGCGCGTAGGTGATCGGCATCGTAGGCTTTGTCGGCAATGAGTTCCTCGGCCGGCGCGGTGGCGGCGAGCAGTTGCGTGGCACCCGTGATGTCGGCGACATTGCCCCCGGTCAGCAGCAGCGCGTGCGGTCGCCCCTCGTTGTCGATCAGTGCGTGGATCTTGGTTGTTCGGCCACCGCGCGAACGGCCGATGGCTTGCTCTTGATCCCCCTTTTTTCCGGCGACCTGCGTGCGCCGGCGGACGAACGGTGTGCCTTCACCGCGGTGCTGTCGATCATCGTCACCGTCGGTGGATCGTTGTCGCCGACAAGGGCAGCAAAGATCCCTTGCCACAAGCCGCGCTGGCTCCAGCGGTTATAGCGGTTGAATACCGTTGTGTAGGGGCCGTAGACCGCCGGCATTGCCCGCCATGTGCAGCCCTCGCGGAAACGGTGCAGGATACCGCTGACGATTCGCCGATCGTCGACGCGATCCGGACCGGTATGAACCTGCGGCAACAACGGCTCAATGATCGCCCATTGTTCGTCGTCCAGCCAGAAGTGTCGATTCATCTTCGCGCTCCTTCTCAGAAGTGCGAATCACGGTCGCCGTAGTCATGTCAACCAGGTACAGACCCTAATATGTGGTATTTCAATACGTAATGTTAATGTAATTGACGCTGAACCGCGAGCGCTTCTTGGTATCGTCGTCGCGCGCGACGATGCGCGTCGATCGATCACGAAGAACGCCACCGCAGCCCAAACCACACCGTGTCTTGTTGACTGATTCTGGGATACGTGATGGCCTCTTCAATAAGAGCTGCGCCCGCAACGGCAGCCAATCTGGAGTGGAAGCGACCCATGAGACACTGGTCAAGCGGCGCATTGTCAGTTGCGTTTCTCGCCATGCACGGTGTTGCGTTTGCGCAGGCACCGAAGCCCGCGACCGGCAGCCTGACCGTCGGCTTCGGCGCCGAGGCGACCACTATGGATCCGGTGCGCTCCGCGGCGGGGGTCGATCAATATTTCTTCGGACAGATGTTCGAGCAGTTGTTGCGCACGAACCCTGAACTCAAGCAGATCAACTGGCTGGCCGAGAGTTGGGCGCTGAAGGACGAGGGCGGCAAGCCGGCGATCGACGTGCATCTTCGCCAGGGGGTGACGTTCCACAACGGCGATCCGCTGACCGCGGACGACATCGAATTCTCCTATGAGCGTCATCGCAACCCCAAGATCTCGCGCTTTTCACATCTGCAGGGTGCCATCGAGAATTTCGAGATCGTTGACCCCTACCATTTCATCATTCACTTCAAGGAGGGTGACGGATCCTATATCGCTGGCGATCTGCAGCTCTGGGTGGTGCCCAAACACTACATCCAGACGGTCGGTGACGAGGAGTTCGCCAAGCACCCGGTCGGCACCGGGCCGTGGAAGTTCATTTCGCGGACCATCAAGGACGAGCTTCGTCTGGAGGCGTTCGACGCCTACTGGAACACCGAGCACCGGCCGACGGTGAAGAACCTGGTGATCAAGGTCATCCCGGAGGACCTGACGCGCGTCGCGGCGTTCAAGACCGGCGCGATCGACTGGATCGATGCGGTTCCACCGGCGCTGGTAGAGGAGTTCAAGAAGATGCCCGGCGTTACGACCGCCGGCTTCGTTTCGCCGAACAACATGTACATCTCGATGGACGCACTCAATGCGGACTCGCGCTTCCACGACGTGCGCGTGCGCCAGGCGCTCGCCTATGCAATCGACACCGACGCGATCATCAAGAATGTGCTGTTCGGCCAGGGCGAGCGCTATGTCGAGGTGAGCAAGGGTGCCATCGGTTACGACCCGGACCTGAAACCTTATCCCTACGACCCGAAGAAGGCTCGCGAGCTGCTGCGCGACGCCGGCTTCCCGAACGGCTTCGATACACCGTGCTACAACCTCACCTCGCCGCGCGAACCATACCAGAAGGAGGTCGGGGAGGCGTATTTCGCCTACGCCACCGCTGTCGGCATCCGTTGCAAGGTGCAGGGCCAGGAGTACGGCACCTGGATCACCTTCGGCCGGCGCGACCGGCAGGGTCATATGGACGGGTTGTACAGCAACATGTGGGGCCATGGCCTGCCGGCCGACCCCGGTGTCGCCTGGGCCGGGCATGTGCACAGCTATGTGCAGGATGGCGGCTGGGGGATGACCTCGGTTCATAACGATCCGGAACTCGACGCGATGATCGAGCAGCTGAAGCGGGTGATGGATCCGGTGCAGCGCGATGCTCTGATCAAGAAGATCGCCCGCATCAAGCATGAGCGCGTCGCTGGCGGCCTGCCGACCTACCGTCCCATCGTTACGTTCGCTTGGCGTGACACGGTGGAATTCAAGCCCTGGCCGATGTCGTTCTGGCGCAGCATGCAGGAGATCGGTCGCAAGCAGTAACGCGGCGGCCGGTTCATGGCAGGGTTCCTGCTCAGACGGGTACTGCAAGGGGTGATCAGCATCCTCGGCGTCAGCATCGTGATCTTCGTGATCTCACGGCTGTCCGGCGATCCGATCGCGATGCTGCTGCCGAACGACGCTCCGCTCAGCGTGATCGAGGAGACGCGGCACAGTTATGGCCTCGACCAACCGATCTGGGTCCAATACCTGATCTTCCTCCGCCATGCGCTGCAGGGAGATTTCGGGAAGTCGTACCGCTGGGAGATGCCCGCGCTCCAGCTCATCCTGGAGCGCCTCCCGGCAACCATCGAGCTGGCGGCGGCGGGATTGCTGTTCAGCGTGGTGGTCGCGGTGCCGGTAGGGGTGATGTCGGCGGTACACCGCGGCGGCTGGATCGATCGGATTGGCCGGGTGTTTGCCATGCTTGGCCAGGCGATGCCGGCATTCTGGGTGGGACTGTTGCTGATCCTGCTGTTCGCGGTCCAGCTCGACTGGCTGCCGGCATTCGGCTACGGCCGCCCGGAACACATCATCCTGCCGGCGATTTCGCTGGGCTGGTATCCGGTGGCCGCGCAGACCCGCATCGTACGCTCGGCGATGCTGGATGTGCTGGACAGCGACTATATCCGCCTGTCGCGCGCGCTCGGCACGCCGGAGCGGCTGATTGTCTGGAAATACGCGCTGCGCAACGCGGCCATCCCGCTACTGACCATGCTCGGCGTATATTTCACCGCGATGCTGGGCGGCGCCTTCGTGGTGGAGACTATCTTCGCCTGGCCCGGCGTTGGGCGGACCGTGGTGGAGGCGGTGTTCTCCCGCGACTTCCCGGTGGTGCAGGCCGGCGTGTTGTTCACGTCGGTGCTGTTCGTGGCATCGAACCTGCTGGTCGACCTGTCGTACGGACTGGCCGATCCGAGGATCCGCGATGCGCGGTGAGACGCTGCGCGGTCTGCCTTGGCTGCCGTTGCTGGTGCTCGCCACAGTGGGAGTTTTCGCCGCCGGTGGCGACTGGCTGCTACCGCACGATCCGAACGCGCTCAACCTCGGCGCGGCCTTCCGGCCGCCGTTCTGGCAGTCCGGCGGCAGTCTCGCCAGCCCACTCGGCACCGACAACCTCGGCCGTGACATCGTAAGCCGGATCATGGCCGGTTCGCGCGTGTCGGTGATCGTGGCGGCCTATGCGATCCTGTTCTCGGGCGGGATCGGCGGGCTCGCGGGCATGGTGGCCGGGCTATTTCGGCGGCCATGTGGATGCGCTGCTGATGCGACTGATCGAGATCCAGCAGTCGGTGCCCGCGATCGCGCTGGCGCTGATCCTGGCGGCGTCCCTGGAACCCGGCCTGTCAACGGTGATCGTGGTCATCGTGCTGACCTACTGGGCCTGGTATGCGAGGATCATCCGCGGCGAGGTCATGGCGCTGAAGGGCCGCGACTACATCGCCTTCGCCCGCGTCGCCGGGGTCGCCACGCCGGTGATATTCGGCCGTCACCTGCTGCCCAACATATTCAACACGCTGGTGGTGCTGGCGACCCTCCAGGTCGGCCAGGTGATCCTGTTCGAGGCCTCACTCTCCTTCCTCGGACTGGGCATCCAGCAGCCCGATATCTCCTGGGGGCTGATGCTGTCCGACGCCCGGCAATACATCACCAACGCGTGGTGGGCGATCACCATGCCCGGCATCGCGATCATGCTGACCTGCCTGTCCGCCAATGTTTTCGGCGACTGGCTGCGCGATCGGCTCGACCCGCAGCTGCGGCAACTCTGATGCTGCTCGACTGTCGAGAACCTGCAAACCCACCTGTACCTCAAGCGCGGCGTGCTGCGTGCGGTCGACGGCGTCAGTCTGCAGGTTGCCGAGGGTGAGACGCTCGGGCTGGTCGGAGAGTCCGGTTCGGGCAAGACGATGACCGGACTGTCGCTGCTGCGCTTGCTGCCCAAAGGCTCCGGACGGATCGTCGGCGGCTCCGTGAAGCTGGACGGACAAGAGCTGACCACCCTGTCCGATGCGGCACTCGCACACGACATCCGCGGTCGCCGCATCGCCATGATCATGCAGGACCCGATGACCTCCCTGAACCCGGTGTTCTCGATCGGCGACCAGGTCGGCAATCCGCTGCGCAACCACGACATCGCCCGTGGGGTGGCGCTGCGCGCGGCCGTCGTCGATGTGCTCGAGCGCGTGCGTCTCCCATCACCCGCGGCGCGGCTCAGGGACTACCCGCATCAGTTCTCTGGCGGCCAGCGCCAGCGCGTCGTCGCTGCCATGGCGATCGGCTGCACGCCCCGCCTGCTGGTAGCCGACGAGCCCACGACCGCGCTCGATGTCACCATCCAGGTGCAGATCATTGCTCTTCTGCGGCAGATCCAGGCCGACACCGGTGCCGGTATCATCCTGATCACGCACGACCTCGGCGTGGCCGCCAGCCTGTGTCGGCGTATCGCGGTAATGTACGCGGGCCAGATCATCGAGACCGGCCCGGTGCGGCGCATCTACCGCAGCCCGGCGCATCCCTACACGCGGGCGCTGCTGGACGCGATCCCGCGCCTCGGGGTCAGGCGCACCCGCCTCGCGGCCATCCCCGGCCAGCCGCCGAACCTGATCGACCCGCCCTCCGGCTGCCGCTTCGCCGCACGGTGCCCCGCGCGCATGGCGAAGTGCGCCGAGCCACCGCCACATGTCGAACTTGCCGAAGGGCACAGTGCGTCGTGCTGGAAACCGGCCTGATGCTGGAACTCACCGGTATCACCAAGCATTTCCGCACGAGGCAGGGGGTGGTACGCGCCGTCGAGGGGGTATCGCTGGCGGTACGGCCGCGCAGCACTATGGCGGTGGTCGGTGAATCCGGCTGCGGGAAGACGACGATCGCCAAGATGATCCTGCAACTGGAACAGCCCGACGCCGGCACCATCCGGTTCGAAGGGCAGGACATCGCTGCCATGGATCGCCTGGCACTGCGGCGCTATCGGCGCGACGTGATGGCGGTGTTCCAGGATCCCTATGCCTCGCTCAACCCGCGCCTGCGAGTGGCGACCATCATTGCCGAGCCTATCCTCGCCCACGAACGTTCGGATCGTGCGGAGCTGGCGAAGCGCATCGCAAAGTGCTCGACATCGTCGGCCTGCCGGCGTCCGCGGCACGGCTCTACCCGCATGAATTCTCCGGCGGGCAACGCCAGCGCATCGCCATCGCCCGCGCCTTGGCCTTGCGGCCGCGCCTGATGGTTCTCGACGAGCCGGTGTCGGCGCTCGACGTCTCGATCCGCGCGCAGATACTCAACCTGCTGCAGGACATCCAGGCCGAGTTCGGCCTGACCTACCTGATCATCGCGCACGATCTCGCACTGGTGGAGCACTTCAGCAGCGATGTCGCGGTGATCTATCTCGGGCGGGTTGCCGAGACCGGTCCGACCGCGGCGGTGTTCGGCGAGCCGCGTCATCCTTACACGCGCGCGTTGCTGGCAGCAGTGCCGCTGCCCGATCCGGACCACGTGCTGAGCGAGACCGCCGCGCGCGGTGAAATCGCCAGCGCGCTCGACCCACCGGCCGGCTGCCGCTTCCACCCACGCTGTCCGCTGGCAATCGACGTATGCCGCACCGCCGTGCCGGCGCTGACCGGCACGTCGCACGAGGCCGCCTGTCATCTGTTGGGGACCTGACCTCATGCCCGAACCGCTTGCCGATCTGGTTGTCGTCGAGGTCTCCGGCGACGTCGCCACCCGCTACTGCGGCAAGTTGTTCGCCGAGCACGGCGCGCGCGTCATCACCGCCTATCGGCCGGAGAACGGCCGCCTCGGATACGGCGGCGACGGCGGGCGCCGCCTACGCGGCCTGGCTCGACAGCCGCAAGGAGTTCGCGGGCGAACTGCCGGCCGGCATCGCGCCGGATCTGGTCATCGCTGGCCAGACACCGGAAGACATCGCAACGGCCGAGACGCTGGTCGGAGGTTTCGTTCGGCAGCCGCTGTTGCTGGCGCTCACCTGGTTCGGCCGGACAGGCCCCAGCGCCGAGTGGCACGGCAGCGACGGTATCATCCAGGCGATGAGCGGCATCGCCTATGCGTTCGGCCCGGTTGCAGGGCCGCCCGTCCTGCCGCAGGGGCACGCACCACAGGTGGTCGGAGGAACGACCGCGTTCATTGCGACGCTCGCCGCGCTGTACGACCGTAGGCTCGGCGGCGTCGCACAGCGTGTGGACGTCTCGGTGCTGGAAGCCTTTCTCTGCCTCACCGAGAACGGCGGCCCTGCGCTCGCCCAAGGCGGGCCCGCGTCGCGGCGCCGTGGCGTCAACCGGTTCGGCCCGGTCTATCCCCAATCTGTCTTCGCGGCGGCCGATGGCTGGATCGGCGTCACCGCACTGACCCCGCAGCAATGGCAGACGCTGTGCGATCTGATGGGGATGCCCGAACTTGCGCGCGATCCCGCGTTCGCGACCACTGATCTGCGCATGGCCGCTTCCGCCCAGCTCGACACGATCCTGGAACCGGCGCTGCGCAAGCTGAACGCAGCCAAGCTGTTGCTGGAAGGTCAGAGCCGTCGCCTGCCGCTCGGGCCGGTGCCAAGCATGGCCGAACTGCTGCAAACACCGCATTGGCGGGAGCGGCAGAGCTTTCGAACGGTCAACGCGGCGACGCCGCCGATCGTGGCCCCGGCGATGCCGTTCCGGCTGCACGTGCGAGAGCCGGCGGCATCGCCGGCGGGCGGGGCCAGAGCACCGCGGCTGCTCGCCGGCCTGCGGGTGCTCGATCTCTCCATGGGCTGGTCCGGGCCGCTCTGCGGCCGCCACTTCGCCGACCTCGGGGCCGATGTCGTCAAGGTCGAGGGGTGCGCGCACATGGATTGGTGGCGTGGCTGGAACGCGCTCGAGGCGGGTGATCCGCCGCCTTACGAGACGCGCGCGAACTTCAACGCGGTGAACCGCAACAAGCGCGGCATCACGCTCGATCTTCGCAACCCGCAAGGCTGCGACATCCTTCGTCGGCTGGCCGAGGATGCGGATTTGCTGATCGAGAACTACGCGCCGGGCGTGCTGGACCGCTTGGGCCTGTCGGCGGAGGCGCTCGCCCAAGTCAATCCGGGTCTGGTCTACATCTCCATGGGCGCCTTCGGCAGCGCCGGCCCCTGGTCCGGGTTCCGCGCCTATGGATCGACCACCGAACAGGCGTCAGGCATGCCGTTTCTGCACGGCCGCGCGGACTGGCCCCCTGCCATGCAGCATACCGCCTATGGCGATCCCGATCGCCGGGATCTATGCCGCGGCCGCCGCGTTGATCGCGCTCTACGGACGTGGCACGACGGGAGCTGTCACCATCGACCTCTCCCAGGTCGAGTGCCTGTTCCAGCTCGCCGCCGACGGCATCATCGCGCAATCGGCCACCGGCGCGCCGCCGCCTCGCACCGGCAGCGCCCGAGCAACCAGCTTCCTGCGCGACTGCTTTCGCTGCGCCGGCGCCGATGCCTGGGTCGCTGTCGACATCGATACGCCTGATCGCCTGGAGGCGCTGTCGCGCGCCACCGGGATTGCCCTGCCCGCCGGGCCGCCGCGTGCCACAGCAGTCGGCACCTTGCTCAATGGCTGGACTGTCACCTGGCCCGCATGGGACGCGGCGCAGATCCTGCAGCACGCCGGCATCGCCGCCGGTCCTGTGGCGCCGGCAACCGACCTGCTCCAGGATCCGCAACTGGCGGCTACGGGCTTCTGGCAGCGTGGCGAGCGCCGCTTCGTCGGAACACATGTCGTCCCGCGGGCGCCGTACGCGGTCGACGGCAAGTTTCCGCCAATCGACCGGCCCGCCCCGACGCTTGGCGAGCACAACGCCGAGGTGCTGGGCAAACTGCTCGGCCTGCCGGCATCCGAGGTCGCTGCGCTGGAGCGGGGCGGGATCATCGGCACACGCCCGGTCTGACCAATGCACGCGATCATTTCATCGAAAGAAACAACATGCGCCTAGCGAAGCTGCTGATCGCCAATCGTGGCGAGATCGCCATCCGGATCGCCCGTGCGGCGGCGGATATGCATCTGCCGACGGTGGCCGTGTATTCCGAGGATGACGCCCGGAGCCTGCATATCCGTATGGCCGACGAGGCCTCCGCGCTGGCCGGCAGCGGACCTCGGGCATATCTGAACGGCGAATCGCTCATCGCAGCCGCAAGGGCGACCGGCTGCGACGCAGTCCACCCCGGTTACGGCTTTTTGGCGGAGCGCGCCGACTTCGCCCGCCAATGCGCCGCGGCCGGCTTGCGCTTCATCGGGCCGGAGCCGGAGCATCTTGAACTGTTCGGCGACAAGGCACGGGCCCGCGCCGCAGCACGCGCCGCCGGCGTGCCGGTCATCCGCGGAATCGACCATGCGGTCTCGCTGGACGAAGCCAGAACGTTCTTCAACGCTCTCGGCGAGGGCGGCGCGATGATCATAAAGGCGGTTGCCGGCGGCGGCGGACGCGGCACCCGCGCCGTCACCGCGGCCGCCGAGATTGAGACTGCCTATAAGCGCTGCGGGTCGGAAGCGGAGGCGGCGTTCGGCCGGGGGGACGTCTATGTCGAGGAGTTCATTCCGCGCGCCCGCCACGTGGAGGTCCAGATACTCGGCGACCTCGCCGGCTGTGTCGCCCATCTCGGCGAGCGCGAGTGCAGCGTGCAACGCCGCTTCCAGAAGGTCATCGAGATAGCACCGGCGCCCTATCTGGCAGACGACCTCCGCCGTGCAATCATTGACGCCGCCATGCGTTTCGCCCGCAGCGTCGGATACAGCAATCTCGGCACTTTCGAGTTCCTGATTGACGTCTCCGGCCACCCAGGTGCACAGCCCTTCACTTTCATCGAGGCCAATGCCCGCCTGCAGGTGGAGCATACCGTGACCGAGGAGGTGACCGGGGTCGATCTGGTACAAACCCAGATCCGCCTGGCCGAGGGCGTCAGCATCGGCGCGCTCGGCCTCGACGCGCCTGGCATCGCCACGCCGCGCGGCTATGCGATCCAGGCCCGGGTGAATATGGAAACGCTGCGCCCTGACGGCACCTTCCGACCGGACGGCGGCACGCTCACGGTGTACGAAGCCCCCAATGGCCCGGGCGTGCGCTGCGACGGCTTCGGATATGCCGGCTACCGTACCAGTGGCGCCTTCGACTCCCTGCTCGCCAAGGTTATCTGCCGATCGCCCGGCGGATGCTTCGCTGATGCGGTCAACAAGACCGCCCGCGCACTGAGCGAGTTCCGGCTCGAGGGAGTGGGGACCAACATTCCTTTCCTGCTGAACATCCTTGCTCACGCAGATTTCGTCGCGGGCCGCGTGCACACGCAGTGGGTGGACGAGCAGATCGCCACGCTCGCCGCCGAGACCGAGCGGCGCACCCGGTTCGTCACGCCCGTGCCCAGCCCGCCGGAGGCCAGCCTGGGTGGCTTCGCCGGCGCCAGGGTCCGTAGCCGCGACCCGCTCGCGCTGTTCGCCCATGACGCCCAGGTCAAGGCCGAGCAGACGCCTTCCGCCGCGCCGCCGTTTGCGCAGGAGCTGGCCGGTCTGGACGGGACCACCGGCATTTCGTCGCCGATCCAGGGCACCATCGTGACCATCAACGTCGCTGTCGGCAACGCGGTGCGCGCGGGCCAGCAGGTCGCCGTCGTCGAGGCGATGAAGATGGAGCACGTCATCGCCGCGCCACATAGCGGGTTCGTCCGCGGGGTCACGATGGCGATAGGCGACGTGGTACGCGAGGGCTACGCCATCGTTTTCATCGAGCCGGCCGAGGTGGAGGGTGGCGCGGCAGTCTCCGCCGAGGAACTCGACCTCGATCACATCCGACCGGACCTGAAAGAGGTCTATGACCGGCACGCCTATACGCTCGACGAGAACCGGCCCGCCGCAGTGCAGCGGCGACGCGAGCGCGGCTTCCGCATGCCGCGCGAGAACATCGCCGAACTCGTCGATCCCGGTTCGTTCAAGGAATACTGGCCGCTCGTCGTCGCACGCCAGCACCAGCGCTACGACATCGAGACCTTGCGGCAGAACACGCCGGCGGACGGACTGATTGCCGGCACCTGCTCGATCAACGGCGACCTGTTCGACGAGACACGCTCGCGCGCTGCGCTCGTTCACTACGACTACACCGTGCTCGCGGGCACCCAGGGCGGGCGCAATCACTACAAACAGGACCGGATGTATGAGCTGGCGCACCGCTTCCGCCTGCCGCTCATCCTGTTCGGCGAAGGCGGTGGCGGGCGACCCGGCGACGATCACACCGGGCCGCGTGTAGCGGTCGACACCAACACTTTCACCACGTTGTCGAAGCTGAGCGGGCTGGTGCCGATGATCGCGGTGGTCAACGGCCGCACCTTCGCAGGCAACACCGCAATGGTGGCCTGCTGCGACGTCATCATTGCGACCGAAGGCTCGACGGTCGCGATGGGCGGACCAGCGATGATCGAGGGCGGCGGCCTCGGCATCTACACGCCGGAGGAGGTCGGACCGTTGTCGTTCCAAGTCCCCAACGGTGTCGTGGATATCGTGGTGAAGGACGAGCGCGAGGCGGTGCAGGTCGCGAAGCAGTACCTGTCCTACTTCCAGGGCCGGATCGCCAGGTGGGAAGCAAACGACCAACGCGGGCTGCGCCACATCGTGCCCGAGAACCGGCTGAGACTCTACAACATGCGGGAGATCATCGAGACGATAGCGGACCAGGATTCGGTGCTGGAGATCCGGGAGAAGTTTGGCGTCGGCGTGATCACCGCCTTCATCCGTGTGGAAGGACGGCCGATGGGGGTGATCGCCAACAATCCGCACCATCTGGCCGGTGCGATCGATTCCGACGGGGCCGACAAGGGCGCGCGCTTCGTCCAGCTCTGCGATGCCTTCGACATCCCGATACTCAGCCTGATGGATTGTCCCGGCATGATGGTCGGCCCGGACGTGGAGCGCACAGCGCTGGTGCGCCATTGCGTGCGCATGTTCAACGCCGGCGCCAACCTGACTGTGCCGCTGTTCGGCGTCATCGTGCGCAAGGCCTACGGCCTGGGTGTGCAGGCAATGTGTGGGGCGAGTACGCTGGTCGGGTTCTTCACGGTTGCCTGGCCAACCGCCGAATTCGCCGGAATGAACATCGAGGGCGCGGTCAAACTCGGCTATCGCAAGGAACTCGCAGCTATTGCTGACCCGGAAGAGCGGCGGGCTGAGTTCGATCAGCGCGTGGCTCGTGCATACGAGACCGCCCGTGCGGTTAACGCCGGGGCCGGAGGTGGACTGGACGACGTGATCGATCCAGCCGATACGCGCGATTGGATCGCTCAGAGCCTGCGCCGGGTGCCGCCGGTGCCGCCGCGTGAACGAAAGAAATACCCTTATATCGATACTTGGTGAGCACAAGGATGAACCATGCGCGGCACCAGGTAGGGGCACCGATCATGGTTGCGCCAAAATCGCGCGCGACGGCGTCGATTCCATCGGGCGCCAGCAGCCGGCGGGATTCGAGAGCGTCGAAAATGGAGCCAGCATCCTGCAAGGCTCATCCGCCGCATTGACGCGACCGCCCCCTTCACCGAGATTACTCCAGAGTTCCAGCAGGGCTGGGATGCCGCTCCCGCTCCCACAGTCGCCTTGCCATAATCCCCACCTTGGCCTCGATCGCCTCGGCGGCGACCAGACACACGTCTTCGCGGTAGCGCGACCCAATGAGCTGCACGCCCACGGGAGTACCTTCCACCAAGCCGATCGGGACGACCGCCGCCGGCAAGCCGAGGACATTGATCGACGACATGAACCGCAGGTCGTTCCAGAACAGCGAACGAACCCGCGCATCGCCGCCGAGATCGGCATCCGCCGCGGGCGTTCGCTTCACGGAGAGCGGTGTCAGTATCACCGGATACAACTCGAGGAAGGCGAGCCAGTTGCGCAATACGCGGGAACGGTAGGAGATGGCTTCCATGTAGCCGCGCCGATCGTGAATCGTCGCCATCTTCAGGAAGCCGTCGAGTGTCCGCGAGAAGTCGGCGCTGCCATGCTCACGCATCTGCACTTCCTGCATTACCGAAAGCTCGGTCATGATAAGGTCGCACCAGAGTTTCCAGGTGCCCGCGAGGTCGGGCAGCTCTGTTTCTACAACGTCATAACCGGCGTTGGCGAGATGTTCGGCGGCAGTGAAAAGCAGGGCAATGACCGCTTTGTCGGTCTCCATGTCGTCTGGGATCCGTGCCAGTGCGACCCTGATCGGCGTTGCCAATGGTGGCCCTTCGAGCGGCGCGGGCACCCACCAGGGATCACGAATGTCCCGCTGGCTCATGACCTCGAGGCCCAGGCGTACGTCGCGCACTTCGCGGGCCAGCGGCCCCTGTGCGGACATGAACTGCGCCATCAAAGGGCGCTCGGCCAGCGCACTCGGGTTGAACGCGGGAATGCGTCCCTGCGTTGGCTTGATCGTGGCGATGCCGTTGCAATAGGCGGGCCAGCGCAGCGAGCCACCGATGTCGTTGCCGTGTGCGATGGCGCCGATGCCCGCCGCCATCGATGCGCCCGCACCACCCGACGATCCACCGCAGGTGATCACGCTGTCCCAAGGATTCCTGGTCATTCCGTACAGCTTATTGTCGGTGAATCCGCGCATCGAGAACTCGGGCGTGTTGGTCATCCCGATGACAATCGCGCCGGCCTGCTTCAGGTTGGCGACCACCGGCGAGTCTGCCGGCGCAATATTGTCCTTGAAGGCGATGACACCGTTGGAATTGGCCTGACCCTCGACGTCGATGTTGATCTTGATGGTGACGGGCACGCCGTGGAGCTTGCCCAGCGTGGCGCGTTGCGCTCTCGCCCGATCGGCGGCGCGGGCCGCTTCGATCGCCTGTGCACTGAGATCGACCACGACGGCGTTGAGCGCGGGGTTGGCAGCGCGCATCCGGTCGATATGGGCCTGCACAACCTCTTCCGAGGACACGCGCCCGTCGCGGATCGCGCCTGCCGTATCCACGGCTGACCATTGCCAGATCGGAGTTGCCATCATTCAGTCCCTCACCGCACCGAGGAGAAAGCCTACGCGCGCCGCAACCGGGTGAACAGCTGAGCCTGATCTACCCAGTCTTCTTGAGCTGGTGGAGCGTGATTTCAGGCGGACAGTTGAAGCGGACAGGAATACCACAGGATCCGGCGCCGACCGACGTGTATCCCGCCATTGCGCCGTGCTGCCATGGTCCTTTGCCCATCCTCCGCGGAAGTGTCGCTGCGAGGACGATAGGCATCCCGCCCGGCATGCAGATCTGTCCTCCATGCGTGTGCCCGGCCAGCAACAGATCAAACCCGGCATGGCCGGCGTGCTTATAGGTTTCCGGCGTGTGCGACAGCAGGATCGAGAACGCGTCCTGGGGCATCTCCGCGGCGGCTTTCTCGATATTGTCGACGCGATAGAAATGCGCGTCGTCGATGCCGGCAAGGAAAAGCTGACCGCCTTCGCGTTCGAGCATGACATGCTCGTTCAACAGCATCCGGATTCCCATCCGTTCGAGATCAGGCACCATCATGATCGTGTCGTGATTACCAAGGACGCCGTAGATGTCGCCTTTAAGAAGGTCCCGGAGACGCCGCATGTCCCGAAGACAGGGGTGAAACGGGCCGTAGGTCAGGCCGCGATAGTCGCCCGTGAGGACGCAAAGATCGTAGCGCAGGCCATCGACGAGCCGTGCGACTTCGGCCATCGCGCCACCGCTCATGTCCGAGTGCAGATCGCTGATGTGCAGGATGGTGAAGCCGTCGAACTGAGCCGGGAGCCGTTCCGAGATCACTTGGTTGGTTCGTAGCTTGACGCGGGCTGCGTTTGCGCGTCCGCGCCAATAGGTCCCCGACAGGCGAAGGATCATTCCGATGATGGCGTGGGATATCGGCAGGTTCTCGATGTGGAAGAAGGTCAACCCTTGCCCGAAGGCCTGCGATTCATGGTCCTTCTCGATGCCCAGCCGCTGACGGGAATGCATCCGTCCCAGACGGCTTTCCAGGGCGCGGTCGATCTCATCGGCACTCAGGAACTCTGCTGCATCCACCCCAGACTCCATATGACCGACTCATCCAACCTGCTGCGGCGCAACCTCAATCGGTTTCGCGGCAGCCTGCATGCGGGCTAGATCGGCCAGCGGGATGTGGCAGACGATGCGATGGCCGTCCTGCGCCAGTTGCTCCGGAGGAGGCTCCGTCTCGCACATCGCGCCGAGCTTTCGCGGGCAGCGCGTGTTAAACGGGCAGCCGGACGGCGGCGACAGCGCGCTGGGAAGCTCGCCTGACAGCACGATCCGCTGCCGCCGCAACCCGATCGTCGGAGCGGCCGAGATCAGCGCCTCGGTATAAGGATGATACGGTGGTTCGAACACGTGCTCCGTCCCACCGAATTCCATCACCCGGCCCAGATACATAACCACCACGCGGTCCGCGATGTAGCGCACGAACCCGAGGTCATGGCTGATGATAATCAATGTGGTCTGCTGCGTCTGCTGGATATCGAGCAACAGTTCGGTGATGGCCGCCTGCACCGACACATCGAGAGCAGATACCGGTTCGTCGGCGACGACCAGCTTCGGTGCGCCCGCCAGGGCGCGCGCGATGCCGACACGCTGCTTCTGTCCCCCCGACAACTGGCTCGGCCGGCGGGCGGCATAGGAAGCGGGCAAGCGGGTCATGTTCAGCAGACTGCTCACCCGCGCCTGCACGCCAGCACGATCGCGCGCAATGCCTAGCCTGCGTACCGCACGCGCGATCTGCGTGCCGACGACATAACTTGGATTCAGCGTCTCGTCAGGATTCTGGAACACCATTTGCAGATCGCGAAGCAACGTGGCCGGCCGCCTATCGAGCGGAAGCTGCGCGAGTTCGACAGTCTCGAACCGCAGCCTGCCGCCGCTCGCGGCCGTCAGCCCCATGAGAACATTGGCGAAGGTGGACTTGCCGCAACCGGATTCCCCGACGATCGCCAGCGTCTGGCCACGCGCCGCCTCGAAGGTCAATCCCTGATTGGCGCGCACCACATGTCCCTTTGCCGGTCCACGCAGCGTGTAGAACTTGTCGAGATCTGCCACCTCCAGCAGTATCTTGTCGCGTGGAGAAGTCACGCCGTCCACACCTCCCAAGATCGGCAGCGCTGCGATCGTCGCAGAGCGCACGCACCGGACGGCGGACGCGGGATCGATCGTGTCGAGCGAAATAGCGGCCTGGTCGCAAAACCGGCGGCGGAAATGTTCGCAACGCGGACCGAACCGACAGCCGATCGGACGCTCGCCGGGTGCGGATACCTGGCCTGGTATTGGGACCAGGCGTTGCGCGGCGCGCGGCAGATCCGGGCGCGGAATGCAGCGCACGAGTCCCATGGTGTAGGGATGACGCGGCTGCGCGAACATCCGTTCGACCTCGCCGGTCTCGACGATCTCGCCGGCGTACATCACCGCGGCGCGGTCGCAGATCTGTCCGACCAGCCCGAGATTGTGCGAGATGAACAGCATCGCCGTATTGTGTATCCGCCGCAGCGTCGCCAGCAGATCGACGATGCCCGCCTCGATGGTGACGTCGAGCGACGTTGTCGGTTCATCCAGCAGCAGCAGGCGCGGCTGCGGCAGCAGCGCCATTGCGATCACCGCGCGCTGCTGCTGCCCACCCGAGAGCTGATGCGGATAGGCTGCCATGATGCGCTCCGGATCGGTCACCTGCATCTCAGCAAGCATGCCGCATGCCGCATGCCTCGCCTGTTGTCGTGACAGTCCACGATGCGTAACGGCGACCTCTGCGAGCTGTACGCCGACGCGGATGCTCGGGTTCAACGCCGACATCGCTTCCTGATAGACGATGCCAATGCCTGGGCCACGAATGCGCCGCAGCTCCCGTTGTGTCAGACCGGCGATATCCTGCCCCGCAAACCGGATGCTGCCGCCAGTGAGCCGACCATTGCCGCCGAAATAGCCCAGGCTCGCCATGCCGAGTGTGGACTTGCCGCAGCCTGACTCGCCAACGAGCCCAAGGGCCTCGCCCTCATGGATGACGAGCGAGACGCCGGTGACCGCGGGTACCACGCCGGCACGCGTGCAATACGACACCGAGACGTCGTTCATCTCGAGCAGAGGTGCCTGCGCCAGCATCAGTCCCGCGTCACGAGTTCGCGCAGCCCGTCGGCGAGCAGGTTCAGTCCCAGCACCAGCGAGGACACGGCGATGCAGGGAAACAGCACCATGTGCGGAAACACCAGCGCGAACTTCCGCGTCTCGTTCACCATGCCGCCCCAGTCGGGATCGGGCGGCGGCAGACCAAGACCGAGAAAGCCGAGTGTACCGATGGTGATCACGACATAGCCGAGACGCAGACAGGCATCGACGATCAGTGGGCCCGAGGCGTTCGGCAGGATCTCGATGAACATGATGCGCCATACCGGCTCGCCGCGTAGCTGTGCCGCGGCAACGAAGGCGCGCCCGCGCAGCGCCAGCACCAGGCCGCGGGTCAGCCGCATGATGGCGGGGCTGGAAGCGAGCGTCACCGCCAACACGATGTTCAGCCCGGAGGCGCCGAACTTCGACACGATGATGATGTAGAGAACCAGCGCCGGGAACGCGAGCACCAGATCGGACACGCGGGACAACAGCGCGTCCACCCAGCCGCGTTTGTAGCCGGCCAGCAGACCGCCGGTGATGCCTACCGCGAACGCGAGCGCCGTCGCCAGTGGTGCGTGGACCAGCACCGTGCGGGTTCCCCAGATCACCCGCGAAAGGATGTCGCGGCCGAGATGATCGGTGCCGAACCAGAACACGCCACCGTTGGGTGCCAGTGCGCCAGGCAATGCCATCGGGCGGATCGTCTGATTTGGTGGGAACGGCGAAATCCAGGGCGCCGCGATGGCGACGCCGAGCCAGAAAGCCAGGATCGCGCAGCCGAGTACCGCCACCTTGCTTTGACCGATGCCGCGGAGCCAGCCGAAGTTCCGTGGCGGCAGAACTTCGGCGACGTCGATGCCGCTCATGCCGGCCGCATTCTTGGATTGAGCGCAAGATAGCCGAGGTCGGACAGCGTCTGGGTGATCGTGGCGATCGCCACGGTGATCATGGTGCAGGCTTCGAGCAAATACAGGTCCTTGCCCAACGACGCTTCCAGGATCAGCGAGCCAAACCCTTTGAAAGCGAAATAATATTCGACAACAATGACGCCGGCAATCAGCCAGTTCACGTGCAGCATGAGCAAAGTGAACGGCGCGATCAACGCGTTGCGCAGCGCGTGACGCAGTATGACGTGACGATACGGCAGGCCACGCAGCACCGCCGCCCGGATATACCCCGTGTTCATCACCTCGACCATCGCCGCCCGGGTGATGCGGGCGATGTAGCCGAAGTCGTACAGCACGAGCGCCAACACCGGCATCACCAACTGCTGGTAGGAGAACCCATCCAGCATTGTGCTGGTACCGGGCAGCCAGTGCAGGCTGAACACGAAGATGGCGGAAATCAGCACCGTGCTGGCGAATGGCGGGATCGAGGTGGTGATGATGCAGACTGCCGAGACGCAACGGTCCAGCCAGGACCCCTCCTTCATACCGGTGAGCACACCCATGCCGAGTGACAGCGGGATCAGGAACACGAAGAACCAGAAACCGAGGATCGCCGTGTTCTCCAGCCGCGCCCAGACGATGCTGGCGACCGGCACCATGAACATCCGCGACTGGCCCCATTGGCCGATCAGGAAATGGCCGAGCCAGTCGAAGTAGCGGATCAGCGCGGGCCGGTCGTAGCCGTTGGCGACGAGCCAGAGATGACGCTGTTCGGGAGTCGAATAGGGACCCAGTTCGCTTAGTGCGACGTCGCCAGGCAACAGCTCGAACAGCAGGAACAGCAGCAATGACGCGGTCAACATGGTGGCCAGCATCCAGCCCAGCCGCGGGAGCACCTGTCGCGCCACAGCGTGCGTCCCGGTCGATCAGACTGGTTCGACTGCCATTTCGTCGAGGAAAATGTAGCCCGTCGGGTGCATGCTGAACCCTTTGACCTTGCTGTCGAACGCCGCCTGCACGACCAGCCAGAGCGGCTGCACGATCGGGCCGTCCTCCTGCAGGATCTGCTCGAGCTTCGCCGTTACCACCCGCCGCTTGTCGGCTTCGAGGATTCCTTCAGCCTGGGTCAGCAGCTTGTCGAACTCCGGATTGGCATAGCTCGACTCGTTCCACGGCACACCGGAGCGATACGCGAGGCCAAGCACCATGACGCCGAGCGGCCGATGCGTCCACGCGGTGTAGCCGAACGGCACCTTGTCCCAGATCCCCCAGAAACTCGCCGATGGCATCAGGTTGATCTTCACGTCGATGCCGGCGTCTTTCCACATCTCCTTCATCACGGTCACCGACGCAGCCTCCCACGCCGGCTCGCTCTTGCAGGCGAGCTCGAGCGAGATTCCGTTCGGGTAACCCGCCTCTGCAAGCAACTGCTTCGCCTTGGCGATATCCTGTCCCGCCATCGGCAGTTTGGCGTATTCGGGATGCAGCGGCGCCACATGGTGATGCTCACCAACCGCGGCGTTGCCGCGGAACACGATGTCGATCACCTTCTGCTGGTCGATGGCGAGTTTGAGCGCCTGCCGCACGCGCACGTCGTTGAACGGCTTCTGATCGGTACTTGCCGCGCACCACGGCGGTCTGCGCCGTGGAGACCGGATGGATCACCACCTCCAGCAGCGACTTGATCGCGTCGAGCTCGGAGAAATCAACGTTAGCGATGCCGTCCACCTGGCGCGACGCGAGCGCGGCGATCTTGGCGCCGCTGTCGTCGCCCAGGTCGATGAACTCGACTTCGTCCAGATGGACGCGCGGACGCCAGTAGTTCGCGCTCGCCTTGAGAATGGCATTCTGGCCGACATTGTAGGCGGTCAGCTCGAACGGCCCGGTACCGTTCATGCCCACCTTGAACGCTGCGTTCTCGGCCGGGTCCAGCATGAGGAAAGGATAGTGGAACAAATGTTCGGGCACCGCGAGCTGAGCTTCCTTGCAGTTCAGGCGAAATGTCTTGTCGTTGACCTTCTCGATCGCATTCTCGCTCCACAGCCGCACCGACTTGACCGGCTTGCCGTCCTTGATTTCGCCGGTGTCGTACCTGTTCGAGCATGTAGCCCTTCATCAACCCGAGCACCGAGGAGCCGGTCTTCGGGTCCAGCACGCGCCTGATGTTCCAGATCGCATCGTCCGCAGTGAACGCTCGTCCGGATCGCCACTTCGCCTCCTGACGGATCGTCAGGGTCCAGGTCCTCAGGTCCTCACTCGTCTCCCACTTTTCCAGCAGTTCCGGATGGGTGACATTGTTCTGATCGGTGCGCGTGAGGTACTGGACCGTGTTGCGCAGCACGTTGCTTGGCTCGACCCAGGAGATGGTTTGCGGGTCCTTGACTTCCTGCACGCGCATGCCGATGCGGATCTTGCCGCCGTTCGGCAGGGTGGTTTGCGCGTGCGCCGGCGACGGTAGGCCGGCCATCGCGTAGGCGGCGCCGGCCGCGATCCCAAGCAGCGTTGCGGTCCGCAGAAACTCGCGCCGTTCGATGCTGCCGCGCCGCAATTCATCGCGAAGCCTGGGCAGATAGGGATGCTCGTGCGGGGTTTTCATCCTGTGCAGCCTTCATCCTGTTGAATCTACGGCGGCGATCGTTCTTGGCGGACGGCGCAAATGCCTCCCGACAATCATTATAGAATTAGCCGAGGCGCTACGGATAGCAGCGTTTTGCTCCCGGGCCCCCGCAGACGGCGACCGCACACGAAGCCGCGACTTTGCCCGGCCTCTCACTTTGCCATAGGATCGAACTTGCCGCCCGGGCTGGCAACGGCGGACGGCACAGAAACCAAGGGAGGGCAAGATGTCCGAGGCGATTCACATTCATCCGTCGGTCGATCAAGGCGTGAAGCCCGGCTCCGCAAATTTTGGCGGTGGGACGCTGGTGTGCAAATGTGCGCAGGTGCCGGTGAAGGTCGCCATCAAGGGGCAGGTGGCCTATGACCATGCGTGCGGGTGCACCAAGTGCTGGAAGCCGGCCGGAGCGACCTTCTCGGTGGTGGCGGTGGTACCGCGCGCCAATCTGAGTGTGACGGAGAATGCCGATAGGCTGGCCGTCGTGGACCCGAGCGCGGCGATCCAGCGCTACGCCTGCAAGGGCTGCGGCGTTCACATGTACGGCCGGATCGAGAACACCAAGCATCCGTTCTACGGCTTCGATTTCGTGCATCCCGAACTGTTCCAGGAACAGGGGTGGGCGCCGCCGGAATTCGCGGCCTTCGTATCCTCGGTGATTGAATCCGGTGTCAGTCCGGACCGGATGGCGGGCATCCGCGGCCGGCTGAAGCAGCTTGGCCTGGAGCCGTACGACGCGTTGTCGCCGCCGCTGATGGACGCGATTGCCACCCACATCGCCAAGGCCTCCGGCGCGCTGCCGGCCTGAGTTCCGGCCAGCACTGATGCGGGGACGGATCGACAGGTCGCGACGCGTCCGATAGCTTCGTTTGGACAATGCAAGGGAGGACCGCCATGTTCGGCTATCGCTCGGCGGGGTTCGCGGTTGCCGCAATGCTCGCCCTGGCTCAGCCCGCTGGCGCCCAGGAACAACGCGCCGAAGTGATCCATTGGTGGACTTCCGGTGGTGAGTCGGCCGCCGTGAAGGTGTTTGCCGATCAGTTCCAGGCGGCCGGCGGCACCTGGGTGGACACTGCGATCGCCGGCGGCGCCAATGCCCGCACCGCGGCGATCAATCGCACCGTTGGCGGCAATCCTCCCGCCGCGATGCAGCTCAACACCGGCAAGCAATTCGACGACCTGGTGGAGAACGACCTGCTCGCCAACGTCGACGCCCAGGCTGCGGCACAGAATTGGAAGGCGATACTGCCGCCGTCATTCCTCGAGGCGGTCACGCGCAACGGCCACGAATATGCCGTTCCGGTGAACATCCATGGCCAGAACTGGCTGTTCTACTCCAACGACGCACTGGCCAAGGCGGGCGTGCAGCCGCCCAGCAACTGGAATGACCTGTTCCCCGCGCTCGACAAGCTGAAGGCGGCCGGGCTGATCCCGCTGGCATTCAGCGGCCAGAAGAACTGGGAACGCAACCTGTTCAACAATGTCATGGCAGGTCGCGGCGGCCACGATTTCTTTGTCGCGTTCTGGGGCAAGCGCGACGTCGCGATGGTGAAGGGCCCGGAGTTCCGCAACATCGCCGAGACGTTCAAGCGGCTGCGGGACTACGTCGATCCGGGCAGTCCGGGGCGCAACTGGAACGATGCGACTAGCCTGGTGATCCAGGGCAAGGCCGGCATGCAGTTCATGGGAGACTGGGCGAAGGGTGAGTTCACCGCCGCGGGTCAGACGCCCGACAAGGAATATGGCTGCACCGTACTCGGCGATCACGGCATCGCCTATGTCATGGGCGGCGACGTGTTTGTGTTCCCGCAGTTGAAGGACGCCAACCAGACCAAGGCGCAGCAGCTTCTCGCGCGCGTTTTGCTGGAGCCGGACACCCAGATCAAGTTCGCGCAGAAGAAGGGCTCGATCCCGGTCCGGCTCGATCTGGATACCAGTTCGCTCGATGCCTGCGCGCGCAAGGCGTCCGGATGGATCCACAACGCAAGCGCCCAGGTTCCGGCGAACGAGATGCTGTCCCCGCCGGCGCTCACCGGCGCCATCGAAGACCTGATCTCGCAATACTGGAACGACCCGAGCATGACGACGGATGGGTTCATCACCAAGGTCGCGAACACGCTGACGCAGCAGTTCTGAACCGAAGGGCCGAATGCGCATCGGCTCACGCCTGTCCACGCATCTGGCGCTTGCGCCAGCACTGCTGATCGCTCTGGTGGCCTATTGCGGCGCGATGGGGTGGACGATCTGGATATCGTTCACCAACTCGCGGATGCTGCCGAGTTCGACCTTCGTCGGCCTGCGGCAATACTCCAGCCTGATCGCCAATGAACGGTGGCAGGTCTCAGTGCAGAACATCGCGATCTTCGGCGTGCTGTTCATCGCGATGGCGATGGCGCTGGGGTTCGCGCTGGCGGCGCTGATCGATCAGCGTGTGCGCGCCGAGGGTCTGCTGCGCTCGGTGTTTCTGTATCCGTTCTCGATGTCGTTCATCGTTACCGGACTCGCCTGGCGGTGGCTGCTCAACCCCACATTGGGCATCGAGAAAGTCGGTCATGACCTTGGGCTGGCGTGGTTCCGCTTCGATTGGCTGGTGCGGCCGGAGCGCGTGATCTATACGCTGGTGTTTGCCGCGGTGTGGCATGCCGCCGGCCTGGTCATGGCGATCATGCTGGCCGGGCTGCGCGGCGTCGATCCCGAAATTTGGAAAGCGGCACGGGTGGATGGCATCCCGCCGTGGCGCGCCTATCTGTTCATCGTCGTGCCGCTGATGCGCGGCAGTTTCGCCACCGCCGTCATCCTGCTCGCGGTAAGCGTGGCGCGGCTCTACGACCTGTCGGTGGCGATGACCAACGGTGGGCCCGGCATCGCCTCCGAAGTTCCAGCCAAGTTCGTGATGGACCACCTGTTCGAGCGTGGCAATGTCGGCCTTGCAACCGCCGCCGCGACGACAATGCTGATCACGGTCGTCGCCGTGCTCGCGCCGCTGATGTACTGGCAATACCGCCAGCCCGCGCGTCGCCCGGTATGAGCGCTTCTCTCCGAGGCCCGCACGGCCGCCGCCCATCGAAACTGACGCCGGGCCGCCTTGGTCTCTATGGCTTCCTCACCATCAGCGCGCTGTTCTTCCTGACACCGCTGTACGTGATGATCGTCACCTCGCTGAAGGACATGCCGGAGATCCGCCAGGCCCACATCCTCGGCCTGCCGACCGCGCCGAGCCTCGCCGCCTGGAGCAAGGCCTGGTTTGCGGCCTGCACCGGTCTCACCTGCAACGGCATCCGCGTCGGCTTCGTCAACTCGCTGCGCATCACGATCCCCAGCGTGATCGTCTCGATCGTCGTCGGCGCGATCACCGGCTACGCGCTGTCTTTCTGGCGGCCACGCGGCGCCGTGCTGCTGTTCGGCGTGTTGATCGCCGTTGCCTTCATCCCCTATCAGGTGTTCATCTATCCGCTGGTGCGCATCTTCTCTTATCTCGGCATCAACAACTCCATTCCGGGCATCGTCACGATCCACACCATCTTCGGCCTGCCGACGATGACCCTGATCTTCCGCAATCATTTCGCGGCGCTGCCCGAGGAGCTGTTCAAGGCGGCGCGCGTGGATGGCGCGGGCTTCTGGCGCATCTTCGGCGTCATCATGCTGCCGATGGCGCTGCCGATCATCGTCGTTGCCGTCATCCTCCAGGTCACCGGCATCTGGAACGACTTCATCTTCGGCCTGGTGTTCGCCGGTCGCGAGAACCTGCCGATGACCGTGCAGCTCAACAACATCGTCAATTCCACCCAGGGCGAGCGCGAATACAATGTCGAGATGGCCGCCACCCTGCTGACCGCGATCGTGCCGCTGGTTGTCTACTTCGTGTCTGGCCGCTGGTTCGTGCGCGGCATCGCGGCCGGCGCCGTGAAGGGCTAGGCGATGGACGGGCAAGGCAACGTCTCGCTCCGTGGCGTCGCCGTCGGCTACGGGCCGATCCGCGTGTTCGACCGTCTGGACCTGGAGGTCGCGCAGTCGGAATTCCTCGTGCTGCTCGGGCCGTCCGGCTGCGGCAAGTCCACTTTGCTCAACGCCATCGCCGGGCTGACGGACATCGATGATGGGGAGATCTGGATCGGCGGCCGCAACGTGACCTGGCACGAACCGAAGGATCGCGGCATCGCCATGGTGTTCCAGTCCTACGCGCTGTATCCGCGCATGAACGTGCGCGCCAACCTGTCATTCGGCCTGAAGGTGGCGCGGACACCGCGCGCGGAGATCGAGCGCCGCGTGCGCGCGGCCGCCGAAATGCTGCAGATCTCGGAACTGCTTGATCGCCGCCCGGCCGAACTTTCGGGTGGCCAGCGCCAGCGAGTCGCGATCGGCCGCGCGCTGGTGCGCGATGCCGGCGTGTTCCTGTTCGATGAACCGCTGTCGAACCTCGATGCCCAGCTTCGCAGCGAGCTGCGCGTCGAGATCAAGCGCTTGCATCAGCGCCTGGGCGCGACGATGATCTACGTGACCCACGATCAGATCGAAGCGCTGACGCTCGCCGATCGCATTGCCGTGATGAAGGACCGCACATTTCAGCAGATCGGTGCGCCGCAGGAAGTCTACCTGAGGCCTGCCAATCGCTTCGTGGCGACCTTCGTAGGGTCGCCGGCGATGAATTTTATCCCCGGACGCATCGAGCCTGGCACCGACGGTCCGGTGTTTCAGTCGGCTGCCATTCTGCTGGGGCTGTCGACCTACCCATTTGTAAAGGCGCCGGTCGATGCAGTGCCGGTGGAACTTGGCATCCGGCCGGAACATATAGTCCTGGCACCCGATGCCGCCGATGCCCACGAGGTATCCGTGGAGCTGAGCGAACCGATGGGCAGCGATCTGCTCGCCTGGACGCGCCTCGGCGATCTGCCGTTGTCGATCCGGCTGCCGGCGGAGACCAGGCTCACGCCGGGCGATCGTTTGCGCATTCTGATGCCTGAGCATCGGCTGAATCTATTCGACACCGCGGGCGGCGCACGCCTCTGACTCGTGGGGTCGCACACATAAGGAGAGGACTGTGCCAGTAGCAGATATTCTGTCGATCCAGCTCTACACACTGCGTTCGCTGAACGACCTCGACACGATACTCGACAGCGTCGCTGGCGCGGGGTTTCGCAAGGTTGAAGGCATCGGCTCGCATTTGGACGACGCCATGAACGTGAAGGCCAAACTGGATGCGCGAGGGCTGAAATTCTCGTCCTCACATGTGAGCCTCGCGGCCTTGCGGGAGCGGCCCGATCAGGTGTTTGCCGCCTGCAGGCTGCTCGGCTTCGACCAGCTTTTCATGCCCGCCGTGCCGCAGGAGCAACGGGACATGGACGCGTCGGGATGGCGTGCGCTGGGGCGCGAACTTGGGACTCTCGCGACGCGGTTCGCCGATGGCGGGATACGTCTCGGCTATCACAATCACAACTGGGAGCTGAAGCCGAAAGACGGCGCTAATACCGCGCTTGAATTGCTGTTCGCGGAGGCCGAAGGCACTCCGCTGACGTGGCAGGCGGACGTGGCGTGGCTGGTGCGCGGCGGTGCCGCGCCGGAGGAATGGCTGCAGCGTTATCGCGATCGCCTGGTCTCCGCGCATGTGAAGGACATTGCGCCGGAAGGCACCAAGCTGGACGAAGACGGTTGGGCCGATGTCGGCGCCGGCGTGCTGGATTGGCACACGCTGTGGCAGGCCTGTCGCGATTGCGGTGCGCACTGGATGGTCGTCGAGCACGACAAGCCGTCCGATCCCGCACGCTGCGCTCGCGCGAGTTTCGCCTGGCTCTCGAAATTGCAAGGCTGAATCGACATGGAACCGACGATCATCGGCATCATCGGATGCGGCAGTATCAGCGATGCCTACCTGCTGGGCGCGGAGCGATCGCGCCTGGTCCGGGTAAAGTCGGTCGCCGACATTCGTGCCGATGTGGCCAAGGCGAAGGCAGCGGAATACTCGGTGCAGGCGGGGTCCGTGGAGACGCTGCTCGCCGATCCGGACATCGAGATCGTGGTGAACCTGACGGTGCCGGCGGCGCATGCGCCGGTCAGTCTGCAGATCCATCGAAGCAGGCAAGCACGTGTATCTGGAAAAGCCGCTGGCGACCCGTTTCGCCGAGGCAATGCCGGTGATGCAGGCGGCCGCCGCGAAGGGGCTGCGCGTCGGCTGTGCACCGGACACCTTTCTTGGCGGCGCCCATCAGGCCTGCCGCTACGCGATCGATGCCGGCGTGATCGGCGTTCCGGTTGCCGGCGCGGCGGCGGTGCTGTCGCACGGAATGGAGCATTGGCACCCGAACCCTGCCTTCTACTATCAGCACGGCGGTGGGCCGATCCACGACATGGGTCCCTACTATGTGACGCAGCTTGTCAACCTGCTGGGTCCGGTGTCGCGGGTCGTCGCGCAGGCATCCAGTGCCAGCAAGACGCGCACCATCACCAGCGAACCGCTTGCCGGCCAGACCTTCGCGGTCGAGGTTCCGACCACGGTGAATGGTGTGTTGTGCTTCGCCGACGGCGTCAACGTGTCGCTCAGCCATTCCTGGGACGTCTGGAAGCACAGGCGCCTGCCACTCGAGATCTACGGCAGCGAAGGCAGCATGCTGGTGCCGGATCCAAACTTCTTCGGCGGCGAACCGCAGATCACCCGGCGAGATGGTAACTGGACACCGCTCGACATCGACGCGCATCCCTACGGAATGCCGAACCGGATGACGCGAACCGGCGCGCACGTTGCCGATCATCGCATCATCGGACTGCTCGATATGGCCGCGGCGATGCGTGCGGGACGGCCGCATCGCGTCAGCGGCGCGCTTGCCTTGCATGTGCTGGAAGTGCTCGATGCGTTCGAACGTTCATCGCTTGAAGGTCGCCACATCGTCATCGAGACGCCGTGCGATCGGCCGGAGAAGCTGCCACAGGGTTCCGGTGAGGAGGTGTTCGCATGACAAGATCGATGCGCGGACCGGCGATTTTTCTTGCCCAGTTCGCCGGCGATGCCGCACCGTTCAACAGTTTGCGGGGGATTGCGGGCTGGGCCGCCGCGCTAGGCTATGCGGGGGTGCAAATACCATCCTGGGACAGACGACTGTTCGATCTCGACCGCGCCGCCGACAGCGAAACGTATTGCGACGAGATAAAGGGTACACTGGCGGAGGTGGGTGTCGCACTCACCGAGCTTTCCACGCATCTACAGGGCCAGCTCGTCGCGGTGCATCCGGCCTATGATGAGGCCTTCGATGGCTTCGCGCCAACTGCGGTCCGCGGCAATCGTTCTGCGCGTCAGGCCTGGGCGGTCGATCAATTGATAAAAGCGGCGAGCGCTTCCGCCCGCCTCGGTCTGACGGCACATGCGACGTTTTCTGGCGCGCTCGCCTGGCCCTACATCTATCCGTGGCCGCAACGTCCTCCCGGCCTGATCGAGACCGCGTTCGACACGCTCGCTTCACGTTGGCGGCCGATCCTCGACGCCTTCGACGCATCCGGCGTGGAGCTCTGCTTCGAGATCCATCCCGGCGAGGACCTACACGATGGCGCCAGCTTCGAGATGTTCCTGGCGCGTGTCGGTCATCATCCGCGTTGCAAGATCCTCTATGACCCAAGTCATTTCGTGCTGCAGCAGCTCGACTATCTCGGCTTCATCGACCTGTATCACGATCGTATTGGTGCGTTTCACGTGAAGGATGCCGAATTCAATCCGACCGCACGGCAGGGCGTCTACGGCGGTTATCAGTCCTGGGTGGATCGCGCCGGACGGTTCCGTTCGCTTGGCGACGGGCAGGTGAATTTCTCCGGCATCTTCTCGAAGCTGGCGCGTCACGGATTCGGCGGCTGGGCGGTACTGGAGTGGGAATGCGCCATCAAATCGGCCGAACAGGGCGCGCGCGAAGGTGCACCGTTCATCCGCGATCATTTGATCCAGGTGACGGACAAGGCGTTCGACGATTTCGCTGCCGCCACCACGGACGATGCGGCCAACCGCCGCATGCTGGGCCTGGGCTGAAGCGATGGTCGCGCACGCTCGCGTTCGTCTCGGCATGGTGGGTGGTGGGCAGGGTGCCTTCATCGGTGCGGTGCATCGCATCGCATCGCGGCTTGATGATGCCTATGCGCTGGTCTGCGGCGCATTGTCGTCCGATCCAGCCCGTGCGCACGCTTCGGCCGCAGAGATCGGCCTCGATCCGGCGCGGAGCTATGGATCTTATACCGGAATGTTCGCCGCGGAACGCGGCCGCTCCGACAGGATGGAGGCAGTGGCGATCGTGACGCCAAACCACCTGCACTATCCTGTCGCGCGCGCGGCATTGCAGGCCGGGTTCCACGTGATCTGCGACAAGCCGCTGACGATCAGCGTGGCTGAAGCCGATGAACTGGTGCAACTGGCGGCCGATGCCAATCGCATCTTTGCCGTCACCTACAATTACTCCGGCTATCCGATGGTACGACAGGCTCGTGCCATGGTGGCACGCGGCGACATTGGTGCACTTCGCGTGGTGCAGGTCGAATATGTCCAGGCCTGGCTCGGGGGACCGCTGGAAACCACAGGCCAGAAGCAGGCAACGTGGCGAACCGATCCGCAGCGATCCGGTCCGGGCGGCGCGATCGGCGACATTGGCAGCCATGCCTTCCATCTGGCCTGCTTCGTGACCGGTCGCGTGCCCAGTCAGATTCTCGCCGATCTTTCGACGTTCGTTGCGGGCCGTAAGGTCGACGACAATGCACACGTGCTGCTGCGCTTCGCCGATGGCGCGCGCGGCGTGTTGTGGGTGAGCCAGGTGGCGCACGGCCGTGAGAATGCGCTGCGGCTCCGCGTCTATGGCGAGGGGGGAGGGTTGGAATGGGCGCAGGAGGAACCGGACCGTCTCCGGTTCACGCCATCTGATCAACCGCCGCGGATGTTGACGCGCGGTGGAGTCGGGTTATGTCCTGAGGCTGCACGGATCACACGCCTGCCTGCCGGCCATCCCGAAGGTTATCTTGAAGGTTTCGCCACGATCTATGCCGAGGTTGCGCGCGCAATTCGATCGGCGCGCGAGGATGCTCAGGTTGCGCCGGAGGTTGTGTTCCCTACAGTTATCGATGGCGCGCTCGGCGTTCGTTTCATCGCCGCGAGCGTAAAATCGTCAGCCGAAGGAGCCCGCTGGACAGATTTGCCATAGCGTCCGTTACATCGGAGCCACGTGCGATACGTGCATGCTCCCCGTCGGCTGGCCCGCGTAATTGGCCTAGCAGTGCCGATCGGTATCGTAGACCTTGCGGGCCTTGATCACCGCCAACATCTGCCGCGAACGTATGGTCAGGCGCGCGATCGACGGGAACCGCAGCGATAGTTCCCGCTGCACCTCGGCAAGATGTTAATGCAGCAATGTCGGCATCGCATGGTGTGCGTAGTGCTCCATTATGTGGCTCGAAAGCATTTTGAGCGGCTGCGGCAGAGTGGCGTGCACCGCGTCGCGGCTGAGCGCGCGGGCGGCGTTCGTCCGTTTCCGCGGCGGGCGTCTTGCCCTGGCAACGCGCGGGATCGATGTGATCGTGGCGGCGATCCAGGCGTGTCAGGCCGTGGGCTGCGATCTGTTGCTGCTCCGCGAAGCCCTGGCGCTGGATGCGCCGCAATGGAGCACGTGGCAGGTGACGGCAGTGCTCGATGATGACCTTGTCGCAACGCCATTCGACAACGTGTCACCCAATGTCCCACCGAGGCAGGTATCCTGCTGCCGACCTCGGGAACGACAGGGACGCCGAAGATTGTGCGGCACCACCCGGAGATCCTGCTCGCACGGGTCAGCGGATATGCACCGCCCGAGCGTCGCCGGATCTTGATCTGCTATCGCCCCGTCAGCTTCCCAGGGCTGAAAGTCATCCTCGGAGGGATTGCGGCCGATGCGGAATTGCTTGCCTTATCGCAACCGACGCTGCCACGGACCGTCGATCAACATATTCTCGATCGCCTTCATACGTTACTGCCACGCACCGGAACCTGGCACATCTACGGTGCGAGCGAGATCGGCGCGTGCATGACCGTG
Source organism: uncultured Alphaproteobacteria bacterium (assembly GCA_963749575.1). Taxonomy (GTDB): domain Bacteria; phylum Pseudomonadota; class Alphaproteobacteria; order Acetobacterales; family Acetobacteraceae; genus JAMXLO01. Next base: position 602,529 of record CAVVNM010000022.1, read on the forward strand.
AAGGACGGGCCGGCGGGTTTCCCAGCGCGGTGGCTCGAAGAGGGCCTTGACCCGGTGCGCATGAGAATCACCGACGGAGTACCTCGAGGTTGCCCGCCCGATCGCGATGTTGGGTTATCTCGGCACGACGATGCGGCGCCTGGTGGATCCTCCCGACTGGTGGCGTACCGGCGACATGATCGGCATCGAGGGCGACCGGGCGTATTTCCTTGGTCGCGCCGACAGTGTCATCAATGTCGTCGGCGCCAAGGTGCGACCAGAGGAGGTCGAGCATGCACTGCTGCGCATTCCTGGCGTGGCCGATGCCCGGATGTTCGGTCGGCGAAATCCGATCACAGGACAACTTGTCGCCGCCGAGAAAGAGGCCCCGCCGCTACTAGGCGGGCCTTCCGCATTGATCCGATCCTCTCCGGCGAGTGACACAAGTTTAATCGACATGACAGCGGTTTAATCGCTGCACCGAGGGAACGGTTACCCGACTGACTGCATCTTCCTCCGTGTCGGCGGTGCCAGTCCGGCTTGCCGCCTTGGCTATTCAGGACGTTTCCCAAGGAGGAACTATGACGCTTTCCACCGAGACACCCCGCACCTCAAGGCACTGGCGCCGCACCGCCGTGGCCGCGGTCCTGCTGGCCGGCACCGCACTTGGCGGCTTGGCCTTCGGTCATGCCGGCTTTGCCGCACCCGAGTCCACGCCCGGCACGGCAGTCAACCCGCCAGGTAGCGGCATGACCGGTCACACGCTGCCGGACTTCACCGATCTGGTCACGCAGGTGAAGCCCGCCGTGGTTTCGATCACGACCAAACTGGAGGCCAGTCCTGCCTCCGATGAGGACCAGCCGCAGATGCCGATGCCGTTCCGCGGCTCCCCGTTCGGCGGCATGGGCCCGCAGATGGGCCCACATGCACACGCGGTCGAGGCGCGTGGTTCTGGCTTCATCGTCGACGCCAACGGCACGATCGTCACCAACAACCACGTAGTGAAGGATGCGAAGACGGTCTCCGTCACGCTGGATGATGGCACGCAGCTGCCAGCGAAGGTGATCGGGCGCGATGCGCGCACAGACATCGCGGTGCTCAAGGTCGACGCGCAAAAGCAGCTTCCCTATATCCAGCTCGGCAATTCCGCCAACGTGAAGCCGGGCCAGTGGGTGGTCGCGATGGGCAACCCGTTCGGCCTGGGCGGAACGGTAACCGCCGGCATCGTCTCGGCCAGCGGCCGCGACATCGGCGCCGGCCCGTACGACCAGTTCATCCAGATCGACGCGCCGATCAATCAGGGCAACTCGGGTGGCCCGCTGTTCACGCAGGATGGCAAGGTGATCGGCATGAACACCGCGATCCTGTCGCCCTCCGGCGGCTCGGTCGGCATCGGCTTCGCCATTCCGTCCGACATGATCCACTCGGTGGTGGCACAGCTCGAGAAGACCGGCAAGGTCACCCGCGGCTTCATCGGCGTCGAGGCGCAGCAGATCAGCGATACGATGGCCAAGGCAATGCATCTCACCTCGGATTCCGGTGCGCTCATTGCCGCTGTTCAGGCCGATGCACCCGCTTCGCATTCGGGTCTGCAACCGGGCGACGTGATCACCTCGGTGAATGGCCAAACGGTGAAGAACCCGCGTGATCTCGCGGTGGACATCGCCGCAGTGCAGCCGGGCGACGAGGCGCAGCTGCAGATCCTGCACGACGGCGACAGCAAGACGGTGTCGGTGAAGATCGGCCAGTTGCCGAACGAGCAGACTGCCAGCAACGACAGTGCGCAGCAGTCACACGAGCGGATCGGCGTGGCACTTGCGCCGCTGTCCCCCGATCTGCGCGGCCAGCTCGACGTGCCGGACGGCGCGCACGGCGTGGTGGTCCGCAATGTCGAGCCGGGATCACCCGCGGAGCAGGCAGGCGTACAGGCCGGCGACGTCATCGTCGGCGTCGGCGGCAAGCAGGTGAACTCGCCGTCCGACGCGGCGAGCGCGATCCGTGGTGCCAGCAAAAATCACGCTGTTGCGCTGCGCATACTCCGCAACGGCCAGTCGATGTTCGTTGGCGTAAACCTCGACCAGTCGTCCGAGGGCTGAACGGTCAGGGAAGGGCGTGATCCGTGCTCAGACGCGGCCACGCTCTTCCCGCCACAGCGCGAGCTTCTCCTGCACCGGCCGATCGGAGAAGCTGAACAGTACCGCTTTGCTGTTGGTGCGGTGACGGTGCCAGTGCCAGCTCGGCACTACGAAGATGTCGCGCGGCTTCCAACGAAATGTTGTGTCGCCGATCACCGTCTCGCCTTCGCCTTCCACCACGACCAACACAGTGCCGTCGGTCGAGCGATACGGCGTGGAACCGAACCCCGCTGGCAGCAACTGCATGAACGCGCCGATCGTCGGCATCGCCAACTCGCCGGATGCCGGGTTGATATAGCGCAGCTTGTGGCCGTGGCAGGCGTCCGGATCGCCGTTGCGCGCGAGGGTCGTCAGCGCGTCGCGCGACCGCGCATATGGATAATTGAACACTGGTGAGCTTTTCACGGTCGGATGCCAATCGACCGGCAGCATGTTGGCGCCATAGCGTGCCAGACTGTCGCCCTCGGGTCGCGTCACCGTCTGGCTATCGGCATTCGCCGGCTCGGCGAAGCTGGCGTCGAACAGCCGCACAATCGGAATATCAAGCCCATCCAGCCACACCATCGGCTGATCCGTGTCGTTGCCATGGTCGTGCCAGGTCCAGCTCGGCGTGATGACGAAGTCGCCCGGCTGCATCATCGTGCGTTCGCCTTCGACGGCGGTGTATGCACCGTGGCCCTCGATAATGAAGCGCAGCGCCGACTGCGAATGCCGGTGCGCCGGCGCCACTTCGCCCGGCATGATCAGTTGCAGCCCGGCGAACAGAGAATGTGTGATCGAGGTCTGTCCGCGCAATCCTGGATTCTCCAGGATCAGCACACGTCGTTCCGCCTCCTTCGCCGTGATCAGCCCGCCGGCCTGCATCAGGAATGGTCGCACCACAGCGTCGTAGTCCCACTTCGCCGGCAGCGCGGGCGTCACCGGCTGGCGCGTCACCATAGAATGCAGGCGCTCCCATAGCGGTGCCAGCGAGTGCTCGCCGATGCGATCGTAGAAAGCCTGGCGATCGGTCGATGGGGTGATGGCAGTATCGTTCATCGAAGTCTCCCTGCCGGGTCAATGACCCGTGATGGCTTGCCAGAGTTGCCGCGTCTCGCCGCGCGGATCATTCTCGATCCGGCATTCAGCGTCCAGCATCATCGTTGCACGTGTTGTCACGTCATACATGGGCCAATGCGGGATTGCGGCATTGTCGGGCACGCCGGCACGCGCGAACGCCGCCCAGGTGGCTGACATTGTCGCAGCGAGTTTATGTGCGGCTGCACTGCGGTCGGTCGCATTGGTCAGATCGATCGTGTCGAAGGTGAACGGCACGTCGAGCGCGTGCGGCGCCTTCAGCCGACCGCCCCGGACCGGCGTTTCCCATTCGAACGAATACATATAGACCGGCGCACCTGCCTGCCTGGCCTTGTGGTCGGCAACGATCAGCGAGCGGATGCGGAAGTTCGCATCGGTCAGCGTGGCGATCAGCCTTTCCGCCGGGTTCATCCCCGGATACAGCCGCCGATACGCTTCGATGACACGATCGGTGTGCTCGTCTGCGACCGGGGCAACACGCTCGCGCAGCTCCTGTTCGGTCAAGGTACGATGCCAAACCTTGTCATCGCGCGCGAGGAAGCTGGCCATCTCGTCCTTCATGTCGCCGATCAGCAGCGGGACGTCAACGGCGACGTCGGGTGCGGATTGGTCGAATGGATGCCGCGGCACGATCGTGCCATCGACCACGGGGCCGAACGGATAGCGATCGAACAGCGGTTGCGGCGCGGGACCAATCGCCTTCTGCGCGGGTTCCACTGCGGCCAGAAGCTGTGCCATCGGCAACGACTGTAGCGTCCGAATATCGTTGCCCGTGAGGCCAAGCACCTTGAGGACGGCATCGGTCAGTTTGGTTGCGCGGTCGCGCTCACGCAGCCTGACTGCCGCACCGCTTTGCACGATGGCGCGATGGAATAGACCACGTGCTGATGGCATGGCGAGCAGCGTGCAGACCTTGCCGCCACCCCCTAACTCACCGAACACCGTCACGTTGCCGGGATCGCCGCCAAAACGGTCGATGTTGTCGCGCACCCACTCGAGTGCGGCGATCATGTCGAGCGTACCAGCGTTGCCGGACGTGGTGAAGTCTGTCCCGCCGACGGCCGACAGATCCAGAAAGCCGAATATATTGAGTCGCTGGTTCACCGTGACGACCACCACGTCGCCGCGGTTGGCCAGCCGCGAGCCGTGCAACCGGGCGACATTCGCGGTGCCGTAGGCGAATGCACCGCCATGGAACCAGACCATGACCGGTCGCTTCGACGCGTCGAGCCCGGGCGACCAGACGTTGAGGGTGAGGCAATCCTCGGACTCCGGCGAGGTATCGGGCGGGCCGGAGAAATCCGCCAGTTCCGGCCGGGTCGGCGCGCGCAGCCCCTGCTGCGGCGCATGTCCGGTATAGTCGAGCGCGTCGCGCACCCCAGCCCAGGGCGTCGGCCGGCGCGGCGGCATGAAGCGGCCGGTCCCCGATGTCGGCGCACCGTACGGAATGCACTTGAAGGCCACGACACCGTCGATGATCGCGCCGCGGACCTGGCCAACCGTTGTCTCCGCCGACGCCCAGCCTTGGACGGCACCAACATCGTTCATCGCATTCCTCCCGCTTCTGCGCGACAGCATGCTCCGCCGGCATGCAAAGTGTCGATAGCCGGAAGGCGTGCTTAACGGGCGCCGTGACGATGGCACAGGAGCCGCCGCTGACACCGGTGCTTCGTCGTGGCGCTTCTCGAATGACAGCGAGGTATCCGTTTCGATTTGATTAACCCTATGCAGTGACCTTCCACCTCCGTCGTGAACCGGCGGAGGCGGAATGGGCGAGGGATTTGCGGTCGGAAGCCGCGTAAGCGCGCGCGGTCTGGTCTGGGACGTGATCGAAATCACGCCGCTCGGCGCGCAGACACTGTTACGCCTTCGCTGCTCGGGAGGCGATCTGGGCGGCCTGGAATGGGACATCCTGCATCCGGCAGAACCGATCGAGTTGCTGCATTCGGAGCTCCGGCCCGGCGCACCAGGTCCGCTGGCGGCATGGCGGCTGTATCATCAGGCTTGTCTACTGGAGCAGGTGCTTGGTCCGGCGGATATCGTATTGGCAGAACCCGGTCGGGTGCGGATCGAGTCCTACCAGCTTGTCCCATTGATGCGGGCCTTGGAATTGCCGCGCCCACGATTGCTGCTCGCCGATGGCGTGGGGCTCGGCAAGACGATCGAGGCGGGGCTGATTGCCTGCGAATTGATCGCGCGCCGGCGAGCGCACCGCGTTCTGGTGATCGCGCCCGCGGGCTCCTTGTTGACGCAATGGACACAGGAACTTCGGCATCGCTTCGGCCTGCGCTTCACCGTCATCGCCGATGCCGCCGCCTTGCAGGAACAGCGGCGAAGACTTGAACTAGGCGGCAATCCGTTCGACGCAATCGCGCTCTGCCTGACATCGCTCGACTTCGCCAAGCAGGAGCGTGTGCTGGAGGAACTCGAGCGCTCCGCGTGGGATCTGGCGATCATCGATGAGGCGCATCATTGCGTCAGCGCCGGCACCGATCGCGAAGATACGCAGCGAAGGCGGCTGGCGGAGGTAGTCGCCAGGCGCAGCGATGGGTTGCTGTTGCTCACGGCTACACCGCACGACGGCTACGACCCGCATTTCGCGTCGCTGATCGAGCTGCTGGATCCCAGTCTGGTCGATGGCCGAGGCAGCGTGATTGGGAGTGCCTATCGTCACCACGTCGTGCGTCGGCTGAAGTCGCATATCCGCGATCCGGCGACAGGGGAACCACTGTTTCGCGAGCGGCGGGTGCTACCGGTGAAGGTTGCGGTCGACGGCGATGCGCTCGCTCCGGTGCGTGGGTTTCATCACGCCCTCGCGGCGCTGATCGCTCCGCGGCTGCAACGGGCGACGCAAGGGCGCGAGCACGCCGATGCGCTTGCCTTCGTCAGCCTGTTGAAGCGCTCGGTCTCCTCGATCGACGCGTGTGTGAACACGCTGCGTGTGGTCGCCGAGCGCTATCGGCAAGCGCGCGAAAGCGAGGCTGAGACCTTGCGGCGGGAACGCGCTCGCTCGCTACGAGCATATCGCAAGCGGCTGGTGCGATTCGGTGTGCTCGAGCAGGGCGACGAGAGCGACATGGCGGACCTGGAAGCCGACGGCATGGCCGCAGATCTGCACAGCTTCGCTGCCGCCGAGCTGTCGGCGCTGACGCAGACGGGCGCGACGGTGGCGGCGCTCGATGCCCTGATCCGACTGGGGGAGGCCGCGGAATCGTTCGATCCCAAGTTGGACGCGATCGGGCGCGAGGTCCGCGCCATCCGTGCCGAATATTCGAATACGAATATTCTGATCTACACGGAATATGCCGACAGTCAGTTGGCTGCACTGCGTGCTTTGCGCAGAGTTGTCGGGGGCGACATCCTGGCGATCAGTGGGAACGATACCGAACGGGATCGGACGCGGATCGCGGAACGCTTTGCCGAGGCCGACGGCATCATTCTGATCAGCACCAACTCGCTGGCTGAAGGGCTCAATCTGCAGCAGCGATGCTGCAACCTGATCCATCTCGATCTGCCGTACAATCCGAACCGTCTGGAACAGCGCAACGGTCGCATCGATCGCTATGGCCAGCAGCGCGAACCGCAGATCCGCTACCTCTATCTAGCTGGCACATTCGAGGAACGACTGCTGCTGCGCCTGATTGCGAAATATGAGAAGGCACGGTCGCACCTGACGTTCATGCCGGACACGCTCGGGGTGACGGCGGATGCGGACGTATGGAGCGCTGGGCTGGTTGCCGGTTTTGCCGAGCGCCAGGCAGGTCTGTTCGACGATGGGCCGTCAGCGATCCGCACGCTGGACCGGGTGGCGGAAGAGACCAATGCGGATGCGTATCGCGATCTGCTGCGCGAGATCGACCGGGCCTTCGTTGGTTTCGATCGCTCCGCGGTGCGCCATGGGTGGCTAGACGATCGCGGGGTGAACGCCGACGCAGCGCAGCTGGCGGCGGCTTCCGTTGCGGGGCGGCGCGGCGATGCATGCGTTGGTCACATCGACCTGCCAGATTTCGTGGCGGCCGCGGTAGCTGCCGATACCGGTTTCAACGCTGCCGGTCGGGGAGTGCTTCGGCTGCCGGCCGATTGGCTTGTGGGCCTTGATGATCTGCCCGGGTTTGACCGTGAGCACCGCATTCTCCGCTTCACGCGCAAGGACACCAGGCTGCGCGACAAGCATGGTCGTTCGCTGGCGTTTCTCGGCCGTGCGCATCCGGTGGTGCGGCGCGCGATTTCGCGTGCGCAGCGGATTGCGGATGCGGCGTGGGACCACGGGGTGAGCGTGGCGCGAGTGGATGAGGGCTCGCCGCTAGCCGCGTTGCTGACTTTCAGCGCGGAGATACGCAGCGGGGTGCGCACTGAATTCCAGCGGATCATTGCTGTATTGCTGCCGGTCCAGGGTGACGCGGTGGAAGTCAGCGAACCGGGGCGCTGGCTGAACCTTGCGTCTCCGGACCAATCGGGGCTGCCCAAGGACGTGTGGCAATCTCTGTTTGCGAATTGGGTGCCGAACCGTCAACGGGACGCTGAAGCGGTCGCGAACGCCGCGATGACGCGCGACGCCACAAGGGTCGTTGCGGACAATCAACAGAGAACCGAACGCGAAATTGGCAATCTGCACGACTGGTTAGGTAAGCGTGCAGATGACATCTGCGGAGTATTCGTGCCGCAAACGGGCGATCTGTTTGGCACGGCCACGAGTAGTCTGGATTGGCATTCGCTGTCCGCACCGCTTGACCGGCTGGCGGCCTTCACGGCTGATGCCGACATTCCGCCGGCGCGGCGGCGCGAGGCCAACAGTGTCGTAGAGCTGTTCCAGCGCCGTGGCTTGGAGCATTCGGCACGTGCAGCATTGTCTCTACCGGTACTGCGTCGGATCGGCATGCTTATGCTGGTGCCGTTAGCGTGATGCTTGCTCTGCATGACTGCATATTCTGCGGTCCGGCGCTGCCGGAACCATTCGTTCGCTTCGAGCTGACGGCGCAACTGACCAAGCTGGGATTGCTTACCAACTGCCATGACAGGGATTTCGAACGGGATTGGAGTGCACTGCGGCGGCAGTTCCGTTCGAGCGGTGGGCCCCAAAGTGTGTGCAACCATATCATTGCGCCGTTGGCCCCACGCCTGGGATTCGGTCCCCCGGCGCGGCAGGTCGACGTTGCGACGCGTGAGGGCATCGAGGACGGTGGCTGGCTTATGCTGGCGCCATGCGGTGCACGTCTGCGTGCATGGTCCTTTGCCACGACTACAGACCTCGATGCGCCACATCGAACCGGGCGCGCCTATCGGTTTCAGTCCGATACGCAGCGCGCAGCGTGTGCTGCTGGCAAGTGGCGAACGCCTCGGGCTGCTGACCGATGGCAAGGAATTGCGCTTGCTGTTGTCCGATCCCTCGCGCCCCGACAGCCATATCGCGATGCCGCTCGCGGGCAGTGCAGGGTGGCGGGCGCAGATCCTGGCGACCGACTCGTATCGCCTGGTGCGGGCGCTTGCCACGCCGAAAGGGATTGCGGCGCTACCCGAATTGCTGGATGCGGCAAGGCTGAACCAGACACGCGTGACCAAGGATTTGCGCGTGCAGGCGCGCAATGCAATCGAAGGCTTCCTACAAGCGGTTCTGGACAATTCCGCCAACGCCGGCGAGTGGGACCTGCACCTGCGCGCTGACGTGCTTTGGGAAGAGGGTTTGATCCTTGTCTATCGCCTGCTGTTCATCCTGAAGCTGGAGAGCGCGGCCGATCCGGCGTGCGCGTTCAGCTTCGCTGCCACTAGCCTGTGGCGTGACACGCTGTCGCCCAATCGGGCGCTGGGACCATTGGTGCGACGCTCGATTGATTACGGTCACAACACGGGGCGCATGCTGGAGGACGGGCTGCGAACTGTGTTCCGTGCGTTTCGCGGTGGGTTGTCTTGCAGCGAGCTGTCGGTGACGCCACTCGGCGGCGCGCTGTTCGGCGCGCAGGCGACACCGCTGCTCGATCGGCTTGCCTGGGGGGAGCGCGCGGTCGCGCTGTTGCTGGACCGACTGCTGTGGACGACCCCAAAGGGCAGGGCGCGCGAACGGGTGCATTACGGGGCGCTGGATGTCGAGGATCTTGGTCGCGTCTACGAGGCGCTGCTCGAACTCGAACCTGGCATCACGACTGTTCCGATGTCGCGTCTGCGACGTGCGAAGCTCGAGGCGGTGCTGCCAACCGATCACGTCGGACGGTATCGCGACAGCGGCACGAACGCCGCCAGGACGCGCGTGACTCGAATCGCCGATATTCCGACCGGACGGTTTTTCCTGCGCGTCGGCATTGGTCGCAAGGCAACCGGATCCTACTACACGCCGCATGCCTTCGTTCGCTTCCTGGTGCGTGAGACATTGGCGCCCCAGATTGCCGAGCGCAGTCCGGATGGTCACCCGGATCCTGCTGCGATCCTGGCACTGAAAGTTGTCGATCCCGCGACCGGCAGCGGCCATTTCCTGGTCGAAGCGTGCCGCTATCTTGCCGAGGCCCTGTACGCAGCGTGCCGAATGTGCGACGAGAGCGCTGCAGCGGCGGAAGACACGGCGACCAGCGCGTCGCCGGATGATCGTTCGGTCTTGTTGGCGCACGCCACGGCGCTGCGTCGGCGCGTCGCCGACTTGCCGGATCCGGATGGTCTGCTGCTGGCTTATCTGCCAAGCCGGGTGAGCGAGGGTGGCGCGAGCGGTCTGGCGCAATTCCGCGCGCTGGCGATATGTCGACGGTTGGTCGCCGTGCACTGTCTGTACGGGGTGGACAACAACCGGCTTGCCGTCGAGCTGGCCAAGTTATCCCTGTGGCTGGAGTCCTATGCTGAGGGACTGCCGCTCACCTTTCTTGATCACCGGTTGGTGTGCGGCGATTCGATTACGGGACCGTTCTTCCCCTCGCTGGGAACAATGCCGGTCGGCGGCAAGGCGCTAGATCCGTTGCTGGCGCGAGACGTCAGGGTGCGCCTGAGTGAAGCGCTGGATGCAGCACTGCATGAGGTGCAGGCGCTGCAAGCGACGGTGGGTACCGATGCTGCCGATCTTGCACTAAAGGCCGCGGCGAACTGTCGACTGGACGCGGCACTGCAACCACTGCGTCTACTGGCGCGTGCATGGTCTGCCGCCGGAATGCTGGCGGAACGCGAGATGGATGATGAGTGGCTGGCACTGGCGCATGCGGTGGCTGCGACCGGCGCTTGGCCTCAGGTGCTGACGAAGCGTCAGACCACGTTGTTAGCGGCAGGGAGCCAGGCGTTGCCATGGGATCTGACGTTCCCGGAGGTGTTCTGGCCCGGCGGCACGAACGTGGACGGGGGTGGGTTCGACGCGGTGTTGAGCAATCCGCCTTGGGAAGTCATGCAGTCAACTACCACAGAATTCTTCGCCAGGTTCGATCTCGCGATCCTGGATGCGGGGAGCAGGCAGGAGGCACATGCTATTCGCGATCGGGTGCTGACCGATCCTGGAGTGGCGAGTGCATGGCATGACTATCAGGCGCTGTCCGTTCGCCGGAACCGGCTGATAGAGAAGCTCTACCAACATCAAAGATATGGTGCCTATGGCAATGTCATGGGCGGAAAGCTCGATCTATATCGTGTGTTTGCGGAGCGGATGGTTAATCTGCTCAATTCCCAAGCTGCGATCGGCATGGTGGTTCCGTCAGCCTTCCATGCCAATGAGGGTGCAACGGGCATCCGCAAATTCTATTTGCAGCAAACTCGTATTGAGCAGTGTCTGTCGTTCGAAAATCGGAAGAACTTGTTCGATATTCACGCAAGGATCAAATTTGCTTTGGTCATTGCGCGGCAGCCGGGCCCCACTAAAATTGTTCGATGCGGCTTTTATTTGAGCGAGTTCGCTGAGCTGTATGAAGCGGGACGGGCGATGGACTATGATATGGAGTTTATTGCGATGTCGGGCGGCGCTTACGCGACGCTGCTGGAATTGCGGGACTGTCACGACACCTCTGTGGCGCGCCAGATGCTGGTCGGTCATCAGAAGTTTGGCAACTGGATGGAATCCGTTGGGATTATCCCTGAGCCGGGAAATGCACATGACTGACGATTCACACCGCTTCAGGGTGACTATCTCAATCCCAGGGACTGCACTACTCCACAGAGGCGCGTGGAGATGGCCATCTACCGCTGCATGAAGGCAAGACAATTCACCAATTCAGCGATCAATGGGACACGCCACCACGATATGCTGTCTGCATAGGCGATCTGACGGATAAACCGCAATCCGCCAGAAGTGCGCGCTACTATCGTGCCGCATGCCGCGAAGTTGCTCGATCAACAGACGAGCGTACTGCGATCGCGGCAATGCTGCCACCGGGGGTATTGTGCGGCCACACCATCAACGTCGAGCGCAGACCGTTCCAGCGACCTAACGCGGCGGCGCTTTCGCTGGTCGGAGTCATGAACAGCTTTCCGTTTGACTGGCTACTGCGACAGAAGGCGGCTGCGCACGTGAGCCTTTATATCCTCTCGGAGCTGCCGGTACCTGAACTGGCACCTGATGCAGATCGCTTCGTGGCGCATGCCTGTCTGCGCCTGTGCAGCAATCACCGCGGTTTCGCATCGCTCTGGCGCGACCAGCTTGGCGATGCTTGGCAGGAAGCGTCGCCACGCCATTCATGGCCGGTGATGGCGGCCGAAGCGATCCGGCGCCGATTGCGTGCTGCAATGGACGCCGTCATCGCCCAAGCATACGGGTTGAGTCGCGCTCAGTACGAGCTCATTCTTGCGAGCTTCAGTCACAAATCCTGTCCGGCGGCGCCTGCACTTTGCCTTGCGGCATATGACGAGTTCCATGGCAAGGGCCTTGCGGTCTTCTGCCGTGACCACGATCCATACTCCGACATCCCTATAGTCACCAAACTTGCGCAGCCGGCCACCCACCTGCCCGATCCATCCGCCAGTCGGCGGAGACTTCTGCCGCCCGGGATTGGCTCAACCCACGCGTGAAGCGTATCAGGGCACCAAATGACGCGGTGGACGCAATGACCACGGAAGCAGACAGCGTCGGCTACATCGTGACCGATGCAGGTTCCTCGGGCTGTGCCGTTGCGGGCCGGTTCAGCGAATCAGGTTGGCATCGCGTGCCGCCGCTCAAGTGCCGACGCTGGAGCACCGCCACTACCTGCCCGTGACCGTGCCAGGTGGTGCGTCCGAATGCACATACCACTCGCATTCTGAGCGAGAACAGCCGTGCCGCGAGCGTCACCTATGTCAGCGGCGGCGTGTTCAGCTCGCTGCAGCCGCTGCAACAGTCGGGAATCGGTCCCGCGGCCCGCTGCAGAGATGGGCATCCCCGTGATCCACGACCTGCCGGCGGTCGGCAGCCATTTGCAGGACCATTTCTATGTCCTGTTCCCCTGCACCAGGTCGATCACGATGAACGAACTTGCCAACAGCACGCCGCGCAAAGTGCTGGCGATGGCGCAATACATGCTGTTTCGCCGCGGCCAACTGGCGGCGAACGGCGTCACCGCTGGCACATTCGCGCGCAGCGATGTGCGGCTGGTGCGGCCCGATCTGCAATTCAATTTTTCCCCGTGGAGCTACGCATCGCGCGACGCGCCTGGTGCTGCGGACGGTCACCGTCTGCGTCGTGCTCCAGGACTGGGACCATTTGCTCTGCTCCGTCGCCGCCGCTGCGATACGTCCGCCTTTAGCCTCAGGCTGAACCGGCGCCCTGATCAACCAGCATCAGTTATAAAGCTTAGCAGCAAAAAACCAGTGCCCAGGGTCATTTGGAACTGCCGGTGCGCCTGAGCAATTCATCGCCTGACGCGCTGCCGACAGCCCGACATCGGCGGGGCTCCGCCTCCCCATCGACACGACCTGCCCGCGCCCGCCGGGCCCCAGCAGTCAGCTTATCAGGTAGAAGGGGATAGATTGAGCCGAGCAACTCGCCGCGCCGCGCTCCGTCAGATGATCTCCTCAGCCGATACGACCCACAATTGGGTCCACACGACGGATCTCAGGCCTCGCCCGGGGTTACCGACACCGATATCATATCACGTCGCCGCAGAAGTATCAGCGGCAGCCCCCGCCCAGCCCGTTCCTCGGTCAGCGAGCGGTGCAGATCGTCCACTCCGACGATCGGCTCGCCGTCGAACGCCACCACCACGTCACCGCGCTGCACACCGGCCTCCGCCACCGGACCGCCGGCCACCACGTCCAGCACCAGCACGCCACTCGCCTGCCGCAGGTGGTGGAACCGCCGCACCCGCGTGTCGATCGGCACTGTCTGTCCCGACAGCCCGAGCCGCGATCGCCGCACCCGCCCGTCGCGCATCAGCCGCGTGGCCACCCACACCGTGGTGTCGATGCCGATTGCGAAACAGATACCCTGCGCCGGCGCAACCGTCGCGGTATTGATGCCGACCACCCGCCCGGCACCGCTCACCAGCGGGCCGCCGGAATTGCCCGGATTCAGCGGCGCGTCGGTCTGGATCACGCTATCGATCATACGCCCGGACCGCGTGCGCAACGTACGGCCAAGCGCGGACACGATCCCGGCGGTAACGGTGCACTGGAAGCCGAGTGGGTTCCCGATCGCCACCACCAGCTGCCCGACCCGCAGCGTCGCCGAGCGACCCAACTCGGCATGCGGCAGGCCGTTGCCCGACAGGCGCAGCACCGCGGTGTCGGTGTCGGCGTCCTCGCCAACCAGCGCGGCATCCATCGCCTGACCGTCGGTGAACGAGGCACGCAGCCGCGTCGCGCCGCCCACAACGTGCGCGTTGGTTAGCACATAGCCGTCGGGGGTGAAGATCACGCCCGATCCCTGGCCCTGCGGCTTGCCGTCGGCGCCGAACGCGATCACGTGAACGACGGCTGGGCCAACGCGGTCGAAGGCGTTGGCGACCTGCGCGGAATAAGGGTCCAGTTCGTCTGGCGGCGGAGCGCCGTTTGCATCGAATGGCATGCAACTGTCCTCAAAACGCCTCAGATAGGAGCCAAGCGATGCTGCACCATCCCGGCCATGCGGCTGGGGTTCGCCCGGTCATCCGGCCGATTTCGCCACTGCGCCTCGTCGTGCAATCTACCGGCACAGGCACTGGAGTTTGGCATTGATGAGTACCGATCCACTCGAGCAGTTTTCCGAAGCGCTGGCCGACCGACTGGCCGCCGTATCGCGCCTGGTCGTCACCGTCCGCACCGCGGGCCGCGACTGCAGCGGAATTCTGTGGCGCCATGACGTGGTGGTGACCTCGGAACAGCTATTGCCCGAAGGCCCAACCTTCCCGGTGGTGCAAAACGGCACCGAGACCGAGGCGACTCTGGCCGGTTGCGACCCGGGCACCAACATCGCCGTGCTGCGGCTGGGGCAGGAGCTGGTCGCGGCGCTGCCGGCGAGTGCCCCCTCCCCTCGCCCCGGCTCGCTGGCGCTGATCGTCGGCGCAGATCCACGCGGCGCGCCCACCGGCCGTCTCGGCATGGTGCATGCCGTCGGCCCGGAATGGCACAGCCAGGCCGGCGGCCGCATCGAGGCGCTGCTCCAGCTCGACACGCGTCTCGGCGCGGACGAGGGCGGTCCGGTCGTGTCCCTTGGCGGCCGACTGCTCGGCATGTCCACCTCCGGCCCACGCCGGCGTACGCTGGTGATCCCGGCGGCCACAATCGAGCGTGTGCTCGACCCGCTGCTCACCAACGGCCGCGTCGCACGTGGCTGGCTCGGCGTCGGGTTGCAGCACGTGCTGGTGCCGGAGCGCTTCCGCGATCCGGCCGGCAGGGACTCTGGCATGATGGTAGTCGGCCTTGCCGCCGGCGCCCCGGCGGAGCAGGCCGGCGTGCTGCCTGGCGATATCATCCTGGAAGTGGACGGCAGCCGCACCGGCCGCACCCGCGGCCTGGCGGCAGCACTGGCTGCGGAGCGCATCGGCCAACCCGCTACGCTGAAGCTGCTCCGCGCCGGCGAGGTGCACCTGGTGACGGTGACGATCGGCGCGCGCCCCGCGAAGGCATGAGCCAGGGCATCCGCATCCGGCTGCGCGCCGGCGATCCGGTGCGCCGACAGGGCCTCGCCGCCATGCTGGAGGCTGCCGGCCACACGCTGGTCGTCGACACACCCGACATTGTGCTATGCGACTTGGCGCACGATGTCGAACCGCCGGGCGAGGCGGAGGCGCCGGTGATCGCGCTGACCGACCAGAAGCTGCCAGGCGAACAGCCCGCCGGCGTACTGCCGCGTACGCTTTCCGCCGAACGGCTCGATGCAGCGCTGCATGCGGTTGCTGCCGGACTGCTGGTGCGTGCGCCGGGCGGCCGCTTGGCCGACGGATTCCGCGCCGCGGGCGAGGACGCGCCGGCGTTGCTGACCCCGCGCGAGGCGGAGATCCTGACGCTGGTCGGCAAGGGCATGAGCAACAAGGCGGTGGCGCGTGCCCTCGGCATCTCGATCCACACGGTGAAGTTCCACCTCGAGGCACTGTTCGCCAAACTGGACGCGACCAGCCGAGCCGAGGCGGTTGCCAAGGGACTGCGCGGCGGAGTGATCGAGCTGTAGTTGTACATATTGGGGGTCCTGCCGCCTGGAAGCAGGTACCGGATACGGAGGTGTGACTTGCCAGCTCATCGGGGAGCAAGCGCCAGTCGCTAAGTAAGCCGACATTCGTATTGTACTTTGCATCGCGAGCGATATAAGGACGGCATGCGACGAGATGGGCGGGGTCTTGATCATCGGACGCTGGAGGCCATCAGGTTGATGGCGGTGGAGCGGGTGCGGGACGGTGAGCGCCCATCTTCTGTGATTGCTTCCCTTCAGGTTCAACCGCACGACCATCTCTCGACGGTTGGAAGCGGCATCAAGGTCGGGCATTGGCCTGTAAGGGCTGCGCTCCAGGCGAGCGACTGGTCGGCCACGCAGTCGCCCGCGATCCACGGCAGTATGGGCTGGACTTCGGGCTATATGGACGCGCTCTGTGGTGGCCGGCTTGGTCGAGCAGAAAATCCACATTCGGCCCGGTTTGACGGCCGTGGGCGAATTGTTGGCCAAACTGGGACTGACGCCGCAGAAGCCGCTGCAATGCGCTTATCAGCGTGACCCTGAGACAATTGAGCAATGGCAACGCGAATGGACCGCGCCGCCATTTATGGCGGTGGTGCCTCGCGCCATGACCCAGGTGGAAACGCGGACAGTTATCACAGACGGCGTTGTTGTTGGAAATGAATTCGGAAAAATAGATGTGCTGATCGGCGTGACGACCGAAGATGTACATGCTCATTACTTTGTCAGCCCGTTGATGCAAAACCCGAAGGCCGATACGGTGATCGCGGCGTTTGGCGCTGAGGTGATGCACGCCCGTTATCGCGCGCGCCGGCCGGGTGGAACGGCACTGGATCTGTTGGCCGATCTCGCGACCGAGCAGACATATCCTCGGCCGGCCATGCGTTTCGCCGCCGCGATCGCGAAACGCAGTGGCAATGCGCATGTCTATCTTATGAACCGGGTACCATCCACGTCGAGGTTCAAAGCTTGCCACTGCATCGATCTGCCATTCGTGTTCGGCACTTTTGACGCGTGGCGCGAAGCGCCGGTGCTGGCGGGCGGTGACGCCGCGCGGATAGCGGATCTTTCGGCTGCGATGCGTCGCGCATGGATCGTTCGTGCGCGACGGAACGCCGGAACATCATACGCTGCCGCCCTGGCCGCGCTACGAACCCACAAGGAGGTCGACGATGCGCCTCGGCGACCGGGCTCGGTCCGGTCACCGCGGGTCCCGACTCTGGCATGTGGGTTGTTTACATCAGGTGTGCCAACCGGGATGCATTCGGCAAGGCGATGCAATCGAGGCTGAATGATCCCGCGGTGGGTGAAGCGGTCGCTGGATGCAATCTCCGAACTCGTCAGCCGCCGCGTCGTGACCGGCGTGGACCTGTAATCAGGCGACGGCTGAATGCCGCTCGCGCATTGCTGGCGCTACCGGGCACGCGGGGCGGGGCAGTCTCCAGCACCAGCAGAGTAATGACGATCGCCAATACGCGGCCGGAGAATGCCTTGACCCGATCGGTCTCGGCCTGACCGCCACGGAAGATGTGGTGCCGGATCACTCCGGCTCGATGCGGATCAGAGTCGGCGCCTCCAGCACCGCGGTCAGCGCGGCGATCCGTGTCAGCGCCTCGCGCATCGCGCTCTCCTGGGTCTCGTGCGTTACCAGCACCACTGGCACCGCCTCGCCTGGCGACCGCCCGCGTTGCAGCATCAACTCCAGCGATACGCCGAGGTCGCGCAGCACCGCAGTGACGTCGGCGATAACGCCAGGTCGGTCCACCACCATGAGGCGCAGGTAATAGGCGCCGATATGGGCGCTCATCGACACCGACGGCGCATTCGACAGTTCCGAAGATGCCGCACCCCACACCGGGGTGACACGGTTGCGCGCGATGTCGATCAGGTCGGCGACCACGGCGGACGCGGTCGGTCCGGCGCCGGCGCCGCGGCCTTCCAACATGACGCGACCAACGAAGTCGCCCTCCGCCACCACCGCATTGAACACACCGTCCACGCGGGCGATCGGCGCGGACTGCGGCACCATGCAAGGATGCACGCGCGCCTCGATCCCACCGACGGTCTGCCGCGCGATACCGAGCAGCTTGATGCGGTAACCGAGCTCGCCAGCGAACGCGATGTCGAGTGCGGAGACGTTGCGGATGCCCTCGACGTGCACGGCTTCGAACGCGACCGGCCGGCCGAACGCGAGTGCAGCCAGGATCGCCAGCTTATGTGCGGCATCGATGCCGTCGATGTCGAACGATGGGTCGGCTTCGGCGTATCCCAGCTTCTGCGCATCGGCGAGCACCTCGGCAAACTCACGGCTGCGCTCACGCATCTGGGTCAGAATGTAGTTGCAGGTGCCGTTCAAGATGCCCGCAATGCGCAGGATGCGGTTGGCAGCGAGGCCCTCGCGCAGCGCCTTAATCACCGGGATACCGCCGGCAACCGCCGCCTCGAACGCCAGCGGCACTCCACGCTTCTCAGCCGCGGCGGCGAGCGCGGCGCCGTGCACCGCCAGCAACGCCTTGTTTGCGGTGACCACCGGCTTGCCGGCGGCAAGCGCCGCTTGCACCAGGGCACGCGCAGGGCCATCTGAGCCGCCGATCAACTCCACCACCACATCCGTCGCCGGGTCGGCGGCGAGCGCCACCGGGTCCTCGTACCAGCGCAGGCCGGACAGCGAAACGCCGCGATCACGGGTGCGGTCCCGCGCCGTCACGGCGGTGACCGCAATCGGCCGGCCGGCGCGCGCGGCGACGATGTCCGCGTTGTCACGCAGCAATTTCAATACACCGGCGCCGACCGTTCCAAGGCCGGCGACAGCGACGGAGAGGGGGTGGGTCATGGACGCAAACGGGGGCAAGGCGGCACTGGAATGATGGGCATGGTGACGACATTCCATTGGTTGGTGGCCCCTGTTGCATAGCAGACTGGATCGGGCAATGCAGTGCCTTGGCGGATGCGCCCGAAGTACGCCTGCGTGTGCCCTCTTGAAGTGACTAGCCCTCTAGCCCGTCTTCGCGGATTCGGGCGTTTTGACGTGCCCTGCCCGTTTCCGATCAACGGTTTAGCCGGAAAGGTCTTCACTACGTGAGGTGCTTGGGGATTGTGCTGGTGGTGATGCGGGGTGGTGGCTGCGGCGGCAGATCGAGCTTGAGCTGGTGGGTCAGGAGCCGGAGTTCCGGCTCCGGCTGGGTATAGCGGGTGAGCAGCAATTCTCGTCCGTCGGTGGTCGGCAGATAGACATCGATCATCTGGACGGCGGCGAACTTCTCGAGAGCACTGCGCGCGGTCAGTCCCGGTGCGAGAGCATGCAATCGACGTTGCAGTGTGACCTGGAGGCAGTAGGCCAGGAACGCAATGAAGATATGAGCCTCGACCCTGCGCTCTTCCTGGTGGAATATCGGGCGTATCGCCAGATCGCCTTTCAGGTTCTTGAACGCCTGTTCGACGGCAACGAGCTGAATATAGTACTGCCACAGCAGCGCGGGATCGTTCTCGGTGAGATTGGTGCGCAGCAGATAGCGACCCTCGCGCCGCCGGACCCGCCGCAGCTTCTGGCGGTTGAGGCTGTAGATGAACATGGAACTTTCCTTGTCCATCTCGATATCGATCAGGCGCCATGCGGTGGGAGCGCGGGATCTTGCCGCCCCCAGCTTCATCAGCATTTCCTCGCGCGGGACCTCCATCGCGGCCAGCTCCCGCAGCCGCTTCCACAGCCACTTGAGCTGCCGGCGGCGCATGGCTCGCTCTTTGCTGACGCGATCGGCGCTCTCGGCGAAGACGTAGAGTTCACCGTCCTCGGCCAGCAGCTTGACCGCGACACCCGCGCGAGCCTCTTGCCAGGGCTCGGCCAGCAACCGCTTTTCGAGACGCGAGAGGCGTCCTTTGGGCGTGCCCACCAGATACTGCACCGGCGGGTTACTGCCGCGCATCTCCGCCAGCACCGCCTCGGTGGGGATGCCGCGGTCCATCACCCAGACGCGCCGTGCACGGCCATATTGCCGTTCGATCTTGCCAAGGAACATCCGCAGCGTCGTGCAGTCTGCGGTGTTGCCGGGCAGCACCTCGTAGGCCAGCGGCAGACCGTCCGGGGTGACCACCAGTGCGATCACCACCTGCGGGCAATCCGAGCGTTTGTCCCGGCTGTAGCCGTGCCGGCGCTTGTCGCCCTCCGCCACGTCCGAGGCATTGATCTCAAAGTAGGTGCTGGTCAGATCGTAGAGCAGCACATCGAAGTTCGCGCTGAACAGGTCACGCCATCGCGTCGTGAGATGCGAGAACAACGCCTCTTTGTGCGCCAGCAGAACGTCATGGCAGGCGTAGAGCTTGTGCGCCTCCGCCAGGCCGAAGTCGGCCCCCAGCAGGTCGGCCATGGCGCTGTTGCCGAACCACTCGCGATGCAGCTTCCACTCGCTGCCCGGCGCGATCAGCCGATACGAGACCAGCACCTGCAGGATCTGGTCCCAGCGCGTCCCTTTACGGCTGGGTGGCAGGCGGCCTGCCCAGAACTGGTCCAGTTGCAACTCTTGCCACAACTGACCGGCCAGCCAACACGCACCCCATTGGCGCGGCCGGCACAGCCGCATGTCCGACAGGCGAAGCTGGACAACTGATGCGTCGGACGCGTCGGCGGCGCAGCGATCCTCGGGGAACAGCGCCATGGTCTGCCGCTGACCCGTGTCATCGTCGAGAACCTCGATCGCCTTGCGCCACACCGCGCCCTGCGACGAATTGATCTCGCCCAAATACAGCACATGACGCTGGACGACGCGGCCACCCCTGACGCGCTTGTTCTCCACCACGCTCCAATACTCGTGCGTCTTGCCGTCTTTCTTCCGTCGGATCTTCCGCAGAAACATGACACGGCAAATCTAGCGAGCGGAATCTGATGGTGGGAATGGGGTAGGTCTTCACTACAGCCGATTTCGGCCGTGGCGCCGATATACTTCACACGGATATCAAGTATTTAGCGACAGCCAACTGGCTCAAATTAGCCATTTGGGGGGTCGAATCCGCGAAGACGGGCTAGGGTAGCCGATCGGCTCGCGAACGCAGGTTACGTGCCGATGCTGTGCACAGGAAGACCTGGGGCAAGAAGGGCGAGACGCTGTGGTCGGCGCGAGCACCGCTGCGGCGCGGCGATACTCTGCATTGAGTAGTGGACATCCCAGTCCCTACTGGCAGGCCAGACACTCCTCGTAATTCGTCGCATCGGCCTGCGCCGTCGCGCCCGCTACCAGCGGCAACGGTATCTGCCCATTGTTCACCGGTAAGGGCACGCCCATCGCACCAGTGAACGCTGGCGGCGCCACCGCCTTCTCGCTCACATTGTCCGCCCGCTGGATCGACAGACTGCGGCAGTAGTACAGCGACTTCACCCCGCGCTTCCACGCCATGAAATGGATCTGGTGCAGGTCCCGCTTGTGCACATTCGCCGGCAGGAAGACGTTCACAGACTGGCTCTGGCAGATGAACGGCCCGCGGTCCGCCGCATGCTCGACGATCCAGCGTTGATCCAGCTCGAATGCAGTCTTGTACACGGCCTTTTCTTGCGTGGACAGTAAATCCAGATGCTGCACGCTCCCCGCCCGCAGTGTGATCGAAGACCACACGTCCTCGTTGTCCATTCCCTTCGCCATAAGCAGCATCTGCAGATGGCGGTTGCGCACCGAAAAACTACCCGACAGCGTCTTCTGCAGAAACACATTAGCCGCGATCGGCTCGATCCCCGGCGACGAATTCCCCGCGATGATCGAAATTGACGCGGTCGGCGCGATCGACAGCTTGTGCGAGAACCGCTCCATGACCCCGTACTCGGCGGCATCCGGGCACGGCCCGCGCTCCTCGGCCAGCATGCGCGAAGCCAGGTCGGCCTGCTCGCGGATGTGGCGGAACATCCGCTTGTTCCACACCTTAGCGATCACGCTCTCCCACGGCACGTTCTGCGACTGCAGGAACGAGTGGAACCCCATCACCCCCAGCCCCACGCTACGCTCACGCATCGCGGAGTAGCGCGCCTTCTCCATCCCCGGAGGCGCGCGGTCAATGAAGTCCTGCAATACGTTGTCGAGGAACCGCATGATGTCCTCGATGAAGGTCGGATGGTCCCGCCACTCGAACCAGTTCTCCAGGTTCAGCGAGCACAGGCAGCACACAGCGGTGCGTTCCATGCCGTGCTGGTCGCGCCCTGTCGGCAGCGTAATCTCGGAGCACAGGTTGGAGGTCCGCACCTCCAGCCCGGCCAGCTTGTGATGCTCGGGTCGCGCGCGGTTCACGTGGTCGGAGAAGATCAGGTACGGTTCGCCGGTCTCGATCCGCGCGGTCAGGATGCGGACCCACAGCGCGCGGGCAGAGATCGACCGCACCGGCGTCTCGTCCTTCGGCGACAGCAGCGGCCATTGCTCGTCTGCTTCCACCGCACGCATGAACGCATCCGACACCAGGATTCCGTGATGCAGGTTCAGGGCCTTGCGGTTGGGATCGCCGCCGGTGGGGCGGCGGATCTCGACGAACTCCTCGATCTCTGGATGCCACACCGGCAGGTACACCGCCGCCGATCCACGCCGGAGCGAGCCCTGGCTGATCGCCAATGTGAGGGAATCCATCACCCGGATGAACGGGATCACGCCGGAGGTCTTGCCGACCGCGCCGACCTTCTCGCCGATCGAGCGCAGATTGCCCCAATACGAGCCGATGCCGCCACCTTTGGAGGCCAGCCAGACATTCTCGTTCCACAACCCGACAATCCCTTCGAGGCTGTCGGAGGCCTCGTTCAGGAAGCAGGAGATCGGCAGGCCGCGCTGGGTGCCGCCGTTCGATAGCACCGGGGTTGCCGGCATGAACCACAGCTTCGACATGTAGTCGTAAATGCGCTGCGCATGTCCGGCATCGTCGCCGTAATACGAGGCGACGCGCGCGAAGAGGTCCTGGAACTCCTCGCCAGGCATCAGGTAGCGGTCGGATAGTGTCGCCCGGCCGAAATCAGTCAACAGCACATCGCGCGAGCGGTCGATGTGGACCTGGTGGCGACCTGGCATCTGCACTGCGTCGAGCACTTCGGATTCCCCCTGGCGCATTTCACCCCAGTTTCCGCCCGCCTTCCGCATGTCGTCAATCAACATGTGGGACGGTCCTCTCGGGCAAGCCACAACATACACGCCTGTTGCGGTGGCGCCACAGTGTGCCCGATCGACAACCGACTCGTATGCAGATTGCGGCCATGGTTTAATGTGTGGGGTGGGTAGGCACCGCGCAATGCGCTGAGCGGTCAGGAATCCAGCCGCAACCGGCTCGCAAGGAGTTCGCCCTGGCCCTCCAGCACGGGGTAGGCAGCAGCGGCGACAAGGTGCCCGTTCACCCGCTTCAGCTCCCGCACTAGCTCGAAATCCAGCATCGCCTCCTTGCCGCTGCGCAGCCCGACAAAGTGCGCCTGTGTCGCCGCCGCCTCCAGGTCGCGGAACGCCTCCTTCTCGGCGGCAAGCTGGCGTGCGGCGCGGGCATCCTCGCTCATGAACACCGCCGCCGCGGCACGAACGGTGGTGCCGAGCCGCTCCAAGAGGCGCCGCGCCTCGGCGCGCTCGTTCTCACCGAGCGGCGCGCCGCGCTTCAGACGCTTGGCCAGATGACCCATCACGTCGCGGTCCACCACGTCGCCCGCTGCCTCCAGGTTGGTGGTGAATACCAGAACCTGCGACAGGCGGCGGTGATCCGCCTCGGACAGGTCTTCGGGATCCAATTCGGTCAGATAACCCTTGATCGCCGTGTTCAGCCGGTCGAGCACATCGTCCAGCCGCCGCACCTCGCCGATCCGCCGCCGGTCGGTGCTGGCCAACACGTCACCGGCACGGGCCAGCATCGCCTCCAGCGCATCGGACATGCGCAATGCCTCACGCGCCGATGCGGCCAGCGCGATCGGCGGCGACTCGAGTGCCGTCTGGTCAAGGTAGCGCGGGCGTGACGGATCGTCCGCGGCCACCCGCGCCGGCAGCAGCTTGCGCAGCACCCAGGCATACGGACCCAGCAACGGCAGGAACAGCGCGGCCACGATCAGGTTGAAGGCGGTGTGGAAATCGGCAACAGCGCGCGCAGGGTCACCGTCGAGTTGTACCATGAGTGGACCGATCCGATGCAGCAGCGCAAGCGCTACTGCGCAGCCAAGCACACGGTTCAGCAGGTTGCCGAGCGGCAGCCGGCGTGCCACCGGATCGTCGCCGGAGACGCCCTCCAGCACCGGGTTGATCGCAGTGCCCAGATTGGCGCCCAGCACCAGGGCGAACGCTGCGTCCGGCGGCACCGCACCCTTGGCGGCGAACGACATCACGAGCAGCACTACCGCGACCGAGGAGTGCGCCGCCCAGGTCAATCCGGCGGCCACCAGCAGGTCCAGCACCGGCTCGGTCGTGATCGCACCTAATATAAGGCGCAGACTGGGCACGTCCTCATAGGGCGTCATCAACGACACCAGGCGGTGCAGCGCCATCAGCATCAGACCGAGCCCGATCGCCACCCGCCCAATGTCGCGCGTTCGTGCTGCGGTGCCGCGGCGGAACAGGATCACGCCGAGCAGAATCAGCGAGGGCGCCACCTCCGCCACGTCGAACGACAGGACCTGCACGATCAGTGTGGTGCCGACATTGGCGCCCAGCATTACGGCGAGCGCAGGCACCAAGGCGACGGCCCCGCCAGCCGCGAAGCCCGCCACCATCAGTCCGGTCGCGGTGCTGCTTTGCAGGATGGCGGTTACGCCGAGGCCGGCGGCGAACGCCGCCAGCCGATTGCCCAACGCGGTGCCGAGCCAGCGGCGCAGATCAGGTCCGAAGCCGCGCTGGATGCCGGTCTGCACCATGTGCAGTCCCCACAGCAGCAACGCGACCGACCCAGCAAGGTCAAGCAGAGTCCACATCAGCGATTAGTGAATCACCGATCGGTGATCCGCCGTCAACGGCTCCCACCGGCTCGTGATCGGTGGCCAAGAACCTGCCACAAAAGCGGCACGCACCGGCCACGGAACACGGCAAATTCCAACAGGTCGTTTTTACCCGCAACTGAAGGATACGTCCGATGCGCACTTCATTTCTGCTGCCGCTGGTTGTTCTGGGTCTCGCTGGCTGCGTCGATGTACACGAGCACCCGAACCCGACGCCGGCCGCCACCGTCGTGACACCGGTGCCAGCGCCAACTGCGACATATGTCGCCCCGGCGGCGCCCACCAGCACGACCATCGTGCGCACGCCCTGATCGGCGCTGAATTTTGGGTTGACGAACCGAGGGCCGGGTACCAACCCGGCCCTCTTCATTTGTGCCGCACGCTGGTGTAGACGCCGCTACCCTCGCCGGCTGGAAAGTCCGATGACCGCCCCTTATCCCGCTACCGCTCTGGAACCGGAGGTCACGGCGCCCCTGATCCTGGCGCTTCCGAAGGGTCGGATCCTGGCTGAATGCGGCCCGCTCCTGTCGCGCGCGTGCGTCACACCGGCAGCCGACTACACTGACCAGGAAAGCCGCCGACTGCGCTTCCCCACCGACGACCCGGCCCTCGACGTGGTACGGGTCCGCCCGTTCGACGTCGCCACCTTCGTCGCGTTCGGTGCCGCGCATCTCGGCATCTGCGGCGCCGATGTGCTGATGGAATTCGACTACTCGGAGATCTACGCCCCGCTCGATCTCGGTATCGGAATCTGCCGGGTGTCCGTCGCCGAGCCGGCCGAAACAGCCGGTGCCGACGACCCCTCGCGCTGGTCGCGCGTGCGGGTGGCGACAAAGTATCCCAACATTGCCCGCCGCCATTTCGCCGCGCGCGGCGTGCACGCCGATGTGGTGCATCTGAACGGTGCGATGGAACTAGCGCCGAGCCTGGGGCTGTCACGGCTCATAGTGGACCTAGTGCAGACCGGTTCAACCCTGCGCGCCAATGGCTTGGTGGAGACCGAGGTGATCGCGCCGATCACCTCGCGGCTGATCGTCAACCGCACCGCACTGAAGACGCAGCCGGAGACAATCGGCGCCTGGATCACCCGTTTCCGCGCCGCGCTGGGGCAATGATACGGCTCGCCACCACCGATCCAGGGTTCGAGGCTGGCTTCGCCGCCCTGCAAGATCAGGCGCGCGAGACCACGGAAAGCGTCGGTCAGTCGGTGGCGGCGATCATCGCCGACGTGCGCGCCGAGGGTGACACGGCGCTGCTACGCCACACCGAGTGCTTCGATCGCCTGACGCTGACGGCCGACCGGCTCCGGATCACCGCGAACGAGATAGATGCCGCCGTCACGGGCGTGCCCGCGCACCTGATTGCCGCGCTGGACCTCGCCGCGACTCGCATCGAGGCGTTTCATCGCCTTCAGGTTCCCGGTGACCTGCAAACCACGGACGCAGCCGGCCTCACCGTGGGCATGCGGTGGTCGTCCCTGGATGCGGTCGGGCTCTACGTGCCGGGCGGCAAGGCCGCGTATCCGTCATCGGTGCTGATGAACGCGATCCCGGCCCGAGTTGCCGGGGTGCCGCGGATCGCGATGTGTGTGCCGACCCCAGACGGCGTGTTAAATCCGCTGGTGCTCGCCGCCGCGCACCGGGTCGGCGTCGCGGAGATCTACCGTGTGGGTGGCGCCCAGGCGATCGCGGCCCTGGCTTATGGTACGGCCAGCATCGCGCCGGTCGATCGCATTGTGGGTCCCGGCAATGCCTATGTCGCCGAGGCCAAGCGGCAGGTATTCGGCCGCGTCGGCATCGATGCGATCGCCGGCCCGTCGGAAGTTGTAATCCTTGCCGACACTGGGAACGACCCGCGTCGCGTCGCCGTCGATCTGTTGGCTCAGGCCGAGCACGACGAGGCGGCGCAGGCCATCTTAATGACCGATGATGGCTTGTTCGCCGATCGCGTGGCCGCGGCGGTAACGGAGGAGCTCGCAAGCTTGCCGCGCGCCGCCATCGCCGAGGCAAGCTGGAGGGCGCACGGCGCCATCATCGTGGTAGGCGACTGGAACGAGGCGATCGTTCTCGTCAACCGGCTGGCACCCGAGCATGTGCAATTGATGCTTGGTGACCCAAATCCGGTGTTCGCCCGCATTCGCCACGCCGGCGCGGTGTTTCTTGGCGCTTTCTGTCCCGAGGCGGTCGGTGACTACATCGCCGGCCCGAACCACGTGCTGCCGACCGGGCGCGCCGCCCGCTTCGCCTCGGGACTTTCGGTGTTCGACTTCCTCAAGCGCACCACCTGGGTCGCGGCGGATGCCGCCGCACTGGCCCGTGTCGGACCAGCGGCGATCGCGCTGGCCGAGGCGGAGGGTCTGGATGCGCACGCCCGCAGCATCGCGCTGCGGCTGCACGGCCGCGCTTGACCTTGCCCGGTCTCGCGCTCATGTTCCGCCGCGAAATCAAGTTTTTGCATGAGGCCGGATGTCGAAAGAGGACATGATCGAATTCAGCGGAACGGTGATGGAGCTGCTGCCCAATGCCATGTTCCGCGTCAAGCTCGACAACGAGCACAGCATTCTCGCACACACCTCCGGCAAAATGCGGAAGAACCGCATACGCGTGCTGGCCGGCGATCGGGTGAATGTCGAGATGACACCTTACGACTTGAGCAAGGGCCGGATCACCTTCCGCTTCAAGTGAGCGCGCCAACACTGGTTCTGGCTTCGGCCAGCCTACGGCGTCTCGCACTCCTGGCGCAGATCGGCATCGTGCCGGATCGCGTGATCGCTCCCGATATCGACAAATCCCCGCTGCGCGACGAACAGCCGCGCAGCTACGTGTCGCGGCTGGCGCGGGCGAAGGCAAGCGCGGTTGCCATGCCCGACTGCTATGTGCTGGCCGCCGACACCGTGGTCGCCGTGGGCCGCCGCATCCTGCCCAAGACCGAGACTGAGGCAGACGCTCGGCGCTGCCTGATGCTGCTGTCCGGCCGGCGCCACCGGGTGACAACTGCCGTCGTGCTGCGTGCCCCCGGCGGCCGCCGGGGCGATCGCCTGGTGCAGAGCGTGGTCGGGTTTTCGCGCCTGAGCGAGCGCCAGATCGCCGATTACCTCGCTGGCGACGACTGGCGGGGCAAGGCCGGCGGCTATGCGATCCAGGGGCATGCGGCGATGGTCATCCGCTTCCTATCCGGCAGCTATTCCAATGTCGTCGGCCTGCCGCTGTTCGAGACGGCGCAGCTTCTGCGCGGGCTAGGTTGGCCGCTGCCATGAGGCTGCGGATCCTGGCGTCCTGCAGCCCGGGTCAGGTGCGCATCGCCCTGCTGTTGGATGATGCGTTGCTGGACTACGCGATCTGGCGGCCGGGCGCGCCGGACGGGGTCGGCGATCTGCACCGTGGGCGCGTGATCGCCAGGGTTGCCGCAATGGCGGGCAGTTTTCTAGCGCTGGATGGCGGCGAGGGCTTTCTGCCAGATAGCGAGGTGAGTGCAGGCCTGCGCGAGGGAGATTTCGTGTCGGTCCGCATCACGCGCGCAGCGCAGGGCAGCAAGGGTCCACGGTTGACTGCCCGACTGGCAGCGAACGAGGTCCCACCGGCGCGCGGCCCAGGCGCGTTGCTCGAGCTGGCGCAACGCTACCCGGATGCTCCGGTGCTGGTCGACGACAGTGCGCTGGCCGCGCGGCTGAGGCCGGCGCTGGGTGATCGCGTGGGCATCGTCGCGCGGAACTTCGACGACGAAATCGAGGAGCGGGTTCAGGCGCTGACGCAACCTGACGTCGAGCTGCGCAACGGCGGCCGACTGCACATTCATCCGACGCCGGCGCTGGTGGCGATCGATATTGACGCGGGCAGCGCAGTGGCAGCGCGGCAGGGCAAGGCGGCCTCACACCTGGCGGCGAACCTGGCGGCGCTGCCGGTGCTGGCGCGGCATATCCGGCTGCGCAACCTTTCCGGCGCGATCCTGGTGGATTTCGCCGGGTTGCCGGCCCGCCGGCGCGTCTCG
Organism: uncultured Alphaproteobacteria bacterium; assembly: GCA_963749575.1. Lineage (GTDB taxonomy): Bacteria > Pseudomonadota > Alphaproteobacteria > Acetobacterales > Acetobacteraceae > JAMXLO01. Next base: position 631,135 of record CAVVNM010000022.1, read on the forward strand.
CTGGCACCTGCTCTACACGCCGCGCTGTCTGAGGATCCCCTGCATCCGCGGCTGCTCGGTTTCACTGCTCTCGGCCTGGCCGAAATTGTCCGCTCGCGTGCGCATCCGCCGTTGCACGAACTGCTCGCCGGCCCGCATGCCGCGGGTCTAGCCGCATTGCGTCATATTGCGGCAGAGGTTTCGTCACCGCCGCATCGGTTGCCTGCGCTGCGTGCGTCGCCCGCGATCGTAGCGGCGCTTCGGACCGATGCCGAGGCGCTGTCGGACCTTGCGCGCCGTGCGGGGCGTGCTCTGATCCTGCGCTCAGATCCCAACCTGCCGGCGACGACATGGACGATCGAGGCGGGCGATGGCTGAGCGCGCGAGCGAAACCGGTCTGCCGATTTGTGGTAAACACGCTGTGGAAGAGCTGCGCCCGTTCTGCAGCCGGCGGTGCGCGAATGTCGATCTGGGCCGTAGGCCGACGCGCCAATATCGCATACCAGTAATGCCTGATGATGCGGAGGACGACACTCCGGCCGAGTCAACTTGATCGGCCCGATGCCATCGGCTATGGGCACGATCATGGCGCCCAGGTAGCTCAGTTGGTAGAGCATGCGACTGAAAATCGCAGTGTCGGTGGTTCGATTCCGCCCCTGGGCACCTTTCTTTTCAACGAATTACGAGGCGATTTGGTTCCGGCAATCGGACGAAATTCTCTACCGGTCCACTCCTGGCCCACTTTTCAGTCTGGCGGCGGCGAAGGTCACCCGTCGAAACCCGGTCTCGGCCCCCTAAGTCGAGCCTCCTGAGTGGAAACGTGCAACCCTTTAAATCGGCGATACGATGGATCGTCACCTGGCCGCGTTACTGGCTACACTGTGACGCCGAGCAAGTTGAATGCGTTATGCTGGATGGTTGTCAGCCTGGTCACTACGACCAATGGATAGTTGGGCGTGAAAACGGTGATGATGGTGTTGCGCGCCACTGTCGCAAGGTCCGTTAACAGCGAGTGGAAGCTGTGTACCGGCAGGCCATCCTCGGTCAGTCGAGTGGCCTGCTTGGTGACTGCGGCGGGTGAGCGCCGGGCCTGTGCCACCACGCTGGCACGCAGCGCTTCGGCGGCTTCCGTCGCGCACAGCGGCGGTCAAGGACGGCCCCTGTTGAGGCCGCCCGGAGGGCTTGTCCTTGACGGCCGTGAGCACGACGGCAGGCTGGCGTGCGTCGGGATCGATAGCCGTCGACAGATGCCGGCGCTCGTAGTCGATCGGCGAAAGATATCCGATCGAGGAATGGCGGCGGCGCGGATTGTAAAAGCCTTCGATGAACGTGAACACCGCACTCCGCGCCTCGGTCTGTGTCTTGAACCGCTGGCGATCGAGCAGCTCGCACTCGAGCGTGGCGAAGAAGCTCTCGCACATGGCGTTGTCCCCCGGGTCCGGCTACGCCGGCCCGCGGGCAGGCTCCGGCGTCTCCGACCGAACCCATCGAGGGGCGCACGCCGACGTCGCCGCAGCGATGGCCGAACTCGATCGAGGTGTATTGCGAACCTTGGTCGGAGTGATGGATCACGCTGCGCGGTCGCCGCGTCACCAGTGCCATATTGAGCGCATCGAGCACCAGTTGAGTGGCAAGCATCGTCGCCATCGACCAGCCGACGATACGACGGCTATACGCATCGAGCACCACCGCGAGATACAGAAAGCCCGCCCAGGTCGGAATATAGATGATGTCGGCAACCCACAGCAGATCAGGCGCTGCCGCGGTGAAGTGGCGCTCGACCAGATCCGGTGCCTGGCGGCGATCGCCCTTGACCGTGGTGGTGACGAACCTGCGCCGGATCACCCCGGCAAGCCCGGCCTGCGACATCAGCCGCGCGACGCGCTTGCGGCCAGCGCGAATGCCCTTGGCCGCAAGCTCGGCATGAATACGCGGCACACCGTAAGTGCCCCGCTAGGCCGCGTGCGCCGCACGGATCTCCCCGATCAGCGCATCGTCTGTCTCAGCCCGCCGCGACGGCTGTCACTTCACCCATGCATAGCAGCCGCTGGAGGAGACTCCCAGCCGCGCGCACATGGTGGCAATCGGATATGACGCCTGGTGATCGCTCACGGACCGGAACCCCTCGGAGGGATCGCGTTCGTCTCCCGAGCGAACCAGGCCGCCGCCTTTGAGAAGATCTCCCACTCCAGCCGGAGCTGCGTTTCTCACGCCGCAATCGGTTGAGCTCCTCGCGCTCCGCTGTCGTCAGCCCACCGTCGCCGCGCCCGGCGTTACGCGCAGACTGGCTAACCCAGTTCCTGATCGACTGTGCCGTCGGTTCGAACTCATGTGCCAGCTCCTCCGGCGATCGTCCGGCATGCACCAGCTCGATCATCTGGCACGGAACTCTGGTGGGTAAACTCGCCTTGTCTTGCCCATCGTGGAACCCTCGAACACAAATCATCCGGTGTCCACGAAACCGGGGCAACTTCAGATCGGGACTATCCCTGGTTGAAGACTGTCAGCAGCAGCAGTCCATAGTGACGCTCCGGACGGCGTTCATGATCACCGCAACCGGTTTCACGTTCCGCCGGAACGCGCACGATTGACTGAGCGGACCAGGATTGTCTGTTGCTGCGGGTTCACTCGCCGTCCTTGGAGGGTTGCCGCGCGATGACGGGAGGGATGCGCTACGCAGCGGCAGAAATATTCGTAACCACCAGCCAGACCGACCAGCCCTTGACGCCGCCTTCAAAGCCGCGGCGGACTCCATCGACGTGTCAGCTATCAGCAGGTGCCTAATGCGTGCGATCTTCATCCAGATCAAATGCGAGATGGGTCAGGCCTACAAGGTCGCCCGCGAAGCGGCTGACACCATCGAGCAGATGTCGGAACTTTTTTCAACGTCGGGGCAGTACGATCTACTGGGCAAGTTCTATTTGGAACCCGACCAGGACATCGGCCTGTTCGTGACCGAGAAAATCCAAACACTGCCGGGCGTCAAGGATACCTATACGCTGATCACCTTCAACGCATTTGGCGGTGGGCGGGGCTGACGCCGCTTTCAGTGTCAGCGTCGCGCGACCAGGTCGATTTCGACCAGCGCACCACGCGCCAGCCCAGTGACGCCGACACAGGTGCGCGCGGGCAGGCGATCGGGTGGAAAATAGCTGCGATAGACCGTATTCATCGGCGCATAGTCCTGCTCAAACCGTGTCAGGAACACACGCACGCTGACCACGTGCGGCAGGCCGAGCCCCAGACCGCGCAGCACGATGATCAGGTTGTCCATCGCCCGTCGCGTCTGCTCCTCGATTCCCTCGGGCAGCGGTGCTGCATCGTCAGCGGGCAAAGTCGGCATCTGACCGGTTAGGAACACCCAGCCATCCGCCTCCACCGCATGCGAGAACGGGGCCACCGGAGCCGGCGCGCCGGCAATCATGTGGAACAACGGTTCACTCATGTCCGCGCAGCGGCGATAGCGGCCCAGACACGATGCGGCGTCGCCGGCATATCGAAATGGCGAATGCCCAGGGGCGCCAGCGCATCGTTCACCGCATTCATTGCGGCCGCCAGGGCGCCCACAGTGCCGGCCTCGCCTACCCCCTTCGCCCCGAGGGGATTTGCCGCGGTCGGCACCTCGCGTGTCGTCATGCGGATATCCGGCAGGTCGTTCGCGCGTGGCATCTGGTAGTCCATGAACGAGGCGGTCAGCATCTGGCCTGACTTCGGATCGTGTACGATCTGCTCGGCCATAGCCTGGCCAACGCCCTGCGCCACGCCGCCATGAGTCTGCCCCGCGACCAGCATCGGATTCAGCACGTAGCCGAGCTCTTCCACCGCACTGTAGCGCACCACCTCGGTCACGCCCGTATCGGGGTCGATCTCCACCTCGCAGATATGCGTGCCGTTGGGAAACGTCACCATCGTGGCCTGGAACTCCCCGCTTTCCACCAGGTCGTTGCCGTCGATGGACGCGGCGTGCGCTACCTCGGCCAGGCTGACCGATCGGTCGGTGCCGGCGATCGTGAAGCGGCCGGCTTCGAACGTGACATCCACCACCGCGGCCTCCAGCACTTCGGCGGCGACCTTCTTCGCCTTGTCGATCACATTGTCGACCGCGAGGCTGACCGCCGATCCGCCGATGCATAGCGCACCGGAGCCGCCGTTGCCCTTGCCGCCCGACAGCGTGTCAGTGTCGCCCGCTTCGTAAAGGACGTGGTCAAGCGGCACGCCGAAACGCTCGGCGACCAGCTGGCAGAACGCCGTCTCCAGCCCCTGCCCCACCGACATCGAACCGGATTGCAGCAGCAGCGTGCCATCCTCGGCCAGGCGCAAGGTCGCCTGATCCTTCGCCGGACGCAGGAACGGCCCGCCGGCGACTTCGATGCAATTGCACAAACCGATACCGCGCAGCCTGCCGCGCGCCTCGGCCTCGGCGCGGCGAGCGGGGAAGCCGTCCAGCTCCGCCATCTCGGCCGCCGTCTGCATGTTGCCTTCGAACTCGCCGCAATCGTAGGTGAAGGTGAGTGCCGTCTTGTACGGCATCGCATCGGGCGGGATCAGGTTGATCCGGCGGAGCTCGTAGGGAGAGATGCCGAGTTCGTGCGCGGCGACATCAATGATTCGCTCGATCGTGTAGGTCGCCTCGGGACGCCCGGCGCCACGATAGGCGGCGGTAGGCACGGTGTTGGTCAGGATGCCGAACGCCTGCGCGTACATCGTCGGGATGTGATAGACGCCGGCAGTTCCGCCGATATTGCCGACCGGCCAGCCGGAGCGGCCGGTGACATAGGCACCGAGGTTCGCGTCCCAGCGCAACCGGAGCGCGGTGAATTTGTGCTCGGCATCGAGGCCGAGCTCCACCGTGATACGCATCTCGCGCGCCTGCTCATCGCTGAGAAAACCCTCGGTGCGATCAGAGATCCAGCGCACCGGCCGGCCCAGCTTCCGCGCCGCCCAGGCCACCAGTGCGTATTCGGGCTGTACGCCGGACTTCATGCCGAACGAGCCGCCCACATCAATGGTGAGCACGCGGATATCGGTCGGCTTGATGTTGAAGTTGCCGCTCGCCATGCCGTTGCGCAAATTGTATGGCGACTGATGCGCGGCATGGATCACCATCCGACCATCCGCTCCGACATCGGCCCAGGCGCCGCGTGGCTCCATCGTGTTGGCGGTGACACGCGACACGGTGAACTGCAGGCGTGCAACATGCGCCGCCGACCGCAGCGCCGCATCGGTCGCATCGGCATCACCGCGCGTCCACAGAAAGCCAATATTGTCGGGAACGTCGTGCCACACCTTCGGTGATGCCGGTTCCAACGCCGCAACCACATCGGTGACGAGCGGCAGTTCGCGATAGTCGACCATCACCGCCTCGACCGCATCCTTGGCCGCCCCGATGGTATCAGACAAAACCACCGCCACCGGCTCGCCGACGAAGCGCACGCGATCCGACGCGAGCAGCGGCCGATCGGTCTTCGGTGCGGGGCCGCCACCGGGACGCGGAAAGCCGATGCCGCCGGGGATCGGCGCCACATCGGTCAGGTCGGCGGCAGTGAACACCGCTACCACGCCAGGCATCGCGCGCGCCGTGCTGACGTCGATCCCATCGATCGCCGCGTGGGCATGGTGAGAGCGCACCAGCACCGCGTGCAGCATTCCAGGCGGATGCGGATCCGCGCTGTAGTTGCCCCTGCCGGTCAGTAGCCGCACGTCTTCCCGCCGACGCACCGATCTGCTCTGCAACGTCGCCATCAATTGTTCTCCTCAAACGCCACAATCACGTCATCCTGCCGCAATGGCGTGCCGTGCAGCACGGACTGCATATTGGTGAAGGCGTGGCATGCGATATCGGCCACCAGGTCGATGACACTGCTGTGTGCGACGTGACAACGACCTGATCGAGCCGGAACCGCGGATTTGCCGGATCCATCGCAAACACGTCAAGCCCAGCGCCGTGCAGCTTGCCACTGACCGGCGCGTCATACAATGCCGCCTCGTCCACGATCCCGCGCCGCGTTGATGATGAGGGCTCCCGTCTTCATGCGTGCGATCGTCTCGACGCCGATCAGATCCTTGATGGCCGCGGTCAGCGGCACATGGATGGAGAGCATGTCAATTGGTTTCGTAGTCATATCGGACGGAACTTGGCTGGCACGCAGCGATCTCTCGGTGACCATTTCGGATATCGCTGGAGATGATCTCCACCTCGAAGCCCGCAAACCGATGCGCCATCATGCGAGCGTCGCCTAAACCGAACAGGTCGACCGCCTTGCCGGAAAGCTGGCAGCACGCCGCGCGAAGCTGCGGGCGCAACCAGTACCCTCACGCAGCTTGCGGCCAGCGAGTGCGAGGCGGCGATAGGTTGCGAGCATCAGCATCAGCACGTGCTCGGACACCGCGACGGCGTTCGCGCCGAAGGCGATCGACACGGTCACACGTGCCGCAGGCGCTGTACCGAGGTCGAACTTGTCCATGCCAAGCCCCATTTGTGCAGCAGTTCAGCCGCGGGTCGGCACGGATCATTTCGTCATCGACGACGATGGTGGTCAGGATGAAGTCGGCATCGGCAACCATCTCGCGCAAGGTTCGTCGTCTCGGCGAATTCGATCGAGAAGCCAAGCGGAAATTCCGAGCGGCTCTAGTCACGCACCTTAACGTCCATCACATCGAGGAAGGCAATCTCGTGGGTCATACGGCTCTCCACGCACTTGTGATATCTTGAGGGCCATGCCCCACCGGGCAACAGTAGCTGGCAATCTGGGGAGGACACCATGGTAGACGACCTGCGCGACATCCTACGCAACCGCCTGAAGGAGAAACTGGCGCGCGACGAGGTGGTGGCGTCGATGACGGTGCGGCTGTGCCGCTCGATCGAGATCGCCCGCATCGCCGCGACCGCCGGATTCGACACGATCTATGTCGATGTCGAGCACAACACGCTGTCGATCGACGCGGTCTGCCAGATCTGCATCGCGGCAATGGCGCACGGCATCACGCCGCTGGTGCGCGTACCGGCCAATTCCCCGGAGTTCATCTGCCGGCTGCTCGACGGTGGGGCGATGGGCGTGATCGCGCCGCATGTGCGTTCGGCGGAAGAGGCGCGCGATATAGTGCGCTACGCGAAATTTACCCCGCAGGGCGAGCGCGGCGCCGGGGGCGCGCTGCCGCACTATCACTATCGCAGCTTCCCATCCGCGATGGTGAACCAGGCGATGAATGATGCGACCATGGTGGTGGTGATGATGGAGACGGTCGCGGCATTGGATCATATCGAGGAGATCGCAGCGGTGGACGGCGTGGACATAGTGTTGATCGGCACCAACGATCTGTGCAACGAGATGGGAATCACCGGGCAGTTTGATCATGCCAATGTGCGGGACGCGTATCTGCGGACGATCGCGGCGTGCCGGAAGCATGGGAAGCATGTGGGGGTCGGCGGGCTAGCGTCCCGTCCGGACCTGATGGCCGAGTATGTGCGGCAGGGGGCGCGATATGTGTCCACCGGCACGGATCTGGCGTTCCTGCTGGCGGCCTCGGCGGAGAAGGCGAAGTTCGTGCGGGACATTCCGCTGGCATTGCAAGGAGCATAATGACGAAGCAATGACACTAAGTCCGCGTCGACGAGAAGTCCCGCACGCACGCTTCGATGATCAATTCGATCGAGCGAAACACCCGCGCACCGGCAGCGGCCAGCCGCCGTGTCTTGGACGCAAGCGTGCCGGCCTCACCCAGCACCAGCGCTCCGGCGTGGCCCATCGAAACACCCTCCTTCGCCTCGCGTCCAGCGATCAGCGCGTAGAGCGGCTTACGTACACCGAGACGCGCCAGCGCATCGGCACATTCCTCCTCTTCGCTCCCGCCGACCTCGCCGACCAGGATGATGGCGTGGGTGCGCGGATCGGCGAAGAACACCGGCAGCAGGTCGGCGAAGCGCACGCCCTTCACCTGATCGCCACCGACGCCGACCCAGATGCTTTGGCCAAGTCCTGCCTGCGCCAGGCGGTAGCCGCATTCGTAGGACAGCGTGCCGCTCTTCGACATGATGGCGAACGGACCGGGGCGGAGGCAGACGTCGGGCAGGAAGCCCAGCTTGATTTCGCCAGGAATCGCCATACCCGGCGTGGAGGCGCCGATCCAGATGGCGTTGGCGCGACGCACCGCGCGGCCGATCTTCACTGCGTCGTGCAGGGGGATCCCCTCTGTTACCGTGACGATACCGCGGATGCCGGCAGCAAGTGCTTCCTCGACCGCCACGAGCGTTTCCAGCGGCGGGGCCATGGCAACCGAGACCAACGCACCAGTCGCCAACACCGCGTCGCAGCAGTTCGCGAACACCGGCACGCCGGCAGCTTCCGTGACATCAGTTCGGGTAGAGGTGCCACCGACGATGTTGGTGCCGTAGGCACGCATCAGCGCAGCATGCGTGCGGCCCATGCGGCCGGTGATGCCCTGAACGATGACCGGCGTGGCGCGGGAAAGCGAACCGATCATCCGCGTCCGGCTCTCACGATGTGCTCGATGCGCCGTAGTGCCTCCTCCAAATCCTCGGTGACGAACACGGCAGGTAATCGTTCAGCAAGGATGTTCCGCGCTTCGGCAGCCCCCCGGCCAACCAACCGTGCGACCACCGGCACGCGAAGAGCGGGCGTCCGCTCGACCGCCGTGGCGAATAACCCGCCGAATTCGGCGAGATCGGTGATGCCTGCGAACACGCTCACCAGCACCGCACGCAGCGACCGACGCAATGTGATCCACTCCAGCACGCGGATCGCACGCGCGGGGCTGCCGCGCATCTGGCCGGTGCGGATATCGCAGAAGTTCAGCGTCTTCATGCCGCGTGCGGCGAGCTCGTCGATCAGCATCATCGACAGTCCCGCACCGGTGGTAACGAGGCCGATCTCCCCTTCCGGGTCCAGCTCGACGTAGTCGAAGCCTTCGGCCAGCTTGCGGTTGGCATCGGCGTAGGTCTGTGGTCGTGCCTTGATCAGCGCCGCGATGCGCGGCTGGCGCTCGAAGGTACCCAGGTCCACCACCAGCTTCGCGTCGCCGGCTATGCAGCCGGCGTCAGACACGAATAGCGGGTTGATCTCAGCCAGCGCCAGTTCCCGCTCGATCAGGATGTCCGCAAGCTTACGGCCAACCGCCGCGATATGACCGCGCCACGCCGGTGATTCATCAGCGATCAGTTCGGCCAGTGCCTCGGCGACCGCGCGGGCGTGCGGTGGGCAGAGGCGGCCTTCGACGGGACCCGATTGCTCGATGTCGACGCCACCCTGATCCGAATAGATCACCCTTAGCCCATAGCTCGCAGCATCGACCATAACGGCGAGATAGCGTTCTTCGCCCGTCGCGGCCTGTTCTATCAGGCAGGTGTCCACCCGATGTCCTTTCAAGCGGGTACCGAGCATCCGGTGAACGGCACCCGCCACATCCTTCGGCAACTCACAGCGCGTGATGCCACCGGCCTTGCCGCGGCCACCCACAGGTACCTGCGCCTTGACTATCCACGGGCCTTCACCTGGCATGTCGCCGATGGTTGCATCGGTAACCAGCACGCCGGGAGGAATCGCCACACCGTGCTCCGCCAGGAGTGCCTTACCGTCAACCTCGATCAGCAGCACGTCAGTAGGTCCCGAGGCCGAGGATGCCCTGCTGGAAGTCCAGGTCGCTGACGATCTTGCGGCCCATCAGGTCGCGCAGCGTCTCGGAGGTCCCACCGCCGATGGTGCCGTAACGCGCGCCGCGATACAGGCGCGACACCGGCGCCTCGTCGGTGAAGCCGAAGCCGCCGTGTAGCTGCACCGCCTCCGACGTGACGCGCAGCGACATTTCGTTACAGAATACCTTGGCGGCCGCGGCCATGAACGGATCGGGGAACGGATTGGCGGTGAGGCAGGCGCGATACAGGATGCCGCGGCCCGCCTCGATGTCCTTGAACATGTCGGCGAGCTTCCAGCGGATGCCCTGATGATCGGCGATCGGTTTGCCGAACACCGTACGTTCACGCACGTAGTTCGCCGCCTCGTCGAATGCGCCCTCCGCCAGGCCTAGCGAAATCGCCGGATTGAGGCAGCGCTGCGTGTTGAACGCGGTGAGGAGCTTGCGGAACCCATCATCCTTGATGACGAGGTTTTCCAGCGGTAGCTCGCAATCGTTGAACTGGATTTCGAACAGGTTCTCGCCGCCCATGGTGTGATAGGTACCGGTGACCTCGAACCCCGGCGTGCCGGCTTCCAGCAGGATGCATCCGATGCCCTCCCGGCCAGGCTTGCCGTCGATGCGGCTGAACACGATGAACATGCCGGCCTCGGGCGCCCGGCTGATCAATGTCTTGGTGCCCTTCAGGATCACCCGGTCGCCGACGATGCGCGCGTTGGTGCGGTAGTTGGCGACGTCGGTGCCGGCGTGTGGTTCGGTCATGCAGATCGCCAGCATGCAGTCGCCGCTCACGACACGCGGCAGGATGCGCTCGCGGATCGCGGCGGGCGCGTAGTGGGCGATCACGCGCGTCTGCACGCCGGCCTCGCCCAACACCGCCATGGCGGTGATGTAGCAAACCTTGGCGATCTCCTCGAGGATCAGCGCGGTGTCAAGGATCGGCAGGCCGAGGCCGCCGTATTCCTCCGGGACGGACATGCCGAGGACGCCAAGGGCAGCAAGCTGCTTCATGTTGTCCCAGGGGAAGCTGCCGCCCATCCAACAGCCGGCCTTGGGCTTGAACTCAGACTGCGCCAACTCGCGTACCGAGGCGAGCATCTGCCGCTGTTCCGGGCTGATGTGAAAGTCCATGCGGTGGGGGTCCGATGTTGTGTCGTGTTGCGGGGCATTCTGGTCGGGCGCGCCGCTGGACACAACATTGGCTCCTGCTCAGGGGCCAGAGCCAGCAGGCTCCGCGTGATGCTGCGTCGGCCGTGAACAATGCTCAGGATTGTGACACTGTCTTCGCCTCGCTGAGCTAATAGATCACGATGTAGGATACGATAATTCCAATCGCGAACGTCGCCCAGTGATGGTCGGCGCGGTCCGGAAACTGGGTGATCGGCCAAGCGGCGTAGAGACGGTCGGACAGGCCCTTGTACTTCTCGGTGACCCTGTACCCGGCCTGGACTCTCGGGGCGGCAAGAATGGCAACTTCATCGCGGAGTGCAGATTCCGTGCGACAACGCCATCAATTGCGCCAGCCATGCAGACGGTGGATCCAATGCGCGAGGTTTGGTTACCCCCGCTGATGCGGTGTTTCTGCCAATACTGCAGGAGCAACTGCTCTCAGCAGACGTTTTCGGGCCGACTTTCTTGGAACACGTTCAGCTCCCGATTTGCCCAGCCGGTCGGCGACGCTGGCGCAGCGCATTATGGTGCACGGATCGTCATCCCGATGAGGCGTCTCCATCCGTGAGGCGCCGCGCGAGGTAGCGCGCAAAGTCGTAGTTCGGCCGTTCCAGGTAACTCAGATGGCCCGGCCTCGCCAGCGTCGCATGCGCGCCGCGGAACACCGCCTCCACGCCCCGCCGATCCTCCGCATTGACCTCGTCCAGCAGCGTCTTCAGCGTGGCGATATACTCCAAACCGAGTGGATCGCGGATGAATTCGGGCGCCAGCCCGCCGCCGAACACGATATGCACCTGGCCGACGCCGCGTGGCGCCAGGATCAGATACCAGAAATAGCCCGGCGTCAGCGAGATCAAATGCGTCGGATAGATCGCCAGCAGCGCCGTCGTCCGGCGCCAGTCTCCCTCGAGCGACGTGTTCTCGGGGTGAGCATTGCCGATCGGAAGCGAGGCGTCCTTGGTGATCCAGTGATAATTGAACGTATCGAAGCCCGGAGGACATTCCATTTCCTCCATCTTCGACGCCGGCCCCACCGTCGCCCGATGCAGCGTCGGCAGGTGGTAGCTCTCCATGAAGTTCTCGGCCAGGATCTTCCAGTTCGTGTTCCAGACATGCTCCTCGCGAAAGGTCTCGACATAGCCCTCCAGCCGGTAGCGCCCGATCAGTCCGGTCAGCGATGCCAGCCGTTCGGCGACGGGTGCGATGTCGGGATTGAGTGTGACATAGATCCAGCCCAGCCAAACCTCGGTCCGCAGCTCCGGCAGACGATAGTCGTCCTTGCAGAACCCCGTCGTGCGCTCCATGTGCGGCGCCGCGAGCAGCGCCCCGTCCAGGCCGTAGCTCCAGGCATGATATGGACAGACGATCACCGACGCGCGGCCGCGTCCCTCCAACAGCACCGACATCCGATGCAGACAGACATTGGCGAAGGCGCGCACCGATCCGGCGCGATCGCGCAGCACGATGATCGGCTGGCCAGCGATCTCGTAGGTCAGGTACGCGCCCGGTTCGGCGATCGCGCTGGCCCTGCCGACGCAGATCCACTCCTTGCGGAACAGGCGCTCGTGTTCGACCGCCAGCACGTCGGCTGATGTATAGATACCGGGCGGCATGGCGCGCGCATCGGTGAACGGACGTGCGGCGGTCTCGTTCAGCGCTTGCAGTGTCGAGGCGGCCTGCGTCGGCATGGCATGGCGCGTTCCCAGCCCGACAATAGCGTCGTCCATCGTCCCCACTCCACCGTGCCTACAGTAGGCACTCTGGATCGTAGCCAAGGCAGGCGGGCGTTGAAAGCCGATCCTGCACGATTTGCTGCTGTTCAGCGCCCACCGCGATCTGGCAGGATGCCGCGTCGAGACGCTGATCCGGGATTGGTCGATGGCGCAACTTGAAAAACTTCGAAGGCTGTTGGACGCACGCAAGCCGGCACATTCGCTGCCGCAAGGGTTCTACGGTGACCCGGACGTGTTCGAGTTCGATCTTGCGGTCATTTACGGCCAGAACTGGATTCTGGCCGGGTTCGAAGTGGAGCTGCCGGAGCCCGGCTCGTGCCTCGCCTTGCCGATCGGGCGATCGCCCGTCGTGATCGTGCGTGGTCAGGACGGCGTGCTGCGCGGGTTCCACAACACGTGCCGGCATCGCGGCGCGCAGGTCTGCGAGACCGGTCACGGCCACAAATCCTGGCTGACCTGTCCCTATCACCAATGGTCCTATGGCCTCGATGGTCGCCTTGCGAATGCGCCCCGCATGCCGGCAACGCTCGAGCTTGCGCAACACGGCCTGCGCCCGGTGCACGTCGAGACCGTCGCCGGTTCCATCTACGTCTGCCTGGCGGAGCAGCCGCCGCCGTTCCGCGAGTTTCGCGACAATATCGCACCGCTGCTGGCGCCGCACGATCTGGCCAACGCCAGGCTGGTGTTCGAGAGCACGCTGGTCGAGCGCGCCAACTGGAAGCTGGTCATGGAGAACGCGCGCGAGTGCTATCATTGCAGCGCCCGCCACCCCGAACTCGCGGTGACGTTCCCGGTGCGTGGCCGCCGCTCCGTGCAGTTTGCCGATGTGCGAGCGCTTCGAACGCTTCAAGGCGCGCATGTCGCAGGTTGGCCTGCCGGTCGGTCCGGCCGACGGCGCCTGGTGGCAGGCCATGCGCTTTCCGCTCAACGACGGCGCGATCACGCTGTCGATGGATGGCCAGCCGGCCTGCACCAAATTGATGTGCGACGTGGCGGGGGGCGACATCGGCACCATGCGCTGGGCGCTGGAGCCGCACTGCTTTGTTCACGCCACCAGCGACGTGGTGTTCATGTTCAGCGCCATGCCGACCGGGCCGCAGGAGACCGTCGTCACGTCGAAGTGGCTGGTGCACAAGGACGCGGTCGAGGGCGTGGACTACGACCTGGAGCGCCTGACCGAGCTCTGGACCACGACCAACCTGCAGGATCGCGACCTGTGCGAGAACAATCAGCGCGGGATCAACTCGCTTGGCTACCTGCCAGGCCCGTACAGCGAGGAAGCCGAGATGCTGGTGATGCGCTTCGTCGATTGGTACTGCGGCGAGGTGCGCGGACATCTGGATCGGTCGGAACGGCCGGATCGTCGTTCGACCCGACCGCGTCTGGCAGCCGCCGGCGATTAGCGCCGGCTCGATGTCGGATTTTCGCGATCCCAAGTCCGTCGCCGGCAAGCAGCTTCCGGTCGCGGAGACCACCCAGTTGCTCGTGATAGGTGCCGGGCCGGCCGGGATCGCGGCCGCCGCCGAAGCAGTGAAACACGGGATCAAGGTCGTGCTTGCCGACGAAAACCCGGTTCCGGTCGCGGCGATGGGCGATGACATCCCGTTGCATTTCGGCCAGCGCTACGGTGCGGCGGCGCGCAATCGCACCGCCATGCTGGAGGCCTTTATCGCGCGCGATCCGGCGATCGCCGCGTTGTTCGACGCGGGGGTCGATGTGCGGCTCGGCACATCTGTGTGGGGCCTGTACGCCAACGGCCCCAGCGTCGGCTGGCTACCCGGTCCCGTCGCCGGACTGCACGATGGAGAGCGCAGTTTCATGCTCGGCTGCGAGCGGGTGATCGTGGCGGCCGGACGACGCGATATGGGACTCGCGTTTCCGGGCTGGGAGTTGCCAGGCGTGCTGGGGATCACCGCGGCGGAGCGCCTGTTGCTTCGCTTCGACGTTCTGGATGTGCGACGTGTCGTCGGTACTCGGCACTTCGACCGAGGCGCTGGATGCTGCGCGTTCGTTGCGCGCCGGCGGGATCAAGGTCGCTGCCTTGGTAGAGGTCGCCCGCGAGCCGGTTGGGCCAACGGAACTTCTGCGCGAGTTGGCGGACATCCCGATACTTTGCGGCCATAGGGTGCGGCGTGCGGAGGGCGGCGCCAACGGCGTCGAGGCGATCGTCGTCGCGCCCGAGCATGGTCAGGAGCAGCGTATTACCTGCGACGCCATCCTGCTCGGCGTCGGTGTCGTGCCGGTGATCGAACTGCTCGATGCGCTCGGCTGTCGAATTTCGTACCTGCCGGAGCGCGGCGGTCATGTGCCGCTGCTCGACCGCGCGCAACGAACGTCGGTGGCCGGAATTTATGCGATCGGCGACTGCGTTGGCGTCTCGCCTGCGAAGACGCTCGATCCCGATATTGCCCGAGCGGAAGGCCGCCGCGCCGCGATGGACGTCGCGACATCGCTTGGCGTTGCGGTCGAACTGCCGGCCGGGCCGCAGGCGTTCCAGCCGGCGAGCTACGATCTCGATGCTTACCGGCTCGATTGGGTGCGCGCGACCGTCATCGATGCCTCCGGCGAGCCGTACGTATGCCAGTGCGAGGAGGTCACGGCGCGCGAGATTCTGGAACTTCGCCCGCCGCGTTATCTCGCCTGGCCCGACGACCGTCGCAATACGCGGACGCTGCGGCAGATGCTGGGTGAAGCCCCACCGAATCCGGACCAGGTCAAACGTCTGACCCGCGCCGGCATGGGCGTGTGCCAAGGCCGCCGCTGCCGTGAACAGGTCGCTGCCTTGCTGGCACTCGGCGCCGGCGTCGAGCTGCGCCACATCCCGCTCGCTTCGCATCGCGCGCCGGTGCGCCCGATCCCGCTGTGGATCGCCGCCGACACGCAGGAAGCAGCGGAGATGACCGAACATTGGGACACTTGGTTCGGTATGCCGCCGCAATACGTGCCGCATTGGGCGGCGCCGGAGTTCTACACGGTCGCCGGGCGGGTAACAGACGACAAGGCGCCCGACGTCGAATGACGGAACGTGGCGCCTCGGTGATCATCGTCGGCGGCGGAGCCACCGGGCTTTCCGCCGGGTGGTGGCTCGCGCGCGACGGCGTCGATGTGCTGGTGATCGACAAGGGGATCGTCGGCTGGGAAGCATCCGGCCGCAACGGCGGCGGTTGCACGCATCCCTTCAGCCCACTGTTCCAGGAAGAGCAGCGTCTGTGGCCGATGATGGACGAACTGCTCGGCTATCCGACCGAGTTCCGCGCGCAGCGCATCCGCCTCGCGTTGGACGAGCAGCAAATGCGGCGCTACGGCCAGGCACGACAGCACGCCATGCGACAGGGTTTCGTGTCGGAACAGCTCGACGCACAACAGGCGCGAGCGCTGGTTCCGCTCGCCGGCGACAATGTCGTTGGCGGTTACCTGCATCGTTTCGGTGGCCACGCTAATCCGCAGCGCACGGTGCAGGCGTACGCGTGGGCGATGCAGGACCATGGCGGACGGGTGCTGCAGCACACCACCGTGCTGGGGTTCACCACCGCGGGCGGCAAGGTGACCGAGGTGCGCACCGATCGCGGCGACTTCGGCTGCGACACGCTGGTGATCGCCGCCGGCCCGCAGATCAATCATCTGGCAGCCTCACTTGGCGTGCGCGTGCCGATGGTCGCGGCGCGCGCCGAGATGATCGTCACCGAACCGCTGCCGCTGATGCCGATCGGCGGCGTGGACGGCAACGGCCTGTATGGACGGCAGACGCTGCGCGGCAATCTCGCCTATGGCGGCGGGCCGCACGAATGGCTGGAGATCGACGACAACACGGTGCCGCACCGCTCGAGCACGCCGCTGATGCGCAACATCGCCGCGCGCGTCGCCGAGCTGTTCTCGCGGGCCGCGCACGCGCGCGTGATCAGAAGCTGGGCCGGCATCATCGAGAACACGCCGGACGGTCGTCCGGTGATCGAGCGCATGGCGTCGCCGGACAATCTGGTGATCGCGACGCTGTCCAGCATCGGCTTCGGCCTGTCGCCTGCGACCGGTCATGCGGTGCGCGATCTGGTGGTTGATGGCGTCTGCGGGTTCGCCGATCTGGGCAGTCTGAGACTGTCACGTTTCGGTCGGCTGGAGCCCGACTGGATCGACCTGCAGGGTTGGCGGCCACCGTCGCGGCAATGTTGACGTTGAAGGGCATCACTTGCCGGGCACAACTGCTGCTCCTTATGCAGACCGTCGAAACTGGCTAGGATCAACCGGGTCGAACGCGGGTCGAACGCGGGTCGGGGCGTTCGGGCTGCGGTGATGCGAGTGCCTCACCTGCTACGAACCGTGAGGACGACTACGCAGGCCCGCCGGGGACCGCTTGGCACCGCCGGGGCCGGAGGACAGACAGTGTTTCGCCGCTCGAACAGCCCGGCATCAGGGCGAAATCGGAGCTGTTCCTGGAGCCGCAGGTGCAGCTCGCTGGCGACGACGCCGATCGCCGCTGCACTGCTGATGCTGTCACCGCCTGTGCAATCCGGAGTGCCTTCCGACAGTCCGGAGAGCGCCATGATCGAGCAACGCTCAGAAGGCACCCACAGCACCAATATCGGCATCATCAACGGCCAGGTGACGATCAACCAACAGGACCCGGCCGCGCTTGCGGCAATGGCGAGGATCTTCGCCGACCAGATGTCCGCGACCACCGAGGCCAAGGCGAGGGCGGAAGCGAGGGCGACCGATTTGGCGGCAAAGCTTGGCTTTACCACCTCGGCGGTCACCGAGTTCTTGCGCATCCTTGGTCAGCAGGATGTGCGCGAGGACACGATCAACGAGCAGTTGGTACAGATGGCTACGCATTTTGCGCAGGCGCAGGACGAGCTGGAGACGCTCGACCCGGATGACCCGCGCGCGGCGGAGCTGGCCGGCCAGGCAAAGCGGGCGCTGGACGCCGGTCGGCTGACGGAGGCCGACAACCTCCTGGACCAGGCCAAGGAGATCGAGCTGGCGGCTTACCGTCAGGCGCAAGAGTTGCGGAAGAAGGCGCAGGAGGCCGACGATCGGCACACGCTGGGCGCCGCCAGGCTACTGTCCAGTCGGGGCAACGTGGCGTTGACCCAGCTGGCTTACCTGGCAGCTGCGGAGAAATTCCGTCAGGCCAGTGATCTGCTGACGGGCGCCCATCCGATCGAGCGAGGCGATTACCTGTACCGTCAGGGCGATGCGCTGTACAGACAGGGGAATGAATACGGCGACAACGCAGCCCTGCTCGGCGCCGTCGCAGCATTCCGCAACGCGCAGCAGGAATGGACCCGCGATCGGGTGCCGCTCGACTGGGCGAAGGCGCAGAGCTACCTCGGCAACGCGCTGACAAGGCTGGGAGAGCGCGCAAGCGGGACGGCGCATCTGCATGAGGCGGTTTCCGCACTGCGCGCAGCGTTGGAGGTAACGACACGCGACCTGGTGCCGCTTGACTGGGCGCGGACGCAGACCCGGCTGGCGGATGTGTTCGAGCTGCTGGGCGAACGCGACGACAAGACTGCGCGCTTGCTTGAGGCGGTCGCGGGTTATCGTGTGGGCCTTGAGGAACTCAGACGTGATAGCGTTCCGCTGGACTGGGCGTGGACGCAGACCCTGCTTGGCAACGCTCTGGAACAGTTGGGCGAGCGCGAGAGCGGTACCGAGCATCTGCGCCAAGCGGTCACTGCCTACCGCGCAGCGCTGGAAGAGAGTACGCGGGAGCGGCAGCCGCTCTACTGGGCTGCGACACAGAATGCTCTCGGCGTTGCGCTCGAGAAGCTAGGCGAGCGCGAGAACGGCACGGTGCGTCTCGAGGAGGCGGTCGCAGTACTACACGCGGCGCTCATGGAACGGACACGCGGACGATTGCCGTTGAAATGGGCATGGACCGAGGCCAATCTCGGCAATGCGCTCGAGAAGCTTGGCGAGCGCGAGAGTGGCACGGAGCATCTCGAGGAAGCGGTTGTCGCCTATCGCGCGGCGATGGAGGAGATGACGCGAGACCGTGCGCCGCTAGATTGGGCGACGATGCAGAGCGACCTGGGCGCCGCACTGCAGAAACTCGGTGAGCGCGATAGCGGCACGGCGCAACTGGAGGAGGCTATCACAACCTACCACGCGGCGTTGGAGGAGATGACGCGCGCTAAGATGCCGCTGCAATGGGCGCGGACACAGACCAACCTCGGCAACGCACTCTGGGTTCTGAGTACGCGCGGAGGTGATACGGAGCGCCTACAAAAGACGGTCGCGGCCTATCGGGCGGCGCTGTCGGAACTGACGCGCGAGCGGGTGCCACTTGACTGGGCAATGACGCAGTCCAGCCTTGGTATCGCGCTTACGACCCTGGGTGTGCGCGAAAGCGGTACAGTACGACTACAGGAGGCGGTCGCGGCATTCAACGCGGCGTTCGAGGAACTGACGCGTGAGAGGATGCCGGACGCCTGGGCGCGAACGCAAAACAACCTTGCTCTCGCGTTGTGGATGATCGGTCTGCGCGAGACCAGTACCGACAGTCTGGAAGCCGCGGCCGCGGCGTTCCGGCGAGTATTGCAGGAATGGACGCGCGATCGCAGCCCGCTCGACTGGGCGCATATACAGCACAACCTCGGCCTTACGCTCTGGACGATCGGAACGAGAGAGGTTGGGACGGCGCGACTGGAGGAGGCGGTTGCGGCATTTCGCGAATCGCTGGAGGAAAGGTCACGCGAGCGGGCGCCGCTTGACTGGGCCACCACGGTGGGCGCGCAAGGCGTCACTCTATTGCTGATCGCCCAACGCACCGATGATGCGACCACAGCGAACACGGCGACCCAACAGATCGAGGTCGCATCGCAGACGCTGCGTGACGGCGGGAACGCTGTAGGGGCCGAATACTATCACGAGCAACTGGCGAAGGCACATGCGTTGACCGATGAGTTGAGCGGCCACATTACTCACTAGGCTGTGTGGACGGATTAATAACCAGCATTAGCCCGCATGCAAAACTGATGATTGCCGAGTAGCTGGTGTCGGTCTTTTCACAGCGCATGGCGACGCGTTTGAACCGCTTGAGCTTGCCGATCGTCTGTTCGATGCGGGCCCGGAGTTTATAGAGACGCTTGGGAAAGAAGCGGCCTCGCTGCTTGGAGTTTTCACGACGAGGGATCACCGGTGTGATGCCACGTGAGAGCGCGGCGGCGCGATTTGCAGCGCTGTCATATCCTTTGTCGGTCACTGCGATGCGCGGGCGGGTGTCCGGGCCGATGTCGAGCGAGGTCTCGAACTGCGTGCTGTCGCTGACTTCGCCACCGGTCAGGTGGAAGTCGAGAGGATGGCCGTCGAGATCGGTCTTGAGGTGGATTTTGGTCGAGAAGCCACCACGCGATCGGCCGAGTGCCTGATGCTGCTGCCCCCTTTTGCACCAGCGGCCGAGACGTGAGCGCGCGCCGTCGTGCTATCGAAGAACTGCATCAAATGCGCCGTCTCACTGCATTCCGCGAGTATCTGAAAGAACGCCTCGAAGACGCCAGACCGGCTGAGGCGCCAGAACCGCTTCCATACGCTGTTCCAGTTGCCAAATTCATTTGGCAACGCTCGCCAGGTAATACTGTGGACCGTGAAATAGTGGATCGCCTCCAGGAATTTACGGTCGTCGTGCCCGGGCTCTTCCCGGCTCGACTGCACCGCGTCGAACACTTCAAGTACGATCAGCCAATCCCGCTCTGTCATTCCGGTAAGCATGTCCGGCTCCCTGATGCCGGTCACGCAGTGATTCGAATAAGTCCCGATTCGGGAATCCGTCAGAAATGCATGCCAGGGATTCCGTCCACACAGCCTAGCACTACTTTGGCAGAATTTGTCACTGGGTTACGCTGAGCTGAACCATTCGCGACAATGCGGGCATCGCTGGAGTGGCGCGCGAGTGAGGTGAGCGATGATGAGATGACGCACTGCTGGTAAGCTTGGCTGTGGCGGTGGTCCATCAATTCTTTTTTCCCCGCCTCGCGACTGCGAGGCGACGATGCTGCAGGAAGGCGTAGGCAATCATCGTCATGAGGGCATGGCGGTGGAGGCCATGCCAGGATCGTCCTTCGAAGTGATCGAGACCGAGTTCTTCCTTCAGTTGCTGATGGGCCTGCTCGCAGATCCAGCGCGCCTTGATCGTGCGAGCGAGCACTTTGATCGGCGTGCCTATCGGCAGGTTTGAGAGGTAGTATTTGCGTTCGCCGCTGGCGCGACGTTCCCCGATCAACCAAACCTCGTCGCCAGGCATGTGCTGGGCACCCCTATCGCGAATGCGCTGCGGCGGCCCATCGGCGACCCGCACACGCACGGCGGCGAAGCGTGCCGATAGTCGGCCTTTGGTGCCACGGCGCCAGCTGACCGAGCGCCATGATGTGCCCGTAAGCATCGCCTCCGCCGAGACCGACTTGCTGTCGGGAATGTGTCGCTGTCGTGGGCGGCCGCGACCTGCAACGGGGAAGATCAGGGCCACATCGCCTCGATAGACCTTCTGATGCCGCGGTATGCCGACGGCCCATTTCAAACCGCGCTCGCTAAGCTCGTGCCGGAACGGCGCACTCAGGCCGTAACCCGCATCAGCCAGAACGCATCCGAAGCGTACACCGGCAGCTTTCACCCGGTCGATCTCGTCAATCGCGATCTCAGGCTTGCTCCGGAACGTCTGCCGATCCGCTGGAACCGCCACTCTCGCCATGCGAACAGGATCACTCGTCCAACTCTCTGGCAGAAACAGGCGCAAGCCAACCATCACCGGCACTTCGCCGCCCGCCAGCGTTGCTGAGACCAACGTCTGGCAATTGGCCGTCTTGCCCAGAACCGAGGCATATTGCGCAGCAACGCCAACCGAATGGCTGCCCTTCTTCGGCAGCGCCGTGTCATCGATCACCAACACGGCGTCATCACCGCCGACCAGTCGGTCCGCCTGGATGAGAAGCTCTGCTTCCAGCGGTGCCGCATCCCAAACTCCAGCCGCCACGAAATGATGCAACTGATCATACTCGCCCGGCACCAGCCGCTCCGCCATCGGTTGAATGCTCTTCCGCTCGCCCGGCCCGATCAGTCCTGCAATATAGAGCGGGCACATCCGCCGCCGGGCCTTGTGCTCCAGGCGGGCCAGAAATGGCCCCAGCCAGTGTTCAAGTTCCTCGCTCCAACCGAACTCCGTGACCACCGCGATCGGCCTCCAATAAGCCGATCCCCCAGGAATCACCGATTTGCCGATTCGGGAATCCCAAAAGCGATGTCATTACCTAAATTCTGCCAAAGTAGTGCTAGTTGCCCATGGCTTTGGTGGAATCGATGAGTCGCCGCGGCAGTCCTTACGACAACGCCAAGGCAGAAAGCTTCATGAAGTCGCTGAAGGTCGAGGCCGTCTACCTGGCGGCCTACGAGACGTTCGAAGATGTCACTGCCGACCCTCCCCGCTTCATCGACGACGTAAGCGTCTGCATTCCGCACTCGGCTATCTCCGCCCTGTGCAATTCGAGGATCAACACGCCCAGCAAGGGGTCAAAGCTGCGGCTTGATCGTGTCCACCCCCAGGGGCGCACTCCAATCGGGGGTCGTTATTGCAAGCGAGCTCACACCACTGGATGCCGTCCGGATAGGCGGAGCCAATCGCATTCGTGACCGCGGTCACCACAGTCGTCTTGCCTATGCCACCCGGTGCGACGAGGGTGACGAACTGCCGCTGCTGCAGAAGCGCGCTGATTATGACAATAATCTTGATGCGGCCGATGATGCGGGCCTACGGCAGCGGCAGGGTAGCCAGTCGGACACGCGAGGTAGCCATAGGCAACAACGGCGCCGGCTCGCTCGCAAGCGGACCCACGAACCGGTAACCTCGATCAGGAACTGTCACAAGATACGGCTGACTATCCCGGCTATCGCCAAGTGTACGGCGCAACAGCGAGACGTGAACGCGCAGGTTAATATCGTCGACCTTCGTGTTCGGCCAGGCACGCATGATCAGGTCATCGCGGCTGATGACGCGGCCAGGCCGTTCGACCAGCGTGAGGAGGACGTCCATTGCACGGTTGCTGATCGGCACCGGTCTGGCGCCGTCGAGCAGCAGGCGCTGCGATTTGAGCAGCCGGTGGGTTCCGAAGCGCATGGCCGTGCTGCTCAAGCCATTTTCGTTTGAGAGGCTATCCCTCTCAGTCATGCCAGCCTATCTGCGCCGCGGACCAGTAGAGGAACGGTCGGGTGACCGGTCCGGACGTAACGTAATGAAATCTGACGGGTTTGCAACGCGGCGGACTGTAAAGGTACAAATCACTGTTGCGATCGGCGTGAGGAGGGGCACCTGCCAGGAACAGGAGCTCAGGCAATATCCCACAGGGGTTAACTCACGCTTGGACTGCCGCTTATGGCAGCTTTGCCCGCGAACCTGGGCGGCAGGGAGGCCACTATGATCGACGCAGCGGCGCACGGTAGTATACGGACCCTTTCACGTGACGACATGATCAGCTCACGGGTTGCCCGCACAGGACATGTGCGGGTCAAATTCCCGCGTTGCAGGACCAGGTCGACAGGTACAGTCGAGCGTCACGGGAGGTCTCACTCATATGGATGCGGGAAAAGGCAGCAACGTGCCGATCACTATGGCCGGATAGCATGCCGCCAGTTTAGCACCGAGTAGGGCTAAATTCTGGTTCTTTCGCGACGGAGTAGACTCTAAGAGAGAAGTAACCGGCAAGGGTGCGTATGACTGCCCGGCGTCTTCGTCGATCCGGCGTTCCTGTCACCAAGTGCGAAGCAGGCGTTGGCCGAGCCGATTGTCGGCTTTTCCCAAAATGCGCTTCGGCGGGCATTCGACGAACTGGCGGGAGAACTGGCGGAACCCCACGAAGTGCTTCCGATGTTCACCGAGGGCCGGGCAACGCAGGCTCTGGCCTACGTGGCACGCGCGTTCAGGACCCCAGAACCCTGTCGAGTGGCATCGCGGACCAGTCTGGCGCCTCGGCAACTGCGTCGCGCGATGGAAGTGTTGCGAGCAGATCTGTCGGAACATTCGCCGCTGCGGCGTATCGCCAAGGCGTGCAAGTTGTCTGTCAGTCATTTTGCGCGGGCATTCAAGACGTCTACCGGCGCTCCACCGCATCGATGGCTCCTGATGGTGCGAGTCGAAATGGCACGAGAGCTCCTGGTACGATCGCCGACGCCACTGGTTGAAATCGTTGGCCTTTGCGGCTTTGCGGATCAATGTCATTTCGCTCGGGTATTCGCGTGTGTCATGGGTATCAGCCCCGATACATGGCGGCGCGAGCATCATATTTAGCTGTTGCCCGCCTGATCGCGCTTTACGTTTAGGTTCCGACGCGCTGAAGGTTCAGCATATATGTGCAACCAGGATGACCGATGCGACCGCTGACATCGATCTGTCCACGGAAGGTATCTCCCTCAAACTGACCAATGATCCAGTCGCGACGGGAGACCATCTGCAAGCCGTTGTCAGCGTCGATGGTGCCACGGAACCCTCCGAAGCGTACAGAATCGCCCCGAACGTGAAAGCCGGACACCTGCTGGGTCTGGATACACAAGCCACCGCCCGTATCGAGTGGCACGGCAGTACCCACATAGGTGCCGTCACGGCTGACTGGCTGCGCAGTCTTCGGCGACGCGGAGTTTTCCAGACCTGGTGGCGGTCCGACGGTAGCGCCCAGCATCGCCGGTGCGGGTGAAAAGAGCGGTCTTGGGCCAGCCGCCGTGTCGAGTATTACCGCCGGCGCTTGCAATCCATTGTTCCCGGAGCAGCCCAGGAGCAGCAGGCACAGTACGGCAAGACCGGATCGTAGGCTGGCGTTGATCAACCCCGCCATGTCACTTGCCCGACGCCGGACTGCATCCCGCATTGTCGACATGGTCCGACTACAAAGTGCCCGAATTGTCGGCTTCAAACTTGTAACTGCAGGCATCACCGACCACTTGGCCCTGCATGTGTCCCTGACCCACCGTCCCGCTGATGGACGCCGGACCTGATTGCACCTGGAAGGAGCCGTGCGGCGCAATCACGACGTCGAACGAACGTCGTGGTTCCCACGGTACCTGTGGCTGATTGAGAACATAGCGAAATGCGCCATTTTTCACCTGCAAATTCGCCGTATCCGGACCGCAGGACATTGCCGCGCCGCTGACGAGTAGCGCAATCCCGTTGTAGCTCCCGTCGATTGGATCCACTCGTGGCGGTGGCGATGCTACAGCTACCGTGTGCATACGCGCTTGCGAGGGGTCTGCGCATCCGAGCACGAGTGCGCAGACACCGAGCATAATTGCACCGGCAGACGGGCAGGGCAAGAACTCCGCTGCGAGACAGAAACTGTATATCATCGCAGCAATATAACGAAGTGGCGCGTCTCAGGCAAGATTGCCATCGATGGGTGTCGGTAGCAGACGATATGACCGGTTTAGGTAGCACACGAACTGTCCGGTAGCGGGTTCCCAACCGGGAGGTTGGGAGGATGCGCCGGACGGAAGCCCGACAGGGTGTTCGTATGCTGAAGTTCATGGACGTGTTCGGTCGCTGGGAGGCGTCGGAGTTGAGCCGGCTGGATGCGGCGGAATTGCTGGGGATGGGGGAGCGGACATTCCGTCGCTGGTGCCGCCGTTACGAGGAGGACGGCGAAGCCGGCCTGCTGGATCGTCGGATCGGCAAGGCGTCGGGCAAGCGAGTTCCGGTCGATCGGAGCGAACAGGTGGAGGCGTTGTACCGGACGCGCTACCAGGGGTTCACCGCGCGCCATTTCCACGAGCACCTTGTGCGGGACCACCAGTTCGCCTGGAGCTACAGCTGGACCAAGGCGTTCTTGCAAAGCCGGAACCTGCTGTCGAAGGCGGCGCGGCGAGGCGCGCACCGGCGCAAGCGGCCGCGTCGTCCCCTGTCGGGAATGATGCTGCATCAAGACGCATCGCGGCATGGGTGGCTGGCGAAACAGCCGCCGCTCGATCTGGTGGTGACGATGGACGACGCGACGAGCGGGATGTATTCGGCGTTGCTGGTTGAGGAAGAAGGCACGGCTTCGACGTTCCGGGCGCTGTTAGAGGTGTTCGGGCGGCACGGCCTGCCGCTGAGCCTGTATACCGATCGCGGCAGCCATTACTTTCACACGGCCGAAGCGGGCGGCAAGGTGGATCGTGGCCAGCCGACGCAGGTCGGCCGCGCACTTTCGCATCTGGGCGTCGAGCACATTGCGGCGTATTCGCCGCAGGCCCGTGGCCGCTCGGAGCGTCTGTTCCAGACCTTGCAGGATCGGCTGCCGAAGGAACTGTCGCTGGCGGGCATCACAACGATGGATGAAGCCAACGCCTGGCTGCGCGCCACTTATATACCGGCACACAATGCACGGTTCGCGGTGACGGCGGAGCAGGAGGGCAGCGCGTTCGTCGCGGTGCCAGCGCTGGATCTGACGGAGGTCCTGTGCGTGCAGGAAGAGCGTGTGGTCGGCAACGACAACTGTGTGTCGTTCCTGAACCGCAGGCTACAGATACCGGAGAGCCCGCTGCGTCCACACTTTGTCAGGGCGACGGTGAAGGTGCACCAATATCCAAGTGGCGCGCTGGCGATTTTCCATGGCCGGCGTTGCCTGGGCCGTTACGACAGCGCGGGCGTCGCGATCGGCGAGCCCCGTGCGGACGACAGCGCGAGCGAAGCCGTCGTTGCGTCCCGCCATCAGGCTCGCGCCGGGCTCAGGGCCGTCAATCGGGATAGGGGGGCATCTCGCGATGCCGCCCCTCCCACACCACCGGGCATACGGGTCCGTACCACGGCGGTTCGGCGGATTAAGCTTCCACCAGCGTCTCCATGGAAAACAGTCCAAGACCATTGAAGCGTCTGTTGCTGAAGGCACGATGCATCGCGCTTGCCGAACTCAGCCGCCATGGTCCCTTTGGACTGAAGATGGCCGCACTGGCCACCTTCTCGGAGACCTTGAGGCGTCGGAGTTCCTTGTAGCGTCTGCCCCGCGTCTTCCACTGGACCCAGACGACGCAACGCAGCCGTCGCCGTGTCCAGCCGTCCAGTGAGCCCAACTCGCGCCATTGGCTGAAGCCGAAATAGCCGGCCCATCCCCTCAGCAGTGGGTTCAGGTCGGCAATCATCCGTTCCAGGCTGACCCCGCGATTTCGCCGCGTCAGGTCGCGAACCCGGTCCTTGAACCGGGTCACGGCCTTGTCGGCGATGCGTCGCCGAGGTTGCGGTTCGTCCGTGACGGTGAAGCCAAGGAACGACCGTTGCCACGGCCGGGCGACGGCACTCTTTTGCGCGTTGACCTGGAGCTTGAGGCGTCCCTCGATGAAGCGGGTCAAGTTGGCCATGACCCGGTGGCCAGCCTTTTCGCTGCGGACGTAGATGTTGCAGTCGTCCGCGTAGCGCACGAAGCGGTGGCCACGGCGCTCAAGTTCGCGATCCAGTTCGTCCAGCACGAGATTCGAGAGCAGTGGCGAGAGCGGCCCGCCTTGCGGGGTCCCCTCCCGGCTGATCTCGAACAGCCCGTTGTTGAGCACACCGGCTGTCAGGTAGCTCCGGATAAGCCGAAGCACCCGCCGATCCGGGATGCGCGCTGCCACGCGTGCCATGAGTTTGTCGTGATTAACTCGGTCGAAGAACTTCGCCAAGTCTATATCGACAACGAACCGATAGCCGTCGGTGACATAGGCTTGCGCCTGCGCCACCGCTTGCTGGGCAGAGCGGCCCGGCCGGAAGCCGTAGCTGTGCTCGCTGAACGTCGGGTCCCACAACGGCTGGAGCCGCTGCAGCACCGCCTGCTGGATCACACGGTCGATCACGGTTGGAATGCCGAGCTCGCGCGTCCCGCCGGCCGGTTTCGGGATTTGCACCCGACGCACCGGTTGCGGCTGGTAGCGCCCCTGCAGCAGTTGATCTTCGATCTCCGGCCAGCGCGCTTCAAGGAGGCCCGGAAGCTGTCGGACGGTGATGCCGTCGACACCGGGCGCTCCCTTGTTGCGCACCACCGCACGCAACGCCGCTTCTATGTTATCGGGGTCACAGATTGCCTCCATCAGATACGTCGTGAATGCCGGGCTTTCGGGTCCGGACGTCGCCGCGATCACTTCGACCTCTCGCACGGCCGGGCGCGGGGCTTCACCCCTGCCAGGTATCGGCAAGTCCAATGTGAACTGGAATGGCGGTCGCGGTGTGGTCATGAGATGTCCGAGCTACTTGCCCTCTCCTTCAACCCCTTGCGGGGACCGTTCGGGCCTTCAGCCGCCAAGGCAGCCTATTATGCCCTCTGCTGACTTCTGCGCCGCGGTCAGGGCGCCTTGCGGCTCCCTCAGTCCATCCGGTTTCCCGGCAGGACACGACGCAGATCTCCTGGGGTAAGCCCCACAGTCTTCCTCGCACACCTGCCGGATTTACAGTCCAGGCCCTTGATGGATATGGACTTTGCGACTTCCTGCCCGCTCGTCCGACCCGTGCTGCCTCGTATCCGGTTGCTGTTCGTCAGGTCGCGATTTCGTTCCACGCTTCCTTCAGACGGTCCCTCGCGGTTCCGCCCTTGCGCTTCACTCGTGCTTCACCTCCATCAGGTTGCACAGGGGACTTTCACCCCCAGACTGCTGGACATGCCCAGCACACAGCGACGCTTCGCGCCGCGATGCGGTGGCCTCGCCCAAGGCGAGGCCACCCTTGACCGCCCCTCCGCGCGGCGCCCACCCGCGCGGCAGGTCGGCTCCAGGAAATGGCCCTGACAGTCCCACCAGGAAACGGCCGTCGGAGACACCGCTCCTCCGACAGACAAAGCGGGAACGAGCGGCCACATGATGTGTCACCTAAACCGGCCAACTTAATTTGCTCTCGACAGATTGCCATCGATGGCTATTGCTGACCCTAAACGGGCACGGTGGCCGTAAACTCAGTTTGCAACGCGGCAGCCGAAATTGCATAGTACGTGTAGCACGTGACATAGTGCAGTGGAGCGGTATGACAGTGACCTGCGAGCGCGAGGATGATTGGAGGCATCAGCGTGGCTCCGTCCACGGACCTGTAATGGCACTTTCGACCCATGACGAGTGCACGCTATGCTGGCTGATTGGCGTAATGCTGCCCGAGCTGGCTCGCGAGCCGTCCGAAATGGCGCGCTCTCGGGCGACAGGTTAGCAATACGCAAGATTATCTGCTGTGTTGTGATCGTCCTGACCGAGCAGGGTTGTGCCCAAGAGACTGCGCCTGACCTGTCCGTGACACTGGAGGGTATCGAGGAGGCGAAGTTCCTTGCATGCTCGGGGCCGCCGTCGTTGGAATTGTCGCAGGCCGGACAAGATCGCATGTCGTTCGTGACGAACCTGCAGCGAGATCAGCCGATCGGCATTGCGAGCCCAGTGGCCGTCCCAACGGAGGCATGTTCAGTGGATGCGGTGTTCGAGCATGACCGCCTCGTCAATTCGGTATTTTCCGGTAACCTCACAATGTGCCAGCTGGTTTTTGCCTCGTGCCTTCAGAAGTAGAATTGCCAACCGAACGATGAGGCTATTGCCTCAGAACTCTACCGCGAAATCACGGGCACGGCGTGGGCTCAGTGCGGCGACGAGCACTGTCCTGCTTGTATGCCTGTGGCAGGTGCTGGCCGCTTGCGGGACCGGCACGGTACCCGCGCCATCCGGATTGCAAGCGCCCGGTGCGATCGAGCTTAACCAGACATCATCGGGCGATGCATTGGTGGGCGGCGCTGGCAAGGGCACGGTATCGTTGAACGGTAACGTTTATCGCTTTGCTATTGGCGGCCTGGGCGTCGACGGGAGTGCTGTCGCCATCGTTGCGACGACGGGAGAAGCGTACCAGGTCAGAGATGTCGCACAGTTCCCAGGGACCTATCGACAGTTGAACGCCGGTGCTTCTCGGCCGTCGCAGGATAGCAGTGGTCTTTGGATTCAGAACGAACACGGCGTGATTATTCATCTTAGGTCGCCACCGCAGGGCCAACTGCCGGCGCTTCATGGGGATGCCGTGTGCGTCGTCCTGGATTGATGACAGACCCTGGGATGGCCGCTCGTGACCCCGTCTATGCGCTTGAGCATCAACTGGATCGCCGTCTGCTCCGACTGATGCACGTTTTCGTTATCAGGTACCCTGTTGATTTAGCTTAATGACTGACCGAGAAAGCTCGCACAAGGGTTGCGACAAACACGTCAAATGGGAGGGGAGCGATGTCCGGGGGAATCGTCGGCATCATCATTCAGCTTATTGCTGGCGCGGCGGGCGGTAACGTTGTTGCTGCGCTCGCAAAGCAACTTGACCTTGGTCCGCTCTGGAACAGCGTAGCAGGCATCATCGGCGGCGGCATTGGCGGTCAGATTTGGGCGCCGTGCTGGGCGGCGGAGCAACGGGGTCAGGTGGTCTCGATATCAGCTCGATTATCGGACAGGTCGCTGCCGGCGGTGTCGGTGGCGGCGTGCTGATGGCGATCGTTGGTGCAGTAAAGCAGGCAATGGGCGGGTCAGGGCCCCGGTCCTCCTGAGTGCCGCCTCCCTGATCTAGGCAGCCACGCATCGACGGCTGAGTCGCAAAAAAGAGGCACGCTCGCGGCGGTTCTCAAGACGCCCGGCACGCCCCGGCACGAAGCGGCAAGATCCATCTGACGTTGCGGGCGCTCCGTGGCGGCATAGGCAACCAAGATAATCCCTGGGACGGCAAGAGCATCTCGCCGACCTCGGCGGAGGATAAGTTGTCACCCAACGATGCCGCGGAATCCACCCAGGTGCGCCCGCGGATGATCGCCTTTACGATCCGGACTGTAGCAATACAGCACCGCCGGCGGCGCTTGGCCGCCGAACGGCTGGTCATCGCGCGCGCAACCCCACAGCCGTCCTGTCTTGGTCTTGCCGCGAGCGGCGTCCAGCACCGGCACCGTGGTGTCGTCGGCATGTACCCGCTGCGCCGACATCACGTGCTGCCCTACCGCCGCGACCAGCGCCGCATCAGCGGTGCCGTCTGTCCGACCCAATCCGCCAGGGTCGAGCGGTCCAACTTGATCTCGGCGCGCGCATAGATCTCGACCCGGCGATACAGCGTCAGGTGGTCGCAGCACTTCGCCACCAGCACGTGTGCCAGCAGACCAGGCCCGGCCAGGCCGCGATGGATCGGCAGGCTGGGTGCCGGTGCCTGGGCGATCGCCTCACAGCTCCGGCACGACAGCTTCGGCCGGACACGACGCGTGACGCGGAACACGCCCGGCACATAGTCCAAGACTTCTGTCACGTCTTCGCCCAATGGGGCGCAACACGCCGCCGCAACGCGGGCACGCACACGGTACCGCATGCTCCACCACATCTCGCGGTAGCGTCTCGGCAGCAGCTGCCTGGACCTCTTCGGTATAACCGCGAAGCTCCAGCACCGTCTCGAGCGCTTCTGCCGTTGCGCTGTTTGCGAGGCTTGTGGGCAGGTTGTCCCGCCACTGCTGAAATCGGTCCAGCAGGTCCACCAGCGTCTGCACCGCGTCGGCCCAATGTTGCGGTCGACTGCCCCCCGATTGGCGGGCCGACGGTATTCGACAACTACCGGCGGTTTCGCCGGCGCAGCCGCCGCGGTAGCCTTGCGCCGCGCCTTATATGCCGCGGATCGCTCGGCGGGGGTCGCGGCGCGATCGCCGCGGCGTGGTGGTCCTGACGTCTGAACTTGATATTTTGTGACGCGTCACGAGTGCAATGGATGGGCAACGCCGCGAAGTCGCGGATCGACGAGGTCGGCCGGACCGTGCTGATGGGCGTAGGTGATCGATCCGGTCAGTCGCGCCCTTCATGTCCGGCCTGTTGCGCGATGTTTCCCGCTGGCCATGATGGGTGTGCACTTGCGTGTCAGGCACCAATCTGTCGGACGTGCTCGGGCCACAGCTTTTTTTCCGGTGTTGCCTGAACTGTTCTGGGTCGTGTCCCTGCAGGCGGACGGATACGCGGGCTATGCCCGACTGTATGACCGCGGCGTGACGGAGGCGGCCTGCCGGGCGCATGCGCGACGGAAGTTCTTCGACGTGCACGCATCAACGCAGTCGCGTCGGCGCTGGAGGCGTTGCAGCGCATCGCGCCATCGTACGCGATCGAGGCCACGATCCGCGGCCGCCCGCCCGATGCCCGTCTGGCAACTCGCACCGCGCAGAGCGCACCGTTGTTCACCGCGCTGCGGCAGTGACTTCAGAACACCGAGGCGCGCATCTCGGGCAAGAGCGATCTGGCCGCTGCGATCCGCTACACGCTGTCGCGCTGGGATGCACTAACACTAATACCGCGCGATGGCTGGGTTTGCATCGACAACAAAGCCGCGGAACGCTCGATGCGGCCCATGACCTTGGGGCGGAATTATCCGCACCTTCGAGTTATGTGCAGTTCACCACGCCCAGATCGCAAATACCGAGACTGGGTCACGCTGAGCGCCTAATGCGATACGGTTCACCCAGCGCATAATTCTGATCCCCTGCCTGGACCCTTTCACCAGACGGGAGGCCAGCATGGTCGAAGAGATCATCATCCAGGCGCAGCAGCGTACCTGGCTTCAGCACAGCGTTCTTGAAGGCTATGTCGCCGCCTACAGCGATCATCTTCATCGTGCTCGGTATGCCCGGACTACCCGGCGCATTTACCTTTGCTGCGTCGCGCACTTCGCCCATTGGCTGACAACCGAGCACCATGCCCTGAGCTCGGTCAGCGAAGCTGCCGTCAGGCGATTCGTGGCGGAACATCTGCCACGTTGTGGCTGCCCCTATCCGGTGCGACGTAATCCCCACGACCTCAGGGCCGCGCTCACCCAGCTATTGGCTGTCTTGCGGGCAGAGGGTGCCATCGCGAACGATGCCGCCCCTGAGACCCATCTCGCGCGCGAGCTTGCCCGCTTCGAGGCCCATATGCGGGATGCTGGCGGACTAGCGTTGAATACGCGACAGCAACGCTGTGGGATCGTGTCGCGTTTTCTGGCTGGTTTGTTTCAGACCGGGCCTATCCTGATCGCGGCTATCGATCCCACCGCAATCCGGCAGTTCGTTCTCGGGAATGGCGCTGAGTGGAGCGCTGGCACCATCAGGGTGATTGGCGGCGCGATCGGCGGTTACCTGCGGTTCCGCTCCCTGGTGGGCGAGGCTGGCCAAGGTTCCGACGGCGAAGCCGTTGGAATAGCCAGACGGGGGGATCGGGTGACGGAGTTGTTGGCGGCGATCCCGCGAGCCGCGCACTGGCGCCTCGCATCATTGCCGGAAGTCCTCTCCGATGCCGAGATCGACGAACTGCTCCGCTCATTCGATCCGCCGTTCCGGTCGCATCGGCGCGCCTTCGCGATGCTGCGGTGCCTCACCGATCTTGGCCTGAGATGCAGCGAAGTCGCCAATCTTCGGCTCGAAGATATCAACTGGAACGAGGCGACGCTTCGCCTCGGTGGAACCAAAACCCGGCGCGTCGATACCCTCCCGTTGCCTGACGCGACCGGTGCCGCGATCGCTGCCTATCTGCGTGACGAGCGGCCTCGAACATCGAACCGCGCGATATTCGTTCGTCACGTCGCGCCTTACGACACGCCGATCGACAGCGGCGCGGTCCAGCGAGCAGTACGAGCGGCATACAAGCGATGCGGGTGGAAGCGCTCGCGCGTCCATATTATCCGCCACAGCGTCGCGAGCCGGCTGTTGCGGGCCGGCACGCCCATGAAGGAGATCGCCGATGTTCTCCGGCATCGCAGTCTCGATACGTCAGCGATCTACACGAAGGTGGATTTCAGCAGACTGGCTTCGGTGGCGTTGCCCTGGCCCGGGAGTGCGTCATGACCGGGAGCCGTTCAATGGTCGCGTTGGCCAGCGATTACCTCGCCGAACGCCGCCTTCTTGGCTTTGATCTTGGCATTTCCGGCACACAAGTCATCGCTTTCGCCCGTTTCGTCGATGCCGCCGGCCACACCGGATCGCTGACAACGCGGATCGTTCTCGACTGGGTGCAGGGCAAATCGAGACACGCCACGCCGTTCTCCTGGGCCAGGCGGCTCGAGGTCCTGCGGCCATTCGCCCGATATCTGGCGCGTTTGGATCCGCCGCCGAGTTTCCGGACACCGCGATCTTCGGCAGGTCGCACCGGCGGCTCGCGCCGCACATCTACACCGACCAGGAGATCGAAGATCTCCTTGCCGCGGCCCGGGAGTTGCCCCCGCACGGCGCCTCGCGGCCGGTGACTTATGAGACGATCTTCGGTTTGATCGCGGCGACCGGGCTGCGTATTTCCGAAACTCTGAACCTTCGATGTGGCGATGTCGATCTGGATCAGGGGCTTTTGACCATCCGGAAGACCAAGTTCCGTAAGTCCCGGCACGTGCCCGTGCACCGCACCGTGGTGACCGAACTACGGCGCTACATGGCGATACGACAGCGCTACGGCGACACCGGCGCGGAGGCGCTGGTGTTCTTGTCATCGACGGGGAAGCGGCTTCCGAAGCGGTCTGTCCATCATGTCTTTGGTAAACTGCGCGCCGGTTTGGGCTGGACCGCCCGTGGTGGTCATGCCCAGGTTCGCATTCACGATCTGAGACACACGTTCGTTTGCCGGCGGGTTCAGCTCTGGCACGATCGCGGCGCCGATATCGACAACGCCATGGCCGCGCTCTCGACCTATGTCGGCCACGCCAAGATGTCGGACACCTACTGGTACCTGACCGGGGTGCCTGATCTGATGGCGGTGGCGGGGAAACGCTTTGAGGTGTTCGCCGCCGGAAGCGGGGGCGATCGTCATGACTGATCCGATCCAAACGCCCACCTTCCCATCGCTGCTGCAACGGTTCTTCATCGAACATCTGGGACAGCAGCGAGCCGTCAGTCCACGTACCATCACTGCCTACAGAGACACCTTCCGTTTGTTGCTGGGGTTCGCCGAAGCCACGATCGGCAAGACACCGGCCGTCTTCACCCTGGTCGATCTCAACGCGAAGCTGATCCTTGGCTTTCTCGATCATCTCGAGAAAACCAGGAAGAACACGGTGCGCAGTCGCAATGCCCGCCTGGCGGCACTGCGATCTTTTCTGAAGTTTGCCGCGCATCATGACCTCACGGCGCTTGCCGTCATTGAGCAGGCGCTGGCTGTTCCTATGAAGAAGTTCGACAGACCGATGCTGGGATTTCTCACGCGCCCGGAGATGCAGGCAGTCCTCGATGCACCCGATGCCATGAGTTGGGCTGGGCGGCGCGACCGCGTCTTCTTCAGCGTGCTTTACAATACCGGTGCCCGGGTGTCGGAGGCCATCGGTCTACGTGTCGGCGATGTCGTCACCGAGGCCTCACCGACGGCCCACCTTCGAGGCAAGGGACGTAAGGAGCGCAGCGTACCCCTGTGGCGTCCGACCGCCACCTTGATCCGCGGCTGGAAGAAGCAACTGGGCGATATCAAAGATGACAGCTTTCTGTTTCCGAACCGGAGTGGCGGAAAGCTGACGCGTTCGAACGTCACCCAGCGTCTCGCACTCGCGGTCGCCACCGCCACTGCGGCCTGCCCGCAGCTCACCGGCCGGACGATATCGCCGCACACGATCAGGCACACCACGGCGATGCACCTTCTTCAGTCAGGGGTGGATATCACCGTGATCGCTCTGTGGCTTGGCCATGAAAGCACAACGACAACGCATATGTATCTCGAAGCAGATCTGTCGATGAAGGAACGCGCGCTTGAGAGATTGCAGCCAGCTGGAGCCAAAACCGCGCGCTATCGCCCGCCGGATCAGCTGATGCAATTCCTCCAAAACCTTTGAATTATGCGCAGTTCATCAGTGACAAACATGCAGACCAGCACTGCGTCTTACTGGATGCCGGCGGGGTGAACTGCACATAACTCGAAGGTGCGGATAATTGCGTTTATGGCCATCTGTCCATAAACGCAAGAACTGGTTGTTCGCCGCTTCCGACTACGGTGGGCGGTCGGCTGGCGCAGCCTACTCACTGATCCAGACCGCCAGGCTCAACGGATGCGATCCCTAGGACTACCTGCGCCATGTTCTCGAACGCATCGCCGATCATCCGGTCAGGCGCGTGCACGAAGCTGCCGTGGAGCGTGACCGGCATTCGGGCTCGCTTGGATCAGCGCCGCGCCGCCTGAGCTGCTGGACCATCGCGTCAAGCAACGCAAACCGCGCGCCTGACCAGACGCTTACAGGGCGCACTCCAATCAGAGGGGTCAAACTTGCACCCCGAAACACACCCCGATCGACCAAACCTCGTCACCAGGCATGTGCTGGGCACCCATATCGCGAATACGTTGCGGCTCGCACGCTCGCGGCGGCGAAGCGTGCCGACAGTCGGCCTTTGGGGCCACGACGCCAGCTGGAACGCAAACACATTCTGGCGTCACGGGAAGCGGTATGTCGTGGCCGTCACAAACCGGGATAATACAGGCCCCGTGCATGGTCTGCGGCGAAGGTCGGGTCGAAGACACGCGTCAGATCAGCCCGCGACAGACCGATATCGGACAACTCGTGGTCGGACATCATTGCCATTTCCTGCATGACAACACGCTGGCGCTGCCATTCAAGTGCTTTGGCCAAAAGCCGCCCGAGCCATCCGCCAATTCCATCCTTTCGGGCCCCGCCTATCGGGGCGGGTGTCCCGCCGTCCCAAGCTGGACCGATATACGTCAGATTGCCGAGCGAGAAGCTGAATTGGTTCTTGTCGATCGGAGCGTACATGAGTGTCATCCCTAGAAAAATGCAATGGGGACTGGAGTACTGCCATTGCAGCGAGCAATCCTCCGCTCTACTGCATTGCAAGTGACCCCTATTGCGTGTGAGGATAACTGCCAATTTTCCACGCCACATATGCGAAAGACGCATGGGCGCTTAACGAGCTATGAATGTAGCGGATGACTTAACGGAGGAATTCGAAGGTGGCTGAAGAGCTTGGAGAGCGCCTCACGAAACTGCGCGAAGAGCTGAAGCGCAAGGAGTTTGACGGTTTCGTGGTTCCGCGCGCCGACGAGCACTTGGGCGAGTACGTCCCGGCATCGGCCGAGAGGCTCGCCTGGCTGACTGGCTTCACTGGCAGCGCTGGAATAGCGGTGGTGCTGTCTGATAAAGCAGCTGTGTTCACCGACGGTCGCTACGTTCTACAGCTCGCAGCACAGATCAACTCAAAGCTGTGGCAATGTCGCCACATCTCTGAGGAACCGCCGCCCAATTGGCTATTGGCGCGTGTGGCACCCGGTGCCAGGATTGGTTACGACCCGATGCTGATCAGTGAGGAAGGGCTGGCGCACTACACCAATGCCGGCCTCCATATGGTGGCCGCTGAGCACAATCCAATTGACGCTGTGTGGACCGGCCGGCCGCCTATGCCACTAGCGCCGGTAGTGCCGCACCCGCTAGAGTACGCTGGACGCGGCGCCGACGAGAAGCGCGAGCAGATCGCCGCAATGCTTCGCGAGGCGCAACAGGACGCGGCCGTGATCAGCGATCCAGCTTCGATCGCTTGGTTGTTTAACATTCGCGGTGGCGATATTCCCTTTGCGCCATTTGCCCTGGGTTTCGCCTTGGCATATTCCGATGGTAGTGCCGCGTTGTTCATGGATCCCGCCAAGCTGCCCGAGGGCACCCGTGCCTGGCTCGGCAACACCGTGTGCGTAGCCGGACGCGATAGCTTGGCATTGGCACTAGCTATGCTCGACACCAAGCGAGTCCGCGTGGATTCCATAGGTACCCCGGTCTGGTTCGCGCAAACGCTTGGCAAAGCGGGGGCGGTGGTGGTGGCCGGTCCCGATCCCTGCCTGCTTCCGAAGGCGTGCAAGAGTGAAACCGAGCAACACGGCACTCGGAATGCACATCAGCGGGATGCCGTGGCAATCTGCCGGTTCCTGCACTTCCTTGCCGACGCAGGCCCGCGCGGTAGCGAGACCGAGATGTCCGCAGCTGTCAGGCTATTGGCCCTGCGAGAGCAGATTGCGGGCTTTCGCGGCGAGAGTTTTCCGACGATCTCTGCCGCGGGTGAGCACGGTGCCATAGTCCATTACCGTGTCACCGAGGACAGCAGTCGGCCGATCAAGCCGAATGAGATTTATCTTGTTGACTCGGGCGCACAATTTCTCGATGGCACGACCGACGTAACCCGCACGGTTTGGACTGGGCCCGGCAACCCTCCGCAGATCATATGCGACCAGGTCACCCGTGTAATGAAAGGCCACATCGCTATCGCGAGCTTGGTGTTCCCGCGCGGCGTCGGCGGCGCCAATCTCGATGCCTTTGCACGTCGGGGGTTATGGCAGGTCGGACTGGACTACGATCATGGCACCGGCCATGGTGTGGGAAGCTACCTGTCGGTACACGAAGGCCCCGTAAGCCTATCGCGTCTTGCTCGGCCTGTGTCGATCGAAGCTGGGATGATTTTGTCAAACGAGCCAGGTTATTACCTGCCAGGTTCGTACGGCATTCGGCTGGAGAACCTGCTGTTGGTGCAGGACGTGCAATGCCAGTCAGCCGGTAAGGCGACCCTGCGCTTCGAGACATTGACCCTTGCACCGTTCGACCGGCGGCTCATCAATCCGGCGATGCTCGACGAATCCGAACTTGCGTGGTTGAATGCGTATCACGCGCGTGTGATGAGCGAGGTCGAGCCTCATCTAGAGGCCGACGTGGGTAGTTGGCTCGCTGACGCGTGCGAGAAAATGTGACAGGGGCAAAAGTGTGGGCTGCGCCACCGTTGATCAGGTGAATCGCGTCCGCCAACTGACGTAGTGATCGAGCGCGTCGATCATCACGTGCCCCGCCACCTTGAGCCGGCTGCCCAGATAATCGCAGACCGGGATGCGCAGCTTATCGCCGGTCTTGGTCAGACTGAGGAATACATCTCGGCTATCGCGACCAACATCGCTGCGTGTTACGGCACCGACCTTGCGCCGCGTGACGCGCAGCGGATGTCGTTTTCGGAGACGCGCCGCCTTCGGCCAACGCTACGGACAAGCCGGAGGGGAGCCCATGGAAGCTACGTCCGGCGCGTAGCCCGGCCTTCCGCACTGCCTTCTTCGCCATGGCGTGCTTGACGTGGTCGATCTTCCACGGCTGTCCGTCTGCCCGCGTCGGCGCGTCGCTGGCGGGTGCCGCATCCAGCACTGCCGCCGGCTCGGGGACCACCGGCAGAACCACGTGCGCCCGTGTCGTCCGCTTGGTCCTCGACGGCGTGAACTCGATTGCCCCGTCGTGGCGTGCCGCGCGCGGCAGCGCGATGCAGTCCCCTACCCTCGCCCCCGTGTAGAACGCCTGGGCGGCAGCGCGCTTGATCGGCTCGCCGATCTGCCCGCACGCCATGTATTGCTGAAACTCCGCGAGTGTCCACGCTGGATATCCATCGCCTGTCTGCAACCGTTTCGGCCACCGACATGGATTGTGAGCGATCCAGCCAAGATCAATCCGGGCGTATTCGCACAGGAGCGACAGCACGCGGATCGCCTTCGCCCGTGCCGGTGTCGGCACTCCATCCTTCACGCCGAAGTAGCCCAACTTCCGCAGTTGGAGTAGGCGCGAACACTTTTTTGGGATGATTTGGAAGTTTTATTGACGCAATGCTGCGGCTCTCCTGGTACTGATCGTGGCAGCAGACAGTAAACCTGCAGAAACTACCTGCCAGAGGCGGCTGACGGCGGGCAGCCGCAGTTCGTGCAGCAGCAGCGGCAGGCGGGCGGTGTCGACGGTGATCGTGCTCATGCCGAGAGCTCCACGACATCGCGGCTCAGCAGCGCGTCATAGGTGCCCGCCGACGGCAGCGTGACGGTGACCTGCGGCGAGCTCGCGGCGGATGGGGCGAACCGTGCCTCCAAGGCTTCGAGGTCTGGCAGCTGTCCGCCGCCGAGAGCGGCTTCCAGTTCGGTCGCCAGCTCCGCCTCGCAGCCGCGCTCGTGTGCCAGCGCCAGCAGCCGCACCATGATCCGGCAAGCCATGCGTGGCGACTCGGCGGCGATCAGCGCGTCCCAGGTGCTGCGGAACGCTGTGCGGGGGAAGAGCTGATCGCGATAGACCAGGTTGAGCAGCGCATGCGGCTTGCGGCGCAATGCGTGAATGACATGTCGATAGTCGACAACATGAACGGTGCGGCTGCGCATCGTGCGGCCTTGTGGTGGCCGACCGCGCGGCAGCGTCAACACCGGCTCGCCATCAAGGAAGCACTCGATCCGGTCATCATATATACGTACCCGCAAACGATGGCCGATCAGCCGCGACGGAACGGTGTAGAACACGCGGCGAAGCAGAAAGCCGCCGCTGCGGGTGACCACGATCAGGTCTTCCTCGAAGTCGGTGGTGCGGCGCGGCGGCAGCGACTCGAGCAAAGGACGCTCGATCTCCAGCTCGCGGCGCCGATCGGCATTGGCGCGGCCCACTGTCTCGGCAACAGAGCGGCGGTAGACCGCCAGGTCGGCGAAGTCACTGCTGCCACGCAGAAGCAGCGCCTGTGCCATGGTCCGCTTGAGATGCCCATGGCTGGCCTCGATGACACCATTCTCGTGCGCAACACCAGGATTGTTGCGGGTGGCCGTCATGCCGTAATGCCTGCACAGCGCCTCGTAACGCCTGGTCTGATCTTCTGCTGCGTCACGATCCAGATTGCGGAACGCTGCCGAGAGGCTGTCGCTGCGGTGTTCGCGTGGCGCACCTCCGAGCGCCCACAGTGGCGTTCTGCAGCCCTTCGGCCAGTGCGACGAAGCTCTCACCGCCGAGCACCACCTCGGCATGCTGCCAGCCGCAGAACGGCAGTCGGAAGTGATACAGCCGATGCGCGAGCCGAACGCCGGCTACCGTGACACTGAGCAAGTCGGCATCAGTGAAATCCGACAAGCCCTGCTGCCCCGGCGGATGCTCCTGGCGGAAGATCACGTCGCGTTCCGGGCCATGCAGCGCCTGCCATGTCCGGACCCGCCGCTCCAGCGTGCGGCGTGTCGCAGCGGGGAAGTCGCGATGGCGACGCAGCATCTCGGTCATGATGCTGACCGGGCGAAGTCCGGGCGCCGTCTCCAGCATGGGGACGATCTCGCTGTCCCAGATCGCCGCCAGCGGGTCGGGCCTGCGCCGCCCGCGCGGTATTTGCACTTGAGAGGGCAACCAGGGATCGGCGTCAATCCGAGCACCGGTCGTGGTGCTGAGGGCCGCCTTGGCGGCGGAGGCTTCACGTGTGTGGCTTCGACGAAGGTCCCTGTACAGTCTCACCTGCTGATCCGTTATGTGATTGCCGGGCACCGGGGATCTTTTCTGGGGAGTTGAGAAACCCAACATTCGGCACGCGTCACGGAGTCGCAGGCTGGTCCCCACAAGGGAGGCCACGATGACGCCGGGTTAAGCCTACGGTCTGGCTACGCCCAACCTCCGGCCCAACCCGGCGTCATCCAACCTGATTGTCGCGGGCATCCATCACCGTGACCTGACCCTGGTGGTATTGCGCCAGCACGAAACGCCGCAGCTCCGGCCCGAAGTGGCCGGTTACACCGGCCGGCAACGGCGCAATTACCGTCCGTCCATCCGGCGCGATCCAGCGCTCGCGGCGATAGCGGATGGCGCGAACACGCAGCACAAGGTCCTGAACCACAAAGTCCTTATATCCCTTGAAGCGCGAACCGGGCGGAACTTCCGCCGGAACAATCCGTTCCTCGACGCTGACCCGCCGCGTCACCTTGCCGCGCCTGGACCGGTCGGCTCGCTCGTCCCGCGGCTTCCGCACCGCTCCCTGCTCCATGCCACTCGGTTTGATATCCGGGCGAGCCTTCAAGCCTTTCAGGCGCGCGATCTCCTCGCGCAACTCAGCGACCGTGCGCTTCAGTTCCGCATTCTCGCCCAGCAGCTTCAACACTAGCCGCTGCAGCTCTGCGTTCGACAGGCAAGGAAACTCGGCTGTGGGCGGCCACAGCCAGCTTAAATCAAGCCGCCCCGCGTCGGGGCAAGCAAAATCTCACCCCTTCGCCCGGGGTTTTGCCAATGTTATTGAACTGGCAGCTTAGTTATTGAAATACTTGGCGTCCCCGGCGAGATTCGAACTCACGACCCCAGGATTAGGAATCCTGTGCTCTATCCTGCTGAGCTACGGGGACTTCTCAAGGAATTCAACTTGTTGCGGACAATCCTTAAACTCCCTTCCTGCTTGTGTTCATGACGGGGCATCACTGGGGCATCATCGAAGCTCGGATAGCCAGGGATGACCTCGCACGCACTCGGGCAAGTTAGTCTGAACGGACGCAGGCCGCTACCTCAAACCGCCGAAGTGACACGACGCACGCCACTCGCGGGTAGCGGTCGACCCCCATTGCGTGAACCAAGGGCTTCGTCGCTCCGGGGGCTGGGCGGCGACCGACCCAGCTCAACGGGCGGGTGTCGCCTCAGAGGCAGTTGTCAGAGGTGTATTCGGAAGATATTTCATGGCACTCGGGAGATCAGCGGTTCGACTCCCCTTGGCAATGAGGGACGTGGGGCTTGCGTCGTTGATCGCGACGATCAACCGTACGTCGCCTACGGTGGAGGTGATCATGTGCTGCTGGCGGCTGGGATCAAGGTGTCGACGGACGGCCGCGGCCGGTGGATGGGCAACGTGTTCGTCGAGCGGCTGTGGCGATCATTGAAGAACGAGTACATCGACCTGAAAGGCTACGCAGATGGACCTGAGGCAAAAGTGGGGATCGCTTCCTGGGTGCATTCTACAACAGCAGGAGGCCGCACCAGGCGCTGGGAAATCAGGCGCCGATGGCAGTCTGGCGCGCCGGGCGATCTCGGATTGGGCGAGGTAGGCATCACCATCACACCGCGCGCCGGTGCAACAGCCTGCGCAATCTATCTCTCTTGCCTCTTGGATCGATTTAGAATGAGGTTTGAATTAATCACCGCTGGGGGGCGCCATGGCCCGCCGGTCTACGCGTAAACAGTCATTTGGCGCCAGGTCTGATGCTGAGTCACGCCATCCGCTCGGCTACGCCCGTGTGCTCCGCGGCGATCGTCAAATGAACGCAATGCAGACCAAGGCGCTCAGTATGGCTGGCTGCACGCGCATCATTGAGGAGGTGACCTCCAGCGGTCGCTGGGATCGGCCCGAACTCAATCGGTTGCTCGGCCATCTCCGTAGTGGCGATACTGTTGTTGTATGGAAACTCGATCGACTGTCACCCTCGCTGAAGGATGTGCTGCACATCTTGGTGCGAATAGCAGCGGCGGGTGCAGGGTTTCGGTCGATTATCGAGCGCATCGATACAACGACCCCGGCCGGGCGAATGATGATGCGGATGGTCGGTAAGTTCGCCGAGTTCGAGCGTGCTATAGTCAGTGAACGCATAGTTGCGGGCCTCGCAGCTGCGCGCGCGGAGGGACGCGTCCTTGGTCGGCCCAGGAAGCTTAGCGCCGCCAAGGAACGCGAGATCGCCGAGAGCGTCCTCTCCGGCCGCAAGTCCGCCGCCGCGATGGCCAGGCTCCATGACATCGACAAGGGGACGGTCTCGCGGATTGTCGCCGAGGACCCGAACCCGCCCTTCGAACGAAGGGGATGTCACGCCGCGCACAGGGCTGCCGCCAGAAAATGGCAAACGGGGGCTATGAAGACTCTTCCTCTCGGCGCGGTTGGTTGCCGTCTTTGCGCCGAACCGAGTGACGACCGACGACAAAGTTCCTATCTGCGCGCGGGACCGCAACGTCCGCCACAGGGCGAGCGTCTATCCGAACGATCGACTCGAACAGGACCACCGCAGGATCAAAGCACAGATCCCGCAGGATCAAAACACAGACCCCAGAGTGTCGGCGAGTGAGCCCCGGAGTGTCAGCCTGTCGCACAGCCGACGGAACACCACGAACGCAATGAAGTCCCTCGGTAGCGAGCTCGATTTGAGGCCGCCGCTGTTCTCCTCGTGAACGTAATGCGAACACACCCGCTACCACGCGTCGGAATGCAGCCACACGAGTCTAATTATCCAACTCTCCTGTCCAATTACTCGCGAACAGCAAGATTTTCCGAGAGTGCGCTGCGCGACCCCAAAAAAGGCTTGCCAAAAAAATTCAGTCCTTCATGGTGCAGCAGCTGTTGGTGGGGAACACAATGACAACTGTAACGGTCCCGGGGACTGGCGGCTCAACGATCGGCGAGTCATTCGATAATGCGAGTAATCTCGCGCTGGCCCAGCAGATAGCCAACTCTCTGCGTGCAGCCAGCGACGCCGGTGACTTAAAGATCAGTGTCGCGGGGTCGCCGGCATCCGATCTCTCGCCGCCATCGAACCCAGGCGGGGTCAACGAACTGATTATCAATTCTGGCGGCGACTACACGATACCGGGAGGTTCGCCACCCGGAACACCGAATTGGGTCGTCATCCTTGACAGCACTGCTCCTGTAACAATCCACGGCTCGCCGAACATAAGCGTATGGGGCGGGTTGAATACCGATACGATCACCGATCCCGCCGCAATCGTGCTCTCGGAGACCGCAGAAAACGCGGCTGTGACTGTGAGCGGCACCGGCGACGTACTGGCCGGAAACAATTTCAACGATACTCTGACTGCATCCGGCAATGCGGCTAGCGTTGCCGGCGGCACCGGCACTAACGTCTTTTTTGCGCTCGGCGCAAACGATACCGTTTCTGCGCAGGGTAAGAGCGACACGCTGTTCGGCGGTTCGGGAG
This sequence comes from uncultured Alphaproteobacteria bacterium, assembly GCA_963749575.1. GTDB lineage: Bacteria > Pseudomonadota > Alphaproteobacteria > Acetobacterales > Acetobacteraceae > JAMXLO01. The sequence continues at coordinate 675,237 of CAVVNM010000022.1, forward strand.
GCTCGACCTTCCTGATTGCGCCCACTGCCACGAATGAGCGGATGGTCGGTGGTTCCGGTGCCCTCACGGTCAGCGATGCTGGTGTAAGCAGTACGATCTTTGGTGGCTCCGGGGCGCTGAATGTCACTACGGCGGGCAGCCTGGCGAGTGTCATAGGCAGTTCTGGCGCGATCAGTGCCCTGGATACGGGCACTTCTGATACGATCATTGGCGGCACTGGCGCAGTCAGCGCCACGCTGGCGGGCAGCGGCGCCTATGTCGCTGGTGGACTGGGCGCCCTGTCTGTCACGGACAACGGCACAAGCGATACGATTGCAGCAAGCGTGGGATTCACATCCGTCACCGCGGCGACCAGCTCATCACGGTTCGAAGGCGGGTCAGGGCTGTTCAGCTTCGTCGGTGGCACAGGTGGATCCACAATCGTTGGCTCTTCCGGCGACGGAACTGTCGTCGGTGGAACCGGCGCGACGACAGTGTTCGGTGATGGCCCCTCAGCGATTACGTACATCAACACCACCTCGGGCGGCCTCGAGTACGTCGGAGGACCTGGCAGCTCGACCATCGACGCAAGCCTGTCGAAAGGTCCTAATGTCTTATACGGGGCCGATTACCCGAACGAGCGCTCCTTGTTGATAGGTGGCGCAGGACCAGATAACATCGTTGGCGGAGAGGGTGCAGACACGCTGGTTGGCAGCGGCGGACAGAACACGTTCTTCTTCTTCCCGATTGCCGGTGGTGCTACAGCCAATCACACGATCGCTGACTTCAGCTTTATCGATACCGCACTGTTGCTTGGTTATGGCGCTGGGGCGGCAAGTGCTGCAATTGCCGGAGCGACTGTTGCTAACGGTTCGACGACGATCACATTATCTGATAATACAAAGATCACTTTCACCGGTCTCACAAATCCAAATTCCTTAACCGGCCATCTCTTCTCTTCCTGACCCAAGAACAGTGGCATTAGCGCGCTTGCGTTGGGCGAGGTGCTGAAGCGAGTGTTCTAGCTCTTGCGGGGGGGATGCATGAATTGGCACCAGGACTGACCGCGCGGAGCGCGCTCGGGAAGTTCGCCGCCGTCCAGATGATCGATGTCCATCTGCCGACGACCGACGGGCGGGAGCTGTTGCTGACCCGCTACAGATCGGCAACGGGCGCGGCATCGAAAACGCCCCCAATCTGGCGCTCGAGGGCGCGACTTCCTACTGGGCATCCGTCGTGGCCAACCCGCCGGGGCACATGTCCGTCTTTGGTGCTTCAAAGCGTGGGGTTAGCTTGGTTGCTCCCGGCGAGCCGGCCCGCCCGATCAGCCTGCGACGCGTCTAACCAGGCGCCGTGGGGTACAGGGTTAGCAATGCTGACTTAGGTGTGGCGTCGTCTGGCCCTGGGCCGACAGCCAGCGCGTGGGACATTATCCTGGCGATCTGGCGATCTGGCGATCGGGCCCGTCGGGCTGAGTTTGTGGCCGGCGGCGGACAGGCTGGCAGGACCTTGGTGCTGCGAGCGATGCGTGTTCGTTCCGTTCAAGCAGCAGGGCACCGTTGAGTTGGATGACGGCCGCTTCGAGCGACGGCCGGCTTGGTCAGGCGGCCTTGGCGATGGTGGGAGCTGACCGGTGTCGGTTGGCGGCCGGGCTATGGCGCGGGTCGACCATGTTGCGGTTGCCGTGGACCGCAGCTCGGCAGCTGTCCGGCTTTTCGGCGGGGGACCGGGGATGCGGCGGCTGCTATGGTGTCTGCTGGGTACCTGTAGGCCGATCCTGGCGACTCTGAGGGTGTCGGGGCGGGGGCGGGTGGAGCCTGCGGCACAGCCGTCAGCGTGCTGATCGGGCGCAAAGTGATCTTGTCCCACGTTGAGATGCCAATATCAAACCCCGTAACGGACGGAAACTCGCAGACATATAAGCGTTACTCGCATCAGCTACAATTGCTGCCAGAGGTGCCGAATACCGTTACGTCGATGAAAGCAATGCGGACCTGCAGCTGGAACTCCATTCCGGGCATGTCACACGTCCGTTCTTTGGCAGCTGAGCGACACTTACCGCTCTTGTTTGATAAGTCGCGCTCTGTCGTCTTTATGCACATCCCAAAAACATCCGGCGTTGCCGTCAGTTCCGGCTTGAGGACGGCCTTGGCACCGGCCGTTGAGGTCGGTGGATTTGATTATTCACTATTCGGTTCCTTCCGGAACTTCGATACTCTCGATGACAGTGTTCGTTGCCTCATCCACGCTTCATCCGCATGCTTGCCAACAAACGCCGATTATGTCGTCGGGCACATTGCCTTTTCCAATCTGCATGAGGCCTACCCCCGCGCGCAATATGTCACCATCTTGCGCGAACCTGTGTCGCGCCTACTGTCGCATTGGTTGTACTGGCGACAGCACACCGACGAGGACTTGTCGCCCTGGGGTGACTGGGCGGAGCGCGTGCGACAGTCGCGCATGCCGCTCGTGGACTTCCTGTCTGATCCACAGCTGGCCTGTCAAACCGACAACCTGACGCTGCGGATGCTGCTGTGGCCACATCCCCTGCTTCCGGAGGCTGAATTCATTGATTCGATGCATGCTGAGCAACTGGTCAGCGCCGCAATGGCGCGCCTGCTGGAATTCGACTTTGTTGACATTGTCGAAAATTGCGCCTTAGTCTACAGGATGCAGCGCTGGCTTGGCTGTCCCTTCATCTATGACCAACATAACGAAACCAACGCGATGCCGAAGCAGCATCGCGCACTTTTGCATCGGGAACTCACGCCAGATGCGCTCGATCTGCTCGATGCGCGGTCAAGTCTTGATCTTCGTCTTTGGGCTCAGATCGCGGCTTACCGCTTGCCGGGTCGTGACGTGCTCAAATTGCGCGAGCGGACCGTTCTCGCCAACGTAGCACGCTACAGTGTCCTGATGGCTTGCTGACACTGGCTGCCCATGATGTTTTCGGGTGGTCCGGTCATCATGGCCTCGACGACACTATCGAGCGGCGTTGGGGGTCAAGATCAAAGCACGCTGGTTTTATTGAGATCCAGTTCGCACTTCGTATGGACATTTCGTCAAGGCAATCCACCTACGATGGCTCTCGCCTATGCTGCTGCCCGAGGTCCCCAGGCCGGGCGAGTTTGAGCGCGGCCAATTCATGACCGTCCTGGCGCCGTCTGAACAGCATACCCACAACAACAACAGCGCCACAAGAAGCTCATCGATTGGGGCCGACAGGTCATGCTGCGGACAGCACGCTGGCTTCCCGAGCGCCGGACCATATCGGTGACCGATAAGGCTTCGCCGCCATCGAACTGCTCAACGCCGTGCGGTATCGCCTCTGCGTGATCATCCGCCTGCGTTTCGATGCCAGACTGTTCGATGCGCCAAAGTGCGGCAACAGGAACGCCGCCTGTTGCCGCTTGAGTGGCCAAAGTGCCCTCAGTGCCCACCCCTATCTGAACACGTCTTCTTCAACGTCGATGCAAACATCGGGGTAAGGTGGCTCTTCTTTATCACGCTTCTACTCGGATGGCTCGATAGTCGCCCGTGTGGCCACGCCAACCGTTGGCGGTGTCTGCACGTGATCGATGTTAGCAGCAAAGCTCGCGGATTGGTTGGCTGCCAGCTACCGACCGTGGCAGCAGGGCGATGTTGCGGAACGCGCCGGTTTCGGGCGCGAGATCGGTTGCTACCGCGTCGGCGAGCGCCGCGATCGTCGTCGGCCAGAGCCTGCACGCGGCCTCGTCCAGCACGAAGACCCTGTGGTCAAGCGCCGCCAGCAGCTCTAGCATCGCCTGCACGGTACGACCCGAGGAGACGATTCCGTGCGGCCAGAACTCCAGCACCAGCGCCATATTGGCCCGACGCTGATCGAGCATGGCGCGCATGCCGGCGAGGATGGCGGGCTCGCTGCCTTGCGTATCGGCCTTCAGCAGGAATGGCGGCGGCGCAGGAAAAAGAACATCGAGTGTCGTCACGGGAACCGCCAGGCCGGGGCCACGGTCCGGCAGGCTTGCATCGAGGCGATGGTCGCCCATGTTGTCGGCGTCGCGCATGAGCCGGCCGTACCCGGACCGATCGGCGATGGCCGCCTGGTGCAGGCGGACATTCGCCAGTCGGTTGGCGGCAACGTTGGTTTCTAGAAGGCCAAAATTTGCCGGATCAGGCTCAAATGCATGGACGGTTCCGCGCGCGCCGAAGGTAAGCGCCGCCACCAGTGTGTACCAGCCGATATTGGCGCCAGCATCAAGGAACAGGTCAAAACGAGGCAGAAGACGGCGGATGAGCTCGGTTTCGAGCGGCTCCCACGTCCCGGTCGCGGCAATCTCGGCAGAGATGTATCGGTCGGTTCCCAGGTGGGTGTGGATGCGGAAGGGCTCGAGCCCAGGCAAGCTTATGCTCCGCGGTCCGCTTTGCCCGGATCGCCGGTGTGGTGCGGCTTCGCAGGAGCTATGCACAGTGATACAGGCCCGCTCCGGGTCGGTATCGTCAGCGTGACCCATCCGTCCGCCCTCTTCATCGCTGGAGCCTTGCACATGTCGATTATGGACACCGTCTCCGCCGCACTGGATGCAAAGTTCGATCGACCCGATGGGCTGTACGGCAGGTTCGAGGATATACCCACAATCTCGCAGGAAGGCCATGCGCGCCGAATGGCGCTGCTTGCCGATCTCGACATCGGTAATGTCGCCGGCAAGGTCTGCGCAGATTTCGGTATGGGTGGTTGGGGCTTTGCGGGGATTTATCCGCGCCTGCACGACTGCGGCCGGGCCATCGGCATGGACGTCTCGACGGTCGCGATCGAGCAATCCAAGGCGCTCGCGCGCGATGCGCGCCTGCCGTATGCGGACCGGTTCGAATGCCACCAGTCGGACGGATCGTCGCTGCCGTTGCCTGACGCGTCCGTGGATCTGCTGTTCTGCGGCGAAAGCATTGAGCATGTGCGGTTTCCACCGCGCTTCCTCAGCGAGGTACACCGGGTCCTGAAGCCGAGCGGACAACTGGTCCTGACTACGCCGAACCGCGATGCGGTCGTCTATCGCCTGCTCGCGGAAGAGTATTGCACCAGTCCCGAACATTTCTGGCTGTTCGGCTACGGCGAGTTGCGCAAGTGTCTCGAGGAGTTCTTCCTCATCGAGGAAGTCTACGGCTTCAATGGATCGTTCGGCCCCGAGATGGATCGAGGGATCAGCGACCGGTCCTTCGCGTCGGTCTGGAGCGGCTCGTTCCGCGATGCACCGGAACTCGCCACGGGTACTGTGTTACGGGCCCGCCGGCGCGACGACGTTCGGCGACGTTATGTCGTGACCGATGTGCCGGAGGCCAATATCCAGGTGCTCGGCGAGCACCTGATGCTCGACCTGGAGTTCGGTCTGCGCGGTAGAATGATGGATCGCCACGATGCGCTGGTGCGGGTGGTGCGCCCAGCCAGCGACGGGATCGTGCTGCGGTTCTGGTGCCACCGCTGGAGCGGGATCGCGACCATCGAACGTGGCGGCATGCACCACCGACTTGACCTCTACGCGATGCATCCCGGCTGGCGTCATTGGGTTTGCGATGAGTCGAACGACATGGCGGAACTGATCGATGCGTTCCCGTCGGGGGAGGCGAACTCTAAAGCGCTGTCACGCCAGACCATATTCTTCGAGGCGTTCACCTGGCGCGTGGTGGCCTGACCGGCGCAGGTGCGTCATTGCCATAGTACCTCGTCGATCATCTACGGATTGAAAGCCGACCTAGCGCCGCATGGCTTCGCAACAAAGCCGGTTAGAGAAATTGGATGGATCGGCGTTCAGCGCTCACCTTCTTAGAAAACCCATTGCAGGGCGCGAGAAGTCCATGGCGTCCACGACTGTCTCGATCACGGCCAGCCCCCTGGCATACGTCGCGGACGCGCCGCAGATACCCGAAGGGGTCCGGCGCGTGGTGCAGGACGCCCGAGAAGATCACCATGTCGACCGTGGAGTTCCCTGATCTTGGACCCGGCTTGCGAGCAGACGACGCGCGGTGTCGAAGCTCCGCTTGTTGCCCGTTGCCAATCGGTTGCCAGCACGGGGCGGTACGACGCCGCTCGCATTCGAACAACATCGCGCCGTCCCGTGCGCCGAGGTCGACCACCGTCCTGTCGGCAAGGCTCGCCGAAAATGCGGCTTGCCGGTCTTGAACGGCGTGTCGTCGAGGCTTGCCGTGACGCCACTGCCGCCGAGGTCGATGCGATGGATCCAACCGATTCCCTTGATCGCACGCTGCCTGTTGGCACCGGCAGTCTGGGTCACACGGGAATCCCTTCCATTGCATGATACGCGGATACAACGACACGATTGGCAAGGCGATCCGAGCCGGTCGCTCCGGATCATGACGAAGTCGCGAGTCGGGACGACCGAAGTGGTTGACCGAACCCGTATACAAATCGCGGGTCTTGTCGATGGCATCGGTCGGTCGAAGCCATTAGATAAATCGCCGATGAATAACGACCTCTATAGGGAATTCATCCGCCCTGACGCCTCTGCTGCAGCAATGCTCGGCTCGAGGCGCCGCCGGGCGACTCAGGCCATTGGCCAGCACACGATTTTGCCTGATCATAGCATGAGGTCCTGGTGATGGAGACAGAGACTTCGTCTCTCCTCAGTCCTGGCCGCTCGTACGGTCGCTACGAGCGCTTCGTCTGCACCACTCTATTCCATTGGTTCACGCCGACTGAGGGAAACGTCAGTGGGCCGTGGCAGCCGATCGAGGGACGCGCCGGATGGACCGGCAGCATCGACTTCTGGGAGGAGCAGCTCAAGCAGATCGTTGCCGCCAACATCGATGCGGTCTACGTCCATCTGATCGACAATTTCGAGGCTCAGCGGATTACCTTTTTTCAAGCCTATGCTCGTCTGCGAGCGCGAGGTTGGGATCTGCCGTCGATCGCGCCTTTCATCGATCCCTTCTACCTTTGGCGCCACGCCCCGATCGACGTCGCGACGCTCGAGGGCAAGGACACATATTGCAGCCATTTGATCCGATTTTATGACCAGTTCTTTGCCGCCAACCAGGAACTCGGATCCGAACAGATGCTACTGAGGATTGACGGCAAGCTGGCGCTGAGCAGCTGGTGGATTGTTGGACTGCTGAAGAACAGCGAGGCGCTCCTGCGATCCGATGTCGAGCAGCGCCTCGGGTCCTACTTCGTCGGCCGTAATCGCTACATGGGGTCGGGTGTCTACATGATCGGCACATCGCTGATTGACCCCGACTACGGGTTCGTCAATGAGCGGATGGTCATGTTCGCCGGCTTCTCCTACTGCATCCATTCCGTCTGCAACGCTGTCGATGTCTATCATGTGCAGGGCGGCTACTGGGATCAGAACATCCGCCAGCCGGGATACCTCCTGCCGCGGGATGGCGGCGACAACTATCGCCGCGCCTGGGACACAGTGGTCGCAAATGCAGCGGCCGTGCATCGCGTCTACATCGAGAGCTGGAACGAATATGATGAGGGATCGGGCATCTACGCGTCGGACCCGACGGCACCGGTCGTCAACGAGGTGATGCATCGCAACATCGATGTCTTCTCGCGCACCGGCGATCCTTACGAATACATCCGCACCAGCGCTAATGGCGCCGCAGGATTCAATGGCCGTATCCAATGGGACGCGCGCGTCCTTGCCTGCCAGTTGGCCTCCTCTGCCAGCAGCAGCGACATCGACTGTGTCATTATCCTGCGTAACGAGGGCAACCGGGCCTGGACCACGCTCGATGCGGTTGTGGTGACCGTCACGCTCGATGGCGGCCTGTCCCGCTTCCCCGTGCCGATGCCGGAAGACTCGGTGGCGCGCGCCATGGGAATTTCACGCGGTCGGCCGGTTGCGGTCCCGCTGCGGCTACCCGCGTCGGCCCGTGGAGCCACGCTGCCGCTCCATCTCGAGCGGTCTAGCGCTGCGTTCGCTGCGGGGCTGCAGCTGAAGGTGCCGGTATGATGCTGGCGGTCGGAGCCGCACTTCAGGCAGCGCGCCGTTCTCCAGTGAGCTGGCGCAGTACCGGCGCAATCTGCTCCGCGTAAGCGCGCCAATCAGCGATCGGCCGCACGGCCGCCTCGGCCGCGAGTTGGGCGCGGAGGTCGCCGTCAGTCGCCAGCCGCGCCATGCCGGCCGTCACGCCGGCCTCGTTCGTCATGTCCGCCATTAGGCAGCCGCCGCCTGCGGCCAATTCCGCCATCACGCCTGCTTCGTGGCAAAGCACAGGCGTGCCAAGCCACATGCTTTCCATGATCGGCAACCCGAAGCCTTCGACCAGCGATGGGTAGACCGTAAACGCTGCGCCGCCAACGAGGTTAGCGACCTCGGCGTCAGGCCGTGAGCCGAGCCACGACAAACGCGGCTCCTCGGACGCGGCGGTGATAACCCAGGCGGCCAGATCCTCTGCTCCGGCATATCTGTGGCCGATCAGTGTCAGCTGCAGATCGAGTTCGGGGCGCTCCGCCAGCAGGCGCCGGAATGCACGGATCAGTGTCAGGTGGTTCTTACGCGGCTCCAGTGTCGAGACGCAGACAATGCAGATTGGCCCCTGTGGGTCGAGGGAACGCGCTGCGTGCGCCCTAGGTTCAGCGCCGAACTGGCCGGGCAACCACACCGTCTCGGCCCGCCGTGGGCGGGGCAGGTGGTGCCGTGTGGCGTAGGCTGTAAAATCGTGCAGCGTCGTTTGCGAGATTGCCAAAACCGCATCACAGCAGGCGACTCCCGCGAGGTAGTCCGGGAAAGCCTGCGCAACTTCGTGGCTACAGTAGGGGCGATGTGTCACCGGGATCAGATCGTACAGGACCGCTGCCGTCGGCATTGATCGCGCCCGCGCCCATGCCAGTCTGGCCGCAAGACCCCCGTCCAGCGTGACCTCCGGCAGCAGCAGGATCGGCTGTGCGATGGCGTCGCGGAACAGCAGCCTATCGAGCCGCGCCTGCAGGTCGCCGGTCGCGCCATAGGAGAGCGCCAGCGCGTCGCACGGACCATCGAAACCCCTTAGCAGCTCGCGCCTGTGCGTATCGAGCGGCCGGTAGGTGCTTGCGGCCATGTCCCAGTATGCGAACAAGCACAGTAAAGTGGGGTCGGCCGCCAGTTGGGCGCCCAACCGCCGCGTCACCCGGACAACGCCGGAGTTCGCCGCGTCGGCAGACGCGCATGTAACGTCGATGAGCAGCGGCTGGACTGCAGGGCCTGCCACCGCGGGCAGGCGGCGCGGCGGTGCGAAGGAACTCGATAATCCGTGCCCACGCGCCGAGCACGCGGTCCCAGCGGAACCGCTCACGGAACGCGGCGTAGCGCTCGCTGCTAGCGCTCGGTCCCGGTGGTCCCTGCAGGACAATGCGCCGCACCTTGTCCTGCATCTCCCCGACGCTGCCGCACAAGAACCAGGGATCAACCACTACCTCGGGGTGAGCGCCGACGTTGAACGCGAGCGCGGGGCGGCCCAGCCACTGCATCTCAGCCAGCGGCAGATTGAACCCTTCCCACAACGAGGTGCTGAGGCCGAGCGCGCTGGCCCGCATCGTCTCCTGCAGCACGGCATCCCCGATGAAGCCCAAAAACTCGACCGACCCAGCCAGATCGTCGGGGACCACGGCATCGCCGGGGCGGGCGAGCAGCAGCAAGCGACTGGTTGGCCGTGCTTGCCTCGCAGCGCGGAAAATGTCGAAGGCGGTGGCGCTATTCTTGTAACCCTCACCCTCGAACCGGCCCAGTGCAAGCACAAGCGGCTCGCGGCCTGCCTGTGCTCGCCGCAACAATGCCCGCGCCGCTTCGTCGTCGGGCACCGCCTCAGCCGTGAAGAGGGGCTGCGCGAGGTGGTCGGCGCCGAGCAGCACCGGTGTCACGCCTCCGCTGTGCCCTCGGTCAGGAATCGTCTGCGTCTCGGCAATGAAGCGGCTGATGGGCATCACGTGTGTGAACGCCGGCAAGGCGAGCGCGCGAATACGCCGCAGTTCCAATTGAACATCACGCGCTTCGTGCGAAAGCTCGTCGTTCGGGACCGCGCCTGCATCGATGAACACAGTCGCGATCCCGAGGCCGCGCAAAAGCTCGCCAGTGGCGAAGAACGGCCACCCCCCCGTCACTACGACATCGGGCCTCCAGGAAACGTTCGGTCCTGTCACCACGCCTTTCAGCAAGCCTGATGCGGTACGATCGGCTCCGAACATATCGACGTCCGGAGTGAGTTCGATAGTCCGGATGTGCGGCGTGATGCGCTCGGCAACGTTACGATCGCAGCGGACGGCGTACAGCGTAACGCGATGGCCGCGCGACACCAGATCGCGTGCCAGAATGAGCAACAGCCGGTCCACTCCGAACCGTGCGAGCAACCGTTCGTTGCAAATGACGATGTTCATCGGATCGAGGTGGTCACAAGGCACGCGCCGCGGCCAAGGTAAAAGAGGACGCTGGCGACGTGAGTGTGGCGAAGTCTGCAGCCGCGCCGGCGCGAGCCATGGTGCAAGCGTCGGTGGGTCGGGCGCTAGCACGCAGCAAAACCGAGACCGCCTCGACCGGCGATCGATACAATTCTGCCAGACCGAACCCGTCGGCGAGCGCGTTTTCCACGGACGACCCCGTAGGTGCCAAGATCGGGATCCCGGCGCGTAGCGCGCGGAGGGTCAACGACGGGTCGCCGTCCCCCGACCAGTTCCAGACCAGGCACGCGCGATCCCATGCAGCGGTTGTGGCCCACTTGTGCCAGAGCAGGCGGATGCGTCTGCCGCCCTCCGCCCAGTGGAGGTTCGCGCAGATCGCGGCTGTGCCCAGATCGGGCCAGCCGCCGCCGCAGATCACAAGCGGCACGTCCGACGAGGCGGCCGGTCGACACGCCACGCCGGCACGATAGAAATGCTCCAGCCGGTCTATCGTCGCCAACTGGCTAAAGAGGGTTGCCCGGGCTCGGTTGTGTGCGCCATGTTGGGCGGCAAGATCCGGATGGCGTATATAATGCGCCATCGCCTGCCCCAGGGCGACGGGGTCGTTGTGTGGCACAAGGAGGCCCGACGAGCCATCGTCGATCAGCTCGGGATTGCCGCCCAAGTCAGTCGCAATCTGCGCACAGCCCGCGCCGATCGCCTCCAACAGCGAAACCGGCTCGTTCTCCGGCCAGCGCGACGGCAACACGACGACTTGGGTGTCGGCCAGACGCGCCAGCACCTCGCTCCGTCCGATCCAGCCCAGCAGGTTGACGGCGCCGCCGAAGCGGTTTGCTGCGATCTCCGCCTCAATGCGCCGGCGCAGTTCGCCGTCGCCGGCGATGTCGAGCCGCCAGCGGCCATCGAGGTCAGCCTCGGCTGCCAGCAGCGCCGCAGCGTCGAGCAAGTCCGGGATGCCCTTGTGGGTACCGAGATTGGCAAGAACGAGGAAACGGACAGGGAGTTTCGCGCGGCGGTGCCGTGGTGCGAACGAGGCGAGGTCAATACCGTTGCTCTGTACCAGCAATGCGGTCGGCGCGGAATCCTGCAGCCAGGTAGGTCTGAGCCAGGAAATGACTTGGCGACACCAGCGTGCCAGCGTGATCGAGAGCCCAGGCGACGTAGTCTCGCCGCAGGCGGATCGGCAATGAAACCTCGTCTTGGGGCCTGATAGAGGGCAGGCATTCGGCGCAACCATCCGTGTCGGTGCACAAGCTGCCGTCGTTGCGAAGCAGTGTCTGCTTGAAACAGACGCCCCACGGGTCATGGAGCGTCACCAGCACTACGGCGCCGCTGGACGCGGCTTCAGGGATTAAATTGGCGCCGAGGCCCACAACATTATGGAAATGAACGACATCAAATCGTTCGGACGCCAAGATGGAGCGGAGCCGCATGGCAGCAGCCGGCCAAAAGAACAAATCGCTGGCCTCGAGGCTGCGGAGCGGCAGACGAAATACTGTCAAGCCGTCCACATCCTCGCGTTCGAGGCACCCCTTGTCGTTCTCGGACCTGGGTGTGGCACCTGCTAACACGCGGACGCGGTTGCCACGCGACGCCAGCGCCAAGGCTTGCCGGTGCGCCACTAGCTCGGCCCCACCGACGATATGGGGCGGATAGAAGTTCGAGACGATGAGGACGGACAGCGTCTCAGCCATCATTGGTCGAGAAGCGAAAGATCTGCCGCGCATCGGTGGAGCGCGCGTACAGTGGTAGCGGCGCCCGCTCGGACCTGCAGGGCATGGGTCCGCACCTGCGGGTCAAGGTAGGCAAGTGCCAGTCCTCCCCATACCTCGCCGGTGCCCTTGGAGACGGTGTGCTCGATGATCTGCGCGGGCACGAAATCCAGTTCGACATTGTGAACATGCTGATTGGATTGCCAATCGGCCATTGTGATACCTCGCCGGCATTCCGCATTGCCGCCGTCATGTATGACGATTGCCATCGGCTGCGTGGGCTGAAAGTGAAGGACGCTCTCGATGTCGCATCGCACACCGTCTGCGCTGTGATTAGCGTCGATCAGAACGAGATTGAGCGGAGCACGAGCCTGGTCGAGGTCGCGGATAAGCTTTGGCAGTATCGTTGCCAAATCGCCGATGCGAAGGTCGACGTTGATCGGGATCGCAAACCGGTTTGGCACATCGGCGTCGATGTCGAGAGCAATCACCCGTTCGCTGAACTGCGAGATTAGGGTCAGACTACCGCCGTGGTAAACCCCCACCTCGATGGCGAGCTTCGGACGCAGGCGCGCCAGCAAGCCGGTTAGAGCAATGCGCTCGCAGTCCATCATCTGCCAGTGCATCAACGGGACCCCGGGGTAGAGGTGTGTCTCATACATGACTGCCAAATCCTTGTAAGGGCACCACACTACGACGGTGCTGTCTCATTTTTTTGTCGCCGAGATCTCAAACTCGAAGCATTGTCCGTTACGGCGGCCACGGACAGGCACTTCGATGTGGCTGTATCCGGCGGCGGCTAGAATGACGGATAAACTCTCCGGCGTGAAGAGATTGAAATGGAAATCGCCTTGATAGTCCTGTGCGCCAAACAGGACCTCACGGAAATCCGCGAACGAATACTCGCCCGACACGCACTGCCAAATCATCGCGTCGCCGTCGGGCACAACAGCACGCAACCGGCCCCCCTCACGCAACAGTTTACCCCAATGGGGCAGTATCCGCCGCTTCAGCGCTTCCTGCGGAAAATGTTCGAGCAGATGCGACGAGAATATTTCGGTTACAGAGGATGGCTCCACGCCGATCGCACCGGCCTCGGCGACGATATCAACTCCCGGTAGGTCGCGGACGTCGACATTGACGTAATCGTCAAGCGTGATATGGCCGCAACCGACATTCAACCGCAGCCCTTGGGCAGTCATTGCGCCGACGCGTTCGGGATTGGCGATCCGCGACACCACGGACTGCGGATCGGCCTTGGTACCGGATCCGCTGTGCTGCATTTCGAACAGCACCTCGCGACGGACAAATTCGACCCGCTCTAAGAGGAATTTGAGCGTCTCGTCTACCCGTGTCCGCGCCCCGCTGAAGTCGCTACGCAGCCCTTCAAGTTCACGCCACAGATTGCCGCTCTCCTGCGCGAGACGACATTCGATGCTGTCGGCCCGTTCCTTGAACTGATCTGCAGTCCGCGTCGTCCCCGCCATCAGCTGCTGCGTTGTTTCCTGCGCGGCGCGCTGCACCCGCAACTCGGCCTCCTGCGCCAGCCACGCGCGAGTCAGGTTTTCGTTGGATCCACGCAGTGCGACAAATTGCGATCGAATCTCAGCTAGATGGCGACCGCGGGCCTCCACGACCTGCGCTTGCACCTCCTCGGTACGGGCCTGCACTTTCTCGATACGGGCATATAATAACGCCTGTACCTCCTCGATACGAGCGCATAATAACGCCTGTACCTCCTCGATACGGGCGTTTAACAACACCTGTACCTCCTCTATACGGGCGTATAACAGCCGAAAGCGGCGCATGAGCGGGGTCACGAACGGCCGCACCGCCGCCTTTACTAAGGTTCGCATCGTCTCCATTCGGCACTCCCAACACACCCTCTGCGTAGACGACGAGTGTCTTCATTGCAAGGCAGGGCAGGGGCCCCCGTTATTCTACGCAATTCTACGCGCTCTTCCGTGCGCCCGCCACAGCGCCGCTTGGGTCAGCAAACCGCAGCGCTCGCTTGTTCGGAGGGTGCCTCAGGTTCCCTGAAAGTTCCGGATTTCAAAACCATCCCGGTGGCGTTCGAGGCGGATGGGGTGATAGGGGATCTGCCTGCTGATCCGGCGGCGGCTCCTTTCGAGAACGCAGAGCGTGGTTCGGTGTGCACCCCAAGCATCGAGGCATCGAGCACCACCATCGTACCAAGACGCGCTGCGCGATCCAGGCATCGCTGCACGGTCTGATGGGTCACGCCGATCGCCGCGCCCACCGCATAGGCCGATGGGTCGCTGCGATATGCCAGCAGGATCCTGGCCCGCTCAACCCGACATGCGGGTTCCGTGCGCGACCGCGCAATTGCATCGATTTGGACAAGGTCTTCGTGTTCGATCGAGATCTCGATCACCCGCCGAGGTGCGCCATGTAACCACGCCAAGATATCAGGTTGTAGGGATGGCAACCTACAACATATGGTGCCGCCGAGGGAAACCCGCACAACAGCTCGCGCCACTGGGCGCCCTATGATGCCAACGCCTGGTGGGCTTACGCTTCGACCGATCACGCAGCCCGGTTGATGCGGCAGTTGATCGATGATAAGCACCCCGCTCGTGCGCTTGGCACTCATGCTAAGGCCGACGTGGAAAGCTGGCCATCCATCGAAGTCGCTGGCAGCCGGGCTGCCGCCCGTTTGCGAGCGATCCGCAACCACATCGATCCATCGCAAACTCCTGGGGCCAAGCCATGGAAACTACACTATGAGTTCGGGCCTGGTCGGGCCTCGACCTTCTCTGCTGAAGCCTCTACCAAAACGACGTTCAACGAATTTACCAGAGATTACGTCTCTGGTAGTGTAGCCACCTTAACCCGGCGCGCACTGTCCTCACTAGGAAAGGTTTGTATGTCCACGTTCGCAAACGTTTTCATGAGCCATGACGGCTATCTCATCGACAAGTGGGAGAGTTATCTTGGCATCTATAAATCCGAGCTTGTATCCTTCATTACGGCCGGCCAGCCGGTATCGTTACTGGAAATTGGTGTGCAGAACGGCGGATCGCTTCAGGTCTGGAAGAAATACCTCCCGGCTGGGTCACGCATTGTCGGCATCGATGTCAATCCAGACTGCGCCAAGCTAGATTTGGACGAGAACACCAGCCTATACATCGCCGACGGTACGGACCAGATGGCGCTCGATAGCGTCCTCGGCGACATGACCTTCGACATTATTATCGATGACAGCTCGCATCGGTCCGAGCACATCATTAGTACTTACAAAGCGCTGTTCTCCCGGATCAAGGGGGGTGGTAAATATATCATTGAGGATTTGCATGCCAGCTACTGGAGTGAATACGGTGGAGGATTTCGTACTGAGGGCTCTGCAATGGAGTTCTTCAAGAAACTCGTGGACGGGCTAAACTGCGACCATTTTCGTGACACTGGCGGGACTTCCAGGGCTGAAATCGATCATCTCCGCGACTTCGGACGTTCCGTTTCAAGGATGACTTTCTACAATTCGGTCTTGGTTATGGAATTCATGAACGTGCCGCGCGACACGAGCTATCGGCAGGTGTTTAGCGGCGGCGAGGCGCGCGTGATGCCACTCTCGACGCTGTTCTTCGTCGGTGCGCGACCCCCTGCCGACACACGGCTGGTCGGCCGTACCGCCGCTCGTCATATCGATCAGATGCTGCTCGGCCAAATCAGCGAACTATCTGTGGCCTTAGCAGCGCGCGACCCTACATGGGCCGACACGTCGCTTCCCTTCGACAACCTTGCCGCCGAGAACAAAGCTCTGCGCAGTGAACTTGCCGCGATAAAGGGCAGCACCTCCTGGCGAATTACCGCCCCGCTTCGAAAGCTTAGCGGCCTTTTAGGCAGGTCCTGACCCAACTCGGCACCGCGATTGCCGCCCGAACGCAGAAGCAGGGCGCTATCTTAATGACAGGCGACTGGCAAGACCGCATCATCATGGTCATTCCGTCGATCGACGGGGGCCATCTATTGGAGCGTATGCTACCGTCGCTGCGTCTCAAGCCAGTCAATATCGTCGTGCTCGATCAAGGCAGTACGGACGACACGGCGCGGATTTGCCAGGAGGCCGGGGTTGAGCTGTTGCAGCTTGGCCGACCACATACGTATACTCAAGCTTGCAATATCGGCGCCCGTATAGCCCGTCAGAGAGGTTATCCGTTTCTCTGCGTTGCCAATAATGACATTGTCTTTCGTACGAATGTACCTTCTGAGTTGCTGGTCGCCATGGAGTGTGACGCGAGGCTTGGCATCGCAGCTCCATCTCAGGTCATCCTTGACCCGGCGAGCGGCGTCGATGTGCTTGCCCGCCGTGTTTCCTGGAATCTCGACACGGTAGAGTTCTTGCATGATTTTGACGAGTTGCCGGCACCACCGCGCATCGAAGCAGACTTCTGCGAGCTGACCTGCGCGCTAATTCGGATGTCCGCGGTCAAGGAAGTCGGCTTTTTAGACGACGCTTATGGCTTCTATCACGAGGACGCGGACTTCTGCTTTCGCCTGCGTAAGGCGGGCTATAGCGCTGCGTATCTGTCCCGGTCACAGATCTGCCATTTCACAAGCTCGACCTTCAACCGCAAGCGACAGGCGCAAATCGATTACCTGCGCCGCAATAGGATCTATTTTGCAAAGAAGCATTTGGGCTACGGCGTGCGCCAGATTGAGGAGACCAGCTCCTGGACCGGCGAAACAGAAGTTGTCGCACGCCGGCTATTTCCGTTGTTGCGCCGCTTTGGTATGGTTGACAATACTCGCCCTGACCTAATAATAGGGCGAGTAGGAGCCAGGACGGCTGGCTATCTTTTTACAACCCAGCGCTCTCCTATTGTTCCGGAGGGATTACTGAGACTGCGTGATCACTACCGCGCGGTAGTCGCGACTTCCGACATGGTCGTCCATAGCCTGCGCGCTGCAGGCTTCCCCAGCTTTCGCGCGCCGCTCGGCATCGATCCGGACCTTTTCAACCCATGGGGACAAGTTGCGGGCTCGGCTGCTAGCCAGTTCGGCGAGACGACCTATCTCGCCATCGCCAATCCATATGACCGCCATCAGTTGACGATACTTCTGCAGGCATGGACTCGGTTTGCGGTATTGGGCCGTCGGGTACGACTGATCGTAGTGGGATCCCGCCTGGCGCGCCGCATGGGGCGTGTGGCCGATACGGCCTATCGGTCCGGTCGACTTGAAATCTCCTGTTACACGGCCGAACGGCTGGAGTTGCATGAGACAGACGCGCCGCTGGATAACCAAGAGCTTGCCTCCCTCTACCGCTCGGTCGATTTCACGATCATCACGCAGGCGGAGGGCTCGAACCTCACGCTGGTCGAAGTCGTTGGCCTCTGGCACGCCCGTCGTGTTCGACGCCGCCTGCGCTAGTGTTGCGACGTTATATTGCGATGTAACAGGCGGGGTTGCAACGCTGCATTCAGATAGCGGTGAGCACCAGCATCCCGATGGTTTTGCCACAACTGCAGACGGCCTGCTGGCTGCTCTGGAGCGCAGCGAAAGGCTGGACCCCGGCGAACGCATCGCTTTGGCGATGACGGCAAGCTATGGTGTCCTCGGCCATTCCACTCTACGCCATACCGCTATGGCATTGCGCCACGTCCTAGAGGTAACGCAGGAGCGCGAACCCGACCGGATTGTCCGGCAGCTTGAGTGGGAGTCGCGGACGTCAACCCCGGCGCTCATCGGCCAGCAACCGGTTACTCGGAAGCCATTTGCCACTGCGCTGCGGTCGCGGCTAAGCGGCGCTATGGCCCGCAGACTGATGACGATTGCAACCAAGGCCGTGCTGTTCGGCACAATTTGGCACCAGAAAGGCCTGCCGGCCGCTATTTCCCTCTCGGCCGCCCGGGTGCGTCTCGCCATTACACACCGTGTGCCTCCCCGCCAATCCTTCCAGAGTCGGGCGCCACCGGCCATTCTAGCGAAACCTGGGCTCAAAACAGCCCGACAGGCCTCGCCGCTGCTGATCGGCTACATAGACGCGCAGCTCGGGATCGGGCAATCCTTGCGCGGACTCGCCTCGGCGATGGCAGAAGCTGGGTTGCCGTTTAGCATCTATCCGTTCGACGTCGGCGTGAAGGGACGCCGCTCCATACCCACCATGCCGGAACGGTATGACCAGGTCACACTCCATGACATCAATATCATCGAGGTTTCTCCGGCCGAACTTCCGCAAGTCTTCGGTCATGTTAGCAAAGACCATTTCGACGGCAGCTACAACATCCTCCGGACTTATTGGGAGCTCGCTAAAGGTCCTGCAGTTTGGCGGCAGGACCACTGTATGGATCGGATAGATGAGATCTGGGCACCGAATGCGTTTTGCGCCACGGCATTTCGTGACTTCTTCGACGGGCCGATCGTCATCGTGCCACCCTGCCTGGAGATCGCAAACTCATCATCTGACCTTGCGCAAGACGGGAGGAATCGCTTCGGGCTCGATCGAGATGTTTTCTATTTCATGTTCTCATTTGACTATTACTCGTTTCCGCAACGGAAGAATCCGCTTGCCGTCATTCGGGCTTTCCTGACTGCTTTTCCTGATTTCCACCATCCCGTCGGACTTGTGGTGAAAGCCACCGGCGCCGAGGGCCATTTTCCAGCCATCAAGAAGGAGATCGTCGCCGCCGCTCAGGCGGACGGGCGCATTACCATTATCGACACCTCGCTGTCGCGGGGGGACATGATGTCTCTTATGGCCGCTATCGACTGCTACGTGTCACTGCATCGTTCGGAAGGTTTCGGGCTTGGCATGGCTGAAGCGATGGCGCTGGAAAAGCCGGTGATTGCCACCGGTTACTCCGGTAATGGAGAGTTCGTAACCGAGAGCACCGGCTATCCGGTTCCCTTCGAGCTGACGCCGGTACACCCGCATGAGTATGTCCACACCGAAGGCCAGGTCTGGGCGAATCCCGACGAGGATGCTTGCGCGGAAATGATGCGCAACATCGTCGACCATCCGGAGGAGGCGGCTTCGCGCGCTAGGGCCGGACGTGCTTTCGTCGCGGACAGATATGGCGCTGCCAATGTAGGTCGGCTCGCCGCCGATCGGCTCGCCGCAATTCGCCTATCGAGGACGTAGCAACAGCGTACGCGGTGTGGCTGGCCGGCGCGGGGCCTTGATGTGATGCAAGTCGGGCATGGACGAGCCGGCCCCCGATCAGGGCGCCCATATGACCGGTCGTATGCGCGCTTCCCGCGTGGAGATCATCACCCCGGCGGACGCTTGAGCAGAAACAGGCGATCAGGGCCGAGAGCTTCGGCCCGGAGCTGACGCCCACCTGGTGTTGATGGCGGCGGCAGGTGCTGAACGTGCTGGCTGCATTGGTCAGGCGCTAGCGGCAGTTCGCGAAGATCACGCCCCGTCTGCTCATCCGCTCCGCGCATGCCGACACGCTGATTGCTGTCGCAAGCAAGCAGCGGATCATATCTCCCGCGCCTAATCTACACTCCCCGCCCCTGGGACAGGTTTCTCCGCATCTGCTGCACTCCGGAAAACTCACGAGCCGCGGCCCATGAGCGCCCCGCCGAGCTTCGCCAGGCCCGCCGCGAGCCCGTCCTTCGGGTCGCTGGTCAGCGCCTGCACCTTGTCCGCCTGGTGCGCGTGGTTCGCGGCGCCATTTGGGACGTGGCGGCCCACGCTCGAGCCGAACACGGTATGGTGTACGATCGGCCTGAGGGCCAACTATTTCGATCTTGCCACCCTCACCCAAAGAGGTTCAGATCCCGACCAACTTCATGCTAGAGCCCAGGCGGATACGCACCGGAACGAGAGGGATCGAGTTCTATGACCAGACATATCTTGACGCACTGAAATGGACCGGATTCTGCGATACTCGTCTGGCAATGCGTTGATGACGCGCGAGGGCATTTTGGGGATCCTCGAGGATGTCGGGTTCATTGTCGAAACGGGGTCGAGCAGAAAGACCACCCGCGCGGGTCCGCCTTTTGTGCGCCCGCACGCCGAGGTCGTCCAATGGACACACCGGACACTCTCGAAATGGTGCGAGAACACGTTCGCATGAGTTTACATGCTCAGCAAGCACTGTACTATCAGAGCAGGGAGCGCCGCTCATGCAATCTGGCCGCAGCTTCAACATCGGCGTCCACCACGTGAGCCCGGCGGCCCACGTGAAATGATGGACGCGTTTGATAGGAGCAAGGCACCGGTCGCGGTGTTTGTCCACGTCCACTACCCCGAAATCTGGCGAGACATGAGCATGCTCATTTCGGAGCGGTTGACGGTTCCCTTTCACCTCGCCTTAACCAGTTCCCTCCCAGAGGCTGAGATCGTCTTGCCGCGCACTCCCTCACTGCTCTCGACCCAATTTCTGCGGGTGGAGAACCGCGGGCGCGATATCCTTCCTTTCCTCCGGTCCCTCGCAGGAACACAAGACTTCGA
>CAVVNM010000023.1:0-400577 GCA_963749575.1 uncultured Alphaproteobacteria bacterium
GAGTTACTGATCCGGGCGAAGCCTTGCGATGACGGAAACCATCGCAATGATTTCCGTCATCGTGGCACTTCGCGGTGCTGACCGGCGCGGCGTTATCCGCTGACTGGACGTTCGACTGCCCGATTGAGCGCCGCGTCGATGTCATCTTCCCAAAGGGCACGGGGCAGCTCATGGACGAGCTCGACCTCATAGCCGTTCGGGTCGGTCAGATGAATGCTGTGCGTGACGCCGCGTTCCACGCGCCGATGCAGCACCACCCCGCGCGCGGTCAGGAACGCGATCTGCCGGTGCCATGCCTCCTGCGTCGCGTATTGGACGGCAACATGGTTGAGCGCCTGGAAGTGCCGGGTGGGGTCGGCGGGCGGGGCCGATCCCTCGACCAGTGCGATGTCATGGTGATGCAGTTTGCCGTCCCGCTCGCCGCTGTAGAAGCGCATCGGGGGGCTTCCCGCCGGGATCCGGGCGACGCGACGTGCCGACGTGACGGAAGCCGAGCAAACCGGCCCAGAAGCGATGCGATTCCTCCATGTCGCGCACGTTGAGCACGATATGATTGAGGCCGCAGGGTGTCTCTGCCGCACTGTGCGGCAACGTCATATCCGACATGGGGCTCTCCTTTCGAACGGCCGGCGCCATCAGGTTCGCTCGACGCTGGTGGCGGCGGCGTCGATCGCGGCCGCGACGGCGTTGACCTGCTCGTCGCCGAGCGGGCCGCGCGAGAGGCGCAATCGCAGCGCCAGCCTGAGGTTCTCCATGGCACGCAGGATCTGCGGCGCAGGGCCGCCGCCATGGGTGCGGCTGGCTTCCTCCATGCGCGCGAGCAGCCCGTCCACGGCTGGGCGATAGGCCGCCAGATAGGCCAGACCCTCCGGCGTGATGGTATGCAGCTTCTTTGCGCCGTCTCCGGCGCAGACCGTCACATGGCCGAGTTCTTCCAACAGGGTCAGTGTGGGATAGATCACGCCCGGGCTTGGGCTGTAGGCGCCGCCGACGTGCTCCTCGATGGCCTTGATGATCTCGTAGCCGTGGCGCGGCTTCTCGGCGATGAGATGGAGGATGACCAGGCGGAGGTCGCCGTGGGCGAAGAAGCGGCCGAGCCCGGATCGGCCGCCGCGGCCGTGCCGGCCGGTGCCGAGCTGTCGGTCGTCGTGGGAATGGTCGCGCCGGGCGAAGCGCCGATCATGGTCGTGGTGGGAGTGTCTATGGGGCATGAGATTTCCGTGTATGTTTCGACATAGCGGATTAATAGATATATCTAGATACACACGATTGCAAGAGGCTGGTTCGATCAGCCTCGGATTGCTTCGGCCCTGCGCCGAGGACTGGAGATCATCGTCGAGACCAGCCGGCGCGTTTCCGACGACGCGGGGCATCGTCCAGGAACACCTGCCGCCTTTTGCCGCTGCGATCGAGCGGTCGATCGTGGCGACGGAACGGCCTGAGCGACGGGGACGCGCTGCTGAGATCAGCTCACGAGGTTCTTCGGCACATCCCGGAACGGCCGGTCATTGTCGGTCCGCGGCTCCTTCGGCATCCCGAGCACGCGCTCGGAAATGATGTTGCGCTGGATCTCATCGGTCCCCCCGGCGATCGACCCCGCCGGCACCGACACCAGGATCTCTGCGATCAGCCCTTCCATCGCCCCATCGTTGCCGGTGAGCATCGCGTCCGCCCCGCTGATCAGCGTATGTACCCGCGCCGCCGCCCGCGCCACGTGGCTGGATACCAGCTTCCCCAGCGACCCCTCCGGGCCCGGCGGCCGACCCAGCGCCTGCGCCGCCCGGGCGCGCCGCGCAGTCCATTCCGCGGCCTTCGACATGGTCAGCAGCTTGGCGATCTCCTGCCGCACCACCGGATCGCTGTTCCGCCCAGTCGCCTTGGCCCGTTCCACCACCAGGTCCACCCGCCCGGCCCGTTGCGGATACCACTTGTATGGCTCCATGACGGTGGTGATCTCGGCCCGCTCCTCGTCATGGATCCGGCCCTTGCGGTCGGACGCCATCCCCCAGGTGCGGATGCCATCCGCGCCCCGCCGCTCATGCATCAGGGTCGTCGTCGCCACCGCCCAGCCGCGACCGACCTCCGAGACCAGATGCTCCGGCGGCACCTCGGCATCGGTGAAGAACACCTGGTTGAACGATGCATGCCCGTTCATCTGCCGCAGCGGGCGCACCTCGACGCCCGGCTGATCGATCTCGAGCACGAAGTACGACAGCCCTTGATGCTTCGGCACATTCGAGTCGGTGCGCGCCAGCAGCAGGCCCCAGTCGGCGTGATGCGCACTTGTGGTCCACACCTTCTGGCCGTTGATCACCCAGCGGTTGCCCTTGAACTCGGCCCGTGTTGTTGCACCCGCCAGGTCGGACCCGGACCCCGGCTCGCTGAACAGCTGGCACCAGGTGTCCTCGCCGGTCAGGCTGCGGCGCAGCCACTTGTGCTTCTGCGCGTCGTTGCCGTGCGCCAGCAGCGTCGCCGCAGCGAGCCGGCGGATGCCGGTCTTGGCGACACCGACCGCGCCGATCCGCTTCAGCTCTTCCTCGACCACCGCCTCGAACGCCACCGTCAGTTCGCGTCCGAACCAATCCCGCGGCCAGGACGGCACTCCCCAGCCGCTGTCGATCAGCCGGTTGCGCCACTCCACCAGGCCGTAATCGGGGCTCCAGTTCGCCTCCAGCCAGACCCGCACCTCGGCGCGGACGGAGGCTTCGGTCGGTTCGGTCATCGCTACGTCCCCCAAGCCCGCATCATCAGTTCCCGATGGTAGGTCGGATCGCCCAGGAACACCTCGGAGCTCTTCGCCCGCTTGAACC
Organism: uncultured Alphaproteobacteria bacterium; assembly: GCA_963749575.1. Lineage (GTDB taxonomy): Bacteria > Pseudomonadota > Alphaproteobacteria > Acetobacterales > Acetobacteraceae > JAMXLO01. The sequence continues at coordinate 2,811 of CAVVNM010000023.1, forward strand.
AGAGGTGGGTGTCGTTGTCCCAGGTGAAGCCGATGCCGCCATGAATCTGGATCGTGTGGATCGCCGTCCGCATGTAGGCGTCCGACGCGCACGCCTTTGCCAGCGAGGCCAGCGCCGGCAGGTCGGCATCGTCTTCGGCGGCTGCCGAAGCGGCGCAGTAGGCGGCCGACTTGGCCAGCTCGACATCGACCAGCATGTCGGCCTGCTTGTGCTTCATCGACTGGAACGAGGCGATGGCGCGGCCGAACTGCACCCGCAGGTTGGCATAGTCGAGCGCCGACTGACGCAGTTTCTCGGCGCCGCCGACCATCTCGTTGGCCAGGCATACCGCGGCCTGCATCATGGTCTTTGCGAACGGCGCCGCACCGCCACCGTCTTCGCCCAGCAACTCCGCCTCGACCGCGCGGAACTCGAGCCGCGCCTGCCTGCGGGTCGGGTCCATGACCTTGAGCGCGCGGCGGGTCAGCCCGGGCGCGTCGCCAGCCACGGTGAAGAACGACAGCCCCTGCCCGCCTGCCGCCACCACCACGATCAGATCGGCGGTATGGCCGTCCAGCACGAAGCTCTTGACCCCGTCGAGCCGGAATTTCCCCCCGGCCCGCGTCGCCGTCATGGCAATCCCATCGGCATCCCAGCGTCCGTTCGGCTCGGTGAACGCCAGCGTGGCGATCGTCTCGCCGGCGGCGATATCCGGCAGCAGCGCCCGCTTCTGTGCCTCGGTTGCCGCATTCATGATCGCGGTCGCGGCCAGCACAGTTGACGCGAAGTAGGGCGCGCACAGCAGCGCACGTCCCATCTCCTCCAGCACGATGCAGAGCTCGACGTGGCCAAAACCCTGGCCGCCATAGGCCTCCGGGATATGCACCGCGGTCAGGCCAAGCAGTTGGTTGAGCTCGCGCCAGCTATCGCGGTCCCAACCGACCTCGGTCTCCATCAGCCGCCGGACCACGGTCGTCGGCGACTTCTCCTCGAGGAACCGTCGCAGCACCGACCGGAACTCCTCCTGCTCGCTGGTGAAGCTGAACTGCATGCGGTGTCCTCCCGGTGCTGTCTGGCGCGGCCCGGTTACTTGCAGGGAAAGCGTTCGCCCAGGAACTGGAACAGTCCATCGATCGCCGGCGGTGTTCTGTGGTCGGGCATCGAGCGGACCCAGGCCACGAACTCGGTCATGGTGGCGGTGCGGGTCGGCGCCGGGGTGGGGAAACAGAACGGCTTCTTGCCTTCGGTGTGACGCAGTTCGACGGTGATCGCGCCTTGGGCGAAGCCATGGCAGAAGTTGATCTTGGCGTCGCCCTGCGGATCCTTGGGACTGGCAGCACACAGCTCCGCGAGGTCGCCCGCGGTGCGCGCCTGCAGCACCACGGCGCGCTGAGCCTGGGCCGGGACGGTGAGCAGGATGGCGGTCAGACCGACACTGGGGGCGAGGAACCTCATGCGCTGTCTCCTGGCGTTGCTGCGTCGATTGAACCCGAGCCGGCGCCGGCGCGCCAGCGTCGCCAGCCGGCGGCGCGCAGCTCGCAGGCCGGGCAGGTGCCGCAGCCATGGCCCCAGTCGTGCAGATGTGACCGGTCGCCCAGGTAGCAGCTATGGGTCTCGACCCGAATCAGCTCGACCAGTTCCTCGCCTCCCAGGGAGGCGGCCAAGGCCCAGGTCGCGGCCTTATCGCGCCACATCAGCGGCGTCTCCAGCACGAAGCGGCGCCGCATGCCGAGGTTGAGCGCGAGCTGCATCGCCTTGACGGTATCGTCGCGGCAATCGGGGTAGCCGGAGTAGTCGGTCTCGCACATGCCGGCGACGATGCGGCGCAGGCCGCGGCGGTAGGCGAGCGCGGCGGCACAGGCGAAGAACAGCAGGTTGCGGCCGGGCACGAAGGTGTTGGGCAGGCCCTCGTCGGTCATGGCAATCGCCATGTCGCTGGTCAGGGCGGTGGCGCCGAGCCCGGCCAGTGTGGTGGAGAGGTCGATGGTGTGGTCGGGGCCGAGCCGACCGGGCCGGCAGGCAGCGAGCGCGGCGCGGATCGGGGCCCGGCAGGCCAGTTCCACGGCGTGGCGCTGGCCGTAGGCGAAGCCGACCGTCTCCACCTGCGGATAGCGGTCGAGCGACCAGGCCAGGCAGGTTGTGCTGTCCTGGCCACCGGAAAACAGCACCAGGGCTCGCTCGTCGTTCATCGGCGTCACCGATCCTCTGTCCGTGGGCGCGGCATCACCATATCCTAACGCCATGGACCTCGATTTCACCGAAGACGAAATCCGCCGCTATTCGCGGCATATCCTGTTGCAGGACGTCGGAGGCATCGGCCAGGCGAAGCTGAAGGCGGCGCGCGTGCTGGTGGTCGGCGCCGGGGGACTCGGCTCGCCGCTGACGCTGTATCTGGCCGCCGCCGGTGTCGGCACGATCGGCATCGTCGATCACGACCGGCTGGAATTGTCCAACCTCCAACGACAGATCGCCCACACCACCGACCGGCTCGGTCAGCCGAAGGCCGAGTCGGCCGCCAAGTCGGCGCGCGCGATCAATCCCGAGATTCGGGTCGAGCCATATAATTCGCGCCTCGATGCCGCCAACGTGCTCGAGCTGATCACGCGCTACGACATGGTCTGCGACGGCACCGATAATTTTGCCACCCGCTTCCTGTTGGCCGATGCCTGCGTGCTCGCCCGCCGCACCCTGGTCTCCGCCGCCGTGCTGCGCTTCGAGGGCCAGCTGTCGGTGTTCAAGCCGCATCTGCACACGGGCGGCCCCTGCTATCGCTGCCTGTACCCGGAAGCGCCGCCCGAGGGCACCGTGCCCAGCTGCAGCGAGGCCGGCGTGCTCGGCGCCGTCACCGGCGTGATGGGCACATTACAGGCAACCGAGGCGCTGAAGGAAATCCTCGGCGTCGGCGAAAGCCTGTCGGGCAAGCTGCTGATCTGGGATGCGCTGGCGACACGCTTCCGCACCGTGCGGCTGCGCGCCGACCCCAACTGCGCGCTGTGCAGCCCGGCCGCGACGATCAAGGACCTGTCGCAGCACCGCGACGCGGCGGTTCCCGCCTGTGCCCTCTGAACCACTCGGCATCCTGCTGCTCTCCGGTACGCATGACCGCGCGCACTACGCGTTCGTGCTGGCCTCGGGCGCGGCGGCGCTCGGCCGCCAAGTGGTGTTGTTCGCCACCAACGCCGGATGCAACGCGCTGTTCACCGACTGGTCCGGATTGATGGACGCGGAACGTGACGGACATGTGCGGGCGTCCGGTGTGGCGGGTCTGGACGAGCTGCGCGAGGCGTCACGCGAGCTGGGCGTGCATTTGATCGCCTGCGAGGCAGGCCTGCGCGCCGAGGGCCTTGACGCGGCGCGGCTGATGCCCGGTGTTGCGGTGGCCGGTGTGGCAACGTTCCTGGGTGCCGTCGGCGCCGGCCAGATCGTCGCGATCTAGCTCAAGGCTTGCGACTACGCCGGGCTCGCCCCCGGCTTCCTTCCGCAGGGCCGCGGCAACCGGTTCCGACTGCCGTTGCCCCCTGCGAAGACTGCCGACACCTGCTTGCCGATCACCGTCCCGCGCGGGCCTGCGCCATGGTTGCCGCTACGAACGCGTCCTTCGCATTCCGGTAGCCGGAGATGTCATCGTCGAACGCCGCGGCCAGATCTTGCTTCAGCTTCGCGTAGGCGGCTGCTGCCTCCGGATGGTTGCGCAAATAGTCACGAAACAAAAGCCGGTCCTGCCACCGGGGATCGTCGCCTTGCAAAATATGGAGGTGGTGTGTCCATGGCCCGGCAGGTGCCTTCCGAAAGAAGAGCTCGCCCGGCAACCAGGCCTCGTACTGCGGCAAGTAGGTATAACCCAACGCCTGCAGCGGCTCGACGCAGCGGGATCGTGCTGCTGGCAGACTACGCACGCTCGCCTGGAGGTCGATGATCGGCTTGGCAGCCAAGCCTGGCACGGCCGTACTCCCAACATGCTCGATCGTCACCACGAGCGGACCGAGAGCAGTATGCAGGCTCCTGCGCTCCTGCTCGAACATCGCCGGCCATGCCGGATCGTAGCCTGACACCACAATCGAGCCGCCACCATATCGTTCCATTTCGCTCATTCCTGCCGCAGGTGACGCTGCCAGTTGCAGCCTGGGTCCATTCCGGTGTCGAATACAAGGTCCGATCCTTCGGCGGGAGCGGCGGGAGCGTCACGCTTGACCCGGCTCGCCTCGACTTGGCACCCATGACGCATGACCATTCCGGCGCCGGCGTCGCTGCCTCGGTTGCTGCTGTGCGGCATGCTCCTGGTTGCGCCCGAGGCGATGGCGCAGACCACCGCCGGCGCCAAGCCGGCAACGGCAACGCAACGGCAACGGCAACGGCAACGAAGCAAAAACCGACGCCCGTGGTGCAACCGCACGGCGCAATGCACCCGCAGAAGGCGCCGGCGAAGCCAACAGCCTCCACCGTGCTGCCCGTTCCGCCGATCCCGGTGCCGCCGCCAGTCCCGGGTGAGCCACCGAAACAGAGTGAGGCGGACACCGGCAAAGGCTCGAACACCAGCCTGCCGCTGCCGCGCTTCGCTGCGCTGCGCTCCGACGAGGTGAACCTGCGGGCCGGACCCGGCACACGCTATCCGATCGAGTGGATCTACAAACGCCGCGAGTTGCCGGTGGAAATCCAGCGCGAGTTCGAGGTGTGGCGGCTGGTGCAGGACCCGGACGGCACCAAGGGATGGGTACACCAGGCGACGCTGACCGGCCGCCGCAGCTTCATCGTCACCGGCGGCGACGCGGCGTTGCGGCGGGACGCGCAAGACAGCGCCTCGACGGTCGCCATTCTGAAGCCGGGGGTGATCGGGCACATCCGGTCCTGCGCTGCCACGTCCGACTGGTGCCAGGTGCAGGCGGGAGACTACCGTGGCTATCTCAAGCGCAGCCAGTTCTGGGGCACGCTGCCGGGCGAGGTCGTCGCCAACTGACGTGGGGCGTGAATTCGGATTCGGTCTGGCTGCTTTTGTCAGCGAGTATTACCTCGCATTCGGCACCGGACCCCGGTCCGCTGCTGCGGCCAGATCGCAGCCGGCGCTTGGTGCACCCGTCAGGCAAGTGGGACGACCGTCGCGTCGTCATCGTCGCGTTTGACGGTGGCTGCCGCTTGTCCGCATCCTAGCGGATAGCAACGCGGACGACGACAAGACCGCCAGCATGCCGGGAGAAACTGTCCACCACGACACGCCCCATCGGGCGATGATCACGGCGTGCGCGATCGGCGCCACCGTGTTGCAGTTGCTCGACCAGACCATCGCCAACGTGGCGCTGCCCTACATGCAGGGCAGTTTCTCCTCGAGTTTCGACGAAATCACCTGGGTCCTGACCTCCTACATCACCGCGTCGGCAATCATGACCGCGCCGGTAGGCTGGCTGGCGGCCCGCCATGGTCGCAAGCCGCTTTATGTCGGCTGCATCCTCGGCTTCACCATTGCCTCGATGCTATGCGGCGCCGCCCAGTCACTGGGCCAGATGGTCCTGTTCCGCGTGCTCCAAGGCATGTTCGGCGCCGCCCTGGTGCCATTGTCACAGGCCACGTTGCTGGACATCTACCCCCCGGAGCGGCGCGGCTTCGCCATGGCGATCTGGGGTGTCGGCGTGATGCTCGGGCCGATCATGGGCCCGACGGTCGGCGGCTGGTTGACCGAAACCTATAGCTGGCGCTGGGTGTTCTACATCAACCTGCCGTTCGGCCTGCTCGCCGCCGCAGGCCTGATGATCTTCCTGCCGGGTGGCGGCGAGCAGGGACGTCTGCGCTTCGACTGGCTCGGCTTCAGCGTGCTGGCGATCGGGATCGGCGCCTTGCAGTTGATGTTGGACCGCGGCCAGGACAAGGACTGGTTCACGTCCCGCGAGATCATCGCCGAGGCGGTGCTCGCCAGCCTGGGATTTTACCTGTTCCTGATCCACGTGTCGTCCGCGCGCCAGCCGCTGATCCGACCGGCGCTGTTCAAGGATGTCAATTTCGCATCCGGCGTACTGCTGATGTTCATGGTCGGCATATTCATGGTGTCCAGTCTCGCATTGATGACGCCATGGCTTCAGGTGTTGAGCCATTACCCGGTGGAAACCGCGGGGCTGATCATGGCGCCACGCGGATTTGGCAGCCTCGTGACCACGATTCTGACGGGGCGTGTGGCGGGCCGCGTCGACGCGCGGCTGCTGGTGGGGATCGGACTGCTGATGCTCAGCTATTCCTATTGGCTGATGACGCACTGGACTCCCGACGTGTCGGAGCGAGAGATCATCATCGCAATCGTGATCCAGGGCGCCGCGATGGGACTGTTGTTCACCCCGCTCCAGGTGCTGGCGTTCGTCACGCTGGCGCCATCGATGCGGACCGAGGGCGCGGCGCTGTTCAGTCTGCTCCGCAACCTCGGCGCGGCGATCGGCGTCTCGGTCGCGACGGCGATGCTGGCGCGCAATACCCAGGCGATGCATGAGATGATCGGCGCCTCGGTTACCCCTTTCAACCGGGCATTGCAGGCGGCTGGACCGATCCATCACTGGCTCGACCCGGCGACGCGGCACGGCGTGGCATTGCTGGATCGGACCATCAACGAGCAGGCGCAGATCGTCGCCTATGCCGACAACTATGTGTTGCTGATCATGATGACATTGCCGGCGTGGCTGCTGCTATTGATGATGCGCGTGCCGCGGAAAGCGATCAGCCCGGCAGCGGGATGATCGTCCCGCGGAGTTACCCGATGTGAGGCACTCGGGTGTGCCGTGACGTGCAATGTTCGGCGCTCCGAGATATCCGATCCAACTGAAACCAGGTCCGCCTTTGGCTGCGCGCGCCGGACGCGCTATCGTCCGCGCATGGACAAGGATGTGCCGCGGGCCCACCACGACCTGGGGGGCGTCTCGAAATTCCTGTGCGAGCCGGTCGATGTCGAACCGCACGCCCTCACCGACTTCGACAAGGAGGTCGATGCCCTGCGCGCTGTGCTCGGAATGAAACGCGTCATGACGGTGGATGAATTGCGGCGAGGGATCGAGGCGATCCCGGAGGCCGACTATCACCGCCTGACCTACTATCGCCGCTGGATCCGCTCGATCGCAGACAACCTGCTGCTGAAGGGCGTGATCACCGAGGCCGAACTGCGCGCCGCGTTGGATCGCGTTTGATGGCAGATTTTTCCCCCGGCGCAGGTGTGCGGGTGAAGGACGTCTGGCCGGAGACGCGCGGACCCGGTCCACATCCGCACCCCGCACTACCTGCGCGGCATGCCCGGCACGGTGGTGCGGAAACTCGGCGCCTATGCCAATCCCGAGGACCTCGCCTTTGGCCGCCCGGCGGCGGCGCGCGCGCTGTATCATGTGCGATTCGATCAGCCCGCGGTGTGGCAGGAGGGCAAGGCGGGCGACGAACTGCTGGTCGAACTCTACGAACATTGGCTGGAGCCGGCGTGATCGCCGGATCAGGTCCGGCCGTGACGCAGGAGGATCGGGCACTCGCCCGAGAGCACAAATGAACATCCTGGAGATCGACGGCGAGCGGCTGTTGGCCGCGGTGTGTGACCTGCTTGCAGCGAAGGGACTGGTGTCCAGCGCAGAGATCGCCGACCGCATTGCGATCACCGACGCCGCCAACCCCGGTCAGGGCGCGCGCATGGTGGCGAAGGCATGGACCGATCCGGCGTACCGCGCACTGATGCTGGCAGACGGCACCAAGGCGGCCGAGGAACTTGGCATCCCGATGCGCGGCGCGCCGCCGCTGGGTGTGCTGGAGAATACCACCGACGTGCACAATCTCGTGGTCTGCACGCTGTGCAGTTGCTACCCGCGCGCGGTGCTGGGCTATCCGCCGTTCTGGTTCAAGTCGGCGGCGTACCGGGCCCGCGGCGTGCGCGACCCGCGCGGCCTGATCGCGGAATGGGGCACGGTGCTGCCCGAGGGCGTGAAGATCCGCGTCGTCGATTCGACCGCGGATTATCGCTGGATGGTGCTGCCGCGGCGCCCGGTCGGCACCGAAGGCTGGAGCGAGGACCGGCTGGCATCGATCGTGCGCGAAGGCGACATGATCGGCGTCACGATCCCGGCGCTGCCCGCGCAGTGACGCCGCTCACGCAAGGAACGCCCTGACGTCCTGGGTGAAGCGCTGCGGGTTCTGCAACAGCGCGAAGTGGCTGACGGCCGGTTCGATCACCAGCGACGACTGCGGGATCGCCGCCGCCAGTTCCTGGGTGTGCGCCCGGCTGATGATCTCGTCGTGTTCGCCGTCGACCACCCATGTCCTGGTCGTGATCGCGGACAGTTCCGACCTCGTGTAGTTCGGCTCGCTGTCCCACATGGCCCGCATCGCGCTCAGGAACTGTGGGTATTCCTTGGGTTGCGGCGACAGCTTCGCGTACTCCGCGGCACAACGCCTGGTGTACTGGACGAACACCCTGCTCTGATTTCCTGCCCCGATGGCGCCGTCCCGGGTGAAGTTCGCCGCGAAGGCGAACAACCCGCCGACCCGGTCGCGATGCCGCATCGCCAGGTCCAGTCCCACGATGGCACCATCGCTCCACCCGACGATCGCGGCGTTGGGCAGCTTCAGGTGATCCATGACGCCGATCACATCCGCGGAGAACCGCGCGTAGGTCAGCCGTTCGTCGGACCGTGTGCTGCGACCGTGGCCGCGCAGGTCGATCGCGACAACCCGATGGTCGTTCCCGATATCGTCGAGCTGGCGCCCCCAATAGTTGGCGTTGGCCAGTCCGCCATGCACGAACACCACCGGGCGGCCTTCGCCAAACTCGGCGTAGAAGATGCGGGCGCCGTCGACGGCGGCAAAGCCAGTCCGTGCCTGCTCCGGCAAGGCGGGCGTCGGCGGCAGCGACTCCCAGGGAGGCAGCGTCTCGGCGGCCGGTTTCCTGGCCTCGGGCGGGATCGACGGTGCGGGCGCGGCGTGGACCTGCCGGGGTGGTCCTGCCTGCGACGTGCGTGCCGCACCCTGTAGCAGTTGCGCGATCACCTCGGCAGACAGCAGCGCGGTGAGCTTGCGGCGCTCGATGCGGTGGATCGAGGCTGTCTTCACACTCAGGTGCCGCAGCGCCGCAGCGCAAACCGCTTGCCCCCGGAACTCACGACCGACACCCTGCCGCTCGGCTCGAAGGTGTAGTCCCACTTGGTCCCGGGAACCTCTCCGCCACCATCGCGATGGGTTGATTGGGTCGTCACGGTCGATATGCCATCCGAGCGCACCGCGATGACCCGCTCGACATCGACCTGATCGGACTGATCGACAAACTCCATGAACTGCCCTTTGAATGTCCATAGGTAGTAGCGCTGGCTGCAATCGCCGGTCGTTGCCGTCGTCCAGCGGCCATATACCGCCTGGTCGGCACGCTGCGGATCGTCCGGAACGGCTCGTGGCGCGAGCGCCAGAGGTGCGGCCGGCGCGCCCTCTGCTCCAGGCAGGTTCCTGCGCACGTTGCCGTCATTCATGCTCTGGGCCTGCAAAGTCGGCAGACGGGTCACCAGCACGTCGAGGACATGGACTTTGCAAGCGGTGCTGTCCCGGAACGCCGGAAGCAGATCGGTCTGCGTCAATCCTTGGTAGCTGGAGGAGGACTGCGCCGCATCGGCACTCGCGCCGGCATCCAGCCCCAGCTTGCTCAGCAGCCCATCGACTTCCGCTTTGACAGCGTGCTCGGACCTGGATGTTTGCGCTGTTCCTTCCAGCCTGACGATGTTGCACAGACGGTCGGCGGTACTGGTGATGTCGGACAACGTGAGGGCATCCGACTGCTGGGCGTGCGCCTCGGGCGTGGCGGCGGGCAGACCTGCCATTCCGAGGATCACGGCAGCCAGACCGGGCCACTTTCGTCCGTTCATTCGTCCATCCTCCCGTTACAGGTTAGACAGCGGCACAGACCTATTGGGGAAGCGCCTTGACCAGCGCGTCGAACACATGAAGCTTGCAGGTGGCGTTGTCGTGCAGCGCGGTGACGAGGTCGTTCTGGAGCACACCCTGATAGTTCGAGGACGCCCGCGCGGCGTTGCCGGAAATGCCAGCGTCCACGCCAAGCCGTTTCAGCAGCCCATCGACCTCTGCCTTCACCTGCCCCTCGTATTTCACGCTCTCAGAGGAACCTTGCGTCTGCACCAGGTTGCACAGCCGATCCGCGGCGGCGGTGATGTCGTCCAGCGTCATCGGCGCGGCCCTGGCGCCGTCGATGCCGGGCGCGCATATCGATAATGCGCCCGCGGCGAACGCCACGCGCACGCCAGCCGGCAACCAGTTCAAGCGCTCCATCTGTCCCCCCGTGATCGCGATCGTTGTTCGCGGGACCCACGTCATCCTAGCGCGATCCGCCGGCCGCAACAGTGAGCTGGTTCATAGGAGCAGCACGCCAGGCGTCGCCGGCTACGCCCGCAGGAAGCCGACCAGCCGTTCTGCCTCGGCTACGATCGGGTCGGCGATCGCCGCGGCCCGTTCCGCACCGTCGCGCAGCACCGCGTCCACGCTGACCGGATCGTCGAGCAAACGCTGGGTCGCGGCCGCGATTGGGCGGAGCTGGTCCACCAACAGCGTCGCCAACGCCTCCTTGAACGCGCCGAACCCCTTGCCGCCATGCTGGTGCAGCACGCCCGCAAGGTCGGTGCCGGCTACCGCCGCATAGATACCGACCAGGTTGCGCGCTTCGGGCCGCTTCTCCAGGCCCTGCGGCTCCGACGGCAACGGTTCGGGATCGGTCTTGGCGCGGCGGATCTTCAGCGCGATCGCGTCGGGATCGTCGTTCAGGTTGATGCGGCTCTGATCTGACGGGTCGGACTTCGACATCTTCTTCGTGCCGTCACGCAGGCTCATCACCCGCGGTGCCGGTCCCATGATCAGCGATTCGATCTGGGGAAAGAACGCCACGCCGTAGTCGTGGTTGAATTTCTGCGCAATGTCGTTGGCGAGTTCGAGGTGTTGACGTTGGTCCTCGCCAACCGGCACGCCGGTGGCGTGGTAGGCCAGAATGTCGGCCGCCATCAGGTTCGGATAGACATACAGCCCGGCCGAAGCGTTCTCGCGGTTCTTGCCCGCCTTGTCCTTGAACTGCGTCATGCGGTTCAGCCAGCCGATGCGCGCAACACAATTGAAGATCCAGGCGAGCTGGGCGTGGGCGCGGACCGCGGACTGCGCGAACAGGATATGCCGGCGCGGGTCGATACCGCAGGCGAGCAGCACCGCCGCCATCTCGCGGGTCTGCTGCGCGAGCTGCTTCGGGTCCTGCCACTCGGTGATCGCGTGCAGATCGACCACGCAATAGATGCAGTCGTGGCTGTCCTGGAGCGCGACCCAGTTGCGGATGGCGCCGAGGTAGTTGCCGAGATGGGCGATGCCGGACGGCTGAATGCCGGAGAATACGCGTTGCATGGCCGACTGATCGCCGATCCTGGGCGAGGGCGCAAGGCGGCGCTACGGTGGCGCCGGCAAGGGGAGGAGCGAAGATGCTGCCAACACCGGGGTTCCACCATCTGCACCTGAACTCGGTCGATCCGGACGCGGCGATCGACTGGTACGTGCGGCAGTTCCCCAGCTGCACCAAGGGCGCCTGGGCCGGCTTCCCCGCGCTGATGTCGCCCAACAACGTGATGGTGCTGTTCACCAAGGTGGACAGGCCACCGCCTGCGGCGCCGCAAAGCGCGATCTGGCATTTCGGCTGGCACGTCACTGACGTGCGCAAAAGCCTTGCCACCTACCGGGACCGAGCAGAGGTGGACTTGCTGCCGCTCTACACCACGGACGAGGGCGGCTCGGTGCAGGTGAGCAGCGACACCTGGCCAAATGTCGGTGGCGTACTCGGCCTCACGCGGGCGCAGATCGCCGAGGCGCGTGCCAAGGGCGTCGGGCCGCAGGGTGGTGGCGGGTTCGCCTACATGGCGGGGCCGGACAATGCGCTGGTGGAATACGCGGGGAACTATCCGGCAGAGCGGTTCAACCACGTGCATCTGTGGCAGGAGGAGGCGCTGTGCGCACTGCTCTGGTACCAGCGGCACCTGAACGCGCCGGCGCGCGCGGGCTTCGCGGGGGACCTGCCAACCGAAGCCGACTGCAAAGTGCCGCGCGGCACCGACCGCACCTGGCCGGCACTCAACCGCGAGGGGATGTTCCGCACCCCGCGCGCCGGCGTCGAATTCGGCGACGTGGTGCTGACCTGGTACGCGAACCAGGGTGAGACCCCGCTGGCCAGCCCACGCGGACAGTTGCAGGACCACATCGCGCTCAGCGTGGGTGATCTCGATGCCTGGGTCGCAAAGTTGCGGGCCGAGGACGTAGTGCTGCTCGAGCAGCCTTATCAGCTCGGCAACACGCGGGCGGCGATGATCGAAGGGCCGAGCAAGGAGGCGCTGGAGCTGGTGGAGACGCGGTAGTACACACGGCATCGGGTGTCGGCCGGACGCGACCAGATACCGAAAGCGCTACCTTGCGGTGATCGCCTGCCCCCCCGGCAGAGCCTCGCCAATCCCGATCGCCCCGAGCGCGGTCGCCACGATATCCTTCGCGCTCAGCTTTGCCTCCGCCAACTGCTTCGCCTGGCTGTCGTGGTCGATGAACACGTCCGGCAGCACCATCGGCCGTACCTTCAGCCCGCGATCCAGCAAGCCCTTCCACGCCAGGTGATGCAGCACTGCCGAGCCGAACCCGCCGATCGATCCCTCCTCGATCGTGATCAGCACCTGATGATGCCGCGCCAACTGCTCCACCAGCGCGGCGTCCAGCGGCTTGGCGAACCGCGCGTCCACCACCGTCGCCGGCAGCCCGCGCGCCGCCAGCTCATCGGCCGCCTTCAGCGCATCACTCAACCGAGGCCCGAGTGACAGGATGGCGATATTGTTGCCCTCGCGCAGTACGCGCCCTTTGCCAAGCGGCAACGCCACGCCGCGCTCCGGCAGCGTCACCCCTACCCCATCGCCACGCGGATAGCGCAGCGCGGACGGCCGATCATCGATCGCCACCGCAGTCGCCACCGCATGCACCAACTCTGCCTCGTCGGATGGCGCCATCAGCACGAAGCCCGGCAGGCATCCCAGATACGCCAGGTCGAAGCTGCCGGAATGCGTTGCCCCGTCGGCGCCCACCGGCCCGGCCCGGTCCAGTGCGAACCTCACCGGCAAGCCCTGGATTGCCACATCGTGCACCACCTGGTCGTAGGCACGTTGGAGGAACGTCGAGTAGATGGCGCAGAACGGCTTCATCCCCTCGGTCGCCAGGCCGGCCGCGAAGGTCACTGCGTGCTGTTCGGCGATCCCCACGTCGAACGTGCGCTCCGGGAACCGCTTGCCGAACCGGTCCAGCCCGGTACCCGACGGCATCGCCGCAGTGATCGCCACGACCGTCGGATCGCGCTCCGCCTCGCAAATCAGCGCCTCCGCGAAAACCTTGGTATAGGCCGGCGGCCCCGGCGGCGCCTTCGCCTGCTCGCCGGTGATCACGTTGAACTTCGACACCGAGTGCAGCTTGTCGGCCGAGGCCTCGGCCAGCGGATAGCCCTTGCCCTTCTGGGTGATGGCGTGGACCAGGATCGGTCCGGTCTCATCCGCCTCGCGGACGTTGCGCAGCACCGGCAGCAGGTGGTCCAGATTGTGTCCGTCGATCGGCCCGACGTAGTAGAAGCCCAGCTCTTCGAACAGTGTCCCGCCGGTCAGCATGCCGCGGGCATACTCCTCAGCCCGCCGCGCCGTGCGCTCGATGCCGCGCGGGAAGCGTTTGGCCATTCGCACCGCCAGCTCGCGCAGCGACAGGAAGCTGCGCGACGACATCAGCCGCGACAGATAGGCGCTCATCGCGCCCACTGGCGGGGCGATCGACATGTCGTTGTCGTTCAGCACCACGATCAGCCGCGAATGCCGTGCGCCGGCGTTGTTCATGGCTTCATAGGCCATCCCGGCGCTCATCGCGCCGTCGCCGATCACGGCGATGACGTTGCGCTCCTCGCCTTTCAGGTCGCGTGCCACCGCCATCCCCAGCCCGGCAGAGATCGAAGTGGAGGAATGCGCTGCGCCGAACGGGTCGTATTCGCTCTCCGCGCGGCGGGTGAAGCCGGACAGGCCACCGCCCACGCGCAGCGTGCGGATGCGGTCGCGCCGGCCGGTCAGAATTTTATGAGGGTAGGCCTGGTGGCCGACGTCCCAGATCAGCCGGTCATGCGGGGTATCGAAGATCGCGTGGATGGCGACCGTCAACTCCACCACGCCAAGGGAGGCGCCGAGATGACCGCCGGTGACCGACACCGCGTCGATCGTCTCGGCCCGCAGCTCGTCCGCCACCTGCCGCAGCTGCTCCGGGGAGAAGTTGCGCAGGTCGGCCGGAAACCGGACACGATCCAGCAGCGATGTTTTCACAGGACTCATGTTGGCCCTCGCTCCGAAGTTCAGTTCCGCCGTGTCACGACGTAAGCGGCCAGCGCCCGCAGCAGCCTGCTGCGGTCACCGAAGCCCTCGAGGTGTCCAGCCGCCTGGCGCGCCAGCAGCTCCGCCTGCGACCTTGCCCGCTCGATCCCCAGCACCGCAACCATCGTGGCCTTGCCGGCGGCAGCATCCTTGCCGGCGGTCTTCCCGGTCTCCTCCGTGCTGCCTTCCGCGTCGAGTAGATCATCCGCGATCTGGAAGGCTGCTCCCAGATCCCGCCCATAGGCCGCCAGCAGGTGCCGCTGCGGCATCGGCGCACGGCCGAGGATTGCCCCCGCCTCGGCACTGAACTGGATCAGCCGTCCAGTCTTCAGCGCCTGGAGCCGGGTCACCGCTGGTCCGTCCAGCTCGCGGCCCTCGGCCAGCATGTCGATCATCTGCCCTCCCGCCATGCCGCGCGCGCCCGCCGCGGCACCCAGCGCCGCCACCAGCTCGCAACGCGCCTGCGGGTCGGAGTGCGTGTCCGCCTCCGCCATCACCTCGAACGCCCGCGCCTGCAAGGCGTCGCCGGCCAGAATCGCCGTCGCCTCGTCGAACGCCTTGTGCGTGGACGGCTTGCCACGTCGGAGGTCGTCATCATCCATCGCCGGCAGGTCATCGTGCACCAACGAATAGGCGTGCAGCATCTCGATCGCGGCAGCCACCCGCGCCGCGCAGGTCTGAGAGACCGCGAACAAGGCCGCGCTCTCCATGACCAGGAACGCGCGCAACCGCTTTCCCCCACCCAGCGTCGCGTAGCGCATCGCACCGGCCAGTCGCGCTTCGGCACCCTCCAGAGCCGGCAGCAGGGCCTCCAGCGCTGCCTCCACCACGCCGGCAACCCGCGACAGAGCGGCAGGCAGCTCCATCTCGATCGATGTCATGCGTTCCGATACCACCCCTCACTCATCCTGACGCCGTCCGTTCAACGAATTGGGAACGTCCGCCCCGCCATGGTTGTACGAATCACACGTATGTGTGGCCAATAAGCCCGACTCCGGTGCTGGCTTACCGCAACCCCTCGTTTTGTGCCATACGGGCCGCCGGACGTTGCCGCGTTTGCGACAGCATGCCATATCCGAGTTCCCCCGTAGGACTTTCGGCGCGGCGCCGCCGTTTGGAGAAGTGCCATGATGCGCGTCGTTCTGGCCCAGCCTCGCGGTTTTTGTGCCGGCGTCGAGCGGGCGATCGAAATTGTCGAGCGGGCGTTGAAGAAATATGGCCCGCCGATCTATGTCCGTCACGAGATCGTGCACAACCGCCACGTGGTGGAGGATCTGCGCACCAGGGGCGCCGTGTTCGTCGACGAGCTGGACGAGATCCCGCCCGGCGCGATGACGATCTTTTCCGCCCACGGGGTCGCCAAGCGGGTCGAGCAACTGGCCGCCGATCGGCAACTGCCGGTGATCGACGCCACCTGCCCGCTGGTCGCCAAGGTACACAACGAGGGCCGCCGCTACGCTTCGCAGGGCCGCGAGATCGTGTTGGTGGGCCACGCCGGACATGCCGAGGTGGAGGGCACGATCGGCCAGGTGCCGGCCAAGGTGCATCTGGTGCAGACCGTGGCCGATGTCGCATGCTTGCAGGTCACCGACCCCGAGAAGCTCGCCTACATCACCCAGACCACGCTCTCGGTCGACGACACGCGCGGCATCATCGCCGCGCTGAAGGCGCGCTTCCCCACCATCGTGGGGCCGGACGTGCGCGACATCTGCTATGCGACGCAGAACCGCCAGCAGGCGGTCCGCGACCTTGCCGTCGCGGTGGATACGATTCTGGTGGTCGGCTCGCGCAACAGTTCCAACTCCAACCGGCTGCGCGAAATCGGCGAGGAGCTGGGCAAGCCGTCCTATCTCATCGACGATGCGGACGCGCTGCGGGCGGAGTGGTTTGCCGGCGTGCGCTCGGTCGGCGTCACCGCCGGTGCGTCGGCGCCGGAGATGCTGGTGCGCGGCGTGCTCGACGGGCTCCGACAGTTCGGCGACATCGACGTCTCCACCCTGGCCGGCGTGGCGGAGGACGTGCGTTTCCGTTTCCCGAAAGAACTGGCCGATACGTAGAGGATTGCGAATGGCTGTGCCGCTGAACCAGGCGCTGCGCGTCGGCGCCTATGTCGTGAAACAGCATCTGCTGGGGCGGAAGCGCTACCCGCTGGTGCTGATGCTGGAGCCGCTGTTCCGCTGCAACCTGGCCTGTGCCGGCTGTGGCAAGATCGACTATCCGGCCGAGATCCTGAATCAGCGCCTTTCCGTCGCCGAATGCATGGAGGCGATCGACGAGTGCGGCGCGCCGGTGGTGGTGATCGCCGGCGGCGAGCCGTTGCTGCATCGCGAGATCGAGCAGATCGTGCAGGGCGCCATCGCCCGCAGGAAATTCGTCATCGTCTGCACCAATGCGCTGCTGCTGGAAAAGAAGATGCATCTGTTCCAGCCCAGCAAGTGGTTCTCCTGGTCGGTGCATCTGGATGGTTCGCGCGAAGAGCACGACATCTCGGTGTGCCAGGACGGCGTGTACGATCGCGCCGTGGCGGCGATCGGTACCGCCAAACGGGCCGGCTTTCGCACCATCATCAATGCCACCCTGTTCGACACCGCGAAGCCTGAGCGCGTGGCGGGCTTCTTCGACGATGTGATGGCGATGGGAGTGGACGGGATTTCCGTCTCGCCCGGCTATGCATATGAGCGCGCGCCGGATCAGCAGCACTTCCTCAATCGCCGCAAGACCAAAGAGCTGTTTCGCGGCATCTTCGCCCGGCAGGGCAAGCAGAAGTGGGCGTTCAACCAGTCGTCGATGTTTCTCGACTTCCTCGCCGGCAATCAAACATTCCATTGCACGCCATGGGGCAATCCGACGCGCACCTATTTCGGCTGGCAGCGACCTTGCTATCTGCTTGGCGAGGGTTATGCGAAGAGCTTCAAGGAACTGATGGAAGACACCGACTGGGACCGTTACGGTACCGGCAATTACGAGAAGTGCGCCGACTGCATGGTGCATTCCGGCTACGAGGCGACTGCGGTCACCGAAACGGTGCGCCGGCCGTGGCGGGCGGCGGCGCAGGTGCTGCGCGGCATCCGCACCGATGGACCGATGGCGCCAGACATCCCGTTGGCGGATCAACGGCCCGCCGAATTCGTGTTCAGCGCGCATGTCGAGCAGGCGTTGACCCGGATCAAGGCGCGCAAGGCGGAAGCGGTCGGGGACACCGCTGACTGAACGCTTGTTGCGATGACGGCGCCGACGTGACCGGCTTGCAACAGTCGGATGCCGGCTTCAGGATGAGCCATGTCCTTCCGCGGCCAGTCACTGACTCGCATTGAAGATGCACGCTTCCTGACCGGGCGCGGGCAATACGTCGAGGATATCGAGGTAGCTGAACAGGCCTGGATGCAGGTTGTGCGCTCGCCGCACGCACACGCCGCGATCGAGCGTATCGATGGGTCGGCCGCGCGAGGCGTCCCCGGCGTACTTGGCGTATTCACCGCGGCCGATCTTGCCGATCTCGGCCCCCTGCCCTGCACCGTTCCGGTGGCGAGCGTGGCGCCGATGATCATGCCGCCGCGCTTCGCGTTGGCCTCGGAACGGGCGCGCCATGTTGGCGATCCGGTGGCGTTCGTCGTCGCCGCGACGCGAACAGCGGCGCGTGACGCGGCCGAACTCGTTGCGGTGGACTGGCAGCCTCTGCCATCGGTGGTCGATGCCCCCGCGGCATTGCTGTCGGGCGCGCCGCAGTTGTGGCAGCAGGCGCCGGACAATCTGTCCTATCGCTTCCAGAAGGGCGACCAGGACGCCGTGCGCGCTGCGATCTCCGGTGCAGCGCATATTGTCGAACTGGAACTGGTCAACAACCGGATCGTGATCTCGTCGCTGGAACCGCGCGGTGCGATCGGTCGGCATGATGCTGATGGCTTCCATTTGATTTTCTCTGGTGCCGGCGTGCACGCGCTGCAAACGCAGCTCGCCGGCAGCGTGTTCAACGTCGTGCCGGAGCAGATGCACATCGCCTGTCCGGATGTCGGCGGCGGCTTCGGCGTGAAGAACGCGCTGTATCCGGAATGGGTGATGCTGCTCTGGGCAGCGCGCGCACTCGGCCGCCCGGTGCGGTGGATGAGCGAGCGCGCGGAGGATTTCATCACCACGGCACAGGGCCGTGACAACGTGACGCACGCGCGACTCGCACTGGACGCCGAAGGGCGCTTTCTGGCGCTGGACGCCGCGACGGTGGCCAATCTCGGCGCCTATCTGTCGTCCGGCGGGCCGGGCAGCTCCACTAATGCGCCGGCGAATGCGATCGGCTGCGGCTATGTCATTCCCGCGATCTTCATGGACGTCCACGGCGTGTTCACCAACACCGTGCCGATCGACGCCTATCGCGGCGCCGGCAAGCCGGAAGTGAACTACATGATCGAGCGCCTGATCGACGAGGCCGCACGGCGCTGCGGATTCGATGCGATCGAACTGCGCCGGCAGAACCTGGTGCGCGACTTTCCCTACCGCAAGGCACTTGGTACCGTCATCGACTGCGGGCGTTTCGCCGACAATCTCGACGATGCGATCGGCGCTGCGGATCATGTGGGATTTGCCTCGCGGCAGCAACTGTCGCGACAGCATGGCAAGCTGCGCGGCATTGGCGTGACCTGTTTCATGGAGACCGCTCGCGGCGCCCCGAATGAGGGCGCCGAGCTTCGGTTCCAGGACGATGGCAGCGTGGCGCTGCTGGTCGGCACGCAATCGAACGGCATGGGCCATGAGACCACCTATCCGCAGATTGCCGCCGATCTGCTCGGCCTGCCGATCGAGGCGTTCCGCTATGTGCAGGCGGACACGGCAAAAGTGCGCGCCGGCAATGGACATGGCGGCGCGCGATCCATGCACATGGGTGGCGCCGCGCTCTGCAAGGCAGTGGACGCGATGCTGGCGAAGGGCAGCGCGATTGCGGCACGTCTGTTGCAGGCATCAGCGGAGCAGGTGGTGTTCGCGGATGGACGCTTCGCGGTTCGCGGCGAACCGGATCGCGGCATCGATCTGCTCGCGGTTGCCCGTGCGGCACGCGATCCGGCCAACCTGCCCGATGGTATGTCGCCAGGTCTGGACACGTATGTCTGGAACCTGCTCGACCTGATTACATTCCCGAATGGCTGCCACATCGCGGAAGTGGAGGTCGATCCGGACACCGGCGCGGTCACGCTGGAACGCTACACTGCGGTCGACGACTTCGGCACGCTGATCAATCCGATGCTGACAGTGGGACAGGTACAGGGCGGCGTCGCTCAGGGTATCGGCCAGGCGATGTTCGAGCACACGGTATACGATCCGGACTCCGGCCAGATGCTCAGCGGCTCGTTCATGGACTATGCATTGCCGCGCGCCGAGGACCTGCCGGATTTCGATATCACGCTGTCCGGCGTGCCCACGAACGCCAATCCACTCGGTGTGAAGGGCTCGGGCCAGGCGGGCGCGATGGCGTCACCGCAGGCGATCATCGCCGCAGTCCTCGATGCGCTGGCGCCACACGGAGTGAGGCATATCGATATGCCGGCGACGCCGGAGCGCGTATGGCAGGCCATCAGGAGTGCGGCACATGGATAGCGAACCCCAGGCGCGCATTGCGGCCGAAGACTACCTGGACGCGCTCGCCGCGCACGACATCGAGCATCTGTTCTGCAATCCCGGCACCGATTTCGCGCCGATCGTCGAGGCGTTCGCCCGCGCCGCACGTACCAACCGCAAGGTACCGCGCCCGATGGTGGTGCCGCACGAGAACGCCGCGCTGTCGATGGCGCACGGTTTTACGATGGTCACCGGCAAGCCGCAGGCGGTGATGCTGCACACCAACGTTGGCACGGCGAACGCGATCAACATGCTGATCGATGCCAGTCGCGACCGCATCCCGGTACTGCTGACCTCCGGCCGCACGCCATTCACCGAGTCAGGCGCGGAAGGTTCGCGCAGCGTGTATATCCACTGGGCGCAGGAGATGTTCGACCAGGCCGGAATGCTGCGTGAAGTGGTGAAATGGGACTATGAGATGAAACGCGGCGATCAGGCCGCGACAGTGGTGGACCGCGCGCTGGAACTGGCGATGGCTTCGCCAAAGGGACCGGTCTACCTGTCGCTGCCGCGCGAGGTATTGGGCGAGGTTGTAACGACGCCGGCAGAAAGCAATTTCGCTCGCCGCGCCGGACCACGCGCACCGGCACCTTC
The DNA here is from genome assembly GCA_963749575.1 of uncultured Alphaproteobacteria bacterium. Taxonomy (GTDB): domain Bacteria; phylum Pseudomonadota; class Alphaproteobacteria; order Acetobacterales; family Acetobacteraceae; genus JAMXLO01. Next base: position 23,387 of record CAVVNM010000023.1, read on the forward strand.
GCCTTCGGACATCGAAAAGCTCGCCGAGTTGATCGCGCACGCGCGCACACCGATTGTGATCACCGGCCTGCTCGGGCAGGACCCGCGTGACGCAGTTGTGCTGTCGCGGCTGGCGGAGCGTTGGGCACTGCCGGTGATCCCGTACAACACGCGATACTTCGCGATCTCGGCGAACCACTCGATGTTCCAGGGCTCGATGCCAGGACCGCTGCTCGACAGTGCCGATCTGGTGATCGTGATCGAGGCTGATGTGCCGTGGCTGCCAAGCAAGGAACAGCCGCCAGCAGGTGCGCGCATCGTGCAGATCGGCGAGGATCCGCTGTACGCGCGTTATCCGATGCGCAGCTTCCCGTCCGACCTTACGATTGCCGCCAGCGCGCTGTCAGTCCTGGAATCACTGGAGCAGGCACTTCACGGCCGGACCGGAGCGTTTGTCGAGGAGCGTCGGTCGCGGCTGGTCGCGCGTTCGGCCGAGCTGCACGGGCAGTGGCGCGATGAGGCAGAACAGGCGGGACGCGGCAACAAGAATACACTGGCCTGGCTCAACCATTGCCTGCGCGAGGTGGTGGATCGCGACACGATCGTTATTTCGGAGTACTCGTTCCGCCAGGAATACTGCCCGTTGGAAGCGCCGGGCAGCCTGTTCGCGGTCAGTGCCGCTGGCGGCCTGGGCTGGGGCTTCGGCGCATCACTCGGCGCCAAGCTTGCGGCGCCGGAACGCCAGGTGCTGTCGGTGCTTGGAGACGGCGCCTACATGTTCGCCAACCCCACTGCCTGCCACTACGTCGCGCAGATGCAGAACCTGCCGGTGCTGACCGTGATCTACAACAATGCGCTGTACGGCGCGGTGCGGCGCGCGACACTCGACATGTTCAGCGAAGGCGTCGCCGCGCAAGGCGATGGCCGGCTGCTCGCAGATCTGCCAGCGCCGAACTTCGAGAGGATCATCTCGGCGCACGATGGTCACGGTGAACGTGTCGAGCGACCGGCCGACCTCCCTGCCGCCTTGCGCCGCGCCGCCGCGGCCGTCCGCGGAGGGCAGCAGGCACTGGTGAACGTGATCTGCCCGCCTTGATGGGCGGGGTGACGCCATCAGTGACGACCAAGCCCCGGCGCCACCTTCCGCATGAACAGCGTCAGGCTCTGCGCCACATCGTTGTACGACATCGGCCCAAGCCGGAACTGCATGATCACGCCGCCGACGCCGATCGCGTCAACCTGTGCCAGCTTCTCGGCTACCGTCGCCGGCGAGCCATAGATCAGCGAATGTTCCACCACCGTGCGCGCCGCCGGTGCCGTGCCGGGTACCGGCATCGGCACGATCGAAACGCCCTGTTCCTCATAGACGTGCCTGCGCATTGCAGTGCGATGTTCGTGCATTGCCTCGAACGCCGGGATCGCGATACGCTCGGCTGCGGCGTCGGTCTCGGCGACGAACACATTGCGCCACACCCAGCATTGCTCGACGTTGCGTGCCACCGCGGCGTCATCGAGACCCAATTCGCGCAGCGTGCGGCGATACAGGTCCATGCGGTGTCGCGTCACGTCGTTCGACTGCACGTTCATCATGAACGGCCGGCCTTGCTGGGCGATATGCAACATTCCCTCTTCGCTTGAGGCGGAGCGAATCACATAGGGATGCGGCTGCGTGAAGGGACGTGGCCGCAGCATCGGCACCTTGATGTCCCAGAACCGTCCGTGGTGTTCGAACTTTTCACCGCGCCAGGCCTGGAACATGATCGCCTCAGCCTCCTCGAAACGCTCCTGCGCCTCGGTGTGGTCAAGACCGTAGCCCTGGTAATCGTAGATATTATAAGCGGTGCCGCGTCCCAGCCCGACAATCAACCGACCCTTGCTGATGTTGTCGATCATCGCGAGCTGCTCGGCCATGCGGATCGGATGATGCAGCGACATCTGTGCCACCGCGAAGCCGATCTTCGCCCGCTGCGTCGCGACCGCCAGTGCCGCGGCGAAGCTGACTGGATCCACGTAGGCACAGATGCCATCGAAGTGATGCTCGGCCAGCCAGATCACGTCGAAGCCCAGCTCGTCAGTGAGCCGAGCCTCGCGAAGCGTCTCGTCGATCACCTGACCATCGTGCGCGGGGTCACGGCTTTCAGGAAACAGGAAGTTGCTGAACTTCACGCGCGGGTCTCCCAGGGTCGTCGCGATACGTGTCTTTTCAACACTGGGGCAGCATGGTACAGAACGGAACTCCTGTCATGTGGGCAAGGCAGCGACCGATGAATGACGTGAACACCGGCGTGCTGAAGACGCGCGTGATCGAGCTGGTGAACGAACACGCGAAGCTGGCACAGGTAGTCAATGACAGCCTGTTCTCGTTCGGCGAACTTGGTTTCCACGAGGTGGAGACTGCGAAATATCTCACCGCCACGCTGGAACGCCACGGCTTCAAGGTGGAACGCGGCGTGGCCGGCATGCCGACCGGCTGGGTGGCGCGCTGGGGATCAGGCGGCCCGGTGATCGCACTCGGCAGCGACACCGATGCTCTGCCCAACGTCTCGCAGAAACCTGGCGTGGCATATCACGAACCGCTGGTGGAAGGCGGTCCGGGCCACGGTGAGGGGCACAACTCCGGACAGGCGGTGAACATCGCCGCGGCACTCGCGCTGAAGGAGTTGATGCAGAACGAGGGCCTGCCAGGCACGCTGATGCTGTGGCCCGGCATCGCGGAGGAGTTGCTGGCAGGCAAGGCGTTCCAGGTGCGCGATGGATTGTTCGAAGGCGTCGATGCGGTGCTGTTCACCCATGTCGGGGCCAATCTGGAGACCGGCTGGGGCGAGGTGCGCGGCGCCGGCGGGCTGATCTCGGTGGAATATGCGTTCCATGGGGCTTCGGCGCATGCCGCCGCGGCGCCATGGCGCGGACGCAGCGCGCTCGATGCGGTTGAGCTGATGAACATGGGCTGGAATGTGCGGCGCGAGCATTTGCGGCCGGAACAGCGCTCCCACTACATCATCACCTATGGCGGCGAACAGCCGAACGTCGTGCCCGCACTGGCAAAGGTCTGGTACTACATCCGCGAGACCGACGTCGAGAACGTGCGCAAGAACTTCGGCATCTGCAACCGCATTGCCGACGGGGCGGCGATGATGACGGATACCGAGGTGACACGCCGCATCCTCGGCGCATCCTGGCCGCGCCACTACAATCGCGTACTGGCCGAGACGTTGCAGACCAACATCGAACAGATCGGCCTGCCGACATGGACCGAGGAGGACGAAACCTTCGCGCGCGCCGTGCAGCGCGCCGCGGGAGGCGAGGAGGTCGGGTTGGCCAAGCAAGCCGCCAAGATCTCCACCAGCCCGTTCAGCCCTGGCACCGACGATATCGGCGACGTGTCCTGGGTGGTACCTACGGTGCAGCTTCGCTATCCCGCCAACATGGCGAGTCTCCCCGGGCATCATTGGTCCAACGCCATGGCGATGGCGACACCGATCGCACACAAGGGCATTGTCTGCGGTGCCAAGGTGGTCGCTGCCACGGTGCTCGACCTGCTGCTGCGGCCCGAGCTGATCAGCGAAACGAAGCGTTACTTCAGCGCGGTGCAGACCAAGGACAAGCAGTACGAACCGTTCATTGGCCCCGACGACAAGCCCCCGATCGATCTCAACCAGGTGTCGATGGACAAGTTCCGCCCGCTGATGCGGCCGTTCTATTATGACGCCGGCAGGCATGACACATATCTTGAGCAGTTGGGCGTAAGCTATCCACAACTGGAACGCCCGGTCTGAACTCCTGGGAGAAACACCATGGCCACCATCGTCGGCAACGGCGACTACCGTTACGAGCAGATCGACAACTGGGGAAAGGTTCCTGCCGGCTGGTCGCTGCACGAGGTCGGCGCGGTCGGCGTGGACAAGCAGGACAACGTCTACGTGTTCAATCGCGGCGAGCATCCGATGATGGTGTTCGACCGCGAGGGCAATTTCCTGCGTGCGTGGGGCGAAGGGCTCTTCCCCCGTGCGCACGGCCTGCATATGGCGCCAGACGATACAGTGTTCCTTACCGATGATGGCGATCATTCCGTGCGCCAGTGTACGCTGGACGGCAAGGTGCTGCTGACGCTTGGCACGCCTGGCAAGCCCGCAACGTTCATGAGCGGCGAGCCATTCCACCGCTGCACGCATACTGCGCTGTCGCCCAAGGGCGAGATCTACGTGTCGGACGGCTACGGCAACGCGCGTGTGCATAAATATGCGCCTGATGGTCGTCATCTGATGTCTTGGGGTGAATCCGGCACCGAGCCTGGACAGTTCAACCTGGTGCACAACATCTCGTGCGATCCCGATGGCTGGGTGTATGTCGCGGACCGCGAGAACCATCGCATCCAGGTGTTCGACGGCAATGGCCGCTACGAGACGCAGTTCAACAACCTGCATCGACCGTGCGGCATCTTCATGCCATACTGCACCTGTCCGATCTGCTATGTCGGCGAGCTCGGACCGGCGACGCGCACCAATCGTAACTATCCGAATCTCGGACCGCGCATTTCGATAATCGATAACAAGGGCAATCTGCTGGCGCGCATCGGCGGGCAGCACCCCGGCACCGGACCCACCGACTACATCGGCCCACACGGGCTGTGCGCCGATTCGCGTGGCGACATCTACATCGGCGAGGTATCGCGCACGTTGTGGCCGCAATACTGGGCGGATCAGCCGGTGCCGGACGGTGTACGTTGCCTACGCAAACTACGCAAGATCAGTTGAGGTCCTGAGATGTCGTATGAGCCGAAACGTTTCGATCTTTCGATTCCGGTCCGCGTCAACCTGTCCTCCGATACGCAGACCAAACCTTCGCGCGGCATGAAGGAGGCCATGATGGAGGCAGAGGTGGGCGACGAGCAGATGGGCTCGGATCCCACTGTGTGGTCACTGTGCGATCGTACGGCGGCACTGCTGGGCAAGGAGGCCGCGGTGTTCCTGCCTTCGGGCACGATGTGCAACCAGGTGGCGATCGCAACGCATTGCCGGCCGGGCGAGGAAATACTTGCGCACGAGTTCATCGCATATTCTGTCGAGCGAGGGCGGCGCACCGGCGGCGATTGCGGGCGCGCTGATCAAGGGACTGACCGGCGAGCGCGGCATGTTCACTGTCGACGCGCTGGAACAGGCGATCCGCCCGGTGTCGCGCTACTCCCCGACGCAGCGTCTGGTCGAGGTGGAGCAGACCGCCAACCGCGGCGGCGGCGCATGCTGGAGCGCCGAGGCGTTGCGCGCGGTGACCGACGCCGCACATGCACATGGCCTATCTACCCACATGGACGGCGCGCGGCTGATGAATGCCGCGGTGGCGTTGGGTGTGCCGGCGACCGACCTGACCGAGGGCTGCGATTCGGTGTGGCTCGATTTCACCAAGGGCCTGGCTGCACCTTTGGGCGCGGTGCTCGCAGGTTCGAGTGAGTTCATCGGTCAGGCGTGGCGGTGGAAACAGCGGCTCGGCGGGTCGATGCGGCAAGGCGGCATGTGCGCCGCGGCGTGTCTCTATGCGCTGGAACACAACATCGACCGTCTGGCAGAGGACCACACCAACGCGAAGTCGCTGGCACGCGGCATGGCACAGATACCGGGGATCACCGTGGAAATTCCCGAAACCAACCTGGTGTTCTTCGACACCGAGGGAACCGGCATGACCGCCGACGCCTTCGCCGGCAAGCTGCGCCAGGAAGGCGTGCTGGTGTCCACGTCGGGCCAGTATCGCGGGCGCGCCTGTCTGCATCTCGACGTGACCGCGGCGTATGTGGACGAGGCGCTGTCGGTGATGAAGCAGGTGGTCAACGCAGCCTGAGCAACATGTTCGAAGTTCGCCCGATCGGCACACTGCACACGCCCTGGCGCAGCATTGCCGAATGTCCGCGCAACGGACGGCAGCCTGATCCTGCACCGCCGTGCACGGCAGTGGTATTTTCCGACTTTGTTGACGGCCTTCGCAGCGTCGAGGGATTTTCCCACCTGCTCCTGCTTTACTGGATGGATCGGGCACGTGAACCGGAACTGGTGTTCACCCCGCCCTTCGATACCGAGCGGCGCGGCGTGTTCGCCACACGTGGACCGCGACGGCCAAATCCGATCGGCCTGTCGGTGGTGGTGTTCGATGGGTTCGCTGCGCCAGATGCGTTGAAGGTACGGTATCTTGATTGCATCGACGGCACACCGCTGATCGACATCAAACCGTATCTGAGGACCACTGATTGCGAGCCGGACGCCGCCATGGGCTGGCTGGCGCCGCACGCCACCCGGCGCAGTTAGCCGTCATATCACACCGGCCGCACGCAGCGTCGCGATCCTGTCCGCGGCGTAGCCAAGTTCCGACAGCACGGCATCGGTGTCGGCGCCGAGCGCCGGAGCGCCTCGCCGTGGCATGATCTCGTCAGGGAAGCGAAACGCCGGCGGCACCATGCGGAAATCGCCGTGCGGATGTGCGTACGACCACACGCGATCTTCCATCGTCACATATTCAGAATCAAGTGCATGCGCGACATCGTGCACCGGCGCCGCGGGAACCGAACCGGCGAAATGCGCAAGCCACGCCGACGTATTGCGCGCCGACAGCGCTTCATCCAGCAGCCGCGTCAACTCCGCGCGGTTCTCCAGCCGAACCTTGAAGGTCGCGAAGCGTGGGTCGTTCGACCATTGCGGCCGCCCCAACTTCTCGCAAAGTGCAGGCCAGAACTTCTGCTTGTTGCACATGATGAAGATCCAGCCATCCGCAGTGCGGTAGAGTTGGCTCGGTGTCAGAGACGGATGCGCGCCGCGCGGCTCGCGCCCTTGCGCGTGCCCGCCGTTCAAATACCACGCCGCCAGGTAGTTCAGATTCGCCAGCGCGGTGTCGAACAGGCTGACATCGACGTCGCGTCCGACACCGGTCGCGCGTGCCGACACGATGCCACCAAGCAGTGCCGTCGCCGCATAGACACCCGCCATCATGTCCACGATGGACAGCCCGAAGCGCGCCGGAGGCTGCTCCGGTTCGCCAGTGAGCGACAGGTAGCCTGCCTCCGCCTGCATCAGATAGTCGTAGCCTGGCCATGATGCGCGGCTGCCGTCGCGGCCGTAGGCGGAAAGATGCGCGCATACGATGCCTGGATTGGCCGACTTCAACTGCGCATACGTCACGCCGAGCCGGGGTGATTGATCGCCGCGCAAGTTGTCCAGTACCGCATCCGCGGTCACCGCCAGATCGTGTAGTACGCGCTGGCCGCCCGATGCGCGTAGGTTCAGCGTGATAGACCGTTTGTTGCGGTTGAATGCCTGGAAGAAATGGCTGTCGTGGTCACCCAGAAGGTACGGCCCCACGGATCGGCTAACGTCACCACCCTCGGCTGGATTCTCGATCTTGATCACCTCGGCGCCCATGTCGGCGAGTTGCATGGAACCGAATGGCCCGGCCCCGTACTGCTCCACCGCCAGGATGCGCACGCCCGCGAGCGGCAGCATCACACCGGGTTCCGCGCGACCAGCTGGCGGGCGATGATGATACGCTGCAGCTCGTTGGTACCTTCGCCGATCACCAGCAACGGCGCATCGCGGTACAGCCGCTCCACCGGAAATTCGGTGGAATAGCCGTAGCCGCCATGTACACGCATCGCCTCGGTGGCGTTCTCCAGCGCTGATTCGGAAGCGAACAGCTTGGCCATGCCGGCCTCCATATCACAGCGTTCGCCGCGATCGTACATTCCGGCGGCACGGCGGACCAGCAAACGCGAAGCCTCCGTGCGCGTCGCCATGTCGGCCAGCTTCAACTGGATGGCCTGGTGCTGCGCGATTGGCACGCCAAATGTCTTGCGCACCTGGGCATAGCGCAGCGACTCGTCCAGCGCGGCCTGTGCGATACCGACGCCGCGGGCAGCGACGTTGATGCGGCCAAGCTCCAGTCCTGACAGCGCGTGCTGAAGACCGCGGCCTTCCACTCCACCGATCAGTCGGTTCGCCGGGACGCGGTAGTCCTGAAACACCAACTCCGCACTGTCGATCCCCTTGTAGCCGAGTTTCTCCAACTTGCGACTGACGGTGAAGCCCGGACCCTTCTCCGCCAGGAACATGCTCATGCCGCGGTGGCGCGGCTCCGCAGTCGAATCGGTCTTCACCAGCAGAGCAAAGCAGGAACCATAGATGCCGTTGCTGATCCACGTCTTGGTGCCGTTCACCACGTACGCATCACCGTCGCGTCGCGCGGAGACTCTGATCGCCTGGAGATCAGTGCCACAATCGGGCTCGGTCAGTGCCAGCCCGCCGCGCAGCCCCGCGGTGGCGAACCGCGGCAGGAATTCCTGCTTCTGCGCCTCGGTGCCGTTGCGCTGCACGATCGCCGACATGATCAGGTGCGAGTTGAAGATGCCGGTCAGCGACATCCACACGCGGGCGATGCGTTCGACGATGTCGGCATAGCTGGCGCAGGGCAGGCCAAGTCCACCATATTCCGCAGCAATGGTGGCGCCGAACAGGCCAAGCTCGCGCATGCGCTCGACGATCGCCTCGGGATAGATGTCGTCGTGCTCCAGCCGATGCACGTGCGGTGCCACATCGCGCGCAAGGAAGGCGTCGATCGCATCGAGGATCAAGGTGTCCGTCATGTGGGCTGGTTGCGCGGGCAAACTATCCTACGCCGGCATCGCGCGCTTCTGATGCGCCCGGCCGATGCGCGCGGTGTCAGGATTGTGGCCGGCGATCACCCGAACCCCTTCATCGAGCCGGGCCACGATATTATCCGGCGAACAGCCTTCCAGGAAGGCGATCCTGTTGCGTCTGCATGCGGCGAAAACGCGCTTCCGCGCCTCGGCCATCTCCGGCGGGTAGGGATCGCGCTGCAGCGTGGTGTAACCGAGCGACAGTCCCAGATCGCCAGGTCCCAACTCGGCAAAACCGAGCCCTGGCACGGCGCAGATCGCTTCGCAATTCGCGATCCCCTCCGGGCTTTCCAGCTTCACGCCGAGCAGCAGTTCGCCTTCAGGGTTAAGCGGCCAGGGGTCGCAGCGCTGCATATACTCCTGTTGTGACAGGCCCCAGATCGGCGCCGCGGTCGCCTCCGATCCGCGTCCGCGGGTGCCGATGCCAAGCTTGCCGTCGCTGCCATGTGCGGGCCGGACGGCACCGTGTATGCGCTGGACCGGCGAGGGAAGTCCCGGGTCCACCCCGGCGGCGTGGTGCGGATAGCGGCAGGACTCGATGAATGCCCTTACCGCATCGGCGGTCTCGGCCTGACACAGCAGAATGCCATGCGCGCCACGGCCTAGGATCTGACGGAACTGCCACGCGTTGAACCGCACGTTCGCCTCATCGGTGCCGTTCACCGGCGCCTCGACGATGATCGCCGGCGTGCGATGGCCGGAGCGCGCGGGGCCGCCATCGGCCAGCCCGCGCAGGTAATCCGCGAGGCCTGTCATGTCGAAGGCACCGTGCTCCATGCCGACATTCATGTAGTCGGCCCAGGTGCCGGCATCTTCGCGGCCCTGCGCGTGAGTGAGCACATGACCGGAATGCGGCCCGTCGTAGTAGATCGCCTGATCCTGCGCCAGAAGTTCGATCGCCCGGTTGATGCGGCCGGCCATGCTGATTCCCTCCACCGATGCCAGATGCGATAAAGCTGATGTTAGCACCTTGGGCGCGGGCAATGGAAAGCCGGCTGGCCGACCCGACCATGCATGTTGTGGCGCTACGGCACTTCGAGGCCGACCGGCACGCCGCAGCCGCCGCGGCGTGCGAGGTGATCCTGGACAAGGCGCCGCGCGATTGGCTGGCACTTCGCCTGCTCGGGCATATTCGAAACAAAGAACATGCCTTCGACCAGGCCGCTCGGCTATTTGCCGCAGCGCTACAGGCCTCGCCGCCGAATGCCATCGATATGATCAGCATGCTCAACGGACTTGGCGAGGCGCTGCGTGGTATGGGGGACTTCGTCGGCGCGCTTGATTGCTACCGCTGCGCACTGCTGCACGACCCGCGCGACGCCATCACACTGCAAAATCATGGCAGTACATTGCTCGCGCTGAACCGTCATGCGGAGGCACTCGAGCAATATCGCCTGGCCTTGACGGTGACACCGGATCCGGCGGACCTGCAATTGAATGAAGCCATCGCTATGCTGGCTCTGGGCATTTGGCCACAGGGCTGGGAACGGCTCGAAGCACGTCTGTCGATTCCGCGCCTGATGCAGGTCGATCGGTTCCCGGACGACGTGCCACACTGGCGCGGTGACAGCGATATCGCCGGCAAGTCCATTCTGCTACAGGCCGAGCAGGGACTGGGCGATACGATCCAGTTCATCCGTTATGTGCCGTTGGTGGCCGCGCGTGGTGCGCGCGTGTTCCTGCGAGTGCAGCCGTTGCTGGGCGAGCTACTGACCGGACTGGCGGGGACGGCAACGGTGATGACGTCATACGACGTCGTGCCCGCTGTTGACGCGCAGTGCCCGATAATGAGCCTGCCGCGCGCCTTCGGCACGACACTGGCAACCGTTCCCGCAGCTGTGCCGTACCTCCGCCCGTCACTCGATTACCTGATGCTGTGGAAGACGCTGCTCGGTCCGCGCCGCCGCAAGCGCATCGGTGTTGCCTGGTCCGGTCGGCAGCACCTGCCGCTGCGCTCGCTGCCGCTGGCCTCGCTGACACCGGTGCTGACGCGGCCGGACCTGGAATTCCACGCCCTGCAAAAAGAAGTGCCCGCTGCCGATCGCGGCTGGCTCGAGGCAAATTGCCTGGTGGTGGACCACAGCCCGGTGCTGAAGGATTTCGCTGATACTGCCGCGCTCGTGTCGCAGATGGACCTGGTGCTGTCGATCGATACGTCCGTGGCACATCTGGCCGGCGCGCTTGGCATCCCGGTTTGGATCATGCTGCCATTCAGCGCCGATTGGCGCTGGCTGATCGATCGCACCGACACGGTATGGTATCCGACGGCGCGCTTGTTCCGACAGAAGCTGCCCGGGGACTGGGATGGCGTGGTCGCGGAGGTTGCTCAGGCCCTGTCAGTGTAACGCGCCGCGCACCAGCCGGCCTGGCAGTGCTCCTGCGGACTGACCATTGTGATAGACTGGAACACCGGAGACGATTGTCGCGACATAGCCGTCGGTTCGCTGCACCAGACGGCGTCCGCCACTCGGCAGATCGTATACCACCTCGGGCTGGCGCAACTGCAGCCGGCCATAGTCGATGACGTTGATGTCGGCCTTGTAGCCGGGTGCGACCACCCCGCGATCAGGCAGCCCGATTGCCGTGGCCGAATCACGCGTCAGACGTCTGATCGCCCAAGGCAACGGCACCTTCGCGCCCCGCGTGCGGTCGCGCGTCCAGTGCGTGAGCATGTAGCTGATCGCACTCGAATCGCACAGCACGCCGACATGCGCGCCACCGTCGCCAAGACCGACGATTGTCGCGTCGTGCGTCAGCATGTCATGCACGGTGTCAAGATTGCCGTAGCTGTAGTTGGACAGCGGCCGGTACAGGATCGCCTTGCCGCCCCGTTCCAGCAACAGATCGTACGCAACTTCCGCCGGATCGCGGCACTGTCGCGTCGCCATCGCGGCAACCGACGCTTCCGCCGACGGCTCATAGTCGGGGGGATCGCCAAGCGGGAAGATGCGATCCCATCTCGCGACGCGGCGGGCCATGCCCTGGCCGTCGCTGGTCTCCGCGATCAGTCTTGCGCGGAAGTCGGACTGGCGCAGGATCGAGATCCGTTGCTCGAACGGCAGCGACGCAATTCGCTGATAGCTTGGACGGTTGACGAACGGGTTCTGCGAGATCTCGAAGCCGAGCAGGATCCCCGTCGGCCGCGTCAACACCTGCCCAAGCATCGGCAGTCCCGCAGCATTGGCCTCGGCGATCCAGCCCGCGAGCCGCCGCCACTCTTCCGGCCTGTTGTCGCGTTGCAGGATCGTGATCGCCATTGGCCTGCGCGACACCGCCACCAGGCGGCGCAGCATGGCGAACTCGCCCTCCACATCGTCGAAGTCCGAGATCACCTGCATCCAGCCCTTGCCGATGTCGTGCAACGCACCGGCGATCGCGGCCAGTTCCGCCTCGGCCGCATTCAGCGTGGGGATCGAGCGGCCATCCAGCGTCGCGTGGTTCAATGTGCGCGAAGTGGAGAAACCCAGAGCACCCGCCCGGATCCCTTCCGCCACGAGACGTGCCATCTCGGCGCGGTCCTGCTCCGTGGCAGGTTCGCGATCGGCGCCGCGCTCGCCCATAACGAACACGCGCAGCGCGGCATGCGGCACCTGCGTCGCAATGTCCATGTCGTACCGGCGCGCCGCCAACGCATCGAGGAAGTCCGGAAAGCTTTGCCAGTTCCACGGCAGGCCCTCGGTCAGCACGACCTCGGGGATGTCCTCCACGCCCTCCATCAGCTTCACCAGCATCTCGCGCTGCGACGGCTTGCAAGGCGCGAAGCCGACACCGCAGTTGCCGAACAAGGTGGTGGTGACGCCATTCCACGATGAAGGTGTGATGCGGCTGCTCCAGGTCGCCTGACCGTCGTAATGCGTATGTGGATCGACGAAGCCGGGTGTCACCAGCATGCCGCGCGCGTCGATTTCTTCCGTGCCACGACCGGGAATTTTGCCGACTGCGATGATTTTGCCACCATCGATCGCTACGTCGGCCTCGAATGGATCGGCGCCGGTGCCGTCGATCACCGTGCCATTGCGGATCACCAAATTCAGCATTGGACTAGATTCCCAGTTTGTCAGCGAGGCCGTAGCCCTGCGCCAGGTCCTGGAGCTTTTTCCAGGTGGCGTCCTCCACCGCAATGCCGTTCTTGCGCCGATCCTGCTCGCGATTGAACTCGATCTCGCCGGGGTACAGCACTTCGGTAAAGCCCTGTGCCGGCGGCGTCGCCTTCAGGTACTGCGCGAATTCGGTAACCTCCTGCTTGAACGTATTCAGATCGCGGAAGGCGGCAACGTTGAACACGGCGATGAAGCAGCCATCGTTGTGCCGGCCCGTCGGTTCGACGCCGAAGCCAAGGCCGGTTAGCAGCCCCGAGAGAATCTCCACTATCGTTGCCAGACCATAACCCTTATAGCCCTCGGTTCCGCCGACCGGCAGCAACGCGCCGCCCTGACGCAGTACGCGCGGATCGGTGGAGGGCTTGCCGTCCGCGTCGATCAGCCAGCCCGCCGGCACCTGCTCGCCACGCGCCGTCGCGACGTTGATCTTGCCGGCCGCTGCGGCCGACGTTGCCATGTCGAAGAACAGCGGCCCTTCCAGGTTGGAAGGAATCGCGAAACAGATCGGATTGGTACCGAGCCGCGCCTTGGCGCCGCCGAACGGTGCCACCGCCTTGGCGCTGCGGCCTGAATCGGCGGTGATCATCGCAATCATGCCTTCGCGCGCCGCCATCAGCGGGTAGCTCGCGAGCCGGCCGATATGGCTCTGGCGAAACACCGTCGCGGCGGCGACCTGCTGATTCTTTGCCTTGTCGATCGTGTAGCGCATCGCACGGTCGGTCACGACGTAGCCAAAACCCCAGTTGCCGTCGATCACCGTGCTGGTCGGCGTCTCCTGGGTGATGTTCCACGGCGCGCCAGGCACGATGTGGCCGACCTTGATACGGTCGATATAGCTGGGGATCAGGATGATGCCGTGCGAATCATGCCCGACCAGATTGGCACCGATATTGTAGCGCGCGATGGTTGCGGCTTCTTCGACCGAAGCGCCGGCCGCCTGCAACAGGGTCTTGGCGATGTCCATCAGACGTTCCGCTGAGACGGTCGGCATGGCTGGGTCCCTCGCATTGGCTATGACAAACAGTGTGCGCGGCGTTGCTCCCAAGGTCAAAGCGCAGGCATGTGGATAGTACGGACCGGGTCGTGCGATACAGTCCCCGTAGCTCGTGCGACGTGGTGGCTCATGCAACGCTCGCTGGCCGACAGGTTTGGCCGCGCCGCGCGCACACGCTGCTCTATTTCAGCGTGTCCGACTTCCTTCTCGCGGCGCAGCAACATCCTCCGGCGCCGATCATTCCGGCAATTATATTCTTGGTTGCAACATACTTGCACTCTTATCGCCATCGTCGCCGGTCGGGCCGCGCGCCCTTGCGTTGCTCGGATTGCCGATCGTCAGCGCCCTGATCACGCCTCCATGCGGTGCGTCGGTGCTGATCCGGAAGTAGAATGAAGCTGGCGGTGAATCTGTTCGTACTGGACCGCAGGGCGGCGGCTGCGCCGCGCTCACGTCCGACGCGATCTCCGTGGCGGCCAATGCTCAGCACGCCTGGGCGGTCTGCCGAGCGGGGTCCGTGCTGCCGGTTTGCCGGCACGGTGAGCCGGCGGCCGACCCTGGATATTCCCAGCCCTTCCGAAAGCGCCTAACCTCCTGCCACGCTCAGAGAGGGAGGAGCGAATCATGGCAAGTCAAGCGAACGTCTATGCCAGCGTGGCCGGAACAGTCGGCCGCAGTGACAAGGACAAGGGCGCCGTCGGGGTATTCCGCCGACCGGCGGAAACCGGGGTGTGGGAGCACGTGATCAGCGAGCACAGCAGCAACGTGGTACACGTGCATCCGACCGATCCGAACCTCGTGTTCGCGGGCACGCATGACGGCGTGTATCGCAGCACCGATCGCGGCAAGACCTTCAAGCGCGCCAACTTCCCCGACAAGGGCATGGAGATCTGGTCGTTCCTGGTCGATGCCGGCAATCCGAAGCTGGTGTATGCCGGCGGCTCGCCGACCGCGGTCTATCGCAGCGAGGACAGCGGCGAGACGTGGAAGCGGCTGCCCGATCCCAACATGCCGACGCGGTGTGTGATGCCGTTCTCCTGCCGTGTGATGCGCATGGCCCAGCATCCCGGTAAGCCCGGCACGATCTTCGCGGCTCTCGAGGTGGGCGGCGCGATGCGCACCAACGACGGCGGCGAGACCTGGAAGGATTGCAGCGCCAGTCTGATCCAGCTGGCGCAGAAGCCGCATCTGAAGAGCAAGATTGTCAGCGACACATCGGACGAAGGAATGCTCGACGGCCACGCGATCGCCATCAGCCCGGCGGATCCGGACGCGGTCATCATAGCGGTGCGTATGGGCCTGTTCCGTACTGCCGATGATGGCGACACCTGGCAGGACATGGAGGTCGGCCGCTTCTCGCCCACCACTTATGGCCGTGACATCAAGGCGTCGCTCGCCGAGCCCGATACGATCTATTCGGCATTGAGCGTCGCCGCGGCGAGCAAGGACGGGGCAGTGTACCGGAGCAAGGACAAAGGGAAGACCTGGCAGCGGTTCGACAAGGTGCAGGTCCATGGCACGATCATGTCGGTGGCGCTGCATCAGAACGATCCGAAGCAGGTGTATATCGGTGCGCGCTACGACGGAGAGGTGTTCGGCACGCTCGATGGCGGTGAAAGCTGGCAGTCGATGAACCTGCCGCACGGCGTGAAGGATATCTACTCGTTGGCCTGTGGGTAGATTGCCGTGGCCGCAGTCGTCCACTCCCTCAGCTCCACCGAAACGGAAGCCGAGGAGTGGCGGCTGCGCTGCGACATGGCGGCGGTGTTTCGCGTCGGCGCGCGACTTGGCTGGAACGAGCAGATCGGCAATCACAATTCGCTGGTGCTGCCGCAACGGTCGCGCGATGACACGCCGTTGTTCCTGATCAACCCGCGCGGCTGGCTGTTCCAGGAGCTGACCGCGAGCTCTCTCATCGTGTGCGATATCGACGGCCGCGTGGTGCGCGGCAAGGGAGAGTTGCGCAAGGTCGCGTTCCACATCCATGCGCGCATCCACCTGAACAAGCCGAACGCAGCGTGCATTGTGCATGTGCATCCGCAGTATCTCACCGCGCTGTCCATGCTGGAGGAGCCGGAGTTCGCGCTGGCGCACTTCAACAATCTGTTTCTCAACGACCGCGTCGTGTTCGACAACGCGGCATCCGCGCCGGTGGATGACAATGCGGAAGGCGATCGGTTGGCGGAACTGATGGGTGACAAGACGATCATGGTGATGGGGGCGCACGGCGTGACGGTGGTCGGCGCGACGGCGCACGAGGCGTTCGACGAGTGCTACATGGCCGAGCGCACCTGCATGTACCAGATGACAGCAATGATGACTGGCCGGAAGCTGCGCGCACTGCCGGAAAGGTCAGTCCGGCGCTGGAACGGGCCATGGGGCGAGAAGATAGATGCGCGCATGCATCTTGACGCGTGGCGGCGGATATTGGATCGCGAGGAGCCGGATTACGCGAGCTGACGCCTCGTCAGAGCACGCAGCGGCCCAAATCTTTTCCTGATTACGCACTTCCCTCAGTCACGAAACACCTGGTAGCAGGGCATGAATTCCGTGTTGTTTCATGAGGTTGTTTCAGTGGCTCGTAATGTCGTGCAGTTCCAGAAAGGTCTCAGCGAACCCGCGTTCGAACAGCAGTACGGCACCGAGGAGCAATGCCGGGCGATCGTCATCGCATCACGCTGGCCACATGGCTTTGAGTGCCCGGTATGCGGTGGCAGGCAGGTCCTGCGTGGTGACAACCCGCGATCTGTATCAGTGCGCCAAGTGCCGCCGGCAGACGTCGCCGATCGCCGGGACGATCTTTGCATCGACCCATCTGCCGCTGCGGCTATGGTTTCGGGCGATCTATCACCTGACGCAGACCAAACAGGGCATCTCCAGCATCGAACTGGGTCGTCGCCTTGGGGTGACGCAGACCACCGCCTGGACGATCAAACACAAGCTGAAGCAGGTCATGCTTGAGCGTGATGCGTCGAAGCGTCTGAGCGGCAGGATCGAGATCGACGATGCCTATCTTGGCGGCGAACGCTCAGGCGGAAAGCGAGGCCGCGGGGCGCCTGGCAAGACGCCATTCGTCGCCGCGGTCGAGACCACCGACGAGGGAAAGCCGGTTCGCCTGAAGCTGCGCCGTGTCACCAGCTTCTGTGCAGCCTCAATCGCGGGGTTCGCCAAGCGCAGCCTCGATCCAGACTGCTCCGTCGTCAGCGATGGCCTTCAGTGTTTCGCCAGTGTCGCCGATGCCGGGTGCGCGCACCAGGTCGTCACGACCGGGTCGGGGCCAAAGGCGGCTCGGACGCCAGCCTTCAAATGGGTCAACACCGCGCTGGGCAACATCAAAGCCGCCATCACAGGAACCTACCGTGCCATCAGCAGCAAGCATGTCCCGCGCTACCTCGCCGAATTCGAATACCGCTTCAACCGACGATATGATCTGGCCGCCATGATCCCGCGCCTCGCTTGGGCCGCCGTCCGAACCACCCCTATGCCCTATCGGCTCCTGAAATTGGCTGAGGGTTATGCGTAATCAGGAATCTTTTTACTCCGTGCCACTCCGTGTCACCTTGCATGGTCCCCCGCCAACCAGGCCTATGATCCACCAGGCACGCCTTTCGTCGTCGAATACTCAAAATGCAGCGCCTCGCCCGGATGCACCACACCGAAGATCGCGTGCGCCGCGACTGCGGCTTCGCTGAACCCCTGCAGGATCAGCTTCAGCTTGCCCGGATAGGTTGCCACGTCGCCGATCGCGAACACGCCGGGCATGGAGGTCTGGCAGGTCGCCGGATCGATCTTCACGTGATGCAGGTCGCGATCCAGTCCCCACGCCGCGATCGGCCCGAGATCCATCGACAGCCCGAAGAATGAAAGCAGCACATCCGCGGCCAACAGCCGGGTCTCGCCCTGCAGTGTCGCCACCTCGACATGGCGCAGCACACCGTCCGTACCATGCAATCCACGAAGCAGGTACGGGATCACCATCTCGATCTCGCCGTCCCGCGCCGCCGCGTCGAGCTGCGCCGCGCTCTCCGGCGCAGCGCGAAACTTTGCCCGCCGGTGCACCACCGCGACGTGGGCGATATCACGCAGCGCCAGCGCCCAGTCCACCGCCAAATCGCCGCCCCCAGCAATCACCACGCGCTTGCCGCGCATGTCCTCGCGCCGGCGCACGTAGTATCGTACGGCGCCCGACGCCTCATACTGTGCCAGTCCGTGGAGCGGCGGACGGTTCGGGCCGAAGGCGCCGGCGCCGGCAGCGATCACCACCGCCCTCGCGCGCACCGTATCGCCCTGGTCAGTGGTCAAGGCAAAGCAGCCGGGTGCGCCGACGAGGCCCGTTACCTGCCGGCTGAGCAGCCGCGGCGCGTGAAACGGCACGATCTGGCGTTCCAGCTGCGCCACCAGATCGCCGGCATGGATCGCCGGGTGGGCGGGGATGTCGTAGATGGGCTTTTCCGGATACAGCGCGGCGCATTGCCCACCTACTTCGGCCAGCGCGTCGATCAGCACGCTGGAGAGCTTCAGCATGCCAAGCTCGAATACCGCGAACATGCCCACCGGACCGGCACCGATGATCGCTACGTCGGTATCAAGCTCGCTTGCCATGCTCCTCTGTCTTAGCCGAGCACACGGTTGTCCGCAACTCCGCGGCTCGGGCAGATTGCCGCCATGTCCGCCGCCGCTGCGACCCGCACGATCGAGCTGCCTGACCTCACGGCAACGGAGGCGCTGGCGGCTTCGGTCGCCGCGCTGGCACGGACGGGCGACGCGATCCTGCTTGAGGGCGAACTCGGCGCCGGCAAGAGTGCATTCGCGCGTGCTTTCCTGCGCTCGGTGAGCGGCGACCCGGCGCTGGAGGTGCCGAGCCCCACGTTCACGCTGGTGCAGAGCTACGACACGCGGATCGGCACCGTGCACCACTTCGACCTGTGGCGGCTGAATGGACCGGCCAGCCTGACTGAACTCGGCTGGGACGTGGGGTGCGATGGCGTTGTTCTGGTGGAATGGCCGGACCGGCTGGGCGCGCTGCGGCCGGCCGATGCGCTGATCGTGGCGCTGCAACAAACCGGCGATGACACCCGCAGGGCGGTGCTGTCGGGGTGGCCGGACCGGCTGGGGCTGGTTGCATGAACCGGGAGAGGCTGATCGCGGTGCTGCTCGACCGCCATGGGTATGGGACGGCTCTGGCGGAACCATTGGCGCAGGATGCCAGTTTTCGGCGCTATCTTCGGTTGACCGGCGGGCCGCGCGCCGCAGTCCTGATGGACGCGCCGCCGCCAGAGGACATCCGGCCGTTTGTGGCCATAGCCCGGCATCTCGCGGGGATCGGGGTATCGGTGCCGGAAATCTTCGCGATGGATGAGGTGGAGGGGCTGCTGCTGGAGGAGGATCTGGGAGACGATGTTGTGTCAACTCTCATCGACACCTCCTCCCCGACGCTCTGCCGCGAAGCGGAGAAGGGTCGGGCAGCGGGTGCGTCCGACTCGACCTCACTGTTTGAGTCGTCCGTGGACGCGCTGGTCGCCATCCAGCGCGCCGAACCCCCGTCCGATCTGCCACTCTGGGACGCCGCGACGATGGTTACCACTGCCCTGGCGACGCTGTTCGACTGGTGGTGGCCGGCGATGTTCGGCTCGCGCGCACCGGAGCCCGCCCGCCAGGACTTCGCATCGGCACTTGAAGCGATGCTGGCGCCGGTCGCAGCCGGTCCGGTCTGCTTCGTCCATCGCGACTTCTTCGCAGGGAACCTGCTCTGGCTACCGCAGCGCAACGGCATCGGCCGCATCGGCGTGCTCGACTTCCAGAATGCGGCGCTCGGCCATCCTGCCTACGACCTTGTCTCATTGCTGCAGGATACGCGCCGGGACATCCCGGCGAATCTGGCAAAGCACACCATCGCGCACTACCTGGCCGCACGCCCCGATTTGGATCCAGCGGCATTCCGCGCCGCCTACACGGCCTGCGCCGCGCAGCGGCATTTGCGGATTGCCGGCCAATGGGTGCGCCTCGCCCGTCGCGATGGGAGGTCTGGCTACCTGGCCTACGGGCCACGCACGTGGAGGCTCCTTCAGCAGTCCGTGAGCGAGCCGGTTGCCTCGCCGCTTGCCGCTGCGCTCGACCGCTGGATTTCGCCGGATCGGCGCAGCAACCCGCCGGGCCTCGGCGCGTGACCTCGCCCCGCAAAGCCATGCTGCTGGCCGCCGGCCTCGGTAAGCGCATGCGCCCGCTCACCGACCGCACCGCCAAGCCGCTGCTGCCGCTGGCCGGCCGGCCGCTGATCGATCACGCGCTTGATCGGCTGGCCGCAGCGGGCGTGGAAACCGTGGTGGTGAACAGCCACTGGCACGCTGACCAGCTTGCCGGGCATCTCGCGGTACGCACGCGTCCGCATACGATCCTGCGGCATGAGGCCGCGCTGCTGGAGACCGGCGGCAGCGTGAAGGCGGCGCTCGACTTTCTGGGCCCCGGGCCGTTCTTCGTGGTCAACGGCGATGCCTTCTGGGTGGACGGACCGCTGCCGGCGCTCGCTCGGCTGGTCGCAGCATTCGATTCCAGGGAGGTGGATGGCGTGCTACTGGTGCACCGAACGTTCCAGGTGCGCGCCGATGTCGGCTTCGGAGACTTCGCGCTGGATAGCTGGGGCGCGCCGCGCCGGCGGCGCGAGCGCGAGATTGTGCCTTATATCTATGCTGGCCTGCAGCTCATCGCGCCCGTGCTGCTCGCCGGCACACCCGATGGGGCATTCAGCATGAACCGGGCCTGGGATACTGCGATGGCGGCCGGTCGGCTGCGTGCGGTGGTGCATGACGGATTGTGGTTCCATCTCTCCACCCCGGGCGATCTGGCCGAGGCGGAGAGCATCCTACAGGCGCGGCTCACGAGGGAAACACGCTGAACCTGTTCACCATCCCGGCGGGCATACCGTTCCTCGACGCGCTGGCGTCCGAGTGGCTCGAGCGTGCCGGCGGCGATCCCCTTGCCGTTTCGCGTGGACTGATCCTGCTGCCGACGCGCCGCGCCGCCCGCGCGCTGGCCGATGCATTCCTGCGCGCCTCGGCCGGGCGCCCGCTGCTGCTGCCACGGATCACTGGAATCGGCGCGTTGGATGAAGCGCCGCTGACGCTGGCCGGTGCGCTCGACCTGCCGGCGGCGGTTGAGCCAGCCCGACGCCTGGCGGCGCTGACCCGGCTGATCCTGGCGACGCGGGGCGCGAATGGAGCACCACGCACCGCTGATCGCGCCTGGCCGCTTGCAGCTGAGCTTGCAGCACTGATGGACGAGGCCGAGCGGGCAGAGGTCGATCTGGCTCGCCGGCTGCCGGAGGCTGCCGATCCCGCCTATGCAGCGCACTGGGCACAGACGCTGAAATTCCTACGCATCGTGACCCGAAGCTGGCCCAGCTGGCTGGCCGAGCAGGGGCTGATGAACCCCGCGGCACGCCTGATCGCACTGCTGGACGCGCAGGCTGCCGCCTGGAACGCCGCACCACCCGCGGAGTGGGTGCTCGCCGCCGGCACAACCGCCGGCATTCCAGCGGTAGCGAGGTTACTGCGCGTGGTCGCCCATCTGCCAAATGGTGCAGTGGTGCTGCCGGGCCTGGACACCGGGATGTCAGAGCGCGCCTGGGCGGAGCTCGACGACACTCATCCGCAGGCCGGCCTGGCCCGGCTGCTGCACGGTTTGGGTGCCACGCGGAACGATGTCCGTCCGTGGCCGGCGGCGGCACCAGAAGCGGTGGTGATGCGTCGCGGCGCGACGCTGTCCCAGGCGCTGTTGCCGGCGAACGCGCTGGCGGAATGGCGGAACGCGGATCCGGGAACCATCGAGGGGCTGATGCTGCTGTCCCCCGCCGATCAGCAGGAGGAAGCCGCCGCCATCACGATGGTGCTGCGCGAAGCGCTCGAAACGCCCGAGGCCACCGCGGCGCTGGTGACGCCGGATCGCGACCTGGCAGGCCGAGTGGCGACGGACCTGCTGCGCTATGGCGTCGTAGCGGACGACAGCGCCGGGGAGGCCCTGGCCGATTCGCCGCCGGCCGTGTTCCTACGGCTGCTGGCCCGCGCCGTAGCGGATGGACTTGCGCCAGTCGCGTTATTGGCGCTGCTGAAGCATCCACTGGCGGCAGCCGGCCTGTCCCCCGCGGTGTGTCGCGCAGCGGCCCGTTCGCTTGAGTTGGCCTGCCTCCGGGGTCCGCGACCACAGCGCGGTGTGGCAGGACTGCGCCGTGCCCTCGGCCGGGCAGGCACCGATACCGCACTATTGGAGCGGCTTGAGGACTGCCTCGAGCCGGCGCTGCGGATCGACACGGCGGTCGAGGTGGCGCCGGCGCTGGCGCTGGCCGCGCTGGTCGAGGCCGGTGAGCGCCTCGCGGCGACCGATGAGCTTGCGGGGCCGTCCCGCCTGTGGGCCGGCGAGGAAGGCGAGGCGCTGGCGGTCAGGCTTGCCGAGGTACAGTCAGCGCTGTCGCTGCTGCCCGACCAACGGCACGATGTGCTGCCGGGGCTGCTTGAGGCGGTGCTGGAAGGCGCCGTGGTGCGCAGCCGCCGCGCATTGCGCGGTCGGGGCGGCGTCGAGCATCCGCGCGTGTTCATCTGGGGACTGCTCGAGGCGCGGTTGCAGACGGCGGACGTGATGGTGCTGGGCGGCCTCGCCGAAGGGGTTTGGCCGCCAGCGAGCGATCCAGGCGCGTGGCTGTCGCGCCCGATGCGCGCAACCGTCGGGCTGGCATCGCCGGAGGAGATCGTCGGCCAGTCAGCACATGACTTCGTGTCCTCCGCCTGCGCGGCGCCCATCGTTGTGCTGTCCTGTCCGCGACGGCGGGAAGGCGCGCCCGTGGTTCCGGCCCGCTGGCTAACGAGGCTGGAGACGTTGCTGGCCGGCCAGGGGTTGCGGCTGCCGCAGCATCCGGCCGCGACCTGGGTCCGTGCACTGGATCAGCCCTCGGATGGGCCGCGGCCGGTGCAGCCGCCGCGTCCGTGTCCAGCGATTGCGCTGCGGCCGCGCAGGCTGTCGGTGACCGAGATCGAGACCTGGCTGCGCGATCCCTACGCGATTCACGCGCGGCACATATTGAAGCTGCGCAAGCTGCGGTCACTCGATGAGGCGACGGACGCGGCCGACTACGGCAGCCTGGTACATGCCGGGCTGCATCACTTCCTGGAAGAATTCGGCCCTCGCTGGCCGGTCGACGCAGCGGCGCAGCTACGGCGGGGGATGGCCCGGGCGCTGGCCGAGGCCGGTCTGCGCGAGGCCTTGGCCGTGTGGCTGGCGCCCCGGCTCGAACGGATCGCCGATTGGGTGGCACGGATCGAGGCGGAGCGCCGCAGCGTATGTCCGCCGGTGGCACTGATCCCGGAAGCGAGCGGAACTCTGGAACTGGAGCGGCCGGGTGGGCTGTTCCGACTTGTCGGCCGTGCGGATCGGATCGAGCGACGGCGCGAGGGCGGGCTGGCGATCCTTGACTACAAGACCGGGATGCCCCCGAGCCAAAAAGAAGTTGATGCCGGTCTGGCGCCGCAACTGCTGCTGGAGGCAGCGATGGCGCAGGCCGGGGCATTCGGCGAAGGCATCTCCGGTACGGCGGAGGAGCTGACCTACTGGCACCTCACGGGCGGCTACCATGCAGGCGAGCTGCGTACGCTGTTCAAGGCGGACGCGGCGGCGATCGCGGCGGCGGTGGCCGAGGCACGCAAGGCGTTGTGTGCGCTGATCGACGCCTTTGACGCGCCGGACCGCTGCTATCTGTCGCAGCCGCAGCCCGGGGTCGCTCCGCGGTTCTCCGACTACGCGCAGCTTGCCCGGGTGGCGGAGTGGGCGGCAGCCGGGGATGAGGGATGAGTGGCGGTTGGCAGGCCCCCCTGCCACCAGCCCCATCCCACGCGGCAGGGCGTTGGGGGGAGGGGGCATCTCCGCGTGACCGAGCCAACGCCGAACAGCTCCAGGCTTCCGACCCGGCGGTCTCCGCCTTCGTCGGAGCATCGGCTGGGTCCGGCAAGACAAAGCTTCTGACCGACCGGCTGCTGCGCCTGATGCTGACGGGCGCCGCACCCGAGCGCATCCAGTGCCTCACGTTCACCAAAGCCGCCGCCGCAGAAATGGCGGTACGGCTGCAGCGGACCCTTGGCAGATGGGTCACGCTGGACGAGACGGTGCTGGCGCGGGAGCTGCGGGCGCTGCAGGTCGAGCCGTCCGGAGCGACGTTGACCGCGGCACGGGCATTGTTCGCGCGCGTGCTCGATCTGCCGGGCGGAATGCGCATCGGCACGATCCATGCCTTTTGCCAGTCGCTGCTGCGCCGCTTCCCGCTGGAAGCGTCGCTGTCGCCACATTTCCGCCTGGTCGATGATCGCGACGCCGAGGACGCGCTGACTGAGGCCCGCGAAAACATGCTGGCGCGCGCGAGCGGGCCGCGGATGCGGGCTGCGCTGGCCACATTGGCCGGACTCGCGTCGGCCGACCAGTTCGGCAAACTCGTCGCGTCGTTGCAGCGCCAGCTGCCAAAACTGAAGCATGCGGTCGAACTGGGCGACGCTCTGGAGGACGCCCAGCGCCGTGCTCTTGGGGTCACCACAGCAACCGAGGCGGAGCTTATCGCGCTTGCGGTGAACTGGCAGGCCGAACCCAGGCTGCGGGAGGCGGCGCAGATCGTGCAGCGGTTGGGTGCGAAGCAATGTGCCGAGCGCGCCGGGCGCATACTCGCATGGTTGGATTTGGCAGCAGTTGAACGCGGCGAACACTGGTCGCATTGGTGCGAAGAGTTCCTGACCAAGGAGCTCAAGCCACGTGCGCCGAGCGGGTTCGCGTCCAAGGCGGTGGCCGACGCACATCCCGACATCGCGCGCCACTTCCTCGATGAATGCGACCGCATCATCGCGACGATCGATGCTTGTGCGGCGTTGCGCGTCGCCACGGTCTCGGCCGCGTTGCTGACGCTCGCTGCGCCCGTGCTCGGGGCCTATGCCGAACACAAGGGATCGTCCGGCCTGCTGGATTACGACGACCTGATCGGCCACACATCGAACCTGCTGATCGATCCCGGCGCGGCCTGGGTACTGTACAAGCTTGACGGCGGCCTGGATCACCTGTTGCTGGACGAGGTGCAGGACACCGCGCCGGAGCAATGGCGCATCGCACATGCGCTGACTCAGGAGTTCTTCGCCGGCGAGGCGGCGCGGGACGTGCATCGCACCGTGTTCGCCGTCGGCGATCGCAAGCAGTCGATCTATTCGTTCCAGGGTGCCGACGTCGATGCCTTCGATCAGTCTCATCGATTGCTTCGCGAGCGCGTGGCCTCGGCCAACAAGCCTTGGCGGGACGCGCAGCTCGATGTGTCGTTCCGTTCCACCAGGCCGGTGCTGGAGCTGGTCGATCAGGTGTTCGCCGACCCACTCGCCGCCGAAGGAGTTGTCGAGCCTGGCCAGCCGCTAACTCACCACGCCGACCGCGCTGAACACGCTGGTGCCGTTGAACTATGGCCGCTAGCGCCACTTCCCGACGTTATGGAACTACAGCCCTGGACGGTGCCGGACCAGAATCGCGGCCTTACCTCGGCACCACAGCAGCTGGCGGAGACGCTGGCAGAGTGGATTTCGGGCGAAGTGGGTGGTGGCACGATGCTGGCAAGCAAGGGCCGACCGCTCGCTCCGGGCGACGTGATGGTACTCGTGCGGCGTCGCAACGACTTCGGCCGGGCCCTGGTGCGTTCCCTGAAGTCGCGCGGCGTGCCGGTGGCGGGGCTAGACCGATTGATGCTGACCGAGCAGCCGGCGGTGCAGGACCTTATGGCGCTCGCCGACGCGCTGCTGCTGCCGCAGGACGACCTGACCTTCGCCGGTCTGCTGACCAGCCCGCTCGGCGGGGTGTCGGACGACAGCCTTGCGGATCTGGCGATCGGCCGGACCGGTCCGTTGTGGGTAGCGCTGCGCGCGCGGGCGGAGCAACGGCCGGAGTGGCGTTCGGCATGGGCGTTCTTTGCGGCCCTGCTGGCGCGGGTCGATTATGTCTCGCCGCACGCGCTGTTCGCCGAGGCTCTGGGGCCACTCGGCGGTCGCGCGCGGCTGTATGCCCGGCTGGGGCCCGAAGCTGCCGAACCCGTGGATGAACTGCTGAACGCGGCGCTAGCCTATGCCCGCACGCACCCGCTGTCGTTGCAGGGGTTCCTGCACTGGCTGCGCCGCTCGGGCGCCGAGGTGACGCGCGAGGCGGAAGGTGCGGGCAGCCTGGTCCGAGTAATGACGGTGCACGGCGCCAAAGGCTTGCAAGCGCCGCTGGTGATCCTGCCGGACACCACGTCGCTGCCGCCGGACGACGGCGCGATCCTATGGGCAACCGATCCGGCGACGCGGCGCGATGTCCCGATCTGGTCACCGCGGCGGGAGGTTCGCTGCGCCGCTGCTCAACACCTTCGCGATGACGCAGAGCGGCGGCGGATGCAGGAGTACAACCGCCTGCTCTATGTGGCACTGACCCGCGCCGAAGACCGCCTGCTGGTATGTGGCTGGCAAACGCCTCGTGGGCCGGGCGATGCTTGCTGGTATCGGCTGGTGGAACGTGGCTTCGATGGTCTGCCGGCCGAGCGGTCGCCGTTCGAGGTCTGGAACGGGGAGCGGCGGCGCTGCGCCACGCCGCAACTTGCGGAACCTGACCGAGGGACCGGAGAGCGCCAGGGCAAACCGACGGTGCCGCTGCCGCGCTGGGCCGGCGCAGCTCCGGACTGGCGCGCCGCCGCCCCGCTCAGCGAACCGAGCCGGCCGGAGCGGCTGGCTCCCAGCCGGCCTGAGAATGTCGAACTTGGGCCGGTACCAGCCGCCGCCACGCCGTTGGCAGCGCGCGAGGCAGCGAACAATCGGTTCCGCCGCGGCACATTGTTGCACGCACTGCTACAGCATCTGCCCGATCTGCCACCGGACCGCCGGGCGGCAGCGGCGCCTGACGTGGTTGGACCGCCCAGGCAACGACCTTCCCGCAGGCGAGGTCGAGACGCTGACCCGCGAGGTGCTGGCGATCCTCGACCACCCGGAGCTGGCACCGCTGTTCGGACCCGACAGCCGCGCCGAAGTGCCGCTGACGGGACTGGTCGGCGGCGCGGTGGTCGGCGGTTTGGTGGACCGGCTGGCGGTGCTGGACGATCGCGTGCTGATCGCGGACTACAAGACCAACCGTCGGCCGCCGACGCGGGTTGAGGACACGCCGGTGCTGTACCGGCGACAGATGGCCGCGTATCGCGCGGTGCTGCGCGACATCTTCCCCGGCCGGTCCGTTACCTGTGCGCTGGTCTGGACCCAGACATCGCAGGTTGTCATGCTGCCCGACTGGCTGCTTGACCTGCCGACCGCAGCACCCACCTGAATCGCAACAGAACCCTTGAGGCTGAGATGAGCACGAACACCAAACCCGTCACCGACCAGACGTTTTCCGCCGATGTGCTGGAGGCCGAAGGGCCGGTGCTGGTGGATTTCTGGGCAGAGTGGTGCGGACCCTGCAAGATGATCGGACCGGCACTGGAGGAGCTCGCGGGTGAATTCGCCGGTAAGCTGACGGTTGCCAAGGTGAACATCGACGACAATCCGGTGACGCCGAACAACTATGCGGTACGCGGTATCCCGACGCTGATCCTGTTCAAGAACGGCGAGCCCGCGGCGACGCAGGTGGGCGCACTGCCCAAAAGCCGGCTGAAGGACTGGATCGCGGCGAATATCTGACGCGGCTGCCATTGCGAACGAAGCGAAGCAGCCCCCATTGCGCGGCGCAATGTCATGGGTCTGCTGCGTCGCTTCGTTCCTCGCAATGACAGGCTTGATCAAGGCGCAATGGACAACAGCGCCGGAGATACCGCGTCGAGCGCCAGCGTCACTCGATCGGTACGCCCAAGCGAGCCTCGCCTCCTGAGATCATAGACGTCGGCTGGCTGCGGCAAACTCAGCACTACCGTCTCGTTTGCCGCCGCGGCCAGGTAATCGCGTTGCACGCCGATGATCAAGTCGTTGCCGTGCCGCCAGATGTGGCCTGTGACATCGCCCAGTGGCGACTTCGATTCGCACCGGTGGCGTCACACCCAGGGATGATGCGTTCAGTTCACCAGGCGGCACCATTCGCATCGTGCCGGTATCGAGCAGCGGCTGCGGCAATCGCCGGCTGTGCGCGTCGAACACGCCGGGCTGCGAATCGGCGATCACCGTGCCCCCGGCGGCCGCAAACTCGCGGATCGCGCGCGCATCATCCGGCGACAGGGCGATCGCATGCGGCAGGATCAGCGCTTTGAACCCCCGCGTCCGCAAATTGCCGACCGACGCCACATAGGCCGGCTGCAGCCCCAGATGCGTAATCGCGTGCTGATACGCCCACATTGCGTCACGCGCCGCATTGCTCTCAGTTTCCGTCTCCGACTTGCGCTTCATCCACGCGTCGCCCCGCGGCTTCTGCTCCAGCATCCACTGCGTGCGGAAGCTCGCCGGCGAGTAGAGAATGGCGACAGGATCGGACTGCGGCTCGCTCGCGATCAGCAGCGCCCCGATGCCGCCGCGGATCTCCGCGAAGGTCGCGGCGTAAGCATCGCCGCGATCACCGCGCGTCGCGTCGTCGCGGACCACGGTATTTTCGCTGTCCCACAAAATCAGGCCGCGGCTGCCGGCCAGCAGATCACGCCAGATGGCGTGGAGGTATTCCGGATCGCTACCGAACGATGTGGTGAGCGTGATCAGATGTGGATTGAGCGAATGGGCAAGCGGCAGGTCATCCAGTTCCATCACGTCGACCGCGTCGACCAGCAGCGAATAGTCGTAGCCGCCCCAACCCGGTATCTGCACGCCCTCGATGGCGGCGAGCGCCGACGGATCGGCTGCATGCACGGCGTCGGTGCCCATGCGCAGCGCGCGGGCGAACGCGACGTCCATCCACGCCTTGAAGTCCGCCCAGGCGGCGAAGTTGTCATCGCTGCGGCGCATCGCCTGGCGCGTGGTCTCCGGCCGCACGTCCTCCCAACGCGCGAAGCCGGTGCCCCACTCGGCATTCAGCGTGCCGAGCGAGCCGTAGCTCTGACGCAGCCATGCGCGCATGCCCTCCAGCGAACCCGGCGACAGGTCGAAATCGAAGAACGCGGTGAGGTCGGCGATGCCGGTCTCGTCGCCCAGGCTGTAATACAGCGGACGAAAGCGCGACTGTTCGTGCACGGTGGCGATCAGGCGGTCGCGGATACGCCTCTGCCACACCGGATCGGCGAAGCTCGGATCGCGCCAGAACACGGTCTCGTCATCGGGGTCCTGCTGCAAGCGCTGCTGCGCCTCGACGAAGCGCCAGTTGACCTTCCGACCGGGGAACCAGCGATGATAGGCCGAGTAGAAGTCGGTCGCGATGTTCTCGACATACCAGGACAGGCCGGCTGCCTGCATCGGCACGAACTGCTTCTCGACCGGTGTTCCCGTGCCGTCGCGGTTGGCCATCACCGTGGCGGCGGTGACGCCGAGTTGCTTCAGCGCGGCATACGCCGGCTCGTTGCGCGATTGCCATTGGATGATCTGGTAGTCATCCCAGGCGTGAGCGGGCACTGCGGCGCCAAGCAGCGCGCCTCCGACGAGCAGCCGGAGTGCAGCCTTCACCCGAGTGCCGCGACCAGCGCTTCGGCACTGCGGCCGTTGGCGATCGCGGCAGAACGGCCGTCCCAGTGCACGCCGCCGACGCGGGCGAACGCGTGGTCGGCGTTGGGATAGACATAGGCTGCGATCTGCCGGTGACCCTTCACCGCTTCCACTACCTTGGCGCGGTCCTCGGCCGGGAAGAACTCATCGTTGTCGGCGATGTGGACGATCAGCGGCTTGGTCACCTTGGCGAGGTCGCCCAACAGGTTGTCGAGGCCGACGCCGTAGATACGAGATGTTGGCATCGGCATCCGACTGTTCAGCCATCATGAAGGCCAGGCGGCCGCCGAGGCAGTAGCCCATCGTGGCGACGCGACCGTTGGCACCGGGCAGCTTGCGCGCGGCGGCGACCGTGGCCATGAGATCTTCGATGCCCTTGGCCTGGTCGAACTTGTTGAACAGCTCGAACGCCTTTTTCCATTCGGCCTCAGACTTGTCGGTAATGTCGATACCGGGCTCGATGCGCCAGAACAGGTCGGGGCAGGCCGCGATGAAGCCCAGGTCCGCTACCCAGGCGGCGATGTCGCGCATCGCCTGGTTCACGCCGAAGATCTCCTGGATCAGCACGACAGCGCCGGCGGGTTTGATTTTCGGCTCGAGCAGATAGGCCGAGAAGCTGCCGGACCATCGGTGGCGCTGGATGGTGATGTCAGGCATGGCTGTGCTCCCCGATGCGACATGAATATCGAGTGTTACTCCGGGCCGCCTCACCCGTCATGGCGGCCCTGCACGAAGGGAAGTCGTGGATGGCGCGGTGGCTACAGATAATGCTCCGCCAGCGGCGCAAAGCCGTTGAACCGCTGGCTGGCATAGGTCGTCACGTAGGCGCCAGCGGACAGCAGCTCCACCCGGTCGCCGGAACGTCAGCGCCAGCGGCAGGCGGTAGTTGGACCTCTCATACATGATGTCCGCGCCGTCGCAGGTCGGGCCGGCGATCGCCACCGGACCCATCGCCGTGCCGTCGTGCGGCGTGGTGATGCGATACTTGATCGCCTCGCCCTCGGTCTCCGCCAGCCCGCCGAAGCGGCCGATGTCGAGATACACCCAGCGCACCGGATCGTCCGGATCGCGCCGGCTGACCAGCACCACCTCGGCGCTCACCAGCCCGGCATCGCCGACGATGAAGCGGCCCGGCTCGATCAGCATCTCGGGCAGCGCATTGCCGAAGTGCTCGGTCATCGAGGTCATGATCGCGTCGCCGAACTGGTCGATCTCCGGCACCGGATCGCGGTAGCGGGTGGGAAATCCGCCGCCCAGGTTCATCATGCGCAGGTTCACGCCCGCCTCGGTGAGGTCGGTGAACAGCATCGCGACCTTGGCGATCGCCACCTCGTAGGCGCGCGTGGTGGTCTGCTGGCTGCCGAC
This sequence comes from uncultured Alphaproteobacteria bacterium, assembly GCA_963749575.1. Taxonomy (GTDB): domain Bacteria; phylum Pseudomonadota; class Alphaproteobacteria; order Acetobacterales; family Acetobacteraceae; genus JAMXLO01. Next base: position 54,125 of record CAVVNM010000023.1, read on the forward strand.
ATGGAACGACAGCCCGTAGGGATCCAGCCCCAGCTCGCCGGCGCGCAGCATCAGTTCGCGCGCGTTCTCCACCGTGGTGCCGAACTTGCGCGACAGCGGCCAGTCGGCGCCCTCGTTCTCCACCAGGATGCGGCAGTACACCCGTGCACCCGGCGCGTGCTCCGCCAGCTTCTCCAGCTCCTCGGCCGAATCGAAGGCGAACAGCGTCACGCCGCGCTGGAACGCCGCGCGGATCGCCGACGCCTTCTTGATGGTGTTGCCGAAGCTGATCGCCTCCGGGCGCGCGCCGGCGTCCAGGCAGCCGGCAACCTCCTCGAAGCTCGCGGCATCGAAGCTCGAGCCGAGGCGGGCCAGCCGTTCCAGCACCGGGCGCGCCGGATTGGCCTTCACCGCGTAATAAATCCGCGCCAGCGGCAGAGCGCGTTGCAAGCTGCGGAAATTGGCTTCCACACGGTCCACGTCGAGCACCAGGCACGGCGTGGCCGGCTGCTGCTCAACCAGGAATCGGGCGATCTTCGGGGTCATCGCACCGGGCCTCCTTTGGCTGGACGCCCGCCTGATCAAGGCGGCGGGCGTTAGTTGACGAAACGGTCGAACGAACCAGCGACCATACGATTGCCAGAACGCTTGACGTCGTTGCGTAACCACGAGGGCCAGAGGCACGTGCGTTGCTGCGTGGGGGGCGACATAGGACCCCTGCCCCCCCGACGCAAGCCGGAATCTCGATCAATCCGCAAGAAAATGTCGCCGCGCGCGCATCGGGCGCTGCGGTCGAGCGTTATCCCTGCCAGGATGACGCATCGGCCAGACGGATGCGAGGAAGCCATTGGACACCGCGCGCGCACCCGACCGCCTCGCTCCCCGCCGCACCAGCTGGCGCCGGGTGATGCTGGGTGCGCTGCGGGAGGCCGTCACCGATCAGGTGGCGCTCGCCGCTGCGGGGTGCGGGTTCTACGCCACGCTGGCGCTGTTCCCGGCGATCAGCATGCTGATCTCGGTCTATGGCCTGGTGTTCGACGTCCAGTCGGTGGAGCAGCAGCTCGCGGTGCTGCGAACCTGTTGCCGCCGCCGGCATACACGCTGATCGACGACCGGGTGCACGAACTCGTCAACCAGCCCAACGACACGCTGAGCATCAGTCTTCTCGTCAGCCTGATCGTCGCGTTCTGGAGCGCCGCGGCCGGTACCAAGTCGGTGCTGTCGGCGCTGAATGTCGCCTACGACACGGTGGAGCGGCGCGGCATCCTGGGGTTCCAGCTCACCGCGCTGGCGATGACGCTGTGCGCCGTGGTCGCGGCGGTGCTGGCGATCGCGGTGCTGGTGTTCCTGCCGGCGGTGATCTCGTTCGTCGGGCTCTCGGACTACAGCGCCGCCCTGATCAACGCGTTCAGCAGGGCCCTGCTGATCGTGCTGGTCGGCGGCACGATCGCGCTGCTGTACCGGTTCGGACCGTCCCGCCAACCGCCGCCGGGACAGCGGATCTTTCCCGGCGCCGTGCTGGCGACGCTGCTGTGGCTGATCGCCTCGGCCGGACTGTCGTTCTACGTCTCGCACATCGCACGGCTGGGCGTGACCTACGGGCCACTCGGCGCTGTCGTCGCCATCATGCTGTGGTTCTATCTGACCGCCTACGCGGTGCTGCTCGGCGCCGAGGTGAACGCCCAACTGGAACACGCCCACGCGTCGCAGCGCAGGCGTCTCGGCTGGCAAATGAAACGGCCGCCTGTTACCTGACTGCGACGCGCACAGCTTCGAGTGGGAACCGCCGCGAATGGCCCAGTGGGACGACGGCTACGTAACCGACGTGGACTATACCAGCAACTTCTATCGCGAGATCACGCCGAGCTGGCTCGCCATGACCAGCCTGCTGCTCGGCCATCGGCCGCCGGATCTGGCGCAGCACGTTCAGCTATGCCGACCTGGGCTGCGGCAACGGCTTCACCACGCTGGTCATCGCCGCCGCCTGCCCGCACGCGGATATCTGGGGGTTCGACTTCAATCCGGCGCATGTCGAGTTCGCCAACGGCCTCGCCGCCCGTGCCGGCCTGACCAACGTTCGGTTCGTCGAATGCTCGTTCGCCGACCTGGAGGCCATGCCCGACGGGACGTTGCCGGATTTCGACCTCATGGTGTCGCACGGCGTGCTGAGCTGGATCTCGCCGGCCAACCGCCGCCATCTGGTCGGCGCGGTGGCGCGGCGGCTCAAGCCGGGCGGGCTGGTGTACCTGAGCTATAACGTCACCACGGGGTGGACCTCGATGGTGCCGGTGCAGGCGTTGATGCGCATGCTTGCGGCAGCGAGCCCGGATCGGATCGGACGCCGCGGTGCCCGGCGTGCTGGATTTCGTCGATCGGCTGAAGCAGGCCGGCGCGCTGTTTTTCCAGGCCAACCCGGCGATCGATGCACGCCTGACCGACATTCGCAAGCAGGACCCGCGCTATATCGCGCATGAATACCTGAACCAGGACTGGCATCCGCTGATGTTCGCCGACGTTGCGCGGCGAGATGCTGGAGGCCAAGTGCCGCTTCATCGGCAGCGCCACGCTGGCGGAGAACATCGACACCGTCGCGGTGCCGCCGAACATGGCGCCGATCCTTGGCGAAACGCGGGATCCCTACCTGCGCGAGACCCTGCGCGACATCGGCTGCGCCCAGTCGTTTCGCCGGGACCTGTTCCGCAAGGGCATCGCGCCGATGCCGGCCGCCGAACAGCAGAACCTGGTGGAGGGCATGACATTGGCCGGCCTCGGCCAGCCGGTGCCGGAAGGAGGGGTCACCTTTGCCACACCGATCGGCAGCGTGACCGGGCGACCTGAGGTGTATCAGCCGCTGTTATCCATGATCAACTGCCGGCTCGCTCAGTGTCCGCCAGGCGACGCCAGTCGGCTGCATTCGTCGGCCGGCCCGCTGGTGGAGCTGATGCAGGCGTTTACGCTGCTGGTCGCCGGCGGCTACGCGCACCCGATGCTGCCGGATGGTGGGACCGCGGCCGGGCATGAGGCGGCGCGGCGGCTGAACCTGACGATCGCCCGGGCCAACGCGAGCGCCGCTGATCTGCCGCGGGTGGTCGCTCCGGCGATCGGGTCGGCGGTGGGCGGGGACATCCTGGAGACACTGCTGGTGGGTGAGCTGCTGGCCGGCAAGCCGGCCGATGTCGGCACCCTCGCTGCGGAGCTGACGGGCGTGCTGGGACGCAGCGGGCGAAGCGTGCAGCGTGACGGCAAGCCGGTCACTGATCAGGCCGAGACACTGCGGATCGTGACCGACGCGGTGGTGGCGATGCTGGAGCGGCGGGTGCCGGTGCTGCGGCGATTGGGTGTACTGAACGAATGACGCGGAGCCGCTATTCGCCTGGATGCGGAGTCTGGCCTTGGCTGGGTCGGCAGATTGCGCGGTCGGGTCACGGCAGCACCTCGCGCTGCCAGGACCGTCGGAGCGGACCTGGCAGCGTGAGTTGTAAAGACTGCTGACGCTTAGCTGATGCGGCGCCGGCGAAGCAGGCCGAGGCCGGCGAGGCCGAGCCCGAGAATGCTGAGACTGGCCGGCTCCGGAGCGGCGGCGGTTGCGGCTGCGCAGACGCCAGGTGCCCCATTGTCGCCCAGATTGTTATTGCTGACGCACATCATGTAGGGCTGCGAACTGCCCGCGGGCGCAGTACCGTCGCCATTCGGAAAGACCCCGTTGGAATTCCCGTTGAACTCGTCCGCGGTCCCGATCCCAGTGGCGTCGGCCGGAAAGGCCCATTCCAGATTGGAAACGCCGCTGATGTCGGTCAGCACCACCCAGTAGCGCGAGTTCGGATTCACGCTGTCGCCCAGATCGCTGAACGTTACGGGCGACGGCGTTCCGGACAACTGGGAATCGGCCACGAATCCGACGTTGAAGAGGAAATTGTCGGGCGCGTTGCCTGCAACGTCAAAAATATCGACCTCGACAAGTCCGCCTGCATCCCCGGTCGTGTCCAGCATGAGCTGCACCGTGTCGACCACGTTGCTCGAGCCGGTACTGAAGGAGTTGCTCTGCGGCCCATCGTCCGCGATCGGGTCGGTCGCCAATATCGGGGCGCTCATATTGTTGTACATGACTGTGGCCTGGGCAGCCCCGGCGGCCATCAGCACCAGTGTGAAAGCAATACCAGCACGAAATACGAACATTTTGTTTCCGTTCTTAATATCGAGCGGCGGAGTAATCCGTCGCGATAACAACCACTCTGCCCTCACGCAAGTCCCATGCCATCTCGGTTCATCGTGGAAATTCAAAACCTTGGCAGGCCGCCCCGTCCAGCAATGCGTAACAATGTAAAATTCTCCGACAACCACGGCGTGCGGCAGACTTCAGATAACAACGGGACGTCGTTCATCCCACCTCGCGCTACACGGCCTGGATCGCGAATCTGCGAAGAGCGGGAAGATCCCGGATGACGACAGCACCTCGCTGCGTCTCGACCCCGACGCGCCTGAGCGTCGCGAAGGCACGCGAGAGGTTTTCCTGCGAGCAGCCGATCCTGGCGGCCAGCATCCGCTTCTCGAAGGGCAGAATGAACCGGGCCGGGCCCAGTTCTCCCCCGGTCACCCGGCCAAGCAGATACTCGGCCAGGCGCTGAACCGCCGAACGGAGCTTGAGGGCATAGATCTCCCCGGTCAGAGCCTGCGTCTCGCGCAGCGAGTAGTCGAGGAGCCGCCGGCCCAGCGCGATGTCACGGCGGATAATCGCCCGAAACTCCTGCACCGGAAAGACGATCAACCGCGTTGTCGTGAACGTGCGCACACCGGCGGGTGCCGGCAGTCCCAGCAGCGTCGCCGCCAAATAGAGCGGACGGACTGGCTGCAGCACGTCCAGCAAGTTCTGCTTGACGCCCGACTGGGTTTGGACGGCGCCGACGTGACCAACAAGCAGGAATGCTAGCTCCTGCAATACCTCGCCGGCACGAAACAACTCCTCGTCCGGGCCAACGCGAACCAGATCGGCTGTGTCGTTCAACCGACCGAGCAGATCGTCATCGCATTCGCCCAGAAAGGGCAGTCCCTGAATTGCCTCTGTGCCGGGTTTCATGAACGTCGCCGCGTTCGTCAAATCACTACTTCGCAAAAGATAGCCGATGCCTTGACCGATATCAATCGATACAATTGCATATTGTCGCACACGTTCGACAGAGCTACGGGTGATCGGACGGCGTGCCGTGAGCCTGCCACTGCGGCGCTCGACGGGCGCGGGCAAGGGAGGAATGCCATGGCGACATTTACCTGGACGGCCAGTAGCGGCGGAAACTGGGGAACCGGTGCCGACTGGAACCCAACGTCGGGTGCGCCGCCCGGCAGCAAGAGCACCGCCACGGACGTGCCGTGCTCGGCGATCTCAGCTCCAAATACACCGTGACGGTGGCGACCGCCACGGCGTTCGATATCAGCCAGTTGCAGATCGGCACGTCAGGCGGCGGCCACGCTCCGTCCTTCGCCATCGACGGAACCCTGAGGACCAACACCCTCAGCTACACCTCCACAAGCAACACGCCGACGATCCTCGATATCAATCCCGGCGGCCTGTTCGATATCCGGAGCAGCATTCTCGACAGCGGTTCTCACACCGAGACGCTCACCATATCGGGGTCCAACGCCGGCGGCCACCTCGAGCTGGGCAGCCTGTCGGTTGTCAACGCCAACGTGCATGCCAGTTTCGAAAACGCCGGCGTCAGCGTCGTCAACACCGGCGTCATCGAATACCTGTCCGGCTTCACCACCGGCAGCAGCACCAGCCAGACCATCAACAACGTGGCATGGGGCGACAGCTTCATCATCGATGGCGCCAACTTCACCGGCGACACGGCAACCCTGAGCGGCACCACGCTGACCGTGAAGAACGGCGGCACCACCGTGTTCACCATGAACAACGTGTCGGAGCAGAAGAACGCGAACGCGACCTTCGCAGTGCACGGCGACGTCATTTCCGCCGTCTGCTACGCCCGCGGCACCATGATCCGGACACCCGGATGGCGAGATGGCGGTGGAACGGCTGCGCCCAGGCCGGCAGGTGACGACCCTGGTCGACGGCGAGCCGGTCGCGCGGCAGGTGAAATGGCTCGGCCATCGCCGCATCGACCTCACCAGCCACAACCGGCCGGAAACCGTCGCGCCGATCCGCATCCAACGCGGCGCCTTCGCCGACGCCGTGCCGCAGCGCGACCTGCTGGTCTCGCCGGACCACGCGATCTTGGTCGACGGCAAGCTGATCTGCGCGCGGCAGTTGGTGAACGGCACGACCATCCGCCAGGAGACCGGCTGGACCGCGGTCGACTACTACCACGTGGAACTCGACCGGCACGCCATCCTGCTGGCCGAGGGACTGCCGGCGGAAAGCTACATCGACACCGGCAACAGCGGGTTCTTCGCCAATTCCGGCGCGCCGCTGGTGCTGCGCCCCGACCTGACCGACGAGTCGGGCTACCCGACGCGCGAGGCCGGCTCCTGCGCGCCGTTCGTCTGGGACGAGGCGAGCGTGCGGCCGGTGTGGCAGCGCCTGGCCGAGCGGGCAGCCGCGATCGGCCGGCCGGTGCCGCAGCCGTCGACCACCGCGGATGCCGGCCTGCGGCTTGTCGCCAAGGGCCGCAGCGTCAAGCCGATCTACGGCGACGGCGATCTGGTCATCTTCACCCTGCCGCGTGGCGTCCGCGAGGTGCGACTGGTCTCGCGCGCCGCGTCGCCGACCGAGGCACGGCCGTGGCTGGAGGATCGCCGCCGGCTGGGCGTTCGCGTCGCACGCCTCGTGCTGCGGGGTGCGGACGAGGTGCGCGAGGTACCGCTCGATCATCCCGATCTGGCCGGTGGCTGGTGGGCGGTAGAGCGCGACGGGCAGGTCATCAGCCGCTGGACCGACGGCGAGGCGGTGCTGCCGCTGCCGGCGATGCGCGGCGACGCGATGCTGGAAATCCACCTGGCCGGCACGATGACCTATCTCGAGGACGCCGCGCGCGCCGCCTGATCGACCCATGTGAAGGCGCACAAAGGGGGTCGGCGCACAGCCGGCCCCTTTGCAATTTTGCACGGACAATCGCGGTGACCGCGGACGCCGCACACGATTGCAAGCCCATCGCAGATCGCTATCGCGACACTGCCGGGATCGTGAGTTTTCAGCTGCTTGCAAGCGGCTGCTGGCGGCGGTCACAATTCCCCCAGAGGTGCGCCGCGGCGATGACATTTAGCGAACTACCTGCAAAATCGTCGCCTGGCCCGGATCAGGACTGGATAGACTACCTTTGCCGGTCCCCGTGGATCGTGCCTGACAGCCAATACCCGATACGCGCCGAGGTGACCGGCCGAGATGAGATTGGTCTGGGACGGTACCGAACCTCGATACGCGATGCAGTCGCGGCCCGCCCACCCGGGCCAATCGATGAAGCCCTGAACCTATGTCTCGTACATGATGGCTGGAAGGTGCTCTCCTTACGGGTGTATCGCCCGTTGGCTTATTATGCGGCGTTCGGCAATGCGGAGGTTTTCGCCTGTCTGCGGATCGCGATCCAATCGCTGCTCGCTTTTGGCGGTTGGACGCACGACATCGCGGTATTGACCTCCGTCACGGATCTGGCTGCGGTCACCGCGGCGCTATCGCCTCTGGAGCTTGGCGAGCGCTTGCATCTCATAACGGTGCCCGGCGGCGACATCCTCGATTGGTGTCTGGCACGATACCGCATCGACGCGGCCACCGTGTTCCGCACGCATCAGCCACTACTGTATCTGGATACGGATGTGTTCTGCGACGGCCCGCTGGATGCGCTGTGCCTTGACCTCGCAGGGTCAACGAAGATCGAAGCAAAAGCCGAAGGACCGCTGTGCGAAGGCGAGCCCGAGCCGCACGGTCATTGGTACGGCTGGCGTCTGATTACGGCAGATGGACAGGCCGTCGATCGGCTGGAACGAGGTTTTTCAACAGGCGTATTGGGCTTCTCCAATGTCGGTGTCGCAACAGACGCATTCAGCGCGACGCTGCGCTGTGCCTATAGTCATGCGGCGTTGACCGGTGATCGCAAATTCTTCGCCGGATACGATCAGCCGATCGCGAATTATGTATTGAGAAAACTTGGCCTGGTCTCGTTCACCCGCCTGGAGGGAGTAGCCGGCTTTTGTCGTGTACAACCTGGAGCGCGACCGCTCCCGGATTCCGGCCGGCGCAGGGGCCTGATACATTTCAATGGTATCGTGGGTGACGCGGCATCCAAACACGGCGCGATGGCGAATTACTTCGCCTACTTGGTATCTCCGTCCGCAGGTCGTTCCGCCAGTTAACGAATCAGCCCGGTCAACGGGCTGGATGGATCGGCACCCAGCCGTCGCGGCATCCGGCCGGCGAGATACGCCTGCCGCCCGGCCTCGATCGCCAGCTTCATCGCCTTCGCCATCCGGATCGGGTCCTTGGCGTGCGCGATCGCCGAATTCAGCAGCACCGCGTCGCAACCCAACTCCATGGCGATCGCCGCGTCCGAGGCGGTGCCGACGCCGGCGTCCACCAGGAACGGCACCTTGGTCTGCTCGCGGATCATCCAGATCATCGCTGCGTTCTGGATCCCGAGACCGGAGCCGATCGGCGCGCCGAGCGGCATGATGGCGACACAGCCCATGTCCTCGAGGCGCTTGCACGCAACCGGATCATCGGCGGTGTAGACCATCACCTCGAAGCCGTCCTTGATCAGCGCCTCGGCCGCTTCCAGCGTGCCCGGCATGTCCGGATACAGCGTCGGCGGCGGCCCGAGCACCTCCAGCTTCACCAGGTTCCAGCCGCCCGCCTCGCGCGCCAGCCGCAGCGTGCGCACGGCTTCCTGAGCGCTGTGACAGCCCGCGGTGTTCGGCAGGTAGGTATATTTTTTCGGATCGACGTGGTCCTGCAGCATCGGCGCCTTGGGGTCCGACAGGTTCACCCGCCGCACCGCCACGGTGACGATCTCGGCACCGGAGGCCGCGATCGCGGCACCGGTCTCCTCCAGGTCCTTGTAGCGGCCGGTGCCGACGATCAGGCGGGAGTGAAAGCTCCGGCCGGCTACTGTCCAGGTATCGTCGTGGGTCAGGGTTGCATCCATTTCAGCCTCCCCCGATGAAATGCACGATCTCCAGCGCATCGCCGCTCTGGACCCAGGTTTCGGCGTAGCTGGAACGCGGCACGATTTCCGCGTTGCGCTCCACCGCCACCTTGCGCGTCTCCAGCCCGAGTGTGGCGAGCAGGGCGGCGACGGTCATCGGTCCGTCGAAGGCACGGGCTTCGCCATTCAGGGTCAAAGTCACGGCGGTCTGCATGTCGGGGAGTATGGGCACGCGCAGGCGAAGGGGCAAGGAATGGTGGGTTTGAGCGCCGCTGCGCCCTGGATCGAGACCCACTGAGCGGGGGCGTCGGAACCGTCACAAACCGGAGTGGCGGGTTCGCGGCAGGGCAGTCGTCGTGCCACCCCTCGTTGGACCGGCGCACCCAGCTATGCTACGCGCGCCCCATGTCGCAATCGGCAGTCCCGCCCCTGGTCGCCGTGCTGAACGGTCCGAACATGAACATGCTCGGCCTGCGCCAGCCGCAGCTCTACGGCAGCGCCACGCTCGACGACGTGGAGCAGCTGTGCGCCGAGACCGCCGACCAGCTGGGCCTCGCGATCGACTTCCGGCAGACCAACGGTGAGGGCGAGCTGGTATCCTGGGTGCAGGAATGCCGCGGCCGCGCCCAGGGCATCGTGATCAACCCCGCCGGCTACACCACCACCTCGATCGCCCTGATGGACGCACTGCTGGCGACCGACCTGCCGGTGATCGAGGTGCACGTCACCAACATCCACCGCCGCGAGGAATTCCGCCAGCATTCCTACGTGTCGAAAGCCGCGGTCGGCGTAATCTGCGGTCTCGGCATCCGCGGCTATGCACTGGCGCTGACCGCCATGGCCGATCTCCTGCTCGAAGGCACCGCATGACCCGCATCCCGTTCGATCCCGACGCGATCCGCGCGCTCGCCGCCGTGCTGAATGAGACCGGCCTCACCGAGATCGAGATCGCCGACAAGGACAGTCGCGTCCGCGTTGTGCGGGCGGCTGCTCCAGCGGTCGCCGCGACCGCCCAGGCCGCGCCGTCCGCCGCCACCATCGCACCGGCCGCGCCTGCGTCGGATGAAACGAGCCATCCCGGCGCGATACTCAGCCCGATGGTGGGCGTCGCCTATCTCGCGCCCGAGCCCGGCGCGCCGCCGTTCGTCACCGTCGGCCAGAGCGTCGCCGCCGGCCAGACGCTGCTGCTGATCGAGGCGATGAAGACGTTCAACCAGATCCGGGCGCCCAAGGCCGGCACCGTTGCCCGCGTCCTGGTCGCCAACAGCACGCCGGTGGAATACGGCGAAGTTTTGCTGATCCTGGAATGATCGCTTGTTCCAGAAAATCCTTATCGCCAATCGCGGCGAGATCGCGCTTCGCATCCAGCGGGCCTGCCGCGAGCTAGGCATCCCCTCGGTCGCGGTACACTCGACCGCCGACGCCGATGCGATGCATGTGCGGCTAGCGGACGAAAGCGTGTGCATCGGACCGCCGGCGGCCAAGGACAGCTATCTCAACATCCCCGCGATCCTGTCCGCCGCCCTGGTGACCGGTGCCGAGGCGATCCATCCGGGCTATGGCTTCCTCGCCGAGAACGCCGGCTTTGCCGAGATGGTGGAGGCGCATGGTCTCACCTTCATCGGCCCCTCGCCCGCGCATATTCGCATGATGGGCGACAAGATCACCGCCAAGGCGGCGATGGCGAAACTCGGCGTACCGCTGGTGCCAGGCTCGGCGGGCGCGGTGCCGGACATCGCCAAGGCGCGCGACGTCGCCGGCCGCATCGGCTATCCGGTGGTGATCAAGGCCACTGCCGGCGGCGGCGGGCGCGGCATGAAGGTGGCGCGCGATGCCGCCTCGCTAGAGGAGGCGTTCGGCATCGCGCGCACCGAGGCGCGCGCCGCGTTCGGCAACGATGCCGTGTATATCGAGAAATATCTCGACCATCCGCGCCACATCGAACTGCAGGTGTTGGCGGACGGGCATGGCAACGTGGTGCATTTCGGCGAGCGCGATTGCAGCCTGCAACGACGCCACCAGAAGCTGCTGGAGGAAGCGGGTTCCCCGGCGTTGAGCACGGGGGCACGCGACCGGCTCGGTGCCAGCGCCACTGCGGCGCTGAGCACACTTGGCTACCGCAACGCCGGCACGTTGGAGTTCTTGTACCAGGACGGCCAGTTCGCCTTCATCGAGATGAACACGCGCTTGCAGGTGGAACATCCGGTGACCGAGATGGTGTGCAGTATAGATCTGGTGCGCGAGCAGATCCGCGTCGCCACCGGTGCGCCACTTGGCTATGGGCAGAGCGACATCAGCTTCGCCGGCCACGCGATCGAGTGTCGCATCAATGCCGAGGACCCTACCACATTTGTGCCTACGCCAGGCCGGGTCACGGCATTCCATGCACCTGGCGGCCTTGGGGTGCGCATCGATTCCGCGCTGTACGCCGGATATTTCGTGCCGCCTTACTACGACAGCCTGGTGGCCAAGCTGATCGTGCACGCGCCGACGCGCGCTGATGCGATCGGGCGGTTGCGACGCGCGCTCGACGAATTCGTAGTGGTGGGAATCCAAACGACGATTCCGCTCCATCAGCGGATTGTCGAGGATGTGGAATTCCAACGCGGCGACTATACGATCCACTGGCTGGAAGACTTTGTCAGGCGCTGACCTGCTTAAGGAGACGCTTCTCGCAGCCGGCCTGTGAGTCGCTTCATAATCCTGGCGCGACGAAGTGGCTACCTTCCCTGCCCGCCGGCTTAAGCGAATGGCCGCCAGGACGATCCGCGTGTACTGGCCCAACCGGACGACCGGCTGGGTGAACTTCAACTGGACCGGCGTCATCAACCGCCAATCCGTCGTGCATGTCGCTGTCAGCGAGGGCAGACTCGATCAGGTACTGGGCACGGCACTCGATGGCATTTCCCGCTTCCGAGGGATCGACTGGCCCAGCCCGCTGAATGTGGTCACCGACATCACCGTCGACTCGCCCGAAGTGGGCTCCGTCGTCTAAACTTGGCGGCCGTTGTTGCCCCGGTCCTGCTCGGGCCGGGGCAAGAGCCGGCTACATCCCCACCAGCCCTCGCGCGAAGTCACCCGCATCGAACGGCCGCAGATCATCGGCCTTCTCGCCCACGCCCACGGCGTGCACCGGCAGCCCGAACGTCTCCGCCAGCGCCACCACGATGCCGCCGCGCGCGCTGCCGTCGAGCTTGGTCACTACCAGTCCCGTCACGTCCACCATCTCCTTGAACACCCGCACCTGCTGCACCGCGTTCTGACCGGTAGTCGCATCCAGCACCAGGAGCACCGAATGCGGCGCCGTCTCGTCCTGCTTGCGAAGCACACGGATAATCTTCCGGAGTTCGTCCATCAGCACCGCCTTGTTGTGTAGCCGCCCCGCGGTGTCGATCAGCAGCACATCCGCGCCGTCCGCCGTCGCCCGCATCACCGCATCGAACGCCAGACCCGCCGCATCGGCATTCGCACCGCCCGCGACCACCGGAGCGCCGACACGCTCGCCCCAGATCTGCAACTGCTCCACCGCCGCGGCGCGGAATGTATCGCCCGCCACCAGCACCGCGCGCTTGCCGGAATCGCGAAAATTCTGCGCCAGCTTGCCGATGGTCGTGGTCTTCCCGGTGCCGTTCACGCCGACCACCAGCACGACGTGCGGCCGCTTTGTCGGATCGAGGCGCAGCGGCTGCGCCACCGGTTCCAAGATCGCAGCGATCTCCTCGGACAGCGCCTGCTTGATCTCCTCGTCCGTCACTTCCTTGCCGAAGCGCGAGCGGCGGAAGCTCGCGATCACCCGCCGCGCCACCTCGGTGCCGAGATCGGCGGAGATCAGCACATCTTCCAGCTCCTCGAGCGCCTCGTCGTCCAACCGGCGCTTGTTGAACACGGCAGTGATGCTGGTGATGCCTCCGGTCAGCTTCTGCGTGCTGCGCGTCAGGCCTTCCTTCAGGCGGGAGAAGAAGCCGAGAGCCATCAGGCCTCCTCCGCCAGCAGAACCTGGTCGCCGATACCGACCACGCGGGCAGCCATCAGCCGCCCCGGCGCCTGAGGCGTTGTGACCCGCACCGGGGCGAAGTGCTCGGAATGGCCGGCATCGGCGCTCTCGGTCAGCACGGAAATCGTTCGACCGAGTTGGCTAGCCAGAAATCGTCGCGCCCCCTCCCTGCCCGCCTCGCGCAACCGCGACGCCCGTTCGCGCCGCGTGGCGACCGGCACCGAGGGCATCCGCGCCGCCGGCGTACCGAGCCGTTCGCTATAGGGAAAGACATGCAGGAACGGCAGCTCCGCATCGGTCACGAAGTCCAACGTCTCGCGGAACAGCGCCTCCGTCTCGGTCGGAAAGCCGGCGATCAGATCGGCCCCGATCGCGATTCCAGGCCGCAGCGTCCGCGCGCGCGCAATCGCCGCCGCCGCGTCGGCGCGCAGATGACGGCGCTTCATACGCTTCAGGATCAGGTCGCTGCCCGCCTGCAGCGACAGGTGCAAGTGCGGCATCAGCCGCGGCTCATCAGCCAGGAGACGCCAGATGTCATCGTCGATTGCCGCCGGATCCAGCGAGGAAAGGCGCAGCCGCGACAGCTCCGGCACCAGTACGAGCAGCCGTCGCACAAGCTGCCCCAGACGCGGCGCCCCGGGGAGATCGGCGCCGTACGAGGCGATGTCGACGCCTGTCAGCACCGCCTCATGATAACCTGCCTCGACCAACGCGCGGACCTGCGCCACCACCGCGCCTACCGGCACGCTGCGGTTCGGGCCGCGGCCGAATGGGATGATGCAGAAGGTGCAGCGATGGTCGCAACCCTGCTGCACCTGAACGAACGCCCGCGCCCGCCCGGCGAACTCAGTAACCAGATGCGCCGCGGTCTCGCGCGCCGCCATGATGTCGGACACCGCGCCAGACGCGCCCGGCGCCCAGCTTTCCGGCTTCAGCTTGTCCGCATTGCCTAGCACGCGATCCACGCCCGGCTGCCGTGCCCACGCCGCGGGATCGATCTGCGCCGCGCAACCGGTGACGACGATGCGTGCGCCGGGCCGCTCGCGCGCCACGCGGCGGATCGCCTGGCGCGCCTGGCGCTCCGCCTCGGCCGTCACCGCACAGGTGTTGACGATTACGGTGTCACACAACGCCGCGGCGTGCCCACGCATCACCTCGCTCTCGTAGGCGTTCAGCCGGCAGCCGAAGGTGAGGATCTCGACGCTCATGCCGGATACGCCGCCAGGTCGATCTCGCCGATGAAGGACGTGGTCACGGGGCCAGTCATCAGCACATGGCCGTCCTGGCGCCATTCGATCTCCAGTTCGCCACCATCCACCAGGATCGTGGCGCGGCAACCGGTCAAGCCGCGGCGGCGAGCATTCACCAGCGCCGCGCAGGCACCGGAGCCGCAGGCGCGTGTAAGGCCGGCACCGCGCTCCCACACGCGCAGCCGGATACGGTCCGGCGCCAGCACCTGGGCGAAGCCGATATTCGCTTGCTCGGGGAACAGGGGATCGTGCTCCAGGCGCGGCCCGAGTTCCGCCACCGGCAGACCCGCGACGTCCGCGACGAAGAACGTCGCATGCGGGTTGCCCATGCTGGCCGCCGCCGGGTCGGCTACCGGCCCCACCGCGAGGTCTAGGTGCAGCGTGTCCGTCGGCCGGGCCAGCGGGATATCCGGCCAGTTGAACCGCGCCGGGCCCATATCGACGCGCACCCGCCCGTCGGGGAGCGCCTCGGAGGGCAGGTTGCCGGCTGTGGTGCGGATGATCTGGGTGCGCCGGCCGGTTTCGCGCGCCAGCAGATCCACCACGCAGCGGGTGGCATTGCCGCACGCCCCGGCCTCGGCGCCGTCGGGGTTGCGGATGCGCATGAAGGCGTCGGCGTTGGAGTTTTCCGGCGGCGGCTCGATGGCGATGAACTGATCGCAGCCGACGCCGGTGCGCCGGTCGGCGATCGCCGCCGCGCGGCGCGCGGTGAGCCCGAGCGGGCTGGCGCGTTCGTCGAACACGACGAAGTCGTTGCCGCAGCCGTGCATCTTGAGGAAGCGCGCCATGGGGATGATATATGCGGCGGCGGGGTCGGGGTGGAAGGGGCAGCCACTGCAGGCAGTTCCCAGGAAAAGCCGTATGTGGCGAAGTTGCGAGCTGACCGTCCCCTGCAAACAGCGTCAGCTGCGCACGATCGACGGCTACGCGTCACTATCAAGCATGCGCCTCAGGTCGGTCGCCAAACTTGTTCTCGGCTGCCACGAATGGCACGAAACAGTAGACCCCGTTCGATTCACTATTGAAGACGGACCAACACAACACTGCATGTCCGGTGGGATTTTGAACCGGATTGACTTTGGCTTGGGGGACCTCAATCCACACACCGGGGTTGTCCCCATATTTGGTGATCCAATGCTTCATCCAGGCGCTTCTTGCTGCCTGGAATGCTTCGTCATCCTCATGGGACAAGACGGGCTGCCCCAGCGCGTTGCTGAACCTCTCACGTGTCACCTTTGCCTCATAGTGCTGTGTATGCTCGTTCCATCTGGCTTCGACGAGGCGGCAATCCGCAATTGTGCAGCACATCGTGTTTGGCGAGCCGGGCACGGAGAGAGCCCGAAACCAGTCCTGGAATTTGCCGTCGGAGTCAGGGGGCTGGGCAGCGCGAGCGGATACGCTTACGCAAAACGCCGCCATGAACCATATCAGACGCATTGCAACCCCTCCCTGACGGCTGTTTTGTCTTGCGAGAATTGGCTTTTTGGATCGACAGTCGCCGAGCCAAGCACGATCATCGCCGGAACTCCTGAAAACGAGATGAAATCGGAGCGAAATCATATGAAATCGGCCGCCATTGCCCATTTGACTTTTGCTGGGATTGCGGGACCACAGCGGCTGCATCAATTAGCGACCTGGCGGGAGGTACCAGATGGAAGGAACCCTGCTTAGATAGTGCCCGGCAGCCGGCACTACGGGGGAGCCATGGATACCGCTACTGGCGAGGCGGTCTATCGGTTCGAGGGATTCGTCCTTGACCTCACGCGCGCTGTACTGCTGGCCGCCGGCGGCGAGGAGGTGCAACTTCGGCACAAGTCATTTGAGCTGCTGCGACTTTTCGTCGAGAACGCGGGTCGGCTATTGGACCGAGATCGGATCAATCAGGCGGTCTGGCCCGATGTCATCGTCAGCGACGACAGCATCACACAATGCGTCCGAGACATCCGCCGCACCCTCGGCGACGAGGCGCAGGCCATGCTCAAGACGGTACCGCGTCGTGGCTACATCTTCGCTGCCAAGGTGACCACCAGTCGCGAGCGACCAACAGTCGAGCCGACTGGTAACGCGCGACCACTGCCCGACAAGCCATCCATCGCAGTGCTGGCATTCACCAATATGAGTGGTGATCTCGACCAGGAATACTTCTCTGACGGTATTGCGGATGACATCATTACGGAACTGGCGCGCAGCCATTCGCTGTTTGTCATCGCACGCAACTCCAGCTTCACCTATAAGGGCCGAGCCGTTGACGTAAAGCAGATAGCCCGGGAGTTGGGCGTGCGATACGTGGTCGAGGGCAGCGTACGTCGCAGCGGGGACAGCCTTCGTGTCAGCGCGCAGTTGATCGATGCGACGACCGGCGTTCACATTTGGGGCGAGCGCTACGATCGTGAAATTGGCGGACTGTTCGCGGTCCAGGACGAGATCGCCGAAGCGGTAGCGACGGCAATCCAACCGGCGGTGGGCGATGCCGAGCAATGGCACGCATTACGCAAGCCGCCGGTCAGCCTCGGTGCCTGGGAGACCTATCAACGCGGCCTCTGGCATCTGTCGAAGGGCACGTCTGCCGACAACGAGCAGGCCAAGGAATTTTTCGACCGGGCAGCAGAAATCGATTTCGGGTTTGCTCCGGCCTATGTCGGTCTGGCCCTGACCCACATAAGGGACGGTCTGTTCCATGGGACACGGCTGATCGCCGAGGCGGCGAGACTGGCCGAGGCGGAAGCGCGCAGGGCTGTTGCGATCGATCCGAATGATTCGACTGCCCTGGCGGCGCTGGGCACAGCGCAGGGGCTCGGTGGCAACATGGATGCAGCGATGGGCTGTGCCGAGCGCGCACTTGCGCTCAACCGAAACTGTGCATCGGCGCACTGGGTGAAGGGCGCTGCCCTGAGATATCGGGGACGCTACGCTGAGTGTCGCGACGAAGTAGACGCGTCGCTGCGGCTCAATCCCCGCGATCCCATGACCGCGACCACGGCAAGCCTGACGCCGATGTCCTGGTACCTGGAGGGCAACTACGCGGCGGCCGTTGAGTCCTCACGGCGCTGTCTGGCCGATTATCCGGCGTACGCGGCACCGCGCCGGTTCCTGGTTGCCGCGCTGGGGCAATTAGAACGGCCGGAGTATGCGGCGACCGAATTGCGGGACTTCATGACGGTGGCGCCGGATGTGTTCAACGTCATGGTTCGCAACCGCCCGCCCTACATGAGTCCTGAAGACCACGAGCACCTGCAGGAAGGTCTGCGCAAGGCAGGCTGGCAAGGTTGACGCCTGTCCATCCGCCGCCACGCGGTCTATACCCTGCGCCAATGAAACCTCCCCACTCCGGCCGCCACGGCGGCGGCGGTCGCCCGCCTTCCGGGGGCGGGCCAAGCGGCCCCTCCCGCCATCATGGCCAGCCCAACGATCGCCAGCAGCGGCCCAACCAAGGTGCCCACACGCTGCACGCCCGCCCGCAAGGCCCCCAACCCCCGCGCCAGGACGGCCCCCGCCCCCCAGGCAAGCCGTTCCAAAACCGCCCACAGGACGACCAGCACCGCGATCGGCCGCGCAACGACTACCGGCCCGACCGCCAGCGCGATCACGCCCCCCGCACGCCACCGGACACCCCGCGCGGCGCCATCTGGCTCTACGGCCTGCACGCGGTTGCCGCCGCGCTCGCCAACCCGTCCCGCCGCCTCCGCCACCTGATGCTGACCGAGGAGGCCCAACAGACCCTGGTCCAACGCCAGCCGCTCCCCTGGCCGCTCCCGCCTGAACAGGTGGAGCGCGGCCGGCTTGACCACCTGCTCGGCCGCGACATCGCCCATCAGGGCGCCGCCCTGCTGGCTGACCCACTGGCAACGCCCAGCCTGCAGCACGCACTGGAGCGCGCCGGCCCCCTGATCGTGCTGGACCAGGTCACCGACCCGCGCAACGTCGGCGCCATCCTGCGCTCGGCCGCCGCGTTCGGCGTCGCGGCGGTGATCGCCCAGGACCGCAACGCACCCGACGAGACCGGCGCACTCGCCAAGGCGGCATCCGGCGCGCTGGAGACCGTCCCGCTGCTGCGCGCCGTCAACATCGCCCGCACGCTGATCGCGCTGAAGGCTGCCGGCATCTGGACGGTCGGGCTGGACACCGGCGGCGCCGCCCTTTCGGGGCCGGCGCTGGGCGATCGCCGCGTCGCCCTGGTGCTCGGCGCCGAAGGCGAAGGCCTGCGTCGGCTCACCCGCGAGACCTGCGACGAGATCGCGGGGCTGCGCATGCCGGGCAAGATGGACAGCCTGAACGTCTCCGCTGCCGCGACGGTGGCACTCTACGAACTGACGAGACGCACATGACCGGTTTTCGGCCCGACAAGGCGGCCGCCGCGCTGCATGAGGCGAGGCGGGGCCGCCGCCAAGTCGCTCCCCTGCCACCCGACATCGCGCCCCGCACCGAGACGGAGGGCGCGGCCGTCCAGCGTGCGTTGGCCCACCGTACCGGCGCCGCCTCGCCCGCCGGCTTCAAGATCGGTGCCACCGCCCGCCGGATGCAGGAGTACCTCGGCCTCAGCGGCCCGGCCGCCGGATTCATGGCGATCGGCAACCTCCACCGCAGCGGAGCCACCCAGCGGTTCGCCGACTTCGTTCGGCCCGGCGTGGAGTGCGAACTGGCCGTGCGCCTCGCGCGTGATCTGCCGGCTGGTCCCTGCACTGCGGAACAGGCGGCCGATGCAGTGGGCGACCTGTTCGCCGGCATCGAGATTGTCGAGAATCGCTATGGCGAATTGCTCGAACTCGGCGTGCCGACGCTGATTGCTGACCAGGTGTTCCACGCCGCGGCGGTTCTGGGCGAGCCAGGCATGCAAGCCTGGCGGTCACTCGACATCGGCAAGTTGCACGGACGCCTGTTGGTGGATGGGCACCTGCGCGACGAAGGCGTTGGCGCCGACCTGATGGGACACCCGATGAACTGCCTCGCCTGGCTGGCCAATTGTTCCGTAGCCGCGGCGTTCGGTGGACTCAAGGTTGGCCAGGTGATCATGCTCGGCAGCGTGACGCCACCGGTATGGCTGACCGGACCCGCCAGCGTTACAGTAGACTTTTCGCCTTTGCCGTCGGTGCAGGTGCATTTGGCGTGACACGTCGCGTTCTCCTAACGTTCCGTTAAGCAACCCGCGCGATACTGGGCTCACGGGTGGGTCACATGGGATGACCCGCCCGCCGGCCAGGACGGCCCGACATGAGGGCATGTCATGTTCGCGGACTGGAATCAGTTGCCCGAGGCGCTGCAGATCGCCGTTTCGCGCGAGGCGCTGCACCGCGCATCGACTACCATAGCGGTACAGGCGGAGGTGCTCGCGGACGAGATGGAATGTGGCGGTCTGGCGGACCGCGGCGGCCCCGATGCGCTGCGTCTGTTCGCCGCCGTGATTCGGGTAAGCGGCCAGGACGAACTGGCGCCGATCGGTCATGCGTAAAGCAGCGTCTGGACGCGTCGGATCAAACCGACGAGCTTTGACCGCCTGCCGGCGACCGAACGCGAATTCTTGCCACGGTAACCCCAGTCGGCTGAGCCAGGCGGGCTCGCCGCGGCAATGTGATCGACCGAGGAATCGAGGAGCATGGCGGCGGCATCGTCCAGACAGCCGGCAACTCGCTGCTCATCGTGTTCGACAGCATCGATGGGGCGGTGCGTTGTGGCGTGAGGCTACAGCACGAAATTCCGATCCGTGGCGGCGACCAGCACCTGATCGAGCAGCAACGTTGCAAGCCGAGTGCCCCGCAGACGATGTCTGCGTCCCACAATTGGTGCGTGATCATCTGCATGACCGGCTCGGTCTCACGTTCCAGGGACTTGGGATGCTCAATCTGCCGAACATCAGACGGCCGGTCGCGGCATTCCTGCCAAGTTCCCACGTCACCGCGGCTGCGCCGGGCGCTGACCAGCCAATCACGCAGCTTTGCGCTCCCAGACAAAGCGTCCATTGCCTGATCGCCCTTCGCCAATTTGAGCGGCGATCCCTCGCAGGAGTATTTCGACGATGAGATGGTCGATGAGGTCATCACCGCATTGTCGCGCAACCGCCGGCTGTTGGTCATCGCTCACAATTCAAGCTCTCCCCCGATGCGTCTACCCGGTGCGGCAAAAGTCGGCCGCGATGTCTCAGGCTGCATGCCGATCAGCTCGAAGATCGGATACTGCTCGGCGCAAGCGAACCGGGCTTCGCGTCGTTCGTTCGTCAGTCGCCTTGATGAAGAAGGAGAGCGATCCATTGGGCGCCGCCGTCCTGCCCGCTGGAATCCGGTCGGGGAATACTTCCGATCTGGTGGCGAGATGCCTGCTCGAGCAGAAAGGCAGAGGTGATCTGTGCCACGCACGGCACATTTGCTCGGCCGCGGAGAACATGGTTCGGTGACAACGCCACCAAGACACGAGGACGTAGCGTGATACACGCTTGCAAGCTCTACATCGGACCCGATCAGGCGTTTCACGTCGCCGAGGGCAATGTCGGGATGGCTGAGCGGGTCGAGGTCGTTGGGATGCACTGCAACGAAACACCGGCGCACTCGTCGCTCGATTGGCGACCCGCGCCGGAATCGCAATATGTCGTCACGCTTTCGGATCCGCTGGAGTTCACCACGGGTGATGGCGAGACGTTCATCCTGCGTCCGGGCGACGTCCTGGCAGCCACAGACGATGTCGGAAGCGGGCATCGACGGCGATTGATCGGTGATCAACCCTGGCGCCGCGGCTACACCATCTTCAAATGTAACGTAGCCGATCTGTTTGTGCCCGGCGAGGAGCGACCGTCATGAAGATCACCGCCGTCGAGACCTGGTGGACGCGAATTCCGTTCGACATGGGCGGCAAACCCGCGACGATGGGCGGCCTCAACTGGCAGACGATGAACACGGTCTGGCTGCGCATCGTCACTGACCAGGGTCTGGAAGGCTGGGGCGAAGGCTTCGGCCATGCCTCCGCTGCCACAACAATGGCCGCGCTGAACACGCAGCTCGCACCTGCCGTCCTCGGCCAGGACGCGCGCGACATCGCCGGCCTGCGTGCGCGTCTGTCCAAGGCATTCCACGGCTTCGGCCGCAACGGCGCACACGTGTTCGCATTGTCGGCGCTCGACATCGCGCTGTGGGACATCGCCGGAAAGGCCGCCGGCCTGCCGCTGTGGCGGGTGTTCGGCGCCACGCCGGTCGCGCAGCTGAAGTCGTATGCCAGTCTGCTGCGCTATGGCGAGGCGTCGCTGGTTGCCGCCGCCTGCGAACGGGCGACCACGCGGGGCTACCGCGACATCAAACTGCACGAGATCACCGTCCCCGAGGTACGCGCCGCCCGCCAGGCGATTGGCCCGGAGGCGCGTCTGATGGTGGACACCAACTGTCCCTGGACGGTCTGGCAGGCGATCGACATGGCGCGGCGCATGCTCGAGTTCGATCTGACCTGGCTCGAGGAACCGGTCTCCCCGCCGAGTGACCACGCCGGCCTTGCGCGTGTCCGCCGCGAGGGCGGCGTCCCAATAGCGGCCGGCGAAAATGCCGCTGGCCTGCACGACTTCCTCGCCCAGTTCGAGGCCGCCGCGATCGACGTGGCACAGCCAAGCGTTATCAAGATCGGCGGGCCGTCGGTGATGCTCGAGATCGCCGCACTGGCGAAGGCGTTCGGCGTCCGTGTGGTGCCGCACAATGCCTATTTCGGCCCCGGCCTCCTTGCATCGCTGCATGTGAACGCGACAATCGCGCCAGACGCACCATTCGAGCGGCTGTTCATCGACCTGGAAGCAAGCCCGCTACACGATCTGGTGGTGGCGAAGGACGGTAAGGTCACGGTGCCGGACGGCCCTGGGCTCGGCCGCGACCCCGACATGGACGTGTTGCGCCGCTACCTGGTCACTGAACCGGCGATCCATCGCGGATGACCGCGGCGTTTCGCATCTCGGCCGGCTGGTTTATCGTACTTCTCCTGCTGCCCTGGTCGAGCTCCGCCGAGACCCCAGAGCAGCCCGCCAGATCCCTGCTTCCGCCGGTGGCCTCGGGCTGTATCTCATCGCCGTTCGGTCCGCGGATACTCGCGAACCGACCCAAGGCCGGCACCTATCATAACGGCATCGACATGCCCGCTCCTGCCGGTGCGGCGGTGCGTGCCACCGCGCCGGGAAGGGTAATGCGCATCCAGCGCAAAGGTCCCGGCGGGCTCGAGGTAATGGTGCAGCATGACGGATTCGTTGGCATCTACAGCCATCTCGGCATGGTCACGCCGGCATTGGCACAAGGCAAGACGATGGTGGCGGCGGGCGAGAAACTCGGCGTCGTCGGCCACTCGGGGCTGACCTATGGGATGCACGTCTTCTTCGAGGTGCTGCGCGACGGCCGGCCGGTGGATCCAGCGCCTTATATCGGTGTGCCACTATGCAAAGGCAGCGAGCATCGCGTGCTGGACGGCCAGGAGATCACCCCCTGAACCCGACGGGGCAATCGGACCAACGTCCGGTCGGCCTATGCGATTGGATCGTCCCTGTGCGCGGACCTGGCACGGAAGAGGCCGGGACCACGGAAGGATGAACACGCTTAGCGCGGACCGCCATTTTCTTCCTTGTATCTGGTCGCTCCGTGCCGCTCCGCGGCGTTCGATCGTCCTACCATGGAAATAACCTGGCGGTGGCTGTGCGGGATGTGGTCGGCGGACGATCATGCGGCCTTGGCGATCTGGACGTCATAGCCCAGTCGGCGCAACCGGCGGACCATGTTGCCGACGGTGCGATGAGCATTGAGGTGGTCGAAATAGTCTGCACCGAGGTCGTTATAATCGGTTGCGGTGGCGAGCATGTGACAGGCGGCGAGCGGTATCTTGTGGCCGATGCGACAGCGGCGCGCAGAACACCGTGGCGGCTGTTCAGGCGATGGTATTGGTTCGCCATATAGGTGTTGCGGATCTTGCCGCGGCGCTCTTGCCGGCACTCTCGTGGTTGCCTGGACACATGGTGGACCAGGAGGCCAGATGCGCGGCATTCACGAACGCACTCGTGTCGGTGCCGATCTCGGCGACGATGGGTTTCTCGCGCAGCCGCTTGTCGAGTTCCGCGACATCGGCCTCCATTGCCTCGATGCGGCGCATCTGCGCGCCTTTGAGTGCCCGCTCCAGCTCGCGCAATTTCCGCCGCGTCCGCCCGCCAACTGCGCCAGTTCCTCGGTCAACGCTTCTCCCCGCACCTCGCGATATTGCGCATGACTCAGGGTCGATGTGGCGTGCTCAGCCTTCATCGTAAGGGACTTCCACCCTCCACCTCCTGCCGGTCTCACGGCGCGTGTTGAAATTCCTGCCTGTCGCAATCACGCCGGCCGCTCGTCCGATTGCCCTGCTGACCGCGACTCAACTCCGGCGCCCCCCTCCTGTTACCTGCCGTGATGCGTGCTGCAGCCGCCTTCATCGGACTGTGCCTCGCCTTCCCTGCCCTCGGTGCTCCGAAGGGCCAATCTGCCTGCACCGTCATGACGATGCCCCCTGAACAGCTGAACTACGTCTCGCGTGGCTTCGGCCACGGTCATACCGGCGTCGATCTGATGGCGCCGTACGGCTCGCCGATCCGTGCCGCCGCCGGCGGCACCGTCGTCTATGCCGGGTGGTACTTCGCCTACGGCAATATCGTCGATATCCGTCATGCCGACGGACTGATCACGCGCTACGCGCACATGTCGGAGTTCGCTCCAGGCATCGCACCGGGCACGCCGGTCGCGGCCGGTGCGGTGATCGGCCGCGTCGGCATGACCGGGCGCGCACACGGGCCGCACGTGCACTTCGAGGTGCGCATCGACGGCCATGCGGTCGATCCGAAACCGTATCTCGCGCTCGCGCCCTGTCCGGGGCTGACGTCCGAGCCGCTGGAGGAAGCTCGCGCGCCCGATGATCGGCGCAGCAGGTAGGCGAATTCAGCCGGCGCCGATCAGCAACGTTGGGTTCCGGTCGTGCAAGCTGCGCGGCCCCTCCACCTGAACTGCGGTCCAGCGCAGGCTGCCGACGGTGAAGCAGTCCGGACAGCTCGGGTGCCATGACCCATGCGCGGTATGGCATGCATCGCAGCGCCATGCCGGATCGGGATCGGCGGTGGCGGCACGACGCAGAGCATCTCGCTGCGCCATGCGGTGGACCTCGGTGTCACCGTCTTCCGCCTCCTCGATCTCCGCCAGCAGCAGCCACAGCCGGCGCTGGTTGAGACCCGTCGCCACCGCGGCCGCGGCGTGCCGGCGCGCCTCGCCGGTCAGGCCTGCCGCGAGGGCCGTACGTGCCAGCAGCAGACGGCTTTCGGCATGGTCCGGGTTTGCGTCGGTCAGCCGCTGCACTGCCTGCATGCGCTGCAACTTGTCGCTGACCGGCGCGAGCGCGAAATCGGCCAGGTCCGGCTGCGGCGCGATCGCCCAACTGTGGCGGATCGCCGCCAGTGCCCTGCCCTCCCGTCCCTCCGAACGCAGGCGCGTGGCATAGGCCAGCGTCGCCGGCGCCAGCGAAGGATCGTCCTGCCAAGCCTGCCTGGCCAGCCGCAATGCTCGCCCAGGATCGGTCTCGGCCTCCGCCGCCGCGGTGGCGAGCGCCGCCTTGGGGGCATCGGCATCTGCCAGTGCGAGCGCGTCCGACCACGCGCCCGCCCGCACCGCCAGCCAGGCCCGTTCGCGGCGCAACCAGGCAGCGCCGGGTTCCACCGCCTCAGCCTGGCGCGCCAGGGCGGTGGCTTCGGCCCAGTCCGCGCGCTCGATCGCCTGCCGCAACAAACCTCGGAGGCCCAGAAACGCGGCATCGCTACGATCGGCGAGGGCGCGGAATGCGGTCTCGGCTTCGTCGGCACGGCCCGCGATCCGCCCCGCCTCGGCTGCGAGCAACAGCGTCGCGGGGGTATCACCCAGCAGGCGGCGGGCACGGCTGGCTTCGCGACGGGCGTCGCCGGTCTCGCCGGCGGCCAGCGCCAGCAGCGTGCGGGTGATCGCAACGTCGCCGCCGTATCGCCGGCGCGCCGCCTGCCGCTCGGCGCCAGCTGCGGGGCAGCCGAACCAGGGCGCCGAGCAGCCGGAACGCCGCATATAACAAGGTAAACAGCAGCAGCAGACCGAGTGTCGCCACTGGCGTGGAGGCCTCGAAGCTGACGTCGCCGATCTCCGCGCTGACGCGTCCTGGGAGGCTGGCCAGCGCCCAACCGAGCGCGACCACCACCACGCCGAACACCAGCACGAGCAGGACACGGCGCATCAGCCGGACGCAGCCCACGCGGCGAGCGCGGCTCTGGCCTCCAGCAGGGAACGGGCCTGCGCGAGCCACGCCGCCATGGCCTGCGCCGCGGCGCCCTGCAACGTGGCAACCGCCGCCGTCGCCGCCGCAAGATCGCCGGCGTCCAACGCGGTGCGGGCCTGTTCAAGCACGCCTGCGGCCGGATCGCCGAGCAGCACGCGATCGCCCTGGCGGACGGTGACGAGGTCTTGCGCCCGCGCCCACAGGCGCGTCAGCAACGGCTTGTCGTCGGCGGCCGGATGCGCCACGGCAAGTGCCTCGCGGGCGGCCGGTGGGAAAGCCAGGCGCAGTGTGGCCTCGGTGGGCGGGTTGGTGTCGCCGAACCGCGCAAGCGCCGGCGGCGCGCCTGGCAGATCGCCGAGCTTCTGGCCGGCGGCCAGGGCAAGTGCGGCTGCCTGTACCAGAGGGATCCGTCGTGAGGCCTTTTCATTGGCGGCAAGGCGGCCCTCGACCGCTTCCAGCTGGTGGGACAAATCGGCTCGCATCGTTCGTTGGGCATTCTCAAGTGCGGCGATCCTCGCCTCCAGCGGCCCAAGGTTCGGCTGTTGCCGCTGCTCCAGAACCAGCCAGACGTTGCTCCAGCGGCGCAAGGTCGGGCGCCGACGCGGGAGACCTGTCTTGCGGTTATCGGGCGCTGTTCCAGGGCGGCAACCCGAGCACTCAGCGGACCAAGGTCCGGACTCTGTGGCGGCGGGCGCTGCTCCAGGCGCGTCATGCGGGCTTCCACCATACCGAGCTGGTGCGCCAGGGCATCGGTCTGTTCAGTGGCTGGAGGTGGAACGGCGGGATGTTGCCAGACCCAGATGAGGCCGGCCGCCAGGATCACGAAGCCGACGCCGGTCAGCCAGGGCAACAGTCGGTGCCGCGTCGCAAATGGCGCGGCGGGCGGTTCGTCTGCGGGCTCTGGAGGCTCTGGGGCTGTATCACTCATCGCAGCAGCGCGAGCATCGCATCCTGGTTCGGCTGAGAGGCGACGAGAATCCGTCGCCAGGGGAGCGCCTGTAATGCCATGGCCGCGGCCTGACCGATAGCCAGCGCATCCACTGACCGGACCGCCTCGTGCAGTCGTGCTGCCTGTAGCAGGCGAACACACTGGCGCGCGGTTTCCGCCGAGAAGAACAGAGCGGCAATCAGTCGCCCGGCGGTGAACGCGTCGCGCGCAATGCGCGGGAGGTCGGCCACGGGGCGGGTGATGTAGACGGCTCGCCGGAATACGCTGAAGCCATGCGCACGCAGATCGGCCGCAAGCGCGTCGCCCTGACCGCGACCGGAGGCGAGCAGCAGCGGGCCGGCGTGGCGGTCGCAGCGCCGCGCCACCAGCGAGGCCAGCGCCGTGGCGTCGCCATCGGCGCTCACCACCTGGACAAACCCGGCCGTGCGAGCACGGGCCGCGGTTGCGTCGCCGACCGCATAAAATGGCAAGTGCCGGTGGCTCGCCGGCAAACCCGGGATGGCATTGCCGCTGGTGGCCAGGATGGCCTGCAATCGTCCGGACGGCGGCAACGGTGCACGCAAGGTCCGGATCTCGAACAGTCGCGCGCCGATGGGCTGATAGCCCAGCGCGGCGACGCGCGCGGCGGTTTCGCTGGCGCCCGGTTCAGGGCGGGTGATCAGGACGCCGGCGGCGGCGTCAGTCAAAGATGTCCTGCGGGCTGTCAGCGCGTAGGCTGGCGGCCAGTTCGCTGCCGATGCGTTCGGCGTCGCCTACCGCGCCGTGTTGGCTGCGCTTGATCAGGAACGAGCCGTCGCCGCGGGCAACCAGCCCGGTCAGATGCAGCTCGCCGGTCGGCAGCAGCCGCGCGTGCCCGCCGATCGGCGTGCGGCAGGAGCCGTCAAGCCGCATCAGCAAGGCGCGTTCGGCGGTGGACACGGCCTTCGCCTCCGGGTCCTCGATGGCGGCGAGCAGTTCCAGCAGCTCGATGTCGTCGGCGCGCACGGTAACTCCAACGATACCCTGACCGGCGGAAGGCACCATGGCGTCCGGGTCGAGCACGGCGTTCGCGCGCCCTGCCAAGCCGAGACGCTTCAGGCCAGCATAGGCCAGCAGTGAGGCGGCGCAGTCACCCCGGTGCAGCTTGGTAAGCCGTGTCTGCACATTGCCGCGGAGCGTGACGATGGCGAGGTCCGGCCGAGCGTGCAGCAACTGTGCCTGGCGGCGGACCGAGGAGGTCCCGATTACCGCGCCGGCAGGCAGGCAGTCGAATGGGTCGGCGGGATCGGTCGGCGCATCCGCCGCACCGAGGATCAGCGCATCGCGCGCGTCCTCGCGCTTCAACGTACAGGCAAGCACAATGCCGGGCGGCAGCGCGGTCTCCAGGTCCTTCAGGCTGTGCACCGCGAAGTCGATGCGGTGGTCGGCGAGCGCCTCATGGATCTCCTTGGCGAACAGGCCCTTGCCGCCAATCTCCGCCAGGCGGCGGTCCTGCACCGCGTCGCCGGTGGTGCGAATGGCATGTTCCTCGAACACATTCATGCTGCGCAGTACCGGGCAGAAGCTGCTCAGGACCTCGAGGAAGCCGCGGGTCTGGATCAGCGCCAGCGGTGAGCCACGGGTGCCGACCCGCAGTGGCAGCGCGCGGGTGTGGGCCTTCATTGGCGGCATGGCGACGGTCATGACCGCGTCCTATTACTCTCCCCGGCAACTGGAAAGAACGGATTCACACGGATGCGCCCGGTGCTGGGCATTGAGACCTCGTGCGACGAGACGGCGGCGGCGGTACTGGACGAGAACGGCGTCGTGCTTGCGGACGCGGTGCTGAGCCAGGAGCGCGAGCATGCGCCGTATGGCGGCGTGGTGCCGGAGATCGCCGCCCGCGCCCATCTGGCGTTCCTGCCGGAGCAGGTCCGCGGGGTGATGACGCGCGCGAAGCTGGGATTTTCCGAGCTTGGCGGCGTGGCGGCGAGCGCCGGCCCGGGATTGATTGGCGGGCTGATTGTCGGCAGCCAGTTTGCCAAAGGGATCGCGATCGCACATGGGCTGCCGTACGTGGCCGTGAACCACCTGGAGGCGCACGCGCTGACCGCGCGGCTACCTGGTCTGGTGAAAGGCGGGGTGGCGTTCCCCTATCTGCTGTTGCTGGTCTCCGGCGGGCACTGTCAGTGCGTCGCGGTTGAGGGCGTCGGGCGGCACGTGCGTTTGGGCAGCACGATGGACGATGCCGCCGGCGAGGCGTTCGACAAGGTTGCGAAGTTGCTGGGGCTCGGCTGGCCGGGCGGGCCGGCGCTGGAGAAGCTGGCGGCTGGCGGCGATGCGTGGCGGTTTGCATTCCCGCGGCCGCTGCTGGGGCGGGCCGGATGCGACTTCAGTTTCTCCGGACTGAAGACCGCGGTGGCGCAGGAAGTGGCACGGCAGGGAGCGGGAGCGTTGCCGAGGCAGACCGCGGCTGACATCGCCGCCAGCTTCCAGCGCGCGGTGGCCGAGGTGCTGGCTGACCGGGCGAAGCATGCCATGGCGATGATGCGGGAGCGTTCTCCTGATGCGTGTGCCTTGGTTGTGGCTGGTGGTGTAGCTGCCAATGGGGCCATCCGTGGGGCGTTGGCTGACGTGGCGAAGGCCGCGGGCTTCGCGCTCGTTGCACCGCCAGTACCGACTGTGCACCGACAACGCAGTGATGGTGGCCTGGACCGGCATCGAACGACTGCGACTCGGATTGACAAACGGGCTGGAGTTCGCCCCAAGACCGCGCTGGCCAATGGATGTGATTGCGGACCGTCCGCTATCCCCTTCGGGGTCTCTTGCATGACCAAAACAGCACGCGCAGGGTTTCGGGCATGATCCATCAACGCCTGCCGCTCGCACGGATCGAGTTCGATCCGCGTTGAGAATTACCGGGCCTTACGTTCGGTCTTGCTACGAGATCTTACGCCACTTACGGTCCTAATCGGTCCGAATGGCTGCGGCAAGTCCACGGTCTTCGACGTGTTCAACTTCATGTCTGAGTGCTTTCAATCTGGCCTGCGTTATGCTTGGGATCGCCGCGGCCGCGGGCGTGAGCTGAAGACGCGCAGCCAGGATAAGCCGGTGGTCATCGAACTGGGCTACCGGGAAAGTCCGGGGTCGCGATTGATCACATACCATCTGGCCATCGACGAGCGGAATGGTGCACCGTTTGTCTCGGAAGAATGGTTGCGATGGAAACGGGGTAGCTACGGGCAACCTTTCCGCTTCCTGGATTATCGGAATGGTCAGGGACGGGTGATCAGCGGAGCCGCCCCAGATGCAACGGCCGAGCGCGTCGACGTACCGCTGCGTTCTCCAGACCTGATCGCAGTGAACACTCTTGGGCAGTTGGCGGATCACCCACGCGTCGCGGCATTGCGCGATTTCATCACCGATTGGTACGTGTCCTACTTGTCTATCGCGGATACGCGCGGACAACCCGAAGCTGGACCGCAGGAGCGCCTGAGCAA
This sequence comes from uncultured Alphaproteobacteria bacterium, assembly GCA_963749575.1. Taxonomy (GTDB): domain Bacteria; phylum Pseudomonadota; class Alphaproteobacteria; order Acetobacterales; family Acetobacteraceae; genus JAMXLO01. The sequence goes on from CAVVNM010000023.1 coordinate 84,100, forward strand.
GAGCGGCGACAATCTGGCCAATGTTATCCAGTACCTCGCCGAGCGACACCCCGATCGGCTGGCGGAGATCTTTCGGACCCTCAGTCGGCGTGTGCCCCGGCTCGAGCGCGTATTGGCGGAAGAAATGTCTGATGGCCGCCTGCTGTTGCGGATTAAAGATGCTCCGTTCAAGGAACCGATCCTGTCTCGCTTTGCCTCTGACGGTACTCTCAAGATGCTTGCTTACCTCGTGGTGCTTTATGATCCAGAGCCACCGCGCTTTATCGGGATTGAGGAGCCGGAGAATTTTCTGCATCCGCGCCTGCTGGAACCTCTCGGCGAAGAATGCCGAAAGGCCAGTGGTCGAGGCCAGCTTCTCGTCACAACGCATTCTCCGTTCTTCCTAAGTGCGATGCGTCCCGAGAAGGTTCGCATGCTATACCGCGACGAAAGCGGATACACACAGGTCAGGCGCGCCTCTGACATCGAACGTGTCAGCGAGTTTATGCAGGATGGGGCCCTCCTTGGAGATCTATGGACAGAGGGACAATTCGGTGTCGGAGACCCACTGGTCGCCGCTGGCGAGCCGACCGCGCCATAGGACTGTGCATGCCGCTCTCGCGTATCGAGGTCTTGGTCGAGGAAGTCTCGATGGAGACGGTGCTCCGCATTATGGTACCTAGAATGGTAGGCCCAGTGTACTGCAACTTTCAACGATTTTCCGGCAAGCGAGCGTTGCTTCGCAATTTGCCACAACGACTACGAGCACTTCGACGCATTTCCGAACCAGATTGGCTGGTGCTCGTGGTAGTTGATCGTGATCGAGACAATTGCCTGCATCTGAAGGCAAGGCTTGAACGCGAAGCGACTTTGGCAGGGCTGTCTACTCGCGCGAGCAACCCTGACGGCCGAGTAGCAATTGTAAACCGTATAGCTATCGAAGAACTGGAGGCTTGGTATTTTGGTGATTGGCCTGCTGTTATTACAGCATATCCACGAGTATCCGGCACCATTCCTAACCGAGCGCCGTACGTGATCCGGATGGCATCGCCGGCGGGACATGGGAATCTTTCGAGCGTGTCCTGCAGCAATCGGGTTACTTCTCCGGCGGATTGAGGAAGATCGAAGCAGCGGAGCAGATTGCGCCACATATGGACCCCTCCCGCAACACGTCCCACAGCTTTCAAGTGTTCCGCGATGCGCTGATAGAAGCCGCCCAGTGAACTATCGCCACGCCTTCCACGCCGGTAACTTCGCTGACTGCATGAAGCATGCTGTGCTGGTCTGGCTGTTGCGCGCTCTGCAACGCAAGCCGGCACCGTTGTTTGTGCTAGACACGCATGCCGGCATCGATCACTACGATCTCGAGAATGGCCCCGCGATGCGTACCGGCGAATGGCGCAACGGCATCGCGCGACTGCTCGACGAACCACCATCGCCTCTCGCCGAATACGTGGCATTGGTTCGCTCCATCGGTCTTTATCCCGGATCGCCTGCGCTGATCAGCGCGTTGCTGCGTTCGGACGACCGCCTGGCATGCTGCGAATTGCACTCCGACGATATCATGCAATTGCGCCGCCATTTCGGACATGATCGCCAGGTTGCGGTGCACCACCGTGATGCCTGGGAGGCGCTGCGCGCTCTGCTACCCCCACGCGAACGCCGCGGACTCATCCTCATCGACCCGCCGTTCGAGGACCGACAGGAGTTCGTTGAACTCGCAAATGGACTTGTGGCGGGCCATGCGCGATTTCGAACCGGCGTGTTCGCAGCGTGGTATCCGATCAAGCATCGCACTCCGGTCCGAGACTTCCATATGCGTATGCAGGCGAGCGGCGCGCGAGACATGGTTGCAGTCGAGCTGCTATTACGCAAGCCGCTCGATCCGGCGAGACTGAACGGCTGCGGTATGCTGCTGATCAATCCGCCATATGGCTTCCAGCAGGAGCTACCGTCGATGTTCGACGCGCTATTAAGGCGCCTGGGCAATGACGAAACCGATGGAGGTACCGCTATTATCAGAATTGCGGAAGAATAGCGCCGCGATACGCGCACCACGCCACTGCTCGACGAGCTGGGTGACGACCAAACTCATGGATCGACGCATCCCACACCAGCCTGAGCGTACTCGGTCCAACCATGGTTCGTGGCATAGGCGACCCATCGCCGTTGATCTGCCACCGAGAGAACCATCGTCGGGCACGCGACGTTGAATGCCTTCAGCCCGACGACACCGAACAATGCCCGGTTCGGCTTGAAGCAACCCGCGCCAGCCTGCGGATACCGCGGCCAGCCATGTTGTGCGGCGAATGCAGCCCAGCGCCCCTGCTGCGCCGCCGGCATGTCCGTGTCGGCGCAGGCGACGTGAAAGACATAGACCTCTGTGGGCATCGTTCCGGCGGGAACCTGCCTCGCGGCGATCTGGTCGGCAGTCATGAACAGTCGCTGGACACCGTAGCCGATGTCGTCGGCGAGGAACGTCGGGCTGATCATGATGCCCATCATCAGCAGGGCGCGAGCCCGCCGCGACAATTGCGGCCACCGAAGCTTCGGCATCGCCACAAGCGGCACGCGGATTTCCGGGTTTGACGAAGCTGTGCTTGCATATGCCATTGCAACCTCCCCGGCGTGGCAGCGCGCCGCTCACGCCTCTGGCTCGCGATCACCGTCTTGTTGGCGGCTGTCACCACGTGCAGCCGGATTACACCTCGCGGCGGGATGCGAGGCAAGGTGCCGGGATGTCCGGCGCAGGGCGGTCGAGGAGCGGCGGCGCGGTCCCACCGCCGGTCACCAATTCGTCCGAAGACCTCGAACGTCGAGACAACGCCGCCATCGCCCATGCCGCATCCCTGCTTCCGGGCAATACCGACAAGGCCAACCGCGCCGCACTGATCCGCGCCGAGGATGGCCTGCCGGCCTGGTGCGATTTCGGGCCGCCGTGGCCCGCTGCGCGCTTCTCGCCCAATGCGTCACCGGCTCAGCGGCAACGAAGCGAGACGTCGGCGAGACGTCGCGGTCATTCGCTTGCGCGCCTGAACCCAGACGCCTAAGCAGCCGAGGCGAGCCTCGGGAGACCGCAATGCACCAGCCCCTTCCTGCCGACCCGCATGCCGAGATCCGCGCCGAGGTGGCAAAGCTCTGCGCCCACTTCCCTGGCGAGTACTGGCGCAACCTGGACCGTGATCGCACCTATCCTACTGAGTTCGTCCGCGCGCTCACCGAGGCCGGCTACCTCGCCGCGCTGATCCCCGAGGAATACGGTGGCGCCGGCCTGCCGCTGTCCGCCGCCGCGGCGATCCTCGAGACCGTCCACGCCGAGGGCTGCAACGGTGCTGCCTGCCATGCACAGATGTATATCATGGGCACCATCCTGCGGCACGGCTCGGCGAAGCAGAAGCAGGAGTACCTGTCAAAGATCGCGACTGGCGAACTGCGCCTGCAGGCATTCGGCGTCACCGAGCCGACCAGCGGCACCGACACCACCTCGCTGCGCACCTTCGCCAGGCGCGAGGGCAATCACTTCGTGGTCAACGGCCAGAAGGTGTGGACCAGCCGTGCCGAGCATTCGGACCTGATGCTGCTGCTGGCGCGCACCACGCCGCGCGATCAGGCGAAGCGACGCACCGACGGCCTGTCCACCTTCATCGTCGATATGCGCGCGTCAATCGGGCACGGCATGACCATCCGCCCGCTGCGTACCATGATGAACCACAACTCCACCGAAATTTTCTTCGACAACATGATCGTGCCGGCGGAGAACCTGATCGGTGAAGAAGGCAAAGGCTTTCGCTACATCATCGACGGCATGAACGCCGAGCGCCTGCTGATCTCGGCGGAGTGCATCGGCGATGCGCGGTGGTTCCTTAAGAAGGCCGCGGACTACGCGCGCGACCGCCAGGTCTTCGGCCGACCGATCGGGCAGAACCAGGGCATCCAGTTCCCGCTCGCCCGCGCCTACGCGCAGATGCGCGCCGCCGAACTGATGATCCGCGAGGGCTGCGCCAAATTCGAGGCGGGCCTGACGCCGGGCGAGGAAGCCAACATCGCCAAGCTGCTCGGCGCCGATGCGTCATGGGCCGCGGCGGAAGCATGCCTGCAGACGCATGGCGGCTTCGGCTTCGCCGAGGAATACGACGTCGAGCGCAAGTATCGCGAGACACGCCTCTATCAGGTGGCGCCGATCAGCACCAACCTGATCCTGTCCTACATCGCCGAACACGTCCTCGATCTGCCACGCAGCTATTAAGATGCGAGCGCTCGGCCGACACTGATGACCACACTGCCGCTGTCGAACCTTCTCGTCGTCTCACTCGAACAAGCGGTCGCCGCACCGTATTGCAGTTCGCGGCTGGCCGACGCCGGCGCGCGCGTGATCAAGATCGAACGACCCGAAGGCGACTTCGCGCGCGGCTACGACACGGCGGCCAACGGTCTGTCCAGCTATTTCGTCTGGCTCAATCGCGGCAAGCAAAGCCTGGTCGCGGACATCAAGCGGCCGGACGACGCGGCACTCCTGCATCGCATCCTTGGGCGGGCGGATGTGTTCATCCAGAATCTGGCACCACGTGCCGCGGCGCGCGCGGGGCTTGGGTCCGTCGCGCTGCGGGAGCGCTACCCGCGGTTGATCACCGTCGATATCTCGGGCTACGGCGACACCGGCGAGTATGCCACCATGAAGGCGTACGACCTGCTGGTACAGGCGGAAACCGGACTGTCGATGGTCACCGGCCTGCCCGCCGGACCGGGCCGCGTCGGTGTCTCCGCCTGCGATATCGCCTGCGGCATGGCAGCCCACGCCGGGGTACTGGAGGCGCTGATCGAACGCGGCATCACCGGTAGCGGCAAAAGCCTCCAGGTCAGCCTGTTCGATGGCATGGCGGATTGGATGAACGTGCCGTTGCTGTTCTACGAGGGCACCGGCCGCGCCCCGGAACGGCTCGGTCTGGCACATCCGTCGATCTGCCCCTATGGCGCGTTCGCGACCGAGGATGGCGCATTGGTGCTGATCTCCATCCAGAACGAACGCGAATGGGTGGAGTTCTGTGCGAAATTCCTCGAAGAAGCGGACCTGCCGCGGCGCGAGGGTTTCCAGACCAACGTCATCCGCGTCGCGAACCGCGCGGTTGTGGATGCGCACATCGCGACTGCCTTCGCGCAACTGTCGCGCCCGCAGGCGGCGGAGAAATTACGCGCTGCCAACACGGCCTATGGCTTCGTCAACGATGTTGCGGCGTTCGCTCGCCACCCCGCATTGCGGCGGGTGGCGGTGGAGACGCCGAACGGCCCGGTGTCGCTCGCGGCGCCACCGGTGTTGTTCGGCGATGGTCCGCGTACGCTTGGGCCGGTGCCGGGGATCGGAGAGCATACCGCGGCGATCCGCAGCGAATTCGCCGGCCGAGAGGCATGAAAACTGCCTGCTGCAAGCGTCCTCGGAGGCAATAGCTCCCACGCCAAACACCAGAACTGGAAGTGTCAGCGGTGGCTCGCAGCGTCGTAGTGCCCGTCATCGCGGCATCGGGTTATATCATGTTGATTTATGCGTCTCCGATGATATTGCCGCCCGGCTCGTCCATCTGAAACGAGAACTTCGTGCGTGCCCCGCTGGACCGCCAGCACCGCCGGATAGTTGTTTCGCCATGCTTCAGGATCGGCAACTATTTTGCGCCTAGCCGCCGATGCGTCGTAGCGGCGGTTGGTAGGCAAGACCGATCGGTGCCGAGCGGTAGGCATCCAGCCCGCGACCTGGTGGGGCTCCGCCGCCGATGGTGGGCAGCATGATGATCCGAGGACCGGGCGCTGTTCCCAGCGGCGTCTGGCGCAACACGCGCGTAAAGCTGGGCGGGCTCGCGGTCATCGTCGCGCCCCAGGCCTGCGCCAGCGGCGTCTCACCACCCAGACCGGCGAGCCGCTGCTCCTCCGGCCACACGGCCAGCACCTGCCGCCCGTACTCCGCGCCCAGTTCGGGGGTGGCCGAGTGATACAGTGCGGTCGCCTTGTTCCAGTCGCCCGTCTGCGTAAACAACTCCTTGAGGAAGCGCGCCGCATAGGCGGCGTTCGCCTGCGGGTCGAATGCCATTTCCAGGTTCGGGAAGGCGTTTGGATGATGCATCAGGTTGATCTGGCCGCAGCCGACATCGATCGATTGGATGCCACGCGCCTGCATGGCCAGCACCGCGGCGACCGCCGCGGCCTTGGTGTCGTAGAAATGGCCCTCACCCTCGGCGTTCACGGTCCACGGCCAGGGGTGCACAGCGCCGGTGGCCGGGTCGCGTCGGCCGCTTTCCACCCGGCTTATCGCCGCCAGCAAGCGCGCCGGAATGCCGCTGCCTCGTTCGGCCGCGGCGACCGCCGAGCGGCACAACAGGCCCTGGGTGGTGGTCGTCGGCAACATTGTCTGGGCCCCGGCCGGGCCGCAAATCCCCAGCACCAGGACCACCGCGAGGCAGAAACGCCGCATGGAAACGAGGATAGAAGCCAAGCGTTAGTAAAGAGTTGCCGGCGGTCCCTGACGATGCGGTGAGAATTTTCCGGCCAGCAATGCTGCATTGCGAAATATCGCTTGCACGCGAACGACCGAACGCCTAGATTGTGCGTCGCAGCAATGCGGTCCTTGACCGCGCTGTCTGCTTTCTTGGACGTTTCCTCCCTAAACTTGGCGGCCCCACAAGGGTCGCCATTTTTTTGGCAGACTTAGTCCTCGGTCAGAGCGCTTGCCGTCCTGGCCAGGCCGGCGATCATCCGGGTAAGGCTCTGCCGCACCACCGGGAAGCCGGGAAGCCGCTCAATTCGGCCCTCGTCCATGTAGAGCTCGCGAGCGGTCTCGATCTGCAGCGCATGGACGCCCTCGCGCGGCCGGCCATAGTGGCGGGTAATGTAGCCGCCGGCATAGGGGTCGTTGCGTCGCACGCTGTAGCCCAGCTCCGTCAGCAGCGTCTCGATCAGCCGTGTCATGCGCGGCGCGCAGGCTGTACCGTGGGCGTCGCCGAGAACGAAGTCGGCAGGCCTGGCCCCGAATCGGGTCACGTGGCCATGCGTGGGCATAGAGTGGCAGTCGATCAGCAGACAATGCCCGAAATTGGCGCGGGTATCAGCGATCAGAGTGGCCAGCGCAGTGTGGAACGGCTGCCAGCAGGTGCGGATCCGCCGCTCGGCATCGGCGAATGACAGCTTGTCGCGGTAGATCGCCTCACCGGAGGCGACGACCCGCGCGATCGTGCCGAGACCCGCGCCAACCCTTGCGCTAGCGGTGTTCACCCAGGATGGCAGGCGATCGGCGAACATCGCCGGATCGAGCTCCCACGGCTCACGGTTGGCATCGCACCAGGCGCGCGGGAAGGTGGCCGCGAGGAGTGGCGCACCATGCTCCGGCGCCGCCGCGAACAGCTCATCGACGAAGCTGTCCTCACTGCGGCGCAGGCTCAGGCCATCAAGCCGGGAAGCGGCCAGCAATTCGTCCGGATAATTACGCCCCGAATGCGGCGAGACAAAAACGACCGGGATGGTCTGACGCGCCGGCCGGAGCACCACAATTGGAGCAGGCGGAGCAATCGAGGCTGCGACTGGCACGTCCATGGCTGTATTGAAGCTGGCGCCGCGCGCGCTGTCACGACCCAAGCTTGCCCACGACTGGGCTGACGGGTATTTTTACCGGCGGATGGGCGCGTAGCTCAGCGGGAGAGCACTGCCTTGACATGGCAGGGGCCACAGGTTCAATCCCTGTCGCGCCCACCATCCGCACAACCTCAGTGCGGCTTCTTGCGCGCCTCGTCGAACACGCTGCAGGCCAGGGTCACCAAACGGTCCGCGGTGCTCGTGTAGCCAGCCCGGCCGGCGTCCTCGGCGAGCGCGATCAGGCGGTCCGACAGCATCAACTCGCTAACCTGGGGTTTTCGCCTTGCCTCGGTGTTCGTAACGGCAAGCATGAGATTTTCCGTTCTTTGAGCTGTATAACTTGTGAGACAATGCAACCGGTAGTTTAGTAAGCGGTTAACGTCCTCGGAAAGAACTCGTGCAAGGCTAGCACGCGAAGAGCGGACGCGAGCGGCCGGCCGTCCTGGCGTTGGGCGTCCGCAGCCGCGACCAACGCCGTTAGCGTCTGCTGTCGCGCGGCCGCGATATGCATCAATGCCGTCCAGAACTCCTGCTCCAGCGCAACGCTGGTGCGATGGCCGGCAAGGGAGAAGCTGCGCTTGATCAGGCCACTCAGCCGCCGCCTCCTGGCAGCGTGGCACCCGACACCGTCACTGTCGCCGGCACGACCCGGCGATCGAAATCCGCGGGCCAGTGGTGGCCGGGTTGTTCCGCCGCCTGCTTCAAGGTGACCTTCTCCGCAAGGCAAGCTTGCCGATCTTCACTGCCCCGTCATAGCCGATCCGCAGATGAAGCGCGGTCACGAGCGTGCGCGATTGGGCGAGGTTCGCGGCGATGTGTTCACGGCTCGGCGCAACCAACGGCGGCGTTGCGCGAAGGCGAACCTGGGATGCGTCCGGGAGGGCTCCAGGACATTCTGGACTGTCACCGGCTTGAATAAGCGGGCTCCAGTGGCCCGAGCGCCCATGACGGTCACGCCAACGTGATTGCCCCGTAGTGTCGATCCGATCGATTGCTTGCGCCGGTCAATTGTCCACAGGCTGGCTGCATCGACAATCAGAGTGGCTCCTGCCGCGGTCACATCCAGCCGACGCCGAGCGAGACCACAGCTACGCGGCTGAGCGTGGCATGATCGGGAACCGCAACGCAGCCGGCGAAACGCTCTGCTGGCGAATGCCTCAGCCTGGCGCAGGGCAAGGCGAAACGCGGCGCGCAGGATCAGCAGCATCTCCATCGCCCGATCGAACGGATCGCCTGTCCGCTCGGTCGGTACGCCGTGTTGCCTGCCACCTGTCGACGGCGGCCTTGGCGATCCATCGCGTCGGATCGCCGCTTCAGTCCCGTGGGGTTTCGCTGAGCAAATCCACTCGTCATCACCCGCCGGTCACACTCATGTGCCGCGCCACGGCCGGCCGGTCGTGACGGCGGTCGATGATGAAATCGTGGCCCTTCGGCTTGCGGCTGATCGCCTCGCGGATCGCGTCATCGAGCTCCCGGTCGGTCGCCCCGTCGCGCAGCACGCGCCGCAGGTCGGCGTCATCGTCCTGACCCAGGCACATATACAGCGTGCCCGTGCAGGTCAGCCGCACGCGGTTGCAGCTCTCGCAGAAATTATGCGTCATCGGTGTGATGAAGCCGATCCGCCGCCCAGTCTCGACGACGTTGAAGTACCGCGCCGGGCCGCCGGTGCGGTAGTCGGTATCCTCAAGCGTCCAACGCCGCCGCAGCCGCGAGCGGACGATGGAAAGCGGCAGGTACTGCTCAGTCCGGTCGCCGGAGATGTCGCCCATCGGCATGGTCTCGATCAGGCACAGATCGAAGCCGTGATCGCCGCACCAGGCGAGCATTCCGTCGAACTCGTCCTCATTCACGCCCTTTATCGCCACAGCGTTGATCTTGATCGCCATTCCGGCTGCTTTGGCGGCGAAGACGCCGTCGAGCGTCGCGCTGATCTTGCCCCACCGAGTGATGCTGGCGAATTTTTCGGGGTCCAGCGTGTCGAGCGAAACGTTGATCCGTCGGACGCCGGCCGCATAAAGCGCCTCCGCCATTTTCGCTAGTTGCGTACCGTTGGTGGTAACCACCAGCTCCTTCAGCCCGCCCTCGCCCAGCCGGGCGCCCAGGCTCCGGAACAGCTGCAACACGTCGCGGCGCACGAGCGGCTCGCCGCCAGTGATGCGGATCTTGTTGGTGCCCAAGCGGACGAAGGCGGCGCAAACCCTGTCCAGCTCCTCCAACGTGAGCAGGTCCCGTTTCGGCAGGAACGACATGTCCTCCGCCATGCAGTAAACACAGCGAAGATCGCAGCGGTCGGTGACCGACACGCGCAGGTAGTTGATGGTCCGGCCGAACGGATCGATCATTAGACGCGGCGGCTCCTCATTGCCATCCTGTGACTTGCGCCGTCTCGATCCAGGGTTCAAGTCCTGGCAGGTCTCAACTCTCTCATCGCATGGACCGTAATTTGCCTGTGAAACAGCCGGTACAGCTATGTCGCTCCCTGGGGAAGGGATCCGATGACCGTCAAGAACGAACCGCTGCATCTGGCGGAACTGCTCTGCGCACGGCTTTGCCATGATTTGAGCGGCCCGCTGGGCGCACTTATCGGTGTGCTGGAGGTTGCCCGTGAGGAGCAGCCGGACAGCGAAACACTGGCGCTCGCCGAGGACACGGCGGTCGAACTGGGCCAGCGCCTCAAGCTGTTGCGCGCCGCCTGGGGTCTGGACGGCGACGACATGGACGTGGTGCGGTTGCGCGGCTTCGCGGACTGCCTGTCGTCCAGCCGGCGGGTGCGGCTGGACCTCGCCGGGCTGGATTCGGACGCGGTGTTCCCGCCGCCAGTGGCCCGCATCATCCTCAACCTTGTGCTGCTGGCAGCCGAAAGCCTGCCGGGTGGCGGCACCGTCGCCTTGTCCGGTTCGCCCTCGGGCAGCATTCTGGTGACGATTTCCGGCCCTCGCGCGGCCTGGCCGGCCGGCTTTGTCGCGTGGCTCAACGACGAAGCCGCGGCCTGGGAGGCGGTGGTCGCGGATCCGCGCCGCGTCCAGGCACCGCTGACCGCGCTGCTGGCACGTGGCCTGGGCCTGCGGTTATCGATGCTGATGCCGGCTGGCCCGATGGGCGACGCCGAGGTGTCGCCGCCGCTGCTGCTGACACTACACGACGGATAGCGACGCGGTCATTTACCAGTTGTTCGCGAGCTTCTGACCAGGATGCGGCTCCGCCTGGCATCGGGCCGGGCTCGCGAGGGCTGCCCATGGACGACCTGATCGCCGATTTCCTGACCGAGACCAATGAAAGTATCGCCGACCTGGACGTCGCCCTGGTGAAGCTGGAGCGCACGCCCGACGACCAGGCCACGCTGTCGCTGATCTTCCGCCTTGTGCACACGATCAAGGGCACCTGCGGATTCCTTGGCTTGCCGCGGTTGGAACACGTGGCTCATGCGGCCGAGAACGTGCTGGGCAAGGTGCGGGACGGCGCGCTGACCGCGACACCCGACACGGTGACCCTGGTGCTGACGGCGCTGGACCGGATCAAGGCGATCGTCGCTGGACTGGCGGCCAGCGGGAGCGAGCCGGCAGGCGACGATGGCGAACTGATTGAGGCGTTGAACGCGGCTGCCTCCGGCGAAGCGCCGAAGCCGGCCGCGCCCGCGGCGCGGGTCGAGCTCCAGCCCGATGAGGAGCCCGCCGTGCCGATGGCGGAGACGGCGGACCCGACACCCGCACCGGTCCCGGTTCAGGCCGCGCCCGAGCCACCGCCGGGCGAGGCGGTCGCCACCAATCAGACCATCCGTGTTACTGTCGATGTGCTGGAAGACCTGATGACGCTGGTGAGCGAGCTGGTGCTCACCCGCAATCAGCTGCTTCAGCTTGCCCGCACCCAGGAAAGCACCGGCTTCGCCGTGCCGTTGCAGCGGCTGTCGCACATCACCTCCGACCTACAGGAAGGCGTGATGAAGACGCGGATGCAGCCGATCGGCAACGCGTGGAACAAGCTGCCGCGCCTGGTGCGGGATCTGTCCCGCGAAATGGACAAGAAGATCGAGCTCACCATGCTTGGCGCTGACACCGAGCTGGACCGCCAGGTGCTGGAGCTGATCAAGGATCCGCTGACGCACATGGTGCGCAACAGCGGCGACCACGGCCTGGAAAGCCCCGCAGAACGCCGCGCCGCCGGCAAGCCGGAAACCGGCCACATAATGCTGAACGCGTTCCACGAGGGCGGCCACATCATCATCGAGGTCTCGGACGATGGCCGCGGCCTGCCGCTCGACAAGATCCGCGCGAAGCTCCTGAAGAACCGACTGGCCACCGAGGCCGAGCTCGCCGGCATGACCGAGACGCAGGTGCAGCGCTTCATCTTCGGCGCCGGCTTCTCCACCGCGACGGTAGTCACCGCCGTGTCGGGCCGCGGCGTCGGCATGGACGTGGTGAAGACCAACATCGAGAAGATCGGCGGCACCATCGATCTGAAGAGCGTGGCGGGCGCCGGCACCACCTTTACCATCAAGATTCCGCTGACGCTGGCCATCGTCTCGGCGCTGATCGTCGAGGCCGGCGGCGAACGCTTCGCCATTCCGCAGATCAGCGTGGTCGAACTGGTGCGCGCGAAGAAGGCGGCGGGGCGCGGCCATAACGAGGCCGGATCGGATACCGTGATCGAGCGGATCAACGACACGCCGGTGTTGCGCCTGCGCGACCGGCTGCTGCCGCTGGTCAATCTCAACGACCTGCTGGCACTGGGCGAGTCAAATAACGACGAGGGCGGCGCCTACATCGTGGTGGCACAGGTGGGCGCCAACAGCCTGGGCATAATCGTGGATCGCGTGTTCGACACCGAGGAGATCGTTGTGAAGCCGGTGGCGCCGATCCTGCGCCATGTCACGATGTTCAGCGGCAACACTATCCTGGGCGACGGGTCGGTGATCATGATCCTCGATCCGAACGGCATCGCACGCGGTACCGGCATCGGCGCCGGTGGCGACAGCAAGGCAATGCCGTCGAGTGCGACGGATACGCTGCGCTCAACCGATCGCACGGCGATGCTGCTGTTCCGCGCCGGCGGCGATCAGAAGCTCGCGGTGCCACTTGGTCTGGTCGCGCGGTTGGAAGACATTCCGCGCGACAAGATCGAGACCTCCTGCGGCGCGCCGGTGACGCAGTACCGCGGCAAGCTGATGCCGCTGGTGGCGCTGTCGGACAATCTCGACACCGGGAAACCGCGGCAGTCGGTGCTGGTGTTCAACGACGGCGACCGCAGCATGGGTCTGATGGTCGATGAGATCGTCGACGTGGTCGAGGACAGGCTGAATATCGAGCTGTCCGGGGCGCGGCCGGGATTGCTCGGCTCGGCGGTGATCGCCGGGCACGCCACCGACGTAATCGACACCGGCTACTGGTTGACGCAGGCATCGCAGGACTGGTTCCGCGGGGCCCCACAGTCGGCAGACCAGGAAAAGTCGCACCACGTGTTGGTGGTGGAAGACAGCGACTTCTTTCGCCAGTTAGTGACGCCAATTCTGGGAGCGGCGGGCTATCGCGTCACTGCGGCGCCGAGTGCGGCCGAGGCACTGCGGCTGCGGGAAGCGGGCGCGGCATTCGACGCAATCGTATCGGACATCTCGATGCCGGACATGGACGGGCTCGACTTCGCCCGCGCGGTCCGGGCCGGTGGGCCGTGGGCAAGTCTGCCGATGATCGCGCTGTCGGCGCGCTCCGAGCCGGCCGATATCGAGGCGGGGCGCAACGCCGGCTTCACCGACTACGTCGCGAAATTCCAGCGCGAGGCGCTGATCGCCAGTCTGCGGCAATGCCTGGCTGAGCCCATCGCGGCGTAACTGATCGGGTGAACTGGTGCATGGGTAAAAATATCCCTCCCCTTGCGGGAGGGGGAGCAGAAGAATTGGAGAGAACGAACATGGCCACCGACGTCCTGGAACGTCCCGACGCCGCAACCGACGAAGAAGAACGCGTCTTCGTCATATTGACCGTCGCCGACCAGCTCTGCGGCGTGCCCGTGCTTGCGGTGCGCGACATCCTTGGTGAGCACAAGATCACCCGCATCCCGCTCGCGCCGCCCGAGATCGCCGGCAGCCTCAACCTGCGCGGCCGTATTGTCACTGCGATCGACCTGCGGCGGCGTCTGCATCTGCCGCCCGCGCCGGCCGATCAGCCGCCAATGTCCGTCGTCGCCGAACAGGGCGGCGAGCTGTACGCGCTGCTGGTCGATCAGGTGTCCGAGGTGATGAGCCTGAAGGCCAACGCGTTCGAGCGCAATCCGCCGACCCTGCCGCCCACCTGGGCGCAGTTCAGCAGTGGCATTTATCGTCTGGAGGCGCGCCTGCTGGTGGTGCTCGACGTGGCCAAGCTGCTCGCGTTGAACGAAGCGGCTTGAGGCGCAGCACCATGGCGCGCGTGTGCCTGGTGGTGGATGACAGCCGCGTGGTGCGCAAGGTCGCCCGGCGCATCCTGGAAGCGCATGGCTTCGTCGTGGCCGAGGCCGGCGATGGCCAACAGGCGCTGGATGCCTGCCGCGCCCAGATGCCGGACTGCGTGCTGCTCGACTGGAACATGCCGGTGATGAACGGACTGGATTTCCTCAAGCAACTACGCGCCGAGTACGGGCCGGAAAACCCCCCCGTCGTGTTCTGCACCACCGAGACCGAGATGACAGCGATCGAGCTGGCGATCAGCAACGGCGCGCAGGAATACATCATGAAACCATTCGACGAGGAGATCTTGGTCGGCAAGTTCGAGCAGGTCGGGTTGCTGTGATCGCACCGGCCCGCACGGCGGCGGAGCCGAACACAGCCCAAACCGTGCGCGTGATGGTGTGCGACGATTCGGCGGTGATCCGCAGTGCTGTGGCGCGCATGCTCGATGCCGACCCAGCGGTGCAGGTGGTCGCACGCGTGGCAAACGGCCAAATGGCGCTCGATGCACTGAAACGCGGGCCTGTCGACGTGCTGGTGCTCGACATCGAGATGCCGGTGATGGACGGCATGACAGCGTTGCCGCTGCTGCTGCGCGCCGATCCCGGCCTGAAGGTCATCATGGCATCGACGCTGACCACACGCGGCGCCAATATTGCGTTGCGCGCGTTGCGGCTTGGCGCGGCGGACTATGTACCGAAACCCTCGGCGGTAACCGGCGACGAGGTGTTCCGTCGCGAGTTGGTGGAGAAGGTGAAGGGCCTGGGCCGGATGCGACGCCGGGTCGCCCAGCCGACGGTCCACATGGTCGGATTGCGTCTGCGGCCGGCCGCGCTAGTGCCGCCGCGGCTACTCGCAGTCGGCAGTTCCACTGGCGGGCCGCAGGCGCTGTTCACCCTGGTGCAGGGTCTGGGCAGAACGCTCAACGTGCCGGTCGTGCTGACGCAGCACATGCCAGCGACATTCACGCCCATCCTCGCTGAGCACATCGGCAAGCTGGGCGGACTGCCGTGTGCCGAGGCGAAGGATGGCGAGGTTTTGACGGCCGGCCGCATCTATCTGGCGCCGGGCGATCGCCATCTGCTGATCGGCACCGCGCACGGCGGTGGTCTGCAAGCGCGGCTCAGCACCGATCCGCCGGAGAATTTTTGCCGGCCGTCGGTGGACCCGATGCTGCGCAGCGCCGCCGCCGCGTGCGACGGCCGCGTACTGGTGGCGATGCTGACCGGCATGGGTCAGGACGGGCTGGCCGGCACCCGCCGCGTGATTGAGGGCGGCGGCAGCGCGGTGGCGCAAGATGAGACCACCAGCGTGGTCTGGGGCATGCCAGGTGCGGTGGCGCAGGCGGGGCTGTGCCACGCCGTGTTGCCCCTGCCGCGCATCGCTCCGAAGCTGCTCGAAATGCTGCGGATGGCACTCGCATGAGCCAGGCACTGTCGTCTGCCGCGTTCCAGACCTTCGCGACACTGCTTAAGAGCCGCTCCGGTCTGGTGATCGGCCCCGACAAGGTCTATCTGCTCGAAACGCGGCTGGCCGCGATATTGAAACGCGAGAAGCTGCGCGATCTAGCGGCACTGGCTGACCGGCTGAGGGCGCCCAGTGCCGAAGCGCTGATCCGCCAGGTGGTCGAGGCGATGACCACCAACGAGAGCTTCTTCTTCCGCGACGACAAGCCGTTCCAGCATTTTCGCAACCTGGCTCTGCCGCGGCTGGTTGCGGCGCGGCCAACCGGGCCGCCGCTACGCGTGTGGTCTGCTGCTTCGTCGTCCGGACAAGAGGCATATTCGATCGCGATGATCCTGTCCGAGTGCCGCGCCAGTATCGGCGAGCGGCGGATCGAGATCATCGGCACAGACCTTGCCCGTGACCAGGTCGCGCGCGCTCGCGAGGGGCTATACACGCAGTTCGAGGTGCAGCGCGGCCTGCCGGTGCAGATGCTGATGCGGCACTTCCGCAAGGAGCAGAACGGCTGGCGGATCAGCGATGCGATCCGCGCCATGGTGCAGTATCGCGAGTGGAACCTGCTCGCCGATCTGCGGCCGCTCGGGCAGTTCGATGTGGTGTTCTGTCGCAATGTGCTGATCTATTTCGATCAGGCGACGAAGGCGCAAGTGCTGGATGCGGTGGCGCGGCAGATGCCGGAGGACGGCCTGCTATATCTGGGCGGGGCGGAGACGGTGCTGGGGATCACCAGCCGGTTCGCGCCAATAGCGATGGAGCGTGGCGTCTATGGGGTGGTCCGTGGATCGGGGGACCTTGGAGGAAGGTTCACCACAGAGGCACAGAGAACACAAAGTGCCTCATGAAGGCCGGGTCTGATTTCACGCTTGCACACCAGGTGATAGAACTGACAATCGAAGTTCACCGCCATATCGGGCCTGGGCTGCTGGAATCGCATGCGAGGAATGTCTATGCTGCGAACGCCGATCAATTCCAACCGCCGCGCTCAAGGATGGCCCTGCACTGCATGGTGCTATAGTATTGATTCTGTGCAACCTCCATATCTCTGTGTCCCTGTGGTCGATCTCGCTTCCTAAGACATCCCGCCGCGCGCCGCGATCGGCCACAGGCACTCGACCCGCCCGTTCCGCACCCCCACGTACCAGTCGTACCGGTCCACGGTTGGATCGCAGTGCCCCGGCACCAGTCGCAGCTTTTCGCCCAGTTTCGGAGCCGCGGTTTCCGACCCGACCTCCAGTTTTCCGTGCTCGTCCGACGCACCGACATAGCGAATGTCCGGCCGTTGCCAGATCGTCGGCAGACCGCTGTCCACCGCCACCGCCTTATGCCCCGCATCCACCACGGCGATGCTGCTGTTCGGTACGCTCATTACGGTGGCCAGCACGAACAGCGAATGGCGAAACGTGCTGACGGGCGCGCCATCGTCGTCCAGGTTCCGCGCATAGTCAGCGTCCATGAATACGTAGCTGCCGGCCTGGATCTCGTTGTACACAACGGACGCCGACTCGATCTGGAACGTGCCCGTCCCCGCGCCACCGACGATCGCACAGTCCAGCCCCTGCTGACGCAGCTGCTCCACCGTCCGTCGCGACGCATCCACCGCGTTGCCGATCAGCGTGCGGCGCTCCACCACTGTGCGTTTGTGCTGCGCGCTGCCCTGATACGCCTGCAGCCCGCCGAAGATCAGGTGCTTCGACGCGGCGATGCGCTTCGCCAGCGCCACCGCATCCGGGCCGGGTGCCACGCCGCAGCGTCCGGCGCCGACATCGATCTCCACCAATACCGGCAGCCGCACGCCGGCATCTTCGGCGGCCGCCTCGATCGCAACCACTTGCGCGGCATCATCGGCGCACACCGCGACCTTGGCGATGCGCGAGAGCGCCGCGAGCCGTGCCAGCTTCGATGCGCCCACCACCTCGTTGCTCACCAGGATGTCCGGAATTCCGCCCCAGGCCAGTGCCTCGGCTTCCGCCACCTTCTGCACGCACTGGCCGACCGCGCCGCGCGCCATCTGCAGCTTCGCGACCACCGGTGATTTGTGCGTTTTGGCATGCGCGCGCAGCTTCGCCTTGGTCGGGGCCAGCAGCTCCGCCATGTGGTTGAGGTTGAATTCGAACGCGTCGAGATCGATCAGCAGCGCCGGCGTGTCGACCTCGTCCTCGCGCATGCCGGGGCGGGCGGGCGGTGGCTGCAGCATCGGTCACTCCTTCCACAGCCGGCGCGTGCCGGCGGGTACGATCCACGTGGGGGCCACAGTGTTGCCGTTCGCTGTTTGCACGACAACCCGCGAACGGCGATAGCCTGAGCCTTCGTACGCGGTGAGTTGCACCAGCAGCGGAACGTCGACTAGTGCACCGCGTCGCGCGTCCGGCGCGGATGCCACTGCATCGCGCGCGCCACCGCGCATCCGTACATGCTCCCTACCGCGCCCCTGTCATTACGAGCGAAGCGAAGGAATTCGGGCGCAGCGCGCACTCCGAAGGATATCGCTTCGCCCCGGCAATGACAGCGATGCCGGCTTGTCTACCGGAACGTATACACGCTCAGCGCATTGTCGCGGAACAGCATGCGCTTCTCGTCCTCCGTCATCTGGAAACGGAATGCGAAGTGCGGGTCATCGAAGTCCCAGTGGGGATAGTCGGACGAATACACCATGCGATCCCAGCCGATCCACTCGAACACCTGACGCAGGTCGTCGGGATTCTCCGGCTCCTCCACCGGCTGCGTCGCATACCACAGGTTGGTCCGCATGTACTCGGAAGGCGGCCGCTTCACCTGCGGCACCTCGTCGCGCATCTTCGCCCAGTGCGCATCGAGCCGCCAGCCGAGCGACGGCACCCACGCGAAGCCGCCCTCGATCATGCAGATCTTCAGGCCGGGAAACGCCTCGAACACGCCTTCCAGGATCAGGCTCGCCACCTGGTTCTGCATCGAGTGCACCAGCATGTGGTGATCTTCGATGTAGAACTGCGGCCAGCCGCTGGCGGACGGCGCGCTGTTCTGCGTGCCGCCGACATGCAGCCCGATCGACAGGCCGTTCGCCTGCGCCGCGGCGAAGATCGGCCAATAGCGCCGTCGCCCGAGTGGCTCGGACGTCTTCGAGCCCAACTGGATCTGTGCGAACCGCCAATCGCCGACGCGCTTCTCGATCTCCTTCACCGACGCCTCGGGATCGTCCTGCGGCACCAGGATCGAGGCACGCAGCCGCGGCTCTTGATCGACGAAGTCGTGCGCCTGCCAGTCATTGGCAGCCGAACAGAGTGCCGCAGCCTCGTCCAGATTGCGCGACGTGTTGACGCCGATCAGCGGCTCCAGCACGCCATAGCTGATATTGTAGGCATCCAGCAGTTGTTCGCGCATGAACGCCACATCCGATCCTGGCAGGCCGCCCCCCGGCGGCCAGGCATCACGTCGCGACGTGGCGGGTGAGAAGCGCGGATAGGTGCCACGATCGGCATAAATGCCGCAGTTGAACTTGCCATACTCTGCCAGATGCTTGCGCCAGCGCGCGGACAGGTACTGGTCGAGCGCACCGGGCTTCAGCGAGGGATGGATGTCGCAATCGATGATGCCGAGACGCGTTTCGGAGTCGAGGCGCCGTTCCATGACGTCGACAGGAGCATTCATTACAAGGTCTCCTTCAGGCGAGGATAGGTCTCCAACGGGTTATCAACGCGGATGCGCTGCAGCAGCGAGGCCGAGAGCCCATCCGGCAGCACCTTGTCTGCCTCGAACTGCCAGTGCGGATAATCCGACGCGAACAGCAGCATCCGATCGCTGTCGATCATCTCGACGATGCGCTCCACCACATTGGTATCGCGCGGCGCGTCGATCGGTTGCACGGTCAGGCGAATGTTTTCGCGGATCGTCTCGGCGGGCGATCGTTTCACCCACGGCACCTCGGCGCGCACGCCGCGCCAGGTCTTGATCGCGCGCCAGATGAAGCCCGGCAGCCAGGTCACGCCCGATTCGATCAGCACGAAGCGCAGCTCGGGATAGCGGTTGAACACGCCGTTCGAGATCAGGCTGAGCAACTGGTCCTCGAAGAGCTGCGAGTTCGCCACATAGTCGTGCAGGTAGTGCGACGGCCAGCCGCCCGACGTCGGCGCGTAGCGGTACATGCTGCCGGCGTGCAGCCCGATCGGCAGGTCGTATTTCGCCGCGGCCTCGTAGATCGGCCAGTAGTAGCTGCGGCCCAGCATCATCTCGCACGCCGCCGGCATCAGGATCTGCACGAAACGCTTGTCGCCGGCGAGACGCTCGATCTCCTCCGCCGCGAGCAACGGCGCCTGCGCGGGAACCACGATCGAAGCGCGCAGGCGTGGTTCCTGGTTCAGCCAGTGCTCGATGATCCAGTCGTTCACCGCCGAGCAGATCGCGGCACCCATCGTCTCGCTGGCGGCCACCTGACCGCCGGTGAGCGGATTGCAGATCGCCAGGCTGATGCCGAACGCGTCGAGCGCATCGCGTCGCATGTTGGGCAGACTGGAACCCGGGCGCTCGCCCTTCACGCGCCAGTCGGGGCGGCAGGTGATCGGCGCGCCCAGCGGGTAGCTCATCATGTCAAAGCCGTCGATCCCGCGCGCGACGAAGGATTCGCGCCAGAACTCGTCCATGTAGGGCAGCAGCGCCTTGATATTCGGCACGCCGGGGTGGATGTCGCAGTCGATCGCGCCGTCAGATGCCATGGTGTTCTCCGTCGCGACGGTTGTACGCGGAGGTTATCCGAATGTCATCCCCGCGAATGACATCGCTACCCCTTCAATCCCGCCCGCCGCAGCGCCCGCTGCCAGTCGGCGGCGACCGCGTCCAGCGCATCCTTGGCATTGTTCTGCCCCGTCAGCACCGCCGAGATGCCGCTGCGCAGCGCCAGCTCCAGTGTGGGCCAGATCGGCTCGCGCGGCTCCAGTGTCGCGGTCTGCATCGCCTCGGCCAGCACCGGTGCCCAGCCGTAGTTCGCCATCACCTCCGGATGGTTCAGCACCGACACCCGCGGCGGCGCGTTGCCGCGCGCCACCGAACGCCGCATCCACTCCTTGCTGCACGCTGTCTGGATGAACTCGAACGCCCAATCCTTGTTCCTGCATCCGCTGGGCACGCCGAACGTCCAGCCGCCGACGCTCACCTGGCTCTCCGCACGCGAGTGCGCACCGGGCGCGACCGCCCAGGCCCATTTCCCCGCGGTCTTCGACAGCTTCGGATCGTTGATCAGCGTGCCATACGGCGCCAGCGTTATGGTCATCGCGTAACGGTCGGTCTGTCCGCCGGCGACGATCTCGTCGAACTCCCAGGTGATCGCATCCGGCACCACGACCTTGTACTTGGTCATCAGGTCGCCGTAGAACTGCAACGCCTCGACGGCCCTGGCATCGTTGATCTCGATCGCCCAGGTCTTGGGATCGAAATAGCGCCCGCCATTGCCGCGCAGGAACGGCGAGAACCCGCCGACCATAGCCGGCCCCTGGCGTCCCCAGATGCCGAGCCCGTAACGGTTCGGCGCGCCCGCCTTGGTGGTGGCGATCAGCGCCGCTTGGAATTCCGCCCAGTTCTCCGGCGCCTTGTCGAATCCGACATCGGCCAGCAACCGCTTCTGGTAGTTCAGGATACTCGCGGTGACGCGATACGGAATGCCGAGCAGCTTGCCCTGATAGCTCGCCATGTCGCGGATCGACGGCAGGAAATCGTTCCAGTCGAAGTCCGGATGCTTCCCTGCCGCATTCGCCAGCAGCTTCTCGTGATCCTCCATGTGCGGCGCCAGCCAACCGGCGTACGGCGCCGTCCACTGGATGATGTCGATGCCGTTGGAGCCGGAGTTCAGCTCCGCCTTCAGTCGCGCGCTGAGCGCATCGATCGGCAGCAGGGTGAAATCGACCTTGATGCCGTGCTGCTGTTCGAATGCCGGCGCGACCTCCTCGACCAGACACCAGTGCCACGGCCCGTTGTCGCCGACGAACACCAGTTTCTCTGGCTTGCCCTGCGCGAGTGCGAACGTCGGCAACGCCGCGGCCGCGGCTCCAGCGCGCAACAGGTTACGGCGCCGGATCAATGTCCGAGCCCTGCGCGGCGCAGACTGTGC
The DNA here is from genome assembly GCA_963749575.1 of uncultured Alphaproteobacteria bacterium. GTDB lineage: Bacteria > Pseudomonadota > Alphaproteobacteria > Acetobacterales > Acetobacteraceae > JAMXLO01. The sequence continues at coordinate 105,642 of CAVVNM010000023.1, forward strand.
TGCCAATCGCTCGCCACGCCATCGAGCGCGTCCTTCGCCGTCTTCTGTCCGAGCAGCACCTGCGAGAGGCCGCTGCGCAGTTGTAGTTCCAGCGTCGCCCAGATCGCATCGCGTGGATCCAGCAGTGCCGTCGGCAACGCGGCAGCCGCGACCGGCGCCCAGCCGAACTTCTGCACCATCTCCGGATCGTTCAGCACCGAGACCCGCGGCGGCGCATTGCCGCGCAGCATCGATCGCTGCATCCATTCCTTGCTGCACGCCATCTGGATGAACTCGAACGCCCAGTCCTTGTGCTTGCCGGCAGCGGCCACCGCGAGACTCCAGCCGCCGAAGAAGGTTCGACCCTGGTCCTTCGTCGTGGCACCCGGCATCGGCGCCCAGGCCCAGCGCCCGCCGGTTTTCGACTTCTGCGGATCGTTGATCAACGTGCCATACGGGGTGAGCGTCACGGTCATTGCATAGCGGTCGTTCTGCCCGCCGGCGATGATTTCGTCGAACTCCCAGGTGATCGAGTCCGGCACGACCGCCTTGTACTTCGTCATCAGGTTGCCCCAGAATTCCAGCGCTTCCACCGCCTCGGGACGATTGACCAGGATCTCCCAGGTCGCCGGATTGTAGAAATCACCGCCGTTTGACCGCAGGAATGGGCACCAGCAATCGACGATCGCCGGTCCCTGGCGACCAAGATAACCCATGCCGTAGCGATTGCTTGCGGCACCTGCCTTCGTCGTCTCGATCGCCGCGTGTTGCAGTTCGGCAAACGTCTCCGGCGCCTTGGTGATGCCCACCTGTTCCAGCAGCGCCTTCTGGTAGTGCAGCACGCCCATCGTCACGCGATACGGAATGCCTGACAGCTTGCCGTCCCAGATCGCCATCTCGCGGATCGCCGGCACGAAATCGTCCCAGTCGAAATCGGCGTGCTTGCCCGCGGCGCCCGCAAGCAGCTTCTGGTGGTCATCGAGATGCGGATACAGCCAGCCAATCTGCTGCGAGGTCCACTGGATGATATCGATGCTGCTGGAACCGGAATTGAGCTCGGACTTCAACCTGGCATTCAGCGCATCGATCGGGAGCAGCGTGTAGTCGATCTTGATGCCGGTCGCCTTCTCGAAGGCGGGCGCTACGTCCTCCACCAGGCAATAATGCCACGGTCCGTTGTCGCCGACGAACACCAGCTTGTCGGGTTTCGGCTGCGCCAGTGCGAACTTCGGCAGCGCGGCCGCGGTCGCCGTTGCCTGCAATAGATTGCGACGCCGGATCATCGGCTGATCCCGGCGCGACGCAGGCTGCGCTGCCATTCGGTCGCCGTTTCATCGAGCGCCACCTTCGCTGTCGTCTGGCCATGCAAGGTCTGCGAGATGGCGGAGCGCAACTGCACCTCCAAGGTATCCCAGACCGGGTGCCCCGGTGTCGGAAACCCGGTTTCGATCGCCTGAGCGGCGACCGGCGGCCAGCCGATGCGCTCGACCATCTCGGGATCTTCCAGCACGGAACGCAGCGGCGGGGCATTGCCGCGAATCATCGCGCGCTTCTGCCACTCGCGCGAGCAGCACATCGCGATGAATTCCAGCGCCCACTCCTTGTTCCTGGTGAATTTCGGTACCCCGAGGAAATGGCCATCAATCCAGGTGCGGCCCTCCTCCTTCGAGTGCGGTCCCTGTACGGTTGTCCACGCCCATTTGCCGCCGGTCCTGGAAATCTTCGGATCGTTGATCAGTGTGCCGTAGGGGGCGAACAACTGCGTCATGGCGTAGCGATCGCTCTGCCCGCCCGCGACGATGTCGTCGAACGCCCAGGTCATCGCTTCGGGTGGAACCACTTTGTACTTGGCGTTGAGGTCGCCGTAGAATTGCAGCGCTTCCACCGCCTTGGGTTCGTTGATGTAGATTTCGCCGGTCTTGAAATCGAGCAGCCGGCCGCCGTTCGAATAGAGAAACGGCGCATACCCGGAATAAAGGCCGGCGCCCTGCAGGCCCATGGTGCCGAACCCATACCGCTCGGGCGGTTTGTTCAGGGCGATGGCGACCTTCAGCAGTTCGTCCCACGTACCGGGCGGGTTGGCGAAGCCGGCCTGTTCCAGCAGCGCCCGCTGGTAGTGGAAGATGCCGGTGGTGATGCGGTACGGGATGCCGACCAGCTTCCCATCATAGGTTCCCGCCTTCTTGGTGCCGGTGAGATAGTCGTTCCAGTCGAACTGGGGATCGCGCGTCTTCATCTGCGCCAGCAGCGGGGCATGATCCTCCATGAACGGCGAAATCCAGCCGGCCATGCCGACGGCCCACTGCACCACATCGATCCCGCTGCTGCCGGCGCCCAGCTCGGTGCGCAACCGCGTGCGCCAGGGATCGGTCGGCAACAGCGTGAAATCGATCTTGATGCCGGTCGCCTTCTCGAACGCCGGCGCAACTTCTTCGACCATGACATAGTGCCAAGGGCCGTTGTCGCCGACATAAACCAGTTTTTCCGGCTTGCTCTGCGCCATGATCTGCGGCGCGGCGAGCACGCCGGCCGCGGCCTGCAGCAAACTTCGGCGCTTTAGTCCGGACATCCGCTCCTCCCCTTGATCTTATGAAACCACAGATGAACACAGATAAACACAGATGATCCGTGCCGTCGCACCGCCGGCGCCACCTCGCGTCCTATCCGTGTTCATCTGTGTTCATCTGTGGTTTCAACCTTTCACCGCGCCCGATGACAGCCCGGCCACCAGATGCCGTTGCGCCGCAAACGAGAAAATCAGCACCGGCAGGATCACCAGTGCGCCGGACGCGGTCATGCCGCCCCAGTCGACACCGGTATCGCCACCGGAGAAGCCTGCCATCAGCACCGGCAGCGTCCGCGTCGCATTGTTGGTCAGCACCGCGGCGAACAGGAAATCGTTCCATGCCAGCTGCAGGCACAGGATGCTCGCCGCCACCAGCCCCGGCCGGATCAGCGGCAGCACCACATGCCGGAACGCGGCATAGCGCGAGGCGCCATCCACCCAGGCACTTTCCTCCAGTTCGCGCGGCAGGTCCTCGAAGAAGCCGCGCATGATCCACACCACCAGCGGCAGGCTGAACGTGCTGTAGGCGAGAATCACGGACAGCCGTGTCGTGGTCAGGCCGAACTTGCTGAACAGGATGTACATCGGCACCAGCACCGCGATCGGTGGCAGCATTCGCATGACCAGCAGCGAGAAGAACAGGAACGAGCCGCCGCGGAACGGGAACCGTGCGAACGCATACGCCGCCGGCACGCCGACGCAGATCGACAGGATCACCGCGCCGGACGACACCACCAGGCTGTTGACAAAGGCCTGCACGAAGTCGGCCTGGCTCAGCACGCCGACATAATTCTCCAACGTCGGCCACCAGACGAACAGCGGTGGGTTGGCGAACACCTGAAGCCGCGTCTTCAGCGACAGGCCGATGACCCAGAGCAGCGGGAACAGGAACATCGCGGTCATCGCGATCAACGCGAGATAAACGGAAGCCGCGAACACCACCTTGCTGCGCCGCGATCCGACGCCGGACAGCGCGCTCATGAACCGGTCCGGGGTTGTCGCTCACGCGGGGATGACCTTGACGTACGCATCAGTTTGCCTCTCGCCGGCGGATCACCGCGATGAAGAACAGGCACAGCAGCAGGCAGATCAGCAGCATCAGCCATGACGCCGCCGCTCCCAGGCTCAGATCGAACCGCACGAACGACGCGAGATAGGTGAACATCGACAACGTCATGGTCGCGTTCGCCGGTCCGCCACTGGTCATCACGTAGATGTTGTCGAACGCGCGGAACTCGAAGATCGTCCGCAGCAACAGGGCCACCAGGATATACGGCCGCAACAGCGGCAGCGTGATGTGCCGGAACACCTGCCATCGACTCGCGCCATCGATCGACGCCGCCTCCACCGGTTCGCTCGGCAAGGAGCGCAGTCCGGCCAGCAGCAGCACCGCGACATACGGTGCGTTCTGCCACAGGTTCACCACCATCACCGACAGCAGCGCGGTGTCGGGTCGGCCGAGCCACACGATGTGACTGCCGAGCCAGTAGTTCACCACGCCATGATCGGGGTCGAGCAGCAGCTTCCAGCATAACGCCGCGACGATCGGCGTGATCATCATCGGCACCACCAGCGCGGTACGGAACAGGCCAATCCACGGCAGGTCGATGTTGAGCAGCAGCGCGATCCCAAGACCGCAGCCAAGCTCGGCAGTGACCGTGATCGCGGTGTAGATGAAGGTGACCGACAGGCTCTTCAGGAACTGCGGATCGGTGAGCAGATCCTCATAGTTGGCGGTGCCTGCGAAGGTGCCGGCGAACAGCGCCTGGTCCGGCGACCAGCCCTGGAAGCTGAGATAGAACGAGAACGCCAGCGGCACGCCGAAGATCAGCAGCATCATCGCTGTGGTCGGCAGCACGGCGATCCGCGTGAACTGGCGGTCGAGCCAGCGCTGCATGCCGGTCGTGCCGAAGCCGGCGCCGTGCGCGGCACGCAGCGACGAAGGCCGGACGGCGGTTGTGGTTCCTCCCATGGTCCCTCTTGCACCGGGCTCGAATGGTTTCCGCCGACACAATACAGGGCATGGCGTCCCGCGTCACCCGACGCGAAGCAGACGAAATCCCTCCGCGCGCAGCCAGGGAATCGCGGCCGCGGCGTGCGGTGTCAGGCGATCGACCAGATTCCAGAACCGCTTGCCGTGATTCATGTATTTCAGATGCGCCACCTCGTGTGCCGCGACGTAGTCCTGCACGAACTCCGGTGTCATCACCAGGCGCCAACTGAACGCGAGCGAGCCGTCGACCGCGCAACTGCCCCAGCGGCTGCGCGTGTCCTTCACCGCGATACGCCGCGCCGTCACGCCGAGTGTCGCGGTCTTGACGACCACCATCGCGGACAGCCGACGCAGCGCCTCGGCGCGCAGGAAATCCATCACGCGACGGCGCAAAAACTCCGGCGCACCGCTGACATGCAGCTCGCCATCCTGCAACCACGCGCCACCGCACGATTGCGGTACGTGACGGATGCGATGCGGCACATCCCCGATCGGTACCAGCGAACCATCGGCGAACGGCAATGCATCGGGCAGCGCGGCCAGACGGTTCGCCACCCACTCCGCATGATTCATCAGCAAGGCAACACCGGCGCCGCGTCCAGCGCGCATCGGCAACGTGACAACAACGCCGCCGCCGCACGGATCGATGCGCAGACTGACGCGCCGCGCGCGGCGATTGCGTCGCCATTCGACGTGCGTCGGCCCCCTCGGAAGCGTCAGCATTTCAGATCGCGGCAATTCCATTCCGCCCACAAAGGGCAGATCGAGCCGATTCGTCAACCGTCAGGTCGGTCGCCTGTTGCGTCGGCTACGCCGCCTGTGCAAGCTCCACACCGCTCGCATCGAACGCGGCGAACAGTTTCGCCTGCTGCTCGCCGGTAAGTTTCAGATGCGGCGGACGCATATAATGCCAACCGGCATCGCCGGTATGCCGCGCCATCAGCGCCTTCAGCGCGGGGATCGGCGCCGGCGCAGATACAATCGCCCTGCGCGTCGCACTCAGCGTTTCGTGCATCTGTGCGCCGACATCGTTGTCCCAGTTGGCATACACCTGCGCCGCGATCGGCGAGTTCACGTTCGCCGCGGCAGTGATGCAGCCGGCACTGCCAAGCAACAGCAGCGGACGCAGCAGCGTGTCGTCGCCGGCGTAGACCTCGAAGCCATCCTTCGCAAAGTTCTCCACATAGGCGCGGCCGTTGTCGTAATTGCCGCTGCTGTCCTTCACGCCCTTCAGCGTGCCGGGAAACGCCTTCAGCAGACGCGCGATCAGATCGACGCTGAACGGCACCGCCGACTGCTGCGGGAAATTGTAGAGATAGTACTTGATGCCGGTGCCGACGCGGTTGATCACTTCGGAGAAATACGCGAACAGCCCGTCCTCGGTCGGGTTCTTGTAATAGAACGGCGGCAGCAGCAACGCACCGCGGCAGCCAAGTTCGCCAGCCTGCTTGGTCAGCAGCACGGTGTCGGTGAGAGCGGCCACGCCGGTCCCTGGCAGCATCTTCGCCGCCGGAATGCCGCGCGCCACCAGTCCCTGCAAAGCATCCATGCGCTCGCTGATGCCGATGCTGTTCGCTTCGCCGGTGGTGCCGAGTACGCCCAGGTTGTCGCAGCCGTTCGCCAGCAGCCACCGGCAATGCGCCGCCATGCGATCGAGATCGACCGACAGATCGGCACGCATCGGCGTCAGCACCGCGGCGTTCACCCCACCGAACTGGGCATCCTTCATCATCGCGCTTTCTCCTATGGCAGACGTTTTGCTCGCGGCATGCGGCCGGGCCAGTCGACGATGTGGTGTTCGAACGGACCTGCCTTGCGTTCATTGATGGCGCGGCCGCGCACCGAGATGCCGGCCTCGTGCACCGTGTCGGGATCGCCAGACACCAGCGGGTGCCACCATGCCAGGTCCTTGCCCTCCGCCAAACGCCGGTAGGCGCAGGACGGCGGCAGCCAGTCGATCGCACGCACCTCGGCCGGCGGTCAGCGTCACGCAATCCGGCACCTTGCGGCGGCGATGCGCATAGTCGCCGCACTGGCAACTGTGCAGATCGAGCAGCCGGCACGCGACATTGGTGAACGACAATGCGCCGGTGTCATCGTCCCGCAGCTTGTGCAGACAGCAACGGCCACAGCCGTCACAGAGCGATTCCCACTCGTCGTGCGACATCTGCTCGAGCGTCTTGGCCTTCCAGAACGGCGCCGGCGCATCCATGGCAGCGGAGAATACCGGAGGCGGGGGTCAGTGGCCAGGGGCGACATGTTCGACAGTAGATCGCCTCGCCGCAGCAATGACGGACTGTCATTTGCGGTGGTCGCGATGACGATGCAGACTTCCAGTGCTTTGCCGTACATTGCATGCTTTGCAATGACCGCAAGCCAACGAGGAAGCCAAACCATGAAACCTGCGGCACTCACAGTCTTGCTACTGGCCGGCGCCACGACCTCTGCGCTTGCCGCGCCAGCCTGCACCATCGATGCACTTAATGCGCTGAAGGTTCCCGACATCACTGTGACGCAGGCAGCGCCCGTGGTCGCTGCGGGAACCACGCCGGCGCATTGCGATGTGCACGGTACGGTTGCCACACACGGCGAGGGCGCGCCCGACGGCCTGGCGACGTTCGCGATGCAATTGCCCGATGCCTGGCAACAGCGCTTCTTCTCCATGGGTGTCGGCGGCAATGGGGGCCGGCTGGAGCCGGCGGTGAACGCCACCGACCGCACCTCTGCGCTTGGCAAAGGCTACGTTGTCATCGTCACCGACACCGGCCACACCGGCAACGGCACCGATGCGAACTGGTTGAGCGCTCCGAACGGCAAGCGCGATCAGGCCAGGATTGTCGATTTCTTTTATCGCTCGGAGCACAGCGTCACCGTGGCGGGCAAGCAGCTTGCTCAGGCCTACTACAACGCTCCTGTCCAGCACGCCTATTTTGACGGTTGTTCCAACGGCGGCCGCATGGCGATGATGGAAGCCGATCGCTATCCGAAAGACTATGACGGCATCATCGCCGGCGATCCCGGCATGGACTACAACTCGGCGATGCTGCGCTTCGCCGTGCAGAAGGTGGCGCTGTCATCGCCCGAGGCGTATCTGCCGCAGCAGACCCTGGCGGCGATCGACAAGGTGGTGACCGCCCGTTGCGATGCGATCGATGGCGCGTCCGACGGCTTGGTGCAGGATCCCGCACAGTGCCCGATCCGGGCCGACAACCTGGTCTGCCATGGCAGCCAGACATCCGACTGCCTCTCGCCGGAGCAAGCCCGCGTCGCACGCCTACACGACGCCGCTACGCGATCGGCACGGACATGTGCTGTATCCGGGTTGGGCGATTACCAATCTGTCCGGGTCGCGCGGCATCGGTTGTTGGACCACCGGTAGCACGCCGCCCGATCTTGCGCGCCGCGAGTTGCCCTGGGGCAGCGACCCCGATGCGCCGCCACGGGGATGGATGTTCGCGCGCCAGGCGCTAACCTACTGGCTGGGCCTTGGCCCCGATGCGAAGATGGCGACGGTCGATGTCGATCCAAATACCAACACCGCGGGCGACAAGTTGGTGGAGATGGTCAATCGCGCGATGGGTCCAGGCGAGACGAAGGATCCGGCGAAGCTGCTGCCGTTCATCCAACAGGGGCGCAAACTGATCATCTATCATGGTGCCAGCGACCCTGCGATCCCGGCCGAGCGCTCGATCATGTTTTATCATGCGCTGGCGGCGAGGCTGCATGGCATGCAGAAGGCACAGGCGAGCGTCCGGCTGTTTCTGGTGCCTGGCATGCAACATTGCAACGGCGGCATTGGTCCCGATCAGTTCGACACGCTGAGTGCGATCGAGACCTGGGTAGAACATGGCCGACCGCCAGAGGCCATTGCGGCGAGCACCAAGCCGGATGCCCCGGCGCCGCATAGCATGCCGCTTTGCCCGTACCCGGAGCAGGCGCGTTATACCGGAAGTGGTGCGTTGGGGGATGCAGCGAACTGGAAGTGCGCTGCGCCTGGGCACGAGACGGCGCGCAGCGGGCGCGCAGCGGGCACGGGGTAGCGATCCGCTCCATGATCAGATACCGGACGTCGCACCGACGACGATAACGTCATAGCCTGTGGTTGCGTTGTCAATCGTCTCGCGCCGGCAGGACGACTTGCCGCTTGGCCGCGCGATCGGGCGGGCGGGTCTTCTCGTCGATGCAGGAAAGATCGGGCCATATGACAGCGTGGCGAACATCGTGCGCCGATGTCATTCGGCGGCTTGACTGCGTCGGCCGTAGCGGCTGATGACCGGCTTCAGGCCAAGATTCTCGCGCAGGGTCTTGCCTTCATACTCGGTGCGGAACAGGCCGCGCCGCTGAAGTTCGGGCACAACCATTTCGACAAAGTCTTCACCTCCACCAGGCAGAGTGGCGGGCGTGATGTTGAAGCCATCGCATGCCGCAGCTTCGAACCATTCCTGCATCGTGTCGGCAATGTCGGTGGGCGTGCCGATCTTCGCGGATCCGGTTATGCCGGACCGCAAGTACAATTCGCAAATCGTCGGCTTCTCCTTTCGCACGCGTTCTACCAGTTGAATACTGAGACTGCGGAGTTCCTGCTTGCCCAATGCTTCGTCCGGCACTGGACCGTCCAGCGGATAGCCAGACAGATCGCCAAACGAGCTGTAGAGGCAACTCAGACCGACCAACGGATCGATCATCGTCTGTAGCTGATCGAACTTCGCCTGAGCTTCCGCGCAGGTGCGACCCACGACCGGACAGATGGCTGGCATGATCTTCAGGTCGTCCGGATCCCGTCCGTACTTCGCCATGCGCCCTTTCACATCCGCGTAATAGGCCTGTGCGCGCTGCAATAAATCGTGAATTGCATAGATAACCTCCGCGGTCGCGGCGCCAAGCTCGCGCCCCTGCTCGGAGGCACCCGCCTGCACGATGACCGGATGACCCTGCGGCATGCCGGCAACATTCAATGGGCCGCGCACGTTGAAGAACCGTCCTCTGTGGTTGAGAACATGCATCTTGGCTTCATCAAAATAGCGGCCAGTCGCCTTGTCGAACAGCAGGGCGCCATCGTCCCAGCTGTCCCACAGCGCCTTGACGACGTCGACGAACTCGGCCGAGCGCGCGTATCTCGTATCGTAGTCGAGCGTTGTCGTCAGACCGAAATTTTGTGCCTCGTGTTCTGACCAGGAGGCGACGACGTTCCAGCCGGCACGGCCGTTGCTGATCAAATCCAGCGTGGCAAACTTGCGGGCGATGTTATACGGCTCATTGTAGGTTGTGGAGGCCGTTGTCACCAGACCGACATGGCTGGTGACCATGGCGAGCGCCGGCAGCAGCGTCATCGGCTCCATTTCGACCATGTCCGAGCCGGTGCGACACAACGAACCACGAGGATCGTCGCCCTGACGGATGCCGGCGCCGTCGGCGAAGAAGACCAGATCGAGCTTGCCGCGTTCAGCGACTTGCGTATTGCGCACATAATGCTTGACGCGCAAGGGGCCATCGGCCGGCACGTCCGGATGACGCCAGGCGGCCGGATGGTAGCCATAGCCGCGGATCGACATGCCCAGTCGCATTTTTCTGGCAGTCACCACCTGGTCTCCTCAAGCGAAGTGCCGAAGCAGGTCGCTGACATCTTCCACCTCGTCCAACTGCAAAATCGTGTGCATTGCCATGCGCACTGCATCGTCCGACAGCGGACGCACCGCGTTGCGTGCGCAATCCGTGAACTTCATCTTGAGTTGCTCAATGCTGAGGCGGTTCTCGGGCGAGCCGAGAGGCGGTGCGATGTTGACCGACGCCGTGCGGCCGTCGTGCAGGCGGATCGTGATCCCGCCCATTTCCTGTCCTGCGTCGACGCCCGTCATGCGCTCTGCAATCTTCAGGACCTTCAGGTGGAGGATGTCGGCAACTTCCGAGATGCCGACGCGGCCATGCACCAAGGCCGCGGCGATGAGATACGGCAGCGCGAACTGCGCCTCCACGATCTGTGTGGGCCGGCGTTTGTGTGTGGCGCCCTTGAATTGTTCGACAATGGTTGCGGCCGTGGCGGCCACCCGTATATCGGCGATCTCAGCAAAATCGACTGCCGTTCCAAGACCAAGCTGGTCCCGTGCGGCAATGGCGGCATCGAGGATGGCATGCTGAGGGCGACCGCACGCATAAGGTTTGAAGCTCAACTGATCGCCGCGGAATTTCGTGCCCAAGTCTTCGAGGAGTCTTCGCCGGATCGTAACCGTTTGGCTGGTACAGCTCAAAGAATCCGAATTGGCCAAGAAAGATCTCGTGGGCACCGGTAAAGCCCTCGCCGGCCAGAATCGCAGCCAACACACCGCTGCTGGCCGCTTGGCCGGCCTGCAGGCGCTTGGTCAGCGCGCCATCAACAATGCACTGGCGGTTTCCGGCGGCCTGACTGAATGCGATCCCCAGCGCATTCACCATCTGCTGCACATTCAAGTCGAGCAGCTTGCCGGAGGCTGCCGCGGCGCCGAACACGCCCATCGCCGCAGTCCGATGCCAACCGCGGTCGAGCGTCGAGGCAAGGGCGACGCGGCAAGACACATCGAGCCCGAGCGCAATCGCCAGGAGCAGCTTCCGGCCCGACACGCCGCCACGCATGTCAGATACCGCAAGGCTTGCGGCGAGTACCGATGCGCCCGGATGGATCGAGCCGCCATGATCGAGCGTGTCGTCGAAATCGAGCGCATGCGCCATGCTGGCGTTCAGCATCGCCGACTGCGGTGCCGGCAGCCGTAGCCGCCTCAGCATCACCTGGCTCTGCGGAGCACCGCCCCAGCCACCTATGATGCGTGCAAGCTCCGCGATGCCGGGCGCACCGCTCCCACCAAGCAGGCAGCCGAATGTGTCGAGGATGTCGTTGCGCGTAGCGATCCGCGTCGTCGCCGGCAAATCTGCGAAGCCCCGGCCACAAACATGTTCCGCCAATGCCCAGGCTGGATCCTTGATCATGTTCCTGCGACTTTCCGTTGCTGCCCCACACAGATCCTGCGCGTAGGAATGGTGCTATCATCCGCGATTGGATATCCGTGGCAAGCCGATGCGCCGGGTGACGGGCGTTGGCCGGCAAAACGCACGCTCGACTGTTCAATCATGGAGACAGTGACATGGCAGCCTTCGCAGTGACATCTGGTGACGATATCGATGCCAAGGCCTTTTGGGCGGCGCTCGGGCAGCGGGCAACCGGCATGACTGTCGTCACTGCGGACAGTGACGATGGGCCCATGGGCTTCCTCGGGCTGTCGGCAGCCCACGTGACGGCCACCCCGCCCACTATGCTGGTTTCGGTCGATCGCAAGACCAGCGCGCTGGCCGGCATCATGTCGCGCCGTCACTTCGCAATCAATTTCCTCCCGGCCGGCGCGGCCAGGGTCGCCGATGCCTTCGCAGGAAGGGCCGGCCTATCGGGTGCGGCCCGTTTCGCCGCTGACGAATGGCAGGTCCTGTCGACCGGCGCTCCCGTGCTCCGCGATGCGCTGGGCGTGTTCGACTGCGCCGTTGACGAGATACTGCAACGAGGGGACATCTCGATCATCATCGGCAAGGTTGTCGCGATCGCCTCGCGAGCCGAGGGTGACCCGCTGATCTTTTTCCGCGGTCGGAGCCACGCCGGTGTGGGTGCCGAGGCCGGATGATGCTGCTGCGGTGTTGACCAATGTTCCCCATGCGGCAACCTCACCCTCCGAACCCATCCACCACGTTGCTCTGCAGGAATTCCATGTTCATTTCGATCCCGATGCCGGGCTTCGGCGGCAGCTTCAACCGACCTCCGCTGTTGTCGAGCGGCACCGTGATGAAGGCATTGTAGCCGGAAAGGTCCCAGCGCGACGTCTCCAGACGGTAGAAATTTGGCGTCGACATCATGACGTGCGCGCCCGCGACCACGTTGATCGGGCCACTCGCGTCATGCGGTGAAATCGGAATGTAGAACGTCTCTGCCAACGTAGAGATCTTCTTCAGCTCGGTAATCCCGCCGGTCCATGTCACGTCCGGCATCAGGTAGTCGGTGAGACGATTTTCCAGGATCGGCAGAATTTCCCAGCGTGTGTGAAGCCGCTCGCCAACGCTGATGTGGGCGCTGACCTTCTCGCGCACCTGATGCAGTGCGTGATAGCTCTCGACTGGCACCGGTTCCTCGAACCAGTCGATCTGGCCGGCGTCCTCGAGACTGCGGCAAAGGCGGATCGCGGTCGGCACGTTGAAGCGGCCGTGCGCGTCGATCAGGATTTCGATATCCGGCCCGGCGATCTCGCGGATGCGGGCGGTCAGCTGGACGGCGGCCTTCTCGCCTTGCTTGCTCATGCCGCCATCCAGGTAGATGTCGTCGGCGGCGCCGATGCGGTTCTGATGCGGGAACGGATCGAACTTCAGCGCGGTGTGCCCCGAGTCAACTATGGCACGTATCTCAGCCACGACGCCCTCATCGGTGCCGAAATTGCGGCTATTGGGGTGCGTATAGAGCAGGATGTCGTCGCGCACCTTACCGCCGAGCAGGTCGTAGACCGGCTGACCCAGCACCTTGCCACGGATGTCCCATAGCGCGATGTCAATTCCGCTGACCACGTTCGTCGTGGCGCCGCGCGAACCGGTGTAGGTGAACGAGCGGAACGTCTTGTGCCACAGCAGCTCGATCTGCGACGGGTCCTCGCCGACGAGGAGTTCGTTCAGCTCGCGGATGATACCCGCAACGGCGCGGTTGGCGATCCTGGTTGTCGTCGTGATCTCGCCCCAGCCGGTGACGCCCTGATCAGTGCGTACCTCTACGAAGAAGTACTCACCCCAGTAGGTGCCCGCCGCCTTTACCAGCCACGGTACCAGCTTTGTGATCTTCATGGCTTCGCCTCGTCCTCCACTGACTTTATGATCGACAGCAACATGGCCGTCTGCGGCTGTCAGGTCGTCGCCGACACCTCTCACATCTTCCTCGAAGGCCTCGCACGGCTCGTTCGAAAATGGAACCCCTTTGGGTTTCTGCCCAGCGGGCTTATGGTTCCCGACGATCGAATTTGTCCAGCGGATGTACGGCGCAACTTCACTTGCGTGAAATCCGCGATTGTGAAAGCAGGAGCAACGCCATGGCGAAGGGTGCGCTGATCGCGGCGATGGATTTCACAAATGTCGATGCCGGCGAGTTCAACGACTGGTACGATACCGAGCACATCCCCGAACGAGCGAGAGTGGCAGGATTTCTGACCCTTCAGCGATGGATCGGCGCGGACAACCCGAGGCAGTCGGTCGCGACCTACGACCTCGAGAGCCTTGAGGTGCTGCGAAGCCCAGCCTACCGCGCAATCGGCGGAGACAATCTGTCGCCCTGGTCGAAGCGCGTGACGGCGAAAGTGGAGCGGCTGCTGCGCTATGAAGGCGAGCAGATCCTCCCGGGCGACGCGACTGCACCAGCCAATGCCAGCGGGCTTCTGCTGGTTGGCATGACCCCTGGGCCGGAAGTCGAGACTGCATTCAACGCATGGTATGACGGCGAACACCTCCCCGCTCTCGCGAGGGTCCCGGGGGTGCTGTGCGCACGCCGCTTCCGGACTGGCGGTGGCGGTCGAAGCTACCTGGCGCTCTATCATCTCGTGGCCCCAAGTGTAGTCGACACGGCTGAATGGAAGCAGGCGAGCGGGTCGACCCCAATGCCTCAGCACGTTCGAGACCAGATCAGCGACCGGCTGCGCCTCGTATGCCGAAACTACGTGCGCGCATAGGCCGGCAGCGCGGGGATCGCTGGCCATGGAGCAATTGCCGGGATTGTCAGAGGTGGCCTTTGCGAAGGCGGATTCGTCACCGGACGCTGAATTCTACGCATACCCGCGGTTTGTCACCCACATCGATGATGGGGCGATTGCCGTTGTGACGCAGGTGTATCGCGAGCGTCTGCCACCCCACGGAACGGTGCTTGATCTGATGAGCAGTTGGGTGAGCCATTTGCCGGAGGACATTGCCTACGCCTCCGTGGTCGGCCATGGCATGAACGAGGAAGAACTTGCAGCGAACCCAGAACTCTCGCGATGGTTCGTTCAGGACCTGAATGCCGACCCGGCACTCCCGTTCGGCGACGTCATGTTCGACGGTGTGTGCCTGTGCGTGTCGGTGCAGTACCTGCAACGACCGGTCGATGTATTCCAGGAAGTTAGCCGCGTGCTGCGGCCCGGTGCGCCGTTCGTCGTGTCGTTCTCGAACCGATGCTTTCCTACCAAGGCGGTCGCGATCTGGCAGTCTTTGTCGGGACCGCACCAGCAGCGTTTGGTTGGGGCCTATATGCGCGCTGCCGGGTTCGCCAACGTGTCTGGCCACGCCTCGACGCCGCAGCAAGGCGATCCACTGTGGGTGGTGATCGGCACTGCCTGACGGACGTCAGCATTCTGGTTCAACGTTCTCTTGGCGTGCCGATCTTGCGCATTGCCGCCGGCGCCTCGTTGCCGCAAAGACATCGAGCTCGTTGTGACCTCGTCTGCATTGTGCCGCTGATGCCGCGCGCGCTCAATGCGTTCCGTCTCAACGGTAGCCGCGGGGCCTGCCGAAACGCAGGGCAGAATTTTGTAATAGCAAGGCTACCGATATGGCGTGGGTGACCATCAGGATCTTCCCGGTGTCAACGCCCGCTCGCAGTGCTTTCTGTGCTGACATGGCTGCGGTTGTTGCCACTCAAGGAGGCGGCGACCTTTCGGCTTCCTGGGTTTCACCGCCATCTCGTGCTTTGTGTGCGTTTACTCACATCTGCTGTCCTTCCCGCGCCCTTAGAAGCGTGTGCGACGCGCTGCCGTAACAGCACGTGCCAGCCACGCGGGCTGCAACGCCCAATGCATCGAGAATAAGGAGGCTCCAGATATGCGCACATTCCCCATCGCCGGGATTCTGGCCGCTGCGACCGTGCTCGGCGGCAGTCATGCCGATGCGGGGCCATTGACCCCGACGCTTGAACTCAGCGACGGCCTCGTGGCGTCGACACCGATAGATACCGGCAGCATTTCGTTTGGTGGCGTTACCGTCAATGGTGCACCGGTCGTCGGCAGCGGGACGCAGCAGGTACTACAGGTCGATGGCACCGTCACTACGAGTCTCCTTGGTCCGCTGGCAATCTCGTCAACCCAGTTCAACCTGACCAACCCTACAGGCAGGTCTAACGTCACGGCCTCGATCAGCGGTACACTTGCGCCGCTCGGCTCGCTTTCCTGGAGCGTCTATCTGGACCCGACGAACAATCCGTTCGGCACCGGTGAACTGATCGCGTCCGCCAGTTTTTCCGACCCTTCGCCGATGTTGACGGTGGGCTTTTTCGATCCGGTACCGGCGATCCTAGCATCGGTGCCGGGACCGTTCTCGCTGACTGAATTGCTGAGCATTTCGGCCCCCACCGGTTCAAACGTGAGCTTCAACTCCTCGGTCACGGCAACCTCGGTGGCGACTCCCGAGCCGGCATCACTGATGGTGTTGGGGAGCGGCCTGCTGGGACTGGGCCTGATTGCGCCCGCGCGGCGGCACTGGAGACGAGCGCTGTCCTAACACAATCGGCGGTTGGATCCGGCAGCGTGTCGCGGCGCGTCTGCGCTCTGGAACCACAGCTGGAAAGCGACGGTGATCTGGTGCCGCAAGGCGGTCAATCCGGGGGAGACCCATCCGCGTCGCTCCGCTGCTCGACTGGAGGCGAGATGGCTGTAGTTGGACACCGGACGTCATCCGGTGCTCAGCTTGCCCGACGAGCGGGACCCACGTGCTGACCGACGTGACCTGATCGCGGTGGTGCAGACCGCGAGGCTGTCCGAGGCACCGTGATGCCACGCCAAAGGATTGTGGACCGCATGAAGCGTATATTTTACTGGCCGCTCCTCGTTGCGGCCGCGACGTTGCTGCAGCCGCCTGCGCAAGACCATGCCGCCGAGACTCGCGCCAGATCCATGGCACAGTATGCACTCGCTACGGCCAACCCTCTTGCGACGAATGCTGGCATGCGGGTGCTCGCAGATGGCGGATCGGCGATCGATGCAGCCGTTGCGGTGCAAATGGTACTTGGCGTCGTCGAGCCGCAGTCTTCCGGAATCGGCGGCGGTGCCATCGCCCTCTATCGCGACGCGCAGGAAGCAAGAACCAGGGCCTTCGACGGGCTGGCCAGATCTCCGGCAGCTTACGACCCCGCGGTAGGCGCCGCATCGGGTTTTTCGCACAGTGGCGCCGCGGTCGGCACCCCGGGAGCTCTCAGGATGCTGGAGCTTATGCACCGACGCTATGGCAGATTGCCCTGGGGCACGCTGCTTGGGAACGCCATCGAACTCGCTGACACGGGCTTCCCCGTCTCACCTTACCTGGCAAGAAGCATTGCTGCTGCCTACAGATCGGGAATGCCTCTTCCTGCCTGGCTGGCCGATGCCGCGGGTAAGCCCGTCGCCGAAGGCGCGTCCGTCAGAAACGCCGAGCTTGCCGAAACGCTGCGACGCATAGCCGCGCGCGGCCCGGCCGCCATATACATCGATTCAGCCGGTGCTATTTCGGACGTCGCACAGAACACTTCACCGGCCGGACGGCTAATCCCTGATGATATCCGTGGCTACCAGGCCGTAGAGCGCGAACCTGTGTGCATCTCGATCCGCCAACAGAAACTCTGCTCGTTTCCGCCTCCCTCGTACGGAGGTGTCACGATCCTCGAAATGCTGGAAATTCTCGACCACCGCACAACCATCGCACCGTCCTTCCTCAATCTCGGTTTTGTCCACCGGTTCGTCGAGGCCGGGCGATTGGCCGAAGCCGACCGCATGTCGTTGGTCGGGGATGCCGACGCCGGGATTCCCAGCGCCGGTAAGCTGCTCGATCACGGCTTTGTCGCCTCCCGTGCTTCGCTTATCCGGAACAATCTTGCTTTGGCAAACCCCATTGTCGGCGGCGTCCCACACGATGTTTCCCGTCCCGCCTGCGCGCAACTCCAGCATGCGCCGGCGCCCTCCACGAGCCAGGTGTCGATCGTAGATGCCTCGGGGAACGCGCTTGCAATGACGACGACGATCAACGTTAATTTTGGAGCATGGTCGACCGTTGGTGGTTTCTTCCTGAACAACGCCATGACGAACTTCGCGCGCGTTGCGGATGGTGATTGCCGTGCCAATGCCCCCGCTGGAGACAAACGCCCCGAGACAGCGATGGCTCCCGTCATCGCGACGAATACGACAGGAGCTGTCGTTCTCATCGGCGGGTCGGCCGGCGCCGGGGAAATAGTCGACTATGTGGCACAGGCGGTCCTGGAACTTCTGGCGGGGCGGGCTCCTGCCGAAGTCCTCGATGAGGGCCACGTTTCGACTGCAATGGCGCCGTATCCTGGCTCGGCAGGTCTCGTCGAGCTGGAACGAGGCCGCGCCGTCGCCCAATTCGTCGAGCCGTTGCGCGCCCTTGGACACAAGGTCCGAGTCGTGCCGCTATCGAGCGGGATGGCCTTCCTCGCGAGGAGGGGATCGCGCTGGGAGGGCGCAGCGGATCCGAGACGTGATGGCACATTCGCATCCTCGCGCTGACTGCCACCGGCAGAAGACCGGTCGTTTCGTCGGTCCCCGAACGGCGGCGCATTTCACCGGCCAGCCTGGATGCGGCCTGGCTGCGCAAGCGCCTTGCGCCGCCGGATGCACTCCTGAATCCTGACGGTGGTTTAATGCGGCACAGAGGATGAGAATGATTTGCGACCCGAATATTTGGCGGCTCCGGGCTGGACTTGCTGCGCTCCTTGCGCTGCTTGCGCAGGGTGCGAAGGCTGACAGCGACATGCTCCAATGGCGTACCGCGGGCGCGGAGGTCTACGCCAGCTATTGTGCCGCCTGTCATCAGGCGAACGGCCAGGGCGTGGAGAACACGTTCCCCGCTCTGGCAGGCCACGCACCGACGCTGCTGGCGCAGCAGGGCGGCCGAGACTATCTCGCGCGCCTCGTGCTCTATGGGCTGGAAGGTCAGATCACGGCCGGTGGAAAGGCGTTCAATGGCGCGATGCCGGCATGGGGAGAGACCCTTGGCGACCTGCAGCTCGCCGGGGCGCTCGACTACGTGCTGACCAGCTGGGGCAATGACAAAGCCTTGCCCGCTGATTTCACGCCTTTCACCCCCGCCGATATCGCTGAGGCTCGCAACATGAAGTCGACCGCCGCCCAGGTGTACGCGCTGCGTGGGCGGGTCGTGCCGACAACTCAAGCGTCGCACGAGCCGACAACGCCACCTGCATTCACGCAGGAACAAGCCGATCGCGGTCATGCGATCTATCGTCGGAATTGCCAGGATTGTCATGGTGTCAATCTGAACGATGGCGAATTCGGTGGCGCACCGTTGGATGGTCAGTACTTTGCCCGCCACTGGGGCAATGGCAGTGTCGCGGCGCTGTATGGCTTTATGCGGGCGAAGATGCCGCCGGACCGTCCCGGGAAGCTGAACTCTCAGACCTACGCTGACCTCACGGCATTCCTGCTGGCCAGAAACGGCTATCAGCCTACGCCGACGGAGTTGCCACCGGATCCCGAGACGCTGGCGCGAATGGATCTCAAGCGGTAGCCGCTGCGTGGGCGACCTGACCCTTCAGCAAGTCGTGCTGCGCATCGGTGCGGTTGGGTTGATCGCATCGGTGCATGGCTTCGCTATTGCGGCGACGGCGTGCGCGATGGGCGATCCGGGGCCGCGCCATGATGACCGGTTCAGCCTCAATCCGTTGCGCCATGTCGATCCGATCGGCGGGCTGCTGACGGTGCTGTTCACCATAGGATGGATCCGCCCCGTGGCAGTCGAACCGGATCGGCTGCGGCCCGGGCCGGTGGGTCTGCTCGCGGTGTACGCTGGTGCGTCGTGTGCAACGATCGCCCTCGCAGCGCTGCTGCGGCTGCTGCGGCCGTATCTCCTGAACATTCTGCCGGACACAGCGGCGGCGACGTTGTTCGTTTTTGTCGAGACGGTCGGACAGCTCTCTGTCTCCTTCATGGTGTTCAATCTGCTGCCGCTGCCGCCGCTGACCGGGCAGCATCTTCTGGTGGCGATGTTGCCCCGGGCGCGCGAAACGCTCGCCCGCATCCAGCCTTATTTCGTTGTGCTGTTTGTGCTGCTGATTGCAACCGGCAGCATGACGCCGCTGCTTGCCCCGGCCGAGGCGGCGATCGGGCGCATCTTACTGAGTGACTGAATGGCCAGCAGCGTAGCGCGCCATGATCGTAGCCAGCTCACCGCTGCGCTGCATCCGCCCGATCGCGGAGACGATGGCACGTTTCAATGTCAGATCGCCCTTCCAGAGCCCGAGTACGATAGGGTAGCGACCTAGCTCTGCTGGCATCCAACCCACCGTCCAGCCAAACCGGGTCGCCAGCTCCTCGGCCAGCAGGCGTTCGGTAATGCCCGTGTCGAAACGTCCATCCTTGAGTCCCTGCACCAGTTCCGTTGCATCGGGCGCTACGATGACCTGTGCGTTCGCGGCCCGCAACCAAGCCGCCAGCGCGATTCGATCGAGGCCGGATACGCCGACCAGGACGCCGATCCGTCCGCCATGCGGCACTGCGCCGGGGCGACGGGAAATCCACGCCCAGCCGGTCATCGCATAGGATTGTGTGGTCTCCAGGAAGGATCGCGTGATCACCGAGCCGATCACGCCGCCAGCAAGCACCTCGCACTGAGCCCTGGTGATCCGCCAGGCCCGCGGGTTGAAGTCCCTGCCCATGACCGGGTTCACAACGGTCACGAGGCGCACACCGAGTTGCTGCGCGACCCCCTGCAGCAGATCGACATCGATTCCGGGCGCCGTCGGATCGCCGGTAACCAGGGGCGGATAGGATGCCGGCAGACACACCCGCAACGTGCTTGCCTTGCGAACCTCTCGCAGCGCGGTGTCTGGCGGCAACAGATAGACGGCGCCAAGCAGGCCGAATACGCCGACGAAGGAAATGATGTCGCGTCGCTGTGGTAGCCAGAGCGCCATGGCACGTTCAGGCTTTGGCAAAGCCGAGCAGCGCGAACGCGAAGAACAGCACCGCCATGCCAACCAGCGTTGCCGGCCCCATCCATGGATCGAACTGATTGAAGTGAATGAAGGCGCCGCGCAGTGCATCGACAGCATAGGTCATCGGATTGACGCGTACCAGGAACACCAGCCATTCCGGATAGATCACGCTCGTCTGTGCGCCGGTGAGCGACGGATCCAGCGGAAATACTGAACTGGAGGTAAAATACAGCGGCAGGATCACGGCGTTGGAGAACACACCGAAGCCCTCGAAGCTGCGGATACGGCCGGCGATGACGACACCGAGCGACGTCAACCCGAACGCCATCAGCGCCATCAGCAGCAGTCCCCACGCGATGTCGCCCAGCGAGAGCGACAGATCGGCGAACTGGGCAAGCACCAGCACCAGACAGCCGTGGAACATTGCAACCGTTGCGCCACCGAGGACCTTTCCCAGCAAGATCGTTGCGCGTGGCAATGGCGAAACCAGAACCTCGCGCAAGAAGCCGAACTGGCGGTCCCATATCACGGACACAGCTGATTGCACCGACGTGTACATGATGTTGAGCGCAATCACCGCAGGAAAGAGGAATTGCAGATAGGTGTATGGCACGACGAAGCGGACCTCACCGTAGACCTCGCCGCGAAAATAGGGATTGAGGCCAATTCCCATGATCAGCACCCACAACAGCGGCCGGCTCACCCCGCCGATAAGCTGCCCGCGGTCGCGCACCGCGCGCTTCACCTCACGGAACCAGATCGCGTAAAGGCCGCCACACTGCAGGCGGATCGCGCGTCCGAACCCGTCCCGCGCTGCCACGGTCACATTGTTCATCGCGTATGCTCTCCACCCTGCCTGCCAAACGCCAGAGTCCGCTCGCGCGCACCAGCGGCCTGGTCCCGGATTTCGCGGCCGGTCAGGGTGAGGAACACGCTCTCCAGCGTAGGCTCCTCGACCGAAAGACGGCGAATGCGGCCGCCATAGCGCGACAGGAACTGTTCCGCGAATTCGCCGTCATCGGATTTGATGATGATCTCGCCGTTGTGCCGGACGGACGTGTCCGGGTAGGCCATCATGATCTCGGAAGCTGCCGCAGCATCGCGTGCCACCACCCGGACGAGCTGCTGACCATGCGCGGCCTTCAGCGCGACGGGCGTGTCGATCGCGAGGACGTGGCCGCGGTCGACGATGCAGACCCGATCGCACCCTTCGACCTCCTCGATATAATGCGTGGTAACGAGGACGGTCAGTTCACGTTCGCTGCGCAGGCGGTCGATATATTGCCAGATCCGTTCCCGCGATTGAGCGTCCAGCCCAACCGTCGGTTCGTCCAGGAACAAGATGCGGGAATCGTGGATCAGCGCCCGCGCGATTTCGACCCGACGCTTCATGCCGGAGGACAACGTGCGCACCAACTTGTCCCGCCACTCGGTCAATTCCACCAGATCGAGCAATGTCTCGATCCGTTGCCGCCGCAAATTGGCAGGGACACCGTAGACCAGGCCATGAAAGTTCAGGTTTTCATACACCGTCAAACGGTCGTCCAGGCTCGGATCCTGAAACACGACGCCAATGCCGTGACGGGCCCGCGTGGGCTGCGCGACCACGTCGAGGTCGCCGATGTGGATATTGCCGGTATCGGGTTGCAGAACGGTGCAGAGGATGTGCAGCAGCGTAGTCTTGCCGGCGCCGTTGGGGCCCAGCAGCGCGAACAGCTCCCTGGGCCGGACATCGAAGCTGACGTCGGTCAGCGCGATGGTGCGACCGTAGCGCTTGCCGACACGGTCGACCCGGATTGCGGCGCTCATCGTGGCTCGGCCGTTCCTGGAAAGTTCTCACTCTGCAGAATGCCCGCGATGGTGCCATCGGCTGTCAGCGAGGCAATCGCCTGATCAACGCTGTTCCGCAGGAACATCTGCCTGCTCAGCAGAATGGCGCCGACATCCGCGGTAGATACCGGCAACGGGCGGGGCGCCATCTCCGGCAATTTCGCAATCTCGGCATCGGTTTTCCGAACGGCCCAGAGTGCCGGCGCCCAGACCAGTGCTGCGCCGGTGGTACCGCGCAACACGGCCTGCAGCGCTGCCTCGTCCGAGGACATCGGGTATTTATCCCAGCGTCTGTCGACGGGAGAAGCCATGAGATACTGCGTCAAACGCATGTCCGCACTGGTACCAACGGTGGCGCCGATTGCGCGCGTCGTCGGCATGTCACCCAGCGATTTCCAGGCCGAATCGGCAGCCACAAAGACATAGGCGCTGCGATAATAAGGCCGCGTGATGGTGACCCAACCCGGATAGGCGTCTGACACCAGCTTGAAGCCGAAGAACACGTCACAGTGCTGGATCAGCGTACGGTAGGTATCGTCCAGGTCCTCGCCGGACATGTCCGTGCTTCGAGGGTCATCACCGATCAGGTATTCGTTCGCTTGCAACAGCATTGCCGCAGCGACGGCGGCGGCGATCCTGCGCGCAACCGGCCAATCCGGGTCACGCTCATCGACGCAATAGCGCAGCGCCGAGTTGGTCTCCTGGGTACCGAACCGCCATTCGTCCACTACGAACGGGGTGTCAGCCCGTGACGGCACGTGGCTGAGGCACAGCAGCGCGACGGCGCACGTCAGGGGCAGGAACGAGCGCGCGGCGGGGCGGCTACGCAATGCTCCGCCCCGCATCGTCGATCGACCCTACTTCTTGTCGGGCAGGGCAAAGACCCAGAGGACCGATCCGCCGTCTGGCGCCGCGATCTCCGGAGTCAGGGTTGCAAGCGACTTGGCATGACTCGAACCGTTGCCGACGGACACCGCCACATACTGCCTGCCATTCACACTGTAGCTGACGGGAAAGCCATTGATGGCATTGTTGGTACGAATCTGCCACAGCAGTTTGCCGGTCTTGTCGTCCCACGCGCGGAAGTTGCGGTCCCATGCGCCGGCGAACACCACGCCACCTGCTGTCGGCAGCACCCCGCCAGTCGCAGGCGCGCGCTGACGGTACGACCAGGTGGTCGAACGGTCGGTTAGCTTCACGGCGTCGATTCTGCCAACGTTTCCGTCACTGTTCGGCACCAACATGCGGGCGAAAATGGCCCGGCCGCCGCCGGAATAGGCCTGGCCGGGATCGAGCGGCGTCGGCGTGGTGTTGGAGCAGAATTCATTAAGTGGAAGGAACAAGGTCTGGGTGTTCGGATTGTACGCGGTCGCCGGCCAGCCGCGGCCACCAGGGTCTGCGGGACAGTTCACCGTGGTTTGGCCGATATGTGGGATCGCCTGCGGATTGATGGTTTTCGCGCCCGTCTTTGCATCGATCGCGGAGACCACGTTCTGCGGAACGGTTTGCACCGCCCACAGCCACTCGCCGGTGGTGCGGTCAAGCGCTTCGATAATGCCGAGCTTGCCGGTGGTGATCACCATCTTGCGGGTTGCGCCATTGAACGGCAGGTCGATCAGCATCCGCTCATACACGTAGTCCAGGTCCCACGTGTCGTTCTGAAGATACTGATGGTACCACTTCACCTTGCCGGACGCCGGATCGATCGCCAGTGTGGAATCCGAATACAGTGCCGTATTGGTGATACCCGGTGCGTTCTTCTTCAGCGGCAGAGTGCCGCGCATCTCGGCAATCCAGGGGTACGGCTGGCCGACGCCGTAGAACACCAGATTCTGCTCGGCATCGAATGAGCCGGCGACCCAGGCCGAGGCGCCGAACCGGCTTTCCAAGGGAACGCCGTTCCAGGTGTCGAAATTGGGGTCACCTGGGTGCGCAACGGTCCAGACGCGCCACTTCTCCGCGCCGGTCGCGAAATCATGTGCGCTGATGAAACATCCGCCGGGTTCAGCGTTGCCGCAGCCGGTCATCCCCTGCAGCACCATGCCATCCACGATGAAGGGGCCCGCAGTATAGCGCCAGCCTTTGCGCCAGTCGGCGGTTTCATGATCCCATGCAACTTCGCCGGTCTTCGCGTCCAGCGCCACAAGGTGCGCATCGGACGTGGCGATCACCAGCTTGTCCTGATAGATGGCCATGTTGCGCTTGGCCATGTTATTGCCGGCTTGGTCGATGATTGTCTGCGGAAGATCGCGACGATACTCCCAGATCAGGTCGCCGGTCGCGGCGTTCAGCGCCTGCACCTTGTCGGCATAGTTCCAAATATACAGGATACCATCATGCACGATCGGCGTGCTCTCAGTGGCGCCGTTGGTCAGCGACCACGTCCAGGCAACCTGTAGATCCTTTACATTTTCCCTGGTGATCTGATCAAGCGGGCTGAAGCCGAAGCCGTCATAGCTACGACGCCACATCAGCCAATCGCCCGGATCCGGATGCAGCAGCATCTCGTCGGTGACGGGACGCATGCCTTTCGTCGGATCGGCAGCCTGCACCTGTTGCGCCGTTACGGGCGCGCCTCCAAGGAGCAGCGATATGACGCCCACGATCGCCGCTTGCCAGAACCTGGATATCGAGATGAAGCCGGACGGCATCCCTGTTGTTTCCTTCCCATTATACCCTGTCCAGTCACACGCTCATGCGCGCATGCAACGTCAGGTTATCGAGCGACCTTATCCCAGACCGATGTGCCGTCAAGCGGAAATGGCGGTTCCCGAACGCCGCCATGCTGCCACCGGAGCCGACCCGTCGTTGCCCTCATGCAAAGTAATCGCGAAGCGGGCATTCCATTGCTTCAGGGTCGCCCGGCTGAGCCGTGCAACTCGCGTGGCACGACAATCTCCTGCAGCACCTGCGTCGGTGGTGCGCCGAGTAACACAATGCGGTCTGCCAGAGACGCGGCTTCAGCGCGATCGTGGGTAACCAGCAATCCCGCGGTTGGGCGTGCCCGCCAGGTGTTCATCAGCAGAGCCCGGCTGCGCGCAGCCATTGCCGGGTCCAGCGAGACGAACGGCTCGTCCAGCAGAACGAGTTCCGGCACAATGGCGAACGCGCGTGCGATGGCCACCCGCCGCGCCATGCCTAGCGACAGCGTTGCGGGGAACGCATCGCTGAACGGCGCGAGGTCGAGCTTGCCCAACAGTTCATCGGCAAGGTCAGGGTTTTCGGTCTGCTGTGCCAACAGCACGTTCTGCCGCACGGTTCGCCACGGCAACAGGCGCGGCTCCTGGAAAACCGTACCGATTCGCGCCATGGCGGCGCCACGCCAGTCGAGCGAACCTTGGAAGTCGACGTCCAGGCCACCGACGATCCGCAGCAGCGTTGTCTTGCCGCAACCGGACGGACCGACCAGGGCGACGATCTCTCGCGCACCGAGCGAGATTTCGATCCTGCCCAATACAGCCAACTCACCGCGCTCGGTCCGGAAGGTCTTGCGCTCGATACGAAGCTGTAGAATCACCTCCGCCATCGTGTCGCCCAACGTTCCAGCGGCTGCAGCGCGGCCCATTCAATCACCTGGACAATCAGAATAAAGGCGACCGTGTAGGCCAGGATCAGCGTGACGTCGAACAATTGGAAATAAATCTGGATCTGAAACCCGACACCGTTGCTGCGACCGAGCAGCTCGACCACCAGGACAATCTTCCAGATCAACGCCAGGCCGGATCGGGCGGCGGCGAAGACATAGGGTGTCAGCTGCGGCAGGATCACGTGTCGCAGCGTACGCCAGCGTGACATGTGAAAGCTCTGGGCCATCTCCGCGAGCGCCGGATCGAGCGCGCGGGCGCCCTCCCGCAGCGTGACCACGGTGGTAGGCAATTTATTCAGCGCCACCGCTGCGATGGCGGCCGTTTCGTTCAGGCCGAACCAGACATAGATCAATACGATCACGACCAGCGCGGGAAGGTTCAGCAGGTACGGTCACCGCGTTGTCCAGCAGGAGATCAAGTCGCCGCCACCGCCCCATTGCAATACCGAGTGTGCTGCCCAGCAGCAGCGACAGGGTAAATGCGGCTGCGACGCGGCCCAGGGTGATAGCGAGGTTCCAAGGCAGCGCGCCGGACACGGTCTGCTGGAACATGGCGTGCAACACCGACGTGGCCGTCGGCAGCAACCGGCTATCGGCGAGCTCGGCAGCAATCTGCCAGACGACCAGGAATACCAGCGCGGAGACCAGCCGCGTCGGCAGTTCCCAACGGAGCTGGTTTGCTAGGCGTCTGATTGCCAAGTGATCGGCCAGAACGTTCCAGACGGCACGGCACTGATCGGTCCGACGAGATCATGGCCACCAATCGTTGCCAAAAGCTCGAAGAGCTGAGCGGCGGCGCGGCGTTCCGGATCGCCCCAGCGAATCGGAATGCCGTGGCGGTACCAGTCGCGCAGCCGCTCCAGCTCAGCATCATCCACAGCGCCGGTAAGTGGTTGCACGCGTTGCCACTCGGCATCCGATGTCATCAGGATGCTGCGTGCCTGGCGCGAGGCGGCCACGAGTCCGTCGATCAGCGCCGTGTTCTGCCCGGCCCAACGCTCCGCGAACGTGTAGCCGATATACGGGACGCCTGCCGGAATTCCCATCGCGGTGACCGCGTCTTCCACCGCCAGGATGCGGCGCGCCCCGGCGGCCTGGGCCTTCGCTGCGAACGTCCAGTAGGTCAACAGCGCATCCAGACGGCCGGCCTTCATCTGTTCGGCGAGCAGCGGCGGAGGCCCGAAGCTCTTGTTCGCTCTGCCATCGAGGTCAACTCCGTAGCGCTGCGACGCATAGGCGCGCAGGATCAGCCAGCTCTTGTCGAGCGGACTGCCGGCGATGCCGAGCGCACGTCCAGCCAGATCGGGCACGTCGCGCACCGGAGAACCGGCAGGCGCGATCAACGCTCCCACTGCGTTGGAGAACGGTACGAAGGTCCAATCCGCTCCGACACCGCGCTGGCGTGCCACCCAAAGCCAGTCGACCACGATCATGTCGACCTGACCGGACTGCAAGGCGACCTGGGTAGCTTGCGCGGTGGCGAGTTCCATCGACGCGAGCGCGATGCCCGCGGCCGTGTCCAGCGCATGGTGGCGGATCACGTCGATTTCCCACGACACCGTACCGAAGCGCAGTACACCAACACGAATTGGCGGCAATGGCGCGGCACGCATCGGCGTGGCGGTGACCGAAAGGGTTGCGCCCAGCAGCGTGCGGCGCGCCATACGCATCGGTTTTTCCTCCCGGGATCCGGCGCGATTATCCCCGCATCGCTCGGTACGCTGTCAATGGGGCTGCTACGGCCGCGGCTTTGCCCAGCCTCTCGCTTTGCCATAGCATTGAGCTCGCCGCTCGGGCTACCAACAGCGGACGGCGCGGTCGGGTATGGCCCGCCGAAATCAAGGGAGCGCACAATGTCCGAGACGATTCACATTCATCCATCGGTGGATCAGGGCGTGAAGCCCGGCTCCGCGAATTTCGCCGGCGGGACGCTGGTGTGCAAATGCGCGCAGGCGCCGGTGAAGGTCGCCATCACGGGGCAGGTTGCCTATGACCACGCGTGTGGTTGCACCAAGTGCTGGAAGCCCGCCGGAGCGACCTTCTCGGTGGTGGCCGTGGTGCCGCGCGCCAACCTGAGCGTAGCGGAGAACGGCGACAAGCTGGCGATCGTGGACCCGAGTGCCGCGATCCAGCGATACGCCTGCAAGGGATGCGGCGTGCACATGTACGGGCGGATCGAGAACACCAGGCATCCGTTCTACGGCTTCGATTTCGTGCATCCCGAGCTGTTCCAGGAGCAGGGTTGGGCGCCGCCGGAATTCGCGGCTTTTGTGTCCTCGGTGATTGAATCCGGTGTCAGCCCGGACCGGATGGCCGGCATCCGCGGCCGGCTGAAGCAGCTTGGCCTCGAGCCGTACGACGCCCTGTCGCCGCCGCTGATGGATGCGATCGCCACCCACATCGCCAAGGCCTCCGGCGCGCTGCCGGCCTGAGCTCCGGCAGCGCTGAAGCGGGGGGCGAAGGATCAGTAGGTCACGACGCTGCGGATGCTTTCGCCCCGCCGCATCAACTCGAACCCCTCGTTGATGCGCTCGAACGGCAGCACGTGAGTGATCAGGTCGTCGATGTTGATGCGACGTTCCATGTACCAATCGACGATGCGGGGCACATCGGTGCGCCCCCGCGCGCCGCCGAACGCGGTGCCCTTCCAGACGCGGCCGGTCACCAGCTGAAATGGCCGGGTGGCGATTTCCTGCCCCGCTCCCGCGACACCGATGATGATCGATTGGCCCCAGCCGCGATGGGCACATTCCAGCGCCTGGCGCATGACCTTCACGTTGCCAATGCACTCGAAGCTGTAGTCGGCGCCGCCACGCGTCAGATCCACCAGGTACGGGACCACGTCGCCCTGGACCTCGGCCGGATTGACGAAATGCGTCATGCCGAATCGTTCGGCAATGCCGCGACGGTTTGGGTTGAGATCGACGCCGACGATCATCTCCGCGCCGACCAGGCGCAGACCCTGGATCACGTTCAGCCCTATGCCGCCGAGACCGAACACCACGCAGCGCGCGCCGGCTTCGACCTTGGCCGTGTTCATCACCGCGCCCAGGCCAGTGGTAACACCGCAGCCGATGTAGCAGACCTTCTCGAACGGCGCGTCTTCGCGGATCTTTGCCACCGCGATCTCCGGCAGCACGGTGAAGTTCGCGAAGGTCGACGTGCCCATGTAGTGCATCACCGGCGACCCGTTGCACGAGAACCGGCTGGTCCCGTCGGGCATGACGCCGCGTCCCTGGGTGGCGCGGATCGCGACGCACAGATTGGTCTTGCGGCTGAGACAGTATTCGCACTGACGGCATTCCGGCGTGTAGAGCGGGATGACGTGGTCGCCCTGCTTCAGCGATGTCACGCCCGCTCCGACCTCGGCCACGATGCCGGCACCCTCATGGCCGAGGATCGCTGGGAAGATCCCCTCAGGATCCGCGCCGGATAGGGTGTATTCGTCGGTATGACAGATGCCGGTGGCCTTGACTTCGATCAGCACCTCGCCTGCCCGCGGGCCTTCCACGTCCACCGTTTCCAAACTGAGCGGCTTGCCCGCCTCGCGGGCAACGGCAGCACGAACCTTCATTGCACGATCTCCCTCGGTGGGCTGACTACTGCTTCTTTTTGCCGTCCGGCCCGAACTGTTCGAGATAGGCGATCACGTCCTTGCGCTTCTGCGCGTCCTTGAGGCCAGGAAAAATCATCTTCGTGTGGGGCACCACCGTCTGCGGCGATTCCAGATATCGGTCAAGTTCTTCCGGCGTCCAGACGATGCCGGAGTTTTTGTTGGCCGGCGAATAGTTGAAGTCTGCGAAGGTGCCCGCCTTGCGGCCGACAACACCGTTCAGTACCGGCCCAACCGCGATCTTCGCACCGGGGCCGATCTGGTGGCAGGCGCGGCAAACCAAAAAATCCTTCTCGCCGGCCGCGGCATCCTGCGCCTGCACCGAGCCTGCTGCTGCCACGAGCAGCGCTACTGCAACGATTCCTCTCCCGAGCACTGCGTGCCCTCCTGCCATTGTGTTCACCGACCGAAGGTGCGGGCAGCGGCTGACCTGGTCAACGTGCCAATCAGATTTTCTCGTCCTCCTGACCGGGCCATGCACAATGCCAGCGCGCCACACGCAGGCCGGGATGCTCTCCGATCCATTGGGCCAGGTAGGGCTGTGCCTGCATCACGCAGACGCGCAGCGAACCCGCCGACTGGAACAGGAGGTGATACTCGCGGCACCCGCCCGGGCTGACCAGGGTGCATGCCAAAACGACCAGATCGATCAGGTTCATCGCTCTTCTCAAGGCTCGGTGTCTGGGCTGTTCCGCAGATAGCATCCTGCCGCAATGGCTTGCCAGTTTTTCATCTCGGATGCGCTAATTCAATGATCTGAATGCCGCGGCGCCGCTTGAAGACGCCCGGATAGTGCTCCATCCTGCTTCAAATGGAACGTCCAACGCTGCTGCCGCACAACCGGTTCGGCCGGCGGACCCTGGTTGCGGCCACCGCCGGTGTCGCGCTGGTCGGAGCACACGGCGCAGCGCGGTCCGATCCGGCCTCCGTTCAGGTCGGCTACCTGCGCTGGCTGGAACCACGTCCGACGATCTCGCTGCTGGACAGGTCATCGCCGGACAATGGGCTGGCGGGCGCCAAGCTCGCCATGAGCGATAACAATACCACCGGTAGCTTTATGAACCAGCAGTTCGAGCTTTCCGATGCGCCGGTACGTGCTGACGACGACCCTGTGAATATCCTTGCCGTTCTGGCGGACCGCGGTATCCGGTTGGTTCTGTCCGATCTTACGGCTGACCGACTGCTAGCGCTTGCCGATGCCGGCCGCGCCAGGCAGATGACACTGTTCAACATCAAGGCCCCGGACGATGCCCTGCGCCAGCAAGACTGTCGCGGCAACGTGATCCATGTGGCGCCTTCGCGCGCGATGCTTGCGGACGCGCTCGCTCAATACATGGTGTGGAAAAAGTGGTCCCGCTGGGTGTTGATCTATGGGTCGCATACCGAGGATGCATTGCTGGCGGATGCTTATCGCCGCGCTGCGCAGCGTTTTGGCGCGCGCATTGTCAAGGAGCGCGAATTCAAGGATGCCGGCGGCGCGCGGCAAACCAATTCCGGTGTCGTGCAGACCCAGCAGCAAATGCCGGTGTTTACCCAGGGACTACCCGACTTTGACGTGCTGATCGCCGCCGATGAGAACGAGGTGTTCGCAAACTATCTGCCGTATCGAACCTGGGACGCGCGGCCGGTGGCAGGATCAGCCGGGCTGCGGCCCGTGAGCTGGGATCCGGCCAGCGAATCCTGGGGCGGGACGCAGCTGCAGGACCGGTTCATGCGGATGGCGCACCGTCGGATGACCGAACTCGACATGCAGGCGTGGACCGCGTGCCGGATGATTGGCGAGGCCGCAAGCCGCACCAGATCAGTCGATCCGGCAAAGATCATCCAGGATATGAAGAGCGCCGATTACGGCATCGCAGCCTACAAGGGGCAGAAGCTGTCACTGCGCGACTGGGATCTGCAGCTTCGACAACCAATTCTGCTATCGGACGGCCGTGCCGTGGTATCGATCTCGCCGCAACCGGGTTTTCTGCACCAGGTGACGGAGCTCGACACACTTGGCTTCGACCGGCCGGAAACCAGGTGCAAATTGCTATGAACTGCGGCAATTGGCTGCCGCCATGCGTGCTGGCCGGCTTGATCCTGACAGCGCCATTCTGGCCGGCGGCCGCGTACACGGCCTATGTGACGAACGAGCGCGACAACTCGATCAGCGTTGTCGATCTCGACCAGATGAAGACCGTGAAGACGGTGCCGGTCGGCCAGCGTCCGCGTGGCATTACCATGACCGCCGACGGCAGCACGATCCTGGTGTGCGCAAGCGACGACGACACGATCCAGATGATCGACGTCGCCACCTTGCGCATCATCGGCGATCTGCCATCGGGTCCGGATCCAGAGACGTTTGCTCTGCACGTCTCGGGCAATCCGCTCTATGTGTCGAACGAGGACGACAACATTGTCACCGTGATCGACGTGCCGACACGCAAGGTGATCGCGGAGATACCGACGGGAGTTGAGCCAGAAGGCATGGCGGTGAGCCCGGATGGCCAGACGATCGTGAACACATCCGAGACCACCAATATGGCGCATTTCCTCGACTACAAGACGCGCAAGATGGTGGCCGGCGTGCTGGTCGATGCTCGCCCGCGCGGCGCCATGTTCAAGCACGACGGATCCGAGGTCTGGGTCTCGTCGGAACTCGGCGGCACCGTCAGCGTGATCGATCCGGTGCAGCACGCCGTCACCCACAGGATCTCCTTCGATGTGCAGGGCCTGCGCGCGGAGGCGATCCAGCCGGTGGGCATCCAGTTCACGCGCGACGACGCGACGGCCTTCGTCGCGCTCGGGCCGGCCAACCGCGTCGCGGTGATCGACGCGAAGACATACCAGGTCCGGAAGTACCTGCTGGTGGGACAACGGGTCTGGCAGATGGCGTTCACACCGGACCAGAAGTACCTCTTGACTACCAACGGGCTGTCCAACGACATCTCGATGATCGACGTCGCCTCGCTCGATGTGGTGAAGTCGATCCAGGTCGGTCGTCTGCCGTGGGGCGTGGTCGTGTCGCCAAAATGAGCGCTGATGCGATCACCGAGCTGGCGCCAGGCGCAGTGCCCGACGCCCCGCCAGCCGTTGCGGCGCTCGCGGTACACGCCGTCAGCCACGCCTATGGCACGCGCGAGGCATTGCGGGATGTGAGCCTGACCGTGCCTCAATCGCGCTTCACCGCGCTGCTTGGCCTGAACGGCGCAGGCAAGACCACGCTGTTTTCGCTGATCACGCGGCTCTACGATACACGTCACGGATCGATCGAGGTGCTCGGTCATCGTGTGTCGCGTGAGCCAGGCAAGGCGTTGCGCCTGCTCGGTGTGGTGTTTCAGGCGCGCACGCTCGATCTGGACATCTCGGTCATGGACAACTTGCTCTATCACGCGGCGCTGCATGGCATTGGCCGCCGCGAAGCACGTGAACGGTCGCTTGCCGCGCTCCAGGAGATCGGTTTGGACGACCGCGCCAAGGAAGCCGTGCGGAGATTGTCGGGCGGTCAGATGCGGCGAGTCGAGATCGTACGGGCACTGCTGCACCGGCCCCGTGTCCTGGTGCTGGACGAACCGACGGTCGGGCTGGACGTCGCCTCCCGTTCCGCCATCCTGCGTCATGTGCGCGCGCTCGTTCGCGAGCGCGGTGTCGCCGTGTTGTGGGCAACCCATCTTCTCGACGAAGTCGTGGCTGCTGATGCGGTTGTCGTGCTGCACCGCGGCCATGTTCTCGCGGCAGGCAATGTGTCGGATGTCGTGGCGTCGTCGGGCGCCGTGGACATGCGGAGCGCCTTTGTCGCGCTGACCGGTGCCGCGCCGGAGGGGCCGGAGTGAGCGTCGCCGCAAACCGCGATCGAACTGCGAACTTCACGCTTGGGCAGTATCTCATCTGCCTGCGCGGCATCGCCTGGCGCGAGGCGCTGCGCTTCCTCAATCAGCGAGAACGCTTTGTCTCAGCGCTGGTGCGGCCACTGGTGTGGCTGTTCATCTTCGCCGCCGGATTCCGTCAGATCCTCGGTGTGTCGATCATTCCGCCATACCAGACCTATGTCCTGTACGAGGTCTATGTCACGCCCGGACTGATGGCGATGATCCAATTGTTCAACGGTATGCAGTCCTCGCTCTCGATGGTCTACGACCGCGAGATGGGCAACATGCGCATGTTGCTGGTCAGCCCGTTTCCACGTTGGTTCCTGCTGGTGGGCAAGCTGCTGGCAAGCACGGCGGTGTCGATCTCGCAGGTCTATGCCTATCTGGTCATCGCCTGGCTCTGGGGAATCGAGGCACCGCTCTGGGGATATGTCACCGTGCTTCCCGCGCTCGCGCTGTCCGGCATGATGCTCGGGGCGCTCGGTATGCTGCTGTCCTCGGTTATCCGGCAGCTCGAGAATTTCGCCGGCGTGATGAATTTCGTGATCTTTCCGATGTTCTTTGCCTCGTCCGCGTTGTACCCGCTGTGGCTGGTGCAGCAGTCGAGCCCGGTCGTCTATGCCATCTGCCGGCTGAACCCGTTCACCTATGCCGTCGAGCTGATTCGCTTCGCCTTGTACATGGAGATCGACTGGACGTCGCTCGCGGTGGTGGTGGTCATGACCATCGTGTTCACGACGGGAGCGATCATCGCCTACGACCCTGCGCGCGGCCTGATCGCGCGCCGCGGCGGCGGATGACATCGCGCCGTCTTGGCGCCGCAGGGCTTACGGTAGGCGTCGCTCTCTGCGCAGCCGCCGCCAGGTCGGCGCCACCTGGCCCACGTGATCTCGACTGGCCATGCCAGCAGATCAAGGTTCCGCAGCTTTCTCTGGCCGCGGTGTGGTCAGGTCCTGCGCTGGATCGGCAACCAGAGGACTGGCAGCAGGACCCGGAAGTGGTTGATCTGGTCCGGGAGTTGACCCAGCGGCGGGTGCCGATCGAGCAGGCACAGAACAAACTCCGCGCATTCGCAGCGCAGGCCGGAGATCACAAACAGCCGAAGCTGCTGCAACTGCTGGCCGGACTGTTCAGCGCACTCAACGACGAACGCACCGCGGTCATTGCAGGTCTCGACCGGTTCGGCGCCCGCCAGAAGGAGCTCGCCGCGGAACTGCGCAATGACAACGCAAAGCTGCGGGCCGTGCAGGCTGACCCTTCATCCGAGGCGAGCGTTGCCAATCAGATGACCCAACTGCTCACTTGGGAGGCACAGGTCTTTCAAGACCGGCGCCAGGCGCTGAGCTATGCCTGCGAAGTGCCGGCCAAGATCGAGCAGAGATTGTTTGCATTGGCACGGACCATCCAGGACGCATTGCAATGAGCGTGCAGTGGCTCGGTCATTCGGTTGCCGGTGGTCGTGGCATCGGGGTGCGCAACTCCAACGGCAGGTGAGTCGCCGCCCAGCCATCGGTGCCATCCGGATACCAGGCCACGTGCGGATAGCCGATCGTGATCGCACGCTTCGCCGCGTTCCATGACATCCAGCAATTCGCCAGACAATAGAACACGAGCGTGCGACTCCGATCGCCACCGCTGGCCTGTTCCAGTCCATGCCTGAAGTACTGTTCCATTGCCGGGGCCAAGGCTCCGTAGCCGGTGTCGGGCAGCCAGATGCTGCCAGGCACGTCCTGTCGTGGTTTCTCGCGCCATATTGTCGAGGCCGGCAATCCGACCGGACGCGGCACCTGCGGCAGCACATCGATGAACACCGCATCATGCTGTTCCCAGTGAGCCCGCGCCGCGTCCGTCGACATGACCGTTGCGCCGCGCAACGTGGCCGGTGTCGGCGAGCGATAATCGTCCATGCGATATCCGGTCGGCTCGGGTACGGCGTCAGGCGTTGCGGCGCCAACCAGAAGTGCCATGCCAAGAGTTGCGGCCGAGCGCGAACACGCCGTTCTCATGGCGCCTTTGTAAGTTGGCCGTGCTCGTCCAGCAGCGGTACACCGTACTCCGCGAGGATGCGATCGATTTCGGGCTGGCTTTCGGCAATCAGCCGATTGAGCCGGCGCTTCCAATCCTGATCGCTGCGGCGTACCCCCATCGCAATGCGAAAGTCCATCCGCTCCTGCTCCTTCAGCAGTGGCACCACGACCAGGTGTGGCGTGACCCGCTGAGCGTAATAGCCGGCGATCGGGCCCCACAGCACGCCGGCATCGATCTGTCCCGCCGCGACCTCCTCGGCCATCGTCCGCGCAGGTGCTTCAATGCGCGTGTCAACCGTCAGCGCGTATGGCCTGGCCAACGCCATCAATCCCTGCTGCACAAGAACTGTGGCGGGCGGCGTGCCCGCGACGATACCGATATGCTTGCCCTTGAGCCGCGGGTCCGCGAGTGACTCGATGTCGTCCAGTTCGCTGCCCGGCCTGAACACCAGCGCATAGGTCGTGTGGTAATAGGGGTTGGTGGTCTGCACCAGATCATCGCCGACCGCCACGCCCATGATCACGTCACAGCGCAGCGCATTCAGCGTGTTGCGGACGAAGCCGATCACCTGCGGCAGATAAGTATAGTTGGCCGGCTCGCCGAGTTTCTGCGCAAACAGCTCGGCAATCTTGTTCTCAAAGCCCTCGCCGGCTTCATCGGAAAACGGCAGGTTGCGCGGGTCCGCGCAGACCCGAAAGGTCTTTGGGTCCACTAGTTCGGCAGATGAGCCAAGGCCGGGAGCTTGTGCAGCTGACTGTCCGGCGATCAGCACCAGGAGCCCGATCGCCGCAGCCACGAGCCGTATGGCGCTGGCTTTCAAATTCGCCATGACAAACCGTTCCGATCAACCCATGCATTCGTCCTCGGCCTTGGCGAAGCCCTCAGGTTTCGGCGCATGCTTCTCGGGGCGTCCCCGCCCGATGGCATCGTCGGCTCGCGCCCGCAAATAGACGTAGATCGAATCGATGAAGCACATGACGTTCTTGTTCTCACCGTTGGCCGGCATTACCAGTTGCTGGGCCGAGGATACATCGTTCTTGCCGCCCGCGACGACGGCGTAAAAGTCGGTGTAGCTGAGGCGCTTCATCGAATCCATCAGGGCCGGGGCATACGTGGAGCCCATCCCGTCGGGACCGTGGCAGCGCAGACATTCGGAGGAGTAGCGGGTGAAGCCGACATAGGTGTACCAATCCACCGTGCCGTCCGGTTGCACCTTGAACGTCGGAGTGTCGTTCTTGTCGGCCCATTTGCCGTCGTCTGACTTTACCGCCGCCGGATCGCCGGATCCGTCGGTGATCGCGTAGGCGCCCACCGACACAGTGAAAACCGCCGCAACCGCGACGGCCGCACGCAAAACAGACTGCACGATGAACTCCCTCGCTTGCTCTGCCGGACTGGCCGGCCCGCGACGTGGTTTCGCGAGGCCGGCCATTATCGCGGCAATCAGCTCGAGGGCAGCGCGAATACCGTCAACGTGCCGCCGAGCGCCGTGTAGTTGTTCAGCGCGGCGTATCCACCGACCGCGCCGAGGCCCGCATGCGGATCTGTGAGACCCGCCGCCAGACCGATTCCGGCCCAGCCGCCGACACCGGACAGTATGGCGACGTATTGCCTGCCACCGTGCTCATAGGTCATCACGTTGCCGATGATGCCTGACGGAGTCTTGAACTTGTACAGCTCCTTGCCCGTCTTGGCATCCACCGCCTTCAGATAGCCTTCCAGTGTACCATAGAACACCACGCCGCCCCTGGTCGCGAGCGCACCCGACCAGACGGAGAACTGCTCCGGATCCGACCACACGATCTTTCCGGTCGTGCCGTCCCACGCGATGAAGTTGCCCATGTTGGTTTGACCGGGCGGCGGATACATCGACAGTGTCGCGCCGACATAGGGCTGTCCCGCGGTGTACGAGACCCGGAACGGCTCATAGTCCATGCAGACATGGTTGGTCGGCACATAGAACAGCTTGGTGTCAGGCGAATAGGCCGCCGGCTGCTCGTCCTTGCTGCCCAACGCCGCCGGGCAGATACCCTGTGAGTTCACGTCCTCGCCGGCCTCGCCCGGCGCGTATTTCGCGACCACATTTGGCCGC
Organism: uncultured Alphaproteobacteria bacterium; assembly: GCA_963749575.1. Taxonomy (GTDB): domain Bacteria; phylum Pseudomonadota; class Alphaproteobacteria; order Acetobacterales; family Acetobacteraceae; genus JAMXLO01. The sequence goes on from CAVVNM010000023.1 coordinate 143,129, forward strand.
CCATAGGTCGGGCTGCCCTTGTTCATGTCCACGCCGGTGGTCCAGTTCACCGCCGGGTCGTACTTGGCGGCGACCAGCAACTCCCCAGTGGCCCGGTTCAGCGTGTAGCCAAGTCCGTTGCGGTCGAAGTGCACCAGTGTCGGGACCGTCTGGCCGTTGATCTGCTGGTCCGACAGGATCATTTCATTGACGCCGTCATAGTCCCACTGATCGTGCGGCGTCATCTGATAGACCCATTTCGCCATGCCGGTATCGGCATCGCGGGCGAAGATCGTCATCGACCACTTGTTGTCGCCAGGCCGCTGCTTTGGATTCCAGGTAGAGGGGTTGCCGGAGCCGTAATAGATCAGGTTGAGCGTCGGATCGTACCAGTACCAGCCCCAAGTGGCGCCGCCACCAATCTTCCATTGGTCGCCCTGCCAGCTCTTCAGGCTGGAGTCGGCCCCGACCGGCTTGCCCAGGTCCGTGGTCTTCTGCGGATCGATCAGAACATCGCTGTCCGGACCTTCGGACCACGCCCGCCAGATCTGCTTGCCGTCCGCGGTCGCATAGGCCGCGACCCATCCACGAACGCCGAATTCGCCACCCGAAACGCCGACATACACCTTGTCCTTGACCACCATCGGAGCGCCGGTGCCGGTCTCGCCCTTGCCGGGATCACCGGTCTTCACGGACCACGCCACCTTGCCGGTCTTCGCATCGAGCGCCACCAGGCTGGTGTCCGATTGGTGCAGGAACACCTTGCCGTTGGCATAGGCAAGGCCACGGTTCACCGTATCGCAGCACATCACCGGAATGACGTTGGGATCCTGCTTCGGTTCGTATTTCCACAAGATTTTGCCGTCGTTGTTCAGGTCAAGTGCAAAGACGGTATTGGGGAACGGCGCATGCACATACATGACATCCCCGACAACCAGCGGCGCACCCTCATGGCCGCGAAGCACGCCGGTGGAAAAGGTCCACGCCACCTGCAGCTTCCCGACATTCTGTGCAGTGATCTGATTGAGCGCAGAGTAGCGTTGGTTGTCGTAGGTGATGGTCGGCATCACCACATTCGCCGCGTTGGCCTGCATCTTCAGCAGGTCCTCGCTCCCGGCGGTCTGCGCGATGGCGGTTGCTATCACCAGTTGTGACGATAGAAGAGTGCCTGCCGTGAGCCAAAACCCCGCCGAAGCACCTCGCATTGATCCCTCCCATATTGCACTCGTTGGCGGCGGGCAGCCTGACGACATGCCCGCCGAAGGCATTCAGCTTCGCTTGGGAGGAGGACGCTCCGGCGGCGTATGCAGGCAGGCCACGCTTGATTGTTGTCGGTCAGACCGACGCCAGTGGACATGCGCTGTCGAATGCCCGCCCTCCCAACTGCGGGCATCCGCCGAAACCGGACGCAACGGTAACCATATGCCATACGGGGAAGTCGGCAAATCACGGGATCGCGAACAGCTGCGGCGGCGTGCTCGATCATCCGGCCATCCGTGTTCTGGCCTGCGCCATATTGCTGCTGGTCGCCGCCGCCGCGCCCGAGCCGCCGGTGCCGGCGAACACGCCTCTCTCTGTACAGATGGTCGCGGACGGCGATTATGCCCATTTCGGCCAGATCGCCCTGATGACGCCTGACAACGCAGGCGACATCGCCAATCTCGGCATTATCGTCGGGGAGGACGCCGTCGCCCTGGTCGACACCGGCGGCAGCGTCACCGTCGGGCAACGTCTGCTTTTGGCCGTCCGAAATATCACGGCAAAACCCGTCCGCTACGTGATCAACACGCACGAACATCCGGATCATGTATTCGGCAATGCGGCCATGCCAGCCGGCGTGACATTCGTCGGTCACCACAATCTGCCGGCCGAATTGGCCAAGCGGGGGGCTTATTACCTGCGTTCTTATCGTGACCAGCTTGGCGAGAACGCCATCTCGGCCGTCCGGATCATTCCCCCGACGCTCTTGGTGGACAGCGAGGCCACGCTGGACCTGGGTGGCAGGCGGCTCCGCCTCACAGCCTGGTCACCGGCGGCCCACACGGATTGCGATCTTACGGTGTTGGATGAGACCACCGGCGTGTTGTTTGCCGGAGATCTGGTGTTCCTGCAGCACGTGCCGGTCGTGGACGGCAGCCTCCTGGGATGGCTTGCGGTCATCCCGCGCCTGGCGCAGGTGCCCGCCGGTATCGTGGTACCTGGACATGGCCGAACGACGGCGTCCTGGCCACAGGCACTCGAGGACGAGCGCCGCTACCTCACCGTGCTGGCACAGGATGCGCGTCGCCAGATCGCTGCCGGGACGCCGCTTGCGCGCGCGGTCGCCGATATCGGCAGTTCGGAGCGAAACCGTTGGCAGCTGTTCGACGACTACAATGCGCGCAACGCGACCGCAGCATTCAGTGAGCTGGAATGGCAGTAGCGCGGTCGCGTCCGACTCTCCCGCGGTACACGTACGGTTCGTTTGCGCCCGACGAATCCTGTTCGGTGAGCGCCCGCATCCGCGCGTGATGTGGCGACAGTTCGCATGCCGGGTCCGTCGCGGCGGCGTCACTCGCGATCGCCATCGCCTGGCAACGACATCCGCCATAGTCGATCTCGCGCATTTCGCAGCTGCGGCACGGCTCCGCCATCCAGTCGGTGCCCCGAAAGGCTTTGAACGCCGGAGAATCCCGCCAAATCTCCACCAGCGGCCGGTCGCGGACCGACCAGAATTGCAGGCCGGGAATGGTTTCGGCGGCGTGGCAAGGCAGCACGCGGCCCGACGGGGTGACGTTCAACGAGCGGCGTCCCCAGCCGCCCATGCAAGCCTTCGGCCGGCGCGCATAGTAGTCCGGGATGACGAGGTCGATCACCAGCCGTCCCTGATAACGCGGGCGAAGGCTCTCCATCTCCTGCATTGCATGCTCGACCTGCTCGCGCGTGGGCATCAGCGCCGCGCGGTTGCGCAACGCCCAGCCGTAATATTGCGCATGGGCAATTTCCACCCGTCCTGCACCGAGCGACGCCGCCAATTCCACGAGTGCGGCGACCTGGCCGATGTTGGCACGGTGGATCACCGTGTTGACGGTGAGAGCGAGGCCGAGACCGACGACGGACTGCGCGAAGTCCAGCTTGCGCGGGTGCGCGCCTGGATAACCGGCAATGTGGTCCGCGCTTTCCGCATCGACGTCCTGTAGCGAGAGTTGGACGTGATCCAGACCCACCTGCTTGAGCTGAGCAAGCCGGCGCGCGTCGAGCCCGATAGCTGAGGTTATCAGGTTGGTGTAGAGCCCGGCGTCGCGCGCGACAGCAACGATCTCGACCAGGTCGCGGCGCGAAGCAGGCTCGCCACCGGACAGGTGGACCTGCAACACACCCATCGCCGCCGCCTCGCGGAACACGCGCGACCAGGTCTCGGCCGGCAACTCGTCGGCCCGATTGTCAAGATTGATGGGATTCGAGCAGTACGGGCAAGCGAGCGGGCAGCGGTGGGTGAGCTCGGCAAGCAGTCCGAGGGGCGCAGGAATTTCCGGCCTGGCGTCGGACAGGCTCAAACCAGCATCCGCTTCGTCACGAGTTCGACCAGGATATCGTTCACATCGCCTTCGATCACGGAGCGGTCGGCGGTATAAAGGGCGGCGAGCTCATCGACGATCTCACCGATGGTGCGGCTGCCATCGCATCGACGCAGAATCTCGCTGGCCGGACCTTCGGTCTCGATCACCCGTTCCGGGCCAAGCAACACCCATGCGCTGCGCGTCTTGTCGAAATGCAGGCGGACACCAGGAGCCAGGCGGGGACGCTCAGGTGGCGACGGTGGGTGGGCGTCAGCCATCGGAGCCCTTCGGCACGAAGGCGCCAGGTGGAATCAGCCCAGGCGTGACATAGGAATAGTGCAACGCGTCCAGCATGCACCACAGCACGTCGCATTTGAACGCCAGCGTGTCGACCACCGCCTGGTGCTGTTCCGGCGTGTGCGCGTGCTGCTTGACCCATTCGAGGGCGAAGTTCGCATCGCGTTCGGCCTGCGGCGGGCGTTTGTCGAAATAGGCCATGATCTCCGGCGTGATGAAGTCGTAGTGGGCGAGCATCCCCGACATCCGTTCGGTGATGATCTGCGGCGAGGCCAACTCGGTCAGGCACGAGGCAACGGCCTCGAGGAGACTGCGCTCGCGCACCAGGTGAACGTACGCCTGTACGGCAAAGCGTGTCGCCGGCAGCAGCAGCCGGGTCGATATCACGGCGTCGCGGTCGAGGCCCAGGCCATCGGTCAGTTTGAGCCAGCGCTCAATACCGCCCGGCCGATCCTCGTCGCCGTCGTGGTCCTCCAGTCGTTTGCGCCATTCACGCCGGAGCGCGTCATCCTCGCAGCGGCCAATCAGCGAGGCGTCCTTCAGCGGGATCATCGCCTGGTAGTAATAACGATTGAGTGCCCACGCCTGGACTTGCGCCTTGCTGCATGCGCCGCTGTGCAGCATGCGATGGAACGGATGCAGGTTGTGGTACCGCTTCGCCAACAGCTCGCGCAGGCGGCCTTCCAGGCCCTCCGGAGTCAGCGTGTCGTTCAAAGCTGCACCTCCATCCCGTCATAGGCGACCTCGAAACCGGCCGCCTCGACCTGCCGCCGCTCGGGCGAGTCCATCAGCAGGATCGGATTGCTGTTGTTGATGTGAATCAGGATGCGCCTGCCCGGCAGGTCCGAGAGCCTTTCCAGCGTTCCTCCCGGGCCACTCACCGGTACATGTCCCATCCGACGGCCGGTCTTGTGGCCGAGACCTTCGGCGATCATCTCGTCGTCGGTGAACAAAGTCCCATCGAAAAACCACAGATCAACTTTGCCAAGTTGGCGACGCACGGTCTCCGTGATATCGGCACAGGCAGGTGCGATGATCACGCTGCGGCCGTTCGCTTCCAGCAAGGCGGCATAATTCGGACCGGGTTCCGCTGCGCCGGCATCCACTGTCTCGAGATATAGCGGGACTTTTCCCGGCATGGTCAGCAGAGTAAGCACAAGGCCACCGCCGCACGCCACCGACTGCAACGGCGTAAGCGCCTCGCGCCGGACCAGTGAGGGATCGAGTACGTCGAAAATCCGGTTCTCCTGCACCAGGTCCAACAACGAACGCGGGGCATAGACGGTGAGCGCCTGGCGTTCACGCAGTACCAGCAAACCGGCCAGTGCGTCGACATCACCGCCGATCAGGACAACCCCCGCAATCGGCGAATCGCGCGTCCCGGATCTAGGCCACAGGCGCGGCGTCTGCAGTATCTGTTGACGCAGATCGGGAGACGCCCCAACGACAACCCACTCAAACCCGTTGCCGCTGACGGCAACACTGGCCTGAGTAGCCGGGCGAACCCTCGGATCGCGCGCCCGCGCCAGTCGGCACAGGCGGCAGCCGCAGTTCCATTGCGGAAATCCGCCGCCCGCCCCCGCACCGAGTACCAGGGCGGTCAGCCCGGGTGCCCGGTCAGGCATTCGTGGTCAAGCAGCCGCGGGAGGCTAGATCTTTCCGGCGAAGTAGCCGTTGATCTCCATGCCAATGCAAATCTCGCGGAGCTTCGGGCGTGTCCAGCTCATAGGAATGTCTCCTCGCTTATTATGGTGCAGGGAACCCGTCCGCCGACGGTTCGTCAACGCACGGCCGGCGCGGCAACGGTAACAGGTCACGGCGTTTGCGTCCAGAACCACTCCGATCATGCGATTGCGCAACCAACCCACGTGATTATATGTCACAGCGTGGATTTGCTGACCGATCAATCAAGCAGGCGCGACCGCACTGCGCAGGGGGCGACCATGAACACGCGAGAGATGCGGCTGTCGCTGCCCCGCCGGGGACTGCTCGCGGCGGCCGCAATGGCCGTCGCCGGCCACCGCGTCGCCGCACAGACGCCGGGTCAGTCGGATGCCTGGCCATCGCTGGCGGCGCAGATTTTCGACGGCCGCGCGATGGCAGACGGGAGTGCAATTGTAGCGATCGATGCACCGTATCGGGCGGATGATGCGGCATTGGTCCCCGTCAGCCTGACCAGTTTGCTGCCAGCCGGCGACGCCCGTCGCATCGCCGGTATCACACTTGTGATCGATGAAAACCCCTCGCCGCTGGCTGCCACGTTCTCGTTGGGACCATCGAGCGGGATTCGGTCGATGTCCACGCGCGTGCGGGTCGATTCCTACACCAACCTGCACGTGGTGGCGGAACTGACCGACGGGCGCCTCTATGCGGCCGAGCGGTTCGTCAAGGCTGCCGGTGGTTGTTCGGCCCCGGCCGCAAAGCAGGATGCGAATTCAGTCCCGCCCGGCGAGATGCGGTTTCGGCAGTTCGCGCCCGCATCCGGCGCTGAACCGGACCGAGCCGAGGCACAGCTCCTGATCCGTCACCCGAACTATTCGGGCATGCAGATGGATCAGGTCACCCGCCTCTACGTTCCTGCTCATTTCGTGAAGTCCGTGCGGGTCTGGCAGGGCGAGGAGCTGCTGGTCACCATCGAGAGCGGTATTTCGGTTTCCGAGAATCCGAGCTTCCGCTTCGACTACCGGCCCAATGGGGCGACCAGCTTCAGCGCCGAGATGGAGGACAGCGACGGCAGGTCGTACCGGCAGGAATGGCCCGCGACACCCACTTGACGGTTCAGAAGCAACGGACCTCAGCCTCCGCCTGCGCCTCTTCCAGATCGCTCACAATCGCGTTGGTGGGTGCGCTGCGGAACTCCTGGCCGAGGTAGCCGCCGGCGGAGTGCCGCATGCGCAGCACCGTCTCCGCCTGCTCGTACTTATCGTAGGGCAGGACCGAGGCAATCACATCGATGGCGCACGAGCAGCGCTGCAGGGCCTCCTGCGTGCCGCCGTTCGTCGCCATGCAGGCGAACACATATTCGGCGCGCGCAGCCGTCCCGTAGCCGCTATCATCCGCGGCCAGGCCTGACCGCGCCGACAGCGGACCGCACCACGTCAGCAACATGCCGGACCAACAGAGGACAGCTGCCATTTCAGTCTTGCGAGAACCCATCATGCAGTTCCAATCTTGTCGCTTCTCCAACGGGCAGCATAGGATGTGCGACGCCAAGCACGCAGATACAGGTCGGACTATGACAGTCTTCGTCAGGGCTGTGGCCGCTTTCGCGCTTGCCGCCGGCGTCGGTTTGGCGCAAGCGGCGGATCGCGGCGTCACTCGGTTCTGGAATCTGACGGGCGAGACCATCACCCATCTGAGTGTGGCCCCGACAGGCACGGCGCAATGGGGTCCTGATCAGTGCCGCAATGATCCCGACGGCAGCGTGGATTTCGATGAACGGCTGCGGATCACCGGCGTCCAGACGGGACGCTATGATGTCAACTTCACCGACAAGACCGGGCGAAGCTGCATCGTGACAGGCATCGACATCAAGGCAGGGGCAGTGTTCTCGATCGGCAAGGAGGCATTGGCTCACTGCGGCGGGTAAACAACGCCCGTGATTCAATCGGGCGCTGCGCAAACCGTCCGGCTTGTCCAAGGCGACCGTGAAGCCGATCGCTCCTCATCCGCGGCATCCTCGCGGCTCGCAGGCACACATTCCACGTACCGCAGGTCCCGAATTCGGCCAGCCGCTTCCGTGTGACCAGTTCATCGTTCGAATCCGGCGCGCACAAACGCTGGCCAAGGCTCGGCATCGCATGGACATAAGGATATGTTTATGTCATTGAGGCGGTCATGGAACGCCTGCTGACCTGCCTGCGCGCCGCCGCCGAGCCGACCCGCCTGCGCTTGCTGGCGCTGGCGGGCCGCGGCGCGTTCTGCGTCTCGGAGTTCACCGAAATCCTCGGCCAGTCACAGCCGCGCCTGTCCCGCCACCTGAAGCTGCTCTGCGACTGCGGCCTGCTGGACCGGGTCCGGGAGGGCGCGAATGTCTGGTTCACACTGCCGCATGGTGACCCTGGCGCGTTCGCCCGTGACCTGGTGGCGCGACTGCCGGAGTCCGACCCGATTCTGGAGGCGGACCGCCGCCAGGCCGCGCGCGTGCTGGCGGAACGCGCCCGCGTGGCATCCGAAAGCTTTCGCCGCCAAGGCGCCGACTGGGACGAGATGCGCGCGCTGGGCCTCCCCGCCGCCGCCGTCGAGACCGCGCTGCTTGCGCTGGTGCCGGAGCGGGACGCAGGCCGGCTGCTGGACATCGGGACCGGCACCGGACGGGTGCTGGAACTGCTGGCGCCACGGATCAGCCAGGGGGTTGGCGTCGACGCCTCGAAGGCGATGCTCGCGCTGGCGCGCTCACGGCTGGCGCGCGCCGGGATCGGCCACTGCTCGGTGCGGCTCGCCGACATGTACCGCCTGCCGCTGGCGGAGACTTCCTTCGATGTTGCGGTGGTGCAGATGGTACTGCACTACGCCGAGGACCCGGCTGGCGTGTTGGCCGAAGCCGCGCGGGTGCTGCGACCAGGCGGGCGACTGATCGTCGTCGACCTGGCGCAGCATGATCGCGACGATCTGCTGACCAGGTTCGCGCATCGTTGGCCGGGGTTCAGCGACGCTGCGATGCGCGCGCTCCTGGCCGAGGCCGGATTGCACGAGAGCCCGCCGGTGACCATTGGCGGACCGCTCACCATCCGCTTGTGGCCCGCCACTCGAGCGGCCGTCGCCCCGATTACACAGCCGCACGAACTCGCCGTCTGAAGGAAGCGCCGCATGGCCCGTCCCCATCTGCTCGATGCACTGCGCGACACCGTGCTGCTGTGCGACGGCGCGGTCGGCACCCGCGTTCTCGGCATGTCACTTGACGTGGAGCGGGACTTTCTCGGCAAGGAGAACTGCACCGATGTATTGAACATCTCGTGCCCCGACCTGGTGCGCGACATCCATCGCGGCTACTTCGAGGCCGGCGCCGACATGGTGGAAACCAACACGTTCGGCGGCTCACCGGTGACGCTGGCGGAATTCGACATCGCCGACCGTGCCTTCGAGATCAACCAGCGCGGCGCCGAACTGGCGCGCGAGGCGGCGGAACAGTTCTCCGATGGCCGCCATCGCTGGGTGATTGGCAGCGTCGGTCCCGGCACCAAGCTGCCCAGCCTGGGCAACATCGCCTACGACCCGCTGGAGGCCGCGCTGACCGAACAGTGCCGCGGCCTGGTCGCAGGCGGCGTAGATGCCATCCTGATCGAGACGTGCCAGGACACGCTGCAGATCAAGGCAGCGGTCAACGGCGCCAAGATCGCCCGCGCCGCGGCCGGCAGCGACATCCCGATCTTCGTGCAGGTGACAGTGGAGACCACCGGCACGCTGCTGGTCGGGCCGGACATCGCCACCGCCGCCGCGATGGTGCATGCGCTGGACGTGCCGCTGATGGGGATGAACTGCGCCACCGGGCCGCAGGAGATGGCCGAACATGTGCGCTGGCTGGCCGGCAACTGGCCGGGCCTGTTGTCGGTGCAGCCGAATGCAGGCTTGCCGGAACTGGTCGATGGCGAGACGCATTTTCCACTCGGCCCGGCCGAACTGACGTCTTGGCTGGAACGCTTCGTCGAGGAGGATGGCGTCAACCTGATCGGCGGCTGCTGCGGCACCAACGCGCAGCACATCGCGGCGCTGAATGCGATGCTGCGCCGGCGCGGCGGCTTCCGGCCGCCACCTGTGTTGCGCAAGCCGGTCTGGATGCCATCGGTGGCGAGCCTGTATCAGGCGGTACCGCTGCGCCAGGAGAACGCGTTCTTCGCGATCGGCGAGCGCTGCAACGCCAACGGCTCGAAGAAATGGCGCGAGGCACAGGAGAAGCACGACTGGGACGGCTGCGTCTCGATGGGCCGCGAGCAGATCGGCGAAGGTTCCAACGCACTGGACATCTGCACCGCGTTCGTCGGACGCGACGAGATCGGCGAGATGAACGAGGTGATGCGGCGGTTCACCAGCTCGGTGAATGCGCCGCTGGTGATCGACAGCACCGAGACGCCGGTGATCGCGGCGGCACTGAAGCTGCACGGCGGCAAGCCGATCATCAACTCGATCAACTTCGAGGACGGCGAGAAGGCGGCGGCCGACCGGCTGAAGCTGGCGAAGCAGTTCGGCGCCGCGGTGATCGCGCTGACCATCGACGAGACCGGCATGGCGAAGACCGCCGAACGCAAGCTGGAGGTCGCGCGGCGGCTGGTCGATTTCGCCTGTAACCAGCACGGCCTGCCGCAGTCGGATCTGCTGATCGATCCGCTGACCTTCACCATCGCCACCGGCAACGAGGACGATCGCAAGCTGGCGCAGTGGACGCTGGAGGGCATCGCCGCCATTCGGGACGAATTCCCGGACATCCAGATCATCCTCGGCCTGTCGAATGTCAGCTTCGGCCTGAACCCGGCGGCGCGCGCCGTGCTGAACAGCGTGTTCCTCGATCATGCGGTGCGCGCCGGGATGACCGGCGCAATCGTGCACGTATCGAAGATCCGCCCGCTGCACGTGATCGCACCGGAGGAGGTGAAGGTCGCCGAGGACCTGATCTTCGATCGCCGCGCCGAGGGCTACGATCCGCTGCAGCGTCTGTTGGCGATCTTCGCCGACCGCAAGGCGGCGGACGCCACCACCAAGCAGCGCGCCGACACGGTGGAAGGCAGGCTTAAGGATCGCATCGTCGATGGCGATCGCAAGGGCCTGACCGACGATCTGGACGACGCGCTGAAGACGCTGTCGCCGCTCGACATCATCAACAACGTGCTGCTCGCCGGCATGAAGGTGGTCGGCGACCTGTTCGGCGCCGGCAAGATGCAGCTGCCGTTCGTGCTGCAAAGCGCCGAGACGATGAAGGCGGCGGTGGCTTACCTCGAGCCGTTCATGGACCGCGTCGAGGGACAGGAGAAGGGCACCATCGTGCTCGCCACCGTGAAGGGCGACGTGCACGACATCGGCAAGAACCTGGTCGATATCATCCTGACCAACAACGGCTATCGCGTGGTCAACCTCGGCATCAAGGTGCCGCTGACCGATATGCTGTCGGCGGCGAAGGACCACCACGCGCATGCCATCGGCATGTCGGGACTGCTGGTGAAGTCCACCGTGGTGATGCGCGAGAACCTCGAGGAGATGTCGCGGCAGGGCCTCGGAGATTCCCGTCATGCTGGGCGGCGCCGCGCTGACCCGCGGCTATGTCGAGGATGACTGCGTCCGTGCCTACGCCTGCGGCCGGGTCGCGTACGGGCGCGATGCGTTCGACGGGCTGCACCTGATGGACAAGGTGGTCGGCAACGCGTTCGACGACTATCTGGCGGCGGTGCAGGCGAAACGCGTCGGCAAGGCGCGAAATCCCTCGCGGACCCTGGGCCAGGCGGATACGCGCGCGTTCCGGCCAGTGGATGTGGGCATCGTGCAGACGCGGCGGCGGCGGCTGACCCGCGACGTATCGGCAGCGGCCCCGCCGTTCTGGGGCGCGCGGGTGATCGAGGCGGCGCCCAAGGCGATCGTGCCGTTCATCAACGAGCGCAGCCTGTACCAGTTCCAGTGGGGGTTCCGGAAACAAGGCCGTTCGCTGGACGATTTCCTCGGCTGGGCGAAGCAGGAGCTGCGGCCGGTGATGCGGCGGATGCTGACGCTGTGCGAGGCCGAGGACATTCTCCGGCCGCAGGCGGCGTACGGCTACTGGCTGGCGGCCGGCCAGGGCAACGACCTGATCATCTTCGACACCGACGGCAGCACCGAGCTTGCCCGCTTCACCCTGCCGCGCCAGCCCAAGGAGGACGGCGAGTGCATCGCCGACTTCTTCCGCGACGTCGATGACGCCGAACGCGACGTGATCGCTTTGCAGATCGTCACCGTCGGACAAAAGGCATCCGACTTCGCGCGCGCCTGGTTCGAGGACAACCGCTACCAGGACTATCTCTATCTGCACGGCTTATCGGTGGAGATGGCGGAGGCGATGGCGGAATACGTGCACAAGCGCATCCGGGCGGAGCTCGGGTTCGCCGGCGAAGACGATCGCGACATGGAGAAGATGCTGTCGCAGGGCTATCGCGGCTCACGCTATTCGTTCGGCTATCCGGCCTGCCCGAGGCTCGAGGACCAGGCGCCGATCCTGTCGCTGCTCAACGCGGAGCGGATCGGCGTGTCGCTGTCCGAGGAGTTCCAGTTGCATCCCGAGCAATCGACCAGCGCGATCGTCGTGCTCAACCCGCACGCGAAGTATTTCTCGGTGTAGCGCCAGCCGCGCCCTCATCGTCCGGCCATCCATGTCTTTCCTTCGTGCGGGCAGGAATGACGTGGATGCCGAGCTTCGTAATTCTTTCCACCAGCTGGTGTGGTTCAGTGACCGCTTCGGGTCGGAAATCCAGGCATTCCCTGCGGGTTACCAAAACGCCTGGTCACGTCGTGCACTGCCGGCCGCAGTGCGCCTCGACAGGTTCGCCTAGCGAGTTGGGAGGCAAGCCCGCCGATTGACTTCCTGAGGGTTCTGCCAGTGCGTCAGTATGCCGCATCGTCGCATCCGGCATCAACCAAACCCGATCGAGTATCTTGGGGCGGCATTCGTGCCGCGATTGCTGATCTCAGCGACTGAACGGGTGTGTGCTCGGTGTGGCTTGCTGCCGAAACAGTGTGTCGATCGTCTGTTTCTGTTGGTCGGACAACACCCCGTACAGGGCCTCGAACGCCGCCGACAGGTTCTCGGTATCGTCGGCATAGGTGCGTACAACCTGTGCGTACGACTTCATATTGTCGAGCGCGTTCATTGATTGGGTAGCGTTGGCACGTTGACGGAACCGGGCGTCGGTGCTGGCCGCATTGTCCTGCATCGCCTGGGCGAACGCGCTCCACTGCGGCATCTGTGCGTCGGTGATGTGGAGTTCCGCCTGCAAACCCTGGAGACGCTGTTTGGCAGCTTCCTGTGGCGATGCAGGCGCAGCGGTCTGCGGCGGTGCCGGCGCCGTTTGTGCCAATACATGCGGGCTGAGCGCCAGCGCAGTGGCGATGATGATGATGTGTCGAATCAACGGCGACGGTCTCCTCCACCACCAACCCAACCACCGCGACCGCCCCCGCCCCGCGCCTGTGACCATCCGCCCGAATGTCCCTGCGCACCGCCACCCCAACCGCCGCGCCAGCCACCGTTCCACGCGCCACGCGACACTGGACCGCCGCCACCCCAGTGACCCTGCGCGCCGCCCCAACCGCCGTGCCAGCCACCGTTCCACGCGCCATGCGACACTGGACCGCCGCCACCCCAGTGACCCTGCGCGCCGCCCCAACCGCCATGCCAGCCACCATTCCACGCACCATGCGACACCTGAACGCCGCCACCCCAGCCACCGCCGCGCCAACCCCAACCGCCTCGCCAGCCGTTCCATCCTACGTTCCAGGCGCTCCAACCACCGTGCCAGCCTCCCCAGCCGCCCCATCCAAATGCAAAACCGAACACCGGCGCGACAAAGAACAATGGCGGTGGCGCCGCCGCTATCAGGATAGCCGGCTCCGGTACTACGACGATCGGCGGTGGTGCCCAACCGAACAGTTCAGGAGGTGCAGCAACGACGGGCGGTGGTGCAGTCACTTGCGACGCCAGTACCTCACCAATTCCGCCTCCAGCCACGACCGGCCGCGGCGCGTAATAGATTGGCCGCGGCGCATAATAGACTGGCGAGGGCGCATAATAGACTGGTGGGGGCGCCCAAATGATGGGCGGGGGGGCAATAGCGATCCCGATCCCGCCGCCCCAACCCCAACCGCCCCATCCGCCACGCCAGCCCGAACCACCGCCGCCGTGCCAACCACCGCCGTGCCAACCGCCGTCCCCACCACCATGCCGGTCACCCGCCAGTACGGGACTTGTGGTGGCCAGCACCGAGGTGAACCCGATCGTCAGCGTGAGCATCGACGCGATGATGCGGCGCTTCGCTGTGCTGATCACGTTTCGGTTCCTTCGCGGCCGACGACTAGTACGTCGGTGGCGGGGGCGGTGCATAATAGGCGGCCCGTGGCGGCCGTGGTGTCGTCACCGCTCCAGTCACTGCGCCAACCGCACCGCCGGCCAATGCACCAATCGCGGCGCCGTGCCAACCGCCGGCAAGTCCGCCAATCAACGCGCCTGCGCCCGCACCAATCCCGGCCCCGCCAACCGCGCGCTGCCCCGGATCGTAAGGATTACTGCATGCAGCCAGGCCTAGCAGCACGGCGCACACTGCTGCAGTCAGTCCGATACGACGCGGCATTCTCTACTCCTCGTTGAGGATGCAACGAGCAGCTAGGGAAGCGAGCGTGGCAGTGCAATCTCGGTCACAGATTTCTCACAGCCTGTGACGCAGCGGGCGGTTGTTGCATTGGCTGATATCTCGGGTGCGGCGGTTTTGGGTCGCGAACGGTCATCGGTTTCGGCGGGTGGTGTCAGTCCGATCCCTCCATCTTCTGCATATCGTCCTGGATCGACTTCCGTATCGGATCGACCGGATCTGAGAATACCGGCGGCGACGAACTCGGCGACGCGTAAGCGCCCTGGCCCGTGCGCTTGTCCCATGCATCGCGGTCAGCCTTGTCCTTCGCCGCCTGCGCCGTATCGCTGGCGCGCTTGTCGGCGGCGTTGCGATCGGCCGCCGCCCGGCGGTCCGCGGCATCCTGCGCCTCGCGCTGCTGGTTGACCGTCATCATGCAATGCGCGAACGCGTCGCTGCCGGGCGCAAAGCCGAAACCGGAGCATTTCTGCTGATCCATCGCATGCTGCTGTTCCGGCGATGGGCCGCAGCCGGTCAGCAGAACAACGGCGACAGCAGCCAACAGGTGCATGGTCCTCACGTGTGTTCCCCTCATCTGAAGCTGTTACAGAAGGCGCCCCATCGCCAGCACATACAGGCTGGCAACCACAAGCTGGGCAAGCGAGATCGGCAGGCCGATCGACAGGAATCGCATGAAGGTGATTCGTTCGCCCGCGCGCCCGCAGATGCCGCTGGCCACGATGTTGGACGAATCCCCGATCATCGTTGCCCCGCCGCCGAGGGTCGCGCCGAAGGTCATGGCGATGAACACCGGCAGCGTCCACAGCGGCCAGGTGCCGAACCCGGCGCCGACCGCCGCCTCGGGGACAAGCCCGCTGACCACGAAATACCCCTTCACCACGAAGGTCATCGCGAGCACCAGCGGGATGTTCGCCACCAGCGCGGACACGGCGAACACGATCAGCAGAACGGCGAGTGATACCAGCGTCAGATTGGTGCCGAAGTCCGCGAACAGGGAACGCGACAGGCCATCGAACACGCCGGTCTTGGTCGTTGCCGACACCATGCAGAAGATGCAGCTGAGGAACACCAGCGTGGACCAGTCGATATCGCCCAGTACCGGCCTCCACCCGCTCGAACTTGGTGCTGTTGACCAGCAGCAGTGCGAGCGTCGCGCAGAGAATCGCGGCGGCTGGCGGCACCAGCTCGACCGGAAGGAACGGGCCGACCAGGAACAGCGCGATCATCAGCACCAGCACCGACAGCGCCAGCGTCAGCAGCCATGGATGTTCGAGGCGCGGACGCTCGAGGTGCTCTGCGATTGGTCGCTGCGTGCGCCAGGTCTCACCTGCAACGAATGGCAGTACGGGCACGATCGCCAGCAGCGACAGCAGGCCGCCGAGGCTCGCGTATTTCAGATAGGCGTTGAAGCTCAAGCCGATCGAACTGCCGACGATGAATGTGGCGGGATCGCCGACCAGTGTCAGGATGCCGGCGGTGTTGCCGACCAGCGCGCACAGGATCACCGGCGTGACGAAGTCCACCTCCAGCGCGCGCGCGAGGCGGATGATGATCGGCGCGGTCAGGATCACCGTGGTCGCGTTGGGCAGGAACGCGCAGATCGGCGCGATCATGACGATCAGGCCGATCAGATAGCGCTTGCCGCTGCCACGCACCGCGCGCACGAAATAGTATCCGGCGACATCGAAGATGCCGGTCGGCGTCAGCACGCGCGCGACCACCATGCCGCCGAACAGCAACGCGAGCAATTCGCCGCCGCCCTGCAACGCGCTGAGCAGGTCACGATCGTCAAGCGCCCCGGTGACCAGCAAAAGACACAGACCGAGCAGCGCGGTGACCGCGATGTCCAGCAGGTCGCAGGCGATGACGATGATCACCGCGACGAACGTGCCGATGATCAGCAGGCTTTGCGTGGAGCCGAAATCCATTACGACGGTTCCCGATCAACCCGGTGACGTGTCACTGAAACGGGGGGGCGTAGAGCAGACCGCCCTCGCTCCACGGTCGATTCGGTCCCGGCTCCAGTTTCAACGGGCTGTCGGCTCCCAGATTGCGCGCGAACATCTCGCCGTAGTTGCCGGTGCTTGCCACCGCGAGCGCCGCCCAGTTTGGTGCGATCCCAAACGCTCGCGCGACGCCGGCGGTCTGGGCGAGGTAGGCGGACTGCGTCGCGTCGCCGCCGCCGCGGCCGATCGCCTGCGGCCTGGGTCAGCCCGCGTTCGTCGGCATCGAGCAGCGCGGCATAGACCGCGCGGATCAGCGCCAGCCACTTGCCGTCGTCCCACCGAACCGCCGGCCCCAGCGGTTCCTTGGTGATCTGCTCGGCACGCATCACGAAGGCGGCGGGGTCCGGCATACGCAGCAGCATTTCGTGCAGCGCCGAGATGTCGTCGGTCATCACGTCGCAGATTCCGGCCTGGAGGTCCTTGCGTCCGATACCGAAGTCGGCGGCCTCGACCGGCGTGACCTGCCAACCCTTGCGACGGGCGAAGTCGCGCACGTTCTCCAACTGGTTGCTGCCGAGTTCGACGCAGATGTGCGCGCCGTCCAGCGTGTCCGCGTGGGCGAACCGGCTGTCGGCGCGGGCAATGAAGCCCTGACTGTCGTAATACAGCACGCCGACGAAGATCACCGCGAAGGCGGCCTCGCGTTCCACGCTCCAGGTGGTGTTGCGCGCCAGGATGTCGATCTCGCGCGAGGCCAGCGCCGGGAAACGCGCCGTGGCACGCAGCGGCAGGAACCGCACCTTGCTGCGATCACCCAGCACGACGGTGGCGACCGCGCGGCAGAAATCCACGTCGATCCCCGACCAGGCGCCCGATGCGTCGCGCGCCGAAAAGCCGACGATTCCCTCGCTTACGCCACAGCGCAACGTGCCTCGCGCGCGCACCAGACGCAGTGTGTCGCCGACTTCGGCGTGCGCCGGCTGCAACGGAGCGAGCAACGACAGTATCGCCAGCAAACCAAAGCCGAACCGCAACGGAGTGCGCAGTCCCGGCCTTCTCACGTTGCCCGGCACGGCAGCTTCAATTGTGGCAGCTGGTATGTGACACGGTGGTCGCGTTGTTGGCGCTACCGGTAACGCTGCTGGTGGAAGTGCAGCTCATCCCGTCGGTGGGGGACGGGCCGAATCCGGCCTTGGCCGCCTCGGCATTTTCGACATTCTCGCCGTGCTTGATGTTGCGCAGCGTTTCGGCGTCCTGGTCAGCGGTCGACTGATCGCCGGAGCCGCCCATCGTTGGCGGCCCGTTCATGCTGCCCATGCCGTTCTGGCGGTTCCACTCGGCCTGCTTTGCCGCAAAGTCGGCGACTCCGCAGCCCGCGAGCAGGCCCAACAAAGCGAGGAGCGGCAGCAACGACTTCATCAGGGACTCCCGCTGCGAGGCCGCATGGGTCGCGGCGGCACGATCGATTTGATCCGTTGCCTAGAGCCGGCCATTGCGAAACGTCAACCCCAAATGTACCAGTCATGCGCAGACTTGTCGTGCCTTGCGAATGCCGCGATTACGCTACATCAGGCGGTGTCGAAGCCAACGAAGGAGCCAGCGGTCGATGACCAAGCATCTGCGGATCCACGTGATCGCGGCAACAGCATTGGTGCTGCAGGCCTGTGCAGAAAGGGCACCGGCTCCGCCATCGGCGCGGGTGTTCGCTGCTGATATGACCGGCGCGGCAAAGGCCTGCACGGTACCGCCGGTGACCATTGCCGCGAGCCAGACGGTCGATGTCGCTATGAAGGTCGGCAATGACGGCGGATGGTGTGCCATTACGGTCAACAACAACGGCCGACCGTTCGATGCAGGTCTCGTCGTTACGGCACCGGCGCACGGGAAGCAGGTGATCCACACCGTCGGCAACGATACGCGAATTGACTACACGCCGGCCGCGCATTTCGCCGGCACGGACGCGTTCAGCGTGCGGCTGATCCCGGGTGACGCGACGATTCGCGCGACGGTGACCGTGACCCCCTGATCAGTGGTGCTTCGTGGCGGTCGCAACCTGCTTGCGCGCCGGCGCCGCCTGGGGACACACGTCCAGCGACGTCGGCACCAGGTCCTTGCCGGCAGCATAGGCTGGCAGGTCGTTGGCGCTGCGCAGCGCCATCACCTCGCTGAAGATCGCGCTGTTGCGCGCGCAGAAATCGGTGCCGAGGTGCATGCCGGCGGATGATTCGCCGTTGGCAAGATCGGTGGTGAACCGGTCGTGCTCCTGTTGTGCACGTTTGCCGTACATGCGCCTGAACACCTCGCCGACCGCCTTCTCGTTGCCCATCAGGTCAGGCTGGTATTTGCGGATGAAGGCATTGTAGCGCTCGTCCTGACGGCATCCGGTCGCCAGCACCATGAGTTCGCTGCGCAACGCCGCCACCTCGACCACTGACCGCTCCTGCGGTTGCAGGCATTCGAGCTGGGCTTGCGCCTGCTGAACGGTCAACAGAGACGCGACGGCGAGGCTGGACAACAGGCGGCGCATGGGCTTCCTCCAATCGACGGTGCACCGACATACGGCAGGACACCCTGCCACGGCAATATCTAACATGATTGATCTAAGGTTTATGACATGGAGTTGGTACCAAATCTGAGAAACCGTGTCGCCTTGGTCACGGGCGCTTCACGTGGGATCGGCCGAGCGGTGGCGCTCGGTCTGGCGGCGGCCGGGGCCGATGTCGCGGTTAATTATCGCGAGCGCGAGATCGACGCCAGAGAGGTTGGCTCAGCGATCCGCGCCGCCGGCCGCCGCACGATCGCGGTGGCGGCGGACGTGTCGGACGGCGCAGCCGTCGCCGGGATGATCGACCGCATCCAAGCCGAACTCGGCACGATCGACGTGCTGGTCAACAACGCAGGCGTCGCGATCATCCGGAGCGTCGACGACCTGACCGAGGCGGAGTTCGACCGGACGATCGCGGTGAACCTGAAGTCGGCATTCCTGTGTACCCAGGCGGTACTTCCCGGCATGCGGGTGCGGCGCTGGGGGCGCATCGTCAACATCTCATCCGGCGCCGCGCGTGGCGCCGGCGGTATCGGCGTGCACTACAATGCGTCGAAGGCGGGAATCGAGGGGCTGACGCGCGGCTATGCGGCACGACTGGTGGCGGAGGGCATCACGGTGAACGCTGTGGCGCCGTCGCTGATCGACACCGAAATGATGAACGCGCGGCGTGATCAAGCGATCGCGCGGATTCCGCTCGGGCGCATGGGAACGGTGGAGGAGGTGGCGCAAGCGGTGCTGATGGTGTTGGGCAATGAATACATGACCGGACAGACGGTGCAGTTGAACGGCGGGACGCATTTCATCTGACCCTCGGCCATGATCATTCCGCACCTCGCAGTCCGGTATCAGGTTCAAGCCGGCTATCGCCGTGTCGGCGAGGCCGTCCAGAACTCGCTTCAGCGAATCTCCCACCTGTCGAGGCACCTCATACTCCAGGCACGTTGCCCGACTGCGGCGCAGGCTCAACGATCTGCGGCCCGCCACGATCGATGCTGAAGACTGCCAACGCCCGGCGCACCTGGCCGTCCGGCAGTAGTGCGAACCAGCCATCCGCGCCGACGAACCCCGACGGTTGCGTGAGCGCCCCCGCCGAGAAGCCGCGTCCGCCCAGCACGCGTGCGATCGAGGCTGCATCGTATGCCAGGTCTGCCAGCGGCGACGGGCCGCTGCCGTTCTTGGCTGAATAGGCCTGCTCGAAGTTGACGCGCGTCGCTGGGTCGGGGGCAGCATACCAGGCGCCGCGAAACTGGCCGGCGCCGCTCGCGGAGGAGGCCCATAGGGCCGGTCCGATAATCTGCACCGCAGAGCGGTCGACGTCGTAGTACGGCAGCATCGCGGCAATCTCCGCCAATGCCTCGCCGGTATCCGCCAGCAGCAGGGTGTTGAACCCCGGCGGCGGGATCGACGACTTGGCCAATTCCTGCGCCTGATGCCGTCCCTCCGGCGTGCCCAGGGCGCGCGCCGCACGCATCTGCGCATCGATTGGCCCGCGCCGGCTGCCGTAGTCCGACAGCTCGCGCGTCGCGACATTGATCGCCTGCATGCCGGATGCGTAGAACCGCACGTTCGGCGGAGTGGCGCCGTCGCTCGCGGTAGCCTGATTGAGCGCCTGGGCCATGACGTGGCCGAAGTCGTTGTCCGGCAGCAGTGCGGCGAACTGCGACTTGCCCTGGCTCTGCGCCGCAGCCACCAGGCGGCGCACCTGCTGGCCGGGCGTGATTCCCAGCGTCCACACGCCGGGCTGCGCCTGCGACGGATCGTTGGTAAAGGCGAGCACCGCGACACTGGCCGCGCGTGCGATCGGCGCGACGGCGGCGGTCTCCGCCGAGGTCAGCGGTCCCAGGATCAGTCCGGCGCCCGCGGCGATCGCCGACTGCGCTGCGGCGGCGGCTCCCTCCGGCGTGCCACCGGTGTCCTTGGCGTCCAGCGGCGGTGCGCCCGGCGCATCGAGCGCAAGCTGCGCGGCATGCAGCATCGACTGGCCGATATCGGCACGTGCGCCCGACAGCGGCAGCAGGATCGCGACGCGCTGTCCGGTCGCAGTCGGAGGACCAGGCTGCGCGCCGCCCAGCGGCACCGGCGCCCCGCCGTAACCGCTCGGGCCATAGTTATATCCGCCGCCGCAGCCCGCGAGTGCTAGTGTACCGAGAAGGAGCACGAATGCCCGACGAAGCATGCCCCGCATCTCCTGACCCCCGGCAGGACGGACAGTCCGTTCTGCCGGATGGACTTGTGCTGGTTTCCACCCCGATCGGCAACCTTGGGGATCTGACGCTCCGCGCGCGCGAGACCTTGTTGGCCGCCGACCTGATCCTCTGCGAGGATACCCGGCACACTTCCAGACTGCTCGCCGCGATCGGCGCCAGGGTGAAACTGCAGGCGCTGCACGAGCACAACGAAGACGCGGCCATCCCGGCGGTGCTGGCGCAATTGCGGCAGGGCAGGCGCATCGCGCTGGTGTCGGACGCCGGTGTGCCGCTGGTGTCCGATCCAGGCTATCGACTGGTGCGCGCGGCGTTGGCGGCGGGTTTGGCTGTCGGTGCGGTGCCGGGAGCGAATGCCGCGGTCACCGCGCTGGTGCTGTCGGGCCTGCCGCCGCTGCCATTCCTGGTCCTGGGTTTTCCGCCGCCGCGCCAGGCGGCCCGACGCGCCGCCTTCGGCCGCATCCGTGGCGCCGAACGGGCAGGGTTGGCGGCGACACTGATCTGGTATGAGGCGCCGCATCGGCTCGCCGAGACGCTGGCAGACATGACGGAAGCATTCGGCGTGCGCGACGCCGCGGTGGCACGAGAACTGACCAAGCGGTTCGAGGAGGTAAGGCGTGCGCCGCTGCACGAGCTGGCCGCGCACTACGCGTCCGCCACTGCGCGCGGCGAGGTCACTGTGGTGGTTGGGCCACCCGAACACGACGATCCGGAGGACCTCGATGGGCGCCTGCGCACGGCACTCGCCGGCAACAGCGTGAAGGACGCAGCTGCGCTGGTCGCCACAGCAACCGGGCTGCCACGCAAGTTGGTGTACGCACGCGCGCTGGCGTTGAGTGCAGGATAACCGCCTTGCGAGTGGGGCGGAGAATGCCGGCAGCAGTGGCTCAGGTCGTTCGGCCGCACGCGGTGATCGTGGTTGCCATCGACCAACTCAAACCCGCTCCGCGGGCGTCGCGGTATCTCCTCAGACCACCATTGCGGCCAGCAGCGGATCTAACCGGAGTCGGCCGGCCGGGGTAGCGACGAGAGAGCCACGACGCCAGTCAAGGTAGCCCTCGGCCAGTGCCTGGCGCAGCACCGATGCATCCACCGCCTGGTCCAGCGCGACCCCGGTACGTGCAGCGAAGCGTGCCGGATCGATGCCTTCTGAGAGCCGCAACCCCATAAGCAGCATTTCGCGCGCGCGGTCGGTCGGATTGAGCGGCGCTTCCTCGACCGTGCCATGGCCATCGCGCTCGACGCGTTCTGCCCAGGGCTCCGGGGCGCGGTGGCGCCTGGTAGCGAACAGCCCCCCCGCTCCGGAGGGTAGCGTAACCCTGCCATGCGCACCCGGCCCGATGCCGGCGTAATCGCCATAACGCCAGTAGGTCAGGTTGTGCCGGCTTTCGCTGCCCGGCACAGCATAGTTCGACACCTCGTAGTCGGAGAGACCGAAGCACCCGGCCGCCTCCGCTGTTGTCTCGTAAAGTGCGGCCGCCGTGTCCGGGTCGGGCAGTGCGATCTCGCCACGACGATGCATCGCCGCGAACCGGGTGCCGGGCTCGATGGTGAGCTGATAGAGCGACAGGTGATCCGCCGCCAGCGCCAGCGCCCGGTGCAGCTCCGCCCGCCAGGCGTCGAGCGTCTGGCCCGGCCGTGCATAGATCAGATCGAACGAGATACGCGGAAAGACCGCCCGCGCGGTCTCCAGCGCGGCGATCGCCTGCGCTGCGGAGTGCTCCCGGCCGAGCATCAGCAGCGCCGCCGGATCGAGGCTCTGCACCCCGATCGACACACGGTTCACCCCGGCCTCACGAAACGCCACGAACCGCCCCGCCTCCACGCTGGTGGGGTTCGCTTCCAGCGTGATCTCGATGTCGTTGCCCGGTGCGAACAGCCGGCGGGCATCCTCGATCAGGACCGCCACGGTGTCCGGCGCCATCAGGCTGGGCGTGCCGCCGCCAAAGAAGATCGAACTCAGTCTGCGGCGTCCGAGCCGTTCCGCCTCCCACGCCAGCTCGCGGCGCAATGCGGCGCGGAAGCGCGTCTGCGGGATGCGCTCGCGCACGTGCGAGTTGAAGTCGCAATAAGGGCACTTGGCCAGGCAGAACGGCCAGTGGATATAGAGCGCCAGAGGTTCCATTGCAGGAGATATAGGATGTCCGCCAGCGAAACCGGCGGTTCGGTGGAGCGCGTGCGCGCGGCACTGCTGGCAGCAGGCCATCCGGACACCATCACCCAGTTCCCGGCCGGAACCCGGACGGCCGCCGATGCCGCGGCGGCGGTGGGCTGCACCGTGGCGCAGATCGCCAAGTCGATCGTGTTCCGCTGCGGCATGCGCGCGGCGGTGGTGATCACGTCCGGCGCCAACCGGGTCGATCAGGCGAAGGCGGAGGCCGCGCTGGGGGTGAAGCTGGGGCGCGCCGACGGCGATTGGGTGCGACAGACGACGGGCTTCGCGATCGGTGGCGTGTCGCCGGTGGGCCACCTTGCCCCGCCAATGCTGCTGCTGGACGAGGACCTGTTGGCGCTGGATCCGATCTGGGCGGCAGCGGGCTCGCCACGCCACGTGTTCCAGACCAATGCCGCGGCGCTGCTGCGGATTACCGGCGCGCGGGTAGCGGTGGTGCGCGCGGAGCCGTGATCTCCGCGATTTGGTAAGATTTGGCCGGGGGCAGAGCGGCAAATGAAACCGCGCATGCACGCAAAGCCACGCTGACGAAAGCGAGCGACACCGTCATGCCGACGAAGAGCTTGCCCCGAGCGAAGCCGCGGTCGGCATCCACGGCTTCGCCGCAGGCGAATCCATGACGGTGCGCGCCGGGCGGGCGAGGTTTTTCCTCGCGGCTGCCTGGCGCCCTTGGCGGTTTGCGGTTGATGCCGGCGAGCTACGCGGGGATGGCGAGGGGCGGGCCCGTGCCGGTCGGCTCGGGCGGGGCGGCGGGTTTGGCTCTAAGCCGGGCGACGATGTGGGCGATCGGGAAGGCGCGATCGAGCCTCTCCATGGCCATGCGGAGCCAATTGCCGCCGAATTGGTTGATGGCGAGTTGCAATTCTCGCCATAGCGGATGGCTCGGATAGAGGCCGAGATCGCGGCAGATATCGGCGAGGACGGCGCCGATCGGCTGACGGCGGACCATGGCGGCGATCTGGTCTGGGGTGGGCAGGTTGGCGAGCAGGGAGGCCGCGTCGGCGGGTTGCTGCGGCTGGGCGCGCCGAGGGGACGGCGGTTGCGCCTCGCACGGGAGGGCGCGGGACGCGCGGGGGGATGGCGCGGGTTTGGGCTCGGGTTTGGCGTCGAGGTGGGCGGCGGTGCGGGCGATCTTTTCCTCGAGCAGGCCGGCGCGGTGCAGGCCTTGGGCGATGCGGGCGAGGATCAGCGGGAGGTGATCGGTGCCGAACTTGCACACGAGGTCGGCGGTGTCGTTGGGGACGGCGCTTTGGCGCAGCGTGGCGGCGAGTTGCCTGCCGTAGTCGATGAGCCTGCGGACGAGCGAGAGCAGTCGGCCGGAGCGGCTTGGCGGGGGTAGGTCAGGAGCGGTGGGCGCGGCCGACATGAACGGAAGGAGAACACGAAATGGGTGGCGGTGTCAAGGATAATTTCCTAGGAGAGCTGGGCCGGCAGTCCTATGCGCGGCTGCGACCACGGCTTTGCCGCACGCGCCAGCGCAAGTCATGGCTGGCCGGCCCCGGCCTTCACGGGCACATGCTTCGCCCACCAGGACGATGGGCGGCGGCCGGAGAGTTGAGATTTCGGGCTCCTGGTATTACCGAACATTATCCGCGTGCTTTGCGTGCTTTGCGTGGTTTGCGGTTCCGTTATTCTGGCTGACCTGACGGCAACGCTGCTGACGACTTGATTGATCTGCTATCCCGCGAGAAAACCCGCCGCCAGGAACTGGGCGAACGCGCGCGCCCGGTGGCTTACGGCGTGCTTCTCGGCCGGATCGAGTTCGCCGAACGTCTTCGCGCTGCCGGACGGTACGAACATCGGGTCGTAGCCGAAACCCTTGTCGCCACGCGGCGGCCAGACGGCGGCGCCGTCGGCGCGGCCGACGAAGGTCGCGGTGTGACCGTCCGGCCATGCGATACACAGCGCGGCGATGAACCAGGCGCGCCGGTCCGATGCCTCGCCCATCTGGCGGTGCACACGCGCCATCGCGGCGGCAAAATCCTTTCCCGGACCTGCCCAGCGGGCCGAATGCACGCCGGGCGCGCCGGCCAGCGCGGCGACGCAGAAGCCGGAATCGTCCGCCAGCGCCGGCAGTCCGCTCGCCCGTGCGGCTGCAAGCGCCTTGATGCGCGCGTTGCCGGCAAAGTCCGGCGCGTCCTCCGTCGGCTCCGGCAGGTCGAGGGAACCTGCGGAAATCATCTCGATAGCGTGCGGCCGCAGCAGATCGGCGAGTTCGGCGAGCTTACCGGGGTTGTGGCTGGCCAGGACCAGCCGTGCGCCGGCGGCGAGCCTACGCGCCATCGATCGCCGCGCGCTGCGCCTCGAACAGCGTCGCGACGCCGTGGCGGGCGAGGCCCAGCATGCCGAGGAACTGCGCCTCGCTGAACGCGCTGCGCTCGGCGGTGCCCTGGATTTCGACGATGCCGCCGCTGTCGGTCAGCACGAAGTTGGCATCGGCGTCGGCCGAGGAATCCTCCGCGTAGTCCAGATCGAGCACCGGCTCGCCGCCCGATATGCCGCACGAGACCGCGGCGACCTGGCCGATCAGCGGCAGGGTCTTGATAACGTTCATCCGTTGCATATGGCGGAAGGCGAGGCTGAGTGCCACCCAGGCACCGGTGATCGCCGCACAACGCGTGCCGCCATCGGCGTTCAGCACATCGCAATCCAGCGTGACGGTGACCTCACCCATTTTCGATCGGTCCACCACCGCGCGCAGGGCGCGGCCGATCAGCCGCTGGATCTCCTGCGTGCGGCCCGACTGCTTGCCGCGCGCGGCCTCGCGTTCGCCGCGCGTATGGGTGGCGCGCGGCAACATGCCGTATTCCGCGGTGATCCAGCCCTGCCCGGAATTGCGCATGAACGGTGGCACGCGGCCTTCCACGCTGGCGGCACACAGCACCTCGGTGTTGCCCATGCGGATCAGGCAGGAGCCTTCGGCGTGGCGCGAAAAGCCCGGCGTCAGCGAGACCGCGCGCAAGGTATCGTGGGTTCGGCCGGATGGGCGCATGGCTGCTCCTGTCGGATGATGCGCGACCATAGAACGGCGCGGTGGCGTCGGCCATTCGTCACGATCGGGTTTGTTGACGCCGCGGTTCCGGCCTGCATACCGTACCGCGCAGGGCCGGCGTGACGAGACCGGCGACGAGGGGAGAAGACATGCCGTACCGTTTGCGCTCTGCCCTGATCGCTGCCCTCGCGACGCTGGTCGTGCAGACCGGATCGGCTGAAACGATCGCGCGGGTCGGTGTCGCCGCGCGCGACCTGGGCGCGCTCGACCCCGCGTTTGGCATCGGCAACGGCGACGAATTCGGCATCCGCCAGATCTACAACACGCTGGTCAGCCCGCCGGACGGCACGACGAAGATCCAGGCAGACCAGCTGCAGGGCGAGCTCGCGGAAACCTGGGAGATGTCGCCCGACGCGCGCACCTGGACCTTCCATCTGCGGCATGGCGTGCAGTGGCACAAGGGGTTCGGCGAAGTCACCTCGGACGACGTGGCGTTCACCATCCATCGCATGGCCGATCCGAAGACCGGTTCGCAGTATTCAGCCAATTTCCGCCAGATCGAGAGCGTCGATACGCCTGATGCGTACACGGTGGTGATGCATCTCAGCCAACCCAACCCGTTCATCTATGCGTTCTGCTGCATGCCGCGCTTCGGCGGCTACATGCAGAGCCGCAAGGCGGTCGAGCAGCTTGGCGACAAGCTGCGCCTCAACCCGGTGGGCAGCGGACCGTTCGAGTTCGTCAGCTACGAACCGAAGCAGAAGATCGTCACCCGTGCGTTCGAACATTACTGGGGCGGCAAGCCGAAGATCGACCGTCTGGAGGAGCTGTTTCTGACGGAAACCGCCCCGCGCACACTCGCCTTCGTCAAGGGTGACGTAGACATGATCGAGGGCGCCGCCGTCCCCGGCTGGTTTCCCAGCCTGAAGAAGCAGAAGCCGGACGCGATCTTCGACTACGGCCGGCCGGGCGGCACCTGGGCGCTGTTCCTCAACATGACGCGCAAGCCGCTGGACGACATCCGCGTCCGTCAGGCGATCGCGCATGCGATCGATCCGACTGCGTGGCTGAACGCGTTCGGCGACTTCGTCGAGCCGATGTACGGCATCTCGCCGCAGGGGTTCTACGGGTCGCTCGGCAAGGAGGACATTCCGCCGGACTGGCCCTACACGTTCGATCAACAGCGCAGCAAGAAGCTGCTGGCCGACGCCGGCATGCCGAATGGCTTCAGCATCGACGTGTTCATCAGCGAGCGCGAGGAGTACAAGACCAATCTGCTGATCGTGCAGGAACAGCTTCGCAAGGTCGGCATCCAGATCAACATGCGGCTGGTGGATCACGCCAGCTATCACGTCGATATCCGGCGCGATCTCGATCCGATCGTGGTCTACGGCACTGGGCAGCCGCCGCTGACGCAGGCAATTCTGAACGCATTCTATGATTCGCGCTCGATCGTGGGCAAGCCGACGCACAACATGAATTTCTCCCACTTCGGCGATATGGCGGGGAATGTCGATGCGATGATCGATCGGGCGCACCAGGAGGTCGATGACGCGAAGCGACTGGCGTTGCTGAAGGAAATTCAGCTGCAGATTTTGCAGCAGGTGCCGGTGGTGCCGCTGCCGAGCCCGGCGGGGACGTGGGTGCACAATCCGCGGCTGGAGATCGGCTTTCCGGTGAAGGCGTTCATGGGCACGTTCACGCTGGGCCGGGCGAGCGTGCATTGAGCGACTGCGTAGTGGCGGCGGGCTGATGGCCGGCTACATCCTGCGTCGCTGCCTGGAGGTCATCCCCACCGTCCTGCTGGTGCTGACGCTGGTTTTCCTCGCCCTCCGCATCCTGCCCGGTGACCCCGCGATTGCCGCTCTCGGCGAGTACGCGACGCCGGAAGCCATCGCCACGTTCCGCCAGAAGCTTGGTCTCGATCAGCCGCTGTGGGTGCAGTACCCTCAGCTTCGTCGGCCATGCCCTCACCGGCGATTTCGGCGTATCGATGACCAATGGCACGTCGATCAACGCGCTGCTGATCAGCAGCCTGCCGTACACGATCGAGCTCGCGCTCGCCGCAACGCTGATCGGCATCGTCATCGGTGTGCCACTCGGCGCCTGGGCGGCAGTGCGTCGCAACCGCTCGCCCGACGTCATCGGCCGGATGTTCGCGCTCGCCGGTTTCTCACTGCCCGACTTCTATGTCGGCGTGCTGCTGCTGATCGCCTTCTCGCTGCATCTCGACTGGTTCCCGATGCTGGGCGGCGGCGAGGGCTTGTTCGATCGGCTGTACCATCTGGTGCTGCCGGCGGTCACGCTCGGCGTGGTGATGGCCGCCTTCGTCATGCGGCTGACCCGCTCATCGCTGTTGGAGGTGCTTCGCCGCGACTACGTGCGCACCGCGCGCGGCAAGGGTGTCGCCGAACACTGGGTGATCTTCAAGCACGCGCTGCGCAACGCGCTGATCCCCGTGACGACGGGCGTCGGCATCTACCTGCTCACCACGCTCTCCGGCACTATCACGGTGGAACTGGTGTTCTCCCGTCCGGGCCTGGGACAGTTGCTGATCGGCGGCATCACCGCACGCGACTACACCATGGTGCAGGCCGGCCTTGTGGTGTTTGCGTTCTTCGTGGTGCTGGTGAACCTGCTGACCGACCTGCTGTGCGCGGCGATCGATCCCCGGATCACGCTGCGATGAGCGATCTCGCCGAACGGCTGGGGATCGACGCGCAACGCGGCGCCGTGCTGGCCTATGTCAAGGGCAACACCGTCGCGTCGATCGGTATCCTGCTGGTGGCGCTGCTGATCGTGCTGGCGCTCGCCGGCCGATGGCTGGTGCCGCATGATCCTTTGGAACAGAGCTTCCTCAGCGCCGGGCAGGGACCTTCGACAGAATTCTGGTTCGGCACCGACGCCTTCGGCCGCGACGTGTTCTCGCGGGTACTGCTGGGCACGCAGGCGTCACTGTCGATCGGCGTCACTGCGCCAGTACTTGCCGCGCTGTTCGGCACCTGGGCCGGCATGCTCGCCGGCTATTTCGGCGGCTGGACCGACCGGCTGCTCAGCCGGTTTTCCGATCTGCTGATGTCGTTCCCTTCGCTGCTGCTCGGCGTGATGATCGCCGCCGCGCTCGGACCGGGGTTTCGCACCGCCATCGTCGCCATCGCCATCGCGCTGTTCCCGCGCTTCGTGCGGCTGGCGCGTTCGGCCACACAGGTGGTGCGTCGCGAGCCGTTCATCGACGCCTCGATCGCATCGGGCCGCGGACCGTTCGCGATCATGGCGCGCCATGTGCTGCCGAACATTGCCGGTCCGCTCATCGTGGCGCTCAGCCTGTGGATCGCGACCGCGATTCGGCTGGAGGCGGCGCTGTCGTTCCTCGGCCTCGGCACGCAGCCGCCGGCGCCGAGCTGGGGCAACATGATCCGCGAGGGTATGGGCGACCTGGTGGGCGACCCATGGCCCGCGGCGTTTGCCGGCGCGGCGATCACTGTCGCGGTGCTGGCGTTCAACATGGTGGGCGACGCCCTGCGCGACCTGCTCGATCCGGAGCTGGATACGTGAACCAACCGTTGCTCGCGGTCGATGATCTGTGCGTGCACCTGTTCACTCCGCGGGGTGTGGTGCGCGCGGTGGATGGCGTGGGGTTTTCGCTCGCCGCAGGTGCATCGCTGGGGATCGTCGGCGAGTCCGGGTGCGGCAAGACGATGACGGCGCTGGCAATGATGCGGCTGATCCCCAGCCCACCGGCGCGCATCGTGTCGGGACGTATCATGTTCGACGGCGAGGATGTCGCGGCACTCGATCAGGCACGGCTGCGCGAACTGCGCGGCAACGCCATGGCGATGATCTACCAGGATCCGATGACCACGCTCAATCCGGTGTTCACGGTGGGCGAGCAGATCGCCGAAGCAGTGCGCCTGCATCGCGCTGCGTCGCGCGCGACGGCGCTGGCGCGTGCGGTGGAGATGCTGGACCTGGTGGGCATTCCCGATCCGTCGCGTTGCGCACGGTCGTATCCGCATCAGCTGTCCGGCGGCATGCGTCAGCGCGCGGTGATCGCAATGGCGCTGGCGTGCCATCCCAAGCTGCTGATCGCGGATGAACCGACTACCGCACTGGACGTGACGGTCCAGGCGCAGATCCTCGATCTGATGCGGCGGGTGCAGCAGGAGCTGGGCACAGCGATCATCCTGATCACCCACGATCTCGGTGTGATCGCCGACCTGGTCGATACGGTGGTGGTGATGTACGCCGGCAAGGTGGTGGAACGCGCACCGGTGAAGCGGCTGTTCGCGGCACCGCGGCATCCTTACACACAGGGGTTGTTGCGTTCGGTACCGTCGCTGGAGGCACGCGAACATCGCATGCGGACGATCGAGGGCACGGTGCCATCGGCGTTCGCCATGCCGCAGGGCTGCCGGTTTCATCCGCGCTGCGCGCTCGCGCGCGATATCTGCCGGACCGACCAGCCGCCGGTGGTGCACGATGGCATGGGTGGCGAAGCGGCGTGCTGGGCATTGGCGTGAGTGTGCCCCTGCTGCAGGTCGGCGATCTGACCAAGCATTTCCCGATTACCGGAGGCCCCGCGGGCATCCGCACGGTCGGCCAGGTACGGGCGGTGGATGGCGTATCGTTCGATCTTGCTGCCGGCGAGACACTGGCACTGGTGGGCGAGTCCGGCTGTGGCAAATCCACCACCGGGCGGATGTTGCTGCGGCTCACCGAGCCAACCTCCGGCAGCATCAGATTTGCCGGCGAGGACCTGCTGGCACTCGGGCACCGGGCACTGCGGCGGCGGCGCCGCACGATGCAGATCGTGTTTCAGGATCCGTTTTCCTCGCTCAGTCCGCGCCAGCATGTGGAGGATATCGTTGCCGAACCGCTGGACGTGTACCGGCTGTGCGCGACGCGGGCCGAACGACGCGAACGGGTGATCGAACTGTTGCGTCTGGTCGGGCTGGATGCCGGGCATCTGCGCCGCTATCCGTTCGAATTCTCGGGCGGCCAGCGGCAGCGCATCGCGATCGCGCGTGCGCTCGCGCCGGAGCCGCAGATGATCGTGGCCGATGAGCCGGTGTCGGCACTGGACGTGTCGATCCGCTCACAGGTGGTCAATCTGCTGCAGGACCTGCAGGAGCGGTTCGCGATCGCATACCTGTTCATCTCGCACGATCTGGCGGTGGTGCGGCACATCGCGCATCGCATCGCGGTGATGTACCTCGGCCGGCTGGTGGAACTGGCTGACCGCGATGCGTTGTTCGAGGCGCCGCACCACCCCTACACGCAGGCGCTGTTGTCGGCGGTGCCGGCACCCGATCCGGAGCGCAAGAGCGCGCGCATCATCCTGCACGGCGACGTGCCGAGCCCGGCGCGGGTGCCGTCGGGGTGCCATTTCCATCCGCGGTGTCCGATCGCGCAGGCCGTGTGCCGCGAAAGCGTGCCGCCGCTGCGGGAAGTGGCGGATGGCCGATCGGTGGCCTGCCATTTCGGCCGGCCGTTCCCGATCAACCGCTATGGCAACCACGAGACCCAGCCGTCGCGCACCGGATGATCCGGCGGCAGCGGCAGTTCGACGGCGGCGTTGCAGGCGGAACTGTAGTAGATCGCCGCGGCCAGTTCGAGCGAGCGATACGCGTCCTGCAAGCTCAGCGGCCAGGGCGCGGTGCCCTCGAGTGCCGGGTGCATCGCTGCGAACAGACCGGCAAAACCTTCCTGCTGCGGTGCGAAATCCTGCAAGGCCGCATCGATGTCGGATTGCGGGCGAGTCCCACGCGCAACGAAGCGCCAGTCGCCTTCTGCCGGGCGATACGGCGGCACGCCCGGGCTCTCCGCCGTCAGGTCCGCGAAGCAGAACCGGAACCTGCTCAGCTCCTCCGCCGCGCCGAGTGTCACGGATGACGTGACCAGCGCGCCAGATGCCATTTCCAGGCAGATCGCGGCGCAGTCCTCGGTCTCGATCGCGTTCACCATGGTGGCGACCTTGGCGAACACCCGGCGGACCGGTCCCAGTGCGCATGTCAGCATGTCATGCGCGTGGATTGCGTGACCGAGGATCGCCCCACCCAGTTCGGTCGTCTTCCGGCCGCGCCATGTCACGTCGTAATAGGCCGGCAGGCGGTTCCAGTGGGTTTCGATGCTGGCGATCAGCGGCCGGCCGGTCACTCCGGCGGCGATCAGGCGGCGTAGCCGCGCCAGTCCGTTACCGTAACGGGTCCTGATAGACCGGAACCACCGCGCGGCCGGCACTCTCGGCCAGCTGCTGAATGCGCGCCACGTCGCGCAGCGATCCGACCAGCGGCTTCTCGCACACCACATGTTTGCCGGCCTGCAACGCCTGCTCAATCGCGCGGAGGTGCAGTGCGGGCGGCAGGCAAATGTCGATCAGATCGATTTCGGTGCGTGCCAGCACCGCGGTGTAAGACGACTCCACCGCCGCACCCGTGGTGGCGGCAAGCCTGGCTGCGCGCGCCGCATCCAGGTCGCAGACGACCACCACCTGATAACGCGCGGCATTCTCCCGGTACGCTGCGACATGGGCCGCGCCGATGCCGGCGCCGATCACCGCGACGCGGAACTGCCGGCTCATCGCAGGTTGCCCAGCCGGGTAGCCGTGGCCTCGGCCTGCAGCGCCAGCTCCATGACCTTGAAGCAATGGGCCTGCGGCATCGCACGCTCGGTACGGTCGAGCACGTCGGCGATCAGGTTCGCGGCGTACGGCAGGCCGGCATCGCCGCAATCGATGTGGCGGGTGTCCTTGTTGTCGACCAGGAACAGATGGTCGATGCCTGGCCGGCCGGCGATATCGACGTATTTGCGCAGCTCGATATAGCCGTCGGTGCCGAGGATGGTCAGCCTGCCATCGCCCCAGTTGGCCAGGCCGTCCGGCGTGTACCAATCGACGCGGATATAGCCCTGGGCGCGATCGCTGCGCAGCAGCACCTCGCCGAAATCCTCCAGGCCCGGATCGGCCGGATTGGCAAAGTTGCCGACCGATGCGGCCACGATCTCGGCGTCGGTCGATCCG
Organism: uncultured Alphaproteobacteria bacterium; assembly: GCA_963749575.1. Classification (GTDB taxonomy): domain Bacteria; phylum Pseudomonadota; class Alphaproteobacteria; order Acetobacterales; family Acetobacteraceae; genus JAMXLO01. The sequence continues at coordinate 176,144 of CAVVNM010000023.1, forward strand.
GTGAAGGTGAGGAACTGCTCGACCTGATGGCTGGCGATGTCGCACAGCACGCCGCCATATTTGTCGCGCTGGAAGAACCAGGCCGGGCGTAGCAGCCGGTTGAGCCGATGCGGTCCCAGCCCGACGGTCTGCACCACCCGACCGACCGCGCCGGCGTTGACCAGTTCGATCGCGCGCGTCACGGCGGCGACCTCGAACCGCTCGGAGTAGTTGACCGACCAGATGCGGCCGGTCTCGGCGACCGTGCGTCGCAGCTCCGCGAGCTGCTCGGCGGTGGTGCAGCCGGGCTTGTCGCTCATCACGTCCTTGCCGTGGCGCATCGCATCGATGGCGATCGCGGCACGGTCGCAGTTGATTGCCGCGGTAAGCACCAGCTTCACCGTGGGATCTTCCAGCAGGCGGCGCTTGTCGGTGACACGCGGGATGTGTGGATAGCGCTTGATGAACCCGTTCAGCGGCTGTGGTTCGCCGTCGGTCCAGTAGCCGATGCACTCGCAGCCGTGTTCAAGCAGCCGCCCGGCCATTTCATACATGTGGCGGTGATCGAGCCCGATCGCGGCGAATTTGACACTGCGTGAGACAGCCGCGGCCATGGCTACGTGCCGGCCGGTGCGAACCGCGCTGCGTGGCGTTCGACCTGCTCGTGGTAGTTGGCGCGGTAGCGATCGCTGACCTGCTGATGCACGGCGAGCGCGGCGGGATCGCGTTCGGCCGTCGGGGGATCGATCAGGTCGAAGTGGCCGTAGCGATCCTCGCCGCGCACCAGCATCGCGCAGCAGCGGACGGGTCCCTCCACACGGACATGCGGCGGGATGTAGTTCAGCCCGATGCCGATCCTCCGATGCGACGCGTTGTTGGGCGCCGAGCGATGCACCGCCAGTTCGTGGTGCAGCGAGAACGAGCCGGCGGGCAGCGCCATCGCCACGGGGTGCGACTGGTCGAAGTCCTCCATGATCGTCTGGCCGGCACGGTTGATGCTGTTGGCGAGGCCCAGAGCGGCGTGATGATACTGACGCGGGGCCCCATGGCTGGAGAGTTGTTCCATGCAGCCGGCCTCGCGGCTGGCATCGGTCAGCGCGACCCAGGCGCAGACCTGCTGCTGCGGCTCGAGGCCGAAATACGTGCCGTCCTGATGCCAGGCGGCGAACGTCGGCGAGCGTGGCTCCTTGATGAAGAAGGTGCTGGTCCACACCAGGATGTTCGGGCCGATCACGTCCTCGATTGCGTCCAGGATGCGGGGGTGGCGGACCAGGTCGTTGAACCAGGGCGAGTGGGCGTATGCGTGTGAGCGCCACTTCACGTCGGCGTCGGCAACCGGCGAACCAAGGTCGGACTCCAGACGATGCAACCCGGCGAGGCAGGTGGCGACTTGGTCCGGCGTGAGGGCGGCAATCGGAAACACGAAGCCGTTGTGGCGGAACGACTCCACCTGAGACTGGGTCAGCGCTTTCATCGTGCTCCTCCGTCGTCCGGCCAGCGCGTCATGTTACCACGTGACCGGCAACCGTGACTGAGGATAACTGGGGGCAGACTGGAGGCATCATGATGGACACAGATTTTCTCGCCGCTGCCCGGCGACTGGAGCCGATGGTGGTGGAGCTGCGCGACCAGTTCGATCGGGACCGCCAGCTTCCGTGCCGGCTGGTCGATGAACTGCACACGGCGAACCTGTTCCGCATGTGGCTGCCCCGCGCGCTCGGCGGTGCGGAGCTGCCGCCGCTGGAGTTCCTCACGGTGATCGAGGAGTTGTCGCGCCAGGATGGCTCGCTCGGCTGGTGCACCGTGATTCCCGCCGGCTACGCCCGCCTGTCCGGGGCGCTGGAGGAGAGCGTCGCACGCACCATCTTCGGGACCGGGATGGGCGTGTTGGTCGGCACGCTGAACCCAACCGGCAATGCGGTGGCCGTGCCGGGCGGCTATCGGGTGAGCGGGCGCTGGAGCTACGGCAGTTTCATCGGTTACGGCGACTGGGTGCTGGGCAACTGCGTGACGGCAGACGCGAGCGGCCCGCGTCGCGCCACGGACGGCAGCCCCGAGTTCCGGCTCTGCCTGTTCCCGCGCGCCGATGTCGAGGTATTCGACATCTGGCACGTCGGCGGCCTGCGCGCGACCGGCAGCAACGACTTCCAGGTGACCGAGCTGTTCGTGCCAGAGCAGCACACGATCCCGCTGGTGGACTTCCAGCCGCCGCCGCGCCGGCCGGGTCCGCTCTACGCGGTGCCGATGACGAGTACGTTCGTCAGTTGCATCGCCACGGTCGCACTGGGCATCGCGCGGGCGGCGATCGCAGCCGTGATCGAGATCGGCGCGGAGAAGAAGACCGCAGGCTCATCGACCGTGCTGCGCGACAAGCCGCTGGCGCAGGCGGAACTGGCGCGTGCCGAGGCGACGCTGGGCGCGGGACGGGCGTATCTGTTCGATGAGCTGGGGACGATGTGGGAAGATGCGGTGGCGGGCCGACCGATCTCGCTGCGCGCACGGGCGGCGGTACGGCTGGCGGCGTGTCATGCCACGCAGTGCGCGATCCAGGCGGTGGACCTGATGTATCAGACCGCGGGCGGCGCGGCGCTGTTCCAAAGCGGCCGGCTGGAACGTTGCCTGCGCGACGTACATGCGGCGGGCCAGCATGTCGCAGTGAACATGCAGGCCAACCTGGAGCCGGTCGGCCGCGTGCTGTTCGGGTTGCCGTCGGGGATGGCGCGGTTCTGAGGCAGGGCGGACCCCGAACCGACCGCCATGCCAACCGGGCGCGGGCAAGGCCGGCGAGACCATGGCGTCACGATACCGGCAGCATCCGTCCCAACGGCCTTCCAGCGAACAGATGCACATGGAAATGCGGCACCTCCTGGCCGCTGTGTACGCCCATGTTGGCAAGCAGCCGATAGCCCTGGGCCTCCAGCCCGAGATCCTTCGCCACCTTGCCTACGGCGCGCATGAAGCCGGCAATTTCGTCGCCGCTTCCATTGGCGCTGAAGTCGGCGAACGACACGTATTTCCCCTTTGGGATCACCAGCACATGCACCGGCGCCTGCGGGTTGACGTCGTGGAATGCCAGCGCCCACCGGTCCTCGTAGACCTTGGTGCTGGGAATCTCGCCGCGCAGGATGCGGGCAAAGATGTTGGTATCGTCGTACGGCGGCAGGCCGCTGACAGCCATGGTTGGTCTCCCCGTCAGATCACGGGATTTTCGTCGTCTCGAGGCCGAACGCAACCGGTAGGTTGCGGGCGCGGGCGGCCTTCTCGGCGATGCCGCTGATGCCCTCGCGGCGCTTCAACTCGTCCCACACCTCGTCCGGTCGGATGCCGCTCGCAACCCACAGCACGATCAGGTGGTAGAGCACATCTGCGCTCTCGGCCACCACGGCGTCGCGGTTGCCGGCGACCGCCTCGATCAGGCATTCGACCAACTCCTCACCGAACTTCTGCGCCACCTTGGCAGTGCCGCGCGACAGGAGACGCGAAGAGTGGCTCACTGCGGTATCGGCAGTGCGGCGGCTCATCACCACCGACCACAGCCGGTCGAGCACATTGGCCGCGGGCCCGATCGCCAGCGGTGGCGGCGGGCGCGGTGCCTCGGTCGGCACGACGGCGGCGACCACACGCTTGCCGGGCTTGCGCAGCTTCTTCGGCTTGGCCGGCTTCCTTGGCTTCGGCTCCGGCCGCTTCTTGGTCGACTTGGCCACAGCCGCCTCCCCGTCAGGCCGCCCGGCGCGGCAGACGGACCGGCAGGCCGGCTGCATGCAAAGCGGTCTTCACCTGTGCGATGGTGAAAGTGCCGAAATGGAACACGCTTGCCGCCAGCAGGCCGGTGGCCCCGGCCTGTGCGCCCTCGACGAAATGTTGCAGCGTGCCGACCCCGCCGGAGGCGATCACCGGCAGCCGCACCGCGCCGCACACCGCCCGCAGCAGATCGACGTCGAAGCCCTGTCCGGTACCGTCGCGGTCCATGCTGGTCAGCAGGATCTCGCCGGCGCCGAGAGCGGCCGCCTGGCGGCACCAGCCGACCGCGTCGATGCCGGTTGGGTGCCGGCCACCATGACTGAACACCTCCCATCGCCCCGGACCGGACTGCTTGGCGTCCACCGCCACCACCACGCACTGGCTGCCGAACTTTTGCGCCGCCTCGCGCACCAGTTCCGGCCGCGCCACCGCCGCCGAATTGATGCTGCATTTGTCGGTGCCGGCCAGCAGCAGCCGTCGCATGTCCTCGGTCGAACGAATCCCGCCGCCGACGGTCAGCGGCAGGAATACCCGCGCGGCGGTGCGCGACACCACGTCCAGGATGGTGTCGCGGTTTTCGTGACTGGCGGTGATGTCGAGGAAGCAGAGTTCGTCCGCGCCGGCCGCGTCGTAGAGCGCGGCCTGTTCGACCGGGTCGCCCGCGTCCCGCAGAGCGACGAAATTCACGCCTTTGACGACGCGGCCGTCCTTCACGTCCAGGCAGGGAATGACACGTAATTTCAACATGCTGATGATTCTTAGAGTAGCCGCGCGTGGGCGTGGCAAGCGTCTTGTGCGGAAGGGCTGGCCTGCGTTGGCCCCAATTGCTGATGTCTCGCTCACTTGTGCGGATCGGTGGCCAATTCAAGTAGCCAGCAACGTCAGCGCGTGCCCGGGATCGACCCGTCCGTCGTACAGCGCGCGGCCGACAATGACTCCCTCGATTCGCGTGCCGGCGGCGGCGCGGCGGAGCTCGATCAGGTCCTGCGGCCCACCTACACCGCCCGACGCTATCACCGGCGCCGCGACCGCCTCGGCCAGCGCCACGGTCTGGGTCAGGTTGAGCCCGCTAAGCATGCCGTCGCGGCCAATGTCGGTATAGACGATGGCCGCCACGCCGGCATCCGCAAACGACAGCGCGAGGTCGCGCGCGTCGATCGACGAGGTCTCGGCCCAGCCCTCGGTCGCGACCTTGCCGTCACGCGCGTCGATGCCGACCACGATACGTCCGGGAAACACGCGACAGGCTTCGCGCACCAGCGCGGGGTGCTTCACCGCGGCGCTGCCCAGGATGACGCGGCGAACGCCGGCGGCGAGCCAGGCCTCGATGCCCGCCAGGTTCCGGATGCCGCCGCCGAGTTGCACCGGGATCGTGACAGCGCCGAGAATCCCGGCGACCGCTGCTCCGTTCACCGGCTTCCCGGCGAACGCACCGTTCAGGTCGACCACGTGCAACCAGGCGAATCCGGCGTCCTGCCAGACCCGCGCCTGACCGGCCGGATCGGATGAATAGACCGTCGCATCGTCCATTGCGCCGCGCCGCAGGCGCACGCACTGACCGTCCTTCAGGTCGATCGCGGGATAGAGGGTGAGCATTGTCAACGGTCCTCCCCCTCCCCTTGCGGGAGGGGGTTGGGGGGAGGGGGCGGCGAGCCACCGAGCATCGCCCCCTCCCCCCAACCCCCTCCCGCAAGGGGAGGGGGAGGCTTACGTAGCCCTTGCGCCGCGGTCACGCCCCGTTCTGCGCTCGCCTGATACCCGGCCGGCGCAGCCGCCTGCTGTAGAAGAAGCCGCGCACCGGCTGGCCGCGCACGAACGCGTAGTCCGGATGCACGCCCCAGCGCTCGAAGCCGAGTGACTCGTAAAGCCGGATCGCCGCCTCCTGGGTTTCGCGGACGTCGAGGTTCAGCACGTGATAGCCGAGTTCGCGCGCGCGTTCCTCGACGGCGAGGGTCAGCATGCGCGCCAGGCCGTGACCGCGCGCGTAGGGGGCGATGTAGGCGTGCATGAGCTGTGCCGCGTGACCCTGCGCCTCGTTGTTGCGCGGCGGGCGCACCAGATGCGCCGAGCCCACCACGAGGCCATCCAGCCGGGCGATGAACAGCTCACGCTCCGGCACCAGCAACACGCCGCGGAAATAGGTCTCGAGCGCCATCAGGCCGGGCGGGTTCACCCAACCGAAGCCCCCGCCGTCGATGATTGCCGCCGAGGTTGCCTCGCACAGGGCGTGCAGGTCCTCGTCGGTGAATTCGGTGACGCGCTCGATCAGGCGCTGTGCCGGCAGCGGCGGTGCCAGGTCGGCCATCGCGTCACGGCGTCCAGCGCAGGAAGTTGCTGAGAATGCGGATGCCGACCTCCTGGCTCTTCTCGACATGGAACTGCGTGCCGGCCCGGTTGCCCGACGCGACCAACGCCACCACCGGGCCGCCGTAGTCGGTCATCGCGATCGCTTCCCGCGGATTGCCGCCGATCAAGGCATAGCTGTGAACGAAGTACACGTGGTCGCCCGGCACCAGACCATCAAGCAGCTGGTGCCTCCCGGGAACGAAATCCAGCACGTTCCATCCAATCTGCGGCAGGCGCAGGCCCGGGGCTTCCATCTCGGCGATCTCGCCGTCGATCCAGCCGAAGCCCGGCGTGATTGCGTGTTCCAGCCCACGCTCGGCCATCAGCTGCATGCCGACGCAGATGCCGAGGAACGGCGTGCCGGCGTCGGTGGCCTGCTCGATCGCCTGGCGCATGCCGGCCACCGCGGCCAGCCCGCGCGAACAGTCGGCGAAGGCGCCTTGTCCCGGCAGCACGATCCGGTCGGCGGCACCGACGTAGCCAGGATCCGCAGTCACGCACACCTGGGCATCCAGCCCCACGCGCTCGGCTGCCAGTGCGAGCGCCCGCGAGGCCGACGCGAGGTTGCCGCTGCCGTAGTCCACCACCGCGACCTTCATCGCGCGGACCCCGGCGGCAGGAACCTGCCCGCCAGGTCGGGTCGGCGATCCAGCAGCCGCCCCAGTGCCTCCAGTTCGTTTCGCGCCACCAGGACCTGCGCGAGCAGATAGCCGCGATGGTCGAGCGACCAGCGGCGCAGGTCATGGCCGGATAGGCCGAGCAGCACGATCAGCGCCGTGAGCAGCACCGCGGCGACATCGGCTTCCGCGAGGACGACGATCAGTACGAAGGCTGCCAGCGTCAGCGCGGCGGCGATCCAGGTGCGGTGCACCGCGAGCCAGAGCGGTCCGAACAACAGCGCACCCCAACTGAAGCCCTCGCGCACCAGGATCGGCGCGGCACCGGCGCGGATATGGGCGGTCCAGAACTTCACAGCGAACCCTTGGTGGACGGGATCGCATCGCCGGCCCGCGGATCGAGTTCGGTTGCCATGCGCAGCGCTCGTGCCGTGGACTTGAAGCATGCCTCGGCGACGTGGTGCGCGTTGTGACCCCGGCGCCGGGTGATGTGCAGCGTCAGCAGCGCGTTCATGGCGAGGGCGCGGAAGAACTCCTCGAACAGTTCGGTGTCCATCTCGCCGATCCTGGGGCGCTCGAACGCCACGTCCCACACCAGGAACGGCCGACCCGAGATGTCCACCGCCGCCTCGGCCAGCGTCTCGTCCATCGGCACCAGGGCGTGGCCGAAACGGCGGATGCCGCGCTTGTCGCCGAGCGCCTTGGCGAAGGCCTGGCCGAGCACGATGCCGACATCCTCGGTGGTGTGGTGGAAGTCGATGTGCAGGTCGCCCTTCGCCTGCACGGTAAGGTCGAACAGCCCGTGGCGGGCGAGCGCGGTCAGCATGTGGTCGAGGAAGCCGATGCCGGTGGCGATGTCGGCCCGTCCCGACCCGTCGAGCGACAGGGTCAGGCTGATGTCGGTTTCGGTGGTTGTCCGCGTCAGACTTGCCGTGCGGCTCATGGGCGCTGCACTTACCGCGGAGACGGACGGCGGTCCAGCACCCGGGCGACCGTTCGGCGGACGGTTGCTCGCACATCAGTCAGGTTCGCCAGGGTCGGCGCCGGGCCCTACCCGTTCTATCGGGATCGCGCGCCGCGCGGGATCGACAGCAGCATCGCGCCGAGCAGCGCCGTGGTGGTCACCCCCTGGGCGATGACGAAGGCATGGGCGTAGGCGTCGCGCCCTGCCCCGTTCCCCAGCACGGCGAAGAACAGACTGCCGATCCCCGCGACGCTGATCGCCGCCCCGATCTGGAGTGCCGACGTCAGTACCCCCGCGGCAACCCCGGCCTGGTGCGGGGCCACGTCGCCCAGCGTGGTGTTGAACAGCCGCGGATACGCGATGCCCTGGCCGAAGCCGGCCAACAGCACGGTCACCACCACCGGCCAGCCGTCGTGGCCGGCCGCGATCACCACCGCGACACCGGCATAGCCGGCGACCTGGATCGCCATGCCGATGGTGAGCAGCCAGGGGCGCAATCTGGCCAGCGGTGCGGTCACCAGCGGGCCGACGAACAGGCCGATCCCGTACGGCAGGATGGCGAGGCCGGTGAACAGCGGATCGGTGCCGTAGCCCTCCTGCTGGTAGATCGCGAACAGCACGTAGAACGAGGTGGTGAAGAAGAACAACGTGCCCACCAGCACGCCGCGGCGGAAGCTCGGGATCGCCATCAGGCCCAGGTCGAGCAGCGGGCTGCCGCCGCGCGCGGTCACCTGACGCTCGAACCACAGGAAGACGGCGGCCAGCACCGGCACCGCGGCGAGCATGACGAACGTCCAGGCGGGCCAACCTTGTTGGCGGCCCTCGGACAGCGGCAGCACCAGGCAGGCCAGCGTCAGCGAGACCAGCACCGCACCGCCGAGGTCGAGCCGCTGGCGGCGGCTGGCACTGGTCTCCGGCACCATCAGCCAGGCGGCGAGCAGCACCGGGATGCCGATCGGCAGCTTGGCGAGGAACACGGTGCGCCAGCCCCAGTCGAACGGGCTCCACGCGACCAGCGCGCCGCCGGCGAACTGGCCGATCGAGGCGGCGAGCCCCATCATCACGCCGTAGCAGCTGAGTGCCTTGGCAAGCTCCGCCTGGCTCGGGAACAACGCGCGGATCGAACCGAGCACCTGCGGTACCATCATGGCAGCGGATACGCCCTGCAATACGCGCCCGATGACGAGCTGGCCCGGCGTCCCGGCGAGGCCACACAGCGTGTTGGTGGCGATGAACCCGGCCATGCCGATCAGGAACAGGCGCCGGCGGCCGTGGAGGTCTCCCAGCCGCCCGCCGGTGATCAGGAATACGGCGTAGCTGGCGGCGTAACCGGAGACGACAAGCTGCAGTTCGGCCGGATCGGCGCCGAGCGAGGTGTGGATCGAGGGCAGGCTGACGTTGATGATGAAGAAATCGACCGACGGCAGCAGGCCGCCGGCGAGCAGAACGAGGAAGGCAAGCCAGCGTCCGGTGAGGGACTGGGGAACGGCCGTCGATATCGCTGGCACGAGAGTTGGCGCTTCCTCGGCGAAGTCGGCCTGAGTATCCGGCCGGCAGAGGCGTCACAAGACCGGCCGCCGCACATCAGGGCTGTCCGAGTGACACCGCCTGGGGGTTGGCTTGATCATCCCCTGCCACGTGCCATCGGTTCTCTCACCCGCCGGCGCATCACGGCTTATGATGCGGCCATGAACAGCGATCCGGCTGGGCTGTATGCCCGACTCGGCGTCGATCCGGCGGCACCTCCCGAGGCGATTGTCGCCGCGTTCCGCCGCAAGGCGCGGCTGCTGCATCCGGACGTTCCCGGAACTGGCGACGCCAAGGCCTTCATTCGCATGAAGCATGCCTACGACGTGTTGAGCGACGCCAGCCGTCGCGCGACCTATGACCGCGCCGCCAGCCTTCCTCCCGCGATCGGAGGTGCCGCGAGAACCTCGCCGGTCGGGCCGGCCGACCGCGCTGTGGGCCTGTCTCGGCGGGTCGCTGGGCCTGGTTGCGGTGCTGGCGGTGGTGCAATTCAGCCGTCCAAGTCCACCGCCGCACGAACCGGCCGTCCGGCCGCTCGCGGCCGCCGCGCCCGCGGTCACGTCACGGCCTCCGCCGCAAATGGTCGCGACCGCAAGTGGACCGACCACCCACTACGTGCTTCCCGCCGGCGACGATGCCGTGCTGTGGCGGCGCGATGCGGCGCGCGACGCCTATCTGCCCGCCGGGCACGTTGCCGCGTTCAGTCCGGTGCGGGCGCTGAGCCTGATCCCACAGCACGGGCTGGTCGAAATCGCGCTGGCCGACGGCGGCAGCGGCTTCATCGATGCCGCGCGGCTCGCCCCGGGCGATCGTGCGGCTGCGCGTCGGGCCGACTGCGCCTACAACGCCGGTGCGGCGCCGCGCAACGGCGAGGTGCTCGGCCGCCGCGGCGACGGCGGGTCGCGTCTGGAGATCAGCAACCGCGACGCGCAGTCGGCGGTGGTGAGGCTGCGCGACACCTCCGGCCAGTCCGTCGCGACGGTGTTCGTGGCCCCCACCAGCAGCGCGACCGTGGGGCACCTGCCGGATACCGCGTATCGCCCCGAATTTGCCCTCGGGGAGCTTTGGAGCCGCGCCTGCAATACGTTTGCCGCCGGCATGCGGGCGCAGCGGTTCGCCGGCTACGCCGCGCTGTCCGCACTGTCGCCGCTGGTGATCCCGCCCGACCTTTCCGTCGCTCCGGCGGCGGTGGATATTCCCGACGCGGCGTTCGCACGCGAATAGGGGGCGGGGACGATGACGATCACGCTACAGGAGTCGTTGCGCGGCCTGTTCTATGCCCCGTTCTACGTGGCGCTGGCGCGTGATGCCTACGCGGCGGAGGGCGTCGAGGTGCGGTTCGTCAGCTCGCCTGACCCGGGCGCCGCCGGGCGCAACGTGATGGACGGCACGGCGGATGTCTGCTGGGGCGGGCCGATGCGCGTCATGCAGGCCTACCAGCAGATTCCCGGCTGCGATCTGGTCAGCTTTGCCGAGGTCGTGACGCGCGATCCGTTCCTGCTGGTGGGCCGCGAGCCGCGTCCGGAGTTTGCGCTGCGTGACCTGCCGGGGGTGCGTGTCGCGACGGTGAGCGAGGTGCCGACGCCATGGCTGTGTCTGCAGGAGGACCTGCGCCGCGCCGGCATCGCGCCGTCGGATCTGTCGCGCGTGGCGGACCGCACGATGGCGGACAACGTCGCGGCGATGCGGCGCGGCGCAGTCGATGTGGTGCAGGTATTCGAACCGTTCGCCGCCGAGTTGCTGGCGGATGGCGCGGGACATCTGTGGTATGCTCAGGCCGGCCGCGGGCCGACGTCGTACACCACGTTCTATGCACGGCGCGGCCTGCTGGAAGCGCGGCGGGATGAACTGCACCGCATGGTCCGCGCGATCTACCGAACGCAAAGGTGGGTTGCCGCCGCTGACGGTGCGGCAATCGCCGGGGAGATCGGGCGGTATTTCCCGGACCTGCCCGCGGCGATCGTTGCCGACGCCTGCGCGCGCTACAAATCGCTCGGCATCTGGGGCGGCGATCCGCGCCTGCTGCGCGCCGGCTACGATCGGCTGCGCGCAAGTCTCGTCTCGGGCGGCTTCGTATCGCCCGGCACGCCATTCGAAGTGGCGGTGGACAACAGCCTCGCCGATGCGGTCGTGGCCGAGCATCCACCTGCGCTGCAATAGGCCGCGCTGCAATAGGAAGGGGAACCACAATGCCACATGCAACGACGGATGACGGGGTGCGGCTGTATTACGAGGAGACGGGATCCGGCCGGCCGGTGATCCTCGTGCATGAGTATGCCGGCGACTATCGAAGCTGGGAGCCGCAGATGCGGCATTTCGGCCAGCGCTATCGCGCGATCAGCTACAACGCGCGCGGCTATCCGCCGTCCGAGGTGCCCGAGGACGTGGCGAAGTACTCGCAGGCGCGCGCGGCGGACGACATCGCAGCGGTGCTCGATCATCTGAAGATCGACCGGGCGCACGTGGTGGGCTTGTCGATGGGCGGCTTCGCCACGCTGCATTACGGCTTTCGCCACCCGGCGCGCGCGCTGTCGCTGTGTGTCGCGGGGTGCGGCTACGGCGCCGAGCGCGGGCAGACCGAACGGTTCCGTTCAGAGGCAGAGACGATCGCGGCATTCATCGACGAACAGGGGATGGAGGTGTTCGCAGGGAGGTATGCCTATGGTCCGACGCGCGTGCAGTTCGAGAACAAGGACCCGCGCGGGTTCGACGAATTCCGCCGCATGCTGGCCGAGCACTCGGCGCTCGGCGCGCGCAACACGCAGCTTGGGCGTGCAGCGGGAACGGCCGTCGCTGTACGATCTGGTGGATCAGATGAAGGCGCTGACGCTGCCGACGCTGATCCTGACCGGCGACGAGGACTGGCCCTGTCTGGCGCCGGGCCTGCTGATGAAGCAGACCATCGCCAGCGCGGCGTTGTCGGTGATGCCGAACTGCGGCCACGCGATCAACCTCGAGGATCCCGACGAGTTCAACCGCATCGTCGGTGGGTTCATCGCGCAGGTGGACGCCGGTCGGTGGCCGGTACGCGATCCGCGCGCGGTGTCGGCGTCGATCACCGGGATGCGGTAGCTGCGTCGATCACCCGCTGCGCGTTGAGCCGCCCCCCTTGCCTCCGGTGCCGGATCGCGCTTGAACCCGCGCCCTTCCGCGGGGCGCCCCATGATCCAGGCGATCGGCATCGATTTCGGCACCACCAACAGCGTCGTCGCGCTGCTGCACGCGGACGGCAGCGTGACCACGCAGCGCTACGCCACGCAGCGACGTGTTCCGCTCCGTCCTCTGCTTCTGGACCGAGGACACCGCCGCCCGCCGTGTGCTTCGCCATGAAGCCGGCCCCGAGGCGATCGCGGCCTACCTCGAGGATCCGCTGGACAGCCGGCTGATCATGTCGATGAAGACCTACCTGGCGCAACGGAGCTTCACGCGAGACCCGCATCTTCGGCCACCGGTTCACGCTGGAACGCCTGGTCGGCCAGCTTCCTGCGCGCCCTCCTCGCCGGCACCCCACCCGCCCCGCGCATCATCGTCGGCCGCCCGGTGCGTTTCGCCGGCGAGTTCGTCGACGACGCTCTGGGCGCCGGCCGCCTGCGCGGTGCCTACGCCGAGGCCGGCCTGCCCGAGGTGACCCTGGCGCTGGAGCCGGAAGCCGCCGGCACCCGCTTCGCCCGCACGCTGACCGAGCCGGCCACCGTGCTGATCGGCGACTTCGGCGGTGGCACCAGCGACTTCTCCATCATGCGCTTCGACCCCGATTCCGGCGTCACCCCGCTCGGCCACGCCGGCATCGGCATCGCCGGCGACGTGTTCGACTTCCGCATCATCGATCGCGCGATCGCTCCGCTGCTCGGCAAGGGCGACACCTACCGGGTGATGGGCAAGCCGCTCCCGGTGCCGCCCGAGTATTTCTCGGGCTTCGCCCGCTGGCACCTGCTGTCGATGATGCGCACGCCCCGCACGCTGCGCGCCATCGCCGAGGTGGCGCGCACCGCACAGCATCCCGAGCGCCTCCGCCATCTGATCACGCTGATCGAGGACGGCCTCGGCTATGCGCTGTATCAGGCGGTCTCCACCGCCAAGGCGGAGCTGTCGCACGCCGACGCCACCTTGCTGCGCTTCGGCCACAAGCACGTTCGCGGTCGAGCGGACCATCACCCGCAGCGAATTCGAGACCTGGATCGCCGGCGACCTCGCCCGGCTGGCGAGCACGGTGGACCAGGTGCTGAGCGACGCCGGCATCACCGCCGATGCGATCGACCGCGTATTCCTTACCGGCGGCACCGCCTTCGTCCCCGCGGTCCGCCGCCTGTTCGAAACCCGCTTCGGCTCGGCCAAGCTGGCGGGCGGCGGCGAGTTCGTCTCGGTGGCCGAGGGCCTTGCGCTGATCGGCCAGCCCGCCTAGTCAGCCGCCCTCACACCGATCTCCAGGAGCCGCCCATGGCGACCGAGCGCACGCTCTCCATCATCAAGCCCGACGCCACGCGGCGGAACCTCACCGGTTCGATCAACGCGGCGCTGGAAGCGGCGGGCCTGCGCATCGTGGCGCAGAAGCGGCTGCGACTGACCCAGGCGCAGGCCGAGGCGTTCTACGCAGTGCACAAGGAGCGGCCGTTCTTTCGCGGGCTGGTCGAGTTCATGATCTCCGGCCCGGTGGTGGTGCAGGTGCTGGAAGGCGACAACGCGGTGGCGCGCAACCGCGAGGCGATGGGCGCCACCGATCCGAAGAAGGCGGCACCTGGCACCATTCGCGCGCAGTTCGCCGAGGACATCGAGGCGAACTCGGTGCACGGCTCCGACAGCGCGGAGAACGCCGCCATCGAGATCGGCTGCTTCTTCGCCCAGGTGGAAATCGTCGGCTAGCGCCATGCCCGCCTCGCATCTGCAGACACTGCGGGCGATGGCCTACAACAACGCCTGGGCGAACCATCGCCTGCTGGCGGCCTGCGCTGCGCTGACCCAGGCTGAATTCGAGGCGCCGCGCACCGGCTTCTTCCCCTCGATCCAGGCAACGCTGAACCACATCCTGACGATCGACCTGTTCTACGTCGATGCGCTGGAAGGCGGCGTGCTGGGTCCCGACGCGTGGGCGAACCCCGTGCCCTGCCCGACGCTGGCGGAGCTGCATCCCGCACAGGCGTCGGTGGACCGCAGGCTGATCGCATGGTGCGACGCGCTGGACGAGGCTGGACCGGACCGGATCATCCGCGTGCACCGTGGCAGCCGCGTGCAGACCGAGCGCGCCGACCGGTTGCTGCTGCACCTGTTCCAGCACGATATCCATCACCGCGGCCAGGCACACGCGATGCTCAGCGGCACCCAGGTCAAGCCACCGCAGCTCGACGAGTTCTTCGCCATCGCAGAGGCGCCACTGCGCGCGGCCGAGTTCGAGGAACTCGGTTGGAGCGAGACGACAGTCTGGCGGGTGTGACGCAGGTCATTGCGGTTCCCCAAGCCGATCTGATTGGCTAACGTCTCCGATAGCTCGCCGGAACGGTGCATGCGAGGAGACATCCAATGCCGCGGGTTGCATGGCTGTTTATTGGGCTCGTCGTTGCGGTGGCCGCAACGCCGGTCCGGGCACAGGAAATCAACTGGCAGGACGCGGTGGCGCGGCTGGCGCAGGAGCGCACGCGCGCCGAGACCTGCGTGGTGTGGCTCAAGCAGTACGGCGATGCCGCAGCGAAGGCTCGTGGCGCGCTGGCTTATGGCGATGCGAAGGGCGAGTACGACGGGGTGATCGCCGGCCTGGTCGTGGCGCTGGCGCGCAAGGCGCAGCCGGAGAGCCTGCCGGACCTGCAGGCGAGGCTGCAACGCGGCTTCGACAGGCGTGAGGCATTCTGCAACAGCGTGCTGCCGCTGGTGCCGCAAAGCAGCGGCCAAAAGGGGCCGATCGAGGAAGTGGTGACCGGTATCGCCAAGCCATTGATCGATGCGGTGGTGGCGATCTGGTCCAGGACCCGCGACGACGACGCGCTGATGCGCAAGACGATCCAGACTCAACTGGAGGCAACGTCATGGCCCGCGTTCGACAAGGTTGCGCCCTCGTCCTGAGCCTGACGCTGTGGGCCGCGGCGGCGACGGCGGAGCAGCCGCCGGCGGAGGCGGCGCTGTACGACCGGCCGGTGCTGGTGGTCGATCCGGGCATGCACACGGCGATCATCAGGCGCGCTGCGGCGGACGGTGCGGGGAACTGGGCGGTGACCGGCTCGGACGACAAGACGGTGCGGGTCTGGTCGGTCGCCGATGGCGCATTGGCACGCACCATCCGCTTGCCCGCCGGGACAGGCAACGTCGGCAAGGCCTTCGCAGTGGCGGTCAGCCCGACTGGTGCGCTAGTCGCGGCCGGGGGCTGGACACGATGGACCGACGCTGACCGGCAAGAGCAGATCTACCTGTTCGAGCGTGCCAGCGGGGGCTGGTCAAGCGCATCGATGGCTTGCCGAACGTCGTCTTTCACCTGATCTTCTCGCCGGATGGCCGCCGGCTGGCGGCGACGTTGGGTTCGGGCGGCGTCCGGCTGTACGACCGCGACCAGGGCTGGGGTGAGGCTGCCCGCGATGAGGGCTATCGTGATCAGAGCTACGGCGCGGCTTTCGCTCCAGACGGCCGGCTGGCGACGACCGCGTACGACGGCAAGCTGCGGCTCTATGCCGCCGACCTGAAAGCGACGGTCCACCCCTCCGTTACGATCGACACACGTGCGGGTCAGCATCCTTACGGCATTGCGTTCAGCCCGACCGACGGGGCGCACTTGGCGATCGGCTACAACGATGGCACGGCGGTGACCCTGCTGGATGGCCATTCGCTCGCCCCGCTTCCCGGGCCCGACGTCACGGGCATCACGGGGGGCGCTCTGGCCAGTGTCGCCTGGTCATCAGACGGCCGGACACTGTTCGGGGCCGGCCTTTACTACGCCAACGGCGGCCGCCCGGTGCTCGCCTGGGGCGACGCGGGCGCCGGCAAGCGGCGGATCCTGCCCGCTGCGCAGGACACCGTGATGAGTCTCGTGCCGCTGCCGGACGGCGACCTGCTGGTCGCCTCGCAGGACCCGTGGCTTGGCCGCCTCCGGGCGGATGGCACAACCGCCTGGGCGCAGGGTCCACCGAAGGCCGATTTCCGCGCTCAGTTCGACACGCTGGTGGTGTCGAGCGATGGCACGCGGGTCGGGTTCGGTTACGCGGCGTTCGGCAAACAGCCGGCACGGTTCGATCTGACGGCGCGCGCCCTCGCGCCCGATCTGCCCGCCGAGCGGGACATGGCCGCCCCCCGCCAGGATGGCCTGCCGATCGAGCACTGGGTCAACGAGTCCCACCCGACGCTTGGCAGTCGCCCGCTGGTCCTCAACGCGTACGAGACCTCCCGCAGCCTCGCCATCCACCCGGCAGGGGACCGCTTCGTGCTGGGGGCGGATTGGTCTCTGCGCGCCTTCAAAATGGACGGCACGGTCCTGTGGGCCCGGCCGGTTCCCGGCATTGTCTGGGCGGTGAACATCACCGGTGACGGCCGGTTGGTGGTGGCCGCCTACGGCGACGGCACGATCCGCTGGCACCGGATGAGCGACGGGGTGGAACTGCTGGCCTTCATGCCACTGGCCGACCAGACCAACTGGGTGGCCTGGACGCCGGAGGGGTTCTACGCCAGCACCCCGGGCGCGCACGGCATCCTGCGCTGGCACGTCAACCACGGCTGGGACGCGCCGGCCGACAGCGTGCCGATCGAGGACATCCCCGGCTCGTACCGTCCCGCCATGCTCCCGTTGGTGTTGCAGGAACTCGAGACGGCGCGGGCGTTCGGCCTTATGGGCCTCGCCGAGCACGCCAAAGAGGTCATGCTGCGCACCAACAGCCGGGTCCCGCCCGGGGCGCAGCTGCATCTGCTCGCGATCGGCATCAACGCGTACAGCGGCAAGCTGCATCTCGACTACGCGCGGCCCGACGCGCATGACCTGGCCAGCGCGATCGCCAGCACCCAGGAGGTGCTGTATCGGGTCAGCCTGCAAACGCTGTTCGACGCCGACGCCGGCAAGAAAGGCATCGTAGACGCGCTCGAGGCGATGCGGGACGGCATGGCCAAAGGCGCCGGCAACGACCTGGCCGTGGTGTATTTCTCGGGCCACGGTGCGATGGTGGACGACAAGCTCTACCTGCTGCCTGCCGATGTCGACGCGAGCCGCCCGGCGCGCATCAAGTCGACCGGGCTGTCGATCGACGATCTGCGGGATGAATTGCTGGAACTCGCCAAGCACGGCCGGGTGCTGGTGTTGCTCGACGCCTGCCATTCGGGCGCGACGGCGGGGGATGGCGTGCAGCTCGCCATGGACTCGACCAGGCTGCGCAGCGGCCTCGCCGCCGGCAACGTCACGGTGCTCACCTCATCCAGCGGTGACGAGGTGTCATACGAGAACGCGGACTGGCAGCACGGCGCGTTCACCAAGGCGCTGCTGGACGCGTTCGGCGATGCCGCGGCCGACATCAACCAGAACGGCCTGATCAGCACGACGGGTCTGGTCAGGTATGTCACCAATCGCGTGCTGGCGCTGACCGACGGCAGGCAGCACCCCGGCATGGAAGCGCGCTTCGAGGCGACCTTGTTCGCGGTGCAGCGCTGACTGGAGGCAACGTCATGGGCCGCACTCGACAAGGTTGCGCCGTCGTCCTGAGCCTGACGCTGTGGGCCGCGGCGGCGACGGCGGCGGAGCAGCCGCCGGCGGAGGCGGCGCTGTACGACCGGCCGGTGCTGGTGGTCGATCCCGGCATGCACACGGCGATGATCAGACGCGCTGACGCGGATCGCGCCGGACGTTGGGGGGTGACCGCTTCGGAGGACAAGACGGTGCGGGTCTGGTCGCTCGCCGACGGCACGCCGGTACGCACCATCCGGCTGCCCGCCGGGCCGGGCAATGTCGGCAAGGCCTTCGCGGTGGCGATCAGCCCGGACGGCGCGCTGATCGCCGCCGGCGGCTGGACCCGAACAATCACGGCCACCGATAGCGAGCAGATCTACCTGTTCGATCGCGCCAGCGGGAAGCTGGTCAAGCGGATTGAAGGCCTGCCGGACGAAGTCAATCATCTGAGCTTCTCGCAGGATAGCCGCCGCCTGGCGGCGACGTTCGGCGGTATCCGACTGTACGACCGCGACCGGGGCTGGAGCGAGGCCGCACGCGACGCAGACTACGGCGATCAGAGTTACGGCGCGGCATTCGCCCCGGACGGGCGGCTGGCGACCACCTCGTGGGACGGCAAGGTGCGCCTCTATGCCGCCGAACTGCAAGGAACGGTGCGCCCCGCCGTTGCGATCGACACATCTGACGGCCGGCAGCCTTACGGCATCGCGTTCAGCCCGACCGACGGTGTGCGCCTGGCGGTCGGCTATGCCGGCGGCACGGTGGTGAGCCTGCTGGATGGCCATTCGCTCGCCCCGCTTCCCGGGCCCGACGTCACGGGCATCACGGGCGGCAACCTGCAGGCAGTTGCCTGGTCGTCGGACGGCCGGACCCTGTTCGCCGCGGGCCGCTATGCGACCAGCGGCGGCCTCCCGGTTCCCGCCTGGGGCGACGCGGGCGCCGGCAAGCGGCGGATCCTGCCCGCCGCGCTGGACACGGTGATGAGCCTCGTGCCGCTGCCGGACGGCGACCTGCTGGTCGCAGCCGGGGACCCCTGGCTCGGCAGGTTGCGGCCGGACGGCACGCCCGCCTGGGCGCAGGGTCCGCCGAAGGCCGATCTCCGCAATCAGCGCTACACGCTGGCGGTGTCCGGGGACGGCACGCGGATCGGCTTCGACTTCGCAGCCGCGGCCCAACAGCCGGCGCGGTTCGATCTCACCGCGCGCGCCTTAGCGCTCGGCCCGCCCACCGAGCGGGACATGGCCACGCCGCGCCGGGATGGCCTGCCCATCGAGCACTGGGTCAACGAGTCCCACCCGACGCTTGGCAGTCGCCCGCTGGTCCTCAACGCGTACGAGACCTCCCGCAGCCTCGCCATCCACCCGTCAGGAGATCGCTTCGTGCTGGGGGCGGATTGGTCCCTGCGCGCCTTCAAGGCCGACGGCACGGTCCTATGGTCCCGGCCGGCTCCGGACGCGGTTTGGGCGGTGAACATCAGCGGCGACGGGCGGCTGGTGGTGGCCGACTATGGTGACGGCACCATCCGCTGGCACCGGATGAGCGACGGGGTAGAACTGCTGGCGTTCATGCCGCTGCCGGACCGCACCAACTGGGTCGCCTGGACGCCGGAGGGGTTCTATGCCGCCACCCCCGGCGCGCATGGCATCCTGCGCTGGCATGTCAACCACGGCTGGGACCAGCCTGCCGACAGCATCCCGATCGAGGACATCCCCGGCTCGTACCGCCCTGCCGTGCTGCCGCTGGTGCTGCAGGAGATGGAGACGCCGCGCGCGCTGGGCCTGGCGGTGCTCGCCGAGCACAACAAGGAGGTGGCGATGCGCACCCACAGCCAGTTGCCGCCGGGCGTTCAGCTTCACCTGCTGACCATCGGCATCAGCGCCTACAACGCGGACTACGCCAAGAACCTGCGGCTGCATTACGCCGACCGCGACGCGCATGACCTGGCCAGCGCGATCGCCAGCACGCAGGAGGGGTTGTATTCGCGTGTCGATGCACAGGCGCTGCTGAACCAGGACGCGAGCCGCGGCGGCATCCTGCGCGGGCTGCAGACGCTGCGCACCGAGATGGAACGCGGCGGCGGCAACGACCTCGCGGTGGTGCACTTCTCCGGTCATGGCATGACGGTCGACGGCACGCTCTACCTGTTGCCGTACGACACGGATGCGCGCGATGCGGTCGGGATCAAGAACACCGCACTGCCGATCGACGTGCTGCGAACCGAACTGCTGAAACTGGCCGAGCATGGCCGGGTGCTGGTGCTGCTCGATGCCTGCCATTCCGGTGCGACGACGCTGGACGGGTCCGCGAACGCGGTGGACGCGGCAGCGCTGCGCCATGGGCTCGCCGCGGCGAACGTGACCGTGCTGACATCGTCGGGCCAAAGCGAGCCGTCCCTGGAAGACGACGCGTGGCAGCACGGCGCGTTCACCCGGGCGCTGCTCGACGCCCTGAATGATCCCGCCGCGGATGCCGACCGCATCGGCCTGATCAATCCGAACGCACTGGCGCACTACGTCGCCCGCCACGTCGCGTCGCTCACCGGAGGAAAGCAGACACCCGACATGGAAGTGCGGTTTGATACCACCGTGTTTGCGGTGGGGCTGTAGCGGATCCGACCGGGCAGTCGCTGCGCCTGGGCGAACCATCGCCTGCTGTCGGCCTGCGCCCTCGACCAGTTCTTCGCCATCGCAGAGGATATCCGGCGGGATTGAGCTGCCTCATTGCCCACCGCTGTCATAGGACGCAGCAGCACGCTGCGATGGTCGGGCAACAGGTTCAGGGCGGGCCGGTGCCGCCCGGTGCCGCGGACCGCAAGGCCGGTCCTCGCGATGCGGCCTGGGCGGCTGCGGTCGAGGGTTGGGCAGCCCGGGGCCGCGAATGTCAAGGAATATATTCCGCCAGCTCCGCTCGATGCCTCAGATCGACGGAAAACGCGAGTTGCGGTTAACTCTATCCTCACCGGTTTGACACCGCCGGCAACCCATCCCATCCTACCGGGCTACCGAGGGGAGCCCCGCCGCAAGGGGCTGAGAGACCGCCAGGACCGCACAACGCGACGGCGCGGTGACCCTTGAACCTGAACCGGGTCATGCCGGCGTAGGGACGGGTGCCTTGGCAATCGCTCCCCCGTTCTCCGCCTGCGCCGCCCGCGAGTGCGATTGAGGAGACGTCAATGACCGTCCAGTCGAAGACCGCCGCGCGTCCGAGCAGCGTCACCACCGGCCCGATCGCCGGCTCGCGGAAGATCTACACCTCGCCGATGGGCTGTCCCGACATCCACGTGCCGTTCCGCGAGATCGCGCTCGATCCCACCGCGCGCGAGGAACCCTATCGCGCCTACGACACCTCCGGCCCCTACACCGATCCCGCGGTCACCATCGACCTGGAGGCTGGCCTGCCGCCGCTGCGCGCCGGGTGGATCGCGAAACGCGGCTTTGCTCGCATCGCAGCCCGCGCGGTAAAGGATGTGGACAACGGCGGCGCCACCGGCGAGCGGCTCGTCCCCACCTGCCCGGCCGAACATTCAGTGCTGGGCGGCAAGCCGGGCCAGCCTGTCACACAGCTCGAATTCGCCCGCGCCGGCATCATCACCGAGGAGATGATCTACGTCGCGCACCGCGAGAACCTGGGTCGGCAGAAGGCGCTGGACGGTGCGGCCGAACGCCGATCCGACGGCGAGGACTTCGGCGCCGAAATCCCCGAATTCATCACCCCGGAATTCGTCCGCGACGAGATCGCCCGCGGCCGCGCCATCATCCCTGCCAACATCAACCACCCGGAACTCGAACCGGTCATCATCGGCCGCAACTTCCTGGTGAAGATCAACGCCAACATCGGCAATTCCGCGGTCACCTCGGGTGCTGCGGACGAGGTTGAGAAACTGGTGTGGGCGATCCGCTGGGGCGGCGACACGGTGATGGACCTCTCGACCGGCCGCAACATCCATAACATCCGCGGCTGGATTCTGCGGAATTCGCCGGTGCCGATCGGGACCGTGCCGATCTATCAGGCGCTGGAGAAGGTCGATGGCGAGCCCGACAAGCTCGACTGGGAAGTATTCAAGGACACGCTGATCGAACAGGCCGAGCAGGGCGTCGATTACTTCACCATTCATGCCGGCGTGCGGCTCCGGTATGTGCCGCTGACCGCAAAGCGCGTCACCGGCATCGTCTCGCGCGGCGGCTCGATCATGGCGCGCTGGTGCCTGTCGCATCACAAGGAGAGCTTCCTCTACGAGCGCTTCGACGAGATCTGCGACATCATGCGCAAGTACGACGTGTCGTTCTCGCTGGGCGACGGGCTGCGTCCCGGCTCGCAGGCGGACGCCAACGATGCGGCGCAGTTCGCCGAACTGGAGACGCTGGGCGAACTGACCAAGATCGCCTGGGACAAGGGCTGCCAGGTGATGATCGAGGGCCCCGGCCACGTGCCGATGCACAAGATCAAGGTCAACATGGACAAGCAGCTTCGCGAATGCGGCGAAGCGCCGTTCTACACGCTCGGACCGCTCACCACCGACGTCGCACCCGGCTACGACCACATCACCTCGGCGATCGGTGCCGCGATGATCGGCTGGTTCGGCACCGCGATGCTGTGCTACGTGACGCCGAAGGAGCATCTCGGCCTGCCCAACCGCGACGACGTGAAGGTGGGCGTGATCACCTATCGCATCGCTGCGCACGCGGCGGATCTGGCGAAGGGCCATCCGAGTGCCCGGCTGCGCGACGACGCGGTCAGCCGCGCGCGGTTCGAGTTCCGCTGGCAGGATCAGTTCAACCTCTCGCTCGACCCCGACACCGCGCGCAACTTCCACGACGAGACGCTGCCGAAGGAGGCGCACAAGGTCGCGCATTTCTGTTCGATGTGCGGCCCGAAGTTCTGCTCGATGCGGATCACGCAGGACCTGCGCGTCGAGGCCGAACGGATGGCGGGGCTGGAGCAGAAGAGCAAGGAATTCGCCGAGAAGGGCAAGGAGATCTATCTGCCCGCAGCTGAATAAGGCCGCCTTGCACGCGGCAGCCATCGCCCCCACACTGGCGGGCATGAGCGACCCACGTGCCGCGCTGGAAGCGATTGGCGTGCTGCCGGACACCGAGATCGATATCGGTGATGCCGCGCTGCAGCTCGCCCGCGTCGATGCGCCGGACGACGACTGGCAGGCGGCGCGGGCGCATCTGTCGGACCTCGCGCGCGACGCGGTGGAACTCGCCGACACGATCGGCACCAACGATCTGTCGATGCGTGCCGAGGCGATGGCGGGCCTGATCTCCGGCCGCTACGCCTATGGCGGCGATGCCGAGAACTACGACGATCTCGCCAACGCCAATCTGATCAGCGTCATCCGGCGCCGCAAGGGACTGCCGGTCGCTCTCGGCATCATCTGGCTGCACACCGCGCGCGCGGCGGGATGGGGCGCGCATGGCGTTGACTTCCCGGCGCATTTCCTGGTCGCGCTGGAAGGCAAGAGCGAACAGGCGGTGGTCGACGTGTTCGGCGGCGGTGTGACGCTCGACGCGCGCGATCTGCGGGTGTTGCTGAAGCGGGTGGAAGGCGAGAAGGCCGAGTTGCGTCCCGGGCTGTTGCGGCCGATGAGCGCGCGTCGCGTGCTGCTGCGGCTGCAGAACAACATCATGAGCCGCAGGCTGAAGTCGGGCGATCTGCCGGGCGCGCTGACCTGCACCGAGGACATGCTGCGCATCGCGCCGGACCACGCCGATCTGTGGCGCCAGGCGGCGGTGATGAACCAGCGGCTCGATCGCGTCAGCGCCGCGCTGCGCTGCTTCGAGCGGTTCCTCGGGCTGGTGCCGGAAGGCGACGCGGCCAGCCGTATCCGCGGCGCGATGGACGAGCTGCGTACCCGGCTGAACTAGCCAGCCCGGCCGATGGGGGACATCTTTCGCCGCGAGACGGCGGAACATCCGGAACCCTTTACCGGCGAGCGCCTGACCGCTGCCATCGGTGGCCAGGTGCAGATCGAACACTATCACCGCTACCTGTTCGCGCGTTCTCTCGTCGCAGGCCGCGATGTGCTGGATGTGGCCAGCGGCGAAGGCTACGGATCGGCGCTGCTCGCACAGCTCGCTCGTCGCGTGATCGGCGTCGAACATTCCGGGTCGACCGTGCGCGCCGCCGCGGCCAATTTTCCGCGGCACAACCTGCAATTTCTGCAAGGCGATGCGCGGGCGCTGCCGCTGGCCGATGGCTGCGTCGATGTTGTGGTTTCGTTCGAAACAATCGAGCACTTCGACCGGCAGCACGACTTTCTGCGCGAGGTGCGGCGGGTGCTGCGCCCGGACGGCAGCTTCGTCGCAAGCACGCCGGATCGGGACATCTATTCCCCGGCGGGAACGCCGGCGAACCCGTTCCACGTGCATGAGCTGAGCCGAGCCGAGTTCACTGCGCTCCTGCAAGGGGTGTTTCGCCACGTGCAGGTCATGCAGCAGCGCGCGATGATCGGCTCGGCGCTGCTCGCCGACACCGCATCAGCGATGCCGTCTCTGGTGTTCGACCGGCGCGGCGACACGCATTTCGAGGCCTGCATGGGTCTGCCGCGCGCGCCTTACCTGATCGCCGTGGCTTCGGATCGCGAGCCACCCCCCCTGCCGCCCAGCCTCTACATCGACCGCGGTGATCTCGATACCGAGTACCTGCACCGATTGGCCACCGCCAGGGAACTGGGACAGGTGCAGGCAGACCTGGCCCGTGCGACGCAGCACGCCGAACAGGCGACGCAGCGCGCCGAACAGGCGAGCCGGCACGCCGAACAGGAGAGCCGGCGCGCCGAACAGGAGAGCCAGCGCGCCGAACAGGCAGCGCAGCATGCGAAGGACGCGACGCAGCGCGCCGAACAGTCGGAGCGCGCCCGCGTCACGTCGGAACAGCGCAACGAGGCGCTCGAGCGCGAGCACCAACTGCTGCAGGGTTCGCTGCGCATCTTCCTGCGCGGCTATCTGCCGCGGCTGCGCCGCCACCTGCTGGGTCAGCGGCCGTAGCGGCGGCGGCGCTGCTGGAACGCTCGAACCGCGCGCAGAAAATCGATCTTGCGGAACGCCGGCCACAGCACGTCGGAGAAGTAGAATTCGCTGTAGGCGCTTTGCCACAACAGGAAGCCCGACAGCCGCAATTCGCCGCTGGTGCGAATGATCAGATCCGGCTCGGGCGTAGCGGCAAGATACAGGTGCTGGCCGATCCGCTCGGGGCATACCGCCTCGATGATGTCCGGCAACGACGCGCCACGGTGCATCGCCTCGCTCAGCATCTCGCGCACGGCGTCGGCGATCTCCTCATGCCCGCCATAGGCGACGGCGATCGACAGCAGCATCGTCTCGTAGTCTGCGGTCGCCGCCTCCGCGGCACGGATCGCTGCCACCGTGCTGTCCGGCAGCAGCTCCATGCGGCCGATCGCCTGCACGCGCACCCGGCGTCGATGGATCTGCGGATCGCCGACCAGGGCGCGCAGCTTCACCTCCAGCGCACCGAGGATGCCGGCGACCTCCTGCGGCTGGCGTGCCAGATTGTCGGTTGAGCATACCCACAGGGTGACCGCGGGGATCGACAACTCGCCGCACCAGTCCAGCAGGTCGTCCAGCTTCCGTGCACCCTGCGCGTAAACCTGCAACGGATCGACCACGCCCGACAGCCGCCCGAAGCGACGATTGCCGTCGAGGATGATGCCGACATGGCGTGGCGGCGGGCGCTGCAACACCTGGGCCAGCAGCCGGCGCCCGTACAGCGCATAGACCGGCCGGGTCAGGTTGCGCACCAGCAGGCGACGCCAGCGCTGCCAGCCGGGTGCCGCGGCGTCGGTGCGCGCGACGAACGTGGCGAGACCACTCAGCACAGCGGCCTGCCGATCGGACGCTGCGGTCGGTCGGCTCGCATGCCGGTCGCGATGCCGAGGCGCGTCTCCAGTTCGTCGTATGCCCGATCCAGCTCCGCGCAGCGCGTCCGGAAGGCAGCGGCGCCATCCAGGCCACGTTCCGTCTCCCAAGCCTTGACGCGGTCCACCATGTCATAGATTGCGCGCAGCAGCGCCACCACCGCCACATAATCGTTGCGGTCGCTGTTGCGGCTCAGCGCCAGCCAATGGTCGATGCGACGGTGGGCGAAGTCGATGAGGTCCGCACCCTCCGGCGCGGACCGCACGCGCTCCGCGATCGAGGTGTAGCGGTTGGTGCGCTCGATCCACTGCGCGGCGCCAGGGTGCGAAAGATGCTCGATGAAGATCGGCGAATCGGCGGGTATTTGCTCAATTCGATCGGTGCGAACAGCGATCCCGCCATGGACCGTGGGGCCGAAGGCGACGCAACCCTTGCGGAAGAAGCGGACATGATGCTCGGGCCAGTAATATGCATCGGCATCGAACCGGCCGAGGATCCAGTGACGGAGCGGCAATGACACCGCATCGGGCGCATCGGCGCCGCGCGGTGCGCGCAGATAGGCGATCGCCTCCGGGCTCAGCATCTCGTCATCGTCCAGGAACGCGATCCAGTCATGCCGGCACTGCTCGAGCGCAAAGCCGCGGGTCTCCTCCACCGTGGGCGACCACGGCACGGTGATCACCCGATCGGCGTATCGCTTCGCGATGCCTGGGGTGTCGTCGGAGGATGACTTGTCGATGACGATCAGCTCATCGGCGAACCGCAGCGACCGCAGGCAGGTCGCCAGCAACATGGCCCGATTGTAGGCGATGACGAAGCCGCTGATCACCGTCGCAGCCGCCGCCCAGCCGGCCGCCGGGCGGCGTCATTCGCTGGCGCATCCACCGGAGCCGGTACGACGCGAGGCGGAAGGGGCACTTGAGCTGAACCTGGAGGTGAATCGTCGGCGTGAGAGGGCGCGAACCTGTTGGTTTCTCTTGTCGAACATGATTCGCTAAGAAATCGTTGCTGGTCGGAGTGAGAGGATTCGAACCTCCGGCCCCTGCGTCCCGAACACAGTGCTCTACCAGGCTGAGCTACACTCCGGCCAAGGCGGCGCATATAGCCCCGGTCGGCGACTCCGGCAAGGCGCCGTTACAGTCGTGCGGCCTCGCCACGTTCCCCGCGCCGCAGCTGCGCCAGCCGCAACAGCACCGCTGGAACGCTGTCCACGACCTGGTAGAGTTCGCGCGTCCCGGGCAAGGCGAAACCGCCGGCGATGGCGGCCTCGATCGCGGCCAGGAAGGGCGCTGCGGAGCCGGCCACATCGCAGATCAGGATCGGCTTGGCGTGGAGGCCCAGCTGGCGCCAGGTGATGATCTCGATGGTCTCGTCCAGGGTGCCGAGACCGCCCGGCAACGAGACGAAGGCATCGGCCGCCTCGAACATGTGCTGCTTGCGGCTGTGCATGGAGTCGGTGACGATCATTTCGGTGATCGTGGTGTGCGCGACCTCGCGACGGGTGAGGAATTCCGGGATGACGCCGATCACTGTGCCGCCGGCGGCCAGCGCCGCATCGGCCAGGACGCCCATCAGTCCGATGCGGCCGCCGCCGTAGACCAGGCGAATGCCCGCCTCCGCCAGCCCGTGCCCAAGGGTTTGCGCGGCAGCGCGGTACGCAGGATCGTTCCCTGTGCGGGCGCCGCAGAACACGGCGACGGCGTGAATTTCTGGCATGTTCCCCATGTGGACGGCAGAGCTGCGATTCTGCCACTGGTTTTCGTCGCTTCGCCTGGAATTTTATCGCCGGCGATGCGTCGGGTGATTGGCCATGCTGCTGACCGAACAATACGGAGGTGACCCATGATGACGAACCGGCTGGTGCTCTTGGCGCTGCTGCTGCTGGCGGTTGGTGCCGGCCCGCTGAAGGCGGACGGGATCGATCCGATCGAGACCCGCCAGGCGGGGCAGGACCTGTTCGCCGGGACCTATGCCGGTATCCGTGTGGTGGTCGCCACCAAGGGCGACGTGAAGACGCTGGAGAACCCCGCGAAGGCCATGGCACGCTGGATGAAGCAGTTCCCGACGCAGTTCCCCAAGGGCAGCGAGGAGGGTCACAACACCAAGGCGCTGCCGGCAGTCTGGTCGGACAACGCGGGCTTCCTGAAGACCGCGAGCGAGATGGTCGACGCCACGACCAAGCTGGCGGAGCTTGCCAAGGCAGGCGATGCCGACGGTGTGGCCGCGCAGGTCAAGGCGGTCGGCGAGGTCTGTGCCGCGTGCCACCGGACATATCGGGCGAGGTGACGCGGCTCCCGCCTTTCCCGCGCAGCGGGGGAGGGTTGGCGGCGAGGCCTACCCGGCGCGGACCAGCCTGCCAGGCGTCGCGCCGGTGTACTGGCCGTGCTCGAACACCGGCGTGCCCGACACCAGCGTGGCGATGTAGCCATCGACCCGCTGCACCAGCCGCCGCCCGCCAGCGGGCAGGTCGTAGCGGATCTCCGGCACGTGCAGACGCAGCCGCTCGAAGTCGATCACGTTGACATCCGCCTTCAGCCCCGGCGCCAGCCGGCCGCGGTCGGCGAAGCCGAAGAAGTCCGCCGTCTCGCTGGTCTGCCGCTTGACGATCAGCTCCAGCGGCAGTCCCGGCCCGCGCTTCCGGTCGCGCCCCCAGTGCGTCAGCATCCAGCTCGGCAGCGAGGCATCGCTGATCGAGGAGCAGTGCGCGCCGCCATCCGACAGCCCCAGCATCGTCTCGGGCGAGGTCAGCATGGTGCGGATGATGTCGTGGTTGTCCTCGTTGTAGCCGACGATCGGGAAGAACAGGAACCGATCCAGCCCGCCGGCCAGATAGTCGTACGCCACTTCGGCCGGCGAGTGGTTCGAGCGCTGCGCCATCGCGGCGATACTGCTGGAGGCCTCCGGCTCGTAGTCCGGCGGATCGCCCATGACGAACATGCGATCCCAGCGCGTGGTGATCTGCTGGCGGAACTGCGACAGCCGCCGCACCAGTTCCGCCGACGGTTCGTCGTGCAGGATTGCCGCGCGCACCGCCGGGTCCTGCAGCCGCGCCAGCCGCTCCGCGGCGGGGAGCTTCAGCAGTTCCTGGTAGCTCGGCCGGATCGAGAACGGATTGAGCGCGGTATCGACGCCCAGCATCACGCCGACCGGGCGGCCGGCGATCTGCGCGGTGACGAACGCGCCCTGCGCGCGGGCGGTGCGCACGCCCTCCATCAGGCGCTGCCAGCGCACCGGATCGGTCGGGCGGTCGGTCAGCAGGAACCACACCGGCCGGCCGGTCTCCTGGCCAAGCTGCGTCATCCAGGCCAGTTCCTCGGTCTCGATCTCGAAGTCGCTGTTCACCCCGAACGCGCCGTGCCTCAGGCCCTTCAGCGCCGAACCGATGCCCAGCAGTTCCTGCACCTCGGAATAGCGGCCGGGCACCATCTCGCCGGTCGGCGTCTTGTGCGAGTTGGTGCGCGAGGTGGTGAAGCCGAACGCACCGGCCTCCAGCGCCTCGCGCGTCATGCGGCGCATCGCGTCGATGTCGTCCGCGGTGGCCTTCTCGCGGTTGATCGCGCGCTCGCCCATGACATAGACGCGCAGCGGATGGTGCGGCACCTGCGCCGCGACATCGATCGCGCGCGGCATGCGTTCCAGCGCATCGAGGTACTGCGGGAAGCTCTCCCAGTCCCATTTCAGGCCTTCCGACAGCGTGATGCCGGGGATCTCCTCGACCGCCTCCATCAGGCCGATCAGCGAGGCGTGATGCTCGCGCCGCACCGGTGCGAAGCCGACGCCGCAGTTGCCGAACAGGATGGTGGTGACGCCGTGCCACGATGACGGCGCCAGTTCCTGGTCCCAGGTCGCCTGGCCGTCGTAGTGCGTGTGCACATCGACCCAGCCGGGCGTGACCAGCATGCCGCCGGCGTCGATGTCGCGCTTCGCGGGGCCGGCCTTGCCGCCGACCTCGGCGATGCGGTCGCCGTCGATCGCGACGTCGCCGGTGAAGGCCTGCCTGCCGGTGCCGTCGACGATGGTGCCGCCGCGAATGACCGTGTCGTGCATGGGCGATGTCTCCTTGCCTTGACGCAAGAGAGACCCACGTGGCGCGACGGTCAAGCCAGCGGCTGCAAGGCGCTGCAATAAAGTGGCAATGGAAATTTAGCCAAGATTTCAACCTTGTTTGCGCATGGCTGTCACGTATCCGCGGCTAGCTTCGGAGGTTCGAAGCAACAACTGCATCCGGGGATGACATATGCGACATATTGCGCTGGGCCTTCTCACTGCGACCGCGCTCTCAGGGCCGGTGTTCGCTGCACCGATCCAGACCGTCTTCACGATCGCGCTGGAAAATCACAACTTTACCCAGCCTTCCAGTGTGACCTCGCCGCAGCAGCTGCTGGGCAACGTCGCGGCGCCTTACATCAACAGTTTGGTCACGCCCGGCAACCCGAACGCGCAGTACACCTCCTATTTCTCGCAGATGACCAACGTCGCTCCGGGCATCCACCCGTCCGAGCCGAACTACATCTGGCAGAATGGCGGCTCGAATTTCGGCGTGGCTACCGATGCTGATCCGTCGGCCGCCGCCGGGAACATCATCACCGCGCAGAGCTTCACCGGGCAGCTGACGAGGAAGGGCGTTACCTGGAACACCTACCAGGAAGACGTCCAGTATTCGACGTCATCCCTGATCAGCGCGTCCGGCACCGGCGGCGTCGCGCCGAGCGGTGCGACCGTCACTACCAACCCGTACAACGGCACACAGCAATACAACTACGCGGTGAAGCACAATCCGCAGGCGTTCTTCACTGACAGTCAGAACCAAAACGTCAAGACGTTCGCCCAACTGACGACCGACCTGGCGAACAACACCTATGCACAGTACAACTGGATCACGCCGAACCAGTACAACGACATGCACAGCGCGCTGAGCGGCGGCTTCACCTATAACGGTACGACCTTCACCGGCGACCAGGCATCCATCGCCCAGGGCGACAACTTCCTGTCGATCATCGTGCCGCAGATCGAGGCGACCACCGCGTTTCAGAACGGCACGGGCATGATCGAGATCTGGAACGATGAGAGCGAAGGCGGCGACACGTCGGCTTTCGCGATTCCGGAGATCATCATCTCCAAGGATGCCGTCGGCAACGCCTTCGACGTCACCGAATTGGTCACGCACAGCGGCAGCCTGCTGACGGATCAGGAAATCTTCCAGACCGGTGCGTGTCTGCTCGGGTCGTGCGGCGCGACCGACCTGTCCGCCGCCTTCCTGCCGGGCGCGATCCCGACCGGCGTGCCCGAGCCCGCTTCGATCGCGATCTTCGGCGCCGGCCTGCTCGGTCTGCTCTGCGCTCGCCGCAAGACCTGAACGGTAGCCAAATCATTCATGGGAGCGGCCAGCGCGGCGGCTCCCATGAGTGACAGCGCCTATGTCAGACGGTTCGTCCGATCGGCGGCGCGCAGCGGTGCGGAAAATCCGATGCTGCCGGGCCGCAGTTCGCCGTCGGCATCGACAATCCCCGGGTGATCGGGCGACCGGGCCCGCGCCGCGCGCGAGGTTCAGCGCCAGCAGCCGGCTGAATACCTCGTCATCCGACAGATCCGCCGGCCAGTCATAGGTGGCGGCGACCGCCTTGATTCCCCAATCCACACGCCGGAGCCAGCACCGCCCGGGATGCAGGCGTGGAGGTTTGTCGCAAGCACCGCACCGCGCCTCTTGCAATTTTGCTATCTGTCAACTCTATCCGATTAAACACCTTCAACACGATAGTTGTTGACATTCATTGCGAGGAGATCGCAACGTCACAGGCGAAACTATAAGCTCTGGGGAGGCACTCCAAGTCTGACCCGACTTAGTTCGTCATTATCAAATAGAGCCTGAGAAGCCCCCACGAGAAGAAATCCCGGCGGTGACACACTTCACCCAGGGATGAACAGGGAGGGAGCACATCGATGGACGAGGAAAAGCTACAGACGCTCGTCGGCCAACTGCTTTCGGACCTTGGTGGCGCCGCCAGTGTCGCGATGGTGCGGATGGGCGATGCGCTTGGTCTATACAAGGCGCTCCACGAAAAGGGCCGCATGACCTGCGATGAATTGGCAGCAGCCGCCAATGTGCATCCGCGATACCTGCGTGAGTGGCTTGCTCAGCAAACAGCGTCGAACTACCTCAGCTACGATTCCGCGACGCAGAAATTCACACTGCCGCCTGAACAAGCGATGATGTTCGCCGTCGAGGATAGTCCCGTGGCAATGATGGGCGCTTTCGATGGCGTCGTCGCGTGGGCAGAGGCTCAGCCAAGGGTGCAGGAAGCATTCAGGAACGGCGGCGGCATCGACTGGGGCGATCATGGCCCATGCCTGTTCTGCGCTGTCGCACGCTTCTTCCGACCGGGATATCTCAACAACCTCATCCAGAACTGGTTGCCGGCGCTCGATGGTGTCATTGCCAAGCTGCACGATGGTGCGAGGGTAGCAGACGTCGGTTGCGGCCATGGCTGGTCAACCGTGTTCATGGCGCGAGCCTTCCCGCAGTCGCAGTTCGTTGGCTATGACTTCCACACCGGCTCGGTCGAAGCGGCCAAGGCGCACGCACGGGAGCACAGCGTCAGCAACGTGGAGTTCCACGTCGGTACTGCCAAGGAATATCCCGGCAGCGGCTTCGACCTCGTGACATTCTTTGATTGCCTGCACGACATGGGCGATCCAGCGGGCGCTGCGGCTCATGTCAAGCAGTCACTGAAGCCTGACGGCACCTGGATGATCGTTGAGCCGATGGCTGGTGACCGGATGGAGGACAATATGAACCCCATCGGTCGCATCTACTATGCCGCGTCCACGCTTATCTGTGTTCCAACTTCTCTGGCCCAGGAAGTTGGTGCCGCATTGGGCGCCCAGGCAGGGGAAGCCAGGCTACGGGAGGTTATCTCGGCAGGAGGGTTCAGCAACATTCGACGAGCGACGGCAACACCGTTCAACATGGTGTTGGAGGCACGCCCCTAGCTCCGGCGCACTTGCCACAAGCGGCGCCCTTGCTGGTTCGGAGGGGCCGGGTTGCAGGCCAGTTCTGTTGAAATCAAAACAAGGGAGGGGATCATGGTCACGCGAACACGCTTGTTCTCTGCTGTGCTGCTCGCCGCTGTCTCTCCATTCGGACTCAACACCGCGCACGCTGCCGGTGATGCAGTCATTGCCTGGAACGCCCACGCCGGTGACGCCGCAACAAAGGCGTGCATGCAGGCGCTCGACAACAACGACCCGTTTCACGAATCACGCATGTATGCGATGATGCACATTGCGATACATGATGCATTGAACGCGATCGATCCAAAGTACCAACCCTACGCTTTCGACAAGAAAGCGGAACCAGGAGCTTCATCGGACGCCGCAGTGGCAGCGGCGGCACACGACGTTCTGGCTCGTCTCATCAGCCAATTGCCAGCTGACCTGTTCAAGAAGGAGTGCATCGATGCCGGGACCGCAAGCGTCGAAGCTGCCTACACGGCTGCCCTTGCCGCGATCCCTGATGGCGTCGCAAAGCAACAGGGTATCGCTCTTGGGCGGGCATCGGCGGTAGCAATCCTGGCCAAGCGAGCGCACGATGATGACAAGGCGCAGCCGCTTATCAACAAGGACTGCCCCGCACCATCTCCTGGAAAGTATCAGTGTACGCCGGGCTTCCCGTTTGTTGCATTCGAGAAATGGGAAACCGTCACACCGTTCGTGCTGCAGGACAACACACAGTTCCGCCCTGGCCCGCCTTACACCATAACCGACCCGAAGTTCGCCGGTGACCTGAAGGAAGTGCAATCGCTGGGCGGTGACGGCAAGACCACGCCCAGTGCCCGCACCGACGACCAAACCCAGATCGCGCTGTTCTGGCTCGAAAACTCGCCGTTGAAGTGGAGCCGCATCGCGCGAACGGTCGCGACCGAGAAGGGGTTGAAGCCATGGGAGAACGCGCGGCTGTTCGCGGTACTGAACATGGCGCTGGCCGATGGCTATATCGCCATGGCGGCCTCCAAGAACCACTACAATTTCTGGCGTCCAGTCACCGCGATTCAGAGCGGCGGCGATAAGTCCTGGACACCGCTGGTCCCAACACCACCGGATCAGGACTACCCTTCAGGTCACTCGATCGAAGGCGGAGTAGGCGCCGAAGTACTCAAGCGATTGTTTGGCACTGACCAGATCAGCTTCAAGGACTGCGGCACGACACTCCCTGCCGGGAACCGTTGCGACGATCCGACTTCGATGATGCGCTCGTACACCAGCTTCACGCAGGCAGCGGATGAGAACGCCTACTCGCGCGTTCTGGTTGGCTTCCACTTCCGCAATGCCACGAAGGTCGGAACCCAGTATGGCCGCCAGATTGGCGAACGTGCCGCAACACTCTTGGCACCCATCCAGTAGAGCTACCGGTCAGCACCGCTGAGAATGTCGGCGGTGCTGATTTCTCTATTCTTGTATTCCCAGGCGAACCGCTGGCGTCGCCAGACATCGGTCGGCTCCTGCCGCCTTGAGGTGCCACCGCACGGCGCGCACAATGCCACCAGCCAGAGCCAAAGGTCCGCCATGATCCAGCTCCGCCACGGCATCTTCCTGCCGCCGTTCCATCCGATGGACGAGAATCCCGCCGCCTGCATGGACCGCGACCTCGAGCTGATGCAGTGGCTCGACCGCCTCGGTTACCATGAAGCGTGGATCGGCGAGCACCATTCCGCCGGCTGGGAGACGATCAGTTCGCCCGAGCTGTTCATCGCGGTCGCCGCCGAACGCACCCGCTCGATCCGCTTCGGCACCGGCGTGATCTCGCTGCCGTACCACAATCCGCTGATGACGGCGAACCGCATCATCCAGCTCGACCACCACACGCGCGGACGCGTCATGTTCGGCGCCGGCCCCGGCCTGCTGGCGTCCGACGCGCTGATGCTGGGGATCGATCCCAACACGCAGCGCGACCGCATGGCCGAGGCGCTGGACGTGATCCTGCGGTTCTTCCAGGGCGAGATCGTCACCGAGCAGACCGACTGGTACACCTTCGTCAACGCGCGCGCGCATCTGCGTCCGTATACACGCCCGCACCCCGAGGTCGCGGTGGTCAGCGCGGTCACGCCGTCCGGCGGCAGGCTGGCCGGCAAGTACAACCTCAGCATGATCTGCGTCGCCGCAACCAATCCGTTCGGCTACGACGCACTCGCCGCCAACTGGCAGATCGCGGGCGACATCGCCGCCGAACAGGGACGCACGATGGATGCGTCGCGGCTGCGCCTGGTCGGGCCGATGCACATCGCCGAGACCCGGGAAAAAGCATTCGAGAACTGCCGCTTCGGATTCGAACGCTATCTCGGCTACCTCAACAACAACCAGCCGCGCTTCATCGTGCCGCGTGGCCAGGACGCGGCCGAATGGTTCGTCGAGAACAAGTTCGGCGTGATCGGCACCCCGGACGATGCGATCGCGCTGATCGAGCGGCTGCGATCGAAGCAGGGCGAATTCGGCGTGTTCCTGCATCAGGCGCACAACTGGGCGGACTGGGAGGCGACCAAGCGCTCCTATGAACTGTACGCGCGCTACGTGATGCCGCATTTCTCCGGCGACAACATCCCGCGCATCGAATCGTTCGACTGGTGCACCGAGCATCGCGACGAGCTCACCGAGAAGCGCTCCGCCGCGGCACGTGCCATGTTCGACAAGCACGAGGCGGAGCAGCGTGCCATGGTGCGGCCGAAGGCGGGGCGTGAGGCATGGTGACATGGCTGGCGTCATTCTCGTTGTGCTCGATCATCCCGCCGCCGCCGGTGCGCTGCTCGCCGCGGCGCAACGGTTGGCTGAGCACTGCGGTGCAACCCGCGTCAATGCGATGGTGGTGCGAGCGCCGCCCGAGACGATGGTCTCGCCCAGCGAGGAAGTGCTGACCGAGGCACGCGAGGCAAAGCTGCGCGCCGCCGAGTCGAGCCGTGCCGCCAACGTGCGGGCGGCGTTCGACGGCTGGGCGGCAGACCTGCCGTCCGGCCTCGACACCGAGTGGATCGACACCGACGGTATCGCCGAACTGCTGGTGGAGGAACGCGGAAGACGCGCCGACTTCCTGGTGGTCGAGCAGCCGGTCCGGCGCGACTACGGCACCAGCTGGCATGCGCTGCGCGCCGCGCTGTTCGCGACCGATCGGCCGGTGCTCGTGGTGCCGGCGCATTTCGCCGCGGATTTCGGCCGCCGCGTTGCGATCGCGTGGCGCGACGACGAGCGGGCGACCAAGGCAGTGCTCACCGGGCTGCGCTGCCTGACGCATCCCGAGAGCGTCTTCGTGCTGGCCGGAATGCGCGCCGGCGCGGCGGTTCCCGAGCCGCCGCGCATTCTGGCGGAACACGGCGTTGCGGCCGAGCTGCATGTGCTGACGGTCGGTTCCGGCCCGTTCGGTGCCGCGCTGCTGAACAAGGCGCGCGAGCTTGGCGCCGATCTGCTGATCATGGGTGCCTATCAGCACTCGCCGTTGCGCGAGTTCCTGTTGGGCGGCGTGACACGCTACATGCTGAGCCACGCCGACCTGCCGGTGCTGCTGCGGCATTGACGCGGGAGTGATCCCGCCGCTCCTTGTCCGCTCGCCGCGCGAAGGTATCTGCGACTGGTCATGTTACCGACGGCGGGACTGGCCGCG
Source organism: uncultured Alphaproteobacteria bacterium (assembly GCA_963749575.1). Taxonomy (GTDB): domain Bacteria; phylum Pseudomonadota; class Alphaproteobacteria; order Acetobacterales; family Acetobacteraceae; genus JAMXLO01. Next base: position 212,466 of record CAVVNM010000023.1, read on the forward strand.
CTGAACTTCTTCCTGGCCGATGTCCAAGGCGGTCTCGGCCCGTTTCTCGCGACCTGGCTGGCGACAACCGGCTGGAACCCCGAACGCATCGGCCTCGTGATGACCATCGCGGGACTTGCGGGACTGTTGTTCAACAGCCCCGCCGGCATGCTGGTCGACAAGACACGCCACTTTCGCCTGTGGGTCGCGCTCGCATCGCTCGCCGTCGTGGGCGGGACACTGGCAACGTTGCCGGCGCGCAGCTTCGCCGCTGTCCTCGCGGCACAGGTTGCCTCGGCGTTCGGCGGCGCGCTGATGGCACCGACGGTGACCGCGCTCACACTCGGCATTGTGGGCAAGGACCACTTCCCGCGCCAGCAAGGGCGCAACCAGGCGTGGAACCACGCCGGCAACGTCGCCGCCGCAGGATTGGTGGCCGCTGCCATCGCCGCACTCGGCGCCGCGTCCGCGTTCTGGGTGCTTGCCGGCATGGCAGCCGCCAGCGCGACGACGCTGCTGTCCATTCCAGGCAGCGCCATCGACACGCAGCGCGCCAGCGGCCATGCCGACGCTTAACCGGCCGTCTCATTCGCACAGATACTGGGCGATCGCCCACTGCTCATACTCGGCCTGGCGTTGCTGCTGTTCCACCTCGGCAATGCCGCGATGCTGCCTTTGCTCGGCCAACGCATGGCGGCTATCGGCCACGGCAACGCAACGCGCTGGATGGCTGCCTGCGTGGTGGTCGCGCAGCTCACCATGGTGCCGGTGGCGATCGTAACCGGCCGCGCGGCCGGCCGGATCGATCGCGCGTGGCTGCTGCTGGCTGCGTGCGGTGTCCTGCCGATCCGCGGTGTGATGGCGGCGTTCGCACAGGACCCGACGTGGCTGATACCGATCCAGGTCCTGGATGGATGCGGCGCTGGCACACTTGGCGTGGCCGTGCCGATCATGGTGGCGGACTTCACCTGGGGAACCGGACGCACCCAGTCTGCGCTCGGTTTCATCGCCACGCTGCAAGGCATCGGCGCGGCGTTCTCCACCACACTCGGCGGGCTGCTGGCAGCGCATCTCGGTTGGGGGGCCGCGTTCCTCGGCCTGACGGTTCCGGCGGTGTTCGCGCTCGGTCTGGCGATGCGCCTGCTCGGTCAGGCGTCGAGTGCGAACGCAGCCGTCATCAGGGCGCGCGTATAGTCCTCGCGTGGATGGGCGAACACGGTGTCGGCGTCGCCCTGTTCCACCACGCGGCCATGGCGCAGCACCACCACGCGGTGCGCGAGCGCGCGCACCACCTTCAGATCGTGGCTGATGAACAGATAGGCGAGGCGATGGACCTGTTGCAGGCGGCGCAGCAGATCGACGATCTGTGCCTGCACCGACATGTCCAGCGCGCTGGTGGGTTCATCCAGCACGACGAAGCGCGGCTTCAGCACCATGGCGCGTGCGATCGCGATGCGCTGTCGCTGTCCGCCGCTGAACTCATGCGGATAGCGTTCCGCCGAGTCGGCGGGCAGCCCGACCTCCTCGAGTTCTGCGGCCACCCGGTGCTCGCGTTCGGCGCGGCTGAGCTCAGGTTCGTGCACGCGCAGCCCTTCGGCGACCACCTCGCCGACCGGCATGCGGGGCGAAAGGCTGCCGTACGGGTCCTGGAATACGATCTGCATGCATGAGCGCAGCGAGCTCATCTGGCGTCGATTGAGGGTGGCGATGTCCGCGCCGTCGAACGTGATGTGACCGGTGGCGCGTTCCAGTCCCAGTGACGCCAGCGCCATCGTGGTCTTGCCGGAACCGGATTCGCCGACCAGTCCCAGCGTCTCGCCTTCGCGCACCGCGAGCGACACGCCGTCCACTGCGCGCACATGACCGACGGTCCGGCGCATCACGCCGCGGCGGATGGCAAAATGTACCTTCACGTCATCGGCCTGCAGCAGACACTGCGCATCGTTCGGCAGTGGCGCGGGCCGTCCCTTCGGCACGGCCGCAAGCAGCATGCAGGTATAGGGATGGATCGGTGCCTCGAACACTTCGGCGACGGTGCCGGCCTCGACCACCGCGCCGTCCTTCATCACACACACCCGATCAGCGAAGCGGCGCACGATCTGGAGGTCGTGGGTGATCAGCAACAGCGCCATCCGGCGCTCGGTTCTGAGCCGCGTCAGCAACTTCAGAATCTGCGCCTGGATGGTGACGTCCAGCGCGGTGGTCGGTTCGTCGGCGATCAGCAGCACGGGATTGTTGGCCAGTGCCATGGCGATCATGACGCGCTGCCGCTGGCCGCCGGAGAGCTGATGCGGGTACGCCTCCAGCCGGTTCTCGGCGTCGGCGAAGCCGGCCTGGCGCAGCGCGTCGATCACGCGTTCACGCAGGCTGTGCGCGGGGATGCGGCGATGCAGCGTGACCGCCTCGGCAACCTGGCGACCGATGCGGTGCAGCGGGTTGAGGCTGTTCATCGGTTCCTGGAACACCATGCCGGCCAGTTCACCGCGCGCGCGATGCAGCGTGTCGGCGTCAGCACCGATCATCTGCTCGCCGTCCAGCATGATGCTGCCGGTGGGATTACTGCCGCCCGATGGCAGGAGTTGCAGCAGCGATAGCGCGGTGACCGACTTGCCGGAACCGGATTCACCGACCAGCGCCAGGGTTTCGCCGCGGTTGAGGGTGAACGACACGTCCTCGACCACGCGCTTCGCGCCGAAGGCGACCGACAGGTTCTCGACCTCGACCAGGCTCATCGCCGATCACCAACGAAAGGGTCACCACCAAGACACCAAGGCACGAAGGCAGACGTTACGCGCTTCGCGCGAAACGCGAATTCGCTGGTTCGTGCCTTGGTGTCGTTGTGGTGCATTATTCTCATACCGGCAACCGCCGTGGATCGAACGAGTCGCGCACCGCCTCGCCGACGAAGATCAGCAGCGTCAGCACGCCACCCAACACGAAGAACGCGGTGAACCCGAGCCATGGCGCCTGTAGATTGCTCCTTGCCTGTGCGACCAGCTCGCCGAGCGAGGGCGAACCCGGCGGCAGGCCGAAGCCGAGGAAGTCCAGGGTGGACAGCAGTGTGACCGAGCCGGACAGGATGAACGGCAGATAGGTGAGCGTCGCCACCATCGCGTTGGGCAGGATGTGCCGCCGCATCACGGTGATGTCGGAGACACCGAGTGCCCTTGCCGCGCGGACGTATTCAAGGTTGCGGCCGCGCAGGAATTCGGCGCGCACCAGGCCGGTCAGGTTCATCCACCGGAACAACAGCAGGAATATCAGCAGCACCCAGAAACTGGGTGTGATGATGCTGGCGAGAATGATCAGCAGATAGAGTTCCGGCATGCCATTCCAAACCTCGATGAAGCGTTGGAACAACAGGTCCATCAGCCCGCCATAGTAGCCTTGTACCGCGCCGGCAATGATACCGACGACCGAGGTGACCGCGGTCAGCGAAAAGCCGAACAGCACGGAAAGGCGCAGGCCGTAGATGACCCGGGCCAGGACATCACGCGCCTGGTCGTCGGTGCCCAGCAGATTCCGCAGCGATGGTGGCGAGGGAGCCGGGCTGGGCAGGTCCTTGACCGTGGTCGCGTAGTTGTAAGGGACCACAGGCCAGAGCATCCAGCCATGTGCCTCGATCAGATTTTGCAGGACGGGATCGGTGAAATCGGCCTCTGTGGGCATGAATTCGTGTCCGAACGTGTCCTCGCTGTAGTCTTGCAGGACGGGAAAATACCACTGGTGGTCGAAGCGGATGATCAGCGGCCGATCATTGGCGATGAACTCTGCGAACAGGCTGGTGCCGAACACCGCCAGGAAGATCCAGAACGAGAGTAACGCCGCGCCGGTTCTGCCGGAAGATCGCAAGTCGGCGGCGGGTGACTGGGGAGAGCGTCACCTTCTCGCCTCGAAGTCGATGCGCGGATCGACGATCGTGTACAGCGTGTCGCCGACGATCTGCATCAGCAGGCCGAGCAGGGTGAAGATGTACAGAGTGCCGAACATCACGGGATAGTCGCGCTGGATCGCCGACTGATAGCCCAGCAGCCCAAGTCCATCGAGCGAGAACACGATCTCCACCAGCAAGGCCGAGGTGAACAGGATGCTGATAAAGGCCTGCGGGAAGCCGGCGACGACCAGCAGCATGGCGTTGCGAAACACATGGCCGTAGAGCACCCGCTGCTCGCTGGCCCCCTTGGCGCGGGCGGTAACGGTATACTGCTTGCCGATCTCCTCGAGGAAGCAGTTCTTGCTCAACATCGTCAGGCTGGCGAAGCCGCCGGCCACCATGGCGAGCGTCGGCAGCGCCATATGCCACGCATAATCGGCGATGCGCGCGGGAATGCTCCAGCTGGCGGCCCCGTCACTGGCGAGGCCGCGCAGCGGGAACCAGTGAAGAAAGCTGCCGCCGGCGAACAGCACCACCAGCAGGATGGCGAACAGAAAGCTCGGTATGGCGTAGCCGACCAGCACGACAGCGCTGGTAGCAAGGTCGAAGCGGGTGCCATTGCGCACCGCCTTGGCGATGCCCAGGGGGATCGAGACGAAATACACCAGCAGCGTCGACCACAGTCCGAGCGAGATCGAGACCGGCATCTTCTGCAAGATGAGATTGCACCACCGTCTGGTCACGGAAGAAGCTGCGGCCGAAATCGAAGCGAAGGTAGCCGCTGACCATCTCGAGGAAGCGCGTCAGCGGTGGCTTGTCGAAGCCGAACAGCTTCTTGATGTCTGCGACTATGTGAGGATCGAGGCCACGGGCGCCGCGATATGAGCCTGGGTTGCCGAATTCGGATACGGTTGCGCCGAGGCGTGACGAAAGGTCGCCCTTGCCGCGGAGTTCCGCGATCATCTGCTCGACCGGGCCGCCTGGCGCGAACTGGATCACCACGAAGTTGATGGCGATAATGCCGAACAGCGTCGGGAACACCAGCAGCAAACGGCGGAGGAGATAGGCGGTCATTCAGGTGGCGCAGCGGCCCCTCACTGGTTCTTCGCCGCTTCGACCGCGGCCGCCTTCGCCGGATCAACCCACCAGGTGTCGAAGTTGAACCCCTCCCGGATCGGCTTGTCGGGATAGCCGAAGCGATCCCAATAGGCGATGTGGAAGGTCCTGCTGTCCCAGTTCGGCACCAGGAACCAGCGCCATAGCAGCACTCGATCCAGCGCGCGCGCCGCGGTGGCGAGCGTCGTGCGGTCCTGCGCCGTGACGATCCGCTCGACCAGCGCATCGACCGCCGGATCGCAGATGCCGGGGACATTGTAGCTGCCCTGCGCCTTCGCCGCCGCGCAGGTGAAGTAGTCGCGCAGCTCATTGCCCGGAAGGTCGCTCTCCGGGTAGATCATCATGATCATGTCGAAGTCGAAGTCGTCGGTCAGGTGCTGGTATTGCGCCGGATCGACCGTGCGCACCCGCGCATCGATGCCGAGCTTCTGCAGCAGTTGCACATAGGGCAGCGCCACGCGCTCCAGCGACGGTTCGTCCAGCAGGATGGTGAAGCTCATCTGCTCGCCGCTCTGATCGACCAGCTTGCGCTCCTTCACCGTCCAGCCGGCCTGCTGCAGCAGCTCCAGCGCGTGGCGCAGCTGCTCGCGGTTGTTGCCTGAGCCATCGGTCACCGGCAGCTTGAACGGCTCGGTGAACAGTGCCGGCGGCAGTTCCTTGCGGTACGGTTCCAGCAGCTTCAACTCATCGCCCTGCGGGATGCCGGACGACGCCAGGTCGCTGTTGCTGAAGTAGCTGAGCGTGCGGGTATAATTGCCGTAGAACAGGTTCTTGTTCGCCCACTCGAAGTCGAACGCTTCGGCCATCGCCTGGCGCACCAGCGGATTGGCGAACACCGGGCGGCGCGTGTTCATCGCGTAGCCCTGCATCCCGGTCGGCAGATGGTGCTTGAAGTCGCGCTTGATCACCAGCCCGCGATCGACCGCCGGGAAGTCGTAGGCGGTCGCCCAGTTCTTCGAGATGTTCTCGCTGCGCAGGTCGATCTGGCCGGCCTTGAACGCCTCCATCGCCACGGTGGCGTCACGGAAATACTCGATGCGTACCCGATCGAAGTTGTTGGTCCCCTTGCCGGTGGGCTGATCGACCGCCCACCAGTCGGGCCGGCGCTCGTAGGTGACGCTGCGCCCGAGCTCGAAGTCGGCGATGCGATAGGGGCCGGAGCCGATCGGCGGGTCGGTCAGCGGCTTGGTGAAGTCGCGGCCGTCGAAGAAGTGCTTCGGCAGCACCGGCAGGCCGCCCAGGATCAGCGGCAGTTCCCGGTTCTCGTTCGATTTGAAGTGGAACACCACGCGGCGCGGGCCTTCCACCACGACGTCCTTCACGTCCGCCATCTGGATGCGAAAGCTCGGCCGCCCTTGCTCCAGCAGCGTGCGGTAGGTCCAGGCCACGTCCTCCGCGGTGACCGGCGTGCCGTCGGAAAACTTCGCTTCCGGCCGCAACTCGAACGCGACCCACAGCTTGTCGGCGGGCAGTTCGATGGTCTCGGCGAGGTGACCGTAACCGGTCGAAATCTCGTCGGCAGACGGGGTGAGCAGGCTCTCCCACACGTGGCCGACACTGGAACCGGAGCCGGAACCGCCAGGGAGGATCGACCCACGGGCTGACCATCCCCCGCGTCGACGTGCCGCGAAGGATGAACGGGTTGAAGCTGTCGAAGGTCCCGACCGAGGACAGCGTGACCTCGCCGCCCTTCGGCGCGTTCGGGTTCACATAGGGGAAATACGGGAAGTCCGGGGGCAGGGCGGGTTTCCCCAGGATGGCGATGGCGTTGCTGCGCGTCACCGGGCCGTCGTCGGCCAGGGCGGACAGAGCGGTGAAGCAGATCAGCGACAGGAGGATGATGGAGCGCATGGGGAACGAAGATGTGCCGTAAGGCAGGGGTCTGACAACTGAAGACTAGTTAAGCAGCGCGACTATCTCCGACAGCAGTGCCGGATCGCCCACCGACAGCACCCGTCCGTCGCCTCCAGGCCGCAATGTCTGGCCGGACCAGTCGGTGACCCGGCCGCCGGCGCCCTCGACCACCGGCACCAGCGCTGCCCAGTCCCACAGGTTCATGGCGGACTCGGCGATCACGTCGATCTGGCCCAGCGCCAGCAAGCCATGGGCATAGCAGTCGCCGCCCCAGTAGTTGCGCCGCACGGCACTTACCAGTCGCCGCCAGCGCGGCTCGTCTGAACCCAGCATCTCCGGGCTGGTGCAGGACAGCTCGGCGTCCGCCAGGGACGTGCAGGGCCGACAGCCGGCATGCCCGCCATAGCCACCGCGGAACACCGTCGGGCGCCCGACCGCGCCGATCCAGCGCTCGCGTGACACCGGCTGATCGATGACGCCCAGGATCGGCGTCTCGCCGTCGAGCAGCGCGATCAGCGTGCCGAAGGTCGGGCGGCCGCTGACAAAGGCGCGGGTGCCGTCGATCGGATCCAGTACCCAGCGCAGCCGCGCCGCGGGACGGTCAAGTCCGAACTCCTCGCCAAGCACGCCGTGGTCGGGGCACCGCTCGGCCAGCACCGCGCGCATCGCCTGCTCGGCGCTGCGGTCGGCAATCGTCACCGGGGAGCGGTCGGATTTCAGGTCGACGGCGAAGCGGCCGCGGAAGAATGGCCGGACCACGGCGCCGGCAACATCCGCGGCGGCTTCGGCGGCTGCCAGAAACCAATCGAACTCGGGCAGGTTTGCCGATCCGGCCGTCAAGCGCGTGCCGGGTCTAGGGCTTCGGCGCGGCCGGCGCCGCCGCTGCCGGTGCCGGTGCCGCCGCCGCTGCCGGTGGCGACTGATCGGGTGCCGGCAGCGGTTCAGGGTTATCCGACAGGCTCCGCAGCCAGTCGATCACGTCCGCGCGCTGCTTGTCGCTGTTGATGCCGGCGAACGACATCCGGGTGCCGGGCGCATAGGCGCTTGGCTTGTGCAGCCACTCGTTCAGTTCGTCGTAGGTCCAGGGCCCCTGCTTGCTCTTCAGCGCACTGGTGTAGTTGAACCCCTCCATATGACCGTGCGGTGCACCGAGCACGCCGTAAAGGTTCGGCCCGACCCCTGCCTTGCCGCCCTTGTCGAAGGTATGACAGGCGACGCAGACTTTCTTGGCGGTCGCTTCGCCGGCTGCCGGATCGGCCGAGGCCAGCAGTGTCGCGATCGGCACCGATGGGGCCGGCTTGGCCTCGCCACCTGTGGTCGCCTCGGGTGCCGCCGCGATCGCCAGCACCGTCTTCTCCGGCAGCCGTTCGCGCACCAAAGCGTCACCGATCAGGCCAGTGAGAAAGAACACGATGCCAGCGACCAGGATCGCAGCGATGCCTTTGTTGACCTCCATACTGTCCATGCGGCGTGACTTCCCCGTCCAACCCGATCAAACCCGCGCGGAGCACCAGCCGGCCGCCGTTGCGTGCGGCCGTTCGCCTCCATAAGGTATGCGCACCATAGGGAAACGACCGTACCCCAGCAACCCGTGAACCCGATCGTCGTCATTCCTTCGCGCATGGCATCCACCCGGCTGCCGGGCAAGCCGCTCGCCGACATCCACGGACGGCCGATGATCGTGCACGTGCTCGATCGGGCACGCGAGGCGGAGATCGGCCCGGTCGCGGTGGCGTGCGGCGACGCCGAGATCGCCGACGCGGTGCGCGCCAACGGTGGCATTGCCGTGCTGACCGATCCGACACTGCCGCGCGGCTCGGACCGCGTGCATGCGGCACTGGCCCAGCTGGATCCACAGGGCCGACATGACGTGGTGGTGAACCTGCAAGGCGATCTGCCGAGCATTCCGCCGGTGTATCTGCGCACGGTGCTGACGCCGCTGGCGGATCCCGGCTTCGACATTGCGACCCTGGTGGCGCCGATCGAAACCGACGAGGAGGCGAACCTGAGCTCGGTGGTGAAGGCTGCGTGCGCGTTCGACCGCGGCCGCGCGGTGTCGCCGGCGCTGTATTTCTCGCGCGCGCCGATCCCCTGGGGTGACGGACCGCGCTGGCATCATATCGGCATCTACGCGTTCCGCCGCGCCGCCCTGGCGCATTTCGTCGCGCTGCCGGAGGCGCCGCTGGAGCGGCGCGAAAGCCTGGAGCAGCTGCGCGCGCTGGAGGCCGGCATGCGCATCGCCTGCGCCCGCGTCGAGCAGGCGCCGTACGGCGTCGATACGCCGGCCGATCTGGAACGGGCACGGTGCGAGCTTGCGCCGGTCGGCCGCGGATGATCGGGACGATCGCGTTTCAGGGCGTGCCGGGGGCGTATTCCGACCTGGCCTGCCGGGTCGCCTATCCGGACCTGACCACGCTGCCGTGCGAGTCGTTCGAGACCGCGATGGATGCGGTGCGCGATGGGCTGGCGGAGCTTGCCATGCTGCCGTGCGAGAACAGCCTGGCCGGGCGGGTGCCGGACATCCACCACCTGCTGCCGGAGTCCGGCCTGTTCGTGATCGGCGAGCATTTCCATCGGGTCGAGCACTGCCTGCTCGGTGTGAAGGGCGGCGCGATCGGCGATCTGAAGCGGGCGCATTCGCATACCGTGGCGCTGGGCCAGGTGCGGCACAGCCTGCGCCGGCTCGGGCTGACGCCGGTGGTGCAGGCGGACACCGCCGGCGCGGCGCAACTGGTGGCGCAGTGGAACCGCAGGGAGGAGGCCGCGATCGCATCGGCGCTGGCGGCGGAGATCTACGGGCTCGATATTCTCGCCGCGAACGTCGAGGACGCTTCGCACAACACGACGCGGTTCTACGTCATGGCGCGCCGGCCGCGGACGCCCGATGCTTCGGTTGCCAACCTGATGACGACGTTCGTGTTCCGGGTGCGGAACGTGCCGGCGGCGCTGTACAAGGCGCTCGGCGGGTTCGCCACCAACGGCGTGAACATGACCAAGCTGGAAAGCTACATGCTCGCCGGCCATTTCGTCGCCACGCAGTTCCTGTGCGATGCCGACGGTCATCCCGAGCAGCCGGGGCTGCGCCGCGCGCTGGAGGAGCTGTCGTTCTTCTCCTCCGAGGTGCGGGTGCTTGGCGTGTATCCCGCCGCGTCGTTCCGGCTGGAGCAGGGCGCGGGAGCGGCATAGCGTACTCGCAGGTAGCTGGCCGGCGCACAGGTCGATTTGAATGTCGCGTACCGACGACTATGCCCGGACGGTCGCGGCGATCCGCGGGATCGCGATAGTGAACTCCGTGAAACTGTTCGGCTCACTCTCGACCGTGATCGCGCCACCATGCTGCTTCGTCACGATGTCGTACATGATGGACAGGCCGAGGCCGGTACCCTCGCCCGTGGGCTTGGTGGTAAAGAATGGCTGGAACAATTTGTCGCGAATGTCCGCCGGCACGCCGGTGCCATTGTCACGTACCCGGATCTCGACCGAACCGTCCAAGGCACGGGTCGCGATTTTCAGGGTGGGAACATAGTTTGGCGTCGTCCCGCTCCGCGCGCGCTTCGTGGCCGCGTAGAACCCATTGCTGAACAGGTTCAGCAACACCCGCGTCATATCCTGCGGCGTCAGTTCGATCGGAGAAATCCCCGCCTGGAAATCCCGTTCCAGGGTGATGGCGAAGCTCTGATCCTGCGCGCGGGCGCCATGATAGGCGAGGTTCAGTGCCTCCTCGGCCAGTGTGTTGAGATCGACCATCCGGCGCTCCCCGGACGTGCCACGCGAATGTTCCAGCATGCTGCGGACGATGCCGTCGGCGCGCTGGCCGTGCTCGTTGATTTTTTGCAGATTGCTGGTGAGCGTGTCGGCGAGGTCTTCGATATCGGCACGGCGGTCTGCGTCGAGCGCGGCGAATCCCGGTGCGGCGGCTTCCTTCAATTCGCTCAGCAAGTCGACCGACAGGCTGGCGAAGTTGTTGACGAAGTTGAGCGGGTTCTTGATTTCGTGCGCGATGCCGGCGGTGAGCTGGCCCAGCGAGGCCATCTTCTCCGCCTGGATCAGATTGGCCTGCGCGGCCTTCAGGTCGCGATACGCAACCTCGACGGTGCGGCTGGCTTCCTCCGCCGCGTCGCGCGCGCCGCGGATTTCGGCCTCGTTGCGTTTCCGCTCGGTGATGTCGGCATAGATCAGCACGAAGCCGCCGTCGGGCACCGGATTGTGACGGACCTCGATCACCCGGCCATCAGGCCGTGTTCGCTCGAGCGCATAATGCTCTCCCATACGCTCCTGGAAACGGCGAAGCTGCGTCTCCCCGTCCGCATTCGGTCCGTACTCTCCGCGTTCGGTGAGATAGCGGATGTAGTCGGCATAAGTCAGCCGCTCGGCGAGGATTTCGTCGGGCACATCGAGGAGTTCCTGGAACTTGCGGTTCCATGCCACGAGGCGCGGGGTTTCGTCGAACAGGGCAACACCGTCGCCCATATTCTCGAAGGTGATGCGCAGTTCGTCCTGACGCTGTCGGATTTCGCCCAGCAACCGGGCGTTTTCCATCGCGATCACGCCCTGCGTCGCAAAGTTCTGCAACAGGGCAATTTGCTTCTCGGTGAAGGGCCGCACTTCCCCTTTACGGTAGACAGTGACCACACCAAGGAGCGCCGCATCTTTGCGCAATGCAAGTGTGACCCCGCTGCGGAAGCCGATGGCGTCTACCATCGCCCGGAAACCTGCGGACGTATGGTAAGCCGCCTCAGCCAGTGCGTCGGCGCTGTGCACGATCTGCTCACCCCTGACAATCCGTCCCAACGGAGAATCATCATCGTCATCGGGTCTAAATGAACCACGTCCCCGAGCCCACTCGATCAGCCGTGGATCGCCATGTGCAGCGACAAGATGGAAACGTTCCTCATCCCAGGTTCGCAGGATGCCGAACTCCGCTTCGCACAACCGGATCGCCTTTTCGAGCATCGTGTCAAACACCGGGGCGAGATTACCGGGGTTCGCGTTGATCACCTGCAACACCTCAGCGGTTGCGGTCTGCTGCTCCAGCGCCTCCCGCTGCTCAGTCAGCAACCGCGCGTTTTCCATCGCGATCACCGCCTGGGCTGCAAAGTTCTCGAGCAGCGCGACTTCCTTCTGCGAGAACGCACGAACTTCGGGACGGGATGCGCTGATGCATCCAAGCAGAACGCCATCCTTGCGAAGCGGCACATAAAGCGCGGTCCGCATGTTGGAGGCGTCACGTGTGCTGCGGGCGACGTCATGGTCCGACCTGGCTGGGCCCTCCCGAATGTCCGCGACGTGAACAAATCGCTCACCCGCAACCAACGCTCCGGTGTGGCTAAGGGGAAGAAACGGCAGGCGGATCAGCGCAGCATGCTGCTCTGGAAACCCATGTGTCGCCACCGCGCGGAAATACGTGCCGTCATAGATCATCAACGAGCCCATGGGGGCGCCGCACAGACTGTGCGCCTTCTCCAGGATTGCATCGAACACTGGAGCCAGATTGCCGGGGTTTGCGTTGATCACCTGCAACACCTCGGCCGTCGCGGTCTGCTGTTCCAGCGCCTCCCGTTGCTCCGTCAGCAGCCGCGCATTCTCCATCGCGATCACCGCCTGTGCCGCGAAGTTTTCCAGCAGCGCGATCTCCTTTTCCGAAAATGGCCGAACTTCGAGACGAAACGCGCTGATGTAGCCACGCAAAGTGCCATCTTTGCGTAGCGGCACCGCAAGAGCTGTCCGCACACCCGCGTTGTCCACGACACTCCGGGTTATGTCGTGATCTGGGTCCACCTCGAGCTCTTTCATATCCGGAAAATGAAGCAGCCGTTCGCCGCGCAACAGCGGCTGACGATAAATACTGGGGCGGAATGGCTTGCGCACCAACGCAGCATGTTCTTCCGGGAACCCACGTGTGGCCGCGGCGTGGAAATACTCACCGTCAAACATCATCAGGGCACCGATGGTGGCGCCGCAGACCCGGTGCGCCTTCTCCAGGATCGCATCAAACACCGGAACGAGGTCTCCGGGAGAGGCATTGATGACCTGCAACACGTCGGCCGTCGCGGTCCGCTGCTCCAGTGCATCGCGCTGTTCGGCTATGAGGCGCGCATTCTCCATCGCGATCACCGCCTGGGCGGCGAAGTTCTCCAGCAGCCCGATCTGCTCGTCGGTGAATGCGCGAACTTCCTGACGGTAAACCGAGATGTAGCCGAGGAAAGTGTCCTCCTTGACCAGCGGTGCGAGGAGGGTGCTGCGCGCGCCGCCCAGATCGACGATCGCCCGGGCGTCGGGAAAACCCGCACGATAGCGTTCTCGGTCCCTCATATCCAGGACGTGGACAGGGCGTCTGGTCCGGGCAGCCTGCGCTGCGATGCCATCCGATGCCAATGACGACGGTGCTGATGCTCGGTGTTGGGCGTAGGCTTCAGGGACACCGCGCTGCGCCACAGCACGCAGGCGCTCGCCATCCAGCGTGCAGAATAAGCCGAACGCGGCCTCGCAAAGCCGCATCGCGTTCTCCAAAATCGCACTGAACACCGGCGAAAGGTCGCCGGGTGAACGGTTGATGACGACCACAACCTCGGCCAGAGCGGTCTCGCGCGCCAACGCGGCATCGCGTTCGGCACCGCGTTCGTCAAGCTGTCGCCGCAGCGTCGCGATGGTGCTCTGAAGATCCGTCGTCGCGTCGTCATGAGGCGCGGTCATCCGTTTCCCCTCGGCTCGACCATCACTGTTGTGATGTCCAACTTCAATTCGGCGACATCCGCCGGCGTGGCGAGGAATTCATCCTCGCCGCATCCAATCGCGAACGTGCGTCGCTGCTTTGCCATCGATCGCAGATCGAGTCCGCTCATGTCCGGCATGCCTGGGTCGGAGACTAGGAGGATGATCTGCTCGCCAACACTGCCGCCGAGCTACTTGAGCGCAGCGGTGGCCGATCGAATAAAATCGAGCAGCCGTTGTTGCATGCCATGTTTGGACTGCCGGCGGAACATGACTTCGATATCCCGGTCGTCATCGACAATAAGCACTCGGACGGTCATCGCCTGGCTTCCTACCGCATTGCGCTCGGTGCATGGGCATTTGGTGTCGTTCCCCGTATTTTCGTCCGGCCGGTCGGGGCTGCACCGCGCCAACCGCCAGCCGGTCCTGACGCTACTCTTTGTTAGGTCGTGATCCAAATCGACTGGGAACCCGAACGGTTGATCGGGCGACCACTCCCATCCCTGCCACGCCGGCTGGGGCCATTACATCAAGCATTACGCCGCCAATGCGAAACGCTCGCTCGGGGGCAGTTGCCGGTCCTCCGGCCGGCAACGGCAAATGTCCGGTTTCATCAAGGGTTGCCGGATGCGGACATTGGCAGACGTGCGAAAGGAAAATTGCAGTGCGCCGGTCTTTTGGATGGCGGCATGGAGTTTTCCGGCTTTGGTCGATTTAGGGCGCGCTCCCGGCTCGGACTTGGGGCACCGCGATCACGGCCCCGGCGCGTCCGACACCCAACGGCGCCGCCATTCTGGTATGGCGTCGGCATTGCGAACGTAGCGTGGTGGCTCGCCCGCCAGGATGCGCGTGATCGCCTCCACCGCGACGCCCGGTAGCACGGCGTGGCCCTCCACGGTGTGGCCCAGCATGTGCGGCGTGAGGATCGTGTTCGGCAGATCGCGCAATGGACTGGCCATCGGCAACGGCTCGGTCGCTAAGGTGTCCAGTGCAATCCGCATTGCCGGGCGTTGACGCGCCAACTCGACAAGCGCGGCTTCGTCGATGATGCCGCCGCGTGCGGTGTTCACCAGCACGACACCTGGCTTCATCGATCCCAGTCGGGAGGCATCCAGCAGGCCACGCGTGCCATCGTTCAGGCCGAGCAGCACACAGATCACGTCGCTCGTGCGCAGCAGATCATCCAGACCCACCCAGGCCACAGCCGGGCTCACGTCAGGATCGATCCGTCGCGACCACGCCTGCAATTGGACGCCCCAGCTCTCCAGCCGCACCGTCATGGAGCGGGCGATCCTGCCGTAACCGATCAGACCCACCGTCTTGTCGCGAAGCATGAACGCGCGCGAGTGAGCTGGACGGGGGATGGTGCCGCGCAATACGGCCTCGGACCCATGCAGGTCGTAAAGCGATGCCAGTATCAGCAGAATGGTCGCCTCGGCCATACCGTCGGAGTTCTCGGTGGTCTGGCCGTTGGCAATCAGGATGCCGAGATCGGTTGCTGCAGGTATGTCGAACCCCTCGGTACCACTCTAGGGACAGATGATTGCGCGAAGGCGTGGCGCACTCGCCATGAGCGCGCGCGAACAAGGCAGTTGGCCGGCCGCGAGCAGGACATCCGCCGTGGCCAGCGCGGTCGCATCGGCTCGGAATGCTGCTTCGGTCCGATATGGCACCACCTCATAACCCGCGGAAGCCAGGCGCGGCTCGATTGCGTCGAACATCCACTGCACCGTCGGGAGGTGACAGACAGTGACGATCTGGGCCGGCTTTGGCATGGCGACTGGTCCCCTCACTTGACGGCGTCGAGTGCGGCTCGCTGCCGGTGTGCTTGCCGGCATCCGAAGCATAGATTTCGCTCGCGGCAAGTGAGCGATCGTCTCCGCGTACAGGCGTGTAATTCTGCCAAAGTAGTGCTAGGTCGTGTCCTCAATTGAGCCAAGAGACGGCGGCGGCGAGTTGGATCGCGGCGAACAAGAAGATGAAACCGCAAATCACGCGAAACACGCAAATCCGGGCAATGCGTCACAGAGCCGGACGGTGCGTTTGATTTCGAAGGAGGGCTGGTAGAAGCCGTTTCATCGGCGTCCATTTTGCGTGATTCGCGTGATTTGCGGTTCCATTTCCTTTCTTACTGCGATTTTCTCGCCGCGCCGGAATTTTCTAATTGAGGACATGCCTAGTTAGTGGTCCTGCAACGGCCGGCCTTTCGTCTCTGGACCGAACCATATCGCGGTCAGGCCTACAACGAATATACCGGCGATCAGCCGGCCGGAGGCGGGTACGGAGCCGAGGACGCCGACCAGTGTGCCGAACACCAATGGACCGGCAGCAGCGAGGACGCGCGCCATATTCCAGCAAAACCCCTGGCCGGTAGCGCGGACGGTGGTGGGAAAAAGCTCCGGGAAATAGGCGGCGAAGAAGCCAATGGCACCCTGGGCAACGAAGCCGAACACCGGTGCAAACCAGAGCAATCCGGTTATGGTGGCGATCCGTGTGAACATGAAAACAATGACCGCGACAAATCCAACTGCGATGGTAGCGTATGCGCCACGCCGGCTCAGCAGTTCGGTCAGCCCGATCACGCCGACATAGCCCGCCAGCCCACCAGCGGTCAGCAGCATGAAGACCTCACTGGTGATCGTGCCCGCCTGCATCTGTTGGTCCAAGGGCAACAACTGATGGATCCACGTCGGCAGCAGTGAGATAGAACTCGGGCCACCAATCAGGAATGTCACCGCGATCAGCACGCCAACGACGGTACGGCTCCGCATGCCGGGCGCGAATATCGCGCGGAGCGTCGCCGTCCAGCTATCTCGCGCTCCACCGCGCACCGTTGCCTGACGCAGCCGATGCGCTGCGGCCCATCGTGTCGGCTCGGGGACGAAAGCGCGGATCAGCAGAATGAGCGGTGCCGGCGCCGCCCCTGCCAGGAACACCCAGCGCCAGCCATATGGCCCAATGACCAGGTTGAGCACCGCGGCGGCGAAGTAGCCGAGCCCATAGCACATCTGCATGACCTGCATCGCCCGTGCCCGGGTCTTTTCCGGCCATGTCTCGGCTACCAGTGCTGCGCCCGCGGCCCATTCGCCCCCGATGCCGATGCCGGCCAATATCTGCAGCAACAAGAGCTGCCACCAGTTCTGCGCCAGACTGCTCATGCCGGTGAAGACCGAGTAGATAACCACCGTCACGACCATCGTCCGGGCACGACCCACGCGATCGGCGAGGACACCGAACACGATGCCGCCCACACCCCAGGCGAAGATCTTGCACGTCAGGATCAGGCCACCCATCGCTGCCACACGGCCCGCGTCGGCGGAGCCGATGAGTGAGCTGACGGTCGGGAACAGGACCAGCGTGAAGATCTGCAGGTCCATGGCATCGAACAGCCACGCGAGGCCAGCGGAGATCAGCGCGAGCCACGCGGTCCACGGAGCCTGCTCCTTGATCGCCGGCAGGAGCCCTCCGTTGGTCTCGCCCGTCAGGCTCATGGCAGCGCCTTCCCGACATGGGCCTTGATGATCTGGAAATACGCGGGCAGCCGCATGGTATCGGTTCGACCATTCCGATATCGGACGTACGCTTCGGGAGACCATCAGGAAGCGGCAGTATAGCGCAGACGAGCACGGCTCCGAACCGACACAGAATGTCACAACAGGCGACCCCGGCGACGCGGTGGAGATCCAGGTGCGTACTGCGAACCTATTGCCTTGACGGCAGCAAGTATAACATACTATGTTAGGCCACAAACCATCAGCGATGGCGACAACACATGGCTCACAGCGACCTCCTTCCCCAGCTCCCACCCGACATCGCCCGTCACACGATATTTCTGTTGCTGGAAGAACTACCTCCGCCGCTCACCGACACCGCCGAGGAGCGTGCCGCCCGCGACGCATCCGCCGTCGCCTCCATCGCCGCGCTGACGCCCGGCGATGCGTTCGAGGGGCTGCTCGCAAAGCGTGCTGTCGCCACCGATGCCTGGGCCGCCGAAGCCCTGCGGCTTGCCTCGGTGCCCAGGATGCATCCCGACCGGGTGGACCAGTGCCTCCGCCAGGCCAACGCCATGATGCGTGCCTCGGATGCCGCACTGCGCTCGCTGCGCGCCATGCAGGCAGTGCGCGAGAAGGCCGGGCAGGCGGTGGAACGGACCGCGCCTGCTGCCGCCGGATCGCCCGCCCGCGACCTTACCGCCGAGGCCGAGCAGTACGCCCTGCGCAAACCCAAGGACGCCGCCCGGATCCGCCACCTCGGCCGCCTGCCGCAGGGGCATGCGCCGCTGCGGTCCGGACTGGTCCACGCGATCGCCACCGGCACCAGCCCCGCGCTGCGCGCGCTGGATCGGTCCGACGGGAAGGATGTGCCGAAGGCCGCCTGAGCGGCGGCCGGGCTGGACTTCCGCAAAAAGCATTTGCAACCGCAGGTGAACACGGATGCACGCGGATAATGGAGTGTCAGCACCGGATCGCCAGCCGGCGACGCCTCATGCAATCGCAGCACCCTATCGTCAGCCCCGCGGAAGCGGGGACCCGGGACCGCAGGCTCCGTGCAGCCGGAATCAGGCATTAGTCTCACCAAATCACGCAATGAGACGCCGCTGAGACGACACTTCACCCCTCGGCGAGCAGCACCTCTGGTATCACTTCCCCCCGCCCGGACGCAGCGCCGCCTCCAGCCGCCGCGCGGTGTCGGCGGCAAGCGCGGCGGGCGTTCCGGCGAACCCCATGACCAGCCCGGCCATGCGCGGCGGCCCGGCGTAATAGGCGCCCAGCGGCGACACCGCGAGCCCGCGCCCGCGGCAGGCCTGCACCGCGGCCGTTTCGTCGCTGCCGTCCGGCAGCCGCCCGACCATATGCAGCCCGCCTGGCGCGGGGATCGGCGCGATCGAGGGCGCGTGGTGGGCGATCGCCGCCAGCAGGGCGGCGCGGCGCCGGGCATACTCGGTGCGCATCCGACGGACATGCGGGGCGAGCAGGCCCTGTTGCATGAACTCGGCGAGGATCGCCTGGTTGAGGGTGTCGATGCCACGGTCCATCAGCGTGCCCAGCCGCACATACGCCGGGATCAGTGGCGCCGGCACTACGGCAAAGCCGAGGCGCAGTGCCGGCGCCAGGGTCTTGCTGAAGGTGCCGCAGTAGATCACCCGCCCGGCGCGATCGAGGGTGGCGAGCGGCGGCAGCGGATGCCCGCTCCAGCGGAACTCGGAGTCGCAATCGTCCTCCAGAATCCAGGCGTTCGCCCGGCCCGCCCAGTCCAGCAGCGCGAGGCGTCGTCCGATCGGCAGCGCGCCGCCCAGCGGCGTGGCGTGCGACGGTGCCACCAGCGCAAGCCGGGCGTCGGGCGCGCGCTGGATGCCGGCGGCGACATCGAGCCCCTCGGAGTCGCTGACGACCGGGACCGGTACTGCTCCGGCGGCCAGCAGTGCGCCGCGGCCGGCGATGTAGCCGGGATCCTCGACCCAGGCGGCGTCGCCCGGATCCAGCAGCAGGTCCGCGGCAATGCGCAGCGCCTGCTGGGTGCCGGCGGTGATCACGATGTTGGCGGGATCGGCCAGCAGACCGCGCGTTGCGGCGAGATGCGCGGCGATCTGCGAGCGCAACCCGGGCAGACCCTGTGGCGGCGGGTAGCCGGTCAGGTCGCCGGACAGCGCCTTCAGCACGCGCGCGGCGCAGCGCGCCCAGGCCTCCTTGGGGAACAGGTCCGGCGCGGGGATGCCGCCGGCGAGCAATGTGCCAAGGTTCTGGTCACGCGACGCGGCCGAGGCGGGAACGGCGGCGAGCCGCTGGCCGCGCTGCGATAGCGGGTTGGCGGCGGTCGGCGCCGGGACGGCCGGGTCCGGCGCAGCGTCGGGCAGATCAGGGGCAACGTAGGTGCCGCTGCCGGTGCGGGCGCGCACATAGCCCTCGGACGCGAGCCGCTCATAGGCCAGCACCACGGTCTGGCGCGCCACGCCCAATTCTTCGGCCAACGCGCGGGTGGGCGGCAGACGGGCGCCGGCGGGCAGCGTGCCAGCCAGGATGCCCAGGCGCAACCGATCGAACACTACCTGCTGGCGGTTTTGGTCTGGCGTGAACACCGAGACTGGCCCCGAATCACTGGTCCAATCGGACAGTAATCCTCGGGTCGAACCGGAGCAAGCTCAGGGAGAGACGATCAGAAGCCTTCGCGCTCGAGCCGCTTGCGCTCCAGCTTGCGAGCGCGGCGGACCGCCTCGGCTGCCTCGCGGGCGCGACGCTCCGACGGCTTCTCGTAATGCCGCCGCAGCTTCATCTCGCGGAAGATCCCTTCCCGTTGCATCTTCTTCTTGAGCGCCTTCAGCGCCTGGTCGACGTTGTTGTCACGCACGAGTACTTGCACTTGGCTGCCTTCTCCTTCTCTGCTGTGGCCATCCCGCCGATCGGGGAGGCGCCCTATATCACGCGGCAACCGTGGAGGCTACATGGCCATTCTGAAGATAGCGCGCATGGGCCACCCTGTGCTGTTGCAAAAGTGTGAACCGGTGCCGGATCCGGGCGCACCGGAAATTCGCCGTCTGGTCGCCGACATGTTGGAGACGATGGAGGACGCCTACGGTGCCGGCCTGGCCGCGCCGCAGGTGCACGTGCCGCTGCGGCTGTTCGTGTTCCGGGTGGCAGAGGCGCGCGGCAACGAGGATGCGGGCGATACCCCGGTCGGCAACACCGTGGTGATCAACCCCGAGATCGAACTGCTGGCCGAGGAACGCGTGCTGCGCTGGGAAGGCTGTCTGTCGATCCCCGGGCTGCGCGCCGCGGTGCCGCGCGCGCCGCGGATTCGCTATCGCGGCGTCGACTGCGACGGCAGGCCGGTCGCGCGCGAGGTGACGGGCTTTCACGCCGGCGTGGTGCAGCACGAATACGACCACCTGGACGGCATCCTGTATCCGATGCGGGTGCGGGACTTCTCGCTGTTCGGCTTCACCGAGGAACTGGCGCGGGCCGCCGCGGCGCAGCAGGAAAGCCGCTGATGCCGGTCGAGCGCAGCGCCGATCGCGACGCCGCCATCGCGGCGCTGCTGCCGCATGTGCCGTTCGATGGCTGGACGCGACGTGCGCTGCGCGCGGGGCTTGCCGATATCGGCGTCGCGCCGGAGGACGCGGAGCTGCAGTTTCCCGGCGGCGCCGGCGATATGATCGAGGCGTTCTGCGACTGGTCCGACCGCAGGATGGTGGACGGTGCCGCTGCGCTGGACCCCGAGATGCGGCTGGACCAGCGGGTGCGCGCGGTGATTGCGCTGCGGCTCGAGCAGAACCGGCCGCACAAGGAGGCGATCCGGCGCGCGCTCGCGCTGTTGGCGCTGCCCGGGCATGCGCGATCGGCGGCCGCATGCACGGCGCGCACGGTGGATGCGATCTGGCATGCGGCGGGAGATCGGTCGGCGGATTTCAGTTGGTACACCAAGCGGGCGATCCTCGCCGCGGTGTATGGCGCGACCATGCTGTATTGGCTGCGCGATTCCGGCGAGGACGATGCGGCGACATTAGGCTTTCTCGACCGGCGACTGGCAGGCGTGAAGCGGATCGGCGCGGTGCGGCGTCGGGCGGAGGCGGCGATCGGGCGGTTGCGGCCGGTCTGAAGGCAGCCGCGTGAGTGCGGGCGGGTCGAAATCGCGGACCGCCAGCCTCTGTTCAATGGACCGCGACCAGAGCAAGGCCATGCTGGGCAGCCAGCTCCTCCGCCGTCGCGACGGCGTCGACCACCACCAAGGGGGTTCCGTCGGCGCCGCAGAGCAGGAAGACCGGTTCGCCATCCAGGCAGCCGGACTGCAAATAGCCCAGCTGGCGGGCACCGAGATGCAGCAGCTGCTCGGCGGATATCCGGCGGAGCGCGGCGGTCCGCATATCGCCGGCGTCGATCAGCGATCCGCCGGGCTTGCCGATCGGATTCGGGTTCATGGCAGAAGATCCCTTCGCTCAGCCAAGACAGTATCGAGCCAACCCGTCATGCCCAGCAGCAACGGCCGGGAGGCGGTCGGGGTTCGCCAGCCGCACCGCCGGCACCCGGCCGCCAGCCCAAAAGCAGTTCCGCATGCGGTGATACCGGTATGCATCGGGTATCGCTCTCGGTCTCGATTGCGTAGGATGGCGACTGCACGACCGCAACGCTGTGAGTTAGGCAACAGGCTGGTGGGTTATTTTCGGCCTGGACATCCCGTCGAAGTGGGTCGATCGGGCACTGATTGAGCACGCGAGCCGGAACCTGCGCGGCGTTCTCCGGTCACTGTTTGGCCGCGTGCCGCTGCATGATCGGCGCCAGCAGCCCGCCACCGGCGTTCATCGCCAGGTTGCCGCCATCCATCGGGATCGCCGCCCCGGTGATCCAGTCGGCCGCATCCGACGCCAGCAGCACCGCGAGGCCCTTGATATCGTCTGGCTGGCCGAACCGCCCTGCCGGGATGCCGCGCAAAAACGTATCGCGCAGCCATGGGTCGGCCGCCATGCGCGGTCCCAGCCCGTTGGCGCCGAGTACCTGCGCCGGCAGGATGCAGTTCACCCGCACGCCGCGCCCGGCCCATTCGGTGGAGAGCTCGCGCGTCATCTGGATCACCGCCGCCATCGCCATGCCGTACACAGATTGCGCGCGCCCGAGCGACGACGCGCCAGCGATCGAACCGATGCTGATGATGCTCCCCTTGCCCCGCGCCAGCATCCGCCGGCCGGCAAGCTGGCAGGTGTAATAGCGGCTGATCACCAGGTTGTGGAAGGTGGCGCGGATATCCGTCAGCGCCATGTCCTCGGCCGCGCCGGCCCTGGCCTCGCCTGCCACGTTGCCCAATATGTCCAGCCGCCCGAACTCGCGGTCCACCGTGGCGAACACGCGGTCGATATGGTCGGTGTCGGTCACGTCGCCCGCGATCGGCAGCGCCTTGCGGCCGAGCTGGCGGATGGTGTGCGCGGTCGCCTCGATGCCCGCCGCATTGCGGTCCAGCAGCACCAGGTCGGCGCCCGCCTCGGCCAGTGCGAGCGCCATGGCGCGGCCCATGCCCTGTGCACTGCCGGTCACGACGGCGGTGCGGCCGGTCAGATCAAACAGGTTGGTCATGGTTCCCTCGGGCTCGATCGGGTTGAGCTGGCACTCTGGCGGCGAAGCCACCCAGTCGTCCAACGGGATCGCTTCCCATGGTCTCGGAGGCGTGGTGATCTGGCGGCCGATCCGCGGCATAATGCCGGTGCGCCGTGGCGCAATCAGGGAACGCTCCCGCCGATGAACGACACCACCACCCAATCCAACACCAAGGATGAGATAAAGGCCGAACGCCCTCGCCTGCACAAAGTCATTCTGGTCAATGACGACTACACGCCGCGTGAGTTCGTCGTCATGGTGCTGAAGGCGGAATTCCGCATGAGCGAGGATCAGGCCCTGCGGGTGATGATCACCGCGCACCGGCGCGGCGCATGTGTCGTCGCGGTCTATACCAAGGATGTGGCGGAGGCCAAGGCAACCAACGCGACGGATGCGGGCCGACGCAAGGGCTATCCGTTGCTGTTCACGACCGAGCCGGAGGAATAGCCGCTGCGAATATTCAGCTGTCCGGCCCCGGGGTGAGACAGAGAAAGCCGTTGGTAGGACGCGACCAGTTGGCCCAGCATGCGACTGAGAACGGCAGTCCGTTCCGCTGCTCCGGCGGCACGACCACTTCGGGCGGAACTTCGAGATACCGGCCTGGCCCGCCCGGGAAGCCGTCGCCGGTGTTCGGATCATACGCCGGGATCAGCGCCTCGTAGCGGCCCTTGCTGCCGATCCGGACATCGACCATGCGACAGTCGGACAGATCGCAGCAGCTGCGGCCGCTGCCGGGTTGCGTCAGACCCCTGATCGCGTCCGCGTAAGGCGCAAGCTTCTGCGCTGCCGTGGAATTGGGGGGCGGTGGACTGGCCGGGGACGGCCGGGCGGCAACCGTCAGCATGGCCATCACCATGACAACGAACATACCCGGTCGTCGATTCCAGATGACTGTCGGCACAGCTTCCAATCGATCCAGGCGAGGGTCGCGATGCCGTCTCATCGCATCGATCCGAGAGACGCCGTTGCGGATAACGAGACGCTCAACCACGAATGTATACAATGGCACACTGATGTCACGCCGCGTGCACGGGCGGCGGAAGGTGGTCGCGCACCTGCGGGGTCGGCCGGTGCCGTGGACCAGGGCCGCGCCGGTGCTGGGTTCGAAGCGGAACGCGGCAAGGCCGGCCGGCGCGCTCCGTGGCGGCGGGGCGCACCTCCGCAAGCGCCTGGTCGCGGCCGGCACGGGCCTCCGGTGTATCGGCTATCAGCGGGGGAATCTGACGCACAGGTTGGCGAGGACCTCGCGAGCGACGGACGGGGGGAACTGGGGAGGGTGGACATGGCAGGACGACCGTCTCGTTGGGGGACGCGGCAGTTGTGGCAGTTAGTATAGATGATGTCAACAGTCTTACATACTAACCGTGCCGTCATTCCCGCGCAGGCGGCAACCCAGGGCGGGGTCGGTGCGGTTGTTCTGGGTCCCGGTTCCCCGCCTTCGCGGGGGCAAGCTTCACGGGGATGACAACTGGGGGCAGTTTCCTCGAGGAACGCAGCGACCAAGCATTCCGGCGCTGGATTGCTTCGTCGCCGCGCTGCGCGCAACGACATGCTGGGTATCCAGTCAATCTTAAGGCGACCGGAGTGATACGACCGCGCCGCCACGTTGTCGCGGGGCGCGAACCGCCACGATGCCGACGACTATTCCTGCGATGACCGCAAGCCGGCGCCAGCGAGCTTCGCCAGGTTCGCTTCAGCGATCGGCAGCCATTGGGCTTGTGCGTGAGATAACTTGCCTGCCGCAGCCAGCGTGCGCAGGCCCGCAACGATCAGCGCCCAGCGTCGTGCCGGGTCGTCGCCTTGGTTTGCCAGCCGCCAGTTGGACCACAGAACATCGACCTGCCAGCCGGCGTTGCCGGGGTCCGCCTGCGCCAGACGCTCTCGGATCGCGAGCGAGGCTTGGTAGCTGGTCAGCGCCGCCGCCAGGGCGCCCTGCGCCACCTGCACGTCGCCGATCCTGTCGTGCGACACTGACAGGTCGCGCTGCCAGCCGGCGTTGCCGGGGTCCGCCTGCGCCAGACGCTCTCGGATCGCGAGCGAGGCTTGGTAGCTGATCAGCGCCGCCGCCAGGCGTCGCCCTGCGCCACCTGCACGTCGCCGATCCTGTCGTGCGCACGACTCGACAGGTCGCGCTGCCAGCCGGCGTTGCCGGGGTCCGCTTGCGCCAGACGCTCTCGGATCGCGAGCGAGGCCTGGTAGCTGGTCAGCGCCGCCGCCAGGGCGCCCTGCGCCCGCTGCACGTCGCCGATCTTGTTGTGCGACACCGACAGGTCGCGCTGCCAGCCGGCGTTGCCGGGGTCCGCTTGCGCCAGACGCTCGGCGATCGCGAGCGAGGCCTGGTAGCTGGTCAGCGCCGCCGCCAGGTCGCCCTGCGCCTGCTGCACGCCGCCGATCTTCTCCTGCGACACTGACAGGTCGCGCTGCCAGCCGGCGTTGCCGGGGTCCGCTTGCGCCAGACGCTTGGCAATCGCGAGCGAGGCCTGGTAGCTGGTCAGCGCCGCCGCCAGGTCGCCCTGCGCCTGCTGCACGCCGCCGATCTTCTCCTGCGCCACCGACAGGTCGCGCTGCCAGCCAGCGTTGCCGGGGTCCGCTTGCGCCAGACGCTCTCGGATCGTGAGCGAGGCCTGGTAGCTGGTCAGCGCCGCCGCCAGGTCGCCCTGCTCCCGCTGCACGTCGCCGATCTTGTTGTGCGACACCGACAGGTCGCGCTGCGAGCCGGCGTTGCCGGGGTCCGCTTGCGCCAGACGCTCGGCGATCGCGAGCGAGGCCTGGTAGCTGGTCAGCGCCGCCGCCAGGTCGCCCTGCGCCTGCTGCACGTCGCCCATCCTGTTGTGGCATAGCGCAACACGGGACTGGTCGTCACCGCGCAGCGCGACCGCCAGAGCATCGCGAAATGCCGCGCCGGCCCGCTCCACTGCGCCATCGGTTGACCAGAGGTCGCCGATCTCGACGCGGCACCAGGCGTCGTCCGGCAGCAGGTGTGCGATCTCGCCCAGGGTGGCGCGGGCACCGGCGCGATCGTAGGTCAGCGTCTGGACGCGGGCACGCTCGGTCAGCAGCGGCACCACGCCGGCCGCGTATGCCTGCCGCCGGTCGGCAATGTTGGCGTCGAGGATGCCCAGCGCCGCGTCCGGCTGGAGCGCGGCCAGCTTGTCGCGCGAGGCCTGGATGGCGGCGGTGACGCCCGGGGCACTGTTGTCGCCTGGGGGTACGGGCTCCGGCGCCGCAGCGGCGTCGGGCCGGCGCATGTCGGCGAACATCTCCGCCACCACCGCGGGAATCCCGGCGACCGGAATGTCGAGTGCGCAGACATGCCGGCGGACATTCGCCAGTCGCGCGGGGTCGGCGCCGAGCTTCGCGGCGGCGCGATCGAACACGACGCGCGTCACGTGCCGCCGGACCGTCGATGCGGGAACCAGGACCGCCTCGCGGAGCGGGTTCCTGCCTTGATTGGCGCCGAGCTCGGCGATGCGGATCAGGCCGGCGAACCGCGCATCCTGGGTGAGAAACGTGGGCCCGCCACTGCTGCCTGGCTCCGGCCAATACTGAGCCTCCGTCTCGCCGGAGAAGTTCCGATGACCCTTTGCCGTCACCGATGGCGAGATCCGCCCCGGGAAATCCCGTGTGTCGTCGAGCCGGGCGAAATAGGCGTGCGCGTAGGCGTCGCCGTGCTCGACGCCGGGGCGGGCCGGCAGAGGCAGCATCGGCACGTCGGCCGGTGCCGGTTCGCCGATCAGCAGGACCAGGTCGAGCGCCGGGTTCTCGTCCGCACGGCAATCGTCGGCCAGCACGGCGGGGTGACTGCTCGCCCCATTCGCGGCGTCTGCATAAGGATACTGCACGATGACCGTGTCGCCATCTGCGCTGGCGCGGCGCGCGTCTTCCCATACGTGCCGGCAGGTCGCTACAAAACGGCCCTCGACCAGCGCGCCGCAGCCGACCGGGCGAGCATCGGCATCACCGAGAATGTAGACGAGCGCGCGATTGACGGTAGGGTCGCTCATGCAACAAGGGAGCCTACGATGTCGCACGCATGGTGATCGAACTCGCCAATGGCGACAAGGTTTGGTTCGGCGGCAGCAGCACCGGCCCGCAGGAGATCAGCCGGCTCGGCGACATGGCGCGGGCGACCGGGGAAAGGTTCAGCGCCGCGCTGGGGCAGCTCGGCCAGGTGGTGGAGATCCTGCACAACGCGGTCGAGCGGCTGCCCAAAAAACCCGAGAAGGTGGAGATCGAACTGCGCGCCTCGCTGAGCAGCGAGTGCAATCTGTGGATCGTGTCGGGCGATGGCGAAGCCGAATTCAAGGTGACCCTGGCCTGGGGCAAGGACTGAGCCGCTTCCGCTCTGCCGTTCGCCGGTGGCGGGGATGACGCTGCCGCGTGGCTTCGATGTATGCTGCGGGTCAGTTGCGAACGAGGTGATCCGATGAACGGAACAAGGTCCGGCCGCGCGCATGTTATTGCCGGAGGCTTTCCGCCTGGTTCGGCCGCCGGGCACGACCACGATTATGCCCGCCTGCGGCTGCTGGGGCTGCTGGCCGAGCAGAATGTTGCGGCCTCGGTCGGCAACGATTTTGCCGATGTCGAGAAATGGCTGCCGATCAGCCGGTTGCTGGTCAGCTACGTGGCCGGCCCCTACCCCGACACGGCGCAGTGCCAAGCCATCAGGTCCTGGCTGGAGGCGGGCGGCCACTGGCTGGGCCTGCACGGCACCAGTGGCGGCCGCGCCGAGCGGGTGGAGGGGTTTCGCCAGCGCCGCACCGTCAAGACCGAGCACCACGCCCTGCTCGGCAGCCGCTTCCTGACCCATCCGCCGATCCGCCGGATCCGGGTCGACGTGCGCGACCCCGAACACGAGATCACCCGAGGGCTCGGCACGTCGTTCGAGGTCGAGGACGAACCGTACTTCATCGAGCTGCAGGATCCAGGTGCGACGCGGATCCTGCTGAGCGCCGAGTACGGCCCGGAAGCCGTGTCGCCCAGCATCGGAACCATCTACCCCTCCGACACCTCGCTGCAATCCGACGGCAAGACGCGCGTGATCGGCTATACGCGCGACGTCGGCCGCGGCGGCGTGACCTACTTTGCGCTCGGCCATTGCCACAACCCCGCCACCCGCCCTGGCCGGGCCGGCGACCCAGCGGACCCCACGCCGGCCACCTTCCGCGGCGCGTGGGAGTCGGACGCGTTCATCGCGCTGCTGCGCAATGCCATCGGCAGGGGCGCCAACTCGAGCGGGTGATCCGGCGGCGCTGCGGCCACTGCGATCGAAAGGGCACAGGCAATGGCCGTGGGCGCGACGCTGTCCCGACTGAAGGCCTCATTGGCTGCTTCGGCGGGGACCGTCGTGTTCGGAATGGAGGACGGGACGGTCTCCATTTTCGGGCTGGTTTTCGGGGTTGCCGCCACCACGACCAGCAGTGTCGCGGTGCTGGTGGCGGGCGCATCGGGGGCTGCCGCTGCGGCGGTTTCGATGATGGCCGGTGCCTATCTCGATGCGGAGACCAGCCAAGACGAGCAGCAGGCGCGCCAGACACGCCTGGGGTCCGACCTGACGGCGAACCACGCCGACATTGCCGCGCAGCTTTCCGACCGGCTGGCGAGCGCGGGCCTGACCGCTCCGCAATCGGCCGCGCTGACCGGAGCGGTGCAGCACGATACGGCAGCGCTGCAGGGGCTGCTGGTTGCCTTGCAGGCCTCCCCGGGTGGTCAGTTGAATCCCCTGGAGCAGGCGCTATGGATGCTGGTCGCGGATTTTTTGTCTGCCGCGGTCCCGATCGCGCCCTTCATGTTGCTTCCGATCGCCCAGGCCCGGATCGTGTCGGCGATCATCACGATCGCACTGCTGGTCGCGCTCGGGGTCGGCCGGGCGCGGATCGGCAAACGCAGCGTCGCCCGCACCGTCATGGAGACCGTTTCGATGGGCGTCACCGCCGCGCTGGCAGGTGTTGCACTGGGCATGCTGATCGATCGCAGCTTCGGTGGATGATCCTCGCCACCAGCTTCCGATCGAGCGTTCTTGCCGTGTCGCGGCTGTGCGGTAACCATGCACCAAGGCCGCATGGCCCAAACCGCATCGATCTCACGGGGGAAACCAAGTATGCCGGTCAACCGTCCGTCACGTCAGCTTCGACGCATGCAGTGGATTGCGATCATCCTGGTCACCGCGGCGATCGCGATGAACTACATGGACCGCTCGACCCTGGCGATCGGCAACCTGAAGATACGCGAGGAATTCGGCATCAACGCGACCGCGATCGGAGCCCTGGGATCCGCCTGGGCGCTGACCTACGGCATCGCCCAGTTGCCGTCGGGCTATCTGCTGGATCGGATCGGCCCGAAAGTCCTGGTCGGCGCCGCAATGATCCTGTGGTCGCTGTGCCAGGCGGCCGGCGGGTTGGCCACCTCATACTTTCAGTTGATGCTGTCCCGCATCGGGCTCGGCGCGACCGAGGCGCCATGCTTTCCGTCGGCGACGCGCTCGGTCAGCGACTGGTTCGATGTCAAGGACCGCGGCACGCCGAGTGGCGTGTATACGTCGGGCGCCTATATCGGGCCGACGCTCGCACCACCGATCCTGACCGCGTTGATGCTCGCCTTCAATTGGCGGGTGATGTTCATCGTGATGGGCCTGGCCGGGATCGTGGCTGCCGGTCTCTGGTTCCTGATCTACCGCGACCCGAGGGCGCAGGTGCTGGAACCGCAGGACGAAGAGTATCTGCGGTCGAACCGCGAGGCGAGTTCCGCGGTTTCGCTGCGCCAATGGACCTCGCTGTTCCGATTTCGCGCAATGTGGGTGCTGATGCTTGGCGCATTCTGCACCGGCTACATCACCTGGATGTACCAGACCTGGCTGCCGGCCTATCTCGAGATGCAGCAGCACATCAGCATCGCCAAGACCGGGCTGCTGGCCTCGGTGCCGCTGCTGTGCGCGTTCTTCGGTGCGATTGTCGGCGGCTGGGTGTCCGACCGGCTGGTCAAACGCGGCATGGAACTGGTCGCCAGCCGTCGCCTGCCGTTGATCCTCGGTCTGCTCGGTTCCGCCGTGTTCACCGGGCTGGCCGCGATGGCCACCAGCGCGGGGGCGGCGGTCACCTTTATCGCACTCTCGATGTTCTGCATGCAGTTCGGCATCACCTGCAAATGGATCCTGGTGACTGCGGTTACGCCGCAGGCCTATTGCGCGTCGGCGGCGAGCAATCAGAATTTCGCCGGGTTCCTCGGCGGCACGCTGTCGCCGATTCTGACCGGCTTTATCGTCGACACGACGGGATCGTTCGTGGTCGCACTGGCGATCGGTGCCGTCATCACGCTGATCGGAGCGGCGCTGTTCCAGTTCTTCATGACGACGGTGATCGACGAGGGCGAACTGGAAAGATACGCACTTGCGCCGGCCTGATTGCCGCGGGGCGGCTCACGACGTCTTTGAACGCCACGGGTTCAGCGAAGGATTGGAAGTCATGCTGACAATAGACTCCCAGGTGCACGCCTATGAACGCGATCACCCCGGCAGACCCTGGGCCGGTGTGCTGCGCGGACCGCCGGCGGTCACCGGCGACGATATGGTCGCGGCGATGGACGCTGTCGGTGTCGATGGGGCGCTGCTGGTTTCACCGTTCTCCATGTACCGCTACGACGCCAGCTACGCGCTCGAGGTTCACGCCACGCATCCCGGCCGGTTCGGGCTGATCAAGCCGGTCGACCCGAGCGATCCTGGCGTGGCGGATACGATCGCCGACTGGGCGGCGACCGATGGCACAGTCGGCATTCGGCTGATGCTGAATCGTGACGGCGTTGCGACCGATGCCGACCGATCCCGGCCTCAACCGGGTGCTGGCCGCCGGCGCGCGACATGCCTTGCCGGTGAACCTCATGTGCACGGGACGGCTGGAGCAGGCCGGACTGCTGGCGGCGCGGAACCCGGAAACCAGCGTGGTGATCGACCACCTCGGCCTGCCGCAACCGCATGAGCCGCCGGCCCCCGCGGCACCGTTCGCCGACCTGCCGAAGCTGCTGGCGCTGGCCGCCCACGACAACGTCACGGTGAAGATCAGCGGGGCCTGCACGCTGTCGCACGAGCCTTTCCCGTATCAAGATCTGTGGGATCCGCTGGCTCGCATCTTCGATGGGTTTGGCTTGCATCGGTGCATGTGGGGCACCGACTGGACCCGGGCGGTGGCACTGCTGACGTACCAGCAGGGGGTCGAGGCGTTTCGCGTCACCGACCGCCTGTCCGCCAGCGACCGGAGCGCCCTGATGGGGGAGACGCTACGGCGGGTCTACCGGTGGTCGCCGTCGCGACGGTGAGCCACGGCCGGCGGCGTCGCGGCCGGCGTCCGACCATGACAGTTCCACCGGCCATCCGGAACCGCTTGCATTCCGCGCCGCAACATCCAACCATCTCAGCATGCCCGGTCTGGATTCCGGTTTCGCTCCGCGTGTCAAAGCCGTTCTGGGCCCGACGAACACCGGCAAGACCCATCTCGCCATCGAGCGCATGCTGGCACACGCGTCGGGCATCATCGGGTTCCCGCTGCGCCTGCTCGCCCGCGAGAACTACGACCGCATGGTCGCGCAGAAGGGTGCCCGCTACGTTGCCCTGATCACCGGCGAGGAGAAGATCGTCCCGCCCGATGCGCGCTGGTTCTCCTGCACCGTCGAGGCGATGCCGCTCGATCGCGACGCCGAGTTCCTGGCGGTGGACGAGATTCAGCTCTGCGCCGACCCCGACCGCGGCCACGTGTTCACCGACCGGCTGCTGCACGCCCGCGGCCTGGTCGAAACCATGTTCTTGGGCGCCGAGACGATCCGGCCGCTGCTGCAGCGGCTGGTGCCGCAGGCCAGCGTGGAGACGCGGCCGCGGTTCTCGCAGCTCAGCCACGCCGGCCCGGTCAAGCTGGTCCGCCTGCCTCCCCGCTCCGCCGTGGTCGCGTTCAGCGCCGCCGAGGTCTACGCCATCGCCGAGCTGATCCGGCGCCGGCGCGGCGGCTGCGCGGTGGTGATGGGGCGGCTCAGCCCACGCACCCGCAACGCGCAGGTGGCGCTGTACCAGGACAAGGAGGTGGACTTCCTGGTCGCCACCGACGCGATCGGCATGGGGCTCAACATGGACGTGAACCATGTGGCCTTCGCCGCGATGGGGAAGTTCGACGGTCACCGCCCGCGCCGGCTCACCCCGGCCGAGGTGGCGCAGATCGCCGGCCGTGCCGGCCGTGGCATGCGCGACGGCACGTTCGGCACCACCGCCCAGTGCCCGCCGCTGGCCGATGAGGTGGCGACCGCGGTGGAGGCGCACAGCTTCGAGGCACTGGAGCAGCTGTGCTGGCGCAACAGCGACCTCGACCTGAGCCATGTCGATGCGCTGCTCGCCACCCTGATGGCGCCGCCGCCCGGCCCCGGGCTGGTGAAGGGCAACGACGCCGCCGACCTGGAGACGCTGGCCGCGCTGGCGAACGAGCCCGAGATGCGTCGCCTCGCGCACGGACGCAGGATGGTTCGGCGGCTGTGGGAGGCCTGCCAGATCCCGGACTTTCGCAAGCTGGCGGACGACACGCACACCAAGCTCTGCGCGCGGGTGTTCGGCCACATCGCGCGCGACCAGCATCTGCCGACCGACTGGCTGGCCGGACAGATCGGCGCGCTGGCCCGCGCGGACGGCGATATCGACACGCTGATGCAGCGGCTCGCCGGCGTCCGCGTGTGGTCGTACATCGCTGCACGCGCCGACTGGGTGCAGGACAGCGCACACTGGCAGGGACGCGCACGTGAGGTCGAGGACCTGCTGTCGGACGCGCTGCATGAGCGGCTGACCAGCCGCTTCGTCGATCGCCGCGCCGCGCACCTGATGCGGCGGCTGGAGGCGGGCGAAACCGAGGAGCTGCTTTCGGCGGTCACCCGCCGCGGCGAGGTGATCGTCGAGGGTCACCCGGTCGGTCGCGTCGCCGGCTTTGGCTTTGCCCCCGATCCGGCCGCCGAGGGCGACGAGAAGCGCCTCGTGCTGCGCGCCGCGCGGCGGGCACTGCGCGAGGAGATGCCGCGTCGCGTCGCTGTGGTGGCGGCGGCGCCGGACACCGCCTTCGCGTTCGACGGCGACGGCACGCTGATCTGGGACGGCGTGCCGATCGCTCGGCTGAGGCGAGGCGCCAGCGCGCTGCGACCGCGCGTGCAGATGCTGGACAGCGAGTTCCTCGACGGTGCGCAGCGCGAGCGGCTGCGCATTCAGGCTGCAGCGGTTCGTGGACGACCGGGTTCACCATGACCTGGCGCCGCTGCTCGCGGCCGTCGAGCGCGGCAGGATGCGGCCGGAATTCCGCGGCCTGCTGCATCGCCTGACCGAGGCTCTCGGCCTGATCGTAGGCGATGAAGGCGAGGCGCTGCCCGCCCGGTGCGCGCGCCGCGCTGAAGGCGATCGGCGTCAAGGCCGGTCGCTTCGGCCTGTTCCTGCCGGCGCTGCTGAAGCCACGCGCCGCCGCCATGCGCGCCCGGCTGTGGGGCTTGCACCATGGAGTGGCGGTGCCCGAATTGCCGCCGCCGGACGTGGTGTCGGTGGCGCGCCGGCAGGATTGGCCCGCCGGTTTCGCCGATGCCATGGGCTGGCTGGAGGCTGGTCCGGTGCTGCTGCGGCTCGATATCGCCGAACGGGTCGCCGCCGAACTGGCCTGGGCGGCGCGGCGCCGGGCGACCGCCATGCCGGGCGGCTTGGCATCGCGGTTCTCGCTGAGGGCCGATCTGCTGCCTGTGGTGCTGCGGCGTCTCGGCTTCCGCGTCGGTGCCGGCCGAGGTCCTGGCGGCGGACGCATACGGCCCGCCGGCGCCTGCCATGTTGCTGCCGCTGCGGCGTCGCCGGCCGGCCGCAAGCGAAACTCTGCCAGTGCGTTCGCACGGCCCGTTCGCCGCGTTGGCGGTGCTGAAGCGCTAGGGGGATTGCCATCGCCGAGACGGAAGACCGCGACTGGCAGCGCCTGGACAAGTGGCTCTGGTGCGCGCGGTTCATGCGGCAGCGCAGCGACTGTGCCGCCCTGGTGGCCCGTGGCTCGATCCGCATCAATCGCCAGCCCACCGACAAAGCCCATGCGCGGCTGCGCATCGGCGACGTTCTGACCGTGCCGGTGCACGGCGCGGTCCGCGTGGTGCGCGTCATTTCGCTGGCCGCGCGCAGGGGTCAGGCCCGAGGCCCGGTTGCTCTACGAGGAGATCAGCGAGGTGGTCGGCGGACCTTGCACGTGAACGGAATCGTCGGCATATCGCCGCTCTGACAGCCGCGCCGGGGACTGAACATGACCTATGTGGTCACCGAGACCTGCATTCGCTGCAAGTACATGGACTGCATCGAGGTCTGCCCGGTGGACTGTTTCTACGTCGGCGAGAACATGCTGGTCATCCATCCGGACGAGTGCATCGACTGCGGCGTCTGCGAGCCGGAATGCCCGGTCGAGGCGATCGTGCCGGACAGCGATGACAAGGCGGCCGACTGGCTGGAGCAGAACCGGACCTACGCAGCGCTGTGGCCGAACATCACGCGGAAGGGCGAGCCGCCGGCAGACGCCGACGAGTGGAAGGACAAGCCGGACAAGGCCAAGATGTTCTCGCCCAATCCGGGAAAGGCCTGATCCGGACGGCAAGCGGAGCCGGCTCAATCGGAGATGTGGCGGCTGCCTGCATCGCGGCGCATGCCTTGCCCGATGACGTAACGCCGGTTTGATGCTATATTGGTTTGTATAGGCGGCGGCGGTTGCGCGCGAGACGCAACGGGTGGCGCCATTCCCAGGAGCCGATCCATCGGAGCGGGGTGTGCGGGCCGGACGACTGATCCCGGCCACGCCGACCACCGAGCAGATCGCAATGCATGAGGGGCAAAGGTCTAGACGTGTCAAGCATGAAGGTATCGGCTGGAACCGCGGTGAAGGGTCGTGGAGCCGCTGCTGCACGCCACGCGGCTCCCCGTCGTGCGGCCAAGCCGGCGCAGGCGGTCGCGGCAGCGAAGAAGACAGCGGCTCCGGCGGAGCCTGCCAAGCCGACCGCGGGCAAAGTCGTCGCCAAGCCCGCGGCCAAGGCTCCCGCGGCGGCGAAGCCGGCGGCGCCCAGGGCGGCCCCAGGCCGGTGCCCGGCAAGCCGGAGCTCCGGCCGGTGCCGGCGGCGCCGGCCGCGGATACGCCGCCGAAGCCACCGGCCGCCAAGCCGTCTGCTGCGCCGCAGCAGGCGGCACAGCCCAAGGCCGCGGCGATCCCGCCGCGGCCCGCTACGGCACCGGCCGCCGCCGCCGTCACACCTGCTCCGGCAGAACGCAGGCCGATGATGCCGGATCGGCTGCCGCCCAGACCGCCAGCCAAGGCCGAGACCTTCATCGAGGGCGATCACGTCGTCTATCCGACGCACGGCGTGGGCAAGGTCGAGCGGATCGCGACCGAGGAAATCGCCGGGCACAAGCTCGAACTGATCCACATCACGTTCGAGGAGAACCGGATGACACTCCGCGTGCCGGTGGCAAAGGCACGCTCCGCCGGGCTGCGCAAGCTGGCCACGCGCAAGCTGTTCGACGAGGCGCTGGCGGTGCTGAAGGGTCGGGCACGGATCAAGCGCACGATGTGGTCGCGCCGCGCTCAGGAGTATGAGGCGAAGATCAACTCGGGCGACCCGCTGGCGATCGCCGAGGTGGTGCGCGACCTGCATCGCAACGCCGGTCAGCCGGACCAGAGCTTTTCCGAGCGGCAGATCTATGAGGCGGCGATGGATCGCCTGGCGGCGGAACTGGCGGCGCTCGACAAGACCGACAAGCTGACCGCGGCGACCAAGCTGACGAATTTCCTGAAGACGGTGTGAGGCGCGGCCTCACACCTTGACGTGGTGCTCCACCGGGACCGAGCGGCAGTCCATCTCGTATTCCAGCCCCTCGACCGGCGGGCGGGCGAAGTGCCAGATCAGGCCGTGCTGTGCCGCGCCGCGCTGCACGATCTCGTCCGCCAGGTAGCGAGTGGAGATCGTGCACCGCATAGACCTGCGTCGCGGTGGTATCGGCCCAGCGTCTTGCCGAGGACTGCCATGCGCTCCTCCATTCGGCCGAGCACGAACACGGCCTTCTCGCGCATGGCGTCGGGGCTGGTCTCGCCGTAGCGGACGATGCGCTCGCGGTACGGCGCCGGTCCGTCACCGGCCTCGCCGCTGCCGGCGATGACGAACGAGCCTGATGCGCCGTCGGCCGGGCGGGCGAAGCAGAACGCGTGGAAGCTCGGTTCGGCTGGCTTGTGCAGCGGCGGGATGACATTGCTGCGCGCCACCGGGTTGTCGTTGTCGTTCTTCATTACACCCCAGCGCTGCAGCGTCTCGGTGTATTGGCGGTTGAACGCGATGAAGCCGGCTTCGGTGAACTGCGCCGGCGAGCGCAGCTCGCAGGCACAGAAGCCGATGAGTGGCACGCCTTGCCTGCCCAGGTGCTGCTCGATCCAGGCAAAGCCGGCGGCGAGCGGCAGCGGCCGGGCGAATTCCACCCGTTCGATCCGGTGGCCGGCGAGCGCCTCGACGCCGCCGGAATACTGGAATGCGTACGGGATGTAGCGGTAGCCGCCCGCCGGAATGTCGATCGTCGCCGTCATGTGCTCTCCCCTCATGCAAAGGGCCTCGGGTTGCCCCGAGGCCCTTGGTAGCACAGCCGCGCGCGACTGGCTAGCTGTTGTTCCGGTTGCCCAGCAACTGCAGCAGCAGCATGAACAGGTTGATGAAGTTCAGATACAGGCTCAGCGCATCGTATACGCTGCGCTTCGCCGCGCCCTCCGGCCCCTCGGCATAGGCATACTGCACGTAGGTCGCCTTGATCCGCTGCGTGTCGTATGCGGTGAGGCCGACGAACACGACCACGCCGATGATGCTGATGGCGAACTGCAACGCAGAACTGGCGAGGAAGATGTTCACCAGCCCGGCGATGATGATGCCGAACAGCCCCATCATCAGGAAGCTGCCGAAGCGGCTGAGGTCCGCCTTGGTCGTGTAGCCGTAGATGCTCATCGCGGCGAAGGTCGCGGCCGTGATGAAGAACACGCGGACGATCAACTCGCTGGTGTAGATCAGGAAGATGTTGGTCAGGCTGGCGCCCATCGCGGCGCAGAACAGCCAGTACAGCGTCTGCGCGGTGGTGCGTGACAGCCGGTTCACCCCCATGCTCAGCACCAGCACGAACGCCAGCGGCGCGAAGATCGAGATCATCGCCAGCGCCGACGGATGGCGTGCCATCCCCATCGGGGTCGCCACCATCGGGTAGAACGCGTCGATCAGGCTGGTGTTGGCGATCGCGTAGGCGACGATCCCGGTCAGCAGCAGGCCGGAGGTCATCCAGTTGTAGACCCGCAGCATGTATGCGCGGAGCCCGGCGTCCAGGACCGCAGCGGTCGTGGCGGCCGATGCTCTTGGGTAGGTCCGGTAGTCGGGACTGAAGGCCATGGTTTCCCTCGTTTACCTTTCAGGCGGATTGCCCGTGGCCGCTCAATTTGGCGATCGGCCGGGGCGGTTCAAGCCAACTTGGTAATGAAAGCTCGGTAACCCATCCGGCGTCCACCGGCCTTCACTCGTTCCGCAGCATCGGTGCCGCCTTGGCCCGCAGCGCGGTCGCGGTGCCAGCATAGCCGAACGCAAGCATCATGGCGAGAGAGGCGATCAGGGTCCCCGCCAGGGTGCCCGGCAGGAACACCCAGTCGATATGCATGATGTAGCGGACCACGCCGAAACTGGCGAGCGTGCCCACCAGGGCGGCGATCAGGCCGGCGGCGAGGCCCAGGGTGCCGAACTCCACCATCCAGGCGGTGCGGATCTGCCGCCGTGTGGCGCCGAGTGCCTTCAGGATCACCGCCTCCTGGGTGCGGCGGCGCTGGCCGGCGGCGACCGCGCCGACCAGCACCAGCGCGCCGGCGATCAGGGTCAGCGATCCGGTGGCGGTCAGCGCGGCGGCGACCTGGTCCAGCAGCGCGGCCACCGCGGCGAGCACGTCCTCCACCCGGATGCCGGTGACGTTGGGCAGGGCATCGGTCACCGCACGCAACAGACTGCCCTGGTCCGGGCCGGCCACCCGGACGGTGGCGATATGCGTGTGCGGCGCGTGCTGCAGCAGGCCGGGACTGGCCACCAGGGTGAAGTTCAGCGACAGGCTCTGCCAGGCGATGTCGCGCAGGCTGGCAACCTTGCAGGTCGATGTCGCGGCCGAGCACGTTGACCCGGACGACGTCGCCGATGCCGACGCCCCAGCCGCGGGCCAGCCCGGCATCGAACGAAACCAGCGGCGGGCCGTCATAGTCGGGCGGCCACCAGTGTCCGGCGACGATGCGGGTGCCCGGCGGCGGCGTGGCGGCATAGGTCAGGCCACGGTCGCCGCGCAGCGCCCACTGGGTGTCCGGCGTGGCGCGCACCTGATCGGCCGGCACGCCGTTCACCGCGACGATACGGGCGCGCAGGCTGGGGACCTGGCGCATCTCCTCGACGCCCGGCTGCGCCTGCACCAGGGACTCGAAGCGCGGCAACTGGCTGTCCTGGATGTCCACGAAGAAGAAGCTCGGCGCGTTGGCCGGGAAGCTGCTCGGTGATCTCGCGCTGCACATTGCCCTCGATCAGCGCGACGGCGGCGAGGGTGGAGAGGCCGAGGCCGACCGAGACCAGCATGAGCGGGGTCGACGTGCCCGGCCGGTGCAGGTTGGCAAGGCCCAGCCGTCCGGACGGATTCCGCACCAGCGCTCCGGCCCGCGCCGCCAGCATCACCAGGCTGCCGCCGAGACGGAACAGGACCAGCGTGCCGAGAGCGGCGGCGCAGAACCACAGCGCGAAGCGGCGATCGGCGGCGGTGGCGATGGTCAGGGCGATCAGGCAGGGCAGCGACGGCGGCGTTGGCGGCAATCAGGGGACGTGACGGGCGGGTTCGCTCGGGGATCAGCGCGTCGCGGAACAGCGCCGCGCCGGGGATGCGCGCCGCGCGCCCAAGTGGCCACAGCGAAAACGCCAGCGCCGTCAGCAGGCCGTAGCACGCGGCGAGCAGGAGCGGGCCGGGATAGAGGCCGAGTACCGGCGGCACCGGCAGCACGTCCTGGAGCCAGGCGGCCAGCGCGATCGGCGCCAAAGCGCCA
This sequence comes from uncultured Alphaproteobacteria bacterium, assembly GCA_963749575.1. Taxonomy (GTDB): domain Bacteria; phylum Pseudomonadota; class Alphaproteobacteria; order Acetobacterales; family Acetobacteraceae; genus JAMXLO01. Next base: position 251,177 of record CAVVNM010000023.1, read on the forward strand.
GCCGCAAGCCCGATGACGATGCCGCAGAGGGCGAGCGCCAGGACCTGGATCAGGCAGACTGCCAGCACCAGGGCGGCGGAAGCGCCCAAGACAGCGCAAGGTCGCGATGGTGCGCGCCCGCGCGTCGAGCCAGGCGCGGACGCCGTTGGCGACGCCGATGCCGCCGACCAGGAGCGAGGTCAGGCCGACCAGCGTCATGAACAGGCTGGTCTGGTCGATGAAGCGGGCTACGCCGGGCGCGGCATCGTGCGGGTCGCGGATGCGCCAGCCCTGGTCGGGGAAGGCGTTCCGCAGCGCGGCGAGCGCGGCGGCGGGGTCGGGCAGCGTGGCGCGGAGGGCGTACTGCACCATCGAGCCGGGCGCGATCAGGCCGGTCGAGGCCAGCGCATCGGCCGCGATCAGCACGCGGGGGCCGAGGATGAGCGGCGCGGCAACGCGGTCGGGTTCGGTGAGCAGGGCGCCGCGGACGGTGAAGCTGGCGTTGCCGAGGCGGACGGTGTCGCCGGGATGGAGGTTGAGGCGGTCAAGGACCACGGCTTCGGCGAGCAGGCCGTGGTTGGACAAGGCGGTTGCGATACTCGCCGACGTTCGGCTTCGCGGTCAGCGGCCGGTTGCCTCCCCGACCAGCGGCCAGGCGCGATCCACCGCCTTCAGCTCGACCAACTGCCGCTCGCCGGACGGCGCGACCAGCATGGACCGCATCTGCACCACATCGGACAGCGTCGCTCGCCGCGCGCGCAGCCAGTCGCGCAGCGCATCCGGCAACGGCTGCGAGCCGCTCTCCACCTCCAGATCGCCGCCCAGGATGCGCCTGCCGTCCTCCGCCAGCCCGCGATCGGTGGCCGCCCGCAGCGAGCCGACCGCGGCGATGACCGCAACGCCGAGCGCGAGGCACAGCAGCACGATCCACAGGCCGCGCACGCCGCCGCGCAGTTCCCGCCGCGCCAGGCGCAGGGCCAGCATCAGACGGCCGTCCCGACACTGACCGGCGTCAGATCGATCTCCGCCACCCGGCCGTCCGCCAGATGGACCCGCCGCGAGCACCGCGCCGGCGAGGTGCGCGTCGTGGGTGATCAGCATCAGCGTGGTGCCGGTCTCGGCGCGCAGGCGGAACAGCAGGTCCATCACCGCATCGCCGGTCGCCTGGTCCAGGTTGCCGGTCGGCTCATCGGCCAGCAGCAGCCGAGGCCGCGGCGCGAAGGCGCGGGCCAGCGCCACACGCTGCTGCTCGCCGCCGGAAAGCTGGCCGGGCAGATGGGTCAGCCGATGCGCCAGCCCGACCGCATCGAGCGCCGCGCGCGCCCGGGCCATGGCGTCGCGCGCTCCGGCCAGTTCCAGCGGCACCGCGACGTTCTCCAGCGCGGTCATCGTCGGGATCAGGTGGAACGCCTGGAACACGATGCCGATCGTCGTCGCGGCGCAGGCGGGCCAGCGCGTCCTCGTCCATCGCCGTGACGGCGCGCCCGTCCAGCAGGATGCTGCCGGAACTGGCGCGCTCCAGCCCGGCCAGCACCATCAGCAGGCTGGTCTTGCCGGAGCCGGAGGGCCCGATGATGCCGACCGCCTCGCCGGCCGCGATGTCGAGATCGATGCCGCGCAGGATGTTGACCGGCCCGGCGGCGGAAGGCACGGTCAGATGCAGGTTCCTGACCTGCACCAGCGGAACCTGAGACGGCGGAGTGGCATCCATGGCGGCACCATATGGCGTCCGCGCCCGGTGGCGGAAAGCCATCGATCGTGCTGGCCCTGGTGCTGCTCGGCCGCCAGCCGACGCGTCGCCGGTCCGGCTGCTGGTGCTCGGCAATTCGCTCTCCGCCGGCTACGGCCTGGCGCACGCCGACGGCTTCGAGGCGCAGCTGGCGGCCGCATTGCGCGCGCACGGCCACGACGTGCGCATCGTCGATGGCGCGGTGTCCGGCGATACCTCGGCCGGCGGCCTGGCGCGGCTCGACTGGACGCTGGGCGATGGCGCCGATGCGGCGATCGTCGAACTGGGCGCGAACGACGGGCTGCGCGGCGTCGATCCGGCGGTAACCGAGAAGAACCTGACCGCCATCCTCGACCAGCTGGCGGCGCGGCACATCCCGGTGTTGCTGACCGGCATGTATGCGATGCCCAACCTGGGGCCGGACTACGCGGCGGCGTTCCGCGCCGTGTTCGACCGGCTGGGGGCGCGGCCCGGCGTGCTGTACGATCCGTTCTTCCTGGACGGCGTGGCGACCGACCCGGCGCTCAACCAGCCCGACCGGCTGCATCCCAACGCCGACGGCGTGCAGCGCATCGTGACCCGGCTGCTGCCGCTGGTGGAGAAGCTGCTCGCGGAGGTGCCGGCGGCATGAGGCTGTTCGTCGGTCTCGAGCTGCCCTGGGAGGTGCGCCGGCGCGTGGCGATGCTGGCGGGCGCCGGCATTCCCGGTGCGCGCTGGGTGCCGCCGGAGAACTACCACGTGACGCTGCGCTTCATCGGCGAGGCGCCGCGCTATCTGGCCGAGGAGATCGACCATGCGCTGGCCGCGCTGAAGGCGCCCGCGTTCGCGCTGACGCTGGCCGGCATCGGCACCTTCGCCAAGGGCGGGCGCAGCCAGTCGCTGTGGCTCGGCGTGGAGCGCGGCGAGCCGCTGGAGCGGCTGCAGGGCAAGATCGAGACCGCGCTGCAGCGCTGCGGGCTGGAACCGGAGCGGCGGCGGTTCCAGCCGCACGTGACGCTGGCGCGGCTGGACGGCGCCGCGGAGGCGAAGCTCGCGGCGTTCGTGCAGGCGCACAATCTGTTCCGCGCCGATCCGGTGCCGGTGGAGCACTTCACGCTGTTCAGCTCGCTGCTGGGCAAGGACCAGCCGGTTTATACGGCGGAGGTGGAGTACGCGCTGGGGTAGGGCTCTGCCGGCGGCACGCTTCGAGGCTCGGGCACGGCGGCTGGTCTTTGCGCGGAGCCCGCTGATTTGCCACTCTTGGCGGCTCCCCAACTGAGGAAAGATCAATGTCACTGCGCGAGAAGGGTGCCGTCACCGGCGTCGGCGAGACGCAGTACATGCGCGGCACCGACCGCACGCCGCTGTCGCTACAGCTGGAGGCGTCGCTGCGCGCGATCGCGGACGCCGGCCTCAAACCGACCGACATCGACGGCGTCATCCCGTATGGCCACGGCGCCGTGGCCGAGGACTTCATCACCAATTTCGGAATTCCCGATTTGCGGTTTTCCGCCACCACGCCAATGGGTGGCGCCAGCGCGGTCGCATCCATCCAGTGCGCCATTGCCGCGATCGGCGCTGGCATCTGCAATCATGTTCTGCTGTCGCTCGGCCGCACCGGCTATTCCGGCGGGCGGATCGGCGCGCGGGTGCAGCAGATGCCGCAGTTCCGCCTGATCGGCGAATTCGAGATGCCGTCCGGCGCCATCGCGCCAGCGCAGCTTTACGCCGTGATGGCGCGCCGGCACATGGAACTTTACGGCACCACCTCGCGCCAGTTCGCCGAGATCGCGGTCAGCACGCGGCGGCACGCCTCGCTCAACCCGAACGCGACGATGCGCAATCCGATCACGGTCGAGGACCATCAGGCCTCGCGCATGATCTCCGATCCGCTGCGCCTGCTCGACTGCTCGCTGGAGAGCGACGGCGGCGCGGCGGTGGTGATCAGCGCCGTCGAGCGCGCGCGCGACATGCGGCAGCGGCCGGTCATCGTCATGGGCGCGGCCGAAGGTCATCCGGATTCGCCGAGCGCGATCACGCAACGACCCGACCTGACCACGCTCGGGCTGGCCAAGGCGGCGCCGAAGGCATTCGCCATGGCCGGTGTCACTGCGCGGCGACATCGATGTGGCCGAGATCTACGACTGCTTCACCTACATCGTGCTGTGCCAGCTCGAGGATCTCGGCTTCTGCCGGAAGGGCGAGGGCGGTGGCTTCGTGCAGGACGGCGCGATCGGTCTCGGCGGGAGGCTGCCGGTCAACACGCATGGCGGGCTGTTGTCGCAGGCACACATGGCGGGGATGAACCACATCATCGAACTGACCCGCCAGTTGCGCGGCGAGGCGGCCGCACAGGTGGCGCATGCCGAGATCGGCCTGGTCACCGGCTACGGCGACATGGGCGACGGCGCGCTCGCCATCATGCGGCGGGCCTGACGTGTCGGATCACGCCAGGCTGCTGCCGCAGCCGACGCCTGACACGCAGCCCTATTGGGACGGCCTCAAGGCGCATCGCCTCCGCCTGCAGCGCTGTGCCGACTGCGGCAAGGTGCGCCACTATCCGCGTCCGGTCTGCGATGCCTGCTATTCGATGCACGTCGAGTGGATCGATGCCTCGGGTCGCGGCCGCGTGCACAGCTGGACCACGACGCATCATGCGTTCCATCCAGGCTTCAAGCCGGACCTGCCCTACACGCTGCTCACCGTCGATCTCGACGAAGGCGTGCGGATGAACGCGCAGTTGCGCGGTCTCGATCCGGGCAAGCTTCGCGCCGGTATGCCGGTGCGGGTGGACTTCGAACCTGCAACCGACAGCGTGACATTGCCGGTCTTCGTGCCGGCGAGTTGACGCACCGCCTCGGGTCAATAGGCTCGCGCATCGACGTCGCCGGGCTGCTCCGGCCGCAACCGGACGCTGGAGCTCCGCGCCATGCCTGTATGGATCCCTATCACCTTGTCCGCCGCATTGTTCCAATGCTGGCGCACCGCCATGCAGCAGAAGCTGCGCCATCTGCTGTCGGTCAACGGTGCCGGCTATGTACGTTACCTGTATGGTGCGCCCACCGCGCTGGTGTTGTTCGTCGTTGCCCTGATCGTCACCGGCCTGCCGATCCCCACGCCGAATCTGACATTCCTGGTTCACTGCGCCGCCGGCGGCCTGCTGCAGATCCTCGCCACCAATCTGCTGATCCTGTCGTTCGGCTACCGGAATTTCGCCGTTGGCACGGCGTATTCCAAGACCGAGACAGCGCAGAGCGCGATCCTGGCGCTGATCGTGCTGCACGAGGTCCTGCGTCCGCTTGCCTGGATCGGCATCTGTATCGGCCTTGCCGGCGTGATGACGCTGTCGCTCGCCGGACGCGGCATGCGACCGGCGCAGCTCGCGCGCGCCACGGTGCAGCCCGCCGCGCTCGCGGGACTCGGCGCGGGACTGCTGTTCGCGTTCACCACGGTGTTCATCAAGCTGGCCAACCAGGCGCTGAGCGGACCCAGCCTGCTGGTACGCGCATTGTTGGTATTGGTCGTCACCAACACGCTGCAGATTGTCATGCAAGGCAGCTTCCTGGCCTGGCGCGAACCGCACGAACTGCGCAAGGCGTTCACCACCTGGAGAAGTTCGGCCTGGGTCGGCACGCTGTCCGCCATGGGCTCGGCCTGCTGGTTCACCGCCTTCGCGCTTGCCCCGATCGGACTGGTCCGCTCGGTCGGCCAGGTGGAAATAGTCTTCACCCTGCTGTTCAGCCGCTTTTACCTGCGAGAGAGTTTGAAGATCGGCGATGTCGCGGGACTGGTCCTGGTGGTGGCTGGCGTCCTGCTGATCGTGATTGTGAGCTGAATCAGCGATCGCAACACTTGTCGCGATGCTGGCCGGCGAGGCCATTTGTCGCGCTCGGCGAATAGTTTGCATCGTGTCATGCTGTGGAGTTTACTCGTTGCGACCGAAGGCAGAACGTGGCCGCCGGCGCAGGGAAGCATGACCATGGCTCACGCGGGGCAGGAAGCTGGGGGTGCTCGCCGATCAACCGGATGGCGATTGCGGCATCTCGTCATGTTGGTCTGCGTCGCGACCGTCGCGTGGCCTTCCGCCGGCCGCGCCGATGCGATCCTGACCTGGAACAACGAACTGCTCGATGCAACCCGGCAGACTTCGGCGTTTCTGGTCAATGGTCCACCCGAGGTGGCACGCGAGATCGCGATGGTAGGGGCTGCCATGTTCGACGCAGTCAATGCCGCGACCGGCCTGACCTATCGACCGTATGCCTTTACCGGGCCGGCGGTACCAGGCGCGTCGGTCGATGCAGCAGCGCTGTCGGCCGGCTATCAGGTCATGCTCAGCATTTTCTCGAGCTCGCTATGGCAGATGGCCCCGCCCGCGAGCAATCCGGTGATTGCGGACAGTGTTCTGGCGAGCATCAACACGACCTACAATACGGCGCTGGCCGGCCTGAACCTGGCCGATCCACAGGTGCAGAGGGGCCTGGCGCTAGGGCAGGCCGCAGCCAGCGCCATCATCGCCAATCGGAGCAACGATGGCTCGTTCCAAGCGATCCAGAACGGCCTGAACACGTTCACGCCGCCAGGTTCCGGCACTGAACCCGGGGTATATGTGCCACCGAGCACCCGGCCGGCGATGTTTCCGACCTGGGGAACCGTCGCCCCATTCGGCACCACGATTGATACGATCCAGGGCTTCGAGAGCCAATTGCCCATTGTTCAGCAGCTCCAGCAGGAAGGTCTGCCGGCATTTATCCAGTCCGCGAATTACGCCAGCAATGTGCTGCAGACCGAGTGCACCGGCTCGGCGACGGCATTGCCGAGTGCCATTGCGAGCGCCTGTTCCGCCGCCGGCTTTCCGCCTGAGACACCGGCCCAGGCCACGGCGGCGCTATTCTGGAACGACCCCGGCGGGACCATGCAGCCGCCGGGTCACTGGTTGGAGATCGCTGACAACGTCATGACGATGACGCCGCCCGGCGAGCAGCTCAGCGAACTGCAACAGGCGCGGCTCACCGCACTCCTCGGCATCGCTGAATCCGATGCGGGGCTCGGTGCCTGGGACGTGAAATATAAGGCGCTCCTGTGGCGGCCGATCACTGCGATCCGCGATTGCGACGACTGGAATCCCTTTTTCACCACCTGCGACCCTGCCTGGGCTTCGCTGATCGCGACACCTCCGCACCCCGATTATGTGGCTGGTCATCCGGCGTTCAGCGGCGCGGGCGCAACGGTGCTTGCGGGCTTCTTCGATGCTGACGACATCGCGTTCACGTCGACCTCGGACACCTATTGCAATTTCGGTACACCGGTGCGGGACACGAACGGCAACGTCACGGGTTGCAGCGTCTCCGGGGACGTCTTTACCCAGTGCAACGACATCCCGAGCGGCGGCACCCTGTTCAACGACAGCCCGCTGATCTGTCCGATCACCGAGCAGTTCAGCAGCTTCTCCGAGGCATCGTCCGGTCCGAGCGGAGCAACCTTCAGCCGGGTCGCGGGCGGGATACATACTCCATTCGCGGTGAACGACGCGCTGCAATTGGGTGATCTGATCGGCGCCGAAGATCTCGCCAACAACCTGCAATTCGTGGCGGAACCGGCAACGGCGCTGCTGTTATTGCCCGGCCTGGCCGGCCTGTGGGTATCGTCGCGGCGTCAGAGCAGGTTTTAATGGCTTCAGTCGCGCCCGGCCCACCAGCCGGGCCGCCTGCCGACTGGCAATTTGTTCGCCGTACGTCCATATACTATGCGCCCAACGAGATCGCGTCGGGCTGGGTCCGCAGGCGCATTGTTGATGCCCGCGGCGAGCATGATTTGAAAGGGTTCGGCTAAAATGGCGCTGGCTGTCCCGGACCGCTCGGCCTGCGCCCCGGCGTTTCGAGGCGAAAACGATAATGGATGATGCCCCGCTGCACCGGGAGCCTGCGGCTGCCAAATCCGGTTCCGCGACACCGCCGGGGGCAGTTCGGCGCGGACCGCCGGGCATTCGAATGCACCATCTGCTGTTTCTCGCCTTCATCGTGGTTACCGCGGTACCGATCATTGTGCTGGCGCTGTGGGAGGAGCGTACCGTCCTACCAGCACGAGCTGGACTCCGTCCGTGAGCGTCATCTCCTGGTCGCGCGCAACCTGACCACTTCCATGTCGCGCTACGTGCGCGACGTGAAGGCGGCATTCGCCGTCGTGTTCCAAAGCGGTGCGCTGGACAAGCCGATCCCGGGACTTGCCGACCTGCTCGCATCGCTGAATGTCATCCACATCTGCATCGTCGCGCCGGACGGAACGATCGAGAGCTGGCTGCACGGATTGATGCCGGCGCGGGCCACTGTGTTTGATCCTGGGCTGTTCGCCGAACTCAAGGCGCTCGCGGCCGAGGCGAATGGCCAGCCGCGGCTGAGCAATCTGCAACACGATGCGGCTGGGCAGCCGGTGTTCTACCTGGCCGAGGCGCTGGCCAATAATCGTCTCGGCGTCGGAGTTCTGTCCACCGAATATCTGGTGTCACTGCAGCAGGCGATCGCGTTCGGCGATCATGGTCACGCCGTGATCACCGACGCCAAGGGCCAGGTCATCGCGCATCCGCTGAAGGATTGGGTTGCGGCGTCGCGGGATATCTCCGGCGTACCTGTCGTGGCGGCCATGATGCGGGGACAGACCGGCGTCGGCCAATTCTACTCGCCGGCATTCAACGGCAACATGATCGCCGGGTTCGCGGTGGTTCCCGAGACCGGATGGGGCGTCATGGTACCGCAGCCGCTATCGGAGCTGCGGCGGCGCGCCGGGCAGGTGGCCCAGCTGGCGATCATCGTCGCAGTTGTATCGTTCGCTGCGGCGGCGTTCATGAGCTGGCTGATCGCATTCTATCTGGCGCGCCCGGTCCGGTTGGTTGCGCACGCCGCGGAGGCCGTATTGGCCGGCAGCGAGAAGGTGTCGGCGCCGAACTTCTCCAACGTGGTGCCGCTCGAGATCCGTCAGCTTGGGATGGCGTTCAACACCATGCTGGACGATCTGCGACGCAGAAACAGTGAAATCCGTCTCGCGCTGCACCAGGCGGAGGCGGCGAACCTGGCCAAGTCCCAGTTCCTCGCCAACATCAGCCACGAAATCCGCACACCGTTGAACGGTGTGGTCGGCATGATCGAACTCCTGCGACTGTCGATTCCTTCTCCGGACCAGGAGCGCTATATCGAGGCGGCATGCCAGTCGAGCCAGACCTTGCTGCATCTGATCGACGACGTGCTCGATCTCTCGAAGATCGAAGCCGGCAAGCTGGAACTGGAATATGCGCCGTTCCACCTGCCCTCGCTGATTCACGACGCGCGTTCGATGTTCTCGGATCTGGCGCGTGCCAAAGGGTTGGCACTGTCGGCCTCGATTGCCGGCGATCTCAACGTCGTATTGCTGGGCGACGCGCACCGCCTGCTGCAGATTCTCGCCAACCTCGTCGGCAATGCCTTGAAGTTCACCAGCGAGGGTGGCGTGACGATCGGCGTCACCTGCCTCGATGATCGCGGGGCATCGCTGCGCCTGCGCTTCGACGTCACAGATTCCGGGATCGGCATCCCCGCCAGCAAGCAGGGCATGATCTTCGATGCCTTTTCGCAGGCTGACAGCTCGACCACCCGGCGTTACGGGGGCACCGGCCTCGGGCTATCGATCGCGCGGCAGCTCTGTCACCTCATGGGTGGCGAAATCGGCGTGGACAGCGCCGTCGGCCAAGGCTCCACCTTCTGGTTCACTGCCGTGCTCGACAAACAGACCGAACCGGCTGGCTTCCCGATTGGCGAGGCGCGCGGCGAACCGCCGGCGCCCGCACCTGCCCTGTCCGCTCCGAACCTCAAGCCGGTTTCGCCGGCGCACCGGGATTTCCGGGATGCGCTTGGCCGCATCGGTCGAGCAACCATCCGCATCCTGCTGGTCGAGGACAATCAGGCCAATCTCCGCGTCACCCAGGCCCTGCTCGAGGCGATGGGCTGTACCGTCACCGCCGCCCGCAACGGCCTGGAGGCGGTGTCCATCTGTCAAACGGCGGCATTTGACCTGATCCTGATGGATTGCCAGATGCCGGAAATGGATGGCTACGAGGCGGCCCGCGCGATCCGCCAACTCGAGGCGTTCCAAGCCCGCACCACGCCGATCGTGGCGCTGACCGCCCACGCACTCGATGGCAGCCGCGAACTCAGCCTTGCTGCCGGGATGAGTGACCATGTCACCAAGCCGATCACGCTCAGCGTGCTGACAGCCAAGCTGGCCGACTGGCTGGGCGACGGGCTCAGGCCAGAACCGGCGACAGGCGTGACGTTCGATGGCGCAGCACCAGGGCACCGATCACCGCCAGATTGAGCAGGTTGAACAGGACGCCGACCGCAAAGGCCGGGGCATAGAACGCAAACCGGTCATACAGCGCACCGGCGAGCCAGCCACCCGCCGCCATGCCGAGCGAGCCGGGAAACAACATCGTTGGGATCCGCCAGCTTGCCTCCGAGGCGGGGAACAGTTCCCGCACCGCCAGGACATAACCCGGGATCAGTCCACCGAAACCGAAGCCGAACACCGCGGATATGGTGAACAGGCCGATCTCGTCCTGGGTCAGCAGAAATCCCGACATCGCTGCCGCCTGTGCCGCGGAGGCCCAGAACACCGTGCGCAGACCGCCGACCCGGTCCGCCATCCAGCCCCAGAACTGGCGCGCGAAGAACGCCGAACCGAGCAGCACCGACAGCATCGCCGCGCCCTGCGTGGGCGCGATGCCGATGTCGCTGCAGAAGGCAACAATGTGCGCGATCGGCATCGACATCGTCGTGCAGCAGCAGAACGACGCGAACGCCAACGCCGCCAGAACCAGATTGGGCGGCAGGCCGAGCACCTTCTCGCCGACGGGTGGCCCGGCGTACATGCCCCCGAGCGCCGCTGCGTCAGGCGGGCGCCGCAGAAAGATCGCCGCCAGCGGCAGAATCAGGACGACGACGAAGACGGCATAGGCCAGCATGGTGTGGCGCCAGCCGATGGTATCGATGCCCAGCTGGAAGACCGCCGGCCACAGCGCACCCGCAACGTACCTGACCGGCGGAGATCAGTGCGATCGCGGTGCCGCGCCGAACATCGAACCAGCGGCTGACATAGGTCATTAGCGGCGCGAACATGCCGGCGGCGCCGAGCAGGCCGACCAGCAGGAAGCTGCTGATGTAGAGCTGCGTGAGACCCCCGAGCGAGGAAATGGTCAGCCCGGCGCCAATCATTGCAGCACCGAACAGCACTACCGCGCGCACGCCGATCCGCTCGGCAAGCCAGCCCATCGCGATACCGCCGCTACCGGCGCCGATGAAGGTCAGCCCCACGGCCAGTGCCGGTGCCGAACGGGTCGCGCCGAACTCGGCAGCGATCGGCTTCAGCGCCACCATGGTTGTCAGCGGTGCGCCATACGACACGCTCAGCACGATCAGCGCTACGGTCGCGACCACCCAGGATGCCCGCGTCTCCACGCTGCCGGTCCGCACGCTCATGGGTTCCGTGTCCTCGGTGCTTGCCACGGACGCTTACAGCATTTCCCGGGTGACCGGAACTCGGTGGCGGCGCAGGCAGCGTATCGGTTCGAATTTCCGTTGCCGACATCATCCGGCTGGTGGGCAGCTCCTGGGGTGGACCGCTGCGCTCCGGCGATCAGGCTGGATTTTCCCGCCGCATCAACCGCTTGAGACTGTGAGCACGATACCGAAAGCACCCGGCGATGGCGCTGTTGTGGGTTGGATCAGGACGGGCGGCTGGCCGGCGACAAACCCGACATGCGAAAGCAACTGCTGCACGGTGTCGGCTCGCTGCAGCGATATCGGGGACCCTGGAGCGTTCGAATCGGTCTCCGGCTCGATCACCACCTGCATGATCCGGGGGTCCAGCATGGCCTGCGTCACGCTTGCCAGTGTGTATCGACCGCAGTCACTCAGGTCCGCTGTCCGATTTACGAACAGCGAGGCCTCAGGCAACCGGATCCTCGTGCCGTTGGGCAGATATTCGATGCTTGCTTGAGAATTGCAGGGGTTGCTTGGACTGAGGCTGGCCGTCACGCGGTTGGAGAGCATCCGAGTGCTCGACGGCTCGGAGCAAGCTCCCAGGACAAGCAAGGTTGCGATTGCTGGCAGGAGACAGGATCTCGCCATCGTTCCCTCCGATCATCCAGCTGCGGATATTGCGCGCTGCATCGCGACAGGCTGACCGCAAACGGTAGCCCGCGGGCGGCAAGACATCCAGTGGTCCGATATCGCAAACCGAGACATCGCGGGCAGCTAGTTTCCCGCCGGCAACATGTGGCTGAGTGCGGTCTCGATCGGCTGACCCGATAGCTGCAGCAGACCCCCGAATGGCCGGTCCATTTCCAGCACCAGGAAAATCGCGCTGCCGATGGCCACCGACAGTACCAGGAACACGCCGTACATGGTCGCGTGTCGCGGTGCGTTGATGCCGAAGCTAAGGAAGATCGCGGCGATCCACAGCACCAGGGTTACAATGACGATGGGATGGACGTCGGATCCCCCGCGTTCGATCAGCAGCCAGCGTTCCCGTAACAGCGAGGTCGCAATCTGCAGTGCTTCTCCCGCGAGCGATTGCGTATCGCGCGTCGTCACCGGCAGTGCGCGGATCGCCGCGTGCACATGCTCCAGCAGTTCACCGGCAACGCGGTTCTCGACCAGGAACGGTCGATCGGACGCATGGAGCCAGACGTCATCCAACAGGCGGGTGGTGTAGTCGCGCAGCTGGCGTCGCACCCCCAGTGCCCCGTCGCCATAGTCGCGCAGCGTCTGGTCGAGCACGGTGAGGTCCGCGGCATAACTGCGCAAGGCTGCGTGGGTGCTGTCGTACGATGTCTTCACGGTCGCGATCAGCAGCCCCAGCACGAGCGATGCCAACACCGACAGCATCCCTGCACCGAGCCGGATGACATCGTGGGTTTCCTTGGACAAATGCTGCGCCGGCAGAACCCGGTGCAGGTTGAACCCCGCAATGCCGCTGACGAATACGGTGCCGGCGACCGCCACGCTGACCGCCAGGACATTCACCGGCCGTCTCTAGTTGAACAAAGCGGCGATCGTTGCCGGGTTCACGTCCTCGACCCGAGACGGCTGCCAGCGTGGCTTGCGGTCCTTGTCCACCACCATGGCGCGCACGCCCTCGGCGAAGTCGGGATGCCGCATCGTGGTCCGCGTCAGCGCCAACTCCGCTGCCTGGCATTGCGGCAGCGTCAGGTTTGTCCCACGACGCAACGCCTCCAGCGTCCAGCACAGCGCCGACGGCGACACCGTCCGTAACGCGGCCAAGGTCTGTGTCGCCCACGCTTCGCCGGTCGCCTCGAGCCGGTGCAGGATCTCGCTCATGCGGTCGGCACCGAAGCAGCGATCGATCGCCGCTCGTTGCGGTGCCAACGAGAACGGCGGCGGCGGCGTGCCATGGGCACCCAGCGCCGCCGGCCCATCCTCGGCCAGCGCTTGCGATAGCGCCGGCAGGTCCGCGCGCGGTACGAAATGGGTGGCGAGTCCCGCGTGCACCGCATCAGCACCCTGCATGCGCAACCCGGTGAGCCCGAGATACGCGCCGAGTTGGCCGGGCAGACGCGGCAGGAAGAACGTCGCGCCGATATCCGGGAAGAAGCCGATCGCGGTCTCGGGCATGGCGAACGCGGCCCGCTCGGTGGCGACGCGGTACGGCGCATGCACCGACACACCGATGCCGCCGCCCATGCAGATCCCGTCGATCAGCGCGATATATGGCTTGGGGTAGGTGGCGATCATCAGGTTGAGTTGGTATTCCTCGCGGAAGAACGTCTCGGCCCTGTGATGCTCGCCATCCAGTTCGTACTGGCGCAGCGCGCGCATATCGCCACCGGCGCAGAAGGCGCGGTCGCCGGCACCCTCGATCACGACGCCGTGGATCTGCGGATCATCGCGCCATGTCTCGAGCGCGCGGGTGCAGGCGCGGATCATCGGCAGGTCGAGCGCGTTGAGCGTCTGCGGGCGATTCAGCACGATGCGCCCCACTCGCCCGTCGCGTCGGGCGATCACCGTCGGTTCGTCCTGCATGCGCCTCTCCCGGATGGCCGCCGCATCTAGCGCACCGCTGCCGGTGGCGCCAAGGCGGCCCCCGGCTTTCGTTTCTGGCGGATTTCGCGGATTGTAGCGCTTTCGCCGCAGCGCAGGAACCTGGAGCCTGACATCGAATGCATGCCCGCTCGCTTGTGGCCGCCACGGCGATCCTCGCCCTGTCGTGCGGTCTCGCCGCGGCGCGGGATCTGACCGTGGTCGGCCGCGCACCTGCACTGGACGCGATCAAGGCAGGTGTTCGTCCGGCCGTTCGTCGAGGCGACGGCCATCCCGGTGCAGACCGAGGTCTGGGAAGGCGGCATCGACGCGCTGCGTACCCAGGCCAAGATGCCGGACAACGTCTGGGACCTGGTCATGGTGGACAGCGACGAACTGGCCAGGGTTGTTCGGAGGGTCTGTTCGAGAAGCTCGACTGGTCGGCGATCGGCGGCAAGGACCACTACCTGCCGCAGGCGGTCGAGCGATTGCGGCGTCGGCGCCGGCGTCGCGAGCCTGGTGCTGGCCTGGGACCGCGACAAGTTCCCCGCTACCCCCGGCTGGGCCGATTTCTGGGATGTCGCGAAGTACCCTGGCAAGCGCGGCCTGCACCAAGGCGTGCGCGGCAATCTGGAGTTCGCGCTGATCGCCGATGGCGTATCGCCCGGCGATGTCTACAAGGTGCTCGCGACCTCGGAGGGCGTCGATCGCGCCTTTCGCCGGCTGGATCAGCTCAAGCCATACATCGTGTGGTGGCACGACGACGCCGAGGCGGCGCGCATCCTGGCGTCCGGCGATGTGCTGATGACCAGCGCCTCCGCGCCGGCGATCGCGGTGGCGAACCGAACCACCCACCGCAATTTCGGGGTGCAGTGGACGGCAAGCCTCTACGAGGTGCAAAGCTGGGTCATCCTGAAGGGCAGCCCGAACCTGCGGGCTGCCACGCAGTTTCTCTACTTCGCCGGCACGCCGGCGATCGAGGCGCGGCTGGTCGGCCTGTTCGGCGATGGCGGCCTGGCGAAGGGCGCCAATGACGGCCTGCCCGGCGACCTGGCGCAGATCTCGCCGACGATGCCGGCCAATCTGAACGTGGCGGTGCGGGTGGACGCGGGATTCTGGCACGACAACCTCGCCAAGCTGCGCCAGCGGTTCGAGACCTGGTTGCCGCATTGACCGAGGCCGCCCGCCTATCGATCGAACAGCGCGACGGACGCGTGGTGATGGCGTTCGCGGGCAGGCTCGATGCGGCTTCGATCGGAGCGCTGTGGCGTTCGGCGATACGGGCGGCCGAACACGCGCACGGCCAGACGCTGGTGTTCGACCTCAGCGCGGTCTCGTTCAGCGACGTGGGTGGCGCGAGCTTCCTGGCCGCTATCGAGGCGGCGCACGGCGATCCGGCGGAACTGGTCGGGGCGCGGGAACGGGTGACGGCATTGCTGCTGCGGGCGCGCGCCGCGACCCGAGCCGTTCCGCACGGCGACAGCGTCCCCAGGGTCACGGTGCGCGACGTCATCGCTGCGGCATTCGGACTGCTGGCCGCCAGCATTGGCTTCATCGGCGAGGCCGCCGTGGCGATCGTCCGGCTGCCGGCGCGGCGGCGGATGCTCCGCGTGCCCGATCTGCTGCGCTACATCGATCAAGCCGGCGTGCGGTCGCTGCCGCTGATCCTGCTGCTGGGCTATCTGATCGGCCTGATCCTGGCGTTCCAGTCGGCGATCCCGATGCGGCGATTCGGCGCCGACATCTTCGTCGCCAACCTGGTGGCGATCAGCCTGGTGCGCGAGCTTGGCCCGCTGCTGGCGGCGGTGATCCTGGCCGGCCGCACCGGCTCCGCCTTCGCCGCCGAGATCGGCACCATGAAGGTGAACGAGGAGATCGATGCCCTGATGACGATGGGGCTGGATCCGATGACCATGCTGGTGCTGCCGCGCATCATCGCGGCGATGCTGGTGATGCCGGTCATGACCATGGCGCTCGACATCGCCGGCATGCTCGGGCATGGCGACCGTGATGCGTGGCTTCGGCTTTCCGCTGGTGACGATCGCCCGGCAGGTGCAGGACTGGGTGGATGCCGGCGATCTGTATGGCGGTCTGTTCAAGGCGATGTGCTTCGGTATCGCGGTCGCCGCGATCGGTTGCCGCGCCGGGCTGAGCACCGGCGTCGGACCCCGCGCCGTCGGTCTGTCGACCACCGCGGCGGTGGTCGGCGGCATTGTTGCCACGATCGCGCTCGACGGTGTGTTCGCCCTGATCTTCTATCGGCTGGACCTGTGACCGCTGAGCCGATCATCCGCGTGGACGACGTGGCGCAGCGCTTCGGCGCACGCACCATCTTCCGCGACGTCTCGTTCACCGTGGACAGCGGCGAGGTGTTCGTCATCCTCGGCGGCTCAGGCTGCGGCAAGTCCACGCTGATGAAGCAGCTGATCGGCCTGCTGACGCCGAGTACCGGGCGCATCGAGATCTTCGGCCGTGCGATCACCGGCGCCGATCGGCGAGGCGGCACTGCGCGACGTGCAGCCGCAGGCTCGGCGTGATGTTCCAGTCCGGCGCGCTGTTCGGCTCGATGACCCTGCTGGAGAACGTCATGCTGCCGCTCGAGATGTTCACCGACCTGCCGCCGGAAGGACGCGAAGCGGTGGCGCGCGTGAAGCTCGGGCTGGTCGGCCTGGGCGATGCCGCCGCACTGATGCCGGCGGAGATCTCCGGCGGCATGGCGCGGCGTGCCGGCATCGCGCGGGCGATGGCGCTCGATCCGCCGCTGCTGTTGCTCGACGAACCGTCGGCCGGGCTGGATCCGATCACGTCCGCGGGACTGGATCGGCTGATCCTCGATCTGCGCCAGGACCTTGGCGCCACGTTCGTCGTGGTGACGCACGAGCTTGCCTCGATCCTGGCGATCGCCGATCGCTGCATCATGCTGGATCGAGGCCGCGTATCCCGATGCCGGCGGGGTGATCGCCGAAGGCGATCCGCGCGTGCTGCGCGACACCAGCACGCATCCCACCGTGCGCGCGCTTCTTCCGCCGCGAACTGCCGGCGGCGGCTGCGGCGTGATGCAGGCGGGCGGCGTCTATCTGCGCGTCGGCCTGCTGATCGTCGGCGGGGTCGCGCTGCTGGTCGGGCTGATCTGGTTCCTGGCCGGCAGCCAGATCAGCCACGGCACGCTGTTCGAATCGTATTTCAGCGAGTCGGTGCAGGGCCTGGAGGTCGGCGCGCCGGTCAAGTATCGCGGCGTAACGATCGGCCGGGTGACCGATATCGGCCTGGTCAGCGCCGAATACGGCGGCGGTCAGCCGCTCGACATCGAGCGCAACACCTATCGCCTGGTGTTCGTCCGCTACGCGGTCGATACGACGAAGATCGGGCAGATGCCGGAGACCAGCGAGGCCGTGGCGCTTGGCCTGCGGGCCCGTCTGGCATCGCAGGGCATCACCGGGCTGAGCTATCTGGAGCTGGATTTCGTCGATCCCGCGCACTACCCGGCACAGGATGTGCCGTGGCAGCCGAGGGCGACATACATCCCCTCGATGCCGAGTACGTTCGCCCAGGTGCAGGATGCGGCGCAGCAGGTGCTGGCGAAGTTGAATCGGGTGGACATCGACATGCTGGCCACGCAGCTGACCGGGTTGCTGACGGACCTTCGCGCGGACTTCGGCAAGGGCGATGTGCATCAGACGCTGGCCGAGGCGACGACGCTGCTGCGGACCACCAGCGAGGCGGTACGCGCGGCAGACCTTCCCGGCCTGACCGCGGAAATCCGCCAGACCTCCGCGGCGCTGCGCGACACGCTGCAAGGCGAGCAGATGCAGAAGCTGTTGACCAATGCCGGGGTCGCGGCGGATCGCCTTGCCACCGCGGCGACCAAGCTGCCGCCGCTGATCGCATCGGTGCAGGCGACGGCGCAGCGTGCCGGCAACGGCACGGCGGACCTCGAGCAGGGTCTCGTCCCGCTGCTGCGCGACATGCAGGCGACCGCGCAGAACCTGCGCGAGATGACCGATTCGCTGCGCCGCTACCCGGCGCAGGTGTTCGGCCAGCCGCCGCCGCGCAGCGCCGAGCCTGCCAGATGAGACGACGCTGGTTGCTGGCGGGGGTCACGGCATTGGCCGGATGTTCCGTTGCTGCCGCAGACCCCGTACGTGCAGCGGCGCGACTGGCCGCTCGACGTGCGCCGGTCGTCGGTCTCGCCGCGCAATCCGCGCGGCCGCGTTCTGCTGGTTCGCAGCGTGCGCGCCGGCACCCGGCCTGGAAGCGCGCGGGATGCAATGGCTGCAGCGCGATGGCAGCGTGCACGTGGATTTTTACGAGCAATGGGCGGTGCCGCCGGCGCAGGCGGTGGAGGACGATCTGCGGCAATGGCTCGCCGACGCCGGGCTGTTCAGTGCCGTGGTGGCGCCGGGCAGCCGGCTGAATGCCGATTTCGTGCTGGAGGGCGAGCTCGACGTCTTCATCGCCGATCTGAACGCCGGCGTGGGCCGCGTGGCACTCGCTGTGGTGCTGCTGGATCAGCGCCAGGGGGCGACCAAGGTGCTGTTGCAGCGGACTGAGACGCGCGGAGGTCAGGCTGACGAGCACCGAACCGCCAGCGATCGCCGAGGCGATGAAGGCGGCGATCGCCGAGGTGCTGCGGCGGACCGAGGCCGACGTCGCCGCCGTTGTCGGCTGATCCGCGATCACAACTGCGGCCACCTGCGCGTGCGGTTGGCCTCCTGTTCCGGTGTCAGCGGGTGCGGGACGTCGCCCAGGTCCCGCGGATGGTCCGGCAGGCTCGCCGGATCCCGCCAGCAATCGGCAAGCCCAAGGCTGCGCGTGCAATAGGGTGGCGGCTCGGGTGGCGGCTCGACCGGGCGACAGTAGGTCTTGCCCTGCTCGAGCCGCACGATCGAGCAGTCCTTGCCGGTCACCGCCGAATAAAGCGCGTCGAGCGGGCTGCGCTGGATCACTGCGATGCTGCCGACCCCGACGGCGACGCCGCGGTGGCGAGCTGTTCGGGTGTGGCGCCGCAGCCGGCAAGCAGCAGCAGGACCGCGATGTACCGCATATCGACAGTCTACGCCTTCCGGGTAAACCGATCGTTTGCGTTGCGTTTGCCGGTGCGAGGCCGCGCCGCTATGGTCCGCCGCGCCGTCGGAACGGCGTCAGCAGGGTAGAGCGGGAGCCCACGTGGTCGACATTTTCGACGAGGTCGATGAGGAACTACGCGCCGAACGCGCGCAGCAACTGCTGAAGCGGTATGGCGGGGTGATCGTGGCGGGCGCGGTGGCAATCGTGGTCGCCGCGGCCGGCTGGCAGGGTTGGCACTGGTACGAGGCGCGCCAGGACCAGGCGGCCGCCGTGGAATACCTTACCGCGATGAACCTGGCCGATGCGACCGCTGCCGGCAGCAGCGAGGCAAATCGCGCGGCGGCGATCGCGGCGTTCGCGCAACTGACCGCCCGGGCCCCGCGGGATACGCGACGCTGGCCCGGCTGCGCGAGGCGGCGCTGAAGGCGGATGCGGGCGATCTGCCGGGCGCCGCGGCGTTGTGGGACCAGGTGGCGAGCGATTCGTCGGCCGATCCGCTGCTGCGCGACCTGGCGAGCCTGCTGTGGGCGCAGCACCTGATCGACAGCGGCGATCCCGTCGCTGCTGGAGGCGCGGCTGAAAGCCCTGGCGGCGCCGGATAATCCGTGGCGCGCGCTGGCCGAGGAGCAGCTTGCGCTGCTGGACCTGCGCCTGGGCAAGGCGGACGAGGCGAAGACGACGCTGCGGCGCCTGGCGCAGGACACCACGGCGCCGAGTGGTGTCCGCGGGCGGGCGAACGCCCTGCTGAGCCGGCTGGGCGGGTGACCGGCGATGGCGTGGAGCACCCGGCTCGAGCCGGCGGGCCGCGTTGCTCGCGCCGCTGGCGCTCGGCGGCTGCGGCCTGTGGGACGATTGGTTCGGCAGCAAGAAGACGCCGTTGCCGGGCAAGCGCGAGCCGATCCTGGTCGGACGCCGGGGCCTTCAGGTCGATGAGGGCGTGCCGAAGGTCGTACTGCCGCCGGAGGTGCGCAACGCCGCCTGGCCGCAGGCTGGCGGCAATCCGGCGCATTTCATGGGTCACCTGGCCGCCGGCGAGCGTCTGGCCGAGGCCTGGAGCGCCGATATCGGCGCCGGCGGCGGCTATCGGCGCAAGATCCTGGCGCAGCCGGTGGTGGCGGACGGCATCGTCTACGTCATGGACTCCGATGCGGTGGTGTCCGCGTTCGACCTCGCCGGCGGCGGCCGGGTATGGCGGTTCGATACCCGACAGGAGGACGACGACAGCACCAACGTGGGCGGCGGCCTCGCGGTCGATCAGGGGACGCTCTACGCGGTGAACGGGCTGGCGGAGCTGGTCGCGCTGGATGCCGCCAAGGGCACCGTGCGCTGGCGCAGCAACTTCGGCGCGCCGACGCGATCCGCGCCCACGGTGGTGGAGGGCCGGCTGTTCGTCATCACGATCGAGGACCGGCTGCTGTCGCTGGCAACCGATGACGGGCGGCAGCTCTGGGCGCACCAGGCCGCCAACGCGACGACCAGCATATTGGGGCGGCCGGCGCCGGCGTACGCGGACGGGCTTGCGGTGGCCGGTTTCGGCTCGGGCGAACTGGCGACGCTGCGCGCCGACGAGCGGCAGCGTCGCGTGGACCGACACGCTCGCGGCTACGGCGAGCGGCGGCGGCCTGGTGGACTTTTCCGCGATCCGCGGGCTGCCGGTGGTGAGTGACGGCAGGGTGTATGCGATCAGCATGGGTGGGCTTGCAGTGTCGCGGTCGATCTGCCAAGTGGCCGGCGACTGTGGGAGCGCGAGGCTGCCGGGGAGGACAGTCCCTGGGCGGCAGGCGACTGGCTGTTCATCGTCTCGCTCGACCAGAGGATCGCGGCACTCGCTCGCGACGACGGGCGGGTGGCGTGGGTGACTGATCTGCCGCGCTGGGAAAATCCGGAGAAGCAGAAGGATCCGATCACCTGGTATGGCCCGCTGCTGGCCGGCGACCGGCTGATCGTCGCCGGCACCAATCATCAGGCGCTGGCGGTCAGTCCCTATACCGGCGAGATTCTGGGCCAGCAGGACCTGTCGGGAGCGGCGTCGCTCGGGCCGATCGTGGCGGACGGCACCGTGTTCGTGGTGACCGACGACGGCCGGCTGCTGGCGCTGCGCTGAGCCGCGATGCTGCCGCTTGTGGTGATCGCCGGCCGGCCGAACGTCGGCAAGAGCACGCTGTTCAACCGGCTCGCCGGGCGGCGGCTGGCGCTGGTGGCCGACACGCCGGGTGTCACCCGCGACCGCAAGGAGGCCGAGGCGCTGCTGCGCGGGCGGCAGGTGCGGCTGGTCGATACCGCGGGCTTGGAGGAGGCGGCGCCGGAGTCGCTCGCCGGCCGGATGCGCGAGGGCGCGGGGGTGGCGACCGCGGCGGCGGATCTGGTGGTGTTCGTGGTGGACGCGCGGGCCGGCGTGACGCCGGCGGACCGGCACTTCGCGCAGTGGCTGCGCCGGCAGGGGCGCCCGTTGTTGCTGGTGGCGAACAAGGCGGAGGGACGCTCGACGCGGTCCGCGGTGCTGGATGCGTTCGAACTGGGGCTGGGGGAGCCGCTCGCGGTGTCGGCCGAGCACGGCGAGGGGATCTCGGAGCTGATGTCCGAGATCGCCGACCGGCTGCCACCGGGCGAGGCCGAACCGGAGGTCGGCGCGCGGCCGCTGAAGCTTGCCATCGTGGGGCGGCCGAATGCAGGCAAGTCCACGCTGCTGAACCGGCTGATCGGCGAGGAGCGAATGCTGACCGGACCGGAGCCGGGACTGACGCGGGATGCGGTGGCGGTGGTGCTGGCGGATCGGGACGGGCCGATCGAGCTGGTGGATACCGCCGGGCTGCGCCGCAAGGCGCGGATCGAGGCGCCGCTGGAGAAGCTCTCGGTCGGCGCCGCGATCGGCGCGCTGAAGCTGGCCGAAGTGGTGGTGCTGGTGGTGGACGCCACCGAGGGACTGCACGACCAGGACCTGCAGATCGGCCAGTTGATCGAGCGCGAGGGCCGCGCCTGCGTGATCGCGCTCAGCAAGTGGGATGCGGTGGCGGACCGGCAGTCGGCGCGGCGGGCGGTGACGGAGCGGCTGGAGGCGAGCCTGGCGCAGGTGCGGGGGATCGAGGTGGTGACGCTCTCGGCGCTGACCGGGGCGGGGATGGACCGGCTGCTGCCGGCGGTGCGGCGGGCGCACGCGGTGTGGAACACGCGGCTGCCCACCGCGGGGCTGAACCGTTGGTTCGAGCAGGCGCTGGCCCGGCATCCGCCGCCGCTGGTGAGCGGGCGGCGGCTCAAGCTGCGCTACGTGACCCAGGCCAAGGCGCGGCCGCCGACCTTCGTCGCGTTCGGCACCCGGGCGGAACGGGTGCCGGAGGACTATCAGCGGTATCTGGTCAACAGCCTGCGCGAGGCGTTCGACCTGCCGGGCACGCCGATCCGGCTACAGTTGCGGGGGACGAAAAACCCTTACGTCGATAGCTGACATGGTGTCGGGGTTCTGGCTCGCCCTGCTTGCCCGCGCCGCGGTCAGCGCCTTCGTGGTGGTGACCGCCACGGTGGCCGCCGAGGTGGCGGGGCCGTTCTGGGGCGGGCTGATCGTGTCGCTGCCGATCGGCGCGGGACCGGCCTATGCCATGCTGGCGTTGCAGCACGACGCCGCGTTCATTGCCGCCAGCGCACTGGGCAGCTTCGCGGTGAACGCGGCGACCTTCGTGTTCCTGGCGGCGCTCGCGCTGCTGGCGCCGCGGGTGCGGTGGGGATGGGCGCTGGCCGGCGGCCTGGGCGCCTGGGGTGGCGCGGTGCTGCTGATCCGCCAGGTCGAGTGGGAGGTGATCGGCGCGAGCCTGCTCAACCTGGTTGTTGCGCTGGCGTGCCTAGCGTTGACCGGCTCGGTTGGGCGCGAGGTGGGCGCGCCACGCGGGCGGATCCGCCGGCGGTGGTTCGAGTTGCCGGCACGGGCGGCACTGGTGGGGCTGGTGGTGGGCGGAGTGGTCACCGGCAGCCGGGCGCTCGGGCCGGCGCTGACCGGAATGGCGACCGTGTTCCCGGTGGCGTTCAGCAGTTTCGCGTTCCTGGTGCTGCCTCGGTTGGGCGGGACGGTCGCGGCGGCGATCATGGTGAGCGCGCTGTGGGCGATGCCGGGCTTCGCACTGGCGCTGCTGGCTCTGCACTTGGCGGCGGTGCCACTGGGTGTGGGGGCTGCGCTGGCGGTGGCGCTGCTGCCGTCGCTGGGGTGGTCGGCGCTGCTGATGCTGCGGCGAGGGCGGCGGAGGCTGCGAGCGGCGTGAGGAGGCGTCGGCTGTGACTGGTGTTGGCCAGGAGGCGGCGTCGCAGGATGGGCGACGGCCGCAGTACAGGTGCCAGGGGTCTTGGCGCGGGATCACCCGGCGCGGCGGCAGCGGCAGCAGCACTTCCGGTGCATCGGTTTTTGCCGGCGCGATTGGTGCGATGTCCGCGCCGAACTACGCCTCCGTTGCGCACTTGACAGGCTGCCTTGCGCGGCGGCGTCAAGCTGCCATGGTGCAAGGGCTGCTGCCTCGGCCTGCAACACTGCACGATCCTCGGCTAGGCTCGACCCGCTGCGGGGCCAGGGGCGGCATCGGTTCCGGCGCCACGTGGTCCAGCCGGGCGACCGGCTCAGACGGCAGCTATGCGGGGTACCGTCTTGCGCACCTGGCGTAGATGTCCCGGACGCTGATTGTAATGCCTGGCGCATCGAGCCGTAGCCCGCCACCGGAAACAGCACACGTCTCGATCGCGCCGTCGTCGTCGCGCCAGTGATGGGCGATCTGCTGCCTGCCGGCGCAAGTTGTGGGCTGCCTGTTCGGGCGCCATCGCTACCACCACGCCGTAGACACGCTCGAACCGGCCGGGGGGTTGCCGCTCCGGTTCGGCTTTTTCGACAAATATCCATGATGTTCAGGACGCCGCAAAAGTCTCGATCCAGCCTGACCTCGGCACCGTCGAAGAGCTGGGACCGATCCATCCGTCGCTACCGATCAGTCGCGGCCTCCGCAAACCCCCTCTGAGCGCTGTCGGCTCGTGGTGGAACTCGGTGTGGCTGTCCACATTTCCCACTTCACCCGCCCCGGTGCGCCGAAAGCGAAGTCCCGGAACCCCCCAAGCCGGCGCTTCGCACCAGGTCGGCCGACCCGCGCGCCCCCGCCGGATCGTGGACCACGCGGCCAAGGCCCGCGCTCGGGCAGCCGCACCCTGCCCATCACCAGCCTCACGCGAATGTGAGTAAATGCTCTTGGAGATTTGCGGGGCGGCGTTAACCTTTTGTACACCAATGCCATAGCGACGCCACTTGACAGCCGAGTCGAGCCCAACGCGGGACGGCCAGGGCGGCAACCACTTCCGTGATCTCCTGCGTTTGCCCA
The DNA here is from genome assembly GCA_963749575.1 of uncultured Alphaproteobacteria bacterium. Classification (GTDB taxonomy): domain Bacteria; phylum Pseudomonadota; class Alphaproteobacteria; order Acetobacterales; family Acetobacteraceae; genus JAMXLO01. Next base: position 275,335 of record CAVVNM010000023.1, read on the forward strand.
AGCTTCATCCCATGAGCACGATATCCTCTGCTTCCGATACGTTCAGCTTGTCCGGCGATCAGATCGACCGACTGCGCCAGGCGCTGAAGGTTGTCATTCATCAGTCGCGTGTGGCGCAGGCCGCCGACTACGGGCGCAATGTCGTCGATATGCTCACGGAGACCGAGGAGCTTGCCGGCAGTGCGCTGGCGCGCCTCGACGCCGCCGTGGACGATGACAGGGCCGAGACGGAGGACCTGGGCATCGCCGAGCGGCAGCGGCGAGCAAGCTACCCGCTGTATCGGGCGGCCTAGCCGTGCCGGCTCGCCCTATCTGGCGTGGCCATCTTCGGCTGGCGCTGGTGTCGTGTCCGGTCGCGCTGTGGAACGCCAAGCACGAGCGCTCCGCGGTCAGGTTCAACCTGATCAATCCAAAGACCGGCCATCGCATCAAGATGCTGACGGTCGATGCCGAGACCGAGGAGGAGCTGCAGCGACGCGATCTCGTGAAGGGATATGAGTTTCGCAAGGACCAGTACCTGCTGTTGACCGACGACGACTTCGACAGCGTCAAGGTTGAGAGTTCGTCGGTGATCGCGATCGAGAAATTCGTGGAGGTCAATTCCATCGACCCGACCTACTACGCCAGCAGCTATTATCTGGCGCCGGACGGCGACGCCGGGCGCGATGTCTATGCGGTGCTGCACCAGGCGATCGCTGAGACGGCGCGCGTGGCCTTGGCGCGCGTCGTGATCGGGCAGCGCGAACGCACGATAGCGGTGCGCGCGATGGACGGCGGTCTGGTTGCCCATACCCTCGATGAGCAGCGGGACATCAACGACGCCGGCTCGATCTTCGGCGACAGTGTCACGGCCAAGACCGATCCGGAGATGGTGCAGCTCGCCAAGCAACTGATCGATCGGCAGACGACGAAATACGATCCGTCGGACCTCGAGGACCGCTATGAGACGCGACTGCGGGCGATGATCGATGCCAAGCTGAAGGGCGAAGGCATCGATCTGGCGGAGCCGGTAGAACCGGAGCGCAGCAATGTCATCGACCTGATGGCGGCGCTGAAGAAGAGCCTTGGTCAGGCGGCGGAAGCGAAGCCAACGGCTGCGACGAAGCCAGCCAAGGCGGGCAGACAGGCGGCGCAGGCTCCAGCTCCAACCAAGGCGCCTCGCAAGCGCGCCTGAATTTACCGGCGGCGTGCGGTGTGCGAGAGTTTGGGCGCATGCAGCCATCGAAGTCGCGCGAGCATCGGATGCGGGTGCTGGAGAATCTGGCGAAGCGTGCTGCCGACCGCGGCGCGAGGCCGGAACCTGGGGGCGCCGATCAGCAGTTGAGGATGCCCCTGATCGTGGAAGTGAAGGAAGCCCCAGGCACGAAGCGGCGCGCGCAGAGGGCCCGGCGGAGGTCGCGGGCGGAACAGCCCGATCTTGAGGATTTGTGATCCGCGAGGGCGAGCAGCAGATCGTGATGCATGGCGGCCAATTGCCATCAGCCGGTTCGGCGCCGGCTATTCCCGATCAGCCTGAGAGACATTCTTTGCGATGGCCTCACTGTTCGGAAGTCCCGCGACGAGTTTCCAATCAAATCGAATATCGATAGGCTGCTAGAGCATCGGAGGTGCCCAAAGACGCTATAAGTCGAGGCGCGACGACGCCGGGAGACCCTCGTCGTACGATATGTAACGCACACCGCCAAAGCCTGGTCGAAGCTATCGGTCGATCCATCCAACCCACTCCCGCGCGGCCTGCCGCAAACCCCACCGCGGCACAAACCCGGTATCCCGCGCCAGCTTCCCGATCGCCATCGGCCCGCGGTGAAATCCGGTGTGGCTGTCGACATTCCCAATCTCGTGCGGCGCGGCGCGGCGCCAGCGAAACCCCGGCGCCGCCCGCGCCAGTGCCTCACACCACATCTCCGCCGACCCGAGCCGCCCGCTCCCCAGATTGTAAACCGTGCGCGTCAAGGCCGGCGCATCGGCCAGCCGCACCAGCCCGTCCGCCACATCACGGGAAAACACGAAATCGCCGCGCCAGGCCGGCGCCAGCACCGCTTCCTCGCCGCGCCGCGCACACTCCAGCGCCTGCAACATCGGCGATAGCGTGTCGCGCACGCCGGTGGCGTATTCCCACGGCCCATACACGCTGCCGAGTCGCGCCGCGGCGAAGCGCACCCCCTGGGTCTCCGCCACGCGCGGCAGCAGCGTCTCCGCCGCGCGCTTGGTCAAGCCATACAGGCTCACCGGCGCCGGCGTCAGACCGTCTTCGTCGATCAGCGGCACATCGCGCGCCGCGGCGCCGTAGATCGCGCCGGAACTCGAATAGACGTACCGGGGCACGCCGCGTCGCGCCGCCGCCATCAGCGTGGCCACCGCGGCTTGGACGTTCACCGCCACGATGCCTTCCGGATCGGCCTTCTCGCGCGCGGCGCCGGCGGTAATCACGGCGCAATGGATCACCGCCTCCACCGGTGCCACGGTGAGCGCGCGCCGCAGATCGGCTGCCGACAGGATAGAGCCTCCGATCAGCGTGAACCGACCCGGCAGGACGGCGAAAGTGCGGACAGCGCGTTCGGGCAACGCGATGCGGTCGAGCCCGACCACGTCGCGGCCGGCGGTCAGCAGGTGCTCCACGATGTTCAGTGCGACGAAGCCGGCGGCGCCGGTGATCAGGATGGCCATGGGTGGATTACAGACCCGGGGGTTCCGGCTGCGCAACCGGTGCGCGCGAGCGGATTGACCTGCGTCCGAGGCCGAGCGTTGCGGGTTGCCCGCTCCGCTGGTAAACCGACGGCCTCGCGGTCGGAGCGTAGCGCAGTCTGGTAGCGCATCAGTCTGGGGGACTGGGGGTCGTGGGTTCAAATCCCGCCGCTCCGACCAATGGTTTCAATCAGTTAGCGGTCGCGCTGCTACCCCAGATCCAAGCTGGGTAGCGCAGGGGTATCAAAAGGCCTCATTTGGGGCCGTTCTGCGCATTGGGCGTGAGCATTGTCACCCGTTCGCCGATGAACGTGGTGGTTAATCTCCCCCCACGGTCGTCGATTAACCCGGTCTGACCATCCGCCACGACCGTCGGGGATGTCCTCAGCCACTCTAACTCTGGCGAGCCCGGGGCCAGCCTACCTATCCGCGACAGCCGTGATCCGGACCGGTCGTCCTTCCCGACTTGTCGTATCCCCATCCGTTCGCCCTCCGGAGCGATCGGCGGTTCTCGGCAATGGATCGATGGGCCGCCGTCGGCGGGAGCTGTCCAGGCCGGGGGTGCCCGCCCAGGTGCCCGCCCCCCTCGTGATACGCGGCTTGAGGATTGCCCACAGGGCGATGGGCGCGCGGCCGGGACGCTCTCCAGTCGTGTAGCCAGCACGCGTGCGAGACGCGGGACGGGTCGCAGTGATCGGCCCAGGGGTGAGCGGTGTTCAGTGCGCCGTAGCGTTGGGTATACGCCCTGCCGAACGGCTAGCTGCTGTGTCCCGTGTGGGTGACATAGCGCGCGTCCTGATGGGACCACAGTGGATTCTCGTGACAGGTTGCATAGGTGGTCATTGGCTTACTCCTTCTCCGTGTCGGTCGGTGCGCGCTTGGAGATGCACTCGAAAGGCCGCTCGCCTGGCAGAGGGTTATCGGCAAGGATTGCCTGCGCGCGGTTGAAAGCGCGCGAGGCGCGATGCCATGCTGGCATGCCCACATTCCTTCGAGCGATGGCGATGCGGTTGTCGGCGTTTTCCGCCGTTATACTAGCTGGCACGCTGCGACGCGGGCGTGGTTGCGTGCGACGACGGAGGAACAATCGGCGGCATCGCGGTTGGCACGCGCCATGCGCTCGAGCGCCATGGCACTTGCTCGCGTGGTACGAACGATGGCGGCAGGGTTTGTCATGGATCTTTTTTCTTTACGATACAAAATGATAGTTGCGGGCGGCCGACACGGAGAAAGCGGAGTTCGCCGACGCGGAAATAATGGAAGCGAGGATGAGCATGGTGCTTAGCCACGCGCCACGGCGGCAGCGGCATTGCGATACGTTCCGTGCGCCGGGAATCCCACGATGGTTGTCCGCTTCGCGCGAGCGCACAGCAGGCAGGAGGCGCATGTCACATCGCTGCGGTAAGTGGCCGGGCACGTGACCACACGCCGCCCAGCGGGTGTCACAGCGTCCGCACGCGCGCCGTCTGTGGCGTCAAGCACGACAACCACCGGGCCGATGTTCAGACGGGCCAACTCATCCGCTTCGGTGAGCGTGTCGGCGCTGAGATTGATCACGAACCCGCCGGCGTTCGCATTGGCTATCGCGCGACGGTTCGCGATGTGTTTCGCGTCGACCGGCTTGTGACTATAGGTCCAGCCCAGCTTTCCGCGATTGGCATTTACCAGCGCGCTCAGCTTGGCGGCATCGATCACATCGCCATCGCCCGGCAAGTCGCCGGCTTGATTGTGACGCCACCGTTGACCGATAGGCAGCGCGGCAATCTGCGCCGTGAATTTATCCCACGGATCGCCGGCTTTACCCTCGGTCACCTTGTGCCAATGCAGGCTCATCGGCCCGCTTGCCGCGTAGCAGCCCTTTGACTTCAGCGGGCACGCGTCGGGACAAGTAGCGGCCGACGATGTTGAAACTGGAATGCCGCCGACTTTCTTGTTGCGACTTTTCAACGTCAAATGGACGTATGACGTGCGCAGGCCCACGTCGGCCCGCTGTCCGTTTGATCCTGTCGTAATGCTCATAACTAAACACTCACCCGAGCGCCGCATCGCGTGATTGCGTGCCGCTACCAGGGCGGGGTTCGATTTAATCGGGAGCGATCGACGGGGGGGTGCACCCCCACTACCCGGGGGTGGGACCTGTCCGGTGGTATACCCCCCCGGCGCCGGCGTTAGGCATGTCGCTCACACGTCCAGCACATCCAAAGGTGTCGTTAGGTGATAATAACGGGCTACCGTGGGGTCCGGACCCTTCGCCCTGTGCCGCTCGTATGCGCAGTCTGCTTCTGACCGGGCCGCGATCCTGGACCGGCAGAAATGGTGGAATGACGATGAATACCGACGCAATGAAATCCAACCTGAAGACGACCTAACGTTGCCCCAATGCGAAAGCGCAGTGGACCCAGGTACCCCATCATCGAAACCGGCTTGGTTTCGGACCTCGGCTGCTACGCCAAGAGGGGTGAGCTATTCTTGACAACCCGGATCACCAGGACCGATGCAGACCGGATCAGAGAGGAAATGAGGTCGCGCTCTCGGTCGGTGACCGGTTACTCGCACGTCTGCTTCGAGCCCCCCGAAAAGCTCGATCCGCCGGTTTACTTCGAGCCGCTGCCGACTGACGAGGTCTGACACTCATGACGAGCACCAGAAGTTGGCAGAACCTTGCTGGACGGATGGTCATGCGTTGACGCGCGACGGCGTGGTAGTTTGCGATACCACATGCTGATGTCGCAAAAGTCGACCTCGACCCTCGATGCCTATGCGGGAAAGCGGCGAGGGCGGGAAAGCGATGGTTGAGGCATGCACACGGGTTAATGGAGATCATTCAGCCGAATTCCAGCGTCCGACGGTGTTCGCGACGGTCAGGGTAATGTCGTCAACGGTTGGCGTTGACGGTATGTAATGGACGGGATCGCAGGTTCAAATCGGGGGCACGAACCGACGATCCCACCATTCAACCGTGCCCATCTGAATCCGCCCGAGCCTCGACATTGCCCTCTCGCAGTGGCAACGCGGGTGTGCATCGCGCAGGGCACGCCAACGTGCAGGGGGTTAGGAACAGAGGCAGAGAGGCCGGCGGCACAAAAGCCTGGGGGAGGCCCTGGGCAGGCATCGGGGATGATGCCCGCCCGCGCCCGCGCCGGCGACCCCATCCCTTTTGGAGCAGGCCACGGTTTCTGTACCCGCCGGACCCCTGACGGCCCGTCGCGTGATCGAGAAAATCGTCGCGCGACTCCCCGTCCCGCGGGAGGCCACGCAGTCCCCCAGCCATATTATCCTTAACAAGCAGAAAGCGCCTCACGACTACGTGAGGGCGTTGTCATTGCGCAATTGCCTTAGCCGGCTAGCCGACGACACGCTGAATTCTCGCCGTGTGGGGGGTCCTAATGGGATTATCTTGCTCCATCACTCCTGGAATTTCGGAATTTTACAGAGGAGAGAGGCTCATTGATGGTCTGGCAGGATGGTGGTGCCCCAGGATATTATGGCCGTCTCCGCGCCAAGCGGGAGGACGACGACGCCTTGGCCCAATGCGTCGAGAACGTTGTCGACCGGCTCGAAACGTGTCCACCACCGGGGAGCAGCCAGGCATGCTGCTCGGCAAAATTCAGTCCGGCAAGACACGGGCTTTGTCGGCGTGACCGCGCGCGCCTTCGACCGCGGATTCAACATCGCCGTCGTGCTGACGAAAGGCACCAAGACGCTATCCGCTCAGACCGTGGCCCGTCTCGGCAAGGATTTCGCGGAATTCATCGAGGATGACGAGCTTCTGTCCTCGACATCATGAAGATGCCGGGCAAGCTGACCCGCAACGAGCTGCGCCGAAAGATCGTGGTTGTCGCCAAGAAGCAGGCGCATAATCTCGACCGCCTTATTGAATTCATCAACGACAATGCGGCGCTGAAGAACGGCAGATTGCTGCTCGTTGACGACGAGGCCGACCTCGCCAGCGTCCGCTTCGTCCGGCCACAGGGACAGGCGGCGATCGAGCAGGGCAAAATCGCCGAGCGCATGGACGATCTGCGGCGTCTGGTAAGCAAGATCGCGTTCCTCCAGGTCACCGCGACGCCCTATTCCCTGTATCTCCAGCCGGAGGGCTATGAGACCCCGGCGCGAATTACGTCTTCAAGCCCAAGAAGCCGGCCTTCACCGAGCTGCTGCCAATCCATAACGGCTACGTTGGTGGCGATGATTACTTCGGCGCGTTCGACCACGACGACCCGCGATCGGCCTTGAATGTCGAGGTGACAATGCAGGAGCAGGATGCGCTGCGGCGGCCGGATCAGCGGCGCATCAGCCGGGATCGCGTGCTCGACAGCCCCAACACCGTCGGCATCCGGCGCGCGATCATGACCTTCATCGTCGCCGCCAATGTTCGCCGCTGGCAGCAGGAGGCGGCGGGTGAACGCAAGCAAATATGCGATGGTCATCCACAACGACACGCAGCGCGCCGCCCATGCCTGGCAGGAGCAGGTGATGGACTGGATATTCCAGGCCATCCACGACGCCGCCACCAACAACCCTGCGCTTCTCCGACCGCTGTTCGATCCAGCCTTTGACGATCTTGCCCGCTCGGTGACCGCCAACGGGGGCGCCATGCCCGACAGGGAGGCGACCTTCGAGCGTTGCATCGACGCCGTGGCCGAGGATGACGTGGTCCGCGAGAAGGTGAATTCCGACCGGGATGTGATGGCCCTCCTGGACCAGAACGCCGAGCTGCGCCTGCGCACGCCCTACAACATCTTTGTCGGCGGCAACATTCTCGACCGCGGCATCACCATTCCGAACCTGATCGCGTTCTATTGATGCAGGCCGACGAACGGAGGTGACCGATGGTGGAGCGGCGTGAGCAGAACGAAACTCTGTTAGCCGATCAACAAGGACCCGATCAGGGTGGCTGGATCTTCCTCCTCTCGTCGTCCTGGCGCTAATTATCTTGTGCTCCAGGGTGCTCTTCCGTAGGGGGTTGTCTTAACTGACCTGGTCAGGACTCCCTCGGTGGCAGCGCGCCGCCAGGGCGGATCGTGCGGGCAAGGAACGCCCTCACCCGCGCCGTGGCCTCGTGGTCCCTCGCCGCATGGCACAGCTTCGTCAGCTTCCGGTGACGATCGCCGGCTTCTTAGAGGTGCCGGTTTCCGATCATCGTTGGCCGGAGACGGAGCAAGTGACGGCGGAGGGCTCGGCCTTACGCTTCCCTCCGCCGGGAAAAGTAGCGCGCTTGGTGACCAGCGGCACCGCCTTTCTTCAGCGTCGGTCGTCTGCAGCGGTGCGCGTAGCTGACGACGCGGCCGGGCATGGGTCGGCTTCCTCGGACGTGCTGCAGGTGGGAGACGGTGGCCCACTGCCTGCGAGAGGGTGTCCAAAACACACGGCAGAGGCCGAGGGTGGCCGCCTCGACGCAGCGGAGCGAGTGAAACGCCGCACCAGCTTCCTATCGGAGACGCCAGGCCGGCATTTCTGCGATCTGTCCCAGGTACTCGATCTTGAAATTGTCTTTGATGAAGTCAGTGACTTCGGCCTTGGAGAGTCCCATACCGGCAAAGTCGCCCATGCGCCGTTCCAGTCATACGGGTCAAGCACATTGAACACGATAACCTTGCCTCCGGCGTCCAGGGTGGCAAGCACCTCGCCCCGTATGCGGGCGAATGCCTGATCCGGATCCTTGGACTGCTTGATGATCGTATCAATCGCCAGGGACCTCACGTCCGGCACATAAAAAAAGCCAAGATAGTGGGTTCCGGGATAGGTGACAAAATACAGAATCAGGCCGCTTTTCGAGTACATGCTGTCGATTTCTATGTTTGTACTTGTGGAGGGGGTAGGTGGCCTGCGGGATGGGGTGGGCACATCGTCAGGTTCACGATAAGCGTGCCGATCGACCACAGCGGAAGCGTCCATCGGACGATTGTCTGAGGCACGACCTGGAGGAACAGAATTATGGTCGGTGCCGAGAGCTGGAACCAATGCTCGGGGTTGTTCATCCCGTAGTAGATCGTCCAGGACTGTGCTCCGCACAGAAATGCCACCGGCGCCCAGCAGGAGGCGCTCGGGCTACCGATCGAACCGTCCGAACATAGATGAAAGCCAGCAGACCGCAGGTGGCGCCGACCGGCATCGTCTGCCAAAACAGCCGCGGAATGTAGGGACGAAGGTCGTCGATCTGTCCGCCAAGGAAGGCACGGAAAACTGCTCCCAGATCGGGTGCAGCAACGAAATTGTTGACTGTGCCGAAGGCCAGTCGGGCAAGACTGATGATCGAGATTGTGGGCGCCGAGGCGGAGGGGCGCATCCCGGCCTTCAGCGCGACGGAGTTATGCAGACCGGCAATCGTGATCGGCTGACCTGCAAACGCGATATAGCCAAAGGCGACACACGCGCCGAATACGATTGTGCAGACCCCACCGAACAGGATCACGTTGGCAACAGCGCTAGCCAAAGACCGGCGGTGTCGCGCCGATATTATGAATACGGCAGCGGTCGCAAACGGAATGGTCGCCAGACTGCTCGCCAGGAATGCTCCCCCAAGCCCCAGGAAGATCGCGCAGCCGACGAGGCGGCGCGAGGCTCCCGGCTCCGGGGATTCCCGCTCCCAGACAATTAGCAGGAATAGGGCGGCATTCACGAATGGGAAAGCCAGCAGCTTCATGTGGCCGCTCGGTGCCAAAGTGATCAGGCTACAACTGGCAGCCAGCAACAGACTGCTCAGAACCCGGTGCAAAGCGGGAACATTCAGCCGGCAGAGCGTGTAGTGGAAGATAGCAATCGCCGCAGCCGTGGCGAAGGTGTTTATGTGCTTCTGGCTTTGCTCGGCGGTTTCACCGAAACCTAAAAGCCGATGCCACAGCAAGGTGGCCGGCTGCATAAAGATATGAGCGATGTCCCAGAGATACCTCCCACTGTTGACCTTGTCGGACAGCCCGGCGGCGTCATGGAAGGGAAGCTCGCCATACAGCGCGACATAGAAGCAACCAGCGGCCACGAACGCCAGGAGTGCCTCCGCGGGCCTGGGCAATCTCAGGGGCAGGCCAGTTTGTGTTAGTGCCAGAAACTGTCGCCAGACGACTGCTCATCGCAAGAATTCGCGATCATCGATCATTAAGCCGTCTTCCCTGTTCTCGGTTCAGGCGCGCCAGAGCCTGCTGCGGACTGCAGCAGCGTCATCGCTCCGGGTCGGCAGTCGCGGTCCGAAGAACCTGTTGCGAACGATTTGCTGGGCAGGCGCGCCGCTCAATGAGATACAGCGGCCGCTGTTTGACCTCATTGAAAACCCTGCCGAGATACTCGCCGACGACTCCAACAGTTACCAGCTGCGCGGCGCCCAAAAACAGCACGACGGCCATCAGGCTGGGATATCCCGGCACCTCATTGCCGAATATCAGCGTTCGCACCAGCAGTTCAAAATAAAGATCGTAGAGGCCAGTCCGAAGATCAGCAGCCCCAGATACGTCGCGACCCGCAACGGGATCGTGGTGAAGCTGGTAATGCCCTCGACTGCGAAATTCCAGAGTTGCCAATAGTTCCAGGCCGTCTGTCCGGAATGCCTCGGCTGGCGGTCGTAGGCCGCTACGGCGCAGCTCGAAAAACCCACCCAGGCGAACAGCTCTTCTCCAACGGCAGCCAGGGCGTTTCCCGGACCTCGCCGACGGCTGCAGCACCGACGCCGTGCCGCCAAATCACACGAACATCAACGGCATCGCGCTGCAACGACACCGACGGCTGCCTTGGCCGATGCCGCCGGGAACACGCCTCGCGGCTCGTCGCACGCTTCAGCCAGGTTTCTCCTGGGGGCCGGCGGCGCTGAGCATAAACGGTGTCGAAGCCCCGCTGCCAGGCGGCCACCAACTCGGGAATGACTTCGGGAGGGTCCTGGAGATCGGCGTCCACCACGATCACCGCATCGCCGTGCGCATGATCCAGCCCGGCCGTGGTGGCGATCTCCTTGCCGAAGTTTCGCGACAGATTGACGATGGCGACGCGCGGATCGCGCGCCCGCAGGTCCATCATCACCTCCAGTGTGCCATCCCGGCTGCCGTCGTTGACGAGAATCAGCTCCCACCTCTCTCCCAGGTTGTCCATCACCTGGGCGACGCGCGCGTGCAGAAGCGGAAGGTTCCGCTCCTCGTTGTAGGCGGGAGCGACTATTGAAAGCACAGGGCAGCAACGTTCGCTCTTCATTCAACCAACCAAAATAAGGGCACCGATTGGCTTTGGCATCGGCATTGTCTTTATAGCGGCAGGCTCGCCTATTTGTATATAATAATCACTCCGCCGTGGCGACGCCTGCGTCAGGTCATGGCGCGAAGGGGCGGTCTAGATGGGGTAACGGGCCGGCAACAGCCCAGCATGGCAGTTGGGTGTGGTCATCCCCCAGAGTGATGGTGTCTTTGACCGGAGTCAGGATTTGTCCTGCTCCAAGCATCATCGGGGGACGACCATGGAGCACTATGCCGGGATTGATGTGTCACTTGAAAGCGCCAGCGTGTGTGTTGTGGAGGCAGGCGGTCGGATCGTGCGTGAGGCCAAGGTGGCGAGTGAGCCGGACGCACTGATCGCCTGGTTTGGCAAGTTGGCGGTCAAGGTCTCGCGGATCGGGTTGGAAGCCGGTCCACTGTCGCAGTGGCTGTATGCGGGCATGCGGGAGGCGGGGCTTCCGGTGGAGCTGCTGGAGACCCGGCACGTGCGTGACGCATTCAAGGCCATGCCGGTGAAGACTGACCGCAACGACGCGCGTGGCATAGCGCAACTGATGCGTCTTGGATGGTTCCGACCGGTGCATTGCAAGTCGCTGCCAGCTCAGGAACTACGCGCGGTGCTGACAGCACGCAAGCTGGTGCAGGGCAAGAAGCATGACATTGAGATGAGCCTCCGTGGCATCTTGCGTGGCTTTGGCTTGAAGGTTGGACCGACGACGACGCGCAGCTTTGATGGCCGTGTTCGCGAACTCGTGGAGGGGCATCCGACGCTACTTGCGGTTGCCGATGCGTTATTGCTGGCCCGCGCGACACTCGGAGAGCAGTTGGGCAAGCTGCAAAAGCGACTGGTCTCATTGGCCCGCGACGACACGCGGGCACGGCTGCTCATGTCGACACCGGGTGTCGGAGTGCTCGTCGCGCTCACCTATGTCGCGGCGATTGACGATCCGGCGAGGTTTCGATCTTCCAAGGCGGTGGGCGCGCATTTCGGCCTGACACCCAAGAAGTATCAATCCGGCGAGACGGACGTCACTGGGCGGATCTCGAAGATCGGCGACGCAAGCGTGCGCACCGCGCTCTATGAGGCCGCCAATGTCATTCTGACACGGCCGGTGAAGGGATCCTCACTCAAGAGTTGGGCGATGCGCCTGGCCAAGCGCGCCGGAATGCGCAAGGCGAAGGTGGCACTCGCGCGTAAGCTTGCCGTTGTCCTGCATCGGATGCTGGCTGACGGAACACGGTTCACGGCCGATAAGGCCGCCGCCGCATAGAAAGGAGAGATCGCGAGTTCGGGCGACCACAAGACACCAGTCGCCCGGAGCAGGTCCCGTCGCCGGGACGATGGATCAGGTCAGGCCGCTAAGACGGGAGCAGCTCGCAAGATCACTGCGCGTCCCTAGATTGGCCGACCGATCCTCATCAGACCCCATCAGGTGGCAGCCCAGCGCTGACCCCGGACAGAAGCAAGACACCGGCGGCAGGATCAACGCTCGAAAGGGATTGACAAATGATGGCCCGTTACAGAAGCCTGTCTTATTCACGAGCATAGCAGGGATTCGCTGGCGGATGTGGTGTAAGCGGCTGAGTAGCGGAGAGATTTGGGTGTCGAGACCAACCTCTGGGCGAATCGGGGGCTGCCACACCCGCCATGGAAGACGATACCCTGCTGCCATTCTCGCTGCCAGCGGTGCAGCGCAAGAAAGTGACCGCAGCGTTTGATGGTGGCCGGCTGACGTCGGATGGTGGTGTGCTGCTGTTGTCAGGTGCCGACCGACAGGTTGGTCTGTGTGCAACACTGGCTGCTGTGATCCCCGATCACCGAGATGCATGTCGCGTCACGCATCATCTGGAAGACATCCTGCGTGCCCGCGTCTGGCGGATTTGGCGGATGTCCGCCAGTTTGGCCCAGGGCGTGAGCAACTAAGTGTTGGACTTTATCCACTAGGTGTGGTCGTGCCGCTGATCGCCTGGTTTATATCCACAACCGTTCTTGTTGTCCCCACTGTCGTCATTGCACCTGCGAGAGTTGCCGGGCGTTGCCGCCGCGGTCACCGTCGCCGTCAGTGTCGTCGTCGCCGTGCCGGTGCCCGGCGGGGCCTCTGAGATGGTAACCGTCACCGTGAAAGTGCCGGCGGTGGCGTAGGTGTGGGCAGCGTAGAGCTTGAGCGTGCCGCCGGTCGTATTGCCCCACCCAGAGTTGGTGTTTCCGGTGGCCGTCAGCACGCTATCTTTGTCATAGCCTAGTGGTGACCCGATCCAACTCGGATTAGAGATTGAGGTGTTTCCGTCGCCCCAGTTGATGGTCCGAAGAAAATTAGTATTCCTGTAGGGTTGTTCTGCTGCACGTGAACGTGGCCAGCGGCGTCTGGACTGCGCAGTATGGAGTTCCGTGAACTGGCGTGATGTTAGGATGCGACGTGACCGTAATTTTGTTACCGGATGGTGGCCCGGTCCACCCGTTGACGCTGGCGGACGCCTGACCCGGGCGGTAGTTGGACATCATAGAACGTCAGATATGCCGCAAAGTATCCCAACGTCTTGAGCAGAGTCTCAGGTCATACCCGACGTGACAGTCGCGAGGGCAGTGTTCAACTGCGCCAGCGACAACACCGTGCCGGTCGTCGTGGATGGCACTCCCACAACGGTCCCCCCAGTGTATGGATCTCCCCGGCGAGATCTGGTTTCTGTACAGCGGCACTGTCGAATTATACCAGGTGTTGCTGCCGACCCAGTTACGACGGCATAATAGGCCGGCACTCGGATGCTGGCGACTGGGTTTTGCACCGACATGATCGTGTTGGAGATTAAATAGGGTTCGATGCGCTGATTGGATAGGTCGTTGGCCCCAGGGATGTCGTCGGCGGCTCGTCCGCGTAATCAAACAGCGTCTTTTCGTCGCTCGCACTCGCAGAGCGGTTCTTGAACATAATGGCGCTGGCATTGCCCGCTCCCGTCAGCGTTCCAGTCCACGTAAAGAGGCCCCCGTCCGGAATGTTCACGCAGGAACCATGCTGGCTCTCCGTGATAACGTCGATGCAGTGCAGTTCGTTGCCCCGCGTTTTGATCGGGTGCGCCTCCAGTGGCCTGACCGTTATTACTTTCGTCACGTTGAACTGACCGATGTTGGTCAGATAGATGTTGTGCGAGTTCTCGCCAAACCCGTGGTCATGCCCAGTCGGATCAGTGTAAGCGATCCCGTTGTTGAAAAACACACAGTTCGTAACATTGGTGACGGCATCGAAGTTCGATGTCTCGCCGATACCATCCGAGTTGTCGATGAAGGCACAGTTGTCAATGGTCACTCGACCCGGTGCATTGATACGAACGCCGTCGATGGACCCGAAGGTCCCCGGGGCAAGTCCGCTGCCGCTGATGATGAAATTCGAGAGGATGCAATCCTGGTAGGTCTGTATAAACGCCCAGACGACGCTTCCATCAGAAATGCTGGTACCAGTCCCGGTTGGGCCGCCCCCAGACGATGCGGAGGTCCCAGCAGTGACGACACGGTAGACATTCCCTCCGTTGACGACGGCAGTTACGAATGCGTCGGTGGCACCTGTGGCAGCGTATGGAGTGCTGATCGTCCACCGGCTGAGTCCCGTGAGGGAATAACCACCAACGCTGTTGGGAACAATTGCGCCTAGACTTCCCCATGGATTACCGCCGCTGTATCCCGCCTGATTCCCAGTCGTTTCCGTGTTGACCGTGGCGAAGTCCATGTGGGTCATGGAGGCGCCGCCGTCGATCCGGACCGCCTTGACAATGTTAAAGCCCGAGCCGGAAAGTGCACCAGCACCTGTTGTTGTAAGATCATATGGATTGGTTGCCGCGTTGTAGTAGCCCGTTCCGATGACGTTGATACGATCACCATTCACCACCGAGGCATCTAACATCGCGGCTGCAATGGTAGCGAAATTGCCGCCACGGCCTACCGTGTGAACGGTCCCCGTCCCCTGGCAGCGGGGAGGGTCTAGGATCAAGCGTTCGAGCCACCCAGTTTACCGGCGACGCTATGCCCGTCCCCGCCCCACCGTTCTGCCAGCCAGCAGTAGGGTACGTGGGCAGCACCAGCGGCAACTGCGAAGCGTTTCCAATGACACTGGTTCCGTGGTTGTCGTTGACAGTGAGATAATTGGGAATGCGAAGAAGGGACATGATGGCCGGGTTTCCGCGAAGGCGGAGTTCTGATGGGCCGGACCGGGCGCCCACCAAAGGAGCGTAGAGAATCCCATTGCAATAAATCCTCGAACCGCTGTCCCCTGCCCAGCCTCCGTTGACCCCGAACCCGCTTGCCCGAAGCTCCCAGGTAAATCCCCACGCATCCCGCAGGAAGGCGGGGGTACCCCAAAGAGCCCGTGTTGGATGCGGGCTCGGATGCCAGTGTTCCACGTCAGCACGGTGTTATCAGGGGAGGGGATCGCCGCATCGGCGGAGTTCGTGGAGGGGAAACACTGCGCTGTCGTGTACGGTGTCGTGTGCTGTGACGCCGGCAGCGGTGGGATCGGGTCGATGATCTGGGTGCTGCCGCTTATAGTGCCACCCACATAGACACCGGAAAAACTGGTCCTTGAGCAACCACCACTGAGCGGGGATGCCTCTAATAACCGCATTCGTGACGGGATTGCCGGTCGAGTAGGACCACGTTGTTCCGTTGACTTTGGACAGGGCGGCAGAACTTACGCCCCCCGCCGTCAACGTGAGCACATTACCGAATGAGTTGGTGACTGATGTGAAATTCCATGGCCCTGCCCCCAGCCGCTGATCCGGGGATGTCCCACGAAATAAACTGGTTATCGTTGGTCGGCGGCGGGACGGACGCCCTTCCCGCTCCGCGAGGGAACACCCGCGCCGATACGGCTCGCGGCAGCAGCGCGAGCATCGCTACTCCCGCCAGCAGGCTCTCGGCGCTTCATGGCCACGCTGCGCCCGCCGGCGACCGTGCCGCCGACCACTGCTGGCTCGTGAGCCACATCGTGCCGGTGGTCGGCCCATTAGAGACTACATGCAATTGCGGGACCACGAACCGACAGGTTCGTCCGTTGCAACGCAGTCGGACGCCGGCGGCTGGACAGCTATCCATCACGAGAGAGCTTTGGATCGTCACCTGGACCGACGTGTCGTAGCACGACAACGCCATTGCCGGCCACAACAGCACCCGGCCACAACAGCACAAGGAGCGCGAGCCATCTCATGGCGTACACCGCGGCGACAAAGACCCAATAGTTGGATTAGGGATGGAGGGAGCCCCCTGCGGACATGGGCGGTCGCACCCTGGCGTAGGCGCCTGTCCGCATCTCTCCGTCCGCGACCAAAACCCTTACTGGGGTCATCCTATCCACAGGATCGACCGGTGATAAGCTGCTTCAAGATCCACTCCTATGCATGAGGCTCGCCACCGGACCATCCGGTGCAACCCTCGGAAGCCCGCATACTGTGAGACGGGTCGCCCCGGTCTCAGGCGAAACATCTGGTCTAGGTCCTCGACACCCTCAAGTCCGACAGACAGCCGTGGACGTCCCCATCGGTTCGTGGTGCCCTGGCACCCAGCAGCGTCTTGAGTTGGCGAACGCCGTTCTATGGGCGGTTCAGACCCGGGCTGTGGGTCGTCAGATACAGCACAGCCGCCCTGGCTGCCTTGATCGCCTGGCGCGACTTTGTGCGAACTGAGGCTGTCCACGATGACGACGTCATCGTTGACAGGCGCGGGAACCAGCCCTGTTCATTGATCGCCCCCTTGAACACGCATGGAGCAGTCGCAGGCCGGCGATGAACGTCGAGGTCTGCCAGTGTCCCATGAGGCACCGCCGCGACCAGGCGATGGCCCGATTTCGGCCCGGCCATAGAGCCCAGTCATGTCTTGGTCCAGGCTTCATCAATGAAGACCAGCTTGCCGGCATTCAGCTCTGGCTGGTTCTCACGCCACTCGGTACGCGCCTTGGCCACGTCCGGGCGGTCCTGCTCGACCAGTGATGGCGATCCCGAGTTGATCAACAGCGCGCGGCGGCTGGCGGCTGCACCACATGCGTGTCACCACCTTTGGGGCGCAGGTCACGGCCGCCGATCTTGAAGTCCCGACAAGTTCCTTCTTCTTGTGTCGACTAACCGAGATGGCGGGTTCCATGGCCATCACCTCGGCGTTGATATGCTCGACGCAACCGGCCTCTTGCTCGGCCGCATCGCTGTGTTCGCCGCCCCTCCGGCCGAAGTGACAATTATGCGGGCGTACCAAGCGCCTGCTTTAAACTTCAGCTTCAAACGATGCGCTCCTGCTCCGGGTCCGAAGTGTACGCTGGCACCTTGATTAAACAGGCGCGACACCCACCAGCCGGCGTAGGCCACCACGAACGGCATCGCCGGGATATGGTAGCGCGACTGTCCTGAATACACCACAGCGACCAAGGTGAGGTAAGGAAACAGGACCGGGGCCAATCAGCACCCAGCGGTCCAGTCCGCATCCTCGTCTGAGTAGTAACAAGATGGCCGCTGCCGTCCCGACCAACAGAGCAGTGTAGTAAAGCTGGTTGAAGATGCGCACCATGCGGAAGGCAACTGCATGATCATCGTAGCCGGCATAACCACGCTGGAACCACCATTCACCTTCCCCATCAGGTGCCCAGAGGCGCCAGATCTTCATAGGAACGAGGATAGCGAAGTGGCCGGGGTTATTCCTGATCCAGTCTATGCCAATGGCGTAGGCCCGCTTTTCAGCCGCCACCTGATCCTCGACCGAAAAGCGAACGCCGTCGATCAGCGAGTTGTCTCGCGTATCGTCGCCGCGCGCTTCGGGGTTGTTGGCGACCCGGAACGCTATGCCGCCGTTGGTAGATATCAGAACAAAATGATGGAGCACGACATAGTTCCGTATCGTGACGGTTGACACCACCGCGGTTACGCCGAGCACGAAAATTAGTGCCAACGAGGCGACCCGACGGACTCCATGCGGGGTTCGCCAACAGCCCCAGCCGTAAATGACAAGCAAAATGCCAGGGGATAACAGGTATTGTGCCTTCACCAGGGCGCCGAAGCCCAACACCAGGGACGATGCCAGTGTCCTCCGAAGGTGGGTCTGGTCATGAAGATATTGAAGCCCAGCAGCAGCAGAAACGTCGCCAGGGTTTCCGAGAACAGCACGCCAGTGTAAGCAATCTGATTAGGGTAAATGGTCAGCAACAAAACTGTGAGACGTGCGGCAGTTTCGTCGTGGAATAGGCGCCGCGCCAACTGATACGTCAAGAGAACACCCCGCAAGACAGGGCAAAGATTCACGAATTGTGCGATGATGACGTCGTGGCCGAACAGAAAGAACGTGGCCGCTAGGAACAGCGGGTAGCCTATCGGCCAGTATGCCGTTGGCCAAGGACCGTCATGGTAGCCCTCGCCCGATGCCAGCTCCATCCCGCTGATCGACTTACCATCCGGCATCTGAAGTTGGAACCACCGGCAGTAGCAGGACCCACAATCGCAGTAGCAAGAAGACACCAAAGCAGACTGGCAGAAACCGTGGGCTGTGGATCGCGTCAAACGCATAAGAATGGGCACGCGATACCAATCCGCGGGCGGCAGCAGCATCGACCGTCACACGACTAGCCCTTCGAACAACAATTTCAATTGAGCTGGCTGAACAGCGACTAGGATCCAGGGAGCAGGAGATTTCTCAGCGGTCATAATCTGGCCGGCCATGGAAGTGCTGGTTTCTCACTGGGGGCCAATCTAGCCGGGGAACGCCGTCGAGTAAATTCCCCTACAGGTTCCAATGGAGGAGGGGAATACCAGGAAGTTGTCGGCAGGGCCTGGGAGCTAACGAGCGGTTTGGACGGGCAAAGCTGGTGAGAGCCTGCGGCGGAGACGGCGAGGGAAGGCGGCCGATCGGAGGGAAGGTGAGCGGCGCGCATGCCCCGGGCTCAGAGGCTTTCGCCAGGTCAGTCCAGCCAGGCACGCGCGGCAGATGGTCCGGCAGCCAGAGGTGCAGGTCCTCGACCAGCGGTCGACTTCGCAGCTGACGAACCGCCTGGTACATCCGGTGGCTGACCGCGGAGCCCACCCTCGATCTCGTAGAGCTTGCCGATGCGTGCCAGCACGTCAGCGGCGGTTCGTCCGCGCCTGCAGACGTCACAGGAACGCAGCGGTCGTCAGGGCGAACAGCGCCGCCGTTGCATCGTGCGGCGACTTGAGGATGAGGCGAAGCGGCATTGAGCTCAATGCGCGTCCGCCGGACGTTGAGGCGCGTGGCGGGCACGCCTCCCAGCAGCGGAGCGAGTGTTGGGCAGTTGACCCCACTCGTCCCTGTGCGGCGAGAGGTTGCGATAACTTGGCTTCTGGGACCCTCAGCAGTCACTATCGTCCAAGTCATCGATCGCGTGCAGGATCCACGTTTGGGGCGGCCCAGGATCGAGGCCGTTGTCGACCATTCGCTTCGCCACATGCAGCGTGTGCCAGATCGCAGTCAGATCGCCGCCGCCGTTCACGGCGACCCATTCACGCCATGCGGCCTCACCTCCCTTGCCGCCAGCGACAACGATATCGATATCATCGAGGCGGTTCCCTGTGGCAGCGACACAAGCCGGCCAGCCCAGCAAGCAGGCGAACGCCAGCACCGTTGCGTGATCTTCGTCATCGTTGGCAGGCAACGGTGGGCGCTCATAGTCCGTGCCCGCCCCTTTCAGGGTCGATCATGCCGTTGATCGGCCGACGCGAATGTGAATAATCGTTGACATCGGATAAACTCGCTTCTCCGGCGCTCAGCCATCGAGCACGACGAACTTCCGCACCGGCCGGCCGCTGCAGGTTCGTTGCTCTTTAACGGCCGGCGCCCTCCACGGCACCGATATTTTGTCATACAGGATACAGCCGGCCGCTAGGCGGCAGTCCCGGCTCATCGGGCGGCCAGGCTCCGGCGCTGGACCCCATCTGTCAGTTGGGTATTGGTGTCGCCAGTTGCCTCGCCGAGGCGACGTGTTCGAGTAGCGCATCCCTGAGGAAGGCTCCTTCGAGATGCGCACCAACGAGGCGGGCGCCTTCGAGATGCCTTCGATGAGGCCAGCGCCTTCGAGATGCGCGCCGATGAGGGTGGCTGCTCTTGAGATGCGCCCTCAGGAAGGCGGCTTCGAGATGCACCCCAGGGGGAAGGCGCCGCGAGGGGAGGCCGATCAAACTGGCGCCCAGCGATGCGGACTAAAGCCACAAGTAGCTGATTTTGCTGCAATTGCTTTTCGCTCTAAACTGGAACGGTTACGCGGCAACGATTACGCTTGCGACGATGACCGATTTGTGACATGTAGTAAGAGTGTGACCCATGGTCTTTCCGGGATTCGTGAGGCGTGGATTTCGCTCAACAGCTTGAAAGTCTAATCTCCGACAGGACCGAGCCTTCGCCTCCTCCTCCAGACGAGACCCTTACGGACGAGATTATTGTCGAGTGCGTAAAACGCCACTTTGATGTCCCTGCTGGTGCCGCCACTGTGCGCAAGCACGACCGGAGCTACTCCTCGGTTTGGCAGGTCAGCGTTGCGGGGAAGAGGGAGACGCAACCCTCTTTTCGTGAAGGCCCCAGGCATCAACCCGGAAAAGGAGACACGGCTTCAACAGCGGGCCGAACAATTGTCGCGAGGTTTGGCTCACTATACCTTGCCGGAGGTGCATTTCGACCGCACGCTGAGGCTGGTCGTTTTGACAGGGTTTCCGGACGGAGCATCCTGTCCTTAATCCAGCACGGGGATCTGCTGCATCCGATCCGCTCATTCCCTGAGGCGGAGAATGCGGTGCATGCGGCTGGCAGTTGGCTGAAGCTCTACCACCAAGAGCGGCGTACGGGGTCGATCTCACAACCGCTTCTGCGGAGCCTGAAACGCCGCAGTGATTTCCTTGGCTCTCCTTGCCTCCGAGTCCCGGAGGCGTCTCTGTATGCTCGTGGGGGATGGTTTCGAGGATGAGGTGGTGGTCACCCACGGAGATTACTCCGCCAGCAATTTGCTCTGGGACGGGCGGGGCTTGGCCATAATCGATTTCGGCATTTCTGAATGGACGGAGATGTCGCCCTTTTGGGATGTGGCGACGTTTCTGGTTACCCTTGGATCGGGGCACCCCGTTTTCTCCCCGGACGACTTTGTTCTGGTTTAGGCCGCTGCTCACAAAGCTGAAGCGCAGTTTCCTCGCCGGTTATGGGAGAGATCTGCCGAATAGCGCAAACGCGCCGCCCAGGCGTGCCTCGCCGTCCGCCATTTTTCCAGCGCATTCACGGCTGGGCCGATCCAGGCTGGCTACGGGCGTGCACGCTGGCATTTGAGCCAGTTAGAACACATTCTTTCCACCTCGGAATTCGCCAGTTCTGGAGAACCGCATTGAATACCGTCGCCGTGGATGTGTTCAGGAGCCCCTGCTGCCGGGAGCATCTGCGGGAAGAACCCGGTTACGCTGTCTGCAATGCCTGCGGCCACCGGTATTCAACCTCGGGGGGAATAACTCGGTTCGCGAGCGGCGAAAGCTCGCATGGTGAATTTTCGCATGCCGAGATGGAGGAATTCCTGACGCTCGCCCGAGCAAAAGGTGGCGTGCCGCCGTTGATCTGTATGCACAGCCGAAGCAGATGAGAGTGGTCAGGCTAATCACCGACCCGCGGCGTTGTCGGTCGGTCGAAGCGCTGCGCTGCATGGGCGGCGGACGTGTGCTGGATTTTGGTTGCGGCTATGGCGGCGTATCGCTCCAGCTATCCAAGATGTTCGATCAGGTTGTGTCGTTGGAAGAATCGATTGACCGTCTTAGCTTCCTTAGCGTCGTGAGGGAGCAGGACCAGATCAGCAACATCGTGCCCGTTTGTCACAATGATCCGGCACATCTGCCGTTTCCGGACCATTATTTCGATGCGGTAGTGCTGATCGGGGTGCTTGAATATCTCCCTCAGAGCATCCGCGATGTATCCCCGCTAAGGCTCATGAAATATGTCTAGCGGAGTTCCGGCGCGTGCTGCGTCCCGGCGGCCGCTTGCTAATCGCAACCAAGAACCGATTTGGCTGGCAATATTGGCTGGGCGGGCGTGACAATAGCGGTCTGCCATTTGGGCCTGTGCTTCCAGTGCCAGTTGCCGATTTACTTTCCCGTACAATACGCGGACACGCTTACAGGATTGTTGTTCATAACCTAGGCCGTTATCGCGAAATCATGGAAGCCGCTGGCTTTACGGGAATTAGCTTTCACTGGCCGGTACCGGGATATCAAACGCCGGATTATGTGCTCAGCCTCGGGAATGATTTGCCCAAGGAACTGCATAAGATCCGGCCCGATTGCTATTCGAGCGCCAAGATGATGCTCCTCAAGGTGCTGGCCTGGGCCAAAATACGAAATATTTCGTCCCCCATTATACGATCACGGGTACGAAGCCTTAGCGTATGCAAGAACGAGGTTCGCGCGCGATGGAGATGAGGACCTGCGTAGAAGATCAAGATCCGCCAATTGCAGTCTTCACTGCGATCACGCATAATGCCCTTCAAGAGACAGGGTCGTTCTTCCCCAGTTCGTCGCCGCCTCTTCACTCGCACACCAGGCGCGTTGCCCCGGGGAATACGACTTCTGCGGCTTTGAGGACGGCGCCGATGGTTCGGGCGTGCGCTGACGCGGCCGTTCCCGCCCCACCCGGCTACGGCGTGCCGAGCGTCTCGCCGATCATGCCCGACGGCCGCCCTATCGACCCGCGACACTCGCCGTTGTTCTCGTCGCAGGCGCCGACCTTTCAGCCGCACGGTGACTTTGCCCTGGGCATGCAATATGGATGGTGTCAGTGATGCCAGCGTTCCCCCGATTGACACCAAGCTGGCCGGTGACAGTGAGTTGCTTGCGGTGCTCACCAACTCACCGTGCTTGCCGAGGCCGAGGAGCGACTGATCGACGCCTTACCCGATGATGTATTAATCAGTCGATAAGTAGAGTTCTATATTTTTCTTGACATGGCGAATCAGCCGTGATTCTCGTTCGACATGCAAAAAGACGATGCGCGTAAACTGGATCACGCAACCTTGGAGGCCCTGCGGATGCGCGCGGTGCGAAGCGTGCAAGACGGCGAAAGCCCCGAGGATGTCGCACGCACACTGCGAATCGGTCCGCGCGCGATGTATCGATGGCTGGCGCTCTACCGTCGCGGTGGATGGAATGCACTGAAGGCCAAGCCCCTGGCGGGGCGCCCTCCTGAAACTCGATGGCGGCATGCTGAAATGGCTCTACAACACGGTGACGCAGAAGAACCCGCTGCAACTCAAGTTTCAGTTTGCCCTATGGACCCGGGAGATGGTGGCGGAGCTGATTAGAGGAAATACGGCATCCGCCTGGCCAGGAACTCGGTGGGGCGCCTGTTTGCGCAGCTTGGCATTACCCCACAAAAGCCGCTGTATCGGGCGATCGAGCGTGATGCGACACTGGTGCAAAGATGGCTGAAGACGGAATACCCGAAGATCAGGACAATGGCCAAAGCGCAAGGTGCCGACATCTATTTTGGCGATGCGGCTCATATCCGTTCGGATCATCACGCGGGGCGCACCTGGGGCAAGAAAGGCGAGACCCCGGTGGTCGAGACCACCGGGGCACGGCATGCTATGAGCCTGATTTCGGCGATTACCTCGAAAGGGCGCATGCGGTTCATGGTCAAGCCGACAGGCGGCGTGAATGCTGATGTCTTTATCGAGTTCCTCAAACGACTGCTGGTCGGTGCAACGCGCAGGGTCTTCCTGATCGTCGATCAGGCCCGGCGCACCGGGCGAAAAAGACGAAGGCGTTTGTCGCAACGCTTGGCGGCAGGCTGCGGCTGTTTTCCCTGCCGCCTTACTCGCCGGATCGCAATCCCGACGAGCTCGTGTGGAAGCATTTGAAGGCCGACACTGTTGGGCGCATGGTCGTGACGGATAAAGCCGACTTCAAGAGCAAGGTGATTTCCGCCATGCGCAGCCTGCAAAGGAACCCTGACAAGATTTGTTCGTTCTTCCAAAAACCGTCCATGCATTATGCCGCATGAATATGAACTTACTTATGGACTGATTAATAACCGACGACGAGGTCGACGCAGCGTTTGCGCGCCTCGCCGTCGAGGGCGCGGCGATAGAGGAATGTATCGCTAAACTCGGAGCGCCGGTCACAACCGCCGGCGTAGAGGCCATGGCCCTCGCTGCCCTCGCCCTGGCAACGCGCGAGAGTGACGGCACGCCAATCGCCGATGACATATCGCACCGGCTCGCGCTTTTGGTGGCTGAAAGTATCGCGGGGAGGTATCTGCTCAACCCGGCTTTGCGGCATCATTTGACCACGCTGTGACGGGCTGAGAAATATGTTGACGCGGTTACGGCCGAGTCGATTCTAACCGGAAGTGTGCCGCCGCTTCCTGACCTAGATCGCCTGAGTCACGCCGAGAAGGATGCCCTGATCCGGGCACTGTGGGCGCAGGTGCAGAGCCTGACGACACGGGTAGCGGTGCTTGAGGCGAGGCGCGACGAACCATCGAAGACCCCGGACAATTCGAGCCTGCCGTCGTCGAAGGGGCAAAAACCGAACCAGCCGGAGAAAGCCAAGCGCGTCGGGCCGCGCCAGGGCAGCGTGGACGCAAAGGGGGCGGCCGACCGTTGGCCTGCGATCCCGACGAGACGGTGACCGCCAAGGCGGTAGCGTGTGCGCATTGCCAAGCCGCGCTGCGCGATGCGGATCAGGTGCTGCATGGTCGTTACGACAAGATCGACCTGCCGGTGGTGCGCCCCATGGTGACCCGAGTGGAACGTTATGCCGGACATTGCCGGTGCTGTGGCGGCGTCACCCTGGCGGCGATACCGACGGGCTTGGAAGACGGCTCGCCATTCAGCATGAATATCGTGGCGCTGGCGATCTACCTGCGCTTCACTCACGCGATCAGCTACCGCCGTCTGACGCAGTTGTTCCTGCACCTCTATGCGCTCCCGATCAGCGAGGGCGCGTTGGATGCGATGTTGCAGCGTGCCAAGCCCTGTTTCGACAACGAAGTTGCGGCAATCCTCGCCCGACTGCGTCGTTCGCGGATCGTCTGCTCCGACGAGACATCGGTGCGCATCGACGGACGCACACATTGGAACTGGGTATTCCAGAACGAACAGGTGGTGATCCACGTGGTGCGCAACAGCCGTGCTGCCGGTGTGGTCACCGAGATCATGGCCGGTCAGCGGCCCAGCATATGGGTCTCCGACCTGTATGGCGCACAGCAGGGGCATGCCGATCTATGGCAGGTCTGCCTGGCGCACCAACTACGCGATTGCCAATACGCCATCGATGCGGGCGATATGATCTTCGCCCCACGCATGAAGGCGTTACTGCTGCGTGCCGTCGTGCTGGCACGGCGGCGCAAGCATCTGGCCGAGAGTACGCGGCGCAGCTATCAAGGCAGGCTGGATCGCCAGTTGGACGCGATCATGGTGCTGGCGCCCACCAACCAACACGGCAAGCGGCTGCGCAAACGTTACGGCAAGGTGCGAAGTCACTTGTTCACCTTTCTCGAACATCCCGACGCCCCGCCGGATAACAACGGCAGCGAGCGTGAGTTGCGTCCCACCGCCACATACCGCAAGGTCACGGGCGGCTTCCGTTCTAAATGGGGAGCCGATCTGTTCGCTGGCGTTCGATCCGTCGTTGGAACAGCAGCGCGACGGGGAAAGGATGCGTATAAGGCTATTCGCGCAGTCCTAGACGGGGAATCTGTCATTCGGTCGGGTTGAGCAGATACGCGGGGAGAGCCTCGACATGAGCTAGATGCGGTAATGGGTTGAGGCTTGCGGGTACGTTTCGCGGCCAGATGGTCGAGTAACTTCTTGCGTAGCAGAAGGGCCAGGAAGATGCAGCCGATATGGCCGCGGATCGCGGTAGACGGTGTTGCGGCCTGTTCTATTGCTCAACCACCGATGGCGGCCATTGTCATGAGGCTTCAGTCCAGCTGATTACTCGCCTAAACCGCTCGTCGGTTACTAGATAATACGTGACAGCCTAGGTAGGCAGACCGGTTATGCGACCCGAATGTCCGCCAAGATGCGGGTCGGGTTGGCGGTCAAGGTTTGAAGCACATTCCAACCCTGCTTCCTGGCGGTTGAGGAACCGAGCGGATGACGGCGAAATCTTTTGCACTACACTCGGAACGAAATCCGCCGGAGATCTTCTGGCGCAGTTTCATCATCCGCCCATCCCGCTCCGCGAGATTGTTGGTGAAGGGTACACGGGGATCGGTCAGGAACCGCAGCACGTCCAGCCGACGAGTGCTGAGGCGCAGCAGCAGATTATGGCCCACCCGCCGCGGTGGGCGGCCGCGCCGTCTGGTCTTTGCCAGGGCTGGCTGGCTTTCATGGAACGCCAGGCCGTTCGCGATAATGCCGTCGTAACATCGTTCGATCAGCGCGATCAGGCCCGGCTTGAGCGGCACACCCTGCTCACGTGCAAGATTGGTCGCGTGGCACGCGCGGCGCAGCAGGCACTGCATCTTGCGTGCCCAGTCCTCTTTCTCGATCTCGACCAGTGCCTTCAGTTCCCGCAGATGGTGCGCGTTGCACAGCGCATGCAGCACGCCGGTCATCTTGTAATAGGGCTTCCAGTGGTCATGCCATAATGCCGGTGGCCTTCGCCAACAGGTTGCCGCGTTTGGGTGAGGTGCGGTAGAAGGTGAGCCAGATCTCGTCGAGGCGATATGCAGCCATTGCGTCTTGCCGCCAATCCGGTAAGCGGGTCTCATCCATGTGCTTGACCGGCGCCGTCCACCTCCAGCCGATCAGGTGGGCCAGGAAGCCGATCAGCGGGCTGAGCAGCCAGAACACTACCGGTAGCAGAATGATGATCCCCACCATCGACACGGCGGCGGTCAACACACTGGCCCAGCCAGGACCCAGCGGACTGCGCGGTCCCAGCCAGCGGATGCACTCGTGCAGGAGGCCGCTCATCGTCAGCCTAGACGAAACCAACAGCCGGGGGATCGCCCGCCTCCCAGTGCTGCGCGTCCATGCCGCACGGGCCGATCTGTCGGTTCGTGTTGCACTTCAGCGGGTCGGCGAGATGTTCGCCGGTGAGCGGGCTATAGACCAACGAAATAGCGCCGCTGGGTGGGCGCGGAATCCATTCGGATGGTGGAGCGTCCGGTTGTCCAGCATACTTGCAGTCTTTGCAGAGTTTCACGGCGTGCCGTCCTTTGCGTGCAGTAGTTGCACCTGGATCGGCTGGTTGAAGTGCACTGTCACGGTGATCTCACGCGGCGGCAGCCACGCGTTAAGAGCAACCTCCAGGCCAACGAACGCGCAAACTCCGACCACCATTGCCAGCAGCGTTAGCAGCGCCGGCAGCCACTCACTACGTAGGCTGCACATCGGTCAGCTTTGCCAGCACGTCCTCGACTAGCGCGTCGAGGTAGATGGATGCGCCGTCTCTGGAGCCGGAGAATCGGACGCACGCGAAGTCGGACCGCTCACGGGCGGTCTCAACGAAATTAATCCGGGGCGGGTTGACCGCGATGGCGTGTCCTTCTGGGGTGAACTTGACCAGCTTCATGGCGTTGGCACCTCGATCGGTAGTTGGCCAAGCTCGATGACCACCACGCCGAGCTTGCGGACGTCCTGTCGGGCAAAGGCGATCGCATCCTCGACCGTCTTGTGCGTGTTTGGCGCCGGTTGGCGCCAGCGTGAACATCCCCACAGCCCGCGGGATCTGGTTTGCACCTCGAATCCGGCAAATCGGTTACAACGCGGCACTGCTCTCGCGACAGAGTGGGGGTCAATCGGTCGCTCATGGTTGACATCCTGCCGCGCGTCATGCGAGGTGCGCAACACCAAATGCACCACACGCACCGGTAGCACTGTGATCGCCAAGGCTTCTGAACCAACAACGCGGGAAGAAAGTGACGCTACCGGACAGGTTGTGGGCCGAGATCTCCGAATTCCGTCACCGCAATCGCATTGCCAGTGAGGCCGAGGCGGTCCGGCGCCTGTTGCAGGCCGGTCTCGACGCAGAGAACCAGGACGCGCCCAGGACGCCACGGCGGCGCTGACGCCTATTTTACGACGGTAGTAATCTTCGGGCCGGCGTCGCCTTCTTTCGGCAGCGCCTCGGCGAGGACCATCTGCTGCTCCTGCGGCGGTCGTGTCTCGTGGCCGGGTTCCGGTCTGGGGGCGTCTTTTCACGTAACACTCGACCGCCTTGCGCACCGTGAGGACGAGCTGCTGCTTCGTAATCCCATAGTCGAGTGCGACAACCTCCTTCTGGCGTTCATCGAGTTGGGGGTGGCGCGATCTCGATTGAGACCCGGGTCCCTCAGTCGTGATCGTCGGCGGATTTCAGCTTCGCCGGCTCGGCATCGGTCACCTCGGACAACCTGGCGAGCAGGAAGTCCTTCCAGGCACGGTTGATAGCGCTATTCCAATAGAGGCAGCGTTCTGCGAACCCCTCACGCCGCACAAGGGCGAATCGGCCAGCCAACGGCCGGGCGCGGCGGAGGCGCCTGTCTGCACGATGCCCGCGATGGTGCATCGATACGGCCGAATGAACCCTGGCATCCTGCTCACTGATCCGGCGGAGCCTAGCGGAGGGTCCGACATTACGTTGCGGCCAGTCGCGCTCGCCTCGAGTGCAAGCTATGGCGTAACCCGCAAGCAAGGCGCGAAATGATCGGACAAATTCTCGACCACGCCAAGGAAATCGCCGCCTGGGACTACGCGCTGCCGTTCCTGCTTATCGCCATCGGCTGATCTGCCCGTGGCCGCGGCGCCCGCGCGCGAGCTCCTGGCGTGGCAGGCGGAGCAGCTCGAAGCCGTAAGCGCCCGCGCGAGGCACCCCGTACGCGGATGAGGTGCTGTCCGACCACGCGGCAGGAACAGGAGGTCTAGATGCATTGGATGTGGATAGTTGTTACTGTAGCAGTCATGTTGGCAGCCGTGATCGTATTCCCTGAGTTGTTTCGAGGATGACGTCTGGCTTTGAGGCTGATCACGGAACAGGCCCGTTACCAGCGCCGGCTGACGCGCAAGCTGGGCTGGCAATTCGCGCTGCGTTACCGGAGCGCTGCGCTGGGAGCCCGCCTGCTGGGGTGGCGTGGCTGGCCACCGCTGCGGCTGCATCCACCCAACCTGCTGCATCCGATCGGGCTTCGCATTGACTCGACAGATGCTGATGTCTACGAACAGGTGCTGAAGGACGAACAATATGCGGTGGTGGCCGATGGTGCGCTGTCGAGTGATCGTCGATTGCGGCGCAAATGTCGGCTATGCCAGCGCCTATCTGCTCAGTCGCTTCCCGCAGGCACGAGTGATAGCGATTGAACCCTTTCCCGCCAACGCGCTGCTATGCCGCCGCAATTTGGCCCCTTATGGCAGCCGGGCGACGGTGATCGAGGCGGCGGTCTGGAGCCACTGCACCCGGCTCGTGCTCGACCACGCTGGCGGCAAGGAATGGGGCGTTGGGGTCCGCGCGGCGCAGCCAGGGGAGGCAGGGGACATCGAAGCCATCGATTTGCCCAGCCTCGGTCTGAACCGGATCGATATCTTGAAGATCGATATCGAGGGCAGCGAGGCGGAGCTGTTCGCGAACAATACGGATCGCTGGCTGCCAAGCGTGTCGAACATCGCAATCGAGCTCCACGGAGCAGGATGCGAGCGGCAGTTCCGAACCGCGATGGCGGACTACCTCTACGTGGAATTGCGATCGGGTGATCTGACGATTTGCCGTAGCATCACGAGCCGGACTCGCACTGCCCTTCCGTAAAGCGCACCGACACGAGCCACCCTGCGGATGGAGGCGCGCAAGGCCGTGCCCCTCGCCGGCGCCATCAGCCGCTACCAGAACGGCAAGCGATGGCCGCACACGCCGAGCCTGCCCTGCGTTCGCGCATCCTGGTCGTTCTTGGCGCATGGCCAAGATGGTATCAGACCCGCCGGCATTGCCGGGGAAGAACTGGAGGAATGGCGTGTTGCGCTGTGCCCGAGACCGTGCAGGACGAGGTCGGTGGCGGGAACCTCCAGCCCGATGGTCGTCGGTGGTGCAATGAAGGTCGTGGCCTCCCAAGACAACGCAACCGGTCCGGCGGCGACAGCCGCCCCCGCGATGTTGCGGAGAGCAGAGAACATCGTGACCCCCTCGATCGCTTGTTCTGCCCATTTTTTCGCACAATTTGTGGTAGAGCAAGCGCGACATGGCTACGCCGCCACGGCCTAGGCTGTGGCCATGACACCCGCTGCGCCACTGGCGGAGCTGCGGCACCAACCCACTGCCACGGCCCAGGAGGCCCTGGCTCGCCGAGCCGTTCAGCGCCGCGCGGTGTCATGGCCCCCCAGCTCGTTGTGAGAGCATGTGCGGCGTTGCTGCACGATCTGACGTCGCCTCCCGGCGCCGCTTGTCGGCCAGGATCTCCATCCCCACCCCGGCACAGCGCCATGCCGGCCAGGACCGCCCCTTGCTCACAGCCCGGCACGAACTGTACCAGCTGGCCCGCCACTCCAGCACACGGCGGTGGAGCCGTCAGACCGCGATTGGACGCCGGTCGCGGCGGATGCTCAATCCGAAGCGCAACACCGTCATCCATGCCGAGAACCACGCTTTCCGGTTCGGCCAACGCGCTGCTTTCCCGTCCCGGCCTGACCATGCATTGGCCACGGCGCGCAACGTAGGGGAAGCGAGCAGCGCAGCCATCCGGAGCCACGTGCAGCGCCCACTCCGGTGCTAGCATGGCGAGGAAGGCGAGCACCGTACCTTTCCCCGAAGTGAGCACCGTGGCATGCTCCGGATCAGCCGGTGGACAACGCCGCCACCGGGTATCCGGACAAACAGGAGGTGCTGGATAGAACATCGGTCGTTACAAAAAATGCGAGCTGCAACTTGCCATTCACCGGATCGCCCGTGGATCTTCAGCCGCGCTGCCGGACATGGCTCAAGGAACCGCCGCACCGCGGCGCGAACGCGTTGTTCCCTAAGGACCCGAGCCTGAACAACCGAATCGGCTGGCGCAGTGGCAATCCGTTCACCCGTCATGCCGCAGTGGGTCGGCATCCAAGTCTTTCCTTGTTGTGATCAGCAAGACGTGGATGGCGGGCCTTCGTCCGCCATAACGGGGTGGGTATCGCCCGCGCGGCATGTGAAGCAGTTATCCCGCGTCGGGTCCTAAGCGCGCGTTGGTGCCCGATCTGCCGCATCTAACGCGCTGACGTGACCGACCACGGCAGGGCCGGACAGTCAGGCCGGATCGCCTGCTTGCGCGCCGGCGCATGAGGCCGGGTCACAGGCGCGCTACAGCCGCTTTTCCGCGCCAGCTGCGCCCACTGCGTGGTGTGGCGCGCCCCACAGGGCCGGGGCTACCCGTTTTCGGCACGGGGGCTGGGCGGTATCGTCGCCGGATGGACGAGCCACCTCGCAAGCTGACGGGCGCGCGAAATCCGCGCTCAGCGAGGCGGCGTGGGCGGCGCGACCGAGGGCGCTTCGGAAGACGCTGCTATAACACGGCCGCCACCGCAGTGGCGATGTCGTCTCGGCGACGCTCGTTGATGGGCATAGCTCGGGTGTTCCTCGGTTGTGCCGAGGCCGCGCGGGCCAGGCGCGGGCACAAACATCCCCACGGCAACTTTTTGGAGGCAACTTTTAGGGGTTGCAAAAGAGGCCTAAGTTGAGGGAGACTGTGTTGTTCACGCAGCGAGTTTCTCCGGACCCCGGCCTCGACCGGATGTTCATGGCCCGCCCTTCCGGCGGGCTATGGCATTTCTAGGGTTCTCGGTCGGCAGGCTCCTACGCGCATCGCCGCAGGCGGCGGCGGTGGCAGCCTGTCACACGCAATCGCGTCGCTGAAGGCGCCAATATGACGAACAAAGGATACTGCGTTGCTACAGAACCCTCTGGACCCGCTCCACGATAGACAGCCATGCGGGCGCCGGACTTCAAGTGCCGCCTGTTTCTGGCGAACGGTCGCCTGGGCTGGGCTCGTCATCAGCGCTTGCGCGGCCGTGCTATTGGCTTTTGTTGCGGTGCACTGACGGGTGGCCTGAGCGCTGCGACCGTCGATATGGTCGGTGGTCAGCGCGGTCGGGGAATCCACAGTGCCAGCCAGTCGAACCCGACCGCCGAAAAGACCAGCAGATCGACGCCAGCAATGTGAGCGGTGTGATTACGGACACTGAGGATGGCCAGGAGCAAACCACCCACGGCCGGTATCGCCAAGACCAGCAGACCGAGCACACCGAACCATGCCAGGAAACAGCCTACGCGCCGGTAACGACGCTCGATCAGCAGCCCGGCCAGGGCGACAAACAACAGGGGAATGGGTGGCACCAGCAGAGTGGTCGCCACGTACTTGAACGGCATTCGGCTTGGTCTCCATGGCGCCTCGGCGCGGCGGTTAGTCCGAGCCGCCCAGCCAGTCCAGCACATTGGCGAGGCCGTTCCGCAGGTCCACCTGCTCCGGCAATCCGAAGGTATCGCGCGCCAGGTCCAGCACCGAGGTGGCTACGCCGGTGCACACGTTGAACACCGGCGCATCCGCGGGCGCGAGGCGCATCGTCGCCAGCAGCGCAGTGACGACGTCGGCGACGTAGACGAAATCGCGCGTCTGGCCGGCGGCGCCGAAGATACGACCGGCGTGCCGCGAGAATGGGCTCGCAGGAGATCGAGATGACGCCTGACGCCGAAATAGGGCGACCACCGGGATGTGCGCTGCCCGGGCGCCATCGATTAGATTCAAGCTGTTCAGTGCGGCCGCCGCCGGGCAGCGCAGGAGGCACGGTGCCGGCTGGAAGCGCAGGTCAGTCGCGCACGCGGTAGACCCGGAACTGGTCTCGCTCGACAATGAGCTGCAGATTAGGTGGCAGGCTGGTCTGCAACGCCTCCGGGTTGATGACGACCACGTAGTCCACCTGCGCGAAGCCCGACGCCGGCAGCACCTGACCCGGCCGTGACACGTAATGCACGGGCGGGAACACCTCGTCCCGGAAGCCCGGCCCGAGCCGCAAAGGCTGCTGTCCGGCGTAGGTGAAGATGCTCGGCACGAGCGCGGACTTGTCTATGACCTCGTAGCAAATCGAGTGCGCCCATTCCGGGCGCATCCGGTATTGCAAGGCCGTGGTCACCGTCATCGAACCGATCCGTGCCCCGCGAGGAATTGCGGCCAGCGCTCCGCCCATTTCAGCCACAAACCGGTCGCCCTGGGCAAAAGCGTCCACGGTCGCTGCCGTCCGCACACCAAGCAGCAGACCAAGTGCGGTACCGGCAAAGAGCAGTTCCCGCCGACGTGGAGCTATCCATTCACCGCTGGCCGCAAGCAGCAGCATGGCGATGACCGGCAGCCTTATCTCTGCATTGCCACCACTGGCGATCGCGCAAGGGACCACAAAGCATAACAGCGCCAGCGCGGCCAGCGGTAACCGCATCTCGCGGGCGACGCGAAACCGCCGGGTCCAGAACCCTGCCGCAAGCGCCAATGCGACGATCCCAACCGTCGCCACGTCGAGCCAGTCAACGTAATTGCGGAACGGGGCAAGTGGCATCGAGATTAGGCGAGCCAGGAAGCTGCCGTAAATCATCGAAGTCCCCATAGGGGTTGGGCTGACGAACAGGAAGATCATCGCCGGCAGGACGAACTGTGCCGTCGAGCATTGAGCGCCAGCGAGCACCGCATAGTTCGATGCAGATGATCGTGACGGCGCAGGCACCGAACGCGAAGAGATGCGCGAAGAACAACAGCACCGCGAAGGGCACTGAGCAGATTAGCACGATCGGCAGCGGCCGGCTTCGTAGCCAGAGCCAGCCTGCAATACCCCAAAGCGTCAGGCCGAAACCCAACATGAGGTTGACGAAGCCCCAGGCGAACGGTTCAGAGAACAGCGCGAGAAAACCGATCAGGCAGAACGGCTGCACGCGGCCATACAAAACCCGGCTCAATGCCGCCATGCCGGAGGCCAGCAACACCACGGTGCCGATCAAGCTCAAGCGGCCCGCCAGCAGTGTATTCAGCGCCAGCCCGAGGCCGTCGAATGCGAGGTTAGGGAGCGCCTGCCAATTCGGCTGATAGTAGGCATGGAGGAAAGGGTCGCTCGCCCAGTGGCCCAGGATGTAGACGCGGGCAAGGTGGTTCGGGTAATCAAGCAGAGCTGGCGTATCGGTGATCAGGAAAGGGAGGCACACAAGCAGCAGGAGGGTGGTGAAGGCGGCCCAAAATCCACTCCGCCCAGCGAGCGTGCCGGGCGCGTCGGCCGGTGCAGGGAGCTGCCGGTCATTGCACGATCCAGTGCCGGTTCCGACCAGCGGAATGAAGTCAGGCGGGTTCATATCCAGCTGTCAACGAGATAGTTCCCGCACTCGGCTGAGGTGACCTCTGGCCGATGGCGGCGCAG
This sequence comes from uncultured Alphaproteobacteria bacterium, assembly GCA_963749575.1. Taxonomy (GTDB): domain Bacteria; phylum Pseudomonadota; class Alphaproteobacteria; order Acetobacterales; family Acetobacteraceae; genus JAMXLO01. The sequence continues at coordinate 309,542 of CAVVNM010000023.1, forward strand.
ACGTCATTCAGGGTACACCATTTGGTTTCGCGGATCAAAGTTTGAATTTGGCGAATCGGTTGAGTATTCCGAATGCGTCGCGAGATCTCTGCCTCGCGACGGTCGGCTGGTAGACGCGGCCTCACGAAGGAGGTGATACCGTACCCTCGACTGCGCCGTGAAGACCACGTCGCCTACGCACCAGGAAGGAGCAGGCTCAGGAACGACGCCAGTGAGCGAAAACGTAGCGTTGAACCCCTGCACAGGGCGCCGTTAACAAGCCGACAATGTCGGTGCCGACTTACCACGGCTTCACGACGTCCCTCGAGGTCGCTACGAAGTCAGTCCGATCGGTGCCGCACTGCGAGCAACAAAACCGCAGCTCCGCCAGCGGCACGTCGCCGCGCTGCGACCGGTATCGTCAGCGATGCAGATCGCGGTCAGCTTTTGTGACTTGTCCAGACCAACAGCGCCCGGATCGCGGCACTATCAGCAAGTCAGCCGGCCGCCGCGCGAGCCCCGCTCACCTTGCGCGGTGGAGCCGAGCGGCCGAAATTACGTGTCGCAAACCGGGCATGGCGCCCGAGGGAGAGCCGGATGACCAATAGACGATCGACCATGGTTGCGTTGTGGGGGGGGCGCGCGTTACGGCGATGGGGCAAGCCTGCGGCCGGGCTGGCACTTTGCCTGGCGATCGCCGGGGTCGCGCTGGCGTCACCGCCGACAATCGCCGTCTTCGACAAGCCGATCCCGAACAATCGCTTCCCCACCTACGTCAAGTTCGCCGCGGACCCAGGCAACGAAAACTTCTTCGCTGGCCAGGCGAACGTTGTTGGCATCCCGGCACCGACTGAGCGGCCATGGTTCGTGGCCGGATTCTTCAAGGCAGAGGACTTCGACAACTTCGGTGCGTTGGTGTCGTGGGGATGCCAGGACGACCGGGGCGCCGGACTCGCTGCAATCATTCTCACAGGCCATGGTGACGGGTATGCGTTGACTTCGTTCCAGTGGTCTGACGCCGACTTCGGGGAAAGCGGCTACGGGGGCCTCGCGGCAGCCCCGATGGAGTGGGCCAATGGCAGGCAAGGGTATCTTCTTGGCCAATGGTCGCACGTTGCCTTCGTCCAGACCGATCATACCAAATCCGTCATGGTCCTGGACGGGGTGGCTGGACCACCGCAGTCTACGCCCATCGCGTGGCCCAAGCCTCGTGGCGGGCGGCCGATGATGCTTGCCTTTGGCAGCTATTACTTCGGCTCCCCGTACACGGGACCTGCGGGTGGCCCCCTACCGCCCGCCGGCTCTTATACGCCTGGCATTCATCATAATTTCAATGGCGGCCTACGTGACTGGGTTATTGTCACTGGCGCCCCTGCCCCTGGTGAGTTGGAGCGACACCGCAACGGCGAGGACCCCATCGCTATCTGGGGAAAGGATCGCGTGTGGGGCTACTGGCACTTCACCAGTGATCCGCACATTGCGCCCCACATGGAGCCTGATATGTCGGGCCACGGCCGCAACCTGTCCTACTATGATGGCGGCAGTAACGCTGCGCGCCAATTGCCGGTGCGGGTTACGCCAACTTCGCCGGCGAAGCCAACACCAATCGTAACAAACTAGTGCTCCGACTTATTCGAAGGCGACAGGCACACTGGCCAATTTAGCTCAGATCGATAGCGGCGGATGCGGTCCAGCAAGATGGAGGTGAGGATAGGCGGCATCTACACCTTGGAGCGTCTCGCCGGTGAAGCCCTAGTCAGCCCACAAAGCACAGCCTTCGTGGTTCTCGTGGGCAGTGTCACGTGCGACCAAGACGTTGCAGACGATTTGGCCCAGCCGCCATCTGGCCAGGTTACCGCTGTAGCCGCCCGGTCGTGGCATAACAACGGACATGTCCGATTCGGCTACCTCGCTGACCAAGGTTCCCGTCACGCAACGCGGAGCGCCGACCCTGACCGTGGTGGTGCCCAGTTACAATGAGCTCCCCAACGTCGCACCGCTGATCGACCGGCTCGACGCCACCCTGTGCGGCATCGCCTGGGAGGTGGTTTACGTCGACGACAACAGCCCGGACGGCACCACAGCCGAGGTCCGCCGTATCGCCCAGACCGATGCGCGCGTCGGCTGTATCCGCCCGCATCGGCCGCCGCGGCTTGGCCTCGGCGGTGATCGAGGGCGCGCTGTCGTCCTCGACACAGTACGTCGCGGTGATGGACGGCGACCTCCAGCACGACGAGACGAAGCTGCCGCAGATGCTGGCAGCGTTGCGCAGCGGTCAGTTCGACCTCGCCGTCGGCAGCCGGCACGTCGAGGGTGGAGATGCCGCGGGCCTCGCCGGCCGCTGGCGGCAAATCCTGTCTGACGGCGGCATCAGGTTGGCTCAGGCGTTCCTTCCGGTGCGGCTCACCGATCCGATAAGCGGCTTCTTCACGCTGCCGCGGCCGCTGTTCGAGACACTGGCGGCCAGCCTCACCGGGCAGGGATTTAAGATCCTGCTCGATCTCGCGCTCAGTTCGCCCGCGCCGCTGCGGGTGGTGGAGATCCCTTGCGTGTTCCACGAGCGCGTGGCCGGCAAGAGCAAGCTCGACGCGCTGGTGCTGATGCAGTTTGCCGGCCTGTTGCTGGACAAGGTATTCGGCGGGCTGCTGCCGCTGCGGTTCATCTCCTTCGCGCTGGTCGGCGCGTTGGGTGTGCTGGTCCATCTCGCGGTGCTGACCACAACGCTGAAGTTGCTCGGACTGCAGTTCGAAGCCGCTCAGGCCACCGCCACTGTGGTGGCCATGGTGTTCAACTTCCAACTCAACAACGACATCACCTACCGCGATCAGCGGCTGCGTGGGCCGCGCCTGTGGCGGGGGCTGCTGTTGTTCATACTGGTCTGCGGCGTCGGCACGGTCGCCAATATCGGCATCGCCAATACGCTGTATCAGACCCACACCAACTGGAGTGTTGCCGGGGCGATCGGCGCCATAATCGGCGTGGTCTGGAACTACGCCGTCTCCGCAACGCTGGTCTGGCACGCGCGGTGAAATTGGCCGAGCGAAGCGTTTGACCGCAGAGTGTTTCGCATCTTTTTGGCCTATAAGCAAACGGCCACACGATGCGACAAAACCGCGCCAGGACTGCGTCGCGGCGATCGCGAGACGCGCCGTGGCCAGCGCATGGCGGGCACCGCTGCGCAAGGGCCGGCCTTCCGGTCGCCACCGCGATAGCGGCGGTGAGTGTCACGGCAGTTACCGCTTGGATTACGTAATGATTCTTCCTCTCGATGAAAGCTGCGGCGCTCGCGGCGTCGATGTTCGGAGATGCAAACCTTCGACTGGTGATGAGTGTACCACGGTGCTCACTGCGGAGAAGGTCCGGTGCTCGCCAGCCTCGCCATGCTCGCGCGCGACAGGGCGCGCCTGCGCGTGGCTGCGGGTGGTGCGCCGAACAAGGACAGCAATTTCTCGAACTTCTTGATCGTGCAGATTAGAGCGAGTGCGGGCACGGTCGCTGCCTGCCGGAGAAGCTGGTTCGCCGCGGTGGACAGCGCCCTGGTCTTCTCGGTGCGCGGCCAGATCTGCAACACCTCGGGCGGCAGCACACGTTCCAGGAATGCCCTGACCTCCGCCGGCGTCTCAGGCGGTGCCTGTCCGGACGTCACCTGGAACGCACGACAAGTGCCCGCGTGATCCGCGTGCCATTGCTGGACCTGTTGTTGATGGGCGTGGGTGTCCATGAGCGCGCCGCGCGCCTGCATACACACCACGGGCGGCAGCGCCTCACGCTGCACCACGTAGGCGGTGGCACGCCCGGTCCTGATCATGTCCCTGCGCAGCAATGGCCAGAGCTGCCAGGCGACGATCGCATCAAGTGCGGCGTAGGCCAGCTGTCCGGGCGAGAGCGTCGGCGCGCCCCAGTCGGAGAGTTGCAGCTCCTTGGGCAGCTCGATGTCCAGATAATGTCTGGCGGTCTCTTCGAGGCTGCGGCGATGCACACCGAGCATGAGTCCGGCCGCTTGCATGGTGCACTCGAAGTCCGGGACAGCGATGCCGGCGTGGTGCAGGAAGCGCAGCTCGAACGCCGCGTTGTGGATCACCCATTTACGACGCCCCAGGACAGGCGCCAGGACAGTCAGCGGAACCAGCCGGGTGTCGAGCACCATACAGGATTTACCGCCGCCGTAGAGCTGCGCCAGGCGAACGGTGGACCGTTGGGGATCGAGCCCCGCCGTGCTGGCGGCATTGCCCTTGCGTTGCAGACGCTCGGGGTCCCTGGCTGTAGGTGACGGCTGCACGATGCCGCCATCACGTCGCAGGTGGATATAGCCGCGGATCTCCTCACCGGCGTTCGCCATCGTCTCAATGTCTAAACCCAAGGGCCCGTGCCCGTCTCGCGAACCGCTCTGCGCATCCGCCTCGGCCTCCAGCTGCGCGATGAGTTTCAGCGCCTCGGCCTCAGTCTGCGGCGAGACAAGCTGGGTGTGCTTGAACCGCGTCGCCATGAGACCGAGCGAGGGCGCATCGAGCGTGTTTCCACCCAGGTAGTTCCATAACTCATTCCGGCGGCTGCGCAGCGCTGCCATTACTGCAGGATCAGCGCGATGCGCGTCCGCGGCGACCACGTGTTCACCGGACAGCCTGAACAGCACACCTGCGTCCACCGCAGAGCGCAGCAGCGTAGGGATGTCCGTACCTGGACGCCGGCCTTGGCACCCACGCGTCCATCAGAACCGCTCCTCGGTCCGCGGCTGGCTGCCGTTCGTGCCAGTGGCTTTTGTCCTGCGGGTGCGGGTTCGGTGTTTGGGTGCAGCCGCCTGATCGGCGTCTCCTCCCCCGGCCACATCTCGAGCCATGGAAAAGTGGTCACCCTGGCCACTTTGGGTGGGGCGAGGTGCCGGGGATACAAAAACCTCGGCGGGATCGTCAGCCGGGGAGATCGTTTCGACGGATGACGGCTGCTGCTCGGCTTCGGGAAGTTCTACTATTCGGGATATGTGCCGATCCGGTTCAGGGCCGGTGCGAGGAGTCCCACTCCCTTCGCCGCAAACATTTATGTTTCTGAACACTTCGCTGTCTGAAAAGTGGTCAGGGTTCCCCCTTATCCCCTCTTCGAGGAGGTCTTCACCTGTGTCGGCGGGTGGGGAGTGGAAACCCTGACCACTTTTGGCAGAGCCAAGTATTGTGGAACTCAAATGTTTGGCGGCAGGTGGCGGTGTGTGGGTTTCCACATGGAACCGCAACACGCCCTGTATGCTCTTGGACCTCAATATACCTATGGTTGCAGGGTCCACCTCTTCAGGGCGGTCGACGATCGTCTTCAGCGCCTCGCCAATCAGGTTCTTGCTCGGACTGCGGAGGCGCTTGCCATGGAGGCTCTCGAACAGGTCGAGAAACTCATTGGCGGTGTCAATCTGCACCTGGGCGCCCGCCTTGCCAGGGTCCATCCGAGCCTGCTCGCCGGCGTCCAGGATGCTGCGGATATTCACAGAGCCAAACTGCAAGGTCGGGCTAACCGGGGCGGCGCGCGGGATGCTGCCGAACTGTCGGATCAGGAGCCGCAGTGCCGATGCTACACCGGCCGCCTGGGTGTCCTGCGCCTCGGTCGCCTTGAAGCACTCCGTAATGTTGAATTGCAGTGACGCATCGTACAACTCCACCGCCAGCTCGATAGGCCACCCGACCAGGGTCCACCAAGTATCGAACCGGGTCTGCGGCGCCTGCCCGTCGGGCCGGTTGCGCCCGCCATAGATCAGGATCGTGTAGAGCGCCCGCAGGAGTTTGGGGCGGTTAATCGCGGTCCAGGCGATCGGGTTGGTGTGCGCCACCTGCCGGTCCTCGGGCCGCGGATCATCGGTGGTCAGCCGGTTCCCCAACACGCGGCTGGACAGGGCACCACCGGTGCGGATGTTGTTGCCATTGAAACTGATGACCGCGCTCGTCAGCGCCGTTCTGGTGTCGGTTACGCCGAGCACGCGGTCGCTGATCAGCGGCGAGGTCAGCGCCTCTTCGATGACCGCGCAGGTGATCTCCGTGCCGTCCGGAATGTTGTCGAAGGTGAGCGCGGCGATGCCCTGCATTAAATACGCGAACAGTGCCTTGCGTCGCTCTTCCGGCTCTTTGGCCCACAAGGCGGCTGTGGCCGGACGACCGAGCACCGCGGTCGTCTCCAGATGCCCCAGGGTCGTCTTGCCGATCCCGCGCAGACCGCTTGAGGTGAGGAACCCCGGACGTTTGTCCAACAGGTTGCGCTCGATCACGGTTAGGCACTTCGTGACCGAGATCAGCTTGCCGGTGCTGTCCATCAGCACGTCGACCAGCCAGTCTTCGAGCAGGAAGCGCACTGCCTCGCGCACATCATCGGCGCTGATCGGACCCGAAGGTATGCAGTTCCGGACCCATGGCTCGATGTGGAAGAACAGCCCACTGTGCCGATCGAGGCCGACGCCGTCGATGACCGTGCCGTCGGCCGCTATCATCGGCGCGTTGACCACGCTGCGCACCTGCGGTAGCCGGGATATCGGTCTCGGCGGCATGACCAGGCCGGGCGCCATCACCATGTACGCCCGAGCAAAGACTGTTGGCAGGGACACAGGAGGCAGCGGGTTGCCCTTTCTGTCCTGCTTGTCGAACACGATGAAGCGTTCAATCAGCTGCTTGACGGTGTCGCTGTCCATGTTCGTCAACAGCGGCTCGGGCGGTGGCGGCTTGATTTCGCCCTCGGGATCGCCGTCCATGGCGAGCTGATGCAGGTCGGCGGGCTCCTCTACGCGCACCTCGACGAGTTTCCCGTTGGGTCGCCGCATCGGCGGATGGTCGCTGTCGTCCTCGCACAGCACGCGGTCGATCTCGGTGATGACCGGCGTGATCTCGGCATCCTTCTCCGGGGCAGGGATATGCACCTTCAGGTCGAGCGCGTTGCGCTGTGCCGCGGCGGCCTGCCGGCGCTTGCGCGCCCGCGCCTCCCGGTCCTGTTTAAGGCGCCGGGTGAATATCTGAACGCCCACATTCTTCGAGCAGCCGGCGCACAGCACCAGGAGCTGGCGGATTTCGTCTTCTTCCAGCTCGGCGGCGTCGACAACTTCGCAGAGCAAATCGCCCAGCTGCTCGACCGACGCGGCTTGGAGCGCCGCTGTGGCGCTGCGGAGATCATGTTTGAGATCGGTACGTGCCGCCACCGTGGGCAAACGAATGGACGAACACCCGCCCGGGATCGCGCTGCGAGTGCAGGATGCGTGCCTTGTTGTGACCGGAGGCGCGCCCTTCCAGCGGATCGCACAACGTCTCTCCGACATACTTTTCCGGATCAGCCAGGATCTCCCGCGCTGTCACCGTGCCCATGTGATCGGTCACCAGCTCGATGTCGGGGGTGAGTACGCCGCGATGGCGAGCCGCGACCTGGCGCATGGCGGCGGTGCGCGGCATGCCGACGCGCGCGATCAGGCCCTCCACCAGGCGCTGGTCGGCGGCGGCGCGTAACGGCAGCGCCTGTGGCTCGAGCGCCACACGCTGCGCCGCCTTCAGCGCCTCGACCGCCTGCTTCTCGTCGACAGTGAGGTCGGGGATGATCACCTTGGTGTCGACCGCCTCACCCTCGAACACCTCGCAGGCGCGCGCGGCTGGGTCCTGCATCAGCGGCGGGATGACATCCGGCGGCCCTTCGAACACCAGCCGCTCGCTGAAGCGCACTGAACTGTCAATGATGCTGCGCTCGAGTAACTGACCGGCTGACCCGATCAGGTACCAGCCCAACCCATGCAGCCAACAGCGGGCATGCAGCGCCTGCAGTGCGCGGGCGAGATCGACCCCGTCCCTCAACAGGATGTAGGCATGCACACCACCGGAGCCGGGGTAGTGCTCGCCGGTGTCGCGGTGCTGGAGACCGGTACTGGTGCTGGCGCGTGTGACGTGAGCGGCGCGCGCCAAGCCGGGCACTATGTTGAGCAGCGCAGGCCAGAAACCACCTACCGTGTCGAGCTGGCCCTGAATGTTGGCCGGCATGCCCTCCCGGTCGAAGTCCAACAACCCCCAGGCCGGAGCGCCTGGACGGAACGTGATATGTTCGCGTGTGCGCGCGATGGTGCTATTGCCGCGCTGTGCCGGCGGCAGCTTCACCAGCATGGCCGCCGTGACCACGTTCACCGGGGTACCGTTGGCGCTGCTGATCGAACCAAGCGCCAGCGCGTCGCACATGCGCAGGCCATCGATCAACCAGCCAAGTGTGCTGGCGTCCGGTGCGGGCACTGTGATCGCGGTGCCCGTCACCATCCTGCACGGCGAACCGTCGGACACCGGCTTGCTGTCGGGGCCGAGAGTGATGCGCTTGGACAACAGCGCACCATCGGGATCGCCTGGCTGTCCCAACTTGGTGAAGATCGTGACTTCCGCTGAGGCGCTCATGCTATCACCTCGCGGACCACCGGTTGCACTGGACGGGGGGTGGCTCTGAACCGCCTGTCCGGTCGGTCATGCTCATTAGGGAATAGCTGAGCAACCCAGGCCGGTGCGTCCCGGCGACTGTCTTGGCGCTCATGTAAGCACGAGTCGCATGCTCTCTTGGCGGACTGGTTGACGCAGAATGAAAAAGTGGGCATCGCGAGATTCCATCTCGGAAACCCGGCACGAAACCGCTGGAACTGCCTTACTTCCTCGGCTACAAGCCGCCAGCTACTGCCGCCTGTCGATCTGGAAGACGAGGCTGCCCTTTGGCGATTGCGCGCCGGGGCGGTTTCGTTTTTCAGCCGACTTTCAGCAGCGAACCGACGCGGCGTGCCTGTAGATACGAACGAATATCGCTGAGCCTGTAGCCGATCCGCTTGGGCGACAGCCGGACGAACGGCAGTCCGCCAGCATTCGGGCGTTGCCTCATCCTCAGAAGTGTGAATGTCGACAAGCCTAACAGGGCGGTCGTCTCGTCGGCGGTCAGCACACGGTCGTTGTCATCGAGCCAGGACGGAGGCCCCCGTGGCGCGGCCGGTCGGCTTGAAACGCGTATACTCCAAAGTTCGTTGGCAGGATCCGACCACTCCGCATCGACACCGGCAGTAGGCAGGTCAGGCTCTATGCGAGCTGCGGGGACCTCGTAGTTGATGACTGGGTCGACGGTGCCAGCCGAGGCCAGCAATGTCCCTCGATTGTTGCGAGGCATGATCCAGCTCCTGATTGATGCAGGGCGGGCCTGTTAGCACCATGTTGCCTTCGCTGGAGGCAAATTATATTTGGTTGCCCTATTTCTGCTGGCGCGGTCTCCGGCCGGGCCTGGGGTCAGGAATGCCCGCCCTGCGCCTCAGGTCGGTCAGTCGCCTTAGGCGTGATCGCGCGGTGTCTTGCGGGTTCTCCAATTTCGGCTCATCGATCGCCAGCTTGCGGGCATATTCGCGGACCGCCTCCGAGCGTGCGTGCGATCTCAGAGGAATCCTTTGCCCGTATAAAAATCCAAGCGCTTTGATGAGCGGCTTGCAATCTAGCCGTTCGCCGCGCGCGCGACGCTGACCTTTTTGTGCTTCTGCGATCTGGTGGACCGTCGTCATCAGACGGTCGATCGTGACCATCTCTTCGGTGTTGCCGACCCGGATGGGCGGATTGTACCTGCGTCTGACCTCGCGTAAGAGGTCATCAGGCGGCAGTCCCCGCAGGTGGCTGCTGTTCCGGTCTTTGGGTGCTGGGGGCGGCACGATGAAAGGCTTTTGTGGCACGATCGACGGGTGAAAGCCGGCGGGCCGCTGGACGCCTGTCGTGTCGACAAGGAACTTGTTCCCGCCCTTGGCATGACGCGCGTTCAGCTTGTCCTTCGTCTTCGCCGCGCGGGCCTCCAACCGCGCCGCGAACTTCTGCCGGCGCGCTTCGAACTGCGCTCGTGTCTCGCCCTTGCGCTGCGGCGGAAACTTCAGCATGGGCGCCGCAACGGCACGACGCAGCCGTCGTCATTCGTCTGTGCGATGCAGGCGATCTCAATAATGTGGTCGCACCACAACGCAAGTGCGGCACGCTTTTGCGCGCGGTAGGCGCTTCTATTGTAGACGCCCGCAATGCCGGCCTTTGCGAGGCCGGTCGCGTGGTTCACCAGCGCTTCGACAACGTGCGGCTCGACGCCCAGATCGTTTAACCTCGTAACGAACGTGCGCCTCAGGTCGTGCAGCACCCACGGCGGTATCGCCTTGCCCCCGTTCTGCTTGGCAATACGACTGTCGAGACGTTCCTTGCAGCGTGACCAGCCAGAGAACGGCCCCCTGCTTTCCCCGAACAGCAGTTCCCGCGGCGCGGCATCAGTGTTCGTGGCCAGTCCAGGCAGTAGCGCCGCAGCCATTGACGGCAGAACCAACTCGTGCGGCAGATGGTTCTTGGTGCGCTCAGAAGGCAGCGCCCATGTTGCCGTCCCGTCGCTGTGCACCGTCGCCTCGCTCCGCCGCATGGCGGCGATCTCTTCGCGCCGCGCACCAGTCAACAACAACAGCCGCACGATCCGATCGTAATCCCCCTTACCGCTCGTACATGACCAAATTAGCGCCAGCTCATCGTCGGTTAGCACTCGCTCGCGCGGTCTTTCCTCAGTCGGCTTGAACGTCGCTGCGACAGGATTGGCCGATACCAGCCCGGCCTTCATGCCCCAGGCGAACATCGCGGACAGGCTTGCCCGCACACGGTTGGCAGTTACGGGCGCCGTCGCTGTTAAGCCTTGCAGCAGCTCGACAACATCGCGCTGCGTCACCTGGCCGGCCTTGCGGCCGTGTAGAGCCTTGGCGTGTATCTCCAGATGCCTTTGCAGCTCCGCATAGCTGCGGGGCTTGATGCGGGGCTTCTGATGCGCCAGATAATTGTCCACGAGCTCGTGGCCCGAGGTGGCGTTCTTCACCTTGCGCGCGTCGCCCGCCGGGTCGCCGCCCAACTTCGCCGCAGCTAGCAGACGCTCCGCTTCCTTCTGCGCCTTGGCGAACGGCATGCCCTTCCGTTTATCGCCCTCGCCGCTCGGCGGGCCGCCCAGAGTATGCTTGCGCATGTCGCCGGCCTTCGTGCGGGTACTGCACGTACCACGATCGTGAACCGCTGGCGCGGCACCGAAGGCCGAACCCCGGCAACTCGTCGGACCAGTAGACGATCTCCTTCGACCCAGGCGGGCATTTGAGGCCCGGCGCGGTATGGCCGTTCAACGCGACAGTGGGCATGGTTCCTCGGGGAGCTGGGTAGCATGGGGGTAGCAGGGGAGCAGCAACCGGGTGAAATCGGACGAAACTGAATAAACTGGAATACTGAGGGTATCGTGGTTAGAGTGCTAATTTCAAGGGACTTATGCGACCCGACGCGACCACCTGCCATCTACAGCAACCCACCGTCAGGTGGGTAGGCGCAGTCTGGGGGACTGGGGGTCGTGGGTTCAAATCCCGCCGCTCCGACCAAAATTCCATTTTATTGCAATGCATTGTCGGGGCTGTTCCGGAACGACCGGCGGTTTCATTACGGAAACCATGGGTCGGAGTAATCGCAATTCCGCATAGGTGCCCTCTAGGCTCAGCCATCTCGAGGGTCAGCAGGCCGGGCCTACGGCTCACCCAACTCCGCCAGCAGATCGGCGGCGCGCCTACGCAACGGCGGCAAAGTCAGCCTCCACAATGCGCCAGACGCCGGCCGTATCAATCTGATCGTAGCCATGGATGAGCACGTTCCGAAACGCGATCACTCTGCGCAGTTCCGGGATACGCTCGGCCAACCCTTGGTCAACCCGGGCAAGCTGGTTCAGCGCCTCGCCGATTATCGCGAGTTGGCGCTCGACCGCCGAACGGAACATCAGGTCTCCAGCATAGTCGTTGAAACTGCGACCCTGCATAAAACTGGCGATGGCGTCCGCGGCCTCGCGCACGTCCAAAGGTAGGCGCGAGCGTCACGCCTCATAGACCAACTCTCGGGAGCGCTCGATGTCAGCGCGGACATATGGATTGCGCACGGCACCTGCCATCACGAGGTCGACCGAGCGCCCGAAAAGAGCCTCAAGCTGTTCACGAAACTCGAGATACTCTTCCAACGTCGGTCGTGGAATGGTCGACTGATAAGTCACGAGAAGGTCTACGTCCGAGCGAGCCGGATCAAAATCCGAACCGCGAGCAGCCGAGCCGAACACGTCCAGTCGGCTGACATGAAACCGCCGGCAGATGTCGGCAATGTCGTTCCGTCGCATTTCGATCAGTGGCAGCACGATCCAATGGTCCATCCAGTCACGCTGCACACCCTACCACAGCCTCCAGGGGCTGCCGATTTCGGAAACTGCGGTTGCCAAATCGCCGCCGCCGGCAGCGGCCTGCATCGGCCGGCGGCCGCAGCGTTTCGGAAACTATAATATCCATTGAAATTATCGGAAAACGTCTAATCTGGGGACTTGGGGTCGTGGGTTCGAATCCCGCCGCTCCGACCAATTAGCTAGATTTGATCCCCCAATTTGGCCGGCAATACCTCGATCTGCACGCGCAATGCAGGTAGATCCTGGTGGATGGTCTGCCACACGGTCGCATTGTCGACCTCGCGGTAGCCATGGATCAGCGCGTTGCGTATGGCAACCGCGCGCGGAGGTCGGGCGGTTGTGCCGCGATGTCCGGAGCCTCCCGCGACAGTGCCTCCCCAGCGATTTCAAACTGGCGCTCAACCGCGGAGCGCAACATCAGATCGATGGCGTAGTCCGCTAAACTGCGCCCCTGGACAAAGGCAGCAATGCTGTCGGCAGCTTCGCGAACGTCCCACAGCCAGGCTCGTGGGTCATGCTGCATAGATCGCCTGCCGGGCGCGATCTATGCCGGCCCGGATGAATGGGTTCTCGACGGCAGCATCCATGACCAGGTCGACCGGCCGGCCGAACAAATCCTCCAAGGCGTCACGCAGGTCCTGATGGGCCGCGATCCCTGGTTGGTGGTCAGGAAGGTAAGTGACGAGCAAATCGACATCCGACCTCGCGGGATCGAAGTCCAAACCCCTCGCAGCCGACCCAAACACCTCCAGACGGTTGACGTGGAACCGCCTGCAGAGTGCAGCAATGTCGCTCCGGCGCATTTCGATAAGTGGCAGCACGGTCTGATGGTCCAATCGCTCACACTGGATACGTTACCACAGGTTCCGAGGGAGTGCCGATTTCGGAAACTGTGGTTGCCAAAACGCCGGCGCCCACATCGGTCCGCATCGGCCGGCCGCGGCTGTCGTCGAATTGCTCAACAACAGTGCCGAATTGGCCGCGGGCGAGACCCTGCGCGGACAGGTCCGTGAACAGAGCCACCACATCCGACAGCGACATTGCTGCGTTCGGTATGCGCCGCTTCGTTTTCATCACACCCGGCCTGTCACGAGCCGCGGCAGATCCTCGCGGGTTCGCGCAATCCACATTGGCCTTACCACAGCGCGCTTCCGAGGTCGCCTGATGGTGACGTCGAGCCGCCAGAACGTTCCCCAAACGTCGGTAACGGGCACTGCCTCACCCGTGGCCGCAGCCTCGAGCAATGCGTCTCGCGGTCATGCTGCGCGCTCCTGCTGGAGGTCGAGCGCCCGCTGAAACGCTGAAACACCCGAGCCTTGTGTCGGACACGAGGATGGAGCGGGCTGAGGCAGTAGGCCTCGAGCTTACCCACATCGAGGATCTCCCGGTCGCCGTTTGGCAGATGCGTAGTCATCGCGTAGCACCATGGCGCGGTGCGTCCGCCATCAAGCAACGATGGCTCCAAATCCGGCCGTTACGTGGCCACCCCATAGAGGTGGCGCCGGGGCCAACCGAACCCTTCGCGAGCGCCTACGAGGACGACGGCAGCTAGCTCCGCGCCGGCTGATCCGTGGCCGGATCCAGGCCGCGCGTTGCAGTGCTGTGCACGAACCGCCGTGACGGCGGCGGTGATCAACGACGAAGCGATAATGGTCCGAGAAGCACAGTTTTTGCAATCCCGTTTCGGTAATACTTTTGCTTAGTGCAGTAGGTGGTCGACGTCTCCCTGACGAGGCACCACGAAGTCAGCGGCGGCAAGAATTCGCGCGTTGTCGGTCCGAATAAGCTTCAGGCTGACGAACACGTACTGCTCGCCAACGCCGTAAGTACCAGTGAGGACGGCCGCATACAACGGATGCGGATTCGTCAGCTTGACAGGATCGCGCCCCAGAAACATCTCGCCCTCGTCCGGCCTCATCAAAAGTTCCGCTCGCAGACGCGGCTCGGACACTGCCATATGGTTTTCCGCAAGCCTGGCACGGGCAAAGTCGGCGACCACGTTACCGAACGGCGAGCTTCTATCCAGATGCTGCGAGTCGGTGATCGATGACACCGTGATCGGCACCTGGTCCGAGACGACATTGCTGGCACAGTAGCCAATCTTGTCTATCGCAGCATAGGTCAATTCCGGCAAGGCCGCAGGCATCTTGGCATACACCCGAGTTGGACGGGCGAACGCCGGACATGGCGGACCCTCCACAAGCTGTGCCGGCCCGTCTTGGATAAGGTCGCTGCTGCATCCGGAGAGCAGGCCCAACAGCGCAAGAGAAGCTGAGATGCGCATAGCTCCCTCATCTCGTGCTGTAACGAAGGGGACGGGCAGTACTGGCCAAGACCTGACCCTGTGACGGAGGCGGCGGTGGCAACAGAACGTACAGCCCGACATCTGACTCGAAGATGTACCATTGGTTCGCGGAACGACATCACTTTGCCACCAGCCCATGCTGTGGCTTGCCAGACGGCCTCGCGACGCGGCACGTATGGTGCCGAACCTGGGCGGGACGCCCACGGCACGACATCGACTGTCAGTTCAATGGTCATGTCAAAGGCCGGACCGCCTCGGCTAATGATCTGGTTTTTCAGCGCGCCACTCAGTTGCCGGAGGAACATAAAATCCTGCTCAGGCTTCACTAAGAACGCGTGGGGTTCCGTGCCGCCAAGCAGACCGTTGGATCGCAGACCGTCGGCGATCCTTGTCGCCGCCCGGTCCCAATCTTGGACGTTGGTGGCGAAGTCTTGCGGCGCCCAAGTCTCGTAGGCAATCGCCGGTGCCATCTTGACGATCTGCGGCGGCTGTGGAGCAGCACAACCAAATGCCGCCACTACAGGTATTACCAATAGATTAGCATATCGCATAGCCGACCTCACGGATAATGATCTTGAGATCCTCGTGGTCAAGGCGCGGCAAGCTGTCCGAATGTTTTTTGCACACCTTGTTTCTGTCTTGCGAGTTGGGAACCAAAGGCCACACAGCGTCGGATCGTCGAACCAATGCTCTCGCCGCACGCTCGCGCATAGCAAGTAACGACCCTCCTGTTCTTTTCATTGTCGCTAGTCTGCCATGCAGACCTTAAATATGCGTTGTCTCGATCCATTCGCGCCGAATCGGTCGAGATGCGGCTGCCGGGGTATGGGTGATGAGCGACGGCACGCTGAGCGACGAGTGCCGACCTCGTGGCCTACCAGGCAACTCATCGTACTAATTGGCGTCAACAACCTGTCTTTAAGGTTTGAACCACAATATCGACATAACATCGTGTGCTAGCGCAGTCCCGGCTGGATCCGCATGCCGTATCGATTGCAGGCTGGCCGGAGGTGCGGCTGCGCTGGCTAGCCGAAATGTGGTTAGCGACAGTGAAACGGCGAGCGAGGGCGCTTGGCCTTGAGGATCGGCCGGTGGTCCGCGGCCGCCCGCGAAGTGAACCTACCGGGACCTCGAAACCGATCTGCTATCTGGGGGATTGGGTGTCGTGGTTTCAATTCCCGCCGCTCCGACCAATCAAATCGACTAGCGAAGCGCGTCGCCATGTCCGCGGCTGCGTGGCGACGTGTCAACCGCGATTGGGATGTTTCTGCTGGCAACCGCGTTCGCGGCGACCGACGAGAACCTGCTGCTGAACCAAGCACAAACCCCGAAGTCCGTCATGGTACAAATTAGTCGCGCAGTGACGCCGCAGCCTAGCCGGCGTTATTTATGTGGACCGGGATTGCCACCGAGGCTGGCAGACGTTCACCGATGGCCACCGATTGCGCACTGCGGCACCCCTGCCCACGCCAGACGTCTTCGCCCTAGCGCCAGCCGAGGCGTGAGAAAAACCGATCGATTTCCTGGGCAGCGCGGTCTGGATCTTCTCGATGCGGAAAATGGCCGACGCCCGGAAAGGATGCCAGGTCAAGATCGGAAAAGGTCTCTTGCAGCCGATCGGTCCAAGAAGAAGGGAAGAGTGGGTCGTGTTCCGGCCAGCGTACGCAGGTTGGCGTTGTAATCGGCGGCAGCGTGGGCGACGTGCCCTTCATCATCGCGACGCGACCTGCGTGTGAAGCTTGGTAATGGGCGAAGCCGCCCTCGAGATTGCCGGGCTTCAGATAGTTGTCGGCATAGGCCTCGAGGACGTCGTCATGCGCCTCCTCACGATGCGCCCAGTGTCGCAGAAAATGGCCGATATAGGCGCGGCAGGTCTCGCGCGTTGCCCCGACGAGCACCGGTGCGATCGGCATCTGGTGGAAAGATTGGTACCAGATCTCATTCAACCGGTCGGGCATGCCCATGCGGGACCCGATGCCGGGATAGACGAAGCCGAAGAAAAACAGCCCGACCAGGCGTTCGGGAGCCCTTCGGGCCAGCGGCTGCATTGCCGCGCCGCCGACATCGTGACCCACTACCCCGATCCGGCGGATGCCAAGCGCGTCGAGCAGCGCGAGCATGTCGACCGCATGGCCATCCGGCCCGAAAGGGCCCGCGGGCTTGTCGCTGTCGCCGAAACCGCGGAGATCGGGCGCCACCAAGGTGTAGCGATCGGCGAGGCGATGTATCAGCGGTTCCCAGGCGAGCCAGAATTCCGGCCAACCATGCAGCAGGAGTAGCGCCGGACCTCCGCCAGCACGCGTGACGTGAAAGGAGGCGCCGTTCGCCTCGACGGTCAGATGCTCCATGGTAATCCTCCGGTCCGGTCAGCCGGGTCTCGGACGCCTACTTCAACGTAGTCCATCACAACCCCGCCTAGCCGCTGGCAGGGCAGACGTTGGTCTACCCTACCATACGTGAACAGACCCGAGTGCTGTTGCTACGCCCGAACGTACTCAGGAATTTTAAGGCACTTGCCGGAACCGACCTGATAGGGGTCTGCCCCGATCACGTCTCGGTTCGCATCGTAGATCGTCCGCCAGCAAGGCTCGGTCCCATCGCCGTAAACATGAAGAGCGATGTCCGACAGGGTGTCGCCGTATTTTACGACGTACTGGCAGGGCAGGCTCGGCGGAAATGGAATCCTGAGACATTCGCCAGGTCGGATCAGATTGGGATCGTCGCCCACCACCGCTCTGTTGGCGTTATAGATGCGACGCCAGAATGGCTCTGTTCCGTTATCATAGAAGTGGAGAGCGATCCCCGAAAGTGTATCGCCTTCCCTCACGACATAAAGCGTTGGGTTCATGTGCTGTCTCCTTTGACTGGCCGATGTTTGCCGGCCAACACTACTCATTTCGAAAATCCGCTGTGTTGCATATGACTACATTCACAGCCATGGCGCTCCGATCGGGCACGACCATCGATCTGCCGTGCGGTTCGCCGGAAATACGGCGCCGACGCGACGGTCAGCTGCACCGCCTCCTGTGGCATTCCCGACGTCGCGAGAATTCAGCCCGCTGCGATCCAGTCGACGACACGCTCGCCGATCATGATCACCGTTGCATGAGCGCCGCCAGACCTGGGAATGCGCGGCATCACCGACGCGTCCGCCACCCACAAACCCCGGACGCCCCGCACTCGACAGTACTGGTCGACCACCGCCAGCGGATCTGCGTCCGGTCCCATCCTGCAGGTCCCGGACACGTGCCTGGCTGAGCCCACGGTCTGGCGTAGCCAAAGATCCAAGGCGTCGTCGCTGGCCAGAATGTCGTCCGTGGGCTGGATGCGGTGCTCGACCACGTCTCGATACGGCTCCGATTCCAGCAGCCTCACCGCAAATCGCAGACCTTCCCGCACCCGTCGCAAGTCGTTTGAATGCTGGAGATAACGATAGTTGAAGGCCGGCTGGACGGAGGGATCGGCCGCGGCCAACCTGACGTATCCCGCGCCGTCGGGCAGCCCGAGCGTGCACGAAATCCGTGCCACCTGCTCGGGGGGAACATCGCCGCTCAGGTACCTGGTGCGGACGCCGGGGACGCGCTCCCGCCGCTCATCGACCACCGTACCGGTCCGCAGCACCATATCGTTGGGGGCACTCGATCGATCGGCGGTGTAGTGCAGACTGAAGTGCGCGGCATCGGTGTGCGCAGCCAGCGAAATGCCATCCCTGACCTTGAAGGTCGTCTGGACGCTGAGGTGGTTCCAGAGGTTCTCGCCCACGCCGGCGAGGTGACACACCGTCGGTATGCCGAATTGCCGGAGGTGGTCCTCGGAGCCGATGCCCGAAAGCATCAGCAAATGGGGCGATCTGATCGCGCCGGCGCTCAGCACCACCCGGTCCGCTGCGACGTGGAATACCTTCCCGCCGCTTTCGGCTTCCACACCGACCGCCCTGCCATGTTCGATCACGATCTTGCGGACGAACACGCCGCCCCGCACCGTGAGGTTCAGATGGTGGCGCACCGGATTGAGGTGCGTCATGGCAGCGCTCATTCGCACGCCGTTCAGGTTGTTCGAGGGTGACACACCGAGACCGGCCGGGTGCAGGCCATTGGTGTCGTTCGTGGTGGCGAACCCCGCCTGCACACAGGCCGCATGGAAAGCCTGTTGGATGGCCGGCCAGGGTCCTGACTGACGCCGCCGGACCGGCATCGGCCCGTCCGAGCCATGACAATAGTTATCCTGAATGTCGAGATCGCGCTCCGACTTGCGGAAGTACGGCAGGACCTTGTCATACGACCATTCGTGGTTGCCGAGCGCCGCCCAGGAATCGAAATCCTCCGGAAAGCCCCGTTGCATCGCCTGACCGTTGATGGACGAACCTCCCCCCATCACCTTGCCCTGCGCCACGTGGATTGCGCCTTGCTCCTCGGTGATCGTGCCTCGCAAGGCCCAGTTGTGCTGCGAAGTCCGGAGCTTCGGCAAACCTGGTGTGGCCGAACTTGATTTCGTCCGGAACATTGGCGGGATCGGGGTAATCCGGCCCGGCTTCCAGCAACAGCACGGAGAGTTGCGGGTTGGCCGCCAATCGTCCGGCCACCACCGATCCGGCCGCTCCGCCGCCGACGATCACCACGTCATACTTCATACCGCCCGCCCCCCTGTTCCCCGACGTTTCCCCGCTACCTGCGTCCGTGGTGGCCAGCGTCTCGCCTTTGCGCTGCGGTCGCAATGCCGGTTCACCATTCCGGCCACGCCACGGGTCTCCAGGCAGACGCCCCTGCCGCTGTGGACGACAAGGCGTTGGTATGTGCTTCAGCCTGGGGTTGTCTCCGCGGCCCCGCGACATTAGCTGTGCGACCAGCCAATTCTCTTGCATGGAGGAACCGACGATGAGGGCAACCCTCGACGGCCATCAGATCGCCGCCAGCGACGACATCGTCGAGGCCGGCGGTTATCAGTATTTCCCCGCCTCCGCGGTGCGCATGGAATGGCTGGAGAAGACCGCGAAGACCGAACACGACCTCGAGTGTCCGCACGGCGTGCAGTTCTACGATGTGGTGATCGACGGCGTCCGCCACTCGCGCAACGCCTGGATCTATGAGGCGCCGCAATCGAAGCTGGTGCAGGTGAAGGACCGCGTCGGGTTCTGGGAGGACGTCGAGGTCCGCTGACGCTACCGCGTCGGCAGCCGGTAGCGGTCCTGCGGATCGTCCCAGCCCTTGAACCGGGGCGGCCGCTTCTCGGCGAACGCCGCGCGTGACTCCATCAGGTCGCTCTTGGCGCCGTGCTCGTGCAGCGCGGCGGCCAGACCCTGTTGCTCCTCCGATGGTGCCGGCCGCATCTGCCGCATCATGTGCACGGTGTTGACCCGTGAGGCCGGCGGCAGGGTCAGCAGGTGCTCCGCCATCCCCAGCGCACTCGGCATCAGGTCGTCGGCATCGACCAGGCGGTTCAGGAAGCCAACATCGAAAAAACGTTCCGCGGTGAAGCGGAAGCCAAGCGCCATCTCCATCGCGATCGGATACGGCAGGTTGGCGATGTGGCCGTGGTTGTAGCCGCCGAGCAGCCAGCGCTTCGCCTCGGATACCTCGAACACCGCGCCACGTACTGCGACGCGCAGGTCGGTGCGCTCGACCAGCATGAAGCCGCCGCCCATGGCAAAGCCGTTCACCGCGGCGATCACCGGCTTCTCCAGCGCGCCCGACATGAAGGGATCCGCTACGGCGGGGCGCTTGCCGCCGGGGGCACCGTCGGCCAGCGATTCCTTCATGTCCTCGCCGGCACAGAAGGCGCGCCCGGTGCCGGTGAAGATCGCCACTTCCAGTTCGTTGCTGTGGCGGAATTCCGCCCAGGTCTCGGCAAGTTGGGTGCGCATCTCATGGTTGAGCGCGTTGAGCCGTTCCGGCCGGTTCATTCGCACCACAAGGATCTGGCCGCGGCGCTCGGTTTCTACGACGGACATTGGCAGGGCTCCTTGGCGCCAGGCATTGCGGGATGGCGGAGGCTAACAGGCCGGGGCGCCGTGCGCACGCGACGGCCGGACGGGTTTACCATCGCATGACTTCGTCACAAATGTAGGAACGTTTCTACGCGAGTTCCCGGCATGCGGATCACCACGATTCTGGAACTCGAATCGGGGTATTGCTGATCGAACGACGCGATCCCGCGCAAGGTGCTGTGCTTCGAGCATGGGTTGTACGACTGCGTCCTGCCGGCCTTCGCCGATCGGGTGCTGCCGATCGACACCGGTGTCGCACGACGCTGCGCCGCGCTGCATGTCTTCGATCCGCAGACTGAACGAGATGCACTTATCGCGGCTACGGCGCTGGTGCATGGCATGACAGATGTGACGCGGAACGTGGCCGACTTCGCTGCTACCGCCGCGCCGGTCATCAATCCGTGGCAAACCTGACGCTCCGAAGCACGGGCACGGCGACGCTGGCGGCGGGAAGCCTTGCGGGCTGACCACAACCCTTGCGAAGCTCGCGCTGACGACAAATCGGAGGACGTTCCCATGGCAAACGAGAGCACCAACAACCAGCGATCCTACGTCTATCTGGGCCTCGCCGGCGAAACCGGGCGCGGGCGAGAAGTGCACTCCGGCCTCTACCGTCTCGCCGACGGCGGCAATGAATGGCAGGCGATGCAGACCGGACTGCCCGACGCGCCGGCGATCCGTGCTCTGGCGGTGCATCCGCTGCATCCCGAAATCGTCTATGCCGGCACGCAGTCCGGCCCGTATCGCAGCAACGACCGCGGCGAGCATTGGGAAAAGGTGGATATCGCCGACCACGGCCTGCCGGTATGGTCGATCACGTTCCATCCGCACGATCCCAAGGTGATATTCGTCGGCTACGAGAACTGCGAGATCCACCGCAGCGACGATGCCGGAGAGCATTGGACGCGCCTGCCGGTGAGCGTGCGCTTCCCCGAGATCACCACCGCACCCGACGCCAATCCGGCAAAGCGCGTGTTGCAGATGGACGCCAGCGTCCAGCAGCCCGACCATTTGTATGCCGCGA
This sequence comes from uncultured Alphaproteobacteria bacterium, assembly GCA_963749575.1. Taxonomy (GTDB): domain Bacteria; phylum Pseudomonadota; class Alphaproteobacteria; order Acetobacterales; family Acetobacteraceae; genus JAMXLO01. The sequence continues at coordinate 331,043 of CAVVNM010000023.1, forward strand.
TCGAGGTCGGCGGCACGATCCGCTCCACCGACGGCGGCGAGCACTGGGAAAACCTCAGTCACGGCCAGTATCTCAACGACGATGCGGTGGACATGCACGGCGTGCTGGTCAGCCGCTGGCGGCCCGGCACGGTGATCGGCATCGGCCGCGCCGGCATGTTCCACAGCGCCGATGGCGGCGATCACTGGCGGCACGTGAAGTTGGACCCGATGAATCCCAAGGGCCAGATCTACTGCCGCGACATCCGCGAGGTGCCGGGCAATCCGCGCAAGGTGTTCGTCTCGGCAGGCGCCGGGTTCCAGAGCGATGCCGGCGCGCTGCTGTACAGCGGCGATGGCGGCGACAGCTGGTCGCGCGTCGATATGGGCGTGAAGCCGCCGCACACGCTGTTCGCACTCGCGTTCGACGAACGGAACCCTGCGCTGATGTCGGCCGCCACCAACGGTGGCGAGGTTTACAGCAGCCGCGACGGCGGCGGGTCATGGTCCGCGCATCAGCCGCCGCCGGGGGGTACGCAGATCTACGCCCTGGCCCGCGGCTGATGGATTTCGCGCTCAGCTCCGGGCAGCGACGCCTACAGCAGCGTTGCCTGGAGTTGGCCGCGGACTTCGCCACCCGCTCGTCGCAACACGACCGCGACGCATCGCATCCGACCGAGAACTACGACCGGCTGCGCGCGGAAGGATTTCTCGAACTCACCATCGGCAAGCAATGGGGCGGCGCCGGCGCCAGCTTCCTCGACCACACGATCGCCTACGAGGCGTTGGGCCAGGGCTGCCCATCCACCGCGCTGGCCTTCAACATGCATGCCTCGGTCGTCATGCCGGTGCTGCAAAGCGACGAGGTCGGCGGCGCGGCGAAGGAGGTGATCGCGGACCTTGTGGTGCGGCAGCACCGGCTGATCGGCGGCAATTTTTCCGAGCCGGCCACAACGTCGCTGGTCGGTGAACGCCCGCTCAACGCACGGGCGCGCCGCGTCGAGGGCGGCTACAGCATCACCGGGCGAAAGATGTTCGCCTCGATGCTGGAGGCGGCCGATCATGTCCTGGTGATGGCCTATCCCGACGATGCCACCAGTCGGTCCGCCGGGATGCTGCTGCTGGTCCCGCACGGCGCCGCCGGACGCCGGGTCAATGCCAACTGGGACACACTCGGCATGCGGGCGACCCGCAGCGACGCGCTGATCCTGGAGGATTGCCGTGTAGCGGACAGCGCGGTGGTGTTCTGTGCCGACGACACCAGGCGGTTCCGTCACGACTATCTGAACTGGTTCTGGGGTTCCTACACCGCGGTCTATCTCGGCATCGCAGTCGCGGCATACGACGAGCTGCGCCGGGCGATGCATGGGAGGCAGCCGCAGGGTTATGCGCAGCCGCTGGCGTACCATCCGGACGTGCGGCGCCACATTGCGGAACTGAGCACCGATCTCGAGGCCGCACGGCTGATCACCTATCGCTCAGCCTGGCTCAGTGACACGCAAGGACCAACGCCGGAAACCACTGCCGCGTTGTATCGGGCGAAATACATGGTGGGCGAGGCGGTCACCCGGATCACCCGCGTGGCACTCACCCTCGGCGGCGCACACGGCATCTTCAAAGGCTCGCGCCTCGAGCAGTTGTTCCGCGACGGCGCAATCGCCCCGATCCAGCCGCCAGCGGCGGATTTTTGTTTGTGGAGCATGGGACTTTACGAACTGGGCCTCGATGCGGCGGATGTTCTGCCGCCGATGAAGCTGCTCTGACGAAGGACACGGCAATGCAGATCCAGACGGTGCTTGGGCCGATCGGCCTCGACGACCTCGGGCGGACACTGATGCACGAGCATCTGTTCATCGCGTTTCCTGGCGCCGAATTCGATTCGTCCGCGGCATTCGACCGGCCGGCGTTCGTCGCCGAAGCGGCGCGACGGCTGACGCAACTGCGGGTCGAACACGGCGTGCACAGCTTCGTCGATCCGTGCCCGATCGAACTCGGCCGCGACGCCGCGATGATGGCGGAGATCGCCGAGCGCTCGGAGATGAACGTCATCTGCACCACCGGCTTCTACTTTGAGGCGATGGGCCTGCCGGTGTACTGGCGCGCGCGCACGGTGGACGAGATCGCCGAGCTCTACATCCGCGAGATCACCCATGGCATCGGCCGCACCAGCGTGCGTGCCGGCGCGATCAAGGTCGCCACCGGTGCGCCTGCGATCACGCCGTTCGAGCAAAAATTCCTCGAGGCGGCCTGCATCGCGCAGCGCGCGACCGGCGTGCCGATCATCACCCACACGCAGGACGGCGTGTGCGGACCGGAACAGCAGGACGCGTTCCGCGCCGGCGGCGTCGAGCTGCATCGCTGTCTGATCGGACACTGCTGCGGCAACGCCGATCCCGCGTATCATCGCCGCGTCTGCGAAGGCGGTTCGTATATCGGCTTCGATCGCATCGGGATTGCGCGGCTGCAGCCGGACGAGGTGCGCGCCGACAACCTGGTGAAGCTGGTGCGTGCCGGCTACCGCGCCAGCATCATGATGAGCCAGGACCGGCATTGCGGCTGGCTCGGCAAACTGTTGCGGCAGCCGACGCCGGAGGAACAGGCGCGGATGGATCGGTTGCAGGCGGCTGGCGACTGGCCGCCGCCCTACACGTATCTGTTCACCGACTTCGTGCCGATGCTGCGCGAGCGCGGACTGAGCGACGGCGAGATCTTCGCAATGCTGGACGACAACCCGCGCCGCTTCTTCGCGGGTGAACCGCTGCCATTGCCCAATACGTGACGGCTCCCACCGTCATTCCCGCGCAGGCGGGAAGCCAGGGCCACATTTCAAGTGTCGGCGCACCTGGTCTGCGCCCTCACGGGGAAGACGTCAGTTCGCGTGTGGCAAGGTCGCTTCGATGATCTGCACGGCGCGTCCGCGATCGCCGCCGCCGAGCGCTTGCAGTGCCTGCCCGATCTCGCCGACCAACGGGCTCTGGTCCACTGTGTTGGTCTGGAACAGCGGCACCGAACGATCCAGCGCCCGCGTCTCGGCCATCTCCAATGCCTGCTGTGCCTCGCCGGTCCGCCCGAGCAGCAGCGCGGAGCGCGCCGCCACGAGATAATCCCGCACCGAAGCATTCTCGCCGATCGGCGGCGATGGCAGGTTCGGCGCGATCGCCGACGTGGTATCGCCCGGGGCAATGTTGGAGGCCTTGTCCGACAGCGGCAACGACGACCCCGTGCCGATCTCGTTGCCAGGGCGGGCCCCGGTCTCCGGGTTGACGCTGGGCGGCAACGGCTGCGCCGAAGCCAGCAATGGGATCGTGCCGGCCAGCAGCAAAACCAGTTCCGCCACTCGCCGCATCATCATGGTTCCACCACCAGCACGGGCACGCCGCGCGACGCCGCGATATGCGAGGACACCGCGGCATTGTCCGTGCCGCACGCGCCGCGCGCCAGCACCACCAGACGCTCGTCGCTGGTGCCCAGTCCCTGCACGACATCCTCCGGCGTCACGCTCGCCACGTTGCGGGTGACGATCCGCCGCGACGGCAGACCCGCGGCATGTGCCTGCTCGACCGCGGCCTTCGCCAGCTCCGGCGTGCCCCAGATCAGCAGCAGCAGCGACTCGCCTGCCGCGACCGCGATGCGCGCCGCGACGCCAAGAGCCGGATCCGATTCCGCACACACGACCGTCGCCACCGGACCGGCGCGCCGCGACAGCGCCTGCGGCACCAGCATCACCGAGGCGGCACAGCCATGCGCCGCCTCCAGCCAGCTCGCCGCCGCATGGACCAGGCGTTCGGCCGGCAGGCGTGGCTGCGCCACCACGATGATGTCGCCGGCCTGCGATGTGGCCGCGACGAACAGCGCCGGATCGCCGCCGATGATCTCGAACAGCCGCGTGATCCCCAATGCGGCGGCGGCCTCGTCCAGCAGTCGTCGCGCTTCTGCGGCCGCGGCGCGCTGCTCCTCGGCGAGCCGCTGGCGATCCAGCCGCTGCCAGGACCCGGTGCCCAGGCGGAACTCGCGGATGAACGGTAGCGTCGCCAGTTCGGGCAATGCTGCGTCCTGCAGGAACACACCGTGGAGCGCGACGCCGAGCATCTGCGCGAGTTCCGCTGCCGCGCGAATGGTCTCGCGTTCGGCGGCACCGTGGCGCAGCTGCAGGATAACGCGGTGCAGTCGCGGGGCGCTCGCCATGGTCACGTCCCGTCCGACGTATCGCGGCCGAACGCCTGCCGCGCCTTGGCAAACGCGGCGAGCCGATCCTCCACCAGCCGGTTCACGCTGGCTTCCGGATATCGGCCGTCATCGCCGCGCGCGCCCGCGTCGCGCCCGGTCAGCAGCCGGATGCCTTCATCGATCGTGTGGACCGGATAGACCGCGAAGCGACCGGCGGCACAGGCCTCCACCACATCGGCGCGCAGCATCAGGTGCTGGGCATTGGAATGCGGGATCAGCACACCCTGGGTACCGGTCAGCCCGCGCGCGGCGCAGACATCGAAGAAGCCTTCGATCTTCTCGTTGACGCCGCCGATCGCCTGCACCGTGCCGTGCTGATCAACCGACCCGGTCACCGCGAGGTCCTGCCGGAGCGGCAGCTCGGCCAGCGCCGACAGCAGCGAATAGAGTTCCGCGGACGAGGCGCTGTCGCCGTCGACGCCGCCATAGGACTGCTCGAACACCAAGCTGGCATACAGCGACATCGGCACGCCGAGCGCATAGCGGCCGGCGAGAAAGCCGCTGAGGATCAGCACGCCCTTGGAGTGCAGCGGCCCGCCGAGTTCCACCTCGCGCTCGATGTCGACGATGCGGCCGGTGCCGGGACGTACGCGCGCGGTGATCCGCGTCGGCCGGCCAAACGCATGGCCGCTGAGCGCCAGCACGCTGAGGCCGTTGACCTGACCGATGCTGCTGCCGCTGGTGGCGATCAGCGCGATGTCGCGCAGGATCATCTCGCGGCCGCGTTCCTCGATGCGCGACGCACGCCGGCGCTGCTGCGCGATCGCCTGATCGACGCAGCCGCGTGTCACCACATCGCGCCCGGCCTGCGCCGAGCAGTGCGAAGCCTCCGCCACCAGGTCATGGATGCTTTCGACCAGCAGCGTCAGCTTGCCGGAATCGTCGGCCAGCCGCGCCGCGTGCTCGATCACCCGTGCCACGCCGCCGCGATCGAGCGGCAGCAGTCCGGCATTCGTCGCGATCGTGCCGATCAGCCGCGCGATCATTGTCTCGCTCGCCGGCGAGCGATCGACGTCATCGTCGAAGTCGGCGAGCACCTTGAAGTGCTGCGCGGTATCCGGATCAGCCGAGACCAGCGCGTAGTACAACGTGCGATCGCCGAACAGCACGACCTTCAGGTCGAGCGGAATCGGATCTGGTTCCAGCGTCACCGTCGTGGTCATGCCCATGAACCGCGCGGGGTCCTCGATCACGATCTCCTGGCGCAGCAGGGCGCGCTTCAGCGCCGCCCAACTCAGCTGCTCGCTCAGCAGGTTGCGCAGATCGATCATCAGCGCGCCGCCATTGGCACGATGCAGGCTGCCCGGCTTGATCAGGCGGAAATTGGTCACCAGCGCGCCCTGCACCGCGAGATGCTCGATCCGGCCGACCAGGTTGCTCAGCGTCGGATGCACCTCCTCGACGATGGGGGCGCCGGCTTCGCCGTCCGCAGTGGTGACGAACACGTTGATCTCGTAGCGATCGAACACACTGCCGGGGCGCGCGGTGCTGTCTTCGCCCGGCGTCTGCGGTGCGACGAACAGCGCGACATTGGTCAGGATATCGGCCTGGATCGCCTCCAGGTGCTGCAACACTTTCGGCAGATCGGCGAACTGCGCCTTGCACTCCGCGATCGGCTGGGCAATCACGAGGCTGGCGGTGTCGCGGTCCAGGGCGCGTACCGCGTCGCGCTGTTCGCGCTCCAATCGAGGCAGCACGCGCAAGGTCTCTTCCAGGTCCTTTTCCAGCTCCTCTATCGCCGTTTGCACTTCTTGCTGGCGTTCTGCCGGCCAGGCATTGAACTCGGCAGGCGGCACCACCTGGCCGTCCTTCATCGGTGCCATGGCGAAGCCCATCGGCGTGCGGACGATCGCGATGCCCTTCGCGGTTGCCTTGTCGCGCACTGCGGTGAACGCGCGCTCGTTTCGTCCGCGCATCTCCTGCTCGATGCCGCTGCGCCGCTTCTGGTAGTCCTCGCTTTCGAATGCGGCTGGCAATGCGACCTTCAGGTCGTCGATCAGCCGGTCCAGCGCCTTGTCCAGCACCGGCGCCCGGCCCGGCGGCAACGCGATCGCCACCGGCCGATACGGGATGGCGAAGTTGTTGACATAGATCCAGTCCGACGGCTTCGGACGTTTGTTCGCGGCATCTTCCAGCAAGGCGCGCACGGACCCCTGGATGTGTGCGCCGTTCGCGCCGATGGCGAAGACGTTGAAACCGCGCACCGCCATCTCGGTGCCGAAGCGGATCGCCTCATGCGCGCGTGGCTGGTCGGCGTAATCGCGCAGCGGGGGAAGCTCCCGCGTGGTCTCGAATCTCAGCGCCGCGGTATCGGCTTGCCGGTATAGCCGATCCGGCGGGAGCGGCGAGATGGGTGCGCTGGCTGGCATCGTCTGCCCATCCTGGCTCGCCTGCCCGCGCGCGGCAAACCCGCCGGCGAGGAGTCAGGCATAAGCCGGGCGGGTAGCGCGATCCAGGCGGGATGTCAGATAGCCCAGGTGGCGCAGCATCAGCGGCAGCTCCGGTTGGGAAGGCAACGGGGCGTCCTGAAGAACGCCAAGCCATTGCTGCCAGTCGCTCTGCGACAGCCGAAGCTCGTCTCGCAAGCTGTCAGCATCGACCCCTGCCTGCTCGGCCAGGCCGAGCAGAAGGCTGATCTCCTTGCGGGCGATTTCTGTGGCTTGCGGCAGTCCTGGCTCTTGCATGACACGTCCCCTGGTTCGCTCTCGGGCGACGCGCATGATGGCTTTGAATCGTGCCAAGTCGTTGACGTAGGTCACACTTTCAGCCGAAATTCGCGATAAACTCGCCGCGGGTACGTAGATGAACGAACCACCATCCGGCTGGCCGGCAGGACGGCCACTGGCGATTTCGCTCAGCGTGATGCTGGAGGGCTGGGCCGAAAGCAGTGCTCCCGCCATCGGTCCGATGGGCAATCCGCTGAAGCCGGGCGTGGCCGATCTGCAGGCGCTGTCCTGGGCGGAGTATGGCCCCAAGGTCGGCGCCTGGCGGCTGCTCGATCTGCTGGATCGCGAGCAGGCGCGGGCGGTGTTCTACACCAGCGGTGTGATCGCCGAGCGCTATCCCGATCTGCCGGCGGCGATCGCCGCGCGGGGGCACGTGGTCGCGGCGCATGGCTGGAGCCAGGGCACGTTGCCGGCGTATCTGACCGGGGACGCCGAACGCGACGATATCGGCCGCTGCGTCGAGGTGCTGCAACGCACCGCGGGCGCGCATCCTGGTGGCTGGCTGAGCCCGCGCTGCACGCCGAGTGCGCATACCTCGCGTCTGCTGGCACGCGCGGGGTTCCGCTGGCACGCTGACATGTTCGATGCCGACCTGCCGTACCGCATCGATACCCCGGAGGGGTCGCTTGTCGGCATGCCGTTCACCATGGAGGTGAATGACATGCCGCTCTATGTGCGCTACGGCAATGAGCCCGAGGCGTTCACCCGTACATTGGCGCGGATCGTCGAGGGGTGGGATCGCCTGGGCAGCCCGCCGGCGTGCCTCGACATCACGGTGCACGCGCATGTGTTTGGCCGGCCGTACGGGGCGATCGCTTTGCTTGACTCGCTGGCGCTGGTGCGCGCGCACCACCATTGCTGGCTCACCGATCATGCGCGGCTGGCAGAGCCGTAGGAGGATGTCGTGGCAAGGTTCGTGATCGCACCGCATATGCGGCTGCACGAGTGGGTGGCCGACGAGAAGGGCTACTTCGCCGCCGCCGGCCTGGACTACGAGTTCCGCGACGAGTTGCGCTCGCCGAGCGGACGGCGGCACGATCTCGGCGATCGGGTGGGCGCGTATCAGACGATCGAGAAGGGCCGCACTTCGGATGTGAGCTGCGCCTGCCACTGGACGGTGAACGTCGCCGCCTCGGTGGGACACGGCAAGCTGTATGCCGACTGCTATTCGGTGGCGCCGGCGGGCATCTTCGTGCCGGCGGATTCGCCGGTCACCACGCCGGAGCAGCTTGCCGGCGTGCCGATTTCGGTGGGGTATCAGTCGGGCAGCCACTACTCGACGATCCAGGCGCTGGAACAGTACATGCCGATCGCCGAAATCTCGTTGTCGTTCGCCGACGGGCTGCTGTTCCGGCGGATGGAAAAGCTGATCGACGGCGAGGTGCCGGCGGTCTCGCTGTTCAGCGGGCCGTACTACTTCGCGGAGCAGCTTGGCTTCCGCAAGGTGATCGACACGACATTCATGATGGCCTCGATGATCACCGGCGAACCGGATCTGGATGATGTGCGGCGGTACTTCGGCGCGCTGCGGCGGGCGCAGCATGATATCGATCTGCGGCTGGAACTCTACACCAGGCACTACCGGAACGAGTTCCCCGAGCGGTTCCATGCGTCGATGGACACGCGCCGCTGGGGTCCGGGCGAGCGGCTGGTGTTCGAGCCGTATACCAAGGACGTGTTCGAGCAGGCGTTCAACTGGATCGCCGAACGCGAGATCTTCCAGGCGGGGGAGATGGGCACGGGCCGCTATGAGAGCTCGGTGCTTTCGTTGCCGGGCGGCTGAGGAGGACGCACTCCCGCGGCCACCGGCACAGGAGCCGCGCCTTGGCGCGGTGAAGGAGATCAAGGTGCGGGGCACACCCTGGTGTCATAAGGGCGCCTGACGCGGCAGCGCCGGGCGCCGCCCATCAACCATTGACGCCCCGGCTTCCCGTGCTATCTATCAGCCACGACTTGTAGCCAATGCTACATTCTGTGGGGATGGGTGCATAGTATGGTCACGGCTGCATGAGCGTAAGCCTGACGGACCGCACGATCGCCGCCGGCCGCGAGGCACTGGCCGGTCGCCGGCGCGGCCTGCGCGGCTTCCTGCCGTTCGCCGGCCCCGCGGTGATCGCCTCGATCGCCTACATGGACCCCGGCAACTTCGCCACCAACATCCAGGGCGGCGCGCAGTTCGGCTATCTGCTGCTGTGGGTCGTCCTGTTGGCCAACGTCGTCGCCATGCTGTTCCAGGCGCTCTCGGCCAAGCTTGGCATCGTCACCGGCCAGAGCCTGGCGCAGCTCTGCCGCACGCATTTCCCTCGCCCGCTGGTCTACGCCATGTGGATCGCCAGCGAAGTCGCGGCGATGGCCACCGACCTCGCGGAATCCCTCGGTGCCGCCATCGGCCTCAGCCTGCTGTTCGGCCTGCCGCTGCTGACCGGGCTGCTGATCACCTTTGCCCTGACCTACGCCATGCTGCTGCTGCAAGGGCGCGGCTTCCGGCCGATCGAGATGCTGATCGCGGCGTTCATCGGCGTGATTGCCGTCAGCTACCTGATCGAGCTGTTGGTCGCCCCGCCCGACTGGAGCCTGTTCGCCTTCCATTCCGTGGTGCCGCAGCTTGCCGGGCCAAACAGTGTCGTGCTGGCGGTCGGGATCATCGGCGCCACCGTGATGCCGCACGCGATCTATCTGCATTCCAGCCTGACCCAAGGCCGCATGCCGACGCACACCGATGCCGAGCGCCGGCGCGTCATCGGCTACTCCAATCGCGAGGTGCTGTTCGCCCTCGGCATCGCCGGCCTGGTGAACATGGCAATGCTGGCGATGGCCGCCTCGGTGTTCCATCCTGATCACGCCGACGTTGCGTTGATCGAGACTGCCTATCACACGCTGATGCCGTTGCTCGGTGTCGGTGCGGCGGCGGTGTTCATGGCGTCGCTGCTGGCATCCGGGCTGTCGAGTTCGGTGGTCGGCACCATGGCTGGTCAGACGATCATGCAGGACTTTGTCGGCTTCCGTATTCCCCTGTACGTGCGCCGGCTCGCCACCATGATCCCGGCGGTGATCGTGGTCGCCATCGGCGTTGATTCGACGCGGGCACTGGTGCTGAGCCAGGTGATGTTGAGCCTGGTGCTGCCGGTGCCGATGATTGCGCTGCTGGTGCTGTCTGGCCGGCGCGATGTGATGGGCAGCTTCGCCAGTTCGCGCCTCACCCGAGCATCCGCGGTGGCCGCCGCCGTGGTGGTGCTGGCGCTCAATCTGGTGTTGCTCTTGCAGACAGCCGGTGTGCCGGTGTCTCTTTCCGGTTGAACTGATGACCTCACAGGAGTCGCTGTGGCCAGTCCGCCGGAGGTGCGGCGCGCCGACCTGCCGGCCGAGCCCACGCAGGCGCGGCGGTTCGGCAAGGCGCGTACCGCGCAGTCCGGGGCGCTGCACGAGGACTATGTCGAACTGATCTCGGACCTGCTGGCCAATGGCGGCGAAGCGAGGCCCACCGACATCGCTCGCCGGCTCGGCGTCTCGCACGCCACCGCGATCAAGACGATCGGCCGGCTGAAACGTGAAGGCCTCGCGATGGCCAAGCCATATCGCGGCGTGTTCCTCACCGGGGCGGGCGAGAAGCTGGCCGAACGCGTCCGCGCACGGCACCGCATCGTGGTCGATCTGCTGCTGGCAGTCGGCGTGCCGGCCGAGGCGGCTGAGCAGGATGCCGAGGGCATGGAGCATCACGTGTCCGATACCAGCCTGGCGGCATTCGGCCGGTTCCTGCGTCGACGCGGCTGATGCGCCGCGAGCCATGCCGCGGTCGACGCCGTCCGACCAGCTGCTGCGCTTGACACGGCGCGCTTGTTTGCCGTGGGTCGGACCAAGTTCGGAGGAAGCGATGAGCACGCATGACCATTCGCGTTGGGGTCCGACCGACCAGATAGGCGCGGGCAATCTGCTGACGGTGGAGAAGCGTCTCGCTGCGCTGCAATCGGTGCGCGACGGTCGCGTCTATGACGTGAGCCACGAGATCGGCGCCGGAGCGCCGTTCATGGCACCGAACCAGACGCCGTTCCTGCTGTCGATCTGGGCGTCGTGGCGCGATTCGATCAAGCGCCGCCGCGCGCTTGGTGCCACCAACGATGCGGGTGCCAATGTCGAGCGCATCGAGATGACCGCGCATGTCGGCACGCACATCGACGCGCTGGGACATTTCTCCAAGGGCGACCGGCTGTACAACGGACTGTCGGCGGCCGACACGGTGACCGATTGGGGACTGGAACGTCTCGGCATCGAGCATGTGCCGCCGATGATCACCCGCGGCGTGCTGCTGGATGTCGCCGGCTGCGACGGCGCGCAGCACCTGAACCCTGGCCGCGTCGTCACGCCCGACGAACTGGCCCGTGCCGAGGCGGCCGCGAACGTGGCGCTCGAGCCGGGCGACATCGCGCTGATCCGCACCGGCTGGGGGCGTTACTTCGGTATCGACAACACGCGATATCTGCAAGGCGAGCCCGGCATCGACCTGCCCGGCGCGCGCTGGCTGATCGAGCGCGGCGTGACGGCGATCGGCTGCGACAACATGGCGGTCGAGGTGCTGCCCAATCCCAACCACGGCATTGCCATGCCGGTGCACCAACACGCGCTGGCCGAGGCAGGGGTATATCTGATCGAGAACCTGGCGCTGGACGAACTGGCGCGCGATGCGATCGGCAGCTTCTGCTTCATCCTGCTGGCGACCAAGTTCCGCGGCGCGACGGGATCGCCGGTGCGGCCGGTGGCGATGGTGTAGCGGGGCGCATGAGACCACTCGCAATGACGCCGCGGCCTCGTCAGATGTGACGGATGAGCGTTCATCCAACACGCCGGTGCAAATCCAGATGCCGGCACCTGATGGACCGGGTCGAGAACGTCAGTGCGTTGGACGAAGCTGCAACACGCTGACGTGGTCGCCATCGGAAGCTACAGCATCGGGCGACTGCCGGCCGCGGATCACTGCCGGAATTCCCGCATCACCTGCAACCCGTGGTCGAGATCGGCGATCAGGTCCGCGACATCCTCGAGTCCGATATGCAGTCGTACCAGCGGCCCCTCGAACCTGCCGTTGCCGGCCGTGCGCGTCAGGAATCCCGTGGTCGGCAACGCCAAACTCTCGAACCCGCCCCATGATGCGCCGATACCGAACAACTCCAGCGCCTCGACGAACGCGTGCGAGCTTTCCACCGAAAACTCCGGCTTGAACTCCACGCCGAACAGACTGCACGCACCGGTAAAGTCCCGCTTCCAGATCGCGTGACCTGGCGCGCCCGGCAGCGCCGGATGCAGCACCTGCTTCACCTCGGACCGCCGGCTCAGCCAGTGCGCCGCCTCGATGCCGGAGTCCATCTGCTGCGCCAGCCGCACGCCCAGCGTGCGCATCCCGCGCAGCGTCAGCCAGCAATCGTCCGGGCTGGCATACTGCCCGAGTCCGCGCACCGTCGCATGCAGTGTGTGCCAGTCCTCGTCTGTGTTCACCGTGACGCTGCCGATCAGAATATCCGAGTGCCCGGCTGGATATTTCGTCGCCGCCTGGATCGATACATCGACACCGTGTGTGAATGGCTGGAAGTGGTGGATGCCCCAGGTGTTGTCCATCAGCAGCTTGGCACCGCGCGCATGCGCCACGCGCGCGATCGCCGGGATGTCCTGCACCTCGAAGGTGTGGCTGCCAGGACTCTCTGTATACACAACCGTGGTGTTAGGCCGCATCAGGTCAGCGATGCCGGCCTCGTCGACCAACGGATCGTAGAACGTTGTCGCCACGCCGTAGCGCTTCAGCACGCCGTCGGCGAAATTGCGCGACGGGCCATACACGCTGTCCGGCATCAGGCAGTGATCGCCGCTCTTGAGGAACGCCAGCAGGGGCGTGGTCACCGCGGCGAGGCCGGAACAGACGATGGCGCAGCGCGTACCGCCTTCCACCTCGGCGATGACATCCTCCAGCGCCCAGTGTGTTTCGGACCCGCCCAGACCATAGGTCAGCACCCGCTCGCCGCGCCGCGCCGCCATCGCACGCCGTTCCGCCACCGTCGGATACAGCACCGTGGAGCCGCGCAGCAACGGCGGGTTGACGAAGCCGTGCACCCGCTTGCCGGCGCGGCCGGTGTGGGAGAGCCGCGTCCGGAAGCCGCGCTTCGAGCCGTCGGTCATGCCTGGTTCGTCTCCACCGGCGTGTCGGAGCGGCCGCCCCATTCGGTCCAGGAGCCGTCATACACGGCACCCTCCGGTAGACCGGCGATGCGCATACCCAGCGTCAGGATGCACGCCGTCACGCCTGAGCCGCAACTCGTCACTACCGGACGCGAGCCATCGACGCCGGCCCGCCGCAACCGCGCGCGCACTAAGTCGACGTTGCGGAACGTGCCGTCGGCATTGAGCAGATCGGTGTAGGGCAGGCTCGCGGAGCCGGGGATGTGGCCGCTGCGCATGCCGGCGCGCGGCTCCGACACCTCGCCGGTGAAGCGCCCTGCGGCGCGTGCATCCAGCACCAGTTCCGCCTGGGTCTTCACATTGCCCAGCACGTCGCCGATGCCACGCAGCATCGCCGCGCGATAATCGGGCCGATACGCGGCCGGCTGCGCTGCGGCCGGCTCGCCGGTTGCCGTCACGCGTCCCTCGCGTTGCCATCGCGGCAGGCCGCCATCCAGCACCGCCGCATTGTCGTGGCCGAACAGTGCCATCAGCCACCAACCGCGCGCGGCGGATGCCAGGCCCTTCTGGTCGTAGAACACCACGCGCGAGGCATTCGACACGCCGAGCCCGCCGATCAGCCTGGCGAACCGGCCGGGCGATGGAACCATGTGCGGCAGGTCGGTGTCGGGGTCTGCCACCACGTCGATGTCGAAATACCGAGCGCCCGGGATATGTGCGCGCAGGAACTCGGCGTGGCCGTCCTTGTCCTCGTTGGGCAGGTATTTTGTCGCGTCGAACACCACGAGATCCGGCTTGCCCAGGTCAGCGGCGAGCCAGTCGGTTGTTACCAGCGGTCCCATTATCGTCCCCTCTGCCGCGGCCGGCGGTGCAGTGTCGGCACCGGCGGCGAGGAGTCAATCAGCAGCGGGCGGGTCTCAATTCCGGCGGAAGCGTGCTGCCACTCGCCGCTCACTCCAGCGTCCGCGGGTCGTCGACGTCGACCCTCACGTGTTCGGTGGGTTGCGGGGTCGCTGTCATCACGCACACGCCGTCGGGCGCCTCGAACTGGTGCCAGGTGCTCTGCGGCACGACCGCCACCATCCCGCTCTTGAGCGACACGGACTGCCGACCCTCCGCGGTCATCAGGTGCAGCGTCGTCGCGCCATCGACGATCTGCACGATCTCGTCGCCCTGCGGATGCCGTTCCCAGGCGCTTTTACCAGTGAATTTGGCGGTGAAGATCGCGCCGTCGCGATAGGGAGCCAGCCGGGCGAAGGCTCCCTGGCGCTCGGCCTCGGATGAGGTCGGGGTGCGGTTCTTGAGCATCGTCAGCTTGGCGAACTCGGCCTTGAGATCGACGACGGTGATCATGTTCTCCTCCACGAGCGAGCTGGGTTTGGGGCGAGTTTAGCGGAACTCCCGACGCAGCGGGGTGCGATTTGCTACCAGGCGCCGGCACACTGACGATCGACAGCAGCGCCTTTCCGGCGACCTGATTGACTGTCCGCTGAGCGGCGGGTTTCAGCCGGTGGTCTGGCTTCGCCACCGCACCGTGCAAGCCGGGCCGGCGGCATCACCGTTCCAATTCTGGCCGGTCCGGTTCGAGGCGCATGGGTTCGGCCGCAGGCTGCCGCACCGGGCACTCCGCCCTGCGCACCGCCGCTTAGGCACGCCAGCTAAAACAGCCCGAACAGCCCCCGGAGGAACCCCGGCGTCAGCGCGGCCAGCGGATTGACCGACACGTCCGGGTCGTCCAGCGGACCGCGCAACGTGTAGCTTGCCGCGAACACGCCGCCGCCTCGTTCCGGGCTGAACAGCTTTCCCACCAGCGGGATATTGCCCAGCAGCGAATTGAAAAAATACGCCGGCACGATCGTCCCCTGCATGTCGATCTGCCGGGCATCGAGGTCCAGCCGTCCTTTCATCGTCAGCCCTAACGACGAACTGAACGCCCGTGCATCGGCCAGATCGAGTGCGTTGTCGGTCAACCGGAACGGCGCCACCAGCCGGGTAAAGCCGAGACCGGGCCCGCGCATCACGTCCACCAGGCCATACAGCGTCATCGCCTGCAGCAGCTTGCCGAGCGCTGGCGCGTCGTGGATGCGGAAATCCTCGATCTCCGCGGTCCCGGCCAAGGGCCGGTCCGGCTGCGCGTCGTCGGTACTGCGCCTGCACCGACAGCTTCCCGCCCTGCATGGTGCGCACAAAGTCCAGGCCGCGCAGGAGTTCGCCGGCGTCGTCCACGCTGGCGGTAAGGCGTCGCCCTGCGCGATCAGGTACGATCTGTGCCAGGAACGGCGCCTGGGTCCCGGTACGACCCTCGATGCGTAACTGCCGCACTACGCGGCCGTCGTCTTCGGCGTGCACCGCCACATTGCTGGCCGCGCGGCCTTGCGCCAGCAGCACGCGGTCGAACCTGGCGTTCAACATCCATGGCGGACCCGGTGGCTGCTCGGTCTTGTTGGGTGTCGGTGGTCGCGGCGGGGTGTGCCGGCCGAGACGCGGCGCCAGATCGAGTACCGCACCACCGAGATTGACCGTAATCGGGCCAGCGGCCGGCAGGCTTAGTGTACCCTGCGCGGTCGTGCGGCCCAGTTCCAGTCGGTCCAGATGGAACACGGAGAGCCGTCCGCCACTGAACTCGGCGCTGGCCCGCACCTTCAGAGCGTCGCCATCGAGCTGCACCGCATCAATGCTGGTCATCCGGTCGTGGTCCAGCAGCACGTGTGCCGACGCTTTCGCCAATGCCTCACGCGGTTTGCGCCACTCGAGCGGTTCGACGAACAGCTCTGTCCCGGTCAGATCGGCGGTCACCGCCGCATCGCCCTGTCCGTTGCGACGCTCGGTGAGCGCGGCCTGTACCTGCATCGGACCACTCAGCAGCGATGTCGCATCAAGCCCGATCGCCGCGAGCTGCCGGGCGTCGGGCTGCGCGGATATCGTCACGCTCTGCGTCACCTGGGTCGGCGGACCGGCCCGAAAGTCCATCGCCGCATCCAGTTTCGCTGGAATCGACGCCAGCACCGCGCGTCCGTTCAGCTTCATCCCATCGGAATTCGCATTGAGATCGAACGCGCCTTGATCCAGATCGTGTCCTGCCACCAGCGCGGCCAGATGCACGCCATCGAGATGCGCCTGTGCCTGGATGGCGATGTCGTCCATCCGGACCGCGTCCTCCAGCGGTACAGTGAGCTCGATCTTGACCGTCGTCTGGCCGGCCGGGTTCTTCAGATCAATCGGATGGCGATCGAGCAGCGCAAGCCGCGGTTCCCTCAGCAGCGCCAGGGCGTCAGGCAGGGAGCCGGCGATGGCGGCGTCAATCACACCGACCTGATGTGGCTGAATGATGCCGGTGATCCGCATCCTGCCGTCACGGATCTGCAGCCCGGCCGGGCTGCCTGCCTTTTGGTCGCGCATGCGCTGCCGTCCGCCGGTGACGGTGATCTCCAGCGTATCTGGATCGACGATCCGCAACTGTGCCTGGCCGTTGTCGATCGGCGGGATGGGCCGCAGCCAATACACCTGCAAACCGTCACCATCCAGCGTGCCGCTGGCCCGTGTCAGCTCGATGGAGGACATATCCGCAGCCGCCGCCAGGCCAAGATCGACATGACCATTGCGCGCGATGCCGACCGGTATGTTCGCCACCAGCCACTTGCGCGCGCCGCCGCCGGTTTTCTCCGGCCAGAACCGCGCCAGATCGGCGAAGTCAACCTGGTCGAGGTCGGCCGACAGATCGGCGCCGATCCGGTCGGCCGTGCGTCGCAGCGTACCGCGCGTCTCGAGATGCGTCGGCGGACCAGTGTCGTGCCCTGGCAGGGTCACCCGCAGTGCCTCCACGCTGACAGCCTCGGCAGTACCCGGAGGCCACGAGTGTGGCGTCGAGCAACGGCACATCGCTGCCGGCGATCCGGATCCGGCCGGCGCCGGCGTGCACGCTCAGCCGTGCGTCGCGCGGCGCCAGCCTGGCATCGAGGTTGAACGAGGCCTCCCCGCCGATCGGCACATCCAGCGCTGCCAGCGCTGCCAGCGCTGGCGCGGCCTGGGCGATCACACTCGGCGTTACCGGTGACAGCCTGGCGCGCAGATGCGTCTCGCTGGCGCCCGCAGCCAGGGTGGCCGACAGCGTCAGTCGCGCCTGCTGCTGGCCAAGCACCAAATTGAGCTCGGCGGTGCCGTCCACGCCACCTTCCGGTCGCCGGGCAAGGTCGATCTCGGCGTGTGGCGCGTGCCAGGTGACGCCAAGCTGACGATCCACCACGGCAACGCGCGCGTCGTGAACGCGGACCAGATGAAGTTGTCCCAGCAGCGCATTCGCACTGCGTGCCCGATCGCTGCCTGCCGGGCGTGCCAGCTCGGCCAGAAGGTCCGCGACCGGCGTCTCCTGCTCGGTTGGCGTGAGCTCTCCGGTGTCGGTCGTCTCGGTCAGACTTCCCAGATCGAGGCTGAGGGTGCCATCGGCCGCGCGAATCAGAGTAAGTTGCGGGGCATCCAGCGTTACCGCCCGCGGCACTACGCGCCCGAACAACAGTTCGTAGATCGACAGGGAGACCTCGGCGCGCTGAATGTTGATCAGCCGCCCGCCCACTGGGTCGATGACCTTGATATCGGTCAGCCGCAGATCGAGCGGCCGATCGACCCCCATGCTGAATCCCTCCCAGGCCAGCGCGGCGGAGCCGATCGTCAGCCGCGTGGGGCCGCCATTGGCGTTCGCCGCCTGTTCCAGCCGGCTGGTGAACCAGACCAGATCGACCGGCCCCTGCGACAGCCGCCACGCGATCGCCGCGACGCCGACGCTGCCCAGCACCGCCAGCGTGATTGCCAGCGTGGCCAGCCAATGCAGCACCATCGCGCAGGCTAACGCAGCTTGACCGGGAAGACGCCTCACCCCCAGCCTTCACACCGATGACGAACGCAGAATTTCGCCTGCCCGAAAGCTGGCCGTGCCCGTATGACGCGGGCGCGGCGAAACGGTTGGTCGAGCGCTGCTCCGAACTCGGCCGCGTCGAGGCAAGGCTGGCGGCGCGGCCGGCAGTCGCTGCGCTGCTGCGCTCGCTCGGCGGCAACAGCCCGTTCCTCGCCGATCTTGCGGTTCGCGAGGTGGCCAGTCTGCGGGCGCTGGTGTCCTCCGGGCCCGACTCTGTCGTCAATGCGGCGATGGCGGAGCTGGCGGCGGTGGCGCCCTCCAGCCGCCGCGACCGCATCGCCGCCGCGATGCGGCGCACCAAGCGGATCGTCGCACTGGCCACCGCCATCGCCGACATCGGCGGCATCTGGCCGCTGGAGCGCGTCACCGCGGCGCTCAGCAGTCTGGCGGAGGCCACACTTTCGCTCGCCATGGCGCATCTGCTGCGCGCCGCTCACGATGCAGGCGAGCTGCGGTTGCCCGATCCACCGGATCCGGCACGTGGATCGGGGTTCACGGTACTCGGCATGGGCAAGCTCGGTGCCCGCGAACTGAATTTCTCGTCCGATGTGGACCTCGTACTGCTCTACGACCCGGCCGCGGCAATATACACCGAAGCGTCCGAGGGCCATGCGCAGAGCGGCTTCACCGCGCGTATCGCTCGCGGCCTTGTGTCCTTGATGGAGGCGCGCGACGCCGACGGCTACGTGTTCCGCACCGATCTGCGCCTGCGCCCTGACCCGGCCGTGACCCCGCCCGCCGTCGCTTTGCCGGCGGCGATCACCTACTACGAGAGCATGGGTCAGAACTGGGAGCGTGCCGCCATGATCAAGGCGCGCCCGGTCGCCGGCGACCTGGCGTTGGGCGCGGCGTTCCTCGAAGCAATTCGCCCGTTCGTCTGGCGGCGCGGACTGGACTTCGCCGCGGTCGCCGACATCCATGCCATGAAACACCGGATCGACCAGCACAAGGGAGGCGCTCTGGCGGTGGCCGCCGACCCGCTGGCGCGCATTGCCGGCCACAACGTGAAGCTGGGCGAGGGCGGCATCCGCGAGATCGAGTTCCTGGCGCAGACGCTCCAGCTTGTCTGGGGCGGCCGCGATCCGGCGCTGCGCGTTCCCACCACGCTGGGTGCGCTGCGGATGCTGGTGCGGGCCGGGCATGTACCGCGCCATGCCGCTCGCGAACTTGGGGCAGCCTATCGTTTCCTCCGCCGCGTCGAGCACCGGCTGCAGATGATCGCCGACCGCCAAGTGCACGAACTGCCACAGCGGCCGGAGGAGCTGGCGCGGTTCGCCACCTTCATGGGTTACGCCGACGCCAACGATTTCGCCGCCGACCTGCTGCGCCATCTGCGCCAGGTGCGGGCACGCTACGCCGGGGTATTCGAACTGGTGCCGGAGCTGTTGGCGCCCGCCGACGCTGGACCGGAACTGGACTTCAGCGGCCCCAATGCCGCGCCCAAGGAAACCGCGGTGGCATTGCGTGCTCTCGGCTTCGACAGCCCCGACCGGATCGTTGCCGCGGTGCGCGGCTGGCAGGCGGGACATGTGCGGGCACTGCGTTCGGCGCGTGCGCGTGAACTGCTGGCGCAGTTGCTGCCGCGCATCCTGGCCGCGCTCGCCCGCCAGCCGCAGCCCGACACAGTGTTCAACCGCTTCGATGCGTTCCTGGTGCGCCAGCCGGCCGGCGTGCAGCTGCTGTCGCTGTTTCAGCGCAATCCTGGCCTGCTCGATCGCATCGCCGCGGTACTCGGAGCGGCGCCGACGCTTGCCGACCATCTGGCCAGCCATCCGGCGGCGCTCGACGGCCTGCTGAGCCCGGAAGTGAACCCTGACCCTGCCCGTCTGCTGCGGGTCCGATTGCGCGACGCGCGGTTGCTCGAGGACGTCATCGAGATCACCCGGCGCACCGTGCGCGAGGAGGATTTCGCAGTCTCTGTCGCCACCATGGAAGGCAGGATCGACGCCGACGAGGCCGGACTGCGTCGTACGGCGATCGCCGATGCGGCCCTGAACGCCCTGCTGTCGCCGGTAACGACTGACTTCGCGTCGCGCTTCGGTCGGGTGCGCGGCGGATCCATGGCGGTGGTGGCCATGGGCAAGGCGGGCGGCCGCGAAATGATGGCTGGCTCCGACCTCGATCTGATGCTGGTCTACGACCACCCGGCGGAGGTGACCGAAAGCCGCGGCGCACGGCGCCTGCCGGCGAGCCAATGGTTCGTTCGCGCGGCCCACGCCTGTATCGCGGCGGTGACCGCGCCCGGCGTGGACGGCGCGCTATACGAGGTGGACATGCGGCTGCGCCCGTCCGGCAACAAGGGCCCCGTGGCGGTGTCGCTGAGCTCGTTCCGCCGCTATCACGCCGAAGCGGCCTGGACCTGGGAGCGCATGGCGCTGACACGAGCCCGTGTGGTGGCCGGTCCGCCAGCGCTGCGCGCCCGCATCGAGGCGGCGATCGCTGAGGCGCTGGGGCGGGCCGGTGATGCCGACCGCATCCGCGCCGATGCCGCCTCGATGCGCGCGCGCATGCTGCGCGATCTGCCGCCCGATGGTCCTTGGGACGTGAAGCTGCGCGCCGGCGGTCAGATCGAGGTTGAGTTCATCGCCCAGGTGCTCCAGCTCATCCATGCGCACGATGCGACGGGACTATGCTCGCCGACCACGCGCGTTGCGCTCGAACGGCTGGCCAAGGCAGGGAAGCTGCCGGCAGAGGATGCCGCGCTGCTGACCCACGCCGACCACGTCTGGCGCACCGTGCAGGGCATGCTCCGCATCACTGTCGGCCGCGGCGCCCGCGAGGAACTGCCGGATGCATCTGCCCGTGCGCTGCTGCGTGCCCTCGGAGAGGCGGTTGACCTGGACGCTATGCGCGCCACGCTGGATGATCTGGCGCAGCAGGTTCGCACTGCGTTTGTGCGACAGATAGGCGCGCTTCCGCCATAGGCGTGCAGTCCCGGCTTACCAATGGATATCCTCGGTGCCGAGTTTGAGTGCGGACAACGCCTGCGCGCCGAATATCCCGGCGGCGGCGTTCCCAGGCGGATCAATGGAATCGATACTACGCGGTGTTCACCGGCGTTGAACGACATACCCGCGGCGGTCATCCAGTGGGGACCGACCTGCTTGTCGGCTTACGCTATTGTTCTGGCGGATTTGCGCCGCGGAGGTTGTCGTAGCAGGGAGACGCCGGTCCGTTGGGCCCCGGTCGCAGGTTGACATGGCGCGGCAGTGCGCCACGCTGGACCACCTTGAGTGGACCATCCGCGCCACGTCGGTTCGACACGGAGATTGCGCCCATGAGCGTACAGGAAGGCGATACCGCGCCAGAGTTCGAGATGCCGGCGAGCGGCGGGCGTACCGTCAGCGACAAGGCGCTGCGCGGCAAGCCGTACGTGCTGTATTTCTATCCGAAAGCCGATACCCCCGGCTGCACCAAGGAGGCTTGTGCGTTCCAGGAGGCGCTGCCCCAGCTTGGCCGGATCGGCCTCGACGTGATCGGGGTGTCGCCCGACAAGATGAAGCCGATCGAGAAGTTCGCCGAGAAATACGGTCTGAAGTTTCCGCTCGCGTCCGATGAGGGCCATGCAGTGGCCGAGAAATACGGCACCTGGGTCGAGAAGTCGATGTATGGACGCAAATATATGGGAATGGAGCGCAGCACGTTCCTGGTCGACAAGGCCGGCAAGATCACCAAGGCCTGGCGCAAGGTGAGTGTCACAGGGCATGCGGCGGAGGTGCTGGCAGCGGCGCAGGGGCTGAAGTGACGGTGCGACGACGGTGGAATTTCGTCTCGCCAAGATCGCAATGTCGGCGTCGCTGGCGCTGTTCGCGCTGCTCGTCGCGTTCGGCAACGTTACCGACTACGGCTCCAACTTTGCGTTCGTACGAGCACGTGTTGAGCATGGACACCACATTCCCTGACAGCGCTCTGCGCTGGCGCGCGATTGCCAACCCGATGCTGTGGCATGTGGCCTACTGGCTGATCATCCTCGGCGAAACGCTGACCTGTGCGGCCTATACCATCGGCACAGTGGCGCTGCTGGGTAACCTTCGCGGCAGCGGCGCCGCATTCAACCGCTCCAAGCGCTACGTCTATGTCGCGACGGGGCTCGGCTTCCTGGTGTGGTTTCTGGGCTTCATGGTGATCGGTGGTGAGTGGTTCGCCATGTGGCAGTCGCCGGCATGGAACGGGCAGGAGGCCGCGTTTCGCTGCTATGCGGCACTGCTTGGCGTCGGTATCTTCATCGCACTGGATGATCGCGACCTGACCGGTTGAATGCCGCTCACTCGACCGCCGTCGGCAGCTTGATCACGAACACCGTCCCGCCGGTCGCGCCGGATGCCACCGCCAACCGTCCGTTGTGCGTCTCGACAAGCTCGCGGCAGATCGAGAGGCCCAGCCCGAGTCCATCCGGCTTCGACGTGATGAACGGCTGGAACAGCCGCTCCGCCACTTCCGGTGCGATGCCCGGCCCGGTGTCGGCCACCATGATCTCCACCGCGCCCGCCACCGCACGGGTCGAAACGGTCAGTTCCCGCCTTTGGCCGGCCTCCATCGCCTCGACCGCATTGCGCACGAGGTTGATGATCACCTGGCCAATCTGGATCCGGTCGAGCATCGCCGGCCCGACCGCGGCGTCCAGTTCGACGGAGCTATGCACGCCACGATGCTGCGCGCCGACCAGGGCAAGTTCCACCGCCTCCTTGACCACGGCGTTGACGTCCTCGAGCACGCGTATGGTGGCGCGCTTGGCGACGTGCTCGCGCAACCGCCGGATCACCTCGCCGGCGCGTGCGGTCTGCTGACGGATCCGCTCCACGATCTCACGGGCGCGATCCGGATCGGCGCCGGCACTCGCCAGCACCCTGCCGAGGGCGCTGGCGTAGTTGCCTACCGCGGTCAGCGGCTGATTGAGCTCGTGCGCGATGGCCGACGCCATCTGGCCCATGGTGTACAGCCGCGCGACATGCGCGAGCTCCGCCTGCAGCTCCTGAATGCGAGATTCGCTGCGGCGCTCAGCGGTGATGTCGCGCACGATCTTCGAAGCGCCGATGATCGCACCGGACTGGCTGCGTATCGGGGAGATCGCCAGCGAGACCGCAATCTCGGTGCCGTCCTTGCGCAGACGGACGGTTTCGAAATGCCGCAGCCGTTCGCCGCGGCGCAGCCGTTCGAGGATCATCGCCTCCTCATGGATCCGGTCCGGCGGCACCAACAGCGTGATTGGCCGGCCCACCATTTCATCGACGCGGTAGCCGAACATGGTCTCGGCGGCGGCATTCCAGGCCGTGACCACCCCCTCCAGTGTCTTGGCGACGATGGCATCTTCGGACGACTCGACAATGCTGGCGAGATACTGCCGGGCCTCATGGCCGCGCTGCGCCTCGGTGATGTCGTTGTTGACCTCGGTCACCAGCGACGTTGAGCCGGTGGGATCTTGGTGCAGCGATTGGTGGCTGACGACGACGACCTCCTGTCCGTCGCGACGCCGGTGGTGCAGCTCGCCGGTCCACTCCGCGCGTTGCAGCAGTTCGTCATCGACCGCGCCGCGCGAGCCGGGGAATTCGGTGCGCAGCAGCTCGTGTGAAATGCGGCCCACCGCTTCGGCCGAGCTGAACCCGTAGAGCCGCTCCATGCCGTGCGACCAGTACTGAATCTCGCCGCCGAAGCTGCGGGTCATCACCTGGGCCCGGCTCAAGCCGGCGGCGTGCGCCTCTAGCGAGCTGACGCGCTGCAGCAACTCCTGCACCTGGCCGTGCCGATCGGAAGGGCGGTCCGCTTCGCTCATTCCCATGCTCTCGGGTGGAATCCGTTACGCCATGCGGACACACCATAGCTGGCCCAGGCCGCCTACCCAACCGCTGCGGTTTTTTGCGCCTACGCGCCAGTCTGCCTAGGTTACACCGAGCGGTCGTGGAGTTGCACAATGGCAGACGAGTTGCCCCCGCGGGAGGCAATGGAGTTCGACGCGGTGATCGTGGGCGGCGGCCCATCCGGCCTCGCCGCGGCGATCCGGCTGAAGCAACTCGCGCCTGACGCCGCGGTCTGCCTGGTGGAGAAGGGCAGCGAGATCGGCGCGCATATCCTGTCCGGCGCGGTGCTGGAGCCGCGCGCCCTCAACGAGCTGATCCCCGACTGGCGTGAGCGGGGCGCGCCGCTGGAGACGCCGGCGGCCGACGACCGGTTCCTGTATCTCACCGCGAACCGCGCGTTCCGGCTGCCGACGCCGCCGCAGATGCACAACGCCGGCAACTACATCGTTTCGCTCGGCAATGTATGCCGCTGGCTGGGGCAGCAGGCGGAAGCTCTGGGCGTGGAAATCTACCCAGGGTTTCCAGCCGCCGAACTGCTGGAGGAGGACGGGCGCATCGTCGGAATTGCCACCGGCGACGTGGGCATCGGCAAGGATGGCAACCCAACCGACAATTTCCAGCGCGGCATGGAGCTGCGCGCGCGTTGCACGCTGTTCGCCGAAGGCTGCCGCGGCTCGCTGTCGAAGCAGCTCATCGGGCGCTTTCATCTGCGCGACGATCATGATCCGCAGACCTATGCGATCGGCATCAAGGAACTGTGGGAAGTTCCCCCCGCCAATCACAGGCCCGGGCTGATCGAGCACACGATCGGCTGGCCGCTCGATGCCGGCACCTATGGCGGTTCGTTCCTGTACCATTTTGGTGACAACCTGATCTCGTACGGTTTCGTCATCGGCCTCGATTATCGCAATCCGTGGCTGTCGCCGTTCGACGAGATGCAGCGCTTCAAGACCCACCCGGAGGTCCGCAAGCACTTCGAAGGCGGCCGGCGGATCAGCTATGGCGCACGCGCGCTGAACGAGGGTGGGCTGCAGTCGATCCCGCGCCTGACCTTCCCCGGTGGCGCGCTGATCGGCGACGCGGCCGGGTTCGTCAACGTGCCGAAGATCAAGGGCACGCATACGTCGATGAAGTCGGGCATGCTGGCGGCCGAGGCGGCGGCCGAGGCGCTCGCTGCCGGTGGCGCGGTCGATCTATCCCCTTATGAATCGAGACTGCGCGAAAGTTGGGTCTGGCACGAACTGTCGCTGGTCAGGAACATCCGCCCGTCGTTCGCGAAGTTCGGGATGTGGGGCGGTCTGGCGTATTCCGCGATCGATACCTACCTGCTGCGCGGGAAGGCGCCGTGGACCTTCCACCATCCGCATCCCGACAACGAAACGTTGCTGGAGGCGTCTGCGGCGCCGCGGATCGAATACCCGAGGCCGGACGGCGTGCTCACGTTCGACCGGCTGTCCTCGGTGTTCATCAGCAACACCAACCACGAGGAGAACCAGCCGGCACACCTGCGGCTCGCCGATCCCGAGCTGGCGATCACGCTCAACTGGCAGCGCTTCGGCAGTCCGGAAGCGCGATATTGCCCCGCAGGCGTTTACGAAATCGTCGGCGCGGACGAGGGCAATCCTCGGCTGCAGATCAACGCGCAGAACTGCGTGCACTGCAAGACGTGCGATATCAAGGATCCGGCGCAGAACATCAACTGGGTCACCCCGGAGGGTGGTGGCGGGCCCAACTACCCGGGCGGGATGTAACAACCGGCGTCGCGAGTTGGTCGCTGTGCGGCAACGAGATGCGGGGATGCCGCGTGCCACGTCCTGATCGCCATGTCGGCATTGCCGCCATCGCGGCCGCCGGCTGCCTCGCGCGCCGGTCGCACGAGCGTCGGCCGGATGCGCTTCCCGACATCACCGCTGTCCGGAATCAAACCCCAGGAAGCCGGCATTCGGGTTAGGTGTGCCGCCATTGCCGCTGAACAGGCGTGCTGTCTGCGTCGGCGTCGGCGTCGGCGCAGACGCAGCGACCCGCGCCCCCGCGCGTGGCGGCAACTGCCTCGCCTGCTTTGTCGGCGGCGGCCTCGCCGCCTTCTGCGCCACTGGCGCCTGGTTCCCGTCCGTGCTGCGCATCGACAGCAGCAGGAACGAAATGTCGTTGCGGCCCAGATCGACCGACAGCTCCATCGGCGTCATGCCGAGTACGTTGCGGCCGCCCAGGTCGGCGCCCCGGTTGATCGCGTCGCGTGCCACGCCGATATCGCCGCGATTGATCGCGTCAAACAGCGCGTCGGTGGGTTCCATATCTGTGGGTGGCCGGCTCGGCGGTGCCGCGCCGAACCCAGAGGAGGCCGCGCCGGGCAGCGCCGGTGGAGGCGGCGTCTGTGGCGTCGGATTGGTAACCGACTTCGGGTCCCTGGGGTGCATGGAGGTTATGCCCTGGCCGATCCCGGACGGTCCTACCCCCTGCCCATAGGCAAGCGACGACACGCCCGCAACCAGGACCACGGCCATCGAGACACGCAAGATTCCAGTCATCATGGCGTGCAGCTTATCTCAGGTCGGATTGAGCCACCAGAACCCCGCGGTGAGATATGTCGCGTAAATTGTCCATCCCAGATACGGCGCCAGCAGCCATGCCGCAGCCCGCCGCAGCGGCAGGAAGGCACGCACGGTCGCCACAATCAGCACCAGCAGCACCAGGCACACGGCGAGCGCCAGCGGCGGGCTGCGCAGCCCGAAGAACGCCGGGGTCCAGCACGCGTTGGCGGCGAGTTGCCAGCCCCACAGGCGCAGCGGCCGGGTCCCGACCGAGCGGCGCCATGCCAGCCAGCCGGAAACGCCGATCATGGCGTAGAGGCCGGTCCAGACCGCCGCGAACACCCAGTTCGGCGGGGTGCCGGGAGGGTGATTGAGCGACAGGTACCAGGCGCGCGACGCGCCCGCCGCGACCGAGCCGTCGGCGGCGCCGACCAGCAGGCAAAGTCCGACGAACCCAACCAGCGCGAGTCCTGGTGAGACCGGCGCGGAGGATCCCGGATATGAGCCCCATTCGTTGGGATCGGAGTTCTGGAAGACACAAGCCCTTTCGAACCGACGCTGCCGGCGAACGCACGATGTAGGTGTTCGCGCGCCGACTACCAACCGTTCACGCGCGGCCAGATTGCCACGACTTCGTCGCCACTTTCGACCACGAAATAGCGATCATGTGCTGCCGCGGTCATGCAGGTGTGGTTCGGCGCGATCCGCAGCTTCGCGCCGACTGGCAGCTCGAGCGGATGCGCCGGATCGAGCCTCGACCACGCCGTGTTCCTGATAGGCGCGGCGCACGATGGCATCGCCGTGGCTGCGTTGGCCGGCGAGATCGAGTGCCAGGCCGAAGCCATAGTCCTTCGGCACATCCGCGGTACTGCGATCCTTCGACAGCGCGAGCCCGCCGGCATCGACCAGCAGCCGTCCGGGGCGGCGACCGATCACGCTGGTGAGCACGGTCAGCGCGATCGAATCGAGGTCATGCGTGCCGATCTCCGCCTGGAACAGGTCGCCGAACATGTAGACGCCGGCGCGCACCTCGGTGACGCCGTCGAGCTGCCGCGCATGCAGCGCGGTGGGCGAACTGCCCATCGAGACGATCGGCACGGCATGACCGGCCGCGCGCAGGCGTTCGGCGGCGCGCACCACGCCGGCCCGCTCCGATTCGGCGATCCGAGCCATGTCGTCCAGGTTGCGTGCCGGCGTAGGAATGGCCGGCATGGGTCATCACGCCGGCAAGGCAGGGCCCGAGCCGCGCGGCGATCTCCGGCAGCAGATCGTCGTCCGGCGACACACCGCCGCGGCCCTCGCCGGTATCGATCTCGATCAGCGCACGCGGCGGCTGCCGGTGGGTTGCGATCTCGCCCGCAGTGTCGAGGTCATCGGTCAGCACGATGACGGCGGCGCCGACGCTGTTCAGCTTGGCCACCTGATCGAGTTTCTGCGGCGTGATCCCGACGGCGTAGAGGATGTCGCTGATCCCGTGGCCGGCGAAATACTCCGCCTCGGCCAGCGTCGAGACGGTGATGCCGCCGGGCTGGCCCGCGGTCGCCAGACGCGCGACGTCGATCGACTTGGCGGTCTTCATGTGGGGGCGCAGCGGCACATCGTGCCGCGCGAGCCTGCTTGCCATGGTGCCGATGTTGCGCACCAGGATGGTTCGGTCGAGCACCAGGCAAGGCGTCGGCAGATCGGCGAGCTTCATGGCGCCCATTCCGCGGTGGCGTCGATCGGCAGCACGGGACGCGGCATATGCTGCCACGCGAAGCGGGACAGTATCGGGCTGGTGAGGCCGGGCGCGTCCACCTCGACCACCTGGTCGTGGCGGAAGAATTCGTCGAAGCCGCCGCGAAAGTGGCCGCGCGACTTCACCACCACGACGCGCGCCGCGGCGATGTCGAGGCCGAAGGCTTCGAAGAAGATCGGATCGGCGCACTGCACGCGATTGGAGATCACCACGACGGTGATGCCGTCGAGCTGCAAGGCGGCACAGCGGCCGAGGGCGAGCGTGTTGTCGGCGTAGATGCCGCGCCGGCCGCGCATCGCGCCATCGTGCAGACGGCGCACCGTGGCGGGGGCGCTGAACGGCTTGGAGAACGCGTCGCCGCCGGCACGGTTGAAGCGCGCAATGAAGCGGTGCGCCCTCGCCGAGTGCATGCGCCTCCGCCGCAAGCGCCGGATCATGGATCACGCCCACCAGCGCGTCCCGCACGCCGGCGTCGTGGAACGCCTCAAGGATCCACATCGTGTTGCCGCGGCCGCCGCCGCCAGGATTGTCGGCGACGTCGGCAAAGATCAGGGCGGGCCGGTTGCGATCCTGCGTACCGTTCGCCAGCAGCGTCGCATCCTCGATCGATGTCAGCGTGGCACGGAACCGCTCACGCCGCGCCCATCCCGCCACTGCGATCTCGCGCGCCAGTGACTGCGCCGCATCTGCGTCGGTCGCGGTAACCACGACGGTGAGGCCGTTGAACGGCGTGTCGGCATAGGCGAAGCCGCCCATCACCGAGACGTTCAGCACGCGGCCGGCATAGGGCGGCTCGCGCATGCGCTGCTGGCCAAGGTCGATCATCTCGCCGTACGGCCGCTCGTGCGCGTCCTTGCCGGTCAGCATGCTGACGGTGGGCGGCACGATCGGCAGGCGGATGCGCGCGAGATGGGTCTTGGTGCCGGTGAGGAGCTGGCGCAGCACCTGCGCGGATTCGGCGCCGCGCTCGCGCATGTCGAGATGCGGGTTGGTGCGGTAGCCGATATAGGCGTTCACCAGTTCGACGTTGGCGTCCGAGACGTTGGCGTGCAGGTCGTAGCTGGCGACCACCGGGGTGTCGGGACCGACGATGCGGCGGACCAGCGTCAGCAGGGTGCCTTCAGGGTCGTGGTCGTGTGTCGCCAGGCCGGCGCCATGCAGCACGCAATAGACGCCGTCGAGGCGGCCCGCGTGGCGCAGGCCGTAGCTCCCATTCCGCCATCATCCGATCGAAGAATGCCTGCTCCACCGGGCCGTTCGGTTCGGCCATCGCCAGCAGGATCGGCACCGGCTCCCACGTCGCCGGCGGCATCCATGTCGGCGATGAAGCCAGGCAGTTCGCCCAGCATGTGAGGGGCGGCTGAACGCGCATCCGCCAGCATCGCGTCGCCGCGCAGCAGGGTGCGGGCGGCGAAATCTCGCTCAGTTGGCGACCGGGGCGAAGCGGTTGCACTCGATGGAGAAGCCCAGCAGGGCGATGCGGGGATCGCTCACAGCGTCACCCCCAGCAGCTCGGCGATCCGCGGCGTCGCCTTCAGGCCGCTGCCGGTCAGCACCAGCACCGTGGTCTGCTCCGGCGTGATCGTGCCGGTGGCGAGCAGCTTGCGGAACGCGGCGGCGCGCCTGGGCGGCGGTCGGCTCGACGTAGATGCCGATGCGCGCCAGATCGAGCGTGGCGGCGCCGATCTCGTCCTCGCTCAGCATCACCGCACCGCCGCGCGTTTCACGCAGCGTGCCGAGTACCTCGGCGAGCCGGATCGGCTGCGCGATCGCGGTGCCCTCGGCGATGGTGGGCCTGATCTCGGTGGCGACCGGCGCCTCGCTGCCGGCGAGGAACGCCGCCGCGATCGGCGCGCAATTCGCCGGCTGGGCGGCGAAGATGCGCGGCATCGCGTCGATCTCGCCGGCGCGCAGCAGCTCGGAGAAACCGATCTCGCAGCCCAGCACGTTGGATCCGGCGCCGCACGGCGTGACGATGTTGTCGGGTGCGCGGAAGCCCAGGTCCTCCCACAGCTCGTAGGCCAGTGTCTTGGTGCCGTGCAGGAAGAACGGATGCCAGTTGTGGCTGGCATAGAATGTCGTGTCGGAGCGCGCGCACCGCGGCATCGGCGGTGTCCTGCCGCGAGCCGGGGATCAGCTCCACCGTGGCGCCATGCGCGCGCATCTGCACGGTCTTCGCCGGGCTGGTGGAGGCGGGCGCCATGATCGTCGCCTGCATTCCGCCGGCGGCGGCGTAGGCGGACACCGCGGCGCCGCCGTTGCCGGAGCTGTCCTCCAGCACCTCGCGCACGCCCTGCGCGCGCAGCAGCGACAGCATGACGCTGGCGCCGCGGTCCTTGAAGCTGCCGGTCGGCATGAACCATTCGCACTTCAGCAGTGCCGGCGCGCCGTGCAGCGTGCGGCGGATCAGCGGGGTGCAGCCCTCGCCCATGGTGATCGGATCGTCCACCTGCATCGGCAGCGCCGCGCGATATCGCCAGAGGCTGCGCGTGGCGGTGTCGATCCGAGCGCGGGTGAGGCCCGGGAGCGGCGTCAGCAGCAGCGGCGCGCGATCCGGTCCGCACCAGCGCGGCTGGTCCAGCGGGAAGGTCTGGCCGGTCCGCGGGTCAAGGTATGCGAACGACATCGGGGGAGTTTGCGCCTGCGATGGCGATCAGGGAAAGGGACCGATGTCAGACGCCCAGGCCTGCCGCGATGGACAGTACCGCCAGTCCAGCGGTTGCTCGATGCGGCCAAGCTGCGAATTATGTCACCGCCGGCGCGATTCCCGATCCGCGGTGAGGATGGCGCCGTGATGCCAGTGTCAGGCTGCGGCGCGGATCAAGGCATGGACATGGGCTCATCAGCACCCATCGTCAGGAATTGCCCTACCGCCTCGATGAACCCCCTGGTGTTCTGGCCGTGCACGTTGTGACCGCAATTCGGCACCGTGACCAACGTTCCGCGCGGCAACGCGTCGCAAAATCGCGCCGCCGCCTCCGCCGTCAAAATACGTGAGTCGGCACCGCGCACAAGCAGCACCGGCAGGTCGAATGCGCGTGCCTCGTCCAGCGAGATGTTCTCCTGCGGCCCGGTGCCGCGCACGATACCGAGCCGGCGCGGATTCGCATCGCACTTGCTGACGAACTTGCCGTCCGCCCGCTGCAACATGTTGTATTTCACCGTCCGCTCGATATGCGCGCGACTGCGATACGGATCGTACTGCTGCACGTTGCGTACAAAGTGGTCGAGATCGTCGAACTCCTCGTTGTCGCGCACGAAGCCGGCAATCACCGCGCGCCCACGATCCGACAGCTCCGGTCCGACATCGACGATCGCCAGTGCGCGCAGCAGTGACGGATTGCGCCGGGTCAGCAGCATAGCGTTGCGTCCACCCATCGAGTGACCCATCAGGGTTGGCCGATGCAACCCAAGCACACCGATGAACGCTTCGGCATCCAGCGACATCTCGTGATTGCTGTAGGCAACATCGCGCGCCCATTCGCTGTCGCCATGGCCGCGCTGATCCAGCGCCAGGACACGGTAGCGCTGCGCCAGATGCAGGCTGACCAGGTCCCAGGAATGCGCCGACTGGTGCCCGCCATGCAGCAGCACGATCGGCGGTGCGTCGGGCGCGCCCCATTCCAGGTAGTGGAACCGCATCTGCCGCAGCACGATGTTGCGCGAACGGTACGGCACCGCCGGCGCGTGCGAGATGCCGAGATCGTCGGCACTGGCGAGCAGCAGCCGGAATTCCTCGGTCGCTGTCATGTCGAGCGGTTCGGTCGTGTCGGCGAAGCGGTTCAGATACATGGCGGTTCTCGCATTGCGTCCGCCACGTTCGACCAAGGCCGGTCATATGGCAACGGGCACCGCGCAGAACCGAGACCGACGGTCAGGGCGTCACCTGCCTCGCCAGGAACGGCTGGGTTCAGACCCTGGCGGGGGGCGTTTCACCCTCCGGTTCGGAGCCGCGGGCTTCCATCTGCCTGGCGCGATCGGACACGAACAGAAGATAGACAGTCGCCGCGATGCCCCGGAACATCCGCACCTGCCATAGCAACGTAAAGATAGTAAGCACGAACCCGAGTGTGAGGGAGGGCTGCCGAATGACATCGACTGCGGAGTCGGCAGTGAACAGGAGGTAAGCCCAATCGAACAGGATGAAGCAACTGACCGCGATCGGCATCAGCAGCAGCGCGAAGGCAGAGAGATACTCCGCGGAGAAGAACAGGTTGCCATTCGCGGTTCCCGGTTCACGACTGCGGCTTGCCGACGTCACGATCTGGGTTGTGGTCAGCAGCATGATCTGCGCGGGGTTGCCCTTGGTTTCCTTGAACAGATATTCGAGCAGGTGCAGGTGATTCTCCAGGGAACCTCGCACCATCACGTAGAGCAGCAGGCTGGAGACAATGTTGATCAACCAGAACCATCCCCGATCCGGAGAGATTCCGACAAAAGGAATATGAAACTCCCGATCTCCCGCCGATTTGTCCTGGTAGTATTCGAGCAGATGGGTGGAATAATCGGTGTTGATCTTTTCGATCGTCGACGTCGGCGCCAAAGGGCCCAGGCAGGGTGTGCCAGCCGGAGAGTTGCTGCACCCTGCCGTTTTGGTGATCGCATCCTGCACGGCGGAAAAGAGATGCTGGCCGGTTGGATAGACATATGTATTGGCCGCATAGAACAGCATCGCGCCATATATCAAAACGAACGCATAAAACGCCGATCGAGCAGTCTCGCCGCTTTTTTGCACGACGGCAAAGAATTGCTGGAACTCATCGGATTTCATGTTCGCCCCTCCCGGAATGCACCGTCGCGCGAACCTCGTGTGGCTGCGACTCGGACCGCGGGCAGGCAGCCTGCGCCAAAGCATCGCCAGGGCGAAGGCTATAGCTCAGCGATTGACACTGGGGTCAGCATCGGGGGGGTCAGCATCGGGGGGGTCAGCATCGGGCTTGCCGCGTCCTGCCGGACGACGGCGGTCGCCGCCTCCCGGCAACCGACTTCCCGCCCCAGGCCGGGCATGCAATCCTGCGGCCATCCGGACAGGAGGATCCAATGATCGAGCTCTATGGCATGGGCAGCCCGAAC
Source organism: uncultured Alphaproteobacteria bacterium (assembly GCA_963749575.1). Taxonomy (GTDB): domain Bacteria; phylum Pseudomonadota; class Alphaproteobacteria; order Acetobacterales; family Acetobacteraceae; genus JAMXLO01. The sequence continues at coordinate 364,182 of CAVVNM010000023.1, forward strand.
GTGGTGAAGATCTACATCGCGCTCGAGGAACTTGGCCTACCTTACACCGTCCGCCCGGTCGACGTGTTCACCGGCAAGCAGTTCGACGCGAATTTCCTCAAGCTCAACCCGATGGCCAAGGTCCCGGTCATCACCGACAGCGAGGGCCCGGGCGGCAAGTCCTGCACCCTGTTCGAGTCGGGTGCGATCCTGCTCTATCTCGCCGAAAAGACCGGCAAGTTGCTGCCCAAGGACATGGCGGCGAAATATGAGGCAATCGAGTGGATGATGGTGCAGATGACCACGCTCGGTCCGATGTTCGGTCAGCACGTGCACTTCGTGCGGTTCGCCCCGAAGGGCAACGGCTACTCGCAGAGCCGCTACACCACCCAGGTGCATCGCGTGTTCGAGGTGTACGATCAGCGTCTCGGCGAGAAGCCATGGCTCGGCGGCGCGGAATACGGCATTGCCGACATCGCCTCGTATCCGTGGGCGCGCAACATTCCGGTGCTGCTTGGCGCGCCCGCGGCAGAGCAATACCAGAACGTCATGCGCTGGGTCGGCACGATCAACGAGCGTCCGGCGGTGAAGCGGGCGCTCGCCGCGGTGGACGACGTGCGGGCAAAGACCACGCAGTTCGACAAGGCGGAACCCGACGCGCTGGACAAGGTGTTCGGCCGCGGCCAGTACGCCGCCGCCTGACAGCTCAGCGACGCAGCGTTCACCTTGCGTGGCTGCCACGGCAGCGGTTGAGCCCAAGACGGACGACCCCTACCATTTGGAGCTGCGAACGCGCGTTTCCCGGCTGGCGGACGACGCACGGTGTGACGGCCACGATGGGCCGGCTGGAGTTGCTGGTGACCGAGATCAAGGCGACACTCGATGCGACATTGGAGGCGTGCTGAACGCGATGCTCACCGCCTGTACCTGCGGCCTCACCGCGCCCGCCACCCTGAAATAGCCGCATGCCGTCATCGTCCTGGCAGACCCAGGTCTATGCCGCGCTGCAGGCCGCGCGCATCAGCCAGCTTGCCTACGTCCCCGACGCTGGCCATGCGCAGCTGATAGAGGCAGCACATTCCGACCACGGCATGGGCGCCGTCGTGCTCACCACGGAAGAGGAAGGGATCGCATTCGCGGCGGGCGCCTGGCTCGGTGGTCAGCGCGCGGTGCTGTTGATGCAGTCCTCGGGCGTCGGCAACTGCATCAACATGCTGTCGCTGCCGGTGAACTGCCGGATGCCGTTCCTCACGCTGATCACGATGCGTGGCGAGTGGGCCGAGTTCAATCCGTGGCAGGTGCCGATGGGCACCGCCACACCCACCGTGCTGACCGCCGCCGGCGTGCATGTCCGCCGTGCCGACAACCCCAACGAAGTGGCCGAGATGGTCGCCGCCTCGGCCGCGCTCGCATTCGACAGCGCGGTGCCGTCGCTGTCCTGTTCTCACAACGGCTGATCGGCGCCAAGGTATTCGAGAAATGAGCAACGACGGGACTCTCGACCGCCGATCCGTCGCAGCCGCGCTGCTGCGCGATCCTGGCGACCTGCTGGTCGTGACCGGTCTGGGCGCCCCCAGCTACGATGCCGCCGCCGCCGGCGAGCGGCCGCTCAACTTCTATCTCTGGGGAGCCATGGGAGGTGCGGCGATGGTCGGGCTGGGTATCGCGCTGGCACAGCCGTGCCGCCGCGTGCTGGTGCTGACCGGCGATGGCGAGATGCTGATGGGCATGGGTTCGCTGGCTACCATCGCCGCCGCCGGTGCGCCGAACCTCGCCGTCGCCGTGCTCGACAACGCGCGCTACGGCGAGACCGGATCGCAGTACAGCCACACCGGCCTTACCACCGACCTCGCCGCGGTCGCCGCCGCGTGCGGCTGGACCGCCACTGCGACCGCCCGCGACATGGACGAGGTGGAAGCGCTGAGGCCGCGGTTACGGCAAGAGTGCCTGTTTGCCGTTGTCCGCATCTCGCCGGCAGAGCTGCCGCGTCACCTGCCGCCACGCAACGGCGGCTATCTCGCGGAGCGCTTCCGCCGCGCTCTCGGCGTCGCCCAGGATTGAATCCGCTCGATTTGTATCGGCGTGTATCCGCGCCTTGACCGGGCTGACGACATCCCGAATTTGACGCTGGCAGTCGGTCGCGGTTTCGCGGACAATGCAACGTTGACCATGACATGACGAGGACGTCATGCACGGGACGGCGCAGGGAAGGCTTGATGTGATATTGTGCGGCGCAGCAAGGCCGCGCTTGGCTGGGTGACGGCGGAGGGGCAAAATTCGGACCATGGCTGACGAGGAAAACGGCCCCAGGCGACACGGCCTGAAGCTGGCATTGGTGCTGGTGGCGCTTGGCGTGGCAGCAATCGGACCTGGTAGCGGCTCCTACGCGCAACAGGCCCGCCCCCCGGGAATCGCACCGGCGGTTCCGGTCAGCGTCGGCAAGGTGATCCGGCAGGACGTACCGCTCTGGCTGCGTGAGCTGGGCACGGTGCAGGCGTTCTATTCCGTGCAGCTGCGCTCGAAAGTCGACGGCACCCTGCTGCAGGTGCCGGTCAGCGAGGGTCAGGCGGTGAAGCAGGGTGACCTGCTTGCCGTCATCGATCCCAAGCCGTACCAGGCCATGCTCGACGCCGCCACGGCGAAGAAGCTGATGGACCAGGCGGACCTAGCAAACGCCAAGCGCGACCTGGAGCGGTACAACTCGCTGGCCAAGCAGGATTTCGCCTCGCACCAGCAGGTCGACACCCAGGCCGCGCTGGTCAACCACATGGTCGCCGCGATTGCCGCCGACGACGCGCAGGTCGAGGCGGCGCAGCTCAATGTGGCCTACAGCTACGTCACCGCGCCATTCTCAGGGCGGGTCGGGCTGCGCACCGTCGATCCCGGCAATTTCGTCCGGGCGGCCGAGGCTACCAGCCTGATGCCACTGTCACAGATCCAACCGATAGCGGTGACATTCACCGCGCCGCAGGACGTGCTGCCGGCGGTGCAAGATGCCTTGCGCAATGGCAATCCGGCGGTGGTGGCCTATTCCAGCGATGACAAAACCGAACTCGACCGCGGGACGTTGCTGACGGTCGACAACGCGATCGACAGCACGACCGGCACAATCAAGCTCAAGGCGGCCTTTCCGAACCAGGCCTCGCATCTCTGGCCCGGCCAGTTCGTCAACGCACGCCTGCTGCTCGGCACCGCCAAGAATGTGCTCACGGTGCCGTCGCAGGCGGTGTTGCACGGCCAGGATCGGCTCTATGCCTATGTGCTGAACCCGGACCAGACTGTGTCCGTGCGCACGGTGCAGACCAATAGCGACAACGGCACGCTCGCCATCGTCACGAGCGGTCTGGAGGAAGGACAGACGGTCGTCACTGACGGCCAGTCACGGCTGCTGGAAGGCGCCAAGGTCGCGGTCCTTCCCGCGGCGTCGAAGCAGGCCGGCGGCTGAACCGGTGGTGGGACACAGCGACGCATGAGCATCTCGACTCCCTTCATCCGGCGCCCGGTCGGGACCTCACTGTTCATCGCGGCGCTGGTGCTGGTAGGCTTGGCGGCCTACCCGCTGTTGCCGGTCGCGCCGTTGCCGCGCGTCGACTTCCCGACCATCAACGTCAATGCCAAGTTTCCCGGCGCCAGCCCGGAAACCATGGCGACAACCGTCGCGCAGCCGCTGGAGCGACAGTTCGCGCAGGTCCCCGGCATCGCTCAGATGACTTCGATCAGCGTGCTGGGATCGACGCAGATCAACCTGCAGTTCGACCTGGACCGCAACATCGACGCCGCCGCCGGCGACGTCCAGGCGGCGATCAACAGCGCCGGCGGCTCATTGCCGAGAGCCCTGCCCTCGCCGCCCAACTACTACAAGGTCAATCCGTCCGAGGCGCCGATTCTGATCCTGGCGGTCAATTCCGACACCCTCCCACTGATCGAGATCGACGACTACGCCGACACGGTTCTGGCACAGCAGATCTCGCAATTGGCTGGCGTCGCCCAGGTGTTCATCGCCGGCGAGCAGAAGCGCGCCGTGCGGGTGCAGGTGGACCCCGCGAAACTGGCCGCGATGGGACTGACGCTCGAGGACGTCCGGTCCGTGCTGGTCAACGCGACGGTCAACGCCCCGAAGGGCACCATCGACACGGCGCAGCACTCGCTGGCGATCTACGACAACGACCAGATGACCCAGGCGTCGGAGTACGAGAACGTCATCCTTGGCTGGAAGGCGGGCGCGCCGATCCGGGTGAAGGACATCGGCCAGGCCGTCGACGCCCCCGAAAACGCCTTCCTCGGTGGGCTGCAGAACGGCCAGCGCGGCATCATTCTGATGGTGTTCAAGCAGCCGGGCGCCAACGTCATCGACACGGTGGAGCGGATCAAGGCGAAGCTGCCGGCGCTCGAAGCCGCCATCCCGCCATCCATCAAGGTCACCACGATCGTCGACCGCACACAGACGATCCGCGCCTCGGTCGCCGACGTTCAGTTCACGCTGCTGCTGTCGATCAGCCTGGTCGTGATGGTGATCTTCCTGTTCCTGCGCAATGTCTGGGCCACCATCATTCCGTCGATCACTGTGCCGGTCGCGCTGATCTGCACCTTCGCGGTGATGTATCTGATGGACTACAGCCTCGACAACCTGTCGCTGATGGCGCTGACCATCGCGGTGGGCTTCGTGGTTGATGATGCGATCGTGATGCTGGAGAACATCTTCCGTCACATCGAGAACGGCATGCGGCCGATGGACGCCGCAATCAAGGGCGCCGGGGAGATCGGCTTCACCATCGTCTCGATCAGCTGTTCGCTGATCGCGGTGTTCATCCCGCTGCTGCTGATGGGCGGCATCGTCGGGCGGTTGTTCCGCGAGTTCGCCATGACGGTGACGATCGCGGTTGTCGTCTCGATGGTGGTGTCTCTGACGCTGACGCCAATGATGTGCTCGCGCTTCCTGCATCATCATCAGGGCGGCCATAACCTGGTGTATCGCGTCATCGAGAAATTCTTCACCGGGATGATCGCAGGCTATCGGCGAACCCTGGACATCGCCCTGCGCTTCCGCTTCATCACGCTCCTGGTGTTCTTCGCCACGATGGGCCTGTCGGCCTACCTGTTCATCACCGCACCCAAAGGCTTCTTCCCGCCCCAGGACACGGGCGTGATCATCGGCACCACCGAGGGCGCGCAGGATATTTCCTACAAGCGCATGTACGAATTGCAGCGGAAACTGGTCGATGTCATCGCCCAGGACCCGGACACGGCCGCCTACGCGTCCAATGTCGGCACCGGCATCAGCGGGCAGACCACCAACAACGGCCGTGTGTTCATCGCATTGAAGCCGTGGGATCAGCGCAAGGGCGGGTCGGTACAGGACTACATCGCCCGCAATCGAGCGAAGCTGGCCACGGTCGAAGGCGGGCAGTTCTTCATGCAGGCGATCCCCGATGTCCGCGTCGGCGCCCGCATTTCCAAGACCGAATTCCAGTACACATTGCAGGACGCCGACCTCGACGAACTCAGCGCCTGGGCGCCCAAGGTGCTTGCGCGGATGCAGTCCCTGCCGATGCTGCGAGACGTGACGACAGACCAGCAGACCGGCGGAACCACCACCACCATGGTGATCGACCGCGACCAGGCGGCACGCTTCGGCGTGCAGCCGCAGGTGATCGACGACACGCTGTACGACGCCTTCGGTCAGCGGCAGATCACGCAGTACTTCACCCAGGTGAATTCGCTGCATGTGGTTCTCGAGGTGATGCCCGGCCAAGCTTCGGATGTCGAGACCATCAACAAATTGTACGTGAAATCTGCCACCGGACAGGCGGTGCCGCTCAGCTCATTCGTGAAATGGACCACACTGCCGGTGCGCCCCCTGTCGATCAGCCATCAGAGCATGTTCCCGGCCATCACGATCAGTTTCAATCTCGCCCAGGGCGTGGCGCTCGGCGATGCGGTGAACGCGATCCAGGCGGCGATGGCGGACATGCGCACGCCGCTGTCGTTGCAGGGATCGTTCCAGGGCACCGCCCAGGCCTTCCAGTCGTCCTTGAGCACACAGCCCTATCTGATCGCCGCCGCGCTGATCTCGGTCTATATCATCCTGGGCGTCCTGTACCAGAGCTACATCCTGCCGATTACCATCTTGTCCACCTTGCCCTCGGCCGGCGTCGGCGCGTTCCTGATGCTTCGCTTTGCCCAGCTCGATCTGTCGGTGATCGCGCTGATCGGCGTGATCCTGCTGATCGGCATCGTGAAGAAGAACGGCATCATGATGGTGGACTTCGCGATCACCGCCGAACGGCGCGACGGTCAGCCGCCATTGGAGGCGATCCGCCAAGCCTGCCTGCTGCGGTTCCGGCCGATCCTGATGACGACGATGGCGGCAATGCTGAGCGGCCTGCCGCTGATGCTCAGCCACGGCGCCGGCTCGGAGCTGCGCCGCCCGCTCGGATACGCCATGGTGGGCGGCCTGGCATTGAGCCAGTTGCTGACGCTGTATACCACGCCGGTGGTCTATCTCTATCTCGACCGTGTGCAACACTGGCTGTCGCCCAGGCGCCACCGTATGCCGGTGCTGGCCGAGAAGATGGGATCGGCAGCGGCGGATTAGCTGCAGCGGCGGCTGGTCTTTTCGCGACGCGCATCGCAAAATTCCTCCCGAGCAGTGTGAACGGGAGAAACCTCGATGGAAGTTCGTTTAGACGGCCGCAGTGCCATCATCACCGGCGCGAGCATGGGGCTTGGCCTCGCCATGGCGAAGGAATTCGCCGCGTCCGGCGCCGATGTGGCGATCCTCGCGCGCCGGCCCGAAGTGCTGGAGCAGGCGAAGCAGTCCGTAACGGCAACGGCTAAAGGTGGCCGCGTCGCCACCTTCGTGTGCGACGTATCCAAGGCCCACGACATCCAGACAACCTATGACGGCGTCATCAAGGCGTTCGGCAAGGTCGACATCCTGATCAACAACGCCGGCCAGTCGATGGCGATGCCGTCGGAGCAGATCACCGACGAGATCTGGCGCGACGACCTGGAACTGAAGCTGTTCGCCGCGATCCGGCTGGCGCGCCTGGTGTGGCCCGGCATGAAGCAGCGCAAGTGGGGCCGCATCATCAACGTGCTGAACACCGGGGCGAAGGCGCCGCGCGCCAACGGTGCGCCGACCGCGGTGTCGCGCGCCGCCGGCATGGCGTTCATGAAGGTTCTCGCCGGCGAGGGCGCGCCGCATGGCATCCTGGTGAACGGCATGCTGGTCGGCCAGATCGTCTCCGACCAGGTCGCCCGTCGCCACGCCCGCGAAGGCAGCAACACGCCGTTCGCGGACTATATCGCCAAGGCGGGCGCCGGTATCCCGGTCGGCCGCATGGGCAAGGCGGAAGAATTTGCGGCCATGGCGTGCTTCCTGTGTTCCGATCACGCGGGCTTCACCACCGGGACCGCGATCAACATGGACGGCGGCGCGTCACCTGTGGTGTGACACTGCCATCGCACCCCTCATGAAGGCGAGGGGAAGCGATTGACAATTAGGCCTCCCTTTCGGCCATGACACTGTGACGTTTTCGCGCGGTGTTTGTGTGCGATGGCGTCGACGTCTCCATGGCCGAAGTCACTCGGCTGTTTGGGTGGCGGAGGGCGGGAAGCTGCCAGGCTATCCCTATGAACGACGCAGCGTCAGCGTCAAATCCGATTGTCGCGTCAATATCGGCAACCTCCATGAGGAATGATCAGACGGGTTCCGACGACATGAAAACTCCATCGTGTTGGATTTCTTAGGGGATGATTTAGATCCGGCGTCTCTCGCATCGCTGATCCCCTTGCGTCCCAGGAGGAAAGGTAAGCCTCTCAGCGCAAGAGCTGGAGCCCGCGAAGATCGGCTGACTGCTCAATTCCGGACGCGCAGGATACACAGTTGCTCCGTCCGCAAGGCTCGCGCACGATGGCGACTGCCTGGCTGGGTCGACTGGGCACCCATTCGACAAGTCGAGTGGGATCCATCCTAACCACCGCTTCGCCGCTTGTGATGACAATTGGACGATATGGCCATGCCGAAGATCATCCCCGTTGCGACGTTCGACTGCGTTGTGTTCGGCGCCACCGGTGATCTGACACTGCGTAAACTGCTGCCTGCACTCTATTACCGCTTCCGCGATGGCCAGATGCCGCCGGGATCGCATATCATCGCCGCGGCGCGTTCCGACCTGGACGACGACGCCTACCGCAAGCGCGCCAGCAAGGCGCTGCGCGAACACGTCGCGCGCGAAGACCTCGACTCCGACACCGCCGACCGATTCTGCCGGCGCCTCTGCTACGTCCGACTGGACGCGACGGACGCCAACGCCGACTGGCATGCGCTGGCGGACATTCTCGACGCCGAGCGCGTGCGCGTGTTCTATCTCGCGACCTCGCCCGACCTCTATGGCCCGATCTGCCGCAACATCGGCGCGCACGGCCTGATCACCGACCAGTCCCGCGTGGTGCTGGAGAAACCGATCGGCCACGACCTCGCTTCCGCGCGCGAGATCAACGATCAGGTCGGCGCGGTGTTCTCCGAAATGCAGACCTTCCGCATCGACCACTACCTCGGCAAGGAGACGGTGCAGAACCTGTTGGCGCTGCGTTTCGCCAACACGATCTTCGAGCGGCTGTGGAACGCCGACGTGATCGACCACGTGCAGATCACCGTCGCCGAGACAGTCGGCGTGGAGCAGCGCGGCGGTTATTACGATCACTCCGGCGCCCTGCGCGATATGGTGCAGAACCATATGCTCCAGCTGCTGTGCCTGGTCGCCATGGAGCCGCCGGTGTCGCTGGAGGCCGACCGGGTGCGCGACGAGAAGTTGAAGGTGCTGCGCGCGCTGCGTCCGTTCGAGCCGCACGAGGTGCTGACCCAGACGGTGCGCGGCCAGTACACCCAGGGCGCGATCGACGGCCAGCCGGTGCCCGGCTACGTCGCCGAACTGAATGGGCCGGAGAACAGCCACACCGAAACCTTCGTCGCGCTGAAAGCCGAGGTGCGCACCTGGCGCTGGGCCAACGTGCCGTTCTACCTGCGCACCGGCAAACGTCTGCCGCAGAAGGTTTCGGAAATCGTCATCCAGTACCGCGCGCTGCCGTTCTCGATCTTCCCACCCGATGCCGCCGAGTGGATGCCGAACAAGCTGATCATCCGGCTACAGCCGGAGGAAGGCATGCGGCTCGCGATGATGACCAAGGACCCTGGGCCGGGCGGGCTTCGGCTGTCACCCACCGCGCTCGACATCCGCTTCGAGAAGACCTTCGGCATGCGCTTCCCGGATGCGTACGAGCGGCTGCTGATGGACACCGTGCGCGGCAACGCCACACTGTTCATGCGACGCGACGAGGTGGAGGCGGCATGGGGCTGGGTGGAGCCTATCCTGGAAGCCTGGGGCAGCCGCCCCGACCAGCCGCGACCATATTCCGCCGGTACCTGGGGGCCCACCGCGGCAATCGCCCTCATCGAGCGCGACGGCCGGACCTGGCATGAGGAGATCGGCTGAAGGCAAAAAGCCGGCCCGGTCGCCGCAAGGACGGCCGGGCCGCAAAGGAAGGTCCGGGTTGACCTGGGCCATGGGCCCAACCGACGAGCGCGGGTGTTGGGGCAGCGCCAGCCGATGACCGTAGATCGCACGTCCGGACCTTTATCTTCAGTGAGCTACGTCACAGTTTGGAAAAAATTTCAGCGCCGGCAATGCGCGGCAGGGTGGCTTGCCGGCAACTGGGCCGAGCTGCCGAACAGCATGTCGGACTCCGCCATCTTCTCAGTCCGGCAGGAAGCCGATCGAGAGGACCTGTTCCAACGACAACGGGCAGACGTCATTGGACAGCCCGAGCGGTTCGGCCTTCCGCTCCGTGTCGCGGCGACCATTCACAAATGCCGCCGGCAGTGCGCGTTCGGCGAACTCGCGCAGTGACGGGCTGTCCTCGAAAAGGTCCTCCAACTGACGGCGCTGCTCATCGAGAGTGTTTCGCCAGCCTTGAGGTCGCCGTCGGGGGTTGTGGCGCCATTTCAGGAGATGCTCACAAATGACCCTCAGGCGTGAGCGGACCTCCCGCTTCTGACTTGCGGCCACGCCCTCGATCTCCTCGGCGACGTTGTCCCAATCGATTTCGTTGGCCGCGCGGCGGCGGAGTGCGTTCGCCTGCTGCTCTGCCCAAGCGGCGACATCGCTGTCGTAGAGATTGGCCATGTCCCTATTCCTCGATGCCAGGTGGGAGCGCCCTGCCAAGCGGCCTCCGATTGCGCGATTGCGCGTCAGCGCTTCAGCGCTTCAGCATAAGACAATATTGCATAATTAGCTGATCACGCTAGCAATGCTGCCGATAGCGCGCCGCCGGATGGGTCGGGGGCAGCCGAGCCCCCGCCCCCGACAGCTTCTGCCGCAGCGTTCCCGGTGCATACGCCTGCTTCATCACGCCGCGCGATTGCAGCTCCGGCACCACCAATGCGACGAAGTCCTGCACGCATTCCGGGATCACCGTGCGCGACAGGTTGAAGCCGTCGACGTCGGCCTCGTCCACCCAGGCCTGCATCTCGTCCGCGACGCCTGACGGCGAGCCGACGATCGGCGCCTGACGGCTGCCCAGCACCATCGTTTGCAGCAGCTTTCGCGTCGTCCATTCCGTGCCGCCGCTGCGCACGGTGATCGCCTCCAGATTGGAGCGCATCGCGTTGGTGCTGACGAAGCGGATCGGTTCATCGGGACCGTAGCGCGAGAAATCGACGCCGACCGAGGAGGAGTAGTGCGCCAGTGCACCCTCTGAACTGGCATACTCGCGGTATTCGGCGAGCTTGTCCCGTGCCTCGGCGTCGGTCGGCGCGACCACCACGGTGGCGCCGACGAACACCTTGATGTCGTACGGATCGCGGCCGAACGCTTTTGCTCGGGCGCGGATGTCGGCGACGATATCGCGCACGTTGTGGCGGAACTGGCCGTTGACAAAGATGCACTCGGCATGCGCGGCGGCGAACTGGCGCCCACGCGCCGATGCCCCTGCCTGGTACAGCACCGGCGTGCGCTGTGGCGACGGCTCCGACAGGTGGATCGCATCGACCTTGTAGTGCCGGCCCTCGTGCTTCACGCGGTGGATGCGCTCTGGATCGGCGTACACCCGCCGTTCGCGATCGCGCAGCACCGCGGCGTCTTCCCAGCTTCCTTCCCAAAGCTGGTAGACGACCTGCATGTATTCCTCGGCCACGTCGTAGCGGCTGTCATGCTCCGGTTGCTGCGCCAGGCCCATGCCGCGCGCGGCGCTGTCGAGATAGCCTGTCACCACGTTCCAGCCGATGCGTCCCTTGGTCAGGTGGTCCAGCGTCGACATGCGGCGGGCGAAAGTATAGGGCGGCTCGTAGGTCAGGTTGCAGGTGACGCCGAAGCCGAGGTGTTGCGTCGCGTAGGCCATGGCCGGGACCAGCAGCAGCGGATCGTTCACCGGGATCTGCACCGCGTTGCGGATCGAGGCATCCGGCGAGTCATGGAACACGTCGTAAACGCCAAGAATGTCGGCCAGGAACAATCCGTCGAACAGTCCGCGCTCCAGGGTCTGCGCCAGCGAGACCCAGTGGTCCAGATCCGTGTAGTCCATCGACCGGTCGCGCGGATGCGCCCACATCCCGTGCTGGATGTGACCGACGCAGTTCATGTCGAACGCATTGAGGCGGAGCTGCCGTTTCATCTCACGGGAACAGCCCGCGCGTGTTCTTCGCGCTGCGCACCTTCTCCACGCCTATGGCCATCGCCGCGGTGCGGTGCGACACGCCGTCGTGCTCCACGCGACGCATCACCTGGGCGAAGGCGCGATCCATCACGTGGTAGAGCTTTTCCATCACCTCGCTCTCGTCCCAGAAGAACTGCTGCAAATCCTGCACCCATTCGAAGTAGCTGACCACCACGCCGCCGGCGTTGCATAAAATATCGGGCACTACGAAGATCTCGCCGCGGCGTTGTTCCAGCACCTCGTCCGCGTCCGGCGTCGTTGGCCCGTTTGCTGCCTCGGCCAGCACGCGGCATTGCAGGCGTGCGGCAACTGACGCATCGATCACGCGCTCCAGCGCCGCCGGCACCAGCACGTCGCATTTCTGCACCAACAATTCGCGCGGATCGAACGACAACTGGTTGGAGAAGCCCGCCAGCACGCCATGCTCCTGCGCATGCTTCAGCAGCCCACCGGCGTCGAGGCCACGCGGATCGAAGTAGCACGCGGTGTGGTCGGACACGCCGATCAGCTTGACGCCGCGCTGCGCCAGCGTCTCCACCGTGTAGCTGCCGACATTGCCGAAGCCCTGCACGATCGCCGTGGCTCCCGCCGGCGGCAACCCGATCCGCTCCAGCGCGCGCCCCACCAGATAGGCGACGCCGCGGCCAGTAGCCTCCCGCCTGCCCTCGGTGCCGCCGGAAGCGACCGGCTTGCCGGTGACGATCTCGGTAACCGTGCGGCCCTGATACATGGAATACGTGTCCATGAACCACGCCATCACCTGCTCGTTGGTACCCATGTCGGGGGCCATCACGTCGGTGTGTGGGCCGACGAACGGGATCATTTCCTGCATGTAGCGCCGCGACAGGTTCTCCAGTTCATGGCGCGACAGCGCCCGCGGATCGACAGTGATTCCGCCCTTCGCGCCGCCATATGGCAGGCCGGCAAGTGCGCATTTCCAGCTCATCCAGATCGCCAGCGCGGCCACCTCGCCAATATCGACGCTGAGCGCGAAGCGCGTGCCGCCCTTGGTCGGTCCGAGCGTCAGGTGATGCTGCACGCGATACCCTTGATAGACCGCGATGCGGCCGTCATCGAGGTGGATCGGACAGGACACGGTGATGGCGCGCTTCGGATAGAGCAGCCGCGCGCGTTCGTCCTGTGGGATCTCCAGATGATCGGCGATCACCTGGAACTGCTGGCGGGCCATGTCGAACACCGGACCCGAGTAGATCGTCATCAACAGTCTCCTTGCACGGTGCCTGTGGGTCGGGAATGATCATCTCACCCTATCTGGAGAACGACGTGTCATCCGCAAGCACTCTGGCGGAGCCTGCCGCCGATGCATACACATTGCTGAGCCGGCGCAACCGCGACGGCGAACTTGCCGCACCGCAGCAATGGAACGAGGTGTTGGAGTGTATCCTCAACCACCGCTCGGTGCGTGACTTTTTGCCGGGCGGTCTGCCGGAGGGAACACTGGAGCTGCTGATCGCCGCGGCGCAGTCCGCCTCAACCTCGTCCAACCTCCAGTTCTGGAGCGTGGTCGCGGTGCAGGAGCGCGAACGCAAATCGCGGCTGGCAGGGCTGGCCGGGCAGCAGCAGTTCATCCGTGATGCGCCGCTGCTGCTGGTGTGGCTGGCCGATCTGTCGCGGCTGGATCGCATCGCGGCGCAGCACCAGGCGCAGGTGGACGGCACCCACTATCTTGAAGAGTTCATCGTCGGTGTAGTCGATGCCGCCCTGGCGGCGCAAAGCGCGGTGATCGCCGCCGAATCGCTGGGGCTGGGCGCAGTCTATATCGGCGCGATGCGCAACCTGCCGGAACAAATCGCAGCGGAGCTCGCTCTGCCGCCGCACGTGTTCGCGGTGTTCGGCATGTCGATCGGCTATCCTCGCCCGGACCGACCAACGGACATCAAGCCGCGCCTGCAGCAATCGGTGGTATTGCATCGCGAGCTGTACTCTGCGGCGCCACGCAACGAGGCGATCGACGGCTACAACGCGACGATGCGCGGGTTCCAGCGTGAGCAGGGAATGAAGCCGATCGACTGGACGCAGCAATGCTTCAACCGCGTGAGGGACGCCGCGGCGTTGCGCGGCCGTGACCGCATGCGCCAGGCGCTGCGCAATCTGGGGTTCGAACTTCGGTAAGGTACCGCTGTCAATGCGAGAAGCGAAACGATGCAGCAATGACACGAGGTACTAGCGTCGCATCTGGAATGCGCACAGCGCCACCAGCATGATCCCGCCGCCCATTGCCTGCACTGGCGTCAGCACCTCGCCCAGCAGCGCGATACTGCCGAGAGTAGACACCAGTGGCTCGAGGTTCATGATCAGGGCCGTGCGGAACGGCCCGACCCGCGAAATCGACACGAAGATCGTCATTACCGACAGCGTGCTGGTGACGCTCATACCGGCAAACGCCGTCCAGCCGAGCGCGGATTGCGGCGGATTCCAGGTCTGCGTCAGCGCCGACCCCAGCACAAACACAATGGCCGAGGGCGCCAGCGAGTACCAGGTGTTCAGCCGCGAATCGGTATCGCGCAGGCCGGCGCGGGTGATCAGCAGCGTCACGACGCGCAGCACCGCGGCAGCCAACGCGCTGGCGACGCCCGCCAGCTCCACCTCACCCAGCCGCGCACCGAGCATCATCGCCAGGCCGACGAATGCGGCGAACGCGGCGAGCAATCCGCGCCAGCCGACGCGGTCGATGCCGGTGACGGCGCCGGCGAGGCCAGTCAGCAGCGGATAGCTGAAATAGGTAAGAATCGCGATCGACAGCGGCAGCAACTGGATCGCCAGCAACAGCGCGAACGCGTTGGCCGCGAACATCACGCCGATCACGATGGAGACGAAGCGCTCTCGCCTGGTGTGTGGTCGCGCCGGCGGTGCACCGCGCAGCCAGAACCAGAAGAACAGCGCGGTCAGCACGCCGCGCGTGGTGACGAACGACAGCACGTCCATGCCGTCGTTGAACACTATCTTGCCGAGGATATCAGCGGCACTGAACGAGAGTGCCGAGGTGATGCCCGGCAGTGCGGCGGCGAGCCTGCGCTCCGCAACGGCGAGCACTGGGCCGGTCATGGTGTCGCGAGAATGCGCAGACAGGGAGGATCGGATTCCGGATCGACCTCGATCAGCGCGCCGTCGGGCACCGCGGAGGTGATATCCACATCGAAGCCCGACATCATGGTGAAGTCGGCGAGTGCCGCGCCCTGCACCATGATCGGGTTGACCCGATTGAGCACCAGTGCCGCCGGCATCACGCCACGGCACGCCATCTCGCGCAGCATCCACGCGGTGGCCACGCCGCCCTTCGCCGCATCCAGCACCAGTACGCAACCGACATAGGACCGGCCCGCAAGTTTGTGTTCCGGACGCGCGAACACGCCGTTGGCGCGATCGAGGTCGTAGCGGGCGGAAAACCCGTCCTTCGCCACCAGTGCGCGGCCGCAAACGCGCCTGCCCATCGCTGCGTCAGCACGAAATTCGCTCATGCGGCGATCCGTCCGGTGCATGCTGCATCGACGCATTCCTGCATCGACAGCAATGCCGGCCGATAACCGTAGCCACCGAGGATGTTGACCAGCTTCGCCGACGTGGTGGCAAGCGACTGCCAGCCATTCGCCTCCGCCATCTCGCGGGCGTAGCTCTGGTAGAAGCACATGCCGGACAGTACCAATCCGCCGGCTGCCTCGATGCGCGCGGTGATGCCGAACCGGTCGGCATCCGGCTTCACTTGCGGGCTGGTCACCACCAGCAGCGGGATGGTTGCGTGTCGTCCGTCCAGCATGGTGGCGAGATCGCGCAGCTCCAGCAGGCTGAGCTGCGGTGTCGCGAACACCACGACATCAACCTTGTCGATGTGCGCGCGATAGGTGGCCCGGAAGGCGTGCAGATCAGTCGCGGTGATCGCCGCCGTTACCGCCAGCGACGGATCGACCGCGTGCTCCGCTTCCGGCGTAACGCCGATCAGGTGGAACAGCGCGACCGAACCGTAGCTCGCCATCGCCGCAGCGAAGTGCTTCAGCTCGTCCGATGTCGGGACGCGGTCGATGCCGAGCAGCGCAGGCACCTGCCAGTAGTCTCCGGCGAACCGCCCGACGATGGCACCGAGCGTGCCCCAGTCGTGCAGCTCGTGCGGCGTGTACTCGAGCCGCAGCAGCAACGTGGCACGCCGCCTCTCCGGTAGGTGATAGCCGTAGCGCGGCGTGCGACCGGTCAGGCCGGCAGCGAGCGCGGATGGCCCACCCTCGAAATTCGACCGCGCGCCGAGCACGCTGTTCGAGTAGATCACCACGCCGGTGTCGCCGTACGCCATGTGCTCGCCGGGCACCGCCGGCATGATCGTCTGGTAGTTGATGCAGGTGTCGGTCATCAGCACACCGAGTGCCTCGAACGCGACGATGACGCGGCGCTCCAGTGCCAACATCCAGTCCTGCTGCTTAAGCCGCGCCGCTGCTGCGAAGTCGGTGCCGCGCGGATCGGTCATGGTGGGAATTCGCACGCGGCGTTCCGACACCGGCAGCGCTGCCAGCCGCTCCAGCCATTCGACGCCGGAGATGCCGAGTGATTCGGTGTCGGCCATGACGTGTGCCTGCGACACCGGAACGAAGTCGGCCGCGCCAAGATAGCGTCCGACACGCATCTGATGCTCGATCGCCCATTGTCGCGCTGGGCCGGCCTCGCCGGCGAGCATCGCGCTCTCTTCGTCGCTCAGCCGCATGGACGGTCCCTATCTCCCTTGTCAGATCATGCTGTGGCAATAGCGCGACGCTCAACCCCCGCAGTGGAACATACGGGAGGCGGGCGGTGAAACCGGTCGGTTCGCCGGCGGCGGCAGGAGCCGCTTCTCGGGTGCGCCGAGGAGTATTGGGCGCCACGTGCTCAAGTGACGCCTGGCGGGATATTGGGCGCGCCGCGGATTGATAGCGCGCCGCGGATTGATAGCGCGCCGAGTGCCGTGAACGGCGGATCGGCGGCTGCACAGATTGGGCTGTCAGGGCTGCACCTGCCTGCGGTTTCGATCCGCCAGAAAGGCCTCTACCACCGCGACGAAACCCGCTGGATTGTCGGCGTGCAACCAATGGCCTGCATGCTTCAGCGTGATGAAGCGGGCAAGAGGGAACAGCGCGCGAATGACCGGTCGGTGCTCTGGCTTGATATAATTTGATGTCGCACCGGCGATGAACAGGGTCGGGCCGGCATATCGTGCATCGGCGGACGCTTGCCATGCCTGGATGTCGGCGAACCCCGCGACGATTTCAGCAATGCCGATGCGCCAGGCGGGATTCGCTCCAAGTCGCAGGTTCTGCAGCAGGAACGCGCGCACGCCGGCGTCCGGCACCGATCCCGCCAGCGCGGTTTCGGCCTGCGCCCGCGTCATGCCTGGAGTGAGCGGCATCGCCACCATCGCCTCGGCGGTGGCACGGAGATGCGGTGGATACGGTACCGGCGAGATGTCGGCGACGACCAGATGTGCAACCGCGTCCGGCCGCAGCAGTGCGGCCTGCATCGCGGTTTTACCGCCCATTGAATGCCCCAGCAGCAGCGCCGGCAGCGCGCCGAGGTGCTCCAGCATGCGCAGCGTGTCGGCAGCCATGGTCGCGTAGCGCATATCGTCGGCGTGCGGGCTCGCGCCGTGATTGCGCAGATCCAGCGCAATTGTCCGTCGATGCTGTGCGAACGCACGTTGCACTGTGCCGAAATTGCGGGCGGAACCGAACAGGCCGTGCAGCAGCACCAGCGGCGGGTCGCCGTGGCCCGCCTCGATAGCGTGCAGCATCATCGCCGCGTCGGCCATGCAGCGCAGCCGACGCCGAAGATGATCAGTGCGGACCCCGCCAGCAGATCCGGGGTGATCGGTTCCCCCAGCAGCAGGTTGGCGAGCAGCAGGCTAATCGCCGGCGTGGTCAGGAATCCGACCGAGGAGACAATGGTGGGCAGCGTCGCGGTCGCCTGAATGACACACCAGGTGCCGAACGGGCCTGCGATCAGACCGATGTAGGCGAGTGCCGCCAGGGACGTCGGCTGTGTGCCGATACCGCCATGCGGTGCGTGCCATAATAGCAGCGGCGCAAGCAGCACCGCGCACACGGCAAAGCACCACGGCAGCAATTCGAACATCGTCGAGCGCGGCGTCGCAGCGCGCGTGACGATGATCGCCACCGACCACGACAGCGACGCGGCAAGCAGGAAGGCATGGCCGATCAGTACGTTGCGCGACGACCAGTCGATCGCCCATGGGCTCATCAGGACCACCACGCCGACGAGTCCGAAACCGGCGGCGAACCAGCGCCGCAATGGAATGTGCTCGCGCAGGAAGATCAGCGACAGCGGAACTACCCAGATCGTCGTGGTATTCGCGAGGATCGCGGTGCGGCCCGCGGCAACCCAGGCGACAGCTTCATGCGCAAATGCGAAATAGAGTCCAAGCTGACCGACGCCAACCGCAACCAGGGCGGGAAGATCCTCTCGTTGCGGCACGCGAAGCCGACCGCGCAATGTCAGAATAATGGCGATGGTCGCACCCGAGAGCACGGCACGCCCTTCTGCGAACCAAATCGGTGTGCTACCGAGGCTCAAGGCGATCTTGGTCAGGGGCCATGCACTGCTGAGCAGCACCACCGACGCGGCAAGCTGGACGAAGCCGGCTGCCGCGCGCTTCTTTCCGTCGTCCAACGCGGCGGCGGTATCCGGCACCCACAATTCAACTGAACGCGGCATCAGACAGCCATGACCTTCTCCCTCGTTGGCCGCTGCCCTCGCACCGGGCAGATCGGCGCTGCCGTCACCACGTCCTCGATAGCCGTCGGCGCGCGCTGCAGCTTCTGCGCGGCAGGTGTCGGCGCGGTGCTGACGCAGCATCGCACCGATCCGCGGCTTGGACCACGCGGGCTCGCGCTGCTGCGCTCCGGCTGTTCGGCGCAGGAGACGTTGGATGCGCTCGTCGCATCCACGCCGCATGCGCAGTGGCGGCAACTCGCGGTGCTGGATCGGACGGGCAATACCGCAGCGTACAGCGGCACGCGCACCAGGCCTGAGATGAGCGCCGCCCCGGGCCACGACGTCTGTACGATCGGCAACATTCTGGCGAGTTCGCTGGTGCCGCCGGCCATGCTGCGCGCATTCCAGGCCGATCCATCCGCGCCATTGGCGGAGCGACTGCTGCAGGCACTGGAAGAAGGCCTCGCGGCGGGCGGCGAGCATGTGCCGGTGCGGAGCGCACATCTGTTGGTGGTCGAATGCGAGAGCTTCCCGCTGATCGATCTTCGTGTGGACTGGCACGACACGCCGATCGCCGAACTTCGCCTGCTTTGGCAGCTCTATGCACCGCAGAGCAACGACTACCTGCTGCGTGCGCTGGATCCGGACGACCCGTCCATCATCTAGGCGGCAAATCGCTGCTTGCCATTTGCAGCGGACTTGCGCTAAGCAGGGCCATGGCACGGATGCAGATTGTTTCCGCCTCACGATTTTGGTACCGCTGGTACAACCCGGCGGCATAGGATCGTGCACGACTAGCAGGAACCCGAAGCCGCCCCGCCAAGGCGGCTTTCGCATTTCTGCTGCATCGGAAATCGGATTTTCGCCAAGGCAGGAGCGGCCCCTCAACCGAAGGAGGCTCGCATGCCCGGTTCAGAGTTCGATTTCGATGTGATCACCGGCCCGTCCGTCCCAAAGCCGGCTCCGCAACCCGCGCCGCAGCCGGCGCCGCAGCGACCGCGATGACGTGCCATGTGGACACCTCAGGACTGGCGCGCCTGTCCGATCGCACAGGCGCCGAACTATCCGGACGCGGCGGCGCTTGACGCTGTCGAGGCGGAACTTTGCGCTTCGCCGCCACTGATCTTTGCCGGTGAGGCACGTGCGCTGAAGACGCAACTCGGCCGCGTCGCGGCCGGTGACGCGTTTCTGCTGCAAGGCGGCGACTGCGCGGAATCGTTCGCCGAGTTCCATGCCAACGCACTGCGCGACACGCTTAAGGTACTGCTGCAGATGGCCGTGGTGCTCAGCTACGCCGCGGCGGTACCGGTGGTGAAGGTCACGCGTATGGCGGGGCAGCTCGCCAAGCCGCGCTCGATGTCAACAGAAACAATCGATGGTGTCACGCTCCCGTCGTATCGTGGCGACGTCATCAATGACATCGCGTTCGATGCCGCTGCGCGCGTGCCGGACCCGGCGCGGATGATGCGGGCATACAGTCAATCGGCGATAACGCTCAATCTGCTGCGCGCCTTCGCGCAAGGCGGGTTCGCCGATCTGGCGCGGGTGCAGCAATGGAACCAGGCGTTCATAGCGGCCTCGCCACAAGGCGAGCGTTATGGCGAAATCTGCGCACGCATGCAGGAGTCACTGGCATTCTTGGCGGCATGCGGTCTCACATCAGCGAACACGCCACAGCTTCGGTCGACTGATTTGTACACCAGCCACGATGCCATGCTGCTGAACTATGAAGCGCCGCTGGCCCGCCAGGACAGTCTGACCGGCGACTGGTACGCGTGCTCGGCGCACCTGCCGTGGATCGGCGAACGCACGCGGCAGGTGGATGGCGCGCACGTCGCATTTCTGCGCGGCGTGGCCAATCCTCTGGGACTGAAATGCGGCCCGACGATGACGCCGGATGAACTGCTGCGGCTGATCGACGTGCTGAACCCGGGCAACGAGCCCGGGCGACTGACCCTGATCACGCGTATGGGGACGGAACGCATCGGCGCTGGACTGCCGCCGCTCATCCGTGCCGCGAGGCGCGAGGGCCGTTGCGTCGTGTGGTCGTGCGATCCGATGCACGGGAACACGGTGACGACGGAGTTTGGACTCAAGACGCGTCCGTTCGAGCGGATAATTGGCGAATTGCGGACCTGTTTTGCAGTGCATCGCGCGGAGAACAGCCAGCTCGGCGGCATGCACATCGAGATGACCGGCAAGGATGTCACCGAATGCACCGGTGGCGCGCAACAGATCGATGAAGTGGCGCTGACCGACCGGTATCACACGCGTTGCGATCCACGATTGAATGGATCGCAGGCGGTGGAGCTGGCATTCCTGGTGGCGGAGGAGTTGAAGGAGGAACACGACAGGCGACGCCCAATCGCGGTAGCGGCGGCGGCGGAATAGGTGGGAGCGCGGCGCCGCTCCGGGTCGGTTCGAGGTGGCACCTCGATTTCGAGATCCGCCCAGGACCGGGTCTACGGCTCCCGAATGGCTGCGGCCCCGGCGGCGGCAACCGGTATGGCCGAGCTGGCCGCGCCCGCTGCTCGCGCCTGGTTGCGCGTTGCTCGCCTATGGCCACGAATTCGAGACTGATCGGCTCCTCCTGCGCGGGTGGTCGCAGGACTGGCGGCTGCGTTCAGGACGGACGGATTGCGGCGGGTCGCCAGGACCAAGCCCGGCTGGTGCGGCTTCGTCGCTCGGGTGGCGGAGTGGAGCAGGCTCCGACGTAGACCGAGGCCGTGGTCAGGAGGCTCATGCCGACGACCAGGATTTCAGCGAAGGCCACCGGCCGCGCAATAGTGCCGAGCACCTGCGCGCCGAACCAGAGCAGACAGCCCAGCCGATGCAGGAACATTGCCGCTCTGAGCGGATTTCCCCGCACGCCGGTGGACGATCGCGGACCCTGCTTTCCGTCGAACATGCGGCGCAATGTCGTAAGCGCGGCCAGCCCAACGATGATGAGGGTACCTTGAGCAACGGCAAGCGCAACGTTGCCCGTCGCGAATGCGTCGGAGACACGGCCCGCCTGCGACAGGATCCAGGCCAGTGCCGCCGCATCGTTGCAAAGTCGCGCCAACCGGAAGCAATCCACGGACAGGTCCGTGGCGAGCCTGTCAACGATGGGCTGACAGACGCCATCAATCAGCGCGTCGTCAAGCCGCGCGATTCGCTCCTGCATCCCATCCCCCGGCAAGCGCCGCGCAGTGTCGCCGATCATTGGTTAAGAAAGTTGATGGCGGGGGTATTTGTAGCGCGCACCTGGCCATGGGGCAACAAGGCCGGGTCGGATGCGCGGTTGCGACACCGATGCTGGCGCCCATCGGTGCTGCCTCCAATCGGGAATCGCTGACTTCCGATGCAGATCGGATTTCCTCGCGTCCACGTCCAACAGGCGCACCGTTCGCATCGATAAGAAGTTGATCAACGCAATACTTGCGATGATCTGCTGTATAACGACTGCTCCCAGAGTATATAGTATCTCTGTCCAGAAACGAAACATCCGATGAGCAGTGGCAGCAGTGTCAGATAGACCTGTCCCAGTGCGGCTGGAGCGGCGCAACCGCTGCTCGAAGAGATGATCATGCCGCCGTCGCGCGTCGCACATGCCAGCAACCTGCTGGTCGGAGTCCGGTTGGCTGCTGTAGCCAGTCTTCCAAGTCGGGAGCAGGCACGCGGAATTTCGCGGAGGGTATCGACGCGCCCGGTGTCCGCTCCGTGGTGACAACGTTGAGCCAGACCTTGTAGTACGGCACTCCGCTGGCGCAGGCGCTGTGCATGGTCGCCCCGGAGCCTCACAATGACACGCTTGTGCAACTGGAGGATCGAGCCAATCAGCCTCGCACCTTGACGACAAGTGCTGACGCCAACCTTCCCTGCAGGTCGGCGGTTCCCTGAAGGCAGTCGGCCAACAGAACCGACTGGACCGCGCCTCGCATCCTGGCCTATCGTAACATTCGTAGACCGTCGGGCATATCAATGCCGGCGAGGCTGCGTAGGAGAGATCATGCGGATCATCCGGATTGTCGCGGCTGTGTTGACCGGTATCGTGCTGGCGGGATCCAGTGCCGTCGCGCAGCCGTCGAGCATGCCTCCAGACGCCAAGGTCTACATCATCTGGCCACCGGACGGAGCAGTGATCCACGGCAGCTTCTGGGTCCGCATGGGCCTCAGCGGTGCTGGTATCGCGCCTGCCGGTGTGCAGAAGGCCAACACCGGCCACCATCACCTCCTGGTCGACGTCGATCTGCCGCCACTCGACCAGCCCATCCCCAATGACCACAACCACCTGCACTTCGGGCTTGGACAGACCGAGGCGCGGCTCGACCTGCCGCCGGGCAAGCATACCCTGCAACTGCTGCTGGGTGACGAGAACCACATCCCGCACCAGCCACCGCTTTACTCGAAGCGCATCACCATTACCGTGGTCCAGTAGGCACCGGCGCGCAAGGAGAGACAGGATGTCAATGATCCGACGCCGGACGCTATGGCTCTCGGTTGCTTCTGTTGGCCTTACCGCAATGGGCGCTATGGCACAGGGGACCAACCCTCCATCGGGGCAGGCTGCGCCTCCCCCGGCTGCCGGTGCATCCAACCCGCCGCGGACCCCGGCGCCACACGATGCCTACGTTTATATCGGCTGGCCGCTGGATGGAGCGACGGTCGGTACCAAGTTCAAGGTGTGGTTCGGGACCCGCAACTTCGGCATCGCGCCTGCCGGTGTGACCACAAAGAACACCGGCCATCACCATCTGCTGATCGATGTGCCGCCGCCACCGCTGGATCAGCCCATCCCGAACGATCACAACCACCTGCATTTCGGACTTGGCCAGACCGAGGCGATCGTCGAGTTGCCGCCAGGCAAACACACTCTGCAACTGCTGATGGGCGACGCTGACCATGTGCCGCACGACCCGCCGCTGATGTCCCGGCGTATCACTATTTACGTGCGTGGGTAGCGCCACGTCCCGATGACGCGACTCAGTTCAGGTCGCGCGCGACTCTGAAGCCGTTCTCCAGGTAGCGAACCGGACCGTCGTAGTTGCCTCGTGCAGTCGGCACGATCTCGTCGAGGTTGGCGCGGAACGACCCGCCGCGCAGCACGCGCTTGACGCAGTTAGGCGATTGGTGCGCTGAACCGTCAGTCGGGGCATTGCTGTAATTCGGGAACCAGCAATCCTGTACCCACTGGGCGACGCCACCCAGCATGTCATAGAGGCCAAAGGGGTTGGCCTGGAAAGCGGTCACCGGCAACGGCGCCCGCGGGTCCTGCGTCCCGCCGCAGCCGGCACAATTTGCCAGCGCCGTCCCCGGACGGTCGCCCCACCAGTAGCGCGTCGCTGTGTCGGCACGCGCCGCATACTCCCATTCAGCCTCGGTCGGGAGCCGGTAGGTGTGTCCGGCACGGCGCGAAATCCAGGTGATGAAGAGCTGCGCGTCGTCCCAGCTGACGTTGTGGATCGGCGTCTCGTCCTGTGCCACCGCCATGCGCGGCGGCGGCCCGCAAACCCCATCGGCGTGACAGGCGTTCCACTCCGCGACCGTCACTGGATACGCGCCGAGCGCAAAGGAGCGCAGCGCCACCTTGTGTACCGGGACCGCGGTCGGATCCTTGGAGCTCTGCCCCATCATGAGCGTGCCAGCGGGAATGCGGACCATGCTCACGCAATTCGGGCAATCCTGGAAAGCCTGGCCGTCGCCGGCGGCAGGCAGCACCGCGACGGGCGGGATGACCATCGCGAGGTCTCGCCGCGGCGGTGGCGGCGGCATCGCCGCGGGCGCGATCGGCTGCAGCGCAGCAATCCTGTCGGGCGCTTTCGGTGTCTCTGCCGTCACCGCTGGCGGTGGTGCCGGAGGCGGGGTGACGGGCCTGGTCGCGCTCTGCACCGGTGCAGGGGGTTGCGGAGCTGCCGCCTGCTGGGACACGGCCGGCGGTGCGGTCCTGGGCGCATTCTGGGCGAGCAGCTCTTCGCGGCGCCTCCGCGCCGCGGCGGCCAGATAGGAATTCGGATAAAGCCGCAGGAAGGTGTCCACGTCCTCGACCCGGCCGCTCGCCCGCAGCCGATCCCACAGTTCGGCTTCCGCCATCTGCGCTGCTGCTTCGGCAGGGTCCATCACGTCGATATCGAGCGCGCCCTCCGTCCGGCCACCTCGGCCATCGTCGACCAGGTACTGAAAGGTTCCGGCGGGTCCACTGAAGCCAGGTTCCGGCACATACGCCAAGGCGGGCAATTGCTCCGGCTCGAGCCGATCGCCGGTTCGCAGCGTGTTCACCCCAAAGCGCACGAGGCCACGCGGCAATCCCTGCACAGTCACCGTCAGCTTATCGCCGTCCGGGTCGGTGGGCGGCGCGATTCCGAGCGCGCCGGTATAGATCCGGAGACGGCGACGCGGCTCGGTTACCGGCGGGTGATTTGAACTGGCAACACTGATCGGCAGACTGCCCAGGACGCTGCCGCCGCGACCGTCCTCCACCAGAACGTCGAGCGTTCCCACATCGCCAAGCGCAGTTCCGGCGGGCTTGTAGGTCGCCGTCGCGAAGCGGTCGGCACTGTACACCGCGCCAGGGGTGACCAGCCTCCCATCGATCCGGACCTCGCCGGAGCGCGGCATTCCGGTGATGCGGACGGTGAGTGGATCTTGGTCCGGGTCGGTTGGTTTCGGGATCGGCAGCGGCGTCGGGCCGGAATTGTCGAGCACCTCCAGGGGAGGGATGACGCCGATCTGCGGCGGCCGATTGGGTGGGCGCGGGTGGAAGTAGAACGGCTCCGCGCCGAGTGAGCTAAAGATGTAGGGTTCCTGTTGATTGCTGGTCTCGCGCAATACGCTGTCGCGTACGCTGCGAAAGAACAGGCTGAGTTCCAGCCCGGGCCTTTGCAAATTCTCGATCAACGCCTGCGCGAACGGGCTGTGGCTGCCGCTGCCGTCCTCGGCGGTCTGATCCGCCTTGGTCGCCATCGCCACCAGGGTATTGCGCGGGACGCTGTCCACGCGCGCCAGACCTGCGGAGGCCGGACCGCGGCTGCTGACGACGACCGAGCGCGTCAACCGTTCGACGAAGGGATTATTGCGGCATGCGTCCAGCAGGATGATGCCGAGCTTTTGGGCTTGTGCAATCTCGCCGAGAAACAGATCGAGCGACAGCGCCTCGTAGACGAGGTCACGCTCGCGCTCGAGCACCGCATCGGCCGGCAACAGGTAATTCTCGCGGGCCACCTGAACCCCATGGCCAGCGTAGTAGATGACGGCCACATCCGATTTTTGTGCCTTGATGCCAAACTCCCGCAAGGCGTGGGTCAATTGGCGAAAATCAGGGTCGTAAACCTCATCGACCTCGAAATTCAGCTGACGAAGAGCTTCACCGACCGCCCGCGCGTCGCTCACCGGATTGGTCAGCCGGGGAGCATGCTGATAGGCGCCGATGCCGATCACGAATGCGACGCGACGCTCCGGCGCGGCCGGCGGTTGCGCGAGAGCCTGCATCGGTACCACCGCGAGGAACAGCAAAATCAGCAGCCGCTTCACCTGGTCGGTAACCCCCGCATGGCTCATCCTCACGCCCAGCAAGCTCAATTCCTTACATTATTTTAGTCCCGAAGAGAACGGAAGCCTAATCGCCGCCAATCCTTACCCCAGCACGGGCAGGCTCAGCGGCGAGATCTCATCCGCCGTCCTCCCCGCCCAATCGCGCGATGGCGCCTCGCGCAGCATACGCTGCTGCCCTTCCGCAACCTCCGCCAGCGCAGCTTCGTGGTCCATCGTCAGCACCTGCCCTTGCTCCATCACCTTCACCCCATGCACGAACACGGTGCGCACTGCGCGCTCCGCGGCGGTGAATACCAGCGAGCGCAGCGGATCGCGCGCCGGCCGCATCCACGGATTGGCCAGGTCCACCAGCACAAGATCCGCCTTCGCTCCGACCATCAACCGCCCGAGATCGGTCCGGCCGAGCGCCTGCGCACCTCCCACCGTCGCGGCATGGAACAGCGCGCCCACGCTGGTCGTGGTGATGTCGCGCGCCGCCACGCGCGCGAGGATCGCCGCCAGCCGCATCTCCTCGATGACGTTGTGCGGCGCAACATCGGTGCCGATGCCGAGATTGACGCCGGCGCGGCGATAGCGGCCGAAGTCCTCCAGCGTGTGCCCGTAGCGCGCGAACGGCGAGGGACAGTGCGCGACGCTGGTGCCGGTCTCCACCAGGATCGCCAGATCGGTGCGGGTATGCCAGCGCACCCAGGAATGTTCGTCGATGAACATCGCGTGGCCCAGCACGGTGCGCGGCGACAGGATGCCGAGGTCGTGCGCGAACTGCACCGGCGAGAGGCCGTGGCGATCGACCATCACCAGGAACTCGTTGACGCTCTGCGCGCAGTGCACGGTCAGCGGCACATCATGTGCCTCGGCAGCGGCAAAGCTGTCGCGCAGCAGATCGGTCGTGCAGGTGTCGATCTGCGCCGGCGAGACGATGCCCGACAGCCGGCCGCAGGGATGCGAACCAGCCCGCTCGATCAGCGCCAGCGCGGCATCGAGGCCGCGACGTCCGGCAGATTCGTCCCAGCGGTATTTCAATGCCCAGCCATTGTCGAGATACCACCGCGCCGAGGCATAGGAAGGCGCCAGAAACACCCGCAGCCCGCTCTGTGCCGCCAGTTCGATCCAGCCCTCGTCGATGCCGGACAGATCGGCCACGCTGGTGACGCCGGACAGCAGCATCTCGCAGAACGCCACGTGCTTGCCGGCCTTGCGCGCGACGGCGTCAGGCTGCAGCGCCACCGAGCGTTCGTAGAGACCACTCATATACATGGCGGGCACGCCGTGTTCCTCGCGCACGCCGCGATAGAACGGTTCGGTGCTCGGGTGCGAGTGGAGGTCGATCAGGCCGGGCATCACCATCAGGTCGGTGCCGTCGATCGTGATATCCGCCGATCCGTCGTAGTGCCTGCCGACGAAGCTGAGCGTGTCGCCGGTGAACGCGACGTCGCCGCCCGTCAGGTAGGCATGCCGCCGGTTCGCGGCATCCCAGGCGACGATGCAGGCGGCGTTGCGGATGCAGGTCGTCGCTGTCATGACGCTCTCCATGCGATGGACGCAATGAGAGTGTGACGCGTGCCGGTCGATGTCCACGGACGGCCGGGCCGGTCAGATCAGCGATAGAATGTCGCGGGTTCCGGGTCGCCTTCGCACTTGGCGACCGCGACAAGTGTGGCGCGGCCGTCGGGTCTCAGCACCCTCCGGTCGCACCGCGTCCGGACGCAGGCACTCGGAGGTCGTGCCTTCGCGTGACATCAGCCCCGAACCGAAGTGCCCGGCCAGCAGGCCGGCGGTCGAAATCACTCACCGTTGCCGGCTCCGCAGTCACCATTTGGTCGGCCCTGCTGTTGGAGCAATGACGGCGCAGCCGATAACGGCGACGATCAGTGCCGCTACTGCTATGAGAAATGTCCCGGTCATCGTCGCCTCCGTTGCCAGCCGGCCGCGTTGTCGGACCCCTTCGGGGGCTCCGTTCGAGCCGGAGACTGTTGATGTGACAGGCCGCGTGCGATCGGACCCGCGATCATCCGGCGTCCGCCCATCGGACCTCGAAAATTTGGCGGGTCCGGGCCCCGGGCCGAGTGAATCAATTCACTCCGCGACCACGATCTTTGTCACGCATGAAATTCGTTACACCGCTTCGTTGTCGCGCACGTAATCCTGCAGCGCGCGCACATCGCGCAGCGTCACGTTGCCGCCGGAAAGCTCCACCCAACCCGCGGCACGCCAGGCCTTCAGGTGCTTGTTGATGCTCTCGCGGATCAGGCCGGTCATCGCGCCAAGCTCGCGCTGCGACAAGCGGAAGCCGATCTGCACGCCGTCTTCGATGCGTTCCGAATGCAGTCTGGCCAGTTGCAGGAGTGCCTTCGCCAACCGCACCGGCGCCGGGAGCGACACCGCGTCCATCTCCCGCACCTTGGACGCCGACAGCCGCTCGCCCAGCAGGCGTATGGCCGCGAACATCGCCTCCGGCGTCCCAGCGAGCGTACGCCGGAACAGCGCGCCGTCGATTGCCATCACGCGGCAAGGCGTAAGCGTTGTTGCGTCCGCCTGCCGCGGCGCGCCGTTCAGCACCGCGAGCTCGCCGAAGATGGATCCGGGCCCGGCTATCTCCACCACCACCTCGCGCCCATTTGGTGCCACAGTGGAGAGCTTTACATAACCCAGCAGGACCAGGACGACCGAGTGGCCCTCATCGCCGGTGCGGAACAGAACATGGCCTTTCGGCAACGAGCGGATGGACGAATGACGTAACAGGGCCAGCAGATCGCGTTCGGGCAACAATCTCAGGATGCCCTGCGCACGGATGGCATTCAGGATCGCATCGCCACGGTCGCACGCGACGGCGGAGGCGATACGCCCCGCGCGTGGCGCAGACCGGTCGACAGCGCTGTCCATCTGGATCACCCCTTGCCCGACCTACTTCTGCGGGCAGGATGCAGCCTTGCCTGTGAAATCGCCGTCCGTCTATGAAGTAGTTCACACCTATCCGCCGGTTGCGCAAAATGGGCCGGTCGGGGCGCTGAACGTCTGCCTGCTGCGCGGAACCCTTCAGACGCTGGCGGCACGCATCAGCGGCGCCCACCGGTCGAGGATCGGCAGAATTTCATCCCGCTTCGCCGCCGGCAGGCTGATCACCACCCGCGCGATACCCAGATCGCGATACTGGCGCAGCCGTTCGAGGTCCTCGGCCACGCGAAACAGCGTGACCGGCAGCGAGGCCGGATCGCGCCCAGCGTCGCGCGCCAGCTGATGGAATTGCGGCAGTGTTGTAGCGATATCGCCATGCCGAGTGGCACCGGCGCCGGGGATCCAGCCGTCGCCATAGCGAACCGCGCGGCGCGCGCCATAGGGGAAGGCGCCGCCGACAATTACTGGAAACGGATGCTGCACCGGCTTCGGCCAGGTCTGCATCGGCGCGAAGTTGACGAACTCGCCGTGGTACTCGGCAATGTCCCGCGACCAGATCGCCTGCATCGCCTCGATGCGCTCGCGCGACAGCCTGTGACGCGTCTCGAAGTTCGTGCCGTGGTGTTCCATCTCCTCCTTGTTCCAGCCGTTGCCGACGCCGAACAGGAACCGGCCGTGAGACAACTGGTCGAGCGAGGCGACCAGCTTCGCGGTCTGGATCGGATCGCGCTGGTTGATCAGGCAGACGCCGGTGCCAACCTTCAGCGTCCTTGTCGCCACCGCTGTTGCGGTGAGCACCAGGAACGGGTCCATGATGTCGTAATACGGGCGCGGTAGTTCGGGCCCACCGGGAAACGCCTTGGTGCGCACCAGCGGAATGTGCGAGTGCTCCGGCACCCAGATCGATTCGAAGCCGCGCTGTTCGAGCAGAGGACCGAGTTCGCCGGGCGCCATCGAGGCGTCGGTGAAGAACATCGCGGCGCCGAATTGCATGGGTTTATCGCTCCTTTCCCTGCACCTTCGCCCAGGTGTCGCGCAGGCCGACGGTGCGGTTGAACACCGGCTTGCCAGGTACAGAGTCCGGGTCAGCACAGAAATAGCCGAGCCGCTCGAACTGCACTGCCTCGCCGATCGGCGCCGCGGCGAGAGCAGGCTCCAGCAGACAGCCGCGCAGCAACTCGAGCGAGTTCGGGTTCAGATCGGCGATGATGTCGCCATCTGCGCCGGGATCGGGGCGCGCGAACAAGTGATTGTACAGCCGCACCTCCGCCTTGATCGCATCCGTCGCCGCCACCCAATGCAGCGTCGCCTGCACCTTGCGACCGTCCGGCGGCGCATTCCCTCCGCGCGTTGCGGGATCATAGGTGCAGCGTAGCTCCACCACCTCTCCCGCGGCGTTCTTCACCACCTCGCGGCAGGCGACGAAGTAGCCGTAACGCAGGCGCACCTCGCGGCCAGGTGCCAGGCGGAAGAATTTCTTCGGTGGATCCTCCATGAAGTCGTCACGTTCGATATAGAGCTCGCGACCAAAGGTGATGCGGCGAGTGCCGGCCGCCGTGCCCTCGGGATTGTTGATCGCATCCAGCGTCTCGGTGCGACCCTCGGGCCAGTTCTCGAGCACCAGCTTCAGCGGCCGCAGCACCGCCATGCGACGCGGCGCGATGCGGTTGAGCAGCTCACGGATCGGGTACTCGAACGCGGCGTATTCCGTCACGCTGTTCGACTTGGTGATGCCGCCGCGTCGCACGAAGTCGCGCAGCGCGGCCGCCGGAATGCCGCGCCGGCGCACCCCGGCCAGCGTCGGCATGCGTGGATCGTCCCAGCCGGAAACCATGCCCTCGTTCACCAGCCGCGTCAGGATGCGCTTCGACATCACGGTGTAGGCGATGTTAAGCCGCGCGAACTGGTACTGGTGCGGCTGCGCCGGCACCGGCAGGTTCTCGATCAGCCAGTCGTACAGCGGCCGGTGATCCTCGAACTCCAGCGTGCACAGCGAATGCGTGATGCCCTCGATCGCGTCGGACTGGCCGTGTGCGTAATCGTAGGTCGGATAGATGCACCAGGCGTCGCCGGTGCGCGGATGCTCGGCGTGCAGGATGCGATACAGCACCGGATCGCGCAGGTTCATGTTGGGCGACGCCATGTCGATCTTGGCGCGCAGCACCCGGGCGCCGTTGGGGAACTCGCCGGCACGCATGCGACGGAACAGGTCCAGGTTCTCGTCGATCGGCCGGTAGCGGTCCGGCGAGTTCTGTCCCGGCTCGGTCAGCGTGCCGCGCTGGCTGCGCATCCGGTCGGGCGGCGTGTCGTCGACATAGGCCTTGCCGGCGCGGATCAGGTACTCGGCCCATTCATAGAGCTGCTCGAAATAGTCTGACGCGTGATGCAGGTGTCCGCCCCAGTCGAACCCCAGCCAGTGCACATCGCGCTTGATCGCGTCGATGAATTCCTGCTCCTCCTTGGCCGGATTGGTGTCGTCGAAGCGCAGGTGGCAGCGGCCGCGGTATTCCTCCGCCACGCCGAAGTTCAGGCTGATCGCCTTGGCGTGGCCGATGTGCAGGTAGCCGTTCGGCTCCGGCGGAAACCGGGTGACCACCGTCGACACGCGTCCCGCATCGAGGTCGGCCTGGATGATGTCGCGAATGAAATCGCGGCCGGCTTCCGTGGATGCCGTTTCGGTAACCGCCATGGTGCCCGGCTCCTGACAGGACGAACGTCGAATTGCCCTGCCAATCTACACGCCGGTCGCGCGTTTGACGAACCTCGATGGTGTGCCGGCAAACCGGGTGCGAACGTTACACGGCGAGGCGACTGCAAATCGCCTGCGCCAGATCGACCGGCTTGATGAACGCCTTGTCCCGCAGGTCCCCGGCGGTGTCGAGCAACTCCGGACGCCCGGTTACAAAGACGAAGCCGACGCCCTGCACGAGCGGGCGGACCATCAAGGCAACGGCGCAGGGTATTCCCTTTGGGATGGCGATCGCGGTCATCAGCAGATCGATCTCCCGCCTGGCCTCGAGCATGCCTAACGCCACCACGGAATCATGGACGTGAACGACCTCGATCACGGCCTCGGCCAAATAATCCTCGATCGCAAATCCAAGCGCCGGATCGTCATCGACCAACAGGATAGCGTGACACTCTCGCTGCGCCGTCGATCTCTTCACCAGGGCCCCCTGTGCATAAGCGCGGCCTTTTGGGATGCCGATGAGCGACGATCTGCGTCGCGGCTCCGCAATTTCCCCGCGCACAATATTCTTGGAAACAATCCGGCCGCCGTCGAGTTCTTTCGCAGTGGGTGGCTTCAGCCTTCTGGGCAAATTGCACCTTCCGAGCCGGACACCCACTGAGCCGCGAAGCATTCGATTGACATTGTTGCTATGAATGAGTAAAAGTCACATTAGGAATGAATGAGTAAGTAACCACATCGTGGGGGTCGGTCAGTGGTGGAAATGACTGCCAAAGGCAATGTTCTCTCCAGGGGGGAGCGGCTGCAGATAATGTTGGACGGCGACGAACTGATCGCGATCGACGATTTCCGGTTTGCGCAGCGCATGCCGAGCCGGGCGGCGGCAGTCAGAGAACTGATGCGTCGCGGACTGGGCGCGGAGGGCTACCAGATCGGGCGGGCCGGGGCGAATTCACGATCGTTCGGCGTGATCGACAGCCCGGTCGGCGTGGCGAGGACGCGCAATCGCTGAGCGGACGCCGGGTCACGCCACGCCGGAGACCGCCGTGTCGGGGTAATCCGCTTTCAGCCGCGGATAGACCTCACGTGCGAAGGTCCGGATCCCAAGCACGGTCTCGTCGTGTTCCAGGAACCCTGCCTGGCCCATGATCAGCAGATGGCCGAAGCCGCCGACGTGGTCGTAGAGCGTCTTCATCTGCCGATGCACCTGGTCGGGCGTGCCGGCGAACATGATGCCGGCCTCGATCGCGCCCTCCACGCTGGCGGCCCTGCGGAACGCGCTGAGCGGGTGTTCGGCGCCGCGCAGCATCGCCACATTGGCCTGCACGGGAACATAGCCCGGCGGATTGGCGAAGTGCGGCGGTACTTGTTTGAGGTGATGTACCACAGCAGCTTCTCTGCCCCGGCGCGCGCATCCGCTTCGTTCGGCGCAGTGTAGACCATCGCGGCATAGCCGAGGCGATGCGCCGGCACGTCGCTGCCGCGTCCAGCCTCACGCCAGCCGCGGCGGTACGCATCGTAGATCGCGCGCGTGCCGTCGAAGCCGGTGAGGAACGTCGCCTGCACGAAGCCGCGGGCGCCGACCCGCGCCGCACCGCTCGGGCTTGTGGTGCTGATCCAGACCGGCGGATGCGGTTGTTGGTAACAACGCGGCCAGATGTTGACCGCGCGATAGTGGTAGAAGCGGCCCTCGTGGCTGAACGGGCCATCATGGCTGGTCCAGGTCTTGATGATTAGGTCGAGCGCCTCCCATTCGCGCTCGTTCATGCGCACCGGATTGCTGTTGGCCGGCAGCACTTCGTATGGCACGCCGCGCACGAAGCCGGCCTCCAGCCGGCCGCGCGACAGCACGTCGATCATTGCCATCTCTTCGGCCACACGCACCGGCTGACGGCGGTTGGCAATGGGATTGCCCAGGATCAGCAGCCGTGCCTTGTTCGACAGGCGGGCCAGGGCGGCGAGCACCAGCGGGGCGGCAGGATCCACGCACGTCGCCGTCGATGGTGCTCGTTCAGCATGATGTCCATGCCCTCGTCTTCCGCGATCAGCCATTCATCGAGGAAGCGGTCGTACAGATCGGCGCCCTTCTGCGGATCGTACACGCGACTGGGCAGGCTGACGCGGATCGAACTCGTATTCGTCGGCGGGCGGCAGATAAGGATAGGCGTTCTCGCTGAAATGCCAGGCCCTCATCACACCGCTCCCGCATCGAGAAATGCCAGCACCGCACGGGCGAATTCGTGCGGCTGTTCGATATGCGGCGCATGCCCCGCCGCACGGATGGTCTCGATGTGCGCGATCGGCAGCAGCCGTGCATAGGCCGCGACGTATTCGGCCGACACCAGCCCATCGCTCTCACCGCGCAGGAACAGCGTCGGCGCCGCGACGCGATGCAGGCGATGCCGGAGCTTCGGATTGTGCATATACGGCTCCCACACCAGCAGCGCCGTCGTCTCGCGATTGCGCACGCGGATCGCCAGTTGTTCGTCGGTAAGCTGCGCGGGATCGACCTGCATCCGTTCCGGATCGTGGTACGAGATGCGTTCCAGCTCTTCGTACGGCATGGCGTAGATGTCAGGAATGTCGAGCCGATCGGGCGGGCCGGTCTTGACACCTTCGGGAAACACCAGCACCAGCCGGCGCACGCGCTCCGGCGACTTGGTCGCAAGCTCCGCGGCAATCCAGCCGCCGATCGAGCAGCCAATGACATCGACCTGTGCCAGTCCGAGCCGATCCATCAGCGCAAGATGCACATAGGCAATGTCGTCCGGGCAATCGAGCCAATCCGGCAGGCTGGATGTGCCGAAGCCAGGATGCGATGGCGCGATCAGCCGATGCCGCGCCGTGAGCAGGCCGATGAACGGATGCGTGGGCTCGAAACCGCCGCCGTTGTGCAGGAACAGGATGGCGGGCCTTCGCCGCTCTCGAACACTTCGAGTTCGACACCGGCGATTGCGATTGTTTGGCGTTGCAAGGCACGCCCTCCTGATTGTGCCCGAAAACCTAGCCCCAACAACCGGGCAGGTCACGCGGCGGTTGACCTCGCCGCGCGGCAAGGTCATCAAGATCGCAAAAGCCGACCGCGAGCGCGGCCGGAATAAACCGGGAGGGATGATGATGTCGTTGCAACGACTGCGTTGGCGTCTGGCCTTGTGCTTGGCGCTGCTCACGGGAATGGCGTTGGCCGCCGGCGCTTCGCTGGCCGAAACCCGCGCGCCGTCGGGGCGCCTGGTGCAGGCTTGGCACGTGACCATCCCGCCGAGTTGGTTCGACCCGTCCACAGCGCCACCGCAGATCACGCCGTTCGGCATGCTGTATGCGATTCACGACGCGCTGGTGCGTCAGTATCCCGGGCAGAAGATGGGGCCTAGCCTCGCCGAATTGGAGCGAGCGAGGACGGCCTGGTCTATGAGTTCCGGCTTCGCCCGGACCTGAAATTCCACAACGGCGATAAGCTGACGACGGAGGACGTCAAGTTCAGCTTCGAGCGCTACAGTGGCGCCGCCGCGAAGACCCTGCACGAGCATGTCACGCAGGTGGAGATCGTCGATCCGCGCGTCGTGCGTTTTCACCTCGGCGCGCCGTGGCCGGATTTCATGACGTTCTTCGGCACCACGGCCAGTGCGGCCGGCATCGTGCTGCCGAAGCACTATCTCACCGAGGTCGGCGATGACGGCTTCAAGAAGCACCCGATCGGCGCTGGTCCGTATAAGTCGTCAGCGGCAAGCCGGGTATCGAGTACGTGCTCGAAGCGTTCCCCGACTACTGGCGACGCGTGCCGAATGTGAAAACGCTGGTGATGCGCAGTGTTCCGGAAGCCACCACTCGGGCGCTGATGGTCAGGACCGGCGAGGCCGATATCGCATTGCGCTCGACGGGCCCGATGCCGAGGGCCTGCAGAAGGCAGGGATTCAGATCGTGGCAACGAAGCACGCCTCGATCTTCTGGATCGAGTTCGCCAGGCAATGGGACCCGAAGTCGCCGTGGCACCGACAAGCGGCTGCGGCTGGCAGTGAACTACGCGCTCGACCGCAAGGATATCAACCAGGCCGCGTGCCTCGGCTTCTCCGCCGGCGGGGGTGATCGTGCCGCGCGTGATGGAATTCGCGCTTCAGGTCGAGCCGCTGCCGTACGATCCGGACAAGGCGAAACAGTTGCTCGCCGAGGCTGGCTATCCCAACGGCATTGACGCCGGTGACTTCGCCGCGATCCCAGGCTTTCCGACGGTGGCCGAAGCGGTCGTCAACGATCTGAACGCGGTCGGTATTCGCTCAGGTTCCGGCAGATGGAGCGCGCGACGTTCTATGCGAGCTGGCTCGAAAGAAACTGCCGGCGCTTTACATGGTCGCGTCGGGAAACTCGGGCAACGCCGCCAGCCGGGTTGATTCGTTCATCTGGTCGAAGGGAGCCTACGCCAATGGCGGCTACCCGGACATCGACGAGCTGTTCCTGCGCCAAGCCGGCGAACGCGATGTCGCGAAGCGCGAGGCGATGCTTGACCGATCCAGCAGCTCACGATCGACCGGGTGATGTTCGCGCCGATCATGGATCTGCGGGCGCTCAATGGGATTGGTCCGCGCTGACAAAGCATACGATCACCGACGTGTGGATGAGCCCGTTCCCATCCTACGAGGATATGGAGATCAGGGATTAGTGCAATGCCGACAGCAGACAACAACGATCCGCGCGGCGAGGAGGCGGGAAGAGCAAACTCGCACTATCGATCGCCTGTGGCGATTACGACCGGGTGCGCCCGCTGGTCGATGGCAGCGTACAGATCGACGGTGTCGATCCGGTATTCATGCTGCTGGAACCAGAGGGCACCTGTCTTCCCGTGCCTTCCGCCACGCCGACTTCGACATCTGCGAATTGTCGATGAG